>NZ_CP013385.1:0-974331 GCF_001523915.2 Burkholderia sp. LA-2-3-30-S1-D2 | reverse complement strand
CGCCGCGATCGCGGCGATCGAACGAAACGTCGGTATGTCGGAGGCCGGCGCTGTAGCCGGCGCCGGTGTCGTGCCACCGGGGGCGAACGTGGTGTTCATCGTCGAGCGGCTCCCGCACAAAAGGCTCGCGCAAGCATAGCGCGATGTGACGAATCCCGTCTGTTCCATGGAGTATCCCGATCGTGACCACGAACTCGCCGGACGTGCCGCCCACCTCCCCCGCGCGCTCGCGCAAGTGGCCGGTCGTATTGATCGCCGGATGCGCGCTGCTGCTCGTCGCGCTGCTGGTCTATGAATTCGACGCGCATGACCGCGGCACCGACGACGCGTACGTGACAAGCCACCTGCACGTGATCTCGCCGCGCGTGGCCGGCACGGTCGAGCGCGTGCTGGTGGACGACAACCGGTTCGTGCATGCGGGCGACCCGCTCGTGCGGCTCGATCCGCGCGATTTCGACGTGCGCGTCGCGCTGCAGCGGGCCCGCGTCGCACAAGCGCACTCCGATGCGAGCCGCGCGAAGGCGCTGGTCGAGCAAGCCGACGCGGCGCTCGTGTCGGCACGCGCGGACGCCGAGAAGGCCGAGCTCGACTACGCACGGGCACGCGAACTGACCCGCGAAACCCCGCGCGGATTGTCGCAGCAGGAGTTCGATGCCGCCAACGCGGCGCGCAAGTCCGCCC
Organism: Burkholderia sp. LA-2-3-30-S1-D2; assembly: GCF_001523915.2. Taxonomy (NCBI): domain Bacteria; kingdom Pseudomonadati; phylum Pseudomonadota; class Betaproteobacteria; order Burkholderiales; family Burkholderiaceae; genus Burkholderia; species Burkholderia sp. LA-2-3-30-S1-D2. Next base: position 973,650 of record NZ_CP013385.1, on the reverse strand, counting down.
GCGCGCGCATCGACGCGGCCGAAGCGCAGCAGCGCAGCGCGCAGGCCGCGCGGCAGGCCGCCGATGCCGTGTCGAACCAGAACGACGCCGAGTTGCGCGATGCGGAGCTGCAGCGTCAGTACACGACCGTCGTGGCGCCGTCGGACGGCTACGTCGGCAAGAAGACGGTCGAGACCGGCGAGCATGTCGCACCCGGTCAGGCGCTGCTCACGGTCGTCGAACCGCACCCGTGGGTGGTTGCGAACTTCCGCGAAACCCAGCTTCGGCATGTGCGCACCGGCGACGTCGTGCAGTTGCGCTTCGACGCGCTGCCGGACCGGACCTTCAGCGGACACGTCGACAGCCTGTCGCCCGCGACGGGCGGGCAATTCTCGCTGTTGCCGCCCGACAACGCGACCGGCAACTTCACGAAGGTCACGCAGCGGGTGCCCGTCAAGATCCTGCTGGACGGTCCGGCCTCGACCGAGCCGCGTATTCGGCCCGGCCTGTCGGTCATCGTCTCGCTGCAACGCAGCCGCACGCAGCCATGACCCGCCTCGCCGCCCTGCTCGCCGCCGGCCTGCTGAGCGCGTGCACGATCGCGCCGCAGCCGCTCGCTCCCGTCGCGGTCGGCTCCGACCGGTTCCGCCATGCGGATGCGCCTGGCGACCCCGCACCGTCGCTCGTCGAATGGCCCGCATCGTTCGGCGATCCGCCACTCGTCGCGCTCGTCGATGCCGCGCTCGCCGGCAATCAGGACATCCGCGCCGCCGCGGCGCGCGTCGACCAGGCGCAGGCGCTGCTCGGCGTGCGCGAAGCCGCACTGGCGCCGACCGTCGGCGTCGATCCGTCGTTCAGCCGCTCGCGCGTATCCGGCACGGTCGACAACGCATTGCCGAAACGCACGATGCACAACTGGTCGGTGCCGTTCAACGCCAGCTATGAAGTCGATCTGTGGGGGCGCCTGCGTGGCGATGCGGAGATCGGCAGGCAAAACGTGATGCAGGCCGACGCGGATCGTGCAGCCGTTCGACTACGCGTCGCGACGGATGTCGCGAGCGACTACCTGACGCTCCATTTCGTCGAGCAGGATCTCGCGACGCTCGCCCGCGCAATCGAGCTGCGACGCACCGCGCTCGACGTGATCGCCGCGCGCGTGCGGGCCGGCGCGGCGAGCGATCTCGACGCGCTGCGTGCGGCGGCCGATCTCGATACGGCTCGCGCCGATTTCGCGGACAGCCGGCGGCTGCGCGAAAACCTCGTCGATGCGCTCGCCGTGCTGACCGGTGTCTCGCCGACCGCCTTCGCAGTCGCGCCAACCGCGTCCGCCATGCGCGTGCCGGAAGTGCCGCCCGGTCTGCCGTCCGCGCTGCTCGCGCAACGCCCGGACGTCTATGCAGCGGCGCGCCGCGTCGACGCGGCGTCGCTCGAAATCGGCGTCGCCCGCACCGCATGGCTTCCGACCTTGACGCTGACCGCCCAGGGCGGATTCGCCAGTCGCGACCTCCACACGTTTCTCGACCGCAACAGTTCCCTGTGGGGCCTCGGCGCGAGCGTGGCCGAAACGGTGTTCGACGGCGGCAAGCGCGAGGCCGCGGTGGCCGCCGCGACGGCCGGCGCGACACTCGCCGACGCGAACTATCGCGCCACCGCGCTGGGCGCGTTGCGCGAAGTCCAGGATGCGCTCAACGACATCGCCGCGCAGAAGGAGCGGATCGTGCGCTACGACAGCGCGGCCCGCGCCACCGAAGCAGCGGCGCGGTTGTCGCTGAACCGTTACGGGCACGGCTACGTCAGTTATCTCGAGGTCATCGACGCGGACCGGGACGCACTGACCGCGCAACGCCAGCTGATTCATAGCCGCCAGGCACTCGCCATCGCGACGGTCGATCTCGTGCGCGCGCTGGGCGGCGGATGGGCGCCGCCTGCAGCGAAACCGGCGAACGTCGCGAATCGCGGCGACCGGTTCTGAAAAAACATCAACGCGCCCTCGGCCCCGGTTCAAACGGCCTCACGCATTTTCATATCGCTCTTAAGCTTACCTAACGTTTTTTGCGTTGCCTGGCGCCGGTGTGCCGCATAAATTGGTCATGTCCGAATTCACCGAAGCGAGACGTGTCATGGATCGCCTGAAAACGCTCGAGATACTCAAGACGGTTGCCGAACAAGGCAGCTTCACGAAAGCCGCCGAAGCCCATCGGCTCGGCGTTCCCTGCATCAGCCGCGCGATCCGGTGCCTGGAAACGTCGCTCGGCGTGCTGCTGTTTCACCGCACGACGCGCAAGGTGACGCTGACGCGCGTCGGCCAGGACGTGCTCGAGCAGGCGCGCGCGTTGCTGGAGCAATACGAGCACTTTTCGGATTGCTGTCACGCCAATGCAAGCGAGATGGAAGGCGACATCTCGATCGAGGTGTCGAACCTGTTCGGCGTCGATCGCCTGGTGCCGGTCCTCGCCGATTTCAATCGGCAGCATCCGCTCGTGCGAATCCGGGTCGACTGGGTCGATCACCCGAGCGCGGCCCTGAGCGGCGAAACGGATCTCTCGATCGTCACCGAACGCACGTCGAGCCTGACGTGCATCGAGCGGCGCCTTGGGCGCATCCCGATGGGCCTTTACGCGAGCCCGCGGTATCGCGCTGCAGGTGGGGCAACCGACTCGCCACAGGCGCTCGAACGCATGGATGCGCGCGGCGGCAAACCGGGTAGCGGCTCGGTATGGCCGCTGCGGCACCGGCGTACCGGCGCGAGCGCCGAGATACGGCTGGCCGGCGCGATCCGCTCGAACTGCCTCGATGCGCTGATTCTCGCGACAGCCCGCGGCACCGGCTTCGCGGTGCTTCCGGAGCATCTCGCGCGGCCGCTCGAGCGCGACGGCGCACTCGTTCGCCTGCTGCCCGACTGGCAGGTCGGTGACCTCGACGCATCGCTGCTCTATCACTCGCGCCGGAACCTGCCCGCGCGCATCAGAACGCTCGCCGAACATCTCGTCGCGGCGTTCGACGACAACCCCGATGCCCGGCCGGCAGCGCGACACGACGCGCGCGCCGTCACGCACACCGCGGATGCCGACAACGAAGTGGCCGCATGAATGCCGTCGTCCGCATCGTCCCGGCCCGGCGCACCGCGTCGAAGCCGGCGCCGTTGCGTCGAACGATCAGGCCGCCCAGTTCAGTCGCGCGCGCCGGCCGGGCCCACGCCCAGCGCCTCGGCTTGCCGCACGAGATCCGGCAGCGTGCGGACCTGCATCTTCTTCATGACCTGGGCCCGATGCACCTTCACCGTGATTTCCTGCAGCCCGAGATTCGCTGCGATCTGCTTGTTCATCAGGCCAGCGACCACCAGGCTCATCACTTCGCGTTCGCGTGGCGTCAACGACGCATAGGCCGCGCGCACCGCGTCCAGCGCACGGTCGCGCGCGAGGCGCTCGCCATCGCGGGCCAGTGCGTGACCGACGGCATCGAGCATCGCATCGTCATCGAACGGCTTCGTCAGGAAGTCGAGCGCGCCGCCCTTCATCGCCTTGACCGTCGTGGCCACGTCGCCGTAACCCGTCATGAACAGGATCGGCACGTTCAGGCCCGCTCGCACCGCTTCCTCCTGAAGGGCCAGCCCGCTCTCGTCGGCGAGACGCACGTCGAGGATCAGGCAACTCGGCACGGCAGGCCGCTCGAACGCGAGAAACGCCCGCGACGACGCGAACGTCTCGACGCGCCATCCCGCCGAACGCAACAGCGAGCTCAACGCGCGCCGCAGCGTTTCATCGTCGTCGATTACATAGACGATCGGGGCGGAGTCGCCCCCGCCCCGGTTGCCGATCGACGTCATATCCGGCGTGCTCGCCATTGCATTTCCTGTGTAGGCATCCGCTTCATTATCGAATGATAAACTAAGAAAAGGCCGACCGGAACCGCCGCGCCGCCTGCGGCGCGGCCGGTCGACGGGCCGCCGCTCACGCAGGCGGCGCGCCGGATGCGATGTGATCGATCAGGTTGAGCATATCGTCCGATGGAAACGGCTTGCGCAAGAACGCGACCGCGCCTTGCGCAAGCGCGCGACGGACAGACTCGTCGTCGCCGTGCGCCGACATGAAGATGACCGGAAGCGTCGCCTTGCGCTGGACCAGCAGACGCTGGACGTCGAGACCGCTCATCCCCTTCATCTTCAGATCGACCAGCACGCAAGCCGCGTCGTCCAGCGGGCCGGCCGCGAGGAATTCCTCGCCCGACGCGAACGGCAATGCGGTATGGCCAGCCGATTTCAGCAGGCTGGCAAGACTCTTACGGACCGACGCATCGTCATCGATGATGCAAACAATGGCCATGAAATGAGAACCTGAAAATTTTGTCAATCCAGAACATCGCCATGCAGCTTACGCCGCGTCGGACGGCGTTACCGCTGCGCGCCACGCGCGCACAACCCGTGTGTCACGCCCACGACCGTGCCGCCAGCAGCGGTTGCACGGACGTCGCCTGCGCCGGCGGCAGCGTCTCCGCGCGCGCCTCGCCGACGAAGGACGCACACCGCGCATGCAGGCGACCGGCTTCGCCTGACTCCGCCAGCTTCTCGAGCGCATACGCGCGCACGACCTCGAGCAGCGAATAATGCTTCGAGAGTCCGACCGAATGGACGACCAGCAGCGATTTCGATGCAAGGCTGACCAGGCAGTCGAGCACGCGGGCGGCGCCCAGTTCGTCGCATGCGGCCAGCGCGCACGCCGCATCGAGCCGGAACGCATCCGGAAATACCGCGAGGCGGCACAGCACGGTGCGCTCCGCATCGTCGAGCAGCCGATAGCTCCATTCGATGGTGGCCCTGAGGTTCTGCTGGCGCGGATGCGCCGTACGCAGACCGCCGGACAACGACAGGACAGACTTGTCGAGATCGGCTGCCAGCCCCTGGATCCCGAGCAACGCGACGCGGGCCGCGCCGAGCTCGAGCGCGAGCGGCAGGCCGCTCAGGCGGCGGCAGATGGTCGCGATCGCGTCCAGCGTCTTCGCATCCGCGGGGATGTCGGTGCCCATCGCGCGCGCCCGGGCCAGAAACATGCGCACCGCACCGCACGCGACGATCTCGCCGTCGTTCGCGCCGGCCGGCGGCACGGGCAGCGGCCCGACGCGATAAACGCGCTCGCCGGCGACACGCAGCGGTTCGCGACTGGTCACGACGAGTATCGTGCCGGCATTCGCCTCCGCGATCGCTTCGCAGAGGTCCGCCAGTTCGTCGACATGCTGCTCGGCGTTATCGAGCACCAGCATAACGCGCTGCGCGGCGATCGCGCGCACGACGTCGGCCGGCCCGGCGGCCGGGCCGAGCGGCAGGTCGAGCGCGTCCAGCACCGCGGACTCCAGCTTCGCGCCGCCCTGCCAGCCGGCAAGATCGATCCGGACCATCTCGATGCCGCGTACCGCCGACCAGGCCGTCGCCACCTCCAGCGCGAGATGCGTCTTGCCGACGCCGCCGGGGCCGACCAGCGTCACGAGCGCCTCGCGCTCGAGCAGCGCGTGCAGTTCGGCCGCTTCCTGCTCGCGGCCGATCAGCGGACATTTGCGCGGGGCGGTGCCCGCGCGGGCGCCGCGCGCCGACTCGACCCGGTCCGGCTGGCGGTCCGCATAGGCCAGGTCGGCCGGCGGCGCGAGCCGATAGCCGCGGCCCGATTCGGTTCGTATCCACCCGTGCTTGCCGCCGAACAGCTTGCGCAGCGTCGAGACGTGCACCTGGATGTTGTTCTCGACCACGATCGTGTTCGGCCACACCGCTTGCATGATCTCGTCCTTCGACACGAGCCTGCCGGCCGCCTTCACCAGCAGCTCGAGAATCTCGAATGCCCGGGCGCCGATATACCGGGGCTGCCCGTCGACGCAGACTTCGCGGCACTCAAGGGAAACCGTCACCCGCCCGAACGTGTACATGATCCGCACTCGCTTATGCTGCTCCGCACCTTGCGCCGCCTCGCGAGGCGACACCCCCTGTTCGGCCCGCCGGACACGCATCGATGCGTGTCGGGAGGCTTGAACCTATCGTATGGCGTGGCAGGCGCGCCGGCCATTATCTATAGGTTTAGTCGGGTACCGGCCGGCTCGGTCGTCGGGAATGGTGCGCGGGGGGTACTGCAGAGTTCGTCGGACTGATGGACAATGCACGGGCCGCCGCCCGAACGTGCGCAATCCAGCCCGGCCGATTTCGTATGATGCGCCGGTTACATCCTGCTCCACCGAACCTGCCCCTACCGTGAACCAACCCTTGCGCGCCCCGGACGACACGAAGCGAATGGATGCCGACTGGCTGGCGCGCGCCCGCCTGTCGAATGCCGTCCGATCGGGCGACGTGCTGTGGTTCGACCTGACCGACGCAGCAACGGGGCAGGTGTGGTCCGCGTGCCAGACCGGGTGGGAATCCGACCAGCGCTGCCGGCAATTCGAGCACGAATACGCATTGAACGAAGCGCTGGAGCCGGCGTGGGCGCTCATGCCGGTTGCGCTGATCCGCGCCGCGGACGGCCCGGTGCTCGTCTATCCCCGCCCGGACGTGCGCGGGTTCGACACGCTGGCGGACGGGCGGCTGCCGCTCGACGTCTTTCTCGACGCGGCGATCCAGGCCGCGCGCACGCTCGGGGAGCTTCATCGGCGCGGCTGGCTGCATGGCGATCTGCAACCGGCCAGTTTCGTCATCGCACCGGACGGCACGGTGATGCTCCGCTCGTTCGCCCATGCGTGGGACCGTCGGACGGAACGCGTCGTGGCGAGTACGATGCGCACCGATTTCGCGGCCTACGCGGCGCCCGAAGTCTCCGACGGCTCATGCGTCGACGAGCGTTCCGACCTGTACGCGTTCGGCATCACGCTTTTCCGCCTGCTGACGGGCGGGATGCCGTACAAGGCCACGTCGACGTCCGAATGGGTCCACGCGCATGTCGCCATGCAGCCGGCGACGGCCACCACCTTTCGCGACGACCTGCCTGCCGTCCTGAGCGACCTGATCCTGAAACTGATCGCCAAGGAACCCGCCGATCGCTACCCGTCCTGCGAAACGGTGCAGCACGATCTCGAACGTATCCGGCGCGACTGGCTGGCCGCAGGCCGCGTCGAGCCGTTCGCGCTCGGCGGCAGCGATCCGCTCGCCGGCTTGCGCGCGCCCGATCAGCTGGTCGGCCGCGAAGCCGAATCCCGCCGGCTCGAGGCGGTGCTGGCGGCCGTATCGCGAACCGCCGAAACGGCCATCGTCCTGATCGACGGGCCGGCCGGCGTCGGCAAGACCGCACTGGCGGAGGACTTCATGCGCCATGCGCGAGCGGCGCGGCGCACGGCCTGGTGCACGTCGGCGAAGGTCGATCAATTCCAGCCCGCACGGCCCTACGCGCCCGTGCTGCAAGCATTGCGCGCGCTGTTCGGCAGCGCGCTGGCCAGGCCCGACGACGAAATCGCGGCGATCGCCGCGCGGCTGCGCGACTGTGTGGGCCGTCAGGCCAGCCTGCTGTCCGGCATCTTCCCGGAGATTGCATGGCTGCTCGATGTCGAGCCCGTCGCGTTCGATCATACCGATGCGATTCCGGAATTTCATCTGTGCCAGATCGTCGTGAATGCCTTCCGTGCGTTCGCGGCGCCGGCCGAACCGCTGGTCATGGCGCTGGACGACATCCAGTGGGCAGACGACGCGACGCTCGCGTTTCTTGCGTCGATCGCGGTCGATCCGCCGGCCAATTTCTGTATCGTGGCCGGTTATCGAAGCGGGCCGCAACACGATCACACACCGGCGTTCCGCCGCTTCCTGCAACAGCTCGACCCCGCCCGCCTGACGACCTTGACGCTGGCGCCGCTCGACGCACCCGACGTCACGCACATGCTGGCCGGCATGCTCGGGGAGGCGCCGGCCCGGCTGTCGGGGCTCGGCGACATCGTTCACCGCAGGACGGGCGGCAATCCGTTCCACATCCAGCACCTGCTGCGCACGCTGATCGACGAGCAGCTCCTCGGCTACGACCCGATGCGGCAAACGTGGCAGTGGCGTTCGTCGGACATCGACGCGCACCACCCGACCGAGAACGTCGTGAGCCTGCTCGCGATCCGGATGCAGCGGCTGCCGCCTGAATCGAGAACGCTGCTGTCGCTGCTGGCCTATATCGGCACCGATGCCGACGACGCGCTGTTGTGCGCCGCCGCCGGCAAGACGTGGGCCGAACTCCGTTTCTGGCTGGACCCCGCGCGCCAGGCGGGGCTCGTGTCGCTCTCCGGCAACCGCTGGCGCTTCGTTCACGACCGCATCCTCGAAGCCGTCCACGCGCTCGCCGGGCGCGCGGAGCGCGCGCAGTCCCACGCCCGGATCGCCGCCGCGATGCTCGGCCGCGCGAACGCGCGGTCGACCGAATCCCTGCTGGAACTCGCCACCCAGATCGAGCAGGCGAAAACCGCGCCGCTCGACGGCGTGCTCGCGCTCGCTTTCGCGGATGCCCTGGTCACCGCCGCCGAGGCGGCGGCCCCGGCCGCCGCGCGCGATCGCGCGCTGTCGTTTCTCGCGTCCGCGCAAGCGCTGCTCGGTCCTCATGCATGGTCGCAGCACTACGGTCTCGCGAGCCGGATCGGCATCCTGCGCAGCGGCCTGCTGCTCGCGATCGGCGAAACCGCGCAGGCATCCGACGCGATCGACGAGCTCATGGCGCGTACGCGCACGCCGGCCGATCGTGCCGAGGCGCACCGGCTGAAGGCCGCGCAGCTCACGGTGGAGTCGCGCTACCGGCAGGCCGTCGACGTCGCGCTCGCCGGGCTGGCGCTGCTCGGCGTGGAACTGCCGGCCGAGCCGGCCGAAGCCGATCTCGCGGCGGCCTGCGACGCCGTGCGGGAAGCCCTCGACGGTCGCGCCATCCGCGACCTCGTCGACCTGCCCGTGATGACCGATACGCGCGTCGAAGCCACGATGGCGCTGCTGACCGCACTCGAGGCCGCGATGTTCTATCCGAGCGGCGGGCTGATGTTGCTGCATTTCGCGACGATGGTCCGGCTGACCCTGCGCCACGGCATCACCGCCGCGTCGGTGCAGGGGCTTGCGTGGTACGGCGTCAGCATCGTCGGGCATCACGACGCGTATGAAGACGGCTTCGAATTCGCGAAGGTCGCGCTCGCACTGGTCGATCGCCACGGCTTCGAGCGCTACCGCTCCGCGACGCTGATCGCGCTCGACCAGGTGAGCGTCTGGACCCAGCCGCTGTCCTACGCACTCGAGCGCGCACGCGATGCGAAATCGGCGGGCAATGCGAGCGCCGAGCTGCGCTGGATGTGCTACAGCTGCAACCATATCGTCAGCGATCTGCTCTCGATGGGCGAAGCACTGCCGGCGATCCGCGACGAGATCGATCCGCTGCTGCAAATCGCACGCGGCGCGCGTTACGACGACATCGTCGATCTCGTGTCCACCCAGTCCGAATTCATCGACGCGCTGCAGCTCGGCTACCATCGGCCGATCGGCTCCTGGCGTGCCCGGCCGTCGACGAAGACACCGATGTCGGTCCTGCAGTTCTGGACCGACGTGCTCGCCGGCCAGGCGGCCTTCATTTTCGGCGACGCGGACGCGGCGCGTGCGTCGCTCGAGGCAGCCGCTTCGAGCGCGTGGTCGACGCCCGCGCACATCATGCTGTCCGACTTCCACCTGTTCGGCGTACTGGCCGGCATCGCGAGCGACCGCGGCGCCACGCCGCCCGAGCGGCTGCTCGAACGCCATGCGCCGCAACGCGCCCGCTTCGCCGCGTGGAGCGAACGCAATCCGGCGACGTTCCGCAACAAGCTCGCGCTGATCGATGCCGAATTCGCGCGCGTGCGCGGCGACCATATCGTCGCGATGCAGCAGTACGAGGCGTCGGCCAGCCTCGCGGCGGAACATGGTTTCGTGCACGAACAGGCGCTCGCGCACGAACTGGCCGCGCATCACGCCACGTCGCTCGGGCTCGCCGGCCCCGCGCGCCACCAATTGCGGCTCGCCCACGCGTGCTACCGGCGCTGGGGCGCGACCGGCAAGGCGCAGGCGATGGAAGCGCAGCATCCGTTCCTCGTGATGGACCCGTCGCCGGGCGGCCCTGCCCTGCCCGCCCGCGAAGATCTCGATTTCGCGCTCGCGATGCACGCGGCCCATTCGCTATCCGAAGAAATCGTGCTGGAGCGCCTGATCCAGACACTGATGCGCAACATGATCGTCTACGCCGGCGCACGCTATGGCCTGCTGCTGCTCGCCCGGCACGACCGGCTGACGATCGAGGCGACCGCGCGCGTCGTCGGCAGCGACGTGATCGTCGATATTGCCCGCGGCGAACCGACCGAGCAGGATGTCCCGCTGTCGATCCTGAACACCGTCGCCCGGACCCGCAAGCCGGTCGTGCTCGCGAACGCGCAGCGCGAAGGCATGCCCGACCACGCCGACAGCCTGCGTGCGCATCCGACGCGCTCGCTGTTCTGCCTGCCGCTGTTGAAGCAGGGTGCGCTGATCGGCGTGCTGTATCTCGAGAATGCGTTGACCAACGGCGTGTTTTCGCCGCGGCGCATCGCGATGCTGGAAGTGCTCGCGCCGCAAGCGGCCAATGCGCTCGAATCCGCCCGGCTCTATGCGGAACTGATCGACGAGAACGCGCGCCGGCTCGAGACCGAGGCCGCGCTGCGGCACGCACGAACGGAGCTCGCACGCACCGCGCACATGACGGTGATGGGCGAGCTGGCCGCATCGATCGCGCACGAGATCAATCAGCCGCTGACGAGCATCGTGTCGAGCGTCGGCGCGTGCATGCGCTGGCTGCGCGGCACGCAGCCCGATCTCGGCGAAGCGCTCGCGAGCCTCGAGGACATTCGTGCATCCGGCGTGCGGGCGGCCGACATCGTCCGCGCGTTGCGATCGCTCGCGCGCCAGGCACCGCCCGCGCTGGCGCCACTCGCGATCGACGACCTGATTCGCGACATGCTGCACCTCACCGCGACCGAAATCGACGCGAAGCAGGTCGCGCTGTGCGTCGACCTGCATTGCAACGACATCCGCGTGATGGCCGATCGCACCCAGATCCAGCAGGTGATCCTGAACCTGGTCACCAACGCGCTCGACGCGATGGACGGACTGGCCGCAACGTGCGAACTCGAGATCGCGTCGCACGTCGGCGACGGTTACGCGGTCGTCTCCGTCGCCGACCGCGGCGCCGGTATCGATGCCGAGATCGCGAACCGGATCTTCGATCCGTTCTTCACGACGAAATCGCACGGCATGGGGATGGGTCTCGCGATCTGCCGATCGATCGTCGAAGCGCATGGCGGCACGCTCGAAGCCGCGCCGCGCGACGGGAACGGCACTGTACTGACGTTCCGGCTGCCGGTTTCAACGACGCGATGACGAAGGGGCGACCACGCCGCGCTTCAGGAAGTCGCGGATTGCGTAGGCCTCCTTGCTGTTCGGCAAGCCGATTACCTTGACATGCTGCGACTGAGTCATAAGCGCCTCCCGATGATCGCCATGTCGGATCCCGGCCGGATGTCGCACCGGCCGCACTCGTGACTGTACGTCCTCCCTGCCCTCCGGCCGACACGCTTAACAAGAATTAAGGTCCGCGCGCGACGCGACCGTCCACAATGAACCGTATCCAACCCCGCTCGCAGCTTCGCGCCGGCCGCGCCGCGAGCGATCTCCGGCACCGGCATTGGAGCGGAAGATGGCCACGACCTGCACCCATCTCGGTGAAGCACGCATCCTGACCACCGATAAGGACTACTGCGAGGAATGCGTGAAGTCCGGCAGCCGGTGGGTGCATTTGCGCCTGTGCCTGACCTGCGGGCACGTCGGCTGCTGCGACTCGTCTCCGAATCGCCACGCCAGCCGTCATTTCCACGAAACGACTCACCCACTGGCGCGTTCGATCGAGCCCGGCGAGCGCTGGGTCTGGTGCTATGCGGACGACGTCATGGCCGGCGAGATCGCGACGTAGCGCACCGCGCACCGGCATCCGGCACCGTTTCGGGCCTAGGGTTAACACGATTCGATTGCGGCTTTTTCTCACCGCTTTTTTCGACTAGTATTTATCGAACGATAACTTATCTCTCGATAAACAAGAGGTCCGCCATGCCAGTCTCCAGACTCGCGCACTACTCGATCCGCACGCTCGATCTCGAGAAATCGTGCCGCTTCTACGAACGTGTGCTCGGCTTCAAACGCGGCTATCGCCCGCCGTTCGACTTTCCCGGCGCATGGCTCTACAAGGGCGGCGACGAAGCCGATTACGGCACGGTCCACATCATCGGCGTCGATCCGGCGAACCCCGACGGACTCGCGGCCTATCTCGGCGACAAGGATCTTCCCGCAACGGGCACCGGAACCGTCGACCACATCGCGTTCCTCGCGACCGGCGTCGAGGCGATGTGGGACACGCTGCGTGCCGAAAACGTCGCGTGGCGCGACCGCACGGTGCCGGGCCTCGGGCTGCACCAGGTCTTCATCGAGGATCCGTCCGGCGTGACGATCGAGCTCAACTTCCCTGCCGCCGAGGTCGCGGGCCTGACACTTCCCGCCGCCGCTGCATCGGCCGGCGACTCCCGTGGAGACTGACATGAACAACCGCACTTCGACGAATCGCAAGGCCGCCATCATCGGCGGTTCGCTGGGCGGCCTGTTTGCCGCGAATCTGCTGCTGCGCAACGGCTGGGACGTGGATGTGTTCGAACGCGTGCCCGAGGCGCTCTCGGGCCGCGGTGCCGGCATCGTCACGCACCCGGAACTGTTCGACGTGATGCTCGCCGCGGGCGTGCGCATCGACGCATCGATCGGCGTGAAGGTCGAATCGCGCATCACGCTGGCCGCAGACGGCACCGTGGAGTCGGAACGCACGCTGCCGCAGACGCTCACCGCGTGGAGCAAGATGTACCACGTGCTGCGCGCCGCGCTGCCCGACCAGCATTACCACTCGGGCGGCGTCGTCACCGATGTCGCGGACGGACCGGATCGCGCATCGGTCACGCTGTCCGACGGCTCGGTCGTGCATGCCGATCTCGTGATCGCGGCCGACGGATTCCGCTCCGCGATCCGCGAGAAATTTCTGCCGGATGCGCAGTTGCAGTACGCGGGCTACGTCGCCTGGCGCGGGCTGGTCGACGAAGCCGACCTGTCGGACGCGACCCACGCGACGCTGTTCGATAAATTCGCGTTCGGCCTGCCGCCGCACGAGCAGATCCTCGGCTATCCGGTCGCCGGCCAGGGCAACAGCACGAAACCCGGCGAGCGCCGCTACAACTTCGTCTGGTATCGCGCGACTCGCGAAGCGTCCGACCTGCCGAACCTGCTGACCGACGAGACCGGCAAGCTGTGGGCGGGCGGCATTCCACCGACGCTGATCCGGCGCGACGTCCTCGCCGAGCTGGAAGACGCGGCGCACGCGCTGCTTGCGCCGCAGTTCGCCGAGGTCGTGGCGCGCGCGACACAACCGCTGTTCCAGCCGATCTACGACCTCGAAGTGCCGAACATGGCGTTCGGCCGGATCGCGCTGCTCGGCGACGCCGCGTTCGTCGCGCGACCGCATTGCGGAATGGGTGTCACGAAAGCCGCCGGCGATGCGCTCGCGCTCGTCACGGCGCTCGCCACGCGCACCGACACGCTCGACGCGCTGTGCGAATACAGCGAAACGCGCACGGCATTCGGTGCCGCGATCGTGCAGCACGCGCGCCACCTCGGCGCCTATATGCAAGCGCAACTGAAGAACGACACCGAACGCGAAATGGCCGAGCGCTATCGCACGCCGGAAGTCGTGATGCGGGAAACCGCCGTTCCGCCGCATTTCTGAGCGGGCACGGGCGCGGCGTGCGCGACGCGCGGCGCCCGCTGCCCGTTGCCCGGCCCGGATACCCAAACCACAAGGAGACACCGTGAACCACCCCATTCCGGCTGCCGCCGGCACCGCGCCCGACCTGGACGCGCCGGCGCAGGCCACGCATCCGCTGCTGCGCGATGCCCGCTTTCGCGATCTCGTCAGGCGCAGAAGGCTGTTCGCCTGGTCGCTGACACTCGTCATGCTCACCCTCTATTTCGCGTTCATCCTGACGCTGGCGTTCTCGCCGACGCTGCTCGGACAGCCGATCGTGCCGGGCCGGCCTACGCCATGGGGCATCCCGATCGGGTTCGGCATGTTCGTCGTCACGTTCGCACTGGTCGCGCTTTACGTGTATCGGGCCAATTCGGCATACGACACGATCGTCGCGTCCATTCGTCACGGAGGCGATCAATGAAACGCCTGCTCCTCGCATCGATCTTCTTCGTCGTCGCCGCCGGCGCGGCACCGGCATTCGCGGCCGGCCCCGCAACGCTGGCGCACGGGCACAATCCGGTCGCGATCGGCATGTTCCTGCTGTTCGTCGCGTCGACGCTTTTCATCACGCGCTGGGCGGCGCGCAAGAACCACAGCGTGGCCGACCACTACGCCGCGGGCGGCAAGATCACCGCGTTCCAGAACGGCTGGGCGATCGCCGGCGACTACATGTCGGCGGCGTCGCTGCTCGGCATCTCCGCGCTGGTGTTCACGAGCGGCTACGACGGCCTGATCTATTCGGTCGGCTTCCTCGCGAGCTGGCCGATCATCCTGTTCCTGATCGCCGAGCCGCTGCGCAACCTCGGCAAGTACACGCTCGCCGACGTCGTGTCCTATCGCCTCCGGCAACGGCCGATCCGCGCGTTCGCGGCCTCGAGCTCGATCGTCATCGTGCTGCTGTATCTCGTGTCGCAGATGGTCGGCGCGGGCAAGCTTGTCGAGCTGCTGTTCGGCCTGAACTACACGGTCGCGGTGCTGTTCGTCGGCGTGCTGATGGTCGTCTACGTGTTCTTCGGCGGGATGCTGGCGACGACCTGGATCCAGATCATCAAGGCCGTGCTGCTGCTCGCCGGTGCGGCCTTCATGGCGATCATGGTGCTGAGCCGTTTCGGCTTCAGCCTCGATGCGCTGTTCGCGCAGGCGATTCTCGTCCATCCGAAACACGCGGCAATCATGCGCCCCGGCGGCCTGGTATCCGATTCGGTCTCGGCCGTGTCGCTCGGCCTCGCGCTGATCTTCGGCACGGCGGGCCTGCCGCACATCCTGATGCGCTTCTTCACGGTCGGCGACGTCAACGCGGCCCGCAAGAGCATCCTCTATGCGACCGGCATCGTCGGCGCCGGTTACGTGCTGATCGTCATCATCGGCTTCGGCACCATCGCGCTCGTTGCGTCGGACCCGCAATACCACGACGCGTCCGGTGCGATCACGGGCGGCGCGAACATGGTGGCGATCCATCTCGCGCATGCGGTCGGCGGCAACGTGTTCCTCGGCTTCATCTGCGCGGTCGCGTTCTCGACCATTCTGGCCGTGGTCGCCGGACTGACGCTCGCGGGTTCGTCGGCGATCTCGCACGACCTCTATGCGAACGTGCTGCGTCGCGGTCAGGCGTCCGATCGTGAGGAAATGCGCGTGGCCCGCGTGACGACCCTGGTACTCGGCGTGCTCGCGATCCTGCTCGGCATCGCGTTCGAGAAGCAGAACATCGCGTTCATCGTCAGCCTCACGTTCTCGATCGCGGCAAGCTCGAATTTTCCCGTGCTGCTGCTCTCGATCTACTGGCGCGGCCTGACGACGCGCGGCGCGGTGCTGGGCGGCCTGACCGGGCTCGCGACCGCCGTCACGCTGACCGTGCTGAGCCCGACCGTCTGGGTGCAGGTGCTCGGTCATGCGCATGCGGTCTATCCGTACGAATATCCGGCACTGTTCTCGATGGCGGCGGCGTTCGCCGGCGTCGTCCTGTTCTCCGTCACCGATCGCTCGGCCCGTGCGCAACGAGAGCGCGCGCAGTTCGACACGCAGCTCGTCGCATGCGAAATGGGCACGACGCAACGCGGCTGAGCCGCGCGATCCGAAAAATCGACATCCCATGAGAGACACCATGTTGAATTGCACCTGCTGCATGTCGCCGGCGCGGCGCCGCCTGCTCGGCGCGTTTGCCGCGCTCGCCGGTACGGCCGTCGCCGGACGCCCCGCATCGGCGGCCGACACCGCGAGCGCACCGGCCGCCGTGCCGCCGCACCGGCCCCGTTCGATCGACATCCACGCGCACTACTACCCGGAGAGCTTTTGCGACCTGGTCGGCGGCGAAGGCAAGCGCTTCGGCGGCGCATTCACGTGCGACGATGCGTCGTTCACGTTCCGGACGCCCGCAGGCGGCCTCGGGCCGCTGCCGATGAAGTTCATCGACGTCGACGCGCGGCTGAAGGACATGGACGCATCCGGCGTCGACGTCCAGGCGCTGTCGCTCAGCGTGCCGATGGCGTACTGGGGCGACCGGCCGTTCAACGCGAAGCTCGCGCGCGACTGGAATTCGGCCGCGTCGCGCGTCTACCAGCGGCACCCGGCGCGTTTCGTCGTCCTCGCGACGCTGCCGATGCTGAACGCCACCGACGCGATCGACGAACTCGAGCGCGCTGCGCAGTTGCCGGGCGTGCGCGGCGTGTACATGGGCACCAACATCGACAACCGCGATCTCGACGATCCGCTGTTCGCGCCGGTGTTCGCACGCATCGAGCAACTGGGCCTGCCCGTGTTTCTGCATCCGCAGCAAACGGTCGGCGGCGCGCGGCTCGGCGATTTCTACCTGAGCAACCTGCTCGGCAATCCGTTCGATACGGCGATCGCGGGCTCGCATCTGATCCTGGGCGGCGTGCTCGACCGCCACCCGACCCTGCACGTCACGCTGCCGCACGCGGGTGGCGCGTTGCCGATCCTCGTCGGGCGCCTCGACGCGGGCTGGACCGCCCGCCCCGAAACGCGCCGGCTCGCGCAAAGGCCCAGCAGCTATCTGCGGCGCTTCAGCTACGACACCGTGTCTCATTCGGGCCCTGTGCTGAACTTCCTGATGGAGAACGTCGGGGTCGACCGGCTCGTGCTCGGCAGCGACTACTGTTTCGACATGGGTTACGAGCAGCCGGTCCGCTTTCTCGACCGCCTCGACCTGACGGCCGAACAGCGTTCGATGATCCTCGGCGGCAACGCGGGCAAGCTGCTGAGAATCTAGCGCGAACATTCCGACCGGCGTTGCGTGCGCGTCGGACGACGCCTGCACGCTCGGCGCAGCCCGTTGCCAGGCATGGCATCATCCGGCGAACCGTGAGCACTGGCGTGCGACGCCACGCATCACGACAGCCGGCCTGCAACGCACACCGCGTTTCGAACACGGGAGTCACGCACGATGAAGATAGTCATTGCAGGCGGTTCGATCGCCGGCCTCGCGGCCGCGCTGACGCTCGATTGCATCGGGCACGACGTCACGGTCTGCGAGCGTTCGCGCACGCCGCTGCGCGGCCAGGGCGGCGGCGTGGCCGTGCTGCGACGCATGATGTCGTTTCTCGAACAGCATGGAGGCCATTGCCGCCAGATGATCAGCGTGCCGACGCATCGGCGGCGCTGGATCGATCGCGACGGCATCGTCACGCGCGACGAACCCGAAATGCTGCCGTTCTCGTCGTGGGACGCCGTCTATCGCTCGCTGTACGAGACGCTGCCGCGCGGGCGCATCCACTACGGCCGCACGGTCACCGGGTTCGACCAGGACGCGGATGGCGTCGACGTACACGTGGACGACGAACGCATTCGCGCGGACGTGCTGATTGCCGCCGACGGTTCCGGTTCGAACCTGCGCGCGCGTATCTTCCCCGGCTATACGCCATCGTTTGCCGGTTACCTCGCGTGGCGCGGCATCGTCGACGAAGCCGATTTCGACGCCGCCGCGATCGAGTCGCTGGTCGAGAACATGACGCTGCACAAGGCGCCGGGCGAGCTGTTCATGGCGTTTCTGATTCCCTCGCTCGACGGCTCGCTCGCGCCGGGCGCGCGCCGCTTCAACTGGCTGTGGTATCGCAACGAAGTCGATCCCGACGCGCTGCGCCGCCACCTGACCGATCGGAACGGCAACGTTCATCACGCGTCCGTGCATCCGGGGCAGCTTGCCGACGACACCGTCGCGACGCTGCGGCAACTCGCCGGCGAACGGCTGCCTGCTTCCCTGTCGCAACTGGTGCTCGCGACGCGCGCGCCATTCAACCAGGCGATTTTCGACGCATTGAGCCCCGGCTTCGTCGACGGCCGCGTCGCGCTGATCGGCGACGCGGCCTGTACCGTGCGCCCCCATACGGCGTCCGGCACGTCGAAGGCGGCGAGCGATGCCGTGTCGCTCGCCGAAGCGCTGCCGGCACACGCCACCGACGTCGTCGCGCGCCTCGCGCAATGGTCGACGCGGCGGCGCGAGGAAGTGACGTCGCTGCTCGACAAGGGTCCGCAACTTGCCGCGGCGTTCGGTCTCGGCACGCCGCGCTGACACATGAACGCATGCGCCGGAACGGTTCGTGCGCCCGTTCAGAACGTTTCAGCGCAGCTTCAGGAAATGGCGTCGGCGCCCGCGTAGACTGCCTCCACCAACGAGCGCGCCGGCCACGGCCCGCGCGCGGCCCCCATCCCTGGAGTAACGACATGATCTCCGCCGCGAATCGCTGCCGCCGAGCAGGCCCGACATGGCCGAATCGATCGGCGATGCCGCACCGCCAGCCGGCGGCGCCGACCGGAACGCACGTCGCGAGCGCCCGCACGCCGGGCCGCGCACGTGGGTCCGTCCGACTCGGCAACCGGATCTGCGGTACCGCGTGCAATCGTCACGAGAGCGCACGCGGCCGACGCGCCGTCCATTGCCCCGCCTGTCGAATGACGCCGGACGAACCGGTCCGCATGGAGCGCGCATGAAGCACAAACGACTCTGGCTCAGTGCGGCAGGCATCGCGATCATCGGCCTGGCGGCCGCGATCGGCATCATGTACCGGCCGTCGATCGCGCCGATCGATCCGCCGGCCCGCGCGTCGTTCGATCCGCAACTGATCAAGGCCGGCGCACGCGTGGTCGCGCTGGGCGACTGCGTCGTCTGCCACACCGCGAAGGACGGCAAGCCGTTCGCCGGCGGGCTGCCGCTCGCGACGCCGTTCGGCACGATCTACGCGACCAACATCACGCCGGATGCGGACACCGGCATCGGCCGCTGGTCGCAGGCCGCCTTCGCGCGCGCGCTGCGCAGAGGCATCGCCCGCGACGGCCATCCGCTCTACCCGGCCTTTCCGTACATTCACTTCACGCGGATGTCCGACGAGGACATCGCGGCCGCATACGCGTACCTGATGACACGCGAACCGGTTCAAGCGAAGACGCCGGCGAACGACCTGATCTTCCCGCTCAACTTCCGGCCGCTGGTCGCGTTCTGGAACATCCTGTTCCTGCGCGAAGGCGCGTACCAGCCGGACCCGTCGCAATCCGCGCAATGGAATCGCGGCAAGCTGCTCGTCGACGGCCTCGGACACTGCGCGTCGTGCCATTCGCCGCTCAATGCGATCGGCGGCGAGGAAGCAGGCAAGGCGTTCGACGGCGGCATCGTCGACGGCTGGGAAGCCCCGCCGCTCAATACGCTCGGCAACGCGGTCCACCCGTGGACGCAAGCGCAACTGGTCACGTACCTGCGCACCGGCCGCGCGAGCGAGCACGGCGCGGCCGCCGGACCGATGCTGCCCGTCACGCGCGATCTCGCGACGGTGCCGGTCGAGGATGTCGAGGCCATCGCGGCCTATATCCTGTCGATCCAGAAGCCGGCCGCCGCACGGCCCGCGACGACCGTCGCCGAACGCCAAGCGACGACACCTGCCGGCCAGCGCGGCGCGGTGTTGTTCCAGGCGTCGTGCGCGCAGTGCCACGGGCCGGCATCGCCGATGCAGTCGATCGGCGAGCGGCCGACGCTCGCGTTCAGCACGGCGATCGCCGCCGACACGCCGCGCAACGCGATCCAGATGATGTTCAACGGGATCGGCTGGCATGGCGAGGACACGCTGAACTACATGCCGTCTTACCTCGACCAGTACGACGACGCGCAGATCGCGGACCTCGCCGCATACATCCGCGAGACGTACTCCGATCGCCCCGCGTGGAGCGGCATCGATACCCTCGCCGCGAAGCTCAGAAAGGAGGACCGCACGCAATGATCACCCTCACCGTGAATGGCGTGCGGCACACGCTCGACATCGATCCGTCCACGCCGCTGCTTTACGCGCTGCGCAACGACCTGCACCTGCACGGCGCGAAGTTCGGCTGCGGCCTTGGGCAATGCGGCGCGTGCACCGTGATCGTCGACGACAAGCCGATGTTCTCGTGCCTGATCCCGGTGGCCGCGATCGGCGAGCGCCGCGTCAGGACCATCGAAAGCCTCGGCACCGCCGAGCATCCGGGCAAGCTTCAGCAGGCGTTCATCGATCATCAGGCGGCGCAGTGCGGTTATTGCATCGCGGGCATGATCATGCGCGCGCAGGCGCTGCTCGAACGCAACCCGAAGCCGACCGAACGCGAGCTGCGCACGCACATGGAACCGAACCTGTGCCGTTGCGGCACCCACATGCGGATCCTGGCGGCCGTGCGCCAGGTCGCCGGGCTGCCGGAGCCGGAACCGTCTGCCGCGCCCGTCATGATCAATAAGGAAATCTGATGAACGCACCCGACGACATCGACGAAGGCCGCCGGCACTTCATGGTTTCCGGTGCGCTCTTCGTCGCGTTCACCCTCGCGCCGGCCGCGCGCGCGCTCGCCGAGGTCGTGATCGCGGACGAAGGCGCCGCCGTCCACGTCGCCAAGGCCACCGAAACGCTGGCCGGCAGCCTGAAGACCAACCCGCTGCTGGACGCGTGGATCAAGATCGCGCCCGACGGCAAGGTCACCGTGTTTACCGGCAAGGTCGAGCTCGGCACCGGCGTGCGCACCGCATTGCTGCAGGTGGCCGCCGAGGAGCTGAACATGAGGCCCTCGCTGATCACGTTCCTGACCGCCGACACCGGCGCGTCGCCCGACGAAGGCCTGACGGCCGGTAGCCACACGATGGCGGACAGCGGCTCCGCGTTGCTGAACGCCGCCGCGCAGGTGCGCGGGCTGCTGGTCGACGGCGCCGCGAAGCAGTTCGGCGTCGATCCGCGCGCGCTGACCGTCGCCGATGCCGTCATCAAGGCGCCGGACGGCCGCACGATGCGCTACGCCGACGCGGTGCGTACCGTCGACCTGCACCGCAACGCCACGCCGACGTCGCCGCTGAAACCGCCGGCCACGTTCGCCGTGATCGGCACGTCGCTGCCGCGTGTGGACATTCCGAACAAGGTCACGGGCGGCGTCAGCTACGTGCAGGACATGGACCTGCCCGGCATGCTGCATGCACGCGTCGTGATGCCGCCGGTGTACGACGCGACACTGCTGTCGTTCGACGAAGCCGCGATCCTGAAGATGCCGGGTGTCGTGCGGATCGTGCGCAACGGCAGCATGCTCGCGGTCGTCGCGCAGGGCGAATGGCAGGCGGTCGTCGCACAGCGCGCGCTGTCCGCCGGCTGCCGCTGGTCGCCCGGCCGGGCGCTGCCCGATCGCGCGACGGTCCACGCGGACCTGAAGCGGATCGCGACGCAGCGCATCGAGATCGCCAACACGCATGCGCCGAGCGCACCGGCGACGAAGACGCTCTCCGCCACGTTTTTGAAGAACTATCTGCTGCACGGCTCGATCGGGCCGTCCTGCTCGGTCGCCCATCTCGAGAACGGCACACTGACCGTGTGGACGCACTCGCAGGGCGTTTATCCGCTGCGCGACGCGCTCGCCGAGATGCTGTCGATGCCGAAGGCGAACGTGCGCTGCATCCACACCGAGGGCTCCGGCTGCTACGGGCACAACGGTGCGGACGACGCGGCCGCGCATGCGGCGCTGATCGCGGCCGCGATGCCCGGCAAGCCGATTCGCGTCCAGTGGATGCGCGAGCAGGAACATACGTGGGACCACTTCACGCCGGCGATGGTCACCGAGCTTAGCGCGTCGCTCGACGCGAGCGGCCGCATCGTCGACTGGAACTACGCGCTGTGGAGCAGCTCGCACAACGAGCGCATCGTCAATGCCGGCCGGTTGCTGCCCGCACGCATGCTCGAGCCGCCGTTCGTGTCCGCACCGTCGACGCCGATGCTGCAGCCCGAGGGCGGCGGCGATCGCAACGCGATCCCGCTGTACGCGCTGCCGAACATGCACATCGTCAACAACTTCTCGCCGACGATGCCGCTGCAGACGTCGGCGATGCGCTCGCTCGGCGCGCACACGAACGTCTGGGCGATCGAAAGCTTCATGGACGAGCTGGCGCACGCCGCCGGCGTCGATCCGGTCGAATTCAGGCTGCGCCACATTCAGGATCACCGCGCGAGCCAGGTGATCCAGCTCGCCGCCACCAAATTCGGCTGGCCGCGGCCGCCGCGTGCACGCAATCGCGGCGTCGGCTTTGCGTTCGGCAAATACAAGAACCTGATGGCCTACGTCGCGATCGCGGTCGAGGTGTCGGTCGTTCCGGAAACCGGCCAGGTGACGCTCGAACGTGCGGAAGCGGCCGTCGACGCCGGCCAGATCGTATCGCCCGACGGCATTCGCAACCAGATCGAGGGCGGCATCATCCAGTCCGCGAGCTGGACGCTGTACGAGGCATTGAAATACGATACGCAACGCGTGCGCAGCTTCGACTGGAGCAGCTATCCGATTCTCCGCTTCGGCGCCGCACCGCAAAGCATCAAGGTGCATCTGGTCAATCGTCCGGGCGCACCGTTCCTCGGCGCGGCCGAGGCGTCGATGGGCCCGAC
Source organism: Burkholderia sp. LA-2-3-30-S1-D2 (assembly GCF_001523915.2). Classification (NCBI taxonomy): domain Bacteria; kingdom Pseudomonadati; phylum Pseudomonadota; class Betaproteobacteria; order Burkholderiales; family Burkholderiaceae; genus Burkholderia; species Burkholderia sp. LA-2-3-30-S1-D2. The sequence continues at coordinate 950,984 of NZ_CP013385.1, read as the reverse complement.
CGCGGGCGCGCTGGCCAACGCGATCTTCGACGCGACCGGCCAGCGCCTGCGCGAAATGCCGTTTGCCGGTGAAGGGCTCAGGAAACGCATCGACGCGTAGCGGCATCACACGACCACAACAAATCGCGCCGGCACGAACCGGCGCGGGCAACAAACAGGCTGGAGATTTCTGAACGATGGATACCTTGCTTTCGATGCGCGTGTTCACGCGTATCGTCGAGACGGGCAGCTTCACGCGCGCGTCGGACACGACCGGACTCACGACGCCGCGGGTGTCCGCGCTGCTGAGCACGCTCGAACAGCATCTCGGCTGCCGGCTGCTGAACCGCACGACGCGCCGGATTTCGCTGACCGAGGACGGGCAGGCCTATTACGAACGCTGCGTCGGCGTGCTGCGCGAGATCGACGACATGGAAGCGGCCGTCTCGCAGGCGCGCAACGTGCCGCGCGGCCGGCTGAAAGTGAACCTGCCGCCGGCCATGGCCAAGCAGATCATGGTGCCCGCCCTGCCCGAGTTTCTCGCCGCCCATCCGGGCATCTCGATCGAGCTCGGCGTGACCGATCGCCAGATCGATCTCGTCGGCGAGGGTGTCGATTGCGTCGTGCGGATCGGCGCGCTCGACGATTCGGGGTTGGTTGCGAAACGGATCGGCAGCCTGACCACCTGCACGTGCGCGGCCCCGGCGTATCTCGAACGATGCGGCGCACCCGAGACGGTGGACGATCTCGCACAGCACGTCGCGGTCAGCCACATCTCGGCCGATACGGGCCGCCCGCGGTCCTGGGACTACGTCGTCGACGGCGAAACGCGGATCATCCAGATGTGCGGCACGGTCGCGGTCAACGACGCCGACACCTACATCGCGGCCGGCGTCGCGGGCATCGGCCTGATCAAGACCTCGCTGTACCTGGTCGAGCCGTATCTGCAATCGGGCCGCCTGCGCGAGGTGCTGACCGATTTCAACACGCCGCCCCGGCCGATCTCGATCCTGTATCCGCCCAATCGGCATACGCCCGTCAAGCTCAAGGTCTTCGTCGACTGGCTCGCGGGGCTGTTCGCGCAGATTCCGACGCTGCAGGGCAAGCGCGGTTGAAGCCCGCTGCGATTGAAACCGATCGTCCGCGCCGCCGCGCGCACCGCATGAATCAAGTGAATTAAGACGCGGTTTAGGACTATTCAGTCCTGTCGATCCAGACTGCTCTCATCGGGCTTCGCGATCCGCGACATCCGCGCCGGAGGCCCGTTTCGAGAGGCGCATCATGAAGATCGCGATCGCCGGCGGTTCCATCGCCGGCCTGGCCGCCGCCGTCACGCTGAATGGCATCGGACACGATGCCGTCGTCCACGAGTGCCGCGACCGGCCGTTGCCCAACCCCGGCGGCGGTCTCGCCGACGCCGGCGTGCGGTTCGCGACCGATCTCGGCCTCGCCGCCCACGCATGAACCCGCCCACGGTCCGCCCCCTTTGCGTGCCGCGCAATGCTCGATTGCGTCCCGGACGTATTCCCTTGTTATCGATCGATCAATAATCTTGACGGCAATGCGGCTGCTTCCGCTTCGCCGCAACGGCAATCGTAACGCCCGCCCGATGAACGGGCACCCGACATCTCTTTTCAAGGAGTCGACCATGTCAGCAGAATCCACCCCGGTTGCGGCCCACGGGCACGCGGCCAAGCTCACGCAGAGCCTCATCCTGCTGTTCGCGTTCAGTTGCGGCGCGATCGTCGCGAACCTGTATTACGCGCAGCCGATCACCGAACTCATCGCGCCGAGCCTGCACATGTCCGGCGAAACCGCGAGCCTCATCGTGTCGCTGACGCAGATCGGCTACGCGCTCGGCCTGTTCTTCATCGTGCCGCTCGGCGACCTGCTCGAAAACCGCAAGCTGATGATCGTCACGGCCGTCGTGTCGATCGCGAGCCTCGCGGCGGCCGCAGTCGTCCAGACGCCCGGGCTGTTCCTCGCGATTTCGCTGCTGGTCGGCTTCAGCTCGGTTGCCGTCCAGATCCTGGTGCCGCTCGCCGCGCACCTCGCGCCGGATCATTCGCGCGGCCGGGTGGTCGGCACGATCATGAGCGGGCTGCTGCTCGGCATCCTGCTCGCGCGCCCGCTGTCGAGCGTGGTGGCCGACGCGTTCGGCTGGCGCTTCGTGTTCGCGGCCGCCGCCGTGCTGATGACGCTCGTGACGGCCGTGCTCGCGCTGACGATCCCGTCGCGCCAGCCCGATCATCGCGCGACCTACTTCGAACTGATCGGCTCGTTGCTGCATCTGGTCCGCACGATGCCGGTGCTGCGCCATCGCGCGTTCTACCAGGGCCTGATGTTCGCGTCGTTCAGCCTGTTCTGGACCGCCGTGCCCGTCGAGCTGACGCGTCACTACGGGCTGTCGCAATCGGCCATCGGCCTGTTCGCGCTCGTCGGTGCGATCGGCGCGACGTCGGCGCCGGTCGCGGGCCGCCTCGCGGATGCCGGCCATACCGTGCGGGCAACGCTGATCGCGCTGGTCGCCGGCACGCTGTCGTATGCGGTTGCGCTGATCCACGGCGCCGGCCTGTATGGCCTCGTCGTCACGGGCATCGTGCTCGACTTCGCAGTGCAGATGAACATGGTGCTCGGCCAGCGCGAGATCTACGCGCTGCATGCGGCGAGCCGCAACCGCCTGAACGCGCTGTACATGACGAGCATCTTCGTCGGCGGCGCGGTCGGCTCCGCGCTCGCGAGCCCGCTGTACGAGCATGGCGGCTGGCCGCTCGTCGCCGCCGTCGCCGGCGCGTTCCCGATCATTGCGCTTGCTCACTACCTCGTGATCGGGCGTCCGCACGCCGAACGCCACGCTCAAGCCTGAACCAGCGCCGGCACCGGTTCACGCGCGAATCCCGCCCGGGCCGTTCGCGCGCCGGAACGCTGCCGGCACGTCACCGGCATCCCAACCGAACTTTCCGCAGGGCCCGTCGGACGATACGCACCGCCGCCCTGCTCCACGCAAAAGGAATCCATCATGTCTTCCCTGCTCAGCCACTACGATCTGCGCGGCCTGCCGCTTCCCAATCGTGTCGTGATGGGCCCGATGACGCGCTCGCGCGCGCCATCGCGCGGCCAGCCGACCGAACTCATGGCCGAATACTACTCACAGCGCGCGTCCGCCGGCCTGATCGTGACCGAAGCGACCAACGTCAGCCCGGCCTCCGCGGCGTTCGAACTGACGCCGGGGCTCGTCACCGACGAGCAGGCGGCCGGCTGGAAGCAGATCACGGACGCGGTCCATGCGAACGGCGGCCGCATCTTCGCGCAGCTGTGGCACGGCGGCCGGGTCAGTTCGCTGACGCTGCTCGGCGGCGACGCGCCGCTGTCGCCGTCCGGCGTCAACGACGATCTCGAGCAGTTGCAGGTGTGGGCGCAATTGCAGAACGGCTATTACACGAAGATTCACGCGACGCCGTCGCGTGCGATGACGACGGACGAAGTCGCCGCGACGGTCGGCGAATTCCGCCAGGCGGCCGTCCGCGCGATGGCGGCCGGCTTCGACGGCGTCGAGATCCATGCAGCCAACGGCTACCTGCCGCACCAGTTCCTGTCGTCGACGCTGAACCGCCGCGACGACCGTTACGGCGGCTCGGTCGCGAACCGCGCGCGCTTCCTCGAGGAAATCGTCGACGCGGTCGGCGGCGTGATGCCGCTCGCCCGCGTGGGCGTGCGCATCTCGCCGTACGCGAAGTACAACAACGTGCGCGACGCCGATCCGGATGCGACGTACGCATACGTCGGCCGCATGCTCGACGAAGCCGGCGTCGCCTATCTGCACGCGGCCGACACCAACGGCTGGAGCGGCGAGCCCGACCTGCCGCGCATCGTCGAGAACACGCGCAAGCACTTCGGCGGCACGCTGATCGTCAACGGCGGCATCGCGCCGGATGCCGCGAATGCGCTGATCGATGCGGGCGACGCCGATCTCGTCGCCTTCGCGCGCGCGTATATCGCGAACCCCGATCTGGTCGAACGCCTCGCGGCGAATGCGCCGCTCGCGACGGCGAAGACGGTCGGCTGGTATGGCGGCGACCGCGCCGGATACGTCGACTATGCGCGTCACGACGTGGCGGGCCGGAACGCCTGAGCGGCGGCGCGCTGGAGCGACACCTTCAGGCGTCGTTCCAGCGCGCCCCCAGCACGCACGTGATCGGGCGCGACCGCCCGGCGCCGCCGGCGCGCGTGACGCGGCGGCGGCCGGCGGGCGCGTCACGCGCGACCGCTATGCGTCGCATCGCACCGCAGCCGCGGGCGCGACGGGATTGCGCAACACGCCGAGCCGCTCGATCTCGACTTCGCACACGTCGCCGGCCTTCATCCAGAGCTGCGGTTCGCGCGCCATCCCGATACCAGCGGGCGTGCCCGTGACGATCACGTCGCCGGCCTGCAGCGTCATCACGTCGCTCACCAACGCGACCAGCGTCTCGACATCGAAAATCATGTCCGACGTCGACGCCTCCTGCACGACCACGCCATTCAGGCGCGTCTGGATCTTCAGCCCCTTGCAGCCGCGCGGCAGTTCATCGGCCGTGACGAACCATGGCCCGAATGCGCCGGTCCCGTCGAAGTTCTTGCCCATCGTCCACTGCGGCGTGCGGAACTGATAATCGCGCAGCGTCGCGTCGTTGAATATCGAATAGCCGGCGACGTGATCGAGCGCCCGCTTGCGCTCGATGCCGCGTCCACCCTTGCCGATCACCGCCACCAGCTCGCCCTCGTAGTCGAGCTGCGACGACTGCACCGGCAGCGCGATCGGGTCGCCGTGGCCGATCAGGCTCGACGCAAACCGCGCGAACACAGTCGGATAGGTCTGCTTCGCAAACCCGGTCTCGGTCGAGTGGTCGAGGTAGTTCAATCCGACACAGATAATCTTTCCGGGCCGTCCGAACGGCGGCAACACGCGCACCGCCTCGAGATCGACCGGCGCGCCGCGCGCGAGACGCGCGCCCACCTCGGCAAGATCAGCGCCCTGCGCGAGCAACGCATCCAGATCGCCCGGATAGGCGGTGTCCCCGGCGGTCAGCCCGGCCCAGTGCCCGTTGTGCTCCACGGCCAGGCCGCGGCGTCCGCCCTGTTCATACACTGCAAATCGCATGGCACGCTCCTTGTTCGACGTCCAAGACGACGTCGGTTACTCGTCAATGTCCTCGTCGGGCAGGCCGCCGCCTGAAGCGGAGGCACGCCCTCTTTCGTCACGCTGCCGGGCAGCCGTTACTCGGCATCGCGCGTGCAGCGCGCCGCGACGATGTCGCGCAACGCGTCGGGCACCGGCCCGCCCGTTGCCCAGTCGAGCAATTGCACGGTGTGCACGAACGGGATGCCGACCGCGCCGGCCAGTTGCGTCATGCAACCGATATTGCCGGCCGCTGCAACCTCGGCGACCGTCGCACGCATCGCCGCGACCTTGCGCCGCTTCAGCTCGCCCGCGATCTCGGGCTGCAGCAGGTTGTAGACACCGGCCGATCCGCAGCACATGAAGCTGTCCGACGGCTGGACGACGTCGAACCCCGCGTCGCGCAGCAGGTCGAGCGGCGGATGCACGATCCGCTGACCATGCTGCATCGAGCACGCCGCGTGATACACGACCCGCAGCCCCGGCCGGATGACCGGTGTCTGCAAGCCGAGCTGGACCATGAATTCGGAAATGTCCTTCGCGAGCGCGCTGACGCGCGCCGCCTTGTCTTTCCAGGCCGAATCGAGCCGCAGCGCGTGACCGTACGCCTTGAGCGACGTCCCGCACCCCGACGTGTTGACGATGATCGCGTCGAGCCCCTCCGGCCCGTCTGCCTCGCGCAGCCACGCATCGATGTTCGCCTTCACCAGCGGCAGCGCCTGCGCCTCGCGCCCCATGTGCTCCGCCGGCGCACCGCAGCATCCCGCACCGCGCGCGATGACGACTTCGACGCCGTGCCGCTGCAACAACCGGATGGTCGCTTCGTTGATCGCGGGGTCGAGCACCGTCTGCACACAGCCGTTCAGCAGGCTGACCCGTGCGCGACGCGGTCCCTGTGCCGGAAACACCTGCGCGCGGTCGACCGGGCTCTCCGCCTGCAACGGTGCCGCGGGCGCCATCTCCAACATCGCGCGCAACGTGCCGCCGAATGCCGAACGCAGCGGGCGGAACAGCCGGCCGGCGACGAGCGCGGCGCGAAACAACCGCTGGCTCGGAATCAGCACGGTCAGCGCACGACGGATCGTGCGCTGCACCGGCGGCCGGCGGAAATGGGTCTCGACGTATTCGCGACCGTGCGCGATCAGCTTCGAATACTGGACGTCCGACGGGCAGATCGCCTCGCACGCGAGGCACGTCAGGCAGCGATCGAGATGCTCGACCGTCTTCGGGTCCGGTGCGCCGCCCGACTCATACATGTTGCGCATCAGCACGATGCGGCCGCGCGGGCTGTCGTTCTCGTCGTGACGGACCTGATAGGTCGGGCAATGCGACAGGCACGTGCCGCAATGCACGCAGGTACGGATAATGTCGTTGGACAGTGCGATGTCGGGGTCGGCCAGTGCCGCGTCGCCAATGCGGGTTCTCATGTCACGCTGCTCCCGTGTCGATGGGGTCGAGCCGGCCCGGATTGAGCACGCGGTTCGGATCGAACATGCCGCGCACGCGTTCGCCGAGTGCGCGCAGGTTGGCCGGGCGTGGATGGAACGCACCGACCGTGCGCCGCAGCGCCGCCGGCGCCCGAAACAGGCACGCGTGCCCACCGGCCGCCGCGACGGCCTGCCTGAGCGACGGCGCCTGGGCCGCGACGGCGGCCGCGTCGGTGCGCACGAAGACGAGGCTGCCGCCCCAGTCGTAGATCGCGTCGCCGCCCACCGCCGCGACCACGCGTGCGGCCTGCGTGCCGGGCAGCATCAGGCGCCAGATACATGCGTCGCGATCGTCCGCGAACGCCCTCAGGTCGCGCAACGCGCGCCAGAACGCACGACTCGCGTCGCCGCCGATCGTGCGGATCGCCAGCGAGCGGCCGACCCGCTTCGCGAGTTCCGCCCCGCGCGCCGCCACCGATGCACCGGGGCCTTCCAGCCGCAATGCCGTCGTCGACGTGGTCGACGTATCGCGCCGCAGGCCGCCGACATGCGCGGCGGCGCTGACCTCGAACGGCAACCGCAACGCGTCCGCGAGCAGGCCGGTCGCCGCGCCGTCGTCGAGCCCGTCGACCAACAGCGTGACTTCGTCCGGCCACGCGGGCTGCAGCTTCAGCGTGACCGCCGTCAGCGCGGCCAGCGTGCCGAACGACCCCGTCATCAGGCGCGGCACGTCGTAGCCGGTCACATTCTTCACGGTGCGTCCGCCGGCCTTGAACGCCTCTCCTCGACCGTTCACCCCTTCCACGCCCAGCACCGCGTCGCGCACGGCGCCCGACAGCACGCGCCGCGGCCCGGCCAGATTGCAGGCGACGACGCCGCCGATCGTGCCACACGCCGGTTCGCCGCCGAACAACGGGCCGTAGTCCGGCGGCTCGAATGCGAGCTGCTGCCGATGTTCGGCCAGCGCCGCGCGCACCGTCTCGACCGGCGTGCCGGCGCGCACCTTGATCACGAGTTCCTCGGGTTCGTAGAAGTCGATGCCGGACAGGCCAGACAGATCGAGCAGCGCGTGCGCGTGCACCGGCTCGCCGAACCCGCGCTTGGTGCCGCCGCCAACGATTTCGAACGAGTGGCCATGACGGTTGGCATCGGCGACGGCATCGACGAGTTGCGTCGCGTCGCGCGGGCAGATGCGCGCCTGCGTCGTGCGATCGTCGGTCACGTACATGTCTTCCTCCTAGAAGCGGGGAACATCGGCGAACCGCATATTGCCGTCGCGCATCCGCAGACGGCCGAGTTCGACGCAACGGCACGGCGTCGGAAACACCTTGCCCGGATTGAGCAACTCGTCGGGATCGAACGCACACTTGAGCCGCTGCTGCTGCTCGAGGTCGTTTGGCTGGAACTGGTAAGGCATCAGGTCGCGCTTCTCGACGCCAATGCCGTGCTCACCGCTCAGCACCCCGCCGAGATCGACGCAAGCGCGCAGGATGTCGACGCCGAATGCCTCGGCTTTCTCGAGGTCACCGGGTTTCGCCGAATCGAACAGCACCATCGGGTGCAAGTTGCCATCGCCGGCATGAAAGCAGTTCGCGTAGTCGAGACCGTGCTGCTTCGACAGGCTGTCGATGCGGCTCAGGATTTCGGCGAGCTGGCCGCGGGGAATCGTGCCGTCGGTCACGTAGATATCGCGCGCCACCTTGCCCATCGCGCCGAAGGCGAGCTTGCGCGCACGCCACAGCTGCTCGCGCTCGGCCTCGGTGCGGCTGATCCGCAGGTCCACGACACCGGCGTCGCGCGCGATGCGCTCGACCTCCGCGGCCAGCGCGTTCACTTCGCTTTCGGTGCCGTCCAGTTCGCACAGCAGCAATGCCTCGACGCCCGGCGGCGGCAGCTCGCCGAGCAGCGACGCGACCGCGCCGATCACCTTGCGATCGACGAATTCGAGCCCGGCCGGCACGATCCCGTGAGCGATGATCGCGCCGACGCAGCGGCTCGCCGGCTCGACGTCGGCAAAACCGAGCGACAGCACGCGCGCCAGCGGCGGCTCCGGCGTCAGGCGCACCACGATCTCGGTCACGACCGCGAGCAGGCCTTCGGAGCCGATCAGCGCGCCGCACAGATCTAACTCGCCGTCGGCACCGCCGACGAACGCGCCGCCCAGCGTGAGCACCTCGCCCGTCATCAGCACGATTTCCATCCCGGTGACGTGATTCGACGTGACGCCGTATTTCAGGCAATGCACGCCGCCCGAATTCTCGGCCACATTGCCGCCGATCGTCGAAATCGCCTGGCTCGATGGGTCCGGCATGTAGCAAAGCCCGAGCGAACGCACGGCCTCGGTCACCCGGACGTTCTGCACGCCCGGCTGCACGCGCGCCACGCGATTCGCCGCGTCGACTTCCAGGATCCCGTTCATCCGGGCCGTGCCGAGCAGGACGGCATCCTCGAGCGGCAGCGCGCCGCCTGACAGCGACGTACCCGATCCGCGCGGCACGACCTTGACGTGCAACGCATGGCAATAGGCGAGCACGCGGCTCACCTGTGCAGTCGTTTCGGGCAGCACGACCAGCAGCGGCAATGCGCTGTATGCGGTCAGGCCGTCGCACTCGTACGGGCGCCGCTCCGCCTCGCTGTCGAGCACCCATTCGTCCCCGACGATCGCACGCAGATCGCGGGCGATCGTCGCGCGCCGCTCGACGACAGTCGAATCGACATCTGGCATTTTCACGCTCGGGCTCCTTGTACGCCGCATGCGGCGCGATTCACACGTGGATTAGAGGTCGCCGGCAACCCGGCGACAACTTAATCGTTGTGAAGTCGTCGTGAAGCGATCGATATCGGCCGTGCGCGCGGCAGCACAAGACAAATTCAGAACAATTTATCCGTCGCGCCGGGCGCTTCACCTATCCTCGAAAGGCATTTACGCATGCCCCCGCTGCGCGCAGGTCAAACCGAACAGGGCCCCCAACATGACCACCGTCACGCCTTCGATCACCCATCACACCGTCACCGCAAACGGCATTCGTCAGCACTACGTCGATGCCGGCAGCGGGCCCGTCGTCGTCCTGCTGCACGGTTTCCCGGAAACCAGCTTCGCGTGGCGGTTCCAGATCCCCGCGCTGGCGCAGCGCTACCGCGTGATCGCGCCCGATCTGCGCGGCTACGGCGAAACCGACAAACCGGCCGCCGGTTACGACAAACGCAACATGGCGCGCGACATCGCCGGGCTGCTCGACACACTGGGCATCGGCCGCATCGCACTCGTCGGGCACGATCGCGGCGCGCGCGTCGCGACGCGTTTCTCGAAGGACTTCCCCGAGCGTGTCGACCGGCTCGTCGTGATGGACAACGTGCCGACACGCATCGTCGCGCAGAACATGACCGCGCAAACGGCGCGCGCGTACTGGTTCTTCCTGTTCCACCAGGTGCCGGACCTGCCCGAAGCGCTGATCGCCGGCAAGGAGGCCGAGTGGCTCAGCCACTTCTTCTCCGACTGGTGCTACAACCCGCATGCGATCTCCGGTGACGCATTCGACACCTACGTGCGTGCGTATCGGCGCCCGGGCGCGGTGCGCGGCGCATTGGCCGACTATCGTGCGAACGCGGAGGACGTGAAGCAGGATCTCGTCGACGCGGACGTCAGGATCGCGTGCCCGACCATGGCGATCTGGGGCGAGGATTTCTATGCGGTCGGCAAGATGTTCGACATGAAATCCGTGTGGGAAGGCATGGCGACGAACCTGCGTGCCGAACCGATCGCGCAGTGCGGGCACCTGCCGCAGGAAGAACAGCCGGAGCGCGTGAATGCGCTGCTGCTCGACTTCCTGAAGCACTGGGAAGGCTGAATCGCCGCACCCATCACGACTCATCGGGGGAAGGCATCATGAGCGACGTTTCAGGCCCGTTGGCGCTCGTCATCGGCGGATCGGTGGGCGGCCTTTTCACGGCGACCGCGCTGCGCGCGGCCGGATGGCGCGTCAAGGTATTCGAACAGTCGCCCAACGACCTCGACAGCCGCGGCGGCGGCATCGTGCTGCAGCCGCCGATCGAGCGCGCGTTCGCATTCGGCGGCGTGCCGGTGCCGCGCGATGCGGGCGTCGATTCGGTCGACCGGATCTATCTCGACGAGCACGACCGGATCGTGCAGCGCCTTTACATGCCGCAAACGCAGACCGCGTGGAACGTGATCTACACCGCGCTGAAGCGCGCGCTGCCCGCCGGCGTCGTGCACGCTGGCGTATCGTTCGAGCGGTTCGAACAGGACGGCGCGCGCGTGATCGCGCATTTCGCGGACGGGCGCGTCGAGCATGCCGACCTGCTGGTCGGCGCGGACGGCGGCCGCTCGGCCGTGCGCGCCCAGCTGCTGCCCGATGCACGGCCCGCGTATGCGGGCTATGTCGCGTGGCGCGGGCTCGTCGACGAGCACCTGCTTCCCGACACGGTGCTGCAGGTGCTGCGCAACCGCTTCACGTTCCAGCAAGGCGACGCGCATCTGTTCCTGACGTATCTGGTGCCCGGCCGCGACGGCGCGATCGAACCGGGCAGGCGGCGCGTGAACTGGGTCTGGTACCGGCGGCTCGCAGCGGCTCGCGTGCCGTCGCTGTTTCTCGCGCAGGACGGCACACAGCGCGACAGCTCGCTGCCGCCCGGCGCGATGCGCGACGACAACCGGCTCGAACTCGTGGAGGCCGGCCAGCGGATGCTTGCGCCGACGCTCGCCGCGCTCGTCGACGCGACCCAGGCGCCGTTCGCGCAGGCGATCCTCGATCTCGCGGTCGAGCGCATGGCGTTCGGCCGCGCGGTGCTGCTCGGCGACGCGGCCTGCCTCGTGCGACCGCATACGGCCGCCGGCGTCGCGAAGGCGGCGGAGAACGCGGTCGGTCTTGCGGAGGCGCGCGCGGCGTCGCGCGCGGTCCCGCGTTCGACGCCGCGCTGCTGCGCTGGGAAGGGCTTCAGCTCACGACCAACGCATCGCTGTCCGACCTCGGCATCTCGCTCGGCACCCGGATCATGGAGCGCGCGTGACCGGCCACCGGCCGCGCGCGCCGCATCGTTCGATCACGCAATGCTCTCCACCACGCCGCCGTCGACCCGCAACGCGGCGCCCGTGGTCGCCGACGCCTGCGGAGAGCACACGTAGACGACCAGATTCGCCACCTCCTCCGGCGTGATCGGCCGCCGGAGAATCGAACTGCCCCGATGCGCGCGCACGAAATCGATGCCGAACTGCTCGACCGACTTGCCCTGTCGCGCCGCCGTCGCCTCGACCATCGAGCGGAAGCCGTCCGACAGCGTCGGCCCCGGCAGGACCGTGTTCACGGTCACGCCGCTGCCGGCCGCCTGCTTCGCGATGCCGCGTGCGATACTCAGCTGCGCGGTCTTCGAGAAGCCGTAGGCCAGCATGTCCGGCGGAACGTTCAACGCGGACTCCGACGACACGAACACCACACGCCCCCAGCCGCGCGCCATCATGCCCTTCAGATAACCGCGCGTAAGCCGCACGCCGGACATTACGTTGACGAGGAAGTAGCGTTCCCATGCGTCGTCGTCCGTGCTGAAGATCGTGCCCGGCGCATAGAAGCCGACGTTGTTGACCAGAATGTCCGCCGCGGGAAACGTCGTGACGAGGGCATCGCACGCCGCACGCGTACCGAGATCGCCAACGTGGCCGTCGACCTGGGCATCCGCGACGCTCGCGCGAATCGTGGCGAGCGCCGCATCGACGCTTGCCGGCGTCCGGCCGTTGACGATCGTCTTCGCCCCCGACGCGGCCAGCCCCGTCGCGATCGCGAGCCCGATGCCGGCCGTCGAGCCGCTGACGACGGCGAGCTTGCCGGAAAGATCGATATGCATGATGTGACTCTCGTTCGTGTCGAAATCGCGAGGCGGCAGCATGCACACTGTTCGCCGGCGCGTACGATCCGATGTTAGCCGCACCGGCACCGCACCCCGCCTGAAATGTTCTTAAACGTCGCGAAGGAACCGGTGGGCGCGGGTGGCACGTGCATCAAAAGCGGTGCGCCATCCCTACGGCATCCACGAACTGTTGGCGCGAAGCAGACGGCGTCATCCCGTTGATCGATGCAACCGCAGGCTGCCCGAGAGAATCCGTGCCCGACGCACGCTGATAGACCGCGATCATGTAGACGTCCGTACGTTTCGACAGCGCATAGTGCACACCGGCGTTGACCTGGTTGTAATGCGCGCCGATCGCGTCCGGCCCGCGTGCGAGCGTGTACGAATACGACGCGCCGAGCGATACGGCAGCGCCGATCCGATAGCTGCCGTTGAGTTCGACCATATTGAAGCTCGCGCTGCCTGCATAACCGCGCGGATTGGGCCCCGAGTCCGAACCCAGCCCGACAAAGCGAGTGTTCGTATAGGCCGCGCCAATTGTCGCGTTGCCGAGCACATAGCTCGCGCCCACGCCGATCGTTTCCTCTCGGCTCGCCGACGCGTAACCGGCCATCACGGGGTTGCGCTGCGGCGCCGTTGCCGACCCGAACGAACCGATATTGTTCACCGCGCTGCCGCCGCCGTTCGGCTGTCCGCCCCACATCGACACGTTCGGCGCGGACGCGTTGAGATAACCGACGCCGATCCGCAGCGGATCGCCCACGTAGCCCGCCCCGGCCGCAATGACCCGATTCTGGCCCGTGTGACCCGCGACACCGCCGAACTCATACATCGCGGCGGCCGACAATCCGTGCCAGACGGGCGTCGCGATCTTGACCGCATTGTTCTGCCGCACCGTCAGGCCCAGATCGTCGATGTCGTCCGGATGCGCGGTGATGAATCCGCCCCACTGCGTTACCGTCGTGAGCGGCGCGAGATAGTCGATCACCGGTGAATACTGACGGCCGAGCGTGACGCTGCCGAGCCGGTCGTTCGACACGCCGACGAACGCTTGGCGGCCGAACAGTGCGCCGCCCTGCCCGAGCGAACCATTTGCGACACTGAAGCCGTTCTCCAGCGTGAACACCGCAAAGGTTCCGGCACCGAGGTCTTCCCGTCCGCGAATACCGAATCTGCTGCCGACGTAGGCCGACGTCGTGGCGTCCTGAAGCGATACCTGCCGGTCGCCGCGAAGCGCCCCCGCCACTCTGCCGGACTGCGCGTTGCTGACGAATACGACGTCCGGATTGACGATCCCGTACAACGTCACGCTGCTTTGCGCTGACGCGCCACACGCCCATCCGAGCGGCAAAACGGCCGCGACTATCCATGCTGTTCTCGCGATCGACATATCCCCTCTCTTGTTCGACTGAAAAATTAGACAGACCGATCCAGACTCAGTCGAAAGCGAACGGATGCCTTCGGCTATTTATCTGTAGTCCGAAAAATATCGCTTATGCGACAAACGCCTCGTATTGCTGACGTGTCACTGGACCGCCTGCCTCAGCCGGCATCAAGGCAGTCGACGATGGAAGCCGAACTTCGATGCCATGGACGCCCGCGAGACTCCCGGCATCTCGCCGGTTCACCCGTGATCACGAACAGGAACGTTCCCGATAGCTTCGAGACGGAAACGTCTCACATTCCTCCTCCTCGATACTTATCGGTTGATAAATTATAACCGGCAGGACATGTCTCCGACGCGGATCGCGAATCGGTGTTTACCCGTCCGGGATTTCCTCGGACGATGGAACCCCGACGCGACAGGCGCGTGATTTCCCGCGACATCGCGTCTCCTGACTGGATGGATCGATGGGATTGTGCCGGGTTTGGTCTATACGGGCGCTCCGTTGCAGAGACCGCATACCTGGAGGATGGCACCCTGCAAGCAAGCGGCCGCACCGGGTTACGACGCGATGAACTGGACCGCTTTGCGGTAAAGCTGCGTGCCACCGATCATGTGGTATTCGAAGCGACCGGCAATACCACTGCCATCGTCAACGTCTTCCGCCCGCATGTCGCGCTACTCCGAGCAACTCCAGTTGCTTCGTTTCCTTCACCAGTTGCATCCGCAGAACTCGTCGAAACTGCTTTGCGTTATTGGAGTCGGCTGGTATGGCTGCGACCGCGCCGGATACGTCGACTACGCGCGTCACGACGCGGCAAGCCGGAACGCCTGAGCCCGCACCGGCGGCAGCCCGGCGCGGCAATCGCCGGGCGGCCCCGACGGCCGACGAAGCCAGCCGGATCGTCCGGAACAATCCCTTCAGGCGTCTTTCCAGCGCGCGCCCAGCACGCGTCCGCAGAAATTCGGCCGGTGAAAATCCGGATCGGCGCGCTCGAGCACATCCGCGCTCCACGTGCCGAACGTCGACGCCGGCCGGTGTGCGACTCCGCGTGCGATCGCGTCGAGAAACGCGTCGCCGAACCCGTCGCCGCGCGGATACGCGGCGAGCAACGCCCGCCGCTCGTCGGCCGAATACGCGTCGAAGTCGGTTGCCATCAGGTCGGTCGCTACGGCGGACGCCAGCGCACGCGCGAGCGGCGACATGCGCGCGGCCACGCCGGGCGTCGTATGCAGTGCGATCGCGCGCCACACGTCGTCGCGCATGCGCTGCGACGTCTGATGGCGCAGCAGGAACGCCTGCGCGGCATCGGCGCTGTCGAGCTCGTAGCGCTCGGTCGAGCGGCCATACGCGGTGCTCAGTCCCATGTTCGCGTACATCGCGGCCACGTACAGGGCATCCGCATCGAGTGTCTCGCCTGCCCGGCGCGCAGCCAGCGACGCGAGGACGAACACCCGGCAAGCGTGATCGGTGATCACCTGCGGTAGCGACGCGCATGCCGCTTCGGCGGCGTCGATCGCCATCGGCGTCCGGGGAATGCGGACGCCGGCGACTTCGTCACCGGCCCGTGCGCAGGTGTGCGCAGAACTCATCTCGTCTCCTTCTGCCCCGCGCCGGGGGCGAATAATCATCCATTCATCGCGCGACACGTGCCAGGGTAGCCGGCCTGCCCGTTGACCGACGCCATCCTAAAACGCGAGACCGGGTTGACCGAATGCTTCGCACTGCTCGACAGCCTCCATCGCTGCCACATGAAGGCGCTGCGCGAAACGACGCCCGCGACCGCGCGCGAAACCGGCGTCCGGGCCGTCGCCGGCCGCCGCGCGCGGCTGCGCCGACGCGGCCGGACGACGTTGGCCGATTCCGCCGGCGCCGCCGAATTCGGCCACCGGCGACCACGCGGGGCTGACCGGCAGCGGCGGCGGCGCGAGCGGCGCGAACTCGTCGTCCGCATGCACGACCTTGCCGTCGACGACCGTCAGCACCGACGACAGCGACTTGATCCGCGGTTCGTCGATCGTGAAGTAGTCGTCCGTCAGCACCGCGAAATCCGCATACTGGCCGGGCACCAACGCGCCCTTGCGATCGTCCTCGTTCGAGAACCACGCACTGCCGACCGTGTAGCGGCGCAGCGCTTCCATCCGGCTGAGCCGGTTGCGTTCGGGATAGAGCGCCGTGCCGCCGACGGTGCGCCCGGACACCATCCAGTACAGCGACACGAACGGGTTGTAGCTCGCGATGCGCGTCGCATCGGTGCCCGCGCCGACCGGCAGCCCGGCCGCCAGCATCGCGCGGATCGGCGGCGTGCGGGTGGCCGCTTCCGCTCCGTAGCGCGCAATGAAGTACTCGCCCTGGAACGCCATCCGGTGCTGGACCGTCACGCCGCCGCCGAGCGCGGCGATGCGCGCGATGTTCGCATCCGAAATCGTCTCGCAGTGATCGAAGAACCAGCGCAGCCCGTCGAACGGCATGTCGCGGTTCACGGCTTCGAGCACGTTCAGGAAGCGGCCGATCGATTCGTCGTAGGTCGCGTGCAGCCGGAACGGCCAGCGATGCCGCACCAGCAGCCGCACCACCGAGGCCAGTTCGGCCTCGAGCACGTCGGGCAGATCGGGGCGCGGTTCGAGAAAATTCCCGAAGTCGGCCGCGGAGTACACCAGCAGTTCGCCCGCGCCGTTCATCCGCAGGAACGCGTCGCCGTCGCCGGGCTTCGCCAGCGTCACCCAGCGCGCGTAGTCGTCGAGTTCCCGTCCGGGATGCTGCACGAACAGGCTGTATGCGATGCGCACCGTCAGTTCGCCTCGCTTTGCGAGCGCCAGGATCGCGCCGTAGTCGTCCGGAAAGGCCTGGAAATCGCCGCCGGCGTCGATCGCGCTCGTCACGCCGAGGCGGTTCAGTTCGCGCATGAACTGCCGCATCGAATTCATCTGGTCGTCGTGACCGAGCTTCGGGCCCTTCTCGAGCGCGGTGTGCAGGACGGCCATGTCCGGTCGCGCGATCAGCATGCCGGTCGGCCTGCCGAGACGATCGCGCTGGATTTCGCCGCCGGGCGGATCGGACGTGTCGCGGCCATAGCCGATCGCGCGCAGCGCGGCCGCGTTCAGAAGCGCGCTGTCGCCCAGGTGCATGATGAAGACCGGCGTGTCGGGCGCGATCGCATTGAGCTCGGCCACCGTCGGCCCGCGCTTTTCCGCGAACTGGAATTCGGTCCAGCCGCCGACGACGCGCACCCACTGCGGCGCGGGCGTGCGCAGCACCTGGCGGCGCAGCATGGCGAGCGCATCGGCCAGCGTCGGCACACCGTCCCAGCGCAGTTCCAGGTTGAAATTGAGGCCGCCGCGAATCACGTGCAGGTGCGAATCGTTCAGCCCCGGGATCACGGTGCGGCCGTTCAGGTCGATGCGAAGCGTGTCGGCGCGCGCGTGGCACATCACGTCGGGCCCGCTGCCGGCCGCGAGGATCCGGCCGTCCTTCACCGCGAGCGCGGTCACGAACGACTGCCGGTCGTCCTGCGTCGCGATCTTGCCGTTGTATACGATGAGGTCCGCCGATTCCGCGGGTTCCGTCGCCTTAAGCACCGTCCGGCCTCCTGCTTGCGCCCAAAGCCGGCATACGGCCGCACGCGGCATGCGCCCGGATTGACGATACACGGACCATCCACTCCCCCTTGAACATTGAACGATCGGACCGGCAGGCCACGGCGCGATGGCGCGGCGGCGTCTTGCACGGGCCCGGCGCGCCGTTACGCCACCTGCTGCATCGCATCCGCCGCCTCGTGCCGCATGCGCGTACGGGCCGTCGACGGCGTCGTCTCCGGGCGAACGAAGTTCTGCACGCGTGCCAGCCGGCGAACATCGAACGCGCGCGATTGCGGATCGAAATGCCCTGGCAGATTGGCCACCAGCGACGAAGCCTGCGCGGTACGCCCACGCTCGATCAGGTGATCGGCGAGATCCAGCATGCCGCGCAGCGCCCACATGGCTGCCCCTTGCCCGTTCGCGGTATGGATCCCCATCAGCAGATGACGGTGCCCGTCGGCTTCGCAGGCGATCGCGAGGTCCGCATCGGCCGTGCGGGCCTGTTCGAGCATCGCGAGCCCCCGGGCGCGCAACAGTTCGGGCACGAACAGATGCTCGCCGTGCGCGCGGCAGCGCGCGAGCGTCGCGTCGAGCTTCGTGCATGCCTCGGCCGCGCGGCCGGTGCGCGTCAGTCCTTCCGCGTACGCGACGGTCAGCGGTGCGAGCACGCGCCGGAATCCGCTCGTTTCGATGCGCCGCAGCGCAGGCTCGAGCCGCGCGAGACCGGCACCGGGGTGCCCGGTCTGCATGTCGAACTGCCCGGCCAGACATTCCGCGTGACTGAGCCAGATGTCGAATCCGTTCGCCTCGGCGGTCGATCGCAGCGTGCCGAGATAGTCGGAAATCACGTCGTGATCGCCATAGTGCAATGCAATCGGCACGGCCGCGGCGCCGAGCACGACGCACAACGCCAGCCCCGCCCCGGCGCGGCGCGCGCATTCGACCGCCTGCGCCGCCAGTCGCATCGCATATTCCGGATCGCCCTGCATCCACACGAGCCGCGTCAGCATCGTCCGGCCGAGCGTCGCGACGTCTATCCCCAGCGCTGCCTCCGCGCACGACGGTTCGCCGACCTCGGCCAGCTCGTCCGTCGCCGCCTCCAGCCGCTCGCGCGCCTGCGCGTGCTCGCCGAAGTAATGCAGCGAGGTCGCGACCATCGCGTTCGCCAGCAGCCGCTGCGACCGGTCGCCCCGCCGCTCGGCGGCGCGCTCGAAGCGCGTCGCGTAGCGCAACGATTCGTGGATGTCGGAGCGCGTCAGCATCGTGTTCCACAGCCCGACCAGCGCACGCGCGTCGAATGCCTCGTCGCCGATCCGGCCCGCGAGCGCGAGCGTCCGGTCCCACATCGCGGCGGCCGTATGCGTATCGCCATCGGTATGCAGCAGCGCCGCCGCATAGGCCGCGCGCAAGCGCATCTCGCGCGTCGCGTCGACGGACGCGGCCCCCCCGGCCTCGATCGCGTCGAGCGCTCGCCGCGCCGGTATCGAACATTCGCGCATCCGCGCCGGCGCCAGCAACGCGAGCGCCAACGCGTCCGCCTCCAGCTCCAGCGCCTGCGGCTCGGCCGCCACAGGTTCGCGCGGTGCCGGCGCACCGGCGGCCGGACGCAGGCTCGCGACGTCCGCGGCTTGTGCCTGCGTCTGCATCCGTGCTTCCGCCTGCTCGCGCTCGTAGCGCGCATGACGCTCGGCGATGGCGTCGAATTCGCCCTCGTTGTGCAGCTTTTCGAGCGCATACGCGCGCGTCGATTCCGTCAACCGGTAGCGCGCCTGCGCGCCGTCGAACTCGACGGTCACCAGCGACTTCGCGACCAGTTCGCCGAGCACCGCGATCATCTCGGCGGCCGACATGCCGGGCTCCATCGCAACCTCGCGGGCGGCATCGAACGTAAACGGGCCGATGAAGCACGCCATCCGGCGAAACAGCGACCGCGTGGCCGCATCCAGCAGCACATAGCTCCAGTCGAACGTCGCCCGCAACGTCTGGTGGCGCGGCAGCGCCGAGCGCAGCCCGCCCGTCAGCAGGTTCAGCCTGTCGTCGAGACGGGACGCGACGATCTCGAGCCCGAGCGTCGCGACGCGCGCGGCAGCCAGCTCGATGGCAAGCGGCAGCCCGTCGAGACGCCGGCAGATATCGCCGATCAGCCGGATGCCGGCCGGATCGACCGCGCAATCGGGCGTGGCGGCACGGATCCGCGCCAGGAACAGCTCGACGGCCGAATAGCGCTCGATCTCGTCGACGGATGCACCGCCGTCCGGCACCGCCAGCGGACTCACGCGAAACACGGCTTCGACCGAGATATGAAGCGGTTCGCGACTCGTCACGAGCACACGCAGCGATGTGGCGCGCGACGTCAGCGTATCGACGAGGTCGGCAACCAGATCGACGACGTGCTCCGCGTTGTCGAGCACAAGCAGGCCTGGCGACGCGGCGAACGCATCGCCGATCCGGTCGATGCCCGGCAAGCCGTCCGTCTCGAGTCCCAGTTCCGCGGCAATCGCGAGCAGCACGTCGTCGCGCGTCGCGGCACTCGCCAGCGCCACGAACAGGACGCGCTCGCCGGACCGGCTGCGCAATTCGTGCGCGACCCGGTCGGCCAGGCTCGTCTTGCCGATGCCGCCCGCACCGACCAGCGTGACGACCGGTGCGCGTTCGATCATGGCGACGATCTGCTCGATCTCGGCCTGACGTCCGACCAGCGGAACCGGACGGGCAGCGACGACGGCGTCCTGCGGCAACGCGGTCGCGCGCGGCGGCACCTCGTGTGCGACGGCGGGATTCGCGATCAGCAGGTAACCGCGGCCCGGCACCGTCTTGATCAGGTCGCGGTTCGCGCCCAGCGCCTTGCGCAACGTCGCGACATGGACCTGCAGCCGGTTCTCCTCGACGATCAGGCCCGGCCAGACGGCATCCATGATGTCGTCCTTCGACACGACGGAACCGTTGGCGCGATGCAGTACTTCCAGTATGTCAAGCGCGCGTGCGCCGATACGCAACGACGCGCCGTGGCAGCGAATGTCTCGCTGCTCGAAATCCACCGACAACGTCCCGATCTGGATCATGGCCGCCTCCAGGTTCCCCACGATGACCGCCATGTGAACACGGCAGTTCACCGGGGCGGGAGTGCGCGCCCGGCCAGCCCTGCAGGCCGGGCGCGATATCTCAAAAAGTGGGCCGAGTGTAAACGCCGTATAAATAAAAATCTTGAAGGAAAATGCACTGGCGACCTCCGCATGGGCACGCCCCCGAACCCGCGTCGCGCAAATACAAATGGGGCAACATCGACCGGAATAGCGCCTTCGCGCGCCTGCCGGGCCGGCGCGGCACGGATCGGTTCGCGGCAAGCATTTCGTCAGCCAGCGGACATTTATTCAAGTTATCTTGGGGGCTGCCGGACGCACCGTATAAACTGCGCGTAAAAATGCCCTCGCGCCGTACCCAACCGAAGGATTGTTCCGCCATGCAAGTCCCCCTCGTCGCGCCACCCGCGGCGCCGCCGAAAGACACGCTCGGATGTCTGTCGAGCCTGCTGTCCAAGGATATTGAAAGGTCGGTCGGCGGCCTGAAGCTCCATCGCAAATGCATGCGCGACGAGCAATTCGAGCGCATCGAGATGGCGGCCAGCGATCGCGGTTTCCTGATCGGCGTGTCGCTCAATGGCGGGCACCGGCGCACGATCTACGGCGGGGCCGGCAAATCCGAGCGGCGGTTTCAGCACAACTCGATCTACATTCGCGACTTTTCCCGGAATTTCCGCGCCGACCTGTACGGCAAGTTCGACTTCGTGCTCGTCGAGCTGTCGCACAGCTACCTCGACCGCCTCGGCCGCGAGCACGACGGCACGGAAATCGGCGGGCTGACCTGCGCGCCCGACGTGCAGGACGCGGTGCTGGGCCATCTCGCGCACGCCGTCGCCGAGAGCCTCGACGCGCCCGGCGCGCTGAATACGCTGTTCGTCGAGCAGATGGGCCTCGCGATCGGCACGCATCTGGCATGCCGCTACGGCAATACGCGCGCGCGCGACCTGCAGCGCAAGGGCGTACTGTCGCCGGCCAAAGCCGCGCTCGCCAAGGAGCTGCTGATGGAAAAGGCGGATCTCGGCGTGTCGATCGAGGAGGTCGCGAGCGAATGCGACCTGTCGCGCGGCTATTTCATCCGTGCGTTCTCGCGAACGACGGGACGCACGCCGCATCAATGGC
Source organism: Burkholderia sp. LA-2-3-30-S1-D2 (assembly GCF_001523915.2). NCBI lineage: Bacteria > Pseudomonadati > Pseudomonadota > Betaproteobacteria > Burkholderiales > Burkholderiaceae > Burkholderia > Burkholderia sp. LA-2-3-30-S1-D2. The sequence continues at coordinate 929,399 of NZ_CP013385.1, read as the reverse complement.
TGCTCGAACAGCGCGTGATCCGCGCCCGGCAACTGATCGAGACGACCGACATGACGCTCGCGGAAATCGCGGTCGCCTGCGGCTTCTCGGACCAGAGCCACCTGAACCGCGTGTTCGCGCGGATCGTCGGCCATCCGCCCGGCGCATGGCGGCGCGAACTGTCGCGCTGATTCCGTCACGCGCGGCCACTGCTGCCGCGCGCCTTCGCGTCATCGAAGCGGTGTCGTGTCGTAGTTGACCGGCACCCAGTCGTACTGCTCCCCGTCCCTGCGCAAATGCCCGAGCCCGGGAAACGCGATGTGCGCGGCACCGACCAGATACCGCTTGTCCGCGACGCGCTTCAGCGTATCGCGCCGGGTGCGGCGCGCCGTGTCGGCATCGCTGTCGTACTGGACGGTCGCGTCCGGATCCTGCAACTGGATCGCCGCGACGTGCACGATGTCGCCCCACGCGAGCAGCCCGGCGTTGCCGCTCTCGATCAGATAGGCCGTATGGCCCGGCGTATGACCAGGCATCGGCACCGCGCGAATGCCGGGGGCGAGCGTCGCTTCGCCGCGAAACGTCTTGAAGCGCCCGGCCGCGACGTACGGCGCGACCGACGCGGCCGCCGCATCGAAAAACGACGCGAGGAACGCCGGCGCCTGTGCCTTGTTGTCCGGATCGAGCCAATAATTCGCCTCGACCTCGTTCACGCGGACGACCGCATTCGGAAAGGTCATCCTGCCGTTCGACACGATGCCGCCGACGTGATCCTTGTGCAGGTGCGTGAGCAACACTTCGTCGATCTGCTCGGGCGCATAGCCTGCCGCACGCAAGTTGGCGAGCAGCTTGCCGCAGCAGTCGCCGTACAGCACGCCGGCGCCGGTATCGACGAGAATCCGCTTCGTGCCCGTATCGACCAGGAACGCATTGATCGACCCTTGTACCGGCGGTTCGAGAAACGCGCGATCGAGATCGCGCCGGATTTCGGCCTTCGACACATCGCGGAAGACCGTATCGATCGGAAATGGATGCGTGCCGTCAGACAGCGCGACGATCTGCAGATCGCCGAGCTTCTGCCGATAGAAGCCGGGGGCCTGGTCGCCGCCGCCCGGCTCTGCGGCGAACGCGACCGATGCGAGGATGCCGAAGCACCACGCGACGAGCAGCATGCCGCCCGCGCGCGTGCGCCAATTCAGGTTCTTCATGTCCGTTTCCCGGTTGCATATCGACGTTGCGACATTGCGCGCCGGCTTGCCGGCCCGGCCGGCGACGTGCGCACGACACCGAGCTTACCGGCCCGGTTCGCAATAATCCTGAGCGGGACATGAATCGTTCTGAAAGCCGTGCCTCGGCGGCACTGGCCCGGATTCAGGCGATCTGGTCGAGCGCGCGCTGCGCGTCAATCAATGCATCGCGAAAGACGGCAGCCGGCTGCGCGCCACTGACGACCGACAGGCCGATGCGCGTCGACGGCACCGAAGCGACGCCTTCACGCACCGCCTCCGCTTCGAGCGCGACCACCGCGTCGAGCCCTTCGCCGGACGCGAGGAACGCACGCACCGTGTCGTCCGGCAAACCGGCGCCCGTCGCAATCTCGACCAGCACGTCCGCGTCGCCGATATCGCGGCCGTCGCGGAAATACGCGGCGAACAGCGCATCGACGAGCGCGACGGCGCTGCCGCGTTGCTGGGCGAACCAGACGAGCCGGTGTGCAAGCCGCGTGTTCGGCGTGCGCGCGATCCGCGCATGATCGAACACGAGGCCCGCCGCGCGGCCGGCTTCGGCCACGTGCGCGTCGAGTGCCTGCGAGCGCGCCCAGCTGCCGAACTTCGCGCTCCGGTACGCCTTGCGGTCGATGCCGCCGGCCGGCATCGTCGGGTTCAGTTCGAACGGCACGAACCGGACGCTCACGTTGCCGGCCAGGCCTGCTTCGTCGATCGCTTCCGCGAGCCTGTGCTCCGCGATCCAGCACCACGGGCAGATGAGATCGTAGGTCACCGTTACTTCGAGGGGTTTCATCGCACGCTCCTTCCTGTACATTGCCAGTCCTGAAGATAGCGCTTGCGGGCCGGCGATAGAATGCGAACGGCACGCAACGCATCGTTGCGATACGCACAAAGGCACGAAGTTACAAGGGCGACGACATGGACAAGTTCTCCGCGCTGCGCGCGTTCGTGGAAGTAGCGGAAGCCGGCGGCTTCTCGAGCGCGGGACGACGTCTCGAACTCGCGGCCTCGTCGGTGGTGCGCGCGGTGGATGCGCTCGAGGCGTCGCTCGGCACCGTGCTGCTGAACCGCACGACGCGACAGGTCACGCTGTCCGATGCCGGCTCCGTGTACTACGCACGCGCGAAGCGGCTGCTCGAGGAACTCGCGGAAGCCGACGCACTGGTCGCCGATCGCGGCGACGAGCCGTCCGGGCCGCTGCGCGTGTCGGTGCCGGTCGCGTACGGCATGCGCCGCATCGCGCCGCACGTCGCGGCCTTCCTCGCGCGCTATCCGAAGCTCGATCTCGACCTGCAGCTCACCGACGAACGCGTCGATCTCGTCACCGGCCGGATCGACGTCGCGATCCGGCTCGGCGAAGCGGCCCCGTCCGCGGAGGTCGTCGCGCGACAGCTCGGCACGTTCCAGCGCTATGTCGTCGCGAGCCACGACTACCTCGATGCACACGGCACGCCATCGGCGCCGGGCGAGCTGGTCGATCACGGCTGCCTGCGCTTTCATTTCGGCGGCGACCAGCAGGCGTGGACGTTTGCGGATGCGCACGGCACGACGAAAGTGCTCGTCACCGGGCGCCTGAAATCGAACCACAGCGAAGTGTTGCGCGATGCCGTGCTCGACGGCGCCGGCATCGCACTGCTGCCCGACTGGCTGGTCGATGCCGACGTCCAGTCGGGCCGCTTGCGCAGGCTCTTCGAACAGTACGACGTCATGCCCGATGCGGCGCGCTCGGTCGTCACCGCGCTGTACCTGCCGAATCAGCGCGGCTCGAAGCGCGTCACGGCGTTCATCGATTTCGTCGAGACGCTCGCCGGCGCGCAGCACTGAGCCGCGCGGCACGTCGCGTCACCAGCCGAACTTCGCCTCCACGCCGACATAGTCGGCATTGCGCGCGCCCAACGCGCGAATCGAATCGGCGAGCTGGAAGTGCACCGCCTCGACCGCCAGCGCCGTGTTCGCATTGACGAGCCAGTCCACGCGGGCCTGCGCGTACATGCCCGTCCACGCGCCGCCCTTGCCGGCCGTGCCGGGCACGGCCTGCATCCCTTGCCCGTAGATCGCGTCGGCCGTCGTCTCGCGCCACTGGAAACCGACCGCGGTCAGCACCGTCACGTTGCCGGCCGGCTTGAACGTCAGCGACGGCTTCACGTGAATCAGGTTGGTGTAGCCCGTATAGCCGGCGAGCGTGAAGTAAGAGCCGTTCGGGAACAGCGGGTTGAAGGTGCCCATGCGTCCGTCGCCGGGATGCTTGTCGCCCGACGCGCCGTCGACCTGGATGCCGATGCGCGGCGTGCCCGGCGTCTTCGCGAACGTGTAGCCGCCCAGCGCGCCGAACGCCCACGCACCGATCGTGTCCTGCCCGATGTGCCCGGTCTGCAGCATCGCCTCGGCGTCCCAGTCGAACCCGGAAGACTTGCCCGCGTAGCGCATGTCGAACACGTCGCGCCGCTCGGTGCCGGCCCCGCCCAGATAGCGCGCGTTGTCGCGCGTATAGCGCGACCAGTAGCCCGACAGGTCACCGGGTCCCACATCGTTGCGCTCGACGCGCACGCCGTCGAATCTGAGGTGCCGGTTCGACACGTCGTCGAATACCGCGTCGTTGCGATACTGCACAGGACGCGTCACATAGCCGATCAGCCGCCACTTGCCGATTTCGTAATCGGCCCACAGCGCATCGAACGCCTGGCGCACGTTCGGGCCGTCGCGCACCGACACGAACCGTTGCAAGTCGAACGCCATCTCCTGCCGGCCGATGCGCGCCTTGAACGTGCCGCCGCCCAACTGGTCGACATACGCGACGAACGCCTGCTCGATGTCGAGCTGATCCTTGTCGACCGGGCCGACCGTATCCTTGCCGAACGGCCGCGCATCGACGAACTGGACGAACGCCTGGAAATGTCCGGCATAGCGCAGATCCGCGTGCACCGTCGCGCGCTGGATCACGTAGTTGTCGTCGTGGGCGGCGCCGAGCCCGAACAGCGGCGCGTTGTTCAGCTCGAAGCGCTCGCGCAGGTTCGCGCCGAGCGACAGGTAGGTCGACGGGTCGGCGCCGAGCGGGATGTACTTCAGCCCGTCGAGCGGCTTGCGCGGCACGCATGGATTCGCGAGCACCGACCAGTCTTCCTGCCATCGGTTGAACAGCACCACAGGACGCGTCGCGGTGCACGTCGCGGCGGCGGTCGATGCCGGCGCCGCGGTTTCCTCGGCGCCAGCGGCCGTCCCGGCGTGCGTCGCGACGCCGCCCACCAGTATGGCGGCCGGCAACGCGCCACGCCACGCCCGCTTCATCGACCGCCTCATCGACTGCCGGTCCATCATTTCGACCGCGCGTGAATCTCGGCGACATAGCCGCCCGGGAACTGCACGAGCGCCGCATCGCGCCCGTCCGACGTGAAGGTCGGTACCAGAACGGTCACGCCAGCGGCCTTGGCCTTCTCCAGCGTGGCGGCAAGGTCCGCCACTTCGTAGCCGGTCATCTCGCGCCCGAACGGATAAGGCAGATGGCCGTCGGTGGCGAGCACGGTCATCTTGCCGAAGCCCGACTCGATGCGGATGCGGCGGTACGTGTCGTTCGGCCGGCCGATCTCGATGCCCGGCGCCTTGCGCACGTCGGACACGACCTTGCCGCGCGAGAACGCGACGAAGTCGTGCACCAGCTTGCTCGCGCTTTCCGGCGACACGTACACGCGATTTTCCGGCACGGTCTGCAGCGGATCGTAGTGCGGCGCCTGGGTGTGCCAGTACAGCTGCATGTTCACGCCGCCCGGCCAGCGAATGATCGCGTCGCGGCCGATCGGATCGGGGAACGTGTCGACGACCACGTCCGCGCCATGCGCGCGCGCCGACTTCATCGCGACGTCCATATCGGTGACGAGGTAGCCGGTGCGCTCCTCGCAGAACGGGTATGGGATCGGCGTCTTGAAGCCGAACACCGAGATCGTGCCGGACGGCGTGAACACGAGCTGCGACATCGTCTGGCTCGGCGTCGGCGTGACCTGGAATACGCCCTGCTGCGACTTCTTGCCGCCGAACGTGGCGACGAAGCTGTCGGTGAAGCGGTCGAAGTCTTCCGGCGCGACGCACACGTGCGTCGTGTCGTATTGCGGGCCGACCGAGACGGCCGGCACCTTCGCGGACGAGGTCTCGAGCAGACGCGTCTCGTCCGCATGGGCCGGCGCGGTCGCCAGCAATGCGCCGAGCACGGCCGTCGATGCGGCCGTCATCCGCAATAGCTGTCGCAACTTCAGTGCAATCATCGAAATTCTCCTTGAAAGTGGTAAGCGCTGCCGTGCGTCGCGCGCGGATTCAGCGTGATGCCGGACCGTCGTCGGGCCGGCCGGATCGGTAGGCGAGGAAGCACAAGGTCGCGAGCGGCAGCGCCAGCGCCCAGAAGGCGGCGAATACGTACGCCGCGGCCCCCGCGCCCGCACCGAGCGCGAAGGCCGCGACCGGCGGCAGCGTGCGCCGCAGTCGCGCGCGCGCGGCGTCGCGTTCGGCCGGCGCGGCAAGCGGCACGAGCCAGTCGAACGCATCGATCACCGCCTGCGTGACGTTGCCCGTCATCACCGTGTTGGCGACGACCGAGCGGGCCGTCAGCCGGCCGTGCGCGTTCTGGACACCCATTGCCGCGGCGCCGAGCAGACCGCACAGGATCGTGCGCGGCGCATCGGCGTCGGCGATCGGCGACGCCATCACGCCGGCCAGCATGAACCCGGCCAGCAGCACGGCCTGAAGCGCATAGAGCGAACGCGCGCGCGGGCCGTGGCCCAGCGAACGCATCCGGTGATCGAGCACGCGCGCGCCGACGATACCGGCGATGAAGGCCGGAAACGCGAGCCATTTGATCGCGAGCCCTTGCCCGACGCCGGCCAGCCCCGAGCCGATCAGGATGAAGTTGCCGGTGACGTGCGCGGTAAACAGGCCGAACAGCGCGACGAAGCCGAGCGTGTCGACGTAGCCGGCGATCGACGCAAGAAAGACGTCCTCGCCACGCACGTGATCGGGTGCCGCGGCCGCGGTTACCGGCTGCGTCGGCATGCCCCGGCCTCCTGGATGGCGAAGGTTGCGCCGGCGCACGCGATGCCTGCGTCCGGCGAGATCAGATCACGCATGTTCCGCTCCGGTTGTGCCGAACGGCCCGGCGATGCCGACTGGCGTCCGGTCCAAACGGCTGTTCGGAAGCAAGACTAGTTAAGGCGCGTCTTAATGTCATGGCGATGGGCCTGAATTTTCCTGAATTGGCTGCCCGGACGCCCGGACGGACGGCGCGGTCGACGCGACGCGAGGCACGCGCGCAACGGTTCGCGCATCGCGTCGGCAGGCACGCCCGGAGCGGCTCTCGCGGTCCGATCGTGTTATTTTTCGATCGATAGCTTAAGAGCGCACGCGATCAGGAGCCGATGCATGACCGAAAGAAAACGCAGCACGCCAGCCCGCGAGCGCGGGACGGATGCCGACGGCAACGCCGTCACGCCGGGCCGGCGCCTCGCGCCGGAAGCGCGCGAGCGGCAAATCGTCGAGAAGGCGATCGAGCACTTCGCGACGCACGGCTTTTCCGGCAGCACGCGCGAGCTGGCGCGGCAGATCGGCGTCACCCAGCCGCTGCTGTACCGGTACTTTCCGAGCAAGGAAGCGCTGATCGATCGCGTGTACGACGAGGTCTACACGTGGAACCCGGACTGGGAAAAAATGATCGCGGATCGCACGGTCCCGCTGCAGGAGCGGCTGGTCGCGTTCTACCGCGCGTACGCGCAAACCATCCTGCGGCGCGAATGGATCCGCACCTTCATCTTCGCGGGGCTCAGCCGCGAGGGCTTCAACACGCGCTATCTGTCGCGGCTGCGCGAACGCGTGTTCCTGCCGGTGCTGCGCGAACTGCGCCACGAATACGACATCGCCACGCCGGCGACGGAGGCCCAGCGCAACGCGGAAATCGAGCTCGTCTGGAGCCTGCACGCGAGCATCTTCTATTTCGGCGTTCGCAAGTGGGTGTACGGGTTGCCAGTGCCCGACGATCTCGACACCGAAATCGAACGGCTGGTCGACGCGTTTCTCCACGGCACGCCCGCGACGCTCAAGCAGCTCGCGTCCGGCGCGGCCGCTCGGCGACGCCGCCGCGTGTAGCGCGGCCCCGCGCGCCGCCCGACAAATTCAGAACAATTCATCCGGTGTGCCGGTCGCTTCGCCTATCCTCGAAAGGCATTTGCGCCCGCGTCCGGGCGCCTGCGGGCCGAACCGCACTGGGACCGTCACATGACCACCGACACGTCTTCGATCACGCATCACGCCGTCACCGCGAACGATCGGCGCCCGCACTACATCGACGCCGGCAGCGGGCCGGCCGCCGGCTACGACAAGCGCAGCACGGCGCGCGAAGAACAGCCGGAGCGCGTGAACGCGTTGCCGGTCGATTTCCTGAAGCATTGGGAATGGATGATTCGCCGCGCGCGACGAATCATCGCGGGAGCGGAATCATGAGCGACGTTGCGGGCCCCTCGGCGATCGTCATCGGCGGATCGGTGGGCGGGCTGTTCACGGCGACCGCGCTGCGCGCGGCCGGATGGCGCGTCAAGGTATTCGAACAGTCGCCCAACGACCTCGACAGCCGCGGCGGCGGCATCGTGCTGCAGCCGCCGATCGAGCGCGCGTTCGCATTCGGCGGCGTGCCGGTGCCGCGCGATGCGGGCGTCGATTCGGTCGACCGGATCTATCTCGACGAGCACGACCGGATCGTGCAGCGCCTTTACATGCCGCAAACGCAGACCGCGTGGAACGTGATCTACACCGCGCTGAAGCGCGCGCTGCCCGCCGGCGTCGTGCACGCTGGCGTATCGTTCGAGCGGTTCGAACAGGACGGCGCGCGCGTGATCGCGCATTTCGCGGACGGGCGCGTCGAGCATGCCGACCTGCTGGTCGGCGCGGACGGCGGCCGCTCGGCCGTGCGCGCCCAGCTGCTGCCCGACGCGCGGCCCGCGTATGCGGGCTACGTCGCATGGCGCGGGCTCGTCGACGAGCACACGCTTCCCGACACGGTGCTGCAGGTGCTGCGCGATCGATTCACGTTCCAGCAAGGCAACGCGCATCTGTTCCTGACCTACCTCGTGCCCGGCCGCGACGGTGCGATCGAGCCGGGCAAGCGGCGCGTGAACTGGGTCTGGTACCGGCGGCTCGAGCAGGATCGCGTGCCGTCGCTGTTTCTCGCGCAGGACGGCACGCAGCGCGACGGCTCGCTGCCGCCCGGCGCAATGCGCGACGACAACCGGCTCGAACTCGTGGACACCGGCCGCCGGTTGCTCGCGCCAACGCTCGCCGCGCTCGTCGAGGCGACCCAGGCGCCGTTCGCGCAGGCGATCCTCGATCTCGCGGTCGAGCGCATGGCGTTCGGCCGCGCGGTGCTGCTCGGCGACGCGGCCTGCCTCGTGCGACCGCATACGGCCGCCGGTGTCGCGAAGGCGGCGGAGAACGCGGTTGGTCTCGCCGAAGCGCTGCGCGGCGGCAGGCACGCAAGCACATTCGACGCCGCGCTGTCGGGCTGGGAGGCCGCCCAGCTCGCGAACAACGCTTCGCTGTCCGAACTCGGCATCTCGCTCGGCACGCGGATCATGGGACGGGCGTGACCGGCGGCAGGCCGGTGTCGAGATGCCGCGTGCCATGTTCGGCCGCGCGAGCTTCGAGCAGACGCAGCCGACTCGTGCGGATCGCCGGCCAGGCGCGGACCCGGCAGGTTCGCGCACCCGCTTACTGCTCCCGGGGCGCGCCGCGCGAAACGCCGCCAGCGAACCGGTTTCGCCACTGCCCGCCGGCGAACGCAGCGACGATCAGCGACAGGTAGCCGGTGACGAGAAGATGCCGCCAGCTGTCGAGCGCGGCGCGATGGGCAACCAGCGTCGCGTCGGGGGCCGCGACGGCGAGACTGCCCGGCACCACCGCCCGCGTCATCTGCACGAATCCGGCCGCCGACAGCACGGGCAATAGTACGAGCACCCCCAGCAGCACAAACCTCGCGCGACGGAAAAACGCACGCCGGCGCGAGCAGCGCGATCTGCAGGCCCTGCGTGCCGCGCGTCAGCAGCGCCACGACGACCCGTGCGTAGTTCGGTTCGAAGCCGTAGAACGACGTTGCGACGCGTGTGCCGACGACGTGGCGGATCAACAGCAGCGGCAGGCCGAGTCCCGCCCAAAGACGCAGCCATTCGGCCGGCGGCAGCGCCCAGTGCCGGCGGCCGTAGACGGTGCGGAGCGCCAGCGCGAAATGCAGGCCGGCCGCGCCGTACAGCAGGATCGTTCCGGGCAGGCTTTGCCAGACACCGATCGCCAGCTGCAGGCCGCGCTCGGCAATGTCGACCGACCAGATGCCGAGCGCATGATTGACCATGTGAACGGAAATATAGATCCATAACATGATGCCGGAGCCGAGTTGCAGCCTCCGCGCTATCTTGTGCAGCCCGTCATGCGCGGACGCCGGCTTCCCGGCATCGTGCGCGTGCTGCGCGGGATACGGTGCGCGGTCGTGCGACGGCGGGCGCATGTCGACGTGTTCCCGGAAGGATGGCGACGCCGAGGCCTCGTCTGCGTTCGCGGGAACCTCGCGAACGCGCCGCGCTCCGCGCAGGATGTCACGGGTTTGCGTGGGCTTGTCGTTCATCGAAACCTCCCCGTCGAAACGTGCGCTGAGTGATGCTGCCTGATCGGCATACCACCGAGCGGTCCCGTTTATTCCGGCGACGCGCGACATCCGGCGCATGAAGCGCATCGCGCGGCCTCGGGAATAGGCGCCGGGCTCGCCCGGTATACCGGGTGTGAGCACGACGGATGCCGATCGCGATGCATAGGCCCCCGCCACAACGACGCCAGCGAAATCAAGGAGGCCCATCATGTCCAACGTCCTGTCCCACTGGATCCTGATCGGCTGCGACGCATACGACGAGTACGTGTTCGTGCCGTGGCTCAATAAAACCGTGTATCAGCGCACAGTGACCTTGCAACGCGTTTGCCTCCTATGACGGCGAACCCTCCGGCAGTTTCAACCGACCGGGACCTGACTGCGCCACACCGCCGCCGGACTCATCCCGCCTGATTGCTGCCGCAGCGAACACCGGGAAGCAGTCGCATACTCGATGCATGGCCGTAGTTGGAGACGCCTCTTGCTCATGGTCACGGCTGAACTCGGCGCAGCCGACTATCGAGTCCTGGCCGGCCGTCGCTTGGCCGGACACCATCCCGTCGACGCGGCCGCCTCCTCCGGCAAACATCACAATTCATTTAACTTTCCGTGAGGACTTCGACACCGGCCGCTGACTACGATGGGCGCATGTTTTCAGGACCTGCTTCCAGGAGCCCATCATGCCCACCCGCAGACATCTGCTGCTGTTCGCCGGCGCCACCGGCCTCGCCACGCTCGCGGCGCTGTCGTCGGCCGGCCGCCGCACATTGGTCAGCCGCGCGTTCGCCACGTCGACGGCTGCGCCGAAGATGGCCGCGCCATACGAGGTGACCCTCAGCGACGCCGAATGGCATCGCCGGCTCACGCCCGCCCAGTACGCGATCCTGCGCGACGCCGGCACCGAGCGGCCATACAGCAGCCCGCTGAACGACGAGCACCGCCCCGGCACGTTCGCGTGCGCGGGCTGCGGCCTCGCGCTGTTCTCGTCGGCCACCAAGTTCGACAGCCACACGGGCTGGCCGAGCTTCTGGAAGCCGCTCGACCACGCGGTCGCGACCGACGCCGACACGTCGTTCGGGATGGTCCGCACCGAGGTGCACTGCCGCCGCTGCGGCGGCCATCTCGGCCACGTGTTCGACGACGGCCCGCCGCCCACCCACCTGCGCTACTGCATGAACGGGCTCGCGCTCGCCTTCCACCCGGCCACCGCCTGATCCGGCCCCATCCCCGACCGACTGGAGAACGCACCATGCTGCTCATCGTCCTTGCCTATCTCGGCGGCGTGCTCACGATCCTGAGCCCGTGCATCCTGCCCGTGCTGCCGTTCGTGTTCGCGCGCGCCGACCAGCCGTTCGTGCGCACCGGCCTGCCGCTGCTGGCCGGCATGGCGCTCACGTTCGCCGTCGTCGCGACGCTTGCCGCCGTCGGCGGGGGCTGGGTCGCGCAGGCCAACCAGGCCGGCCGGTGGGTTGCCATCGTGCTGCTCGCGGTATTCGGCCTGACGCTGCTGATGCCGCGCCTCGCCGAACACCTGACGCGCCCGCTCGTAGCCGCAGGCAACCGCCTCACCGGCCTCGCGCAGCGCGACGGCCGCCCGGCCGGCCCGCTGTCGTCGCTGCTGCTCGGCGTCGCCACCGGCCTGCTGTGGGCGCCGTGCGCCGGCCCGATCCTCGGGCTCGTGCTGACCGGCGCCGCGCTGCGCGGCGCGAGCGTCGGCACGACGCTGCTGCTCGTTGCGTATGCGGCCGGCGCAGCGACGTCGCTCGGCGTCGCGCTCGTGATCGGCGGCAAGGTGTTCGCCGCGATGAAGCGCTCGCTCGGCGCGGGCGAATGGATCAAGCGCGGGATCGGCGCCGCGCTGCTGGCCGGCGTCGGCGCGATCGCGCTCGGCCTCGATACGGGTGCGCTCGCGCAGTTGTCGACCGTCACGACGGGCGGCCTCGAGACGAAGCTCGTCGACCGGCTCGGCGGGCGCTCGAACGGCGCGCCGGCGGCGATCGCCGCGACAGGTTCGCCGGCAGACGGCTCGGCAGACCGCACCTCGAACGGTTCAGGCGGCGCGATGATGGCCGCGACGGCCGATGCCGTGCAGTCCAGCGGCGCGATGATGCGCGCGGCGGAGATCACGCCCGCGCCGCAAGCGCCGGCCGCGCTGCCCGTCGAAGGCACGCTGCCGTCGCTCGACGGCGCCGTGCAGTGGCTGAATTCGCCGCCGCTGACCGCGGCCGGCCTGCGCGGCAAGGTCGTGCTCGTCGACTTCTGGACCTACTCGTGCATCAACTGCCTGCGCACGCTGCCGTACACCACGGCCTGGGCACGCAAGTACGCGCCGTACGGTCTCGTCGTGATCGGCGTGCACGCACCGGAGTTCGCGTTCGAGCGCGACATCGGCAACGTGAAAAAGGCCGTCCACGACCTCGGCATCGACTTCCCGGTCGCGATCGACAACCACTACACGATCTGGCGCGCGTTCAGCAACGAATACTGGCCCGCGCACTACTTCGTCGACGCACAGGGACGCGTGCGCCGCCACCACTTCGGCGAAGGCGAATACGCGCAGTCGGAACGCGCGATCCAGTCGCTGCTCGCCGAGGCCGGTCACCCGGAAGCGCTGAACGTGCCGCTCGGGCTCGCCGGCGCTCCCGCGAAAGGCGCGCTCGCGGCGGCCGACAGCGCCGACGTCCGCTCGCCCGAAACCTATGTCGGCTATGCGCGCGCGGACGACTTCACGTCGCCGGGCGGCGTGGTGCGCGACGCGGCACACCGCTACGACGCGCCCGCCCACCCCGACCTGAACGACTGGGGCCTCGCCGGCACCTGGCAGGTCGGCGCCGAGCGCGCGTCGCTCGCCGCGCCGTCCGGCAGGATCGTCTACCGCTTCCATGCGCGCGACCTGCACCTCGTGCTCGGCCCGGGTGCGAACGGCAAGCCGGTGCGCTTTCGCGTGACGCTCGACGGCGCGGCGCCCGGTGCCGCACACGGCACCGACGTCGACGCGCAGGGCTACGGCACGGTCACCGGGCAGCGCCTGTACCAACTCGTCCGTCAGCCGGGCGCCATCGCCGACCGCACGTTCGCGATCGAGTTTCTCGATCCGGGTGTCGATGCGTACGCATTCACGTTCGGTTGAACGCATGCCAGGCCGACACCCGACCGCCGTCTTCCCCAACGCATTCCGAAGGAGCCCACCATGAACCCGACACCCACCCGCGCTTCCACGCCGCGACGGCGCGCAGCGATGCTGCGCCGCATCGGCACCCTCGCCGTCGCGGCCGCCGCCGTGTTCGGCTACCAGCGCATCGTCAACTCTGCCGAGCCGATGCGCACCGTGCCCGCGCCGACACTCGACGAAACACCCGGCGCATCGCACGACGAGACGGCCGTGCTCGCGGGCGGCTGTTTCTGGGGCGTGCAGGGCGTGTTCGAGCATGTGAAGGGCGTGAAGCAGGTCACGGCCGGTTATGCGGGCGGCGCGTCCGAAACCGCGCACTATGCACTCGTCGGGTCCGGGCTGACGGGGCACGCGGAATCGGTGCGCATCGTCTACGACCCGACGCAGATCACCTACGGCCGGCTGCTGCAGGTATTCTTCTCGGTCGCCCACGATCCGACCGAACTCAACCGGCAAGGCCCAGACGAAGGGTCGCAATACCGGTCGGCAATCTTCCCGACCACCGGGCAGCAACGCGCGGTCGCGACCGCGTACATCGCGCAGCTCGGCACCGCGCACGTGTTTCCGGCGCCGGTCGTCACGCGTATCGAGGACTACAAGGGGTTCTACCCGGCCGAGGCCTATCACCAGAACTACCTCGAACTGCATCCCGATGCGCCATACATCGCGTTCAACGACCTGCCGAAGGTCGCCGGCCTGAAACACTACTTCCCGGCGCTGTACCGCGCCGACCCGGTGCTGTGGCGCGATGCCCGCTCGTGACCGGCCACCGGCCGCAGCCGGGCGGCCGCGCATGCCGCGCGCGCCGCCCGCGCCCCGGTTGCGCCGCATCAAACAAACCGCGCCCGCCGTGCCGGTGCAAACCCGCATCGCGTCCGACATGCGGTGCAACTTCGCGTAGACTTCTCCCAAGCCACGCCGCTTGTTGCGGCGTCCGGACCTTCCGTCCAGCCAGGAGGCGTCACGCATGCGCGCAGTGCCTTTGTCTGACAGCAGCACCCTCGAAGAACCGTCCACCGGCGCGGTCGTGCGCGACCTGCGCCGCGTGCCCATCCATCCCGATCATTGGTATCCGCTCGCGTGGTCGCGCGAACTGAAGCGCGGCAAGACGCTCGGCGTGCGCTTCGCCGGCGATCCGATCGTCCTCGTGCGCACCGAATCCGGCGCCGTGTATGCGCTCGAAGATCGTTGCGCGCACCGCCAAGTGCCGCTGCATGCGGGCGTCGTGAGCGGCGAAACGCTGCGCTGCTGCTACCACGGCTGGACCTATGCGTGCGACAGCGGCCGTTGCGTCGACGTGCCCTACCTCGGCCGCGAGCGTTTGCCCAACGGCGTGCGGGCGTACCCGTGCCGCGAGGCGCACGGACTGATCTTCGTGTTCCCCGGCGACGCGACGCTCGCCGACGAACGCCCGTTCCCCGCGCTCGAATCGGCGGACGACCGCGCATTCAAGACGCGCCGCTTCGGCCGCGAGGTCAAGTGCCACTACTCGTTCATGCACGAGAACCTGATGGACATGAACCATCAGTTCCTGCATCGCAAGCAGATGGGGCAGATGCGGGCGCGCGCACTCGGCCGGCGCCGCGGCGACGACTGGGTCGAGGTCGATTACACGTTCGCGCGCATGGAAGGCAAGCAGCCGGTCGGCGAGGCGCTCGTGTTCGGCTCGAGCAAGAAGCCCGGCGACCAGGCCGACAAGAGCGTGATGACGGTCCGCACCGGCTACCCGTACCAGACGCTGCAGATCCGCTCGAGCGAAGGTACACTCGTGATGGACCTGTGGATCGTCTACGTGCCGCTCGATGCGGAACAGCGTACCAACCGCACGTTCGGACTGCTGTCGATCCACAAGCCCGGCATCCCGTTCGCGCTCGATCTCGCGTGGCCGCTGCTCGTCTGGTTCACCGAGCGGATCTTCCGCGAGGATCGCTGGATCGTCGAGCGCGAGCAGGAAGCGCACGACCGGCAGGGCGCCGACTGGAACCACGAGGTGTTTCCGGTCATCAACGAACTGCGCGACCTGCTGCGCCAGTGCGGCGCGCGCACCGTGATCCCGATCCGGGACGCGCGTGACGGCGCGTGATGCGCGCAGCGTGTCCGTTACAGGCTGAACGCGCGCGGCAGCAACGCGCGGGCCGTCGTGACCTCGACGGCCCCTTTCAGGTTGGCCAGGATCACTTCGATGTCGGGCTTGCCGATCTCGATGATCACCTGACGGCACGCGCCGCACGGCGCGATCGGGCCGTCGGTATCGCCGACGACCGCGAGCCGCGTGAAGTCCCCCGGACGATAGCCGGCCGCGATCGCCGCGAACATCGCCGTGCGTTCCGCGCAATTGCATAGTCCGTACGACGCGTTCTCGACGTTGCAGCCGTGAAAAACCGTTCCGTCGCGCGCCTGTAGCGCAGCGCCGACCTTGAAGCGCGAATACGGCGCATACGCGCGTTCGCGTGCCATCTTGGCCTGTTCGATCAGTTCGTCTCGTTCCATCTCGATGGTGCCTCCAGTCGTGGGCGGGGATGCATCGACACGACGCATCCCGGCCGGCACGATACTCCCCCGTCATGTAAGGCGAGCACCGATACCGGCACGTTCCGCCGTGCCGGCATCGGCGCACGGTCAGCCGATCTGCTCGTAAATGGTCGGGTTCGCCTCGCCCGTCTCGCCCAGCACGTAGCTTTGCCGCACCTCGTCCACCGCACGCGCGGCCGCCGCGTCGTCGCGGGCATGCACATAGCCGAGCGGCTGGCCGGCTTCGACACGCTGCCCGATCTCCGCGAGTGCCGTCAGGCCGACACGGTAGTCGATCGCATCCTCCGCGCGCGTGCGGCCGCCGCCGAGCGCGACGACCGCGAGCCCGAGCGCGCGGCAATCGACCCGCTTCACCACGCCGCTCGCGGGCGACGGAACCGGCACGATCACATCCGCCCGCGCAAGATGATGCGCGGGCGCTTCGATCAGGTCCACGGGGCCGCCGAGCGTCGCCACCATTCGCGCGAAGCGTTCCGCCGCCGCGCCCGAGTCGAGCGCCTGCTGCAACATCGTGCGCGCCTGCGCGACGTCGCGCGCCAGCCCGCCGGTGACGAGCAACTGCGCCGACAGCGCCATCGTGACGTCATGCAGGCGCGCCGGTCGCGACTTGCCCGTCAGGTAGTCGATCGCACACGCGACTTCGAGTGCATTGCCCGCGCACGGCGCGAGCGACTGGTTCATGTCGGTCAGGATCGCGGTCGTCTTCATGCCGGCGCCGTTTCCGACGTCGACGATGCTACGTGCCAGCTCGGCCGACTTCTCGGCGGTCGGCATGAACGCGCCGGAGCCGACCTTGACGTCCATCACGAGCCCGTCGAGCCCCGCCGCGAGCTTCTTCGACAGGATCGACGCGGTGATCATCGCGACCGACTCGATGGTCGCCGTCACATCGCGAATCGCATAGATGCGCTTGTCCGCCGGCGCGAGCCGCGCGGTCTGCCCGATGATCGCGACGCCGACGTCACGCACCGTACGACGAAACGTGTCCGTGTCCGGTGTCACGTCGTAGCCGGGGATCGCACTGAGCTTGTCGAGCGTGCCGCCGGTATGGCCGAGCCCGCGCCCCGAGATCATCGGCACATAGCCGCCGCATGCGGCCACCATCGGCCCGAGCATCAGCGACACGACATCGCCGACGCCCCCCGTCGAATGCTTGTCGATCACCGGTCCGCCGAGATCGAGCGCACGCCAGTCGAGCACGTCGCCCGAGTCGCGCTGCGCGATCGTCAGCGCGACACGCTCATCGGTGCTCAGGTCGTTGAAGTACACCGCCATCGCGAACGCCGCCACCTGGCCTTCGGTCACGCTGCCGTCGGTCACGCCGCGCACGAACGCGGCAATCTCGTCGCGATCGAGCGGCTGCCGGTCGCGCTTGCGGCGAATGAACTCCTGCGGCAGAAACATCGTTGCGTCTCCTTGATCGCTCAGTGCAGCGAAAAGAACAGGCCGGCAATCGCGGCACTCATCAGGTTCGACAACGTCGCGGCCGTCAGCGCACGCAAGCCATGCCGCGCGACTTCCGAGCGGCGCTCCGGCGCGACCGCGCTGAAGCCGCCCGCGAGAATGGCGATCGACGAGAAGTTCGCGAAGCCGCACAGCGCGAACGACACGATCGCGAGCGTCTTCGGGTCGAGCACCTGCAGGCCGGCCGCCGCGACGTGCGCGCCGCCCTTCAGATACGGCGACAGGTCGCCGTACGCGACGAACTCGTTGAAGATCAGCTTCTCGCCGATGAAGTTGCCGGCCAGCGCCGCGTCGTGCCACGGCACGCCGATGATCCACGCCAGCGGTGCGAACAGGTGGCCGATGATGCCCAGCAGCGTCACCTTCGGAAAGCCCGCGAACGCGGCCACGCCGCCGACGATGAGGTTCATCAGCGCGATGAGCCCCACGAACGCGATCAGCATCGCGCCGACATTGATCGCGATCCGCAGGCCCACCGACGCGCCGGACGCCGCTGCCTCGATCACGTTGGCGGCCCGCTTGTCGTCGAAATCGAGCCCGTCGACCACGACACGGCTCGGCTCCACGGTCGGGAACAGCAGCTTGCCGAACAGCAGCCCGCCCGGCACCGCCATGAACGATGCAGCGAGCAGGTACTCCATCTTCACGCCGAGACCGGCGTAGCCGACCAGCACCGAGCCCGCGACCGACGCCATGCCGCTCGCCATCACCGTGAAGATCTCGGCGCCCGTCATGTGCCGCACGAACGGCTTCACGAGTGCGGGCATTTCGCTCTGCCCGAGAAAGATCGTCGCGACGGCCGAGCACGCCTCGATGCGGCTCACGCCGAGCACTTTCGCGAGCCCCGCGCCGAGGATCGCGACGATCCACTTCATCACGCCCACGTAATACAGCACCGCGATCAGCGCGGTGACGAAGATGATCATCGGCAGCACGCGCAGGCCGAACACGAACCCACCGTCGCCGAACAACTGGAACATCCGGGCGTCGACCAGCCCGCCGAATACGAACGCAATGCCGTGATTGCCCATGTCGAGCACGCGATTGACGCCGTTCGCGGCCGCCGCGAGCGCCGCGCGGCCCGACGGCACGAACAGCACCAGCGCGCCGATCGCGAACTGCGTGAGCAGCGCGGCGATCAGGGTCCGGCCGCTCACGGCGCGCCGGTTGTTCGACAGCAGATAGGCCACCAGCAGCAGGAACAGCATGCCCAGGAGACTGCGCAGAATATCCACCTCGTACTCCTTTCTCTCGATGTTTATTTGAATGATCGGCAGGCGGCCCGGCACGCCCGTGTAACGCCGTCGGTGGATATTACTCGCCGTCATGCATGACGACAACGCAATCAAAATGGCATGCTCCGTGCGGTCTCGCTTGCGTCGTCTATTTGCTCAGTTCTTCTATGTACCTGGAAATCGGATGGACGTGACGATGCCCGATTCGTCCCATATATTGAGAGAATCGACGGGGGGCCGAGAGGATGTAGGGCCGGCGATGCACGTGACCGGCCGCGTGAACGCGCGCGGGGCGTGCCGTTCGAACAGACACGCCCCGCGCAACGGACGCAGTACGCCGCTCAGCCCGCGCGTTCGACCGGATGTGGCTCGCGCAGTCGGTTCGCGATGCGCGCGGCCTCGTAGTACCCGGCCGCGGGTGGCCGCTTCAGATAGCGGCCCGCGCCGCGCATGGCACGCAGCTCGCCGTCGGCCCATGCGAGCGCACCGCGCGTGAGGGTGTGGGTCGCGACGCCCTGCACCGTCATCCCTTCGAACACGTTGAAATCGACCTGCTGGTGATGGGTCTTCACCGAGATCGTCTTCGTCGCGGACGGGTCCCACACGACCAGATCGGCGTCGGCGCCGACCTGCACCGCCCCCTTGCGCGGATACAGGTTGAAGATCTGCGCGGCGTTCGTCGACGTGATCCGCACGAATTCATTCGGCGTGATGCGGCCATGATTCACGCCGTGATGCCACAGCACCGACATGCGATCCTCGACGCCGCCGCAGCCGTTCGGGATCTTCGTGAAGTCCTCGCGGCCCATCGCCTTCTGCGACGCGCAAAACACGCAGTGATCGGTCGCCGTCGTATGCAGCTGCCCCGCCTGCAGCCCGCGCCACAGCGCCTCGCGATGCTCCGCCGAGCGGAACGGCGGGCTCATCACGTGCGCGGCCGCACGCGTCCAGTCCGGATCGCGATACACCGACTCGTCGATCACCAGGTGTCCCGGCAGCACCTCGCCGAACACGCGCAGCCCTTCGCTGCGCGCGCGCGTGATCGCGTCAACCGCGTCCTTCGCCGACACGTGCACGATATACACGGGCACGCCGAGCACCTGCGCGATGCGGATCGCGCGGTTCGCTGCCTCGCCCTCCACCTCCGGCGGTCGCGACAGCGGATGCGCCTCCGGCCCCGTCATCCCGCGCGCGAGCAGCGCCTGCTGCAGCCGGAACACGAGTTCGCCGTTCTCCGCGTGCACCGTCGGCAGCGCGCCGAGTTCGAGCGAACGCGAGAAACTGTTCACGAGGACCTCGTCATCGGCCATGATCGCATTCTTGTACGCCATGAAGTGCTTGAAGCTCGACACGCCGTGCTCGCGCACGAGCGTGCCCATGTCGCGGTGCACCGATTCGTCCCACCACGTGACGGCCACGTGGAAGCCGTAGTCGGCCGCGGCCTTCTCGGCCCAGCCGCGCCACTCGTGGAACGCGTCCATCAGCGGCTGCTTCGGGCTCGGGATCACGAAGTCGATGATGCTGGTCGTGCCGCCCGACAACCCGGCGGCCGTGCCCGAATAGAAGTCGTCGCTCGCCGTCGTGCCCATGAACGGCAGTTCCATGTGCGTATGCGGATCGATGCCGCCCGGCATCACGTACTGGTCGTGCGCGTCGACCACCGTCGCGCCGGCCGGCGCGTCGATCGTCTCCGCGATCTGCAAGATCGTGCCGCCGTCCTGCGGGTCGGCACACAGTACGTCCGCGCGATAGGTGCGGTCCGCATCGACCACGGTGCCGCCGCGAATCAGGATTGCCATTTGGTTGCCTCCTCGTTGACTGTCGGGTGCCGCATGCGTTCGCGCATCACGCGCTCGCGATCTGCGCGCGCTGTCCGGCGCGCCACTTCATCCAGGTACCGTACACGCCGGACGCCAGCACGAGGCCGACGAACCACGCATACGTGTAGAGCGTGTTGAAGAACGCCGGCACGTTCGGGAACGACGCCGGGAACGCGGTGTGCAGGAAGCCCGGCAGGTTCGGCAGCACGCCGATCGCGAGCGCCGCCAGCGCGGCCGGGTTCCAGCCGCGCGCGTAGCTGAAGTCGCCGCGCTCGTCGAACAGCGCGCGCGTATCGAGCCGCGTGCCGCGAATCAGGAAGTAGTCGACCATCAGGATGCCCGCGACCGGCCCGAGCAAAGCCGAATAACCGACGAGCCAGGTGAAGATGTAACCGTCCGTCGTCGCGAGGATCTTCCACGGCATCATCACGATCGCGAGCGTCGCGGTGATCAGCCCGCCCGTGCGGTACGAGATCGCCTTCGGCCACAGGCTCGAGAAATCGTAAGCAGGACCGACCAGGTTCGCCGCAAGGTTGCAGCACATCGTATCGAGCGTGAGGATCACGAGCGCGATGCCGACCCCGATGCCCGTCATCCGGCTCGTCAGGTCGATCGGATCCCAGATCGCGTTGCCATAGATCACGACGGTAGCCGACGTCACCACGACCGACACCACCGACAGCAGCGCCATCGGCAGCGGCAGCCCGATCGACTGCCCGATCACCTGGTCGCGCTGCGAATGCGCGAAGCGCGTGAAGTCGGGAATATTCAGCGCGAGCGTCGCCCAGAAGCCGACCATCGCGGTCAGGCCCGGCCAGAACGTCGCCCAGAAGAGTCCCGCCTTCTTGCCGCCCGCGACGAACTGCGACGGCGCAGACAACATCGTGCCGAAGCCGCCCGCCTGCGACGTCGCCCACCACACGAGCGCGATGCACATCACGACCTTGATCGGCGCGGACCAGCTCTCGAGCCAGCGGATCGAATCGGTGCCGTGCCAGATGAAGTACAGCTGCAGCGCCCAGAACACGAGGAAGCACGCAAGTTGCCCGAACGAGATGCCGATGAGCGGCAGCGCGGCGCCGTGCAATGCGTTGCCGGTCAGGATGTTCAGCAGCGTATAGATCGCGCTGCCGCCAAGCCAGGTCTGGATGCCGTACCAGCCGCACGCGACGATCGCGCGCAGCAGCGCGGGCAGCTTCGCGCCCTGCGTGCCGAACGACGCGCGCACGAGCACCGCATACGGAATCCCGTGCTTCGCGCCCGCATGGCCGATCAGCAGCATCGGCACGAGCACGATCAGGTTGCCGAACAAAACGGTCAGCACGGCCTGCCACGGCGACATGCCTTCCTGGATCAGTCCGGCCGCAAGCATGTACGACGCGATGTTCATCACCATCCCGACCCACAGCGCCGCGAAGTGATACCAGCGCCACGTGCGCTGTGACGCCGTCGTCGGCGCGAGGTCGTCGTTGTACAGGCTGCCGGCCGGCGCCGCGGCGCTGTCGGGATCGGCGGGAATCGCTGCTGGTTTCATCGGACGCGCTCCACGTAAACGTCAGCGCCGGCATCGTGCGATGCCGGCAGAACAGGACACAAGCAGCGGTGCGGACGATGCCGCGCCGCCGGCCGCCGGTCAGGCCGCCTTCGCATGCTTCGCGGGTTCCGCCGGGCTCGCACCCGCGTCGGCACGCGCCGGGTTGTTCGGATGCGTGGTCCAGTTCGCGTAGTCGCCCGCGTCGACCCGCTCCATCGTGATGCATTGCTCGACCGGACACACATGCATGCAAAGATTGCACCCGACGCACTCCGCGTCCACCACCTCGAAGTGCCGCACGCCGTCCTTCTCGGCCGTGATCGCCTGGTGCGACGTGTCCTCGCACGCGATATGGCACAGCCCGCACTGGATGCAGCGGTCCTGGTCGATACGCGCCTTGATGTCGTACTTCAGGTTCAGATATTTCCAGTCGGTCACGTTCGGCACCGCGCGGCCACGCACGTCGTCGAGGGTCGCGTAGCCCTTCTCGTCCATCCAGTTCGACAACCCGTCGGCGAGGTCCGACACGATCCGGAATCCGTAATGCATCGCGGCGGTGCACACCTGCACGCTGCCGGCGCCGAGCACCATGAACTCGGCCGCGTCGCGCCACGACGAAATCCCGCCGATGCCGGAGATCGGCAGATTCGGCGTTTCCGGGTCGCGCGCGATCTCCGCGACCATGTTCAGCGCGATCGGCTTGACCGCCGGGCCGCAGTAGCCGCCGTGCGTGCCCTTGCCGTCGACGGTGGGCATCGGCGCCATCTGGTCGAGGTCCACCGCGACGATCGAGTTGATCGTGTTGATCAGCGACACGCCGTCCGCGCCGCCCTTGTAGGCGGCACGCGAGCCCATCCGGATGTCGCTGATGTTCGGCGTGAGCTTCACGAGGCAGGGCAACTTCGTGCCTTCCTTGACCCAGCGCGTGACCATCTCGACGTATTCCGGCACCTGTCCGACCGCCGCGCCCATCCCGCGCTCGCTCATCCCGTGCGGACAGCCGAAGTTCAGCTCGACCGCATCGGCGCCCGTATCCTCGACGAGCGGCAGGATCCACTTCCAGTCGCGCTCGTTGCACGGCACCATCAGCGATACGATCAGCGCGCGATCGGGCCAGTCGCGCTTCACCTGCGCGATCTCTTTCAGGTTCACGTCGAGCGGCCGGTCGGTGATCAGCTCGATGTTGTTCAGCCCGGCGATCCGCTGGCCGTTCCACTGCACCGCACCGTAGCGCGAGCTGACGTTGACGACGTGCGGATCGAGCCCGAGCGTCTTCCAGACGACGCCGCCCCAGCCCGCCTCGAACGCGCGATTGACGTTGTACGCCTTGTCGGTCGGCGGCGCGGAGGCCAGCCAGAACGGATTCGGCGAAGTGATGCCTGCGATGGTGCAGCGAAGGTCGGCCATGTTCGGCTCCGTAAAAATGGGGCGTCTATCGTGATTCGCGTGGCGCGCGCAACGCACGCGATGCGCGGGATGCCGTTGCGTATGCCGCGCTCACGCGGCCTTGGCGGCGCGCCGCGCGAGCGCCGCGTCGATCGCCGCCGCCGCGCGCTTGCCGTCCTGCACGGCCTGCACCGTGAGGTCGATGCCGTCCGTCGCCGCGCAATCGCCGCCGGCCCACACGTCGGGCAACGCCGTGCGTCCGTCCGCGTCGACCGCGATGCGCGTGCCGTCCGCCGTCAGCAGCGCGGCCGCGACACCGTCCGGCACCAGCGTCTGGCCGATCGCTTTCAGCACCATGTCCGCGTCGACGGTGAAACGCTCGCCCGACGCGGCCTCGAATTCGACACCCGTCACATGCCCGTCCGCGCCCGCGATACGCACCGGCTTCGCGTGCGTGACGAGCGTGACGCCGCTCTTTTGCGCAAACTCGCGTTCGGCCCAGGTCGCGCTCATCGCGTCCACCCCGCGCCGGTACACCATCGTCACGCGCTCCGAGCCGAGCTTGCGGCTCTGCACGGACGCGTCGATCGCCGTATTGCCGCCGCCGATCACGACCACGCGCCGCCCGACCGGCACGTTCTCCAGCGCGTCGGCCTGCCGCACCTGCTCGATGAAGTCGACCGCGTTCATCACGCCGCTCAATTCCTCGCCGTCGATCGCGAGCGTGCGCACGCCGCCCAGGCCCATCGCGAGAAACACCGCGTCATGCTGCTCACGCAGCGCGTCGAGCGTGACGTCGCGGCCGAGCGCAACGCCCGTCTGCAGCGCGATGCCACCGACCGACAGCAACCACTCGACTTCGCGTTGCGCGAAATCGTCGACCGTCTTGTACGCGGCGATCCCGTATTCGTTCAAGCCGCCCGCCTTCGGCCGCGCGTCGAACAGCGTGACGCGATGCCCGGCGAGCGCGAGCCGGTGCGCGCAAGCGAGCCCGGCCGGCCCCGCGCCGACCACCGAGACATGCCGCCCCGTATCGGGCGCACGCGTAAAGCGCACCGCGCCGCTCGCCATCGCCCAGTCGGTCGCGTGCCGCTGCAGCGCGCCGATCGCGACCGGCTGCGCATCCTGGTGATTGCGCACGCACGCGCCTTCGCACAGGATCTCGGTCGGGCAAACGCGTGCGCACATCCCGCCGAGCGGATTCGCAGACAGGATGTCGCTCGCGGCACCCTTCAGGTTGCCGTTACCGATCTTGCGAATGAAGCTCGGGATGTCGATCTGCGTCGGGCAGGCCTGCACGCACGGCGCGTCGTAGCAGTAGTGGCAGCGGCTGGCGGCGGCCGCGGCGGCAGTCGGATCGAGCAGCGGCGCGATATCTGCGAATTCGCACGAGAGTTGCGTGGACGACAGGCGATGCGCGGCGATATCGCCGGTTGGCTTGGTGGTCATACGCGTTCCTTCGACTGGGTGGAGACAAAGCCGTCCCGGCCGGCTGCGAATGCACAGTCGGGGCGGTCCTGCTTGGGAATGCCACGGTCAGGCGATGAGCGGCCTGCCGGCTGCGCTAGATCCGGTCCGTCATGAAGCCGGCTCGCATGCGCGCGACAGCATCGCGTGCAGCAGCACGTTCGCGCCGGCCTCGATCCATGCGGGCGTCGCGTCCTCGATCTCGTTGTGACTGATGCCGTCGACGCAGGGTACGAACACCATCGACGTCGGCGCAACCTGCGCCAGATAGCACGCGTCATGCCCCGCACCCGACACGATGTCGCGATGTGAGTAGCCGAAGCGATCGGCCGCGCCGCGCACGGCCGCCACGCAGGCCGGATCGAACGCGACGGGCTTGTAGTAGAAAATCTGCTCGAGCGCGGTCTCGAGCCCGATCTCGCCCGCGATGCGCGCCACACCTTCGCGCAATGCAGCATCCATCTTCGCGAGCACCGCGTCGTCCGGATGACGGAAATCGACGGTGAAGAACACGCGGCCGGGAATCACGTTGCGCGAGTTCGGGTGAACCTGCATCATCCCGACCGTCGCGCAGCCGAACGGCGCGTGATCGAGGCCGATCCGGTTCACGAGATCGACCACACGCGATGCGCCGAGCAGCGCGTCGCGGCGGCGCGGCATCGGCGTCGGCCCCGCGTGCGCTTCCTGGCCGGTGAACGTGATCTCGTACCAGCGCTGCCCCTGCGCGTCCGTCACGACGCCGATCGTCTTGCACTCGGCCTCGAGAATCGGCCCCTGCTCGATATGCAGCTCGAACGCCGCATGCAGCTTGCGGCCGCCGCAGGGTACGTCGCCCGCGTAGCCGATGCGCGCGAGTTCCTCGCCGATCGTCTTGCCGTCGACATCCTTGCGCGACAGCCCGTACTCGAGCGGGAACACACCCGCGAACACGCCCGACGCGACCATCGCCGGCGCGAAACGCGAACCTTCCTCGTTGGTCCAGATCACGACCTCGACCGGATGCTCGGTCTCGATGCCGTGATCGTTCAGACTGCGAATCACCTCGAGGCCGCCGAGCACGCCGTAGATGCCGTCGAAGCGGCCGCCCGTCGGCTGCGAATCTGCATGCGAGCCGGTAACGACCGGCGCCGCGTCGGCCACGCGGCCCGCGCGGCGCATGAACACGTTGCCCATCGTATCGACCGTCACCGTGCAGCCGGCGGCTTTCGCCCAGCCGACGATCAGGTCGCGTCCGGCCTTGTCGAGATCGGTCAGCGCGAGGCGGCACACGCCGCCCTTCGGCGTCGCGCCGATCTTCGCGACTTCCATCAGGCTGTCCCACAACCGCTTGCCGTCGACCTTGATCGACGTGTCGAATGCTGCCCGCTTCACTGTTTCCGATACCGCGTTCATTCGTATCGCTCCTGTGGGGTCGGTCATGTTGTCATTCCGGTTGCCGCCGTTGCACGCATTGCCGCTGTCGGGGCAAGCCCGCACCGGCAAGGTGCAGATGCGCATCGTTCGTGTGATTCGTCCGACCGATCGGCGGATTGCCGGCACTGCATTCCGTCGATCATCAAATCCTGTCCGATTGGACAGGTTTTAGACGATCAAAATGCCCAGCGCAATGTCTTTCTTGCGTGAATCGAGCGAGCGAGAAACGTGCCACCGCATTGCAGCATCACGCGCGCCGATGTGGGCGGGCACGTGCGTTCGATGCGAACCAGCGGCTAGAATGAAGCGCAACGCGGCATGCAAGCCGCGCGAGGGTAACGATGAAACATGACGAAGCGGCCGCCGAAGCCACCGGCGACGACGAAACGAACACGCCCTTGCGGCGACGCAAGGCGCACATCCGCGAGTCCAACGAAGCGCATCTGCTGGCCTGTGCGGAAGCCGTGTTCGCGGAGCGCGGGCTCGACGGCGCGAGCACGGCGATGATCGCCGAACGTGCGGGCCTGCCGAAGGCGAACCTGCATTACTACTTCCCGACGAAGCTTGCGCTGTACCGTCGCGTGCTCGACGACCTGTTCGAGGACTGGCATCGCGCGGCAGGTTCGTTCGAGGCCGGCGACGATCCGGTGGAAGCGATCGGCGGCTACGTGCGCGCGAAGATGGATCTGTCGCGACGACGCCCGCTCGGCTCGAAAGTGTGGGCCAACGAGATCATCCACGGTGCCGCGCACATGCAGGACATCCTGTCGGAACGCGTGAAGCCCTGGTTCGACACGCGCGTGAAGGTGATCGAGGGCTGGATCGCGCGCGGGCTGCTCGCGCCGATCGATGCACACGCGTTGATGTACCTGATCTGGGCGACGACGCAGCACTATGCGGATTTCGATGCGCAGATCCGCGCGCTGAGCGGCAAGCGTGCGTTCACGCAGAAGGCGTTCGTCGAGAAGACCGAGCAGGTCGTGCAGCTCGTGATTCGTGCGTGCGGGGCCGTGTCGCCGGAGGCGAACGCGTAACGCGATCGCGCGCGCACCGGAAAGCGAAACGTGCGACGGGCACGATGCCCGCCGCCCGCGTCGCGAGACGGCATGGATGCCGTCTCGCGCGTGATACATCAATGCGTTCGCGTTACGCGACCCGCTCGATCGCGATCGCCGTCGCCTCGCCCCCGCCGATGCACAGCGACGCGACGCCGCGCTTCAGGCCGTGCGTTTCGAGCGCGGCCAGCAGCGTCACCATCACGCGTGCGCCCGATGCGCCGATCGGATGGCCGAGCGCACACGCGCCGCCGTGCACGTTGACCTTGTCGTGCGGCAGGTCGAGATCGCGCATCGCGGCCATCGCGACCACCGCGAACGCTTCGTTGATCTCGAACAGGTCGACGTCGCGCAGGTTCCAGCCGGTCTTCTCCGACAGCTTGCGGATCGCGCCGATCGGTGCCGTCGCGAACAGGCCCGGCTTGTTCGCGTAGGTCGAATGCCCGACGATCACTGCCTTCGGCGCGAGGCCGAGCCGATCCGCTTCCGAGCGACGCATCATCACGAGCGCGGCCGCGCCGTCGGAAATCGACGACGAATTGGCCGCCGTCACCGTGCCGCCTTCTCGGAATGCCGGCTTGAGCGTCGGAATCTTGTCGAGCTTCGCTTTGCCCGGTTGCTCGTCGATCGACACGACGGCTTCCGTCTTGCCGGCCTTCACGGTCACCGGCGCGATCTCCGACACGAAGCGTCCTTCTGCAATCGCACGCTGCGCGCGCGTCAGCGATGCGATCGCGAACGCGTCCTGCTCCTCGCGCGTGAACTGATATGCCTGCGCGCAATCCTCCGCGAACGTGCCCATCAGCCGGCCCTTGTCGTACGCGTCCTCGAGCCCGTCGAGGAACATGTGATCGAGCACCTGGCCATGCCCCATGCGCATCCCCGCGCGCGCCTTCGGCAGCAGGTACGGCGCATTCGTCATGCTCTCCATCCCGCCCGCGACGGCCACGTCCGCCGATCCGGCCAGCAGCAGGTCGTGCACGAACATCGCGGCCTTCATCCCGGAGCCGCACATCTTGTTGACCGTGGTCGCGCCCGCCGCCAGCGGCAAGCCCGCCTTCAGCGCGGCCTGCCGCGCCGGTGCCTGACCCTGGCCGGCCGGCAGCACGCAGCCGAACACGATTTCATCGATGCGCTCGGCGGGCACGTTCGCGCGTTCGAGCGCCGCACGAATCGCCGCCGCGCCAAGCTCGCTCGCGCTGGCCGCGGCCAGGTCGCCCTGAAAACCACCCATCGGCGTGCGCGCCGCGCCAACGATTACGATCGGATCCTGTGTCGTCATGATTGCATTCCTCCAGTGTCAGCGCGGTGCCATGCGCAGCGCGCCATCGAGACGGATGACTTCGCCGTTCAGCATCGTATTCTCGGCGACGTGGCGCACCAGCGCCGCAAATTCTTCCGGGCGGCCGAGCCGCGGCGGGAACGGCACGCTCTTGCCGAGCGCGTCCTGCACGTCCTGCGGCATGCCGGCCATCATCGGCGTCGCGAAGATGCCCGGCGCGATCGTCACCACGCGAATGCCGAACCGCGCGAGTTCGCGCGCGATCGGCAGCGTCATGCCCACCACGCCGCTCTTCGATGCCGCATACGCGGCCTGCCCGATCTGTCCGTCGAACGCCGCGACCGACGCGGTGTTGACGATCACGCCGCGTTCGCCTTCCGCGTCGGCGTCCTGCTTCGACATCGCTTCCGCCGCCAGCCGGATCATGTTGAACGTACCGACCAGGTTGATCGACACCGCACGCGCGAAACGGTCGAGCGAATGCGGGCCTTCGCGGCCGACGACCTTCTCGCCCGGCGCGACGCCCGCGCAGTTCACGAGCGCATCGATGCGGCCGAACGCGTCGCGCGCGGCAGCAACGGCGGCCTGCCCGTCGGCTTCGCTCGTCACGTCGGTCTTCACGAAGCGTGCGGACGTACCTAGTTCGTGCGCGAGGCTCGCGCCGGCGTCTTCATTGACGTCCAGCAGTACGGCCTTGCCGCCTTCGGCGACCACCATGCGCGCCACCGCCGCGCCGAGGCCCGAACCGGCACCCGTAATCAGAAAAACGCGATCCTTGATGTTCATTCGCAGTCCATAGTCAATATTCAGGATTGAGCGGTCTTCTCGGCTTCCAGCTTGCGCAGCATGAAGCGCTGAATCTTGCCGCTCGGGGTTTTCGGCAGCGCGTCGACGAAGTCGATCGCGCGAGGATAGGCGTGTGCCGACAGCCGCCGCTTCACGTGCTGGCTCAGTTCTTCGGCCAGCGCCGGTGTGCCGTCGAAGTCTTTCGACAGCACGACGAACGCCTTGACGATCTCGGTGCGCTCCGGGTCCTGCACGCCGATCACCGCGGCCTCGCTGACGGCCGGATGCTCGATCAGCGCGCTTTCCACGTCGAACGGACCGATCCGGTAACCGGACGATGTGATCACGTCGTCCGCGCGGCCGATAAAGCTCACGGTGCCGTCCGGCTCGAGTTCGACGTTGTCGCCGGTGCGGTAATAGCCGCCCGCGATCGCCGGCGTGTCTTGCTGCCAGTAACCATCGAACCACAGCAGCGGCGAGCGCGCGATGTCGATCGCGAGGATGCCGGGCTCGCCGGGGCCGAGTTCGCGGCCGGCTTCGTCGAGCACCGCGACGCGATAGCCGGGCATCGCGAAACCCGCCGAGCCGGCATGGACGACGTGCGCGAGCCCGTGATGATTGTTCACGACCATCCCGAGTTCGGTCTGGCCGTAGTGGTCGTAGATCGGCGCGCCGAGCGCCGCGTGGAACCAGCGCACGACTTCCGGATTCAGCGGTTCACCCGCGCTGCTGACAACCCGCAGTTGCCCCTTCAGGCGCGCGGCCGCGTCGGTGCCGGCCGCCATCAGCATCCGGAACGCGGTCGGCGAACCAGCGAGGCTCGTGATGCCGAGCCGTTCGATCACGTCGTAGGTACTGTCGACCGTGAAAGCGCCCTCGTACAACGTCGTTGCATGGCCGAGCAGCAGCGGGCCCGTGATCGCGTAATAGAGGCCGTATGCCCAGCCCGGATCGGCGATGTTCCAGAAGCGGTCACTGGCGCGCAAGTCCACCGCGTCGCGCATGTACGCGCCGAACGCGAGCAGCGCGCGCACCGGCACCGGCACGCCCTTCGGCAAACCCGTCGTGCCCGACGTCGACATCATCATGAACAGGTCGGTGCCCTTGCGCGGGACCGGTTCAAATACGTCGCACTGCGCGTCGAGTGCCGCTCGGAAATCGATGTCGCGCGCCGGCAGCACGTCGCCCGACTCGCGCACCGTCGCGACCCGCGGGCAATCGACGATCTCGTCGAGCTTCGCGCGATTCGCGATGTTGGTGACGACCAGCCGCGCATCGCTCATGCGCAACCGGTGCTCGATCGCCTTCGGCCCAAACGCGGTGAAGAGCGGCTGATAGACGGCGCCCGCGCGCCACGTGCCGAGGATCGTCGCGACGAGTTCGGGCGTGCGCGGCAACAGGCCGGCAACCACGTCACCCGGCTTCACGCCCTGCTCGACCAGCAGGTTTGCGACCCGCGCAGACAGCGCCTGCATCTGCGCGAACGTGAAGCTGCAGTGCCGGCCGCCGACGTCGATCCAGTCGAGTGCGATCGCATTCGCGTCCGCCGCCGCATGCCGGTCGCAGCATTCGACGCAGGCGTTCAGGCCCTGCTCCAGGTCGCCGTGCAGATATGCGGCGGCGGTCTCGATACGGAAGCCGGCCACGGCGTCGGCGTAAGCCGGCACCACCCGGGTGGTTGCTCCATCACGCATGCGTGTCTCCTGTTCGTTATGTCCGCCGGCGAACCGGGGGTATATCGATGATGGTAGACAGCCGTCACATTGCAATCAATGACAAACAGAATCTAGAATCGTGATCGCTTTTGCCATGTCTGGAGGACATGAAAAATGGGGCCGCAGATGATCTCGCCGGATTTCGTCGAGGACGCGCTCGAGAGCCTGCGCCGGCAGCAGATTCCGACCGAGCCCGTGCTGCGCGTTGCCGGCCTGCCGGCCACCGTGCGCGAGCCCGTCACGCCACAACAGTACGGTCGCCTGTGGCTGGCGATCGCCAACGCGATCGACGACGAATTCTTCGGGCTCGCGGCCCGCCCGATGCGGCGCGGCAGCTTCACGCTGCTGTGCCACGCCGTGTTGCACGCGGGCACGCTCGAGAAGGCGCTGCGGCGTGCGCTGCAGTTCCTGCGCGTGGTGCTCGACGAACCGCGTGGCGAGCTCGTGGTCGCCGACGGCCAGGCGCAGATCGTCCTCACGCAGGCGGGCGCACCGTATTCGGCGTTCGCGTACCGGACGTTCTGGCTGATCCTGCTCGGCGTCGCCTGCTGGCTGATCGGCCGACGCATTCCGCTGCAGCGCATCGATTTCGCGTGCCCGAGCCCCGACCAGCGCAGCGACTACCACCAGTTCTTCGGCGTGCCCGTGCATTTTGACCGCCCGGACAGCCGGCTCGCGTTCAACGCCGCGTACCTCGCGCTGCCGACGATCCGCTCCGCGCAGGCGCTGAAACCCTTCCTGCGCGGCACGCCCGGCAACCTGCTCGTGCGCTATCGGCACGACACCGGCTGGGTGGCGAAAACGCGTGCGCATCTCAAGGCGCAACCGGCCGCCGAGTGGCCGGACTTCGACACGCTGGCCGTGCGCCTCGGCACGACGCCTGCGACGCTGCGGCGACGGTTGCGCAGCGAGGGGCAGAGCTTCGCGTCGATCAAGGACGAGCTGCGCGGTGCGCTGGCCCAGTCGCTGCTGCGCGGGCACACGCTCAGCGTCGCGGAAATCGCGGCGGAACTCGGTTTTACGGAGCCCAGCGCGTTTCATCGCGCGTTCCGGAAATGGACCGGGACGAGCCCGGGCGCATTTCGGCGGGATGTCAATGCGGCGCAGGCGGAGCATTGAATTGCGGCGCGGGCGCGTCCTCACTCTGCGCTGCAGTGGATGACACCGGCAGAATTCGCCCGCCAGTGCACCGATCGGGCCGATTTGGCCCGCCCCGAAGAGTGACCCTAGCCTGACCTGCCCCCTACAAACAGGGCCAGCCGGAGTCTAGTAAAGTTCGTTTTCGGAGAAGAAGACGGACATGAAGAAGCGCTTTACGGAACAGCAAATCATCGGGTTTCTGAAGGAAGCCGAAGCCGGTATGGCGGTCAAGGAACTGTGCAGGAAGTACGGGTTCAGTGACGCGTCGTTCTACACCTGGCGCGCGAAGTTCGGCGGCATGGAAGTCTCGGAAGCCCGCCGGCTCAAGGACCTTGAGGTGGAGAATGCCCGGCTGAAGAAGCTGCTGGCCGAAGCAATGCTCGATATGGAAGCGTTGAAGGTCGTCGTCAAGGGAAAGCCCTGAGCCCGCAAGCCAAACGCGAAGCAGTGTCGGCGATTCGGGAGAAGGTCAATATCTCTGAGCGCCGCGCCTGCCGGCTTGTCGGGCTTTCTCGCAGCGTGCTGCATTACGACGCGAAGCCGGACCACGAGAATGAGCTGCTAGCGGCGCGTCTGGTGGAATTGGCACACGAACGTCGTCGATTCGGCTACCGTCGACTGCACGCCCTGGTGGAGCGCGAAGGCACGCACGCCAATCACAAGCGCATCTATCGCCTGTACCGTGAGGCAGGGCTGGCTGTGCGGCGCCGTCGCAAGCGCCATGGCGTCATGATTGAGCGCGAGCAACTGGCATTGCCGGGCGCGCCCAACGAGGTGTGGTCAATCGATTTCGTGATGGATGCGCTTTCCAACGGCCGTCGCGTGAAGTGCCTGACCGTCGTCGACGACTTCACGAAAGAGGCTGTCGACATCGTCGTCGACCATGGCATCTCAGGCTTGTATGTCGCTCGGGCATTGGACCGTGCAGCTCGCTTCCGTGGCTATCCCAAGGCGGTGCGAACAGACCAGGGACCCGAATTCACGAGCCGCGCGCTTGACCAGTGGGCATATGCGAACGGCGTCACGCTGAAGTTGATTCAGGCGGGCAAGCCAACGCAAAATGCGTACATCGAATCGTTCAACGGCAAGTTCCGCGACGAATGCCTTAACGAGCACTGGTTCACGACGCTCGCGCACGCTCGGGCTGTCATCGCGGCATGGCGTCAGGACTACAACGAGCAAAGGCCGCACAGCGCACTGAACTACCTTGCGCCGTCAGAGTTTGCGGCGAAACACCGGGCAACCGCGGATGCTCCTGCCGCTTTCCAGGAGCTGGTTTAACAGGACTTTGCTAGAAACCCATTGGCCCTATTGAAGGGGGCAGGTCAGTCACGGCGCGGGCGTGACAACGGAATCGACTGCAATCCGGCTAAGTTTATTGGGGTGGGTTGCCGCGGGATCTGCCGGTCCGAGACAGCATGCAGCTTGCAAGACGGAGACGGCTATCTGCCATCTCGCGTATTTTCGCTGTTCAAATGCAAAAACCCCCGCCTTTTGGGCGGGGGTTCTTGGCTTAGGGAGCCTGACGATTACCTACTTTCACACGGGAATCCGCACTATCATCGGCGTAGAGTCGTTTCACGGTCCTGTTCGGGATGGGAAGGGGTGGGACCGACTCGCTATGGTCATCAGGCAAAGAGGGTTGTTCTGCTGGCGTGGCCAACAGAATCAATCTTGGAAGAAGCAGTAATTTCGTTGGGTTGTGAGGTTGTATCTCACACATACGCGGTAGTTCAACCGCTGTACGTCGAGTGCCTTGCACTCGACGTTCGACATTCGTAAAGCGCTGAAGCGCTAACGACTGTCGAAACAGACTTGTTATAGGATCAAGCCTTACGGGCAATTAGTATCAGTTAGCTGAACGCATTACTGCGCTTACACACCTGACCTATCAACGTCCTGGTCTCGAACGACCCTTCAAGGGGATCTAGTCCCCAGGGATATCTCATCTTAAGGCGAGTTTCCCGCTTAGATGCTTTCAGCGGTTATCTCTTCCGAACATAGCTACCCGGCGATGCCACTGGCGTGACAACCGGTACACCAGAGGTTCGTCCACTCCGGTCCTCTCGTACTAGGAGCAGCCCCCTTCAAATATCCAACGCCCACGGCAGATAGGGACCAAACTGTCTCACGACGTTTTAAACCCAGCTCACGTACCTCTTTAAATGGCGAACAGCCATACCCTTGGGACCGGCTACAGCCCCAGGATGAGATGAGCCGACATCGAGGTGCCAAACACCGCCGTCGATATGAACTCTTGGGCGGTATCAGCCTGTTATCCCCAGAGTACCTTTTATCCGTTGAGCGATGG
Organism: Burkholderia sp. LA-2-3-30-S1-D2; assembly: GCF_001523915.2. Taxonomy (NCBI): domain Bacteria; kingdom Pseudomonadati; phylum Pseudomonadota; class Betaproteobacteria; order Burkholderiales; family Burkholderiaceae; genus Burkholderia; species Burkholderia sp. LA-2-3-30-S1-D2. The sequence goes on along the minus strand of NZ_CP013385.1, from coordinate 895,220 downwards.
CCCTTCCATACAGAACCACCGGATCACTATGACCTGCTTTCGCACCTGCTCGACTTGTCGGTCTCGCAGTTAAGCACGCTTATGCCATTGCACTATCAGCACGATTTCCGACCGTACCTAGCGTACCTTCGTACTCCTCCGTTACGCTTTGGGAGGAGACCGCCCCAGTCAAACTGCCTACCATGCACTGTCCCCGACCCGGATCACGGGCCAAGGTTAGAACCTCAAACAAACCAGGGTGGTATTTCAAGGACGGCTCCACCGAAACTAGCGTTCCGGTTTCATAGCCTCCCACCTATCCTACACAGATCGGTTCAAAGTCCAATGCAAAGCTACAGTAAAGGTTCATGGGGTCTTTCCGTCTAGCCGCGGGTAGATTGCATCATCACAAACACTTCAACTTCGCTGAGTCTCGGGAGGAGACAGTGTGGCCATCGTTACGCCATTCGTGCAGGTCGGAACTTACCCGACAAGGAATTTCGCTACCTTAGGACCGTTATAGTTACGGCCGCCGTTTACCGGGACTTCAATCAAGAGCTTGCACCCCATCATTTAATCTTCCGGCACCGGGCAGGCGTCACACCCTATACGTCCACTTTCGTGTTTGCAGAGTGCTGTGTTTTTATTAAACAGTCGCAGCCACCAGTTTATTGCAACCCCTTCACCCTCCTGGCGCAGGCCAGTCAAGCTACAAGGGCGTACCTTATCCCGAAGTTACGGTACCAATTTGCCGAGTTCCTTCTCCCGAGTTCTCTCAAGCGCCTTAGAATACTCATCTCGCCCACCTGTGTCGGTTTGCGGTACGGTCATCGTTAGACTGAAGCTTAGAGGCTTTTCTTGGAACCACTTCCAATTGCTTCGCTCCCGAAGAAGCTCGCGCCACACCCTTGAATTACGCACCCGGATTTGCCTAAGTGCCTTCTCCAATGCAGCGACCGGGACTTCCAACACCCGGACAACCTTCCGCGATCCGTCCCCCCATCGCATCTAACAATGGTGCAGGAATATTGACCTGCTTCCCATCAGCTACGCATTTCTGCCTCGCCTTAGGGGCCGACTCACCCTACGCCGATGAACGTTGCGTAGGAAACCTTGGGCTTACGGCGAGGGGGCCTTTCACCCCCTTTATCGCTACTCATGTCAGCATTCGCACTTCCGATACCTCCAGCACCCTTTACAAGGCACCTTCGCAGGCTTACGGAACGCTCTCCTACCATGCGTGCAAAGCACGCATCCGCAGCTTCGGTATATAGCTTAGCCCCGTTACATCTTCCGCGCAGGACGACTCGATCAGTGAGCTATTACGCTTTCTTTAAAGGGTGGCTGCTTCTAAGCCAACCTCCTGACTGTTTTAGCCTTCCCACTTCGTTTCCCACTTAGCTATATTTGGGGACCTTAGCTGGCGGTCTGGGTTGTTTCCCTCTTGACACCGGACGTTAGCACCCGATGTCTGTCTCCCGTGATTGCACTCTTCGGTATTCGGAGTTTGCTATGGCGGGGTAATCTGCAATAGACCCCCCAACCATGACAGTGCTCTACCCCCGAAGGTGAGACACGAGGCACTACCTAAATAGTTTTCGGAGAGAACCAGCTATTTCCAAGTTTGTTTAGCCTTTCACCCCTATCCACAGCTCATCCCCTAACTTTTCAACGTTAGTGGGTTCGGACCTCCAGTACGTGTTACCGCACCTTCATCCTGGCCATGGATAGATCACTTGGTTTCGGGTCTACGCCCAGCAACTGAACGCCCTATTCGGACTCGCTTTCGCTACGCCTGCCCTATACGGTTAAGCTTGCTACTGAACGTAAGTCGCTGACCCATTATACAAAAGGTACGCCGTCACCCCTTACGAGGCTCCGACTGTTTGTATGCATGCGGTTTCAGGATCTATTTCACTCCCCTCCCGGGGTTCTTTTCGCCTTTCCCTCACGGTACTGGTTCACTATCGGTCGATCACGAGTATTTAGCCTTGGAGGATGGTCCCCCCATCTTCAGACAGGATTTCACGTGTCCCGCCCTACTTGTCGCACACCTAGTTCTTTCATACTGTTTTCGCCTACAGGGCTATCACCTGCTATGGCCGCACTTTCCAGAGCGTTCGGCTAACAATACAAATAAAGAGTGCAAGGCTCATCCCATTTCGCTCGCCACTACTTTGGGAATCTCGGTTGATTTCTTTTCCTGCGGTTACTTAGATGTTTCAGTTCACCGCGTTCGCTTCACATGACCTATGTATTCAGTCATGGATACTCCAAAAGGAGTGGGTTTCCCCATTCGGACATCTACGGATCAAAGCTCGTTTGCCAGCTCCCCGTAGCTTTTCGCAGGCTACCGCGTCCTTCATCGCCTGTGATCGCCAAGGCATCCACCACATGCACTTGTTCGCTTGACCCTATAACGAGTCTGTCTCGTTACAGGTTGAGTTCTCGCGTTGTGCCGTATTCCAAAATCGAGCCGAACATAGAGTTCGAATCATCTTGAGATACATCGATACAATCACAACCCGGATAGTTTCCACGTCCATCTCAAGACGCTTCCGCTATCCAAATTACTTACTTCTTCCAGATTGTTAAAGAACGACAGCCGATACATACTACGTATCCTCTGACTGGCTCAATCGCCAATGCAAAATTCTCGGTTCAGTGTCTGAACCAAGCCCTTAGCGTTGGTGATTGGTGGAGGCAGACGGGATCGAACCGACGACCCCCTGCTTGCAAAGCAGGTGCTCTCCCAGCTGAGCTATGCCCCCATGAGTACAGATTGCCTCAGGTGTTACCGCCAGACAATGGTGGGTCTGGTTGGATTCGAACCAACGACCCCCGCCTTATCAAGACGGTGCTCTAACCGACTGAGCTACAGACCCCTGAGTCTGTCTTTAAATTTACAGCCGATAAGCGTGAGCGCTCAATTTTGCGAGAAGCTCTGGAAAGGAGGTGATCCAGCCGCACCTTCCGATACGGCTACCTTGTTACGACTTCACCCCAGTCATGAATCCTACCGTGGTGACCGTCCTCCTTGCGGTTAGACTAGCCACTTCTGGTAAAACCCACTCCCATGGTGTGACGGGCGGTGTGTACAAGACCCGGGAACGTATTCACCGCGGCATGCTGATCCGCGATTACTAGCGATTCCAGCTTCATGCACTCGAGTTGCAGAGTGCAATCCGGACTACGATCGGTTTTCTGGGATTAGCTCCCCCTCGCGGGTTGGCAACCCTCTGTTCCGACCATTGTATGACGTGTGAAGCCCTACCCATAAGGGCCATGAGGACTTGACGTCATCCCCACCTTCCTCCGGTTTGTCACCGGCAGTCTCCTTAGAGTGCTCTTGCGTAGCAACTAAGGACAAGGGTTGCGCTCGTTGCGGGACTTAACCCAACATCTCACGACACGAGCTGACGACAGCCATGCAGCACCTGTGCGCCGGTTCTCTTTCGAGCACTCCCACCTCTCAGCAGGATTCCGACCATGTCAAGGGTAGGTAAGGTTTTTCGCGTTGCATCGAATTAATCCACATCATCCACCGCTTGTGCGGGTCCCCGTCAATTCCTTTGAGTTTTAATCTTGCGACCGTACTCCCCAGGCGGTCAACTTCACGCGTTAGCTACGTTACTAAGGAAATGAATCCCCAACAACTAGTTGACATCGTTTAGGGCGTGGACTACCAGGGTATCTAATCCTGTTTGCTCCCCACGCTTTCGTGCATGAGCGTCAGTATTGGCCCAGGGGGCTGCCTTCGCCATCGGTATTCCTCCACATCTCTACGCATTTCACTGCTACACGTGGAATTCTACCCCCCTCTGCCATACTCTAGCCTGCCAGTCACCAATGCAGTTCCCAGGTTGAGCCCGGGGATTTCACATCGGTCTTAGCAAACCGCCTGCGCACGCTTTACGCCCAGTAATTCCGATTAACGCTTGCACCCTACGTATTACCGCGGCTGCTGGCACGTAGTTAGCCGGTGCTTATTCTTCCGGTACCGTCATCCCCCGGCTATATTAGAACCAAGGATTTCTTTCCGGACAAAAGTGCTTTACAACCCGAAGGCCTTCTTCACACACGCGGCATTGCTGGATCAGGCTTTCGCCCATTGTCCAAAATTCCCCACTGCTGCCTCCCGTAGGAGTCTGGGCCGTGTCTCAGTCCCAGTGTGGCTGGTCGTCCTCTCAGACCAGCTACTGATCGTCGCCTTGGTAGGCCTTTACCCCACCAACTAGCTAATCAGCCATCGGCCAACCCTATAGCGCGAGGCCCGAAGGTCCCCCGCTTTCATCCGTAGATCGTATGCGGTATTAATCCGGCTTTCGCCGGGCTATCCCCCACTACAGGACATGTTCCGATGTATTACTCACCCGTTCGCCACTCGCCACCAGGTGCAAGCACCCGTGCTGCCGTTCGACTTGCATGTGTAAGGCATGCCGCCAGCGTTCAATCTGAGCCAGGATCAAACTCTTCAGTTTAAACCTGTTACTGTTTTCGGTTCGGTTAAGAACCGGTCGCTCACTCAAAGCTGACAGGAATATGAATTGCTTCATAAACCTGACTTACTTTAGTGTGAGACTCTTGATACTTTCGCCATCTGATCCGAAGATCAGCTCGCGGCCATCAAGCGCCCACACTTATCGGCTGTTAATTTTTAAAGAGCATTTCTGCGAGAAACCTGGAGTTTCTCAGCAGCGCTGCGTTTTCAGCAGCAGAGAAGCGAGATTATGAACCGTGTTTCTCAGTCAGTCAACAACTTTTTGAACTGCTTCGTTGCGACGACTGGGTTCAACTTCGTGTGCGCCGGGGCTCGACAACCGACCCTCCATCGCACCGCTTCCCTTCTTCCTCCGCGCTGCGTTTCCGTTAGCGCGAAAGAGGCGTGATTCTATGCACCCGCCCCGGTCTGCGCAACCCCCTTTGTGAAAATATTTTGAAAAAGCCCCCGTGCGCTAACGCGCACGGGGGCTTGGTGGTGGGGCGCTCTACATTACCTCAGCGCGGAGAGTCCGCGACAGATTCAGGGCGAGCCGTTCTTAACTCCTATACCGGTTGGGCGACAACATCTGCTGTTCGAGCACGCCCCCATTTGCCTTACGCCGGTCACCCGGCTGCGAATCAAACAAAGGGGGTGCAAGCCGTCGAGTATCATGCCGCGATCGAACAACCCTCTCATACCGACGATGGACAGCACCACTCAATCCGGCGACGCCGATCTTCGCGATGAATACGCCGCGCTGCGCGAGCGCGCCGTCATGCTCGAAGAACAGGTCCCACCGCTACTGCAACGCATCTCGGATGTCCTGCCGCGCATCAGCGGCGTGTCCGAATTGGCGGATGAGCATCGTGAACGACTCGTCGGCGCGCGCAACGCAGCGATGGTCTCGATCGAAAACTATCAACAGGCGATCCCGTTCCTGCAAACGGCCGACTCGATCATCGAGCAGCTCGACAAGACGCCCGAGCGCGATGAGGACATCGAGTGGCGCGAATCGCTGCTGCAGCGACTCGACGAGCTGATCGATGTCGCGGTCGTGATGATCGACGATGCGCAAGGCTATTTCGAGCACGCGGCTGCCTGCGATCTCTCCAGCGTGCCGAAGTCCATTCTCGAAGACTGAGCAGCACGGTCGGGAGGCGCACGGCGCATCGACTAAACAGGTTGCGCATGCCACCGGCTTCGCACATGCCGACCGGCTGTCACTGCTCGGCACCTTGACGTCGACGATCAGATACGTCCCCCGCAAAAGCTCACCTTGCCGTCACGGATTCACGGGTAGCAGCCAACCGCGGCCCGTGAGTGACTAGAGCGTATCGAGCACGATCGTCTCGCCGACGATCGGCACACGGATGTACCCGCCCGCCGCATCGCCATACGCGTGCGCATTTCCGTCGATCACGTATTGCGCGGTCAATGCGCACAACGTCGCGTCCCGCGCGTCGACCGATCGTAGTGTCGACACGTCGATCCCGAGTTTGGTCAGCAATTGCCTGCGCTGGTTGCGTTTCTGCTTCGCCGACGCGATCGCCTTGCCAAGCATCGCGCAGGTAATCGCGTACGGATAAGTCTCGAAGCTCACGCGCCCGCCGGCATAGCGTGCGTCGGTCAGCAGCGGATAGGCCTCAGCCAGCGCGCGGTAGACGCGCTCTCCCATGAACATCCAGTCGAAGAAGCCCGACGTGCTGGCCACGGCCTGCTCGCGCGATGGCGTCGGGAAACACGAGATCCGTTCAAGCGCGAGCGCCTGCTCGGCCGCGCGGCGTCCGCTTCCCGTCCACCACAGGCTCGGCGCATCGACGCCGACGGCCACCACGTCATGCTCGATACACAGCGCAGGCAGCGCTTCGGGCGCGATCCGCGCCTCGCGGCAGACGATCGTCGAGCCGCGCAGGATCACGAGATCGCATTGCTTCTTGTCGCCGCCGACGTCGACGCCCGCCACCGCAGGCGATGACCACGCGACGGATCGGGATCGGGCCGCCTGCATGGCTGCGCGTCAGTCCGCCGGCCGCGCGTCGTACGCGGCATCGAAGATTCCTTCCAGGCCGGGATGCACGCCGCGCATGCGGTCGACGACCGACTTCGCCCAGTCGAAGTACGCCTGCTTGCGCTCGAGCGGCCAGTCCGCGGGCGGATGCCGCGTGATGTCGCGCAGGTTGCAGATCTTGTCGGCCAGCTTCACGAGCTTCGCGCGCCGGCTGATGTTCGCCGCATGCTCGACCTGAAGGCGCTTGCGCTCGTCCTTCGGCAACGACTTGTCGTCGGTGACTTCCATCACGATGTCCGCGACGTCCTTGCCGAACAGCCGCAGCAGTTCCTGCTCGGTTGTCTCCGTATCCTCGATCGTGTCGTGCAACACGGCCGCGACGATCACGCGCTCGTCCTCGATGCCGGCTTCGTTGGCCAGCACATCGGCCAGCGCGATCGGATGGTTGATGTACGGCGATGCCTCGTCATCCTTGCGCCGCTGATTGCGATGCTTGTCCGCCGCGAATGCGATGGCAGCTACCAGCTTGTTCATATTGATCCCTCGTGTGGCCGGACTGCGGCCGGCAGAACCGGTCACGTCCGTTTCGGAACCGCACATACTACCTGCACGCGATGACCATTCCCAAGTATCGGGACCATCGGGCCGCCCCGTGTCATGCGCCGGCTACCTCGCGCTGCAGCGCGACCACGTTGACCTGCGCGCCGAACACGTCCCGCACGAGCGGCAGCAGGTGATCGTGGTGCGTCAGGAACAGCACCTGGGTTCGCGTCGACAGATCGCGCAGCGCCTCGAGCCCCGCCTTCGCACGCGCATCGTCGAAGTTGATGAACAGATCGTCGGCAACGAACGGCAGAGCGGTCCGGCTGGCGAGCTGCAGTTCGAGCGCCGCGATCCGCAGCGCGAGGAACAACTGGTCGCGCGTGCCTTCGCTCAGGCCGGCCACCTCGACCGACGTGCCCTTCGTGCGCCGCGCGTACAGCGCGGGCGGCATCCGTTCGGTGTCGACGGTCAACCGCGAAAATTCGCCGAGCGTGAGCCCCGCGAAAATCTCGCCCGCCCGGCGCAGCATCGGCCCCTGCTTCTGGTCGCGATAGCGATCGGTCGCCCACTTCAGCAGACGGCTCGCCGTCGCCGCTTCCAGATACTGTTCGGCCGCGTCACCCATCGCGGCCAGCGCTTCCTGCCGCTTCGCCTCGGCCACGGCCGCGCTCGCCTGGCCGTCGATCGCACCGAATGCCTGCTGGGCGACGACCTGTTGCTGCGCGAGCGTGTTCAGGCGCTTGCCAACGTCGCCGAGCGACTGCTTCACTGCTTCGAGATGCGCGGGCACGTCTGCGATGTCCTGTTCCGCGACCTCGGCCTCGACGGCCGCCTGGGACAACCCGTCGCCATCGCGCACCAGCGCCTCCTTCGCGGCATCGACAGCCTGCCGAAGCTGGCGCTGCCGATCCGATCGCTCGGCCAGCGGCAGCGCCGCGTCGATCGACGCAACGCCGGCCAGTTGCAGCAACGGCTGAATGCGTGCATCCGCACCCGCCACCGCGGCGGCCGCATCGGCGACCTTGCCGTCGGCCTGCCGCACCGCCTCGTCGGCACGATCGATCGCGCGCGCGGTTTCCCGTGCGGCCGCCACGCGCATCGTCAACCGGCGCGCAACGTCCAGCCAGTCGCCGCTCGCCAGCCATGCTGGCTCCAGCGCATCAGCGAGCCGCCGTGCGCCGGCCTCGAGCGCGGCCAGCTCAGCACGGATCGCGGCCATCCGGTTGCGCGGCGCATCGGCGCCGGCCAGTTCGGCCGTCACCGCATTCGCGAGCCCGAGCGCCCCTTCTGCTGCGGCCAGCGTCACCGCATTCGCTGACAGCTTCGCGTCGGCGAGCGCATCGCGCCATTGCGCTTGCCACGCATCGTAGGCCGCCTGGGCCTGGCCGGCGCGTGAACGGGCCGTCGCGCAGCCGCGTTCGGCTTCGCGCGCGCGGTCCTCCAGGCTGTCCTTCTGCGCGAGCGTCTTTTCAGCCGATTGCACGAACGTCTCGGCGATCGCGATGAGCGCCGCCAGCCCGTCGGCGTCGCTGCCGCGCGAAACCAGGCGCAGCGCCGTACGCAACGTAGCCTCCGCGCCGGCCCGTGCTTCGCGGATCGCCTCGAATTCGCGGCGCTGGCGGTCAAGCTCGAGTTGCGCGGCAAACACCACGTCGCGCTTCGCGAGCCAGTCGCCCATCGCTGCCAGCGGCATGCCGGGCACGCCGGCCGTCGTCGCGAGGTCGGACCATGCGTCGCGGTGCGCGGCCAGCTCGCGCTCGCGCTCGTCGACTGCCGCCTGCCGGCGCGTCAATACCGCGCGGGCGGACTCGACCTGCTGACGCAGCGATTGCAACGTCGCCGCCGCTTGCGTGGCACCGAGCTGCGCATCGACCAGTTCGTCGGCGAGGCGTATCGCATCGTCGACGGCCGGCGCACCCGTTGCGAGATCGACCGCGCCGCTGCGGATATCGCCCCACGCATCGTCGCGGCGTGCGCGCGCCGCCAGCACCTCGGCGGTCGTGACGACCTTGTGAGTCTCGGCGAAATGCTTCTCCTGCAATACGAGCCGCTCGAGTTCCTCCTGCGCGCCGTCCCGCGCATCGCGTGCGGCAGCCGCCGCGCTCGCGCGCTCGCTTGCTTCGTTGAGCAGCGCGCCGAGCCGCGCCGCCGACGGCACATCGAGCACCCGCAGTGCGTCGACCGGCTTGCGCCACTGGCCGAGCGCATCGACCGCATCGGCGAGCGCGCGCTCTGCGGCGGCAATGTCGCGTTCGAGCGCCTGTTCGCGCTGGCCGCTGCTGCGAAAGCCCTGCGCGTCGGCAAGCGCCGCTCGAAGCACTTCCGGCACATCGACCGTCGACAGGCGCGCCAGTTGTTCCTGCGCCTGCGCGAGTTCCTGCGTGCGTTCGTCGAGCGATTCGCGCGCGCCGGCCAGCGCCTGATGCAGCGCGCCGTGATCGCGCAACAGGTTCGCGACCGTCTTCAGCGACAGCGCGCTCGGCAGTGCCGCGCGCAGTGACGCCTCGTCGGTCGGCCAGCCGAGCTGAGCCGCGGCGGAACCGGCAGCGGACAGATGCCGCTCGACGTCCGCGCCGAGCAACAGCAGATCCTGTGCGTGATTCATGCAGGCGCCGCGCAACCGGTCGAGTGCTTCGATGTCACCTTCGAGAGCTAGCGCGTCGGCATCCGGATCGATCGCGTCGCGCGCCTGCCGTTTCGCGAGCAGGTCCGCGCGGCGCTCCTCGAGCACCTTCTGTTCGGCCGCGAGATCGCCTTGCGCTTTCAGCAGGTCTGCGTACGCGGTCGGCGGCAATTCGACGACGGCGCCCAGTTCGGCAAGCGCCGCTTCCTTGATCGTCAATTCCTTCAGGTACGGCGCCAGCCGCCGCACGCGCTCGAGCTTCGAGCGCAGCGCCTCAAGCTGGCGCTGCTCCGCGCGCGCCTGCTCGATCTCCTGCTCGACCGCATCGCGCGCTTCCTTGCGATCGACCCAGTCGCGCGTGCGCACCTGGACTGCCTTCAGTTCGCCGACCGCTTCGTTGAACAATGCCTCGGCCTGCGCGAATGCGCTGCCGCTGCGTCGCGGCGCCCACAGCTCGCCCGCGCGCGCGTCGAGTTCCTCGCGCACAGACCCGAGCGTGCCGACGCCCGCCGCCGATTCGAACAGCACCTGGCCGAGTTTGTCGGAGGCATCGAGTATGCTCCGGCCGCCGTCGACGAGCCGACCGTGGTCGAGCCCGAACATCTGCTCGAAGAATTCGCGCGTCGCGCCGTCGACGACGGCGTTCAGATAGTCGTCCGGCAGCTTGTCGTCGGCGGGTGTGCGCAGCGGGCTGCGTCCGCGGGCGCGATGAAATGCGAGCGCGCCGGTGCCGCTCTCCAGCACGCCGCCGATCCGCAGTTCGGGCGTCGCATGCAGGAAGTCGAGCGGCGTCTGCAGCTTCATCCCGAACAGCAGTTCCGACACGGCCGTTCGGATCGTCGACTTGCCGGCCTCGTTCGGCCCCACGATCACGTGGAAATCCTGGCCGGCCGACGGAAAGCGCAGCGTCTCGTCGGTGAACTTGCCGTATTTGATCAGATCGAGCTGGCTGATGCGCATCGCTTATTCCCCCCTCGCCAGCCGCGCGAGCAACGCGGGCCCGACCTGCTCGACCAGCGCCGTGAGTTCGCCGGCGCGCGCCATCGTCAGCAGCGGCACCTCCTCCTTCACGTCGCTGCGCACCTTGCCGATGAACGGCTTCAGGTCGCGCTCAAGCAGCGCGAGGAAATCCGGATCGTGCGCGGCATCGGCCAGGATCTGCTTGAGATCCTCCAGCGCCTCGAGTTGCTCGCTCTCGCCCTGCGGCTGCTCGGGCGCGGATGTCGCGAGCCGAACCTTCTCCAGCCACAGCCGTTCGTTGCCGATGATGCCGATCTGGTTCAGCACCTCCGCGCGCAGTTGCGGGGCGCGCCCGAAAAAGAGGCCGTGCGCGGGCGTACGCCCCGTGACCGTCACGCGCACCGCGCGCGGCACATGGCCATCGACGTTCAGCAGCGCCTCCAGCGACTGGCCGATTTTTCTCGACAGGTCGGCGACCGTGAGGCAGTCGGACGCGTCGACCGACACGGCTTCCCAGCGCAACACGTCGAGATACAGACGTTCGATGTGCGTGCGCCCCTGCTCGATCGTCACGAGCACCGCGCCGCGGCGGCCCGTCTCGCGGATATGGCGACCCTGCAGGTTGCCGGGAAACACGACGGTCGACGGCCCCGACCATTGCTGGAACTCGTGCACGTGGCCGAGCGCCCAGTAGTCGTAGCCCTTCGCGTGCAGTTCCGCCAGCGTGCACGGCGCATAATTCGCATGCGCCGCATAGCCTTCGAGCGCGGTGTGCAGCACGCCGATGTTGTAGTAACCCGGCACCGGGTCCGGATAGCCGATCGCGAGATTGTCGACGACAGCCTTGTCCTTGAAGCTCTGCCCGTGCAACACCACGTCGAATTCCGGCAGCCGGTGGGTTTCCGGCTTGCGGTGGCCGAACACGGTGACGTTGTCGGGCAACGTGAGCTTCTTCGTCATCTCGCTTTCGGCATCGTGATTGCCGCCGAGCACGAATGCGCGAATGCCGGCCTTGCGCAGGCGGCCCATTTGCTGGCCGAAGAAAATGCCGGTGTTGTGGTCCTTCCAGTCGCCGTCGTACAGGTCGCCGGCGATCACGAGGAACGCAATTTCCTCTTCGATCGCACGATCCACGAGCTGCCGCAGCGCCTCGCGCGACGCGTTGCGCAACTGCGCGGCCGGCGCGTCGGGATACGCGCTCAGGCCGTGCAACGGACTGTCAAGGTGAATGTCTGCCGCGTGGATGAACTTCACGAAGATTCCTCTGTTTCATGACGAAGGGGCGATGTCGACCGGCATCGTGCGCGATCGAACGCCGGGCACGGCCGCCCGTCGCCAGCGGGTCGGGATGGTACCTGAAAGCGGGCACCGCGCAGACCACGGCCCAGCATCCCGACGACGGCGAAGTTCGTCGGCGTCACTCGCCGCGCGTCACGGGCGGCAGTGCAAAGCCGTTGTCGTTGTCCGGAGCGGATTCGCGTTGCGACGCAGCGCTTCCTCGGCGCTTTCCTTCCGCGCGAACAATGCGACGCCGATGACACCGGCGTTCGCCGTCTCGCCGTACTTCGAATTCGTGATGCCTCGGCATGTTACCGGACCATGCCGGGAGCCTCGGTGCCCGGGAGCCCCGCTATTTAAGCATGGCGTGCAGGCAATGGGCAGAGAGTATACGGACCGCCTGTTTCGGTCCGCGGCACACGCTTCCTGTCACGATGCACGGCGCATCAATGAAAAAGCCCGGCCCGCATCGAAGCGGGCCGGGCCTGTGCGGGACGCAGGTTGCTTACAGCGCGCCGCCTTGCGCCGACGCCGAACCCTTCAAGCCGACCGATGCGCCGCCCTGCACCGAGTTCGCCGCGCCTTCGAGCGCTTCGCCAGCCTTCGCCTTCGCGCCGCCGGCGACATCGCCCGCCGTCGACGCCGCGCCTTGCGCATGGTTCTTCGCCGAGCTCGCGACGTGCTTCACGTGCGACTTCGCCGCGTGCGTGGCCGATACCGCCGCGTCCTTCGCCGAACCGGCGGCCGAGCCGACTGCCTGCGTCGCGCCACCGACAGCGTTACCGGCCGCCGAGCCGACGCCGCCAACCGTCTTGCCCACGCCGTTCAGCGCACCGCCGACGACGTTGCCTGCGCCCGAACCCGAGCCCGCGGCATTCGCGCCGGCACCTGCCTGCACGCCCACGCCGCCGCCGAGCAGCGGCGTCTGGACTTGGGCGCCGACGCCGGCGGAACCCTCAGCGCCCGTCTGGGCCGTTTGTGCGAAAGCCGCCGATGCGATTGCCGTCAGCGCGGCGCCAAGCAGAATCGTGCGAATCTTGTTCATGGTCATTCTCCCCAAAGACGTTGTTGCTGCGGGCCGCGTTCCGCGGCTGGTCGCATGCCTCACCGCGACGTGCGGCAGGTGGAGCTAATGTAGCGGCGCCGCCGCCCAAAACCGTCGAATTGCGGGGACTGTTACTTCCGTTGCAAATGCTGACGATTGACTCACACTGTTTGACAATCATCGGAACCGGCTCGTGATTGGCGCCGTCCGATGGCTTGCTTCGGTGCGCCGGGCACGACGCACCGGCTAGCAGGGAAAGCGACCATTCCTGTAGGCATCCGAAAGGCTTGCTTGACGACGCCGGCGCTTACGCCGCCGGTCTCCCGTGCCAATCCGCACGACACCTTTTTGACACCATCGTCCGGGCCGGCATGCGGGCTCCCCACGCGTGACCGTGCGTACGGATTCGGTATCGGGACTTCAGACACGGTGGGCGAAACTGGCGATGCGACCCAGCCGATCGCCTGGGTGATGGCCGACGCGCGACAGGGTTGCACCGTCGCTGCTCACTGTCGCGCCGACTTCGACGTACGTGCGTGAAAAGGGTCTCGAGGCGGCACCCCGGATCACCCCTGTGGGCTCGACGAGGCTCGGACCCGCCAGGTCGCGGCAGTCCCGTGTGCATTGCCGCCGCCATGCGAGGAGGCGGATGCCGTGCACGATCGCGCATCATCCGACGCATGCGTCGGATCGAGCTCGCGCAGCACACTCGCACGGCCACCGTCGTCGCTCGGCAATTCCGGCTGCCCGCGCGCAAAGGCCGGCATGGCCGTCGCCGCGAGCAGCGCGGCGACCACCATCCGGGAACGGAGCTTCGTCGCGTTCCCCTGCTTCATTGCGCGCTCGCGGTCGATACGGTCGTTGCCGCGGCGGCCATGCCGGTGCGCTGGTCACCGTGCGCGATCGCGTAGAGCTCGCGGTTGCGTGCGACCGTCGCCGCGCTCGGCGGATAGTCGGAGTTCGACGTGGGCACGGTGCCGTCGCGTTGTGCCTGAACGAGATCGGCGATTACCTCGGCACGGGTCACGCCGGACGACGAAGTTTGTGCGAAGGCGGCGACCGGCGTTCCGACGACGACGGCGAGCAGCGCGGCTGCGATCAGTTTGCGATTCATGATGACACTCCCGAGAACGGTTCAATGAAGACGCATCGTCGATGCGCCGCCGGCGTGACCGCAATCGCGATTCGCCGCCTGACACGTCCATTCTGGCGATCGACCCGCACCCCACGCTGACCGGCAGATGACAACTTTGAAATCCGTCGCCCACGCACGGATAACGGTTTCGTAATGTTCAGGTCAGCAACGGGTCAACGCCGCGCCAGCAGACTGCATGCTCACCGCATCGAATGCGGCACCCATGCCCTGCTTCGAGGAAAAAAATCATGTGGATCGTCCGGCTGGCGTTGCGCAGGCCCTATACATTCGTCGTACTCGCACTGCTGATCTTCATCGCGGGACCGCTCGCGATCCTGCGCATGCCGACCGACATCTTCCCGAACATCGACATTCCGGTCGTCAGCATCGTCTGGTCATACAACGGCTTTTCCGCCGAGGACATGGCCAAGCGAATCACGTCCAACTACGAGCGCGCACTGACGTCGGACGTCGACGACATCGAGCACATCGAATCGCAGTCGCTGAACGGGGTGTCGGTCGTGAAGATCTTCTTCCACCCCGGCGCGGACATCAATCGCGCGATCGCGGAAGCCGCGAGCAATTCCGCGTCGATCCTGCGGATCCTGCCGCCCGGCACGCTGCCGCCGAACATCATCACGTACAACGCGTCGACGGTGCCGATCCTGCAGCTCGGACTGTCGAGCAACACGCTTGCCGAACAGCAACTGTACGACCTCGGCAACAGCTTCATCCGCACGCAGCTCGCGACGGTGCAAGGCGCGGCGGTACCGCTGCCGTTCGGCGGCAAGATTCGCCAGATCGTCGTCGATCTCGACACGCGCGCGCTGCAGGCGAAGGGGCTCGCGCCGATCGACGTGGTGAACGCGATCAACGCGCAGAACCTGATCCTGCCGGGCGGCACCGCGAAGATCGGCACGCGCGAGTACAACGTGCAGATGAACGGCAGCACACAGACGGTCGCCGCGCTGAACAACCTGCCCGTCAAGACGATCGACGGCAACGTGGTCTATGTGCACGACGTCGCGCACGTTCGCGACGGCTACGCCCCGCAGACCAACATCGTGCGCGTCGACGGCAAGCGCGCGGCGCTGCTGACCGTCGAGAAGACCGGCAGCGCGTCGACACTGACGATCATCGACCAGGTCAAGGCGATGCTGCCGAAGATCGCGGCCGGCTTGCCGAAAGCGCTGCACATCTCCGCGCTCGGCGATCAGTCGGTGTTCGTGAAGGCGGCGGTACAGGGCGTCGTGCGCGAAGCGCTGATCGCCGCCTGCCTGACCGCGCTGATGATCCTGTTGTTCCTCGGCAGCTGGCGCGCGACGTTGATCATCGCCGTATCGATTCCGCTCGCCGTGCTCACATCGCTGCTCGCGCTGGGCGCGCTCGGCCAGACCATCAACATCATGACGCTCGGTGGGCTCGCGCTCGCGGTCGGGATACTCGTCGACGACGCGACCGTCGCGATCGAGAACATCACGCACCATCTCGAACGCGGCGCGCCGCCGGAAGACGCCATTCTGACCGGCTCGGGCGAAATTGCCGTGCCGACCTTCGTATCGACGCTGTCGATCTGCATCGTGTTCGTGCCGATGTTCATGCTCACGGGCGTCGCGCGCTACCTGTTCGCGCCGTTGGCCGAAGCGGTGATCTTCGCGATGGTCGCGTCGTATTTCTTCTCGCGTACGCTGGTGCCGACGCTCGCCATGGTCCTGATGCGCGCAAAGGGACAAGGCCGCCCGCCGCGTGGCGTGTTCGCGCGCATCACACGATTCCAGGCCGCATTCGAACGTCGCTTCGAGGCGGTCCGGCTGCGCTATCGCGCACTGCTGTCGGCAGCGATCTCGAATCGCCGCCGTTTCGCGGCCGCGTTTCTTCTTGCGTGCGCCGCATCGACCGGCCTGTTCGCATTCGCCGGCCAGGACTTCTTCCCGTCGGTCGACACGGGCGAGATCCGTCTGCATCTGCGCGCACCGACCGGCACGCGGATCGAGGAAACCGCGCGCCTCACCGACGAAGTGGAAGCGCGCATCCGTACCGTGATTCCGGCGAACCAGCTGGCCGGCATGCTCGACAACATCGGCGTGCCGGTGAGCGGGATCAACCTCACGTACGACTCGTCCGATCCGATCGGCACCGAAGATGCGGACGTGAACATCACGCTGAAGCCGAACCATGCGCCGACGGCGGCGTATGTCGCGAAGCTGCGCAACCTGCTGGCCCAATCGTTCCCGGGCGTAACGTTCGCATTCCTGCCGGCCGACATCGTCAGCCAGATTCTCAATTTCGGACTGCCCGCGCCGGTCGACATCCAGATCGTCGGCAACAAGCTGGACCAGAACCGCGCGGTGGCGAACGCGCTGCTTGCGAAGCTGCGCGGCGTGCGCGGCCTCGTCGATACGCGCATCCAGCAGCCGGGCGACGAGCCGGCGATCAACGTCGACGTGGACCGCACGAAGGCGATTCAGGCCGGCCTCGAACAACGCGACGTCGCGCAGAACTTGCTGATCGCGCTGTCGGGCAGTTCGCAGACGACGCCGAACTTCTGGCTCGATCCGCGCAACGGAGTCAGCTACCCGTTGATCGTGCAGGCCCCGCAGTATTCGGTCGATTCGCTGCAGGCGCTGGCAAACATACCGCTGCCTGCGGGTGCCGCGCGCCCGCCGCAGACGCCCGCCGGCGGTCCGGCCGCAGGCGCGCCCGCACAGAACCTGCTCGGCGCAATGGGCGCGTTCTCCCGCGCGACGCAGCAGGCCGTGGTGTCGCACTACAACGTGCAGCCCGTGCTCGACATCTTCGCGTCGGTGCAGGGACGCGATCTGGGCGGCGTCACGGCCGACGTGACGAAGCTCGTCGACGATGCGCGCGCCCAACTGCCGCCCGGTTCGTCGATCGTGCTGCGCGGCCAGGTGCAGGCGATGCACGAATCGTTTACCGGACTGCTCGGCGGCCTCGCGATCGCGATCGCGCTCGTTTACTTGCTGATGGTCGTCAACTTCCAGTCGTGGCTGGACCCGCTCGTGATCGTTGGCGGCCTGCCCGCGTCGCTCGCGGGCATCGCGTGGATGCTGTTCGTCACGCGCACCACGCTGTCGGTGCCCGCGCTGACCGGCACGATCCTGTGCATCGGCATCGCGACCGCGAACAGCATCCTCGTCGTCAACGCGGCGCGCGAGCTGATCGCAAGCGGCGCATCACCGTGGCAGGCCGCGCTCGAGGCCGGTTTCAGCCGCTTCCGTCCGGTCGTGATGACCGCGCTCGCGATGCTGATCGGCATGCTGCCGATGGCGCTCGGCCTCGGCGACGGCGGCGAACAAAACGCCCCGCTTGGCCGTGCGGTGATCGGCGGTCTGGCGTTCGGCACGCTGTCGACACTGCTGTTCGTACCCGTGCTGTTCGGCTTCATCCACGCGTGGCTCGACCGACGCCGCGAAGCGGCCGCCGCCCGCCGCGTGCAGGACATGCCGGTGGTGCGCTGACCAAGAACGCATCCCGATTCCCTACGACTCGCCCGACATCGAACTCATCATGAACGACACGATCGAACCGCTGACCCCGCCGCCGGCTGCCGAACCGGCAACGATGCCGCCTGCCGCGCGCGACGCAACGCCAGAAACGCCGCCGTCCCGGCGCGGCCGCAAGCTGGCCGTCCCGCTTGCCGCGATTGCCTTCGCCGCCACGCTGCTCGCGATCGGCATCGTGCCGCGCATCGCCGCGCGCGCCGCACAGCGCCACCAGGTGGCGGCGCAGCAGGCGCTGCCGGTGACCGTGATCCAGCCCGGCGCCGCGCCGGCCGATCAGACGCTCACGCTGCCGGGTGCCGTGACGCCGTATGCGGAAGCGTCGATCTACGCGCGTACCAGCGGCTACATCGCCCACTGGAGCGCGGACATCGGCACGCATGTGAAGGCCGGGCAAACGCTCGCGCAGATCACCGCGCCCGACCTGGACGCGCAGCTGCGCCAGGCGCGCGCGGACGCGGCGACCGCGCAAGCGAACTACGACTATGCGAAATCGACCGCGCAGCGCTGGCAGGACATGCTGAAGACGCAATCGGTGTCGCAGCAGGACACCGACACGAAGGTGGCCGACATGAACGCGAAGCGCGCGATGCTCTCATCCGCGCAGGCCAATACCGCCCATCTGAACGAACTCGTATCGTTCGAATCGGTGAGCGCGCCATTCGACGGCGTGATTACCGCGCGCAACGTCGACGTCGGCACGCTCGTGACGGCGGGCGGCACGCCGGGCAGCCCCGGACAGTCGGGCGAACTGTTCCATCTGGAGCAGACCGACACGCTGCGCGTGTTCGTCGACGTGCCGCAGGACAGCGCGGCCGGCGTCTCCACCGGCACGGCCGTCTACCTGACCACGCAGCAGTATCCGGGGCGGCGCTTCGCCGCGCACGTCGTCCGCAGCGCGGGCGCGATCGACCCGGTCACGCGCACGCTGCGCGTCGAGGTCGACGTCGACAATCGCGATGGCGCGTTGCTGCCCGGCGCGTATGCGCAGGCGCACCTGCTCGTGCCGAGCGCGGCGCCGGCGTTCGAGCTGCCGGTCAGTGCACTGCTGTACCGGCCGAACGGCGTGACGGTTGCAACGGTCGACGCGAATGGACGCACGGCACTGAAGACCGTGCAGATCCGACGCGATTTCGGCACGCATGTCGAGATCGTCGCCGGGCTCGGCGCGACCGATCGCGTGATCGACAACCCGGGCGATTCGATCGCAAGCGGCGAAACCGTGAAGATCGTGTCGGTCGAGCACAGCGCGGTGCCGGCCGCTTCGCCGGCAGCGCAACCGGCCACGGCAAGCGGTGTGCCGTCAGTGCCACGCGCGGCGACGTCCATGCCCGCCTCCGCGCCGGTTGCGCGTACCTCGAACGCCCGCACCTGACCCGCCATGCCTACCTGTGAGATTCCCGCCATGCGCCTTCCTCACCCACTCCCGTTCGCCCGCCGCGTCGTCGCGCTCGGCGTTGTCACCGCGTTGGCCGCTTGCTCGACGCTGCCGCCCTATTCGCCGCCGACCGTCGCGGTACCCACGCACTATGCCGGCACGTCGGCCGCGCAACCGGGCTGGCAAGTCGCGGCGCCGGCCGATGCCGCGTCGCGCGGCGCGTGGTGGACGGTGTTCAACGACGCGGATCTGAACGCGCTCGAAGCGCGCGTCGACGTGTCGAACCAGACCGTCAAGAAAGCCGTTGCCGACCTCGAGCAAGCGCGCGCGACGGTCGACTACCAGCATGCGGGGTTTCTGCCGACAGTCACGGCGGGCGTGGCGCAAAGTCGTTCGCGCATATCGCGGAACAAGCTGGGTTCGTCACTCGCCGGCAAGACGACACCCGACCATCAGGTCGGCGTGGCGGCAAGTTGGGAACCCGACGTGTTCGGCCGCGTGCGCGATGCGGTGGCAGGTGCGCAGGCGAACGCGGACGCAAGTGCGGCCGATCTGCAAGCCGTCAAACTGTCGGTCACGGCCGAACTCGCGACCGACTATTTCGCGCTGCGTTCGCTCGACACGCAAAAGCAGCTGCTCGACGACACGGTGCGGGCCTATGCGGATGCGCTGAATCTGCTGCAACAGCAGTTCTCAGCCGGCGCGATCGATGCGTCCGCCGTCGCACAAGCCGAAACGCAACTGGATGCGACGCGCACGCAGGATACCGACATCGACGCGTCGCGTGCGCAGCTCCAGCATGCGATCGCGACGCTCGTCGGCGAAAACGCATCGACGTTCGCATTGCCGGCGCGCGTTCAAGCGTTCGACGTGCCCGCCATTCCGGCCGGCGTGCCGTCGCAACTGCTCGAACGACGGCCGGACATCGCAGCTGCCGAGCGCCGCGTCGCGGCCGCGAACGCGCAGATCGGCGAAGCGCGCGCCGCGTTCTTCCCCGACCTCGTGCTGTCCGCGAGCGCGGGGCTCGAAAGCGGGCTCTTCACGCCGTGGCTGACCGCGCCAAGCCTGTTCTGGTCGCTCGGCCCGCAACTCGTCGGCACGCTGTTCGACGGCGGCAGGCGCAGCGCGACGCTGCGCGGCACGCACGCGCAGTACGATGGCAAGGTTGCCGGCTATCGGCAGACCGTGCTGGGCGCATTCCAGCAGGTGGAGGATCAATTGTCCGCGCTCGATGCGCTCGCGTCCGAGGCCGCCAGTCAGCAGCGCGCGACCGACGCGGCCGACCTGTCGCTGCGGCTGACGACGAATCGCTTCAATGCCGGCGCCGTCAGCTATCTGGACGTGGTGACCGCGCAGACGATCGCGCTGACCAATCGGCGCCAGGCCGACGAGATCGCCGCACGTCGGATGGAAGCATCGGTCGGATTGCTGAAGGCGCTGGGCGGCGGCTGGCACTCGGGCGCGGATATCGCCGCTCGCGCCGCCGGATCGGGTACAGCGATCAAGACGCAGGGCTCCTGACGAAGTTGAGGATGAACCGCGTGCCCGCCGCATCGCTTTCGACGCGCGCGGTACCGCCGTGCAGCTCCATCACCGAGCGCACGATCGCGAGCCCGAGCCCGGCCGTGCCGCCCGGCACGCCGCCGCTGCGCGCGGGGTCGCCGCGCACGAATCGGTCGAAGATGCGCGGCAGCAGCGCGGGATCGATCGGCTCGCCCGGATTCTCGACGACGACGCGTATCGTGTCCGCCGTTTCGTCGACGCTCAGCGCAATGACGCCGCCCGCAGGCGTATAGCGCAGCGCATTCGCGAGCAGGTTGCCGACCGCGCGGCGAAACAGTTCGACATCGGCAGTCAGCTGGCCGTGCCCTTCGACGCGCAGCGTCGAACCCGCTTCATCGGCGAGCCCTTCGAAGTATTCGGCGATGCGCGTCAGCTCGTCATGCACGTCAAACGCGCGCTGCCGCGTCACGAAGGTCGGGTGTTCGGCGCGCGCGAGAAACAGCACGTTCTCGATCATGCGTGCGAGACGGTCGTATTCCTCGAGATTCGATTCGAGCAGCGCCTGGTATTCGCCGGGCGAACGCGGCCGCGCAAGCGCTACTTCGGTCGCGCCGCGCATGTTGTTCAGCGGCGTGCGCAGGTCGTGCGCGAGATCGGCGCTGAATTGCGACAAATGTCCGAAAGCTTGCTGCAGGCGGCCGAGCATCGCGTTCTGCGCATCGACGAGCGCACGCAGTTCGCGCGGCGCACGCGCGGCGTCGAGCCGCGCGTCGAGCTTGTCGACGGTGATCCGGCCGGTGTTCGCGACGATCTCGCGCAGCGGTGCGAGCGCCGTGCGGATCAGCCAGTAGCTGAGCAGCATTGCGCACAGCGCGCCCAGCCCGCCGGCGAGCTTCAGCTTGTTGCGATAGCCGTCGAGCAGTTCGGCGCGATCGCTCATGTCGCGCGCGATCGCGATGCGGATCTGCGTACCGTCGCGCAGCATTGCGCCGGCCACGACACCGCGCACGGGCGTGCCGCCGCCGGCGCGCCATGTCGCGATCCGGTCGACGGTGATCCGTTCGGCCGCCGGCACCGGCGTCGCGTGGGGCGGAAACAGTTCGGCATCGGGCAACGCAGGCGGTGCGGGCGACGCCGTGCCCGACGCGGCCGAGGGCAGATCCTCGCGCTCGGTCCGCCTGACGTTGTGCCGCGCGAGCACATTGCCCCGATCGTCGACCACGGCCATCGAGAGTGCCGCGTTCCCGAGCACCTGGCTCGTCAGCCGGTCCGCGTGCGCGCGCACGGCGTCGAGCGTATCGAGTTCTCCCGCAAGCCGGCGCGTATGTCGTGCGGCAAGCACGATGTCCAGATCGTCCTGCGTCCTCACTTGCCGGTCGAGGCCGGTATACACGTACGTGCCGACGAGCGCGAAGACCGCGAGCATCGTCGCGCCGAACGCGAGCGCGAGCGTCGCGCCAAGCGATCGACCGAGCGTCATGCACCGTCCTTCGGTTCGAGCACGTAGCCTACGCCGCGCACCGTGTGGATCAGCTTGACCGGAAACGCATCGTCGATCTTCGCGCGCAGTCGCCGAATGGCGACTTCGACGACGTTGGTGTCGCTATCGAAGTTCATGTCCCAGACATACGACGCGATCTGCGTGCGGCTCAGCACTTCGCCTTGTCGACGCGCGAGCAACTGCAACAGCGAGAACTCGCGTGGCGTCAGGTCGATCCGCACCTTGCCGCGCTTCACGCGGCGACGCACGACGTCGATTTCCAGGTCGCCGACCACGATGCGCTCGGTCTCGCGTGGTGGGCCGCGGCGAGCAAGCGTGCGGATGCGCGCGAGCAGTTCGACGAATGCGAACGGCTTCACGAGGTAATCGTCGGCGCCCAGTTCGAGACCGTGCACGCGGTCCTGCACATCGTCGCGCGCGGTCAGGAACAGCACCGGCGTGGTATGGGTATCGCGCAGGCGCTTGAGCACGCCCCACCCGTCGAGCACGGGCAGCATCACGTCGAGCACGATCACGTCGTAGTTCTCTTCCTGCGCGAGCATCAGCCCTTCCGCGCCGTCCTTTGCGAGATCGATGCTGAAGCCGGATTCCTCGAGCCCTTTCTTCAAGTACGCGGCCGTCTTCGGTTCGTCTTCGACTATCAGGATGCGCATGCTCGGCTCCATCGCATTCGGTTGAAATATGCGGCGATGTTACCGGTAAACCGGCAGGTGAAAGTCTTCGCCGACCAGCGGGACAGCTCGATTACGAAAATGTAATCCGAGGGTCAGCGCATTGACTGTCGCGGCATTGCGCACGTCATGACGACGCGTCGGCGATTTGCCATACCGCGGCCTGCGCCGCACGTTCGCTTCCTGCGTAATAGGCTGCTGGTGGGATGGCGGTCGACCTCGGCGGGTGCGCCTGCGGCGGCGCTACCGTTTCCCGCGGCACGCTGCGGCGACGCAATGAACGACATGTTCCTGCGGCTCGTCGTGCGCGACGCGCCCTATTCGCTCTTGTTCGACTGGACCAGCCGCAAAATCCGGCTGTCGTACGGCGACTGCATGACTTCCGCGACGCGGACGTCGGATGCGGCCGGGTGCAGCGGGTTCAACAGGAAGTTGTGCGCGTGCGGCACGACGACGCTCGGTACGCGCAGCAGCGCGCTCGGCTGCGTGTGCAGCCACTCGGTGCCGGCGCTGCGGGTCCAGTCGACGTTCTCCCGCCAGTCGGCCGGCGCATCGCCTTCCGCGATCTCGGCAACGTCCACCGATTCGGACACCTCGACACGCAGCAACTGGTATGCGCTCGGCAATTGCGCAACGGTGGCTATTTCGAAGTGGACGAGCGTCTCGAGCAGCGCGAGCGCCGGATGCTCGGCGAGATAGACGACGGGCTGCCCGGCAAAATGCCAGCGCCCGCCGGCCCGCAAGCCGCCGATGCCTTTCAGATCGGCGTAATTGCTGATGCGCCACAGCGTCGTCAAGCGAAATACCCCTCGTCGATCTGCGTGAGCGCCTCTTCGACGAGTCGGGCGCCGTGCTCGGTGCTCGACATGTCGAGCGAGGTGCGGCCGCCGAAGCGCTGGAGCCCGTTGCGCAGCCACGCCATTGCCTTGTCCTGGTCGCCGAACGTGGCCGTCGCCTGCGCGACGATGCGTGCAAGCCGGATCGCCTTGTCGGATTCCTCCGGCGACAGGCGCTCGTGCGCCTGGCGACGATGGCTCAACGTGCGCCGCGGGATGATGAAGGCGAGTTCATCCGACTTCAGGCCTCGCTCCGACAGGCGATCGATTACCGCGACGTCGACGCGCGCGCTCGCCAGCTCGGCGAGATCGGCGCCCGAGCGCACGCGAATCGCGAGCAGTTGCTCGAGTATCGTGAATTCGGCCTGGCGCGGGTGCGCGACGCCCGAAGGGTGAAACGCGATCGTGCTCATGATTCTTCTCCGGCAATTTGCCCAATCATTATAGGCGTTTTGCCGAAGGCGGGCGGATTCTTGTCGTCAGGGGTTCACCGGGCGTCGGACCGGGCTTTCGGCACCCGACTCCGGCCCCATTACCCGTCGCCCGGATCGAGCGAATCGACGATTCCCTGCGGAAGCCAAGGCGGTGAAATTCAGGATATGAAGGCCTGCATCGACGTCATGTGGTTGTCACGTAACAACTTTTCTAAGGAATAGTGATCGGCAGGCGCGACGTGCGCGGCCCAGGGCGCCCTCCCTCCCACGCCCTGCCCGGCGCCGATGCCGATCAGCCGGCCCATGCCGACGATCGGATCACGCTGCAGAAATTGCCTGCATGGAAATGCGGATCCTTGTCGGCCAGCACATCGGCCTTCACGTTGCCGAACGTCGTGTCCGGCTTGTGCCGGATGCCGTCGTAGAACGCCTGGATGATGTCTTCCTTGAAATGCGGCGTGCGCGGATGTGCGCGGACGACGGCATCTCGTTCGACGTCGCTGTACTCCGGATACGCGAGGCCCAGCACGTCCATCTCGACCCCCGCGGTGACGAGCGCGACGACCGGATGCATATGCTTCGGAATGCCTGGCGTAGTGTGCAGCGCGATCGCAGTCCATACGACCTCGATGTCCTGCTGCGAAATGCCCTTGCTCTTCAGAAAATCGCGGGCGGCATTGGCGCCGTCCACTTCGAATCGTTCGCACGCGCTGCTGTGCCGATGCGTGAGCCCCATGTCATGAAACATGCAGCCGCAATAGAGCAGTTCGGGATCGTAGCGGAGCCCACGGTGCTGCCCCGCAAGCGCGGCGAAGTAGTAGACGCGGCTGGAATGGTGAAACAGCAACTCGGACTCGGTATCCCGTACGAGTTCGGTGATCTCGCGAGCGAGTTGGCTATCGGGAACGGTGATGCCGGCGACGTTCACAGTCATGATCGACCTCCATTGAAGACAGCACCCATTCTCCGGAGGCCCGGGTTTGGCATCAATCGGCGTGTTACGACGAATTCTGCCATTTCGCGCGATCGACGGCCATCGCGGCCGCAACCCTCGAACCGCGCCCGCGAAGTGCGCCGATGCTCCCTCGTCGCCTCGCGTTGCGCGTCTATACTGCTACGCGTCACGTTCGACACATCGATACCACACGCAACCGAACATGCCGAAGGTCGTGGGAATTTTCGCGGTACCGGGCGTACAACTGCTCGACGTTTCCGCGCCGCTCGACGTATTCGCCCAGGCTAACGCCGAATGCGGCAAGCCGTTCTATACGCTGCGGATCATCGCGAGCGAGTCCGGGCCGATCCGCGCGTCATCGGGCGCGCAATTGCTGGCCGACTGGATCGCTCCCGCCATTCCCGATCGCCTCGACACGCTGCTCGTCGCCGGTGCGCCGGGTGCCGCCGCGGTCGCGCTGCGAACCGACGTCCTCGCGTGGCTGCGCTCGGCCGCCGTGCAAAGCAAGCGGTATGGCTCGATCTGCACCGGCGCGTTCATCCTCGCGGCGACCGGCCTGCTGAAAGGACGCCGCCTGACGACGCACTGGGCCGCCGCCGACGCGCTCGCCGATGCGTATCCGTCGCTCACGGTCGAAGCGGACGCGCTGTATGTACGCGACGGCAAGCTGCGCACCGGAGCGGGCGTCACGGCCGGGCTCGATCTCGCGCTCGCGCTGGTCGAGGAAGATCTCGGCCGGGAAATCGCACGGCGCGTCGCCGCGCAACTGGTCATGTTCTTCAAGCGCCCGGGCGGACAGCTCCAGTTCAGCCGCAGCGGCGAGGCACGGCCGGCCGGGCGCTCCGTGCTGCAGGAAGTCCAGCGCTGGATCGCCAGCCATCCTGAACTCGAACACTCGGTGGCGGCACTCGCGAAGCATGCGGGCATGAGCCCGCGCCACTTCGCGCGGCTCTTTCGCGCGGAGGTCGGCATGACGCCGGCCGCGTGGGTCGAAGCGACCCGCATCTCCGCTGCCCGGCAACTGCTCGAAGACGGACATGACACGCCGAAGCAGGTCGCCGCAAAATGCGGCTTCGCGAATGTCGATACGCTCAGACGGTCGTTCGCGAGGCACGTCGGGATCACGCCCGCCGAATACCGGAAACGACAGTCGGTCGTCGAGGAGTGAGTGACGCGGTACGCACGACGATGCGGCCGTTAATACTCACGTCGATGTGCGAGAAGGCGGAGTCGGCCCGGATTGCACAGCGAGGGGCGAACACACTTCCTCGTTCTCGACCAATGATTCGTTATCCGATTTAATTGATCTTTCCATCGGCCGAAGTCGGCGTGCGGTTGCAATACACCTCTGTCCCGGATCACGCCAGCTCCCGGTTCGGCGCCCGCAATCACACTCATCGAATGCGCGCCGGCATACGGATAATCATCAGACAAAACCCCGCATTCCCCGCGAATCGTTTACCCAGTTGCAATAATTATTCGCCGGAACGCCTATTTCCGACCGGTATCGCGATCGCTACGATGCAATCAACCGCTGAACGCAACAAGCGAAGCGCGAAATCTACGAAAACCGGAGGTCACCATGAAGTCGTTCATCTACGCAGTCGCCGCTGTCGCCGCCCTTACCGCATCCGTTGGCGCATTCGCCCAGTCGAACTCGTCGGGAGAACTGACGCGCGCCCAGGTCCGCGCAGAACTCGTGCAGCTCGAGCAAGCCGGTTACAAGCCGGAAGTGTCCGACGCCCACTATCCGAATGCGCTGCAAACCGCGCAGGCCCGCGTGACGAACAGCGACGCAACGGGTTACGGCGCGCAAGCCGCGGCCGGCGTGCGTGCCGGCCGCGTGATCGCGGTCAAGCAAACCGCTCGAGACTCGGTCTATTTCGGTCAGTAAGACCGACGCACGCAGCGCGTACCTCGATACGCGCGCTGTCGACGCAACACCCCGCTCCCGTTCATCGGGGCGGGGTGTTGCGTTTTCGGTGGCTCCGACTTACGCGCTCCGCGACGCACGATCGATGCGCAGCGTGGATCGGTTGCAGCCCCGAACCGTTCACGCAGACGGCCGGCGTTTGCGCATAGAATGGCCGCGTGGTCGGCGCCGGCCGAAGCGAACGCGAGCGAAGCCTCGAGTCACCCGGGCATACCTCACTCGCTGGCCGACCCGATGCCGCACTCATCGCATTTTTCGAAAAGGAGCGGTTTCATGTCTCAAACATCCGGTTCCATGATCACGTTTCGCCGCCCCGACGGCCAGGAACTGCAGGGCTATCTCGCGACGCCGGAAAAGACCGAAGGTGCACCCGCGGTCGTCGTCATCCAGGAATGGTGGGGCCTGAACGACCAGATCCGCGGCGTTGCCGATCGCCTCGCGCGCTGCGGCTACTTCGCGCTCGTGCCCGACCTGTATCGCGGCAAGTCGACGGTCGAGGAGGAAGAAGCGCACCACCTGATGACCGGCCTCGATTTCGGCGACGCCGCGTCGCAGGACATTCCCGGCGCAGTGCAATACCTGAAGACGCGCGCGTCACGCGTGGCGGTCACCGGCTTCTGCATGGGCGGCGCACTCACACTGCTGTCGCTGCAGTTCGCCGATGTCGATGCCGGCGTCACGTGGTACGGCTTCCCTCCGCTTGACTACCTCGATCCGTCGAAGATCAGGGTGCCGCTGATGGGTCACTGGGGTACCCAGGATGCGTTCTTCGCGATCGACCAGGTCGATGCGCTGGAGAAGAAGCTGACCGACGCGAAGGTCGGTATCGAATTCCACCGCTATCTCGCCCATCACGCGTTCGCGAACGAAACGGCCGTCGGCCCCGGCCGCATCGGCGGCACGCAGTTCGATCCGGTGTGGTCGCAGATCGCGTGGGACCGCACGCTGACGTTCTTCGGGCGCACGCTCTGGGGCCAGCAGCAGTAATACCGCAGCAGGCACCTGCCGCTGACGGGTAACGATCCTCATGAAGCGAAACGCCACGGACTTGCAGCCGTGGCGTTGTCGTTTTATGGGATGAATTTCTTATGCGACCGTCTCGCGCATCACGGGTTCGACACCGAAGCACGCACGACGAAATGCGAGTGGCACGGCCGGCTCCGGACTGGGATTCTCATAAACGCGCGAGTCGATCGACGCAACCAATCGAAGACGTCATGCCGCAGTGCCGTCATCATCAAGTTCGGTATGCAAAATATCCCGAACGGCTGGTCGTCGATTCACGGACGACGTTGCAAGTGACGAGTCATTCGACCCGAAACTCGTTGTTCGCCTCCGCTCAGGACTCGCAGGAACCGCGAAGCGCAGCCTCGTCGGCGGCCAGCATTTCGGGCACGCATTCCCGCAGGAAATCGACGAACGTCCGGATCTTCGCGTCGAGGTACTGGCGCGACGCATACAGCGTGTAGACCGTCAGCTTCTGCAGCCGGTACTCGGGCAACACGCGAACCAGCGCGCCGCTCGCCAGGGCGGGCACCGCACTCGACATCGGCAATGAGCCGATCCCGAGGCCGGCGCGCAGCGCGGCGCCGAGCGCGTCGGCGATGTTCACCTGGAAGTTCGGCAGCGGCAGCTCGAATGTCTCGCGACCGTCGGGGCCGTCGAGGTGCCAGCGGTCGCGTGGAAAGATCGGCGTGACGATCTGCAGGCATGAATGCGCTTCGAGATCGCGCACGGTACGCGGCGTGCCGCGCTCCTTCAGGTACGCGGGCGACGCGCACAGCACGCTGTGAACATCGCCGAGCCGCTGCGACACCAGGCCCGAGTCGGGCAGCTCCGTCGCGCTCAGCTGCAGCGACACGTCGTAACCTTCGTCGATGATGTCGGGCACGTGCTGCGACAGCGTAAGTTCGACCGCCACCGACGGATAGCGCTGCCGGTATCGCACGACCGCGGGCACCACGTAGGCCTGGCCGAAACTTGTGGTCGCGTGCACATGCAGGCGCCCCGACGGCTTCGCCTGCGCGTCGGCCGCCTCGGCTTCCGCTTCGTCGATATAGCCGAGGATGCGCTGGCAGCGGTCGAGATAGCGCTGTCCGGCGTCGGTCAATGCGATGCGGCGCGTGCTCCGGTTGAGCAGACGCGTGCGCAGATGCGTTTCGAGTTGCGCGACCGAACGAGAGGCATAGGCGGTGGTGATGTCCAGGCGCTGGGCCGCGCTCGTGAAGCTGCCCTCCTCCGCCACCCGGACGAAAATGCGCATCATCTGTAACGTGTCCATCGACATGTCCCCGGGATTGAAATCGCTTCGCGGCGGCGCCCGCCCCGGCACAGCCCGGTCTGGCGCGAATTGTGCGGAACAGTACCGCAGCGGTGCAGGCGTGTCCAGTTTGCCGTGCGCCGCTCCGGCGGGCCCTCGCTCACGCGACAACCGCTGCCGGCATCGGATCGCTGCAGGCCGCACGGCGGCGGCCTGCAGCGCACGCATTGCACGTGCGCGTCGCGCTCAGCCCCGCTCGAAGGGGTTGCTCAGCACGATCGTGTCGTCGCGCTCGGCGCCGGTCGTGATCATCGATACGGGCGCACCCGCGACCGCCTCGACGCGCGCGATGAAATTCTGCGCGGCACGCGGCAACGCCGCAAACTCGCGCACGCCCTTCACGGTGCCGTCCCACCCGGCGAACGTTTCGTAGACGGGCGTTGCGCGCGCCTGCGCATCGAGGCTCGCGGGCAGATGGTCGACACGTGCGCCATCGAGCTCGTAGCCGACGCACAGCTCGATCGACGCGAAGCCGTCGAGTACGTCGAGCTTGGTGAGCGTGAGCGAATCGATACCCGAAATCCGGACGGCCTGCCGCAACTGCGCGGCATCGAGCCATCCGCAGCGGCGCGGCCGGCCGGTGTTGACGCCGAACTCCTGCCCGCGCGCGCGCAGCGTTTCGCCGGTGGCGTCGGTCAGTTCGGTGAGGAACGGGCCGCCGCCGACGCGCGTCGCGTACGCCTTGGTTACGCCCAGCACGTGGCCGAGTTTCGACGCGCCGAGCCCTGTGCCGGCCGCCGCGGCCGATGCAACGGTGCCGGACGACGTCACGAACGGATAGGTGCCCCAGTCGATGTCGAGCATCACGGCCTGCGAGCCCTCGAACAAGATGCGTTCGCCGCGGTCGTTCGCGTCGTTGAGGTCGGCCCACACGGGACGCGCGAACGGGAGGATCTTCGGCGCGATGTCGACCAGCGTTGCCAGCATCGCGTCGCGCGAGCACGGCTCGAGCCCCAGGCCGCGGAACCATGCATTGTGGTGATCGACCAGCACGTCGAGCTTGTCGGCAAGCCGGCCCGGCTCGGCCAGATCCGCGACCCGCAGCCCGCGGCGCCCAACCTTGTCCTCGTAAGCTGGCCCGATCCCGCGCAGCGTGGTGCCGATGGGTTCGCGACGCAGACGCTCCTGCGCCTGGTCGATCGCACGGTGAATCGGCAGGACCAGCGTGGCGTTCTCCGCGATCGACAGATTGTCCGGCGTCACCGACAGCCCGAGTTGGGCCATCCGCCCGATCTCGTCCAGCAGCGCCTCCGGATCGAGCGCCACGCCGTTGCCGATCACGCCGCGCTTGCCACGCACAATCCCGCTCGGCAGCAGCGCGAGCTTGTAGGTCTTGTTGCCGACGACCAGCGTATGGCCCGCGTTGTGGCCGCCGTTGTAGCGTGCGACGAGATCGGCCTGCGCCGCCAGCCAGTCCACGACGCGCCCCTTGCCTTCGTCACCCCATTGGGCGCCCACCACCACCACGTTCGGCATGCTCCATACTCCATGTGAGAAATCCAGACATCCGTTTCGGCCGCATCGGCCGTTCGTGTGCCATATTGGCGGACTAGGATCACCCAATCAAACGATTAAATCTGAGCAGTCGTGTGAGTAAATTTCACACGAAACGATGCATGGCCCGACGACTCCCTCCATTGAATTCGCTGCGCGCCTTCGAAGCCGCGGCCCGCCTCGGCAGTTTCACGCTCGCCGCCGACGAGCTGTGCGTGACGCATGGCGCGATCAGCCGGCATGTTCAGCAACTCGAGGCATGGCTTGGCCGACCGCTGTTCGAGCGGCACAACCGGCGCGTCGAACTGACTGACGCCGGTCGCGTATACCTTGCCGAGGTCGGTGCATCGTTCGACCGGATCGCGCTCGCCACCGCGCAGCATTTCGGCCAAGGGCAGCAGCGCGTGCTGCGCGTCAGCGCGCCCGCGACGTTTTCGCTGCGCTGGCTCGTGCCTAAGCTGTCGTCGTTCCAGGTAGCGCATCCGGCCATCGAGGTGCGGCTGTCAACGTCGAACGAGCCGATCGAGAAGTTGCGTGACAAGGTCGACCTGATCGTCCGCGGCGGCCCGCAAGCGATCGACGGATATGTTGCCGAGGAGTTTCTGTCCGAAATCCGGCTGCCCGTATGCGCGCCGAAGCTGCTCGAGGGCCGGCCGTTGCGTACGCCGGCTGATCTCGCCGGCTTCACGCTGCTGCACGCGGCGACGTACCCCGGTATGTGGCCCGAGTGGCTCGCGGCGGCCGGGCACGCGAATCTGGTGCCGCGGCATTCGCTCACGCTGGAGCATTTCTATCTGACGCTGCAGGGCGCGCTCGACGGCCTCGGTGTCGCAATGGGGCCGATCGCGCTCGTCGCGGACGACATCGCCGAAGGCCGGCTGGTGCGGCCGTTCAGCGAACCAGCACTCCCGCCGTGGCGCTATTTCACTTACGTGGCGACTGCGCGCGCGGAAGACGAAGCCGTGCGGGCCTTCAAGGACTGGTTAAAAGCGACTGGGAACGCGACGGCGGAAGCGCGGCGCTGACCAAGTCGGTATGTCGGCGACCAGTCGTTGCGCCACGCGCACTGGCTCCATTCGCGCGGGTTTCGTGTACCTTTGCGCGGAGCCGTATTGCTCGTGCATGATCGCTTTTCGTCTCGTGATTCATCCAGCGATCTGTTGTATTCCGTAGGATTCCTCTGAAACTGAACAAGCAGAATGGCGCGTGTCGTTCACGGAGAGCAGGAAGATTCAACGCATCGAGATGGCATTCATCTCACCTAGAAACGAAGGATACCGAATCAATTGACTTGGATGTCACACCTGCACGATGACCGGTCGCGCATCGCGTTTCAGCAGCATAAACGACAAACCCCGGTTCGCGCCGGGGTTTGTCTCGTGGGGGAACGCTTATTGGCTTGCGCCAGCGGCTTCGCCCGCCTTCTTCTGAGCGTTCTGCAGATTCTGCGGATAGTTCGGATCGTTGGCCGCCGGCTTGTAACCAGCGTCTTCGAGTTTCTTCAGCTCGGCGTTGTTCTTCGCGCGCGCTGCCTTGTGTTCGGCTTTGCGTTTTGCCCGAGCTGCCTTGCGTGCTTCACGCTTCGCGGCTTTCGCATCCGATGCGGTGGAGGCGGCCGGTGCACTGGCGACGGTCTGCGCGAACACCGGAGCGGCCGAGCCGAAGAGGAACGCTGCTGCTGTAGCAGCCAGCGTCAGTTTTTTGATCTGGATTCGCATCGCTGAACTCTCTTTTCTGATTGGTCACGGAGTGAAAGCACATCTAAATACCGCCCCTGCCCCTAGCCGGTCTTCATGTCGCGGTCAGGGCCTTTGCATCATAACCGCGTTGCAAAAAATGTGGCGCCATCATGCGTGCATTCTCAGGGATACACGTATGGGAGACGTCGTATTGTCACGTATCCCGCGCCCGCCCTATCCGCGTTTCGCAGGGGCTACGACGATACATCGCGCTCGGGAATCACGCAGCGTGCACGACCGCGGCAACCGCGTGGCGAATCGGATCGTTCCACCGATACGGTGCAGATTACCGGTGAGGATGAGATCGATTTCGGTGATGCATGCACTCGCACGACGCCGACTGTTTCACCTGTGGAATCTGCTGCTCGTGCAACGCGATCGTCGCCCCATGAGCGGGATAGACGACGAAATCGCGAACCTGTGCGCCATGTTGTGACTCGCTGCCGCGCGAACGACGGTTCCTCCCATAAACGACCACGATTCATTCTGCACCGAGCCTGTCTCATTCCCCCGCATGTCGCACGCATGGCTACCTGTTCGATTCTATTCGTCGCCAGATGTGGGAGATGACGTTTGCGGGTGAGGCGACCTTCGCCGCGCAAGGTGAGCCCTTCGATCGGCATTCGTTCACGATTGCGCACGAGCATCACGCGAGCGGTCGCCTGTGCGAATGCGTGGCGCTTGGCATCGTACCGACGTCACGAAGCGTCTCGAGCTTGTGCGGCAAGGACGGCGACACGTCCAGCGCTTGGCGCATTCATCACAGCTTTTCCATTGTGCGGCCGCATCTGGTGCGGAGGCATCGCGCGCACGGTTTGTTAATCCGACGGACACCTTGTAGGTCAGCTTTTACAGGACGGGGCAACTTCCAGCGGTGAGAATTTTCGGGATTCGAGTGCGGATCCGATGAGGATGAGCCATGTTGATGACGCCAGCCTCACGTTCGAGGCAGTTGCCAGGATCGTCGTGATCAAGCGGCCGCGGTCAGCGTCTCGATCGGCACAGCTATGCGATTCTGGTCGCGTCGATCGGAACGCTGTACCAATTCCGATACTGACCCAAAGGTAGAAAACCGCGATAAAGAATGAGCGGGACGAGAGCCAGCCAATTTCGTCTGTGCACGCGCCATCGACTGGAAAGTGACAGGCAGATCAACACGTGACAGCCGAAGACTTTTCTGCGGAAGCCTCGGCGCTGACGAAAAAAGACGGCCTGAGAATGAATTCCGGCGATTTTTCACCGCCGTGACGGAAGCTAGCGGTGCTTCTGTGTCGAGCGAGGCTGCCGTCGTCTGCGGGTAATCCCTGACGGAAAACGGACCGCTGCCTGCATTTTTCAATCCCATAGGTGGGAACCTATGTCCCGAAAACACCAATTCCCTCCCATAAGTTTCCACGTTTGAGCACTTGTTAGTAGGTACTCACCTTCTTTGGAAGCCTTGTCAGGCCTGGAACGCGTGCAAAATGAGGCAGAGATGAGGGATCCACAGGCCTTGCGTCAGGATTGCTGTGCTTGTGGAGCCTCACTGGTTCGCTTGGGTAGCGGTTTATGGGGGTTGTTTTTCTGCACAGGCGCACGTGTGTTTACATCTTTGATAAACAACGTTTACATCTTTAACTACTTTTAGACGGCTCACAGCCTTGTCTGGTAAGGGTTTGACAGGGGTTCGGTACCCATTTATGGGGGCACAGGCGGAAGAATATGGGGTTTCAGGTCTGTGGATTTGGGGAATCGGGTACCGCGCTGTGGGAAATGGGGGTTGTGGATATGGGGCACGCGTAGCCAGCTATGGGAATCGGGCCCAAAAACGCCTCAGGTAGCCATCTATGGGGGAATCTATAGGTACCCGTTTATGGTGCCCTCTTGCTTGTTCGTCTAGGGTGCCGCGCACAGCATTTCATATTGGGTTGCCGGTTATGGGATGGATTCCAGGTAGCCGTTTATGGGTGCCGGCGTGGACAGAGTGATCTCGTTCTGCTTGTTCCTGAGGAATCGGCGTCCCATAAACAGGATCAGGCCCGCGGATAGGTCACCATCTGTGGGGGAATCTTAAGGTAGTCATTTATGGGAGGTATTTCCGCCTGCCTGCCACAGATGAAGACAAAACGCCAAGCTGGCGGATCTTGATAGGTACCTATCCATGGGACTGGCTAAAGGTAGCGTTTTATGGGAGATCGCAGACCGTGTTGCAGGGCACCACGAATCGGGTCCGCACATCTAGTTCCACCGGATTATTTCCCATGAATGGGTACCTTCAGTAGGGCAAGTCCCGTGCCGGATTCTGACGACAGCCAACACAGGTAGCAGGTTTTGGGAGCTGTTTTTGGTGGAAAGGTATATGGATATGGGGTTTCGCACAAATCGTGAAAATGGAATTTTTCATTTTGAGACAATGCGTTATCGACGATAGTGAAAGTGATACTGGAGATGAAGGCGTTGCTCGATGGCTCGAAAAGGTATAAAGTCCGCCATCAATACGGTCACCTTCTCCGGACATCACGATGCCGCGCAAGCCCGCAATCAAAGGCTCCGACAAGCAGGTTTCGCTATTTCAGACGCCCGAGCCTCCCGATCTGCTGCGCAAGGCGGTCCAGGCAATTCATATCGCTCCGAAGTCCGGAAAGATCGGTCTGCAGCAGCGCAAGATGTTCAGCTCGCTGATCAAGAACGCCCTTCGTCAGGAAGCGTTCGAGCCCGGCCGGACGAGCTTTTCGATCTCGATCGCCGCGCTGTCGCACGAGAGCGGGTTGAACAGCAACAACACGAAGTATGTGAAGGACACGGTCAACTCGCTGATCAGTACCGTCGTCAACTGGGACTACCTTGCCGCCGACCGCTCGACGGTGTGGAAGGCGTCAGGCCTGCTCGCCGGCGCCGAGCTCGAGCAATCGGTGCTGAAGTACAGCTTCTCCGACCAGATTCGCAGCGAGCTGCTCAATCCGGAAATCTACGCGCTCATCGATATGCGGATCGCGCGCGAGTTTCGGCGCTCGCACTCGCTTGCCCTTTGGGAAAACACGGTGCGCTACGAGGGGATCGGCATCACGGCAAAAATTCCACTGCCGAAATTCCGTGATCTCATTCTCGGTCAGGACAAGGCGTCGCAGTCCTATAAGGAGTACAAGCTCTTCAAGAGCAAGGTCCTGGTGCCGTGCATTCAGGAGGTGAACGAAGTTTCCGACCACACGCTCGAGCTGATCGAACACAAGTCAGGTCGCAGCGTGGAGGCCGTCCAGTTCAAAGTGACGCGCAAGCAGAGCGCGGATACGGTCGAGGAAGGCGACGTCAAGAATGAAGCACTCGTCGACGAGGTCGCCAAGTTCGGCATCCCGCGTTCGGAAGCGCGCAGGTTGATTACGCAGTACGGTGTGCAGCGCATCAAGGCGGCGATCGCCTATACGCTCAATCGGACTACGAAGAAGAATGCAGCGCCGGTCGACAACGTGGCCGCGTATTTCCGCAAGGCGCTGACGCACGGCTATACGCTGGCCGACGGACAGGGGACCGAGACGGCCGCGCCGGCAAAGGAATCCGGGCAGAGCAAGCAGGAACAGATTCGCGACAAGTACCTGGCCGCGAAGGTCGACGAAGCCGGCGCGTATTTCCGCGAGCTGGAGATCGACGACCAGACCAAGCTGATCGAGCGCTACAACGAAACGGTGGCCGGATCGAAGGATCTCACGCTGTCGCCGAAGAAGAAGGCGAGCAAGCTGGCGCAAACCAGCTTCTTCCGGTGGCTGGCGCTCGACACCTGGGGCGAACCCACCTCGGACGATTTGCTGGAATTCCTGCTGAAAAGCAGCCTCACGACCAACTGATCAAGGCCTCGCAGCCTGGCATGCACCGTGCACCGGACTTCATCCGGCGCGCGGCGCCATGCAGGTGCGAGGCCTTTGCTTTTGGGCGCCTTCTTTTACTTTTGCGCGGCTACCGCCAGTTCGGCGACGTATGCATCGATCACGGTCTTTAGCCGGTCGGCGAGCGCTTCCTGATGGGACGCATCGACTCCCTTCAGTTGCAGATCCAGACGCCCGTCCGGATAGGTTTTCAGCTGACCGATCGCGCGTGATTCGAGCGCGAAATCGTGTCGAACGCTGTAACGCGTGCGCCCCGTCTTCTTATTGCCGTCGGTCTGTGCGCGCAGGAAATTCTCGAGGTCGCGCACCGACTTTTTACGGTCGATCACCGCCGTGAGCAGACGGTCGGCAGCGGGTTCGCCCAGGCGCTCGAAAATCAGTTTCAGGAAGTACGCGGCCTGCAACCCGACCACATCGTTCGCGCTGGCCATCCGTTCGAGCAGCGTGTTCGGCAGTGCGTTCAGCGATAGTGTCTTGCTGATCGATGCCTTGTCCTTGCCGATCTTCTCCGCGAGCGTGTTCTGGTCGGGGAAGACCTTTTCGTCGAGGAGACGCTTCCATGCGACTGCATCGTCGAAGATGGTCTGGCGTTCGTGGTCGTGGTTGGCGCGATACGCGATCGTGTACAGCTGCTCGGGTGTGTGGTCCGTGCGAAACGTCGCGTTGATCGTTTCGTCGCCGTTGATGCTCGTCGCGCGCAAGCGGCGTTGCCCGTCGATCACGACGAGCTTGCCGGGAAACTCCGGGAGACGCGTGACCTTGATCGGCTCGATCTGCCCTTCCCGCTTCAACGTCAATGCGAGCTCGTGCAGGCTCGACTCGGAATAGAACACGCGCGGGTTGAACGGGTTCGGGATGCAGTCCTTGACCGCGACCTTCTGCGGCGCGCCCAGGTCGAGCGCGTCGGAGGAGGCGGCGGCGGTCGGGGCGACGGGGGGTGTGGCTTCGGCGGCGGGATTCGATGCGGGCGTCGGCTCCGGCAGGCGCGTTTCCAGCGCCGCGTTTTCCTGTGCGAGCCCACGCAGCAAGCCGGCTGCGAGATGCAGGTTGCCGGTCGGTTTCTTCTCTTTCGATGTGTCCTTAGCCATGAGCGGCTCCGGTAGCGCGCGTCGACGCGATGTATTGGGCCATTTCGGTGACCAGTCTCTCGATTTCCGCGCGGGCTTCCTTCAGCCCCTTCAGGTATCGATTGTGATGATGGATTGTGGTGCCGAGGGCGAACGTCTGCCGGTAGACCTCGCGCTGCGCGATCTGGCTGTCGAGTAGATGCTCCCCTATTTCTTCAGCCCTTAGAATTTTTAGAATTTCTTCTCGCATTTTAGTTTTTCCATTGACGCTATTCAGCATCAACGCGGAAGACAAATTCGGGTTACGAACGGCACGCATCGATTCGATCATGCGAATCATCGCGACGGTGCTATACAGGTCTGCCGGCGACGGAGACAGCGGCACGAGGCAGAAATCGGCGACCTCGAGCACGGACGCGATGCGTGGGTCTTCGAGGTTGCCCGGGCAGTCGACGACGATCACATCGAAATTCGCATCCTGCTTCTTGATCTCGCCGCCGATGCCGCGGCCGGCGGGGGCCAACGACAGAACCGTCATCGGGAGCGTATTTTCACCGCTCGTCACCCATCTCACTGATGTGCCTTGAGGGTCGGCATCGATCAAGGCGACCTTGTTGCCACCTGCCTCGAAGGCGGCAGCGATATTGACGGAGATGGTGGTCTTTCCAGTACCACCTTTTTGATTACTGACGGCGATCTTGAAAGCCATTAAATTCCCTCCTAGGAGTTTTTCGTAATATATGCATTTATTGTCGAAAAGTCCAGAAAGTGTTATATGAAAATGGGAATTTTCTTGTAGATATTGTTGTCACGTGACAAGTACGTCAAATGGCAATCAAGTATTTGTGATTTGAAAGTGGGTAAAAAATAAAAATAGATGGCATTGCATTCGAGACGGAAGGTGCTGATGAAGTGCTGAGGACTTGAGTGCTGGTAGCGACCAGAGGTCGCAGCGCTGATTCCCGAATGTGCCTCGCGACCGGTGGGAATTCTGTCGTAGTTTGGCATTCAGCTTGTGGCCCTCGGCGGCGTCGGGATGCAAAGTTGTCACGTGACAAGTCGAATTTGGCTGGCTCGGATCTCAAATGGTGCTCGACGGCAGGCATGCCGATGCGACGCGCTCCGATAATTCCGGTGTTTTTTCCTCGCTCCTCATTACGGCGGTCTGTGTTCAGATATGACGGCTGGTGCTGGTGCTGGTGCTGGTGCTGGTGCTGGTGCTGGTGCTGGCGACTGCTGCGTGTTGTTACGTGACAACACGGCAAGGCGTTGCTTCTGGACACATATCGTCAGCCTCGGCGCACCCACTGTAGAAGTGGCGGGCGTGAAGAAGTTCAGGGGATATATGGGGTGGTCGTGTTCGATTGGGCCAGATCACTGACGCGAAAGCGATCGGGTTGTTGTCACGTGACAACCGTTGCGGATGGACGCCGAAAGGATCGACTCGACATCGACGCGGCATCGTCAGTGACGAAGGACGAGGAGGTGCCGGCTAGCCGGGGATAAGTGAATGATCTATGTTGGCCGAGCAAATTGATGTCATCTCTAGACACGCCCGAGCGAGCATGCTCTCAGCGTCCGATGGAACACTAATTCCAGCGAGTGATGTGGCCCTAATAAATGGACTGATCTGCATCTACAGGCAACGACGATGAGACAGGGGAGGGGTACGGCAGAGTCTTGTTGTGTGGGCCGTCGATCCGACGACCGAGAGCATCGGCGTCGCCTCGCATTCTTGATGGGCTTTTTGAGCGCGAATTCCTGCGCGTCGCCGAGGGGAAATGGCGGAAATCATCAGGGCGTGAAACAATTCTTCTAAATGGGTGTACGTGCGGAAACCCTTGCCTAGCAATGGGTTGCGCTACTTTCTTCATGTTGTTTCACGCAAAATGAGCATCGCCGACGGTTGAAATGGGGGCGCATGAACCCGGGGCACGCTATTGGGTCTAGATAATGACGGCTGAAGCAATGACGTATCAATTGAAACGTGTTTTGTGATAATCGATACGTTTCGCGGATGGGCGCGCAGTTCGATCGATCTGCGGGGATCTCAAACATCGAGCGGAACAGGCCAGCAGCGGATTCAAGAGGTGTAGTGAGTTCGTCATCGCTAGTTGTCACGTGACAACGCGCTGCGCCAACAGCGCGGATTGCAAACCTGTACGTGACGGGAGAAACCGAAGCGGGCGCCTCGTCCCAACGGCGGCGTTGAGCGAAGACGGATTCTACAGACGGCCTCGGAAGGCAGTTTCCGATGGGCTTGGCCTGTATCTATCACTGTGCAGATGGAGCGGGAACTTGCAAACTTTGCGTCAAGAAGGTGATGCACATCGCCACAATTGGTTCGACCGTGTATATCTCGGCCTTCGCCGGATGTCTGCTGTCGGGGGCGAATGATCATCGTCGCCGACGATCGACCAAAGAGTCCGTTGTCAAGCCGTACATCACCAGGAAAATTCACCGCCGCGGCGTTCTCGTCCAGAAACCGCCGCGGCCAGCGAACCTACTTCGTCACCTGCCATACGCACAGCTGCTGCCACCAGCGCGTCTTCGTTGCTAGAGTCTTTGCTGGCTCATCGACCGTTCGCCACCAACGTTCGCCGCGATGCGGCGCATTCAGATCGAGTCGCTCGCCCATCTTGGGTGTCGACAACTCGACCGCGCGTACCATGGCCAACGCGGTGACGCGCTCAAACGGCTCTTGCCAACGGTGCATCGCGAGATCGAACGTGCCGTTGTGAATCGGCATCAGCGTGCGACCGCGCAGGTCGATGTGGGCTTGCACGGTTTCTTCCGGTTGCATGTGCACGTAGGGCCATTGTGGGTCGTATGCCCCGGTCTCGATCAGCGTCACGTCGAAGGGCCCAAGCCGTTCGCCGATAGTCCGGAAACCGTCGAAGTAGCCGGTGTCGCCGCTGAAGAACACCCGCAAATCGTCGTCGACGATGACCCACGACGCCCACAGCGTGCTGTTGCCGTCAAACAGGCTGCGTCCGGAGAAGTGCTGTGCCGGTGTCGCGGTCAGCGTCAGACCATCGACGTCGACACTTTGCCACCAGTCGATCTGGCGTACCTTTTTCGCGTCGATACCCCATTCGATCAGCCGGTCGCCGACGCCCAACGTCGTAACGAACACGCCAGTGGTGGCTGCCAGTGCGAGCACCGTTTCACGGTCGAGGTGATCGTAGTGATCATGCGACAGGAGCACGCCACGCAACGGCGGGAGGTCCACGAGCGCGATCGGCGGCGCATGAAAGCGCTTGGGGCCGATGCGCCGGAACGGCGATGCGCGTTCGGCAAATACAGGATCGGTCAGCCAGAATTCGCCGCGTAGTTTCAACAGCAGTGTTGAATGCCCTAGCCGATACAGGCTGCGGTCGGGGGCCGCGCCGAGTTGTTCGCGAGTCAGTGAATCGATGGGCAATGCGCCTGTCGGAACCGTGTTGCGTGGCTTGTTGACCAGCATGTTCCATGCGATGCCAAGTGTTTTGCCGAAGCCTTCGGCCGGTGCCGGTGCAACGTTGCTGAAGCGTTCGCCGTTGTGCTGTGGCGACTCGCCGGACAGTGTGCGGCCACGCCTGGCGGCGGCGAAACCCAGTACGCGATGAAGAAATACGAGAGGCGAAGCCATGTCGATTCGTCCGGAAAATAAAGTACACCGAGCAGTGTAGTTTATCCCTGGGAAAAGTAAACTCGGGGGTGTAAAATTTTTTGAATGGATACGAGCACTTCTCCTCAACGGCTGACCGACCGAAAGCGTGCGGCAATACTCGCCGCGGCGATCGAGGAATTCCTTGCGGCTGGCTATGACGGGACCAGCATGGATCGCATCGCAGCGCGCGCGGACGTGTCGAAGCGCACCGTCTACAACCATTTCCCGGGCAAGGAAGCATTGTTCGCGGCGATCCTGAATCAGCTGTGGGACGCGACGCTGAGCGCCGGCGCGCCGGCCTACTGCGCCGACGTCCCACTGCGCGATCAACTGCTCGCGCTGCTGGGCCGCAAGTTGCGGTTGCTGAATGACGAAGCATTTCTTGCACTTGCCCGCGTCGCGATCGGTGCGGCTATCCATTCGCCGGAGCGCGCGCGCGACATGGTCGAACGCATGGGCGAGCGCGAAGAAGACGTGACGGTCTGGATTCGTGCAGCCGCGGCGGCTGGCCGGTTGTCGGTGACCGATGCCGTTTTCGCCGCGCATCAACTGCACGGGATCGTGAAAGCGTTCGCGTTCTGGCCGCAAGTGACGATGGGCCAGCCGCCGCTCGGCGCGCAGGAACAACAGAAGGTCGCGGAAACGGCTGCCGACATGTTTCTTGCGTACTACTCGCGCGCAGACCACGCCGGTGTGTAAGGTACCGGGCGGGATTGACCGCGCGTCGTGCGAAGCGCGAAGCGGAACAATTGCGTCGATATACGCAAGGCGAGCCTCATCCCTTGCCTCGAGGAAAGCGCCATTCGACAACCAGCGGACGCAGGCAATGGTACGCACGTCGACGTAGCCGGATTGAGCCGTATCGGCGCGTGCGGCAGGCGCAAATGAAACCGAACGTGAGCGAAAACCGATGAAGACGCTGTTGATCGTCTATCACACGATGACAGGAGGCACGCAGCAGATGGCCGAAGCGGCTGCGGATGCCGCGCGCGAGCAATCCGGCGTCGACGTCAGATTGCAGCGTGCGGATGCGACCAGCGCGGACGACGTACTCGCCGCCGACGCCTATTTGTTCGCTACGCCGGAAAATCTCGCCGCGATGTCCGGGCTGATGAAGGACTTCTTCGACCGCTGTTACTACGCTGCGCTCGATCATGTGAACGGCCGCCCCTATGCGGCGATGATCTGTGCTGGCAGCGACGGTCAGAACGCGCTGCGTCAGATCGATCGGATCGCGACCGGATGGCGGCTCAGGAATGTGATGCCGGGCCTGATCGTCTGCACCCATGCGCAAACGCCGGAGCGGATCCTCGCGCCGAAGATGATTGGCAGCGAGGATCTCGCGCGCTGCGCGGAGATCGGCGCGGGCCTCGCTGCGGGTCTTGGACTCGGCGTGTTCTGATTGCCGGCGATCAAGCCAGCCGAAGCGGAGCCGCGGCCGCGCGCAACGACCGGAGCGCGACGCCTGCCGTGCATTGCCCGATTGCAGCGAATGCCGGCGACGCGCAATTTTCGCGAGACACGCTCGTGCGAATTGCATCCCCGTTTGCGGCAGCGGCACCATGGAATGTCGATGCCCTAGTTGGCCTTTGTCGACACTGGCGGCTGATGGTATTCGGGCCACAGGCTTTTCACGAGATCGCGTGAAGCGCCATACGCATGGCAGCTGTCGAGCCAGCCCATACTGCTCACTTTCTGATGCCGTCGTACGCTCGACGATCGATGCGGGCGCAACTAATAGCGTGGCGGCAGAGATCGATGCACACTCGCCACGCCGCACGAATCGTATGCGAAAGTTCGGTCTTCCGGACGATGCGAGTCGGCAGAATTTGGCGTCTTCGCTATCCGTACCATCGCTCGCCATTTCGGACTGTGGAGTAACCGATGCGTCGCGTGACCGGCGCACTGAAGCCGAGAGTACCGGAAACGACACTACGTAACGCGAGTGTCGATCTACCGAGAAAACGCCGCCATAATGCGCAACACGACCGCGCGGACGCATTCTCGTTCCACCGGATCCGTCAAATGCGAACCGGTGAGTCAACCGGCGGCCGCGGGTACCGGTATACTTCCACTCCTGCCTTTGTCCGGCATCGTGGCCGGGTGCCTGAAACAGTGGTGGTGGCGATGCGGCCCCGCAATGATTCGCGTCGGTGGCAGACGCGCCGCAGGCGATGCGGCGAACGCCGATGTGCGG
Source organism: Burkholderia sp. LA-2-3-30-S1-D2 (assembly GCF_001523915.2). Lineage (NCBI taxonomy): Bacteria > Pseudomonadati > Pseudomonadota > Betaproteobacteria > Burkholderiales > Burkholderiaceae > Burkholderia > Burkholderia sp. LA-2-3-30-S1-D2. The sequence goes on along the minus strand of NZ_CP013385.1, from coordinate 852,108 downwards.
AATGGCAGCACGAACCACACCTTATATTCCTGGTGGATTGAATTTATGGGTTTTGAACAACTTGCCGAATTGCGGGCGCAGCTCGCAGCAAAGGCCAAGCAGGAGCGCAACGCGAAGCGACCGGCTACGCAACCGGACGCAGGCGCGAAGCCGAAATCCGGCGACCGGCCAGCTCGGGGGGCCAAATCGGGCGCCGGGGCGAAAGCGTCGTCCGGCGCGAAGCCCGCTTCGGCGAAGCCGTCGACGCCGGTCGATCCGGTCATCGTCGCGATCGGCAAACTGCAGCGCCGGTTCCCGCGCGCGTTCCCGAAGAATCCGGCTCCGAAGGTGCCGCTGAAGGTCGGTATCTGGGACGACCTCGCTCGCGAGGCGCAAGCCGTCGGCCTGAGCGAGGCCGAGCTCCGCGAGGCGATGTCCACGTGGTGCCGCGGCAATCGTTACTGGTCGTGTCTCGTCGAAGACGCGGTGCGGGTCGATCTGCAAGGTAACGAAGCGGGGCGCGTGACGCACGACGACGCGGCGCGTGCGCGCCGGCTGAAGTCGCGCCGTCCGGGCAACAAGGGTGGCGCGCAAGCGGCGAAGGGCGCACCGCAGCAGCCGAAGGTGGAAGCGCAGGCCGCCGCCGCGCCGCAGCAGGCGACCGCGGAAGCACCGGAAGACGCAGCACCGCAGCCCGAACAGCAAACGGCCGCGAGCGAGTAACGCGCGATGTGTCGCCGCGCGACCGCGCGGTGACGGCCTGCCTGCGCCGCGCATGCAGCGCATCACATCACATGACAGACCGACCTGTCCTCCGGGGCAGGTCGGGACTGCCGCCGCTGGCGGCACAGTCAGTCAGCCTCACCCAATCCTCATCGAACTGCCAAGTGACCCGACGACGAAAGCGTGTCGGCGGACGCCGTGTGCGCAAGCTATCTGTCACACCGAGCAAGCATGGCGAGGCGACGGGATATCGATCAGGGGCGGCGTGCATCATGAAAACGCGGTGGCGCCGCAACCCGGCGAACGTTGCGTAGACGGGCGTCGCGCGCGGCTGCGCATCGATGCTTGCGGACAGACGGCCGACGCGTGTGTCATCGTGTTGGTGACCCGCGCCCATCCACTCGTGTTTCATCACAATAATTCGTTATCCTAATGTGGTTGGATCCCAGGTGAAAACCGGATTCGCCCCCACGCGAATGTCTCGCACGTGAGCCGCTGTCAAACGTGAAGTGCGGCCGTATTCGACAGACCACGGGGTGATGTCCGGACGCACCGCACGGTCGCCCGTCCGTCAGTTGGCGACCCGTGACACACGCGCGATAATCTCCCCAGCGCGAATCGTCGGGCCAACACGTTGCCGGCAACGCATGACGCGACAGGTACCTCAAAGCCAGCGCAACTCGCCCGACATTCCCCGAAATTGAATGGCACCTGGCGAACCGTACGCGCCACTGCATCACACGAAGCTTGCCGATTCCATACGCACAACGCTCCACGCAAAGACCGCATCATGATTCCGAGACATTCCGCGATCCTCGTCGCACTCACCGCCGCCGCGCTGTTCGGCGCCGCGACGCCGCTAGCCAAGGCACTGATCGGCGCGATGTCGCCGTTCATGGTCGCCGGCCTGTTCTATCTCGGCAGCGGGATCGGCCTCGGCGTCGGGATCCTGCTGCGCGGGTTGCACTGCCGCCGCGCGCCGGCCGAGAACGCCGCGCCGCTGCAACGCTCGGACCTGCCCTGGCTCGCCGGCGCGATCGCGGCCGGCGGCGTCGCGGGCCCGGCGCTGCTGATGCTCGGGCTGTCGAGCACACCGGCTGCGACGAGTGCGTTGTTGCTCAATCTCGAAGGCGTGCTGACGGCGGTCATCGCGTGGGTCGTGTTTCGCGAGAACGTGGATCTTCAGGTGTTTCTCGGCATGGTAGCGATCGTCGCCGGCGGCACGCTGCTGTCGTGGGGCCCGGGGCGCGCGGGCGTGCCGATTGGCGCGTTGCTGATTGCCGGCGCATGCCTGTGCTGGGCGATCGACAACAACCTGACCCGCAAGGTCGCCGCGAACGATGCGATGGTCATCGCGTGCGCGAAAGGCCTGGTCGCCGGGCCCGTGAACATCGGCATCGCGCTCGCGACCGGCGCGGCGCTGCCCGCCATTCCGGCCGCGGCCGCCGCGATGCTGACGGGCCTCGGCGGCTACGGGATCAGTCTCGTGTTGTTCGTCGTGGCGCTGCGCCATCTCGGCAGCGCGCGCACGGGTGCGTATTTTTCGGTGGCGCCGCTGTTCGGCGTCGTGCTGTCGTTGCTGATCTGGCCGGCTCTGCCGTCCGTCACGTTCTGGATCGCGGCCGCGCTGATGGCGCTCGGCATCTGGCTGCACGTGCGTGAACGGCACGAACACGAGCACGCGCATGAACGACTCGAGCATACGCACCGGCATCGGCACGACGAACATCATCAGCACACGCACGATTTTCCGTACGATGGCGATGCACCGCACACGCATCCGCACGTGCACCTGCCGATCACGCACAGTCACGCGCATTTCCCGGACATTCACCACCGCCATCGGCACTGATTTGCGCGGCAAAGGAGAATGACGCGCGCTGCGTGCAATGCGCATCGCAAAGGTACCAGTTTATGGGGACGTTATTGGGTGCCCGCGGCGCCGCGTCGGCGTTGCTCGATGCGGCCGGCCGGTCGCGACTCAGTCTTCCGTCTGAATCAATCGGATCAACGACCCGTCCGGGTCGATCAACGCGCCGACGGTACCGCCCCATCCTGCGCGCTTCGGTCGATGCGCGCGTGGCCAGCCGGTCATCTGCTCCGGAATGCCGGCGGCGAGTACCTCGTCGAAAAACGCACCGACGTCAGCGAGCCGGAAACAGCAACTGAACCAGCTCATGGCCGGATCGAGACCGGGATGCGGAAAGAACTCCAGCAGCAGATCGCCGCGTCTGAGGATCATCCAGCCATCGTCGCGCCAGGTTTCGACGAACCCGAGCTTCGCGTAGAACAGCGACGTGGCTTCGAAATCGCGCGACGGCAGATTGGGACTCGCAAAGTCGGTCAAGGCTGTTTCTCCAATGAGCGTTGCGGTCGAACGAACGCGTGGGAAAACGCGCGGACGGATGGCGCGCATCATCGGTCAAACGATGCGCTCCGGCAAGCCGCGCAGGCCGCGGTCGCGATTATCGTCCCGGGGTAAAGCAGAATTCGAAATCCTCGCAGCCCGGGCATCCGGGCGCGGGCCCGGACTGGAGGCCAAGCGATGCGGCCACTTCCTGGGCGAGGAATTTCTTCCAGCGCAGCTGCGCGACATTGCGTGCGGCAAGCGCGGGGAAATAGCGATCGAGCATCGCGGTGACCGCGTCGCGTCCGTCAAGACCAAGATCGCGCCACAGGTGATCGGGGCGCAGGCACGCATGCGCGACGATTGCAGCGACGCAGTCGGCATCGTCGTGCGCGACGGCGGGATGCGCATCCCGCATCAGCAGCGCGTGCAGCGTCGCGACGAACCGCGCGTGCACGGCCGGCAGCGGTGCAATGGTGACCACCGGCACGAGCGCGGCCGCATCGGTGGAATTCAGGTGCGGAAACTGGCGCTCAAGCAGGCCGCTCAACCGGGCGGGAGACAGGCCGAGCAGCGCGAGCTCATTGCGACATGCACGTGCCGCAATGAGCTCACCGAACAGACTTGCATCCGGGGAATCGGCGTCGGCCGCGCCGGACAGCAGCGCTTGCAATATGCGCCGATGCGCATGCTCGAGCGCAGACGTCATCGTATGCGCCTGCGAGCCGGCCGCGCGTTGCGCGCCCCTCGTGCGCGGCGGATGGCGGGACGTCATTGCAATCGATCGGACGATCACTCGACCCCGACGATCACGCTCGACGCCTTGAAGAGCGCGGACGCGGCCTTGCCGCGTGCGAGGCCGAGACGATCGACGCTGTCGTTGGTGACGATCGCGACGATCTCCGCACCACCTGCGGCCTTGATCACGACTTCCGAATTGACCGTGCCCTTCGCGATCGACGACACGGTGCCCGCGACACAGTTTCGCGCCGACACCTTGCTGCTGTCGACGTCGACCATCACGATCACCGACGATGCCTTGACGAGCGCGAAGGCCTTCGCGCCGGCCGCGAGACCGAGCGATGCTACGCTTCCGTGCGTGATCACGGCGACGATGTCGAGGCCGTCCTCGGTACGCAGCGTGATTTCGTCGTTGACGGCACCGGGCTTGACGGCGCTGATCTGGCCGGCGAATTGATTGCGGGCGCTGGTGCGCATGATGACTCTCCGGGAAAGGGCCGCCCAGCGGGCGGCGAGCGAATGGCGGAAACCGCGGACGAGTTTACCCGCAACGCAGGTGAACCGCGACGTCGGCATCGGCATACTGGACATGCGAAACCGCGCACGATGCTGCGCGACAACAGGCATTTCGTGCACGCCGTGCCGCCCCGCGCGCGCTTACTTTGCAGCGGCCGACGCGGCAGCCGGCGCGCCCGCCGCCGAGGTCTGCTGCGCCGCAGCGGCCGTTCCATTGCCTTCCCATCCGCCGCCGAGCGCGAGGAACAACTTCACCTGGTCGGCGGCGACCTGGCCTTCGGCTGCGGCGACCTGCGCACGCACGCTGGTCAGCGTGCGCGTCGCATCGAGATCCGAAATGAACGACTCGCGGCCGGCGGTATACAGCCGGTGCGTTTCGTCAGCGGAACTACGCGCCGATTCGTAGGCCGTGCGCAGCGCATCGGTGCGTTGCACGTCGGCGGCATAGGCCGCGAGGCTCGACTGCGTTTCGCGCAGCGCGTTCAGCACGACGCCGTCGAAGTGCGCGAGCGCGCCGCCGGTCGCCGCTTCCGCTTCGCGCACGCGCGCGCGCTGGCCGTTGATCGGGAACGACCAGCTGATCAGCGGTCCGAACGACCAGCGATTCGTGGTGGAAGAGAACAGGTCGGCGGCGACGCCGACCGAACCGGCGGACGCGCCGATGCTGATCGACGGATACAGCGCGGCGGTCGCGACGCCGATCCGCGCGGTCGAGGCGGCGAGCTGACGCTCGGCTTCGCGAACGTCGGGACGGCGGCGCAGCAGCGCGGCACCGTCACCGATCGGAATCGGCTGGCGCAGCTTCGGCAAGCGCTCGCATTCGGCGACCGCCTTCGGCAGGTCGGCGGGCGAACGCGCGAGCAGCGCGGCGAGCTGGTATTGCGCGATCTTGCGGCGGCCTTCGAAGCGCGGGATGTCGGCCGCGAGCGTGCGCACCTGCGTGACGCCGCGCGTGACGTCGGTCTGGTTGCCGCGTCCCGCGTCGCGCAGGCGCTGCGACAGCTTCACGCGCTGCTGCTGCAGCGCGAGCGACTGCTTCGCGATCGCGAGTTCGTCGCCGGCGGAGCATGATTCGACGTACGCACGCACGACGTCCGCGACGACGGTGATGCGCGCGAGGTCGGCGGCCGCTTGCACGGCTTCGCTGTCCGCGAGTGCGGCCTCGACGCCGCGCCGCAGCTTGCCGAACAGATCGAGCTCGTATGACACGCTGATGCCGACCGCGCCTTCGTTCACGACCGGCAGCTTGTTTTCGAGCAGATATTGCTCGGCCGATTCCTGCGCACGCTGCACGGCTGCTTCCGCGCTGCCGGAGAAGCCGCCTTGCTCGTTCGCGACTTCCAGCGCTGCGCGTGAACGCGCGAGGTTGGCCGCGGCGACGCGCAGGTCGGTGTTCGATTTCAGCGCACTGCGCACGAGTTCATCGAGCACGGGATCGTCGTACAGCTGCCACCAGTTGCCGGGCACCGCATCGCGCGACACGAGCGTGCCGTTCGCGTCGTCGAGCGCGTGGTTCGCGAGCGGCGCATTCACGTATGCCTGCTGCGGCAGCTTGTAGTCGGGGCCGACGGATTTGCACGCGCCGAGTGCGAGCGCGAGCGGCGCGAGTGCCGCCGCGAGGCGCAAGCCGTGCCGCTTCATTGCGATGCTCCCGTCGCGCTGACGGCCGCGTGTGCGGATGCCGCAGGCGGCACGGCTGCCGCGGAGGCGCCCGCGGCCGGCTTCGCATTGTCGTCGCGGCGCGTGTGGGTGCGCACCGCGACGGTCGCGGTGCGACCGGCGATCATCCGGAAGTCGTCTGGCACCTCGTCGAGCACGACGCGCACCGGCACGCGCTGCGCGAGCCGCACCCAGCTGAATGCGGGGTTCACGTTCGGCAACAGGTTCGCGCCTTGCGTGCGGTCGCGATCCTCGATCGCGGCGACGATGCTCTGTACATGGCCACGCAGCGGATGCGGCTCGCCCATCACGACGATGTCGACCGGCTGGCCGATATGGATGCCGCGCAACTTGGTTTCCTCGAAGTAGCCGTCGACGCGGAACGAGTTGCGGTCGACAACGGACAGCACCGCGCGGCCGGCCGGCACGTATTCGCCGACGCGCGGCGCGCGGTCGTTCAGGTAGCCGTCGACGGGGCTCACGATCGTCGTGCGCTGCAGATTGAGCTTCGCGGTGTCGAGCGACACCTGTGCATCGGCGGCGGCGGCTTCGCCCTGCTCGACGCGCGTGCGGCTTTCCTCGACCTGCTCGCTGGCGACCAGGTTGCCGAGCTGCAGGTTGCGCGCATATTCGCGCTTTGCCTGAGCGAGCGTCGCACGGCGTTGCGCGAGCGTCGCTTCGGCCAGCCGCTCCGCGAGCGTGTAGCGGGCCTGGTCGATCACGAACAGCACCTGGCCGCGCTTCACCTCCTGGTTGTCGGCGACCTGCACTGCGGTGATGAGCCCCGACACGTCGGGCGCGACCTGGATCACGTCGGCGCGCACGTGGCCGTCGCGTGTCCACGGCGAGAACATGTAGTAGTTGATGATGCGCCACAGTACGAGGGCGGCCACGACGACGACGATCAGGGTGAGCAGGATCTGCCCTGCCGAGAGCCAGGTTTTTTTCATGGTTAGCTAGCCACGAGATGGTGAGACACGATGACGACTGCGGCAAGCACGAACACGTAGATGCCGAGGTCGAAGATCGAACGGTGCCAGACGAGGCGGTAAAAGCCGACGCGTTCGAGCAGTGCGCGCACGACGATGTTGATCAGGTAGGCGATCAGCATCAGCACGAGCGGAGCCGGCACGAATACGCCGAAGATGTCGATTTCGCCGATCATGGTCGCGGTCGGAAAGACAGGTTGGAAAGCGGGATCATGCGCGCGCTCCGTCCGGTGCGGCATGCGGCGGCTGCGCGGACGCGGCCGGGTACAGCGACAGGCGCAAGCCGACGAGCGCGTGAAGCGTATCGCGCAGCCGGCGGTGTGTCGCGGGCGTGGGCGCCGCCGCGGGAGCGTCGTGCGTCGTGCCGTCGCCCGCCGATGCGGCCGACGTGCCGGGCAGGTTGCGGCCGGCCACGCGCTGCAGCGCGTCGTCGATCAAGGCGAGCAGCGCCGGCGGTGCAGGCTGTCGCGCATTCGCGGCCGCGCAGCGCGCGTAGTGATCGGTGACGCCGGCCAGCACGCGGTCGATTGCGTCGGGCACGTCGCCTGTCAGCTTGCGGCGCGAGCGGCGCAGGTCGAGCGCGTTCAGCGCGATGCGCAGGTCGCGGAAGCTCTCGATCGACGGATGGCGGTGGTCGTCCGACGCGCCGAGGCGCGGCAGCAGCTGCGTGACGCGATCGAGCATGCGCGATGCGTGGTTGCGCTGGTCGTCGAGCGGCTGCGTCGACGCGGAGCGCGCGACGTCTTCCCAGCCCGAACGCAGCAGGCGCCGCACCGCGAGTTCCGCGCCGAACGGACGGGTCGCGCGCGTCCACACGTACGCGAACAGCAGCCCGGCGACGCCCGCGAGGTTGCTGTTCAGGAACACGAAGAAGTCGGCATCGTACGCGCTCTGGATGCTGATGAAGGTGGCGGTGTTCACTGCGACGAGCATCGTCACCATGTTGAACTGCGGGCGCGGCAGCAGCGTGCCGATCAGGATGAACGGCCCCGCGAACATCAGCACGAGCGTCGGGAAGTCGTGCACGTGAGGCAGCACGACGAACAGGTACAACCCGGCGAACACGACGCTCGCGGCCGTCGACAGAAAGAACTTGAACACCAGCGGCGCGGGTTCGTCGAGCGCGGCGAAGAAGCTGCACGACACGGCCACGAGCGTGACGGCCGCGGCACCGTCGTGCCAGCCTGACGAGATCCAAAGCGAGCATGCGAACACGATCGCGAGCACGACGGTGAGCGTCGAGAACAGCATCATCCCGCGATCGAAGAAGCGCTCGGTGCCGCCGAGCCGCCAGTGTCGGTAACGCGGCTGCCAGACGCCAGACTCATTCGCGATCAGCGCGCGCAGCGAGCGGCAGTCCTGCCAGATGTCGATGACCTGATGTAGCCGCCACAGCGCGTTCGACAGCAGCGCACCGTCCCAGCTCGCGAGCGCGCTGTCGGACGGCTGCAGCGACGCGATGCGCTCGCGCAGATTGTCCGCGACTGGATCGTGGGCCACATCGCCGTCCGTGCTGGCCTTCACGGCCGGCAACGGCGCGTCGAACCACTTTGCCGCGTCGGCGAGCAGCGCGTCGAGTGCCGGTGGTCGCACGTGCAGGTCGCGCATCAGCGCGATCAGCGGATCGGCGAGCGAGGACATCAGCGGCAGGAACAGCTGCATGCGGCCCGCGAGCGCCTGCGCACGAGCGAGCACGTGCGGGTGCGCATGGTCGTAGCTCAGCTGGCTCAAGAGGAATTCGAGGCCGGTGATGGTCGCGGCGAGGCGTTGCCTGCATGCCGACAACGCCTTGCCCGCGATGTGCCCCGACAGCGTCTCGCGGCCGTAGAACGCGGCGTCCTTGAACCATGCGTCGGTGCGCTCGATCAGCGTGGGCGCGAGCCGGTTCGGGAACACGGCGCTGCCGACCACGCTCGCGCACACGATGCCGAGCACGATTTCCTCGGTCCGCGCAATCGCGACGTCGAAGATCGTCGACGGATCGGTCACTGTCGGCAGCGCGACCAGCGGCATCGTATAGCCGGCGAGCATGAACACGTAGCTGCGCGCGGTGCGGTCGGAGATCGCCAGGTAGAGCAGCGTGCCGCACCAGGTCGCGACGATGATGCTGAACAGGAACGGCGTCTCGACGAACGGCGGCACGAACAGGATCGCGGCGGCCGCGCCGAGCGCGGTGCCGAGCGCGCGATACAGCGCCTTCGAGCGCGTGGCGCCGACGAACGGGTTCGACACGATGTAGACGCTCGCCATTGCCCAGTAAGGGCGCGGCAGCTGGAAATACAGGCCGAGGTACAACGCCAGCATGGACGCGGCGAACGTCTTGCCCGAGAACAGCCAGTCGCGAAGGCTCGGATAGGTCATGACGCGGAATCGGCGGGGTGAGACGGACGCGATGCCGGATGCTGCGCATCGGCCGCGTTGAACGCATTCAGCACGCGCAGCGTCGCTTCGAGATCGGCACGCGTGACACCCTTGAGCACCTGGGCGCGCAGCATGCGCAGGTCTTCCTCCATCTTCGCGGTGACCGCGCGGCCGGCGGCCGTCAGCGAGATCGTCTTCGCGCGGCGGTCGTGCGGATCCTCGTCGCGGCGAGCGAGGCCGGCCGCGCACAGCTGGTCGAGCAGGCGCACGAGCGACGGCCCCTCGATGCCGACGTGTTCGGCGAGCGTGCCCTGGCGCACGCCTTCGCCGAGGCGGCCGGCAATCAGCAACGGCGTCGCGCACGCTTCGGACACGTTGTACGCAGTCAACACGGTGTCGCTCGTGCGGCGCCATTTGCGCGCGGTGAGCACCAGCAGGCTGCTGACGGCGAGGCGGAGGTCGTGCAGGTTGGTCATGGGCGAGATGATAGGGGCAAAAACATTCGATAGCAAACTATCGTTTGTGTCATCCGCATGTCATGCCGCACGCCGGGGCGCCGATCTGCAACGAGCAATTTAGGTGGTCGATCTGGGGATGGTCAAGTTGTCAGATTGCAAGCGTGCGGCGGATTCTTATGCATCGCCTGCAATCCGGCTCGAACGCGGCGATCGCACGTGGCGGGTTGGCTGTCGGCCTAGGGTTGTAGGGACGTTGTAAGCCCGATGCGATCCTGGATGACCGCGCACCGGCCACGCCGACCGACCGGATCGCGCCACGCGCGCCGCACCGTCCCGGTTCCGCACACGATTGCACTCTTTCTGAGCGACCATGTGGAAGCGACGACGGAGACATCGAGGTGCGACGAACCGAGGTATCGGCGCGCTGGTACGACACGATCGGCACGGTGCACGGCATCGAGTCGAAATACAAGCGGCTCGTATGTATATCTCGCATGAGGGCGTGCGCGCGTTGGCTCGCGCAGCCCTCGACCGCTGTTTAGCGCACGTGCGGCAACAACGCGCGCAGCCAGCATGCGACCGCCACCGCGCCGCCATCCGGCGTGCCGATCGCGCGTTCGCCGAGATAGCTCGCACGCCCCGCGCGCGGCGTCATGCCGGCCGTTCGTTGCGCGCCGTGTTCCGCCGCCTCGATGGCTTGCGCCAATGCGCAAGCTGGGTCGCGATCATGATCGAGCGCGCGATCGAACGCGTCGGCGGCCGGCACCAGCGCATCGAGCATCGTCCGATCGCCGGCACGTGCGCCGCCCAGTTCGGAGATCGCATCCACCGCGCTGCGCAATGCCGCAGCCCAGTCGCGTGCCGACGGTGCGGCGGTATCCGCGGCATCGGCGAGCCGCCGTGACGCGCGCAGCAGCGCGGTCGCATAGAACGGCCCCGAGCTGCCCGCGATCGCGCGGCGCAACGCGGTGCCCAGCGCCGCGAGCGTGCCGGCCGGCGTGCCGTATGCGGCTTCCGGCAACGCGAGGATCGCCTGCGCGGCGCGATGCATGCTCGCGCCGAGATCGCCGTCGCCGGCGGCCGTGTCGAGTTCCGTCAGCGTGTCTTCGTTGTCGATCAACGCTTGCGCGATCGCGTGCAGCGCCGGCTGCAGCCGCGCCGCCCACGCGTGGCCGGCCGCATCGAGCGGCGGCAGCGGCTGGTCGGGCGCGGCAGCCGCGGCCACCCGGATCTGCGCGTTGACGGCGCCGCCGCCGGGCCATGCGCGCGCGTGCGTCGGCGCGTCGAGCAGGGCCACGCGTTCGTCGTTCAGCCGCAGCAGCGAGATCGAGCAACCGGGCATGTTCAGCGCCGACAGGAACGTGCCGCCCCATGCCCGCGCGACGGTGATGCCGCGCCGGCTCAGGTTGTCGTACGCGGCGCGCAGCACGATCGCCAGTTCCATTTCCGGCGTCGCGCCGAGACCGTTGACGAGCAGCGCGACGCGTTCGCCGCGATCGAGCACGAGGTCGGCGACGATGCTCGACAGCAGCGTCTCGACCAACGCGTCGGCCGCCTGTGGCGCGGTGCGTTCGACGCCTTTCTCGCCGTGGATGCCGAGGCCGAGTTCGATCTCGTGATCGGCGAGGCTGAATCCCGACTTGTCGGCGCCGGGGATCGTGCAGCCGTCGAGCGCGACGCCCATCGTGCCGAGTTCGGCCGCCGCGTCGCGCGCGATTGCCGCGACGCGGGCAAGCGGCAACCCGCGCGCGGCGGCCGCGCCGGCCAGCTTGTGGATCAGCACGGTGCCCGCGATTCCGCGTCGCTGCCCGCGCTCGACGCGGCCGCGCAGCGACACGTCGTCGGCGACGATCGCGGTCTCCACCGGAATGCCCTCGGCGCGCGCGAGTTCGGCGGCCAGCCCGAAATTGAGGCGATCGCCCGTGTAGTTCTTCACGACGAGCAGCGCGCCGTTCGGGCCGGCGCACGCGCGGATCGCGGCGAGCACGGCGTCGGTCGGGGGCGACGTAAACACTTCGCCGCAGACGGCCGCGCTCAGCATCCCTTCGCCGACATAGCCGCCGTGCGCGGGCTCGTGACCGCTACCGCCGCCTGACACGATCGCGACGGGGCGCTGCGACGGCTCGGGCAGCGGCTGGCGCACGAGCACTTGCTCGTCGCCGAGGATCGCGACATGCGGCGATTGCCGCGCGATGCCTTCGAGCATTTCGCGCACGACAGCGGACGGGTGGTTCACGAGCTTTTTCATGGCAACGGGTTCCTGACGGTGGGCCGAGGCCCGGCGGCACGCATGCGGTGCCGTCGGTTTTCGTACTGTGAATGGTAGGCGCCGCGCCGAATGCGGCGTGCCGCGGCCGGCGTTACGTAACATCGAAGCATTCGTAGCACGAATGTAACGAAAACAGAGCCGCTCATGGGCCAGAAATGTATCGAGCGTGATCGCGGGCAGGCGCTTGCACGGGCGCGCGGATGCTGGCGTGGCGGCGGGACGGCCCGTTCGATTGGCGCCAATGGCATGGAAAATGCTGTTTCTCCTCCGGTCCTCAATCGAACATTCCATCGCCTGGACCGCGAGGAGACCACCATGTATCGAACCCGCATTGTCACGTCCACGGCGTTGCTCGCCGCCGCCGGCATGCTGGCCGCCTGTGGCGGCACCGACGTCGCCGCGCCGTCGAGCGCGGCCGCGAGCACCGGCGGCGCAACCATCGGCGGCAATACGCCCGGCAGCAACACCCCCGACGGGGGTTGGGGCACCAGCGGCGCCCCCGGCACGCGCGGCGTCGTGAGTACCGCGGGCGCGCTCGCGGCCGGCGTCGGCTCGACCGTCAGCGCGATGTCGTTACCGGTATTCGGGAATACCGTGACGCGCAGCGCAGGCGACACGATCTCGAGCGTCAGCACGATTTCGCGCGCCGCGGCCGATGCGCTCAGCGACGGGCTCGGCAGGATCGGTTCGACGTCCAACCCGGTCGGTACGACGGTCGCCGGCCTCGGCGACGTCGTCGGCGCAACGGCGAATCCGGTTGCGGGCTTCGCGCAGACCGTCCGCGCGCTCGGCTCGGGGCCGCTGGCGCCGCTCGCGCCGGTGACGACACCCGTCGGCGCGGTGCTCGACACCGTGGCCGGCGGACTCGGCGCGGCGGGCAACACGGTCGGCGCGACGCTGGCATCGGGTGCCGTGCAGCAGGTCACGCAGCCGCTCAGTTCGGCCGTCACACCGCTGGTCATCACGGCCGGTCAGGCGACGCAACAGATCGGCGCGACCACGGGCCTCGGGCAGCCGGTGGCAGGCTTGCTTGGGCAGGTCGGGAGCGCGCTGGCGACGACGGGCTCGCGGATGGGATCCGTTTCGTCACAGCCAGCCGTCGGCTCGGTGGGGGCGCTCGTCGGCGCGATCGGCAATACCGTCGCGAACGCGGGTGGACTCTTGAACTACAACGGTCCGAACGGCGTCGCGCCGATTCCCGGGCTGATCGTGAGTCTCGCGGGCGCTTCCGTCGCCACCGTGCAGAACGGCCCGTCGAACGGTTCGAGCCCGTCCGGCCCGCTCGGCGGCTTGCTGTCGGGGCTCGGCTCGACGCCGCTCGGGTCGCTGACCGGTGCGCTCGGCGGCACGAACGGTGCCGGTGCGGCGAGCCCGCTGGCGCCGGTGACGAATCTCGTGTCAACGGTTACCGGCACCCTCGGTGGCGCGGCGGGCGGAGCGGGTTCCTCGGCGAATCCGCTCGCCCCTGTTACATCGTTGCTCGGCGGCGTGACGGGCGGCGTCGGGAAATAGTGGCGTACCGCACGGCGAGCGGCTGGACCACGCGCTGCTCGCCGTTGCGGAGGCGAGTCGCGCATCGGCTTCGCCAGCTCATGCCGGCGATGAATTGCGACGTGCCGAAGCGTCCGCCGCCCGCATTGCTGATTCGCGGCACCGCATGCAGCCGCGCGATCACGCTTACTTGACCGCCGCGATCACCTTCGCGCGAATCAGCCGCGCACGCAACACGTTCCGGCTGATGCCGAGCAGTCGCGCGGCCTGGATCTGGTTGCGGTGACTGAAATCGAACGCGACCCGCATCACGGTATCCTCGATGCGTTCGAACAGGTTCGCGTGCGCCTCGTCGAACAGCGCGCACAGTGCCAGTTCGAGCGCATCCTGAGCGGGCACGCGGCCCGCCGCTTCCCGTACGCCGGCAGCCACGGCCGGCACGCATGACGACGACAGGTTCAGGTCGGTGTCCTGCAGCGCATCGTGGCGGCTCACCAGCAGCGCGTGATGGATCACGTTCTCCAGTTCGCGGATATTGCCGGGCCACGAATGTGCTTCGAGCCGGCGCGCCGCGCGCGGGTCGATGCTGCGCGGCCCATGGCCGAGGCGGCTGCGGTATTCGTCGAAGAAGTGGCGCGCGAGCGGCAGGATGTCGCCCGGCCGTTCGCGCAACCTCGGCACGTCGAGACGCACGACGTTGAGCCGGTAGAACAGGTCGCCGCGAAACCGTCCGTCCATCACCGCCTGCTGCAGGTCGACGTTGGTCGCGGCCACCACGCGCACGTCGATCGAAATGCCCGTGCGCGAGCCGAGCCGCACGACCTCGCGCTCCTGCAGCACGCGCAGCAGCTTGACCTGCATCGACAGCGGCAGGTCGCCGATTTCGTCGAGAAACAGCGTGCCGCCGTTCGCGGCTTCGAACCAGCCGGGCTTCGCGCCGACCGCGCCCGTGAATGCGCCTTTTTCATGACCGAACAGTTCGCTGTCGACGAGCGTGTCGGACAGCGCGCCGCAGTTCACGGCGACGAACGGGCCGCCGCAACGGTGACTGCCGTCGTGCACCTGGCGCGCGATCAACTCCTTGCCGGTGCCGGTCTCGCCGACGATCAGCACGTTTGCGTCGCTCGGCGCGACGAGCCGCACGCGTTCGAGCAGCGCGAGCGAACGCGGGTCGACGAACACGGGCGCGCGGGCGCGGGCCCGCACATGGTGCGTGGAGCGCTCGAGAACGGGCGCGCCGCGCGATTCGTCCGGCTGCGCTGTGACGACACGAAGATTGACAGGACGCGGCGTTGCAAACAGGGAGGTCATGGCGATGAAGGCGTGAGTCGATCGAACGGTTCGAACCAGCGTCGACTGGCGCCGCGGTCCGGTTGCTGCCTGGTCATCAGAGTGTTCGGTGTTTTGGGCCGGACGGGAAACATCGATTTCTGATAACGAAAGCCGGATTGCTGTGCAGGATGCAACGGTGTCCGATCGCAGCGATCCGACGAACGGAGGGCGCGAAACTGCTGATTGAGCAGCAGCGCATCAGCAACGCTGTTTCCGTCGGTTCATCGCGCTGTGGAATATCGATGCGATGCGATTGGTGAATCGCTTTCCATGGCTGGCTATTTGTCCGCGTAAGCCTTGCCCGATGGGCGATTGAATAAAACTTCGTGATGCAGATGATCTCCACGATCGCGCATCCGTCGAGAATGGCACGCTCCTTGCGGACCCCACACCGTATCGGCGCGGCAACGCGCGGCTTGACAACGGGAACGCATGGCATGAGCAACACCCTCGACGTGGTCGCCCTGTCGGGCGGCCTGCAACGTCCGTCACGCACGCTGCCGATCGGCCTGTATGTAGCCGAAAGCGATTTCGACCACTACGAATTCGCGAACCGCGCACTGCGCGTACGCATCGCGCTCGCGGTGGATTGTGCGGTGCCGCAACTGCGTCCGCGAACGCTTGCCGCCGCGGCCGCGTAGCCCGTCTTTCGTTTCCCCTTCGATCAGGATCTCTCATGAGCATTCAAAAATCTCCGGCCGACGGCGTCAAGTTCGCGTACTGGGTGCCGAACGTCAGCGGCGGACTCGTCGTCAGCACGATCGAGCAGCGTACCGACTGGAGCCTCGAATACAACCAGAAGCTCGCGCACACGGCTGAAGCGGCCGGATTCGACTACGCGTTGAGCCAGATCCGCTTCACGGCCGGCTATGGCGCCGAACACCAGCACGAGTCGGTCTCGTTCAGCCAGGCGCTGCTGCACGCGACCACCAAACTGAAGGTGCTCGCGGCGATCCTGCCGGGGCCCTGGCATCCGGCCGTGGTCGCAAAGCAGCTCGCGACGATCGACCACATTTCGAACGGACGCATCGCGATCAACGTCGTCAGCGGCTGGTTCAAGGGTGAATTCACCGCGATCGGCGAGCCGTGGCTCGAGCACGACGAACGCTATCGGCGCTCGAAGGAGTTCATTCAGGCGCTGAAGGGCATCTGGACGCAGGACAATTTCACGTTCAAGGGCGACTTCTACCGCTTCAACGATTACACGCTGAGCCCGAAGCCCGTGCAGAAGCCGCACCCGGAGATCTTCCAGGGCGGCAGTTCGCGTGCGGCGCGCGACAACGCGGCCAGCGTGTCGGACTGGTATTTCACGAACGGCAATACGCCGGAGAACCTGAAGGCGCAGATCGACGACATCCGCGCGAAGGCGGCCGCGAACAACCACCGCGTGCGGATCGGTGTCAACGCGTTCGTGATCGCGCGCGACACCGAGGAAGAGGCGCGCGCCGTGCTCGACGACATCGTCCGGCATGCACACGTCGAGGCCGTGCATGCGTTTGGCGATGCGGCGAAGGAGGCCGGCAAGGCGTCACCGGAAGGCGAGGGCAACTGGGCGAAATCCACGTTCGAGGATCTCGTGCAGTACAACGACGGTTTCCGCACGAACCTGATCGGCGCGCCGCAACAGATTGCCGAGCGGATCGTCGCGCTGAAGGCGATCGGCGTCGATCTCGTGCTCGCCGGGTTCCTGCATTTCATCGAGGAAGTCGAGTACTTCGGCCAGCGCGTGCTGCCGCTCGTGCGCGAACTCGAGGCGCAGCGGCAGGCAGTCGCCGTGTGATGTAGGCGGCCAGCGAGTCGCAGGCGGTCAAGCGGGCCGCACCGGACGATCGAAGGGTGCGCCGGCGGCGGCCATCGTGAGCGTACCCGGTTTGACGTTTCGGATATCGAAACAGGAGGTCGGCGGCTGCCTGCACGGCGTCGTCAACCGATTCATGGGCTTTGCCGGAAATTTCATGTCGACGGAAATCATCGAAGAAAACACGCAATCGCAAGCGGGCGCTACGTCCGTTCCAATCATCGGCTCCGACGCCGAAGCGATCGACGTCGCGCACCAGGTCGCGGCGCGACTGGCGGAGCACGCCGCGCTGCGCGACCGCGAGCGGAAACTGCCGTTCGACGAGATCGAGCTGTTCTCGTCGAGCGGCCTGTGGGGCATCACCGTCCCGCGTGAATACGGCGGCGCGGAGGTGTCGAGCGTGACGCTCGCCGAAGTGATCGCGATCGTGTCGCAGGCGGACCCGTCGGTCGGCCAGATCCCGCAGAACCACTACTGCCTGATCGAAGACATCCGCCTCGAAGGCAGCGACGCGCAAAAGCGCTTCTTCTTCGATCCCGTTCTGAAGGGCACGCGCTACGGCAATGCGTTTTCCGAGGCCGGCGGCAAGAACGTGCTTGATATGCAGACGCGCGTGCGTCGCGACGGCGACGCGTTCGTGCTGAACGGCCGCAAGTTCTATTCGACCGGCACGCTGTTCGCGCATTGGATTCCGGTGCTCGCGCTCGACGAGTCGGACCAGGCGGTTCTCGCGTTCGTGCGGCAGGGCGCGCCGGGGCTGGCCTGCGGCGCAACTACCTGAGCCTGCCCGAACTGATCGCGCAGTCGATCGGGCTCGTCGGCGTGTCGGGCGGGATCGGCGTGCTGATCCCTGCCGTATTCGCGACGGCCGGTAACGGCACGTGGCTTGCATACGTGTTCGCCATCGTCGCGCTGCTGTTCTCGTCGTGGAGCATCTCGGTGTTCGCGCGGGATTCGGCGTCGCCGGGCGCGCTATACGCATACGTGTCGGCCGGCATCGGACCGATCTGGGGCGCCATCTGCGGCTGGTCGCTGCTGATCGCCTATGCGGTGGCAGCAGCAGGCATCCTGCAGGGAACGATCAACACGTTTCTCGTGCTCGGCCGCGAAACGGGGCTGCTCGGCAGCGCGACGCCGGTCGGCACGGTGCTGGGCCTCACGATCGTTACCGCGTTCGCCGCGTGGTATATCGCGTTTCGCGACATCCGGCTTTCCACGCGCTTCACGCTGCTCGTCGAACTCGCGACGTTGCTGCTGATCGCCGGCGTCGTGATCGCGACGATCGCGTTCGGCACGCATCCGGTCGATCGCGCACAGCTGACGCTCGAAGGCGTGAAGCCGACGCAGCGTCAGCTCGGGATGGTGCTCGCGTTCTTCAGCTTCACGGGTTTCGAGAGCGCGACCGTGCTCGGCGCCGAGGCGCGCGATCCGTTTCGCGCGATTCCGCGCGCGGTGCTGATCAGCGTGGTCGGGCCCGCGATCCTGTTCGTGATCGGCGCATACGGAATGGTGAGCGCGTTCCACGGCCAGACGCCGCCGCTCGACCGCGTTGACGGCTCGCTCGCGGTGCTGGCGCATCGACTGGGGGCCGGGTGGATCGGCGTGCTGATCGACGCGGGGGTGGCGTTGAGCTTCTTCGCGGCGTTCTTCTCGTCGATCAATGCGGCGGCGCGGATCGTCTACACGTTCGGGCGGCAGGGTGTGCTGCATGCGTCGACCGGGCGTGCGCAAGCGACGAATGCGACGCCGCACGTCGCAGTCGCGTTGATTGCGGCGCTGGCGCTGGCGACCGCGCTGGTGTTGACGGCGCGAGGCACGGCGCTGCTCGATTCGTACGGCTATCTCAGCTCGATCGCGACGTATGGCTGGCTGCTCGCCTACGTGCTGGTCGCGATCGGCGCGCCGCTTTATCTGCATCGGCAGCGCAAGCTTCGCGCGCGGCACGTGGCGATCAGCATCGTTGCCGTCGTGCTGCTCGCGATTCCGCTCGCCGGCAGCGTGTATGCGGTGCCGGAAGGCGTCTACGCATGTCTGCCTTATGTGTTCGTCGCTGCTGGCGATCGGGCTCGGGTGGTTTCTGGTGCTGCGCGTCCGGTTTCCGGAACGGTTGCGCGAGCTGGAAGCCGAACTGCTGACGAAGTGATTGCGCTGCATCGACGGCGCGTTCAAAGCGTGATGTGCGTGACGGCCGGCAGTGTGGCGCCTGCTGGCCGATTTCATTTCAGCCATACTCGCGGCCATTACGCCACACCCGCCATCTTCGATGCGTCGACAACCATCTGCACACCGAGGCCGCCGAGGATAAGACCCATCGCCCAGCGCTGCGCGAGCAGCAGCATCGGGCGCCCGTGCAGGAACTTCGCGATGCTGCTCGAGCAGATCGCCACCAGCCCGTTTGCCGACGCGAACGCGGCGATCAGCAGTGAACCGAGAAACAGCGACTGGCCGAACACGCTGCCTTGCCGGTAGTCGATGAATTGCGGCAGCAGCGACACGAACAGCATCGCGAGCTTCGGATTCAGCACGCTGGTCGTCGCGCCCATCGCCAGCAGCCGCAGCGGCTGCTCGTTCGGCAGTGTCCGCACCTCGAACGGCGAACGGCCGCCGGGCCTGACCGCCTGCCAAGCGAGGTACAGCAGGTAGGCCGCACCGATCGCGCCCAGCACGCTGCCCGCATAAGGCACGCTCATGAACAGCGTCGTGATGCCGAACGCCGCGCCGAACATGTAGAACAGGTAACCGATCATCACGCCGGCCAGCGAAATGAGCCCGGCCACGCGCCCTTGCGCGATCGAGCGTGACATCACGTAGACCATGTTCGGCCCCGGCGTGACCGCGAGCATGCCGCCGATGGCGAGAAATCCGTAGAGCGATCCGGACGTATGCATGTTTTCCGCTTCCTGCAACGAGTGCTGACGGGATTCATTGTCCGACCGTGGAGGTGAACAGTAAAACGGGATAAACTGAATCGATTGATCAGATTTTCTGAATGAAATGAAGAAGCTCGACCTCGATGTGCTGGCGATGGTGGTGGCAGTTTCGGAGTCCGGATCGTTCGCGCAGGGCGCGCAGGCCGTGCATCGGTCGCCGTCGGCGGTGAGCATGCAGATCAAGGCGCTGGAAGATGCGCTCGGCAAGCCGCTCTTCATCCGCGATACGCGCAACGTGACGGCCACCGACGACGGCAGGACGCTCGCCGAATACGGGCGCCGGATGCTGGCGATGCGCGATGAGGCGTGGGCGTCGGTGGTGCGCCCGGAGATCCGCGGCCGCGTGACGATCGGCGTGCCGGACGACTACATCTCGTCGCTGCTGCCGCAGGTGCTCGGCAAATTCGCCGCGATGCACCCGCGCGTGGAAGTGCGCGTGATCGGCCAGCCGAGCAGCGCACTCGTGCCGATGCTGAAGGACAACACGGTCGACCTCGCGTGTCTCACGCGGATCAAGGGCGTGACCGGCGAGCTGATCCGGATGGAGCCGATCGTCTGGACCGGGTCGCCGAAGCGGAACGTCTGGGAAGAGCGGCCGCTGCCGGTGGCCTTTTTCACGCACGGCGGCAGCATGGCGCGCGATCACGCGATCAAGGCGCTGAACCGGCAGCACATCCCGTTCCGGATGTCGTATGAAAGCCCGAGCTACCTTGGGCTGCTCAGCATGGTCGAGGCCGGGCTCGCTGTCGCGCCGCTGGCGCGTTGCTGCATTCCCGATCATCTCGTTCAGCTTTCGGAGGCCCACGGGCTGCCGCCGCTGGGGGAGCTCGAGGTCGTGCTGGCGCGCAGTGCGCAGTCCGCGCGTGCGCCGTGCGACTACCTCGCCGAGCAGATTCTCGACGAATGGCGCGCGTGACCGGCGATCATCGGATCGCGGCCTGACCCGCGGTGTTTCAGCACGAGTTCAGCAACCATTCGCGGAACGCCACGAGCGAGGGCAGCGTTTCGTTCCCCGGCGGATAGACGAGGTAATAGCTGCGCTGGCTGGTAATCGCGTCGCCGATCGACACGAGCTCGTTGCGGCTCAGTTCGTCTTCCACCAGCACCTTCGGCACCAGCCCGGTCCCCATCCCGGCCCGCACGGCCTGGATCAGGTGCGACGTCAGCTCGAAGCTCGGGCCGATACGCATCTGCCGATGGTCGAGCCGATAGTGCGAGAACCATTCGGCCCACGCCTGCTGGTTGCTCGTTACGCCCAGCAGCGTCTGCTGCGCGGCCCAGGCCGGCGTGCGTGCTTCGGCTTTGCGGCGCCTGCCCGCGTCGGGGCTCGCGATCGCGATCAGGAACTCGTTGTACAGCCGGTGCGCGTGCAGGCCGGGCCAGTCGTCCGCGCCGACGGTGATGGCTGCGTCGAGGTCGTCGTTGAGGAAATCGATCGCGCCGATCCGCGAATGAAGGTGCACGGTCACGCCCGGATGCGCGGCGTAGAAGTCGTGCAGGTGCGGCAGCAGCCATTTCGAGCCGAACGTCGGCAACGTCGCGAGCCGCAGCGTGCCGGCGCCGGCCTGGTGGGACATCGCCTGCAGCGTCGCGCCGCGGATGCGCCCCAGTGCGCCGCTCAGCTCGACGAAGTAGCGGCGCCCGACTTCGGTCAGCTTCACGGAACGGCCCTCGCGCCGGAACAGCGGCACGCCGAGTTGATCCTCGAGCGTTTGGACCTGCCGGCTGATCGCGCTCTGGCTCAGCGACAGTTCCTCGGCTGCACGCGTGTAGCTTTCGTGCCGCGCGGCTGCCTCGAACACGAGCAGCAGCGACATTGATGGGGTGAGGCGACGGTAATTCATGAGTTTTATGCAATATTCGCCGGATGAGAATTCGTTTGTTTCTCGCGGAATTTACAAAGATACTGGAATTCCCGGCCGCGTGGAAACTTGCTCAAAACTCATGTTTCCGAGCACGCGAGCACACCGGTTCGTCCACCTTGCGCTTTTATCCCATGTCGATCGCCCCGTTGCCCCGTCCCGCCAGCCCGCCCGCGAACGCGTACCGTGATTTTCTCGCCGCTCTCCGGGCGGCCGGATTCGCCGGGGAAATCCGCGCGGACCATGCGAACCGGACGGTTCAGGCCACCGACAACTCGATATACCAGCGCCTGCCGCAAGCGGTGATCTGTCCCGCGCATGCGGACGACGTCCGGCTGGTGGCCCGGCTGCTCGCCGAGCCTGCGCACCGCGACGTCGCGGTGGCGGCGCGCGGCGGCGGCACGGGCACCAACGGGCAGTCGCTGACCGACGGTGTGGTCGTGGATCTGTCGCGCAACATGAACCGGATTCTGGAAATCAACGCGGACGAGCGCTGGGTGCGCGTGCAGGCGGGCGTCGTCAAGGACCAGCTCAATGCCGCGCTGAAGCCGCATGGCCTCTTTTTCGCGCCCGAGCTGTCGACGTCGAACCGTGCGACGGTCGGCGGGATGATCAACACCGACGCGAGCGGGCAGGGCAGCTGCACGTACGGCAAGACACGCAACCACGTGCTCGCGCTCGACTTCGTGCTGATGGGCGGCGAGCACTTGCACAGCGACGCGCTCGCGGACGACGAACTGGAGCGCCGCTGCGCGCGGCAGGACCGCATCGGCAAGGTCTACCGCATCGCGCGCCGCATCAGCGACGACAAGGCCGCGCTGATCGAAGCGAAGTTTCCGAAGCTCAATCGCTGCCTGACCGGCTATGACCTCGCGCACCTGCGCGAATCGGACGGCCGCTTCAACCTGAACAGCGTGCTGTGCGGTGCCGAAGGCTCGCTCGGCTTCGTCGTCGAGGCGAAGCTGAACGTGCTGCCGATCCCGAAGTATTCGGTGCTGGTCAACGTGCGCTACGCCGGCTTCATGGACGCGCTGCGCGATGCGCGTGCGCTGCTCGAACTCAAGCCGTTGTCGATCGAGACGGTCGACTCGAAGGTGCTGATGCTCGCGATGAAGGATTTCGTGTGGAGCAGCGTGGCCGAGTATTTTCCGCAGGACGACGCGCGTCCGACGCTCGGCATCAACCTGATCGAATTCAGCGGCGACGATGCCGACGACGTCGATGCGCGCGTGCGTGCATTCGTCGAGCATTTGCGCACCGACACGAGCGTCGAGCGGCTGGGGCACACGCTCGCGGCCGGCGACGATGCGGTGAAGCGCGTGTACGCGATGCGCAAGCGCGCGGTCGGCCTGCTCGGCAATGTGCAGGGCGAGGCGCGCCCGCAACCGTTCGTCGAGGACACGGCGGTGCCGCCCGAGAATCTCGCCGCGTATATCGCCGAATTCCGCGCGCTGCTCGACGGCCACGGGCTGCAGTACGGGATGTTCGGTCACGTCGACGCGGGCGTGCTGCACGTGCGCCCGGCGCTGGACATGAAGGACCCGCGGCAGGCCGCGCTGGTGCGGCCGGTGTCTGACGCGGTGGCCGAACTCACGCGGCGGCACGGTGGCCTTTTATGGGGCGAACACGGCAAGGGCGTGCGCTCCGAATATGCGCCGGCGTTCTTCGGCGAGCTGTATCCGTCGCTGCAGCAGCTGAAGGCCGCGTTCGATCCGCACAACCAGTTCAACCCGGGCAAGATCGCGACGCCGCCGGACAACACGCTGCGGCTGCTGAAGATCGACGAAGTGCCGACGCGCGGCGACCACGACCGGCAGATCGACGAGCGCGTGTGGCAGAGCTACGGCACGGCGATGCACTGCAACGGCAACGGCGCGTGCTACAACTTCGATCCGGACGACGCGATGTGCCCGTCGTGGAAGGTGACACGCGAACGCGTGCAGTCGCCGAAGGGGCGCGCGTCGTTGATGCGCGAATGGTTGCGTCTGCAAGGACAGGCCGGCATCGATGTCGTCGCGTCGGCGCGTGCGCGGCAGCCGTTCATGCGTGGCCTCGTTGCCCGCTGGCGCAACAGCCGCGCCGCGCGCAGCGGCGACGCCGACTTCTCGCACGAGGTGTACGACGCGATGGCCGGCTGTCTCGCGTGCAAGTCGTGTGCGGGGCAGTGCCCGGTCAAGGTCAACGTGCCCGAGTTTCGCTCGCGTTTTCTCGAGCTGTATCACCAGCGCTACCTGCGGCCGCTGCGCGACTACCTGATCGGCTCGCTCGAATTCACGATGCCGTGGATGGCGCGCGTGCCCGCGCTGTACAACGGCCTGATGCGCGCCGGCTGGGTGCGCATGCTGCTCGAGCGGCACCTCGGTATGGTCGACAGCCCGCTCCTGAGCCGCTTCGACCTCGCGGCCGTGATCCGGCAGTGGAACGTGCGGCCGGCCGATCCGCGGGCGCTCGCCGCGCTGAGCGATGCGCAGCGCGCGCGCAGCGTCGTGATCGTGCAGGACACGTTCACGCGCTATTTCGATACCGAGCAACTGGCGACGCTGATCGAGCTGGCGGCGCGCGTCGGTTTCCAGGTGTGGCTCGCGCCGCTCGCGCCGAACGGCAAGGCGCTGCACGTGCAGGGCTTCCTTCGCGCGTTCGAGCAGGCGGCGATTCGCAACGCGACTCAACTGGCCGCGCTCGCGCGCTCGGGTGTCGCGCTGGTCGGCCTCGATCCGGCGATGACGCTCACGTATCGGCAGGAATACCTGAAGGTGACGGGGCTCGCCGACGTGCCGAAGGTTGCGCTGCCGCAGGAGTGGCTGCTGCACGCGCTGCCGGAGGCGGCGGCGGGCGCGGGTTCGGACAGCGTATCGGCACCGTATCGGCTGCTGCCGCATTGCACCGAGAAGACCAACGCGCCGGACAGCGGCAAGCAGTGGGCACAGGTGTTCGCGCGTCGCGGGCTGCGCCTGGCGGTTCAGGCGGCCGGCTGCTGCGGGATGTCGGGGACCTACGGGCACGAGGCGCGCAACCTGCAGACGTCGCAGGCGATCTATGCGCAATCGTGGGCCGCGCATGTCGATGCGCCGGAAGAGGAGGGCGAAGCGCTGGCGACCGGGTATTCGTGCCGCAGCCAGGTGAAGCGCATGTCCGCGCGGCAGGTGCGTCATCCGCTGCAGGCGCTGCTCGATCACGTGCGTGCGGCGGTGTGACGGGCGGGCCGCGCGTGTGGCGCGGCAGCAGGCGTGACGGTATCGGGCGCGCGCAGGATCGAGCGACACGTGCGATGCCGCGACTGACGCCCGTCCCGGCTCACGAGCCGGCTTTCGCGGTCTTCCGCACGCGCGGCTTGCGCGCTGCCGGAAACGCACCGACGCCGCGCGGCCGTTTCGGCTCGATACCCGTTTTACCGATGACGTGCCGGAAATCGATCTCGTGCGCGGCGAGCGCACCGATCAGGGTCGCGATGACCGCGAGGTGGGAAGGGACGGTGCCCTTGCTCGAATAGTTCGTGATGGAACTTTCGTTCATCCGGATCAGGCGGGCGAATTCCCGAGCCGTCAACTGCGCTTTCTTCAACTCCTGTTGAAATTCCGCATACGCCATTGCACACATGTCGCTTCATCTCCGCAAAACTTGAATCGGCACCGCACGGCGCCGGCGCCGACGGATGGCGTTCCCGTCGTGCCGGCGTCGCGGGGCGTTACATCTTCACCTGGTCGAGGAAGGTCTTCTTGCCGCTCTTGTAGCCGTAGATCGAGATGATCCCGTGCGTCAGGTCGCCCTTCGCGTCGAACGTCGTCGTGCCGATCACGCCTTCATACCTCGTCGACGGCATCGCCGCGAGGATCTTCGCCGGGTCCGTCGAGTTCGCGCGCTTCATCGCGTCAACCGCGATGTAGACCGCGTCGTACGCGAACGGCGCATCGAACTTGATACCCTGGTTGAAGCGCTTCTGATACTTGGCGAGGAACGTCGCGCCGCCCGGCATCTTCTCGAGCGCGGCGCCGGCCTGCGAGCACAGCACGTTGTCTGCCGCAGGGCCGGCCAGTTCGGCGAGCGAGTCGGTGCACACGCCGTCGCCGGACAGGATCTTCGCGCGCAGGCCGAGCTGCTTCGCCTGCTTCGCGAGCGGGCCGCCGGTGGCGTCCATGCCGCCGTACATGATCGCGTCTGGGTTCTCGCCCTTGACCTTCGTCAGAATCGCGCGGAAGTCGACCGCCTTGTCGTTGGTCGCGTCGTGCGACAGCACCTTCAGGCCGAGCGCTTTCGCCTTCTTCTCGAACTCGTTTGCGAGACCCTGGCCATACGCGGTCGAATCGTCGATCACCGCCACGCTCTTCACGCCCTTCGACTGCGCGTAGCTCGCGAGCGCCGGGCCCTGCTGCGCGTCGGTCGCGACGACGCGGTAGGTCGTCTTGAAGCCTTGCTGCGTGTAGGTGGGGTTCGTGGCCGACGGCGAGATCTGCACGATGCCCGCGTCGCTGTAGATCTTCGACGCCGGGATCGACGTGCCCGAGTTCAGGTGGCCGATGACGGCGACGACCTTGTCGTCGACGAGCTTCTGCGCGACCTGGGTGGCCTGGCGCGGGTCGGCCGCGTCATCCTGTGCGTCGAGCTGCAGCGTGACCTTCTTGCCACCGATCGTCAGCCCCTTCGCGTTGATTTCCTCGACCGCGAGGCGCGCGCCGTTCTCGTTGTCCTTGCCGAGGTGCGAGATGCCGCCCGTCGTCGGTTCCACGCTGCCGATCTTCACGACCTGGTCGGCCATCGCGCCCGACGCGGCCGCGAACGCGGCGGCGGCCAGTGCGACGGTGATCAGGGGTTTGCAGCGCATGCCGACAGTGCTTCGTTCCATCTGCCATCTCCGAATTGAATGTCTTTCTATGGACGTCTCGATCGGCCGGCTGCAGGCCGGGGCGATCGGACGAGTCTCCGTACCCATCATGGGCTTCGCTTGCATGCCGCCCGGGCGAGCGAGTGCCCCGCGTCTGACGCCATGCAATTCGTATGAATATATCCGAAGCCGATTTGGCGCGCTGCGGCGAATCGCGTAGCGGGGCGGCGCGGCACGGCTCGGCGCCCGGATTGCCAGGGTGCCGGTTGCCGGAAATCGTGCGCCGCAGCGAGCCAAAGGCTGCGATTCGCTGTCGATGGCCTTACGACGGTATCCATTATTCGGCCGGTCGCAGGGGCGAAGCCATGGACACTGACGTGCGGTCAGTCGGGAACTGTTCGGTCGATTTGTCTGCACAGTTTGGTCGCTCGCCATCGCGCAGCCGGGTTCATGAAAAAGCTTCCTCGAGTGCAACTAACGGTCAAGCCTGCCGGCGTCGACGAATTGGCGCAGGCCGACGGCACGCACATTGCACTCGGCTTCGCAGATGCCGGAGTTCGCCTGGGCCTGCCCGCTTCCGGCTCGACGGACAGGTGAGGTTACGCGTTGCGATCGCGCCCCTGCGACCGCCCGAGCAAGGCGACCAGGATCACGCCTGCAATCGCCAGCAGGCCGCCGCATACCGTCTCGATGCCGGGCCGCTCGCCCGTCAGCATCATCGACAGAGCTGTCGCCACGGCTGGCGTAAGATAGAGAAAGTTGGCGGCGCGCGCCGCACCGAAATAGCCGAGTGCGAAGGTCCAGGTCGCGTAACCGAGTGCCGCGGGAAATACGCCGAGGATCAATACCGCCAGCGTCGTGTCGTGCGACGCGCCGCCGAGCGAGTCGAGCGCGCCGGGCAACCAGGGCGTGAGCAGCAGCGCACCGGCCAGCAGCGTGTACGCGGCGCAGGGCAGCGCACCGTATACGGGAATCAGCCGCCGCTGCAACACGAAATAGCTCGCCGAACACAGGGCCGCACCGAGAATCAGCGTGCTCCCCGAGCCGAGCACAAGCCCGCCCGGCTGCCCGTGCGCAATTACGCCGAT
This sequence comes from Burkholderia sp. LA-2-3-30-S1-D2, assembly GCF_001523915.2. Taxonomy (NCBI): domain Bacteria; kingdom Pseudomonadati; phylum Pseudomonadota; class Betaproteobacteria; order Burkholderiales; family Burkholderiaceae; genus Burkholderia; species Burkholderia sp. LA-2-3-30-S1-D2. Next base: position 824,746 of record NZ_CP013385.1, on the reverse strand, counting down.
GCCGGCGAGGCTGACCAGCGAACCGAGCCATCCCCACCGATTGAATCGTTCGCCGAGAAACATCGCGGCAAGCAGCGCGGTGAAGATCGGCAGCGTGTTCACGATGAAACTCGCCGCGCCGGCCGATACGGTTTGCTCGCCGGTATTGAGCAGTGCGTTATAGAGTGCGATGCCGAGGAAACCGCAGGCCAGGAAGCGCAACGCATCGCGTTTCGTGGGCCTTGGAGGCCGTCGCCATGCAAGCCACGCGATCACGAGCAACGCGGCGGTAGCAAAGCGCGCCGCCGCGAGTTGCAGGGGCGCCAGACCGTGCAGGCCGATCCGGATGAACGGGAATGCGGAGGCCCACGACATGATCGTGAACGCGACCGCGCCTGCCGCGACGAGCGGTTGTCGCGCGCCGCGCGACGACGGTGAGGAAAGGGTATTCATGCGGCAATGGTGCGATGTCGCGAGATGTTAAGCTAGCGCACAGATCAACATCCAGATATGACCATGACTCACAGCTCGGTTCGGCGGCGAGCCGCGAGTCCGGCGCGCGCACGTCAGGTGACGGATGCGCTGCCGCTTGCAGCGCCGGCACCTGGCCCGCGGCCGCCGCTCGCCAGCCTGGAGACCGTGTGCACGGTTGCGCGTCAGGGTTCGTTCCTGGCGGCCGCAGACGTCTCCGGCGTGACGCACGGCGCGATCAGCCGGCGGGTGGCCGCCGTGGAAAACTGGCTGGGCATGGCACTGTTCGAACGTCATGCACGCGGCGTGCGCCTGACGCCGGACGGGCAGCGCTTCGTCGGGCGGATCGAACAGGCGTTTGCGATCATCGACAGCGCGGCCGATCAGTGGCGCTCGCCGCGCACACCGCGACTGGTCAGGATGAGTGTGGTGCCGGCATTCGCGCAGCTCTGGCTGCTCGAGCGGCAGCAGGCGCTCGAGAGCGAGGCACCCGCGTTGCGCATCGAACTCGGCATCGAGCTTCGCAACGTCGATATCGCCGGCGGCGAAGCGGATCTGTCGATCCGGTATGGGCGCGGCAACTGGCGTCAGCTTGAAACGCGCGCGTTCATGCCGGAACGGCTTTATCCGGTCGCGCATCCGCGGCTCGCCGCGCAACTGGCAAAGATGCGCCGCCGGCGCGGCGATGCCGCGCTGCTCGAGATGCCGCTGCTGCACGATTCCGACGTGACCGGATGGCGTACCTGGTTCGAGTCGCTGGGCATTCCGTTCAAGCCGCGGGCGCAGGATCGCCGTTTCGAGGATTACAACCTGGTGCTGGCGGCAGCCGAAGCCGGGCTCGGCGTGGCGCTGGCGCGAACGCCGCTCGCGGACGCATATCTGAAGCGCAGCGCGCTCGTTCGGGTGAGCCGTCGTGAGGTCGATTCGCCGCTCCGTTATTACTTCGTGCATGCGAAGGGGGAGAGTCGGCCGGAGGTGCTCGCGTTGATGGAGCGGATGCGGGCGGCGCTGGGGGAACAGAGTTAGGTTGTGTGGGCGTGGGGGCCTGCTTCGGCGGCGCGCCCGAGGCCGGTGCGTGGATACATACAGATGGGCCGCGGGATCGTCGACAATGCGACCGCGGAAAATGATGAGGTTGGAGAGATGAACGTAAATCGAGTAATTTTGCAGTCGTTCGGATGCACCGGAGGTACACGATGAACAGACCAGACAAGTCGTCGAAAGCGCGTGCTGCGCTCGATCAGTTGTTCTCGGGCATTGCGCCGGCGGATGCGAAGAGCGCGTCACGCCCGGGCAATCCGTTCGATGCGGCGGGGGACGATGTGTCTACCGACGCCGACGGCCGGGTGGAAGTGACGCTATCGACCAGAATCCAGTTGCGCGGCTATCCGGGTGCGGACGCGTTCATGAAGCGCATGGCCGAAGCGTGGGGCCTCGAGTGGGGGACGTACGATAGCGTTCAGGCAATCGCGAAGCTGCCTGCCGGATGGCGATCGCGCCGGCTTCCGGAAGTCACGCAGATCGTCGACGGACACGACGTGCTGCGCGCGGAGAGCAGCCTGCAGGGCGGCGAGATGTCGTATCTGAAAGTGAACCCGCGGTACTACATCGACGCCCGCAAGGGGTTCGGCTGGGGCAAGTCATCGAAGGCGTCCGACGATCCGGATCTCGACGGCCCCGACTGGAACTGCTTCGTGATCGATCGGGAAAAGTCCATCGAAGTGCACGAATTGACGACCTCGTCGTTGAAGGCCGATATGGACAATGCCCGCGCGACGTTGCTGAAATGGCTTGACGAGAACTATCCCAAGCATCGCGATCCGTTTGCGTACTGGACGGACTGCGAAGGGGCGTCGTAACGTTGCGTGGCGGCCCGGGTCGGTATCGCACGCACGCGTTGCCCGATCGTAGTCGCAGCGGATGGGCCGCACGCCGCGGCGATACATCAGCCGGTCGCCATGGGGGCGCCAATTGAAACGAATCAGTCCGGTCCCGATTCTCTGGGCGGCGTTTGGCGCGGCGGTCGGGTCGACCGTCATCGAGCTGCTGCTCTGGTCGATAGCCGGCGATGATGTCATCCGGAACCTGTTTCGCGACGCGCGCCTGACGGCAGCCATCGTGTTGGGGCGCAGCGTGCTCGGAACGTCCACCGGCTTCGATCCGATCGTCATGGGTGTCGCGACACTCGTGCATGCCGCGCTCTCGCTTGCCTATGCGGCCGTGCTGGCGATCGTGGTGCGGAACATGTCGCTCTGGGCGGCGCTTTTCGCAGGCGGCGTGTTCGGACTCATCCTGTACGGCGTCAACCTTCACGCCTTCACGGCGATCTTTCCGTGGTTCATCGCGGTTCGCGGCGCGATCACGCTGGTGGCCCATCTGGTATTCGGGGTCACGGCAGCGGCTGTCTACCACGTCGTCAAACGCCCGGGTTGACGCTCACCGCGGCAACGATTGCCGACGGTTCCCGCTGCCTTCATTCGCATCCCGACCCCTGGAATAACCGGGCGTGCTGCTTCGTTCTGCTGTCGGGAGACCCGATACGAAGCGGCGGCCCGTTACCGCCGCGCGATGAATCTTGCGCAAGCAAGCCGGCGTGCCGGGCGCCGCCAGTGACACCGGTGGTGGGAGTGGTCGGAGGCAACAATGCGGGAGCCGATCATGTGCACCGTGTTTCGATTCGGAATAGGCATCGTCTGTCTTTGCCTTTCCGCGCCTGTCCTTGCGCAAATGGACGACGAATTGCCGGACTACGGCACAAACTGCCGCGCGGTCGTCGCGCACGCGAACATCGACGGCACGGAACAGCAAATCGTGGGGCGAGCGTGCCTGCAACGCGATGGCACATGGCAGATCGTGCAAAGCGACGACGGCAGCGTGCTGTGGTACCCGGCGGCGGCCTATCCGTATCCCGACCCGTGGTACTGGGGGCCGCCGCTTTTCATCGGCGCGGGCGTGAGCTTCATCTTCGTCGATCGGTTCCGTCATTTCCACCACTTCGATCACTTCAACCGGATGGATCATCGCCACTTCGGCATGCCGATGGGGTCGGGCTTTCACCGCGGCCCGTTCATCGGCGGCGGGGGCCACGGGTTCGGCGGCATGCATTCATTCGGTGGCATGAGCGGGGGGGGGGGCGGATTGCGGCGGCATTAGGCCGGCGTTTCGACTTACGGCAACCGCGTCGCCCGGTTCGAACGTCAGGTCGATCTGAACGTCTCGGGTGGGAGCGCGACAGCGTAAACGGCGCAGGCGCGCACCATGGTGCGCGCCTGCGGGGTTCGCGCGATGCGATGTCGCGATCAGAACTTGTGGCGAATCCCGACGACCGCGAGTTCCTGCGTATCGGTGCCGGAGTTCACGCCGTACGAGCCGACCGACGCGGCGGCCTTCACGGTCGCACCGCTCGCGTTGAGCGTATTGCCGCTCGCCTTCTGATAGCCGAACAGCGCATACAGGTCGGTGCGCCTCGACAGCGCGTAGTCCGCGCCGAGGTTCACCTGGTTGTAGTGCGCGGAAGCCGGGCCCGTCAGCGACGTGTAGTTGTAGCCGACGCCCGCGCGCAGCGCCGGCGAGAACTGCCAGTTGAAGAACGCCGAGCCGTTGTTGAACTTCGCGTTCTGCGTGAAGGCCGACAGCGTGTCCGCGCCGTACTGCGTGTTCGAATACGCGAGGCCGAAGGTCGCCGGCCCGGCCACGTACTGACCGGCCACGCGCACGATCTGGATCGACTTCGCGCTCGAGAAACCCTGGTTGATCACGGTGTTGAACAGCGTGTCCGAGCTGCTCGACCACGTGCGCACGCCATTCGCGACCGTCGAGCCGCCGTTCGCGTAGAAGAAGCCGGCGCCGAGCGACAGCGGGCCGTTCGCGTAGCTCGCGCCGAAGCTGTACGTGCGGCCGTTGCCGGTGGCGCCCGCGACGCCGCCGAAGCCGTACAGCGCCTCAAACTGGAAGCCCGAGATCAGCGGGCTCGTGTACTTCACCGAGTTGCTGACGCGCAGGCTGTTGTCGTAGTTGTCGAGGTCGCCCGGCGTCGAGAATACGCCGCCGAAGTAGTTGTCCTGCGTGAGGCCCTGCACGAGATCGACGACCGGATCGTACTGGCGGCCGAGCGTCACGGTGCCGTACGTGCTGCTCGCGAGGCCGACGACGGCCTTGCGGCCGAATTCGCGCTGGCCCTGGCCGAGCGCGCCGGTGCCGATGTTGAAGCCATTCTCGAGCTGGAACAGCGCGGACAGGCCGCTGCCGAGATCCTCGATGCCGCGCAGCCCCCAGCGGCTGCCCGACAGGTTGCCGCTGCTGAACTTGATGAGGCTCGACGCGTTGCCGCCGCTCGCGTTCTGCGCGTTGTGCACGTATGCGATGCCCGCGTCGGCGATGCCGTAAAGCGTGACGCTGCTTTGCGCGTGCGCGCCTGCGGCGCAGAGCGCGGCCGGCAGCGCGAGCAGTGCGAATGAGCGGATTCGTTTCATGGTCGGATTCCCCCGTTGGTCGATTTGTCTGACGAGTCGGTGAACGATACGGACAGCGCACCGTCTAGGGAACCAACAAATTTTCGAATCGTTATGAGGCGCGGTGGTGTATCGCCGTATCGTTGCGTGTGCAACCTGTTAAGCGAGGCGCGGCATCGGGCATCCGCGCGCGCGTGGCGAATGCCCGATGCGTTGGCGTGCGTTACTGCTCCGCGCTTTCCGCCTCCGCCGTTTCGCCGAGAAACCCGCCGCTCTGGTGCGCCCACAGCGCCGCATAGATGCCGCCAGCCTGAAGCAGTTGCTGGTGCGTGCCTTCCTCGACGATGCGCCCTTCGTCGAGCACGATCAGCCGGTCCATCGCCGCGATCGTCGACAGCCGGTGTGCGATCGCGATCACCGTCTTGCCGCTCATCAGGCCGTCGAGGCTGCGCTGGATCGCGATCTCGACTTCGGAGTCGAGCGCGCTGGTCGCTTCGTCGAGCACGAGGATCGGCGCGTCCTTGAGCATCACGCGCGCGATCGCGACGCGCTGCCGCTGGCCGCCCGACAGCTTCACGCCGCGCTCGCCGACCTCGACGTCATAGCCGCTGCGCCCGTGCCGGTCGCGCAGCCGTTCGATGAAGTCGGACGCTTCCGCGCGCACGGCCGCGTCGTGCATCTCGCGCTCGGTCGCGTCGGGGCGACCATACAGGATGTTTTCGCGCATCGTCCGATGCAGCAGCGACGTATCCTGCGTGACCATCCCGATCGCCGCGCGCAGGCTGTCCTGCGTCACGTGCGCGATGTCCTGCCCGTCGATCCTGATCGCGCCGCCGTCCACGTCGTAGAAGCGCAGCAGCAGGTTCACGAGCGTCGACTTGCCGGCGCCCGAGCGGCCGATCAGGCCGATCCGCTCGCCCGGCCGGATCGTCAGGTTCAGCCCGTCGAATACCGCGCGCTCGTTGTCCTCGTGCGCGAAGCGCAAGTTGTCGAACACGATGCCGCCGCGTTGCACGACGAGCGCCTTCGCGTCGGGTGCGTCGACCACGCTGCGCACCTTCGTCAGCGTGTTGATGCCGTCCTGGATCGTGCCGACGTTCTCGAACAGTTCGGTCATCTCCCACATGATCCAGTGCGAATAGCTCGACAGGCGCAGCGCCATCGCGATCACGGCCGCGACGACGCCCGCGCTCGCTTCGCCATGCATCCACAGATACAACGCGAGGCCGGCCGAGCCGACCAGCAGCAGCGTCGACAGCAGATGGTTGACGACCTCGAACGCGCTGACGAGCCGCATCTGCGCATCGCCGGTCGCCTTGAACGCCTCCATCGCGCGGCGTGCGTGGTCGGCTTCCCGCCGCGTGTGCGAGAACAGCTTCACGGTCGTGATGTTCGAATACGCATCGGTGATGCGGCCCGTCATCAGCGCGCGTGCGTCGGCCTGCCGGCTGCCGACGGCACCCAGGCGCGGCACGAAATACGCGCAGGCCGCGCCGTAGCCGAGCGCCCACAGCGCGAGCGGAATCATCAGCCGCCAGTCGAAGCTCGCCGCGAGCGCGAGGATGCCGATCAGGTACGCTGCGACGCCGATCACGACGTCGACCGACATGAACAGCGCATCGCGCACGGCGAGCGCGGTCTGCATGATCTTGGTCGTCACGCGGCCGGCGAACTCGTTCGCATAGAACGACAGGCTCTGGTCGAGCATCAGCCGGTGAAACAGCCAGCGCAGCCGCATCGGGAAGTTGATCGCGAGCACCTGGTGCTTGACCATCGTATGCAGCGCGATCAGCAATGCGCTGCCGGCAAGGATCGCCGCGAAGCCAGCGAGCGTGCCGAAGTGTCGGCCGCCGAATTCCGCCGGTGTCGCGGACGACAGCCAGTCGACCACGCGCCCCATCATCGCGAACAGCGCGGCTTCGTACGCGGCCAGCGCGGCCGAGGTCAGCGCGATCAGCAGGATCCAGCCCCGCGCGCCTTTCGTGCACGCCCAGACGAACGAGAAGAACCCCTTCGGCGGCGTGACGGGATCTTCGAGCGGGAAAGTCGGCAGGCGCCGTTCGAACCACGAATACATCAACTGTTCTCCTTATTCGGTCCGGCGAAGTGGACGGACCCGTGATGCAGGTGCCGGGTGCGACGAGATATCGGAGCGCTGGCGCGCACATCCGACCAACCGACGATTGCGTCGTGGTCGCGTCGCCTGGCTGCGAGTGTCGCATTGATTCGATCGGGCCGCAGGCCGGTTGTAAGCAGCCGCGGCTGGGCGGGGCGGGTGTGACCGCGCCCGGGGTTTCGAGGCTTTACCCTTCCACCCCATAAAAAGTCCTTGACTATCTATCTATGAGTAGATAAAGTTCGGTCCATGGAAACGAAACCGACCGTCCGTGAACAGATTCTCGACCACGCGATCACGCTGATGATGCTGCGCGGTTACAACGGCTTCAGCTATCGAGACCTGTCCGACTTGGTGGGCGTGAAGACGTCGAGCATCCACTACTACTTCCCGTCGAAGGACGACCTCGTGCTGGAAGCGGTGGTGGCCTACAGCGACGAAGTCCTCGCGGCCATGCGGGCGATCGATCCGGCGCTGCCGGCCGACGTGAAGCTGAGCCTGTACACGAAACTGTTCGGCCGGACGCTCGGCGACGGCAACCAGATTTGCCTGTGCGGGATGCTCGCGGCCGACATCGAATCGTTGCCGGAGAACGTGCGGCAGGCCGTGCAGGCGTTTTTCAAGGCCAACGAGAACTGGCTTGCGGAATTGCTGGCGCAGGGCGCGAAGGAACGCACGCTGCAGTTCAGCGGCAAGCCCGAAACGGCGGCGCGCACGTTGTACGCGGCGTTCCAGGGCAGCGTGCTGGCCAGTCGGCTATTTCACACCAGGGCGCGTCTCGAGGATGTCGAGGCCGTCTGGAAAGTCCGGTCCTGACGGGCGGGGCGAGCAGTCAGGCGGTTCGCCGCCTTTTGTCGGGTTTTGCTGTCTATCTTGTGGTAGATAGATTATCGGAGCAGGTGGATCGACCGCCTGCATTTTTTGGGGATGTTTATCTATCTATGAGTAGATAAACAAGCGTGATGCCGGCGGCAAGGCTTTCGGTACGCGGTCCCCGGGTTGGAAGGCTGCTTCACTCACTGGTTGAAAAGGAGTCTGTCATGTCGATCGAAAAAGTGCTGTACCGCGCCCATGCAAAAGCCACCGGCGGCCGCGACGGCCGTGCCACGGTGCCCGAAAGCGGCCTGGACCTGAAGCTGACGACGCCGCGCGAACTCGGCGGCGCGGGCGGCGCAGGCGCGAATCCCGAGCAACTGTTCGCGGCCGGCTATAGCGCGTGCTTCATCGGCGCGATGAAGTTCGTCGCGGCCCGCGACAAGATCGCGATCCCCGCGGACGCCGCCATCGAAGGCAGCGTTGGTATCGGCGCGATCCCGAACGGCTTCGGCATCGAAGTCGAACTGAAGATTTCGTTGCCGGGCCTCGATCGGGAGACCGCGCAAACGCTGATCGACCGCGCGCACATCGTCTGCCCGTACTCGAACGCGACGCGCGGCAACATCGATGTCACGCTCACGCTCGCCTGATAAATCGCACTGCGAACCATTAATCGTCATTCATCGGGTTGAACCCAGGAGTTTCATCATGAAGATCGTCAAGCCGCTGCTGGTCGCCGCCGCTGTTGCAGCCACGTTGTCCATCGCGTCCACCGCATTTGCCGCCGGCGCCGAAGCAGCTCGGCCCGATGTGGCGACGAGCGGGTTCCTCGCCGCGCTGAACGGCCAGAAGGGCCCCGGACTTGAAACGTTGAGCCCCGCGAAGGCACGCCAGGTGCTCGTCGACGCGCAGAACGGCGCGAAGGTCGACCTGCCAGGCGTCGACGTGTCGAACCGCACGATCGAGCAGGACGGCTTGTCGGTGCCGATCACGATCGTTCGCCCGCAGGGCGCGACGGGCACGCTGCCGGTGTTCATGTTCTTCCACGGCGGCGGCTGGATTCTCGGCGACTTCCCGACGCATGAACGCCTCGTGCGCGATCTCGTCGTGCAATCGGGCGCCGTCGCGGTGTTCGTGAACTACACGCCGTCGCCGGAAGCGCATTACCCGGTCGCGATCAATCAGGCGTACGCGGCGACAAAGTGGGTGGCCGCGCACGGCGCGGAGATCGGTGTCGACGGCAGCCGCCTCGCGGTGGTCGGCAACAGCGTCGGCGGGAACATGGCGGCCGTGGTGTCGCTGATGGCGAAGGACAAGGGCGGCCCCGCGATCCGCTTCCAGGGCCTGATGTGGCCCGTCACGGACCACAACTTCAATACGGGCTCGTACAACGCTTATCAGCAGGGTCACTTCCTGACGCGGCCGATGATGAAGTGGTTCTGGGACGCCTACACGAAGAACGAAGCGCAACGCAACGACATCTACGCGTCGCCGCTGCGCGCGAGCACCGTGCAGTTGAAGGGCCTGCCGCCCGCGCTGATCCAGGTCGCGCAGTTCGACGTGCTGCGCGACGAAGGCGAAGCGTACGGCCGCAAGCTCGATGCGGCCGGTGTCGATGCGACGACCACGCGTTACGACGGCACGATCCATGATTTCGGACTGCTGAACGCGCTGGCCGCGGATGCACCGACGAAGGCCGCGACGAAAGCGCTGGCGAATGAAATCGCGACGCGGCTGAAGTAACGCGGCGGGTGGCATTCGAATGCGAACGACGAAACGGCGGGCTCATGCCCGCCGTTTCTGCATGCGGCCGACGGGCGCGGTGAAACGCGGCACCACTGGCGTCCGGACCGGCGCTATCGCTCCTTCGTCTTGCCCGGTTCCGCCCGATCTCTTGCCTGATCCAACCAGATCGAAACGGTCGAAGGGGGATCGTGCGATCGCACCGTCGCGGCTGGTTGCGAGCATTGTTGATACGATCGCGCATATCGTCCACGTCGGCGCGGCACGCCGCCGGCAAATCGGTCGCGCGGCCGCCCGGTATCGCGACCACCTTCGGGAGAGCGGTTCATGCTGCAGGCGTTCGCGGTCTTGCTGACCTTCCAGTGTCTCGGGGAAGGGGTGTCCTATCTGTTCGGCCTGCCGGTGCCGGGCCCGGTGATCGGCATGTTGCTGCTGTTCGGCTTCGTGATGCTGCGCCCGCAGGTCGCCGACGCGATCGAGCCGACCGCGCTCGAGCTGCTGCGCCATCTGTCGCTGCTGTTCGTGCCGGCCGGCGTCGGCATCATGGTGTCGGCCGATCGCGTGCGCGGCGACGCGGTTGCGGTCGTCGTCGCGCTGGCGGTGAGCACGACGCTCGCGATCGCGGTGACGGCGCTCGTCACGCGTGCGCTGCTGCGGCGCCAGCGCCGCACGGGCGGTACCGCGGAGGGCACGCAATGACGGCCTTCCCGAAACTCGGCGCGATCTGGGTCTACCTCGCCGCCACGCCTCTGCTCGGCCTGACGATCACGTTGATCGCGTACCTGATTGCACAGGCCGTCTATGCACGCGCGCGCTTCAACCCGCTCGCGAACCCGGTGCTGATCGCGGTCGCGCTGATCGTCGTGCTGCTGACCATCACGCACACGCCGTATCCGACATATTTCGAGGGCGCGCAGTTCGTCCACTTCCTGCTCGGCCCGGCGACCGTTGCGCTGGCGCTGCCGCTGTATCGCCAGTGGGCGAAGTTGCGGCGCAGCGCGGTGCCGCTGCTCGTCGGGCTGCTGGCGGGCTCGCTGACCGCGATCGTGTCGGCGGTCGGCATCGCCGCGCTGTTTGGCGCGTCGCACCAGACGATCGCGTCGCTTGCGCCGAAATCAGCGACCACGCCGATCGCGATGGCCGTCGCGCAGGAAATCGGCGGGATTCCGTCGCTGACCGCCGTGCTGGTGATCTCGACCGGAATTTTCGGCGCCGTGTGCGCCCGTGCGATCCTGAACGCGCTGCGCATCGAGGAGCCGGCGGTGCGCGGTTTCGCGCTCGGTGTCGCGTCGCACGGGATCGGCACCGCGCGCGCGTTCCAGGTCAGCGAGGAGGCCGGCGCGTTCGCGGGCCTCGGGATGGGGCTGAACGGCGTGCTGACCGCATTCGTCGTGCCGATCCTGCTGCCGGTGCTGTCGCGCTGGATCTGAGCGGCGGCGGGTGCTGGCCACGCGCGATGCTATCGGTTTCCCTGATGGCACGTGCGCCGCGCCGTCTGGCCGTGCGCCTGCCGCGCATGTATCGTTGCCGTTATCAGGAGAATTCAGGAACCGGCACGGACATTTGCGCAGCGATCGGCTAACGTTGCATCGGCGCCGTGGTCGCACGCCGATGTCCGTCGCGTGCGTGCCGGCGTTCGACCCACAACCAACAATCGACAAGGAGATCCGGCCATGACGAAGTCTCGCGTGGTTTCGGTGGCAGTGGCAGTAACGGCGTCGTTCGGTCTGCTGTTGACCGCCGCGCCGGCGGCATACGCGCAGGATCCGGCGTCCGCACCGACGCAGAAGCAGCTCGACAAGGCGCGGAAGAAGGCAGCCCGCAAGGCGGCCCGCGCGCGCCACGCGAAGGACCTGAAGGCGATCGGCACGGGCACCGGCTACCGGCTGACCAACGATCAGAGCAACTATCCGCAGAACGCGGTCGAGAAGGCGCCCGCGACGAAGGCGGCGCCCGCTGCTCCCGCCGCGCCGGCATCGGGCCAGTAACGGCCGGCGTTCGCGCGACGGAAAACGGCGCCGGGTCGACCGGCGCCGTTCGTTCTCGAGCGCGCCGTGGTCCCGGGGCTTTCCGGGACGGACGGCACCCGCGTTACGACGCGAGCTTCGCGGCGAGTTCCGCGACGTGCTTGCCCTGGTAGCGCGCGATGTCGAGTTCGTTCGCGCTCGGCTGGCGGCTGCCGTCCGCGCCCGCGAGCGTCGTCGCGCCGTACGGCGTGCCGCCCGTGATTTCGTTCATGTTGACGAGCCCGCTGCACGCATAGGGCACGCCCACGATCACCATCCCGTGGTGCAGGAGCGTCGTGTGGAACGACGTGATGGTCGTTTCCTGGCCGCCGTGCTGCGTGCCGGTCGATGCGAACACGCTGCCGATCTTGCCGACGAGCGCACCCTTCATCCACAGGCCGCCGGTCTGGTCGAGGAACGTGCGCATCTGGCCGGCCATGTTGCCGAAGCGGGTCGGCGTGCCGAAGATGATCGCGTCGTAGCCCGCGAGTTCGTCCACGGTGGCGACGGGTGCGGCCTGGTCGACCTTGACGCCGATCGCCTTCGCCTGGTCGACAGGAATGGTTTCAGGCACGCGCTTGAGCGTGACCTCGACGCCGGGCACCGACTTCGCGCCTTCCGCGACGTGCTGCGCCATCGTTTCGATGTGCCCGTAGGACGAGTAGTAGAGAACGAGTACCTTAGCCATGTTGCGAATCTCCGATTAAGAAGGCCCCGCGTTCAGCGGGGCCCGATGTTCCGAACGGGCGTCATGCCCACTCGGCCGTCACTTCGACCGGACGCAGGTCGAATACCAGCACTTCGGCATCCTTGCCGTCCGCGAACGTCAGCACCTGCTCGTCGCGGATACGTGCGCCGTCGCCTTCGCCGAGCGTCACGCCGTTGACCGTCACGCTGCCGCGTGCGACATGCACGTAGGCGAAGCGGTCCGGTGCGAGTTCGAGCGTTGCGCGTTCGTCACCATCGAACAGGCCCGCGTAGATCCGCGTGTCCTGGCGGATCTTCAGCGAACCGCCGTTACCGTCGGGCGACACGATCGGCGTGAGCTTGCCGCGCTTGTCCTCTGCCGCGACGTTCGTCTGCTGATAGCGCGGCTCGGCACCTTTCTCGGCCGGCCCGACCCAGATCTGCAGGAAGTGGACGGGCGTCTCGTGCGAGTGGTTGAACTCGCTGTGACGCACGCCGGTACCCGCGCTCATCAGCTGGACGTCGCCCGGCACGATCACCGATCCGGTGCCCATCGAATCCTTGTGCTCCAGCGCGCCATCGAGTACGTACGACAGGATTTCCATGTCGCGGTGCGGGTGCGTGCCGAAGCCGCGGCCCGGCGCGACGCGGTCGTCGTTGATCACCAGCAGGTCGGAGAAGCCGACTTGCTTCGGGTCGTAGTAATTCGCGAAAGAAAACGTGTGACGGGAGCTGAGCCAGCCATGCTCGGCACGGCCACGTTGGTTTGCTGCACGAGTCTCGATCATGATTTTTTCCTGGATGTCGCCGGACCTCGGAAGTGGGGCCGGCCGTTCGTTGAGATGAATCTTAGGTCAATCGATTTGACAAATAAATGGCTGTAGAGATAATGACTGTCACTTTGGAGTAGACAATATGGAACTCAACGACCTGAGGATCTTCGTTGCGACTGTCGATGCGGGCAGCTTCACGGCGGCGGCCGATCAACTCATGCTGTCCAAGCAGTTCGTGAGCCGGCGCACGATGGCGCTTGAGGCAGCGCTCGGCGTGCGCTTGCTGCATCGCAATACGCGCAATCTCGCGGTCACGGAATCGGGGCAGGAGTTCTATGCGCGCGCGCAGCGGATCCTCGCCGAGGTCGCCGACGCCGAGCAGGCGATGTCGGTGCGCAGCACCGAGTTGCACGGCTCGCTGAAGATCAGCGCGCCGCTGTCGTTCGGGATCACGCACGTGTCGCCGCTGATCGCCGAATTCCTGTCCGCGCATCCGGCCGTGCGGCTCAACGTCGACCTGACCGACCGGCGTGTCGACCTGATCGGCGAGGGTTTCGATCTTGTGCTGCGGATCGGCACGCTCGAGGATTCGACGCTGATCGCGCGCCCGCTCGGCGCGTGGGAGATGATCGCGTGCGCGAGCCCCGCTTACCTGAAGCGGCAGGGCACGCCCGCGACGCCGGCCGACCTCGCCGGCCACACGTGTCTGATGTATGGGCGCGAGCGGCGCGTCGGCTGGGAATTCCGGGTCGACGGCGCGGCGCGCACGTTCGATGTGCAGGGGCCGCTCGTCGCGAACAACGGCGAAGTCGTGCGCGACGCGGCGATCGCGGGGCTCGGCATCGCGCTGCTGCCGCATTTCATCGTCGGCGCGGCGCTCGACAGCGGCGCGCTCGTGCCGGTGCTCGACGCGTATGCGCCGTCGCCGATCACGCTGAACGCGGTGTTTCCACAACATCGGGAAGGGTTCGTCACGCTGCGCACGTTCATCGGGTTTCTGGCGGAGCGGCTGGGCGGGCGCGGGTAGCGGGCGCGCGGTATGCGTTGGATGGCGTTTTTTTGACCCGACGAAGGAGACGTTGCGCGCGCGGTGGAAGTCGCGACGGCTTTCGTCGAGCGGCATGGCGAGTGGCGTGAGCTCGTCGGCGGCCGCCATGCGGGCCCGTGCGTCGAGCGCGGTGATGGTCTCGTTTCGGCGCTCGTGTGCCGGTGTCGGATGGTTTTCCATTCGCTCGCGCGCGGTGCCGCGCGACGATTGATCGGCGGCGCGCATTCGCGTTAGGCTTCGCCGGGGGCGACGGCCGGCAGTGCATGCCGGGCCGGGTGTTTTTACCGCGAATCGCATCGAGCACGTAGCTTCTACTCACCGCCATTCACGACGAGTCCAGTCCAATGACAATGAAGAATCGATCGAATGCTCGCGCGGGCGAGCGAGGGCAAGCCACGCTTCACCGCTGGCATGCGCGGCGCGCGAATCTGCGATACGTCATGATGTTTGCAGTGCTTACGATCTCGCCGATGGCCGCGCATGCGGCCGGCTTCGATTGCGCGAAAGCCGCTTCGCCGACCGAAAAGGCCATCTGTGCGGACGCCGGGCTGTCGTCGCTCGACGGCGAACTGGCGGCTGCGTGGAAGAAGGCGCTCGCGAAAGGCGGCGATACGGCCGCGCTGAAGGCCGCGCAGCTGAAATGGCTCAAGCAGCGCGATCGCTGCGGCAACGATGCGCCGTGCCTCGGCGACCGCTATCGCGAGCGGCTCGCGAGCCTGAACGGCACACCGCTTGCCCCCGATCGGTGGCAGCAGACGTGGTATCGCGACAGCGCGAACCCGTCGTTCGGCGGCGTGCTGACGTTCACCGGCACGGCACCGCGTCTTCACTTCGAATTGGGCGGCAACAACGGCGCGAATACCGGCGGTCTCAGCGGCGATATCGAACTGCACGGCGACAGTGGCACGTTTCGCCAGGATCGATGCCGGCTCGATTTCAGCCGCAAGGGCGGGCACTTGAAGGTCGCGCAGCAGGGCGGCGATGCCGATTGCGGCGCCGGTGCGGGCGTTGTGTATTCGGGTGACTACGTGACGGCGTCGAAGGCGCAGGCGAGTCAGGCGCCGGATCTCGTGACCCTGAAGGTGCTGGCCGATGCGCGGGAGAACGCGATCGCGCACAAGCTGCTCGGCGCCGATTATCAGACGCTCGTCGACACGGTCAATTCCAGCGCGGACGAACAGGATCTCGACGGCCTGAATGCCGGCGTGAAGTCGTACTGGGTACGCGGCATCGCGACGACGAACGCCGCAATCGTGATGCGCCGGGGTACCGATCTGTGGATCGGTCTGCTCGTGTTCGATGCGCAAGACAAGGTGCGGATGCGCTATTACACCAGCGCGCCGGCGTGGAAAAAGACCGTGCCGAAGACCATTCGCGCATGGCACGACAATCTCGACAAGACGCTGCCGGTCGATTTGATGTGATCCGGCAGCCTGGCGCGCCGGCCGATGTGCCCGGCCGCAATAATGTGTTTGTTGCGTGACAATTGTCCACTACATAGCGACAGCCAATCTTGTTTCGGCGGATTGATGATTTCCGGTGAGACAGTAGACTGCACCCGTGCTTCGCCAGAACCGCACCGCAGCGCGCCACGACGGCGCGACCGGACGGATTCTTCGGCAGCGGGCCGGCTGGCCCGCAGTTCGATCGTGCGAGGCGGGTTCGTTGCCGATCCGTGGGTTCGCCGTTGCGGCGGCCATCGGCACCGAATGCGTCAAACCGTCAATTCAAGGTGATTGCTATGCGTTACGTTTCGCTGGAGTCGAAGAAGGACGAGCTGCTGCTGGCGGCTCGCGTGCTGATGATGATCCTGTTCGTGCTGTTCGGCTGGCAGAAGCTGAACGGCTTCTCGGGCACGGTCGCGTACATGGCATCGACGGGCGCACCGTCGCCCGAGCTGTCGGCGGTGATCGCGGTGGCGGTCGAGCTGCTCGGCGGCGCGCTGATCGCGGTCGGGTTCTATACGCGTCCGCTCGCGCTGGTGTTCGCGGTCTATACGCTCGCGACCGCGTTGATCGGGCATCGCTACTGGGCGCTGCAGGGCATGGACCAATACCTCGCGATGATCAACTTCTACAAGAACATCAGCATCATCGGCGGCCTGCTGTTGCTCGCGGTGAGCGGGCCGGGGCGCTATTCGTTCGACCGGAAGTAAGCGGGCGCGAGGCTTCGTGCCGCACGACGGGCCCGGTGCGCGGAATCGCGCACCGGGCCTTGTTTTCATCGATCGCACGTCATCGACGTGCGATCGAAATCGACATCGGCCGCATGTTCTCGTATAGATTGGGGGCCCTCATCCCCTTTCATCGTTGGCTACCGTGTCGCATCCGACCATCCTCCTCATCGGCGCGTCCGGCCTGCTCGGCCGCGCGGTTGCCGCATCGCTGTCCCGCGAATCGTCGCTGACGCTGATCGGAACGATCCGCAATCCGGACACCGCGGGCGCACGGCGGCTCGCTTTGCCGCCGGAAAACGTCGTCCGGCTCGACGCGCTCGATCAGCCGGCGCTCGAACACCTCTTTGCAACCCGTCGCCCGGCCGCCGTGATCATCTGTGCTGCCGAACGTCGGCCGGATGTCTGTGAACGCGACCCCGCGGCCGCGCGTGCGATCAACATCGACGCACCGGCCCGCATCGGCGCGCTCGCCGCGCGCTACGGCACGTGGACGCTCGGCATCTCCACCGACTATGTATTTGACGGCAAGGCTGCGCCGTACCGCGAAGACGCCGCGCCGAACCCGTTGAACATCTACGGCCGTACCAAGCTGGAAGGCGAGGCCGCATTGCTCGCCGCATCGCCGCTTGCCTGCGTGCTGCGGCTGCCGTTGCTCTACGGCCCGATTGTCGACTGGCGCGAGTCGGCCGTCACGAGCCTCGTGCCGGCGATCGTCGCGTCCGCGCGACCGGGCGCGGACGCAGTCGGGATGGACGCATGGGCGATCCGCTATCCGACCTACACGCCCGACGTCGCGGCGGTCATCCGCGACCTGACGCTGCGCCATCTCGCGGGCTCGCCCGTCACGGGCATCCGTCATTGGTCGGGCGAGGTGCCGATGACAAAGTACGACATCGCGCAGCGGATCGCGGCCGCGCTCGGCGTCGACGCGGCGCTCGCGCCGATCGACACGCCGGCCGATGCGACGCCGCGTCCGTACGATTGCCACCTGGATGCGTCGCGCGTGCGCGCACTCGGGATCGATCATGCGACGCCGTTCGCGACAGGGCTGCAAGCCGTGCTGCGCGACGCGCCGCGGCTGCCGTAAGCGCGTCGGGTTGCATGGTGTGGCGTCGCACCGCGATGCCGCGACGCGTGGCAGCGGCCGCTCATCGCCGGTGCAAGGCAAGCACTCCGCCGCGCAACATTCCCGTTTGGCGGGAAGCGTCGGGGCCGCGTGGCGGTGCGTCCGCTTCGTCGATGCCCTGACGCATTCGAAAAATCACGAGAGCAAGAGAGGGCCCATCGTGACGTGTCTTCGTCTCGGATGCGATCGCGCGCGCGACCTCGCGCGTGCCCGTTCCGGGCGAGGCCGACAGCTTTCTTGCCGCGTCGCCCGGAGAAGTGGGACGTTACGTCATCCATATCGATGTCGACACGTTCCATGCGCTGCGACTCGACGAGCCCGGATTTTCCGCAGCCGGATTCACAAGACTGCGAACCGCGTGCGACCGTCTTCGGTCCGCGCCGACAATGCGACCCAGGCGACGATGCTGAATGACATGGCCGACGTCGGTGTGTCGCCGATCGCGTTCAGCGAACCGCTCGCGCGGCGGGCGCCCGTGTCTCGCGCTCGACTGGCTGTCCGACCGCTAGCGAGTCGATGCGCGCGGCAGCGACTCGCCGCTGCATCACTACACGCACGCGTGCAGCTTCGGCACGCAAACCGTCGCACCGGCGTCGACGCTCGCCGGCTGGCGCAGACAAGTGTGCGCCGGACCGCAAAAGTCCTCGAACATGACGGATGCGCACTGCTATCATTCGCGCCATGCCGCGCCTGTGCCCGGGTGCGGCGCCAGGTGGCGAGGAGGTCGCCACCGATGGCTCGCCGCGCGCTTGGACGCGGCGCGTCATATGTTGCGTGCCGATCCCGTGCGGTTTTCGACGACGGCGTGGCGTCCGGCACACTTCGAAAATCTTACAGATCCGGGCCAACGAGTCACATATCGCAACACCGATTGACGGAACTTCGTGATAGGTTCGGCCATCGGAGGTTTTTTGAATAAAAACATGCCCAAAGAGGATGAATACATGACCCAGGCTCTGCGGGATCTCGAAGCACAACTTCGGGACCTGAACATCAAGCTGTCGGAAGCCAAGCAGAAGGAGAAGCAAGCCGCGCTCGCGGCATTCAAGGAGCAGGTCGAGTTGTTGGGCATCTCGCAGCAGGAAGTGCTGAGCGCCCTCGGCTACATCGTCCAGCGAAAACGCAAGGCGCCTGCCAAGTATTACGATCCGACGACCGGCCGTTCGTGGTCGGGCCGTGGCCCGCGACCCAAATGGCTCGATGGCAAGGATCTCGATACGCTGCTCGTCGATCGCGAAGCCAAGACCTGGTGGCCCGGCGACGATCAGGGCTGAGGCTGCACCGCACCGGCACCGCTCCGGTGTCGTTCGACCCGCGCCGGAGGCGACGTCGGCCTCGCAACACCCGCTTCATCGCGTTCTTTTGGTGTCCCGCCTGACTGCGGGATCGCTGGCTTCAATATCTTTCAGATTCATTTCATGTGCTGCCTGCTTCCATTCCCGGAAGCGGGCAGCGCGGCGCTTTCCGCGTGCGCGTCCGGCGCCCGTCATGCGCGGGAACAGGCTTTAGAATGTCGCCCGGACATTTCCGGCAGGACACCATGGCAGCAAACATGAAATCTTCGGCGCTTGGCGATCCGGCGGCGCCGCGCGACGAGCAGGTCGGGGCGTACGCGTGGAAGGCGCTGGCCGGTTCGGCGATCGGCTATGCGATGGACGGCTTCGACCTGCTGATCCTCGGCTTCATGCTGCCGGCGATCACGGCGGCATTGCAGCTGACGCCCGGGCAGGGCGGCGCGCTCGTCACGTGGACGCTGATCGGCGCCGTCGCGGGCGGCATTCTGTTCGGTGCCCTGAGCGATCGTTACGGCCGCGTGCGCGTACTGACCTGGACGATCATGCTGTTCGCGGTCTTCACCGGCCTGTGCGCGTTCGCTCAGGGTTTCCGGGATCTGCTCGTGTATCGGACCATCGCGGGCATCGGCCTCGGCGGCGAGTTCGGAATCGGCATGGCGCTCGCGGCCGAAGCGTGGCCGGCGAGCAAGCGGGCACGCGTCTCGTGCTACGTCGCGCTCGGCTGGCAGGCCGGCGTGCTGCTCGCCGCGCTGCTGACGCCGATGCTGCTGCTCCATGTCGGCTGGCGCGGGATGTTCGTGGTCGGCGTGCTGCCCGCGCTACTCGCGTGGATGCTGCGCAACCGGCTGCACGAACCGGAAGTCTTCGTGCAGCGCGCGACGCGGCCGCGCGCCAACGCGTTCCGGATGCTCGTCGCCGACGCCCGCACCGCGCGCACGAGTCTCGGCATCGTGATCCTGTGCTCGGTCCAGAACTTCGGCTACTACGGGATCATGATCTGGCTGCCGACCTTTCTGTCGAAGCAGATGGGCTTCTCGCTGACGAAGTCGGGGTTGTGGACGGCGGCGACCGTCGTCGGGATGATGATCGGCGTCTGGGTGTTCGGGCAGCTCGCCGATCGCATCGGCCGCAAGCCGACGTTCCTGCTGTACCAGCTCGGTTCGGTCGTGACGGTCATCGTGTACGCGCGGCTGTCGGATCCGACGGCGATGCTGTGGGCCGGCGCGCTGATGGGGATGTTCGTCAACGGGATGGTCGGCGGCTACGGCACGCTGATGTCCGAAGGCTATCCGACCGCCGCGCGCGCGACCGCGCAGAACGTGCTGTGGAACATCGGTCGCGCGGTCGGCGGCTTCGGGCCGGTGGCGGTTGGCGCGCTGGCCGCGCACTACTCGTACCAGACGGCGATCGCGCTGCTCGCCGGCCTCTACGTGCTCGACATGGTCGCGACGCTGTTCCTGATCCCGGAACTCAAGGGCGTCGAACTCGAATGATGCTGCGCGGCGCGCGCCGGGTTTCGCGACCCGGCGCCGCGGCACGGTTCAATTCAATTTCATCACCGGAATTCACGATGCAACGCAACAACCGAACGATCGGCGTGATGGGCTCGGGCAAGGAACCATGGCTCGCGTTTTCCGAGCCGCTCGGCGCATGGCTCGCGCAGGCCGGCTTCAACCTGCTGACGGGTGGCGGCCAGGGCGTGATGCTGGCGGTCGCGCGCGCATTCGTCGGCGTGCCGGGGCGGGCCGGCCGGTCGATCGGCATCGTGCCGACGCAGGCCGATCCGCACGCGGGCTTCGTGCCGCTCGACGGCTATCCGCATCCGTTCGTCGAGATCCCGATCCTCACGCCGCTGCCGCGCCGCGAACCGGGCGCCGATCCGCACACCATCAACCGGAACTACGTGAACGTGCTGAGCAGCGACCTGATCGTCGCGCTGCCCGGCGGGCACGGGACGGCCGAGGAGATCGCGCTCGCGCAGCGCTGGCGCAAGCCGCTCATCTGCCTCGGGCCGGACGGCGAGTTTCGGGAACGCGCCGCGGGCGCGAAGTGCACGTCGTCGCTCGACGACGTGATCCGGTTCATCGACGTAACGTTCGCTGCGGCGTTGCCGCATGCGGAGCGGGCGCAGGGATAGTGGCCGTGGCCGTCGCGCCGTTGCCCGACGCGAGCTGCCCCGTCAGCGCCCGGTCTTCAGTTGCGCCCACAACTGGTTCTGGAGCCGGCGAATCTCGGGCGGCATCGGCTTGAGCACCGTCATCTTGCTCAGTACCTCGTCGGCCGGATAGACCGACGGATCGCGCGCGATCGCGGGCTTCACGAAGGATGTCTCAGGATTTTCCCTAGTCATTCGAGTGCCGATGGGTTCGGTCGGCGAATATGAGTGCACGGGTCGTGCGTGACGCGAGCCGGTCGGAATGCCGCTGAAGTGATGAGAATATTCGACAGATTGCCGGGCGGCATTTGCCGCATGCGCGGCTCGCGCGCGAAGTCGCGAATATCGGCCGCGACGCGAAGAAATACGTGTGCAGTCGTCAAGCGACCCGGATCCCCAGATTCTCGATCAGCATCGCGGCCTGGTCATACGAGATGGTCGCGCCGCGCAGCACGCCCGACGCGAGCAGCTTCGGCGTGCCGCCGAGCTCCACGTCGCGCAGGTCGGCTCCATCGAACCGTACATCGTTCAGATGCGCGTTGCGCAGGCTGCCGCCTTCGAACACGGCGTCGCGAAAGTCCGTGCCGGCGAGATCGGCATCCGAGAAGTCGAGCGCCACGAGCCGCGTCTTCCGGAACGAGAAACGGCGCAGGCTCGCGCCGACCAGCAGCGTGTTCGAGAATTCGATGCCGAGCGACTTGCATTCCTCGAAGTCGGCGCCGGTGAGCCTGCATTCGTCGAAGCGTGCGGAGCCGAGCTTGCTGCGGCGCCAGCTCGTGTTGTTGAGATCGCAGGACTGAAACTGCGCGTCCTCGAGATCGGCCGACGCGAAGCTCGCCTGGCGCGCGCGGCAGCGAATCCACGCGGTCTGCGCGAGCGTCGCGCCGACGAACGACGCTTCCGCGAGCGCGCAGCGCTCGAACCGCACGCCGCGCAAATCGAGCCGCGACAGGTCCGCGCCTTCGAGGTCGCAGTCTTCGAGACGAATCGGCGCGGGCGAGCCTTCGACGAGAAGCAGCAAGTCGGCGCGATCGAGTGTTCGGCCGGAGACGGAAGCTCCGCAAGTCGTCATGGGGAAATCCAGTGTGAGTTGAAAGGTACGTGGCCGGTATCGGATGGCATCGGCCGGGTTGCGCGACATCGCGCGCGCTGCCGTTCAGCGCGCCGCCTTCATCCTGGCCGCGGCCGGCTTGCCGGCCGGCTCGCGCCGGAACGTCCACAGGATGCGCATCTGCGCGCGCATTGCCTGCTCGTCAGCCGGAATCAGGGAGTACGCCAGCGCGATGCGGCTGATCAGCGCGATGACGTTGTCAAGTGCGGGCACCTGCGCGCCATGCAGGGCAGCGTATTCGCGGTACGGCTGTTCCAGCACGCGTTGCCACATCGGCGCGACGTTCTCGACGATGTAGCCGAACACTTCCGTCGAGACGCTCGTGGCGAGATAGTTGTGGTGAAAGCCGCCGTGATGACGATCGCGGTAGCGCACCGCGAAGCACACGCTTTCCTCGCAATAGGCCTCGAAGTCGTGCTCGAAGCCGGTGAGCGCGCGCTGCATCTCGTCGAAGAAAGCGGCATTCTCGACGCCGATCACGCCCTGGATCAGTTCCTTCTTCGTGCCGAAATAGCGGTACAGCGTGCGTCGAGAAATGTTCGCGCGACGTGCGACGTCGTCGATCGACAGACGGTCGATCCCGTGCTCGATCATCGCGTCGAGCGTCGCACGCAGGATTGCATTTCGCCCGTCGTTGACACTGTCCATCCTGCTGGCGTCGCCCCAGCGCAGTTGCCGATCCATCCTTTTCCTCGATGCCGTGCGTTGCGCGGCGTGTGCCGGTGTGCCGACCGGATGCGTCGGTTCGGAATTCTCGCATACTTTGTCACAAATTAATTGGTCTGTGACATAGCGTTGGGCGCATCAACCCGCCCGGCGTATTCTTGAGCGGCGGGCGCGAGACGCCGGATTCGCGCGCTTTCGTGCATCATGCGGTTGCATCGGCCCGTCGAGCAGCAGGGCCGTGCGAATCATTGCGTCCGCAACCGATCCGGAGAACCGACCGCCATGCATTCGAATCTCTTTCGCCTTCGTCGCACCCGCCTGCTCGCCGCGCTGACGCTCGTCACCACTGCCGTCGCCGCGCCCGCGGCCGACTGGATCGTGTCCGGCAACGACGGCAAGTACCAGCGCGTCGAAGGGCGCGACACCTATCTCGCGTCGCCGCCCGCCGACACGCTGACGCTGCTCGACGCGAGCGTATTTCCGCCGAAGGTCGCGCTGCAGGTCGATGTCGAGAACGGCATCCAGGGGCCGCCGCAGGCCGTCGCGATTGCGCCGGGCGCAAAGCTCGCGCTGGTCGGCGCGCCGACGCGCTACGACATGAACGCGAAGCAGCTCGTGTACGACACGTTCCTGCAGGTCGTGGACCTCGATGCGTCGCCGCCGGCGATCACGCGTATCGAACTCGGCACGCACCCGCAGGGGATCGTGATCGACCGGTCGGGCCGGCTCGCGCTGGTGGCGAACGTCGACGGCAGCGTGTCGATCCTGCGGATCGACGGGACGCAGGTGACGCTCGACGGCAACCTGAAGATCGGCAAGAAGCGGCTCGCGGGGATCAGCTTCACGCACGATGGCAAGCATGCGCTCGTGTCGCTGCGCGACGAGCAGGGCGTCGCGGTGCTGAACGTCGACGACGGCAAGGTGACCGACAGCGGCACACGACTGAGCACGGGCGTCGCGCCCTATACGATCGACGTGTCGAGCGACAATCGCTGGGCCGTCGTGAGCAACGTCGGCCTCGCGGGGCTGCCGGGCTACACGGGCACGCTCGCGGGCGATGCGGATTCGGTCGCGTTGATCGACGTGTCGCGCACGCCGTTCCGCACGGTCCAGTACCTGACGGTGCCGTCGCTGCCGGAGGGCGTCGCGATCGCGCCGAACGGGAAGTGGATCGCCGTGCAGGCGATGGACGGCTCGAACCTGACGGCCGACAACCCGGGCCGCCGCAAACTCGGCAAGGTGGTGCTGTTCGAGATCCGCGACGGTCGTGCGGTGCAGATGAGTGAAGTGCCGGGCGGCGAAGCCGCGCAGGGCATCGTGTTTACCGCCGATAGCCGGCACGTGATCGTGCAGTTCAACGTCGAGCGCCAGCTCGCGGTGTATGCGGTCGAAGGCGGCAAGCTGCGCGATACGGGCAAGCGCATTGCGCTGTCGGGCGGGCCGTCGTCGTTGAGGACGTTGCCGCGGTGATGTGTTGAAGCGTTGACGGGCTGGTCGATGCGCGCATCGAGCCGGGCCGGGATGCGGGGCTGCGCACGCAGCCCGACGCTGCGGCGCTGGCGACGGTCAGCCGCCTTCCGCAAGCCGGACGGCTCGCGCCGCTACGCGTCGCGCAGCGCCAGCCGTTCGCGCACGCGGGTCATTGACCGAGCAACGCCGGCAGGTTGCCTTCATGAAGATGAACGCCCACGTGGACGGTCTTGAACCACGAACACGCATACAGCTTGCCTCCGCACATCCGCCATTTCCTGCAGAAAGACAGATCCTCCGACAGCGAGCGGCCGTCGGGTTCCCTCAGGAATTCGAAATGCTCGTACATGGTGGTCGAATTCGGCGACAGGTTTTGATAGCTCGGCGGGAACTGGACCTTCGTCTCGGGAAAAGCTTGCGCCATCTTCTCGAACACGCCGCGCGCGATCATCATCAGACCGGCGCCGCCCGAGTGGATTTCGGAAACCGAATCGAGCTGGATCCGGGGCGCTGCGCCGTCCACCGCATACACGGTCTGGCTGTAATCGGAGCTGAACAAGGCGAGCCGTTCGGGCGGTGCCGACGGATCCGAGCGCGCGGCCTCGGCGATCGCCGGCCAGTTGATGCTCTTGGACGGATACAGCCCGAGCATCACGTCGTGCTGCTGTTCGAACATCCGGATCACGTCGCTGCCGCGAAAGCCGATGTCCGCATCGATGAACATCATGTGCGACAGGCCGCTATGCAGGAAACGCTCGACCGCGACATTTCGTTGCTGATGCAACAATGCGGTGCCGCTCACGTAGAAGTATTCGAACGCGAGGCCGGCACTCAGGCACGCACGCTGAAGCTCCAGCAACCCGTTCACGTAGGGCAGATAGCACATGCCACCGTAAGCGGGCGTGGCGACGAAAATGCCTTGTTTCATGGTCGGATGGCGGTCGTGGGTGATTGCCGTGTTCGCACTGCGCGAGGATGACGATTCCGACCAGCATCTTACGCTGCGTCACGGCCCGCCGGTCGGCATTTTTCAGCGCAGCGGCAAATCGCGTCGCTGCACGCGCCGTCGCCGTTACGGACGAAACAGGTCGAATCCGCCGAATACGACCACGCCGCTAAGCGCAATCATCGCGACCGAATGCTGGCCGAAATAGAGAATCGCGGCAGCGAGCCACGTGGTCAGGCAGAAGGCGCCGATGCGGGCCATCGTGAGTTCCTCGAAATGCGTGATGAAGGGCGTGCGTGCCGGAGTCGGCGCGTCGTCATGTCGATGCGGGCGCGGGGCTCGCGCATCGACGGCGCCGGAGGGCATCGCGTATCGGGCCCGACCGGGCGGGCGCTAACGCGGGGGTAGCCCGCGAGACCTTGCCGGAAGCAGCCGGTGTGCTGCGGCAGCAGGCCAGCGGGCGATTTTACCAGCGTCGACGGTCGGCTAATCTGGCCCCTTCGCGACAATCGACCGTACGCGCTTGGCAACCGCCGCTTCAAGGTACTTCGGAGGTCGGAGCTAAAGTTTTATCTGACGAATACCGTAAACCAGTTGCAAGGTATTCCCTGTTCAACCAACCCGAGTTGCACACTCATTACGGACCGACACGATGCAGATCGATCTTTCTTCCGCCGCTCAGACTTCGCTTGCCACCGGTCAGGCGACTGCCAACCCGTCCGGCACCGGTGCCGCGCCGGCAGGCGGCGCGGGGCAGACGCAGGGCGCGTCGGGATCCTCGGCCGAGGATCCGGCAGTCAAGCAGCTCAAGCAACTCATCGAGCGTTTGCAGAAACAGCTCGCGCAAGTGCAGCAGCAAATGGCGGCCGCCGCTCAGCGCGCGAAGAACGATCCGGCCGCGGCGATCGAGCAGCAGACGCTGAGCGCGGAAGCCAGCACGATCTCCGCCGCGCTGTCGACGGCGATCGCGCAGCTCGCGCAGGCGATCCAGAAGTCGGGCGGCTCGACTTCCGGCGGGCTGGTGTCGACGCAGGCCTGACGGCACGGCGCCGCATCGTCCCGCCGCGCGCGCACGCGTCGCGGCACGCTACCCCGCGCATTACAATCCGAAGCTCGTCTCCCTCGAAAGGACGGCAGAACGATGAATGCGGAATTCACCGACGACGATCTCGTCCGCTTCGACGCGCAAGGCGGCACGCCGCTGCCGGCGGCCGACACCGAAGGATGGCTGGACCACGACGGCGTGCACATCTGGCACGCGTCGTTCGGCCATGGCGCGCCGGTCGTGCTGCTGCACGGCGGCCTCGGTCACGGCGGCAACTGGGGTAACCAGGTGCCGGCATTGCTCGCGGCCGGCTACCGCGCGATCGTGATCGACAGCCGCGGCCACGGCCGCAGCACGCGCGACGATCGCCCTTATTCCTACGAACGCATGGCCTCCGACGTGCTCGCGGTGCTCGATGCGCTGCGCATCGGGCGCGCACGCTTCGTCGGCTGGAGCGACGGCGCGTGCGTGTCGCTCGTGTTGGCTGCCCGCGCGCCGGAGCGTGCGGCGGGCGTGTTCTTCTTTGCGTGCAACATGGATCCGGGCGGCGCGAAGGAGATGGTGCCGGGCCCGCTGATCGACCGCTGCTTCGCGCGGCACCGCAAGGACTACGTGCGGCTGTCCGCGACGCCGGGCGAGTTCGATGCGTTCGTCGCGGCCGTCAGCGAAATGATGCGCACGCAACCGGATTACAGCGCGGCCGACCTCGCGGCGATCGCCGTGCCGGTCGCGATCGTGCAGGGCGAGCACGACGAATTCATCCGCCCCGACCATGCAGCGTATCTCGCACACACGATTCCGGGTGCGACGCTGACGATCCTGCCGGACGTGAGCCACTTCGCACCGCTGCAGCGGCCGGCGCGCTTCAACGCCGCGATGCTGGCATTTCTCGACCGGTTGCCGGATTGACGTCCGCATGGCCGGTTCACGCGCCGCATAAGATTTTCTTTAGGCTCGCGCAAAATTTCATCGATTGTTGGCGAGCAGCCGGCGGGCGATAGTCCTGCTCGACAGGCCGGCTGCCCACGGTCCTCGCGCGGCGAGGCCGGACTTGTTGTTCACGCAACCATCATAAAATCGAAGGAACCGCAATCATGCGATTCAACGCGATCCGCATCGCCGCGACCCTGTTCGTCGCCGCGTGCGCCGCTGCCATGGCTGGCCGCGCGGCCGCTGCCACGCAGGACGAAATTCACGATACCGTGACCCGCCACGTCGCGCCGCTGATGAAGCAGTTTGCCATTCCCGGCATGGCGATCGGCGTCGTCGTCGACGGCAAGCCTTATGTGTTCGACTACGGCGTGATGTCGACGCAAACCGGCAAGCCGGTGACCGGCGAGACGCTGTTCGAGATCGGCTCCGTCAGCAAGACGCTGACCGCGACGCTTGCGGCGAACGCACAGGAAGGCGGCGAGCTGTCGCTCTCGGACCCGGCCGGCAAGTACCTCCCCGCGCTGCAGGGCAAGCCGTTCGGCGTCGTCACGCTGCTCAATCTCGGCACGCATACGCCCGGCGGAATGCCGCTGCAGGTGCCGGACAGCATCCGCGACGACGCGGACCTGATGCGTTATCTCGACGCGTGGCGGCCTGCATACGCGCCGGGCACGCGTCGCACGTACTCGAACGTCGCGATCGGGATGCTCGGTTTTCTCACCGCGAAGGCGATGCATGAAGACTTCACAGTGCTGATGGAACAGCGGCTGTTCCCCGCGCTCGGGATGACGCATACCTACATCGACGTGCCCGCCGCACGCCAGGCCGATTATGCGCAGGGTTATACGCAGGACGGCAAGCCGATCCGGATGACCGGCGGCATGCTGTGGCAGCCTGCGTACGGCGTCAGGACGACGGCGGCCGACCTGCTGCGCTTCGTGCAGGCGAACATGGGGCTCGTCGAAACGTCGCCGCGGCTGCAGCGCGCGCTCGAACGCACGCATACCGGCTATTTCCGTACGGGCCCGTTCACGCAGGACCTGATCTGGGAACAGTATCCGTATCCGGTCGCGTTGCCGACGCTGCTCGCGGGGAATGCCCCGCCGATGCTCCACAACGCGACACCCGCGAGCGAACTCGAGCCGCCGCTCGCGCCGCGCGCGGACACGTGGATCAACAAGACGGGGTCGACCAACGGCTTCAGCGCCTATGTCGCGTTCGTTCCCGCGAAGCGGATCGCGATCGTGATGCTCGCGAACCGCAGCTTCCCGATCGAGGATCGCGTGAAGACCGCGTACCGGATCGTCGAGTCGCTGCACGGCAAGCCGTAACCTGAGTCGCGTCGGCCTGCGTGGTCCGGCAACTGGACCGGACGAGTGCGCGAACCGCCGGTCGGCAAGGGCATGCGCGGCCGGCGCCGCTGAGTGGGTTCGGTCGCCGCACAGCGAGACGGGACCCGCGCTTCCTCTCACGCCCGTTCTTGCGACGATCGCCTTGATCGTGCTGCGCACGGTGCCAATCCGCTCGCCGTGCGTGCCGCTGCCGATGTCGGTCGTGATGGCCATTTCCGCGCGCGTGAGCGTGCCTTGGATATCCCCATTCCCAGGTTGCCACAGGCGCCGCATCGCGCGGATGCGGTGCGATCGATTCCAGCAGTCATCCTCAATATTGTGGATGCCGTCGCGAGGCGGAGCATCTACTATCGTCAACGAAGGATCGCAGTGCAGATGCAACCGACGCGGCACAACGGCGACGTTTCGAAGGCTGCGCGGCAATGATCCGATGATATGAACTAAATCGTTGCGCGGATCGGCGGTGTTCTGACACAGAGCGCGCGTACCGTGACGAGAAGCGAGTACGACGTGTTCCCCGAAAAGACCATGCGGTGACGCGGCGATGACGACAGGCCAGGGCAGTGTTGCGGGGGGTATCGATCAGATGCTCACGAGAGACTATGTGGAGCGCGAGCTCTCTCATATCGAGAGAATGGTCGCGCTGCTGGAAAGCGATGCCGATAGCGGCGATGCGGCGATGCCGTGTGCGATGCGTGTGAGTCGTCCGAGTTACTGGCGCGGGCGGATCGAAGCGCTGCTGGCGATCCCCGACATGCCGCGCCATGTGACAGAACTCGCCAATGGCCTGCTCGCGAAGATCGACGGGATGGAGTCGCGCCTGGCGACGGTGAAACCCTGACTGAGTGGGCGCACGCCACGGATGGCGCGAAGCGCATCCGGCCTTTATCTATTATCGAGATAGTCCATATTCCGGATATCGCGTTGCGGGATAGCGGGTGCCGCCGCCAAACTTGCGCAAAATCAATTCCACCCGGAGACATTCATGCGTACGCAAGTCGGCATCATCGGCGCGGGGCCCGCGGGCCTGCTGCTTTCCCATCTTCTTCATCTGCGCGGCATCGAGTCGGTCGTCCTGGAGTCGCGCAGCCGCGAACAGATCGAGTCCACCATTCGCGCCGGCGTGCTCGAACAGGGCACGATGGACGTGCTGACCGAAGCCGGTGTCGGCGACCGGATGAAAGCGGAAGGCGCGCTGCATCACGGCTTCGAACTCGCGTTCGAAGGCAAGCGCCGCCGCATCGATCTCACCGAACTGACCGGCAAGGCGATTACCGTCTACGCGCAGCACGAGGTGCTCAAGGATCTCGTGGCCGCGCGTGTCGCGGCCGGCGGTGCGCTGTACTTCAACGTATCCGGGACGACGATTTCCGGCATCGAGACCGATGCACCGTCGATCCGCTTCGTGCACGACGGTGTCGAACAGACGCTCGACTGCGATTTCGTGATCGGCTGCGACGGCTCGCAGGGCGTGTCGCGCACGATGATCCCAGCCGAATTGCGGCAGGACTACGAACGGGTCTTTCCGTTTGGCTGGTTCGGCATTCTCGTCGAAGCGCCGCCGTCGTCGGACGAACTGATCTATGCGCGCCACGAGCGCGGCTTCGCGCTCGTGAGCACGCGTTCGCCGAACGTGCAGCGCATGTATTTCCAGTGTGACCCGAAGGATTCGGTCGACAACTGGTCCGACGATCGTATCTGGGCGGAGATGCATGCGCGTGTCGATTCCGCCGACGGCCAGCGAGTCGTGGAAGGCCGGATCTTCCAGAAGAACATCGTCGGCATGCGCAGCTTCGTGTCGACGACGATGCAGCACGGCCGGCTGTTCCTCGCCGGCGATGCCGCGCATATCGTGCCGCCGACCGGCGCGAAGGGCCTTAATCTCGCGGTGTCCGACGTGCGCATCCTGACGTCCGCGTTGCAGGCGTTCTATGACGAAGACCGCACCGACCTGCTCGACGCATACAGCGAAACCGCGCTGCGCCGGATCTGGCGCGCCGAACACTTCTCGTACTGGATGACGCGCATGATGCATCGTCTCGACGACGCGACGCCGTTCGAGCAGCGTTTGCAGGTCGCGGAGCTCGAGCACGTGACGACGTCGCGCCCGGCGGCGATGGCGATGGCGGAAAACTACGTCGGCGCCGTCGCGGTCTGACGTGCCGCTAGCGGGTCGGCTGTTCCGGTCGCGACACCCCGGCGTCGCGACCGGCTCCACCGGCTGAATCGGGCCGGTTCAAGACTGGCCGGGCATCAGCTCGCGATGGGCCGATTCCCTGAATTCGCCCGGTGTCTGGCTGGTCTGCTTGCGGAAATAGCGGCTGAAGTACGCGCTGTCCGCAAAGCCCATCTCGTGCGCAATCTGCTTTACGCTCAGATTCGAATAAACCAGCTCGCGTTGAGCTTCCCGAATCAGATGCGCGTTGACGACCGCCGTCGTCGAAATCCCCAGCTCCTCGCGGCAGACGCGTGCAAGCTGCGCGGCCGTCACGCCGAGCCGCTCCGCATAGAATTCCACCGGTCGATGCTCGCGAAAATGCGCGTCGATCAGCTCGCGAAAACGTCGCAGCAGCGTCCCGCGCCGGTCGATGCCGGCATGCGACGGCGCTGCCGCGAGATCGCTCAAGCGCGCGACATGCACGACCAGCGCGACGAGCAGCGCCATCCCGGCCGCGCCGCGGCCGCGTGACGTGCTGCGGAATTCCTGTTCGAGCAACGCGAACAGCGGCATCAGCATCGACACGCTCGCGTCCGGCCCCTTGACCGGAATCATCGCCGCACGTTGCAGGGTCGACAGCGCGCCCGGCGCGACCGTCTTGACCAGCTTTTCCAGCGCGTGCTGCACGACCGTGACCACGAGGCCGTCGATTTGCGGCGAGAACTCGAAAGCATGGACCGTCTGCGCGGGCAGCAGCACGAGGCACGGCGGCGCGAACGTGTGCTTCCCGCTCTCGATCACGACATGCCCGTGCCCGCCGCGGATGTACAAAATCTGCAATAGCGCATCGTGGCGGTGCGCGGCGATATGCCAGTCGTTCGGCCGGCTGCGCTCCGGTATCCATTCGAAGTTGAACGCGTCGTACCAAGGCGGACGAGCCGATTCGCCATACAGATCGTAGTTAGGGATTCTCCTCATGCCGCGCGGCCTCCTGTGTACAAATTGTCCTGTTGCTTGCGGCGTTTGTCCAGTTTTCGCGCGATGCGCGCTTCTATACTTTTCTCATCGACGTAGCGCTTGCAACTGACGCATCGCGCGACGTTCCGGCAGCGTATGCCGGATCGATCCGGACATTTCAAGCCTATTTAAAGAGGAAACCTAATGATATCGCAAGCAGACACCCGACAGGCGGACTGGCTTCGTCTCGACGGGCAGGTGTGTGTCGTGACGGGGGCGGCGGGCGGCATCGGTACATCGATTGTCGAAGCGCTCGTGGCAGCCGGTTCGCGGGTCGCGTTGCTCGACCGTGACGCGGACAGGACGATCGCCGTCGCGGAGCGGTTGCGGACGGCAGGCGGCGATGTCGTCGCGATCGGATGTGACATTGGCGACGCGGCGAGCGTGAGCCAGGCCGCGGAACGCGTCGAGCGCGATTTCGGTCCCGTCGACGTACTCGTGAACAACGCCGGCCTGTTGCGTGCCGGCGGCATCGAGACGATCAGCCTGGACGCATGGAACGCGATGCTGCAGGTCAATCTCACCGGCTACATGCTCTGCTCGCAGGCGTTCGGCCGCGCGATGCTGGCACGCGGCTCGGGCTCGATGGTGCATGTCGCGTCCATCGCGGCGCGCTACCCGCAGACGCATAGCGGTGCATACAGCGCGAGCAAGGCAGCGGTCGCGATGCTCGCACGGCAGCTGGCGGCGGAGTGGGGGCCGCGCGGCATCCGCAGCAATACGGTGTGCCCGGGGATGATCCGCACGCCGTTGTCCGAATCGTTCTATCAGAGCGGCGACATCGAGGCGCGACGCAGCGCGATGACCGCGAGCCGGCGCATCGGCCGCCCCGACGACATCGCGAACGTCGTCGCCTTTCTCGCGAGCCCGCGCGCCGCGTATGTGAACGGGGCGGAACTGGTGGTCGACGGTGGACTCGACGCGATGCTGATGGATCTCGTTCCGCGGCCTGGCTATGAGGCCGGTGCCGGCGCAAGGTAGTTCAACGACATTGCCGCGCGTGATGCAGACACGCCGCGTTCAGCGGCGTGGCGGCGCGGCTGTTCCATCCATGGAGGAAGACATGATGAACGATCGGCATCGTTCGAAGCACGTCACGTGCGATCTGCTCGTGATCGGATCGGGAGCGGGTGGCCTGTCCACCGCGATTACCGCGCGCAAGGCCGGCCTCGACGTGATCGTCGTCGAGAAGGACGCGTGCTTCGGCGGCACGACCGCGTTTTCCGGCGGCGTGCTGTGGATCCCCGGCAATCGCCACGCGAGTGCAAACGACGTGCGCGATACGCGCGAGGCGGCACGCACGTATTTGCGCGGCGAAACGGGCGCGTTCCGTGACGACGCGGCAATCGAGGCCTTTCTCGAGCACGGCCCGCGCATGCTCGAATTCTTCGAGCGCGAAACGGACGTGAAATTCGTCCCGACGCTGTATCCCGACTATCACCCGGACCAGCCAGGCGGAGTCGACATCGGCCGCTCGGTCGTCGCCGCGCCGTACGACGCGCGGCGGCTCGGGCAGGATCTCGAGCGCCTGCGTCCGCCGTTGAAGACGATCACGTTTATCGGGATGATGTTCAATTCGTCGAATGCGGACCTGAAGCATTTCTTCAACGCAACGCGCTCGCTCAAGTCCGCGTGGTACGTGACGAAGCGGCTCGCCGCGCATCTGAAGGATCTCGCGCTGTACCGGCGCGGCGTGCAGATCACGAGCGGCAACGCGCTCGCTGCACGACTCGCGAAGTCGGCGCTGGACCTCGGGATCCCGATCCTGACGAACACGCCCGCACGTGAACTGGTGACCGACGGAGGCCGCATCGCCGGCGCGACGGTCGGGGCGGATGGCGAGACGTATCGCATTACCGCGCGCCGTGCGGTCGTGCTGGCGAGCGGCGGCTTCTCGCACGACGTCGCGCGAATCGCGCGTGCGTATCCACACGTTGCGCGCGGCGGCGAGCATGTATCGCCCGTACCGGCCGGCAACACCGGCGACGGCGCGAAGCTGGCCGAGCAGGCCGGCGGCCGCGTGGAGATTCGCTATCCGCAACCGGCCGCATGGATGCCCGTTTCGCGCGTGCCGCTCGGCGATGGCCGTTTCGGGGTGTTTCCGCATCTGCTCGATCGCTACAAGCCGGGTGTCATCGGCGTGACCCGTCGCGGCACGCGTTTCGCGAACGAATCGAATTCCTACCACGACGTCGGTGCGGCGATGATCGCTGCATGTCGCGACGAGACAGAGACGGCGATGTGGCTCGTGTGCGATCGCGCGACGATCCGCAAATATGGGCTCGGCTTTGCGAAGCCCGCACCGGTCCCGCTCGGGCCGTTGCTGCGCAACGGCTATCTCGTGCAGGGCCGTACGTTGGCGGAACTCGCGCAGCGGGCCGGTATCGATGCGGCGAATCTGGAGGAAACCGTGCGGCGCTACAACCGCGACGCCGCGCGTGGCGAGGATCCCGAATTCGGCCGCGGCACGACGTCGTTCAACCGCTATCTCGGCGACGCGAACCATCGTCCGAATCCGTGCGTGGCGCCCCTCGGCGACGGGCCGTATTACGCACTGAAGGTCGTGATGGGCGATCTCGGCACCTTCGACGGAATCCGCACCAACGCGGTCGGGCAGGTGCTGGCCGCCGACGACCGGCCGATCGCCGGCCTGTACGCGGTCGGCAACGATCGCGCCAGCATCATGGGCGGAAACTACCCGGGTGCAGGGATCACGCTCGGTCCGATCATGACGTTCGGCTACCTGAGCGCGCGCCATATCGCGGGGCTCGTCGACCTGACCGGCCTCACCGAACCGACACCGGGCGCTGCCGTGGCGCATCCCGCCGACGCGCGCGCGACCGCGTGAACCCGGAGCACACCATGACTACCGCGAAAGCATTCATCGACCATCGCATCTATACGATCCGCCCGCGCGGCATGGCGGAATTCATCGAGATCTTCGACCGACTCGCGATGCCGATCCAGGTGAAGTATCTCGGTCCACCCGTCGGCTTCTACATGAGCGACATCGGCGCTTTGAACCAGGTTGTCCACCTGTGGGGCTACGACAGCATCGCCGATTACGACGCGCGGCGCACCGCGCGCGATGCCGATCCGGACTGGCCCGCGTACCTGCAGGCGTCCGGCCATCTGATCGTCGCGCAGGAGAGCCGCATCATCCGCCGGGTCGAGTTCCCGAGCCTCGCGTACCTCACGCGCTGAGCCCATGACGACGACACCCGATACGACACGGACGCCATTCGCGTGGAGAGGGTGGCAATCGTGACGAGCTGCGCGGACGGCACTGGCGCCGGGGATTCGGCGCCTGGCAGACCTGCGCACGTCACCCGGACGCCGGGCCTACAACGAAACATGAACATGGAGATGTCCGCGTGCGTGCGGCGCATCAGCGCCGTCGTGCACCGGATCGAAGGAGACACACGATGAAAACCCAACCGCGTACGCTCGACGTGCAGTCGTTCATCGACGCCGAGCGCTTTTCCCCCTGCCAGTGGCTGATCCTGATCCTGTGCTTTCTGGTCGTGGCCGCCGACGGCTACGACACGGCCGCGATCGGCTTTATCGCGCCGGCGCTGACCCACGACTGGGGCATCGCGCGCAGCGCGCTCGGCCCGGTGATGAGCGCGGCGCTCGCCGGGCTCGGCATCGGCGCACTCGCCGCCGGCCCCTGCGCGGACCGGCTCGGCCGCAAGACCGTGCTCGTGCTGTCGGTTGCGTGCTTCGGCGCGTGGAGCATCGTGTCCGCGCACGCTCAGTCGATCGAGGCGCTGACCGCCTTTCGCTTCCTGACCGGGCTCGGCCTCGGCGCGGCGATGCCGAACGCCGTCACGCTGATGGCGGAATATGCGCCGGCCCGGATCCGCGGCGTGGCCGTCAACGCGATGTTCTGCGGCTTCTCGTGCGGGCTCGCGGTGGGCGGCATCACGTCGGCATGGCTGATTCCGCACTTCGGCTGGCAAAGCGTGCTGACCGCGGGCGGCATCGGGCCGATCGCGCTGGCGGTCGCGCTCGTGATGTTGTTGCCCGAGTCGGCGCAGTATCTCGCGGCACGACCCGGCACGCATGCGCGCATCGCGCGCATCCTCGCACGGATCGCACCGAACGAGCGCTTCGACGACCGTGCGTTCGTGGCCGCCGGCGCGCGCCCGCAGGCCGGCGGGGCGTCCGCGCTCGCGCAGGTGCTGTCCGCGCAGTTTCGTTCGCGCACGCTGATGCTGTGGGCGGCCTACTTCATGGGGCTGCTGATCTATTACCTGCTGACCAACTGGATGCCGACGCTGCTTCGCGATGCGGGCTTCAGCGCCGAAGGCGGCGCGCTGATGACGTCGCTGTTCCCGCTGGGCGGCGTGCTCGGCAACCTCGGTGTCGGGTGGCTGATGGATCGCTTCAATCCGAACCGGACGATCGTGATTGCGTATGTCGTCGCAGCGCTGCTGGTGCTCGTGGCGAGCCGCACGATCGGGCATGCCGCGTGGCTCGGCACGCTGATCTTCCTGTGCGGCACCGTGGTGACGAGCGCCGTGACGTCGATGTCGGCCTATGCGGCGAGCCTGTATCCGACGCGTTGCCGCGCGACGGGCGTGGCCTGGATGCTCGGCATCGGACGGATCGGCGGCGTGGCCGGCGCGTTCGCCGGCGCGATGCTGATGGGGTTCGGCTGGCGCTTCGGCGATGTGTTCAGCCTGCTTGCGGTACCGGCGCTCGTCGCGGCCGGTGCGTTGCACGCGATCGGCCGCTGCCGCACGGAACTCACGGAACAGGAGCGCGCGAGCGGCGCGGCCGTGCAGCAACACTGATGCGGCGGATGCCTGCCGAGCGTGTGCGGGCGTGCTGCTTCAGGGCGGGGCGTAGACAAGAAAAAAGCCACGGGGTGATCCGTGGCTTTCCCTTTCCATCGCGCAGCCGTGTCATGGCCGCGTATTGCACTGCATCGTGCGAGCGCGCTTACGCGATGCTCTTCGACCAGTTCGCGTACCAGTTGCGGAACAGCGTGTACTGCGCTTCCGCGTAGTTCCGTTGCGCGTCGCTCAGTGCATCGGTTTCGTTGAAGTGCAGCGTGTATTCCTTGTCGCCGTTCAACACCATCAGGTGCTTGTAGAACAGGACCAGGTCGCAGCCTTCGTCGAACGAGGACAGCACGGCCAGCGCCGCTTCCAGTTCCTTCGCACGTACGCGTGCCACCGCATCGCCTTGCGCGGCCTTCTTGCACAGGTCGACGAGTTGCAGCACTTCGCGCGGCAGCGCGTTGCCGATGCCGGTGATCGCGCCCGCGGCACCGCAGTTCACGAAGCCGTGGAACACTTGCGTGTCGACGCCGGCCATCAGCGTCACGCTGTCGTCCTGCGACGTGATGTTCTCGGCTGCGTAACGCATGTCGGCCGCACCGCCGAATTCCTTGAAGCCGATCAGGTTCGGGTGCTGGCGGCGCAGTTCGAAGAACAGGTCGGCACGGGTTGCGAAGCCGTAGTACGGGCTGTTGTAGATCACCGCCGGCAGGTTCGGCGCGGCGTTCAGGATTGCGGCGAAGTGAGCCTTCTGTGCGGCCGGCGATGCGCCGCGCGACAGCACGCGCGGGATCACCATCAGGCCGTGCGCGCCAACCTTCGCGGCATGCGCGGCGTGCGACACGGCTTCCTTCGAGTTCACCGCGCCGGTGCCGACGATCGTCGGGACGCCGGCTTCGACCAGGCGTGCGACGCCTTCCTGGCGCTGCGCTTCGGTCAGCAGCGGCCAGTCGCCCATCGAGCCGCAGTACACCACCGCGCGCATGCCGAGTGCCACCAGTTCCTTGCCCTTCTTTACCAGCGCGTCGAAATCCGGCTGACGGTCAGCGGTGCACGGCGTCATCAGGGCCGGAATGGTGCCGGTAAAAATGTTGTCGCTCATCTCGTTTCCTCACATTCAGATAGGGTCAACTGCCATTGATGGCACAACCTGGGCAGTACGCGCGCTCGCCGTCTCGTCGGTGCTTCACGTGATCCGGACGGCGGCTGGTCACCTCTTGCGTGCCTCGGTGCCGAAACGTTGCCTCCGGTTTCGCCCGAAAGTCAGCCATCGACGAATGCATTCTAGCCAGTTCGCATATTTTATACAATATAAAATAAAAAGGGCATGACATAGCCCCTGGTTTCGGGGCATCGGCGAGGGCGGCGAACCGCGCCACGGCGGCCTCCGGCGAGGATGGCGGGCGATCCCGGCGAAGGCGGCGCAATGCGCGTCCCGGCTCCACCACCTGATGCCTGCGAATGCCGACCAGCGTTGCGCAAGCCCGTTCCCGTCGCGCTTTCATCTGACCGAAATCCGTTCCTCCGCAGGCTCCCGGAACGGCCGGCGGCGGCTCGCCGACGTGTCGCATTTCCGCCGAAAGCATTTTTTGAGATTACTTGGATTGTGTATTGGATATTGTATAAAAGCTTTCGGCGCGCTTACTCGCGAACCGGCCCGTCAAGGGAAATGGAAGACAACGAGAGGAGATACGGAGATGACAAGTCAGGTCGGCGAGGCAGTCTCGCCTGGTGGTGCGACGGCCGTGCAGGACACGGCGTCGAAACGGGAATTGAAGCGGGTCGTCGCGGCGTCGATGGTCGGGTCGGTGGCGGAGTGGTACGAGTTCTTCCTGTATGGAACGGCCTCGGCGCTGGTGTTCGGCACGCACTTCTTCAAGAAGACGGGCAACCCGATCGACGGCTTGCTCGCGGCGTTCGCGCTGTATGCGGTGGGGTTCGCCGCGCGCCCGATCGGCGGGCTGGTGTTCGGCTACTACGGCGACAAGTTCGGCCGCAAGTATCTGCTGCAGGTCAGCCTGATCGTGGTCGGCATCACGACGTTCCTGATGGGCTGCCTGCCGACCTTCGATGCGATCGGCTACTGGGCGCCGGTGCTGCTGGTGTCGCTGCGCCTGGTCCAGGGCTTCGCGTTCGGCGGCGAGTGGGGCGGCGCGATCCTGCTGGTCAGCGAGCACAGCCCGGACAACCGCCGCGGCTACTGGGCCAGCTGGCCGCAAGCCGGCGTGCCGGCCGGCAACCTGGTCGCGACCATTATCCTGCTGGTGCTGTCGAGCTCGCTGTCCGAGGCCGACTTCCTTGCGTGGGGCTGGCGCGCGGCGTTCTGGTTCTCGGCGGTGGTCGTGCTGATCGGTTTCTGGATTCGCCGCAAGGTCGACGATGCGCCGATCTTCAAGGAAGCGCAGGCGCGCCGCGCGCAGAAGCAGGAAAGGCAGCTCGGCGTGGGCCACGTGCTGAAGTACCACTGGCGGCAGGTGCTGATCGGCATCGGCGCGCGTTTTGCCGAGAACATCCTGTACTACATGGTCGTCACGTTCTCGCTGACCTATCTGAAGCTGGTCGTCGGCTTCGATACCACGCGGATCCTGAAGCTGATGTTCGCCGCCAACGCGATCCACTTCTTCTTCATCCCGCTGATGGGGCTCATGTCGGACATCGTCGGCCGCAAGCTCGTATACCTGACCGGCGCGGTGCTGACCGCGGGCTGGGGCTTCGTCGCGTTCCCGATGATGGACACCGGCAACGACTGGATCATCATGGCCGCGATCGTGCTCGGCCTGTTCATCGAATCGATGACCTACTCGCCGTACTCGGCGCTGATGACCGAGATGTTCCCGACCAACGTGCGCTATACCGCGCTGTCGCTGTGTTACCAGGTCGCGCCGCTGATGGCCGGCTCGCTCGCGCCGTTGATC
This sequence comes from Burkholderia sp. LA-2-3-30-S1-D2, assembly GCF_001523915.2. Classification (NCBI taxonomy): domain Bacteria; kingdom Pseudomonadati; phylum Pseudomonadota; class Betaproteobacteria; order Burkholderiales; family Burkholderiaceae; genus Burkholderia; species Burkholderia sp. LA-2-3-30-S1-D2. The sequence continues at coordinate 785,504 of NZ_CP013385.1, read as the reverse complement.
GGGCTGTCGTTGCTCGAGCGCTATCACTCGTCGACGCCGATCGCACTGTATCTGGTCGCGGCGGCGGCGATCTCGATCGTTTGCGTGGGCCTCGCGAAGGAAACGCGCGGCAAGTCGCTGCGCGACGTCGATGCCGAGGCGAGCCGGCGCACCCACGCGTGATGTATGCGACCGAAGCCCGGTCGAACGCACCGAAGCCACCCGCGAGGGTGGCTTTTTTCGGTTCAGCGCGGATTTCCCGGGGAGAGCGGGGAAGACGGTCGGTGGTCTTATACGAATTGCCTGGCGACCTTGACGATCGCGGCCGCGTTCAGGGATTGCACCGGTCTCCTACGGATCGCGAGCGCGCAGCCGCGACCCGCGCCAGAGCGGCGACGCTCCTGCTCGACATGTCGCGTCGGCGCGAAGCCACGCCGCCGCAGGGCGATGATCCTTGACAGCCGGCGAGACTCAGGCTGCTGCCGCCTGATGAATCGCGTCGTGCCGCTCACCACCCAGGATATCGACCAGATCGGTCAACATCCGCGCCAATTCACCCGTCATCAGCGTGACGTCCGAGTCGAAGCGTTCGTCGTCGTTCTGCGCGGTGGGATCCGTCGCTTCCTTGATCACGTCGAGCGGCGTGACGCGCTTGATCGTCAGCGACGGTGTCAGCACGAAGGAGATTCGGTCATCCCAGGTCATGGCGAGGCGCATGCATTGTTTGCCGGCCTCGATGTGCCGGCGCATGTCGTTCGCTTCCAGCGCGTGGCCGACGTATCGCACCGTGGCCCCGCCTTCGCCGCTCGAGCGCAACTCGGCGTCCTGGTCCACGGTGAACCCGCCCGGCGCGTCACCGGACAGCAGCCAATCCGTCATCGCGGCGACCGGCGAAAGCGCCACTTGAACGCCGGCGAGCGGCAATTGATCGATCGATTTGACGAGCAGGCCGCGGACGTCGTCGGCAAGAGCCTGTGCAGCCGCATCGATAACGAGCCAGCCGTTCACCGTATCGATCCACACGCGGGTATCGCGGCGAATGGTGAACGCGCGCGGCAGCAGTTCGTCCGTCACCTGCTCCTTGAGTTCGCGCAGCTGTTTTCGCCCGACCTTGAAGCCCTGCTGCTCCTCGACTTCAAGCGCCCGGGCCTTGGTCACCTGATTGACGACCGAGGCCGGGAGCAGTTTCTTTTCGGCACGAAACATCAGCAGCATCTGCCGGTTGATCGAATACACAAGCGCGCCGTCGTCACGCGGCGACGCCCATCCGAAGCGCTGCATCTCGACGCTGGTGCCCGGCTGAAACGCGTGGGGCGCCAGCCATTCTTCCATCTGATCGGGGGTAACGGCCCACGGTGCCGGAAGACGATGAAGCTGAAGATTCTTGAACCACATAGGCGTGCGGGCAAAGCGCATCATTCTATATGACGGTGAAGTTTACCGGCCATCAAGAGTCGCTGACGTTTTCCTGTGAGCGGCCGCACCGAGGGCCGCTTATTACCGGGTTGGCGTCATAAAACTTGTCGTTCCGGGGTAAGAACAAGGCTGTTTTCGGAAGGTCGACGGCGCTGCACCCGCTAACCTGATTACGTTGACTCCGGGAGCTGAGAATGCAGGCGCGGTCTCTGATGGGTGTGTTTGCTGCCGTTTTCGCGGCATTCTCCTGGTCGCTCAATTTTGTTGCGCCTTACGTGATCGGTCCATACTCCATTTACGACCTGGCTGTTACGCGATTTCTGCTTTCGGGAATATTGGGCGCTGTTCTGTTCATCGCCGTGAAGGATCGCGGGTCGCACGCGACCTTAGTCGACTGGCTGGTCGCGGCATGGCTAGGCCTCGTCGGGTATGTAGGCTATTTCGTGACGATCATGTCAGCCGTACGCTTCGCCGGGCCGATTGTCCCGCCAGCGATTGTCGCGACTGTACCCGTGGTGCTTGCCATCGTTGGGAATCAGGGCGCTCAGGCCACATCGTGGAGAGTTCTGAGTATCCCTCTGGGCTTCATCACGTTGGGCTTGATGATGGTCAACTCGTCCGGGCTGATGGAGGCGCTTGATGGCCTGTCGACTCGAGTCATCGCTGGCATCGCAATCTCGTTTGGCGCAGTATCGCTGTGGACCGCCTTCGCCCTATCCAATCGAAACGCGCTAAGAAAGCGCCCGGGGATGGACCCGAGGAAGTGGACGGCGATGATGATGATCGGTGGCGCGCTGGAGATTGCGCTCTTTATTCCAATCGCTGCACCGCTGTCGCTGCTGAATATCACCAGACTTGGCATCCAGTGGTCGTCATTCGGACTTGTTCTGGCGAGTTCACTTGTTCTGGCCGCAGTAGGGTCGATTGGTGGTTCGTGGGCGTGGACGATAGCATCGAAGAAGCTGCCAATCGGGCTTGCAGGTCAGCTTATCGTGACCGAGACGGTATTCGCGACGTCGTTCGGGCTCGTGGCAAGTCATCGGTGGCCTACGTTCGACGAGGCATTCGGCATCGGCGCCATCGTTTGCGGAGTCGTTATAGCGTTGAAAGTCTTGCATTCACCGGCAGCACAGTCGAACCGGATTTCCAGGTAAGTCGTGCTGGAGATGCGCAGCATTGTTGAGCGGCTGCTTCCGATCCGGAACCGGTCGCTCAAGGGCACATCGCGTGGGTGACCGCTTCGGGATGGCAAGCGACATACGCAGGCGGCCGAACGCAGGGCGCGACAGCATGAAGCTCCATGCGGCGGCGGCTCGACGGCGCGGGCCCTCTGCTAATATTGTAGAAAATATGCAATATCCGCCGCCGCGCCGACATCTGCCTGACCGCCTTCCCCAGTCCGAACATGAACGAGAAACGCCCTCCTCTTGTCTACGCCACGCGCGCCGAAGCCGCGGCGAACGAATTGCGCCGCCGTATACTGACAGGGGAGTATGTCGACGGCTATCAGCTTCGCCAGGATGCGCTGGCGACCGAGCTCGGCATCAGCCGGATTCCGCTGAGGGAAGCGCTCGTGCAGCTCGAGAGCGAGGGGCTCGTCAAGATCCTGCCCCACAAGGGGGCGATCGTCTCGGAGCTGTCCCCGGAAGACATCACCGAACTGTTCGAACTGCGCGCGCTGCTGGAACCCGTGCTGCTGAAGAAGTCGATTCCGAAGCTGACCGCCGAGGATTTCGCACGGCTCGATGCGATCCTCGAGGAATACAGCGAAGTGCTGCATGCGAGCCAGTCCGGGCGCTGGGGCGAACTGAACACCGAGCTGCATCAGGTGTTGCTGTCGCGCGCCGACCAGCCGAAGACGGCGGCGATCGTCGCGTCGCTGCTGCAGCAGACCGACCGCTACACGCGCGTGCAGTTGTCGCTGTCCGAGGCCGCGCGTGACGTGGCCGAATCCGAACACGCCGAGTTGGTCGCGTTGTGCCGCAAGGGCGATGCGCGCACGGCGGCATCGCTGCTCAAGCGGCATATCGAGCATGCGGGCGGCGAGCTGAACGCGTTCCTGCGGGATCGACGCCTCGGTCGTTGAGAGCGCGTCCGGCCAGGACGCTGCGAACACCGCGTTGCAGCAGATTCCGGTGCCGAGGCGTCGCATGCGAGGCGCGGCCCGTCCGGGCATCGCGGCAATCGGCCTGCATGCGTGTCGTTCGCCTATCCGCCGCCAATACCCTGCAGCACCTTGCCCGTTCCGCCGCACACCGTGCATGGCTGTCCTTCGACCATGCCCGTACCGCGGCACACGCCGCACAGGTCCTCGCCCACGCCCGGCGCATCGGGTGGCCCTTCGTCGCCCGGATTCAGCGGCGTGTCCTGATTCGGACCGGCCGACGTTCTGGTCGTCTGCATCGCACACCTCCATTCGCATTTCCGATGTCGCCGCAAGCACGCATCACGCGTGCCCGCGGCGTGTACACGCGCGCAGGCGCCGGCCCGCATGCCGGAAGCGCGCAACGACGGGCGCACCGGGCCCGATGACGCTATTCCCGCGTGACGGCGGGGAATAGCGTCATCGCATCATCATTACGACGGCGGCGCCCACGTCGAGCCGAATGGGTTTGACTGGTCCGATGCCGGAGGAAGTCGACGAACTCGACCACGTTGGCCGGACGCATATTGCGCGTTGCCTCGACGTTCACGACGACGCGGTTCGCGGTCGACGCTCAAACCGACAGGTTCACGTTGTGCAGCGTGAGGTTCACGGCCGATTGATCGTCCTGGCTTGGCGTCGTGCGGCTGCGGGCGCGTAGTAGTCAGTCATCCTATGACAAATGAAATAGAAGCGAAAGCCGGCGTCCGGTCTCGCGAAAGCGATTCAACATCGTGCCGATTCAAATGCAGACCTGTTTCCGGAAAACGTTTTGCAGGTCGTCCACCGAGTTGAGGTGACTTTTTCCCATCTCCCGCCGCAAGCCCGCTACAGAGCCCGTTATAGGGTATGCACCAATCGAGTTAAACGATTAACCGACGTACATTCGCTCCGACACGTCATACAACGTATGACTGCGAATCCGCGAAGGCCGTGCATCGATGCATGCGGATGCCGAGCGGATCGCCGCCAAACAACGAGCAACCAGCAAGGAGACTGACGATGAAGCACCGATTCACCCGCTCCCGTACCGCACTGGCCGTCGCGCTGATGGCCGGCTTCGCGGTGTCCGCGCAGGCCCGCGTGTTCCGCTCGGCGGACGTGCACGGCGACAGCTTCCCGACCAACATGGCGGTCAAGTACATGGGCGACGAGCTGTCGAAGCTGACGGGCGGCAAGGACTCGATCAAGGTGTTCGGCAACAGTGCGCTCGGCTCCGAGAAGGACACGGTCGACCAGGTGCGGATCGGCGCGATCGACATGGCGCGCGTGAACGGCGCGTCGTTCAACGAGATCGTGCCGGAGTCGCTGATCCCGTCGTTCCCGTTCCTGTTCCGCGACGTCGACCATTTCCGCAAGGCGATGTACGGCCCGGCCGGCCAGAAGATCCTCGACGCGTTCGCGGCGAAGGGGATGATCGCGCTGACGTTCTACGAGAGCGGCGCGCGCTCGATCTACGCGAAGCGCCCGGTGCGCACGCCCGCCGACATGAAGGGGCTGAAGGTGCGCGTGCAACCGTCCGACCTGATGGTCGACGAGATCAGGGCGATGGGCGGCACGCCGACGCCGATGCCGTTCGCCGAGGTCTACACGGGCCTGAAGACGGGCCTCGTCGACGCGGCGGAAAACAACCTGCCGTCGTACGAGGAAACCAAGCACTTCGAGGTGGCGCCCGACTACTCGGAGACGCAGCACGCGATGACGCCGGAAGTGCTGGTGTTCTCGAAGAAGATCTGGGACACGCTGTCGCCGCAGGAACAGGCCGCGATCAGGAAGGCCGCGGCCGATTCGGTGCCGTACTACCAGAAGCTGTGGACCGCGCGCGAGGCATTGGCGCAGCAGACGGTGACGAAGGGCGGCGCGAAGATCCTGCCCGCCGCGCAGATCGATCGCGCGGCATTCGTGAAGGCGATGCAGCCGCTGTGGGCCAAGTACGAGAAGACGCCGCAGATGAAGCAGATCGTCGACGAGATCGAGGCAACCAAGTGACCCGTCGCACTTCCTTGAATGGCGCGGCGGCTGCGGGCTCGCCGGATGCGGCCGTCGCGGACGGTGCGGCACCGTGCCGGCCGCGCGCGGCGGCGCCGCTCCTGCGTTGCGTGAACGACCTGCTGTTCCGCGCGCTGGCCGTGGTCGCGTCGCTGTGTCTCGCGGCGCTCACGGTGCTGGTGTTCTACGCGGTCGTGATGCGTTACGTGTTCGAGAACGCGCCCGATTTCGTCGAGCCGATCGCGTTGCTGCTGGTGATCGTGATCGCGATGTTCGGTGCGGCGATGAAGGTGCGCGACGGCGGCCACATCGGCCTCGACTCGCTCGTGAGGCGCCTGTCGCCGGGCGCGCGCACCGTGGTGATCGCGATCCAGCACCTGAGCCTGATCGCGTTCGCGATCGCGATCATGGTCGGCTGCGGCAGCATGGCCGCCGAAACGATGGGCGATCGCATTCCGATCATCGGGCTGCCCGAGGGCGTGCGCTACCTGATCACGATTCCCGCGGCGATCGCCATCATCCTCTTCTCGCTCGAGCACCTGCTCGCGCTTCGTCGTTCTTCGCCGGGCCAATAACGCCATGGAACTCGCGATCCTGTCCGTCAGTTTTCTGATTTTCCTCGTGCTCGGGGTGCCCGTTTCGTTCGCGCTCGGGATTGCCTGCGTGCTGACCTATATGGTCGAAGGGCTCCCGATCGCGACCGCGATGCAGTCGATGATCTCGGGAATGAACGCGTTCTCGTTCCTCGCGGTGCCATTTTTCATCTTCTCCGGCGAGCTGATGCTGCACGGCGGCATCGCGGACCGGATCCTGCGTTTCGCGCAGGCAACCGTCGGCCACTTCCGAGGCGGTCTCGGGATGGCCAACGTCGTCGCGTGCACGCTGTTCGGCGGCGTGTCGGGCTCGCCGACCGCCGATACGTCCGCGATGGGCGGCGTGGTGATTCCGCTGATGAAGCGCGAAGGCTACAGCGCGGCCTACGCGGTCAACGTGACGACCCACGCGTCGCTCGCCGGCGCGCTGATGCCGACGTCGACCAACATGATCATCTATGCGTTCGCCGCACAGGGGATCACGGGAATGCTGCACGGCCAGCAGGTGAGCGGCGTGTCGATCGGCGACCTGCTGTTTTCCGGCCTCCTGCCGGTGCTGTGGGTGATGGGCTTCGTGCTCGCCGCCGCGTACTGGCAAGCCGTGCGTCACGGCTATCCGCGCCGTGAAGACGGTTCGTCGGCGCTGCCGGCGTTCCCGGGCTGGTATGCGGTGTTGCGCAGCTTCGTCGGCGCGGTGCCGGGCCTGATGGTGATCGCGATCATCCTCGTGTGCGTCGCGAAGGGGATCGCCACCGCAACGGAAGCGGCCGCGATCGCCGTCGTGTATTCGCTCGTGCTGACCGCGATCGTGTACCGCACGCTGACCGTCGAGAAACTGCGCCGCGCGCTGTCGCATGCGGCGCGCACGACGGGCGTCGTGCTGCTGCTGATCGCCGTGTCCAACATGCTGCGCTTCCAGATGTCGTACCTGGAGATTCCGGATGCGATCGAAGGGCTGCTGAAGCAGTCGACCGCAGCGCCCTGGCTGATGCTGCTGTACATCAACATCATTCAGGTGTTCCTCGGCACGTTCGTCGACATGGCCGCGCACATCCTGATCACGACGCCGCTGTTCCTGCCGATCGCGATGGCGTGCGGCGTCGGGCCGGTGCAGTTCGGGATCATGCTGCTGCTGAATTGCTCGCTCGGTCTCGTTCACCCGCCGATCGGCTCGGTGCAGTTCGTCGGCTGCGCGATCGGCAACGTGTCGATCGGCGAGACGACGAAGATGGCGTGGCCGTATTACCTCGCGATCTTCAGTGCGATCAACATCGTCACGTACATGCCGTTCTTCTCCACCTGGCTGCCGAGCCTCATCAGCGGGCACGCGGTGTTCTGATCATGCGTTTCGCCCGTCGCGGCACCGGACGACCGAGGTTGTCCGGTGCCGCGAACACGTTAACGGTCGCTTCACGCACGGCGCATTCACATCAACATGAAGACAGCATGGCGGGCCGTCGCGGCCGCCGCGTTCGCGCTGGCCGCATCGCTCACGCACGCAGCGACGTAAGGGTATGTCTCGAACGGCGACAGCCTCGACATTCCGGTGTCCGGCGTCGTCCCGGTCGCACGGCGGAAGTGCACGACGCCATGCGTCGCGGGACGCGCGACGGCAGTCACACGCAGCGCGGGCAAGCTGTGCGATGATTCGCCGCTTCGCGTTCGTCGCAGAACGCCGCGGACCGCGGCGCCCGTTTCCGGGCCGCCGCCGATCGCATTGACATCCGGAGACGACATGCCCGCACACATCGTTCATGGCAGCACCCTGCATTACCAGGATCACGGCACCGGATTTCCGGTGCTGCTCGGACACAGCTACCTGTGGGATTCGGCGATGTGGGCGCCGCAGATCGACGCGCTGGCGAGCCGCTACCGCGTGATCGTGCCGGACCTGTGGGGGCATGGTGCGTCGTGCCCGCTGCCCGACGGCACCGAGACGCTCGACGACCTCGCCGCGCACGCGAGCGCATTGCTCGATGCGCTGGAGATCGAGCAGTGCGCGGTCGTGGGGCTGAGCGTCGGCGGGATGTGGGGCGCGCGGCTCGCGTTGCGCGAACCGCAGCGCGTGCGCTCGCTCGTGCTGATGGATGCGTCGCTGGAGTCCGAACCCGACGCGACGCGGCTGCGCTACTTCGGGATGCTCGACGCGATCGCCGCCGCCGGTTGTATCGCGCCGCCGTTGCTGGATGCGATCGTGCCGCTGTTCTTCCGGCCGGACGTGAACCTTGCCGACCCGGTGCCGGCCGCGTTTCGCGCCGCGCTCGCGAACCTTCCGGCCGACCGGCTGCGGCAGTCGATCGTCCCGCTCGGTCGACTGATCTTCGGGCGGCCGGATACGCTCGTCGCGCTCGCTGAACTGGATGCCGAGCGCACGCTGCTGATGTGCGGCGCGGGCGACATGGCGCGGCCGCCGTCGGAGACGGTGAAGATGGCGGGCGTGATCGGTTGCCGCCATGCGCTGGTGCCGGACGCCGGCCACATCTCGAACCTGGAGAATCCCGCGTTCGTCACGCGGACGTTGCTCGACTGGTTCGACGAACAGCAGCTCGCGGCGGGCTGACAGTCAGATGCGCGGCGCCCGCGAGGGGGTGCCGCGCGGCGTCCTATGACGACGCAACGGCTTGCATCACTGCAGGACTGGATTACGCGCGTTCGCCGACCGGCGCGAACTTGCGGTCGCGCACGCGTCCCTCGTCAACGCCGCGGCGAATCAGGTCTTGCGCTTCCGCGCGGCTCGCGACACACGGCGCGGAGCCGGGCAGCGGCCGCCGTGCGGTTTCGCGCAGCGCGAGCACCGACACGATGCCGATGAACGATGCGCCCATCAGGTAGTAGGCCGGCATCATCAGGTCGCCGGTGCGATCGACGAGCCATGCGGTGACGAGCGGCGTCGTGCCGCCGAACAGCGACACCGACACGTTGAAGCCGATCGCGAGCGCGCCGTAGCGGATCCGCGTCGGGAACAGCGCGGGCAGCGCGGACGGCATCACCCCTGTGAAGGTCGACAGCAGCGTGCCGTAGATCATCATTCCGCCGAACACCGACAGCATCCCGCCGGAGCGGATCAGCAGCAGCGCGGGCACCGACAGCACGAGCAGGCCGACGCAGCCGAACATCATCACCGGCTTGCGGCCGAGCCGATCCGATAGATGCCCGGCGTAAAGCGTCATCGGCATCATCAGCACCATCACGAGCAGCACCATGAAGAGGCCGTGCGTTTCGTTGAAGTGCAGCGTCGCCGACAGGTAGTTCGGCAGATACGACAGCGCCATGTAGTCGGTCACGTTGAAGATCAGCACGAGGCCGACGCACTGGAGCAGCGGCTTCCACTGTTCGACGAGCAGCGTGCCGAACGACTGTTTCGGGCGCGACCGTTCGTCCGCTTCGCGCGCTTCGGCTTCCTTCTTGAACGCGGGCGTCTCCTCGAGCTTGATCCGGATGTACAGGCCGACGAGGCCCAACGGACCGGCGATGAAGAACGGTACACGCCAGCCCCACGACAGTAGCGCTTCCTGCGAGAGCGTCGCCGTCAGTATCGCGACGGTGGCCGCGCCGAGCGTGTAGCCGATCAGCGTGCCGAACTCGAGGAAGCTGCCCATGAAGCCGCGGCGCTTGTCGGTCGAGAATTCGGCGATGAAGGTGGCGGCACCGCCGTATTCGCCGCCGGTCGAGAAGCCCTGCACGAGGCGGGCGACGAGCAGCAGTATCGGCGCCATGATCCCGATCGACGCGTAGCTGGGGATCAGGCCGATCGCGAAGGTGCCGACGGCCATCATGATCATGGTGGCGGCGAGCACGCGCTGGCGGCCGATGCGGTCGCCGAGCGGGCCGAACACCATGCCGCCGAGCGGGCGCACGAGGAACGCGGCCGCGAACGTGCCGAAGGTCGCGAGCAGCTGCGCGGACGGGTTGCTGGACGGGAAGAACACCTTGCCGAGCGTGACGGCGATATAGCTGTAGACGCCGAAGTCGAACCATTCCATCGCATTGCCGAACGCCATGGCTCCGACCGCTCGCTTGAGGACGGCGGGGTCGACGATCGTGATGTCGTCCAGCTTGAGGGACTTGCGCGAAGACCGGGCTTTCGCGGGGTGCGCTTGCGATGAACTCAAAGAACGCTCCTGGAGGAGCCTTCGGCTGGCCGAGCGGATGCGGAACCGTCGGGGACGAAGGCGGTTGTCTCGGGATCGCCGTGATGTCGGTGATGCGGCGCGCGTCATGCGACATCCGGCAGGTGTGTGCTGGTGTGAAGCAGTGTAGAGAAACGGGAAACGCGGACTATCGGTCATGCGCCCGGAAACCGGTCGAAAACGACACGGATGGCGCAGCCGGGCAACTCCGCGTATCGTCCGGCGCGCGGCGGTCCGGGCCGCGCCGATGGCGGTCTATACCGGACGCTGATCTTGCGGTGTGCGTGGATGCCGCACGTGGCGGATCGCGCGGGCGTGAGATGGGCGATACGTCGGGCACGGATTCGTGCGCGATGGAGATCGCGCCGAATCCGAACGCGTCCTGGCGTACCGAAATCGGCGCGAGATGATTCGGACTGCGAATGCATGGCGGTGGCGATTCGGCACCGAAACCGCCTCCTGCGCATCAGAACATGTGGCGGATTCCGACGTTCGCGCCGACGGTCGTGCCGGTGACCGCATAAAGCGCGTTGTTGATCCCGAGCCCGGTGTTCATCGCACCATGGTTGTTGACCATCGCGACCTGCGCGTACAGCGCGGTTGCCTTCGACAGGCTGTAGGTCGTGCCGACGGCCGCGAGCAGCGAGTGATTGGCCGTGTCGTTGCGATCGCTGGTGAACCAGACACCGCCGTTCAGGTCGACGGCCGGCGTCGCCTGGTAATCGAGGCCGCCGCCATACACGTTGTTGCTGAACGATCCGCCGACCTTGTAGCTCGTGAACGACGCCTTCGCGGTGACGGGGCCGAAGCGGTATGCGGCGCCGATCGTGCGCCCGACGAACGCGACGGTGCTCGGCGTCGGCGTCGGGTTGGTGCCGTCGTTGCCGTCGTAGAACGCGGCGTCGATCATGAAGCCCTCATGTTCGTACTTGAGGCTCGCCGAATACTGGCGGCCGGCCTGGAAGTCGCCGGCCTTGCCGCCGAACGCGAACATCGCGCTGCCGGTGAGGCCGGCGATCGTCGGGCTGGTGTACGACACGGCGTTCGGGTTGAACAGGCCCGTCACCAGCACGTTGTCGACGTAGTTGATCAGCCCGCTGCCGAAGTGCGAGAAGCTGCGCGGATCCGAATCGAAGATCGCGAGCAGGAATGGCGAGTACTGCACGCCGGCCTTGACCGTGCCGAAGCCGCCGTCGAGCCCGACCCACGCCTGGCGGCCGAAGAAGTTGCCGTTCGAATGGGCGAACGCGCCGTTGGTGACGGCAAAGCCGCTTTCGAGCTGGAATTTCGCCTTGAGTCCGCCGCCGAGATCCTCGGTGCCGGTCATCCCGAACGTCGTCGGCGTCATGCCGGTGTCGGTCATCGCGAACTGATGGCCGGCGTTCGCGCCGGTGGCGGCGTCGAGCGTCTTGCTCGTGTACAGCACCGCGGCGTCGAGGTTGCCATACAGCGTTACGCTGCTCTGTGCGAAGGCGCTGCTGCTGACCATCGCGCCTGCCAGCGCGGCGCAACCGATCACGATTCTGTTTTTCATTGGGTGTCTCCAGTGTTGTTGTACGTCGATGCATCGAACGGGGAATGCGACGGACCGCCGCGAAGCGGTGTCCGGCGCGCGGGCCGCATACGCACGATGGGGCGCGGCGGAACGCACGTGCGTGGCCGGGTGTCGGCCGCATGCGACGCGTTCATGGCGGGGATGGCCGCCCGAACGCGCGTGCGTCGAAGAGATTGGGTAAGGCCGGCCGATGCCGGCCCCGTCATTCAGAGCGACTGGCCGAGCTGCTCGAGGATCGCGGGGTTCTCGAGGGTGGACGTGTCCTGCGTGATCGCCTCGCCCTTCGCGAGCGAGCGCAGCAGGCGCCGCATGATCTTGCCCGAGCGCGTCTTCGGCAGGTTGTCGCCGAAGCGGATGTCCTTCGGCTTCGCGATCGGCCCGATCTGCTTGCCGACCCAGTCGCGCAGCGTCTTCGCGAGCGCCGCCGCTTCCTCGCCTTCCGGACGCGAACGCTTCAGCACCACGAACGCGACCACCGCCTCGCCCGTCGTGTCGTCCGGGCGGCCGACCACCGCAGCTTCCGCAACCAGCTCGTGCGAAACCAGCGCCGACTCGATCTCCATCGTGCCGAGCCGGTGGCCCGACACGTTCAGCACGTCGTCGATGCGGCCCATGATCGTGAAGTAGCCGGTGTCCTTGTCGCGCACCGTGCCGTCGCCGGCCAGATAGAGCGTGCCGCCGAGCTCCTCGGGGTAATAGCTCTTCTTGAAGCGCTCCGGGTCGCCCCAGATCGTGCGGATCATCGAGGGCCACGGACGCTTGACGACGAGAATGCCGCCTTGCCCGTTCGGCACGTCCTGGCCGGTCTCGTCGACCACCGCGGCCATGATGCCCGGCAGCGGCAGCGTGCAAGACCCCGGCACCGTCGGCGTTGCGCCCGGCAGCGGCGTGATCATGTGGCCGCCGGTTTCGGTCTGCCACCACGTGTCGACGATCGGGCAGCGCTCCTGGCCGACGTGCTTGTGGTACCACATCCACGCTTCCGGATTGATCGGTTCGCCGACCGTGCCGATGATGCGCAGGCTCGACAGGTCGTAACTCTTCGGATGAACCTTGTCGTCGGCCTCGGCGGCCTTGATCAGCGAGCGGATCGCGGTCGGCGCGGTGTAGAACACCGTGACCTTGTGATCGTTGATCATCTTCCAGAAGCGGCCGGCGTCCGGCCAGGTCGGCACGCCTTCGAACACGACCTGCGTGCCGCCGCACGCGAGCGGGCCGTAGGTGATGTACGTGTGGCCCGTGACCCAGCCGATGTCGGCCGTGCACCAGAACACGTCGGTCGGTTTCCAGTCGAAGGTCCACTTCATCGTCTGCGCGGCCCACAGCAGGTAGCCGCCGGTGCTGTGCTGCACGCCCTTCGGCTTGCCGGTCGAGCCCGACGTATAGAGGATGAACAGCGGATGCTCGGCGCCGACCCATTCCGGTGCGCACGTGTCGGGCTCGCCGTCGGCGATCTCGTGCATCCACAGGTCGCGCCCGGCGTGCCAGTCGATCTTGCCGCCGGTGCGGCGATAGACGATCACGCTCTTGACTGCTTCGCAGCCGCCCATCGCGAGCGCCTCGTCGGCGATGCTCTTGAGCGGCAGCGTCTTGCCGCCGCGCGCCTGCTCGTCGGCGGTGATGAGGGCGACCGCGCCGACGTCGACGAGCCGCTCGTTCAGCGATTTCGCGGAGAAGCCGCCGAACACGACCGAGTGCGTGGCCCCGATGCGCGCGCAGGCCTGCATCGCGACGATGCCCTCGATCGACATCGGAATATAGATGACGACGCGATCGCCCTTGCCGATTCCGCGTTTCTTCAGCGCATTCGCGAAGCGCGATACACGTGCCAGCAGATCGGCGTAGGTGACGCGCGTGACGGTGCCGTCGTCGGCCTCGAAGATCACCGCGACGCGCTCGCCGTTGCCGGCTTCGACGTGACGGTCGAGGCAGTTGTACGAGGCGTTCAGCTCACCGTCGTCGAACCACTTGTAGAACGGCGCATTGCTCTCGTCGAGCACCTTGGTGAACGGCTTGTGCCAGCTGAGGCCCTCGCGCGCGAGACGCGCCCAGAAGCCCTCGTAATCCTGCTCGGCCTCGGCGGCAAGCGCCTGGTAGGCCGGCATGCCGGAAATGGTCGCGCGCTCGCGCGTGTCGGCCGGCGGTTCGAAGATTCGGCGCTCCTGAAGGATCGATACGAGGGCGGTCAAGATGGTCTCCATGCAAATCGTTGGGTGTGGTCTGACTCTCGAAACGCAACTTGCATGCCAATCGTGCGGGTATTCAGCCGGAACGGCGTACATGCGCGTCGTCGAGCGGCTTTCGTCGATCGATCTGCACTGCAAATCAATGAACGACAGAACGATCGGCGATCTCGTCGGCCTGCATGTTGCGTCGAAATGCAGCAGCGGGTGTTGCAGACGTCAACACGACGCACGACGCACGGCGTGTGCACCGTGGGATTGACGTCACGCTATGCGATGAACGACCGCAGCACGCCGAGCGCGTCGGACGCACGAAGGCGTGTGAGTGCCGACGCCTCGATCTGCCGCACGCGTTCGGCGGACAGATTCATCTGGCGGCCGATGTCGCGCAGCGAGCAGCCTTCGTCCGCGTGCAGCCCGTAGCGCAGCCGGAGCACCATCGCCTCGCGCGGCGGCAACCGGTCGATCGCGGCAGCGATCGTGTTGCGCAATTGGGTGGCGCCGGCGGCGTCCTCGGGCGACGGCGACGACAGGTCCGGCGCGACGTCGGCGAACGTCATGTCGCCTTCCGGCGAAACCGGCAGGTCCGCGGACACGGGTTCCTTCACGATCGCAAGCAGATCGCGCACCTTGTCGACCGGCTCGCCCATGTGGACGGCAAGTTCGGCCGGCGTCGCGGCCGTGCCCGCGCGTTGCCGATGCTCGCGCGCGAGCCGCGTGAGCTTGTTCAGCGCGTCGACCGTATGCGTCGGCACGCGGATCGTGCGGCCGAGGTCGGCGAGCGCATGCGTGATCGCCTGCCGGATCCACCAGGTCGCGTACGTCGAGAAGCGGAAGCCGCGCCGGTAGTCGTAGCGCTCGATGGCCTTCAACAGACCGATGTTGCCTTCCTGGATCAGGTCCGCGAACGGCAGGCCGCGATCGGGATAGCGCTTCGCGATCGACACGACGAGCCGCAGGTTCGCGTCGAACAAGCCCGTTTTCGCCGGTTGCATCGCGCGTTCGATCGCACCGAGCCGGGCATCGAGCGACGCGGTCGCGCCGGGCGGCAGTTCCGACGCCGGGGCATCGCGCACGATCGCGACGCGTGCGTCGATGAATTCGGCCGCACGTCGCGTCAGCGTCGGCCCGCAGGCCGGATGCGCGGCAATGCACGACGCGAGCCAGCCGGCGTGATCGTCGTGGTCCGTCTGCGCGAACGACGGTGGAACGCCCACGTCGGCCAACAACCGCGCCAGCCGGCCCCGCAGCGCGCGGTGCCGGCGTGCACGGCTGCGCAACGGTTCGCTCATCCGTTCGAGTGCACGGGCGGACAGGCACAGCGTGCCGAGCAGCGCCGCGGCGTCGCGTACGTGCATGCGATACGCTCCAGACGCGGTGCCGCCCGAGGCCAGCGCGGCCCGAATGCCGTCCGCGAATGCGTCGATGCGGGCGAGCCGTGTCAGTACCGCGTCGCGCCAGGCCGAATCCTCCGATGGCGCCTCGTCGTCGCGACCGGGCTCACCGATGGAGGCGGGCGAAGTGCCCACATCGGCGTTATTGGACGGTCGAGCGTCGCGCGGGTCGTCGGCGAGAAAGATCACATAGGTCGATGCGGCGGCTCGGCGTTCGGCGATCTCGGTACGAATCGACACGAGCGCGTCGAGCGCATCGGGGTCGCCGCACAGCACCGCGACCGACGCCGCGCGGCCGCGCTCGATGCGCTGCGCGTATGAGAATTCCTCATCGCGCGTGAGGAGTGGCGTCGTGCCCATCTCGCGCAGGTACAGCCGGACCGGATCGGTCGTGCGCGGCGCGAGCAGGTCGGCCGCGGCGAGCGTGCCGTCGCCGTCGGGCCATGCGCGCGCGGGCGGGGCCGGCCGGAAGTAGCGGTCGAGCGTCCAGCCGCTCGCGGTATCGGCGCGCTCGGACACCGCGATGCCGAGTTCGGCGAGCACGGCGGCGGCCGCATCGATACCGCTTTCGCTTGCATCGTCGTCGGGCAGCGCGTCGATGATGTCGCCGCGCGTGACGAAGCCGCGCGACAGGCCGGCCGTGATCAGTGCGTGCAGATGCGCGACGGCGTGCGCCGGCGCGCCGTCGTCGATGCCAGCCGCGGGCGCCGGTGCATGCCGCGCCGGCAGCCCGTCGCGCGAAGCATCACGCCCGCTTCGCATACACGTTGCACCAGCCGTCCGCCGCGACCAGCTTGCCGGCGAACATCGGGCACGTGCCGGCGGTATCTGCCGCTTCGCCCTTGTAGAAGCGGCAATTTGCACAACGCTGGCCGGCCTGGTATTTCGGGAACTGCGCGGCGTCGACGCTGGACGCATGCGCGCGATAGCCGAGCGTCTTCGCGGCGGGGTCGTTCTCGTCGACGAGCGGCGGCGCCGCGCATGCCGTGCGTGCGGCGGCGAGCGTCGCGCACAGGCCGATGGCGTTGATGATGAAGGTTCTGCGGGAGGTCGGGTACGTCACGGTCGTTTCCTGTTGAAGATGAAATCGTGGGGAAGGGAGCGACTTGCATTGCGTGGCGAAGCCGCTTGCCCGGTATTACTGGCTCGCGTCCTTGTGCGCGGCGGGACCGGCGACGAGCGGCGCGGTCGACGCATGTGCGGTATCGGCCGTCAGCTTGTCCTTGCTGGCGGCATAGCCGTTCGACGCGAGCAGGAAGGCCATCAGGTCCGCGTATTCGTCGTCCTTCAGCTTGCCCGGCTGGTCCGCCGGCATGTTGGTCGCCATGTAGCCGAATACGCCGCCGATCGTCAGGTGCGAATGCGACAAGGGCGCGAACGACGGGCCGCTCAACGCGGGCGCGGTGTTGCCTTCGAGATCGGCGCCGTGGCACTTGGCGCACGCATTGCCGTAGATTTCCTTGCCGTGGGCGACCTGGGCCGCGTCAAAGGACGGCGCGGCGTCACCGGTGCTCGCGCCGACACGAATGAAGCCGCCGCCGGCGCTCACGTTGCGCGCGCGCAGCAGGTTACCGGGCGCGCGGCCTGCGCTCACCGTCGCGCCGTCGAGGAAACGCGACGGCATGCGCGACTCGTGCGCTTCGAGCGCGCTGCCGGGTAGCGCCCACTTGCGGGTCAGCGCGGCCAGCCGGCCGTTGTTCTTCATTTGCGTGAGTGCCGCGTCGATACGTTGCTGCAACTCGGCCGAGCGCGGCGCGTACGCAAACGTGAGCTGCCATTCCGCATACGGCGACGACGTCGCGCCGATGTGGAACGCCTGTTTCGGATGCGCGGCCTGATACGCGACGACTGCCGGATACCAGACGATCGCGCGATGCGCGCGGCCGCGCGCGACCGCGTCGACCGTTTGCTCGGACGTGTTCTCGAGATCGAAGCGCGCATTCTTCTGCTGAACCGCGATCAATTGCGCGGGGCTCGCGTAGGTCGCCGCGACAATTTCGCGGCCGGTGGCCGGCGCGCCGGCATCGCGGCGCGTGACGCTCACGTAGCCCGAGCGCAGGTAGCCTTGCGAGAACAGCAGCTTCGTATCGGATGCGTCGGCGATGGCCGAGCGTGGAAAGCCTGCGAGCACGTCGCAGTCGTGTTCCAGGATGCCGGCGAGCTCATGCGCGGACACGCCGTCGTCGTCGTTGCCGCCCGCGTCGTGCCCGGAGAAGTTCGCGGCGATGCCGGCCGTGCGGAACGCCTCGCGGGCGACGGCCTTGTCGAGCGCGGCCGTCGGCGTGCCCGGCAGCGAGCAGACGCGCACCGCCGTCGCGGCCGTGGAGAGCGCCGGTGTCAGCGCCGTGCCTGCCGCGAGCGCACAGGCCACGGCGAGGCGGGAAAGTCGGATGTTCATGATCGTACGCTCGGTTGAAAACGGGAAAGGGAGGGGCGCCCGCGCCGGTGGCGCGGGCGCAATACGGTTGGCCGGATGCCGATCAGCCGCGGTCGAGGGCGAACACGTACAGCGTGCCGCCGCGCGGCACGTCGTCCGCCGCCTTGGCCATCGGGCCGCCCCAGATCGGATTCGCGCCGCCGTAGCCGGCGAGTACCGCTACGTACTCCTTGCCGTCGACTTCAAAGACGGACGGCTGCGCGATGATCCCGCTCGCGAGCTTCGGGCTCTCCCACAGCACCTTGCCGGTGGCGACGTCGAACGCGTACAGGTGACCGTCGAGCGAGCCGCTGAACGCGAGGCCGCTTGCGGTCGTCGCGACGCCGCCGTTCCACGGCAGCTTGCTCCAGTGGCTCCACACCTTCTTGCCGGTGTTCACGTCGATCGCCTGGAGTTCGCCGTACCCTTCGCTGCCCGGCTCGGGCTTGATCTCGAAGCCTTCGCCGAGATACGGCAGCCCTTCCATGTAGTTGACCGACTTGCCCGACAGGCTCATGCACGCATGCAGCGCCGGCACGATCGCGAGATGGCGCACGGGGTCGTACGACACCGACCACCAGTTCTTGCCGCCAAGGAAGCTCGGGCACGTGTCGATCGTCGTGCCGACCTTCGGATACTTCGCCGGATCCTGGATCGGCGAGCCGTCTTCCGTGTAGCCGGTGACCGACGTCGCCTTCACGAACGGCTCCGCATAGATCAGCTTGCCGGTGTCGCGATCGATCGCATGGAAGTAGCCGTTGCGGTCCGCGTGGATGATCGCGTCGCGCTCCTTGCCCTTGTACTTGATCGTCGCGAGCACGGGTGTGTTGACGCCGTCATAGTCCCAGGTGTCGTGCTTCGTGTACTGGTAGTGCCATTTGAGGTCGCCGTTCTTCGGATCCAGCGCGAGCAGCGAATCGGAGTACAGGTTGTCGCCCGGGCGCAAGTCCGCGAGCCACGGCCCCGGGTTGCCGACGCCCCAGTACAGCGTGCGCGTCGCCGCATCGTAAGTGCCAGTCAACCAGGCCGGCGCGCCGCCGTGCGCCTGCATGCCGTCGGGCCAGGTGTCACCGTGCTTCTCGCCCTGGCCGGGAATCGTGAAGCGCTTCCACAGCAGCGTGCCGTCGTTCGGGCTGAGCGCCGCGATGAAGCCGCGTGCACCGTATTCGCCGCCCGAGCTGCCGACGACGATCGCGCCGTCGAGCGCGAGCGGTGCGAGCGAGAACGCGTAGCCGAGCCCCGGCTCGAACATCTGCTTCTTCCACACGAGCGCGCCGGTCTGCGCGTCGAGCGCGGCCACCTCGCCGCTCAGCATCGCGACGTAGACGTTCTTGCCGTAGAGCGCGACACCGCGGTTCACGACGTCGCAGCAGGCCGTCTTGAACGATTCCGCGCCGAGTTTCGGTTCGTATTTCCACAATTGCGCGCCGGTGGCCGCGTCGAACGCGTACACGTTGTCCTTCGGCGTGGTCACGAACAGGTAGCGGCCGTTGACGATCGGCGTGGCTTCGAAACCCTGCTTCAGATCGGCCGGAAACTTGTAGCTCCACGCCTGCGTGAGCTGCTTCACGTTCGACGCGTCGATCTGCTTGAGCGGTGAATGCGCCTGGCCGTTGTACGTGCGGTAGTAGGTGAGCCAGCCCGGATCGCGTTGCGCATCCGTGAGCCGCTGATACGTGACGGCCGGATAATCAGCGGCAGCGTCCACCAGGCCGGGATTCAAGGCGATCGCGGCCGCCGCCGCGATTCCGATGGTTGCCAGTCGGCTCGTCGAAGCCGAGAGTTTTTTCATGGTTGTCTCCAGAGTCATTGTGGTCGCACCGCGGCCAACACATGGCCGGGCCGGCAGGGTGGGGATCCGGGTCCAGTGCGCAGCCAGTCACGCAAATCGCATGCCATTGAGGCGCGCGCCCTGTCGCGCAAGGCGGAGCGGCCGGTTGTGCGCGCCGCGGCGACATGCGCGGCGTGGCGCGGATGATCCGCGTGTGTTGCGTTCGGGGACAGCCGCGGGTGGAGTGTTGCGAAACATGACAGTGCGGTGCGCGGCCAAAGGCGTCGCCTCGTTGATCCAAATTGACACAGGCGCAACAGGGGTGGCTCGAACTGCAACAGGTGCGCGGTTGCATATCGATGCGTGTCGGCTTCGATCGGCTGCCGGCAGGACGTTGCACGCATCGGCATGCTTCTTGCCGTTCGACACGGCAATGATTCCGCGCCGCGAGAGACCGCCATGCATGTCCCGATTTCGTCCGATGCCGATCGTCGTCGGCGGCACGACGCCGCTGCTCGGGATGGGCACGCGGCTGTCGCGCGTGCCGGCCAGCGTCCAGACCATTCGCGGCGAGGACATCATGCGTCAGCACAGCAGCGTACTGACCGACTACTTCGAGAAGAACGTGTCGAGCGTCGACATCAACGAGGCGCCGGGCAACCCGTACCAGACGGACGTGAACTACCGCGGCTTCACGGCATCGCCGATCGTCGGCACGCCGCAGGGGCATTCGGTATCCGTCGACGGCGTGTGCGTGAACGAGCCGTTCGGCGTCACGTGGAATCCAGTGCCCGGCTTCACCGCATATGAGACGTACAACGAAGGAATGCGCTCACCAACCGCGATCGAGCTCGCATGCGCCGATCCGGCCGCGCCGTGCTCTCTGCCGAACGACTTTCTCGCAGCCCCGGCGCTGAAGCCTGATCGACCTCGATACGACCAGGCAGGTGACGAAGCACCTGCAGCTGTTCGCGTCGATCACCAACCTGCTCGACAAGCGCTACGCGAGCTTCGGGATAATCGGCCGGAACGTCTTCGCTGGTCCGAATCATTCGTGCGACGGGATCAACCCCGTCAACGAGCAGTTCGTCGGGCCGGGCGCGCCGCGCGGCGCGTGGGTCGGCGCCCGCTATGCGTGGGACTGAACGGGCGGCTCAGCGTGTTGCGGTGCGTCTGCTGCCGTGACGTCGAGCACGTTGCGTACCGCGCGAGCGACGCCACGCGCGAGCGCGTCGTCGCTCGCGAGATGTCCGGCCGGCACGCGTTCGACGACGGCCGCCGGCACCGCGCGGGAGAGCCGGTCGACGTTGTCGACCGGGCACACGCGGTCGCGCGTGCCGTGCACGGCATGCAACCGCACGCCGGCTTGAGCGGCCTGCCGCGCCAGCGCCAGCAACCGGCGCTCGCCGAGCCAGCAGTTGCGTTGCAGGTAGTGCGCCTGGATCCGGTATTTGTCGATCAGTCCGGCGACGGCGGGTCGCGTCGGCCGCGTGGCGCGCGCCGGTCGCCCGGTCAGGATCGCATCCTCATAAGCGTTCCATGCGAGCGCGACCGCGCGTTGCCGCGCCGCGCCGGCGCCCGGCTGGAGACGCCGCGCGCAGCATGCGATCAGGCGATCGGCGCGCGCGGTGCCGGCGGCGGCCATCAGGCGCTGCCAGGCCCGCGGCGCCCGTGCGCGCGAGCCGACGAACAGGCCGCGCACTTCGCGCGACGACGTCAGAAACAACCCGCGCAGCACGACGCTCGTCACGCGGGATGGATGTCGCCCCGCGTAGGCGAGCGCAAGCGCCGCGCCCCACGACCCGCCGACGACGCACCAGCGTGCGATGCCGAGGCGTGCACGCAGCGCGTCGAGATCGCCGATCAGACGCATCGTGTTGTTGTGACGCAGGCCGCCGCGCGGCGTCGATGCGCCGGCGCCGCGCTGGTCGACGAGCACGACGCGCATGCGCGTCAGGTCGAACAGGCCGATTACCGCCGGTCGGCTCCCGCTGCCGGGCCCGCCGTGCAGCACGACGACTGGATCGCCGTGCGGGTTGCCGGCTTCGGTCCATGCGATCCGGCATGCGTCGCGGGACAGGGCAGGTCGGGGCGTGGAAGCGGAGCGGAGCGGTCGCTGCGTCATGTCGTGTCGGAAAGAGGGTAACGGGTCAACGCCGTAACGGGCGGATCCGGCGGAACCCGAGAACAGGCCGGGGCTTGACCCACGTCAAAGCCAGAATCGCGCCAGCGACCACGATCGGCCGGGTAGCGGCGGCGGGTGGAATCGCGATATTACGTCCCCGGCGCGTCGCACCGGCTGCACCGCATGCGATTGAGGTTGCTTTCATTTTCATTTCGGTTTGCGCCGGACGACGATGCGCGGCGTCCGACGCAAGCGCTGCCGGCAGCGTGGCCCGAAGTTTGCTTGATCCAGCACAAAGTCCGGCACCGACCGGAAGGATCCCCGGAGGAGACAATGCGCGATGACGTTCATCCGACGGCCAACGCACGGGCAACGCATGCGCCCGGCTGGCCGACGCCGACGATCCAGAAGTCCCATGAGCGGTCCGAGACGTTCGGCCTGCAGGCGTCTGCACGTCCCGACTACGACCTGCTGTCCGGCACCGCGCTGGCGCTCAAGCGCGAGCAGAACCGCGTGCTGTGCGTGCATGCGATGCCCGTGATGGAGACGCTGCACGAACAGATCGTCAATACGCAGAGCATGATCGTGCTGACCGATGCGGAAGGGCTGATCCTGCATTCGATCGGCGACGACGACTTCTTGCGGCGTGCGGAACGGGTCGCGCTGCGCCCCGGCGCGAACTGGGCGGAGAGCCGGCAGGGCACCAACGCGATCGGCACCGCGCTCGCGGAGCTGTGCCCGATGGTCGTGCACGGCGACCAGCACTTCCTGGCCGCGAATCATTTCCTGACCTGCTCGAGCGTGCCGATCCTCGACCCGTACGGCGACGCGATCGGCGTGCTCGACGTGACGGGCGATCATCGCAGCTATCACCAGCACACGATGGCGCTCGCGAAGATGTCGGTGCAGATGATCGAGAACCACCTGTTCACGACGACGTTCCAGGAGACGCTGCAGGTGTCGTTTCACGGCCGCCCCGAATTCCTTGGAACGCTGATGGAGGGGATCGTCGCGTTCACCGCGGACGGCCGCTTCCTGTCGGCCAATCGCAGCGCGCAGTTCCAGCTCGGGATGCCGCTCGCCGCATTGCGCGCGCATACGCTCGCGTCGCTGTTCGACGTGACGAGCGCGCAGCTGATCGACCGGATGCGCGCGAGCACCGAGCCGCACGTGTCGCTGAACCTCGGCAACGGCGCCGTGGTCTGCGCGCGCGTGCAGTTCCGGCGCGCGTTGCGGGCCGAGGGCAGCCGGCCCGCCGAAGTGCACGACGTCGCCGCGCCGGCCGCGCGGCCGCCTGCCGCGCAGTGCGCGGCGAGCCTGTCGCGGCTCAGCTATCTCGACACCGGCGATCCGCAGGTGGCGGCGGTGATCGCGAAGGTCCGCAAGGTGATCGGCAAGGACATTCCGGTGCTGATCACCGGAGAGACGGGGACCGGCAAGGAGCTGCTCGCGCAGGCGATCCACAACGACTCACCACGCCGCGACGGGCCCTTCGTCGCGGTCAACTGCGCGTCGATACCGGAGACGCTGATCGAATCCGAGCTGTTCGGCTACGAGGAGGGCGCGTTTACCGGCGCGCGCCGCAAGGGCGCGACCGGCAAGCTGCTGCAGGCCAACGGCGGCACGCTGTTTCTCGACGAAATCGGCGACATGCCGTATCCGCTCCAGGTGCGGCTGCTGCGCGTGCTGCAGGAGCGCATCGTCAATCCGCTCGGGTCGACGAAGGCGATCGGCGTAGACATCGCGATCATCTGCGCGACGCACCGCGACCTGCGCGACATGATCGCGCAGAACCGCTTTCGCGAGGACCTGTACTACCGGCTCAACGGGCTCGTCGTGCGCCTGCCGCCGCTGCGCGACCGCACGGACCTCGCGGTGGTCGTGCAGAAGATGCTGCAGCGGGAAACGCTGTCGGGGCCCGGGCGCCGCCCCTTGAGCGTTGCGCCCGGCGTGATGGCGCTGTTCGAGCGCTGCGCGTGGCCGGGTAACTTCCGGCAGCTCGCGAACCTGCTGCGCACGGCGGCCGCGATGGTCGACGACGACTGCGAGATCCGCTGCGAACATTTGCCGGACGATTTCTTCGACGACGTGCGGCACGACAACGGCCCGGCGGCACAGGAGGCCTGTACTTCTCCGCCGCTCGCATCGGAAGCACCCGCGTTCGCGACCGCGGCCGGCGATGCGCGGCTGCAGGACGTGGCCGCCTCAGCGATCGCGGCCGCGCTCGCGCGTCACGGCGGCAACGTATCCGCCGCCGCACGCGCGCTCGGCGTGTCGCGCAACACGATCTACCGCAAGATGCCGGCCGCCGGACCGGATGCGCTGGAGCCGGACGAACCCTGACGCAAGCCGCGACTGTCACACCGGTGTGTCAGGTTGCAACACCCGGTGTTCAAGGATTCAACACTTGCTCAGCCGGCCGCGCGTGGCATGGACCGTCGCTCGACGGTTTCTGAAATATTATCGTCGGCAAATCGTAAGAATTGCGGTGCCGTGACCACCCGGCGGCTGCCGCATGCCTTCGCACGCCGTTGCGCAACGCAAGTGCCGCCCCGGCACGCTCCTTGCTGAATGGGTATCGGCCGCTCGATCGATGCGGTTTTTTCGACTCACCAACTCAACAAGGAGACACATCATGCAATGGACCACCCCGGCTTATACCGACCTGCGTTTCGGTTTCGAAATCACGATGTACATCGCCAACCGCTGATCGACGCGCGCAGTGCCGCCCGCATCGACGGACACGATGCGGGCGGCGCCGGGAGCACATGCAGATGAAGATCAAGATACTCGGCTCGGGCGCCGGCGGCGGACTGCCGCAATGGAACTGCAACTGCGGCAACTGCCGTCGTGCGCGGGCCGGCACCGACGGCATCGTGCCACGCACGCAATCGTCGATCGCAGTCAGCGGCGACGGTGTCGACTGGGTGCTGGTGAACGCGTCGCCGGACATCCTCGCGCAGCTGCGCGCCACCCCCGACCTGCAGCCGGCTCGCGCGATTCGCGACAGCGCGATCGTCGCCGTCGTGCTGTGCGACGCGCAGATCGACCATGTGACGGGCCTGCTGATGCTGCGCGAACGCACGTCGCCGCTGCCGCTGTATGCGAGCGCGCCGGTGCTCGACGACCTGTCGACCGGGCTGCCGCTCGTGCCGCTGCTCGGCCACTACTGCGGCGTCGACGTCCACACGATCGAGCCAGGCGAACCGTTCGCGATACCGGGCGCCGGTGGCATCCGCTTCACCGCCGTGCCGGTCGACAGCAAGCCGCCGCCTTATTCGCCGCGCCGGGAGGCGAGCGTGCCGGGCGACAACATCGCACTCCTGATCGAAGACACGACGAGCGGCCGGCAGGCATTCTACGCGCCGGGGCTCGCCGACGTCGACGACGGCGTGCGCGCCGCGATGCGCGACGCCGACCTCGTGCTGGTGGATGGCACATTCTGGACCGGCACGGAGATGATCGACCTCGGCCTGTCGTCGAAGCACGCGGCCGACATGGGGCATCTCGCGCAGTGCGGCGATGCGGCGAGACCGGGCATGATCGACCGCCTTCGGCTGCTGCCGGCGCACACGCGCAAGGTCCTCACCCACATCAACAACACGAATCCGATTCTCGACCCCGGCTCCGGCGCGCGCGCGCAATTGCGCGAGCACGGCATCGAGGTCGCCCACGACGGCATGCAATTCGAGGTCTGACCATGAACGCACCGATTCCGGCCGCGGCGCTGCACGCGACACCCTGGAGTGCGCAGGAGTTCGAGGCGCGCCTGCGCGCGCTCGAATCGCGCTATCACATCCACCACCCATTCAACCGCCGCCTGAATACCGGCGCGTGCTCAGCGTCGCAGATTCGCGGCTGGGTCGCGAACCGCTTCTACTACCAGGTCAGCATTCCGCTGAAGGACGCGGCGATCCTGTCCAATTGCCCGGACCGCGACACGCGCCGGCTGTGGGTCGAGCGGATTCTCGATCACGACGGTCACGGCGGTCAGGAAGGCGGGATCGAGGCATGGGCGCGGCTCGGCGAGGCGGTCGGCATCGAGCGCGAGGCGTTGTGGTCGCTCGCGCACGTATTGCCCGGCGTGCGGTTCGCGGTGGATGCCTACGTCAATTTCGCGCGGCACGCGCCGTGGCAGGAGGCCGTGTGCTCGTCGCTGACCGAGATGTTCGCGCCGCAGATCCACCTCGACCGGCTCGCGGGCTGGCCGTCCCACTATCCGTGGATCGAGGCGGACGGGCTGCAGTATTTCCGCAGCCGCGTGCCGCTCGCGCAACGCGACGTCGAACACGGGCTCGCGGTGACGCTGAGCCATTTCACGACACCGGACGCGCAACGACGCGCGCTCGACATCCTGTCGTTCAAGCTGGATGTGCTGTGGTCGATTCTCGATGCGATTGAAAAGGCGTATCCCGCATGAACTCCAACGACGCCGTCAGCGGCGTGCCGCTGCGCCCCTCGCTGAGGGGCATGTACCGCCTGCAGTGGGAGGCGGCCCAGGATGCGTACGTGCTCCTGTATCCGGAAGGCATGGTCCGGCTCAACCCGAGCGCGGGCGAGATCCTCGCGCGCTGCGACGGCACGCGCGAGCTCGACGACATCATCGACGAACTCGAGCGGCTGTTCAGCACGTCGGACCTTGCGTCGGACGTCTATCGCTTCCTCGATCATGCGCGACTGCGCGGCTGGCTCGACTGACATGGACATGACCCCTGCTCCGAACCGGCCGTCCGCGCCGTTATGGCTGCTCGCCGAGCTCACGTACCGCTGCCCGCTGCACTGTGCGTTCTGCTACAACCCGGTCGATTTCGCGACACACGGCGCGGAGCTCGATACCGACGCATGGCGCACGGTGATCAGCGACGCGCGCGCGCTCGGCGCCGCGCAGATCGGCTTTTCCGGCGGCGAACCGCTGCAGCGCGACGACCTGGAGGTGCTGGTCGAGCATGCGCGGTCGCTGGGTTTTTATACCAACCTGATCACGTCGGGCGTGGGCCTGAATGCCGCGCGCATCGACCGGCTCAAGGCGGCCGGGCTCGATCATATCCAGCTGTCGCTGCAGGATTCGACGCGCGAGCTGAACGACTTCCTGACCAGCACGCGCACCTTCGACCTCAAGCGCGGCGTCGGGCGGCTGATCAAGTCGCACGGCTATCCGATGGTGTTGAACTGCGTGCTGCACCGTTACAACCTGCCGCACGTCGGCGAGATCATCGAGATGGCGCTCGACCTTGGCGCGGATTTTCTCGAACTCGCGAATACGCAGTACTACGGCTGGGCGATGCTGAATCGCGACCAGTTGATGCCGACCGCCGAACAGCTGCGCGAAGCCGAGGAAACGGTCAACCGCTACCGCAAGCTCGTCGGCGAACGGTGCAAGATCCTGTTCGTCGTGCCCGACTACTTCGAGCAGCGGCCGAAGGCCTGCATGAACGGCTGGGGCTCGGTATTCCTCGGCGTCGCACCGGACGGGACCGCGCTGCCGTGCCATGCCGCGCGCGGGTTGCCCGGTCTCGAGCTGCCGAACGTGCGCGACCGGTCGCTGAAGGACATCTGGTATGAAAGCGACGCGTTCAACGCGTTTCGCGGTGACGGCTGGATGCGCGACCCGTGCCGCACCTGTGACGAGCGCCATGCGGATCATGGCGGGTGCCGCTGCCAGGCGTACATGCTGGCCGGCGACCCCGCGCAGGCCGATCCGGTCTGCGCGAAGTCCCCGCATCATGGCCGTGTCGAACAGGCCGTGCAGTTCGCGCGACGGGCAGGGCCACATGACGAGCGTCCGCTGATCTTTCGCAGTGCCGCGAATTCTGTCGGGCGTTGAGCGGCGCGTGCCGCTGTATCGGGCACGTCACTTTCTCGACTTCCTGGACGAATGACGCGCCGCCTGCCCGAGCAACGCAGCGAACGCGGCTTCGTCCACGCGCAGCCCACGCGGCGAGCGGCGCACCTCGAGCGCCGCGAGCATCCCGGCTTCGAACGCATCGAGCACCGCCGGGTGGATGTAGCAGCGTCGGCACACGGCCGGCGTGTTGCGCAATATGTCGGCGACGGCCCGCACCGTTTCGACGATCTGCTTGCGCGTCTGCGTGACGTCCTCATGCGGGATGCGCCGCAGCAATGCCAGCGCCTGAACACTGCCCGCCCATGTCCGGTAATCCTTCGCGGTGAACTCCGCGCCTGCTGCTTCGCGCAGGTACTCGTTCACGTCGGACGAGCCGATCGAATGGCGTGTGCCATCGTCGTCCACATACTGGAACAGTTCGTGCCCGGGCAACTCCGCGCAGCGCCGCACGATCCGGCCGACGCGCGGGTCCTCCACGGTCACGTCATGCTCGATGCCGCTCTTGCCCGTGAAGCGCAGGCGAACCTGTCCCGGGCGGATCGTCACGTGGCGCTTGCGCAGCGTCGTCAGCCCGTACGACGCGTTCTCGCGTGCATATTCGGCGTTGCCGATCCGCGCGAGCGTCGTGTCGAGCAGCCGCACGATCGTCGCGACGATCTTGTCGCGCGGCATCCCGGGCAGTGCCAGATCACGCGCGACGCGCGTGCGGATGCGCGGCAGCGCGCGGGCGAAGGCCGCCATCCGCGCGTACTTGTTCGCGTCGCGCGTCTCGCGCCACTGCGGATGATAGCGATACTGCTTGCGCCCGCGCGCATCACGCCCCGTTGCCTGCAAATGGCCGCGCGGGTCCATGCAGATCCAGACGTCCGTATACGCCGGCGGAATCGCTAGCGCATCGATGCGGGCGATTTCGTCGGCGTCGCGGATCCGGACGCCGTCCGGCGTGTAGTACGCGAAGCCGTTGCGCAACCGCTGGCGCGTGTAGCCGGGATGCCGGTCGTCGACATGGCGCAGCGGCGCGGCAAGGCGAGCGCCGGTTTCAGTGCCGGGGCCGCTTCGGGACGTACGTTTCTTCATGTCGCAAGCCGCCAGCGAAGCGGCGTATCCATATGCGGCGATCGGCGTTCACGCGCGGCGGACATCGTTGTTCTCCTTGTTGTCGAAGCGGCTGTCGCGGGGCGCGAACAGCGCTTGCCAGTGCGACAGCAAGATCCGTGCGCCGCCGCGGGATCCGCCGCCCCGCCTACGTCGAAACGGTTGGGGCAGGCGACGATCCGGTGCTAGGTGTTTATACGTATGCCGATACCGATATCGCTTCAATCCAATATTTCATTGGAAGGTTATCGGACTTGTTTCTAGACTGATCCGGGGCGTACATACCGGGCCGGCCGCATGCGCCGGCCGGCACCGCCCCGAACCGCACCCGCGCCACGCAGAACCACAACAGCACGGCATCGCGCCAGGCAGGCGCCGCGGCATACAACGACATCATCGGAGACGGACCATGACATTCATCAGGAAGCTGACGGCCGGTGCGCTCGTCGCCGCGGCGACGGTATTCGCTTCGGGTGCGCACGCGCAGCAAAAGCCGATCACGCTCGGGTTCTCGCAGGTCGGCGCGGAAAGCGCGTGGCGCACCGCCAACACCGTGTCGGTGAAGAGCGCGGCGAAGGACGCCGGCATCAACCTGAAATTCTCGGACGCGCAGCAGAAGCAGGAGAACCAGATCCGTGCGATCCGCTCGTTCATCGCGCAGAAGGTCGACGTGATTGCGTTCTCGCCGGTCGTCGAGTCGGGCTGGGAGCCGGTGCTGACCGAAGCGAAGGCGGCCCATATTCCGGTGATCCTGACCGATCGTGGCGTCGACGTGAAGGATCCTTCGTTGTACGTGACGATGATCGGCTCCGACTTCCTCGAGGAAGGGCGGCGCGCCGGCCACTGGATGGAAGAGCGCTTCAAGAACGATGCGGGCCCGATCAATATCGTCGAGCTGCAGGGCACGGTCGGTTCCGCACCGGCCAACGATCGCCGCGCGGGCCTGCTCGAAGTGATCAAGAACAATCCGAAGTTCAAGGTGATCGCATCGCAAAGCGGCGACTTCACGCTCGCCGGCGGCAAGCAGGTGATGGAAGCGTTCGCGAAGACCTATGGCAAGCAGATCAACGTCGTCTACGCGCACAACGACGACATGGCGCTCGGCGCGATCCAGGCGATGGAAGAGGCCGGCATCAAGCCCGGCAAGGACGTGAGCGTCGTGTCGTTCGATGCGACCAAGGGTGGCTTCCAGGCGATGGTCGCCGGCAAGATCAACGTCGACGTCGAATGCAGCCCGCTGCTCGGGCCGCAGCTGATGACCGCGGTGAAGGACGTGGTCGCCGGCAAGCAGCTGCCGAAGCGCATCGTCACGAACGAGACGGTGTTCCCGATGAGCGTCGCGGCGCAGGTGCTGCCGACCCGCAAGTACTGAGTCCCGGCGGACGCGGGCGGCGGCGCGGCTGCCGCCGTCAGCCTTCCGCCTCGAATCGAGGGCGATCCATGACGAATCCGCCGGTGGTCGAGATGATCGGCATCGACAAGGCGTTCCCGGGCGTGAACGCGCTGCAGCGCGTGAACTTCCGGTTGTTTCCGGGCGAAATTCATGCACTGATGGGCCAGAACGGCGCGGGCAAGTCGACGCTGATCAACGTGCTGACCGGCGTGCACGCGCACGACACGGGCGAGATTCGCGTCGGCGACGCGCCGGTGCGGTTCGCCGCGCCGCGCGAGGCCGAGGCGGCCGGAATCCAGACGCTGTACCAGGAAGTGAACCTGTGCGCGAACCTGTCGGTCGCCGAGAACATCTTCGCGGGGCGGCAGCCGATGCGGCGCGGGGCGATCGACTGGAAGACGATCCATGCACGCTCGCGCGATGCGCTCGCCGAGCTCGACCTGTCGCTCGACGTCACGCGCTCGCTCGACGCGTATCCGATCGCGGTGCAGCAGATGGTCGCGATCGCGCGGGCCGTGTCGGTCGATGCGCGCGTGCTGATTCTCGACGAACCGACGTCGAGTCTCGACGACGGCGAGGTTGCTCGGCTCTTCGACGTGCTGCGCCGACTGAAGGCGTCGGGGATGGCGATCCTGTTCGTCACGCACTTTCTCGAACAGACCTATGCGGTGTCCGACCGGATCACGGTGATGCGCAACGGCGAGCGCGAAGGCGAGTACCTCGCGCGCGACCTGCCGGTCGATATGCTCGTCGCGAAAATGACCGGCCGCGAACCGATGTCCGGCAAGCTGCAGGCAGGCGCGGCGGCCGAGCAGCGGGATGCCGATGCGGCCGCGCCATTCCTGTCGATGCAGCAGGCAGGCCGGCGCGGGATGATGAGCCCGCTCGATCTCGACGTGCGGCCCGGCGAGATCGTCGGGCTGGCCGGGCTGCTCGGCTCGGGGCGCACGGAAACCGCGCGGCTCGCGTTCGCGGCCGAGCGCACCGACACCGGCACGATCGAGATCGACGGCGCGCGCAAGCGGCTCGCGTCGCCGCACGATGCCGTGCGCAACGGGATCGCGTATTGCCCCGAGGATCGCAAGAAGGAGGGGATCGTCGCGGCGTTGTCGATCCGCGAGAACATCGTCCTCGCGCTGCAGGCTCGGCGCGGCTGGTGGCGGCTGATCGGCCGCGCGCGCCAGCGCGAACTCGCCGAGGCGTACATCGCGAAGCTCGGCATCAAGGCGCGCGACGCGGAGCAGCCGATCGGGCTGCTGTCCGGCGGCAACCAGCAGAAGGTGCTGCTCGCGCGTTGGCTCGCGACGGAGCCGAAGCTGCTGATCCTCGACGAGCCGACGCGCGGCATCGACGTCGCCGCGAAATTCGACATCATGGAGCGCGTGCTCGCGCTGTGCGCGCAGGGGCTCGCGATCCTGTTCATCTCATCGGAGATCAGCGAAGTGGTGCGCGTGAGCCACCGCATCGCGGTGCTGCGCGATCGCCGCAAGGTCGCCGAACTGACCGGTGCCGAGGCATCGGAGGAACACGTGTATCAACTGATCGCGGGAGGCCGGTCATGATCCGGTTACGCACGTTGCTTCGCCATCCGCTCGTATGGCCGGTGCTGACGCTCGCGCTGCTGTTCGCGCTCGACGTCGCGCATCGGCCGGGCTTCCTGTCGATCGCGGTGCTCGACGGCCACTTGTTCGGCGCACCGATCGACATCCTGAATCGCGCGGCACCGCTCGTGATCGTGTCCCTCGGCATGACGCTCGTGATCGCGACGCGCGGGATCGACATCTCGGTCGGCGCGATCGTCGCGATCGCCGGCGCGGCCGCGGCGATCGTGCTCGACGGCGATCCGGCGCGGGTCGGCACGGCGCTGGCTGCTGCGCTATGCGTGGGGTTGCTCGCAGGGGCATGGAACGGCGTGCTCGTCGCGTTCGTCGGGATGCAGCCGATCATCGCGACGCTGATCCTGATGGTCGCCGGACGCGGTATCGCGCAGTTGCTGACGGGCGGACAGATCATCCCGATCGGCGCGCCGGGCTACCTCGAACTCGGTGGCGGCTATCTCGCGGCCGTGCCGTGTTCGGTCTGGATCGCGATCGCGACGATCGCGGCGACCGCGCTGCTGGTGAACCGCACGGCGCTCGGCCTGTTCATCCGCGCGATCGGCGTGAACCCGGTCGCGACGCGGCTCGTGGGCTTGCGCGCGGGGGCGGTCGTGTTCGGCGTATATCTGTTCTCCGGCGTCATGTCGGCGCTCGCCGGCATCCTCGCCAGCTCGAACGTTCGCAGCGCCGACGGCAACAACGCGGGGCTGCTGCTCGAACTCGACGCGATCCTCGCGGTGACGCTCGGTGGCACGTCGCTGCTCGGCGGCCGCTTCAGCCTCGCGGGTTCCGTGCTCGGCGCGCTGATCATCCAGACGCTCACCTACACGACTTATTCGATCGGCGTGCCACCGGAGGCGACGCTCGTCGTGAAGGCGCTCGTCGTGATCGTCGTGACGCTGATCCAGTCGGACGCGGCGCGCGGGCTGGTGATCCAGCGTGCGTCGCGGCTGCTTTCTTCCACCCGCTCGCGCGCCACCACCGGAGCCACGCCGCGATGAAACGATTCTTCGCATCGCTTACCGACCCGCGCACGTTGCCTATCGTCGTGACGATCATGCTGTTTGCCGCACTGTTCGGCTTCGGATCCGTGATGTACACGGGCTTCTTCTCGATGCAGGTGCTGACCGGGCTGCTCGTCGACAACGCGTTCCTGCTGATCGTCGCGATCGGGATGACGTTCGTGATCGTGTCGGGCGGTATCGACCTGTCGGTCGGCTCTGTCGTTGCGCTGACAACGATCTTCTGCGCGATCGGCGCCGAACGATTGCACTGGCCCGTCTGGGCGATCGTGCCGCTCGTGCTCGTGTTCGGCGCGCTGTACGGTGCGGCGATGGGTGCGCTGATTCATTACTTCAGGTTGCAGCCGTTCATCGTCACGCTCGCCGGGATGTTTCTCGCGCGCGGCGCATGTTTCCTCATCACGACGCAGTCGATCACGATCAACGAGCCGACCTTCCATGCGCTCGCGGGCATGAGCGTGCCGGTCGGTGGCGGGACGCTGAGCGCCGGTGCGCTGATTGCGCTCGCGACGCTGGCCGCCGCGATCTACGTTGCACATTTCACGCGCTTCGGCCGTAACGTGTATGCGGTCGGTGGCAACGAGCGATCGGCGCTGCTGATGGGGCTGCCGGTCGCGCGCACGAAGGTCGGCGTGTATGCGCTGAGCGGCTTCTGTTCGGCGCTCGGTGGCGTGGTGTTCACGCTGTACGTGCTGTCCGGCTACGGGCTGCAGGCGCAGGGGATGGAGCTCGACGCGATCGCCGCGACCGTGATCGGCGGCACGCTGCTCACGGGCGGGGTGGGGTACGTGATCGGGTCGGTGTTCGGCGTCGGCATCCTCGGCACGATCCAGGTGCTCATCACGTTCGACGGCACGCTGAGTTCGTGGTGGACGCGGATCGTGATCGGCGCGCTGCTGTGCGTGTTCTGTCTGCTGCAGCGGGTCATCGAGCGGCACGCGGCGCGGCGGCGTAGCGGCGGGACGGGGCTCGATCCGAAACGGCGGAAGCGGGAAGTCGCGCAGGCCGGGTCAGCGGCGCCGGGTGACGATGCGGCGCTGGTGTCGACGATGCGGCGGTTGTGGCGGTTCACACCGTCGGCGGCGCGCCGGTGACGAATACGCCGGTCCGGCCATATCCCTATCCGGTTCGGCGTTGAACGACGCATCGGCGATGCCGACAGTTTTTGGCGACTCGGCCGGCCGCTCGCTCGCGTGCAGGTCCATCGTGACCCTGCCTCGTTTTCACGTACAGCGACTCATGCGGCGATCAAGCTGGCCTCGTAGTCGACGGGGGGAGGAAGTCGATCGAGGTATGCAGGCGTTGCCGATTGTAATAGCCCTCGATCCAATCGACGATATCCAGACGGGCGTGGGCACGCGTTTCGTAGTGAGGCTGGTAGATTCTTTCGACCTTCAGCGTCTTGAAGAAGCTCTCCATCGGGGCGTTATCCCAGGCGTTGGCACGGCGGCTCATCGAGACGTTTATCTTGAACGTGGCGGTCAATTTCCGGTACGCGCGACTGGCATATTGGGCTCCACGATCGGAATGCAGCAGCAATCCCGGTGGCGGTTTGCGTTGCCAGCACGCGCTGCGCAACGCCTGGCAGACCAGATCCGCGTTGATCCGCTCGGACATCGACCAGCCGACGATGCGCCGGCTCGCCGGATCCAGGATCGTCGCCAGATATAACCAGCCCTCGCTAGTCCTGACAAAGGTGATGCCGCTTACCAGGCTTGATTGGGCCGCCAGCCGTCGAAACGCCGATCTAACAGATTCGGCGCCACCGGTAGGCGATGCGTCGAATCCGTCGTCACCCGACGGGCGCTTGTAGACCGGGCGTAGCCCCTGGCGTTGGAGGCTGCGACGCACGCGTTCGGCGCTCGCCGGCCGACCCTGAGCACGCAACTGTCGCACGATACGAGCACGGCCATAGCTGCCGCGGCTGGCGCGATGAATGGCGGCGACCTCAGCGTCTAACATGGCATTGGCCAGTGCCCGCCGACTTGGCTCCCGGCCGCGCCACTGGCATTGCGCTGATCACGGCACCAGTTCCCCAGTGTCGCCACCGGCACGCCCAGTCTACGTGCGGCCTCATGCTGACCGAGGCTCTCAGCCAGCCGCACTGCCTCTACCTTGAACTCCTTCGTGTACTGCCGTCTTGGTATTACGTTCTCTGCCATGCGCTTCTCCATACAGGCAAAAAGTTATCAAACTTCTTGCTGTACGTGGATTCAGGGCAGGGTCACTCTTCGTCGAGCTGCCGTTCTGAACGACGTGCGCACGCGCTTCGCCGACGCATCCGATACGTAGGGAGACAGGCCTCGTGCCGCGTCGATCGGTCGAGCGTGACACCACCCGTTGACAACACAACGAACCGTTCGGGGCTTGCGTCCCGTTCGGCTTTTCATGGCGCCGGAGCAATTTGGAGGAAAGGGATGTCGGGCTATCGCGAATTGAAGGCGCAAGCCGATGAACTGATGAAACGTGCCGAGGAAGCGCGACAGGCTGAACTCGAGACCGTGCTGCAGGAGGTCCGTACCCGTGTCGCCGAATATGGGTTGACCTCGAGACAGATATTCGGCCGTCAGGGCAGTGCCGCAAGGGCGGCGCGAAAAACGGCTGCCGTCGCGCCGAAGTACCGCGATCCGAACACCGGGGCGACGTGGTCCGGCCGGGGACGCGAGCCGGCATGGATCAAGGGGAAGTGCCGCGAGCGCTTCCTGATCGAACGCCAGGAGGGTTGAACGCGACATCGCGCGATGCCCATAAAATGGAGGCGTCCGCCGACCCGTGCTTCGCCAGGACCCTGGCGACGAGCGGGCCGGCTTACCCGCGACCTCCAAGGCCACTATGGAAATCAAATGGATCGAGGATTTCCTCGCGCTCGCGCAATACCAGAGCTTTTCCCGCGCGGCTGAATTTCGCAACGTCACGCAGTCGGGCTTCAGCCGCCGCATCCAGTCGCTCGAACAGTGGATCGGCTCCGAGCTGATCGACCGCAGCAGCTTTCCGCCGGTGCTGACGCCGGCAGGGCGCCTGTTCCGCGAAACGGCCGAGGACGTCATCAGCCGCCTGTACGATACCCGCGCGATCATCCGCACCGAGCAGCGGATCGCCGGCAAGAGCCTGCAGATCGCCGCGGGCCACACGATCGCGCTGAGTTTCCTGCCGGCCTGGCTCAAGGCGCTCGCCCCGCATTTCGGCGAAGTGCGGGCGCGTGTCATTCCGACGAACGTCCACGACTCGATCCTGATGCTCGTCAACGGCAACTGCGAGCTGATGTTTGCGTATCACCATCCCGAGCTGCCGCTCCATCTCGACCCTGCGAAGTACGAGCACCTGACAGTGGGCCTCGACACGCTGATGCCGGCGTGCCGGCCGAACCGTCGATCGGCGCCCGCATTTCGCCTGCCCGGAACGAAGCAGAATCCGCTGCCGCTGATTACCTACACGGAAACCAGCTACTTCGGCCGCTGTCTCGCGCTGCTGCTCGGCCGCGCACCGGATGCGCCGGCCTTGCAGCTGCACTACGAATCCGACATGGCCGAAGTGCTCAAGAAGCTCGTGATGGAAGGCGAGGGCGTCGCGTGGCTGCCCCGGAGCGCGATCGCCGCCGAACTGGCGGCCGGCGACCTCGTGCCGGCCGGCCCGGCGGCGTGGAACCTGGAAGTCGAGCTGCGCGTGTATCGCGACGTGTCCAATCGCAGCGAATTCCTGGACTCCCTCTGGCAGCATCTGCGCGCGGCGCCTGCCCGGCTCGGCTGAATCAGGGTTTTCCCGCGTTATGCGACGCTCGCATACCGCCATGTTGCACTGGCATCACGGTTTTTTCGGCCGTTCCTACCATTCGTTCCAACGGCACATGCGACGCGCGACCTGCGTCGCGCGGCCTTCTTCGCAGCGCGCTCGCCGCCTTCCGGCGGCCGAGTGCCACCCAAGGACGAATGGACATGAAAAATCGCCTCACCTTAAGCATCGCAGTCGGCATGATCCTCGGTGTCATCGCCGGTTATGCGTGCCACGCCAACATCGCCGACCCGGCCACGCTCAAGACGATCGCCGGCTACTTCTCGATCGTCACCGACATCTTCCTGCGCCTGATCAAGATGATCATCGCGCCGCTGGTGTTCGTGACGCTCGTGTCCGGCCTGGCCGGCATGGACAGCGGCGAGGACGTCGGCCGCATCGGCCTGCGCTCGATCGGCTGGTTCATCTGCGCGTCGCTGATTTCGTTGATTCTCGGCCTCGTGATGGCCAATGCGCTGCAGCCGGGCGCCGGTCTCAACCTCACGGAGACCGCCGGCGAGGTCAACACCGGACTGAACACCGCCGCGCTGAACGCCCGGGACGTGATCACGCATGCGTTCCCGACCAGCCTGCTCGATGCGATGGCGCGCAACGACATCCTGCAGATCCTGGTGTTCTCGGTCTTTCTCGGCGTTGCGCTGAGCGCGTTGAAGCGTGACCAGCGCGTCGGCGCCGTGATCCAGGCGATCGACGGAATGGTGCCGGTGATGCTGCGCCTGACGAACTACGTGATGCGCGCGGCACCGCTCGGCGTGTTCGGTGCGATCGCGTCGTCGGTCACGCTGCGCGGGCTCGACGTGATCTACACGTACGGGAAGCTGATCGGCGCGTTCTATCTCGGCTTGCTGGTGCTCTGGGCGATCCTGATCGGCGTCGGCTACGTGTTTCTCGGGCGGGGCGTCTGGCGCCTGCTGAAGGTCGTGCGCGAGCCCGCGCTGATCGCCTTCTCGACCGCCAGCAGCGAGGCCGCCTATCCGCGCCTGACCGAGCAGCTCGAGCAGTTCGGCGTCGACAAGAAGGTGGTGGGCTTCACGCTGCCGCTGGGTTACGCGTTCAACCTCGACGGATCGATGATGTATCAGGCGTTCGCGGCCATCTTCATCGCGCAGGCGTTCGGCGTGCACATGCCGCTGTCGGAGCAGGTGTTCATGCTGCTGGTGCTGATG
Organism: Burkholderia sp. LA-2-3-30-S1-D2; assembly: GCF_001523915.2. Classification (NCBI taxonomy): domain Bacteria; kingdom Pseudomonadati; phylum Pseudomonadota; class Betaproteobacteria; order Burkholderiales; family Burkholderiaceae; genus Burkholderia; species Burkholderia sp. LA-2-3-30-S1-D2. Next base: position 747,902 of record NZ_CP013385.1, on the reverse strand, counting down.
TTGAGCAGCAAGGGCATGGCGAGCGTGCCGCGCGGCTCGGTGGTCGTGGTCGCGGCGGTCGCGCCGATGTTCCATCTGCCGGTGGCCGGCGTCGCGATGGTGCTCGCGATCGACCAGATCCTCGACATGGGCCGCACGATGACGAACGTGATCGGCAACAGCGTGGCGACGGCGGTGATCGCGAAGTGGGAGAGCCGGCGCGCCGCGCAGTCGCAGGGTGCCGTATTCGACCAGCCGGAGCTGAACGCATGATGTGCACGGATAGCGTGAATGCCCGGCGGAAATTCGGCGTGGTCGGCGGCCTGGGGCCGCTGGGCAGTGCCGACGTGTTCTTCAAGATGGTGAAGGCGACGCCGGCGTCGTCCGACGAGGAACACGCCGAGATGATCTTCGAGCAATACCCGTTCAAGGGCTCGGGGTCGGGCAGCGCGGCGACCATCGAGCGCAAGCTGTACGTGTTCGACATGATCCGGCAGTTCGAGAAGCGCGGCGTGACGACGGTCGTGCTGCCATGTTTCCTGAGTCACACGTTCATCGACGAATTGAAGGCGAATACGCACCTGCCGATCGTGGACATCGTCGAAGCCGTTCGCTACCACGTGCGGCGCAAGTACCCGGACGCGACGCGCATTGGCGTGCTGGCTTCCGACTACGTGCGGGACAAGCGACTCATCGAGACGTATTTCCCGTCACCGCAGTTCGACGTCGTTCATCCGCGGACGCATGACGGGATCGATCTCGTGACGGAAGCCATCTACGGTGCCGACGGCATCAAGCGCGGCAATCTGTGCGGCCGGCCGGTCGAACTGCTGCGCCGCGCATGCGAGGACCTGATCGATCAGGGCGTGCAGGTGATCGTCCCCGGCCTGACCGAGATCGCGCTGGTCGCGGGCGAAATCGGCCCGCTGCGCGTGCCGGTCGTGGATTCGAACCTCGCATATGCGCAGTACGCGGTGACCGGGCACGCCGGCTCACGCGCGGCGCCGTTCAAGGTCGGCGTGGTCGGCGGCGTCGGGCCGGCCGCGACGGTCGATTTCCTGGACAAGATCGTGCGCAACACGCCGGCGTCGCGTGATCAGGAACACATCAAGCTGCTGGTCGAACAGAACCCGCAGATTCCCGACCGGACCGAGAACCTGATCGGCACCGGCGCGGACCCGACGATCTCGTTGTACGCGACCTGCAAGAAGCTCGAGGACGGCGATGCCGACGTCATCGCGATTCCGTGCAACACCGCGCATGCGTTCGTCGAGCGGATCCAGCCGTACCTCGGCATTCCGATCGTCAACATGCTGACCGTCACGGTCGCCTACCTGCGCGACACCTATCCGGCGCTGCGGGAGGTCGGGGTGCTCGCGACGTCCGGCACGATCGAAAGCGGGGTCTACCGGAAGGCGCTGGAGTCGCAAGGGCTTCGGCAAGTCGCGCCGGGGCCGGCATTGCAGGCGCGCGTGATGGCAGCGATCTACGGGAAGCGGGGCGTCAAGGCCGGCTTCACGTCCGGACAGTGCGAGGAAGATATCGGGGCGGCCATCGAGGCGATGATTGCCGAGGGCGTGAGCGTAATCGTGCTCGGCTGTACGGAACTGCCGCTCCTGCTTCCTGGCGGTGAATATGTTGCGCGGAACGGGAGGCGCGCGACGCTCGTCGATCCAACCGATGTGCTGGCCCGCACGTGTATTGCGTATGCGATGGCGGGCGGCGGGTGAGCCGCGGTTTGCCCCGCAGAAGTCGACGGCGCACGCCGCTCGGCCTGCTCGTGGAAAACTGTATGAATATACAGTATAGTATCCGTCGAACTCGAGCGGCGCGGGCATGACCCGTGCGGCACGTGCGCCGCGCCTGCGGGCATCCGCCGCAGCGTTCCGGCACCGTGAATTCCGGCTAACTCATCCAGACGGGCAGGCAAATTGTCATCCAGCAATCTGATCCGCATTCGCGGAGCACGTCAGCACAACCTCAAGAACCTCGATCTCGACCTGCGCACCGGCGAAATGACGGTCGTCACCGGCCCGTCGGGCTCCGGCAAGTCGAGCCTCGTGTTCGACACGCTGTACGCGGAAGGCCAGCGGCGCTACGTCGAAACCTTCAGCGCCTACGCGCGGCAGTTCCTCGACCGGATGGACCGCCCGCAGGTCGAGCGCGTCGACGGCGTGCCGCCCGCGATCGCGATCGACCAGACCAACCCGGTCCGCAGTTCGCGCTCGACCGTCGGCACGATGACCGAGCTCAACGATCACCTGAAGCTGCTGTACGCGCGCGCGGCCGAGCTGTTCGACCGCCAGACCGCGCGGCAGGTGCGGCATGACACGCCCGAGACGATCTACGCGGAACTCGTCGAGCGCACGCGCGCCGACGACCCGCGTGTCGTCGTCACGTTCCCGGTCGAGCTGCCGGAAAGCGCGTCCGAAGAAGAAGTCACGCAGTGGCTGTCCGCGAGCGGCTACACGCGCGTGCAGGCGCAGCGTGAAGTCGCGTCGCCCACGGGCCCGCGCAAGCTGCTCGACGTGGTGGCCGACCGCTTCCGCGTGCAGCAGGCCGACAAGGTGCGCGTGGTCGAGGCGATCGAGGCGTCGCTGAAGCGCGGCGGCGGCCGCGTGAACGTCTACGTGCTCGCGCCGGAAGCGGAAAACGCGCTCGCCGAGCCGCAGGTGTGGCGTTTTTCCACCGGGCTGCACGACCCTGACAGCGACCTGCGCTACGCGGAGCCGCAGGCGGCGCTGTTCTCGTTCAACTCGGCCTACGGCGCATGCGAGACCTGCCGCGGCTTCGGGCGCGTGATCGGCGTCGATCTCGGCCTCGTGATCCCCGACGCGCGCAAGACGCTGCGCGGCGGCGCGATCAAGCCGATGCAGACGCCCGCCTGGAAGGAGTGCCAGGACGACCTGATGCGCTACGCGGCGAAGGCGGACATCCGCCGCGACACGCCGTGGTCCGACCTGACCGACGCCGAGCGCGACTGGGTGATCAACGGCTCGCCGGACTGGAACGGCAAGTGGCAGAGCCAGTGGTACGGCGTGAAACGCTTCTTCGGCTATCTCGAATCGAAAGCGTACAAGATGCATATCCGCGTGCTGCTGTCGAAGTACCGCAGCTACACGCCGTGCGAGGTCTGCGGCGGCGCGCGCCTGAAGACGGAATCGCTGCAGTGGCGGCTCGGCTCGAAGGCGAACGCCGATACGGTGCTGGCGCCCGCGAATCGCTTCATGCCGCGCGGCGTCGACTGGACGCGCGCGCAGCTCGAGGCGCTGCCGGGCCTGACGGTGCATGACCTGATGCTGCTGCCGATCGAGCGCATTCGCCGCTTCTTCGACGAGATCACGCTGCCGAGCGCGCTGCTCGACGATGCATTGAAGCTGCTGCTCGCCGAGGTGCGCACGCGCCTCAAATACCTGTGCGACGTGGGGCTCGGCTACCTGACGCTCGACCGGCAGAGCCGTACGCTGTCCGGCGGCGAGGTGCAGCGGATCAACCTGACCACGGCGCTCGGCACGTCGCTGACCAAAACGCTGTTCGTGCTCGACGAGCCGAGCATCGGCCTGCATCCGCGCGACCTCACGCGGATCGTCGAGGCGATGCAGCGGCTGCGCGACGCAGGCAATACGCTGGTCGTCGTCGAGCACGATCCGTCGGTGATGCTCGCGGCAGACCGGCTGATCGACATGGGTCCGGGCCCCGGCGAGCGCGGCGGCACGATCGTCTACGACGGCACGCCGGGCGACATTCGTTCCGCGCACACGCTGACGGGCGAGTATCTCGGCGGCCGCAAGCACGTCGCGCATGCGTCGAACTGGGCGCGCCGCCCGGTGGACGCGAACACGCTGCGCATCGTGCTCGAAGGCGCGACCGAGCACAACCTGCGCGACGTGACGGTCGAGATTCCGCTGCAGCGGCTCGTGTGCGTGACGGGCGTGTCGGGTTCCGGCAAGTCGACGCTGCTGCAGGACGTGCTTTATCCGGCGATGGCGCGCCATCACGGCAAGGCGACCGAGTCGCCCGGCGCGTTCCGCAATCTCATGGGCGCCGATCAGGTCGGCGACGTCGTGTTCGTCGATCAATCGCCGATCGGCAAGACCACGCGCTCGAACCCGGCCAGCTACGTCGGCGCGTTCGACGAGATCCGCAAGCTGTTCGCGAAGGCGCCGCTCGCGCTGCAACGCGGCTACGGCACCGGCACGTTCAGCTTCAACTCGGGCGACGGTCGTTGCCCGACCTGCGGCGGATCGGGCTTCGAGCACATCGAGATGCAGTTCCTGAGCGACGTCTATCTGCGCTGCCCGGATTGCGACGGCAGCCGCTACCGCGCCGAGATTCTCGAAGTGCGAATCGAACGCGACGGCCGCGCGCTGAACATCGCCGACGTGCTCGACCTGACCGTCAGCGAAGCGGCCGCGTTCTTCGCGGCGGATGCCGAGGTGCTACGTGTGCTGCAGCCGATCGTCGACGTTGGCCTCGAATACGTGAAGCTCGGCCAGCCGGTGCCGACGCTGTCGGGCGGCGAAGCGCAGCGGCTGAAGCTGGCCGGCTTCCTCGCCGAATCGGCGGCCGCCGCGGGCGGGCGCCGGGTCGCGAGCGAGGAGGCGCGCGTCGCGCGCGCGAAGCTGTTCATGTTTGACGAGCCGACTACCGGGCTGCACTTCGACGACATCGCGAAGCTGATGCAGGCGTTCGGCAAGCTGCTCGCGGCCGGACATTCGCTGATCGTGATCGAGCACAACCTCGACGTGATCCGCGCGGCCGACTGGCTGATCGATCTCGGCCCGGAAGGCGGCGACGGCGGCGGCCTCGTGCTGTGCGCGGGCACGCCCGACGACGTGAAGGCGTGCGCGCAATCGCACACCGGCGTCGCGCTGCTGCAGTACGACCGCGCGATGGACGGCGAAACCGCGCTCGCCGACGAAGGCGTGCCGCTGCAGGCCGTGCTGAACGCCGCCCGCGAGCGGCGCGCGATCGAGGGCGAGGACGTCGTGCGGATCGTCAACGCGCGCGAGCACAACCTGAAGGCACTCGACGTCGACATCCCGCACGGCAAGTTCAACGTGATCACCGGCGTGTCGGGGTCCGGCAAGTCGACGCTCGCGTTCGACATCCTGTTCCACGAAGGCCAGCGCCGCTACCTCGAATCGCTGAACGCGTATGCACGCTCGATCGTGCAGCCGGCCGGGCGGCCTGAAGTCGATGCGGTGTACGGCATTCCGCCGACGGTGGCGATCGAGCAGCGGCTGTCGCGTGGCGGCCGCAAGAGCACGGTCGCGACCACGTCCGAAGTCTGGCACTTCCTGCGGCTGCTGTACGTGAAGCTCGGCCTGCAGCATTGCATCCACGACGGCACGCCCGTCACGTCGCAAACCGTCGAATCGATCGCCGCGCAGCTGCTGCGCGACCATCGCGGCGAGCACGTCGGGCTGCTCGCGCCGCTCGTCGTCAACCGCAAGGGCGTCTATACCGATCTCGCGAAGTGGGCGAAGGCGCGCGGCAGCACGCATCTGCGCGTGGACGGCGAGTTCGTGACGGTCGATCCGTGGCCGAAGCTCGACCGCTTCCGCGAGCACACGATCGAATTGCCGGTGGCCGACATCGTCGTGTCGCCGGACAACGAGGCCGAGTTGCGGCGCATGCTCGACGAGACGCTCGAGCTCGGCAAGGGCGTGATGCACCTGCTCGCGCCGCTCGACGGGCTGCACCAGGCGATGCAGAACGATCATTCGACCGCGCGCGTCGGCGAGATCAAGGTGCTGTCGGTCAAGCGCGCGTGCCCGGTGTGCGGCACGAGCTACCCGGAACTCGATCCGCGGATGTTCTCGTACAACAGCAAGCACGGCTGGTGCACGACCTGCGTCGGCACCGGGGTCACGCTCACGCGCGAACAGCGCGCGGCATACGACGATACCGTGCTCGCCGGGGACGATCGCGGCCGCGAGCAGACTTTGCCGTCGGACGAGCAGGAACCGGAAGGCGTCGGCAACGAGCCGTGTCCGGATTGCGGCGGCACGCGCCTGAATCCGTCCGCGCGCGCGGTCACGTTCGACGCGCATCCGATCGTCGAGGTCGCGCAGTGGACGGTGTCCGATACGCGCCGCTGGATCGACGCGCTGGAACTGACCGGCCGCGACGCGCAGATCGCGCGCGACATCGTCAGCGAGATCGGCAGTCGCCTCGCGTTTCTCGAGGAAGTCGGGCTCGGCTACCTGAGCCTCGATCGTGCGGCGCCGAGCCTGTCGGGCGGCGAAGCGCAGCGCATCCGGCTCGCGGCGCAGCTCGGCAGCAACCTGCAGGGCGTGTGCTATGTGCTCGACGAGCCGACGATCGGCCTGCATCCGCGCGACAACCAGATCCTGCTGGACGCGCTGCGCAAGCTCGGCGACAAGGGCAACACGCTCGTCGTCGTCGAGCACGACGAGGACACGATTCGCCGCGCCGATCACATCATCGACGTGGGCCCGGGCGCCGGCAAGCGCGGCGGCACGCTGGTCGCCGAGGGCGCGGTCGCCGATCTGGCCGCACAGCCCGATTCGGTCACGGGCCGCCTGCTCGCGCACCCGATGACGCACCCGCTGCAACCGCGCCGTGCGGTGAGCCTCGCGGGCAAGAAGGGCGCACCGGCGGTGCCGGAGGGCTGGCTGACCGTGCACGGCGCGACGCTGCACAACCTGCACGACGTCACGGTCGGGATTCCGCTCGCGCGGCTCGTCGCGGTGACGGGCGTCAGCGGTTCGGGCAAGTCGACGCTCGCGCGCGATGTGCTGATGACGAACCTGCTTGATGCGGTCGGCCGTTCGGTGCTGTCGTCACCGGCCACGCGGCGCGCGCGCAAGACCGCGCAGCAGGATGCGCCGGCCACCAACCGCCGCTCGAGCGTGCTCGCGCGTAGCGCGCCGCGCCCGTCGCTGAACGTCACGCATGCGTGGCAAGGCTGCGAGTCGCTGAGCGGCTGGGAACAGATCGACCGCGTGCTCGAAGTCGACCAGACGCCGATCGGCAAGACGCCGCGCTCGTGCCCGGCTACCTACATCGGCGTGTGGGACACGATTCGCAAGCTGTTCGCCGATACGCTGGAAGCGCGCGCGCGCGGCTACACGGCGTCGCGTTTCTCGTTCAACACCGGCGACGGGCGGTGCCCGGCCTGCGAAGGGCAAGGCGTGCGCACGATCGGGATGAGCTTCCTGCCCGACGTGAAGGTGCCGTGCGACGTGTGCCACGGGCAGCGCTTCAATCCGGAGACGCTCGCGGTCACGTGGCGCGGCCGGAACATCGGCGACGTGCTGACGATGGAAATCGACGAAGCGGTGGAGTTCTTCGCGCCGATTTCAAACATCGCGCATCCGCTGCAGCTGATGAAGGACGTCGGCCTCGGCTATCTGACGCTCGGCCAGCCGTCGCCGACGCTGTCCGGCGGCGAGGCGCAGCGGATCAAGCTCGTCACGGAGCTCACGAAGGTGCGCGACGACATCACGCGGCGCGGCCAGAAGGCGCCGCATACGCTGTATGTGCTCGACGAGCCGACGGTTGGTCTGCATATGGCCGACGTCGCGAAACTGATCCGTGTGCTGCACCGGCTGGTCGACGGCGGGCATAGCGTCGTCGTGATCGAGCACGACCTCGACGTGATCGCGGAAGCCGACTGGATCATCGATCTCGGCCCGGAAGGCGGCGTGGGCGGCGGCACGATCGTCGCGGCGGCGCCGCCGGAAGGGCTCGCGCAGGTGAAGGCGAGCCATACCGGGCAGGCGCTCAAGCCCGTGCTGGCGCGAACGGCGACGGAAGACGATGAGACGGCGCGGCAGGGAGAAGCGCGGGTCGGTTGAACGCGGTGCATCATGTGAGCGGCCCCGGTGTCTGATCAGGCACCGGGGCCGCTTTTACGTTCGTCCGTGCGGTCAGCCGCGCAATCTCATTCGCCCTTGACGCCGATCGTCTCGATGATGGTCTCGAGTTGCGGGCTCATCGGCAGGTTGAGGCTCATGCCCGACGGAAGCGGACGCAGGAACCAGCGCTTGTACTGACGCGTGATCTCGCCGTCGACGGCCAGTTCCTCGAACGTGCTCTTCACGACCTGCGCGAGCTGCGGATCGTCCTTGCGGAACATGATTCCGTACGGGTCGTATGACAGGAAATCGCCAACCACGTCGTACTGGCCACCCTTGCCCGCATTCTCGGCAATCAGGCCGTACAGCAGCACGTCGTCCGTCGCGAACGCATCGGCCTGACCATTCGCGACGAGCGCGAAGCCCTGTGCATGGTCCGGCACCACCTGCAGCTGGATCCCGAGCCTGAACCGCGCGTTCAGGTCGCGCAGCGCCTTCTCGTTGGTCGTGCCGGCCGTCACCGCGACCTTCTTGCCCGCGAGATCGCGGAACGAGCGAATCGGCGAGCCTCGCTTCACCATCACCTTCGTGCCGGCCACGAAGATGATCGGCGAGAACGCCACGCGCTTCTGGCGCTCCAGGTTGCTCGTCGTGGAGCCGCATTCCAGATCGACCGTGCCGTTGACCACCGCGTCGATGCGGTTGTCGGAAGTGACCGGCACCCAGCGGATCGTCAGGCTCCTGTTGACCGCATCCTCGATCGACGACACGAGCGCCTTGCAGAGCTCGATCGAATAACCGATCGGCTGTTTGCGCGCATTCAGGTACGAGAACGGGATCGACGCGTCGCGATAGCCGAGCGCGATCGTGCCGCTGCTGCGCACCTTCGCGAGCGTGCCGGTCAGTTGGGCCGGCGCGAACGGCTCGACGCGCGGCGTCGTGGACGGCGCATCTTCCGCGTGCGCGGTTGCGCCCGCGGCAAGCAGGCCTGCGAGCGCGAGCGCACGCCAGAATTGCTGCATCTTCATCGTCGGGCCTCCGTCAGACATCCGCCGGGTGCGCGATCGTCCCTTCCTGCTCCGCGTCGATGCGCGCCAGGTTGGCCTCGGCTTCCGCCTCGGACATGAGCTGGCCTTCCCACTTCGCGACCACTGCGCTGGCGATCGAGTTGCCGACCGCGTTGGTGGCCGAGCGGCCCATGTCGAGGAACGTGTCGACACCGAGGATCAGCAGCAGCCCGGCTTCCGGAAGCCCGAACTGGTGCAGCGTGGCGGCGATCACGACGAGCGATGCGCGCGGCACGCCGGCCATCCCCTTCGACGTCAGCATCAGGACCAGCAGCATCGTGATCTGCGTGCCGAGTGACAGGTGGATGTTGTACGCCTGCGCGATGAACAGCGCCGCGAAGGTGCAGTACATCATCGAGCCGTCGAGATTGAACGAATAGCCCATCGGCATCACGAAGCTGGAGATCTTGCGCCGCACGCCGAACCGGTCGAGGGCATCGAGGATCTTCGGATACGCGGCTTCGGAGCTGGCGGTCGCGAACGACAGCATGAACGCTTCCCTGATCAGCACCAGCAGCTTGAATACGCGGCGGCCGAGGAACAGCAGCCCCGCACACACGAGCAATGTCCAGAGCAGGAACAGGCTGACGTAGAAGTCGCCCATGAACACCGCGAACTTCAGCAACACCGACAGCCCGTTGACGGCGACGGTCGCGGCCATCGCGGCCAGCACCGCGAGCGGCGCGAGCTTCATCACGTAGCCGGTGATCTTGAGCATCACGTGCGACAGCTGGTCGATCGCGGCCACGAGGATCTTGCCGCGTTCGCCGAGCGCCGCGAGCGCCACGCCGAAGAACATCGAGAACACGACGATCTGCAGGATCTCGTTGTTGCTCATCGCCTCGGCGAACGATCTCGGCACCATGTGGCCGACGAAATCCTTGAGCGTGAACTTGGAGGTCGCGAGATTCGCCGATGCGCCGATGTCCGGCAGCGGCAGGCCGAGGTTGTCGCCCGGGCGAAGCAGGTTCGCCATGAACAGCCCGAGCAGCAGCGAGATCAGCGACGCGGTGACGAACCAGCCGATGGATTTCGCGAATACGCGCCCGACCGATGCCGCGTCGCCCATGTGCGCGATGCCGACGACCAGCGTGGAGAACACCAGCGGCCCGATCACCATCTTGATCAGGCGCAGGAACACATCGGAGATGAGCGAGATGTATCCGGCGATCTCGGCGGTGGCCTTTTTGTCAGGAAAGCTCATGAAGATCATGTAGCCGATCAGGATGCCTGCCACCATCGCGATCAGGATCCAGACGGCTGCAGCATTTTTTTTCTGCATCGTGAGCCTCCCTTGCACCGGTTCCGCAACCGGGGATGGAAGGACGATACAGGACGCGAAAGACGATGAACAGTGCAACCGGGGGCGGGTTTGCGCGAGCGCCGCGTCGCGACCGATTGCCTCCCCGAAGATTGCACCGGTGGCGCTGCGATGCCCGGGGCCGGCGCAACCCGGTATCGGATTTGTGCGGAGCAGCACACCGCCGGTTCGATGGTCGTTGAATCCCGACGGCGGTCTCGCCGTGGGGCACGCGCGCCGCGCCGGCTTCCGGCTGCGGGAGATGGGCCGCGCCGCGCACTTCGAATCGCTGTGCGGGTGAGCGCCGCCACTCATGCAGCGCACAACATTCGGAAGCAGACAGGTGCAACGCAGCGCAGCAGTGCCCGTCGAGGAATTTTTCCCGGCGCTGAAAGGCGTGCGGCGCAATAGGTTCGGGCTATGACCGGCAGAGCCGATCGACACTTGTCACCTGGCCTGGCGAGTTTCCGCGTGTAATGGCCTGCGAAGCCGCATGAGGCGGGCCGCGCATGACCAAGAGCGATCTTGCCGGCATCGGGACGGATGTGGGTCGCTCATGGTGACGCCGCACACGTTCATTGCCGGTCCACCGGAGCCGGTTCATTCATCAGTTCGACAACCCAGTCGATAAACACACGCAGTTTTCCGCTGACGTGACGGTTCGGCGGATACGCGATGTATAGCGGCATTGGATCGAGTTGCCAGTCCTCGAACAGCGTGACGAGTTCACCCCGTGCCACGGGGGTTTTCGACATATAGCGTGGCAGCCACATGATGCCGAGGCCCGCCACACCGGCCGCGAGATAGGCATTGCCGTCGTCTACGGCAAGTGCGTAACGGCCTTGCACCTTGACCGTCTCGTCGCCGCGATGCATGTCGAGCGGATAGAGTCGGCCAGCGCGCCCCCATGAGAACCCGACGATGCGGTGATGCGAGTTGTCGAGTTCCGCGGGATGCGAAGGCGTGCCCGCCAACGCGAGATATCCGGGCGACGCGAAGACACCGAGTGAAAGATCGGCCACCCGTCGGGCGACCATCGATTGATCGGTCGGCTCGCCACCGCGCACGACGCAATCCACGTTCTCTCCGATGATATCGACGGTGCGGTCGCTCACGCCCATGTCGAGCTGGATGTCGGGATAGCGGGCGAGGAATGCCGGCAGCGCCGGGATCAGGATCAGGCGCGCGAACGGGCTCGGCACGTCCACGCGCAGGCGGCCGCGCGGCGCCGCCGATGCGCTCGACAGGCTCGTCTCGGCGTCGTCCATATCGGCGAGCAGCCGGATCACGCGCTCGTAATACGCGACGCCGTCAGGCGTGACGTTGATTCTGCGCGTCGTCCGGTTCAGGAGCCGAACACGCAAGCGCGCCTCGAGCTGCTGGACCAGCTGCGTGACCGTGGTCTTGCTCATGCGCAGCGTTTCGGCCGCCTTCGTGAAGCTGCCTGACTCGACTACCCGGACGAAAGCGCGCATCGCGTCGAAGCGATCCATGCGTGTCTGCCTCGCGATTGAATTGTTTGCATTTTACAAATAGTCATGGACAGGGTTGGCGGTTTATCGCGTGTGCGTCGGTGCGTAAAGTGGGGCGATCGAAACCAATGATCGTCAATGGAGGTGAAGATGGGCAAGCGCGATGTGGTGTTTCCGCCGGGACGTCAGGCGCTGTATGAGCGCAACAGATACGCTCCGGCCGTACGGGCGGGCGGCTTGCTGTTCGTATCCGGGCAGGTCGGCAGTCGCGAGGACGGAACGCCCGAGCCGGATCTGCAGGAACAGGTGCGGCTCGCGTTTCGCAATCTGAATGCGATCCTGCACGAAGCGGGTTGCTCGTTCGACGATGTGGTCGACGTCACGGTGTTCATGGTCGATCCGCAATCGACGTTCGAGCGCATCTGGCAGGTCGTGCCTGAATTCTGGGGCGACGCGCCGCATCCGACGCTCACCGCGGTTGGCGTGACATGGCTTTACGGCTTCGACTTCGAGATCAAGGTCGTTGCGAAACTTCAGATCGACAGCTGACGCTTCAGTCGGGCGACTATGAGGCGATGGTCGGGACCGTGCTGGCGTTCAGCCGGATTGCCAGGCCGTGCAAACGATCATGTTGGGGAAATTCGGTGGATCTGGTCGGAAGCGAGGTCGGCCCTCGCATGTGCGAGCACGGCGTTTCGACATGACGCTGCAATCGCGGTCACGTGATCGATTCGGTTCGGTGACTGATCGCCTGCAGAAATGGAAAGCCTGCAAAGCAAAGTTGGCTTGCGAGGCCGATCGCGCCGGGCACAGACCAGAAGCCGGCAAAGTACTCGAGCACAGTCCTTCTGAACAGGAGCCCGTTAATGCACAACTCCGCAAGCATCAATATGGCGAGGGCGATTGCGCCCATCAGCAACGCCTCGTTGGTATCTGTCAGCATGTCGTGCTTTTTCGCGCTCCAGTGCGACAGGTACCAACTTGCGGCAAGCATGAATGGCGCTTCGAGCGATACGGCCGCCGTCTCTCCCAGGAGCTGCACAAGCAGCAGGACGCGAATCGCTCCGAAGGCGAAGCCGATCACAAAAACGGTCAATGCATAAACGCAGCCCGCTTCGGCGCAGGTTGCCCACCTGGGGCTACGATGCGAGCAGCGCGTCACGGCGTTTCACGTGTTTGACGGGGAGTGACGCTAGCAAGCGTACAGATCGGTGTGCCCGAAGCCCTGCGAGTAATCGAGCACCGAAATGACTGTCGGAATCACGCGAAATATCCGGACTTCGTCAGGAGACGGCATTGGCATTGGCGGCGCTTGCATATCCGGATACTTCAGTGGAAGCATGCGCAAGACCTTCTCTGCTTCGGCACGATCCGTCACGGGTCGTGCGTGCGCCGCCATCGATAAACCTGTAATCGCCATCAGATCTGACGTGTCGTGATCGATCGTGAGCGATACCCGGTCGTCTCGGGCCAGATTGGCCGCCTTCTGGCTTTCCAGTCCGCAAAGGAAGTAAAGCGTCAGTCCCTGGCTCACGTACCCGACGGTGGTCGCCTGGGGCCAGCCGTCCGGCCGCAGCGTGGCGATCGTCATGATTCGATGCTGATCCAGCAGTGACAGGATCTTTTGCTTGATCTGCTCGTCCATGGATCACCTTCCCGTTCGTGAAATCCGATCCTGTACCACCGGGTCATTCGGCGCTTGATGCAAATCAAATTCCGAAGACGACGATGAACACAGTCGTCAGTGAATGCGGAAATTCGCGGCACGCGCGCAGTGGCGAAAGGCCGGATTGGTGTGCGAAAGAAGCCGGGGTTTCAAGTGCGTGAATGGCCGTTTCGGACAGAGGCGAGTGGCCGGAGCGGATCGCGGAAGATCAATGGTCCGCACCATGGCGTCCCGTCGCCGACAATCCGTGCGTCGGCGCTACCTCAGCGGCCACTCCGCCTCGCAAGCCGGTTCGTTAACCGCCACAGCGCCCTCAATCGAAATAAGGCTGCAGCACCCCCTCGATCCAGTCCATGAACGCCCGGACGCGCGGCGACAGATTGCGCCGATGCGCCACGACGAGCGACGCCGCGAGGGGTTCGGGACGCAGATCGGGCAGCACCTCGACCAGCGCGCCGCTTTCGATATGATTCGCGACCCCGGAATACCCGGCCTGGATCAACCCGATGCCCGCAAGCCCGGCTGCGTGATAGGTCTGCACGTTGTTGACCTGCATCGCGCTCGGCAATGCAAGCGTCGCATAGCCGTCGCCGCTCGGATATTCCCACCCGGGATGCCGAGCGCCGAGTGTCAGCGCGTAGTGGACCATGCGGTGTCCCTGATCGAGGAGATCGTCGAGCGTTTGCGGCACGCCATACCGCGCCAGATAGCCGGGACTCGCCGCATTGATCATGCGCAGGCGGCCCAGCGGTCGGGCAATCAGCGTCTCGTCCACGATCGGCCCCAGCCGGATCACGCAATCGAATCCTTCCTGGACGAGATCGACACGTCGATCGGTGCTCGAAAGTTCCAGTTCCAGCTCCGGATGCACCGCCATCAGTTGCGGCAGCGCGGGAACCACGACACTGCGCGCGAGCTCGGTGGGCATGTCGACGCGCAATCGTCCGCGCAGGCGCGTGCCATTGCCGGAAAACATCGACTGCAGCTCCTGTACTTCGGCCAGCAGGTCCCGTGCGCGCGCGTAAAAGGCGCGTCCGTCCTCGGTCAGCTGCACGCTCCGCGTCGTCCGATGCAGGAGCGCGACGCCCATGTCGCGCTCTAGCGCGCGGATCACCATCGACACACGTCCTTTCTGGATGCCCAGGCTTTCGGCTGCGCGCGTGAAGCTGGTCATTTCGGCGACACGAGCGAAGATCAAAAGCGCATCGAGGTTTTGCATTGTTCACCCTGGGAGTAACAGAACGTTCAATCGGTCGTCATTTATAACTCAATTTCGACTCAGTAAAGTGCTGTCCGATGTCGTCCCCCGACGACCACCTGAACGAAAGGGCGCAACCATGGCACAGCACATCTCTCCGGTTAAAACGATCGTCGTCTATCACTCCGGCTACGGGCATACCGAACGCATGGCGACGGCTGTCGCCGAGGGCGCCGGCGGCGTTCTCGTCGCAATCGACGCCGATGGCAACATCGCACAGGACGCGTGGGACGCGCTTGCCGGCGCGGACGCCATCCTGTTCGGCTCGCCGACCTACATGGGCGGTCCCAGCTGGCAGTTCAAGAAGTTCGCCGATGCATCGTCGAAGGCCTGGTTCGAAGGCGCATGGCGCAACAAGATCTTCGGCGGCTTTACCAACAGCGCAAGCATCAACGGCGACAAGCTCAATACGCTCGAATACTTCGTTCTGCTTGCCGGGCAGCACGGCGGAATCTGGGTGAGCATGGACATCAAGCCGGCGAACCTGAAGGCGTCGATGCGTGACGACCTGAACCGCATGGGTTCCTATATCGCGCCGATGGCGCAGACGCCAGCCGATGCGTCGCCCGATGAAATGTCGGCAGGGGACCTCGAGACGGCTCGCCGCTATGGCGCGCGGGTCGCAACGATCGCCGCACAATTCCGGGCAGGACACGCTCGCATCAGCTGAAATCCGGCGTGCGGGGCGCCCCGGAACGGACGCCGCCGCACTCTTTCCCGCCGATCTCGAAGGAAACGGCCATGAAATACAAGCAACTGGGCCGCACCGGCCTGTACGTCTCCGAGCTGTGTCTCGGCACGATGACGCTGGGCGGCAATGCCGATGCCGGCATGTGGGCTGCGATCGGCGCGGTCGGCCAGAACGATGCGACCCGACTGATCTCCCGCGCACTGGACGAGGGAATCAACTTCATCGATACCGCCGACATTTACTCCTTCGGTGAATCCGAACGACTCGTCGGACAGGCGCTTCGGGACCTGGGCGTCGCACGCAGCGACATCGTGCTGGCGACGAAGACCGCGGGCGTGATGGGCACGAAGCCCAACGATCAGGGCGCGTCGCGCGGCCACATCATGGATTCGGTGCAGCGAAGCCTGGAACGGCTGCAGGTGGACCATATCGACCTCTATCAGATCCACGCGAACGATCCCGTGACACCGATCGACGAGACGCTGCGGGCGCTCGACGATCTGACGCGTCAGGGGCTGGTTCGCCATGTCGGCGTCTCGAACTGGCGCGCCGGAAAGATCGGCAAGGCGCTCGGGCTCAGCGAGGCGCTCCATGCGACGCGCTTCGAGACGCTGCAGGCGTACTATTCGATCGCCGGACGCGACGTGGAGCGCGAGCTGGTGCCGCTCGCGATCGATGAACAGATGTCGCTCCTCGTCTGGTCGCCGCTCGCCGGCGGACTGCTTTCGGGGAAGTTCGGCCCTGGGGCGCCGACCGCAGACGGTTCGCGACGCAGCCATTTCGATTTTCCGCCGGTCGATCTCGAGCGCGCCTGGCCATGCGTTGCAGCGATGCGCGCGATCGCGGACGCGCGAGGCGTGTCGGTCGCCCGGATCGCGCTCGCGTGGCTGCTCGGCAAGCCGCATGTCACGAGCGTCATCATCGGCGCCAAACGCGTCGAACAGCTCGAAGACAATCTTGGCGCGGTCGATGTCGTCCTGACGGAGACCGAGCTTGCGCATCTCGATGCCGTGAGCGCGTTGCCTCCCGACTATCCCGGCTGGATGATCGATCGTCAGGCGGCGGGCAGGCTGCCGCGGCCTTTCGCGCGTGCCGTGTCGAAATAGGGCGGCCGACGGCGATCCTTGCCATGCTCGAAGGGATCGCCCGACGCTGAACGCGGCCCCGCACCGGGCATCCGTGCACCGCGATCATCGCGGCAACCGCTAGAATTGCGGTTTTAGCCCGGAACACGTCCATGTCTTTTGCCTCGCTAGGCCTGATCGATCCCTTGCTGCGTAATCTGCAGGGCCTCAATTACCAGACACCCACGCCGGTGCAGGCCAAGGCGATTCCCGCTGTGCTCGGTGGCAAGGACGTCATGGCTGCGGCACAGACCGGCACCGGAAAGACGGCGGGTTTCGCGCTGCCGCTGCTGCAACGGCTGGTTCAGCACGGGCCGGCGGTGTCCAGCAACCGCGCGCGCGTTCTGGTGCTGGTGCCCACGCGCGAACTGGCTGAACAGGTGCACCAGAGTTTCGTCGAGTACGGCAAGGGCCTCGACTTGCGGTTTCTGGCCGCCTATGGCGGCGTGAGCATCAATCCGCAGATGATGAAGTTGCGCAAGGGCGTGGATGTGCTCGTCGCCACGCCGGGCCGTCTGCTGGACCTCAATCGCCAGAACGCCGTGCAATTCGATCAAGTCCAGACGCTGGTGCTCGATGAAGCCGACCGCATGCTGGATCTGGGCTTCGCACGCGAACTCAACGCCGTGTTTGCCGCGTTGCCCGTGCAGCGCCAGACGCTGCTGTTCTCCGCGACGTTTACCGACGACATTCGCGCGATGGCGGCGAGCATTCTGCGCAGTCCGGTCGATATCAGCGTCAGCCCGCCCAATGTAACCGCCAGCAGGATCAAGCAGTGGGTGGTGCCGGTGGACAAGCGGAACAAGCCTGACCTCTTCATGCACCTGGTGGCCGAGAACAACTGGGACCACGCGCTCGTGTTCGTCAAGACCCGCAACGGCGTGGATTACCTGGCGGCCATGCTGAACGATGCGGGTTATGCAGTCGACACCATTCACGGCGACAAGCCGCAACCTGCGCGCCTGCGTGCGCTCGAGCGCTTCAAAACCGGCGAAGTGCAGATGCTCGTCGCGACCGATGTGGCCGCGCGCGGGCTGGATATCGACGACCTGCCGCTCGTGATCAATGTCGATCTGCCGATCGTCGCGCAAGACTACGTGCACCGTATCGGCCGTACCGGTCGCGCGGGTGCGAGCGGCGTGGCGGTGTCGCTCGTGTGTGCCGATGAAGCACCGCAACTGGCCGCGATCGAAGCGCTGATCCGGCAGACACTGCGCCGTGAGGAGGAGCCGGGTTTCGAAGCCGAACACCGCGTGCCGGAAACCAGCACGACGGGGCAGATCATCAAGAAACCCAAAAAGCCGAAGAAGCCCAAGGTGCCGCAAGCGGGGGCGGGCGCAATGCCGGCGGCTGGCAAGAAGCCGCGACCGAAAGGTGGCGAAGGCAAGCGCAAGCCCTCGGGGCAGCGCGCCGCGGCTGCGGGCAAGGGGGCGAGCCTGTCGAGCGGTAGCCCGTTCAGCGTGCAAAAGCCGCGCGGCAAACCCGCCGGCAAGACGGCGGCGGGCTCGCGGAAGCCGGCTGGCAAGCCCGTGGGTGGTCGCGGTACGCGCTGATGCTGACGGTGGGGCGAGCCACGCTGGCCGCATTTCTACCTGTCGCCGTCTCGTGGGTTGCCCCAGAACAAGACGACGATTACACAGAACAACAATGCGCCCACCAAAACAAAATTCATGCTGCACCTTGCCTGAAGTGGACGGAATGGTTCGATCTCGGGCGGCCCGTCTGATGAAAGCCCAGTGGCCCGCTTTTAGTTAACGGGCAATGGCGCGGTTGGTCTACGTCAAGCAGCGTAGTTTTTTGATGCACGTCAAACAAATTCGGGAGCCGGGCGCCCCGTCCGAATGCATTTCCCTTGGAGACTGCGCCGGTGTCGTCTTCGCGCTTCGGCATCTTGCAGTAGTACGGGACGTCATGCGCCATCCGGAACGGCGGTCTCAGAGAATGGCAAGGAGCCGCAGCTGATGCTCGGTCTCGGTTCCTGTTATCAGTGTGTAGAACCGTGCCTCCCGACGTTCGAGCACTGAGAGATTCTGTGCGTCGGAAAACATGTTCCATTCGTCACCGTCGATACGCTCGAGTTTTCCATGAGTCCGTGCAAAAGCAAGCAACAACCGACTTGCTTCGCGTCGGATAACGATGCGTTCCATATTCAACACGTAGGGGCGCCAGCCGCCCAGAAGAACGACGTAGTGAGGTATAGCGCTTTGGTTGATTGTCATCGCCGGCGTTGCCTTTTTCTCGAGATGGCGTCAGCTGATCGGAGCCCGTCGGCCATGTGCTTCGCGTTCGCGCGTTGACATGCCCGTCTTCAACCGAATTGCGAAGTCAGCCATCCTTCCGCCCATTTGGTTGCGTACGCAACTGCATCATCGCGACGCTCGAAAGCAGCCATATCCCCGCTAGCGTGCACCTCTCGCTCCGCTCCGTCCACAAGTATCGTGATAATCCGCACGTGTGCGACGTACTGCCGATCGGCCCTGCGTGGTGTCGGATCGATTCGGAACCGAGTCGAGTTGAAGAGCATAAGTCCCCCCACATTCATGGTTGTCGCGAGTTGTGCTGTCGAGGGCACAGCGCGAAAGAGAGCCAGCCGTAATGAAACATCATCCGACCCTCGACAATCGAGCTTGCCATGAACGCTTCGTTTCGCTGGCTTGCTGCTGTTGCCCCGATGCTCATCCTCATGCTTTTGCGATTACTGCCAGATATGCTTCCGAAGGTATCGGATGCACGTTAGTCGCAGGCTCAACCGATTCGCGAGCGCGCCTCGCGGGCAGGCTGTCGAGTCGTCTTCCACGTCAGGAAGCCGTTCCGAGCGCGCGGAGTCGTCCATGGAGCGGACGGACTTCACTATCTGGAGAGTGGCGTGACCTGTCCAGACACGATCGCGCCACGCGCATTTCGCGCGATGGACGGCAAGCCTTGCCTGCAGTGATTCGACGAGCTAGTGTCCTGTTCCGCTGATTCGCGAGCAAAGTCGATGCAGCTTTTCGAGGATGGAATCGGCTGAGGCGGTCCAGACGAACGGTTTGCAGTTTTCGTTGTAGTGGGAAACGAATTGATCGATTCGCTTGACCAGTTGTTTGACCGAGCCGAACGAGCCTCTACGGATCGCTTTGTCGGTGATCAGCGCAAAGAAGCGTTCGACCTGGTTGAGCCACGAACTGTAGGTGGGAATGAAATGCATATGCCAGCGGGGGCGTGCCGCCAGCCACGCCTTGACCTTCGGATGCTTGTGACTGCCGTAGTTGTCGACGATGCAGTGCACGTCGAGTTCGGCTGGCACGGCCTTGTCGATTTCGCGCAGAAACGACAGGAATTCCTGATGTCGATGACGTGGCTTGCAGGTAGCGAGCACGGCGCCATTGAGCACATTCAGGGCGGCAAACAGCGTCGTGGTGCCATGACGGACGTAATCGTGAGTGACGCCTTCAACGTAGCCGAAACCCATCGGCAGCATGGGTTGCGTGCGCTCGAGGGAGGTATCCGGAATCTTGTGTGTGAGGCGGGTTAAGACTCAGATTCCGATGTTGAATCGCTCCGGGTAAAGCAGCGCAAACTGGGTCATCGCGCTCTTCCAATCGTGCCGGGAGCCGGTCCACTTGGCAACGACGTTGCGCAGCGCCAGCCAGATCAGCTTGAGCGCGGCCTCGTCCGATGGGAAGTGGCCGCGCGCTTTGATGATCTTCCGAAGCTGCATGTGCAGCGACTCAATGGCGTTGGTCGTATATACAATTTTCCGGATGTCCGGCGCGAAGGCATAGAACGGAATCACCTGATCCCAAGCCCGGCGCCAGAGGGCGGCAATCGGTGGGTATTTCGTACCCCACGGGCTCGCGTCGAATGCATCCAGCGCCACGGCGGCCGCTTCGGCCGACGGTGCCCGATAGACCTCCTTGAGCGCCGCTGCGACGGATTTCCGGTCTTTCCAGCTGGCGAAGTCCAGCGAGTTCCGGATCAGATGCACGATGCAGGTCTGGACCGTCGTTTCCGGGAACACCGTATTGATCGCTTCCGGGAAGCCCTTCAGGCCGTCGACCACGGCAATCAGGATGTCCTGCACGCCACGCAGCTTCAGGTCGTTCACCACCCGCAGCCAGAACTTGGCCCCCTCGGTCTGCTCGATCCAGAGGCCCAGAACGTCCCGCGTGCCGTCGCGGCGCACGCCCAGCGCCAGATAGATCGCCTTGTTGCGCACCACGCCTTCGTCGCGGATCTTGACGCGCAAGGCGTCGAAGAACACGACCGGGTACATCGGCTCGAGCGGCCGCTGCTGCCACTCACGCACTTCGTCGATCACCGCGTCAGTGACCGTGCTGATGAAGTCCGGCGACACTTCGATGCTGTACATCTCCTGCAGGAAGCCCTGAATCTCCCGCACGCTCATGCCGCGTGCGTACATCGCGATGATCTTGTCGTCGAAGCCGGTGAAGCGTCGCTCGCCCTTGGCGATCAGCACCGGATCGAAGGTGCCTGCGCGGTCGCGCGGAATCTCGACGTCGAGCAGGTCGTCGTCGGTCGCGATGCGCTTGCGGCTGGTGCCGTTGCGATGGTTCGTGCTGCCGGCCGGCTTGGCTTCGCCCTTCTCGTAGCCGAGGTGGTGGGCCAACTCGCCGCCCAGTGCGCGCTCGAAGATCGCCTTCTTGAGCGCAGCAAGCTGCTCGTTGATCGTCGCCCGGTCCAGCGTCCCGGGCACCAGTTGCTTGATCAGTTCCGGGTCCAGGTTCAAGCCCTTGCCCGGCTCAATCGTTACTTCTTCCTTGCGTTTGCGTGGCATAAAAGTGGCTCCTTGGCCGTCAGTTTATGCCTCACACACAAAGGTTCGGATAGGCTCCGCTCGAGCGCCTGACATTGGCTCTTCTCGTCCACGCACAGCACCAGAGCGTTCTCCGGCGGACTGAGGTACAAGCCGACCACATCGCGCAGTTTCTCGATGAAGAACTGATCGGTCGAGAGCTTGAAGCTTTCACTTCGGTGCGGCTGCAGACCCAGCAGTTTGAAGTAACGGTGCACGCTCGTCGGCGAGATGGCGGTTTCGGCGGCAATCGTGCGCACGCTCCAGTGAGTGGATCCATCTGCCGGCTTCGTGTGCAGGGTCTTGTGAATCAGTTGGGCCAGCCGTTCGTCGTCGATGGTGCGTGGCTTGCCGGGACGTACTTCGTCGTAGAGTCCGTTGATTCGCTGCTCCAGAAACCGCAGACGCCACTTGCCCACCGTGGCACGCGTGAGTTGCAGGCGTTGCGCGATCGCGCTATTGGGCTCGCCGTCAGCCGCCGCCAGCACGATGCGCGCCCGCGAGACCAGCGCAGCCGAAATCGAGCGAGAGCGCACTATCGACATCAGTTGCGAACGCTCGTCTTCGCTCAGCACCAGTTCCGCCTTCGGTCGTCCCATCACCATGCTGACGTCTCCCGTTCCGTTGACGTCAACATGCTACGCGAACATAGACCAGTTAACAACGGAACGGGACACTAGAAAGGCGACAGCCACTCACGAGCTTTCCTTTGGGTGACGAGTTGCAGGGCAATGTATCGTCATGACCGGTCAGGAAGATGCGGCTGGCGCACTCACATCCGAACGCATGGAACTTCGGCAGTAGCGTCACCCCGTCCTTCTTCCGATCGAAATCTGCGTCGCATTTCGTCAGCGTGAAAAACGGAGGGACGTTGGCCGGCAGGCCGAACACGATGTTCCCCTAGTACATTTTCCGAGGCGGTAACATGCGCTTCGCCCGTAGGCGCTGCCGTGCGACGGCGCTGGCCTTCTTTCGCTTGCGTTCTGTCGTGGGCTTTTCGTAGCTGGTTCGACTGCGCAACTCGCGAATCAACCCTATTTTCTCGATGCTGCGACGGAATCGCCGCAGCGCGACGTCGATCGGTTCGTTGACTTTCAATGTTACGGTCGTCACGGATGTCCTGTTTGTGAGTGTTCGAATGAAAAATTGACGGGTCGTGCCATGACGACGCTCGGACTCGACATTCCGAATGTCCGGCGCCAATCGAAAGAGCACGTACCGCTATGTACATCTGCACGCTTGCCGACGACACAGCGCCGCACGCGAGATTCTGGCCAGCGAGATCGTGTCGGTCCACGCGATCTCGTGCCGTCTGTTCAATTCGAGCAGTGTGCGTCGGCGATCATTTCGTTATCCTGGTCGATGCAGATCGCATCGACATGGCGAGCTGCCTCAGCCTGCGTTTGAAAGGAACGCGTGTGTTTCGCGATTGTCGTCGATGATGGTCTCGGCATAGCGCAGCGATGCGCGACGTGCATCACCGGCGGTATCGAACGGCGCGTTGTCGCGAAGCCTGAAAGTCTGGCTTTGCGTCATCGTGTCGGTGGCATCGCGAAGACAAATCCTGACTGCCGCATCGAAGCCGGCATCATGGTTGTGCGGGGCGCCACTCGTCGCCGGAACATGCTGGTAAATCAGTGGATGAATTTCGAATCCACGGTAGAAATGTGTGCTCATGACATGCTCCTGACGTTCGGCCACAGCGAATGGCGCGGCCGAACTCGTCCGGCCGATCGCCGTCCATCGTAGGGCGGGCCGACGGGTTGAAGAGGATAACGTTGCAGCGCGGAGGCGGGGCGGTGCCGCAAGCGGGAAGCGGTGGAGGGGGAGCGCTCGGAGGGCGGGTGATCGCTCGGATGAGCACATCATACGCGCATCGTTTGTCGGGCGTTCAACTGATTCCGTATTGCATCCAACAGCGCACGATGGTGATGCCACAGGCGTGTGATGTCGGGCTGCGAAGCCAGCTTCGCTTCACGCCGAATCCGCATTTCACGACCGCAGCGGCTGCTTGTGCAGCGGCGATCTCGATTGCTATCGCGGAGACGTCGTGCGCTTCTTTTGATGCGATTTCGCGACTGAAGACTGTTTGGGCGGCACCCAGTTCAACGCCGTGCCGAGCCTCGGCAACATCGCTGGTTGTTTGGCGCGTGGAGGCGCCTTGCGCGACCTGATGTGCATGGTTTTCCGATCGCGTCTGAACACGCGCATTGTGACGGGCATTGGGTTGCACGCAGATCCAGTGTCCCGATGCGAAACGGACGGCCCGGTCGGGCCTGCATCGAAACGTGTCGTGTCCGCGACGGAGGTGCGTGATGCAAAGGAGCGACGACAGTGACGCGCCGCTCCGTGAGCGATGCTGTGAGGGCTTAAGAAGGTTACAGCGGGGTGATGTTCGCTGCTTGCAGGCCTTTGGGGCCGGTCTTGGCCTCGTAGCTGACTTTCTGTCCTTCGGCAAGACTCTTGAAACCATCGCCACGAATCTCGGAGAAGTGAGCGAACAGATCGTCACCACCACTGTCGGGCGTGATGAAGCCAAAACCCTTGCTATCGTTGAACCACTTGACGGTACCGGTAT
Organism: Burkholderia sp. LA-2-3-30-S1-D2; assembly: GCF_001523915.2. Classification (NCBI taxonomy): domain Bacteria; kingdom Pseudomonadati; phylum Pseudomonadota; class Betaproteobacteria; order Burkholderiales; family Burkholderiaceae; genus Burkholderia; species Burkholderia sp. LA-2-3-30-S1-D2. Next base: position 724,146 of record NZ_CP013385.1, on the reverse strand, counting down.
CCATGTTAGATCTCCTGAGAATGAACGAGCGTATGCGCCGACGATGGGCGCCGAAAATAATCAAGGAGGGAAAGGACAACGAGTACCGCGGGTCGCGGTCAATGATGGGCAGCAATCGCGCTTCTTGAATACTTCATCGCCGACAGTACGCGCCGTCAGGAAGGGTGTCAAGCGCTTTCGGTCGAGGGGATGAACATGGCCCTTGTCCGTTTCTGGTTGATTTCGAGCCGGATTGAGCGTTGCCGGTCGAGTCGAGGCACAAGCGCGGCACACATTTTTGCGAAGACGGATTTGCCTCGAATGGACGACGCGCGCGGCCTGGATAGCGGAATCGTGATTCGCACCATCCACTGCGGCCGTCTTTTTGCTGCAACCTGCGGTGCGCCACGCCAAGCGGGGCGACATCGTCTCGACCGTCGAACTGACTGGCTGGCGAAACAGTTACAAGATACCTGTTGACCTGGGTGCTACCCGGCGGTTAGTGTGTCGTCCGAAGTTCAAGAAGTTCGATTGCTGTTCATCAATTGCTCGTCCCTCAACGGTATCGTTGTCCTCCCCCTCCTTGACGCTTCGCGCCCTCTTTAGCAGGGCAGATATTCGTATTTCTCTCTCAAGGATTATTCATGGATACCGATACGGTCGAGTGGTTCAACCGATAGCAACGGCTTTGGCTTCATCCCCCCGACGAGGTCGGCGACGACCTGCACGTTCAGCCTCCCCAGGCTGGAGCAGCGGGCTTCAAGACTCTGGCTGGAAATAGGAAGGCGCGTTTCGGAACGAAGCAAGACCGACAGGGTCTGCTAGCGCCGAACTCAAGCCTCCGTGAGGTCTGAAGCTCCGGCTTCCCGTGAGGGACGCCGTGTCGCAGCGACATGCACGCGAAGCTTTGCCCCTCCCCAGTTGGAACGAGCGCTCCTGCTGCATCTCTGCTCGTTGCGCAGCGTGCCGAACGCCATACACCTCGTTGCACACTTCTCCCTGGCTGCAACGCCTTTTTGTCACTTCCCGCTTGCTTTGGATTCGGCGCGAAATGACTTTGAATCAGTGCGCCCGTGCGCGTCTCGCACGGAACGCACCTACTCGAACATCACTAAAACTAAAATGCACGACAAACAAGTTCAGCTATACAACGGCTATGCGGTTCAACCTTCGGCGCATCGCTTGCCCGATGGAACATTTTCATCCAATCTGCTGCTCGACCGCACCGGTTGCGCGCGTACAGAAGGCCGCTACCAGTTCTACTCGCTCGATTACTTCGCGAGTGAAGAGCAGGCGCTTCTGCATTCGGCACGCTGGGCACGCAACTGGGTCGATACACGCGGTTGATTCCCGCATGAGGAACCGGTGCTGGTCAGGATCGTGTGGGCGGTTTGATTCGCGATCGAGCCGCTTGCCTTTCAGCGACCGATAGACCGCTACGCAGCGGTAACGGTCGAGCTGCCGGTCATCTCGATGTCATCCTGAGGATCGCAAAATTTCGCGAACGGATCAGGCGGTGTTGCCGTTTGTCGCGTTCGTCGACAAGCGCTTATTCAGGCGGCATTCGCTCGTGATCGTCAAGTCGCGGGTGTGGCACGTTGGCGCCGCTAAGGCACCATCATCGAGGATGCTTCATTTCCTCGGATTCCACCGCGGCGATTCGTTCTTCGCTTGCGGAAACAGAGTCCATGGCTTCGTCGATCGATGCCAATGCATACTCGCAGGCCAGTTTCGTTTCTTCGACCGCAGGCTCTGGCTCCTCGTCTTCGCTGGGCGGAGGGGAAAGCATGTCTTCAAGCATCATCGCAAGTTCAGGGGTGTCCCATTCCTCGCCTCTTTGTTCCTTCTTCTTTATATAGTGCCGGATTTCCGCGTCCTGATCCGGCGAGAGTGGAAGGTGTCGAAACGTGTTGCTCGGGTTGGCGTCGATCATGATATTGCTCCGAAGGTTCAGCGATGACGGTGACGGAACAGTTTGCTATTTGCCGCAGCGCGCATCCTGAATTCGCTCGAGGCGGGAAAAAAGCTCGTCAACCTGGAGCGTGAGGACCCTGTTTTGGCCGGATTGCGTGCGGAGTTTGCCGAGCCTGACTCTCCAATACGCAGGATCACTTACAGACGATTTGTTGACGAACGCATGTTGTGCGTGCTCGAGCAGTCCGATCGCTCGCCTGATATGGACCAATTCGCGTTCCGCTTCACAGTACCAGCTCATGTTTGCCGCCGTTGATTATGAATTGCATCTTGTTTTTCTGTCCCGCAGGAACTCTCGAGTTCACTCAAAAGGCGGTGCAGGAGCCGATTCCGGGCAGTGCGGCTGTCGCACGGCTCGACGGTGTGGGGAGAGGGGAAAATGTGGTGCGCAAGCAAGGGCACGACACCATCTGGAGCGGGCGAGCAGTCGATCTGCAAACGGGGCTCGGATGAGACCATCATACGCGCATCGCCGGTCGGACAACCGCTTTATTTCGGCTGCGACGAAGCGCGCTTATCCGATGTCGCCGTTGCACGCCGGCGCGCGAACCTCGAGGGCGTGGCGGAGTAGGGCGAAGGCCGTCGAGCGACCATGCCGGAAGCTCGCGAGGAATCGAATTTTGCGCCATATGACGTGATAACGCTCTTCGAGAGGAGGCACGCAGAGGGAAACGCAATCGCGGATCCGGATCATGCGTGTGCCGGGTTCGATGGCGGATAGCCGGTGTCATGTGCGGGCAGCGATCCGCTGGCAAACCCGGTGATCGCGATACGCGCGAGGGCACCTTCGGTCGCTCCAGTTCGAAAAAAATCGGGGCGTCCTGCGTTGCCCGTTCCCGTGTATAGTGGGCTTCCCCGTGTGGAGTGACCAACATGCCGACATATCCGTTTCTTCTCTACAAGGGGTACGAACTTCATCCTCTTGTCTTCCCCCGCACGTTCGATCGCTTTGACAGGCATTCCCGTTACGCCGAAGGGTATGACATTGCGGTACGAATATGTCGTCCGGCCTCGATTGAAAGCTCACCTGCCAGCCGCGTTTTCAGGCTGAACCAGCCCGATACTTTCTCCGATTTTGGCGTGGCGAGGCGCGCCGCCCGGCAGCAGGGAAAGGACATCATCGACGGGAAAGTGAGCGGGGCTTCAGTCGTCGACTTGTGAACGTGCGACGGGCATGCAAGGCGAGCCCTCTCCTGCGCATGTTCGCGAGCGCCCGGTGAGCTGTTATCGATGTGCTTCCTGGCGTGATTTTCACGGACGGTTGCCCGATCGCGTGACAGCAGTCGGGCGTCGTCAACGAAAGAACAGTTCCCGCATGCCAAAGGTGTGGTGCGCTTCGGCCGCCATCAGCACCATGAGCACCAGCAGGCACAGCGGCGGTATTAGGATCGCGTACACCAGCGCCAGCCGCTCCCACATCATGTGCATGAAGATCGATACGATCAGCCCGGCCTTGGCGATCATCAGCACGACGATCAGCACCCATCGCAACAGGCCCTGCACGTGGAAGTAATCCACGAGATACGACAACGTGCTCAGGACGAACAGCAGGCCCCAGATCTTCAGGTAGATGCCGATCGGGTGCTGCTGGCCGTGCGCGGCGTCGGGTCGATCGGCGGGATTGGTGTGGTCCATGATCTGCCTCACCACAAATAGAACAGCGCGAAGATGAACACCCACACCAGGTCGACGAAGTGCCAGTACAGGCCGGCGATCTCGACGATCTGGAAGTTGCCGTGCTCGGTGAACCCCGGCTGCAGGATCTTGCGCGCGATCAGCAGCAGGTAGACCACCCCGCAGGTCACGTGAAAGCCGTGGAATCCGGTGATCATGAAGAAGCAGGCGCCGAACTGCGTGGCGCCCAGCGGGTTGCCCCACGGGCGAATACCTTCATGGACGATCAGCTTGGTCCATTCGAAGGCCTGCATCGACACGAAGGTCACGCCGAGCAGCGCGGTCGCGAGCAACAGTGCGGCGGCGCGCGTCGCATTGCGCCGGTAGCCGAAATTGACTGCCATCGCCATGGTGCCGCTGCTGGTGATCAGCGTGAACGTCATGATGGCGATCAGCAGCAACGGCACGTCGACGCCCGCCACGGTGAGCCCGAACACCTTGGACGTGTCGGGCCACGGCGCCGTGGTCGACATGCGCACCGTCATGTAGCCGATCAGGAAGCTGCTGAAGACGAAGGTGTCCGACAGCAGGAAGATCCACATCATCGCCTTGCCCCACGGCACCTTGAAGGCTTCGCGGTCGGCCGACCAATCCGTGACGATGCCGCGCCAGCCGTCAGGGCCGGCGTCGGCGGGTGGTGGGGCAGCGGATTCGGGCGGGAGCGTAGGCGAGGTCATGGCGCGGCTCCATATAGCGGCCCGCAGATGGTGGCAACAATCGCGGGGGTGAGCCACCACATCGCCGCCAGCAGCACGAGCCAGACCGCCAGCAGGAAATGCCAGTAGAGGGCGCACAGGGAAATGGCGCGTTGAGCCCGGAACGGGTCCATATGCCGGCGTTGCGCGATCGTCACGGCCCAGGCCGCCAGCCCGCCGAGCACGTGCAATCCGTGCAGGCCGGTAAGCAGGTAGAGGAAGCTGTTGGAAGGATTGGCGATGAGGGTCTGCCCGGCCGCCGACATCATGCGCCACGCGGTCAGTTGCCCGATCACGAACACGGCGGCCAGCACGCCGCCGCATACCAGCCACGCCGTGCGGTGCACGGTCAACTGCCTGGCACGCTGCATGGCCACGCTTGCCAGCGCGAGCGCGCCGGTGTTCCACCACAGCAGCGCGGGATGCGGGATCGGCTGCCAGTCGGGCTCGCGCATGCGCATGCCGTAAGCGAGCAGCAGCAGTGAAAACAATGCCGTTGCCACGGCCATGAACACGATCAGGCCGATGCGGCTCGCATTCGGCACGACGGGCGGCGACGTGTCGGGAACGAAGGTGCGCGGCAGCGTGGTCATTTGCGTGCCTCGCCGGGTTGAAGCGTCGGGGGGGGCGGTTCCGGTTCCGGTGCCGTCGCGGGCGGCTGGTTTTGCGGGACGAAGTCTTCCGTTTGTCCCGGCGGGCTGTATTCGTACGCCCAACGGTAGACGACGGGTTGCGCGGCGCCCCAGTTGCCGTGCGTCGGCGGCGTTTGCGGCGTTTGCCATTCCAGCGTGGTGGCCCGCCAGGGGTTGCCGTCGGCACGCTTGCCGCGCACGAGGCTCCACGCCAGGTTGTACAGGAACAGCAACTGCGCCACCGCCACGATCAGCGCGACGACGGTGATGAAGGTGTTGAGCGTCTGAGCCGAGTGCGGAATGAAGCTGTAACCCTCGTACGAGTAATACCGCCGAGGCATGCCGAGGATGCCGAGATAGTGCATCGGGAAGTAGATCGCGTAGGTGCCGACGAAGGTGGCCCAGAAGTGCGCGCGCCCGAGCGTGTCGTCGAGCATGCGGCCGGTCACCTTCGGATACCAGTGGTAGATGCCGCCGAACACCACCAGGATCGGCGACACGGCCATCACCATATGGAAGTGCGCCACCACGAAGTACGTGTTCGACAGCGGAATGTCCACGCTCACGTTGCCGAGATAGAGCCCGGTCAGCCCGCCCAGCACGAAGGTGCTGATGAAGCCGATGGCAAACAGCATCGGCACGGTCAGGTGGATATCGCCACGCCACAGCGTCAGCACCCAGTTGTAGACCTTGAGGGCGGTCGGGATGGCGATGATGAGCGTGGTGGTGGCGAAGAAGAAGCCGAAGTACGGATCCATGCCGGCGATGAACATGTGGTGGGCCCAGACCACGAAGCTCAGTGCGCCGATGATGACGATGGCCCACACCATCATCCGGTAGCCGAAGATGCTCTTGCGCGCATGGGTGCTGATGAGGTCCGACGCGATGCCGAAGGCCGGCAGCGCGACGATGTAGACCTCCGGATGCCCGAAGAACCAGAACAGGTGCTGGAACAGCAGTGGGCTGCCGCCGGCATGCTTGAGCGATTGCCCCATCGACACCACGGCCGGTATAAAGAAACTGGTGCCGAGCGTTCGATCGAGCAGCATCATCACCGCCGACACGAACAGCGCCGGAAACGCGAGCAGCGCCATGATGGTTGCGATGAAGATACCCCACACCGTGAGCGGCATGCGCATGAGCGTCATGCCGCGGGTGCGGGCCTGCAGCGTGGTGGTCACGTAATTCAGGCCGCCCATGGTTGCCGCGACGATGAAGATCGCGAGCGATACGAGCATCAGCACGATGCCCCATTCGACGCCCGGCGTGCCGGGCAGGATGGCCTGGGGCGGATAGAGCGTCCAGCCCGCGCCGGTCGGCCCGCCCGGCACGAAGAAGCTCGCGACCAGCACCAGCACGGCCAGCAGGTAGACCCAGTAGCTCAGCATGTTGAGAAACGGGAACACCATGTCGCGCGCGCCCAGCATCAGCGGGATCAGGTAGTTGCCGAAGCCGCCCAGGAACAGCGCGGTCAGCAGGTAGATCACCATGATCATCCCGTGCATGGTGACGAACTGGTAGTAGTGGTTGGCGTCGATGAAGCTGAACTTGCCGGGAAAGCCGAGCTGCAACCGCATCAGGTCCGACAGGACGAGGCCGACCAGACCGATGGCGATGGCCGTCAGCGAATACTGCACGGCGATGACCTTGTGGTCCTGGCTCCAGACATAGCGGGTCCAGAAGCTTTTCGGGACGTGATCCATGTGCGCGTAGGGCATTGCGTCTGCTCCGCTAGGGCTGGCGGTTGGCCGCGGTGCTGGCGGCCGGGCCGCCTAGCGATTCGATGTAGGTCACGAGCGCGGTCAGCTCCTGCTCGCTCAGGTCGAAATGCGGCATGATCGGTGCGTACCCCTTCACGACGCGGGCCGTCGGGTTGCGGATGAACGCGCGCAGATAGGCTTCGTCCACCTTCGCGGTGCTGCCGTCGGCCATCGTTTCGGTCTTGCCGTACAGGCCCTTCCAGGTCGGGCCCACGCGCGGACTGCCGTCCACGGTATGGCACGCGAAACAGCCCTTGGCTGCCGCGAGCGCCTTGCCCTGGTCGGCGAGCGCCTGGGCGCTGCCGCCTGCCGTGGCGGCAGCGGCCTGCACGCCGGCCTGCTGCCGCTTCGCGAAGGTGGTCTGCTGCGCCAGCCATCGCGAGAACGATGCTTCGTCTTCCACCACCACCACGCCGCGCATGTTCGAGTGCCCGATGCCGCACAGCTGCGCGCACAGGATGTCGTAACGTCCCGCCTTGGTCGGTGTGAACCAGAAGGTCGTCACCATGCCGGGCACCATGTTCATGCGCGCACGGAACGGCGGCACATAGAAGTCGTGCAGTACGTCGAGCGACCGTGTCAGAACCTGGATCGGCCGGTTCAACGGGAGGTGGACCTCGGGCGTCTCGATCAGGTAGTTGTCGCGACCGTTGGGGTCGGCGGGGTTCAGGCCGAACGGGTTGTCGTTGCTGACGTAGCGCACGTCCGTCGTGCCCAGCTTGCCGCCGGGGCCGGCGAAGCGGAAGCGCCATTGCCATTGCCGGCCGAGCACTTCCATCTGCAGCACGTTGCGTGGCGGCCGGATGTAGTCCGCGTAGACGAAGAGACCGGGTGCCAGCAACGCCGCCACGCCGACGGCGGTCAGGCCGATCAGCCACCATTCCAGCCGCCGGTTGTGCGGCTCGTAGGCCGCGCGATGCCCGCCGCGGTGGCGGTAGCGGATCAGTGCGATCGCGATGAACAGGTTGATCGCGATGAAGAATGCGCCGGTGATGACGAGCGTGATCGTCAGCATGTCGTCCATGCGCACCCAGTTCGACGCGATCGGCGTGATCCACCAGGGACTGGCAAAGTGAAACCCCACCGCCAATGCGATGATCACGATCAGGGCAATCGCAAGCGCCATGGGCCGCCTCGCCGCGCCTCACTCGCCGGAGCCGCCAACCCGCGCTCCTGGCATCGTCGTGCCGCCTTGCCGGGTTTCGTATTACATTTTGCCGGCAGTCCACCAACACCGATTCGCCAAGCGTCGTCGGCGGCTCTAAAGAAAAGGTAGTCCGCGCCTTTGCATCGTGCAAGGCAGCGCAAGGGGGGAGGCACGCTCCCATACCCGCATGCATCGCACGACAGACGATGCCGCCCGCCGCGACGACGAGCAAAACGGCCGCCTTCTGCATGGATTGTCGAGGCGGCCGTCTCGCGCGGCGCGACGAACCGGCGTGTCAGTGCATCGCGTTCTGCTTGCGCCGTTCGAGCATGCCGTAGACAACGGCGGTCACCACACCGAACAGCAGGTTGGCCAACAAGGGTCCGGATCCCCGCTCCGAGATGAACCACGGGAACACGGCGGTCATCACGTAGAAGTTCCATACGTACGCGACGATCCCGAAAGCCAGGCCGATGACGGCCTCCATGCCGACGCTCGAATCGAAGCGGAACGGGGCCATGATCGCGGCGAGGATCATCCCCATGATGGCGCCGAGCACATAGTGCAGCAGCAGCGCCATTCCCACGATGCTGAAGCTGAACACCGACATCTGTTCGAGCGCACCGCGGCCCATCACCATCGCCGCGATCTTGTGGGTCGGTTGCCACGGGCTTTCATCGAGCACCATCGTCGACCAGAAGAATTCGAGCACGATCACCAGGGCGCCACCCGCAAGACCGGCTACGGCAGCGGCGAGCCAGTCCGGCATGCGCCGTTGCCAATGGTGTGATTGAATGTGCAGTTCCATAGAACCTCCTTGCTGAAGGATCAACCTCAGCACTCGGGCAGGCCGGTTTTCGGGTGTCAGGGGAAAACCGGTGACGTGGGTTCGCCGCCTTCCAGATCCGCATTCGGAAAATGTCGGGCGATCATCTGCTCGATTTCCTGCTCTCGCAATGCCGGCACGTCGGCCATGATCAGGATCTGGCCTTCCTTGATCGCTTCACGAAACCGCTCGAGTCGCGCGTTCGGCTCGGCGATGCCGATCATCCCGGCCGTCCACGCGCCGAAGCCCGCTCCCACCATCGTCAATGCGACGACGGCGCCGCCCGCGATCACGAGCTCTGCAGGGGGGTATACGAGTGCGACGAGACCGATGAGCGCGCCCGTCGCGCCGCCGAGTGCGACACCACGCTCGAGCGCATGCACGACATCGCTGCTTTGCAGCAAAGACGCTTCGGGTAACTCTTCAAGCGTGACACTGTGATCGGCGAGGACGTGGATATGGCGCCAGATGATGCGCGCGCGGAGCAAGTCATCCACGACCGCCTTTGCCATCCGCGTGTCGGGTACGAGGAAATAGAGGCGCCTCATGTCGGCCCCCTTTTTCAGTCTGGAGTACGTTCTATTTTATGTCACCATCGGCAGCGTGGTACCTGTGCGCACGTACGTGGTTACACGCGATCACGCTTCAGTGCAGTTGGTTATCGTGCGAGTGCGCCGCAAACGAGGCGAACAGCACATCAGCGGAAATCTGCACGGAACCCTTTTTCTCGAACACTTCGCTCAGCGCGGAAAGGACCGGTCAGACCGCACCGGTGGCATGTGACGTGTGAATCTTTTTCATCGGCATAGCCGATTTCGCGCAGCCCCGGCATCACGGTCTTTCCGTCACCGGCCGTGAACGGACCGTACGGAAAGATCGTCGCGTGCGACGCGCCGGATCCCGTCGATGACGAAGTTCAGCCCCGCGAGCGACGTGTCGAGTACGAGGTGGCGCGGGGGGCGACTGGCAGCACCGATCTCACGCGCCGGCATCGTCAGGATGACTTGACGTGTGCGTCGATCAGGCACGCGGTGCGACCGACGCACCGACGATTCCATGCCGCCGCAGCGAATCCGCGACGAAGCCCGACGCCTTCATCTCCTCGACGAACGTGCCGAGCAACGCGGCGGCCGCTTCGCCGCGGCTCTTCGGCACGCCCATCGCCTGGCGGATCACCATGAAGCGCTCGTCGAGCAGGCGCAGGCCCGTCGTCTTCGCCGCGTCGGCCTCGAGCTGCTGCTTCACGCCCGCCGCGACTTCGAGCTGCTGCTCGACGAACGTCGACACCACGGCCTGCGATGTCGGCGCGCGCACGATCTGCGCGGCTTTCAGTTCGCGCGTGAGGAACAGGTCGTACGCGCTGCCCTTGCCGACGGCCACGCGGTTGTGCGGCTGGTCGACGTCCGCGTTGCCGCGGATCGGCGAATCGTCGCGCACCAGATAGAAGCCTTCGATCAGCACGTACGGTGCGGTGAACGCGACCGTTTCGCCGCGCAGCGGATCGACCGCGAAGAAGCCGAAATCGGCGCGCTCTTCGGTCAGCGCCTGCACCGACTTGCCGGCGGCGTCGAACACGACGAGTTCGAGCTCGGCCGACAGCCGCTCGGCAAACGCACGCGCGAGGTCGATCGATACGCCGAACGGCTCGCCCGTGGCTGGGTCGCGGTTCGCGAGGATCGGATTGCCGAGATTGATCGACGCGCGCAGCTTGCCGGTCGGAGTGAATGCGGAGAGGACGGAAGGGTCGACGGTCATGAAAGGACTCGTAAGGAATCGGATGTGCGGGAACGGCGAACGGTCAGCGCGCCGAGGCAGCATCATCCGTGACGGATCGGTTGGCTCGTTGCGGCGGTTGCTTCGTCTCGACTACTTCACCGCGACTTCCGTATGCACGACTTGCGGCGGGCTCTTGAAGAACGGCCCAGCCAGCTGACGCCACGCCTGGAAGTCGTCCGATTGCCGGAAACGCACCATGTGATCGTCGACGGTGTCCCATTTGACGACGAGCAGGTAGCCGCCGCTGCGCTCGATCACGCGGTGCAGCTCGGCGCCGCCGCAGCCGTGCGCGCGGGCGAACAGCGGGAGTGCCTGGCGAACCGCAGCTTCGAATTGCTCGGCCAGCGACGGATCGATTTCGAGCGATGCCATTTCCAGAATCATGAATGCTCCATGCGGTGTGAATGATGCGACAGGGCGCGCCATGATCGACGCGTCCCGCAACGATACCGGAAGTCCGCATCACGTGTTCCGGATGGCCGGCTCGCGCCCGGCCGACCGTGCGATGGGTGCCGCTGATCGGCCCATGCGCGTCAGCGTTTTCCCTAATGTGGAATACGCGGCACGAGCCGATGTCACAGAGGTAGTGAAGATAAACAATCCGAGGACAGCCATGACGACATCCGCGATAAACGGAACGAATGATGCACCACCCGAAACGATCGCCGAGGCCGCATCCGACATCCCCGCGGCCGCCCCGTCGATCCTGCTGGTCGACGACGAGCCGAGCGTGCTGTCCGCGCTCAAGCGCGTGTTGCGGCCCGCGCGCTACACCATCCTGACCGCCGAAAGCGGAGAGGCCGCGCTCGACATCCTGGCGTCGACCGAAGTCGACCTGATCGTGTCGGACATGCGCATGCCGAACCTGAGTGGCGCGGCGTTTCTCGCCCGCGCTCGCGCGCTTTACCCGGACACGATGCGCATCCTGCTGACCGGCTATTCCGACATCGCGTCGATCGTGGAGGCCGTCAACGAAGGCGGCGTGTATCGCTACCTGAACAAGCCGTGGGACGATCATGACCTGCTGATGACCATCGAGCAGGCGCTCGAACAGCGGCGCCTTCGGGGCGAGGCCGCGCGGCTGGCCGCGCTGACCGAAGCGCAGAACGAAACGCTGCGCCGCTTCAATACGGAACTCGAAACACAGGTTCGCGCGCGCACCGAGGAGCTTGGGCAAACCGTAATGTTTCTCGAGGCGGCGCAGCACGACCTGAAAAGCAGCTTCACCGCGATGGTGCAGGTCTGCGCGAGCATGATCGAGATGCGCTGCGGGTCGGCGAGCGGGCATGCGATGCGCGTCGGCGAGATCGCGCGCCGTCTCGCGCTGTCGGCGGGGATGAGCAGCCTGCACGCGCAGGACGTGTATTTTGCGGGACTGCTGCACGGCATCGGCAAGCTGTCGCTGCCCGACGAGCTGTTGCACAAGCCGCTCGTGAAGATGACGACGGACGAACACAGCCTGTTCCAGCAGCACCCGCTGCGTGCGCAGATGGTGCTCACGCCGGTTGCGCAATTGCACAAGGTCGCGTCGATCGTGCTGCACCAGTACGAGCGATTCAATGGACGCGGCACGCCGGACGGGCTCGCGGGCGACGCGATTCCGCTCGGCTCGCGGATCGTCGCGATCGCGCGCGATTTCGAAGGGTTGCGCAACGGCGAGATCGGTTCGCCGCATTCGGTCGAGCAGTCGATCGACGTCCTGCACTCTCAGGCCGGCGTGCGTTACGACCCGCTGCTCGTCGCGCGCTTCATCGAACTGATGCGGGATCCGGCAAGCCTGCGCATCGCGGCGTCCGTCGCTGAGATCCGGTCCGAACAACTGCGCGAGGGGATGCAGCTCGCGGACGATCTGCGCACGCATCGCGGGGTGCTGTTGATGACGAAGGGCAGCGTGATGTCGGCGCACCAGATCGAGCTCGTGCGCCGTTTCGAGGCACGCGAAGGCACGACGTTCGACATTCTCGTGATGACCGGCGCCGCCGCATCGACGCAGGCGCCGGCCGGCACGTCGCCTGCCTGACGCTGCGCCGGACGGGCCATGGCGCGCGATCGGTCGCGCGTCGCCGCAACGCGTTCATTTCGACTGGGGCGCTCGATCATGCATGGCACCTACAACCTGCTGCTTGTCCTGCTGTCGCTCGTCATCGCGACGCTGGCGTCCTATACGGCGCTCGACCTGGCCGCGTTCATTTCGCTGCTCGACAATCCGACGCTCAAGCGCGCGTGGCTGGCCGGCGGCGCGGCCGCGATGGGCACCGGAATCTGGTCGATGCATTTCGTCGGCATGCTGGCGCTGTCGCTGCCGATCCCGCTCGGCTATGCGCTGCCGGATACCGGCGCGTCGCTGGCGATCGCGGTGCTCGTGTCGTATTTCGCGCTGAACGTCGTCACGCGCGCGCGGTTGAGCCGCCGGCGCCTGCTGGCGGGCGGCATGCTGATGGGCGCCGGAATCGTCGGCATGCATTACACGGGCATGGCCGCGATGCGCATGGCGCCCGGCATCCGCTACGATCCCGCGCTGTTCGCGGCGTCGATCGGCGTCGCGGTGATCGCATCGACCGTCGCGCTCTGGATGGCGCAGACGTTGCGCGCGCAACAGGCGCGCCATGCGACCGCGCAACGCATCGGCGCCGCGCTGATCATGGGCATCGCCATCACGGGCATGCACTACACCGCGATGGCGGCCGCGCATTTCGCGCCGGATGCGCGCTGCGGCGCCGCGAACGGCATCGATGCGCCGTGGCTCGCGACGACCATCGCGCTGTTCACGATGGCGACGCTGATCGTCACGCTGCTCGTCTGCCGCTTCGATGCGCGCACGACCTTTCTGCGCGGCATGACGGACACGCTCGAACGGCTGGTGCGATTGCGGACCGCGGAACTCGAAACGGCGTTGCGGCGCTACGAGCAGACGACGGCGATGCTGCAACGCACGCGCGAGAACATGGCGACCGAAATCGACGAGCGCCGGGCGGCGCAGAGTCGGCTCGAACAGGAGAAGGACGAACAGCGGCGCCTGCTGCGGGCGCTCGAGGAAACCCACGTGCAGTTGCTGCAATCGGAAAAACTCGCGTCGATCGGCCAGCTCGCGGCCGGCGTCGCGCACGAGATCAACAATCCGATCGGCTTCATCAGCGCGAACCTCAATACGCTCAGGACGTGGGTGCGAAGCCTGCTCGACGTGATCGCCGCGCATGACGCCGCGCTCACGCAGGTGCAACCGGCGACGCGCGATGCGCTGACGGCGATGCGCGGCGAGGCCGATCTGGACTACGTGCGCGACGAGATCGTGACGCTGATCGACGAATCGATCGACGGCGCGGTGCGAGTGCGGCGCATCGTGCAGGACCTGCGCGATTTCTCGCGGCCGGGCAGCGGCGAGTGGAGCGTGGTGGATATCCACGCGGGCCTCGAGAGCACGCTCAACGTCGTACACAACGAACTCAAGTACAAGGCCGACATCGTCCGGGAGTACGGTGACGTGCCGCAGGTCGAATGTCTTCCGTCGCAGTTGAACCAGGTATTCATGAACCTGCTCGTCAACGCGGCACATGCGATTCCGGCGCGCGGCGTGATCACGATCCGCACGTCGAGCGACGGCGAACAGGTGTCGATCGCGATCACAGATACCGGCACCGGCATGACGCCCGACGTCGTTCGACGGATCTTCGATCCGTTCTTCACGACGAAGCCGGTCGGGCAGGGCACGGGGCTGGGGCTGTCGGTGTCGCACGGCATCGTCGAGCGCCATCGCGGGGCGATCGACGTGACGAGCGAGCCCGGACACGGCACGACGTTCTGCGTTCGACTGCCGATCCGGCGCGCCGACGGCAGCGCGGACGCGGCGGCGGCAGTCGAGCAACGGGCATAAGCGACAGGCGACGCGTCGTCACCGCACCCGCTTGCGCCGCCGCCTGCGAAAGAAATTCCAGAACATCGCAGTCGCGTCCGGCCCCGTCGCGGAGTGGAACGCTTCGCGCGGATCGCCGCCGCTCCACGCGTGCGCCAGGCGGCGGACGATGCAGACCCGGACGATCAGCCGGCCGCCGCGCAGATAGTCGGTGTAATCGGCATCGTCATGCGCGTAGGTATGTTGCTCGCCGACACGCAGTTCGCCCTGTTCGTCGACGAGCCGATTGATCCGCGCGAACGCGACGCCGAGCTGCCGCGCGTTTTGCTCGGCGACGACCGTATCGAGTCCGCCATGCACGACGAGCGCGGGCATGCCGGGATAAGCTCCCACGTCGACGCAGGCGTCGACGACGCTTATCGGATCGTCGCGCAGGCCGCGGCGCATCAGGCTCATCGCGGCCATCGTCGACAACGGCGGCGCGATGGCCGGACCGGAGTGCAGGCCGACGGCCGCGAACAGATCGGGAGACTCGATCGCCAGCCGTGCCGCCAGTCCCGCGCCGGCCGACATGCCGGCCAGGTAGATCCGGTCGCGGTCGAACCCGCGCGCCCGCACGATCGCGTCGATCAGTGACGCGATCGCCGGGGCCTCCGACTGCGACTCATCGCCATGCCAGTTCCAGCAGCGATGCGAATGGGCTGTCTTCGCCTGTTCGGGAAACAGCACGGCAAACCCGGCGCGCTCGGCGATGCGGCAGATGCGCGTGCCCGCGGCAAACGACTCGGCCGACTGCTTGCAGCCGTGCAGCATCACGACGACGGGCATGCCGTCACTCGCCGCCGAAGCGGTGGGCAGGTACAGCGCGTAGGCGAGATGGTTGACGAGGCGGCCGGCGGCCGGGCGCGCGGAATGAAACGAGCGCAGCCACGTGCCGGGTGCCTGGTGTGGCGATGTCCGTGCGGGCGGCGCCGGCGCGCGCACGCGACGCGTGGTTCGGGCGGTGGCCGCGCGCTGGGTGGACGGCGCCGGTTTGGCCGTCTTCCTTTTGGGGCGCGTAGTCGCCGCGGCGGAAAGCAGATCGAACGGCCGCAGCCAGAGGCTGGATTTTTTCCTGGGCATGGACGGATCTCGTGCCGGCAGCTCGCGCGACAGCATGCGGCGAGCCCGGCCGCTGGATGGACGGCGAATGCGGGCGGCAGCGCACGATGCGTGCCGCGGGATGCGTCCGCGTCGGCGTGCCCCGGCACGGCCGATACGGGGAGCGACTGACCGACAGAACACCACGCTGCGCGACATCAATCCGGCAGCGTCCCGATTCTGGTCGGCCACGCACCATGCTAACAGGCGTCGCTCGCCTCGGGTGCGATGGTTCCGTGACCAATCGGTGAATGCTTTGACCCCACTGCCGACGGATGTCGGTTGCGTGCGAGCGGATGTCGACGCTTCACCGATACGTCCACAACCGGTGCATCACGAACATCGTCGGCGGGATCAGCAGCGCGATCGCGACGATGGCCCAGCCGCGAGGCACGTCGAGCAGTTCGGCGGTGCGCGCGAGCAGCATCGTTTCGGCGAAGCCGGCCAGCGCGGCGGTCAGATAGCGCAGCAGGTTGCGCGAATGCACGGTCGACGAGAAGCTCCACAGCGTGTTCGCGAGATACGAGAACGCCGTCGCGCAGACGAACGCGACGGCGTTGGCGATCACCTGAGTCGCATCGAACAGCGCGTACATCGCGGATGCGATCAGCACGTGCAGCGCGGTCGAGCCGAGCCCGGACAGGCCGAAGCGCGCCAGCCGCACGCGCTCGGCGTAAAGCAGCTCGAACATCGCTACCTCCGCGCTTCAGCGCTCACCCACCCGCACGCGGGCCGGCTGCGCGCGGCGGCGTGCGTTAGGGCGCCGCGCATCGCGCGCGACCGGAAGTTCGATCACCTTGGCGTGCGTCTGGTAGCGACGGCGAATCAGATAGACGGGGCGTTGCTTCGACTCGTCATAGATGCGTCCGATGTACTCGCCGACCACGCCGATGCCGACGAGCTCGATCCCGCCGATGAACAGCGTCACCGACAGCAGCGACGGATAGCCGAGCACCGGGTTGCCGAACAGCAGCGTGCGGCCCACGATGAACGCGCCGTACAGGAATGCGAGCGCGGCGATACCGAGGCCGATGTAGGTCCAGCTGCGCAGCGGCACGGTGCTGAAGCTTGTGATTCCTTCGAGCGCGAAGTTCCACAGCTTCCAGCCGGAGAACTTCGAGTGCCCGGCGCTGCGCGCTTCGCGCTGATACTCGATGATCACGGTCTGGTAGCCGACCCACGCGAACAGCCCCTTCATGAAGCGATGACGCTCGGGCAGGCTGCGCAGCGCATTCACGACCTTGCGGTCCATCAGCCGGAAGTCGCCGACGTTCTCCGGCAGCTTCACGTCCGACAGCAGGTTGTGCACGCGGTAGTAGATCGCGGCGGCGGTGCGCTTCGAGAACGAATCGCATGCGCGATTGCTGCGCTTCGCGGCGACGACTTCCACACCGTTGCGCCAGTGCTCGAGCATCACCGGAATCAGGCTCGGCGGATCCTGCAGGTCGGCGTCGAGCGGAATCACCGCGTCGCCGCCCGCCTCGTCGAGGCCGGCCGTCAGCGCCGCTTCCTTGCCGAAGTTGCGGGTGAGATCGATGACGCGCACGCGGCGGTCGGTCATGCTGACCCGGATCAGGCGCTCGAGCGTGTCGTCGCGGCTACCGTCGTTTACGCAGACGATCTCGAAGCGGATCGCATCGAGACCGGCCATCAGCGGAATCACGACGTCGAAGAAGCGTTCGACGGCCTCGCCTTCGTTGTAGAACGGTACGACCAGCGAGACGAGCGGTGTGTAGAGTGGTTCGCGCATGATGAGTTCCCCTGTAAGACGTGCGTATCAGCGGCCGGCACCGAAGGTGGGGCGGCCGGCGCGGCGCAGTCCGTGCGCCGGGCGGTGGTGTGAGCGGACCGGATGCGGGAACCCGGTCTCGGTCGAGTTGTCGTGTGCGTCGGGCATCGACGGCACGTCGTGTCTTTCTTGCGCAATCCGGCTGACGAGCAGCGCCAGCGACGCCAGCGTGACGAGCGGCATGAACTGGAACGACAGATGCGTGACGATCGCGAGACCGGCGAGCGGCGTCGCCCACATCAGCATCAGCCATTCGCGATCGAAGCGTCGCCAGCCGTGCGTCCACGCATAGCGCGCATACCACGCGATCACGAGCCCGTACCAGGTCAGGTCGTAGTCGTACAGGTACGGGCTGACGATCAGGCATGCGCAGGCGAGCGTGGCGGCGCGCAGCGCGTACGAACACGCGCCACGCCACGCGTACACGACGGCGATCGCGGCGGCCGCGGCCGACAGCAGCTGCAGGCCGCGCGCGACATAGGCGGGCCAGCCGGCGAGGGTGGCGAGCGCGAACACGGTCGGCATGCGCGCGAGCTTGACGTGGCCCGCGTCGACCATCTGATACGCGTCGTTGATGCCGTGCACGAACGCGATCCACGACTCGATCCCGAACGCAAGCGTCGTCAGTACGACGCCGACGGCGATCGTCGCGGCCCATGCGGCCAGTGCGCGCCATTGTCCGGCGCAAAGCAGCGCGAGCGGGAACAGGACCGCCATCTGCGGTTTCATCGTCAGCAAACCGAAGCAGATGCCGGCGATAACGGGGCGGCGATTCAGCGTCAACAGTCCGACGCCGGCGAGCGTCGCGGTCAGCAGGCTCGTCTGCCCGACGATCACCGTGAGGAACGCGCCGGGGAACGCGAGCGCGCAGAGCAGCGCGGCATCGCGCTGCACGGTGGCGCGGATCGTCACCGCGAACAGCATGTAGGTCACGCCGAGCCACAGCACCGCCGCGAGCAGGTAAGGCATCCAGCCGAGCGGCAGCACCAACAGCAGCATGGTCGGCGGATAAAGCCACGGCAGCGAGCCGTCCGCGGCGTTCATCATCGGGATCGCGAGTTTCTCGATCGCGAAGAGCGAGGAGAACTGCCATGCGTCCACCGCATGCCCGAGCGCGGCGAGCCGTGCGGCGCTCCAGATCGGCGCGAGATCCTGCGCGAGCGGTTCGGGCACGGACGTATGCGACCCATGCACGCGTGCGAGATAGATACAGATGAACAGCAACTCGGTGAACAGTACCGCTGCCGCATAGAGGCGCACCCGATCACGATTGAGCCAATGCGGGAACCGGCGCGGGCCGGCGATCGGCAGTTCCGGATGGGCGTCGATGGCCGAATCGACATGCAGAAGGGAGAGCGGCGATTTCATTGCGCATTCCGCGACGCGAGGGTCGAGCGACGCACGACGACGAACAGGACGGCGAGCAGCACGACCGGACCGATCTGCGGCAGCCTCGTGATCCGGTTGAACACCTCGAATATCGGCAGCAGCCACGCGAGCACGATCACGATCTGATCTCCCGGCAGCCAGCCTTCGTCGAGACCGTGGGCGATCAGGCAGAACACCGCGATGCCGAGCCAGGCCAGCTCGTAATGCCACAGATAGGGTGTCGACAACAGTGTGGCGACCGCCAGCGCCGCGCCGCGCAGCCGCATGTCGTTCGTGCGACGCCAGACTTGAACGGCGGCGGCGATTGCGAGCAGCCCCACGGCGGCTTGTGCGGCAAGCGAGACCGGAATCGATGCACCCGCGAGGCGTAGCGCCGCAAACGGCGTTGGGGAAACGAACCAGTAGGCCGGCAGGGTGAAATGCATGCCGCGCACGATCGACATCGCATGGGCCAGGCCGTTCAGGGAGCCCGTGCCGGTCAGTGCAATGCCGGCCCCCGTGAACAGCGTGGTCGTGATCGCTGCCGACACGAAGGTTCGCCACGAGCGCGTCGCGATCAGCACGAACGGAAACACCAGCGCCATCTGCGGCTTGATGGCGAGCAACCCGATCAGCATGCCGGCGACGACCGGGCGTCGGCCGAGGAAATGCAGCGCGAGTGCGGCGATGCCGGCGGTCAGGATGCTGTTCTGCCCGTACAGGACGCACGCGAACACGCCCGAATAGGCAAGCACGGCGAGCGCGGCGGCGCGCGGAACGGGCAGGTGCGCACGCAGGCCCGACAGTCGCAGGACGGCATACGCATAGCATAAAAGGCTGCCCGCAAAAAAGAGGAAATACGCGGGCAGGAAAGGCACGAGGGCAACCGGCGCGATGAACAGCAGCATCGTCGGCGGATAGAGCCAGGGCAGCGATTGGTGACCGATATAGGAACCGAACCGCGCTACCTCGGCATGGGAGAAGAAGACCGGATCATAGGTCGCTGCGGCATGGCCTTGCAGCACGAGCTGCGACGCGGTCCAGAAGACGGAGAAGTCGACACCCGGTCGGGCAGTCGTCTGTGACGTGAAGGTGTCCGTAACGACGCCCCAGGTGATCAGAAAGGCCACGCAAAGCAGCAGCATGACGCAGCTGTACGGAACGATCCGGTCAGCTGTCAGCCATTGAGCACAGCGTTTGGCGCGATAGCGCACTCCACGATTGGCTGTGTACATGATGCCCCGTTTGCAGTGAAGGCTGCCTGGTCTTGCGCAGCCATTTTGTGTTGTCGTGTGTCCGGATCGAATCGCGCTCGATGGCGCTGTCCGGTGAGTGCATTGTTGGAGAAAAAATCGTGTGACGCAAACCGCGGGCTGAATCGCGAAATGGCGATTCGACGGCGACATGTCTGAAAAGCGGCTTTTCACGTCTGAGAAATCCGTACCGGCGCAAATGATGTTTCTCGCTTGAAACATTCCGTGTTTTTCACCGGTCCCGCGGTGTGTGGAATGCGCGTCGGGCGACGCGCGACCCGGATTCGGGAAAATCCCGAGAAAATTTTTTGGGGCCCTTGCACAGCACGACGGCGCCCTGCCGGCACGCGGCGCCGGCCGGCACGCGTATATCAAATCTGAAACATTTTGTGCGGCGCGCCGAAACCCGATCGACGGATGAATCGACGGAACCCTTGCTGCGCCTCGTTTTCCCTCCGGCTGGCCTGCTCTTTGCGTCAAGGTCCGCACGACAGTCGACGACGTGATGAACGACCGGTTGAAACAACAGGCTGACAAGACCGGACTCAATCACCTGCGGAAAGCAACGGATCGAGGGCGCGTCGGGGAATACGCCGCCCAGGCCTTGGAAACCGCCGGAAACGTCGACCGGGCGAATAGGCGACGGCATCGTCCGCGCAAAAAGAATCACATGACAGCATTTGGGGAATAAAAATGAAAGACCAGAACATGTCGCGGCTTGCATGCCGCGAAGAAAACCCGCAGTCGCATCGACGCGTTAGCGTCATCCATTCAATCCGTATTCATGCCCTGGACGGTTATTTCGCCGTTCTGCTCGATCGCACCGTTCGCCAGATCGCAGCGCGCATGCATATCGCACGCATCAGCTCACCGACAATCGTTCGCCCGGCCAGGCTCGTACCCTGCCGTGTGCGTCGCTGAGCGCAGCATCCGAATCCTTGAGTTGTTCCGGCAGTACCCGCTCCCCGCGTCGATCCCCGACAACGGGTTTTTATAGTAGTGCGAAAGGAGAGTAGCCATGTCCACGTTCATCACGAAGATCCGCGGTTTCGTTCAAGACGAACAAGGCGTGACGGCCATCGAATACGGCCTGATTGCCGCACTTATTGCAGTCGGCCTCGTAGCAGCGCTGACGTTGGTCGGAAACGACCTCAAGACCGTCTTCAATACGATTGCAGACGATCTCAACGCAGCGATCTGAATGGCGGGGCGGCGAACGGCGGGTCCGGCCCGTTCGTCGCCATCCCGTCACTCGTGCAGGGCCGGACACTCAACCAACAGATGTCGAACGGAGCGAACGGCGGATGACTCGGCCGGTGCACTGCGCGAGTCTCCCCGCTCTCTCGATCAACCGAATCGGAGGCTGTCATGCGGACCAGCGGACGTGCGGTAGCGGTATCGCGATGGATCGGCGACGAGCAGGGGGTGACGTCGATCGAGTACGCGCTGATCGCGGCAGTATTCGCCACCATCGTGCTGGGAAGCGTGGTTACCCTGAAAGGTTCGGTTCAAGACGCGTACAACATGATCGCGGCGATCGTGACCGCGGCGGTCAATACCGCACTGGGTCAGTGATCCCGACTATTACAGCCAATCGAGGTTCGCCATGTTGCCTGCCGCACTGCCTTACCCGGTCCCGTTGTGCGTGACGCTGCTCGTCGTCGTCGCGGCCAGCACGGACATCACGAGCCGACGCATCCCGAACCGGCTCGTCGCGATCGGGCTGGCCGGCGCGCTGATCGCCCAGTGCGCGCTGCACGGGGTCCAGGCGGGCGCACTCGCGTGGCTGGCCGGCGCGGCGACCGGCTTCGGCATGCTGCTGCCGTTCTATCTGATGCGCGGAATGGCTGCAGGCGACGTGAAGCTGATGCTGGCGATCGGCGCATGGGTCGGCGCACAGATGGCGTTCTACATCGTGCTGGCCACGTTTCTGGCCGGCGGGATCGGCGCGATCGGCCTTGTGCTGCTGCGCGGGCGCATGCGCCAGATGTGCGCGAACGTCAGGGCGCTGATCGCGCATCGCTCGATCCGCGCGTATGCAGGGGCGACCGACGGCCCCATAGAAGTTGCGTCGGTCGGCGCGTTGCCGTATGGCGTGGCAATTGCCGCCGGCACGCTGGGCATGCTGTTCGCTTCGTGCGTCTAGCGCGACGAACCCGCAACGAGGATGAAACGCACATGAACACGATCCCCACCGAACCGAAGCGCGACGCGCAGGTTGCACACCTGCCGCATCCGTCGCCGTTGCGGGAGGCGCATGCGAAGCCGGGCACGCAGTTGCCTGCCGCGCCGCGCTCGCTCGAGGAAACCGGACTGAGCCAGGCGTTCGTCGCAGGGCTCGTGCTGAAGTCGACGCTGGTGCTCGGCCGTCCGTCCTACGGCGACCTCATCGAGCGCCACTGCCTGCCGCTCGCGGTGCTCGACGACGTCTTCGCGTTCCTGGTGCGCGAGCATCTGGTCGAACTCACCCATCGCGGCAAGACGGATCTCGACGTGACGTTCCGCCTGACCGACGCGGGCCGCGTGGCCGCACTCGAAGAGTGTGCGCGCAGCACTTACAGCGGGCCCGCGCCGGTGACGCTCGACGCGTATCTCGACTGCGTGTCCACCCATTCGGTGCGCAAGCTGCACGTGGCTCAGAAAGACGTGTGGGCCGTATTCGAAGGCATCGTGATGGACACGTCGGTACTCGACTCGGCGGCCGCCGCGCTGAACTCCGGCCGTCCGCTGCTGATCTACGGCCCCGCCGGCAGCGGCAAGACCTTCCTCGCCGAGCGGCTCGGCGCGTTGATGGGCGGCCACGTACCGGTGCCGTATGCGATCTATGCGGCCGGGGAAGTCATCCAGATCTACGATCCGCTCGTGCATGTCGACGCGCCGTTGCAAACGGAGGGCCAGTCGGTCGATCGCCGCTGGCGCCTGTGCGAGAGGCCGGTCGTGATGTCCGGCGGCGAGCTGACGCTTGACGAACTCGACCTGCGCCGCGATGACGCGGCGGGCTTCTACCAGGCGCCGCCGCACATGAAGGCGAACATGGGCATGTACATCATCGACGATCTCGGCCGCCAGCGTGTCGAGCCGCGCGACCTGCTCAACCGCTGGCTGCGTCCGCTCGATCGAGGCGTGGATTTCCTGACGCTCGAATCCGGCAATCGATTCGTGCTGCCGTTCGACGTCTGGCCGGTGTTCTCGAGCAACCTGGCGCCGGAACAGTTCGCCGACGACGCATTCCTGCGCCGGCTCGGTTCAAAGCTTCACGTCGGCGCGCTGTCGATCGACCACTACCGCGCGGTGTTCGACGCCGCATGCGAGTCGCTCGGACTGGTGTCGACGCAGGACGCCTTCGACTATCTGCTGCACCGGCTGCACCTGCCGACCGGCAAGGCATATCTCGCATGCTTCCCGATGGATCTGCTGCGCCTCGTCGCCGCCGGCGCGCGGTATCGCGGCGATCCGCTCGAGGTGACGCACGACGCGCTGCATGACGCATGGGCCAGTTATTTCGGCACCGCGCCCGAGCGCGACGGCGGATATCTGCCGCCAGCCGAGCACGGCGGTCACACGTACATAACCGGTTGAGCCGTTTCTTTCACGATTCGTTGAGGAGCATTGCCATGAAAAACAGTCGAGCGCTCATGATGCTGATCGTCGCGATGGTCGCGGGCCTTGCCGCGGTCGTGTTCGCGTCCCGCTGGTTGATGAATACATCCAGCAGCTCGGTCACGTCGGTCGCGGTGGCGACCACCGACCTGAACCTGGGCGAGCCGCTCGGGCCGAACCAGATCCGCATGGTGAGCTGGCCGTCGGGCAGCGTGCCGACCGGCGCGTTCACCGACACGAAGGAACTCGAAGGGCGCGTCGTGCGTACGAGCCTCGCACGCGGCGAACCGGTGATCGAGTCGAAACTCGCGCCGGTCGGCACGAAGGGCGGGCTGTCCGCCGTGATCGCCGACGGCAGCCGTGCGATCACGGTGCGGGTGAACGACGTGGTGGGCGTCGCGGGCTTCGCGCTGCCGGGCAACTACGTCGACGTGATCGTCAACACGCAGGAACAGCAGGGCAAGACCGACGGGCAGAGCATCTCCAAGATCGTGCTCGAGCACATCCTGGTGCTGGCCGTCGCGCAGCAGGTCAGCCGCGACGATACCGCACCGAAGGTCGTCAACGCGGTGACGCTCGAAGTCACGCCCGATCAGGCCGAACGCCTCGACCTCGCGCGCAGCGTCGGCACGCTGTCGCTCGTGCTGCGCAACCAGGTCGACCAGAAGACGCTGACGACCGATGGCGCGACCAAGCTGACGCTGCTCGGCAAGGCTCCGGTACCCGACGCGACGCCCGCACCGGTACACGAACGCGTACGGACCGTGCGCGTGCACGTTGCGTCGCACGCGGCACCGGACGCACGGCGCGATTGTGTAGGCGTGCTGACCGGGATAAGGGGCAGCGTCGAATGCTTTTGAAACCGTAGAACACACATCCAGATAAACAGATTAACCAGATCGGCCGCCGTCAGGGCACGGCGGCCTTGGAAGTCGACAACCGGCCGCTCGCCGGTCACTCGGGGGATCAGACGAAATGAAGATCAATCCGCAATATTCAGGTACCGGCCCGGTGCGCACGCGTATCGCACGGGGCACGATGATGGCCGCGATCCTGTGTACGGGGTGGCTGACGGTGTACAGCGCGCTGGCCCAGGAAGGCGCGGAATCGGCTGCGCTGATGAAGGGCGGCGCGAGCGCGCCGGCTGCCGTCGCCAAGGGGCCGATGCAGATG
Source organism: Burkholderia sp. LA-2-3-30-S1-D2 (assembly GCF_001523915.2). NCBI lineage: Bacteria > Pseudomonadati > Pseudomonadota > Betaproteobacteria > Burkholderiales > Burkholderiaceae > Burkholderia > Burkholderia sp. LA-2-3-30-S1-D2. The sequence continues at coordinate 699,510 of NZ_CP013385.1, read as the reverse complement.
ACGATCAGCATGGCGCCGGCGCCTGCCGCCGCGGCTGCCGCATCGGCGGGCCCGCTGCGCGGACCGAACTGCGTGGGCGCCGTGCGCGAGTCGACCAGCGTCAGCGTGCCGCTCGGCAAGTCGCTGCTGGTGCCGATGCCGGAGCCGGTCCGCAACCGGACCATCGGCAACCCGGCCGTCGCGCAAGCAACGATGGTGTCGCCGCAGACGCTCTACATCCTCGGGATGTCGGTCGGCACCACCAACATGATCGTGCAGGGCAGGAGCGGCGCGTGCCGCGTGATCGACGTTGCGGTCGGCGCGGACGCCGGCGGCCTGCAGGCATCGCTGGCGCAGCTGATGCCGGACGAGCACGCCATCCACGTATCGAACGCAGCCGGCACGATCGTGCTGGCGGGCACCGTGTCGAGCTCGCAGGCCGCGCAACAGGCCGTGCAGATCGCACGGGCCTACAGCGAGAGCACCGGCGAGGGGGGCGGCACTGGCAAGGGTGGTGGCGTGCTGAACATGCTGAACGTGACGTCGCCGCAGCAGGTGATGCTCGAAGTGAAGGTTGCCGAAGTGTCGAAGACGCTGATCAACCAGTTGGGCAGCGCGTTCAACATCCAGGGCGGGTTCGGCTCGTGGAGCGGCGCGCTCGTCAGCAACCTGCTCGCGGGCGTTGCGAGCGGTGCGATCTTCAATAAGGCGAACAACAAGCCGTTCAGCATCGCGGCCGATGCGCAGAACACCGACAACCTCGTCAAGATCCTCGCGGAGCCGAACCTCGTGACGATCAGCGGCCAGGAGGCGACGTTCCTCGCCGGCGGCAAGATCTTCATCCCGGTACCGCAGAGCAGCGGCACCGGCACGTCGTCGATTACCCTGCAGGAAGAGGAGTTCGGCGTCGCGCTGAAGTTCACGCCGACGGTGCTCGCGAACGGCCGGATCAACCTGAGGGTCGCGCCGGAAGTGTCGGAGCTGTCGCAGACGGGCGTGACGCTGAGCGCGACCAACATCGGCGGCACCTCGATCCTGCCGCTGATCACCACCCGGCGCGCGTCGACGACGGTCCAGATGGCCGACGGCGAATCGTTCGCGATCGGTGGGCTGATCAAGGACAACGCGAGCGGCGCGCTGAAGGCGATTCCCGGCGTCGGCGAGGTGCCGGTGCTCGGCGCGCTGTTCCGCAGCACGTCGTTCCAGCAGGACCGCACCGAGCTGATCTTCGTGATCACGCCGCACCTGGTGAGGCCGCTGCAGACCGCCGACCTGCCGCTGCCGACCGACAGCTTCTCGAAGCCCAACGAAGCCGACGTGTATGCGACCGGCAACATGGAAGGGCGCAAGGGTGTCCGCAAGGCGGGCGCGCAACCGGCGAACGGCGCGATGGATGCACCGCAGACGCCGGCGCCTGCTCCCGCGCCGCAATCGGCCGCACCGGCCGCTGCGCTGCCCGCTCCGCGTGCGCCGCAGCCCGCCGACACACCGGCACCGGTGCCGGCGCAGCCTGAGAAGCCGGCGGCTGCAGCGGCCGCCGCGGCGGGAGCGGTGAACGCCGAGCCGGCGCATGCCGCGCAGTCGCTGCCGAAACCGCAACCGCAGGCCGATGCGGCCAGCGCGGCACGGATCGCGCGCATCGAAGCCGCTGCCGCGCGTCTCGCGGCGGCTGGCTCCGACACGCCGGCCAAACCCGCGCCGCATTCGAAGAACAGTCTGCCGGCCGCCGCCCACGCGCAGATCGCGCGGGCGAATGCGGAACCCGCGTCCACCGATCGTTGAAGCCATCCAAGGGGAAGCTCATGAAATCCGCCTACCTCGTATTCGTGCGCCGTGCGGCGCTCGCCGTCCCGCTCGCGTTCGCGCTTGCCGGCTGCATGTCGTCGACGCCGGTGTGGGACAGTCGCTTCGGCGACTCGGTCCGCGCTGTCACGCAAGCCCAGATCATCGATCCGCATGCCGCCGAACACGCGGCCTCGCGCCCGGGGGTCGACGGCAGCGCCGCCGCGGCCGCGCTCGACAACTACGACAAGTCGTTCAGGCAGCCCGAGCCGAAAGCCAATGCATTCGTGATCGGGATCGGCAAGTCGTCGGGCCAATAACACAGGCACGCTCAGGGAGAACGCCATGTCCAGCGCAGCTCGTCATCCGAAACTCACGCGTCGAGGGTTGCATCGCCAGCAAGGCGCCGTCGCGATCATCGTCGGTCTCGCACTGGCGGTGATGATCGGATTCGTCGGTCTCGCGCTGGACCTCGGCAAGCTGTACGTCACGCGCAGCGAACTTCAGAACAGCGCCGACTCATGCGCGCTGTCCGCTGCGCGCGACCTCACGTCGGCCATCAGCCTGCAGGTCGCGGAAGCGGACGGCATCGCCGCCGGCCACTCGAATTTCGCCTTCTTTCAGCAGAACGCGGTGCAGATGCAGACGGATTCGAACGTCACGTTCAGCGATTCGCTGACCAATCCGTTCCTGACGAAGACGGCGGTCGCCACGCCGGCGAACATCAAGTACGTGAAGTGCACGGCGCAACTGACCAACATCGCGCACTGGTTCATCGAGGTGCTCAACACGATTCCCGGTGTGCAGGTCGCGAACGCGGCGCAGGTCTCGGCCAGCGCGATCGCGACGGTGGGCGCCGGGCAGACCACCTGTGCGATCCCGGTGTTCGTGTGCCGCGCGGCGACCGCCGCGCCGTACAAGGTCGGTGACTGGATCTCGTCGCTGTCCGGTTCGTCGTCGACGTACGGGCCAGGCAACTTCGGCTGGGCGGCGCTCGACGGCTCGACGAACGAGCCGACCATCGCCAGCGAACTGTCCGGCAATACCTGCAACATCACGTCGCCGCCCACCCTCGGCTCGACGGGCCTGAAGGCCGCGTCGCTGCGCGCGTGGAATACCCGCTTCGGCATCTACACGAACGGCGCCAACGGCTCGAGCGGCCAGCCGGACTTCACCGGCTACGCGTACGTCGGCCCCAACTACGGGCCGCCGGGAACCGCAGGCATCGTCGGCGACGCGTACACGCAGTTCGTGCTCGATCGCGCAAGCTTCAAGTCCTACCAGGGCGACGGTGCACCGCCCGCCGGCAGCGGCATCGCGACCAAAGGGACCGCCACCGCAAGCAACTATCAGACGTTCGGCGGCGACCGCCGGGTCGCGCTTGCCCCCGAGGGCGACTGCTCGACGTTGAACGGGGCAAGCAACCAGCTGACCGTCACGCAGTGGGACTGCGTGCTGATGCTCGATCCGCTGCCGTTCAGCCCGGGCGCCGGCGGGGTCGTCGCGCATCTCGAATACCTCGGCTCGGCGTCATCCGGCAGCACGCCTTGCGCGACGCACGGTTTGCCGGGCAGCGGCAGCTCGGTCGGCCTCAAAGTGCCGATGCTCGTTCAATAGAGGAGACGCGATCATGAAAAGGCTCCCGATTCGCCGGTCGCGCATGCGCGGTGTCGCCGCGGTCGAGTTCGCGCTCGTGCTGATGCCGATGATCGTGCTCGCGACCGGTGTGGCCGAGTTCGGCCGCGCGATCTATCAGTACGAGACCCTCACCAAGGCGACGCGCGACGCGGCGCGCTACCTGTCGGTCTATCTGCCGGCCGACAGCGCGTATCCGCTCGCGGAGGCGCAGTGCCTGGTCGTCTACGGCAACACGACCTGCGGGTCTGCCGGCACCGAGCTGGTGCCGGGGCTCACGACATCGATGGTGATCGTGTGCGACGCCGCGCATTCGAGCGATTGCGCCGACGCGTCCGATCCACCGCAGTTCGCGAACCTGCCGACCTACGACGCGACCAACAACGCGGCAAGCGGCACGGCGACCGGCAGCATCAACGTCGTCGAGGTGAAGGTGAAGGGCTATAAGTACCAGCCGATTCCGGCCTACCCGGGGCTGTCGTCGATCACCTTCGGCAACATCGTCACCGTGATGAGGCAAGTGTCATGAACCCGCGCTCCTGTCTGCCGTCGCGCCGTCGCGCCCAACGCGGCGCGACGATCGTCGAATTCGCGCTGATCGCATCGATCCTGATGATGCTGCTGATCGGCGTCTTCGAATTCGGGCGCGTGCTGTTTTACTGGAACACGGCGGCCGAGGCCATCCGGCTCGGCGCACGCACGGCGATCGTCTGCGACGTGAACGCCGCCGGCGTCGTGAAGCGCGTGAAGTCGCTGATGCCGATGGTGTCGAGTGCGAACGTGTCGGTGAGCTACACGCCGTCGGGCTGCGACGTGAGTTCCTGCTCGTTCGTGACCGTCAGCATGACCAACTTCACGGTCAAGACGATGATTCCGCTCGCGAGCGTCTCGATCACGATGCCGCCGTTCACCACGACGTTGTCGCGTGAAAGCCTGAATTCATCCACGGGCGGCACCGCCTGTCAATAATCGAACCGACGAGGCACAGCCATGATCAATATCCTCGTAGCTGCCGACGATACCGCCCGGCTCACGCAGATCGCGCGCCTGGTCACCGACAGCGGACACTATCGCGTGACACGCGCGCATGGACGATCGTCGCAGATCGAGAATCGAACGGACGGACTCGATTCATTCGACATCCTGCTGATCGACGGCGCGACAACCGATGCGACCGAGCTGTCGGCGCTCGAGCGCATCTGCCGGCTGCACCCGGGCCTGACCTGCATCCTGGTGACGGCCGACGCGGCGCCGAACGTGCTGCTGGACGCGATGCGCGCCGGCGCGCGCGACGTGCTGCAGTGGCCGATCGACCCCGCGGCGCTGGCCCGGGCGCTCGAGCGTGCCGCCGCGCAAAGCACGCGACGCGACGGCGACGATACGCGCTTCGTGTCGTTCATGTCGTGCAAGGGCGGCGCGGGCACGAGCTTCGCCGCGAGCAACGTCGCGTACGAGATCGCTGAAGGATATAAGCGCCGCGTGCTCCTGGTCGATCTGAACCAGCAGTTCGCGGATGCCGCGTTCCTCGTCAGCGACGAGACGCCGCCGTCGACGCTGCCGCAGCTGTGCGCGCAGATCGAGCGACTCGACGGCGCGTTTCTCGACGCGAGCGTCGCGCACGTGACGCCGACCTTCCACGTGCTGGCGGGCGCGGGCGACCCGGTCAAGGCCGCGGAGATGCGCGAGGATGCGCTCGAATGGATCCTCGGCGTCGCGGCGCCGCGCTACGACTTCGTGATCTTCGACATCGGCGTGAGCATCAATCCGCTGTCGATGATCGCGCTGGATCGCAGCGACCAGATCCAGCTCGTGTTGCAGCCCGCGATGCCGCACGTGCGCGCGGGCCGCCGGCTGCTCGAGATTCTCGTGTCGCTCGGCTACCCGACCGACCAGATGCGGCTGGTGGTGAACCGGATGACACGCGCGAGCGAACGGTCCCGCACCGCGCTCGAGGAAGTGCTCGGCCTGCACGCGAGCAGCACCATACCCGACGACGCCGATACCGTGCGCGAAGCGCTCGACCTGGGGCATCCGGTCTCGCGCGTCGCACGCAGCGCAGCGGTTACGCGTGCGTTGCAGGCCTGTGCGAAGCAGATCGTCGAAGGGGACGTGCGGACCAGGCACGACGCGTCCAGCAGCGAACCGTTGATGTCCCGGCTGTTCGGCCGCAAGGCCACGCCGAAGCTCAAGTCCATGTGAATCTCTCGGGGAAACCATCATGTCATTGCGCGAACAGATGTCCTTGTACCGGACGCAGCCCCAGGCGACGGGCACCGATCCGGCAGGTGCGACGCATTCGTCGGTACGCGACGCGTACCAGAGGCTGCGCCGTGAAATTCACGTGGCGGTTCTTGAACGGGTCGAGCTGGAGCGTCTGTCACGCCTGCCGCAGGAACAGGTGCGGCAGGAAATCTCGGCGCTGATCTCGCGCATCCTCGACGAGGAGCGCATGCCCGCGAACGACATCGAGCGGCGCCAGCTCGCGATCGACGTGTACGACGAGATGTTCGGTTTCGGCCCGCTGGAGGCGCTGCTGCGCGACCCTGGCATCTCCGACATCCTCGTGAACACGTACCGGCAGGTCTATGTCGAGCGCGCCGGCCAGCTCGAGCTGACCGACGTGACGTTCTACGACGACGCGCACCTGATGAAGGTGATCGAGAAGATCGTGTCGCGGGTCGGGCGGCGCATCGACGAATCGACCCCGATGGTCGATGCGCGTTTGCCGGACGGCTCGCGCGTGAACGCGATCATTCCGCCGTCGGCGATCGACGGGCCGCTGATGTCGATCCGGCGTTTCGCGGTCAATCCGCTGAAGATGGACGACCTCGTGAGTTACCAGAGCCTCACGCCGCCGATGGCGGAGCTGCTCGATGCGCTGGCCAAGGCGAAAGTGAACGTGCTCGTGTCGGGGGGGACCGGCAGCGGCAAGACGACGCTGCTCAACATCCTGTCGGGCTTCATCCCGCGATCGGAGCGGATCGTGACGATCGAGGATGCGGCGGAGCTGCAACTGCAGCAGCCGCACGTGCTGCGGCTCGAAACGCGGCCGCCGAACATCGAGGGCAAGGGCGAGATCACGCAGCGCACGCTCGTGCGCAACGCGCTGCGGATGCGGCCGGACCGGATCATTCTCGGCGAAGTGCGCGGCGCGGAAGCGCTCGACATGCTCAACGCGATGAACACCGGCCACGAAGGCTCGCTCGCGACGATCCACGCAAACACGCCGCGCGACGCGCTCACGCGGCTCGAGAACATGATCAGCGTCGGCGGCCTGACGCTGCCGCCGAAGACGATGCGCCAGCAGATCGCGTCGGCGATCTCGGTGGTGATCCAGGCGACGCGGCTCACCGACGGCAAGCGCAAGATCGTCAGCATCCAGGAGCTGACCGGGATGGAAGGCGACATCATCAACATGCAGGAGATCTTCACGTTCAAGCGCACCGGCATGGATCGCGACGGGACGGTGCGCGGACACTTCTGCGCGACCGGCGTGCGGCCGAAGTTCGCCGAGCGGCTGCAGTCGTTCGGCATCAACCTGCCGGATTCACTCTACGACCCGGCGCAGCGTTACGAGACGAAGTGACGACGCGCCGTCGTCTGATTCCGGGGAGGTCTCATGGACTCGATATTCTATGGTTTTGTGATTCTCACCTTCGTCGCGGTGGTGCTCGCGATCGAAGGTGTCTATCAATGGTGGAACTCACGCCACGGTGCCGCGGCACGGCGGATCGAGTCGCGCCTGCGCGCGATGTCGGCCGGCGGCAGCGTGCAGCAGGAGCGGCTGTCGATTCTCAAGAAGCGGATGCTCGACGAATCGAAACCGTTCGACCGGCTGTTGCTGCGTATGCCGCGCGTGCAGTCGGTGGATTTGCTGCTGCAGCAATCGGGGCTCGACTGGACGGTGGCGAAGCTCGTCGTGTACAGCGCGGCATTGCCGGTGACGGCGATGCTCGTCCTGCTGTTCACTCCGTTGCCCCTGATCGCCATGTTGCCGATTGCGCTGCTGACCGCGTGCATGCCGGCAATGTACGTGATGCGGCATCGCAACCGGCGGATGCTCAAGCTCGAGCGCCAACTGCCGGATGTCTGCGACATGATCGCGCGCGCGCTGCGCTCCGGCCACTCCTTTACGAGCGCGCTCGGGATGGTCGGCGAGGAGTTTCCCGATCCGATGGGCGGTGAGTTCCGGATCACGTTCGACGAGATCAATTACGGCGTATCGCTGCACGATGCGCTGGTGAACCTCGCGACACGCGTGCCGGCCCATGACCTGCGCTACTTCGTGATCGCGGTGCTGATCCAGCGCGAGACCGGTGGCAACCTGGCCGAGCTGCTCGACAGCATCGCATCGCTCGTTCGCGAGCGCTTCAAGCTGTTCGACAAGGTCCGCGTGCTGTCGGCGGAAGGGCGGCTGTCGGCCTGGATCCTCGGGCTGCTGCCATTCGGCACGGCGGGCATGATGGCGGTGTTGAACCGGGAGTTTCTGTCGGTGCTCTGGCAGGATCCGGCCGGCATCAAGATGGTCGGAGTGATGCTGGGGTCGATGGCATTCGGCATGCTGTGGATTCGACGCATCATCCGGATTCGCGTCTGACGCGTGTCTCAGGCTTCACGAACCGATTCGAGGCTGTCATGCAAAACCTGAGCGTAGTACATACCGTGATGCTGGCCGGCTTGTTCATCTTCGTCGCCGGCGGCGTGCTGGTCGCGATGCTGCTGTTTGCGCCGCGCAACATGGAGCGCCGGATCCAGCAGGCGAGCGGAGCAAGTGTAGGCATCGGCGCCGGCGCCGGCGCCGGCGATGGCGGCGGGCAGCCATCGCGCTGGGTCGCGAAGCTCGTCGAGCTGTCGCAACCGATTTCCCGGCTGTCGGTGCCGCAGGAGGGCTGGGAGAATTCACCGCTGCGGATCCGGCTCATGAACGCCGGCTGGCGCGATCCGAACGCGGGCGCGCTTTACTTCGCGGCGAAGACGGTACTCGCGCTGGCGCTGCCGGCCGCCGCGCTGCTGGCGCTCGCCACGACCCGGCTCGCGGGTCAACGCATGCTGCTGTCGTTCATCCTCGTCGCGCTCGCCGGGATCGGCTACTACGTTCCGAACGTGATCCTCAGGCGGCGGATCGCGACGCGTCAGCGGGTGATTTTCGAGGACTTTCCGGATGCGCTCGATTTGCTGACCGTATGCGTCGAAGCAGGGCTCGGGCTCGACGCGGCGCTGATGCGGGTGAGCGAGGAACTGCGCTTTCGCAGCGAAGTGGTCGCGGGCGAACTCGACTTGCTGCTGCTCGAGATGCGTTCCGGGTTCACGAAGGAAACCGCGCTGCGCAATCTGGCACTGCGGACCGGCGTCGAGGATATCGAGTCGTTCTGCGCGATGCTGATCCAGGCCGATCGCTTCGGCACCAGCATCGCCGAATCGCTGCGCGTGTTGTCCGACATGCTGCGCACGCGGCGGCGGATGCGCGCCGAGGAGCGCGCCGCGAAGATTGCGCTGAAGCTGCTGTTCCCGCTGATCTTCTGCATCTTCCCGGCGCTGATGTGCGTGTTGCTCGGGCCGGCGATGATTCACGTGTATCGCGTGCTGCTGCCGACCTTCACCAGTATCGGGCAGTAAGCAGCGGCGCGGGACTGCCGCGCGAACCGGATGTACGTGCCGACCGGGCATTGCCGGCCGGCACGGTCACCGTCTTCATGGGAGGCTCCTTCTCCCCCCCGGGCGGCGCCGCGAGATAGGTCGATCATAGCGGCGTCAACGCAACCCGGACCCATGGTCGACCATGGAGACAGCCGTAGTCCACTGCCCGCGCGGGTGGCCCCCTACGACTAACCTCGAACGCAGTCGCGGCGGCGCGCCGACCGGACTGAAAGCCGATCCGACAGGTCCGATCTGCACGGCTGAATCCATCCGTGTCGATAACGCGAGCGATTGTTTACCGAATTGCCGGCCGGCGCAGGCAGTCGCCGCCCGGCCGCAGCGCCCTCGGGCCGCCAGCGGTGGCATGCGTCAGCCGATGACGCGGCACGTATCGACGGATGCCGCTGCCGATGTGCGCGTCATCGTGCCCGAAAATCTCCTTGAAATCGTCGATTCGAATTTCTACGATTATTCAAAATCAGGCTTGAATGACGCTGCGAGCGGGACGATCGCCCCGCGTCGCGGAAAGAACGAACACAACGCCTGAAATTGAAGCGGCTGCCCGACGATACGGGCAACAGGCCAGTCAAGCACGATCGGGGCCGGGGGAATCATGAACGAACACGCAGCGCGATGCACGCCGCCTGACGCCTCATCGAGCAGGCGACCACCCGCGTGGACCGAACCCGCGATGCCGCCGGGCTACGGCGCGCGTCGTCTCCCTCCCGATTACTGACAGCCGGCGCGCGCAACCGCGCCCGGAACACCGCTTTCTCACCGACATCCTGTGCACCGACGCACACGCGTATCGGGCCGCTCGCGGCCGGCGTGGCGACGCACGTCGTGCACTCGACGACCAACATAACAATTCGAACGAGGGACGCAGCATGGCCATCCGTGTGCCAGTGACACGCCGGACGTTTCTGAAGCTCGCCGGCAGCGGCGCCGTTGTCGCCGTTTCGGTTACGCATTTACCGGCACTCGTACTCGCCGCGGGCGAGACGCAGGCCGATGCGGACGGCCCGAGCTGGGCACCGGTGCCCGGAAAGGCGCGCTGGCGCATCGATGGCGTGCCGAAGGTAATGGGCCAGAAGATCTACGCGCGCGACTTCAAGTCCCGCGACTTCGTCGGCTGGCCGCAGCAGGAGAACTGGCTTTATGCGCTGCGCTGCGACCGGGTCGACGCGGTGTACCAGGGCTACGATCTCGGCGTGCTGCCGCACGAACTGCAGCCGATCGCCATTGTCGACAACGCGTTGCTGAGCGCGCGCAGGATCAATCTTGCACCGCGCCCCGATCCGATCGCGAACCAGGACATCTACTGGCTCGCGCGGGTGGGTCATCCGGCGGACTGCTACGGGCAACCGGCCGCGCTGTTGATCTTCGAGAACTTCGATATCTATCGTCGCGCGAGGAAGCTGCTCGATTTCAATCGCGGCGTGATCCGCTACGGCGCGCCGGTCGGCACCGGCCAGGCCGCACCGGTCGTGCCGTATTCGCCCGTGACCGTCTACGTGCGCGACGACGCACGTCGGTTCAACTACGTCGACAACTACGAGGCCGACAGCACCGGCAAGCCGACCGCGAAGTATCTGGAGGAACGCGAGGCGGCGGTCGCCAACATCGATGCGACGATTGCCCACCACGCGGCCGCCGGCACGTGGATCGGCATTCGGGCGACGGGCGATGACGGGTTCGAGACGCCGGCGATGGATCCGATGTTCATGGAGCCCGAAGCGGGACTCGCATGGTACGACGCGTCCGCCTCGAAGATCAGCCTCGTCCTCGGCACGCAGTCGGCGAACGACGATGCGATCGGTGCGTGTGCGCTGTTCGACGGCAGCAACGTCCCGGTCAAGGAGGCCCAGGTCATCGCGTGCTACCCGGGCGGTGGTTTCGGCGGACGCGACAAGTCCTATTTCCCGCTGTATCTGGCTCTTGCGGCGCCGTTCGCGAAGGGCGCGCTGCGTTGGCAGCAGTCGCGCTACGAGCAATTCCAGGTTGGCCTGAAACGCTGCGAGACGCAGTTCTCCGAATCGCTGTGGTTCGACCGCCGCGGCAAGCTCGAAGCGATCACCTGCGATTTCCTGATGAACGGCGGCGGGAAGAAGAACCTGTCGCCGTACGTCGCGCAGCTTGCCGCGTTGAGCGCGATGAGCTGCTACGAGATTCCGCGGGCACGCGCGCAGGCCGCGTCGACCTACACGCGGGAAGTCTTCGGCGGCTCGCAGCGCGGCTTCGGCGGGCCGCAGGCGTTCATGGCGATCGAGACGCTGATGGACGAGGCTGCACGCCGGCTAGGGATGTCGCCGTTCGAGATCCGGCGCGCCAATCTGCTCGGCAAGGCGCCCGCTCTCGGCAAGGGCCGCGCGATCACGGGCGCGCCGATCCTGTTCGACCTGCAGCTGGACGCGCTGCTCGACCGGCTCGAACGTCATCCGTTATGGCTCGAGCGTGAGCAGATTCGTGCCGAGCGCAGCGCGCGCAGCCTCCGCTACGGTGTCGGCCTCGCGATGGCGAACGAAGCGTACGGCACCTCCGGCGACGGCATGTTCGGCATGGTGCAGATCCTGCCCGACGGCAACCTGCGCGTGGTCACGCCGTACACCGACATGGGCAACGGCGCGGCCACGACGCTCGGTCTCGCGCCGGCCGAGTTTCTCGGGCAAAACGCGCAAACGATTGCGATGAGCGAGATTGGACCGTTCAACTCGCTCGGGTTGCAGCGTTCGAGCAATCCGCCAGACGACAGCAAGTACGTGTGCTACACGTACGGCTCGTCGAGCGCCTGTCTCGGCGCATTTCATCAGTACCACGCGGTCAAGGGCGCCGCGCAGGTGCTGTTTCTGCAGAGCGTGCTGCCAGCCGCGCGCGCATGGTGGGGCGTACCCGTGCGTGCGGAGGACGTGCACTGGACCGATCGCGCACTCGCCGCGAACGGCCTCGCACCGATTCCGTGGGCGACGCTGCTCGGCACGATCAGGAAGCTCGGCCTGCAGACGACCGCGGCCGTGCATGCGAGTTATGCCGGGTATTTCTGGAAGGGAACCTATCCGTTCGCGTCCGGCAGTGCGCAGATCGACTACGACTACGTGGCGGTCGGCCTCGATCCGTATCACCTGACGCCGTTGAAGCGCGTGCTGCAGCCGCCGCCGATCAATACGACACTTTACGGGCGCACGACCTATGCGCCGTCGGCGACGCTCGTCGCGGTGTCCGTCGATTCCGCGACCGGGCGCGTGAAGGTCGAACGCGTGGTGACGGCAGTGAGCGTCGGCCGGCAGTTGTCGCCGGAGCTCGTCGAAGGGCAGTCACAGGGCGCGGTCGCGATGGGTATCGGCAACGTGCTGACCGAAACGTGTCCGCTGGGGCCGGACGGGCCGGGCGGCGGCCGATGGAATCTGGATCGCTACGAGGTCACGCGGCTGCCGGACATCCCCGTGCAGGAGCTGATCGCCTTACCGCCGCCCGGCGGCGATCCCGCGAATGCACGCGGCATCGCGGAAGCGGTGATGTGTCCGATCGCGCCGGCGCTGCTCAATGCGCTCGCGATGGCGACGGGGCGGCGGTTCCGGGTGACGCCCGTGACGCCGGAGAAGATTCGGGAGGCACTGCAATGAGCAATCCGGTCCGGATGATCATCAACGGCAAGCCCGTCGAAGCGGACGCGGCCGACGCGGACATGAACCTCATCGACTTCCTGCACGAGCGGCAGGACCTGACGGGCACCAAGCTGTGCTGCGGCATCGGCGTGTGCCGCGCGTGCACGGTCGGCGTGCGCAATGCGCCCGATGCGCCGATGGAAAAGACGCTGTCGTGCTCGACCCCGGTCAGCGCGATGGCGGACATGCACGTGTACACGATCGAGGGGCTCGCGCAGGGTGGCGCGCTGTCGCCGCTGCAGCAGAGTTTTCTCGAGTCGTTCGCGTTCCAGTGTGGCTACTGCGTGTCGGGTTTCCTGATGGCCGCGACCGCGATGCTCGATCATCTGCGCGCGCAGCCGGTGCACGAGCGCGATCTGGACGCGATGATCGAAACATGGGTGGGCGGCAACATCTGTCGTTGCACCGGTTACGTGAAGTACATCGAGGCCATTCGCAAGGTGGCGATACGCTACACGAAGGGGGCGGCATGACGATGAGAACCTGCGTCGTCGCGCTGGCGACGATGCTGGCCGTACAGATCGCACCGGTCGTGCCGGTTGCGCTCGCGGCGGCAAACGGCGATACGTCGTTGCACGAGTATGCGCAGCGGTGCACCGACGAAATCGGCGAGATTCCCGCGTTCGACTGCAATGACGGCACCGATGTGCCGATCACCGTCAACGGCCGCGTGCCCGTGCGCTACGCAGCACACATGACGTGCGATCGCCCGGCGCTGTTGCCCTATGACGCGCCGACGTCCGGACAGTGCACACCGTATTCGAAGATCCTCGACCTCTCGCACGGCGACACGCAGATCTCGGCGTTTTGCCGCCGCAAGCAGATCCGCGCGAATCGGAGCCCGTATTACGACGAAGTCGACATCGTGCTGCATCATGCGGGCAACGGCAAGACCTGCTGGTTTCATGCGGAGCAGGGCGGCACAGCCGGCATGAACGCGGCGCGCGTGCCGCCGCCGAACGAGACGACGCCGCCGCCCGGCCATCCGTCCGCGGCGGAGTTCTGGTGGAAGCCGGCCGCGACCGCGACGAAGCGCTGCGTGTCGTGTCATGACGCGAGCCCGGTCATGTACAGCCCGTGGATCGGCCAGGTCTGGAGCAAGGTGCCGACCGATCCGTGGGGCAAGTACGTGAATCTCGGCGCCGACTTCGCGTCGTGGACGTCGCACGCGATCAGCACGCCGGGCAATACCTGCATCGGCTGTCACCGGATCGGCGATCAGAACAGCTGCAAGATCTACGTGCCGCTCGCGGCCGGTTTGCTGCCGCCGCCGAAGGGAAGCAACGCGCGTGCGAGCCGGTATCCGATGACGCATTGGATGCCGATCGACAACAACAAGAGCCTGTATGAATGGAATGCGGCGAACGCGAAGTCGGTGAGCGACCTGCTCGAATGCTGTTCGGCGCGCGGCAAGGACGATCCGAAGTGCAGTTTCACGCCGGCGGCGCAGGCGGCCAAATAGGTCGCGCGCGGGTTGCGCGCCGGACTGCCACGGCGCCTCTCGCTTGCCCCATCGGCGGCCTTGCCGGGCTCGCCCACGACGATACGCGCGGATCGCCTCGGCCGGTGCAGCCGCGGTCATGTGATGCGCCGGCCGATGAGCGATGCGCGAGAAAAACCGGGGTAGTAGAAGTTGCCATCCGTCATACGTACCCGCGGTGCGGCGTCACGCGTCGGCGTTTCGCCTACTGAAAGTGATGCACGTACCGCAGCACCATCCGCGAACCCTGCGGCCGGTTACGGGCATGGACTTCGAAGTACGCGTTGAACATCAGGTGATCCTGGGGCGAGAAGCTGTACATTGCACCGGGTCCGATCGCCAGCACGGCTTCCCGTGTGCCGGACACGTCCTGACCGTTCACCTTCATGTCGGTGGTCTGGCGCAGCCAGTAGCCGTTGAGACCCAGCCGCAGCCCGGGCCGCACTTCATACTCGGTAGCAAAGTTCGCATGAACGGCCTGGCCGGCCTGCGTCGACGTCACGTCCGGCCCGAGCGCGGTCGCCGGCTCGTGATTGGTCGCATTCCACAAATAGTGCAGACGCCACGACACGGTCCACTTCGGCGTGATCCAGAACGTCGCGGCCCAGTACGGATCGAACGACCAGAAATGGCTGCCCGGATTGATCGCGCGCGTCGGATCGTATGCACCGGTCGGCGCAATGAACTGGAACTCCAGACGCTGCGCGAAGCGCGGCCCCTGCGCGCCCATCACCGGATCGAACTGGATGAACGGTCCGACCAGCAGGTCGCCGAATCCGGCACGCGAATTCAGCGCGACGTTGCCGATTCCGTCGTTCGTATGCACGGAGGCCACCCACGGCAGGATCACGTCGAGCCCCGGATGGATGCCGCCGAACGTCAGCGGCGACTGGTAGACGATCTGGCTCAGCCCCGCGAACAGGTCGATGTCCTGCTTCGGCAGCCCGACCTTGTTGCCGGCGTTGTCGTTGACGCGTCCGGCGGTGTAGTACTCGAGATACTGCGTGCCGTACCAGCCGGAGCCGGCCGGCGGCATCCCGTCGAGGAAGCTGGTCATCCCCAGGTTGACCGACGGCAGGTCGGTCGCATGCGCCGGCGCGGGGCCGGTCAGGCCGACTAACCCGAGACCTGCGATCGCAAGCAGGCGAGAGCCGAATTTCATCATCACCACCTCCTGAATATTTATTTGTATAACTAATCAAACGGCGCGAGAAAGATCGGGATGTGCGGAGATTGCGCGATACTGGCCCGCATGGAACACGAGCGGCGCCTTTCCGAACGCATCGAACTGCTCGATCTGTCCGATGAACAGCAGATGGTCGCCGCCTTCGTAATGGCCCACGTTGCGGCACACGAAACGCGCGCTCGCGCCGTCGAGACAGGGTACGCCGCCCGCATCGGCCTCCACGTGCGACACGCCGTCGAACTTGTCGGCGCTCGGTGTCGCGAAACGGCGCGACAGCTCGATCTGGTCGTGCGCGAGGATATTGATCGCGAAGTGCGTGGCCGCGACGAAGTCCGGGCGGCTCGGCGCGACCTTGCGCAGGCTCCACAGCACGAGCGGCGGGTCGAGCGACAGGGACGAGAACGAATTCGCGGTGAGTCCGACCTTGCGCCCGTCCGGCGAACGCGTCGTGATCACGGTGACGCCGGTCGGAAACTGCCCGAACGCGGCGCGCAGTTGCTGCGGGTCGAGGCCCGAAATGCAGGTCGCGGTGGTGTCCATGTCGCTTACTCCGAACGTGCGGCGTGGTCGCGGATCAGCGCCGCACAGGCCGACGGTTCGAACCACCACGGCGCGAACTGGCGCGGATCGTCGAAGCCATTGACGAGCGTCGCGGCCAGCGACGGCAACTGGCCGGCGGCACCGAGCAGTTCGAGGATGTGCGGCGGCGGCGGGGTGAGCAGCGAGTTGGTCCAGCGCACGACGTGCTGCGCATAGGACCAGTAGCGTTCGAACGTGTCGTGCATCCAGCCTTCGTCGAACGGCTGGCCTTCGCGTGCGAGGATGGCGTCGCCGTATACCTTCGCGCATTTCGCCGCATTGTTCGAACCCTGGCCGGTGATCGGATCGTTGACGACCACCGCATCGGCCATGCCGAATACCGTCCGGCCGGACGGCAGGCGAAAGAATGGCTTGCGCACGGTCGGCGTGAAGCGGCCGGACAGCGTGCCGTTCGGATCGGTGAGCTCGACGTCGCGGCAGCGCTCGAATTCCCACGGCACATACTGCTGCAGGAACGACAGGCTGCGGTCGAGATGCTGCTCGGGCGTCTTGACGTCGGCCCAGCAGTCAAGCGGGCCGCCGGGGATTCCTTCGAACACCATGATTTCGCACGGGCCCGTCGTCGTCAGTGCGGGAAAAACGAAGTATTCGCCGATGCCGGGCAGGAGGTTGAAGCGCACGCGCGAATACGGCTGGCTCGGCGTCATGCCTTTCACGTAGGTGAGCGCAAGCGCGCGTTGCGGGCGCTCGAATGCGCTGCGTGCGTCGTCGCGGCCCAGCAGGTGCACGATTTCGCCCTTTCCGGCAGCGAGCAGCACGAGATCGTGGCTGAGCGCGAGGTCCTCGAGTTCCGGCACGCCGACGTCGCAGATGCGCACGTCCGCGCCGCGGCGCCGGATCGCGTCGAGCCAGTCGGCCATCTTCACGCGCTGGTCGACCGATTGTGCGTAGCGGGTCAGCCGCGACGACCAGTCGATTGCCTTGCGGCCGTTGCCTTCCGGATGCGGCACCGCGATGCCGATGCCTTCGACGGTCGGGCACGCTTCTTCCCAGGTGTTCAGGCCGAGATCGCGTTCGATCTGCAGTGCGGTATGGAACATGCACTGGCTCGACATGACCTTGCCGGCGCGGATCTGTTCCGCGTCGCGGTTGGTCGCGAGCGTGACGTGATAGCCCTGGTCGAGCAGCGTGAAGGCGAGTTGCAGGCCGGCCTGGCCGGCGCCGACGATAGCGATGCGTTTCATGATGAAATCCTTGGTAGAACGAATTGCATGAGGCGAAGTATGGGCGGGGCGAGAAGCGGCTGCCGGTTATTCGGCCAGCCGCGGAATCGCCGGCACCGCCTGCTCGGGGCCCATCGCGGAGTAGCCGCCGTCGACCGCGTAGTCGGCGCCCGTCACGAAGCTCGCCGCGTCGCTGCACAGGAACGTGACGACCTGCGCGACTTCCGACGGATCGCCCACGCGCCCGAGCAGATGAAACGGCGCGGCCACGCGGTCTGTCTTCGCGCGGTCGCCGTGCGTGAGCTCGTCCATCACGCGCGACCACGTCCATCCCGGCGACACCGAGTTGACGCGAATCCGGTCGCCGGCGAGATCCATCGCCATGCTGCGCGTGAGGTGGCGCATCGCGGCCTTCGAGGTCGGATAGAGCCAGCGGCCGGTCTGTGCGCATTGCGCGGAGATCGAACTGAAGTTGACGATCGCGCCGCCGCGCCGCTTCAGAAACGGATGAACGGCCTTGACCAGCATCGCGGCCGACACGACGTTGACGTCCATCGCCGCCAGCCAGTCGTTGCGCGTGGCCTGGATCCCGTTGTCGACGTAGCTGCAGGCCAGGTTGATCAGCAGGTCGATCGCGCCGAAGCGTTCGGCGATCGCCGACACCGCTCGGTCGATCGCGCGGTCGTCGGTGATGTCGGTTGCGATGAACATCCCGCGTTCGCCGAGCGTGTCGGCGACGCGCGCGCCGTTTTCCGCATCGAGATCGAGGATCGCGACGCACGCGCCGGCGCGCCCGAGGTCCTGCGCGACGGCAGCGCCGATCAGCGTGGCGCCGCCGGTGACGATCGCGACTTTGCCAGCAAGGGCAGTCATGGTGTGTCTCCTGGAATGATTGAGTGAAGGCGGCGCGCGTTGCGCGCGCCGCATGCGTATCCGTCGATCACGCGCTGTCGTGCCAGCGCTGCATCAGCCTGTTCGACGGCACGGTTTCGTCGAGCAGCTTGCGCGCCGTTTCGACACCGGCAACGGGCAGCCCGGCCGCGTCGAGCAGGCCGATCTGCACGAGCACGCTCGCCTGGTCCCAGTAGATGTGTTCGTGATACAGCTTGTCGCCGCGGAACTTGACGATCGCGACGAGCGGAATCTCGACACGCTTGCCGGTCGGCGCGACGCCGGGCAGCATCCAGTCGATCTCGGTCGTGTGCGTGAAGCAGAACAGCAGTTCGTCGACGATCTGGCTCGCGCCGACCGTGCGCGAGATCGGCGTGATCGTCGTGTCCGGCGGGTTCGCATGCACGAAGTGATGCGTGTAGAAGCGCTTGAGCTCGTCGTAGCCCACGCCGCCCGTCAGCGTCGGAATATGGTTCACGTAAGGCTGCGCGACCATCGTGGCCATCGTCGCGTCGACGTTGCGCGTGTCGAACTCGTGCCGGAGGTGTTCTTCCCACAGGGCGGACAGATCGTAGTGCGGGCCGAGCGCCGCGCGGAACGCGGCGATCGCGCGCTGGTGCGCCATGACCGCGGCGGCCTTGTCGAAATGATCGCCGCCGACGCGCGCGAACGCATGATCGACACCCGGGTAGACGTACACTTCGACGCCGTCGCGGCCGGCCAATGCAGCGGCGATGCGCTGCTGCGCGTCGGGCGGGCAGAAGCGGTCCTGCGCGGCGATCTGCAGCACGAGCCGGCCGCGCAGATGGGCGGCTTCGTCGAGCGCGTGCTCGATCCCCACGCCGTAATAGCTGACGGCGGCGGCCACGTCCGGCAGCCGGCACGCGGCGAGATACGCGAGCTTGCCGCCCAGGCAGTAGCCAAGCACGCCGGCCTGGCCCGTGCATTCTGGCCGTTGCGTCAGCACGGCCAGCGCGGCGGCGATGTCCTCGACGCCCTTGTTTTCGTCGTACTCGCGGTACAACGCCATCGCGCGCTCGAAGTCGGCCGCCGTGTAACCGAGTTCGATGGCGGGCGCCTGGCGCCAGAACAGGTCGGGCACGAGCACCGTGTAGCCTTCCTCGGCGTAGTAATCGGCCACGTCGCGCATCGTCGCGTTCGCGCCGAAGATCTCGTGACACAGCACGATACCCGGCCCCGTGCCGCCGGCCGGCGTGCTCAGGTATGCGCGAAACGTCCCGCCGTCCGGCGACGGGATGTCGATGTGTCGTCCTTTCATGTGTCCCTCCGTTCTGTTCGTGACTGGCATGGGCCCAGTATTGGCGGACGAAACGCGCGCTTCTATCCGCTTTCTTCGGCCGGTATCCGCGAATTCCGGAAACCTGCGGATCGGCCCGCCGCGCCGGGGCCGGAACGCGGCGCACTGCGGGTATGTGCGGATGCGGAAGGTCCGCACAGTTTTCTACGATGCGCGAACGGTCCACTTCTTGCGTGATGTGCGCAGGGCTTGCGTAGTGTAACGAGGCGGACTGTCCGGATACTCCGGACGCTATCCGGATCGTGCGACGGGGTTCCCCGGAATCGGGAATACGTGCACGGCGCAGGTGCAATCGAGCACGACGGGAGAACTTCGATGGGGCAATTTTGCGGAGCGGGCTGGCTGGGTGACGCTGCCTGTTTCAACCACGACACGCTGCTGCTGCAGTCAGATGACGTCGACGAGGTGCGCGCGCGGGTTGCGGACGTGTTCAAACCGCATCGGCTTACGCTGACCGGCGATTCGCGCGCGCTGCACGGCCGCATGCATCATGCGCGCTGGGGCAATCTGTCGCTGAATCTGCTCGACTACGGCGGCGAAGTGTCGATCGAACCGGGGCCGCTCGAGCACTTCTATCTGTTGCAGATTCCGCTGCGCGGCGACGCCGAGATCGAGTGCGGCGCGACGCGCTTCGTGTCGTCACCCGACACCGCGTCACTGCTGTCGCCGACGCTGCCGCTCCGGATGCGGTGGGGCGAGGCGTGCCCGCAAGTGATCCTGCGCATCGAGCGCGAGGTGATGGAGCGGCATGCGCAGCGGCATGTCGGCGATGACCGGCGCGTGCCGGTGGAGTTCGAGCCGGAATTCAGCCTGTCGTCGCAGCAGGGCGCGTGTCTCGCGCAAATGCTGCCGATGCTGGCCGACGCGATCGCGACGGACGGGCATCCGCTGCGCCATCCGCTCGCATTCGAGCAACTCGAATCGACGCTGCTCAACCTGTTGCTGTACGGCCACCCGAACAGCGCACGCAACGGCACACGCCCCGCGCCGGCGCCGCTCGCGCCGTTCTATGTGCGGCGCGTCGAGGAATACATCCGTGCGCATCTCGACGAGCCGCTGACGATCGAACGGCTGGCCGAACTCGCGGGCGTCAGCCCGAGCACGCTGTTCGCCGGATTCCGCAATCGCCACGGCATCACGCCGATGGGATTCGTGCGCCAGTTGCGGCTGCAACATGTGCGCGACGAACTGCTCGACGACGCGACACCGGGGCTCGCATCGGTGACGGACGTCGCGCTGAAATGGGGCTTCGCGCACCTCGGGCGGTTCGCGATCGACTACAAGCGCGCGTTCGGGGAATCGCCGTCGGCCACGCTCCGGATGCGGCGTGCGCGGTGCTGACGGGAGGGCAGCCACAACGCAGGCTCACTTTTTGAAGTCTGGCACATGCGTGAAGCGCGCGCTTGACGCATGTCATGAACGCGGGCGATGCCACTGCGCCGCG
The DNA here is from genome assembly GCF_001523915.2 of Burkholderia sp. LA-2-3-30-S1-D2. NCBI lineage: Bacteria > Pseudomonadati > Pseudomonadota > Betaproteobacteria > Burkholderiales > Burkholderiaceae > Burkholderia > Burkholderia sp. LA-2-3-30-S1-D2. Next base: position 678,733 of record NZ_CP013385.1, on the reverse strand, counting down.
TAGGGGCACGCTCCCGTCTCGCGCCTCACCGCGCTAGGATGAATGACGTCATCCTCGATTGCCGGAGACGCACATGAAAATCAGCGAGCCGATGCGAGCCCCGTCGGCGCCCGATACGTCACCGCTGCTGCAGCTTGGCCTGCGGCCGTTCTATCTGACCGGCGCGCTGTTCGCGAGCGTCGCCGTCGTCTTGTGGCTTGCGGCCTGGCACGGCGTGCCTGTCGCCGGGCGTGCCGGTCCGATGACCGGGCTCATGTGGCATGTGCACGAGATGATCTTCGGCTTCGTCGCCGCGATCGTCGTCGGCTTCTTGCTGACCGCCACGCGGGCCTGGACTTCGCGCGAGACGCTGCGCGGCCCGGCGCTCGCGGCGCTGTGGCTGCTTTGGCTCGCCGGACGCGTGCTCGTCTGGTCGGGGCCGCCGATGCTCGCGGCCGTCGTCGATTCGTTGTTCTTGCCGGTGACGGCCATCGTGTTGTTGCGCGTGCTCATTTCGGCGAAGAACCGTCACAACGTGTTCCTGCCGGTCGCGCTGCTGCTGTTCGGTGCGCTGAATGCGCTGTTCCATGTATCGGTGACGACGGGTCGGGCCGATCTCGCGTTGCGTGCGGCCTACGCGGCGACGGGGCTGGTCGTGTTCTTCGTCGCGGTGATCACCGGACGCATCGTGCCGATGTTCACGATGAATGCGATTCCCGGCTTCAAGATTCACCGCTTCAGGATCGTGGATGCGCTCGCGGCTCCCGCGGTCGCGCTGACGTTGTTCGCGGACGCGCTCGGCGCACCCGATACGCTGTTGGTCGTCGCTGCGCTCGCGACCGCCGTGCTGCACGCGTGGCGCCTTGCCGGATGGCATTCATGGCGCGTCGGCAAGCGGCCTATCGTGTGGATCCTGCACGTGTCCTGTCTGTGGATTCCGGTCGGCTTCGTGCTGCTCGCGCTGTCGTTCGCTGGCGCGGTCGCGCACTCGCTCGCCGTGCACGCGTTGACCGTCGGCGCGATCGGCGGCGCGATCATCGCGATGATCACGCGCACGGCGCTCGGCCACACGGGACGCATGCTCGTCGCGGGCCCGTGGGAGCAGCTGTGTTACTGGCTGGTGATCGGTGCGGCAGTCATTCGCGTGTTTGGTCCGCTCGTGCCGGGTGTGCCGTACACGGTCTGGCTCGATGCGTCGGGCGCGTGCTGGATCGTCGCGTTCGCGGCGTACGCGGTTCACTACGCGCCGTTCCTGATGTCGCCGCGTGCGGACGGTCGCCAGGATTGACGCTCGCGCGTCGTCGGATCGCTGCGGGAAGCGTCGGGCGCAACATCAGAGCCGCCTTGCGCGCCGGGCACGGCGTCATGAGACGTCGACCGATGCCGGTCTGATAAGCGATGGTTCGGAGAATGCGTCGCGCCGGCAAGCATCGCGGCTTGCCGGCGGTATCGCGCAACGAGACCGGTTACTGCAGCCGATCTCGTTGCGCGTATTTCAGAAATGCACGACGGTCCGGATGGACTCGCCGTTGTGCATCAAGTCGAATGCTTCGTTGATACCGGTGAGCGGCTTCGTGTGCGTGACGAACGGTGCCAACTGGATCGTGCCGGCCATCGCTTCCTCGACCATGCCCGGCAGTTCGGAGCGGCCCTTCACGCCGCCGAATGCCGTACCCAGCCAGCGGCGACCGGTGACGAGCTGGAACGGGCGCGTGGAGATTTCCTGGCCGGCGCCCGCGACGCCGATGATGACGGATTGGCCCCAGCCGCGGTGCGCGCATTCAAGCGCGGCGCGCATCACGTTGACGTTGCCGATGCACTCGAAGCTGTGGTCGACGCCCCAGCCGGTCATTTCGACGATGACTTGCTGGATGGGCTTTTCGTGATCCTTCGGATTGACGCAGTCGGTTGCGCCGAACACGCGCGCAAGGTCGAACTTGCCGGGGTTGGTGTCGATCGCGATGATGCGGCCGGCCTTCGCGAGCTTGGCGCCCTGAATCACCGCGAGGCCGATGCCGCCGAGACCGAATACGGCCACCGTATCGCCTTCCTGCACCTTCGCGGTGTTCTTGACCGCACCGAGGCCGGTCGTGACGCCGCAACCCAGCAGGCAGACCTGCTCCGGGTTCGCGTCCGGGTTGATCTTCGCGAGGGAGACTTCGGCGACGACCGTGTATTCGCTGAACGTCGAGCAGCCCATGTAGTGATAGATCGGCTGGCCGTTGTAGCTGAAACGCGTGGTGCCGTCGGGCATTACGCCCTTGCCCTGGGTGGCGCGCACCGACACGCACAGATTGGTCTTGCCGCTCTTGCAGAACAGGCACTCGCCGCATTCGGCGGTGTACAGCGGAATGACGTGGTCGCCGGGTTTCACGCTCGTCACGCCTTCGCCGACTTCCACAACGATGCCGGCGCCTTCATGGCCCAGCACGGCCGGAAAGATGCCTTCCGGATCGTCGCCCGACAACGTGAAGGCATCGGTGTGACAGACTCCGGTATGGGTGATCTTGATGAGCACTTCGCCCTTGCGGGGCGGTTCGACGTCGATTTCGACGATCTGGAGCGGCTTACCCGCCTCGAACGCAACTGCAGCACGTGATTTCATGGCAATCCTTTAAAAAATCATCGAATGGATCGATAGGTCGACGATTCCGCACCGGTCAGCGCAAGTAGGACCGAACGAGGGTCACGATATCGTCGATCGACCCGGAAGCGGGGCGCGATGCGTCCGCGAGCTGGGTGAATTCCTCGCGCAAATGGCTTTCGAGCACGCCGGCCATCACGCCATTGATCGCGCCGCGAATGGCAGCCAGTTGCTGAAGTATCGGGCCACAGTCCGCGCCCTCCTCAAGCGCTTGCTCGAGCGCATTCAGTTGCCCGCGAACACGGCGCACGCGGGTCAGGACGCGTTTCTTTTCTTCGGGGGAATGCGGCATGGGATCTGTGGGTTTCCGGATACTGGGGGGCAGTATAGAACAATGTGGCGCGGAGGTATACGGAATCGCTGCCGGGCAGGTGCCGTGCGCGTGCGCCTGCCCGGCACACCGTCAGATCAGCAACTTGCGTGTGCGGAACGGCGCAAGGTCCTCGTTGCGCGCCGACCGCGCATGCCGACGGATCACCCGCAGCAGGCAGTCGATGAAGCAGCGCGCGGCGCCGCTAAGCGTGCTGCTGCGGCGCGTGACGATGCCGAGTTCGCTCGGCTCGTCGCTCGACCGGGCATATGTCACGGGGGCTGCTGATCTGTCGTCGACGGCGAAGCAACTGATGGTGCATGCGGGGATTCGGCACGAGTTCTGACCGGATTGGAATCGAAGACGGGACGGGCGGCCGGCTTGGCGTCACCCGCTCGCACAATTGGCGGATCCCGGCAACGTCAGCGACCATGCGCCGTACGGCAACCTGTCGTGGAAGTTCTGAGCGGGGAGCGGCAGCCATTTATGCTGACACGCGAATGCGTGAACGGCCGGCCGGAGCGCGACGTCGACGCAGCGCGCTCCGTGCGTCAACCCGGCGCCACCCCCGTCGATTCCCGCACCACGAGCTCCGGGGCCCCGATCGTATGCACGGCGGCAGCGGGCTCGACGCCGTCGATCATGTCGAGCGTCAGCGCGATCGCCCGCGCGGCGATCTGCGACGTCGGAAACCGCACCGTCGTCAGCGCGGGGCGGAACTGGTGGGCGAGCTGGATATCGGTCATGCCGACCACCGACAGATCGGCCGGCACGCGCAGCCCGAGATCGGCGGCTGCCTGCATCGCGCCGATCGCCATCAGGTCATTGGTCGCGAACAGCGCGGTGAGGCCCGGCTTCTCCCGCAGCAGCGCGGCGGCCGCTTCGTAGCCACCTTCGATCGAATCGTGAGCCGACACCGTCGTCAACGCCTCCGCCGGATGGCCGCATGCCGCGAGTTCGTCCGCGAACCCGCGCAAGCGCACCGATTGCGGACCGCCCGAGCCCTTGCCGACGAGCGCGCCGAACGCGCGATGCCGCAGCCCGGACAGATGCGCGGCTGCCAGCGCGCCCGCCGCCGCGAAATCGACGGTGACGCACGGCAGCGTGCGCGACGCATGCACGTGCTCCCACATGCACAGCACGATTGACGCGCCGTGGCGTGCGATGTCGGCGAGTTCGGCTTCCGCGAGGTCGGTGTTCATCACGATCGCGCCGGCGGCAAGCGTGCCGGCGATCCGCTCGAGGTAGTTGCGCGTGATCGCCGGATCGTCGTCGGTATTCGACACCAGCAGGTAATGGCCGCGCTTGCGTGCCTCGCGCTCGGCTGCCAGCACGAATTCCGGATAGAACGGGTTCGTGATGTTCGACAGCATCAACGCAAGCGTGGACGTGCGGCCCTCGGCCAGTGCCCGCGCGGTCAGGTTAGGCCGGTAGCCGAGCTCGCGGATCGCCGCCATTACGCGCTCGACGGTCGCCGGCTTCACCTTCTGCGGATTGCGCAACACGTTCGAGACGGTCGCCGCGGTGACGTTCGCGCGCCGCGCGACTTGCGCGAGCGTCACCATGCGCGGCCTCGGGCCGGGCGGGCAATGCTGCACGAGGGACGGGAAGCGAGGGAGTGTCTGCTCATATTCTGGGAGTGCGTCCCACAAGTTGCACAAGGACAAGCGATACGCTAATTTCTCGACACATCAGATCAAGGAGACGACATGGTACGGCGAACAGGGCGAATTGCACCACCGGAATTTAAGCGGTTAAATTTCTCGTCCCGAAGCGCCTGACCAGGAAAGGAGAGCGCGATGACCGCCATTTCATTGAAGGACGTCTCGAAGCGCTACGGCGACCATGCGCCGGTGCTGCGCGACGTGAACCTCGAGATCGCGTCGCACGAGTTCTGCGTGTTTCTCGGTCCGTCGGGTTGTGGCAAGTCCACGCTGTTGCGGATGATCGCCGGGCTCGAGGACGTGACCGAAGGCGAGTTGCGGATCGGCGGCGCGCGCATGAACGACACGCCGCCCGCCGAGCGCGGTGTCGCGATGGTGTTCCAGAGCTATGCGCTGTTTCCGCACATGACCGTGTTCGACAACATCGGTTTCGGCCTGCGCATCGCCGGCACGCCGAAGGACGAGATCCGGCGCCGCGTGACCGAGGCCGCGCGTGTCCTGCAACTCGATGCGCTGCTCGATCGCAAGCCGAAGGCGTTGTCCGGCGGCCAGCGACAGCGCGTCGCGATCGGCCGCGCGATCGTGCGCGAGCCGCGCGTGTTCCTGTTCGACGAGCCGCTGTCGAATCTCGACGCGACGCTGCGCGGCCAGACGCGCGTCGAAATCGCCCGCCTGCATGCACGCTTCACGCAATCGAGTTCCGTCTACGTGACGCATGACCAGATCGAGGCGATGACGCTTGCCGACCGGATCGTGCTGCTGCATGCGGGCGACGACGTCGCACGCTTCGGCAGCATCGCGCAGGCCGGCGCGCCGCTCGAGCTGTATCACCGGCCGGCCAACCGTTTCGTCGCGGGCTTTATCGGCTCGCCGCGGATGAACTTCCTGCCGGCGGTCGTCGAGGCGGCCGATGCGCATGGCTGCCGGCTGCGGCTCGAGGGCACCGGCGAAACACTGACGCTGCGCGATCGCCCGCTGCCGCGCCACATCGGCAGCGGCGCGCGCGTGACGCTCGGGATTCGTCCCGAGCATCTGACGGTCGCCGCGTCGGGCGATGCCGACCCGCCCACGATCGTCCGCGACATCGCGCTCGTCGAGCAACTCGGCGAAGCCGCCTACGTGCATCTCGACCAGCCCGGCGGCGTGCCGCTGCTCGCGAAACTGCCCGGCCAGGCCGCGATGCGGCGCGGCGAGCGGCATGCGTTCCACGTGCCGTCGTCGCGCTGTCACCTGTTCGACGAGGCCGGCATCGCGTTGCCGGCCATCCACGCCGAAGCGGCGTTCGCATAGCGGCGCAATGCCGACCCGCCGCGCGCGACGCGGCACCTATCACACCAATACTAGGAGACAACGATGAAACTTCGTGCGAGCCGACTGATGCTTGCCCTGACGACTGCCGCCGCGCTCGCCGCGGGGACGGCCGACGCGGGCACGCTCAAGGTGAACGTCGCCGCGCGCGGCAACCAGCGCGCGACGTGGCAAGCCGTGTTCGACCAGTTCCACAAGGCGAATCCGGACGTCGACCTGAAGGTCAGCTACGTCGGCGAGGAGGCGTACAAGGTGCAGATGTCCGGCTGGCTCGCGACCGATCCGCCCGACGTGCTGAGCTGGAACAACGGCGAGCGGCTCGCGTATTTCGCGAAGCGCGGGCTGATCGAGGACCTGAGCGCGGACTGGCAGAAGAACGGCTGGAACGACACGTATGCGGCCGTCAAGCAGTCGTCGACCTACGGCGGCAAGCTTTACAGTTTGCCGCTCGGCTATGACGCGTATGGCCTCTTCTACCGCAAGGACCTGTTCGAGAAGGCCGGCATTCACGGTGAGCCGGCCGATTGGGCGCAGTTTCTGGATGCGTGCCGCAAGCTGAAGGCGGCCGGTATCGCGCCGATCGCGGTGGCCGCGCGCGATGCTTGGACGCTGGCCGCGTGGTTCGACTACCTCGACTTGCGGATCAACGGCTACGCATTCCACCAGAAGCTGATGGCCGGCGACGTCGCCTACACCGATCCGCGCGTGCGGGCCGTGTACGCGGCATGGAAGAAGCTGATCGACGACAAGTATTTCATCGACAACGCCCTGTCCTACGACGTCGATTCGCTGAGCCCGCTGATCGTCAACGGCCAGGCCGCGATGACGCTGATGGGCACCTGGTATTCGGCGGGTCTCTTGAGCGCGACGCGCAACCCGATCAGTTTCTTCCGCTTCCCGGTGATCGACGCGTCGGTGCCGCTTGCCGAGGACGGCCCGGTCAACGTGATGATCGTGCCGGCGAAGGCGCGCAACAAGGCGGATGCGCGTCGCCTGCTCGCGTTCATGGGGCAACCGGCGGTCAACGGTGAGTTCGCGAAGGGGATGGGGCAACTGCCGTCGAACAACAAGGCGCCCGAGCCGCAGGACCCGATCTCGAAGATCGGCTTCCGCACGCTCGCGACCACGCCGGGCGGCATCGCGCAGTTCTACGACCGCGACATGACGAAGGAAATGGCGGACGAGGGGATGAAGGCGATGCAGCAGTTCCTGTCCGACCCGACGCAGCTCGATGCGATCCTGCAGCGCCTCGAGCAGACCCGCAAGCGCATCTACCGGAAGTAACGCGCCGCGCGGCCGGGCCGGCCACGCCGGCCCGGCGTGTCGTTGCCACCGTCGCGTCCGTTTCGTCAGTTACGTCCGTCTCGTCGAAGGTAATCTCATGTCAACCAGCCTGTCCGAAAGCACCGTGCGCCGCGCAGCCGGCCCGCGGCGGCATGCGCGTGCGTCGCTGGCGCGCCGCCGCAACCGCGCGGCCCTGCTGTTCGTGCTGCCGGGTTTCGCGCTCTTCACCGTGTTCGTGCTGTATCCGATCGTCAGCAGCATCTGGCTGAGCTTCCATCACTGGGACGGGATGACGCCGATGACGTACGCGGGGCTCGACAACTACCGCGAGCTGCTGCAGTCCGACACGTTCTACGTCGCGCTGAAGAACAACGTGCTGTGGCTCGTGCTGTTCCTCGCCGCACCGCCGCTCGGCCTTGCGCTCGCGCTGTACCTGAACCAGAACGTGTTCGGGATCCGGCTCGTGAAGTCGCTGTTCTTCGCGCCGTTCGTGTTGCCGGGCGTCGTCGTCGGCCTGGTGTTCTCGTGGTTCTACGACCCGACGTTCGGGCTGCTGAAGCTGATCGTCGGGCACGGGATCCCGGTGCTCGGCGATCCGCGTTATGCGACCTTCGGCGTGATCGCCGCCGCACTATGGCCGCAGATTCCGTTCTGCATGATCCTCTACCTGACCGGGCTCACGGGCATCAACGGCGAGATCGTCGAGGCGGCGCGCATGGAGGGCGCGCGCGGCTTCACGCTGCTGTGGCACGTGATCCTGCCGCAGTTGCGGCCCGCGACCTTCATGGCAGTGGTGCTGACCGTGATCGGCGCGCTGCGCAGCTTCGACCTGATTTCCGTGATGACGGGCGGCGGCCCGTTCGACAGTTCCACCGTGCTCGCGTACTTCATGGTCGATCAGGCGATCAAGTACTACCGCGAAGGCTATTCGGCCGCGATCGCGGTCGTGCTGTTCGCGATCATGCTCGTCTATATCGTGTGGCAGCTACGCAAGCTGGTGCGCGTCGAATCATAAGGATCACGAAAATGTATCCGATGCCCGTGTCCCGCTGGGGACGTCCCGCCCGCTGGCTGTACCGGCTGTCGCTGCCGTGCGCGCTGGCGCTGTGGCTCGTGCCGCTGCTCGCGGTGCTCGTCACGTCGGTCCGCTCGACCGACGAGATCATGGCCGGTCATTACTGGGACTGGCCGAAGCAGTTCGCGCTGCTCGACAACTACGGCGCTGCGCTCACGCAGACGCCGATGCTGCATTACTTCTCGAACAGCATCCTGATCACGGTGCCGTCCGTCGCCGCATCGATCCTGCTCGCGTCGCTCGCGGGGCACGCGCTCGCGAACTACCGGTTTCGCGGCAATCTCGTGCTGCTCGGGCTGTTCGTCGCCGGCAACTTCGTGCCGATCCAGATCCTGATGATCCCGGTGCGACAGATCATGCTCGGCGTCGGCCTCTACAACACCGTGTGGGCGCTCGTGCTGTTTCATACCGCGTTCCAGACCGGCTTCTGCACGCTGTTCCTGCGCAACTTCATCCGCGAGCTGCCGTTCGAGCTGATCGAGGCCGCGCGCGTCGAAGGCGCGTCCGAGTGGGCGATCTACTGGCGCGTCGTGCTGCCGCTCGTGCGGCCGGCGCTCGCCGCCCTCGCGATCCTCGTGTTCACGTTCGTGTGGAACGACTACTTCTGGGCGCTGTGCCTCACGCAAGGCGACGACGCCGCGCCGATCACGGTCGGCGTCGCCGCGCTCAAGGGGCAGTGGACGACCGCATGGAACATCGTGTCGGCCGGCTCGGTGCTCGCCGCGCTGCCGTCGGTGCTGATGTTCTTCGCGATGCAGAAGCACTTCGTCGCGGGGCTCACGTTCGGCGCGACGAAAGGCTGATCCGTCACATCCATTTTCTTCTGCAAGGAACCCACGATGCACCTCGGCGTTTGCTACTACCCCGAACACTGGCCGCGCGAACAATGGGCCCGCGATGCGCGGCGGATGGCCGAACTGGGCCTGACCCGCGTGCGGATCGCCGAATTCGCGTGGAGCCGGATGGAGCCGGAGCCGGGCCGCTACGACTGGGCGTGGCTCGACGAAGCGATCGACACGCTTGCCAGCCAGCAGCTGAAGATCGTGCTCGGCACGCCGACCGCCGCGCCGCCGAAGTGGCTCGTCGATCGCCATCCGGAGATCCTGCCCGTCGGCGCGGACGGCGCGGTGCGGCAGTTCGGTTCGCGCCGCCATTACGACATCGCGAGCCCCGTGTATCGTGAGCACTGCGTGCGCATCGCGGACGCAATGGCACGACGCTACGGTGCGCATCCGGCGGTCATCGCATGGCAGACCGACAACGAGCTCGGCTGTCACAACACGCTGCCGAGCTATACGCGCGCGGCGCGCGAAGGCTTTCGCGCGTGGCTCGCGGTGCGCTACGGCGACATCGGCGCGCTGAACCGCGCGTGGGGCAACGTATTCTGGAGCATGGAGTATCGCGGTTTCGACGAGATCGAACTGCCGCGCCATACGCCGACCGATGCGAATCCCGCGCATCTGCTCGACTTCCGCTGCTATCAGTCGGACGAGGTCGCGCGGTTCCACGCCGTGCAGGTCGATGCGATCCGTCCGCACGCGCCGGGCCGCGACGTGCTGCACAACTTCATGGGATTTTTTACCGAGTTCGATCACTATGCGTTCGCGCATGGCGGCCTCGACGTCGCCGCGTGGGACAGCTACCCGGTGCCGCGCACCGAAGTGCTGCCGCTCGACGAAGCGGACAAGCGACGCTGGGCACGTACTGGCCACCCGGACGTGTCGGCGTTCTCGCACGACCTGTATCGCGGCGTCGGCAACGGGCGGATGTGGGTGATGGAGCAACAGGCGGGGCCCGTGAACTGGGGGCCGTACAACCCGGTGCCGCATGCCGGTGCGGTGCGGCTGTGGACGTGGGAAGCGTTCGCGCATGGCGCGGAACTCGTGTCGTATTTCCGCTGGCGACAGTATCCGCATGCACAGGAGCAACTGCACTCGGGACTGAATGCGCCGGACGACCGGCTGTCGCCGGGCGGCGACGAAGTGGCGCGCGTCGCGCGCGAACTGGCCGCGCTGGATCTCGGGCTCGTCACCGGCACGCATGAGCCCGCACGCGTCGCGCTGCTGTTCGATTACGCGGCCGACTGGATGATCCGGATCCAGCCGCACAGCGCCGACTTCGACTACCAGCAGCACGCGTTCGACTGGTATCGCGCGTTGCGCGAACTGGGGCTCGACGTCGATATCGTCGCGGCCGATGCCGACGTGTCGCGTTATGCACTCGTCGTCGCGCCGACGCTGCCGGATGTGCCGGATCGTGTCGTCGAGCAGGCGGCGTGCGGAGACGCGCACTGGCTGTTCGGGCCGCGCACGGGCTCGCGCACGGCGGAATTCGCAATCGCGCCGGGCCTCGCACCTGGCAAGCTGCGCAACGTGCTGCCGGTGCGAATCGGCCAGGTCGAGTCGCTGCGGCCGTCGCTCACACCGCGCGTCACGTTCGACGGCATCGATGGCCATGCGCTGAAATGGCGCGATCACGTCGATATGGAATCGGCGACCGGCATCGACGTGCTTGCTGCCTGCGACGACGGCGTGCCCGCGCTCGTGCGGCGCGGCCGCGTGACGATGGCGACCGCCTGCTTCGACCACGCGCTGTTGCGTGCGATCGTCGCCCGCTGCGCGCGCGACGCCGGACTGCCGGTCCGCGCGTTGCCGGATGGCGTGCGCTTGCGCCGGCGCGGGCGTCTCGTGTTCGCGCTCAACTATGGCGACGCGCCATGCACGCTGCCGGCGCCGGACCGTGCGCGCTTCGTGCTCGGCGGCCCCGAACTCGGCGCGGTCGACGTCGCCGCATGGGTCGAGCCGGACTGACGCGATGCAGTCGCCGCGGTCGCTACGGTCGCATTTCGCGCGCCTCGCCGGGATCGCGCATTTCTTGCCGCTGTCCGCCGCCGCGCTGATGCTCGGCGTCGCGATGTCCTTTACGGCGCCGTACCTGTCGCTGTTCGGCGTGGAGGCGGCGGGGATGTCGCCGTTTCTCGCGGGCATCTTCATGACGCTGATCGCGGCGAGCGGTGTCGTCGCGAGCACGTGGGCCGGGCGCTGGTCGGATCGCCGCGACCGGCACAGGCCGTTGCTCGTGGTGTCGCTCGCGGCGGCCGCGCTCGGTTTCGCGCTGCTGTGCGTGCTGCGCGCGCACGGGCCGGTGATCGCGGCCGGCACGATCCTGCTCGGTGCGGGGGCCGTGTCGCTGTCGCAGATCTTCGCGTTCGCGCGTGCGGTGCTGCCGGTCGACGACGATGCGCAGCGCGATCTCGCGTCGGCGGCGCTGCGCACGATGCTGTCGGTTGCATGGGTGTTCGGTCCCGCGCTCGGCGCGCTGATCCTCGCGCAGACGGGTTTTGTCGGGCTTTTTCTCGCTGCTTCAGTGGGCTTCGTCGCATGCGCGGCGATCATCGCGCGGATTCCGGAGCCCGCGCGGCGGCCGGCGGCGGCTCATGTGCGCGCAGTGGACCATGCTGCGCCGCTGTCCGCCGAGGCACCGGCGGAGATCGTCGTCGCACCGCGCGCAAGCGTGCGGCGCACCCTCGTCGCGCTCACGCTGATGGGGCTCGCGGCGAACGCGACGATGATCGTGCTGCCGCTGTACATCGTGCGCGGGCTCGGCGGATCACCGGGCAACGTGTCTGCCGCGCTGGGTCTCGCCGCGTTGCTCGAGATCCCGATGATGCTTTGGCTCGGCATCCGGTCGACGCGGCTCGACAAGGCGCGCTGGCTGACCGCGTGCGCGGCCGTGCATGCGGCGTATTTCATCGGACTCGCGGCGGTGACGCGGGTGGACATGATCCTGCCGCTACAACTGCTGAGCGCTTGCGTGGTCGCGATTACGTCGTGCCTCGGCATGACGCGCGTGTGCGACCTGATGCCGACGCGTCCCGGCACCGCGACCGCGATGTTCTTCAGCACCGCGCGCGTCGGTTCGATCGCATCGGGCGTGCTGTCGGGCGCGTGCGTCGACCTGTTCGGTTATCGCGCGACGTGCGCGGGGTGCTGCGTGCTCGCGCTCGTCGCATTCGCGCTGCTCGCGCGGGACGCCCACGGCGAACGGGGCGGTGCGCGTGGCGCAGGCGACGCGACGGCATCTGCCCGAGGCCGCTTCGATGCACCGCACTGACGCGGGATGCGTCGGTGCGGTGATGCGGTGACGACGCGAATGCGTCAGCGCTGGCGATACGCGTCGAGCGACGACAGCGCGTTGCCGTGGAAGTCGAACAACGTGTTGTTGTCCCATTGATCGCCGGCGCCGAGCTTCCAGCCGACACCCGGCGTCGGGATCCATTCCGGTTCCCACCAGAACACGCCCTTGCCGCGATTGCCCGGCACGCCCTTCACGATATCGACGACCGCTGCGAGGAACTGCGCCTGGCCAGCCGGCGACGGCGGGAACGCGGTCGAGCCGGTGTTCGTCATCGCGTTCGGTTCCGAGTCGCCGTCGCTGGTGGTCCATGGATACGCGGTCTCGACGACGATCAGTTCCTTGTCGTATCGCACCGCGAGGTCATTCGCGTTGTTGCGCAGGTCGTCGAGCGAGCCTTGCCACTGCGGGTAGTACGACAGGCCGATCACGTCGAACGCGACACCGCGCTGCGTCGCGCTGTCGAACCACCAGCGGCTTTTCGCGTTGTCGCCGCCGCTGTCGATGTGCAGCATCACCTTGATGCGCGGATCGACGGCCTTCACCGCATCGCGGCCCGTCTTCAGCAGCTGCGCGAGGTTGTCCCACTGGTCGTAGCGGCCGAGCGGCCACAGCATGCCGCCCGTGATCTCGTTGCCGATCTGCACCCACTCCGGCCGCACGCCGGCGCGCTGCAGTTGGCGCAGCACGTCCGTCGTATAGGCCGACAGCAGCGCGCACGTTTCGGCGAGATTCTTGCCGGCCCACGCATGCGGCGGGTATTGTTTGCCGGGGTCGGCCCACCAGTCGCTGTAGTGGAAATCGATCAGGATACGCATCCCGAGCGCGGCCGCGCGTTTCGCGAGTGCGATGACATGGGCCGCGTTGTTGTAGCCGGCCGCATCGCTCTGGTTGGCCGGGAAGAATGCCGGATTGCCGGGATCGTTCCACACCTTGATGCGGATCGAGTCGACGCCGTGCGCGTGCAGGACCTTCAGGCAGTCGGTCGGGCGGCCGTGGTCGAAGTACCGCGCGCCGTGCGCCTCGAGCTCCGGCAGCGTCGACACGTCGGCGCCCATCGCGAACGGGATGCCACCCGCCGCGCGCGCGACGCCTTGCGCGACGGCCGGCAGCGCGCCGGCCAGGTCGACGCATGCGAGCGCCGCGGTCGAGACACTCCAGCGCAACATCGATCGTCTGTTCATCGTCATCCTCCAGTATCGGGCCCGGTCGATCGATCGCAGGATCGCGGGCTTCATCGGTTTAAGCGCTTAAATTTCAACCTCGATGCGAGGCCGGATCGAGCGTAGCGCAGCCGTCGATGCCGATGCAAAGAACGCGTGCGTTGCCTACTATCTGGCGACCGGCATGTCCGCTACCCGCGCACCCCGACCCGATACCGGGTCGTCTGGCGATAGGCGTTGCCCGGATGAAGGATGGTTTCGTCGCGCAGTGCATCCATGTTGACCTGGTTCGGATAGAACCCGGCTTCGACGCACAGCGCCGCATGTCGCACGCACGGCATGCCGCCGGCCACGCGCACGCCATCCAGATAATTGCCCGTATAAAGCTGCAACCCGCGCTGATCCGTCGACACGGCAAGTTCCCGACCGCTTTCCGGATCGTAGATCGACGCGACGGGCCGCACGTTGCGTTCATGGTCGCGCAGCACGTAGCAGTGGTCGAACCCGCGCCCGCGCGTGAGCTGCGCATGCGGCCAGTCGAGGCGAGCGCCGATCGGCGCGCTCTGCCGGAAATCGAACGCGCTGCCCGTCACGTCTGCGGTGCCGGTCGGGATCAGCGCATCGTCCACTTCGACGAACGCGTCGGCGTGGATCTGCAGCAGGTGGCCGCGCACGTCGCTGCCCGCGCGTCCGCTCAGGTTGAAGTAGCTGTGATTCGTCAGGTTCAGCGGCGTCGGCGCGTCGGTCACGCCCACATAGTCGATCGTCAGCGTGCCGTCGTCGTCGAGCGTGTAGCGCACCTGCACGCTCACGTTGCCGGGGAAGCCCGCATCGCCTTCCGGCGAATCGAGCCGCAGCGTCAGTCCGCCGCGGTCGTCGACCACGTCCCAGCGCGCGCGGTGAAAGCCGCTCGCGCCGCCGTGCAGCAGGTTGCCGTTCTCGTTGCGGTCGAGCGTGTAGTCGATGCCGTCGAGCGTGAAGCGCGCGTTCGCGATCCGGTTCGCCCAGCGGCCGACCGTCGCGCCGAGGTACGCGCCCGATTCGACGTACTCGGCAGGCGTGTCGTGCGCCAGCACGATATCGGCGAAGCGCCCGGTGCGGTCGGGGGCGAGCCACGACACGACGGTCGCGCCGAGATCGCTGATGACGACGCGCATGCCGTGCGCGTTGCGCAGCGTGTAGCGCCGCACCGGATCGCCGCCGGGCAGCGCGCCCCACGGCTCGGACGGAATGCGGCCGACATCGGCTGACGGGCGGGAAGAGTCGGTATCGATATGCATGAGTGGGTTCGCTCGTGGGCGGTGAATTCAGTGAGCCGCCGCCGCGCGTTCCTGGTATTCGCGCGGGGTGCAGCCGAGTTCGCGGCGGAACACCGCGTACATGTATTGCAACGACGTGAAGCCGCAACGGATCGCGACTTCCGCGCTCGACGCATTGCGGCCCGCGAGCAACGCCTGCGCGGCCTCGAGCTTGTGACGCAGGATTTCCTGGTGCACGGTGCGCTGCAGTTCGCGCCGGAAGTGCTCTTCGAGCAGCGAGCGCGACACGCCGACATAGTCGGCGACCTGTTCGGTCTTGATCCCCTGGCATGCGTACTGCCGGATGAAGTGCCGCGCGCGCATCACGTGCGGGCTTGCGAGCGGCTGATGGCGCGTCGACTCGAGCACGTTGATGCCGACCGGCGGCACGAGGATGCGCTGCCCGGGAAACCTGGCGCCGCGCAGCATCCGGTGCAGCAGGTGCGCGGCGGTGCGGCCCATTTCCTCGGTGCCCTGGATCACAGACGACAACGGAATGCGCGTCAGCGTGCGCGTGAGCGGATCGTTGTCGATGCCGATGATCGCGACCTGTTCCGGCACCGCGATGCCGGCGAGCAGGCACGCCTGCAGCAGATGCCGCGCGCGCGCATCCGTGACCGCGATCACGCCGACGGGCTTCGGCAGCGCATGCAGCCAGCCGATCAACTCCTCGATCGCGTGATTCCAGCCCGATGCGCTCGTCGACACGCCGCGGTAGATCGGCGCGTCGAGCCCGTCCGCGCGCGCGAGCCGGTCGAACGCGAGCTCACGCTGCTGCGCCCAGCGGTTCTCCTGCGCGACCGGCAGGCTGTACATCGCGAAATGCGCGAGCCCCGCGCCGATCAGGTGCGTGTAGGCGAGCGACACGAGCTTCGGGTTGTCCGTCGCAATATATGGGACACCGTCCGGGTACTGCGCCGGATCCTCGTAAGACGAGCCGACCGCGACGATCGGCAGCGGCGAACCGGCGAGCGCGTCGGCGACGGCCGGATCGTCGAAGTCCGCGATGATGCCGTCGCCGTCGAAGCGTTCGATGCCGGCGAGCCGGCAGCGGAAGTCGTCTTCGAGGAACAGGTCCCACACGACGCGCGTCGTGTGCAGGTACTGGCCGATGCCGCTGATGATCTCGCGGTCGTAGACCTTGTTCGCGTTGAACAGCAGCGCGATGCGGTGCGGTGTCTGGGCGGAAGAGGCACGGGTCATGTCGGTCTCGGGGCGGGCGCCGCTCGGGCGTCTCGCCGTTGTCTCCGGGGCGCGCGGGCGGTGCCGCGCGGTTCTCTGGTGTCCGGCGATTGTAGGACGGAACGCACGCCGCGCGCAGCGGCTGGCAAGAAACGTTAAGCGTGCTGCGCAATTTCGCAATTGCCGGCCGGCAGGCGCGCGGGCACGATCCAGCCAACCGGATTCGGCCGCGTGCGTCGTCGTCGCGACGCGCGTTGCGCTGCACCAAGACCCAGCACGGAGACGCCATGTCGTATTTCGAACACATTCCCGCGATTCGCTACGAAGGTCCGCAGTCGGACAACCCGCTGGCGTACCACTATTACGACCCCGAGAAGCGCGTGCTCGGCAAGACGCTCGCCGAGCATCTGCGGATTGCCGTGTGCTACTGGCACACCTTCGTCTGGCCGGGGCACGACATCTTCGGGCAGGGCGCGTTCCAGCGGCCGTGGCAGCAGCCTGGCGACGCGCTCGAACGTGCGCGAATGAAGGCCGACGCGGCATTCGAGTTCTTCACGAAGCTCGGCACGCCTTTCTATACGTTCCACGACACCGACGTCGCACCGGAGGGCGATAGCCTGCGCGAGTACGCAGCCAATTTCGCGCGGATGGTCGACTATCTCGGCGAGCGCCAGCAGGCGAGCGGCGTGCGGCTGCTGTGGGGCACGGCGAACCTGTTCTCGCACCCGCGCTTCGCGGCTGGCGCCGCGACGAATCCGAACCCCGACGTGTTCGCGTGGGCCGCGACCCAGGTGTGCCACGCGCTCGACGCGACACACCGGCTCGGTGGCGAGAACTACGTGCTGTGGGGCGGCCGCGAAGGGTACGAGACGCTGCTCAATACCGACCTGAAGCGCGAGCGCGAGCAGTTCGCGCGTTTCCTGTCGATGGTCGTCGAGCACAAGCACCGGATCGGCTTCAAGGGTGCGCTGCTGATCGAGCCAAAACCGCAGGAGCCGACCAAGCACCAGTACGACTACGACGTCGCGACCGTGCACGGATTTCTGGTGCAGTACGGACTGCAGAACGAGATTCGCGTGAACATCGAGGCGAACCATGCGACGCTCGCCGGCCACTCGTTCCATCACGAGATCGCGAACGCGTTCGCACTCGGCGTGTTCGGCAGCGTCGACGCAAACCGCGGCGATCAGCAGAACGGTTGGGACACCGACCAGTTCCCGAACAGCGTCGAGGAACTGACGCTTGCGTTCTACGAGATCCTGCGCCACGGCGGCTTCACGACCGGCGGGATGAACTTCGACGCGAAGGTGAGGCGCCAGAGCATCGATGCGGAAGACCTGTTCTACGGCCACGTCGGCGCGATCGACGTGCTCGCGCTCGCGCTCGAACGTGCGGCCGTGCTGGTCGAGAACGACCGGCTCGATGCGCTGCGCCGGCAGCGCTACGCGCAGTGGGACGACGCGTTCGGCCGCAAGATCCTGTCGGGCGGCTATACGCTGCAGTCGCTCGCGGACGACGCGCTCGCGCGCGGCGTGGACCCGCGGCATGCGAGCGGCGCGCAGGAGCGGCTGGAGAACATCGTGAACCAGGCGATCTACGGCCTGCGCTGACGCCATGTATATCGGACTCGATCTCGGTACGTCGGGCGTGAAAGCGGTGCTGCTCGACCGCGACGGCGCGGTGCGGGCGAGCGCGAGTCGCCCGCTGACGGTGAGCCGGCCGCGGCCGCGCTGGTCCGAACAGGCGCCGCGCGACTGGTGGGACGCCGCGTGCGGCGCACTGGCCGCGCTCGTCGATGAGGCACGCGCGGGCGGCATCGATCCGCGCGCCATCGACGCGCTGGGACTGACCGGGCAGATGCACGGCGCGACGCTGCTCGATGCGCAGGGCGACGTGCTGCGTCCCGCGATCCTGTGGAACGACGGCCGCGCGGATGCGGAGTGCGCGGAACTCGAGCGGCTCGCACCCGCGCTGCGCGCGGTGACAGGCAATATCGCGATGCCGGGCTTCACCGCGCCGAAGCTGCTGTGGGTGCGCCGCCACGAGCCCGACGTGTTCGCGCGCATCGCACACGTGCTGCTGCCGAAGGATTACCTGCGCTACCGGCTGACCGGCGCGTTCGCGACCGATCCGTCGGATGCCGCCGGTACGCTCTGGCTCGACGTCGCGAAGCGCGACTACGACGACACGCTGCTCGCCGCGTGCGGGCTGTCGCGCACGCAGATGCCGGCCGTGTTCGAGGGCAACCGCGTAACGGGCACGCTGCTGCCGGCCGTCGCGCGCGCGCTCGGGCTGCGCGAGATTCCGGTGGTGGCCGGCGGCGGCGACAACGCGGCCGGCGCGGTGGGTGTCGGGATCGTGCGGCCCGGTGACGCGTTGCTGTCGCTCGGCACGTCGGGTGTCTATTTCGCGGTGTCGGACGGGTTTCGCGCGAACCCCGAATCGGCGGTGCACAGCTTTTGCCACGCGCTGCCCGATACATGGCATCTGATGTCGGTGATGCTGAACGCGGCCGGCTGCATCGACTTCACCGCGCAACTGGCCGGTTACGACGGCGTCGCGGCGCTGCTCGCCGATGCCGAGGCGAACGCGCGCGCCAGCCGCCCGTGGTTCCTGCCTTACCTGAGCGGCGAGCGCACGCCGCACAACGACGTCAATGCGAAGGGCGTGTTCTACGGGCTCACGCCGGATACGCAGCGCGCGGATCTCGCGAACGCAACGCTCGAAGGCGTCGGCTTCGCGTTGCTCGACGGCATCGATGCGCTGCATGCGGCCGGACTGGCGCCCGACGGCATCACGGTGATCGGCGGCGGCTCGCGCAGCGCGTACTGGACGCAGATGCTCGCCGACGTGAGCGGACGCGCGCTGACGTTGCGCGCGGGCGGCGAGGTCGGCCCGGCGCTCGGTGCCGCACGGCTCGCGCATCTCGCGCTCGAACCGGATGCGTCGCTCGACGATGTGTGCCCGCAGCCGCCGATCGTCGCGGTGCGCGAGCCCGATCCCGCGCGACACGCGTGGTATCGCGATGCGCGGCGGCCGACGTTTCGCGCGCTTTACCGCGCGCTCGAACCTGTGTTTGCAACGGGCGCGTGAGCGGCGCTTCGCCGGTGCGATCCCGTGCTTTGCAGTGACTCGATGCGGGCGGCGCATTCCCGCGGCCGCCCGGTGTTCGTGAGGTTGTCCAATAACAAGGAGTGGAGACATGAAATCCGTGACGCGCCGTACCGTATTGAGTTCCCTTGCCGGCGCAGCAGCGCTGGCGCTCTTCGCGCTCGGCGCTCCGCTCGCGCATGCGAGCAAGGACAAGCCCGAGATCGGCTTCTGCATCGACGACCTGCGCGTCGAGCGCTGGTCGCGCGATCGCGATTATTTCGTCGCGGCCGCGACGAAGCTCGGCGCGAAGGTGTCGGTGCAGTCGGCCGACGCGAGCGAGGAGCGACAGATTTCCCAGATAGAGAACCTGATTTCGCGCGGCGTCGACGTGATCGTGATCGTGCCGTTCAATTCGAAGACGCTCGGCAACGTCGTCGCCGAAGCGAGGAAGGCCGGCATCAAGGTCGTGTCGTACGACCGTCTGATCCTCGATGCCGACGTCGACGCGTACATCTCGTTCGACAACGAGAAGGTCGGCGAACTGCAGGCGAAGGGCGTGTTCGACGCGAAGCCGAAGGGTAACTATTTCCTGCTCGGCGGCGCGCCGACCGACAACAACGCGAAGATGCTGCGCGAGGGCCAGTTGAAGGTGCTGAAGCCGGCGATCGATCGCGGCGACATCAAGGTCGTCGGCCAGCAGTGGGTGCCCGAATGGAGCGCATCGACCGCACTGCGCATCGTCGAGGATGCGCTCACCGCGAACAACAACCGGATCGACGCGATCGTCGCGTCGAACGACGGCACCGCGGGCGGCGCGATCCAGGCACTCGCCGCGCAGCACCTGGCCGGCAAGGTGCCGGTGTCCGGGCAGGATGCGGACCTCGCGGCGGTCAGGCGCGTGATCGCCGGCACGCAGACGATGACCGTCTACAAGCCGCTGAAGCTGATCGCGAGCGAAGCCGCGAAGCTTGCGGTCGATCTCGCGAAGGGCACGAAGCCCGCGTTCAACGCGCAGTACGACAACGGGAAGAAGAAGGTCGACACGGTGCTGCTGCAGCCCACGCTGCTGACCAAGCGCAACGTCGACGTCGTCGTGAAGGACGGCTTCTATACCCAGGCCCAGCTCGCGAGCCAATAACGGCACGACGGGCAGGATGCATGTGGCCGGCCAGGTGCGGCCGGCCGCGTGCTCACTGCGAGGCAATGAACGTATGACCGAACCCTTGCTGACGATGCGCGGCATCGTCAAGGCATTCGACGGCGTCAAGGCGCTCGACGGAATCGATCTGACCGTGCGCCCCGGCGAGTGCGTCGGGCTGTGCGGCGAGAACGGCGCCGGCAAGTCGACGCTGATGAAGGTGCTGTCGGGCGTCTACCCGCACGGCACGTGGGATGGTGAGATCCGCTGGGAAGGCGCGCCGCTCGTCGCGTCCGGCGTGCGCGACACTGAACGCGCGGGCATCGTGATCATCCACCAGGAACTGATGCTGGTGCCCGAGCTGTCGGTCGCCGAGAACATCTTCCTCGGCAACGAGATCACGCTGCCCGGCGGGCGCATGCACTACGCGGAGATGGTGCGGCGTTCCGAGGCGCTGCTGCGCGAGCTGCGGATCGACGCGATCAACGTCGCGCAGCCGGTGATGAACTACGGCGGAGGCCACCAGCAGCTGATCGAGATCGCGAAGGCGCTGAACAAGCGCGCGAAGCTGCTGATCCTCGACGAGCCGTCGTCGTCGCTGAGCGCCGCCGAGACGCGCATCCTGCTCGACATCGTGCGCGACCTGAAGCGCCGCGGCGTCGCGTGCGTGTACATCTCGCACAAGCTCGACGAAGTCGACGCGGTGTGCGACACCGTGACCGTGATCCGCGACGGCCGCCACGTCGCGACCGAGCCGATGCGCGGAATGACCACCGACCGGATCATCGCGATGATGGTTGGCCGCGAGATCCGCAACCTGTATCCGCGCGAGCCGCACGAGATCGGCGACGTCGTGCTGGACGCGCGCAACGTGACCTGTCACGACGTGGCGAACCCGCGCCGAAAGCGCGTCGACGACGTGTCGTTCAGCGTGCGGCGCGGCGAGATCCTCGGCGTCGCCGGGCTTGTCGGCGCCGGCCGCACCGAGCTGATGCAGGCGATCTTCGGCGCGTATCCGGGCGCGAGCACGGCGACCGTGCGGATGAACGGCCGGCCGCTCGCGATCCGCTCGCCGGCCGATGCGATTCGCGCGGGCATCGCGATGGTGCCCGAGGACCGCAAGCGTCACGGGATCGTGCCGCAGCTTGGCGTCGGCCACAACATCACGTTGTCGGTGCTGCGCCGTTTCGCCGCCCACGGGCGGATCGACGCGGCCGCCGAACTCGACGCGATCCGCACCGAGATGCAGCGTCTGTCGGTGCGCGCCGCGCATCCGTTCCTGCCGATCGCGAGCCTGTCCGGCGGCAACCAGCAGAAGGCCGTGCTCGCCAGGATGCTGCTGGCCGATCCGCAGGTGCTGATCCTCGACGAGCCGACGCGCGGCGTCGACGTCGGCGCGAAGGCGGAAATCTACCGGCTGATCTTTGCGCTCGCGAAACGCGGCGTCGCGCTGATCGTCGTGTCGTCCGAGCTGCCGGAAGTGCTCGGGCTCGCCGATCGTGTGCTCGTGATCGGCGAAGGCGAGCTGCGTGGCGATTTCGTCAATGACGGTCTCACGCAGGAACAGATCCTCGGCGCCGCGCTGAAATCCGCGCGGCAGCCGGCCGAACCCATTGCAGCGAGTGCCCCATGAATACCGAACTGTCCTCCTCCACCGCCGTGCCGCCGGACGCCGACGCGCGCCGCACGCACGGCCACCCGCTGCGCCAGGTCTTCGTGCGCTACAAGGTGCTCGCGCTGCTGTTCGCGGTCGCGGCAATCTGGGTGTTTTTCTCGGTGCTGACCGACGGTGCGTTCATCACGCCGCGCAACGTGTCGAACCTGCTGCGGCAGATGTCGATCACCGGGATGCTCGCGTGCGGCATGGTGTTCGTGATCATCGCGGGCGAGATCGACCTGTCGGTCGGATCGCTGCTCGGGCTGCTCGGCGGTGTCGCGGCGATCCTCGACGTCAATCGCCACTGGCCCGTGGCCGCGACGGTGCCGGCCGTGCTCGCGCTCGGCGTGCTGGTCGGATTGTTCAACGGCTGGTGGTCGACCTACCGGCGCGTGCCGTCGTTCATCGTCGGGCTGGGCGGGATGCTCGCGTTCCGCGGCATCCTGCTCGGCGTGACGGGCGGCTCGACGATCGCGCCGGTGTCCGACGGCTTCGTGTTCATCGGGCAGGGTTATCTGCCGCGCGCGGCCGGCGACGGGCTCGCGGTCCTGCTGTTCGCGCTCGTCGCGCTGCTGGTCTTCCGGCAGCGCGGTACGCGGCACCGTTACCGGCTTGCGGTCGTGCCGCTGTGGCAGGACGTCGCGAAAGTCGTCGGTGCCGGGGCCGTGCTGTTCGCGTTCGTCGCGACGCTCGATCGTTACGGCGGCATTCCCGTGCCCGTGCTGCTGCTGCTCGCGCTGCTCGGTGCGTTCTCGTGGATCGCGACGCAGACCGTGTTCGGCAGGCGCATCTATGCTGTGGGTTCGAACCTGGAAGCGACGCGGTTGTCGGGCGTCGACACCGATCGTGTGAAGCTCGCGATCTTCGCGCTGATGGGGCTGATGTGCGCGTTCGCGGGCATCGTCAACACCGCGCGGCTCGCGGCCGGCTCACCGTCGGCCGGCACGATGGGCGAGCTCGACGCGATCGCCGCGTGCTTCATCGGCGGCACGTCGATGCGCGGCGGGTCGGGCACCGTCTATGGCGCGCTGATCGGCGCGCTCGTGATGGCGAGCCTCGACAACGGGATGTCGATGCTCGACGTCGACGCGTACTGGCAGATGATCGTCAAGGGCGGGGTGTTGGTGCTGGCCGTGTGGATCGACGTGGTGTCGCGTTCGAACCGGCGGTGACGGGCGGTGCGGGCGCGATCGCCGCTGGCGGAGGCGCCGGGCAGCGGCGCACGCCGTTCTACCCGGCATCCGCCTTGACGAAATCGACGAACGCGCGCAGCGGAGCCGGTACGAAACGCCGCCCCGGGTAATACAGATACGGGCCCGAGAACGGTCGCCACCATTCGCCGAGCACAGGCTCGAGCGCGCCGCTCGCGAGGTGCGGACGCAGCCAGTCTTCGAAAAGATGCACGATGCCGAGCCCGGCGCAGGCGGCGTCCACGACTAGATCGACGGCGCCGCCGATCTGCACGACGAGCGGGCCCGACGGCTCCACGCGGACCACTTCGCCGTCGCGCTCGTACTCCCACGCCGGCATCGCGCCGCTCGCGAACCGGCCGCGCAGGCACGCGTGATCGAGCAGATCGCGTGGATGCGCCGGGCGGCCGCGGCGCGCGAGATAGGCGGGCGCCGCGGCGGTGGCGAAGCGTTGCGTACGCGGGCCGATGGGCACGGCGATCATGTCCTGTTCGAGGCGCTCGTCGTAACGTATGCCCGCGTCGCAGCCGGCCGCGAGGATATCGACGAAGTTTTCGTCGGCCACGACCTCGAGCCGGATCTCCGGATACGCGTCGAGAAAGCGCGGAACGATGGACGGCAGCACGAGCCGCGCCGCGCTCATCGGCACATTGAGCTTCAGCGTGCCGACCGGTCGCTCGCGGAACGTGTTCACCACGTCGAGCGCCGCCTCCACCTCGCTCAGTGCCGGCGCGAGCCGCGCGAGCAGGCGCTCCCCGGCTTCGGTCGGCGACACGCTGCGCGTCGTGCGGTGCAGCAGCCGCACGCCGAGCTGCGCCTCCAGCCGGCGCACCGCTTCGCTGAGACCGGATGCGCTCGCGCCGACCATGCGCGCACCTTCGCGAAAGCCCTTCGCCCGTGCCACCGCCACGAACGCGTTCAGATCGCCCAGATCGACTTGCATTGTTCGCCTTTTCGTACAGGTCGTGCAGATTATGACCGGTTATCGCGCAGCGCGACACGGCGTAACCTGCGGCGACGCATTCGATACAGGAGCACGATCATGTCCCCCATTGTTCAGTCCGGCACGTATTCCGTCGCGGGCCGACGGGTTCACCGCATCGGCTATGGCGCGATGCAACTGGCCGGCCCCGGCGTGTTCGGTCCGCCGAAGGATCGCGACGCGGCGCTCGCCGTCTTGCGTGAGGCCGTCGCATCGGGCGTCGACCACATCGACACGAGCGACTTTTACGGCCCGCATGTGACGAACCAGCTGATTCGCGAAGCGTTGCATCCGTATCGCGACGACCTGCTGATCGTGACCAAGGTCGGCGCGAAGCGCGGCGACGACGGTTCCTGGCTGCCGGCGTTTTCCGGTGAAGCGCTCGCCGCAGCCGTGCAAGACAACCTGCGCAACCTCGGTCTCGACGTGCTCGACGTGGTCAACCTGCGGATCATGTTCGACCCGCACGGCCCGGCAGAAGGCTCGATCGAGGCGCCGCTGTCCGCGCTGGCCGAACTGCAGCGGCAGGGCCTCGTGCGGCACATCGGGCTGAGCAACGTCACGGCCGCGCAGATCGCCGAAGGGCGGCGGATCTGCGACATCGTGTGCGTGCAGAACCATTACAACCTGGCGCACCGGGACGACGACGATCTCGTCGATGCGCTCGCGGGCGACGGCATCGCCTACGTCCCGTACTTTCCGCTCGGCGGCTTCAATCCGCTGCAGTCGTCCACGCTCGACGCGATCGCGGCCCGGCTCGGTGCGACGCCGATGCAGATCGCGCTCGCGTGGCTGCTGCAGCGCGCGCCGAACATCCTGCTGATTCCGGGGACGTCGTCCGTCGCGCATTTGCGCGAGAATCTCGCCGCCGGCGGGTTGGTGTTGCCGGAGGACGCCGTGCGCGAACTCGACGGTGTCGCGTCCGTTCGCGGTTGAGGCTGGCGCGTGACTCAGCGCGCCTGACCCAACGCTTGTGCCGCAGCGGCGCGCTCGCCGTCAGGCCAGCACGGCGACGCCGTCGGCTGCCCGCACGCCGTGGCCGGCATCGAGCACGAACAACGGATTGATTTCGGCTTCGACGAGCCGCGCGCCGAGCTGGCGCGCCATCCGCGAGAACGCGACGAGCGCGTCGGCGAGCGCGTCGACGTCCGCCTTCGGGCGGCCGCGATACCCGTCCAGCAACGGCCATGTGCGAAGCGCGCGGATCATGTCGAGCGCGTCGTCGCGCGACAGCGGCGCGTCCTCCGGCAGCATCCGCAACACCGTGTCGTTGAATATCTCCGCGGTCACGCCGCCCATCCCGAGCAGGATCGCGATGCCAAGCGGGTCGCGATGCAGGCCGACGATCATCTCGACGCCGCCCGCAATCATTTCCTGCACGAGGAACGCGTCCGGCGCAAACCCCGCGCCGGTCTCGACGTCGACACGCATGCGTCCGAGCCGTTCGCCGATCGCATCGGCATGCACACCGACCGCGACGCCGCCAATGTCGCTCTTGTGCGTGACGCGGTTCGACAGCAGTTTCAGCACCACGCGATCGCCGAGATGCCGTGCCGCCTGCTCGGCATCCGCGGCATTGCGCACGACGCACTCGCGCACGGGCGTCACGCCGAAGCGTGCGAACAGCGCCTTCGCCTGCGCTTCGTCGAGCGGCCCGCGCGGCAGGTCCGGCACGTCGATGCCGGTTGCCGCGCCAACCGCATCGAGCGTGGGCGCGGCCGCCCGCGCGCGCCAGAGGCCGGCGTCCCGCATCGCGACCATCGCGCTCGCGACGCTCTCGGGCGACACGAACGCCGGCACGCCGAGCCGGTTCATCGCATGCGTGACGGCCGGCGCATGCGGGCTCACGAACGCGACCACCGGCTTGTCGGTGCCGGGCAACGCATCGCGCACGGCGCCGGCCATCAGCTCGGGCATGCCGATGCTCGACGAACCGGCGATCACGGCAACTGCGTCGTATGAAGGGCTGGCCGCGAGCGTCTCGATCGCGCGGCGCAGCAGCTCGGGCTGCAGGCCGGCGAGCGTCACGTCGATCGGATTGCGGTCGAGCACCGCGTGATCGCCGGACTGCAGCGCGCGTAGCGCGGCAGCCGTGTCCGCATCGGGCGCCGGCGTGTCGAAGCCGGCCAGCCCCAGGTTGTCGGCGACGAGCGTGCCCGCGCCGCCGGTCGACGTGAGAATCGCGACGCGCGTGCCGCGCAGCGTGCGGCCGGCCGCGAAGGCGTTCGGCATGTCGAGCAGATCGCCGAACGTCTGCGCGCGAATCACGCCCGCGTCGCGGAACAGCGCGTCGTACATCCGGTCCTCGCCGGCGAGCGCGCCGGTGTGCGAGACGGCCGAGCGCGCGCCGGACTCCGATCGTCCGATCTTGTACACGACGATCGGCTTGCCCGCACGCGCCGCGTGGCGCGCGGCCGCGCGAAACCGCGCGGGATCGCGCAGCCCTTCGAGGTACAGCGCGATCACGGAGGTTGCATCGTCGTCGATGAAGTAATCGATGAAGTCGCTCACGTCGAGATCGACTTCGTTGCTGGTCGACACGAGCTTCGACAGGCCGATGCCGCGATCGGCGGCGCGCGACAGCAGCGCACCCAGAATGCCGCCGCTCTGCGACACGACGCTCACGCCGCCGACGGCGAAGCCGTCGGTGTCCAGCGCGCCGCTCGCGGACAACGTGACGCGATCCGTGAGGTTGACGACGCCGATCGTGTTCGGCCCGAGCACCCGCATCGAGCCGGCCGCTTCCTTCAGTTGCGCCTGGCGGCGTGCACCGGCTTCGCCGGTTTCGGCGTAGCCGCTCGCGAGCACGATCGCGGCGGCGGTCCCGCGTTTCGCAAGCGCCTCGACCGCGAGGTGCGCGCGCTCGGCGCCGAGCAGCACGATGCCGACGTCGGGTGCGTGCGGCAGCGCTTCGACGTCCTCGTAGCAGCGCAGGCCGGCAATCGACGGATAGCGCGGATTGACCGGGTAGATGTCTCCCCCGAACCCGTGTTTTTGCAAGTAGGCGATGGGTCGGCCGGCGGTCTTCGCGGGATCGGCGGACGCGCCGATGACGGCGACGCGGGCCGGCCGCATCAATTTTTCGATGGCGTTCATCGGAGGCTCCTGTCGGCGCTCAGCGCACGTTGTCGAGGAATGCGCGCACGGCATCGCGGTGCTCGCGGCTCGTGTAGCAGATCGCCTGCGCCTGGCTGCCTTGCGACAGCACCTGCGGCGCCGACAGCTCGTAGCTCTGGTTCAGGATCGCCTTGCCGAGCGCGAGCGCTGTGGGCGAGCCCTGGATCAGCTCGCTCGCCCACGCGGTGGCGTCGCCGAGCAGCGTGTCGGGTGCGCTGATCCGGTCGGCGATGCCCAGCGCGTGCGCCTCGCGTGCATCGACCTTGCGGCCGCTGAAAATCAGGTCCTTGGCGGCCGCGAGCCCAACGCGTCGCGGCAGGAAATACAGGCCGCCGCCGTCCGGAATCAACCCGCGCTTGATGTAGCTCCACACGAACGTCGCGGCCTCCGATGCGATCACGAAATCGCACGACAACGCCATGTCGGCGCCGAGACCGGCTGCGGCGCCGTTGACGGCGGCAATCGTCGGCTTCGGCATCGTGTGCAGCAGCGAAACGGCGTGATGCACACGCTGCTGGCGCGACCACCCGTTGAACGCGACTTCATCGGGCGGCGCATCCATGCGCTGCGCCATCCCGGCGATGTCGCCGCCAGCGCAGAAACCCTTGCCGCTGCCGGTGATGATGACGGCGCGAACTTCCGGCGCCCGTGCGAGCGATTCGAGCGCATCGATGAGCTCGGTGCGCATCGCGTCACTGACGGCGTTGCGCTTGTCGGGGCGGTTCAGGGTAAGGGTCGCGATATTCGATTGAATCGTGACGTCGATGGTTTGCATGGTTTCTTCCTGCGTCGAAAACGAGCGGTGCGATGAACCGGCAGTGCGCGGCGCGATGCGCGAAGGCCGATCCGCTTGCAGCAAGCGTAGCGCCAACGCATGCGGCTGCCATCAACGTCGTTTCACTGAATGAAACTGTCAGCCACGCAGGTTTGTTTCATCCAGTGAAACGGTATGGTTGCGGCTGGCCGCCAGCCGCCGATAATCAACTTCACCGCGACCGGACAAAACCCGATTCGGTGTCGCGGCGCGTTCAACAAGACTGGAGACAAGATGCAACCCGCCATTGCAACGGAATCGCTCGAGCGAAGCGGCGCTGACCGGCCGGCACTCGACGCGGTTTATGCCAAGGTGACGAAACGGCTGCTGCCGTTCCTCTTCATCTGTTACGTATTCGCTTACATCGATCGCGCCAATATCGGCTTCGCGCATCTGCAGTTCTCGCGCGACATTGGTCTGACTGAAGCGTCATTCGGCCTCGGTGTCGGGCTGTTCTACGTCGGCTACATGATTTTCGAGGTGCCGAGCAATTTGTGGCTCGCACGTGTCGGTGTGCGCAAGACGCTGATGCGGATCATGGCGCTCTGGGGGCTCGTGTCCGCGGGCACCGCGTTCGTGCAGACGCCGACCCAGTTCTACATCGCGCGGGTGCTGCTCGGCGCGGCGGAGGCGGGCTTTTTTCCCGGCGTCATCCTGTACTTCACGTACTGGTTCCCATCGGCGCGGCGCGCCCGCGTGACCGCATTGTTCATGACGGCGATCTGCGTATCGGGCATCGTCAGCGGGCCGGTATCCGGTTTCATCCTGAACAACCTGTCGGGTGTGCTTCACCTGAAGGGATGGCAGTGGCTGTTCGTGATCGAAGGGTTACCGTCGGTCGTGGCCGGCCTGTTCGCGTACGTCTATCTGACCGATCGCCCGGAGCACGCGAAATGGCTGAGCGCGGATGAGAAGGCGCTGCTGCTGCGCGAACTCGAACACGACGCGGCGCTGAAGGCATCGCACGCGCACGGCTCGATCTGGGATGCGCTGAAGGAGCCGAAGTTCTACTTGCTGGCGTTCGCGTATTTCAGCGTGCCCTGGGCGAGCATCGTCGTGCATGTGTGGGCGCCGAGCGTGATTCGCAAGAGCGGCATCACGAACTTCTGGTACATCGGGCTGCTGTCGGCGATTCCTTATGTGTTCGGTGCGGTCGCGATGTATCTGCTCGGCCGGCACTCCGACCGCAAGCTGGAACGGCGCTGGCATTTCATGGGCAGTGCCGCGCTGGCCGCGCTCGGCGTCGCGCTGCTGCCGGCCGCCGCGTCGCAGCCGGCCGCACTCATCGTGCTGCTCACCATCGCGACGGCCGGCTATCTCGGGATGCTGTCGCTGTTCTGGACGATTCCGCCCGCGTACCTGTCGAGCACCGTGGCCGCGAGCGGGATTGGCCTGATCAGCAGTCTGGGACAGTTCGGCGGCATTGCGGCACCGTCTGTGATCGGCTACACGTCGACCCAATTCGGCAGCAGCGCGATCGGCCTCTACACGGTTGCGATCGTGTCGGTGCTCGGCGGGCTCGCCGTCGTGCTCGGCATCCCGGCTCGCGCGATTCGCGAACGCTGATGCAGGGGGGAGCCGATCGTCGCGTCAGCTGTCGAGGCGCAGCGTCGCGGCGACGATGTCGTCGCGCAATGCCAGCAATGCCGCCGACAGGCGGGCGGCGACGGCTGACGGGGCATCGAGCGTACGCACGCTGAAGTTGAGCGCGAGCGTGCGGTGGCCCGCAATCTCGAGCGGTGTCGCGAGTGCGACGACTTCCGGCTGCCAGCTCGCGACGCAGAATCCCTGCGCGCGCACCGCTGCGACGGCGTCGTCGATCTCGGCACGGATGCGCGGCCACGATGCGCGATGCGGTTCGAGTTCGGCGAGTTGACGCGCGTAATCGGCGCCGGGCAGCGACGCAAGAAACGCGCGGCCGAGCGACGTCAGCGCCATCGGCACGCGCTGGCCGCTGACGACGGTGCGAAGCGACGCACGCGGGCTGTAGCGGATCGATTCGAGGTAGACCATGTCGTCGCGGTCGGGGCCGGCGATGCCGACGTTGATGTGCAGCGCCTGGGCCGTCTCGCGCAGCCGCGGCGCGGCCGCTTGCAGCACCGTCGAACCGCTCCTGAGCGCATGCGCGAGGCCGAGCACCGGCAATCCGAGCCGGTAGCCGCGATGCACGGGATCGTGTTCGAGATAGCCGGCTTCGACGAGCGTGCGGGCGAGCCGGGTGACGGTGGCCTTCGGCAGGCCCGTGAGTTCGACGAGGTCGCCGTTGCCGAGCAGCGTCGCGCCGGAGCCGAACGCGCGCAGCACGTCGAGCCCGCGTTCGAGCGAGCGGTTCGAGACCGTCGACGACGGGCCGCGTTCGGTTGCGTCTGACGAGTGCGACGGGCGGGATTCACGCATGGTGCAGTGGCTCGCGAGGGTGGGGAAATGGGAAAGCGTCGAATGCGTCGCCGCGCCGGCCGCGCACACATGGCCGGCACGCGGGGTTCAAGAGTCCGATGCGAGCCATACGACCTGATCGCTCCAGGTCTGCTCGCGCGTAAAGCGGAACAGCGTGTCCTTGAGCATGCGGATCCATGCGTCGACCAGACGCGACGGGCGGTTTTCGCGCAACGTGGTGATCGATACGGTCGAGCGGATTGCGGGCCGTTCGATCGCAATGGCTTTCAGCTCGCCGCGCGCCAGTTCTTCCTGGATCGCAACGTAGGTAAGCAGCGAATAGCCGACGCCCGCGCGCACGAGCTGCTTGGTCAGTGCCACGCTGTCGATTTCGAACGCGACGCGCAGCCGCACGCCGTGCTGAACGGCGGCCTGGTCGATCAGTCGGCGGTTGCTGTGCGGGAGGCCGGGCAGGATCAGCGGCATGCTCGCGAGATCGCGAATACTCAGCGCCTTTCGCGCGGGCGCCGCGTCCGGCGGCGCGACGACGATCAACGGTTCGCTGAAAAGGGGAACGACATCGAACGCATCGAGTGGCGGCTGGTTGTAGACGACGGCGAGATCGACGCGCCGATCGAGCACCCATTCCTGCAGCGAATTGCTGAGCCCCTCGCGAACGTGCAGCGAGACGCCGGGCCAGCGTGCATGAAAGTCGCGGACGAGATCGGTGCCGATCAGCCGGCCGATCGTCGGCGGCAGGCCGACCGCGAGATAGCCGCGTTCGGTGTCGGCGCTGGCACGCACCTGATCGGCCGTTTCGCTGACCATTCGTGTGATCATCTCCGCATGCTCGAGGAGCCGCGAACCCGCGGCCGTCAAGCGAACGCCGCGTCCGTAGCGGGTGAACAGCGCGACGCCGATTTCTTCCTCGAGCTTGGCGATCTGGCGGCTCAGCGCCGGTTGCGCGATATACAGCTCCGCGGCTGCGCGGCTGAAGCTGCCGGCGCGGGCGACGTGAATGAAACTGCGCAGTTCTCGAATGTCCATGTCAGTGTTGAGCTATGCCTTCGTGGCATAGAGATACATGTTCATAAGGTCTTTGTCAAAGAAGGCGCCAGATTCTATGCTGCGGTTAGATAGCAATTCAACCCAATAACGATTCCGGAGACACCATGCATCCTCGTCCCCCCGCCCATCCCGTTCCTCATTCGCGGTCGCGTCGCAGCGCGCAGCCGCATCGTCGCTGAGCGTTTCGTCGTTCGATCGAAGCGCCATCCGAACCGAAATATGAAGGAATACTGATGAAAAGCCTGAAAAAACTGCACGTCCAGGTGCTGATCGGCCTGGCCTGCGCGATCGTGCTGGGCCTGCTCGCGCCGAAGACCGCGATCGCGATGAAACCGTTCGGACAGGGGTTCATCGCGCTCCTGAAGATGATGCTTGCGCCCATCATTTTCTGCACGCTCGTCCAGGGCATGGCGCACGTCAAGGATCTCAGGATGCTGGGCCGGATGGGCGTGAAATCGCTCGTCTACTTCGAGGTGGTCAGCACGATCGCGATGGTGCTGGGCTTCGCGATGGTCAACCTGTTTCCGCCGGGCACGGGCCTGCACGCCGCCAACATCGCCGAGAGTGCCGAAGCGCTGAAGACGACGTCGAATGCCGGCGAGATCTCCGCGGTTGCGTATCTGCTCAGCCTCATTCCGCATACGCTTGTCGATGCGTTCGCGAAAGGCGACATCGTGCAGGTCCTGATCATCTCGATCCTGGCCGGGCTCGCGCTGAACGTATCGGTCGGCGCCGATTCGGTGGTGCTGCGCGGCATCGACGAAGCGCAGAAGGTGCTGTTCCGGATGCTCGCGTTCATCATGCGCCTCGCGCCGCTCGGCGCGTTCGGCGCGATGGCGGCCGCCGTCGGCAGCTATGGCGGCGTGACGCTGCTGTACCTGTTCAAGGTCATCGTTCTGTACTACGCGACCTCCGCGATCTTCGTCTTCGGCGTGCTCGGCGCGATCAGCTGGTCGATCGGCCTGCCGTTCGCCGGGATCATGCGCCTGATTCGCGACGAGCTCCTGCTGACGCTCGGTACCGCGTCCAGCGAAGTGGTGTTTCCGCGCCTCGTCGAGAAGATGAAGCGCGCCGGCTGCGACGAAGTCGTGGTCGGGTTCGTGCTTCCGGCCGGCTACAGCTTCAATCTGGACGGCACCGCCATCTACATGGCGATCGCGATCGGCTTCATTGCACAGGCAACCGACACGCCGTTCTCGCTCTGGCAGCAGCTTGGCCTGCTCGCGATTCTGAGCCTGACGTCCAAGGGTGGCACGACCGTCGCCGGCGGCGCGTTCGTCAAGCTGGCGGCCACGCTTCAGTCGGTGCGTTCGTTGCCGCTCGCCGGGCTCGGTCTGCTGTTCGGCATCGACCGGGTCATGGCGACCGCGACCGCACTCGTGAACGTGGTCGGCAACACGATGGCGGTGTTCGCGATTGCCCGCTGGGAAGGGCTGTTCGATTCCGCCGCGTTCAACCGCGAAACCGGCCGCACGGCGCGACGCTCGATGCTGCGCGCGCGCGTCGTGCCTGCCGATGCACGAGCCGAACGGTCCGGCGCGCCCGCCGAAGCCAACTGAATTCTGTCGAGGTGATTTCATTCATGGAACGTATTGCCACGCTCGCCCCCGAGCACATGTCCGACGCGCAGCGCCAGGTGTACGACGCGATCGCCAGCGGGCCCCGCAAAGGCGTGCGCGGTCCGCTGGCCGTCTGGCTGCATCGCCCGAAGCTTGCAGGCTGCGCGCAGGCGCTCGGCCAGTACTGTCGCTATGACAGCAGCGTGTCGCCCCGGCTCTCCGAGCTGGTCATCCTGTCGATGGGGCGCCATTGGCTCGCCGAGTACGAATGGGCTGCGCACAAGCCGTTCGCGCTCGAGGCAGGCCTGACGATCGACGTGATCGACGCGATCCGCGACGGCGTCGAACCGCCGTTCGTCCGGCACGACGAGAAGCTCGTCCACGCCTTCGTCACGCAATTGCACGAACGCCACGAGATCGACGATGCGTTGTATGCGGCGCTCGTCGACACGCTCGGCGAAGGCGCGGTCGTCGATCTCGTCGGCATCGCCGGCTACTACACGCTGATCTCGATGACGATCAAGGTCTTCAACGTGCCGCCGCCAGCCGGCGTCGCCCCCGAACTCCCTGCAACACACGGTTGAACACACCCATCATGAACGACACATCCATCAACGAGGCAGGCACGGGCCGCCTGCAAGGCAAGGTAGCGATCGTCACCGGCGCGGGCTGCGTCGGTCCCGGCTGGGGCAACGGCCGCGCCGTGGCCGCGCTGTTTGCCGCCGCGGGCGCGAAGATCTTCGCGGTCGACATCAACATGGACGCGATGGCCGAAACGGTCCGCCGCGTCACCGAGCTCGGCGGGGAGATTACTGCGCACACGTGCGACGTCACGAACAGCGCCGCCGTCGCGGCCATGGTCGACGCGTGCCGCGAAACCTACGGGCGCGTGGACATTCTCGTGAACAACGTCGGCGGCTCGGCCGCGGGCGGCCCGGTCGCGTTGTCCGAGGAAGCGTGGGACAAGCAGGTCGCGTTCAATCTGAAGAGCGTCTACCTGACCTGCAAGCACGTGCTGCCGGTCATGGAGCAACAGGGCGCCGGCGCGATCGTCAACACGGCGTCGACCTCCGGCATCCGTTGGACCGGCTCCGCGCAGGTTGCCTACGCCGCCTGCAAGGCCGGCGTGATCCAGCTGTCGAAGGTGGTGGCCGTCGAATACGCGAAGAAGGGCATCCGCGTCAACACGGTCGTGCCGGGCCAACTGCATACGCCGATGGTCGAGGTGCGTCTGGCCGGGCAACGCTCCGGCGGCGATGTCGACAAGCTGCTCGAAAGCCGGCTCGCGCGCATTCCGCTCGGCTTCATGGGCGACGGCCGCGACACGGCGAACGCCGCGCTATTCCTCGCCTCCGACGAAGCCCGCTTCATCACGGGTACGGAAATCGTCGTCGACGGCGGCATGACCGCACGGTGCGACTGATGGTGCACGTTCGGCAGGATGGCCCGGTGGCGCCTGTGTGGGATTGCCACGCGCACATCTACGGGCCGTGGGAGCGGTTTCCGGTGCCGGCCGACGCCGCGTACCTGCCCGAGGCGGCACCGATGTCGCGCTTGCTCGCGCTGCACGAACGGCTCGGCGTCACGCATGGCGTGATCGTCCAGGCCGCGTGCTATCGGCACGATCACGCCGCATTGCTTGACGCGATCGCCGCGACCGGCGGCGCCTATCGCGGCGTCGCGCTCGTCGACGACACGATGGACGACGGCACGTTGCGCGAGCTTCACGAAGGTGGAGTGCGCGGCATCCGGTTCAACTTCATGGGGCACCTGCCCGGCGAGCGTGACACGGACAAGCTGCTGCGCACCGCGGAGCGCGTTGCAGCGCTCGGCTGGCACGTGCTGCTGCACGGCAGGCTCGCCGAACTGCTGCCCGTGCTCGACACCTGGGCCGGGGTCGACATTCCGATGGTGATCGACCACATGGCGCGCCCGTCGATGCAAGCGCCGTGGACCGACGACGAACGCGGCGCATTGATCGCGCATCTCGGCAATCCGTATCGCTGGATCAAGCTGTCCGGTGTGGATCGATTCGCGGGCGGCGACGCGCATGCGTGGCCGGATGCGCGGCCGCTCGCGCGCCGGCTGCTCGATGCCGCGCCCGACCGGTCGATCTGGGGATCGGACTGGCCGCATCCGAACATCGAAGGCGCGGCCCCGGACGACTCCGCACTGCTCGCGTTCGTTCGCGCCTTGTGCGGCGACGCGGCGCTTGCGGATGCCGTGCTGGCCGGCAATCCGCGGCGGCTCTACGGCTGAGCCGAAGCAGCCCGCGAATCGCCGCCCGGCGGACGAACAGAAAACACATTCGACTTACAGTGACCCTCAAGGAGGAGACGTGAAGGAAAAATCGATCTGGCGGACTTGCGTGGCCGCCGCGGCATGGGTAACGCTGTGCGCGGCGTCGCCGGGCGCGCATGCCGAAGACATTCACGTACTGGCAACCGGCGCGCTGCACGGCGCGTTCGGGCAACTGGTGCCGATGTTTGAAAAATCGTCGGGACATCGTCTCGAGATTGCCTGGGGGCCGTCGTACGGCAAGTCGGCCGAGGCATTGCCGATGCGCTTGCGCAACGGCGAGAAGGTCGACATCTGCTTCATGATCAAGCCGGCGCTTGAGCAGGAAGTCGACGCGGGCCGATTCGACCGGGCCACGCTGTCGGACATCGCCGCCACCGGGATCGGCGTCGCGGTGCGCAAGGGACTCGCCGTGCCCGACATCAGTACGGACGACGCGCTGCGTCGCGCGTTGCTCTCCGCCAAATCGGTTGCCTTTTCCGAAGGAGCGAGCGGCACCTATATCGTCGGCACGCTCTTCAACCGGCTCGGCATCGCCGAGCAGATGAAATCGAAGAGCGTGCTGATTCGCGGCAAGGAACTGGTCGGCACCGCACTCGCGCGCGGCGACGCCGACCTGGGGCTGCAGCAGATCAGCGAACTGAAGGTGACGCCGGGCATCGACTTCGCGGGGCCGCTTCCTGCCGACGTGCAGAAGACCAGCGTGATCTCGTCGGCGATCGCCGCGAATGCGCAGGCCGCCGACGCGTCGCGCGCGTTCGCGGCTTTTCTGAAGACGGCGCCCGCCGTGGCCGTTCTGCAGAAAACCGGCCTCGATCCGCTTTGAGGCGACGGTCCGTATCGATTCACGAGGAGACAATGAAAGCAAACCAGATACTGACGCGGCTCGTGCTTGCCGCCGCACTGGCAACCTCGGTTGCCGCCTGCTCCACGCCCCCTGCCGACGCGAACGCGGTTCAACGCACGCTCGTGTCGAAAGGCGACGTCCGGATCGAAACGCTCGAGCAAGGGCATGGCCCGGTGGTCGTGATCCTGCCGTCGCTCGCGCGCGGCGCGGAAGATTACGACGAGGTCGCGCGCATGCTCGCGCACGACGGATTTCGCGTATTGCGTCCGCAACCGCGAGGTATCGGCCGCAGCACGGGGCCGATGCGCGACCTCGACCTCCATGCATTCGCATCCGACGTCGCGCTCGTGCTGGATCACGAGCACACCGGGCCGGTCGTCGTCGTCGGGCATGCGTGGGGTAGCCAGCCCGCGCGCATGCTCGCAGTCGACCGCCCCGACCTCGTGCGCGGGCTCGTGATGGCCGCGGCGTCCGCGGGCAAGTTGCCGCCGGGATCGAAAGAGAAGCCCTATGGACGCCTGCGCGAAGCGATCGACGGCGCTGGCGATCCCCGGGTGCCGGAAGCGCAGCGGCTGACCTACCTGCGGCAGGCATTCTTCGCACCGGGACGCGATCCGAGCGCCTGGCTGACCGGCTGGTATCCCGCGGTACACGCGGCACAGGCCCATGCACGCAACGTCACCCCGATCGATGCGTACTTCGGTGGTGGCAAGGTGCCGATGCTCGACCTGCAGGCGCAGTACGACGCCGTCGTCGTGCCTAACGTGTTCAAGCCGTGGCTGGGTGAGCGCGTGACCGTGCAGGTCGTCGCGGACGCCGGGCACGCGATGGCGCCCGAGCAGCCGCGCGCGATGAGCGATGCGATCGCGGGCTTTGCGCGCAAGGTCTACGGCACGCGCTGAGCTGCATTCGAACGGACAGCAAGTAGCGAATGTGTTCGTCAATCAACGAGGAGATTCAAATCATGAAGGTATCGAAGCGCGGCATCGTTGCCGCATGCGTGTGGTGGTGGGCGGCGTCCGCCTTTGCGTCGTCCGGCGTGGCCGCGGTCGATCGGGAGATCGTCCGGCATGGCGATGTGCAGATCGAGGTGATGCGCCAGGGGCAAGGCCCGCTGATCGTGATCCTGCCGTCGCTCGGGCGCTCGGGCCGGGATTACGACGTGGTTGCCGCGCGGCTCGTGGCGGACGGCTTTCGCGTGCTGCGCCCGGAGCCGCGCGGCATCGGACAGAGCAAGGGGCCGATGGAAAACCTGTCGGTCCATGATTTCGCGGCGGACGTAGCGACAGTGATCGAGAACGAGCATCGCGGGCCGGCGATCGTCGTCGGCCACGCATGGGGGAACTTCCCGGCGCGCATGCTGGCCGTCGATCGGCCCGATCTCGTTCGCGGGGTCGTGCTCGCGGCCGCGTCCGCGGGCAAGGTGCCGCCCGGTTCGACGGAAAAGCCGATCAACGCGGAGATTCGGCAGGCGATCGACGGCGCCGGGGACCTGTCGCTGCCGAAAACCAAGCGGATCGAATACCTGAAGAAGGCATTCTTCGCACCAGGCCACGATCCGCGGGTCTGGCTCGACGGCTGGCATGCCGCCACGCACGACGCCGAATCGCATGCGCGCGAGACGACGCCGGTCGATGCGTATTTCGCGGCCGGCACCGCGCCGATTCTCGACCTGCAGGCCGAACACGACGCCGTTGCGCCGCGCCGGTTCTCCAACGTGTTGAAGTCGATGCTCGGCGATCGCGTGACGATCGTGAGGATTCCGGATGCCGGCCACGCGCTTGCACCCGAGCAGCCGGCCGCAATGGCTGACGCCATCGCAGCCTTTGCGCGCAAGATCAACGCCGCGCAGTGATGATCATGCATGGCGGCTCCATCGAGCCGCCGTGCATGATCGAGGGGAGTGCGCCGTGCTCCCCCGCAAGCTTTCCAACTCACGTGTGCGGACCTGTCCGTATGCGTATCCCGACACGACTTCACGTGTCATGTCACGCTGTCTACCCTCCTTAATTTCGATTGTTGTCGCGACAGGGGCGCGAAAATTGGTGCGCCACGTCGTCACGTTGTGCGATGCCGGACCTTGAGCGGCACCACGGAGCACAGTCAGGTATCCATATCGAATGTCGTGCGTCGCCATTGATCTCGTGTGTCGAACGCGCAAGCGACGGAGATGTGCGTATGGCGCCGATTAATTTATGCAACTACATAAGAGTCAATGCCGTTGTTTCAAGGAATGAAACTGCACCATTGAGAGAAATAAGGGATCGTTTATCGTTCTGACTCGAGCTGCGATTGTCAGTAAATGCAGTTCGAGTTCGACATGAGTATCGTCCGCGGACTGTAGACATGCTGCGCGCCGGTATCTCGGTGAATTGCGGTGCGCAGCGCACGTTCCGGAAACCGATGTCGCACCATGAACGGGCACGCGGTCGACGAGCTAGGGCGAGCGACGTTTCGGTGGAGTTCGATGCTTGCGCCGGCAACTGCGCGACACCGGCCTGATCGCATGGTGATCGGATTAGATGGGGCGCAGATGGCATGCCCCTTGCACTCTCAGGTGCAGTGGCATGGTCGATCAGGATCGGCGCATGGACCTCAAAGTTCTGCTGGCGATATCAGATAAATTAGTACAGCGATACAAATGTTTGGGGATGGTCGATGAAACGTCGAAGGATCGAGATAATGGGACTGCTGATGATTTCAGGAGCTGCTGCCGCACAATCCAGTGCGACACTCTTCGGCGTGGCAGACGCGTCGGTCAGGCGGATAGGCAACGGGGCGGATGCCGTCTACTCGATCGGAAGCGGGGGACTTGCCGCGAGCCGGCTCGGCTTTCGGGCGGACGAGGATATCGGAGGAGGAACGAGGGTGCGCGCCTGGCTGGAGGGCACGGTGAACTTCAATAACGGCACGGGCAATCCGTCCCGCTACTGGAACCGTCGTTCGACGTTGAGCGTGATCGACCGCTACGGCGAACTGCGGGTGGGCCACGACCTGACGCCGAGCTACACGTCGTTCGGGGAGTTCGACACCTTCGGCGTCAGCGGTCTGGCCGACCAGGGGAAATTCTATTCGACGGCGTTCGGCAGTGGCATCGAGGCGACCGGGCTTTGGGCTCGTGCCGACAACATGATCGCGTATTACACGCCGCCCGGTCTCGGCGGGTTTTACGCGCAGGCTGCCTATGCGCTGGGTGGAGGCGAGCGGGCGAAGCGGTATGCAGGCGGCCGCGTCGGCTATGCGAACGACACCGTCAACGTCACGGCGGCGTTCGGCGTATTCGACGGTCTGCAGGGGCCGCTCAAGCGCACCGGTTTTGCGGTCAGCTATGACCTCAAGTACCTGAAATTACTGGGGTCGGCGGTGCGCAATCAGTATCTCGAAGCGTCCCGCCTGATAGCACAGGCCGGGGTAATCGTACCCGTTAATCCGTTTCTTTCCCTTCGCGCCAACTTCACGCGTGTGAGTGAATCCGGTGCATTGGGCAAGACCTCGATCGATGCAAATCACGCCACCCAGGTCGCTGTGGGCTACACGTACGCGCTTTCCAAGAGGACGAGCACGTATGGAACGGTCGTGCGACTGAGCAACAAGGGCGGCGATGCATTCGGCTTCGGCACGCAGCCGGTCGGGCGCCTGCTCGTGGGTGCGGAGCTCGGCGTCAGCCATCGCTTCTGATGTACGGCATTCGATTGTAAAGGCGGCGCATATCGTGCCGGAGCGACTGGCAGGTTGCAGTTCACTTCGGCGAATTTCTCCTTCAGTACCTTTCGAAAAAGGATGAAATCCAGGTGATTCGATCGAGATCCATCTCTGGTGTGGTCGGCGTACTGTTGCTTTCCACTCTGGCAGCGTCCGGGTGCGGAACCTCGCGCCCGGAATCCTCGAAGCAGGTCAAACTCGCCGGCGGTGCAATTCCGTTGATCCACGCCGACGGATTGCTGTTCCGCGATCTGGACCGCAGCGGCGTGCTGGAGCCGTACAAGGATTGGCGCCGGCCCGCTGCAGTGCGGGCTGCCGATCTCGTTTCAAGAATGACGCTCGAGGAAAAGGCCGGCGCGATGATGCACGCGAATCCACCGGCGAAAGAGGCGGCGGGCGTGCCGGGAGCCGGCTCGGCATGGGACATGGCTGCCGTCGGCCGCCTCGTGCTCGACCGGCACGTGACGTTTTTTCTGAACCGGCTCAAAGCCGACCCGGCGAGCCTGGCGAATCAGCAAAACGCGCTGCAGGCGATTGCAGAGCAGGGGCGCCTCGGGATTCCCGTCACGGTCAGCAGCGATCCGCGCAGCCAGTTCTCGTATGCACAGGGTGTAAGCGTCGA
Source organism: Burkholderia sp. LA-2-3-30-S1-D2 (assembly GCF_001523915.2). Lineage (NCBI taxonomy): Bacteria > Pseudomonadati > Pseudomonadota > Betaproteobacteria > Burkholderiales > Burkholderiaceae > Burkholderia > Burkholderia sp. LA-2-3-30-S1-D2. Next base: position 638,229 of record NZ_CP013385.1, on the reverse strand, counting down.
CGCCGGCGCCTTCACGAAATGGCCGGATCCCGCCGGAATGGCGGCGACGGGCGATCCGGAACTGGTCCGTCGGTTCGCCGACAGCGTGCGCCGGGAATACCTGGCAGTCGGTATCCGGATGGCGTTGTCGCCGCAAGCCGATCTGGCCGTCAATCCGCGCTGGCATCGCAGCAGCGGAACGTTTGGAAGCGATCCGGCGGCCTCCGCTCGATTCGTTCGCGCTTATGTCGCCGGCATGCAGGACGGCGAATCCGGGATTCACCGGAGCAGCGTCGTGTCGGTCGTCAAGCACTGGGTCGGCTATGGCGCGACGATGAACGACGGGGCGGACGCACATAACTACTACGGACGTCTGCTCGATATCGACGGGGCGAACATCGAGCGGCACATTATGCCGTTCACCGGCGCATTCGCCGCGCGAGTCGGCGCGGTGATGCCTTCGTACGGGATGCCTGCGGCGCCATTTCGCGTGCGCGGCAGCGCCGGACCGGTCGATCCGGTTGGCATGGGATTCAACCGAGCCATGCTGACCGATGTATTGCGCGGCCGCATGGGGTTCGACGGCGTCGTGCTGTCCGACTGGCAGATCACTGACGATTGCACGCGGGTATGCCGGAACGGCGCGAATCCCGGCGAGAAGCCACAGTTCTCCGACATCGCGATGCCGTGGGGTGTCGAAGCACTCGACAAGGCCGGGCGCTTCCTGAAGGCGATCGATGCAGGGGTCGACCAGTTCGGCGGCACGAGCGACCCGGAGATCGTCGTAGGTCTCGTCAGGAGCGGAAGACTCGACGTGTCGCGGGTCGATGCAGCGGTGCGGCGAATCATGACGCAGAAGTTCGAGCAGGGGCTCTTCGAGGATCCGTACGTCGATGCCGGCCGTGCCTCGTCGATCGTGGGAAATGCCGAATTCAGGCGGATCGCACTCGATGCGCAGCATCGCTCGCAGGTACTGCTGAAGAACGGCCGACATCTGCTGCCGGTGAGCCGGAGGATGACGAAGGTATTCGTGTACGGATTCGACGCGGACGTAATGCGACGGCGCGGGTTCACGGTCGTGCAGCGTCCGGAGGAAGCGGATTTTGCCGTCGTCGGTATGGCGACGCCGTTCGAGGTGCTGCATCCGAATTTTTTCTTCGGTGCACGGTACCGCGAAGGCAGCACGCGTTTCAGGGCGGACGATCCGGCGTTCGCCATGCTCGAGAAAGCCGCCGCCGTCGTGCCGACCATCGCGTCGATATACATGGAGCGCCCGATCGACCTGTCCGGTATCGCGACCCGCGCGACAGCGATCGTCGCCAATTTCGGTGCGGCGCCCGACGCGATCGTCGATGTCCTGACCGGCGAGTCCAGTCCTGTCGCTCGCCTGCCGTACGACCTGGTATGGAGCGATCGCCTTCACGAGCAAACGAACGAGCCGGTGTCCTATCGAATGGGTGAAGGGCTCGAGTACTAACCTGTTTTGCATTGTTAGCGAGGAACATATCGATGGTATTCAGTCATCTCAGACGATGCCGGACGCTGGCCTGCCTGGCGACGGCCGTGGCGATCACGTCCGCCGCAGGCGGTATGGCGTCGGCGGCGGAGTTCGGCCCGCAGCAGTTCATCCCGACGAAAGTCACACGGCATGCGTCGTTCTATGTCGGCGGGCGGTATGTCGAGAAGGACGGCAAGACGACGATGGACGGACAGATGTATGTCGAGGGCTGGGCGCCCGCACGCATCACGCATCGGTATCCGATCGTGTTTCTTCACGGTCTCGGCCAGACGGCGACGAACTGGATGAGCACGGCGGACGGGCGAAAAGGGTGGGCCGACTACTTTGTCGATCAGGGTTACGTGGTCTACATGGTCGATCAGCCCGATCGCGGCCGCTCGTCCTGGTCGACGGACGCCGATCACCGGTTTCGGGTGACCGATGTCGCGATGGCGCAGCGCCTCTTTACGTCGCCGGAGCGCGACAAGGGGTGGCCGCAGGCGGAAAAGCACATGCAATGGCCCGATGCCGGGCGGCGTGGCGACCCGGTGTTCGATGCGTTCTATGCCGGACTCGTGCCGTCGCTTGCCGACAACGTGCAGAGTGAACTGCTCGTCAAAAATGCGGCGGCCGCGCTGCTGGACAAGATCGGACCCGCCATCCTGCTCGTCCATTCACAGGCGGGCCTGTTCGGCTGGTCGATTGCCGACGCCAGGCCGCAGCTTGTCAAGGGGATCGTATCGGTCGAGCCGTCGGGACCGCCGTTCCAGAACGCCACGCAAGCGAAACCCGAACTCGCGTGGGGGCTGACGAACATTCCCGTTCAGTACGACCCGCCCGTCACCGATCCGGCGCAGCTGGCGATCGAACAGCAGGACACACCAGACGGAAGGGATCTGACGAAATGCTGGCTCCAGAAGGAGCCAGCCCGCAAGCTCGTGAATCTTCAGCATGTGCCGGTGCTGGTGTTGACCAGCGAGGCGTCCTATCACGCGCCCTATGACCACTGTACGGCGTCATTTCTCGAACAGGCCGGTGTGAAGACGACATTCGTGCGCCTCGACGCAATAGGCATTCACGGCAACGGGCACTTGATGATGCAGGAAAAAAACAACCTGGACGTCGCCGCCGTGATCCACTCGTGGATCGCGAAGACGATGCAATGATGCGCGCGCGCGTGCATTCGGATAATGAAAGACCATTTGAGGAATCGATCATGCATCGTAAATTGGACAAGCTGCGTTGGCACCCTCTCGTCGGCGCGATACTGGCACTGGGCTGGAGCATCTCGCATGCGCAGGCGCTGCCCTCGCAGCGGGTCGGCGTCGAGGGGAAGACGCTCGGGTCGATCCCGTTGAGCGTCGAGTTCCTGGCGGCGGCCGGCAGTCGCGAGCTGCGAATGCGCGAAGTCACCATACAGCCCGGCGGCGTACTACCGATGCACAGCCATCGCGATCGGCCGTCCGTCTCGTATGTTCTGAGCGGGACCGTGACCGAGTATCTCGACGGCGCCCCGGCGCCGCGGGAAGCGCTGGCAGGTCAGGCCTACACCACTTCCGGCCCGCGCGCGCACGCGCTGCGCAATACCGGCTCGGTTCCGGCGGTGTTTCTCGAGGTCGACCTGCCGCCTGCCAAATAGCTCGACGTTTGTCGAGACGGTCCGCATACGGCAGATCCGTGCGGACCTATTCATTCCGGTTATAGGTTTCTATCGATAAAAGGTTTTGGTCAAGCCCGGGAAAAGTGTTCACAGTGACTGGCATAAACAGGAGACGAGCTTGCACGATGCCACGACGCTGCCGAGCGCCATGTTGATGGTCATGATGGAACCACCGTCCGATCTCGAGGACGAGTTCAACGACTGGTACGACACCGAGCATTTCCCCCAGCGCCGATCGCTGCCTGGATGCATCGCGGCTTCGCGATGGGTATGTGTGCACGGGTGGCCCCGCTGGATGGCGCTTTACGATCTGGCGAGCGTCGACGTGCTGCGAAGCGACGCGTATCGCTCGATGTCGGGCAGGCAATCGACGCCCTGGACACGCCGGATCCTGTCGCGCACGGTGGGCCGACGCCGCGTCGTGGCCACGGCGCTTGCCGAGACCACGGCGACCCAGCATGCCGGATGGGAAACTTCGCGGCTCGTCGTGATGGGCATTCCGGTCGAGACGCATGGCGACGCGCTGGATGTCGCCGGGGGGCTGCAACGCCAACTGGCCTCGTCGAACGAGGTGCTTCAGCTTCGCGGATTTTTCGAATCACGCGCTCAGCCGACGCGCGACGGCCCGCATCAAAGCGCAGTACCGGCAGGCATCGCATGGTTCATTGTCGCGCTCGTCGCGCCCTTGGAGCACGCACTTCTCGACGCGACGCGCCGGGGCGCAGCCGGCCACTCCCTGACGGTATTCAATGTCTATGCGCCGTACCTGCGTGATGCCGGCCTGTCAGCCGACCCGTAAATGCAGATGGGGTTTGTGTCGGATCGGAGTGCCCGATCTGCAACCAGTTCGGCCTTGAAAACAGGATTCCGAACTGCCAGTCAAGACTTGATCGCACAGCTCGATCGCCTCGATCGCCTCGATCGGACACGCGCAATCTCGCGCCCGACTACGTGCGTATGAATGCCGGATTCGCACCACACGCGCGCGCCCAACGATGCGTTCTCCGGTGCGGTACCCATACCTTTCGCCTACCTTCAAGGAATCTGTCGACATGACCATGCCTTCTCCGAATTCCTCGGGGCATTCACTCAAGTTTTCTCCGCCGCCGCTGGCGGAACCGCGCCGCCCGGTCTTGCGCCTGCCGGCAAACAGCTGCGACGCGCATTGTCATGTGTTCGGGCCGTTCGACCGCTATCCGCTGCCCGACGACCGCAGTTTCGATCCGTCTGCGGCACCCGAAACTGCGTTGCGACGACTGCACGAGCGCATCGGCTTCTCGCGCGCCGTGATCGTACAGAGCCAGGGCCATGGGTTCGATCATCGGCCGATGATCGACGCGTTGCGCGACGGAGCCGGGCGTTACAAGGGTGTCGCACTCGTTCGGCCGGGCGATTCCGATGAGCTCCTCGCGGAGTACGACGCGAATGGGGTGTGCGGCGCACGATTCAACTTCCTTGCGCATCTCGGCGGCCGTCCGGATTTGAATGCAGTCGGGACGGTTGCCGCACGCATCAGGCCGCTCGGCTGGCATCTGGCGATTCACGTGGCCGGGCAGGACATCATCGAGTTTTCGCCGTTCATCCGTTCGCTCGACATGCCGGTGGTCATCGATCACATGGCGCGTCTCGACATCGACGAAGGGGCGGACAGTCCGTCAGTGCGGGCGTTGTGCGCGTTGCTCGATACGGGAAACGTATGGGTCAAACTGTCGGGCGCAGACCGGATGTCGAAGGCCGGGGTGCCATTCGAGGACACGCTGCCTGTCGCGCGCCGCTTTGCCGAACACGCGCCCGAGCGCGTTCTGTGGGGCAGCGACTGGCCGCACGTCAACCTGAGCCATCCGATGCCGGACGACGGCGACCTGGTCGATCTGATCGCACGGATCGTGCCGGACGAGACGCGCCGCACGCAGATGCTGGTCGACAATCCCGCTCACTTCTTCGGATTCAGGTGAACCCATGGCATCGACGCTCTCTATTGCGCACGACCGGCCGGATGTGACGAAAGACGCCGCGCTTCAGCGCGCGTTGCGCAAGAACCTGATCCGTCTCGTCCCGCTGCTGGCGATCGGCTATTTCTTCAATTACATCGATCGCACCAACATCGGCTTTGCTGCGCTGACGATGAACCGCGATCTCGGCCTGACCGGTAGCCAGTTCGGCATGGCCGCCGGTCTGTTTTTCGTCGGCTACTGCGTGCTCGAGGTGCCGAGCAATCTCGCACTCTATCGGTTCGGCGCGCGGCGCTGGCTGGCCCGCATCATGATCAGCTGGGGGCTGCTGTCGGCCGCCTGTGCGTTCATCCAGGGGCCGACCAGTTTCTACGTACTTCGCGTGCTGACCGGTGCGGCCGAAGCGGGCTTCTTTCCCGGCGTGCTGTTCTATCTGTCGTGCTGGTTTCCGAAAGCGTGGCGTGTGCGCGTGCTGGCGTGGTTTCTGGTCGCGATTCCATTGTCGTCGGTGGTGGGCGGCGTGTTGGCGGCGTTCGTCATGCAACTGGACGGGGCAGGGGGGCTCAAGGGCTGGCAATGGCTTTTCATCGTCGAAGGGTTGCCGGCGTGCCTGCTTGGCCTGCTGACCCTGTGGCTCCTGCGCGACCGACCGGAACAGGCCGACTGGCTGACGCGGGAGGAATCGGCGGCGCTCTCCGAAGTCCTGGCCCGGGAATCGGCCGAACTGCCGAAAAGGAACTTCGGCGCCGTGCTCCGCGACGCGAGGGTCTGGTTCATGGTCGGCATTCTCTTCTGCTATTGGATCGGCATCAACGGCATTGCGATCTGGTTGCCACTGATGCTCAAGGGGCACGGATTGTCGACGTTCTCGGTGGGCCTGCTGTCGGGAGTGCCGTATCTCGTCGCGGCGGTCGTCATGATCGTGTGGGCCAGGCTGATGGAGCGTCACGGCAGGCACCTGCTGCATCTCGCGCTTGCGTGCGTCGTCTCCGCCGCGGGGTTGATATTCGCAGTCGTCTTTTCGTCGCTGCTGCCCGCGCTCGTCGGCATGGTGTTCGCGGTGATCGGGTTGAGCGCGGCGCGGCCGGCGTTCTACAGCCTGCCGTCGCGGTATCTGACCGGGATCGCGGCGGCGGGCGGCATGGCGTTCATCAACTCGATGGGCAGCCTCGGTGGCTACGTCGGCCCGTGGATGGTCGGCGTGCTCAAGGACACGACGCATTCGTATGCACCGGGAATGCTGGCGATGTCGGTGTCGCTCGCGCTCGCCGCGCTTTTGACGTGGGGTCTTGCGGTCTATACGCGACATGAATCGTCCGGAGAGACGAACGGCGAATGACGCATATTCGGATGAGGCCTGCGTGCGCAGGCCTCGATTCAGAAGCGAACGGCTGAAGGCGCGAAGAATCGGCATTCGCGTCTTCGCCGGAACCTCAGCGTTCCATCGAAACGCTGGCTTTCTCGCGATCCCACAAGGTTTCGGGGAATTCGGCCGCCTGCAGACGCAGCTTGAACTTCTCGATCTTCTGGCTTGCATTGAGCGGTAGCTCGGACGCGAATTTCACGTAACGCGGCACCATGTAATACGCCATCTTTGTGGCACAGACGGCAATCAGCTCAGCATCGGGTAACGCATGGCCGTCTCTCAGAATGACACTCACGGCCATTTCGTCCTCGGAGAGATTGGATTTCACCGCGTAGGCGGCCACGTCGACGACAGCGGGGTGCTGCTGGATAGGTGTTCGGTGGTGGTCGGTGGCGCGGCCACGACAGAGATGCCGATATTGAAACAACACGCTGCCATCTGCGCGCACCACGCGCCAGCTCTGAAGCCGGATTGCCCTGCCTATCCGCCCCCCCGGCGCTGCCGTGCGAACATGTATCACTCAACAAATCGACACAGCCAACAATCTCGTTTCGAGAATATATCCAATTGGCCGCATTTATACCGATTCATTAAATCGACGTCACTTCATTTTCAATTTATAGAACAATAATCATTATCAATCGAATATTTTTCTATTTATTTTTCGGCATGATTTTCGAACCGCATTTCAAACGGCAAACGTTTGCGCGGCACGATGCAATACCTTGTTCGACAATGCTCAGGAGGAACTCATGGCCGACCCTCAAACGTCTTCCAACCGCGCCGGCGATTTTTCGATTCCGCCCAACACCGATTTCCGCGCGATTTTCTTTGCGAATGCGGTTGAGCAACAGCACATCAAGCTGTTTATCGGCGACAGCAATGAACCGGCCGCGTATCACAAGCTGACGACGCGCGACGGCCCGCGCGAAGCAAAACTGAATTCCGGCAACGGCAAGCTCCGCTTCGAGGTGACGGTGAACGGCAAGCCGTCGGCCACCGACGCGCGGCTCGCGCCGATCAACAGGAAGAAAGCGGACGGTTTGCCGTTCACGGTCAACTTCGGGATCGTCGTATCGGAAGACGGCCACGACTGCGACTACAACGACGGCATCGTCGTGCTTCAGTGGCCGATCGGCTGATCTGACGCGCGATCGGCGGCCAGCCAGCCGGCCAGCGAGCCGGTGCGTCGTTCGACGGCGTGCCGCGCATCCACCTCAACAAATAATCACCGATCATCGGAGACTTCCATGCCTCTTCTTTCAGCGTCGATCACCAGCGCACCCGTGGTGACGTCCGAAACCTACGTCGACATCCCCGGCCTGCATATCGACATCGCGAATGCCGACATTCACGACGGCAAGCTTCTGGTCACCCTCAACGTGCCGACGCCGTACGCGACCGGCAACAACTTTCCCGGCATCTATTTCGCGATCGCGACCGACAAGGGCGTCGTCGCGGACGGCTGCTTCAGCTACTCGTCGAAAGTGCCGGAAATTACGGGCCGCATGCCGTTCACGCTGGTCGCGACGATCGACGTCGGCAGTGGCGTCACGCTCGTGAAGGGCCAGTGGAAAAGCGTGCGCGGCAGTGCGATGCACATCGATTCGTATGCGAGTATTTCTGCGATCGGCTGCACGGCTGGGCAGTCGTCGTCGGCGGGTAGCGGCACGCCGGGCAATCCGGGCGGCGAAGGCGGCGGCACCGGCACGGGTTCGGGCCCGGCCCCGGGCAACATCGGCGTCGGCGGCGAGCGCGACGGTGTCTTCAATCTGCCGCCGAACACCCGGTTCGGCGTTACCGCGCTCACCAATGCGGCGAACGACCAGACGATCGACATCTATATCGACGACAACCCGAAACCCGCCGCCACGTTCAAGGGCGCGGGCGTGGAGGATCAGAACCTCGGCACCAAGGTACTCGACTCCGGCAAGGGGCGCGTGCGCGTGATCGTGACGGTGAACGGCAAGCCGTCGCGGCTCGGCTCGCGGCAAGTCGATCTGTTCAAGAAGTCGTACTTCGGGATCGTCGGCTCGGAAGACGGCACCGACGACGACTATAACGACGGCATCGTGTTCCTGAACTGGCCGCTGGGCTAAGCGTTGGCCGCATTAGGCGAACATCGCCACGCCGTCCGGCGTGGCGATCCGCGGGAACGGCCGAGTCACGCAGGCGCCGTTCACGCATCGAGCGTTCCGTACGGGTTTCGGCGGCTTGCGTTCCCAATCACCACGCCCATTGCCCCCAATTGGACGCCACCGTACGCCGCGGGAGGGGGCGTCCATACCATTTCCCTCAAGAGCTGTAGCCTCCACAAAACTCGGGGCGGCACACTCGAACCGGATTCGGTGATCTCCTGAACCATCTCATGTCGATGCGCGAAAGTGCGTCGGGCATTCTTATGCGTGTTCATCCGGCTGGGTTCCTGGAAGGTTGAGTGTTTGACGACTTCCAGGAACCCAGACTCAGTTCGGATGAACCATCGATACAACCTATTGAAGCTTCCCAGCTAGCAGGGACATGCGGCGCATTGGGGCGACACGTTGACCTGCCGCACGGCGTCCGGTTCGTGCGATCCATCCGCGACCCCGGCGCCGCTACATCGCCGCACTGTAAAGATGATGTGCGTCGGCCAGTGCGTCGGCGACGAGTTGCAAGCCATCCCGACACCGCTCCCGATCCTGCGGCCCGCCAAGGCAGATGCGAATCGCCGCCGGTGGGTCGCCGTCCGTCGAAAATGCCGCGCTTGCCACGGCGGCGACGCTCCGACTCCGCAGATATTGCGCCAGGTCCGGCGCAGTCCACTGGCACTCGCGGGGAATCGGCAACCAGAGATGGAAACCGTCGGGATGCGCTTCGAAAGGCCATGCGCCGAGAACGCGGCTAGCGATCGCCTGCCGCGAATGCGCCTCGGATCGGATTGCGGCCAGCATCTCGCTTGCCGTGCCGTCATTGATCCACTGGGTAGACAGCAGCATCGTGAACGGGCTCGGCATCACGGTCGTGGCGCGCAATGCACCGGCGATACGCTGTGCTTCGCGCGCCGTCGGCGCCAGCAGGTAAGCGATTCGCAGCCCGGCGCCGAGGTTCTTCGACATGCCGGTGACGTAATAGGTCAGTTCGGGTGCCAACAACGCCAGGGGGGGCGGTGCGCTCTGTGGCAGCATCGCATAGGCGTCGTCCTCGATGATGGGCACGCTGTAGCGCATCGCGATATCGGCCAGCGCTTCGCGGCGCCTGAACGGTATCGTGAGCGTGCTCGGATTCTGCAGGGTCGGGTTGCAGTACAGCGCCGCGGGCTGTCCGCTTCTGCAAAGCGATTCGAATGCGTGCGGCAACGGACCGTCGTCGTCCCGAGGCAGCGGCTGCAACTGCACGCCCAATTGCGATGCGATGGCCTTGATGCCGGGGTAAGCGAGTGAATCGAGACATATCGAGTCGCCGCGGCGCGCAAGCCGGGAGACGAGCGCGACGAGGGCGCTATGGATCCCCGGGCACACGAGCACGGTATCGCCGCTGCAGCCGGGCAGGCGATTGGCCAGCCATGCGCGGCCGGCGGCGCGATCCGCCGGTGTGCCGCCGAAATCCTGGTATCGCATCAGTTGGTAAGGATCCGCTGCGGCGAATAATGCCGCTGCCGATTGTTGCAGCCGGCCGACCATCTCGGCCGGTTCAGGGGGCATGTTCATCGACATCTCGACGCTGCTGCCGCCCGACAGCGGGACCGTTTGCGTTGGGCCGCGCACAAACGTACCGCTTCCTGCCCGTGTATCGAGCAAGCCGCGTCGGCGGGCTTCCGCATAAGCACGGGCGACCGTCGTGTAGTTCAGGTTCAGCGCACCGGCGAGATCGCGCAGCCCGGGCAGGCGGTCGCGCGGTTTCAGCCGGCCGGCCGCGAGGTCTTCCTCGATGAGGTCGGGGATCAGCAGATAGGCCGGCTTCCTGCTTTCCAACAAGCGCTTCGACCAATGATGGATTGCGTAATCCATACCCGTTTCCATTTGACGATTCATCAAAACGTTAGCATGGCGCATTAATCGAAAATATATATATCGCCACGTCGAAGCCGACTGATTGCATTGATCGCATCGTGTATCGGATTGATGCATCGATGCACGCTAGACGCGCACCGGTTCACGCGCGCTGCATCAGTCAGGTGCGCCGTTCGGCCCGGACAGGCCTGTTCCAGTTGGATCCGAATTGGGGCACGCAAGGATCGGACCGACTGCAGCGGCATTTTTCGATTGAATGATTGGAGAGTGATTGCATCGGGTCTGCGCCTGGTTGGCATATGCGTTGCGTTAATGAGCTCGCCCGGATTCGAAAGCGTCCGGGAACCTCACTCAACTCATTTTCAGACGGAGCGTGCCATGCCCGCAGTCAATCAGCCTCTGCACAAGAAGGGAGATTTCCTCGTCGACTACGAGGAAAAAGTATTCGAAGACGTCAAGGCGGAACCGGGCGAGAAGGCGCTCGTGACGTTCCACACGGTTGCGTTCGAGGGATCGATCGGCTTCGTGAACCTCCTGCAGGCGACGCGCCTGCAGCGCAAGGGGTTCGAGACGTCGGTGCTGCTCTACGGCCCCGGCGTGACGCTCGGCCTGCAACGCGGGTTTCCGACCCTGGGCGACGAGGCATTTCCCGGTCACCTGAACTTCAACAAGCAGCTCGTCAAGTTCATGGAAGAAGGCGGGAAAGTCTATGCGTGCCGCTTTGCGCTGCAGGCGCTTTACGGGCATGGCGAAGCGTCGCTGATCGAGGGCATTCGACCGATCAATCCGCTCGACGTGCTGGATATCCAGCTGCTTCACCGCAAGGAGAACGCGCTGATCATCCACACCTGGACCGTTTGACCAAATGACGGGTGCCATCATGTCCGACAAACGCATCGTCCGGGCGGCAGCCGTCCAGATCGCACCCGATCTGGACCGCGCCGGCGGCACGCTCGACAAGGTCTGCGCGGCGATCGACGAGGCCGCCGGCAAGGGTGTCCAGCTGATCGTCTTTCCCGAAACATTCGTGCCGTACTACCCGTACTTCTCGTTCGTGCGGACGCCGGTCGCGTCCGGCGCCGATCACATGCGGCTCTACGAGCAGGCCGTGGCGGTGCCGGGCCCCGTGACGCATGCGGTTGCCGAGCGTGCGCGCCTGCACGGGATGGTGGTCGTGCTCGGCGTGAACGAGCGCGACCACGGCAGCCTGTACAACACGCAGCTGATCTTCGACGTCGACGGGCGCCTCGCGGTGAAGCGCCGCAAGATCACGCCGACGTTCCACGAGCGGATGATCTGGGGACAGGGGGACGCTGCCGGACTCAAGGTTGCGCAGACCGGTGTCGGACGGGTCGGTGCGCTCGCGTGCTGGGAGCACTACAACCCGCTCGCCCGTTATGCGTTGATGACGCAGCACGAGGAAATTCATTGCAGCCAGTTCCCCGGTTCGCTGGTCGGCCCGATCTTCGCGGAACAGATCGAGGTCACGATCCGCCACCACGCGCTGGAGTCCGGGTGCTTTGTCGTCAATGCGACCGGTTGGCTGACGGACGCCCAGATCGAGTCGATCACGGGCGATCCTAATCTTCAGAAAGCCCTGCGCGGCGGATGCAATACCGCGATCGTGTCACCGGAGGGGCAGCATCTGGCCGAGCCCTTGCGGGCCGGCGAAGGGATGGTGATCGCCGACCTGGACATGTCGCTGATCACCAAGCGCAAGCGAATGATGGATTCGGTCGGCCACTATGCGCGGCCGGAGCTGCTGAGTCTTGCCATCAACGATCGGCCGGCGACGACGGTGACCCCGATGGGGATCAGCGGGTCGGCCGCACGCGACTTCGAGGGACATTGCCATGAGCGCGAACGCGAAACCGTCGGTGCAGAGCCGGCAATTGATGACTGAATTGCAGTCGGTGGGGCTGCGCCTCGCGGATCCGAGGGTTGGCGCCGCGAGCCGGCGCGGCGGCGCCGGACCATCCGATCACAAGGCCGTGACGGTCGACGGCGTGACCATCATGGTGCCCGTGCACACGAGCACCGCGTGGGATTCGCCGTTCGTCGCGGCGGCGCCCGATGCGGCGGGTGTCAGCCTGCTCTCGCGCGGCACCATCCCGATCGCGAGCATCAGCTTTCCGTCGAGCCCGCGCTTCTACGCGTTGCAGACGCTGGAGGGCGTGCCGTACTCGCACATCGCGACGCTGCATGGTGCCGATGTGCTTGCGACCACGGTGTTGCAGACCTGCATTCGCTACGAGAGCCGGCGCAAGACCTGCCAGTTCTGCTCGATCGGCCAGTCGCTTGCGGCTGGCCGGACGATCGCACGCAAGACGCCCGAACAACTCGCCGAGGTTGCGCGCGCTGCGGTCCTGCTCGACGGCGTCAAGCACATGGTGCTGACGACCGGCACACCGCCGACGCCGGATCGCGGTGCGCGCGTGCTGTGCGAAAGCGCGTTCGCGATCAGGGCCGCGGTCGATCTTCCGATCCAGGCCCAATGCGAGCCGCCCGACGACGACGCCTGGTTCGACCGGATGAAGGCTAGCGGGATCGATACGCTGGGCATGCATCTGGAGGCCGTGACGCCGGCCGTGCGCGAACGAATCATGCCCGGCAAGGCAAGCGTGCCGCTGTCCCGGTATATGGCGGCATTCCGCGCGGCCGTCGCGGTGTTCGGCCGCGGACAGGTCAGCACTTACATCCTCGCCGGGCTCGGCGACAGCGCGACCGCGATTCTCGACATGTCGCGCGAACTGATCGCGTTGGGCGTGTATCCGTTCGTGGTGCCGTTCGTCCCGATCAGCGGCACGCCGCTGGAGAGTCATCCCGCGCCGTCGCCGGACTTCATGCGGGCGGTGCTCGAACCGCTCGGCGCCATGCTGCGCGACGCCGGCATGCGCTCCGCCGACATCAAGGCAGGCTGCGGAAAGTGCGGCGCCTGCTCGTCGCTTTCGACCTACGAGGGGTGAGCATGTACTGCGCAGAGATGGGACTGGCCGACAGCCGCGACACCTACCGGCCTGCCGAATACCGGATCAAATGGGCGGAGCTTCCGTGGGAAATCGATGAAGCGTACAAGCTGCGCCGGGCGGTGTTCTGCATCGAGCAGGGGATCTTCGCCGGCGACGATCGCGACGATATCGATCGCCACGCGCAATTGCTGGTCGCGGTCAGCTGCTGCGCCGGGCTGCCGGAGCAGGTGGTCGGCACGGTGCGGATTCATGAAACCGTGCCCGGAACCTGGATGGGTTCGCGGCTCGCGGTGCATCCCGCGTTTCGCAGGCAGGGCCGGATCGGCTCGATGCTGATCGCGCTGGCCGTCAGCAGCGCGCATGCCGAAGGTTGCCGGACCTTCGTCGCACACGTGCAAGCGCAGAACGTGCCGCTGTTTCGTCGGCTTCACTGGGACGCGCTCGGCGAAGAAACGTTGTTCGGACGTCCTCATCAACTGATGCAGGCGCAGCTTGCGCACTATCCGCCGTGCGGCACGCCGTTCGAGGGTTTTGTCCTGCGCTCGGAGGGGCGGCAATGAGTGTCGAAGATCGCATCGCAACGCTGCGCGCAAGCCGCGGCTTCCAGCACAAGCACGACATCTCCGGCGTGGTGGCGTCGCTCGCGGCGGCATTGCCGAACGGCGAACGGGATCTCGCACAGGCCGTTGCACTCGGCGACGACTGCGCGGCGATTCCCGACGCGGACGGCTACCTGCTATTTGCGATCGAGGGCATGGTCGGCGACTTCGTCGAGTCGATGCCGTGGTTCGCCGGTTACAGCGGTGTGATGGCGAACGTCAGCGACATCTACGCGATGGGTGGGCGGCCGATCGCCGTCGTCGACGCATTGTGGAGCGACGGAATCGACGCCGCGCGCCCGGTGCTCGCCGGGATGGCCGCGGCGGCGTCGGCGTATGGCGTGCCGATCGTCGGCGGCCACAGCAACACGCGCAGCGCGCAGGGGCAACTGGCCGTATCGATCGTCGGCCGGGCGCGCGCGCTGCTGTCGAGCTTCAGCGCGCGGCCGGGCGATCGCCTGATGATGGCGGTCGACCTGCGCGGCGCATTCGAGGAGCCGTATCCGTTCTGGAATGCGTCGGTCGCCGCGCCGCCGGCCCGGCTGCGTGGCGATCTCGAGATTCTGCCGACGTTGGCTGAAGACGGGCTGTGCGATGCCGCGAAGGATATCTCGATGGCGGGCGTGCTCGGTACGGCGCTGATGCTCGTCGAATGCTCGCGCGTCGGTGCGCGCATCGAGCTCGACGCGATTCCGCGTCCGCCCGGCGTCGACTTCGATCGCTGGCTGACGGCCTTTCCGAGCTACGGATTCCTGATGTCGGCCCGGCCGGCGCATGCCGACGCGATCGCGGAACGCTTCGCGGCGCGCGGGCTCGCGTGCGCCGTGATCGGCGATATCGATGCAACGCGTGAGGTCGTCGTCGAAGAAGCGGGCGAAACCGCGATGCTGTGGGATTTCCGGATCGAACCGTTCATGACCGGCGTCGGCGGAGGTGTGCGATGAGCGGCGATACGTTGCGCATAGCGCTGCTTACCCACTCGGTCAATCCGCGCGGCGGTGTCGTGCACGCACTTGAACTCGCCCGTGCGCTGCACGAAACGGGAAGCAACGTCACCGTGTTCGCGCCGGCCGCGCCGGGCGAGGCGATGTTCCGCGAGGTCCCGTGCCGCGTCGTGCTGGCACGCGTCGATGGCCATCCGCGCAGCGTCGCTGAAATGGTGCGCGCGCGAATTTCCGCGATCAAGCACACCTTGCTGGAGCACGACGCAAGCGGGTTCGACGTTCTGCATGCACAGGACAGCATCACGGGCAATGCACTGGCCGAGCTGAAGCAGTCAGGGGCAATCGATGGATTCGTACGGACCGTACATCACCTCGACGTATTCGACGACCCGCAGCTCGAACGCTGGCAGGAGCGCGCGTGGCGAGAGGCGGATCAGGTGCTGTGCGTGAGCGCCGCCTGGGCGGCCACGATGCGGAACACGTTCGGGGTCGACGCAAGCGTCGTGTCCAACGGCGTGAACGTCGCCCGGTTCGCTCGTGCGCACCAGGCGGACATGCAGGTGGTGCGGCAGCGATTCGGCCTGCACGGCGCGCCGGTTGTCCTGGCGATCGGCGGGATCGAGCAGCGGAAAAACTCGATTGCGTTGCTCGAGGCGTTCGCACGGCTGCGCGACACGATACCCGAGGCACGGCTCGTGATCGGGGGCGGCGCGAGTCTGCTCGATCACGATGCATATGCGCGCCGTTTCGTCGCGCGCGCCGCCGCGCTCGGGCTGGGGATCGGTGTCGACGAACCCGTCGTACCGACGGGGCCGCTGGACGACGCGGCGCTGATCGCGCTGATGCACTGCGCCGACGTGGTGTCGATGGTGTCGATCCGGGAGGGGTTCGGTCTGGTCGTCCTCGAGGGGCTCGCCTGCGGAAAGCCCGTCGTCGTGTCGGAAATCGCCCCCTTTACCGAGTATCTGGACGAGCGCGCGTGCATCTGGGCCGATCCCGACGACGTGGATTCGATCGCCTACGCGCTGTGCGATGCGCTCACGGGGCGGCGTGCTCCGGATTTTGCACATGCCGTCCCCGCGCTGCTGAACCGCTTCACATGGGAAGCGAGTGCGCGCAAGCATCTGGACATCTACCAGGACAGGCTGGCGCAGCGTGCGCAAGCATCGTCCGCCGAGTGAGGAGGAATCATGCCGGTCATGCATTTTCGGGTTCGTTGGCCCGACCAGTCGGAAACCAATTGCTATTCGCCTTCAACCGTCGTGTCGGAATTCTTTGCGCCCGACACGCAATACGCGCTTGACGATTTCGTCGAGCGGGCCCGCCGCGCGCTGGGTATCGCGTCCGATCGCGTACGCGAAAAATACGGGTTCGCTTGCTCGGCCGCGATGGACGAGCTGGCACGGATTGAAGCGCACGCGGAACGATTTGCGCCGCAGGGAGACGCGACCGTGACCGTCATCGAGCTCGTTTGAGGCGTCCGGCATACGGAAATCCATTGTCGTCTTCAACACACATTCAGGACTGCATCATGTCAAGCGAAAGCATTGTTTCATCCAGCCTCCCGGATATCGATTCCCATCTCGGCGTAGCCGTCATCGGTGGCGGGCAGGCGGGATTGTCGATGAGCTACTACCTGCAGCAGGCAGGCATCGATCATCTCGTATTCGAAAAGGAAACCGTGACACACACGTGGCGCAAGCAGCGCTGGGACGCGTTCTGCCTGGTGACGCCGAACTGGCAGTGCGCGCTGCCGGGCTATCCGTATCGCGGTGCCGATCCGCACGGCTTCATGACGAAGGACGAGATCGTCGAGTATCTCGACGGCTTCATCCGCAGCGTCGATGCACCGGTGCTGGAACACACTGCGGTCGAGCGCGTGGCGCGCGACGCGGACGGACGCTATCGCATCGCGACGTCGCGCGGCACGTACGCGGCGGATCGGGTCGTCGTTGCATCGGGTGGCTACCATCGGCCGATCGTCCCGCGCATGGCCGAGCGGCTTCCTGCATCGATGGTGCAGATCCAGTCTTCGGAATACCGGAATCCGGCCGCCTTGCCGGACGGACCGGTTCTCGTGGTCGGATCTGGACAATCGGGTGCGCAGATCGCGGAAGACCTCCACCTCGCCGGACGAAAGGTGTTCCTCGCGGTGGGCGATGCCCCTCGCTGTGCCCGTTTCTACCGGGGCAGGGACGTCGTCGACTGGCTGGCAGACATGCAGTACTACGACATGCCGGTCGATGCGCATCCGCTGCGTGAAGGTGTGCGCGACAACACCAACCACTATGTGACCGGCCGCGACGGCGGGCGCGACATCGATCTGCGCCGCTTTGCCGTCGAAGGGATGGAACTGTACGGTCGGCTGGAGGATTTCACGGACGGACAGTTGCGATTCTCCGCGGATCTGTCGGCGCGGCTCGACAGCGCGGACGATACGTACAACCGGATCAATGCCGGCATCGACGCCCATATCGAGAAAAACCGGATCGCGGCGCCGCCGGCGACGCGCTACGAACCCGTGTGGCGTCCGGCCGGCGAGCGCACGGCGCTCGATCTCGCGGCCAGCGGCATCGCATCGGTCATCTGGTGCATCGGCTTCACCCCGGATTTCAGCTGGCTGGATGAGCCCGTCTTCAACGGTCGCGGCTATCCCGTGCACCGGCGCGGCGTGACGCCGGTTTCGGGGCTCTACTTCGTCGGGCTGCCCTGGCTGTACACGTGGGGTTCGGGTCGATTCTCCGGAGTTGCGCGCGATGCCGCCCATATCGTCGACCAGATCCAGGTCGAGATAACGGCCGCGCGGTGCTCGGCCGAAAGCCTGGCCGCCTGACGCCGATGCATACCGCCATCCATCGCTATCGGGCCGGCATGCCGCAACTCGCGCACACGGGGCTCGCGGAAAACTGGCTGCTCAAGGAGTGCGGGCAACGCCACTGGGACGCGCTGGCCGCGCATAGCGGCCGCGACGTGCCCGAGTTCTTCGACGATGATGGGCGGCGTGCCTACGCGTCGTTCGTTGCGGTGCGCGTGGACATGAACCGCCGCCAAGCGATTTGCGAGAACGACACGTTCGCGCTTCATGTCGCGCTTCACCGGGTCGGCCCGATTCGCCATTTCAGCGAACAGCGGATCCGGCACGGCAACGAAGAAGCCGGAGTCGTGCGGATGATGTCGACGTTCGTGACGCGCGAACATGCCGGCAGCAACCGTTCGGTGATGAAGGCGCGAATGACCGGCGTCGACGGCCGCACCGGACCGGTCCCGGCCGATGCGCTGTCGATGGCGGAACGGGCGAAGAAGTTGCGGGTGCGGGATTTGTCGATCGTACCGGCGCTCGCCGGCCTCACCGAGGACGACGGCGCAAGCGTCTCGTTCCTGCCGTGCCCGAACATGGATTTCAACGGCGCGGACCTGCTGTACTTCGCCAGCTTCCAGGCATTCGTCGACCGCGCGGAATGGCAGCATTACCGCTTCGCGCACGCACCGGTGCTGGCGGCGCGTCAACTGTACTTTCACGGAAATCTCGACATCGGCGATGCGTTGACCGTGCGTTTCTTGCGTGCCCGACCTGATGCGGGGGGCTTGCTGCACTGGAGCGAAATCGTCCGCGACAGCGACGGGACGAAGATTGCCGACGTGATCACGCAAAAGCACTGGAGCCGGGCATGAACGAAGCGGCAATCATGGAGCCGGGCGCTGACGTGGAGAGCGTCGCGCGGAACGACCGAGGCGCGCGGACGGTGCCGCTGCGCACACTCTACACGCAGCGCGATCTCGAAGCGGTCGCGCATCTCGACGGCATGCCCGGCGCGTGGCCCTATGTGCGCGGGCCGTACGCGTCGATGTATTCCGATCGCCCATGGACGATCCGGCAATACACGGGGCACGCGGACGCGACCGATTCCAATCTCGCGTTTCGCACGGCACTCGAGCAGGGCGCGCAGGGGCTGTCCGTGGCATTCGACCTGGCGACGCAGCGAGGCTACGACTCGGATTGCGCCGACGCGCGGGCCGATGTCGGTGTGGCCGGCGTCGCGATCGATACGGTCGAGGACATGGTGCGACTGTTCGACGGCATCGCGCTCGACCGCACGACCGTGTCGATGACGATGAATGGCGCGGTCCTGCCGATCATGGCGGCGTTCGTCGTGGCCGCCGAGGAGCAGGGTGTGCCGCCCGCCCGGATCGGCGGGACGGTTCAGAACGACATCCTGAAGGAGTACATGGTCCGCAATACGTGGATATTCGAGCCGGCGCCGTCGATGCGGATCGTCGCAGACGTCGCGTTGTGGCTGGCGGAGCACGCCCCGCGCTTCAATGCGCTGTCGGTGTCGGGATATCACTTCCAGGAAGCCGGCGCCGATGCCGTGCTCGAACTCGCGTTGACGCTGTCAAACGCGCGTGCATACGTCGACACGCTGGCCGCACGTGGCATGCCTGCGGATGAAGCGTGCTCCCGTCTGAGCTTTTTCTTCGGCGTGGGCAGTGATTTCTATACGGAAATCGCCAAGCTGCGCGCGGCGCGTCTGCTGTGGGCGGAGATCGCGCATGCGTGCGGCGCGCGTTCGCCCCGGGCGTGCGCACTGCGCATGCATTGCCAGACATCGGGCTGGTCGTTGACGGCTCAGGAGCCGGAAAACAACATCGTTCGCGTGACCGCGCAGGCGATGGCCGCGGCGTTCGGCGGCACGCAGTCGCTTCACACGAATGCGTACGACGAAGCGCTTGCGCTGCCCTCGGCGGCGGCCGCGCGCCTCGCTCGCAACACGCAGCTGATTCTGCAGCATGAAACGGGACTGTGCGACACGGTCGATCCGTGGGCCGGTTCGTACATGATGGAGTCACTGACGGACGGCATCGCGACACGTGTGCGCGCCGAGCTGGCTGCCATCGACGCGCAGGGCGGCGTGATCGCCGCGATCGAGTCCGGCTGGGTCAAACGGCGCTTGCTGCGTGCCGCGGCCGCGACGCAGGCGCAGGTCGATTCCGGGCGCCGGACCGTGGTCGGCGTGAACCGTTTCGTCGCGAGCGATCCGACGGACGCGTTCATGGTACGCGAGGTCGACGGCCGTCATGTTCGGGCCGGGCAGGAACGGCGAATCGCAGCCGTCAAGGCCGCGCGCGATCCGGTGCGGGTTGCGACGGCGTTGCGGCGGCTGGCCGATGCGGCGCGCGACGGCACCGGAAACCTGCTCGCACTGGCGATCGACTGCATGCGGGCACGTGCGACCGTCGGGGAGTGTACGCGCGCGCTCGAATTGGTATGGCCGCGGCACGCCGCAGCGGTGGAAGCGGACGGCGAGGGTGTCTACGGCGACCATCGGCAAGGCGACGCCGCATGGCGGGCGGCGAAGGGCCGCGTCGACCGGCTGGCGAAACGGGACGGCCGCCGGCCGCGCATCGTGATCTCCAAGCTCGGCCAGGACGGACACGACCGCGGTGCGGCCGTCGTCGCAGCCGCGCTCGAGGACGCCGGATTCGACGTCGTTCGCCTGCCGCTTTTTCAGCAACCCGCATCCGTGGCGGCAGCAGCGCAGGCGCATGGCGCCGATATCGTCGGCATTTCGTCGTTGTCGGGCGCCCACCTCGAGCTCGTCGAAGAGCTGCTCGACGAACTGGCATCGCATCGCGCCGAGATTCCGGTGGTGTTGGGCGGCATCGTTCCCGCCGCGGATGCGCGACATCTGAAGGCGAAGGGTGTCGCAGCGACTTTCGGGCCCGGCGTATCGCTCGACGCGATCGCCGAAGCGCTTTGCGCATGTATCGAGCGGGCTCGATGCGCACACCCGGCGGACGGCGCGAGCTGACGCGGGACGGCCGGCCGTTCATGCGACAGCGGTTGCGTCGCGCGAACGATCGGCCGCAGCCGCGTCAAGCGAGCACGGCAACGCCGTCGGCCGCTCGCACGCCTTGGCCGGCGTCGAACACGAACAGCGGATTGATCTCGGCTTCGACGAGCCGCTCGCCGAGCTGAAGCGCCATCCGCGAGAACGCCACGAGCGCGGCGGCGAGCGCTTCGACATCGGGCGCGAAGCCGGCCGCGATCTCGACGTCGCAGCGCATGCGCGTGAGACGCCAGCCGATCCCGCCCGCGCTCAGGCCGATCGCCACGCCGCCGACATCGCGCTTGTGCGTGATGCGGTTCGACAGACGCTCGAGCTCGACGCGATCGTCGAAGTCGCGCGCAGCCTGCTCCGCATCCTCGGCGGTGCGGACGATGCGTTCCCGCGCGGGCGGGATGCCGAAGCGCGCGAACAGCGCCCTGGCCTGCGCTTCGTCGAGCGGCCCGGCCGGCAGGTCGGCCAGATCGACCGCAATTGCTTCAACTACATCGATCGCACCAACATCGGCTTCGCGGCGCTGACGATGAACCGCGATATCGGCCTGACCGTCAGTCAGTTCGGCATGGCGGCCGGGCTGTTCCGGAGGGTGCGTGCAATCCACGTGGATGCGGGCACCCATCAGGCGCGGCGCGGCGGAAAGTCCGACGCGATGAACGTCCCGCGCGCACCGCTCCGGATCATGACGCCGACAACCTCATCGACACCCCCGTCGCCGTATAAACCGGCGTCGCCTTGAACCCGTCGACCGTCACGGTCGAGAACTTCGCTGAAGCCGCCGCGCCGTCGATCAGCGCGATCGTGTCGCCGGCCTTCGGCGCATAGCCATTCACGAACTTCACGTGCAGCGTGCCGCCCGCGACCGTAAACGGCCCGCCGACGCGCAGCCGTCCGCCGCCGTTGCCGTCGATGTCGAGCTCGAGCGTCGTGTTGTCGAGCTGCGTGTAGCGTGTCGCGACCGTCACGGGCGACGCGGCCGCGATCCGTACGCTGCCGCCCGAGCCGACATAGACATCACCGGTGCCGAATGCGCTCGCCGATGCAGCGGCGAGCGTGCCGCCACTGACCTGCGTGCCGCCCGTATAGCTGTTGTTGCCGGCGAGCGTCAGCGTGCCGGTGCCTTGCAGCGTCAGCTTGCCGGCGCCGGCGATGTCGTTGCGCCACTGGTCGGCCGCATTGAGCCCGCCCTGGGATGCATCCATCGACACGACGACGTTGCCGCTGAACGCGCCGTAACCGTCGGCCGCGGCGAACAGGTTCAGGCGGCCCCAGCCTTCCGCGTCGTCCATCACCGGATAGCCGGACTGCACTTCGGTGGTCTTCAGCACGACGCGCCGCTGATCCGCGCTCAGATACGGGAAGCGCGTCTGCAGCAGAATTTCCGCGCCCTTCGGCACCACGGGCGGCGCGCCGGTCGATTCGATCGTGCCGAAGCCGAACGTCATGCGGCGCGCGAAGGCCGTCTTGTTCGTCGCGTAATCGGCAAACCGGTCGGTGGTCGGCGTGCCCGAGTGCGCGAAGGCGGCGAACGTCGTATCGGTCGTTCCCGTGAGCTGCTGCAGCGTCTGATGGGCTTGCGCATACGCGGCCTGCGCGTCGCTCGCGTACGCGGTCAGGTTCGCCGCGCTGATCGCGAGCGCGAGCATGCGGCCGCCGATCACGTCGAGCGGCGAGTGCATACCGGCGAGGATTCGGTTTTCGCCGAGTTCGAGGCCGCGGCTGACCATCTCCTGGAAGCGCTCCGGCACGAGCCACGCCATCGTCATCGCGTCGCGCATCGCTTCGGCCGTGTGGCCGCTGATGAAGCCGCCGTCAGTGGCGGGCGCTGTGCTTTCCGCCGGCACGAGCGTCGGCGCGACGACCACGCTCGTGCTCCACCGGTACGGCCGCGCATACTTGTAGAAGCGCTTCGACGGCTCGGTCGACGCGTTGTTGCCCATCTCGTTGAGCAGGTCGACGACCTTGCCGAAGTTCGTGTTCGTGCTGCTGCCGACACCGACGTTGTTGCCGGAATCGTTGTACAGCACCGTCGTCGCGTCGGCGGGCACGCTGGTGATGCTGGTTGTCTGCTGGGCCGCGGTGCGCCATGCGTCGGTGAGCGGCCCCATGCCGTCGGTCACGCTGTAGCCCTTGCCGCGCCGGTCGTCGAAGTAGGCGGCGTCGGCCTGTTGCTGCGTGCGGGCGGTGGTTGCGTTGATCACGTACTGGACATTGGCGTTGAGCACCGTGTCGTTCATGATCGTGCCGCAAGGCGTGCCGCTGCCGGGCAGGCCCGAGCAGGTCGACGGCGAGATCGCCGGAAACGCGCCGTTGGCGGGCGCGC
Source organism: Burkholderia sp. LA-2-3-30-S1-D2 (assembly GCF_001523915.2). Taxonomy (NCBI): domain Bacteria; kingdom Pseudomonadati; phylum Pseudomonadota; class Betaproteobacteria; order Burkholderiales; family Burkholderiaceae; genus Burkholderia; species Burkholderia sp. LA-2-3-30-S1-D2. The sequence continues at coordinate 615,104 of NZ_CP013385.1, read as the reverse complement.
TCACGCCGGCATCGACCAGCATCGTCGCCGGCTGCCACAGGTCGAGGAAGCGGCTCACCACGCGCACGGCGGCGTTGGTCGACAGCGTTGCATAGCGCGCGTCGCCGCGCTGGTTGGTCGCGATGTTGTCGACGAAGGCCGGCACGCTCGGCACGGGCGCGCTGTCGACGAAACCCGGGTCGGCCGGCGGTGCCGGCATGGCCGCGCTGGTCGCGGTGGTCGACGCGACATCGTCGCCGCCGCCGCATGCGGCGAGAACGATCGCACTCGACAGCGCTGCGACGTGCAGCGGGAAACGGCTTCGTGACGCAAACATGCAAGACTCCATCCTGAGTGTTGAAGATGGCGGATTGTCGTGGGCAATCGTGACGCAGCCGTTAAGGATTTGTTTCGGGTCGCGGACGATGCGCCCGAATGTTCACTATGTGGTGAATTCGTGATGCTGAACGTTTGCGGCCGGATCGATTCTGCCGTCGGCCGATGTCCTGCAGCGTGCGGATACGGGCAGGCGGTGCTCGCGCGGGTGCTTGAAGGAGAGCGGAACCGGCACGGTCAAGCCGGTTGAGCCAACGACTTCGCGTCGGCGTGGCACACGCGGTTTCTGCCCTGGCGCTTCGCCGCATAGAGGGCGAGGTCCGCCTGATGCGACAACGCGTGCACGGACCTCGGGTGCGCGCGGTGCCCGGTCGCGCAGCCGATGCTGACCGTGAAAGCCGGAATCGTCGCGTCGAACCCGTCGAGCCCGTTGCGCTCCACGGCGCGGCGAATCGCCTCGGCGACCTGCGCGGCGGCGCCTTCGTCCGTATCGGGCAACACGGCGACGAATTCCTCGCCGCCGTAGCGCGCGGCGAGATCGCCGCGCCGCCGCGTATGCGCACGGATGCATTCGGCGAGAAAGCGCAGCGCGACGTCGCCTTGCGCATGGCCGTACCGGTCGTTGTACTGCTTGAAGTGGTCGGCGTCGATGAACAGCACCGACAGGCTGCCGTCACTGCCGCGCTGCAGCCGCTCCCATTCGTCGGCGAGCGCGGCATCGAGCGCGCGACGGTTGTGCAGGCCCGTGAGCGGATCGGTGCGCGTCAGGTCGGTGAGCAGCGTCTGCTTGCGCAGGTTGTCCCGCAGCGCGAACGCGAGCAGCCACACCACCGCGCAGAACAGCGCACCGATGACGGACGCAGACACACCGACCGTCCACGCGAGGTGCGTGGTGCCGGCCAGCACGTCGCGCTCGGCCGGCGCGACCACGGCGATCAGCGGCGTTCCGGGTACACGCTGGAACGTATAAAGCCGCACGGTGCCGTCGATGCTCGAGCGCGCCGCATAGAAACCCGATTCGCGGCTCACCATCCGTTCGAACGACTTCGAGCGGCGCAGGCGGACCATCTGGTGATCGCTCAACGGCGGGTTGCGCGCGAGGATCGTGCCGTCCGCGCGCAGGATTGCGCTGACGCCGTGCGGCCCGACGTTCAGGCGGGACAGTAGCCGATCGAAGTAGGCGAGGTCGATGGCGACCACCGCGATCCCGTCGAACGTGTGATCCGCCCGCTCGATGCGCCGCGACAGCGCGATCGATTCGGTGTCGCCGCGCGAACGCGCGCGATACGCCTCGGACACGTAGAGGCCGACGTTGTCCGCATCGCGATGGACCTTGAAGTAGTCGCGATCGCTGAAGTCCCAGTTGTGGGTCGGGCTGCAACAGCCGTCGATCAAACGGCCGTAGCGGTCCGTCACGCCCATGCCGGTCACGTATTGCGCGGCCGTGCGCTCGAACAGCACGTCGTGACGCAGCCCGGCGTCCATGCGTGCGACGGCGGGATTGCCGAGATCGATGGCCAGCGCGACGAGCGCATTGTTGGACGTTTCGACGGTGCGCGCGATCTCGCTGACCAGGACGGCCGCGACATTGCGCGACGTCTCGTGCGCATGCTCGACGACTTCGCTTCGCGCGGCCCACAGCGTCGCTGCGCTGATGCCGAACGCCGCGAGCGACATCAGCGTGCCCAGCACACCGACGATCAGATGGTGGCGGCCGGCCCAGTCGGCAATTTTCTCGATCGAAGTGAATGCAGGCATTGCTCGCGTTCGTGCGGGGAGCCGGCTGCGACCGCAGCGGCGCGGGTCAAATCCGGGTTAACGGCACCGTTAACCGGAAATCGAGGCCGACATGCGAAGCGATGACTGCATGGGTGCCGCAAACGTGTGCGGCCGGAGCGCGCCGGTCGCGGCGCGCCGCGCAACGGAACGCAACGGCCGCGGATGCGAGCGGCTGCGCGGGATCAGTCGAGCCCGCCCTGGCACAGATACTTGATCGACAGGTAATCGTCGAGGCCGTAGCGCGAGCCTTCACGGCCGTAGCCCGATTCCTTCACGCCGCCGAACGGCGCGGCTTCGCTCGCAAGCGCGCCCTCGTTGATGCCGACGATGCCCGTTTCGAGCCGTGCCGACACGCGCGCGATGCGGCGCACGTCCTGCGTGTAGAAATACGCGGCAAGCCCGAACGGCGTGTCGTTCGCGGCGTCGACGGCTTCGTCCTCGGTGGCGAACCGAAACAGCGCGGCGACCGGACCGAAGGTTTCCTCGCAGGTCAGCTGCATGTCGGCGGTGGCCTCGGCGAGCACCGTCGGCGCGTAATAGTGCGGCCCGAGTTCGGGCAGGCGCTTGCCGCCCGTGAGCACGCGTGCGCCGCGCTCGATCGCGTCGCCGACGTGGCGCGCGATCTTGTCGATCGCGCGCGCGTTGATCATCGGGCCGATCTGCGCGGCCGGGTCGGTCGCCGGCGCGACCTTCAGCGCGGCGACGCGCGCGGCGAGTTTCGCGGCGAAGGCGTCGTAGACGCCGGCCTGCACGTACACGCGATTCGGCGACACGCAGGTCTGGCCACCGTTACGGAACTTGGCGGCCATCAGCCCGTCGACCGCGGCGTCGAGCTCGGCATCGTCGAACACGATGAACGGTGCATTGCCGCCGAGCTCCAGCGACAGCTTCTTCAGCGTCGCGGCCGATTCGCGCGCGAGCAGCTTGCCGACGGGCGTCGATCCGGTGAACGTGATCTTGCGCACGCGAGCGTCGGCGAGCCAGTCGGCCACCGCATCGATGCCGCGTTCGCGCGATGCCGCGATCATGTTGAGCACGCCCGGCGGCACGCCGGCTTCCTGTGCGAGGAAGGCCAGCGCGAGCGCCGTGAGCGGCGTGTCTTCCGCCGGTTTCGCAACGACCGTGCAGCCGGCCGCGAGCGCGGGTGCGATCTTGCGCGCGATCATCGCGAGCGGAAAATTCCACGGCGTGACCGCGGCGACGATGCCGATCGGCTCCTTGACCGCACTCAGCCGCTTGCCGCGCTGCTGCTGCGGAATCAGGTCGCCATAGGTGCGCGTCGCTTCCTCGGCGAACCACAGCACGTACGACGCACCGTACGCGACTTCGCCGCGCGCTTCGGCGAGCGGCTTGCCTTGTTCGCGCGACATCAGCGCCGCGAGATCGTCGGTGTGCGCGACGATCGCCGCATGCCACGCGCGCAGGATGGCGGCCCGTTCGCGAGCGGGCGTTGCGCGCCATCCGGGCAGCGCGCGCGCTGCCGCGTCGGTCGCGGCGCGCGCGTCGGCGGCGCCGCTGTCGGGTGCGTGGGCAACGATCTCGAGCGTCGCCGGATCGGTGACGTCGAAGCGGCGGCCGTCGAGCGCATCGCGCCAGGTGCCGTCGATCAGGTTGGCGGTGCGAACGAGTTCGGTTCGGGACAGCGTAAGCGGCATGACAGATCCTTGGATGGGGCGATTCGGTGACGACGGCAGCGGCGCGGGCGCGCGACTACCCCGCGCGGACGGCTAGCCGCCGCGTTCGTGGATGCCGCGCGCTGTCCGTCAGTGACGCTCGCCGAACAGCGATTCGAGCGGGTAGTGCCGTTTGACGAACGGCGACTTGATGATGACGTAACTGAAATACTTCTCGATGCCGATGTTCTGCTCGAGCAGCCCTTCGACGATCGTCTGGTAATGGCTCACGCTGCGCGTGATGAACTTCAGCAGATAGTCGTAGCCGCCGCTCGCGAGGTGGCACTCGACGATCTCGTCGACGTTGCGGATCGCCGCGACGAAACGATCGAAGTCCTCGCGCCGGTGGTCGGCCAGCGTGACTTCGGTAAACACGACCTGCACGTCGCCGAGTTTCTCGAGCTGGATGTGCGCGCCGTAGCCGCCGATGTAGCCGGCCTTCTCGAGCCGCTTCACGCGGATCAGGCAAGGACTGGGTGACAGCCCGACCGCATCGGCCAGTTCGACGTTGGTCATGCGGCCGCGCTTTTGCAACTGGGAGAGGATGCGCAGGTCGATGCGATCCAGCTTGCTGTCCGTCATGTTCACGTGAGAGGGAAAAAATGGAATGTCCGGTTACTTTAGAGTCGAACGATGGCCGCCACAAGCCCGGCTTTCCCTTGGCCGGTCAGGCCGGCTGCGCGTGCGCGGCGTCGAGCGCGCGCTGAACGCCCGCGTCGGCCAGCACGTCGTCGAGCGTCTTGCGCACGCGTTCGAACATCAGGTCGAACTCGCCCGCGCTGAAGCTCAGCGCCGGCGCGAAACCGAGCACGCCGTCGCCGAATGCGCGAAACACCACGCCGTTCGCGTACGCGGCGGCGGCAATCTTGTCGGGCACGTTCAGCGCAGGGTCGAAGCGCGTCTTGCGTGCCTTGTCGGCGACCAGCTCGAGCGCGCCGAGCAGCCCGACCGAACGGGCGTCGCCGACGAGCGGATGCGCGCGCAGCGCATCGAGCCCCGCGGCGAAACGCGGCGCCATCGCCTGGCCGTTCGCGAGCAGCCCGCCTTCGTGATAGAGCTTCAGCACCTCGAGGCCGATCGCCGCGCTGACCGGATGCGCGGAATACGTATGGCCGTGGCCGACCGCGGGCGAATCGGCGCGGCTGCCCGCGATCCCTTCGTAGATTTCATCGGACATCAGCACGGCCCCCATCGGCGCATAGCCGGCGGTCAGCCCCTTCGCGACGGTCATCAGGTCCGGGTCGACCTGCTCGGTCTCGCACGCGAACAACGGGCCCGTGCGGCCGAAGCCGGTGATCACCTCGTCGGCGACGAACAGGATGCCGAGGCGCCGGCAAGCGTCGCGCATCGCCTTCAGCCAGCCGGCCGGCGGCACGATCACGCCGCCGGAACCCTGCACGGGCTCGCAGAAGAAGGCCGCGACGTTGTCCGCGCCGAGTTCGGCGACTTTCGCTTCGAGCGCGGCGACCGACGCGGCGATCAGCGCCTGCGAATCGTTGCCGAGCGGGTGGCGATACGGGTAGGGCGACGGGATGTGGTGCTGGTCCGCGCGCGGCAGGTCGAAGTGACGGTGGAACGCGGGCAGCGCGGTGAGGCCGGCGCCGATCGACGACGAGCCGTGATAGCCGCGCTCGAGCGCGATCATGTGCTTTTTCGTCGGGCGGCCGGTTGCGTTGAAATAGTGCGTGATGAAACGCACCGCGGAGTCGATCGCATCCGAGCCGCCGAGCGTGAAGTACACGCGATTCAGCGACGGCGGCGCGAGCGCCGCGAGGCGTTCGGCCAGCTCGATCGCGGGTCGTGAGCCGAAATGGAAATAGCCGGTCGCGTAGGGCAGCTTCGCCATTTGTTCGGCGGCGGCCTTCACGATGCTGTCGCGGCCGTAGCCGACGTTCACGCACCACAGGCCCGAGAACGCATCGAGCAACGTGTGGCCGTCGGCGTCGCGCAGGAACACGCCTTCGGCGGATTCGAGCACGGTGACGCCGCGCGCCTCGTGCGCACGATAGTTGACGACAGGGTGGATCAGGTGTTGACGATCGGCTTCGATCAGCGCGGTTTGGTTCATGGCAGGGCGGGACTCTCGTCGGGTGTCAGCGTGAGGTCATGCTACCGGGCGAGAAATCCGCATGCGTCTTCAATTTGCGGCCTGAAACGTACGAAAGCGGTGTTTGCACGGGGCGCTTCGGCATTTTCTGCTGCGCGCCCCGCGGGGCCGGGCGCGCGCGTCAGTAGCCGCGTGCGCGATCGACGACGCCGATCATCGGCTGCCCCGCGCGATGGCGCGCGAGGTTTGCGAGCACGGCGTCGGCCGCGGTGTCGGGCCGCGTCGCGCTGGCGATGTGCGGCGTGATGCGAATGCGTGGATGCATCCAGAACGGGTGGCCGGCCGGCAAAGGCTCCGGGTCCGTCACGTCGAGGATCGCGCTGTCGAGGCGGCCGCTGCCGAGCGCGGCGAGCAGCGCGGTCGCATCGAGCTGCGGGCCGCGCCCGACCTGTACGAGCGATGCGCCGGCCGGCAGCGCGTCGAACACGCGCGCGCCGAGCAGGCCGCGCGTGTCGTCGGTGAGCGGCAGCAGGCAGATCAGAATGTCGGTTCGGGCAAGGAACGCGTCGAGCGCCGCGTCGCCCGCGTAGCAGTCGATGCCGTCGAGCGTGCGCGGCGTGCGGCTCCAGCCGGCGCACGGGAAGCCGAAGCGCAGCAGCGTGTCGAGCACGGCCTGCCCGAGCGTGCCGAGCCCGAGCACGCCGACGCGTCGCGACGCGGCGGCGCGCACCGGCTTCTCGCGCCACACGTGCTCGCGCTGCTGCGCCGCATAGTCGAACAGGTCGCGATGGATCGTCAGCACGGCCTGCGTCACGTATTCGACCATCCCTTCGACGATGCCCGGCTCGATCATCCGCACGACCGGGATGTGCGTGGGCACGCGCGACAGGTCGAACTGGTCGATGCCGGCGCCGACCGAAAACACGATTTCCAGATTCGGCAGCAGCGCTAACGGATCGTCGGGCGGCTGCCACGCGGCGAGATAGCGCACGGCTTCGGGATCGCCGATGTCCGGCCAGATCCGGAACGCGAGGTCGGGCGCCTGTTGCGCGAAGCGCTGCGCCCATTGCGCGCCGCGCACCGGGTCGGCCTTGTAGAGAAAGCTCATCGTGCGTGCGGTTCAGCCGAGCGCCTGGTTGACGATCGCGAACGCGCGCAGTGCCGGATCGCGGGCAGGCGCCGCGCCGCGGGCCATCGCGACGACGGTGTCGACGCGCGGCAGGCCGAGCCCCTGCAGCCAGTCCGACAGCCCGCTGTCGCCCGGCACGTCGACGCGCACGAACATGCCTTCGTGCAGCGCGAGCCAGTGGCTGATCAGCGCCTGCGCGCGCAGCGGGTCCGGTGCGATCACAGGGCCGATCACGTGGCCGCGACCGAAACGGCGAAAGAGCGCGAAGCCGAGCAGTTCGCCGTCGCGGTCGAGTGCGATCCCGTTGGCGACGCCGAGCAGCGCATCGATCACCGCATCGCGCGGGTAGCCGGCCGCGCGCGATGCGAGCGCGGCGAGGCGCGGACCGTCGTTGGTGCCGAGCGGGCGCAGCCGCTCGCCCGGCGGCAGCGAGATCAGCGGCGGCTGGAACGCGGCGCCCTGGTGCTGGTCGATCGAGCCGATCGCCGCGAAGCCGAACTTCACGTAGAGCGGTTCGCCGGACGGTGTCGCGTGCAGGAGGATCGTGCGCGTGCCGAGGCTGTCGACGACGCGCGCAAACAATTCGCGGCCGATGCCGCGACCTTGGCGCTCGGGCGACACGATCACCATGCCGAGCGATGCGTGCGACTCGCCGAAGCGCCAGCCGAGCGCGGTGCCGACGATGCCGGATTCGTCTTCGGCGACGAAGCCGCTGCCGAGCTGGAATGCGAAGCGCCAGTCGTCGAGCCGGTGCGGCCACTTGACTGCTTCCGACAGCCGCAGCGCGGCAGGCAGGTCGGTCTCGGCGAAAGGGCGATAGGTAAGCGTGCTGGAAGAATTGAGGTCGGCCACGCCGGACTCCGGATGGGTAGGAATGACATGTCGACTGTGCCAGCGCCACCACGGCGCGGATAGGACGATTCGCCTGTTTTCCGGCGGCGACGAGCGCGCGAGAGAGATCGACGTAAACCCGCTCGATCGGCGTGCGCGAACGCGCGGATCGTGCCGCCTCGGACCGTCTTCCCGGCAGCTTCTGCTGCATGAACGCCAGTACGATGGAAGCGGGGTGGCGCGCCGCTCGCTGCCGCGCCGAACCGCGTGGCGGCCGCGCCGGGCACGCGCGTCGCGGTTTTGCGAGACCCGTCGGCAGGCCGGAGCGCACCGCCCGGAATCGCACCGCAGATCGTGCCGTGCAGCGCGCCCAACACGCGGTGATTCTGCGTTTTGACCGGCGTCGAACGATGCGCGAAGGACTTTTTGCCCTGATTCAATTTCGTACAACCCAGCCCGTCCCCGGCCCTGCCGGGGCTTCACACCGACAGGACGTCACCATGATCCAATTTGAACCGAAGTTCATCACGTTCGACTGCTACGGCACGCTGACCCGCTTCCGGATGGCGGAAATGGCGCGCGAGGTCTACGCGGACCGGCTGTCGCCGGTCGCGATGGAGGAATTCGTGCGCGCGTTCGCCGCCTATCGGCTCGACGAGGTGCTCGGGGCGTGGAAGCCGTACCGCGACGTCGTCGTCAATGCGATCCGGCGCACCTGCGCGCGCATCGGCGTGCAGTTCGACGAGGCCGAGGCCGAGCGTTTCTATCATGCGGTGCCGACGTGGGGTCCGCATCCGGACGTCCCGGCCGGGCTTTCGCGGCTGGCCACGAAGTACAAGCTGGTGATCCTGTCCAACGCGTCGGACGACCAGATCATGAGCAACGTCGACAAGCTCGGCGCGCCGTTCCATGCGGTGTTCACCGCGCAGCAGGCGCAGTCGTACAAGCCGCGGATGCAGGGCTTCGAATACATGTTCGGCAAGCTCGGCTGCAAGCCGGAGGACGTGCTGCACGTGTCGTCGAGCCTGCGCTACGACCTGATGACGGCCGAGGACCTCGGCATCAAGCACAAGGCATTCGTGAACCGCGGCCACGAGCCGGGCACGCCGTTCTACAACTATTACGAGGTGTCGGACATCGGCCATCTCGCGACACAGCTCGGGCTGTAAGCGACGCCGCGCCGGCGTGGGGCCGCGTGCCCTGCGCGCGCGGCCGTGCCCGTCGCGATCGACCGGGGTGGCGCGACGGCCGTTCCGCCTTGCGCGTACGATCACCGCACGAAACGAGGGTAATTACCGATACAGAGCCATTCAAGGCAGGGCCGCCCGGGCCGATATATGTACCGAACGGTTAATATATCGAGGCCCTCCGCATGAAGTTGTCCACGAAACTGCTGATGCTCGTCGCCGCGGCGCTGCTCGGCGTTGCATTGCTTGCCGCGATGTCGCTGTATACGCTGCGCGACGCGCTGATCGACAGCCGTCGTGAAGAGATCGTCATTCTTCTGACCAAAGCCGAGCATCTGGTCGACGCGTATCGCGCGATGCAGGCGAACGGCACGCTCACGCCAGATCAGGCCCAGCAGCAGGCCAAGGCCGCGTTGTCCGCGCTCAATGCGAATTCGAAAAGCTACTACTGGGTGACGACGTCCGACGGCGTCAACCTCGTGCATCCGAACGCGAAGTTCATCGGCACCCGCGCCAAGGGCAACCGCACGACCAGCGGCATGACCGACAGCGAGGCGTACCGCGCCGGAATGGCCCAGGCGCATTTCGCGCTCGTCGACGTGCTGATCAAGCGCAGCCCGGACGCGGACGTGGAGCCGAAACTCCAGGGCGTGGTCGCCATTCCGGAGTGGGACTGGTGGATCGGCACGGGATTCTTCTACGACGACATCAATGCCGCGTTTACGCGGCTCGCGCAGGTGCTGGGCGCCATCACGCTCGTCATCGCCGCGGCGCTCGCGGCGATCGCGTGGGGGGTGTTGCGCAGCGTCCGGCGCACGCTCGGCGGCGAGCCGGCGCATGCGACGCACATTGCGGCCCGCATCGCCGCCGGCGAACTGGACGTGCAGTTCGACACGGCGAACGCCGCGCCGGGCAGCCTGCTCGTCGCGCTCGCCGACATGAAGGCCCGACTGACCGAGACCATCGCCGAAATCCAGACCACGACCCACTCGATTGCCGTCGGCACCGGCGAAATCGCGCAAGGCAATCTGGACTTGTCGCAGCGCACGGAGGAACAGGCCGCGTCGCTGCAGCAAACGGCCGCCAGCATGGAGCAGATCACGTCGACGGTCAAACAGAATGCCGACAATGCACGTCAGGCGAATGCGCTCGTGACCCACGCGAAGGAGGCGACCGAACTCGGCGGCGCTGCGGTGCGCGAAGTCGTCGAAACGATGCGGCAGATTTCGGACGGATCGGTGCGGATCGCCGACATTACCGTCGTGATCGAAAGCATCGCGTTCCAGACGAACATTCTCGCGCTCAACGCCGCGGTCGAGGCCGCGCGGGCCGGCGAGGAAGGGCGCGGGTTCGCTGTCGTGGCCTCGGAGGTCCGCTCGCTCGCGCAACGCAGCGCGGCGGCCGCGAAAGACATCAAGGGATTGATCGAGGCGTCGGTCGAGCGGGTCGGCAGCGGCAGCCGGCTCGTCGAGACAGCGGGCGCGCGAATGACGGAGATCGTGCGGTCGATCGACCGGGTGGCCGACATCATGGGCGAGATTTCAGCGGCATCCGCCGAGCAAAGCACCGGCATCGAGCAGGTCGGCCTGGCGGTCGCGCAAATGGACGAAGTGACCCAGCAGAATGCCGCGCTGGTGGAGCAGGCTGCCGCTGCCGCGTCCTCGCTGGATGAACAGGCGGCACGCTTGCGGGCCGCCGTATCGGTGTTCAGGCTGGCTGCCTGACGGCCGCGTGCCGGCATCTGCCGGCAACGACATCATCGCGTCTCCCTCACGCCACGCCGGCATGTGTCCGGCGTGCGCGCCGACACGCCGGCATCGACCGCATCGCGGCAGGGAATCACGGCCTGGTGGCCCGTCACCGATTCGTTCCCGGCGTTGGGCAACCCGGCCGTCTTCCCGTTATCCGGCAAAGCCGCATCGGCGTCGCCGCAATCTCCCGATCTTTCAGGCTCAAGGCGTCCTCACGGCCGGCACCCGCTGTCGCATGTGCACGTGGCGTTCCGGTCGTTTCGGGCACTGCGGGCCGCGAGTGCGCATTCCACGCAAACATGCTGTTTGAGGGAGCCGAACGCGCTTCGGATGCTGAACGGCCAATTTTGTCGGCGCAATCTGCCGCGTGCATCACTTTACGATTTCCTTCGTCGCGCACGCGCTGCGCAGCCGTCGCGACGTGGCATCGAGCAAACGGCGGCACACGTGGTCACGCAGCAAATCATGCTGCGCAGGTGGCCCAAAACGGTCGAATCGTGTCGTGCAGCCGCCCCGAATCGCGACAACCCGCATTTTGGCGATGCTTAAATGAACTCAATGCGCACGACGTCGTGTTCGCCACCAGCAGGCAGGCGCGGCGGGTTTTCTCGAACACGCTGGATCCCAGGACCCCACTTTCCACAGTCAGGAGCAGTTCGGATGAGCGACGATATCGACAACGGCGGCAAGGGCGGCATCACGCGCCGCGACATGATGCGGGTCATGGCGGCGAGCGGCATGATGGCCGTCGGTGGCGGCGGCCTGCTGACCGGCATGCAATCCGCGTTCGCCGCGCCCGCGCCGAAGCGCGGCGGCAAGATCCGGGTCGCGAACGAATCGAGTTCGACGGCTGATACGCTGGACCCGGCCAAGGGCTCGACGGGCGCCGACTACATTCGATTCTTCATGTTCTACAGCGGCCTCACGCAGCTCGATGCGAGCCTGACGCCGCAGATGAATCTCGCCCAGTCGTTGCAGACGACCGACGCGAAAACGTGGGTCATCAAGCTGCGCAAGGGCGTCACGTTCCACGACGGGAAACCGGTCGGGCCGGCCGACGTGGTGTTCTCGCTGATGCGCCACAAGAACGCGGCCACCGCCTCGAAGGTCAAGCCGCTCGCCGATCAGTTCGCCGATGCGAAAGCGAGCGGCCCGGACGAGGTCACGCTCACGCTCGCCAGCGCGAACGCTGATCTGCCGGTGATCCTCGCGACGCCGCAGCTCGTGATCGTCAAGGACGGCACGACCGACTTCAGCACCGGCATCGGCTGCGGCCCGTACAAGCTGAAGTCGTTCAAGCCGGGCGTGTCGACCGTCGGCGTGCGCAACGACAGCTACTTCAAGCCGGGGATGCCGTATCTCGACGAGATCGAGCTGATCGGCATCAGCGACAGCGCCGCGCGCCTGAACGCGCTGCTGTCGGGCGACGTGCACCTGATCAACGCGATCGATCCGCGCTCGACGCAGCGGGTCGCGTCGACGCCGGGCTATGCGCTGCAGGAAACCAAGTCGGGGCTCTATACCGACCTGATCGTGCGTAGCGACAACCCGATCACCGCGAACCCGGATTTCGTCGAAGGGATGAAGTACCTGTTCGATCGCGAGCAGATCCGCTCGGCGGTGTTTCGCGGCTACGCGGTGATCGGCAACGACCAGCCGATCCCGCCGGGGCACCGCTACTTCAACGCATCGCTGCCGCAGCGGCCGCACGATCCGGACAAGGCGAAGTTCCTGTTCCAGAAGGCGGGCGCACTGGGCGCCACGCTGCCGCCGATCTATGCGACGTCCGACGCGAACGGGTCGATCGAAATGGCCGTGCTGCTGCAGCAGGCCGGCCAGAAGATCGGGCTGAACCTGCAGGTGAACCGCGTGTCGCCCGACGGCTACTGGTCGAACCACTGGATGAAGCATCCGCTCGGCTTCGGCAACATCAATCCGCGCTCGAGCGCCGACGTGTTGTTCACGCAGTTCTTCAAGTCGGACGCGCCGTGGAACGAGTCGGGCTGGAAGAACGCGAAGTTCGACCAGTTGCTGCTCGCCGCGCGATCGGAAACCGACGACGCGAAGCGCAAGCAGATGTACGGCGACATGCAGGTGCTCGTCGCGCAGCAGTGCCGGGTCGGCATTCCGGCCTTCATCAGCTTCCTCGACGGCTACGACAAGCGGCTCGCCGGTCTCGGCTCGATTCCGACCGGCGGAATGATGGGCTTCATGTTCGCCGAGCACGTGTGGTGGAACGCCTGAGCACGACGCGTGCCGCCGCCGCGCGACCAGTGCGGGCCCTCGCCCTGGTCGCGCGCGAATTTTTCCGGAGTGCCGCTTCATGAATCGAATCCTGCTCGGGCTGATCGGCCGGCGCATCGCGGTTACCGCGCTGACGCTGCTGATCGTGTCCGCGATCATCTTCACGATCACGAACCTGCTGCCGGGCGACGCCGCGCAGGCCGCGCTCGGCCAGTCCGCGACGCCGGAGACGGTCGCCGCGCTGCGTCAGCAGTTCGGCCTCGACATGCCGGCCCACGTGCGCTACCTGCACTGGCTCGCGGGGCTGCTGCACGGCGATTTCGGCCGCTCGCTGTCGGGCGACATGCCGGTGTCTGAGATGATCGGCGGACGTCTGCCGAAGTCGCTCGCGCTCGCGGCGATCACGACCGCCGTGTCGGTGCCGATCGCGCTGCTGCTCGGGATCCTCGCGGCGGTCAAGCGCGAGTCGGTGGTCGATCGCGTGATCAGCCTCGGCACGCTGTCGCTCGTCGCAACGCCGGAATTCCTGATCGCGACGGTCGCCGTGCTCGTGCTGGCCGTGAAGCTGCACTGGCTGTCTGCGCTGTCGTACAGCGGCCCGATCGAAAGCCTGCACGATTTCCTGCGCGCGTATGCGATGCCGGTGCTGACGCTGTGCGCGGTCGTGATCGCGCAGATGGCACGGATGACGCGCGCCGCGGTGATCGAGCAGCTGAGCGCGTCGTACGTCGAGATGGCCGTGCTCAAGGGCGCGAGCCCCGCGCGCGTCGTGCTGCGCCATGCGCTGCCGAACGCGATCGGCCCGATCGCCAATGCGGTCGCGCTGAGCCTGTCGTATCTGCTCGGCGGCGTGATCGTCGTCGAGACGATCTTCAACTATCCGGGGCTCGCGAGCCTGATGGTCGATGCCGTCGGCAACCGCGATTTCCCGCTGGTCCAGGCGTGCACGCTGATCTTTTGCGTCGCCTATCTGACGCTCGTGCTGTTCGCCGACCTGTGCTCGATCGTGTCGAACCCGAGACTGCGGACCTGAGCGTCCCGTCCTCCTTCCGAGATGCCGCCCATGCACCCGACCGAACCCGTTCAACGCAGCAGCGCGCTGCCGCCGTCCGGCGATCAGCCTCCGCCGTGGAGCGGCGCGACGCCGCCCGCCGCGCCCGCCCCCGACCAGCCGCGCAAGCGCCGCGCCGCGCGCATGAAACTGACGACCGGCGGCCGCGTCGGCCTGTCGATGGTCGGCCTGATGCTGTTCATCGCGGCGTTCGCGCCGCTGCTCGCGCCGCACGACGTCGGCGCGATCGTCACGCCCGACGTGTTCGCGCCGTTCAGCGCGAAGCTGCCGTTCGGCTCCGACTTCCTCGGCCGGGACATGCTGAGCCGGATCCTGTACGGCACGCGCCTGACCGTGCTGCTCGCGCTCGCGGCGGTGTTGCTCGCCGCGCTGACCGGCACGACGCTCGGACTGCTCGCGACCGTCTCCGGCCGCGCGGTCGACGAGACGATGAGCCGGCTGCTCGATGCGCTCACGTCGATTCCGTCGAAGATGTTCGCGCTGATGTTCGTCGCCGCGTTCGGCTCGTCGCTGCCGCTCCTGGTCCTGACCGCCGCGGTCAGCTACATGCCGGGCTCGTACCGGATCGCGCGCGCGCTGGCGGTCAACATCAGCACGCTCGAGTTCGTGCAGGTCGCGCGGGCCCGCGGCGAGAGCGCGCTGTACATCGCGTGCGTCGAGATGCTGCCGAACATGATCCACCCGATGCTGGCCGATACCGGGCTGCGCTTCACGTTCGTCGTGCTGCTGCTGAGCGGCCTGAGCTTTCTCGGGCTCGGCGTGCAGCCGCCGTACGCGGACCTCGGCTCGCTGGTGCGCGAGAACATCGCGAGCCTCGGCGACGGCTCGGCCGTCGCGATCATGCCCGCGGTCGCAATCGCGATCCTGACGGTGGGCGTCAACCTGTTGATCGACGGCCTGCCGCATCGCGGCCGCCGCAAGGGCGCGGCCGCTGCCGCGGGAGAACACTGATGCGAGATGATTCGACTCCGCTCGTCGAGGTGCGCGGGCTGCGCGTCGTCGGCGGCCGGCCGGGCGGCGAGGAAACGACGATCGTCCACGGCGTCGACTTCGAGATCGGGCGCGGCGAGGTGCTCGCGCTGATCGGCGAGTCCGGCTCCGGCAAGACGACGATCGCGCTGTCGCTGATGGGCCATGCGCGTGCCGGCTGCCGGATCGCCGGCGGGTCGGTGAAGCTCGGCGGCGTGGACGTCTGCACGTTGCCTGCGCCGGCGCTGGCCGCGCTGCGCGGGCGCAAGGTCGCGTATATCGCGCAGAGCGCGGCCGCCGCGTTCAACCCGTCGCGCACGATTCTCGACCAGGTGATCGAGAGCGCGCTGATCCACAAGACGATGACGAAGCGCGATGCGCAGGCGAAGGCGGTCGAGCTGTTCCGCGCGCTCGCGCTGCCCGAGCCGGAGACGATCGGCAGGCGCTATCCGCACCAGGTGTCGGGTGGCCAGCTGCAGCGGCTGATGGCCGCGATGGCGCTGATCACCGATCCGGAGCTGGTGATCCTCGATGAGCCGACCACCGCGCTCGACGTCACCACGCAGATCGACGTGCTGCAGGCGTTCAAGAGCGTGATCCGGCGCTGCGGGATGAGCGCGGTGTACGTGTCGCACGATCTGGCGGTGGTCGCGCAAATGGCCGACCGGATCGTCGTGCTGAGCGATGGCGTGATCCGCGAATCGGGCGACACCGAACAGATCCTGCATGCGCCGACGCATCCGTACACGCAGAGCCTGATCGCGGCGGTCACGCCGAGCGATGCCGAACGTGATGCGCTAGCGGCGAGCGCCGCGCCGGCGCCGCTGCTCGACGTGCGCGGCGCGGTCGCCGGCTACGGCGGCCGTACCGCGAAAGGCTTTCCCGCGAAGGTGATCCTTCACGAAGTGGACCTGCGCATCGGGCGCGGGCAGACGGTCGGCGTGATCGGCGAATCGGGCTCGGGCAAGACGACGCTCGCCAAGGTGATCGCGGGCCTCGTGCCGGCGACGGCCGGGCAGATCCTGCTCGACGGCGAGCCGCTCGCGCTCGACATCGGCAAGCGCACCAAGGAGCAGCACCGCCGCGTGCAGATCGTGTTCCAGAACGCCGATACCGCGCTCAACCCCGTGCATACCGTCGAGCGCACGCTGGCGCGGCCGCTCGCGTTCTATCACGGGATCAAGGGCGCGCGTGCACGGCAGCGCGTCGCGGAACTGCTCGAACTCGTGCGGCTGCCGCAGGCGGTCGCCGCGCGGCGTACCGGCGAGCTGTCCGGCGGGCAGAAGCAGCGCGTGAACCTCGCGCGCGCGCTGGCGGCCGAGCCCGACCTGATCCTGTGCGACGAGGTCACGTCGGCACTCGATACCGTGGTCGGCGCCGCGATCATGGACCTGCTGCGCGACCTGCAGGCGAAGCTCGGCGTGTCGTACGTGTTCATCACGCACGATATCGCGAAGGTGCGCGCGATCAGCGACGACATCGTCGTGCTGTACGCCGGCCGCCGCGTCGAAACCGGCAGCCGCGATGCGCTGTGCGCGCCGCCTTACCACCCGTATTCGCACCTGCTCGTGTCGTCGGCACCGGAGTTGCGCGCGGGCTGGCTCGACGATGCGGCCGAGCGCTGCCACCGGCCGCTGGTGCCGATCGGCGCGAGCGCCGACGATGTCGAGCTGTGTCCGTTCCTGTCGCGCTGCGCGATGCGGGTGGACGGCGTGTGCAACCGCACCGCGCCCGCGCTGCGCACGCTCGAGAACGGCGCGCAGGTGCTGTGCCATCGCAGCGAAGAAGACCTCGCGCGCTTCCAGGCCGAGCCGGCGGCGGGCGTCGCGCCGGTGCAGCCGGTGCGTCTGTAGCGCGTCGCGCGGCCTTCCGCATAGTGTGCTGCGGTGGTCGTGCAAAACGGTGGATCGTGCGCGCGCCGTGCGCGAATACGCGGCAACTGCGCTTTTTGACGGTGATTAAATGACATTCAACGGGCGATCGCCAATCGCTGTCGCCGGAATGCTCGACAAGGATCCGATGAAATTCGAATCGTACTGGCTGGATACCCGCCCCGCGTTTCGTGCCGGCTGCGAAGGGTCCGTCGAAGGGCGCGCCGACGTGGTCGTGATCGGCGGAGGCTTCACCGGCCTGTCGGCGGCGCTTGCGCTGGCACAGCGCGGCGTATCGGTGGTCGTGCTGGAAGCCGCGCAGATCGCGGGCGAAGCGTCCGGCCGCAACGGCGGCCAGTGCAATACGGGGGTCGCGCAGGACTACGCGTCGCTGGCCGCACGCATCGGCGCCGAGCCGGCGAAGCAGTTCTATCGCGCCTACGAAAGTGCGGTGAAGAGCGTCGAGACGATCGTCGCCGAGCATGCGATCGACTGCGACTTTCGGCGGGCGGGCAAGCTGAAGCTCGCGGCGAAACCGCAGCATTTCGCGGGACTCGCGAAGACGTTCGACGCATTGCGGCGCGACGTCGATCCGGATATCGAACTGATCGAGCCGTCGCGAATCCGCGATGAAATCGCGTCCGACGGTTTCCACGGCGGGCTGTTGCAACGCAATGGCGTGCAGATGCACATGGGCAAGTTCGGCGTCGGGTTGGCGCAGGCGGCCGTGAGAGCCGGCGCACGCATCTACGAACACGCGGCCGTCACGCGACTCGATCGGATCGACGGCGAGCGCCACACGATCACCAGCACGCGCGGCACGCTCGTCGCCGATCGCGTGCTGGTTGCGACCGGCGCGTCGCAGCATGGCCCGTTCGCGTGGTTCCGGCGGCGCATCGCGCCGGTCGGCAGTTTCATCGTCGTCACCGAGCCGCTGCCCGACGCGCAGTTGAACCGGCTGTTCCCGCATCGCCGCGCATACGTGACGTCGCGCCAGATCGGCAACTACTTCCGCGTGACGCCCGACAACCGGCTGCTGTTCGGCGGCCGCGCGCGCTTCGCGATGTCGAGCCCGCGCTCCGACGCAAAAAGCGGCGAGATCCTGCGCGCCGGCATGGCCGGCTATTTTCCGGAACTCGCGAACGTGCGGCTCGATTACTGCTGGGGCGGGCTGGTCGACATCACCGCCGACCGGCTGCCGCGCGCGGGTCAGCATGACGGGCTCTATTACTCGATGGGCTACAGCGGCCACGGCGTGCAGATGTCCGTGCACATGGGCCGCGTGATGGCCGACGTGCTGTACGGCGCGGCCGCGTCGAATCCGTGGCGCGAACTCGACTGGCCGGCGATGCCCGGCCATTTCGGGCAAGCGTGGTTCCTGCCGTTCGTCGGCGCGTATTACCGGATGCAGGATTTCCTGCACTGAAGCGGCTGCCTCGGGAAGATTCGATATGAACGCACGATTCGTTTGCCTGCTCGCCGCCGAAGAACGTCGCCGCGACGGGACGGGCGTCGGTGACATGATGGCCTCGTTGATCGAGCGATGCTCGATCGCGCATTTCGCCGCACAAGGCGCGACCGTTGAGACGATTGCATGAGGACGGCGAGCATGGCCACCCTGTTCCACGATTTGCCTGAAGGCGCGACGCCGCGCGCACTGCGTATTCCGCAGCCCGTCTCGCCGGCGATCGGCGACGTGCTGCGCACGATCGATGCATCGTTCGCGCAGCCGCTGAACCTCGACACGCTCGCGGCGGTGGCCGGACTGAGCGTGTCGAGGTTCACGGCGCGCTTTCGCAGCGAAGTCGGCTTGTCGCCGCACCGGTATCTGTGTCTCGTGCGTGTGCGGCGTGCGCAGGATTTGCTGCGCGCCGGTCTGGCGCCGTCGGTCGTCGCGACCGAGGTCGGCTTCTTCGATCAGAGCCATCTGTGCCGGCATTTCCGGCGGGTGCTTGGGATTACGCCGCGCGATTACGTGGTCGCCCGGGCGGGTGATGCGCCGGCGCGAACGTCGTCGATGCGCACGCATGCCGAACGCAGCGAAGCGTCGCGTCACGCCGCGTAGGCGCGGGCGACGCCCGCGAACAACGATTTCCGATACCGCGCGACGGGTTGTCGACAACATCGCCGCGCACAGGCAGGAGCAGAAATGACCGCAGTTTTCGTGTTGCATCGTGCCGACGGCACGGCCAATACAACAGCTTTCCGCAAGCAGGCGTTCGGTGAGCGTGATCCTTTCGCGCGACATCGTGAGATCGCGTGGGAAGGGCTCGATTCGATGGCCGCCGGGCGTATCCGTTTCGTCGGCGAGCTCGACGTCACGCGTTATCCGCACATCGAGACCCTCGTCGTCGTCGAAGGCGAGCTGACGCTGGAAGCGGCGGGCGCCGCACCGTTGGTGCTCGGGCCGGGGGAGGGGGCAGTGATCGGCGGCGGCACGGCGCTTCGCGTCACCGCGGAATCGCGCGTGCTCGTCACGTTCTGCGCGGCTGCATGCGCGCAACCGACGAAGCGCGGCCTGTTCCCGCTGTGTGCCGACGCCGACTTCAAGCCGTCCGCATCGCTGCCGGCAGAGGTGCTGCTCGGCCCCGCACCGCAATGCCGTAGCGACAACGTGTTCATTGACGACGGCGCCGAGTACTGCGCGGGCACGTGGGATTCGACGCCCTATCACCGGATCGTTCGCCCGCATCGCGTGAACGAGTTCATGCTCCTGCTCGCCGGCAGCGTACGGTTCGCCGCACCCGACGGCAGCGTGCTGTCGCTCGGCGCCGGCGACGCGCTCTTCGTGCCGCGCGGCGCATCGATCGGATGGGAAAGCAGCGAACGCGTGGCGAAATTCTACGTCGTGCAAAACATCCACGTATCAACCGAACGAGACTGAACATGTCCCCTCCGTTGCGCCAAATCGAAACGCCGTCCACGCCGCCGGCTTCGGCCGATGTCGTCGTGATCGGCGGCGGCATCATCGGCGTCTTCACTGCCTACTACCTGGCCCGGCGCGGCGTGTCGGTCGCGCTGGTCGAGAAGGGCCGAATCGGGGCCGAGCAGTCGAGCCGCAACTGGGGCTGGTGCCGGCAGCAGAACCGCGACGAACGCGAATTGCCGATGGCGAGCAAGAGCATCGATCTGTGGGAGCGATTCGCCGCCGAATCCGGCGAAGACACGGGCTTTCACCGCTGCGGGCTGCTGTACCTGAGCAACGACGAGGCCGAGCTGTCGCGGTGGGCCAGCTGGGGCGATTTCGCGAAGACCGCGGGCGTAACGACGTACATGCTCGACAGCAAGCAGGCCGGCGAGCGCGGGCACGCGACCGGGCGGTCGTGGAAGGGCGGCGTGTTCTCGCCGAGCGACGGCACGGCCGACCCGGGGAAGGCCGCGCCGGCCGTAGCGGCCGCGGTCATGAAGCTCGGTGGCAGCATCAACCAGCACTGCGCGGCGCGCGGCATCGAGCTGGAGGGCGGGCGCGTCAGCGGCGTCGTTACCGAGGCGGGCGTCATCAAGACCAGGACGGTCGTGCTCTCCGGCGGCGCGTGGGCGTCGTCGTTCTGCCGACAGTTGGGGATTCGTTTTCCGCAGGCGTCGATCCGTCAGTCGATCCTGAGCGTGTCGCCTGTCGAGCATCCGCTGCCGGATGCGCTGTATACGTCCGGCGTGTCCATCACCCGCCGCAGCGACGGACGCTACGCACTGGCGATCAGCGGCCGCGCACGCGTGGACCTCACGCCGCAGTTCCTGCGCTTCGCGCCGCAGTTCGTGCCGATGTTCGCGAAGCGCTGGCGCAATCTTCTTCCGGGCGGCCTCGAAGGCATGCGCGGCGGACACGAAACGCTGAAGCGGTGGCGGCTCGATGCGCCGACGCCGATGGAGGCGGTGCGCATCCTGGATCCGAAGCCAGACATGCCGACGGTCGCCGAAACGTATCGACGTGCCGTCGAACTGCTTCCTGAACTTCGCGAGTCGACGATCACGCACGCATGGGCCGGGTTCGTCGACAGCACGCCGGACGGCGTGCCGGGTATCGGCGAAGTGCCGGGCGTGCCGGGATTGATCCTGGCGGCAGGCTTTTCCGGGCACGGCTTCGGCATCGGCCCCGGCGCTGGTCACTTGATCGCGGATCTCGCCACGGGTGCGCAACCGATCGTGGACCCGGTGCCGTATCGGCCGAGCCGGTTCGGCGATTCCGCCTGGGGCAAGGTTGCCGACTTCTAGTTCGCGGTCGTCACTGGAACGACGGTGGCGGCCTCGGGACGATGCGTTTCGATCCGGACGGCGCGCGAGCGGCCGGATCGGTGTGGTGAATGCTCGCCGCGCTGTGTAGCCTGGTGCTGCCGACATTGGAGTGCGTGATGCGTTTCGGATCCTACTGGCTCGATACGTCCGAGCCGTTCATGAGCCGCTCGACCGAGCGGCCTGACGGAAGTTGCGACGTGGTGGTGGTGGGCGGCGGGATCACGGGTTCGGCGGCGGCGCTCGCGCTGGCGAAGAAGGGCGCGCGCGTGGTTGTCTGCGAAGCGGGCACCGTGGGACAGGCGGCGTCGGGACGCAACGGCGGCATGTGCAACAACGGCTTCGCGCAGGATTACGCGTTCCTGTCGCAGCGCATCGGCACGGAACTGGCGAACCGGTTGTATCTCGCATTCGACGCGGGAGTCGATACGGTCGAGCGGCTGGTCAGGGAGGAGGCGATCGATTGCGACTTCGCGCGCCGCGGCAAGCTCAAGCTCGCGGCGAAGCCCGAGCACTACGACAAGCTCGTGCGAAGCCAGGCGCTGCTCGCGGCAAGCGTCGACCCCGACACGCGCCTGGTGACGAAGGCGGAGCTGCACGACGAGATCGGTTCGAACCGCTATCACGGCGGGCTGATCTTCGAGAAGAGTGCCGGGATGCACGTCGGCCGCTATGTGCGCGGCCTGGCGAACGCCGCGCAAGCGCGCGGCGCGCACATTCTCGAGCATGCGCCGGTGCTCGGCATGACGCGGGAGGCGGGCGGCGCCTACGCGGTGCGGACGCCGCTCGGCGAGATCCGTACGCGCCAGGTGCTGCTCGCGAGCGGCATCTCGCAGGTCGGCCCGTTCGGCTGGATCCGGCGCAGGATCGTGCCGGTCGGCGCGTTCATCATCGTTACCGAGCCGTTGCCGCGCGAACTGCTCGACCGGTTGCTGCCGACCCGCCGGATGGTCACCGACACCAAGAACTTCGTCAATTTCTTTCGCGTCACGCCCGACAACCGGATGCTGTTCGGCGGGCGCGCGCGGTTCGCGACGTCCAACCCGCGTTCGGACGAAAAGAGCGGGCTGATCCTGCGACAGCAGATGTCTGCCGTGTTTCCCGAACTGGCCGCCGTGCGCATCGACTATTGCTGGGGCGGGATGGTCGACATGACGGCCAACCGCCTGCCGCGCGCGGGCCAGCGCGACGGCGTGTATTACTCGATGGGCTATAGCGGCCACGGCACGCACATGGCGACGCTGATGGGCACGCTGATGGCGGAGATCATGGACGGACGCGCCGATCTCAATCCATGGAAAAGCTTCGACTGGCCCGCGATTCCCGGCCACTTCGGCAAGCCGTGGTTTCTGCCGTTCGTCGGCGCATGGTATCGACTCAAGGACACGCTGCAATGAATTCACTGGTCAATTCACCGGTTCGTCATCTGATGGAAGCCGGCAGGCTCGATCGCTTCTTCATCGACGGCGACTGGGTTTTACCCGACGGCGTCGAGCGCTTCGCGGTCGTCTGCCCGTCCACCGAAGACGTGCTGTGCGACATCCCGCTCGGCAACGCACGCGATGCCGACCGCGCGGTGCGCGCCGCGCGCAACGCGTTCGAACGCTGGGCCACGACCTCGCCGCAAGAACGCGCCGCGCTGCTCGACCGCGTGCACGCATTGATGCTGGAGCGCGCGGAACGGTTCGCCGCGGCGCTTGCGCTCGAAATGGGCGCGCCGATCAGCTATGCACGCGGCGCCCATGTGCCGCTCGCGGCCGAACATATCCGGGTCGCGCGCGACAATCTGGCTCGCTACCCGTTCGTCACGCGGCGCGGGACGACCGCGGTCGTACGCGAGCCGATCGGCGTATGCGCGCTGATCACGCCGTGGAACTGGCCGATCTATCAGATCACCGCGAAGGTCGGCCCGGCGCTCGCGGCAGGCTGCACGGTGGTCCTGAAACCCAGCGAGCTGTCGCCGCTCAGCGCGCTGCTGTTCGCGGAAGTGATTGCCGATGCGGGCGTGCCCGCCGGCGTCTTCAACCTGGTGAGCGGCAGCGGCGAGGCGGTGGGTGGTCCGCTTTCGTCGCACCCCGAGGTCGACATGGTATCGATTACCGGGTCGACGCGCGCGGGCGTGCTCGTGGCGCAGGCGGCGGCCCCGACCGTCAAGCGCGTCGCGCAGGAGCTGGGCGGCAAATCGCCGAACATCGTGTTGCCGGATGCGGACCTGCAGCAGGCGATCGGGCCGGGCGTGGCCGCCGCGTTCCGGAACATGGGGCAATCGTGCAGCGCGCCGACCCGCATGATCGTGCCGCGCGACGTGCTCGGCGCGGTCGAGGAACTGGCCGTCGCGGCAGCGCAACAGCTGATCGTCGGCGATCCGTTCGACGGCACGACGACGCACGGGCCGCTCGCCAATCGCGCGCAGTTCGGTCGCGTCGCGCAGATGATCGACGCGGGCATCGACGAACGGGCGAAGCTGATCGCCGGCGGCCCCGGACGGCCCATGGGATTCGACCGTGGCTTCTATGCGCGGCCGACGATCTTTTCCGACGTCCGCACCGACATGGCGATCGCGCAGCAGGAGATCTTCGGTCCTGTCCTGGCGATTCTTCCTTACGATACGGTCGACGAAGCCGTCGCGATCGCGAACGACACGGTCTATGGGCTCGGCGCGCATGTGCAGGGCGCCGACAAGGAACGGGCACGTGCGGTGGCCGCGCGCATCCGGTCGGGGCAGGTGCATCTCAACTACCCGGCATGGGATCCGCAGGCGCCGTTCGGCGGCTACAAGCAGTCGGGCAACGGTCGCGAATACGGGATCGAAGGGATGGAGGAGTATATGGAGATCAAGTCGATCGTCGGCTTTTACGACTGAGCAGCCGTCTATTTTTCGAAGGTGCCGAAATTGGAAAACCCCGTCATTCCCGACACGTCGCTGCAAGCGCATCACGCGCACTGGGCGAAGCTGCGCCGGGACCTGCATGCGCATCCCGAGCTGCGATTCGAAGAACACCGGACGGCCGACGTCGTCGCCCGCGAGCTCGAAGCGCTCGGCTATGCGGTGACGCGCGGGCTGGGCGGTACAGGCGTCGTCGCGAGCCTGCCTGGCGCGGATCCGCGCCGCGGCATCATACTGCGCGCCGATCTGGACGCGTTGCCGATCCACGAAGCCAACGACTTCGCGCATGCATCGTGCACGCACGGGATCATGCACGCGTGCGGCCACGACGGCCATACCGTGATGTTGCTCGGCGCCGCACGCGTGCTGAAAGCGTTGCCGCAGCTGCCGGGCACCGTCCATTTCGTGTTTCAGCCCGGCGAGGAGGGCGGCGCGGGCGCGCGGAAGATGATCGACGACGGGCTGTTCGAGCAATGCCCGGCGGAAGCGGTATTCGGCATGCACAACTGGCCCGGCTTGCCGGCCGGGCATTTCGGGTTGCGCACGGGCCCCATCATGGCCGCGGGCTGCCGGTTCAGGATCACGGTGACCGGCAAGGGTGCGCATGCGGCGCAGCCGCACCTGGGCATCGATCCCGTCCCGCTCGCCTGTTCGATGGTGCTGCAGTGTCAGACCATCGCCGCGCGCCACAAGGATCCCGTGGATCCCGCCGTCATTTCCGTCTGCATGTTCCATGCGGGAACGACGGACAACGTCATTCCGGACACCGCCGAGCTGCGGGGGACGATTCGCACGCTTTCGTCGGCATTGCAGCAACAGTTGCAGCGCGACGTCCGGCTCATGTGCGAGGCGCTCGCCCGCGCTCATGGCGCGCAAGCCGACGTCGAGTTCTTTCAGTACTATCCGGCGACGGTCAACACGCCGGCCGAGACCGCGCTCTGCGAAGCGGTGATTCGCGACACCTTCGGCGACGCACGCGTTGACGCCAACGTGCCGCCGAACATGACGTCCGAAGACTTCGGCTTCATGCTCGAGGAGCGCCCCGGCGCTTATGTGCTGATCGGCAACGCGCCGGCCGGAACGGCTGCGCCGGCGCTGCATCACCCGAAATACGATTTCAACGACGACATCATTCCGGCCGGGGTACGGTATTGGGTCGCGTTGGCGCAGCATTACTTCAGGCGATCGCCGTGAGTGCGTGCGCGATGTCCGAGCAGCGGGCAGTGGAGGCGCAGCCCGCCGCGACACGCATTCGGAGCCCCGGCACGCATCACGCGCCCTGAGCGAGCGCCCTCACCTGAGCGGCCGGCATCGCGCCGCGATGGATGCGGAATTCGTCGATCGCGCCGGTGAAGAACGGGTCGCAATGCACTATCAGCTGCATCACTGGCGGCTTGCGTCGAATGTTGCGAACCTGTTCGCTCGTTGCTACGTCAGCGGCCGCAAATCGTGCGCAGTATGCGTGTTCTGCAACGAGCGAACGGTGCTGGCGAGCGCGAAATACAACCGGTCGTTGCAGCCGCCGTTTTTCGATACATCGGTGGCTCGCGATTTCGAGAGATCACGCATCGCGCGCGTGCTGCGGTAGCACCCAGAGCATCCGGCCAACCGCCTCGGTCTGATTTCGGGAATGCGTCTTCTCGTAGATCGCGCGCAACTGGGTGCGAACGGTCGAGAGCGACACGCCGGCAATGGCCGCACATTCCTCCGGCGTCTTGCCGCCGACCAATGCTTCGGCGACGGCGGCTTCGGCGCTCGTCAAGCCGAATGCCTGCCGAAGTTGCTGAGCGACGACGAGTGGAGCGGCGCTGCGGCACCTGGCGGTGATCAGTATCGCAGCGTCGCCGAGTGCGCCATCGCGTGCTTGTCCGGATAACGAAGCGATGCCGAGAAAGATTTCGTGCGCGGCGCTCACGGTGCCGGCCAGCGCAAGGTTCTCGCTTTTGCGGGTCTTCGCGACACGTGCCACGGCCGCCTTGAGTGCATCGTTCTGCGGCGCGCTCGCCGCGCTCAGATGCCCGTGCTCGAGCTTGAGGCAAGTGGTGGCGCGCAACATCGACGCTGCCGCCCGGTTGACGAATACGACGCGCGAATGCCGGTCGAGCGTGAAGACGGACAAGCCCATTTCCTCCATCAGTTCGCGGCCGAGCGCAGCGTCCCGACGCAGCACGCTTGCATCCTGCCAGAGGTTGATCGCGCGTTGCAGATGCCCGGCTATGCCCGTCAGGTTCGCGCGTTCCTCTGACGAATAGGGCGGTCGGCCGTGCGCTCTCAGCAAGCCGAGCAGGATGTCGTCGCTGCCCGGGCGCGCGAAGCGCATTCCCATCAGGTAGCGAATGCCCGACGGAATCTGATAGTCCTGAAAGAATTCGCTGCGCTCGACATCGCGTTCGGTCAGATGATCCTGGCAGCAAACGAATTCGCCGAGCGGTGCATTCTCGACGAAGCCGCGGCGCGGATCGAGCGCACCGTAATACTGGTCGTAGAGTGCGACGATCGTGTCGAATTCCGCACGCGGCGAATAGATCGAGAATTTCGGTGCATTGCGCGCGGCGTCCCAGCTGAACATATGAAAGACGTTTGCGCCGAGCGATTCGGATACCCGATGGAAGACTTCGAGAAAACCATCCGGGTATAGGGTGGCCTCGTAGAGGTCCCCGATGAGCTGGTCCCGTTGCAGGTTCCACCCCGCCGCGTAATGATTTTGTATGCGGATTTTGTCTGACGATATTGATTCGAATACCGAATTTGTTTCAGGCTAACACACGCTGTTTGCCTTCCGTACCGCATTGTTTCTGGATTTTCATTCACTTGAATGGTCTCGCGTCGAGCGCCTACGCGGCGAACTTCCGCGACATTGTCAGCGGATCGAACGACACATGCGGAACGCTTTGTACTACGGCGGTCGGATACGACTACGTGACCGGCCTCGGGCGCCCGATGGCCGCCAATCTGATCCAGGCGCTGATGGCCGCACCTTGACGTGGATATGGTGGCGGCCCGAGAAAATCAGGCGGGCCGATGCGCCACATACGAGAGTGTTGATCGGCAGCGGTTTCCTCCCTCGTATCTGGCGGTGCGTCTGCGCTATTCACGATAGCCGTGTTCGTGCATGTGCTCGTGCTCGTCCTCACGCCATGGATCATGTTCACGCGGATGACGATTCATCCATGCGTCGTGCTCCCAGTAGCGGTGGCCGTGCATGCCGATTGTGATTCGAGGGGCTGCCTGTTTTCACGCGCGGACGGCGCGCGTTTCCTGACACCG
The DNA here is from genome assembly GCF_001523915.2 of Burkholderia sp. LA-2-3-30-S1-D2. Classification (NCBI taxonomy): domain Bacteria; kingdom Pseudomonadati; phylum Pseudomonadota; class Betaproteobacteria; order Burkholderiales; family Burkholderiaceae; genus Burkholderia; species Burkholderia sp. LA-2-3-30-S1-D2. The sequence goes on along the minus strand of NZ_CP013385.1, from coordinate 587,852 downwards.
CGCGCCTACGCCTACGCCTACGGCAAATTAGTGATATTGGTACGGGATGTGGTTTTCAGTCGTTCCGCCAATGGTGTGCGTCAACTGGCAACGGGACATCAAATACTGGCGCTTTTCCCGGAGCTTCTGCGCCTTGATCCTGTCGCCATACCGGCTCGCGGCTTCGGCTTTGACTTCAAGTTTTCGCAGCTTATTTTGATAGCCGTAGCTATTGCATTGGCCTGCGAAGGCGGGCAGGGCGAGCGCCATCAAGAGAAGAGTCAGGGTTATTTTTTTCATTGTTCAGAACGATCCCAAAAAATCTGAGTGAATGATTTGCAGGGAAGGAATCGCGTTATCAGGACGACGCCTCCCACGCGAACCTATCGTCGCGAAATCGACTAATCGGAACAATCAGATACGTCTGAAAGAAAGTCAAAGATGGACAAGGACAGTCTCGAGTGCTGGTGTAAGCGCGCGAGGAGTCCTGATTTTTCACGAAAAGGACGGCTGCACTCGATTAGACGGATTCCAATCCGACAAAGTCTTGTCGTGTGGCACCAAATCAGGACTTCTATAAAAGACCTGCGCGAAATCGAATTGCGAGGTGCCACCAACGGCGATCGGGCGCGGGGATCGAAAGTCGCTCAAGCGGCTGCAGTCCCGTCTGTCGATCGCCGCTGGGAGCCTGAGACAGTCGCAGACGGAACCGTCGCTCACGATGCTGGCGAAGCGGTGCGGCATCGAAGGATTTATTCGCGGAATGTCTAATGTCAGCGCGGAGCACCGCCAAGGCCGCAGTCGCTTAGAGCCAGTCAGCGCGTACGCGGACTTCGCCGCTGGCCGAAACGGTACCAAACCAGGGCGCGCCTGACGTGTCGGTCGCGAGTTGCTTTGGATCGAGTGGGAAGCGCAGGTCCATATCGAGGGCCCCCTCGTACGCGAATGCGCCGCCGAGGGTCTCGCGCCACCTTAGCGTGGCGACGTCATACACGGTGCCGGCGCAATTGTCCGGGCGATCGTCGAGCCCAGTGCCGTCATAAAAGCGAACGATTGACGGCACTGCAACCACTGTTGCACCACTCTTGTCGACGAATTTGCAACGTGGCCCGTCGGCGGTTTGCACACTGGGCGCGAGCACGTCTACCGACACCTTGGTCGCCTTCGACGCGCCATACTGGCGGATTGTGAGCGGCACGACGATCTCCGCATCCTGGCCGATCGAACCGGAATATTTGCCCATCGCGGCGGGGTCGCGCTCGTCGATCGCGACGCCGAATGTGAGACGTTTCAGTTCCGTATCTTCGAAAAAAGACACCTGCATGTCGACGGCCGTTCCACCCGTAGATTGCACGATCGCGCCGATGGTTTCGCCGAGCGGCTTCGCTTCGGCGTCGCCCAGCAGCGAATCCAGCAGATTCGACGTGACCACCAGTTTCGTTGTGCCTAAGGCAGTTGCAGAGACCTTCGACAACTTCTGCCCGCCAGCCGTCTTGAACCATACGTCGGATTGCTGAGAAGGCGGTACGATGAACGAAATGTTATCCATCGTGGCCGTGGAGTTGGCGGATATCGGGCATTCCATGTTGCCGTCCGTGATACGGCATACGGGCGGAACGGATACGAGCATTTTTCCGTTCGACACGCTGATGGTGCCGCTGATCGGTGACAGCGTGAGCGTCCGGGAGGCGGTTGGCGTCACCGTCGTTCTGTAAAGGAACTGGCTGGAGTATCCGCAAAGGCCCATGTTCGAGAAGTTTCCATTCAACCACCAATCCGAAAGCTGCTGACCGCGGTCTCCAAGTATGATAGAGGAGTAGAACATATGCGCACCGAACGTCATCGGTGACTGGTTCAGGAAGGCGTCCGCCACCATCTTTCTGGCGGTCTGATCTTGCACTTGAGTACCCGGCCCGCGAACGAACTGCCCCAGCGAGTTGCTGGTTTGCTGCGTAAATTGAGCAATTGACGCGATTTGCATGCCGTTGATGATGTAGTCCGCGCTGAGACGATTCAGTGTGGTCTTGCTCGAATAGGGAAGATTGGGGAAGCGCACATCCTGGCTATTCGGAACAACGATCGAGCGCAAGCCGCCGCTCGCCGACAGCCATGCGCCGACAGCGACGTCCGGGAAATCGTCCCAGGTGGTAACTTCCTTGAAGATGATTGCCAGTTGCGTCAGTTGGGGATTCGTTTTGTGAATGCGCCCGACGAGTGCACCCGTCGTACCAGCGGGAATGTCAGGCAAATAAAGATAATCGCCCACCTCAATCACTAACGGCGCATAAGAGTGGTCGGAAATCGTCGGCGAACGGCTGCACGGAACGCTGAACGGGTCATCGGCCGCGGCATGGGCAGAGACAGCATGACCGAGCGCCAGCGCGCCGCTCAAGCAAAAGCGAATCGCAGCGCGTAGAAAAAGTGGTTTGAGATTTGACATTTCAATGCAATGGCGAGGAGAGGAGTAGACACATTCGGTGGAGCGCACATGATTTATCGCCGCCATCCGGATTCAGGTCGACACGCAACGCACGTTCGACCACGAGCGGTTGAGCGGAGGGGGCTGCGATGAGGACCGGATAACCGAGTCGTCCCGTTAATCACACGCAAAATGGCTTTCGTATGCTAACGAGGGGCGCGCGATCAGAATATGAGAACCGTCCTAAATGCATCCCGCGGATATCCGCGCCATGCCCGCTCGGCCTGCCGGCGGAGTCGGGGAAGGTCTCGACGATAGCTGCTGAATCGTTGCGAGAGAACGCACGGAGCGTACGCCTTCCGCGCTCGCGCTACTGGAGCGTCGATCAGATGTATCAGTCTGCGATTGAGCGCGAGGCCGTGTGAATGTTCTCGCGCGGACTACCGCGACGCGTTCGTTCGCGCCCGGATCCGTGCAGACCGGCCGTTGTGCAATGGCACCAGCAGGCGTCGGGCATGTCTTCTGGCTTGACGATCCGTAGAGACCGCGCATACGGCGCGGCACTCACGTTGCATACCGGTATCTTGTCCGCCCTCGAGCGACGCACGCCTGGAACCGGCCAAGGCGTATCGCACCCATCGCCGTGTGGCGCCATTCAGCGCAGGTGAAAACACACGCGGACGTGTTTCGGCGGCGCGTTGCGGGTGCGCCGCGAAATGCACCGACCATCGTGGTCGTGATGCGTGTTGTCTTCGGTTCCGGCGCACCTGCCGGTTTCGCACGTCCAAATCATCGCGTCCGCGGCAAACCTTTTTCTGTTGGCTTACTTGCCGGAGAGGGATGCGCTCGGGTGTGACTGTCATCCATCAGCACGGGCGCCGGGCCGCATGAGCGTGTGCCGTTCGAAGCGGGTCAAGGATTTTTTAGGCCCATTCTTATATTACATTGGCCTTTCAATTGAAATAATTCGTTTCGCCGCCGTGATCTGGCAATCCCATTGAACCGGCAGTTGGTAGGACGGGCGGTCCAGAAGCATCCCCGGGTACGGGATGTCGTCTGGTCATCCAAGTTAATTGATGAACACCTTTGAGAGATCGATATGAAGAAAACTGCATTCCGCCTCGCAGTGGCATCCGCACTCGCAGTCGCGTTCGCTGTTCCGGCCATCGCCGCAACCGTGGGCCCGGAAGAAGCACGCGTGAAGTGGACGGCATCCGTTGTCAAGAAGTCCGACGTGACGCTGAGCGTCTTCGCGGAAGGTAGCACGACGCTCGATTTCGAGTGGAACCCGTCGAGCGAAGCATTCTCGACGCAGGACCGCACGCTGACCGTTCTCGCGGCGGGTTACGAAGGCGGCACGGGCTACAAGATCCAGGCGCAAGTCACGAAGAACACGCTGAATGCCGTTGCAGGTGGCGTGAAGGATTCGCTGAAGGTCGGCGTCGATCTCGGTGGCGTCGAGCTGAGCGAAACCCTCACCGACATCCTGTCGGGCACCGGCGGTGACGCGGCGCCGTCGATCGCGGCAAATGGCCTGCAGAACATGAATCTGTCGAAGGTCGGCCCGAACAAGACGCCGAACGGCTCGTACCACCAGGCGAATGGCGTGCCGGTGAAGTTCTCGATCGCAGAAGGCACCGACAAGGACGGAAACGCGCTGACTGGCACTGGTCTGTCTGGCGTCTCCGACGGCCGTTACAACGGCGACGTCGAAGTGCGTTTCGTCGCGAGCTGGGAAACGCCGACCGCGTAAGTTGCGCCGAATGCCTGCGTAGATTCGGTCGAAGCAGGCATTGACTCCGGTAATGCCGGACCTCGCGGTCTAGGGGTTCGGCATTTTCTTTTTCTTTTCTTTCGGAGGACACGATGAAGCCACTCAAACTCTTGGCGCTGGCGGCCGCGCTGATGGGCGCGCAGCATGCATCGGCCATTGGCATCGGATCGTTGACGACCGAAATGCAGGAAAACGAGTTCTACGTCGTCAAGCAGATCAAGAACGACGACTCGGTAGCCAAATTCGTGTCGACGGAAGTCCAGGAGATTACCAATCCGCGGCAATTGAAGGTGCTGCATGAGCAGAAAAAGGATGTGCTGATCTCGCCCGCAACGGTGTTTCTGCCGCCGCATCGAACGGCGGACGTCAAGATCTACTACCAGGGCAAGCGGGACGACAAGGAGCGCTACTACCAGTTGTCGTTCATTGAACAGGCCGTGTCGTCGCAATCGAACATCAGTGATGGCGTCAGCTTGTCCGCGAAGCAGCGCATTCGATTGAGTTCGATCCTCGTCGTGCGCCCACGAATGATCCACTTCAAATTCGAACACGACGGCAACGGGCGTGTGAAGAACATCGGAAATACCTTCGTCCATGTCACGGCCACGGGAAAGTGCGAAGAAAAGGCCGCGACCGAACCGAAGGCGTGCAGCCGATCCACTTTCCTGCTCCCGGGCGAGTCGGGAGACATGCGAAAGGAAAAGGGCTTGGTATCCCTTCAAGGCATTGGCGTCTGGAAAGGCAGCGACTACCAGTATTTCCCGATGAATGCCGCACCGTCGAAGGTCGTAGCGAAGTAACCGAATCACGGTTATGTGACTTGGATAAACAGAGATTCAATTTGGACTGCGAATGAAAAAGTCGACAATGACAGCAATTAACGTCGCCGTATCCCTTGCGGGAGGATGGGTGTCGTCGGCTGTGCTTGCGGCGGATCATTCGGTGATGTTCGATCGGGGTGCGCGGGCAGTCGAGAAGCCAGAAGCTGACAGGGGGCGCGACGAGTCCGCATACGCCGTCGATGTCGACGCGATCACGGCCTCGGAATACGCATCGGTGTCCGTGCCAGCGTCGGACATGGAACCAGGCCGCGATGCTCGCTCGTTGCATCCGGAAATTGCCGATCGCGCGCCCGATCCTGCGGAGGGTGCAGATGCCGATGGCGCATTGGTCGCCGGTCAGTACGCCTTTCCTGACAACCTGCTCGGTGCACTCGAGCAGGGTGTCGACGTGCCCGTGCGGCTCAAGATCGATAGCGGTTCGGAGGAAGCGGGCCGGGCGACCGTCAAGTACGATGGTCGCACGCTGACGCTGGTGGACTTCAGCCTCGCGAAGATCGCCATCACGGATGCCGCGAAGCAAAGGATTGCGGATCGCTACGGCAAGCCGCTGCGCATGGTCGCGGAAACGTCGAGCGCACGCGAGGACGTATCTGACGTCCAACTGGAATTCAATCTCCGGACGTTCGAACTGGTTGCACAACTGCCGAGGGATGCCTATGCAAGCGAAGGCGCGCCGCGCTTGCATATGCTGCCCGACAGTACCGAGAAGCATCCGAGCGGTGTGCTGAATTACGACATGTCGGTCGTGAAGAACGCCAGAGCCGATGCGAACGGCTACCTCCACATGCAGTCGGTCAGCGCAATTGGTGTCAATCACGCGTATGTTGAGGGCGACATTCGCAGCGGCGACGATTTCAACTTGTATGAAGCGCGGCTGGAACGTGATTACCGCGGCGTATCGATCACGGCCGGCTATCTGAGCACCTGGTCGATGAATGCGCTGGGGCAGACAACGTTCCTTCCGGGCGGGCGCTTTCTTGGCGTCAGCGCAGGCACCGCAAGCCGCTCGGAGTTGAACGACGGCTCGCTGGCGCGCACGCCAATCTTCGCGTTCATGCCTGCATCGGGTGAAGTGCAGATTCATCGCGACGGCAAGCTGATCAACGTTCAGCATCTTCCCCTCGGCAACCAGGAAATCGATACGCGCCAGTTGCCAGTCGGGACTTACCCGATTCGCGTGGACGTCGTTGTCAACGGTCGTGTGGTGTCGTCCCGCAATGAGCAAGTGTACAAGCCGAGTAACGGCGGAACCGGTGCGGACACGCAGTATCAGTTCTATGTCGGCCAGTATGTTGCGAACAACGTTGGGGGACGTGGTGCGATCAGCCGACAGCTCGTCGGCGCGAGCGGCAAGATGGCGACTCGGTTCGGAACGTTTAACGGCAGTGCATATTATTTTGACGGTCTGGCCGCCGCCGAACTGCGTTATCAACGGGGTTTCAAGCACGGTAACGTAGGCATCGACACGGGAGCGACGAGCGACGGCGGTTTTCGCGTGAATGCGAATGGCGCGGCGAACATCGGGCCTGTCGGCGCGTGGGCGAACTACATGCTGACGACGGGCAGCACCGCGAAAAACGGCGTATACAATCAGCGCACACTGAGCTTCGGTTCGAACGTGAACGTTGCGCGTATGTTCGGCTGGGCCAACAACGCGACGCTCAACGTGAGCGGCAGCGTATACGGCGGCGGTGGTCAGGACTACCGCATCGACTGGAGCCAGGACATTTACTCGAACAAATGGGTGCGCGTGATGCTCAATGGCGGCCAGATGTTCAGCCGGAATAGCGGCGGCATGGGCCGTAAGTGGAACAATGCGTTCTACGTCGGCCTGAATGCGACGTTCTCGTTCGGCGACGCGGGCATCGACTATTCGCGTTCGCTCGATACCGAGCAGATCGGCGCGCACGTCGGCTGGCGGCCGGAGCGTATCCCGGGCGTCGACTATCTGTCGGCAGGGGTCAACCGCTCGCGTTCGCTGTCGAGCGACTATGGCAATCCGTCGAGCACCCAAGCGAACCTTGGCGCGCAGGGCCACAACCGCTGGTTCGGCTGGCAAGGTAACGTGAACATCGACGATACCGGCGACGCCAGCGGCACCGCCGCGATGCAGGGCAGTGTCGGGTGGAACACGCGCGGCATCGGGTTCAACAGCAAGAAGGGCGAAAGCGGCGTGATCGTCGGCGTGGACAAGTCGGCACGTGGCAACCTCGAGATGGTGTCCACGAATGGGGCGTTGGCGCTCGATTCGCGTTCCACGTTCGTTCCGCTTACGGGATACCGCGAACACCGCGTGACGATCCGCACGCGTCGTGACACGCCGGAAAACTTCGATATCCAGGAAGGCGACGCCAAGCTCGTGCTGTATCCGGGCAACGTCGCGTCGATGATGCCGAAGGTCCGCCGGCTGGTAACGGTGTTCGGCGTGCTGACCGAGAACGGTTTGGTGAAGCCGAACACCGAGATTCGCAACCACATCGGCAAGGCTACGACTGCAGCCGACGGCGGTTTCGTGATCGACGTCGATACCGCCTATCCGGTCATTCAATACGAGACGGGCACCGGCGGAACGTGCGAGATCGACTTTGACCTCAGCAAGGCGCAAGGCGCGCTGTGGGTTGATCAGATCGAATGCAAACCGAAAAGCGTGGCCGATGCGCGCCCGGTTCGGCGTCGCGAAGGCTGATGCCAAACCAAAATGGAGGGGACGTATCCATATGCGCGGCCGACGCAGTCGGTCGCGCGTCTATTTTTGTCGGGTAACGCGCGATGCCGGGCCGACCGGCTGAGTTGTAGCGGGTGAGATGCGCATGCGCGGACCAGTAACCAGTGAGGAATCGATTGAGGCAATTCGCAGCGTTCTTGATGTTGGTCTGGTCTTGCACCGCGCAGGCATTGTCCGTTGGCGACATGACCTATTTCATGGGGTCCGGGAAAGACTATCTCGTTCGCGAGGTCGTGAACGACAGCGACCAGACGCGCGTATACGGCGTGTCAGTGGAGGAAAGTGCTCCGCCGTATGGCGACGTCGCGACCTGGAAGCCGAACGGCGGCGATCTGATGTACGCGCCGAAGCAGCTCGTGTTACGCCCGAACAAGAGTGGGTGGTTGCGTCTCTATTTCAAAGGTGTAAGTGACGACTCGCCACGCTATTTTCGCGTGACGTTCCGGGAGGAACGCGCGGTTTCGATCGATACAAATGCGGTCAAGGTGAAACCGCGTCTCGAGTTGCAGACAATCCTGGTCGTGCAGCCGAGGTCGCCACGGCAGGCTTATCGGGTCGATGGGACGCTATTCGTTAATACGGGGAACACGGTCATGCTGGCAACCGCGCATGGGGAATGTGCGCTTTTGATTGACTGCATGCGAGACCGCTATTTGTCGCCTGGTGAATCACTCGATCTGGCCGGGCTGAATCCAGTGGGCGGCCCGGTCAGGGTCGTCTTGGCAAACGGGACCGACACACATGAAGTGAAAGTGGTGCCGACGAATTAATTTTCCCTGTCGCTCGATGTATTCGAACCCATCGGCACGGGTGCGATAGGCGCGCCTGCTCACGCGCTCGGTTCTTCAGGGTTGAAGAAGCATTCCATTGCGGCGTTATCCCCAGGAATCGCCTCGACGGCTCATGCCAAATGCAATGCCCTCTTGCCTGAGTAGCGATCTTGAAAGCAGATCGGCTCCGGCATCACGCCCCCGTACAACTGTCGCCTTAGCGAGCGTCAAGAGGCACCGGGCGCGACAGAGGGGCGCCTTTGCCCCCTAAACAAGGCTCGGTCCCGGACGCAGCGCTCCCATCACAAGAAGCCGCATCGGATTGCGGCTCATCGATTCCAATTTCACATTCCGATTAACCCGCGATGGATAGCAACAACAGCAACGCCGCAGTACCTCGAGCAAAGCAAGTAGCCGTCGTCCCGGTGAATCTGATCCAACCCGCCGACGTGGGGCAGAGCATCAGTGCCTTCGACGACTGGCTGATCAGCATCAGCGACGGCACGATCTCGCTGGAACGTATCTCCACCATGGCCGGTGCGCTGCCGGTGTTGGGCAACATCCTCGCACTGGCGGACGTGTTCGGCGATATCGTCACCCTCGCTAAGAGTAAAGAGCGCCATACGCTCGATTGGGTGAGCCTGGGCATCAACCTGATGGGCGTGGTGCCCTTGCCCGGCACAGCGGCTGCCCGCATGAGTTTGCGCCCCGGCTTGTTCCTGGTGCGTCAGGAGTTGCGCAAGAGCGGCAAGCAACTGGTCGGCGAGGCGATGCTCACGGTGCTCGCTACCAGTTTGAACGCCAGCATCAAGGGCAGCCTGGAAGACTTCGTGACGAAGGCACGGGCCGAGTTGTCCGGTTTCATCGAAGCGGCCGCCCAGTATGGAGAGGCGCTGATCGTTGACCTGGCCAACGGCCTGGACGCGATCGTGCTGAGCGAGCTGGATGCCGAGGGCAATCTCAAGGCGGCGAAGGCGGAACTGTTCGAGGCCACGGGTAAACTCTGGCGTGACCCGCTCGGCGTATTCACCAATGTGTATGGCGCCGCCACGCAATTCCAGGCGAGCGTGGCCAAGGCCAGCCTCAACCTGGCGACAATGGCGATACCGAAGCGCGCCTGCGATGCAGTGCTGCGGGAGACCGCAGCACTTCGTCGGCTGTCGCCCGAACTCGGTCGGCAGATTCGCCGTCTGGCCGACGAAAACATTGAGCAGAGCATCGGCTGGATCATCGCGGGCCTGGCCCGTGCCGTGCTCGCCCGCAGACCAGGCCGGGGACATGGCGCCAACGTCAAGTCGGGCACCACCAGCATCAGCAAGGCCAGCCACCCGGGGCAGCCGCTGGAGCCGCGCCCCGTCGAACGTAGGGCCCAGGGCGATGCCAAGCCCCAGAAAAACGGCACGTGTGTCGGCAGTTGCGGCAGCATCAGCTTCGCCATGGGCAGCGAGACCATCGCGCATACCGACTTCGCCTTGCCGGGCCCGTTCCCCGTCGAATGGACCCGCACCTACCGCTCCAGCCTGGGCGCTTTCGATGATGGCGTGCTGGGCGCGCGCTGGATCACGCCATACACCACGCGCTTCGATGTGCGGGGCGAAGGCCTGCGCTACCACGGCGCCGACGGGCGCAGCCACGACTACCCGCTGCCCAAGGTCGGACAGTTCCATGAAGATCGCATCGAGGACCTCACCCTGGTTCGTGTACGCGATCACGAGTTGGTGCTGTGTCGTGGCTACGAACGCCGCGAGACCTACCAGCGCCACGGCGACCGCTTCCTGCTGGTGCGGATCGAACTGCGCGGCGGCGCCGGCATGCTGCTCGGCTACGACCACCGCGTTGGCAATCGCGCGGTGCTGTCGGACCTGATCACCTACCAGGACGATCCCAGTCAGCCGCATACCCACCTGGGCACTCTGGTGGACGAGGCTGGCCGCATCACCGGCCTGTGGCTGATGGGCGAGGACGAACCCCTGCGCCGCCTGAGCCTGTACCGTTATGACGAAGCGGGCGACCTCACGCTGGCCCAGGACGAGAATGCTGCCGCGTGGACCTACCAGTACCAGCACCACCTGATCACCCGTTACACGGACCGCACCGGCCGCGGCATGAACCTGGTGTGGCAGGGCGACGGGCCCGACGCCAAGGCCGTGCGCGAATGGGCCGACGACGGCAGCTTCGACACCCGCCTGGAATGGGACGAGAACATCCGCCTCACCTATGTCACCGATGCCCATGGCCAGGAGACCTGGCACTACTACGACCACCTCGGCTACACGTACCGCATCGTCCACCCCGATCAGCGTGAGGAATGGCTGTTCCGCGATGGGGCGAAGAACGTCGTCCAGCATATCCATCCGGACGGCAGCGAGGACTGCTACGCCTATGACGAGAACGGCAACCTGCTGGAGCACATCCGTGCGGACGGCACCACCGTGCATTACGCGTGGGATAGCAAAGACCAGCTCATCAAGATCAGCGACGCCGAGGGCGGCCTCTGGCTGCGCGACTACGATACCCGCGGCCGCCTGACGGAGGCCATCGACCCGCTGGGCAACAAGACCGAGTACGCGTACAACTTGATGGGGTTGCCGATCGGCATTACCGACGCCAGCGGCAAGACCAGGCAGCTCGAGTACAACAGCAGCGGCCAGCTCACCCGCTATGTGGACTGCTCGGCCAAGGCCAGCGAATGGGCCTACGACGAGCGCGGCCAGCTTGTGCAGTTCACCGACGCGGCCGGGCAGGTCACCCGCTACCGCCACGAGGCCGGCCAGCTCGCCGCGATCCGCTACCCGGACGATACCGAAGAGCACTTCGAGCGCGACGCCGAAGGCCGGCTGCTGACTCACATCGATGCGCTGGGCCGGCGCACCGAATGGGACTACACCGAGGCCGGGCTGCTGGCCAAGCGCGTGGACGCCGCTGGCCAGTCCCTGCGCTATCAGTGGGACAAGCTCGGCCAGCTCACCGCGCTGCGCAACGAGAACGGGCGCGATGCCGAGTTCCACTACGACCCGGTGGGCCGTCTGCTGGCGGAAACCGGCTTCGACGGTGCCATCACGCGCTACGAGTACGAGGAGGCGACCGGCAAGCTGGCGCGCGCCATCGACGGGCAGCGCATCACCGCCTACGCCTTCGATCCGATGGGCCGCCTCACCGAGCGGCGCGCTGCGCTGCAAACCGGCGACGCGAGTCCGCGCGAGCAGGACTGGCAGATCGAACGCTTTGCCTACGACCTCAACGGCAACCTGGCACTGGCCAGCAACGCCGACAGCCGCCTGCAATGGTTCCACGACCCGGCCGGCAACCTGGTGCGCGAGCACCAACACTACACCCGCCTGGGCCAGCCGCTGGTCGGGGTGTGGCAGCACGAATACGACGCACTGAACCAGCGCATCGCCACCGTGCGCCCGGACGGCCACCGCGTCAGCTGGCTCACCTACGGCAGTGGCCACCTGCTGGCGCTGCAGCTCGACGAGCGCGAGCTGGTCAGCTATAAGCGCGACGACCTGCACCGCGAGGTCGCACGGCTGCAAGGCAACCGGCTGCTGCAAACGCAGCAGTGGGATTCAATGGGGCGGCTCAGCGAGCAGGTGCTTGCCCACGAATCCAAAGGCCCGGTCGGGCAAACCGCAGGCGGCAACCGCCTGCTGGTGCGCCGTTACCGCTACGACGCCGGCGGCCAGCTCACCGACATCAACGACACGCGGCGCGGCCAGCTTGCCTACCGCTACGATCCGGTGGGCCGCCTGCTCGAAGCGCAAAGCCGGCTCGGCCACGAGACCTTCGACTTCGATCCGGCGAGCAACCTCATCGACCCGGCCGAGCAGCGCGAAGCCGAGCGCCAGCGCATGCCGCGCATCAAGGCGCTGGACAACCTGCTCAAACAATACGCCGGCACCCACTACGAGTACGACGCGCGCGGCAACCTCACGCAGCGCTGGCACAACGGCAAGGAAGGCCGCTTCACCTGGGATCTGTTCGACCGCCTGACGCATTACGAAGACGAGCGCCTGAAGGTCGACTACAGCTACGACGCGCTCGGCCGGCGTCTGTCCAAGCATAGTCAGGCGTACTACGAGGAAAGAAGGGAAGCGGGGCCACACTGGAACCGCGCCGAGCGTGTGAAACGCAACCGCGAGCTGCAATGCGGCTTCACGCTATACGGCTGGGATGGCGACACGCTGGCGTGGGAGAGCAAGATCGCCGACGAGGACGGCTTTGGCGCACGCACCACGCACTATGTGTACGAGCCGGGCAGCTTCGTGCCGGTGGCGCAGGCGGTGCGCGAGGAAGCCATCGAATTGCTCGATCAGCCCGAGTACGGCGATTACTACCGGCAGGATGAAGACCCGCTATGGCTGCCGCCGCCGCCCGCACCAGCCATCGACGGCCTGGCGTGGTACCAGTGTGATCACCTCGGCACGCCGCAGGAGCTGACCGACGAGCACAGCGAGATTGCGTGGAGCGCGGAGTACCGTGCCTGGGGCGTCGCACAGGAGGTGATCCGCAAGGCCTCGGGGAAGGCACCGATCGCCAACCCCATCCGCTTCCAGGGGCAGTACCATGACCATGAGACCGGGCTGCATTACAACCGACATCGGTACTATGATCCGAGTAGCGGACGGTTCATATCGAAAGATCCGATTGGGCTTGCAGGCGGGATCAACGTCTATCAATACGCACCCAATCCGACGGGGTGGGTTGATCCGCTTGGCTTATCCGGTTTTGAACCTAAGGTTATAACTAGCGGAACTGTCTTTAGAAATGCATCGGGAACCCCCGATAGCCTGACTCCGCGCTTAGGAAAAGACACGACTCGAATCGATGGGAAAGAGCCGGGCTTGTCGGCAGCCACTTCGGAAGCGGGATTGGACAGAGGGAAATATGTTGAGCTGGACGTCGGAAAGCTTTGTTCGTGCGGGCTTCAAGCGACGTATGATAAGCCGAATGGTCACGTGACCATTCGACCGATAAACGATCCGATCGATTCAAAATTGACAGACTGGGCGAAGTCCAGAGGAAGCGGCTCGACGCATTCTCTGACAGAAGGTATATTGGAAGCAGTCACTGGTCGGGGGAAAAAGTGATGGCGACCGATATTAAATCCTATTTGTCAGACTATGTGGAAAGGGTAGAATGTGCCATTGAAAAGAGGGTCAAGATTGAGTCATCGAATTCAGGGTTTTACCAAAACTCTCTCGGCGGCACGGCATACGTAAGCTTCTACCCAATGGAGATCGATCTAACACTTGATCTGACAGGTATGGGTGATAAATATAGGGTAACTGCCGATCTGACGGATCAAGAGGGAAAATTGATTTCCGGAGATATTTTTAAATTCGACGGGAATTCAGAGGATTTGTGCATGGAGCTTGACGCGTTCTTCCCTGATTTGGTTAAGTTGATTTCGGATCGTCTTTAAATGAATGAGATGGCCGCGTCAGCGGCCCCTCGTTCGTCTACAACCGGCATCGGTACTGCGATCCACAAGCGGTAGGTTTGTATCGAAAGACCCCATCAGATTGAAGGGGGGTATCAACGTATATCAATATGCGTCCAATCCGATACAGTGGATCGACCCATTGGGCCAGCCTCAAGTACCGGAATTTTCCAGCTAAGACTGGGACGGAAATTGGGCCAGCCTCACTGGTGCACCAGTCAATACGCCGACCCACTCCCCCCCTGATCGGTCACGATCGCAACCCCCGAACTCGTGCCGAGCCGCGTCGCGCCGGCCTCGATCATCGCGAGCGCGGTCGCGCGGTCGCGTACGCCGCCCGACGCCTTCACACCGAGCACGGGGCCGACCGTCCGGCGCATCAGCGCGACATCCGCGAGCGTCGCGCCGCCGCGGCCGAAGCCGGTCGACGTCTTCACGAACGCGACGCCGAGGTCGCGGCACATCTCGCACACGCGCACCTTCTCGTCGTCGGTCAGCAGCCCCGTTTCGAGGATCACCTTGAGCGGCACCGTGCCGCAGGCGCGGTGCACGGCATCGATGTCGGTCTTCACGTCATCGGCGCGGCCGCTTTTCAGCGCGCCGATGTTGATCACCATGTCGATCTCGCCGGCACCCGCAGCGATCGCGGCGGTTGCTTCAAATGCCTTCGCAGCCGACAGGCCGGCGCCGAGCGGGAAGCCGACCACCGCACACACAAGCACGCCGGTGTGAGCCAGCTCGCGCGCGGCGAGCGGCACGTTCGCCGAATTCACGCAGACCGAGTAAAAGCGATGCTCGGCCGCCTGGCGGCAGAGTTCGCGGATCTGTGCGTCGCTCGCGTCGGGCGCGAGCAGCGTGTGATCGATGGTTTGAGCGAGTTGGGCGTTGGAAAGCGGCATGTTTCAGGACTCCACGGATCGTGTGCGGGATGGGCACACGTAAAGTTGATGTTTTCACATCGGTTTGTTACAAATACGACATTCCGGCCGGGCCCGCGCGCCCGGCATGACACGCGACGGATGCGACGGGTACGCAGGATACTGGCATGGAAACGAAGAAGGGCGAACGGATCAAGACGCTGATGAACGTGCTGCAAGGGCAGAACGCGATTCATCTGAGGGAAGTCGCCGAACTGTTCGGCGTGTCGGAAATGACGATCCGACGCGACCTCGCGGACAATCCGCACGGCCTCAGCCTGATCGGCGGCTACGTGACGCGCCACTTCGCCGCGCAGCGCAGCGACATCGGCGAGTACGTCGTCAGCGCCGAGAACAACCGGCAGACCGAGGAGAAACGCCGCATTGGCAAGCTGGCCGCGCAGTTCGTGACGACCGGCGACACGATCTTCGTCGACTGCGGCTCGACCACGCCGTTCATCGTCGACTTCATCCCCGACGACCTCGAATTCACCGCCGTCTGCAATTCGCTGAACGTGTTCGCGAAGCTGCAGCAGAAACCGCATTGCAGCGTGATCCTGTGCGGCGGCGTGTATCACCGCAAGAACATGGTGTTCGAGTCGGTGGCCGAGACGGGCATCCTCGACACGGTGCGTGTGTCGAAGGCGTTCATCTCCGCGGCCGGCGTGAGCGACCGCTGCGGCATCACGTGCTTCAACTTCCACGAAGTCGACGCGAAGAAGAAAGTGATGGAACGCGCGCAGAACCGCTTCCTGCTCGTCGACCACACGAAGTTCGACGAAGTGCGCGCGGCCTATTTCGCCGAGCTGACCGACTTCAACTACGTGATCTCGGACGGGCAGCTGAGCCGCCGGTACGAAATGACGATCCGCGAACACGGGATCGCGCTCGTGACCTGATGCAGCATGGCGGCGCAGTTCGATCTCGCCTCGCATCGTCAGGCTCCTGACGTGTTGCGCGCAGCGGCATAGCGCGCGGGCGCGTTGCCGTCGGCGGCTGCGTCGGGCATCGCCGCCGGCTGGTGCCGCAGGCAGTAGAAGCCGTAGTAGACGATCACGACGAAGCACGCGAGCGGCACGACGAATGCGAGCTGCATGTTGCCGCCCGTGTGATCGGAGATCAGCCCCTGGATCAGCGGTACGACCGCGCCGCCGACGATGCTCATCACGAGGATCGAGCCGCCGTATTCGGTGTCCTTGCCGAGCCCGTCGATCGTGAGGCCATAGATCGTCGGCCAGCACGGGCCGAGGAACACGCTCACGCCCACGGCTGCATAGACGGCCGTGATGTTGTGCACGCTGATCGTGTACGCGAGCAGCACGATGCACAGGATGCCGTAGACGATCAGCACCTTGGCCGGGCCGACGCGCTTCATCACGAGCGTCGCGATCAGCTTGCCGACGAAGAACGCGAAGAACGTCGCGAGCAGGTAGCGCGACGCGCCGCGCTCGGTGAGGCCGCCGATCTGCATCGCGAGCCGGATGGTGAAGCTCCAGACGCCCACTTGTGCACCGACGTACAGGAACTGCGCGACGATCCCCGCGACGAAGCGCCGGTTGCCGAACAGGCGCGCCAGCGTGCCGCGCGCGTCGATCCGGTGCGTGGCCACGCCGGGGCCGTTGCCCTTGCAGGCCGGGTAGGGCGTGAGCGCAAACACGACGAACACGCCCGCGAGCACGACGATCAGCCACTTGTACGGCTCGAGCGTGGCCTGGATCATCGCGAGCTGGTGGACGTGGGCTTCGGCCGCCGACATCGCGGCGAGCTGCGCATGCGACGCATCGCCCTCCTTGAAGATCAGGAAGCTGCCCATGTACACGCCGGCCATCGCGCCGAACGGATAGAACGTCTGCGAGATGTTCAGCCGCCGCGTGCTGGTTTCGCGCGGGCCCATCAGTGTCGAATACGAGTTCGACGCCGTTTCGAGGAACGACAGGCCCGCCGCGATCACGAACAGCGCGACGAGGAACATCCCGTACTTCGCCATCGACGCGGCCGGGAAGAACAGCAGGCAGCCGGTCGTGTACAGCAGCAGGCCGACGAGGATCGTCGTCTTGTAGCTGAACTTCTTCACGACGGTCGCGGCCGGAATCGCGAGAAAGAAGTAGCCGAGATAGAACGCGGACTGCACGAACGCCGATTCGAAGTCGGACAGGAAGAACGATTTCTTGAACTGCGCGATCAGCACGTCGTTCAGGTTCGCGGCGGTGCCCCACAGCGCGAACAGGCAGCACAGCAGCGTGAACGCGAAGAGCGGCGTGCGGTTCAGGTAATAGCCGTCGGGGGCGTGTTCGATTCTGGTACGGCCCATGGGTGTCTCCTTCCCGGTTGTCTCGTCGATGAAGGCGCCGTTCAGATGCCGGCGTCGCGGAGGAAGCGTTCGAACGTCGCGGCGTCGGCATACGACTTCTGCGTGCCGAGGCCCATGACCGAATGCGCGGCGTAGGCCGACGCGTAGCGCATCGCGTCGATCGCATCGCGCTTCGCCGCGTAGCAGCGCGCGAAGCAGCCGATGTACGCGTCGCCGGCACCCGTCGTGTCGCGCGCATCGACCTGTACGCCCGGCACGTGCCGCGCGCCGTCGCGTGACACGAGCAGCGAGCCGTCGCTGCCGAGCGTGACGAGCACGTGCTTGAGCCCGCGCGCGATCAGCGATTCGGCGGCGCGGGTGGCGCGCGCGCGCGAATCGACCGGCATGCCCGACACGATCGCGAGTTCGGTCTCGTTCGGCACGAAGAATTCGACGGACCGGATCCGCTCGAAATCAAGATCGGCCACGGCGGGCGCGGGGTTCAGCAGCACGGGAATGCCGTGCCGGGCACCGAATTCGATCGCGTGATAGACGGTGTCGAGCTCGATCTCGAGCTGCAGCACGATCAGCGCGCATTCGACGAGCTGCGGCGCGGCCGCGTCGATGTCGGCGGGCGTCAGGTGGCGGTTCGCGCCCTTGACGATCAGGATGCTGTTGCTCGAATCGGGTTCGACGAAGATCGGCGCGACGCCGCTCGGCACGCCGGCGACCTTGCGCACGTGCGTGGTGTCGATGCCCTCGCGCTCGAAGTTGCGGATCGTGTTGTCGGCGAACATGTCGTCGCCGACCTTCGTGACCATCACGACACGCGCACCGAGGCGCGCGGCCGCGACGGCCTGGTTCGCGCCCTTGCCGCCGCAGCCGAGCTCGAAGTTCGGCGCCTCGAGCGTTTCGCCCCGGGCGGGTATGCGTGTGACGTAGGTCACGAGATCGACCATGTTGCTGCCGATGACGGCGATTGTCTCCATCTGCGTCTCTTCCTTGGAATGGGGGGCGTATACGATCGACGGCGGCCTCCACGGATGAGAATAAAATCACAATAAGTGTGATAATGCAATCGTATGATGTTATATGGATCACTATGTGGGATCGGCCCGGGTGCGCCTGGTACTGGGCGAACCAGACGCAGGACATCCGGGGCGTGACCGCGCTCATCCTGAAGTCGCTGGCGGGTCAGGTGCGCGACGCCACGCGCGGCGAGCGTGCGCGTCCCGACCAGGTTCGCGCACCGGGCATCGGGCCCGCGAAAGTCACACGTGCGGCTCGCGACTCAGCCAGTCAATGCGACGACACGAACACCGCATCGTCGAACACCGCTGGAATCGCGAACTGCGCGCGCATGCGCTTCGTCTCCTGCGCGGGCGTCAGGCCGAACAGCCGCTTGAATTCCCGGCTGAACTGCGACGTGCTCGCATAACCGACCGCATGGCCGGCCGCCTCGGCAGTCAGGTCCTGGCGCACCATCAACAGGCGCGCCTGATGCAGCCGCGTCGACTTCAGGTACTGCATCGGCGACACCTGCGTGATCGCCTTGAAGTGGCTGTGGAAGCTCGGCACGCTCATGCCGGCTTCCCTGGCCAGTTGCGTCACGTCGAGCGACTTCGCGTAGTCGGCGTGGATCATGCGCAGCGAACGGCCGATCCGGCCGAACTGTCCACGCATCGCCAGCGCGCTCCGCATTGCGCCGCCCTGCGCGCTGGTGAGCACGCGGAAATACAGTTCGCGCAGCAACCCGGGGCCGAGCACCGCCGCTTCGAGCGGGCGGTGCATCGCCTCGACGAACCGCAGCACGGTCGCGTGCATCGCATCGTCCATCGGCGTCGACATCATGCTTTTCGGCGCTTGCACGGGTTCGGCGATTCCCTCGCGATCGATCTGCGCGGCCAACTCGGCGGCCATCGGGAAATCGAGGTGCAGATACAGCGCGAGCAGCGGGTGCGCCGCCGTTGCGTCGGTTTCCATGCTGAACGGCACGGGCACCGATACGGCCAGGTAGTGGTCCTCGTCGTACAGATAGCGTTCGCCGCCGAAATAGCCGCGCTTGCTGCCCTGGCACACGATCACGATGCCCGGGTCGTACAGCACCGGCGTGCGGGATAGCGCGCGGTTCGAACGCAGGATGCGCACGCTCGGTAGCGCGGTCAGGTTGTAGCCTTCGTCGGGCGCCAACGCATGCAGCAACGCGATCAGACGGTGGCGACCGCGCGCGGGCAGCGACGGCGAGCGGGACGAGGAGGAGGCGGCGTTCATAGTTTCAGGCAAGAAATTCAGCGGAATCGGGCTTATTCGACGTGGTTAGTCAGACTAGCATGCATGCTTCGATCGACATTCGGGAGAAGCTCACATGGCATCCGGCAACATCATGCTCATCACCGGCGTCAGCAGCGGCTTCGGCCGTGCGCTCGCGCAAGCGGCGCTGGCCGCGGGTCATACGGTGGTCGGCACCGTGAGAAGCGAAGCGGCAAAACGGGCGTTCGAGGCGCTGTCCCCGCGTGCGGCCATCGGGCGCGTGCTTGACGTGACCGACTTCGAGCGCATCAACGGCGTCGTCGCGGAAATCGAGTCGAGCGTCGGGCCCGTCGACGTGCTGGTGAACAATGCCGGTTATGGACACGAAGGCATCATGGAGGAGTCGCCGCTGTCGGAGATGCGCCGACAGTTCGACGTGAACGTATTCGGCGCCGTCGCGATGTTGAAGGCCGTCGTGCCGTTCATGCGCGAACGCCGGCGCGGCCGCATCCTGAACATCACGTCGATGGGCGGCCACATCACGATGCCGGGCATCGCCTATTACTGCGGCAGCAAGTTCGCGCTGGAAGGGATTTCGGAGACGCTCGGCAAGGAGCTCGAGCCGTTTGGCATCGCGGTGACTGCCGTGGCGCCGGGCTCGTTCCGTACCGACTGGGCGGGTCGTTCGATGACGCGAACGCCGCGTTCGATCGCCGATTACGACGCGCTCTTCGATCCGATCCGCCAGGCGCGCGAGGAAAAAAACGGCCGCCAGTCGGGCGATCCCGCGAAGGCGGCGCGCGCGATGCTTGCGGTCATCGCGGCGGACCATCCGCCGGCCCATCTGTTGCTCGGCAGCGATGCGCTTCGGCTCGTGCGCGCCAAATGGTCGGCGCTGGAAGACGAAATTCGCACGTGGGAGGCGGTGACCGTGTCGACGGACGGTTGACGCGCGATCGGTCGTGCGTGAAGCGTCACACGGTGAGTACCAGGGTGCCGATGCACGGCGCGACGTAATTGGCTTCATGACACGGTCGCGGTTTTCCGCTACAACACTGAGGTGCTGCGTCGACCGACGCGGTGTGCCACCGCGCCGCAGCTCGTCACCGACACCCGCCCGGGTGGCCGGCCGGCACGTATGTTCACTTACCTCAAAGGAGCCTGCAGCCATGCCGTACATCACCACGAAGGACAACGTCGACATCTTCTATAAGGACTGGGGCCCGAAGGACGCGCAGCCGATCATGTTCCACCATGGCTGGCCGCTGTCTTCCGACGACTGGGATGCGCAGTTGCTGTTCTTCGTTCAGAAGGGCTATCGCGTGGTCGCGCACGATCGCCGCGGGCACGGCCGGTCGGCGCAGGTTTCCGACGGCCACGACATGGATCACTACGCGGCGGACGCGTTCGCGGTGGCCGAAGCGCTCGACCTGCGCAACGCGGTTCATATCGGTCACTCGACCGGCGGCGGCGAAGTCGCACGCTACGTGGCCCGCCACGGCGAGCCGGCCGGACGTGTCGCGAAGGCGGTGCTGGTCAGCGCGGTGCCGCCGCTGATGCTGAAGACGGACGCGAACCCGGAAGGCCTGCCGCTCGAGGTCTTCGACGGCTTCCGCAAGGCGCTCGCCGACAACCGCGCGCAGTTCTTCCTGGACGTGCCGTCAGGTCCGTTCTACGGCTTCAACCGGCCGGGCGCGGTGGTGCATCAGGGCGTGATCCAGAACTGGTGGCGTCAGGGCATGATCGGCAGCGCGAAGGCGCACTATGAAGGCATCAAGGCGTTCTCGGAAACGGACCAGACCGAAGACCTGCGGTCGATCTCGGTGCCGACGCTTGTGCTGCACGGCGAAGACGATCAGATCGTGCCGATCGCGGACTCGGCGCTGAAGTCGGTCAAGCTGCTGAAGAACGGCACGCTGAAGACGTATCCGGGCTATTCGCACGGGATGCTGACGGTCAATGCGGACGTGCTGAACGCCGATCTGCTCGCCTTCATCCAGTCGTAACGCTATCGGCGCATGCCTGCTTTCGCGGGCTGCGCCGCGCTGGCCGGTCATGCCGGTCGCCTCGGCGCCGATTTGATTCGGTGTCCTGTGCGTTGCGCGGAGCGGGGACACCGCGTCGACTTGAGTCTGCGCGGTGTCGTCTTGCCGCTGAACCGGTGCGTCGGCGGCAACGCGCGTGCAGCCGGGTCGCGCCGCGCGCGTCACACGTCACGCATTGTTTGCGGCGCTGTCGCCGACATCGCCTTCGATCGCGGCCATCAGATCGTCGACGCTCACCATCAACGCTCGAACCTGCCGCAGCGATTCGTACTGATGCAGCACTGCGCGCCATGACGGCAGTTCCAGCAACGCTTGCCATACGGCGCCGAGGCCGTGCGGATCGGCATCCGCGTGCTGCGCCAGCGCGCTCGCGTATTCAAGGCTCGCCGGCGCCGACAGCAACTGCATCCGGCTTGCGGCCCCCAGCAGGCGCGGCGCGGGGTCTGCCGATGCATCGCAGCAGTACAACACCTCGCGCTGCAGTGACGCGTCGTCGATCGTCAGTGCGTGCAGCGACGCACCGTGCAGGCGTACCGCGCCTTCGCGCGTGTCGAACGTATAGACGGTGTCCGGATCGGCTTGTGCGAGCAGGCTCAGGCCGCGCAGCAGGCGCGGCAGGTCGGTGGTCGCGGCATCCGCGGACGCTTTCGCTTCGACGAGAAACAGGACGTGCCACGCGGCCGACGGATCGTCGCCGCGCGCGCGCTCGAGCAGCACCGCATCCCACTCGGTTTTCGCGCGGTCGTGTTTGCCGGGTATCGAGGCCGGCACGCGCATCGACGTGACCACACGATACGTGCGGTGCGCGTCGCTCGCATCGAGCTGCGCGGCCAGGGCGTCGAGCGCCTGCGCGGCCAGCGCTTCGACGGCCGCGCCCCGCTGTTGCGACGTGACGCCTTGCGCGACGGCGAGCGCGCTGCCTTCGAGCGGACCCTGGCGGCTCCACAGCGTGCGGTACCGCTGGACGTCCGGATCCGGCAACAATGCGTCGAGACGCTGCAGCCGGGCAAGCGCGGCGCTGTCCTTCAGTTTGGCGATGTCCTGTTCGAACGCGGTGTCGGCCGCCGTCTCCGGTTGCGCGAGCAAGTGGCGCAGCGCGGCATCGAGATCGTCCCACGACGCGCCCGCCGCGGCCGCATGCAGCCGTGCGAGCGGTTCGCGTTGCCATGCCTGCGCACGCCGTTCGAGCCTGGCCGGATGCGCGATCGTGTTGACGGCCGAACGCAGCGTGCGCCGATCCTGCTCGGCATGCGAGGCGAGCGATGCGTATTCGCGCACGGCCGGGGCACCATGTCGAAGCACCGCGGCCTGGAATGCGGGGTCGCCGGATCGTGCGTCCATCGCGTCGCCGATCATCCGCGCGAGCGCGTCGATGAACCGGCGTTGCAATGCCGGGGCGGGCGTGAGGCCGTCGGCGTGCATCCGGCGCGCTTCCTCGATCACGATGGCGATGATGGCGGCCGGGTTCGCGGCATCGGTTAGCGACGATGCGCGCACGAACGGCGGCAGCCGGTAGCGGCGATCGACTGTGCTCAGGACTTCGTCCAGCAGGGCAGGCAACGGTGTCGGCGGCATGGCGAGTGACGGGAGGGGCACGCGGTTCGCGCGTGACGGGCGATGTGCAACGGTATCACGCAGTGCCGACATGCTGCATCGTGTGCCACGGCGAAGCCGCCGTTCGCGTGGCGCGGGCCGTGCCCGCCGTGCGTTACGCGTGGAGCGCTTCGATCTGCTTGCGGGCGTTCGCCAGCCCCGCTTCGAAGCCGTGCGGCTTCATGTCGAGGCCTTCCGCGTAGACGAACCGGACTTGATGGATGCCCATCAGGCCCAGCACGGCACGCAGGTACGGCGTGACGGCGTCGGTCGGCTGCCCGACGTGCACGCCGCCGCGCGAACTGAACACGATCGCGTCGACGCCGTCGACGAGCCCCATCGGATAGGTGTCCGTGTAGCGGAACGTCACGCGTGCGCGTGCCACCAGGTCGAACCAGTTCTTCAGCTGGGTCGGCACGTTCAGGTTGTACATCGGTGCGCCTATCAGCAGCAGGTCGCTGCCCTTCAGTTCGGCGACGAGCTCGTCGGACAGCGCGACCGCCTGCCGCGCACGCTCGCCCGGATTCTCCGCGCCGCGCAGCGCATGGAACAGTTCGCCGTCGAGCACCGGCAGGTCGAGATCGACGAGATCGCGCACGACCACGTCGTCCGCGTGCCCGCTGGCCTTGCGTTGCGCGAGGAATGCGTCGATCAGCGCGTTGGTTTGCGACTGGTCGCGGTTGATGCTGGACTTGAGTACGAGAATGCGGGCCATCGGGATCTCTCCGTTCATATATGAACAACGGAGCCGATCGTATCATCCACTTTTTGTCTCAAAAAGCGATAAGATTTCCCGTCAATGTAGACTTTATCGATCCAATTGCATGCGAAACAACCTCACCGGCATCGCCGTGTTCGTTGCCGCGGCGGAAGCCGACAACTTCGCGCAGGCCGCCGAGACGCTGCACATCACGCGTTCTGCGGTCGGCAAGAGCATCGCGCGACTCGAGGCGCGGCTGGGCGTCGTGCTGTTCCAGCGCACGACGCGCAGCCAGAGCCTGACGGACGAGGGCGCGTTGTTCTATGAATACTGCCTGCGCGCGGTGGAGGAGATCCACGCGGGGGAGGCGCTGCTCGAAAGCGGCAAATGGCAGATGAAGGGGC
This sequence comes from Burkholderia sp. LA-2-3-30-S1-D2, assembly GCF_001523915.2. Taxonomy (NCBI): domain Bacteria; kingdom Pseudomonadati; phylum Pseudomonadota; class Betaproteobacteria; order Burkholderiales; family Burkholderiaceae; genus Burkholderia; species Burkholderia sp. LA-2-3-30-S1-D2. Next base: position 563,701 of record NZ_CP013385.1, on the reverse strand, counting down.
GGCTGCGCGTGTCGATGCCGGCGCTGTTCGGGCATCTGTGCGTCGCGCCGATCCTGATCGGGCTGGCGCGCGACCATCCCGAACTCGATCTCGACCTGTCGTTCAGCGACCGGACGATCGACCTCGTCGAGGAGCGCGTCGATCTGGCGGTGCGGGTCGGTACGCTGCCCGACAGCAGCGGCCTCGTCGCGCGTGCGCTCGGCGAGCACAAGATGGCCTTTTGTGCGTCACCGGCGTATCTGGCACGCTGCGGCGAACCCGCGACCGTCGACGCGCTCGCGCAGCACAAGGCGCTGGCCTATACGCGTTACGGTCAGATGCATCGCTGGCAAGTGGTCGTCGATGGCCGGACGGAGGAGTTGCAACCGGCGGCCCGTCTGCTCTCCGACGACTTGCGCGCGGTGCTGGACGCGGCTGTCGCGGGGCTCGGTGTCGCGTGGCTGCCTTACTGGCTGGTGCGCGACGAGATTCGCCGCGGCGCGTTGCGCGAGCTGCTGCCGGATCAGCCGGGCGTGACCTATGCGATCCATGCGGTGTGGCCGCATACGTCGCACTTGCCGCTGAAGGTGCGCGCGGCCGTCGATGCGCTCGTGAACCAGCTGCCGGCGCGACTGGCCGAGGTGGAGGCGCAGGCGTAGCGTGCGGCGAGCCGCGCATGCGGCAGGCTCGCGGAAACGGCGCGACGTGCCGGCGGCGAGCGATGAATATGTGACGGGTGTCGGCCGGCGTGAGTCGTTCAGCGCGACGGTGCCGACACCCCGCTGCGCGCCGACGACGATACGCGCCGCGTTCCCCACCGCCGGCCGTCAGGCCGTCAGCGTCACCGACAGGCTGCCGAGTTCGCCGAAGCGCACCGTCAGCGCGTCGCCGATCGGCACGTCGATCGCGCCCGCATACGAACCGGTCGTTACGATCTGGCCGGCACGCGCGCCGTCGCCGCGCGATGCGAGGAAATTGACCAGCCACACGAGCGGCTTGAGCGGATCGCCGTCCGGATGACGGCCGTCGATCGAGCGATTCAGCGCACCTTCGAACGACAGCGCGAGCGTCTCGAGCGGCACGTTCAATCCATCGGGCACGACGGGGCCCACGCACAATCCCTGGTTGAACTGCCCGTCGGCGAGCAGTTCGAACTTCGACGCGCGCGCGGGCTCCGCATAGCGGCAACCCAGCACCTCGAGCACGATGCGCACTTCGCGGATCGCGCCGCGCACGTCGCTCTCGTCATACGGCTGCGCGCGCGCGGGCAGGTCGCGATCGAGCACGAACGCGATCTCCGGCTCGATCCGCACGATCGGGCCGCCGACGACGCGATACGGCACATCGGCTTCGCGGATCGTCGACGCGAAGATCGGCGCGACGATCACGCGGTCGGGCGGCGGCAGCGCGCATTTCCATCCGCCGATGGTTTCGCCGAGCAGGTCGGCGACGCGATGCTGGATCGCCAGCGCGGTATCGACGCTCTCGGGCCGCAAGGCGTCGGGCAGCAGCGGGCCGGGCACGCCGGCATGGCGGGCGGCGACGAGATGCTGGGCGGCGCCGTCCACGCGTTCGGTAGTCGTTGTCATGTCGGTTGAGCGAGTTGAAAGTGAGCCGGCAAAAAAGGGCCGGACGAAGGTCGCAACGTCGATGATAGCGCTTTCGGCGGCATGGCCGCCCGGTTGCCCGGCGCGGCCTCGGGGATGGCGCGCCGATTTTTGCGCGTGGCGCTTTGCCGCACGCCGCGTTTTGGGTGGATTTTGATCGCCGTCAAGCTTCCAGCCGACCGTCCGCCGATGATGGGGACATGGCCACGCGCGACCGCGCGCGGCAACTCACCCCAGCGAGGTTCGCATGTACAAGAAGATCATGGTGGCCGTCGACGGCAGCGCTTCGTCGAAACAGGCGCTTGCCGAGGCAATGAAGGTGGCACTGGCGGGCGACACGCACGTCAGCGTCGTGTACGTGGTCGACAAGTCGGTGCTGTTTACGTACGCGGGTCGTTTCGATCCGCATGCGCTGATCGAGGAAATCCGCGACGACGGGCGCAAGGTGCTGCGTGAAGCCGAAGAGGTCCTCGCGCGGGCCGGCGCGAAGGGCGAGGGCGAACTCGTCGAGACCGAGAGCATTGGCGAGGACGTCGCGGAACGCCTGCAGCGTTACGTCAAGGAGCGCGGGATCGACCTCGCGGTGGTCGGCACGCACGGGCGGCGCGGCATCCGGCGCGTGGTGCTCGGGAGCGTCGCCGAGCGCTTCGTGCGTGGCTCGAAGTGCCCGGTGCTGCTGATTCGCGGCGACGATGCCGGCGAGCCGGCTTCCGCCGCGGCAGCCTGATCTGGCGGACGCGCGATGATACGTCGTCAATACCGGATCGTCGTCGCGGCGATCGCCGTGTTCGTGTCGCTCGCGGGGATGATGTCCGTGGTGACCGGGCTGCTGTTCGACGAAACGATCGCGCTGCGTGGCGGCGCGGTCGCGTTGATCGTCGGCGTGGCCTGCTTTGTCGTCATGCTCAACCCGGGGCCGAAGGGCGAGGGGTGACGCGCGGCGCTTCCTCGGTTTCATGCAAGACCGGCAATCACCGCAGCAGCACCGCCGGTCCGTCTTTCCGCCTCTCTCCGTCCGTCATGTCCGGCGCATTCGCGTCATCCTGCCCGGCCGGCATCGCCCTGGCCGGCATCTCCCGTCTCATCGATTCCGCATCAGGCAGCGCACGCTTTGATTGAATGACTCGCGCATGCGCGAGCACGCCGCTGCTTACCTCATCGCGGCGGTCGAGTCCTGTCCTCGCAGCTTTCCTTCGGTGGCGCACCCGCATTGATCCGGCCTGACACGGCAACCGTTAGCGCGCGCGTGGCAGCGACCCGTGCGTGATCGCATCGCGCCGCGAAAGCGCGTGATGTCGTGACAAAGCGGCTCACGTGCATAACCGTGTGATCGAGCGCCGGCCTGCAACCCGTCAAACCCGTTTCGAAGTCCTTCGTGAAGGCGGGAGCCGCGCGGCGATTCCAGATGGCAATCACCGGTTGATTCAACGCCACGCGGTGCAGGTGAATCCCGAGCCTCGCTCCGGCTACGAGTGGCCGCGATGGACGAACGCGTGATGCGAAGGTCCGGTGCCGGGCATGCCATTAGCGCTCCTGAATCGATCCCCATTTAATACCGATGCGTGCGGGGGCAACGATGTCGTGATTTGTATCAAGTCGTGATATGTCGATCCGCAAGAGAATTCATTCGATCCGGACGCAAGGGATGGAACCGGACGCCACGAGCCGAATGCCGATCGTCCTTTACATCCGGAATATCACCTCCTTAAATACTCAGGGTCTGCGAAAAGACCGGAAAAACGAGATCCCCATGAGCCATTTCCTGGATAGATTGCGTTATTTCTCCACTACAAGGCCAACATTCTCCGACGGACACGGCGCCGTCACGGACGAGGACCGCAAATGGGAAGACGGCTATCGGCTGCGCTGGCAGCACGACAAGATCGTCCGTTCGACCCACGGGGTGAACTGCACGGGTTCGTGCTCCTGGAAGGTCTATGTGAAAGGCGGGATCGTCACCTGGGAAACCCAGCAGACCGACTACCCCCGCACGCGCCCCGACATGCCGAACCACGAACCGCGCGGCTGCTCGCGCGGCGCTTCGTACTCCTGGTATTTGTATAGCGCGAACCGTCTCAAGCATCCGATGGTGCGCAGCGCGCTGGTGAAGCTGTGGCGCGAACGCCGCCGCACGCTCGCGCCGGTTGACGCTTGGCGCTCGATCGTCGAGGACGACGACGCGCGGCGCTCGTATCAGAGCCGGCGCGGGCTCGGCGGTTTCGTACGCGCCAGCTGGGACGAGGTCAATGAGATCGTTGCGGCCGCAAACGTTTACACGGTCGAGCGGCACGGGCCCGATCGCGTGGTTGGCTTCTCGCCGATTCCGGCGATGTCGATGGTGTCGTACGCGGCGGGCTCGCGCTACCTGTCGCTGATCGGCGGCGTGTGCCTGAGCTTCTACGACTGGTATTGCGACCTGCCGCCCGCGTCGCCGCAGACCTGGGGCGAGCAGACCGACGTGCCGGAATCGGCCGACTGGTACAACTCGACGTTCATCATGATGTGGGGCTCCAACGTCCCGCAGACCCGCACGCCCGATGCGCACTTCCTCGTCGAGGCGCGCTATCGCGGCACGAAGGTCGTGTCGGTGTTCCCCGACTACTCGGAAGGCGCGAAGTTCGGTGATCTGTGGCTGCATCCGAAGCAGGGCACCGACGCGGCGCTCGCGCTCGCGATGGGTCACGTGATCCTGAAGGAGTTCCACCTCGCAGGCAAGAGCGACTATTTCATCGACTATTGCAAGCGCTATACCGACATGCCGGCGCTCGTGCGCCTCGTGCCGCACGGCGACGGCTACGTGCCCGAGCGCCTCGTGCGCGCGTCCGATTTCGACGACGCGCTCGACGAGGCTGCACATCCGGACTGGAAGACCGTGATGATCGACGACGCGACCGGCGAATTCGTCGTCCCGGTGGGCTCGATCGGCTTCCGCTGGGGGCAGCAGGCCAAGGACGGATCGAGCGACAAGGGCAAGTGGAACCTGCGAGGCGAGACGTCGAAGGGGGCGGCGCTGTCACCACGGCTGTCCTGCACGGCCGGGCACGACGACGTGGTCGACGTGCTGTTTCCGTACTTCGGCAACCAGCCGCACGCGCATTTCAACTCGACGCAGCACGGCTCCGAGCTGTCTCGCCGGATCGGCGTGCGGCGGGTGGCGACGCGCGACGGCGAGATGCTGGTCGCGACCGTCTACGACCTGTTCGTCGCGAACTACGGGCTCGACCAGGGGCTGGGCGGGCGCGACGTGGCCGCGAGCTACGACGACGATCTTCCGTACACACCCGCCTGGCAGGAAACGATCACGGGCGTGAAGCGCGCGGACGTGATTTCGGTCGCGCGGCAGTTCGCGGAGAACGCGCACAAGACGCAAGGCAAGTCGATGGTGATCATCGGCGCGGGGATCAATCACTGGTTCCACATGGACATGTCGTACCGCGCGATCATCAACATGCTGATCATGTGCGGCTGCGTCGGCAAGCCGGGCGGAGGCTGGTCGCATTACGTGGGCCAGGAGAAGCTGCGTCCGCAGACGGGCTGGACCGCGCTCGCGTTCGCGCTCGACTGGAACCGGCCGCCGCGGCACATGAACGCGACGTCGTTCTTCTACGCGCACACCGATCAGTGGCGCTACGACACGATGGACCCGGGCGCGCTGCTGTCCCCGCTCGCGGACAAGACGCAGTTCCACGGTTCGCCGATCGACTACAACGTGCGCGCCGAACGGATGGGCTGGCTGCCGTCCGCGCCGCAGCTCGCGGTGAATCCGCTGAAGGTCGGTGCGAGTCTGGGCGACCCCGCGCAGGCCGGCGCCGAGGTCGCGCGGCACCTGAAAGCCGGAATGCTGCGGATGGCGTGCGAGGACCCGGATTCCCCCGACAACTTCCCGCGCAACCTGTTCGTGTGGCGCTCGAACCTGCTCGGTTCGTCGGGCAAGGGCCACGAGTATTTCCTGAAGCACCTGCTCGGCACGACCAACGGCGTGCAGGGCGACGACCTCGGCGCGACGGGCGGCGCGCGTCCGGAGGAAGTGAAGTGGCACGACGAAGCGCCGCGCGGCAAGCTCGACCTGCTCGTCACGCTCGACTTCCGGATGTCGACCACCTGCATGTATTCGGACGTCGTGCTGCCGACCGCGACGTGGTACGAGAAGGACGACATGAATACGTCCGACATGCACCCGTTCATCCATCCGTTGTCGGCAGCGGTCGATCCCGCATGGGAATCGAAGAGCGACTGGGAAATCTTCAAAGGGATCGCGAAGCGCTTCTCCGAGCTGTGCGACGGGCATCTTGGCGTCGAACGCGACGTCGTCCTCGCGCCGATCGCGCACGATACGCCGGGCGAACTCGCGCAGCCGTTCGACGTGCAGGACTGGAAGCGCGGCGAATGCGAGCCGGTGCCGGGCCGCACGATGCCGTCGGTGATCGCGGTCGAGCGCGATTATCCGAATACCTATGCACGCTTCACGTCGCTCGGCCCGCTGATGGACAAGCTCGGCAACGCGGGCAAGGGCATCGGCTGGGACACGAAGGACGAAGTGAAGCTGCTCGGCCAGCTCAATTACCAGGTCGCCGGCGGCGCCACGCAGGGGCGCCCGCGCATCGACACCGCGCTCGACGCCGCGGAGGTGATTCTCGCGCTCGCGCCGGAGACCAACGGCGAAGTCGCGGTGAAGGCGTGGCGCGCATTGTCTGGCATCACCGGCATCGACCACACGCACCTGGCCGCCGCGCGCGCGGACGAGAAGATCCGTTTCCGCGACATCCAGGCGCAACCGCGCAAGATCATCTCGTCGCCGACGTGGAGCGGGATCGAATCCGAGCACGTGTCGTACAACGCCGGTTACGTGAACGTGCACGAACTGGTGCCGTGGCGCACGCTGACGGGCCGTCAGCAGCTGTACCAGGATCACGCGTGGATGCGCGCGTTCGGCGAGTCGCTGTGCGTGTACAAGCCGCCGATCGACACGGGCAGCTATGCGCACATGGTCGGCAAGCGCTCGAACGGCAACCCCGAGCGCGTGCTCAACTTCCTGACGCCGCACCAGAAGTGGGGGATCCACAGCACGTACACGGACAACCTGCTGATGCTCACGCTGTCGCGCGGCGGCCCGATCGTGTGGATGTCGGAGGACGACGCGAAAGCGATCGGCGCGGTCGATAACGACTGGATCGAGTGCTACAACTCGAACGGTGCATTGTGCGCGCGGGCGGTCGTGAGTCAGCGTATTCCGTCCGGGATGGTGATGATGTACCACGCGCAGGAAAAGATCGTGAATACGCCGGGCTCCGAGATCACAGGCACGCGCGGCGGCATTCACAACTCGGTCACGCGCATCGCGCTGAAGCCGACTCACATGATCGGCGGCTACGCGCAGCTGTCGTACGGCTTCAACTATTACGGCACGGTCGGCTCGAATCGCGACGAGTTCCTGATCGTGCGCAGAATGAGCAAGATCGACTGGCTCGACGGCGAGGAAACCGCGGTCGACCCGACCACACAGGCCGTACGGGATGGAGAAACGTCATGAAGGTACGCGCACAGATCGCGATGGTGCTGAACCTCGACAAGTGCATCGGGTGCCATACCTGCTCGGTGACCTGCAAGAACGTGTGGACCAGCCGCGAAGGGATGGAGTACGCGTGGTTCAACAACGTCGAGACGAAGCCGGGCATCGGCTATCCGAAGGACTGGGAGAATCAGGACCGCTGGCGCGGCGGCTGGCAGCGCCGTGCGGACGGCCGGATCGAGCCGCGTATGGGCGGCAAGTGGCGGCTGCTCGCGCAGATTTTCGCGAACCCGCACCTGCCCGAGATCGACGATTACTACGAGCCGTTCACATTCGACTACGGCCATCTTCAGGAAGCGGGCAACACGCGCGCGATGCCGGTCGCGCGGCCGCGCTCGCTGATCAGCGGCCAGCGGCTCGAAAAGATCGAGTGGGGTCCGAACTGGGAGGAAATCCTCGGCGGCGAGTTCGAGAAGCGCGCGAAGGACTACAACTTCGAGTCGGTGCAGAAGGAGATCTACGGGCAGTTCGAGAACACCTTCATGATGTACCTGCCGCGCCTCTGCGAGCACTGCCTGAATCCGGCGTGCGTCGCGTCGTGCCCGTCGGGTTCGATCTACAAGCGCGAGGAAGACGGCATCGTGCTGATCGACCAGGACAAGTGCCGCGGGTGGCGCATGTGCGTGTCGGGCTGCCCGTACAAGAAGATCTACTACAACTGGCAGAGCGGCAAGGCCGAGAAGTGCATCTTCTGCTATCCGCGCATCGAGGCCGGCCAGTCGACGGTGTGTTCGGAAACCTGCGTGGGCCGCATCCGCTACCTCGGCGTGCTGCTGTACGACGCCGACAGGATCAGTGAAGCCGCGAGCGCGGAGAACGAGAAGGACCTGTACGAAGCGCAGTTGTCGCTGTTCCTCGATCCTGAGGACCCGGCCGTGATCGCGCAGGCCGAGCGCGACGGCGTGCCGGCCGCGTGGCTCGACGCCGCGCGGCGCTCGCCGACCTACAAGATGGCGATCGACTGGAAGATCGCGTTCCCGCTGCATCCGGAATACCGGACGCTGCCGATGGTGTGGTACGTGCCGCCGCTGTCGCCGATCAACTCGGCCGCCAACAGCGGTGCGCTCGGGATGAACGGCTATCTGCCGGACGTCGAATCGTTGCGCATTCCGCTGCGCTATCTCGCGAACCTGTTGACGGCCGGCGACGAGGCGCCCGTGAAGCTCGCGCTCGAACGGCTGCTCGCGATGCGCGCGTTCATGCGCGCGCGCCACGTCGACGGCGTCGACGCGCGCGGCGTGCTCGACCAGGTCGGTCTGTCGCTCGCGCAGGTCGAGGAGATGTACCGCTATCTGGCGATCGCGAACTACGAGGATCGATTCGTGATCCCGACGACGCACCGCGAGTATGCGGAGAACGCATACGACCTGCGCGCGTCGTGTGGCTTCTCGTTCGGCAACGGCTGTTCCGACGGCCGTTCGGAGGGCAGCCTGTTCAGTCCGAAGAAGGGCACGAAAACCATTCCGATCCACGAGGCGTCCCGATGAGCACCGCACCCGATCCGACCTACGCGGCGTTCGCTGCGCTGCTCGACTATCCCGACGATGCGCTCGTCGACGTGCTCGACTCGATCGAAGCCCACCTGCGCGAATATGCGCGCGCGCCGAAGGCGGTGCGCGCGGGCCTCGACCGCTTCTTCGCCTACGTGCGCGAGCGTGACTTGATGACGCTGCAGGAGAACTACGTCGCGCTGTTCGATCGTGGCCGCGCGACGTCGCTGCACCTGTTCGAGCACGTGCACGGCGAATCGCGCGACCGAGGGCAGGCGATGGTCGACCTGCTGCAGATGTACGAGCGGCACGGGTTGACGTTGAATCCGGGCGAGCTGCCCGACTACCTGCCCGTGTTCCTCGAATACCTGTCGCGGCTGCCGGCGACCGATGCGCGCAACCTGCTCGGCGAGACCGGCGAGATCCTGCGCGCGTTGGCCGGCCAACTCGCGCAGCGCGGCAGCCATTACAGCTTCGTTGTCGGCGCGCTGCTGCCGATGGCCGGCCTCGCGTCGGTCGACGCACCGGCGGCCGCGGACGACGACATCGCAGGCGAGCGGCCGAGTGCCGACGACTACCGCGCGCTCGACGCGTCGTATGCGGACGAGGCAGTGCGCTTCGTCGGCGCGGCAACGCCGGCCGAGCAGACGGTGCGGTTCCACGACAAGCGGCCGGCCCGCAGCGCATAAGCGCGGGCTCAACTGGGGAAAGACATGAACGCTTATTTGCATCAGTTCCTGTTCGGGATCTACCCGTACATCTGTCTCGCGGTGCTGCTGGTCGGCAGCCTGATCCGCTTCGACCGCGAGCAGTACACGTGGAAGAGCGATTCGTCGCAGCTGCTGCGCCACGGGATGCTGCGGCTCGGCAGCAACCTGTTCCACTGGGGCGTGCTGGTCGTCGTGCTCGGGCACTTCGGCGGCTTCCTCGCACCGCACTGGCTCGTGTCGCCGTTCCTGTCGGCGTCCGGGCACCAGCTCGTCGCGATGGTGGCGGGCGGTGCGGCCGGCGTCGCGGCGATCATCGGGCTGACGATCCTGATCTGGCGCCGCCTCGGCGACCCGCGCATCCGCAAGAACAGCCGCCAGTCCGACATCCTGATCGTGCTGATGCTGTGGGTGCAACTCGCGCTCGGGCTCGGCACCGTCGTGCTGTCGACGCGCCACATGGACGGCGTGATGTTCGAGCAGCTCACCGACTACGTGAAGGGCGTCGTCACGTTCCGGCCGGACATCGCGAGCCTGCTGGTGGGCGTGCCGCTGACGTACCGGCTGCATATCCTGTTGGGCTTCACGATCTTCCTCGTGTCGCCGTTCACGCGGATGGTGCACATCTGGAGCGGCATCGCGTCGGTCGCGTACCTGATCCGCCCGTACCAGCTCGTGCGCAAGCGCTGAGGAGGCCACATGAACGACGTTCTCTCCGAAGTCGCGGCCGCGCCGCTGACGATCAACGGCGTTGCGATCGACGACGCGGCCATTGCGGCCGAGGCCGAGCATCACGGCGATGCACCCGATCCGCTCGACGCGGCACGGCATGCGCTCGCGGTGCGCGAATTGCTGCGTCAGCGCGCGGTATCGCTCGGGCTGATCGATGAAAGCACACCCCTCGACGACGCAGCGGTCGATGCCTTGCTCGAGCGCGAGCTGACTCACGTGCCCGAACCCGATCGCGCCGATTGCGAGCGCTACTACGGGCAGCATCCGACGCGTTTTCGCCGCGGCGACATCGTGTATGCGAGCCACGTGCTGTTCGCGGTGACCGACCGCGTGCCGCTCGCACCGCTGCGGCAGCGCGCGGAACGTGCGCTCGCCGACGTGGTGGCCGCGCCCGACACGTTCGAAGCGGTCGCGCGCGCGTCTTCGAATTGTCCGTCGGCACAAGTCGGCGGCAGCCTCGGGCAGCTCCTGCGCGGCGACACCGTGCCGGAATTCGAGGCTGCGCTGTTCGATACGGACGGGCTCGGCGTGCTGCCGAAACTCGTCAATACCCGCTTTGGCTTCCACATCGTGCGCATCGAGCGACGCGTGCCTGGCGACGTGGTGCCGTTCGACGAGGCCGCCGGCCAGATCGCCGCGTACCTGTCGGAACGCGTGCGGCAGCGGGCGATACGGCAGTACGTGGCGATACTCGCGGGCGGCGCGCGGGTCGAAGGCGTGACCTTCGACGGCGCGAACGGCCCGCTCGTCCAATGAAACGAGGTTTTGCGTATGGCAATTCAACAAGGTAACGTCCGCCTGGCCGCGGAGACGCCGGCCGTTCCGCTGCGCGCATGGTCGGTGCTGGCCGCGAGCACGCTCGCGTTCATGGTGTGTTTCGTTGTGTGGATGATGTTCGGCGTGCTCGGCGTGCAACTGCGCACCGATCTCGGGCTGAACAGCACGGAATTCGGGCTGCTCACGTCGACGCCCGTGCTGACCGGCGCGCTGATGCGCTTGCCGCTGGGCACGTGGACCGACCGCTTCGGCGGCCGGATCGTGATGACGGTGCTGCTCGTCGTGTGTGCGATTCCCGTGTACATCGTCAGCTACGCGACGCAGCTGTGGCAGTTCCTCTTGATCGGGCTGTTCCTCGGCTGCGTCGGCGCGTCGTTCGCGGTCGGCACGCCGTACGTCGCGCGCTTTTTCCCGCCGAAGCGGCGTGGGCTCGCGATGGGCGTGTTCGGTGCGGGCACGTGCGGCGCGGCGGTCAACCTGTTCGTCACGCCGCTGCTGCTGTCCGCATATGGATGGCGCTTCGTGCCGCGCGTCTACGCAGTCGCATTGCTCGTCACGGCCGTGATCTTCTGGTTCGCGTCGGCACCCGATCCAGGGGCAGGCAAACGGGGTGGATCGATGCTCGACGCGTTCAAGGTGTTGCGCGATCCGCGCGTGTGGCGGCTCTGCCAGTACTACTCGATCACGTTCGGCGGCTTCACGGCACTGTCGCTGTGGATTCCGCAGTACCTGAAGAGCGAATACGGGATGTCGCTCGTGATGGCATCCGCGTTCGCGGCTGGCTTCTCGCTGCCGGGCTCCCTGTTGCGTGCGCTCGGCGGCGCACTGTCCGACCGCTTCGGCGCGCATGCGGTCACCTGGTGGGGACTGTGGGTCGCGTGGATCTGCCTGTTCCTGCTGTCGTATCCGGCGACCGACTTCGTGATTCACACGATCGACGGCACCGCGTCGCTGAATCTGTCGATGCCGGTGGCAGGCTTCGTCGCGCTGGCCTTCGTGCTCGGTGCGGTGTTCGCGTTCGGGATGGCGTCGACCTTCAAGTACGTCGCCGACGATTTCCCGGACAACATGGGCGTCGTTACGGGCATCGTCGGCCTCGCGGGCGGGCTCGGCGGCTTTCTGCTGCCGATCCTGTTCGGCCTGCTGCTCGACTTGCTGCGCGTGCGCACGACCTGCTTCATGTTCTTGTACGGGATCGTGTGGGTGTCGCTGATCCTGATCTACCTGTCCGAGGTGCGGCGCACGCCTGTGACGGGCTGAACGTTCCTGCGCGATGCCGGTAGCCTGCGGCATCGCGCACGCATCTTGCAGCACGCCGGGCGTTTTCGAGCGTCCGCAGTTCTGTCAAACTGGCGCCCATGACACCGCGCCTCGCCTTATCGCCTGCCTCCGATTCCACACCTGCGCCCGCGGGCTTCCCCGACGCCGACGAGCTGGCCGCGCTGCGCGCGTGGTACGCGGGCATGACCGTGCGGCAGGCCGTCGAGCGCTACCTGCCCGATCGGCTCGGCGAAGGGCGCTCGGCGCGCGGCGTGATCGGCGGGATTCGTCGCCGTCTCGTGCGTGTCGCGCGGCAGGCCGGGCGGCCCGATCTCGCGGAGCAACTGGGTCATGCCGACAGCGCGCGCAGTCAGATGGCGAAGGCCGCGACCGATGCGATCGGCCTGCTGCGCCATGCGCGAGCGCCGGTGCCGCAGATCAGCGACGACGTTGGCTTGTGGCTGCCCGCACGCGCAGTCGTCGCGCTGCGCGCACACGGGATCGCGACGCTGGCCGACCTGACCGTGCGGATTCCGCGGCGGCGCCAGTGGTGGCGCGCAATAACGGGGCTCGGCGTGGCGAGCGCGCGCCACATCGAGGCGTTCTTTTCCGCGCATCCCGACTTGACCGAGCGGGCGCGGGCGCTGATCGCGGCGACGCCGCGCAGCGCCATCGTGCCGTGGGAGCAGCTGAAGTTGCCGCACGAGGTCGACGGGTCGGCCGGCACGTTCCGCGCGCCGCGCGCGACCAGCACGCTCGACGCGGACAACGATTACGCGGCCGTGCACGCGTGGCTGTCGCTGCACGAATCGGCCGCGACGCGCCGCGCGTACCGGAAGGAGGCCGAGCGGCTGATCCTGTGGGCGATCGTCGAGCGTGGGCGCGCGCTGTCGTCGCTGACCACCGAGGATGCGGTTGCGTATCGCGCGTTCCTGCGCAACCCGACGCCGCACGAACGCTGGATCGGCCCGGTGCGGCCGCGCGGCGCGCCGGACTGGCGACCGTTTTCGGGCGGACTGTCCGCGCGTTCGGCCGCGTACACGCTATCGGTCCTCGGCGCGCTGTTCCGCTGGCTGATCGAGCAGCGCTATCTGCTCGCGAATCCGTTCGCGGGCGTCAAGGTGCGCGATACGCGCGGCGCGAATGCGCTGGACACGTCGCATGCGTTCACCGAAGGCGAGTGGCTGCTCGTGCGCACGATCGCGGACGGGCTCGAGTTTCGCAAGGCCAAGCCGTCCGGCGCACCGCAGTCCGGCTGGACGCCGGCCGCCGCGCAACGGCTGCGTTTCATCCTCGATTTCGGCTATGCGACCGGGCTGCGCGCGAGCGAACTGGTCGGCGCGACGCTTGGCGACATCGAAACGGACGCGCACGGCGATGCGTGGCTGAAGGTGATCGGCAAGGGCAGCAAGGCCGCGCGCGTCGCGCTGCCGCCGCTCGCGCGCACGGCGCTCGATCGTCATCTGGTCGCGCGGCGGCTGCCGGTCACGCCGGTGCGCTGGCGGCCCGATACGCCGCTGATTCCGAGCCTTGCGGAAGACGGGGTGGCGGGAATTACGAGCGTGCGGCTGTGGAAGGTGATGCAGCGTTTCTTCGCGCAGACGGCCGCGCTCGTCGATGACGACAACCCGTCGCTCGCGCAGAAGCTGCGCCAGGCGAGCCCGCACTGGATGCGTCATACGCATGCGACGCATGCGCTCGCGCGCGGCGCGGAGCTGACGACGGTGCGGGACAACCTGCGGCATGCCTCGATCTCGACGACGTCGATCTATCTGCACGGGGACGATGTGAAGCGGGCACGGCAGATGTCGAGTGCGTTTTCGGCTGACAAATGAGCAGGGCGCGCGCGTGATCGCATGAGATCTGAACGGAACGACACCGCGTCGGTGACGGTCAGAAGGGTTATTCGGTAACGGAGCGGATGGATGGCATCGAGTCAGGGAACCGTCGATTTCGTCGTCGAGCAGATGGCTGCAGCGGGTACCGTGTCGGCGCGCAAGATGTTCGGCGAGTACGGCATCTACTGCGATGGCAAGATGGTCGCGCTGGTGTGCGACGACCGGTTGTTCGTCAAGCCGACGCCTGACGGGCGTGCGTTTCTCGGCACCTGCGACGAAGCGCCACCGTATCCGACGGCGAAGCCGCATCTCGTCATTGGGGGCGAGCGCTGGGACGACCGCGAATGGCTGTCGACGCTGATCCGGATCACTGCTGCACAACTGCCGGTGCCGGTGAAGCGGGGTCGATAGCGGTCGGCGTATTCTGTGAATCATGTGCGCGACCATCGCGCCCCCGCTGGAGCACAAGAATGGAGACATCCGAACATCCGCAAGCATCACGAAATGCGCGCCGCGCATGGCACGCGCTCGTCGCAGCCCTGTGCCTCGGCTGGTGCGCGCTGTCGTTCGGCGCGGACGGCGCGGCGGCGCTGCTCGACCGTTACCACAGCCTCGGTGCGCAACTGAAGGACAACGCGTTTCACCGGCCGCTATACCTCGAATCGTCGGAGGCGTCGTCGTCGCTGAAGGGCGACATTTACGCGGTCGTCGACTATCCGTTTTCCGTCGTGAACGGCAAGCTCAACGATCCCGCGCAGGGCCCCGCGAACTGGTGCGCGGTGCTGATCCTGCACCTGAACACGAAGTACTGTCACGCGTCGACCGGCAGCGACGGCCCGGTGCTCGACGTGAACCTCGGCCGCAAGATCGAGCAGAAGCTGTCGGATACCTATCGCGTGCAGTTCCGCTACCGCGTGGCCGCCGCGACGCCTGACTATTTTCAGGTCGACCTGACCGCCGACAGCGGCCCGATGGGCACGAAGGACTACCGGATCGTGCTGGAGGCCGTGCCGGTCGGCGCGTCGCGCACGTTTCTGCACCTGACGTATTCGTACGGCTTCGGCGCCGTCGGCCGCATGGCGATGAAGACCTACCTCGCGACGGTCGGCAGCGACAAGGTCGGGTTCACGGCAGCCAGCGGCGCATCGGCGACGCAGCCGCAGTACATCGGCGGCGTGCGCGGACTGCTGGAGCGCAACACGATGCGCTACTACCTCGCGATCGACACGTATCTCGCGACGCTCGACAAGCCGCTCGACCAGCGCCTTGCGCGCTGGTTCGACGCGACCGAGCAGTACCCGAAGCAACTGCACGAAGTCGAGCGTGGCGCGTATCTGCAGATGAAGGCACAGGAAGTGCAGCGGCAGCAGGCGGCGCGATGACGCCGCCTGCTGCCGGGCTGCTCGGCGCCGATCAGTTCGACGCGCCGCCGACCGTGCGAATGCTGTGCCACTGCCCCTGTTCGACGCGGAACAGCGTGTAGGGCGGCTTGATCAGGTCGCCGCGTTCGTCGAACGAGATCTTCCCCGTCACGCCCGTGACCGACACCCCCGGCAGGCTCGCGACGATCTTGCCGCGATCGACCGAATCGGCCTTGCGAACGGCCGCGATCATGGCAAGCGCCGCGTCGTACGCGAACGGCGCATACAGTTCGACGTCCTGGTTGAAGCGCGCCTTGTAGCGCTGCGCGAACGCGATGGCGGACGGCAGCTTGTCGAGCGCCGGGCCCGGCTCGAGATCCTGCGTGCCTTCGCCCGCGTTGCCGGCGATCTTCAGGAACGCATTGCTTTTTAACGCGCCGGCGCCGAACAGCTGCGCGCGGATGCCGAGCGAGCGCATCTGCTTGACGAGCATCGCGCCCTGTTCGTCGAGGCCGCCGAAGAACAGCAGGTCGACGTTGTTGCTCTTCATCGTCGTCAGGATGCCGCGGAAATCGACGGCCTTGTCGTTCGTGTATTCGCGGCCGACGATGCTGCCGTGCGCGTCCTTGACGCCTTTCTCGAATGCGTCGGCAAGCCCCTGGCCGAATGCGGTGCGATCGTCGATGATGCCGATCCGCTTCGCCTTCAGCTGCTCGACCGCGAAGCGGCCGGCCACCACGCCGCCGACGCCGTCGTGCCCCATCGTGCGGAACACGTTCTTGAAGCCCTGCATCGTCAGTTGCGGATTGGTCGAGCCGGGCGTGATCATCGCGACGTTCGCCTGCCTGTAGACGGCCGACGCGGGGATGCTGCAGCCCGAGTTGTAGTGGCCGATCACGCCGACCACGCCGTCGTCGACGAGTTTCTGCGCGACCTGGATCGCGATGCGCGGATCGTCCACGGTAGCGACGATACCGCGTGCAACGGCGAAGGCTGCCGGCTCGCTCCCCGTGTCGGACAGACTGACGTCGGTGCCCGCACCGGGTGCAGGTGAACAGCCGCATCTCGTCCCGTGCCCTTCATCTTCGGCTCGCCGCCGCCCGTGCCGCACGCCCCATCGCTCTCGCGTCGTCTTCATGGCGGTGCAACTCGGGCCGCCTCGACCTTTTCCCGTCAGGCCGGTCGGGCATGACCAGCCAGCGCCGACGGCGCTGCGCGTCAAGTCGTATTGCTCTCCGGTCGCCGCTCCTGCACCAGATTCGTAAGGCGTACAGTTCGCCCGAAGTTGCAAATTCGCGCCGAACTGTACTCTTCTGTGCGTGTCCGATGTGTGTACTCTGCGTCAACTGTTCTGCTCTTAAGATTCCATCATCAAGTGCACAGTGCCGCAGGCCCAGACATCACGGGCCTTCCGGCGCATCTTCAAAAGCGAACCACTGCGATGGAAAAGGCAAAACCCGAGGGAGCAATCAGGCATCACGACAGCCTGGTCGGCAGGCAGCACACGCACGGAACGGGCGTGCACGGGGCGGCGGCGCGCATGCGCTGGGCGGCGGGGAGCACGCAATGAAGCTCTACGAAAAACTCGCGGACGACATCGAACGTCTGATCCGCCAGGGCGTGTACCGGCACGGCGACCGGATTCCGTCGGTGCGGCAGGCGAGCCAGCAGCACCGGATCAGCATCACGACCGTGCTGCACGCGTACCTGTTGCTCGAAAGCCGCGGGCTGCTGGAAAGCCGCCCGCAGTCGGGCTACTTCGTGAACCTGCGTCGCGACGACAACCGTGCGCCGGTGCGCGAGTTGCGGCCGTCGAAGCCGATCGCGATTTCGTCGTCGGTCGACATGAGCCGGCTCGTGCTGTCGACGTTGCGCTCGATCGGCGCCGACGACGCGGTGCCGCTCGGTTCGCCGTATCCGGATCCGAGCCTCTTTCCGTTCGAGAAGCTGAACCGCTACGCGTATGCGGCCGGCCGGGACAAGTCGCCGTGGGGCGTGACCGACGGGCTGCCGCCCGGCCATCCGCGCCTGATCCGGCAGATCGCACGGCGCTACCCGGAAAATGGCATGTCGGTCGACCCGAACGAGATCATCGTGACGGTCGGCGCGACGGAGGCGATCAACCTGTGCCTGCAGGCGGTCGCGAAACCGGGTGACACGATCGCGGTGGAGTCGCCGACGTTCTACGCGATGCTGCATGCGATCGAGCGGATGGGGATGAAGGCGATCGAGGTCGCGACGAATCCGGAATACGGGATCGATATCGGCGCGCTGGCGGCAATCGTAAAGTCGCAGCCGATCGCCGCGTGCATGGTGATGCCGAATTTCCAGAATCCGCTGGGCTTCCAGATGCCCGACGAGCGCAAGCGCGAACTGGTGGAATTCGCGACCCGCGTCGACATGCCGATCATCGAGAACGGTGTGTATAACGAACTGTATTTCGGCGAGTCGCATCCGAGCACGCTGAAGTCCTACGACCGCAACGGGATCGTGCTGCATTGCGCATCGTTTTCGAAGAGCCTGACGGCGGCTTACCGGGTCGGCTGGGCGTTGCCGGGCCGGTATCGCGATCAGGTCGAGAAGCTGAAGTTCCTGAACACGCTGGCCACGCCGTCGCTGCCGCAGCTCGCGATCGCCGAGTTTCTCGAACGCGACGGCTACGAGCATCACCTGCGGCGCTTGCGCAAGGCGTATGCGCAGCAGGCGAACCTGATGCGTGCGATGGTGTCGCGATTCTTCCCTGAAGGCACGCGCATCTCCAGCCCGGCCGGCGGCTACGTGCTGTGGGTCGAGTTGCCGGTGCAGGTCGACGCGATGCGGCTGTATCAGCTCGCGCTGGAGCAGGGAATCACGATCGGCCCCGGCTACATGTTCTCGATCACCGACAATTACCGGAACTTCATCCGGCTGAACTACAGCAGCCCGTGGTCGCCGGAGATCGAGCAGGCGGTGATCGCGGTCGGGAAGCTCGCGGCCTCTTGCGTGCGATGAAGCGAGGGCGGGTGCGCATCGCACGCATCGGCCCGGACGGCGGAGCGCGGCGATAGGCCGGCCCTCGCCCGCAGAAACCCGGACGCGCGCGAGGTGCGTCGATCCGGTCGATCGCGTGATGCTCAGCGACTGCCGCGCGCAACGGCCAGCAAGATCCCGAAGCCGACGAGCAGGACACCAAAGGTGCGGTCGATCCAGTGACGTAAGGACAACAAACGATTGCGGATGGCCCGGGCGGAGAAGCAGACGGCCACCAGGCTGAACCAGCCCGCATGCGCCAGCGCGATGAACAGGCCGTAACCGATCTGCACGATCAATGGCGTATCGGGGCGAACGGCCTGCATGAACAGGCTGACGATGAACACGGTGGTTTTAGGATTCAGCGCATTGGTCAGGAAGCCGGTGCGCAGCGCCGCCAGATCGGACAGCGGCGCGGCAGGCGTTGCGGGCTGTCCGCGCGCGGGCCTGGCTGTGAGCATCTTCGCACCGAGGTAGATCAGGTAGATCGCCCCGAGGAGCTTCACGGTATTGAAGAGCCACAGGGATTGACGGATCAGCAGTCCGACGCCGAGCAGCGTATAGCTCACGTGTACCGTCACGCCCAGCCCGATCCCCCATGCGGTGAGCAAGCCCGACCGGCGCGACAGCATCAGGCTGTTGCGCGTGACCATCGCGAAATCCGGCCCCGGGCTGATGACCGCGAGTAAAGTGATGGTGACTACGACTATCCATTCCGTCATTGCATCGTCCTTTTGATTTTCACCGTGATGCGCCAATATTAGGGATCACGGTTCACCAGGAAAAGCGATGATTTCTGACCAAGATGGTGAGTTGGAGTCACAGAATGTCCGCGCCAGTCTGCCGTCGCTGATGGCACTGCGCTGCTTCGAGGCGGCGGCGCGCCATGAGCATTTCAGCCGCGCCGCCGATGAACTGCACGTGACGCACGGCGCCGTCAGTCGCGCGGTGCGCCTGCTCGAAGACGATCTGGGCGTGGCGTTGTTCGAGCGGCGCAGTCGCCGTGTGTTCCTGACCGATGCGGGCCGCAAGCTGGCGCAGGCCGTCCATGAAGGTCTGCATCTGATCAGGCAGACCGCGCATGAATTGCGGACCGAGGCGGCCCGTGCGCAGCGTTCGGTGCTGTCGTGCGAACCCACGCTGCTGATGCGCTGGCTGATCCCGCGCTGGCCGAACTTCCAGGCAATGTACCCGGGCGTCGACATCCACCTCGCCGCGGCGGGTGGCCCGTTCTCGTTCGACCACGGCATCGACATGGCGATCCGCCGCAACGACTTTGCGTGGCCCGACGGTTATCACGCGGAGAAACTGTTCGCTGAAAGGGTGGGTCCGGTGTGCCGGCCCGACAAGGTGGACATGTGGTTTTCCGGCAGCCGGGACGGTCGCGCGCTGAAGCGCGGCGCGCCGCGGCTGCATGCCCGGACACGGCCGGACGCATGGAAGGAATGGGCGGCGGCCGCGCATCGACCGCCGGGCAGCGGGCGCGGGCAGGTGTTCGACCATTTCTACTTTAGCCTTCAGGCGGCCGTCGCGGGGCTGGGTGTCGCAATCGGTCCGTGGCATCTCGTTCGCGATGACCTCGAAAGCGGCGTGCTGGTCGCGCCGATGGGTTTCGTCGAGGACGGCTCGCACTATTGTCTGCTGACGCCGGCGCCCGTGAAGGACGGGAGCGCGCAGCGGGCGCTGCGCGATTGGCTGAAGACGATGGTCTGACGCGTGAGCCGGATCGATGCGCGATGCCGGCAGCATAAAAAAATGGCGCCGCAGGCATTCGGCCCGTGGCGCCATTGCGTGTCGCCACGACGGGCACAGCCCGCCGTAGCTCGACCGCATGCTTAGATCTGCACGGTGTCGGCGACTTCCTTGAAGTCTTCGATCTGGTCGAAGTTCATGTACTTGTAGATCTTGTCGCCGTTGGCATTGAGCACGCCCATGTCGGCCATGTACTCGTCCTTGGTCGGGATCCGGCCGAGACGTGAGCAGATTGCCGCCAGTTCCGCCGAGCCGAGGTACACGTTCGTGTTCTTGCCCAGACGGTTCGGGAAGTTGCGGGTCGACGTCGACATCACCGTCGCGCCTTCGCGCACCTGCGCCTGGTTGCCCATGCACAGCGAGCAGCCCGGCATTTCGGTGCGGGCGCCGGCCGTGCCGAACACGCCGTAATGACCTTCTTCCGTCAGTTGCTTCTGGTCCATCTTGGTCGGCGGCGCGACCCACAGCTTGACCGGGATGTCGCGCTTGCCTTCCAGCAGCTTCGATGCGGCACGGAAGTGACCGATGTTGGTCATGCACGAACCGATGAACACTTCGTCGATCTTCGCGCCGGCGACGTCGGACAGCGTCTTCACGTCGTCCGGATCGTTCGGGCACGCAACGATCGGTTCATGGATGTCGGCCAGGTCGATCTCGATGACGGCCGCGTATTCGGCGTCGGCATCCGGCGACAGCAGTTGCGGGTCGGCCAGCCACTGCTCCATCGCCACGATACGGCGCTGCAGGCTGCGCGGATCCTGATAGCCCTGCGCGATCATCCACTTCAGCAGCGTGATGTTGCTGTTGAGGTACTCGATGATCGGTTCCTTGTTCAGGTGCACCGTGCAACCCGCTGCCGAACGCTCGGCCGATGCGTCCGACAGTTCGAACGCTTGCTCGACCTTCAGATCGGGCAGGCCTTCGATTTCGAGGATGCGGCCCGAGAAGATGTTTTTCTTGCCTTGCTTGGCGACCGTCAGCATGCCCTGCTTGATCGCGTACAGCGGAATCGCGTTGACGAGGTCGCGCAGCGTGACGCCCGGCTGCATCTTGCCCTTGAAGCGGACCAGCACCGATTCCGGCATGTCCAGCGGCATCGTGCCGGTGGCGGCCGCGAACGCGACCAGGCCCGAGCCTGCCGGGAAGCTGATGCCGATCGGGAAGCGCGTGTGCGAGTCGCCGCCGGTGCCGACGGTGTCGGGCAGCAGCATGCGGTTCAGCCACGAGTGGATCACGCCGTCGCCCGGGCGCAGCGCGATACCGCCACGGGTGCTGATGAAGTTCGGCAGCGTCTGGTGCGTCTTCACGTCGACCGGCTTCGGATAAGCGGCGGTGTGGCAGAACGACTGCATCACGAGGTCGGCCGAGAAGCCGAGGCAGGCCAGATCCTTCAGTTCGTCGCGGGTCATCGGGCCGGTGGTGTCCTGCGAGCCGACCGAGGTCATCTTCGGTTCGCAGTACGTGCCCGGGCGGACGCCCTGGCCTTCCGGCAGACCGCATGCGCGGCCGACCATCTTCTGCGCGAGCGAGAAGCCCTTGCCGCTGTCGGCCGGCTGGTGCGGCAGGCGGAACAGCGTCGACGGTACGAGGCCGAGCGCTTCACGTGCCTTCGCGGTCAGGCCGCGGCCGATGATCAGCGGAATGCGGCCGCCGGCGCGCACTTCGTCGAACAGCACGTCGGACTTGACCTGGAATTCGGCGATCACGTTGCCGTCCTTCAGCGCCTTGCCTTCGTACGGGCGCAGTTCGACCACGTCGCCCATGTTCATCTGCGACACGTCGAGCTCGATCGGCAGCGCGCCGGCGTCTTCCATCGTGTTGTAGAAGATGGGGGCGATCTTGCCGCCGAGGCACACGCCGCCGAAGCGCTTGTTCGGGACGAACGGGATGTCTTCGCCGGTGAACCACAGCACCGAGTTGGTGGCCGACTTGCGCGAGGAGCCGGTGCCGACCACGTCGCCCACGTAGGCGACCAGGTGACCCTTTTCCTTCAGCGATTCGATGAACTTGACCGGGCCGCGCTTGCCGTCTTCTTCCGGCGTGATGCCGGGGCGCGCGTTCTTCAGCATCGCCAGCGCGTGCATCGGGATGTCCGGGCGGGTGGTGGCGTCCGGGGCCGGCGACAGGTCGTCGGTGTTGGTTTCGCCTGTGACCTTGAACACGGTGATGGTCAGGCTTTCCGGGACTTCCGGACGGCTCGTGAACCATTCGGCGTCGGCCCAGCTCTGCAGCACGGCCTTCGCGTGCGCGTTGCCCTTGTCGGCGAGTTCCTTCACGTCATGGAACTGGTCGAACATCAGCAGGGTTTTCTTCAGTGCGTCGGCAGCGACGGCCGCGACTGCGTCGTCGGACAGCAGCTCGATCAGCGGCTGGATGTTGTAGCCGCCCAGCATCGTGCCGAGCAGTTCGGTCGCGCGCTCGCGCGAGATCAGCGGGCAGGCCGTCTCGCCCTTCGCGACGGCGGCCAGGAAGCCGGCCTTCACGCGCGCGGCTTCGTCGACGCCGGCGGGGACGCGGTGGGTGATCAGGTCGAGCAGCGTCTGCTCTTCGCCTGCGGGCGGGTTCGCCAGTAGTTCCACCAGTTCGGCGGTTTGCTGAGCCGTCAGCGGCAGGGGAGGAATACCGAGCGCGGCGCGGGCGGCCACGTGAGCACGAAAGTTTTCAAGCATGGGGGGACCTGCTGAGATTGCGTTTCAGGGGAAGGGCTTTCCAGGCACGCCGAGGCTGCTGTTCCGGACACTGCTTCACTGCTTGGACGGGATTCTAATCCCAATATGGTCAGGCGTCAAATGTCTTATGTCTTATATAAGAGTTGATTGTGAAAATCGAGAAACGCGTGCTGTCGCGGCGCACCTTGCGGAAGAATCTGGCGGATTGGGTAGCGGCGTGGTGCAGGGAGTGACCGCGGATCGGGGCGCTGTTGGACGTACGCACGTCGCAGATGAGGCATTCGCTCGACCGGTGCGATTTCAGTATGTGGAAAATCCAGGGGCGAACCGGTCGAGGTCGGTCGCCCGGCTTTTCGGGCTATGTCGAGGAGGCGCGATATCGGCGCCGCAGGCGCCGTCCGCATAGGCAGAACGCCAGCCGAAAAAAACGAGGAGTTGCGAGCGTGCGAAACACGGGGCGACTGAAAGCAGAAATGCCGAAATCTTGCGCAAGGAAGCGTCAGGGTCGCAGCGGATGACGAGCGCGCCGCTGGCGCCGATTGTGCTGCGCACGCGCTCGTCGCTCGCGCGGCTCGACAAGGACACGAAGCCCGAGCTCAGATCGGCGCGAAGCCGAGGCCGAACGCGTCGAGGTCGGTCGGTGTCGCCATCATCACCGTGTGCGCGATGCCGTTGAATACGAGTGCAACCGGCGTTTCGTCGACGACGCGATCGACCGTGCCGCATGTTTCGCCGGCACGATGACGCGTCACGTGACACGCGCGGCTCCCGGCCGGATCGCCGGAGCGGTCGCTGCGCTCCATGCTGTTTTCTCCTGGGAGATCGCTCCGCGTGTGCGCCGAGCGATGGGCGCGAATCATGCCGGGGCGGTGCGCGGTGTCGCGCCGGCTCGCCACCGGCAGGCTGCGAGCCGATGGTGCGGACGTTCGGCCGTGCCGCGGATGCGTAGCGTCGCAATGCGGAAAGGAGCACAGCTGAGGGCCTCGCGGCCCCGCAACGGGTTTTCCGTGCACACATCTCCGGTCCCGGGGAAAACACAGTTTCAGCGCACGTTCGTGCGATTGCGAGTATCGTCCGAAACGCGATATCGTCATTCACGCTTCGTTGCCGTGCCTCGCGATCCGTCCACGCTTGCACGTGCCGTCGCGAAGCCGTCGCGTGACTTCCTGCTTCGATCTGACGTCCTCACAACCACGAGCACATTACGGTCATGGAAATCTTCGATGCGTTCCATCTCGCCCGATTGCAATTCGCGTTCACGGTGTCGTTCCACATCGTGTTTCCGGCGATCAGCATCGGCATGGCGAGCTTTCTCGCGGTGCTGGAATGGCGCTATCTCGTCACCGGCGATGCCGCCTACAAATCCATGTTCCAGTTCTGGTCGAAGATCTTCGCGATCGGCTTCGGGATGGGCGTCGTCTCCGGCGTCGTGATGGCGTACGAGTTCGGCACGAACTGGGCGGGCTTCTCGCGCGTCGCCGGCAACATCACGGGCCCGCTGCTCACGTATGAGGTGCTGACGGCGTTCTTCCTCGAAGCCGGCTTCCTCGGCGTGATGCTGTTCGGCTGGCAGCGCGTGAGCCCGCGCGCCCATTTCTTCGCGACGCTGATGGTCGCGGTCGGCACGCTGATCTCCACGTTCTGGATCCTGGCGTCGAACAGCTTCATGCAGACGCCGCAGGGCTACAAGATCGAGAACGGTCTCGTCGTGCCGGTCGACTGGTTCAAGGTCGTCTTCAATCCGTCGTTCCCGTACCGTCTCGTGCACATGACGATCGCGGCGTTCATCGTCGCGGGCTTCATCGTCGCCGCGTGCGGCGCGTGGCACCTGCTGAAGGGGCGTCGCGACGAGCCCGTGAAGCGCAGCTTCTCGATGGCGCTGTGGATGCTGCTGCTGCTCGCACCGATCCAGATCGTCGCCGGCGATGCGCACGGCTTGAACACGCGCGAATACCAGCCGGCGAAGATCGCTGCGATCGAAGGGCTGTGGGAAACCGAGAAGGGCGGCACCGCGCTGAACCTCGTCGGGCTGCCCGACATGCAGGCCGAAACCACGCGCTATTCGATCCAGGTGCCGCACCTCGGCAGCCTGATCCTCACGCACAGCTGGGATGGCGAAATCCGCGGGCTGAAGGAATTCCCGCCGCAGGACCGCCCGTATTCGCCAATCGTGTTCTGGACGTTCCGGATCATGGCGGGTCTTGGGATGCTGATGCTGCTGACCGCGCTGCTCGGGCTGCTGTTGAGAAAGGGCGGGCGCCTGTATGAGACGCGCTGGTTCCAGTGGTTCGTGGTGGGCATGGGGCCGTCGGGTATCGTCGCGCTGCTGGCCGGCTGGATCACGACCGAGGTCGGGCGGCAGCCGTGGACCGTGTACGGCGTGCTGCGCACCGTCGATTCGGTCGCGCCGCTCAGCGCGCAGCAGGTCGGCGTGTCGCTGCTGATCTTCGTGGTCGTGTATTTCCTGGTGTTCGGGACGGGTATCTACTACATGATGAAACTGATGAAGCGCGGGCCGGCCGCCGAGGCCGGATACATCGAGCTGCACCGGCATCCGGGGCTGCGCAAGAGCGCGCTGTCCACGCCGCTGAATGTCACCGAAGCGGAGTAAGCCATGCTCATCGATCTTCCTGTCGTGTGGGCCGCGATCATCGGCCTCGGCGTGTTCATCTACGTGATGCTCGACGGCTTCGACCTCGGCATTGGCCTGCTGTTTCCGTTCTTCGACGCGAAGGCCGAACGCGAAGTCATGCTGAATACCGTCGCGCCGGTATGGGACGGCAACGAGACCTTTCTCGTGCTCGGCGGCGCGGGCCTGTACGGTGCGTTCCCGGTCGTGTATTCGACGCTGCTGCCGGCGAATTACCTGCCGCTGGTGCTGATGCTGGTCGGGCTGATCTTCCGCGGCGCGGCGTTCGAGCTGCGCGCCAAGGCGACCCGCACGCAACACATGTGGGATCTCGCATTCATCGGCGGCTCCGCGCTCGCGGCGCTTTGCCAGGGGATCGTGCTCGGTTCGCTGCTGCAGGGCATCAAGATCGAGAACAACCAGTTCGCGGGCGGGCCGTTCGACTGGCTGTCGCCGTTCAGCCTGTTCTGCGGGATCGGCGTGCTCGTCACCTATGCGACGCTCGGCTGCGGCTGGCTGATCCTGAAAGTCGACGGTGAGCTGCAGCGCAAGATGCGGCAGCTGATGAAGCCGCTCACAGGCGTGCTGCTCGGCGTAATGGCCGTGGTCAGCCTGTGGACGGTGATCGGGCTGCCCGCCGTCGCGCACCGCTGGTTCGGCAGCGGCAACCTCGGCTGGTTCCTGCCGGTGCCGATCCTCGTCGTTGCGTGCGTGTGGGGCATCTTCCACACGGTCAAGCGCGAGCACGAGGCGACGCCGTTCCTGCTGACGCTCGCTCTCGTGTTCCTCGGCTACACCGGGCTCGTGATCAGCATCTGGCCGAACATCGTGCCGCCGTCGCTGACGATCTGGGACGCGTCGTCGAGTCATTCGAGCCAGATGTTCGCGCTCGTCGGCACTGTGATCGTGCTGCCGGTCATCCTCGTGTACAACGCGATGCAGTACCGCGTGTTCCGCGGCAAGGTTCGCGAGGGTGACGCCGGCTATCACTGACCGGCGCGCGCCGGTGACGGGGCAGGGTGTGCGTGGGCGTATCATCACGCGCAAGCGCGGTGAATCGCGTCACCCGGCCCGGTATCGACCGGACAGCGGCCCGCCACGCGCGGGCCGCTGCACATCGGGCGACGGTGATTCGCATTGCGTATTTCATCGGCAGTCGAGACAACACCATGATCGTCAGACCACGACAAAACTGGCTCAGGATGCTGTTCATATGGAACGGCTCCGTGCTGCAGTCGATCATTCCGCAACTCGTGTTCATGGCGATCGTCAGCACGCTGGCGGTCTTCACGAACGGGCGCATCTTCGGCGAGAAGATTCCGCTGAACACCGCGCCGTTCACGCTGTTCGGGCTGGCACTCGCGATCTTCCTCGCGTTTCGCAACAACGCGAGCTTCGAGCGCTTCAAGGAGGCGCGGCTTTTGTGGGGCAACCTGCTGATCGCGGCGCGCACCGTCACGTCGCAGCTGCGGCGCTACCTGCCCGACAGCGTCGGCGACGCGGAGCGCAACCGGCTCGCCGATCTGCTGATCGCGTTCGCGTATGCCTTGAAGCATCAGCTGCGTCATACCGATCCGGTGCAGGACCTGCAGCGCATCCTTGGCGCCGAACGCGCCGCCACGTTCGCGCACAAGTGCTACCAGCCCGTCGCGATTCTCGATGACCTGCGCGGCGGAATCGTCCGCGCGCTGGGCCGCGCGCCAGGCAGCGAAGCAACGTGCTGGATGTTCGATGCGCAACTGGCCGAGTTGGGCAAGGCGGTGGGCGGCTGCGAGCGGATCCTGACGACACCGATCCCGTTCTCGTACAGCGTGCTGCTGCATCGCACCGTCTATGCTTATTGCGTGCTGCTACCGTTCGGCCTCGTCGATTCGACGGAATTCTTTACGCCGCTCATTTGCGTATTCATCTCGTACACGCTGATCGCGCTCGAAGCGATCGCAAACGAGGTAGCGGAGCCGTTCGGCCTCGCACCGAACGCGCTGGCGCTCGATGCGATGGCGCGCACGATCGAGCGGTCGGTGCTCGAGCTGGGCGATCGCGCGATGCCGGAGGAGTTCGTGCCGGCGTCGACGTATCAGATCACATGAGCAGCACCGCGACGCGCGCAGCGGCACGCACGATCGGAAGCACTTCACATGCGTATCTACGTGACGCGCATCTTCGTCGATGATCTCGAACCGGTCGATCATTTTCCGGGGCGTCATGATGGCGTGAAGTGGCGTGCGCGTTGACGACGGCGAAACGATCGCGCCGGCGCGACATTGGCGGAGTGGACTTAGGAAGTTTGTGTAGACTCGTGCTCGTTCAATGGAGCCAACAATGCAACTTCTCGACCACGTGTCCATCGGCGTTCCGGATATCGACCAGGCACGCCCTTTCTACGACGGTGTCATGGCCGCGCTGGGCGCGACCAGGGTTTATGACCGCGGTACCTCGCTCGGTTACGGCGAACGTTGCAGTGCCACCGACACCGCATCGACCTTCCTGGCGATTTATCTGGACCCCGCCGAAGTCGGGGCGAGCAAGCGACACTGGTGCTTCAAGGCGGCTTCCCGCGAGCAGGTGCATGCATTTTTCGAGGCAGCGCTGTCGGCGGGCGGGCGGCCCGACGGTGACCCCGGCTTGCGGCCGAACTATCACGCCGACTACTACGCGGCCTTTGTCGTCGATCCGGCCGGCAACCGGATCGAGGCCGTGTGCCACGCTGCGCCGTCGACGCACGGGCGGTCGTGACGGCACTTGCCGACGGCTGATCGCCAGCGGCACGGTGTTGTGCCGGCGGGTAGCTGACAAGCGCGGCGCCGGCATGCCGCCGCGCCTCGCCGCCCGGTCGCGTTTGCCGCGCGCGCGGCTCAATCGAAGTACGTCAGCCCCATCGCGCCTTTCACCTCGGCCAGCGTCGCGCCGGCCACCTCGCGCGCATGCATCGTGCCGCGCTTCAGGATCGCCATCACCTCCGCCTTGTCCGCCTCGAATTCGCGACGACGCGCACGGATCGGCTCGATCAGCGCCTGCAGCCGCTCGTTCAGCACGCGCTTGACGACGCTGTCGCCGAGTCCGCCACGGCGATAGTGCGCCTTCAGTTCGTCGACTTTCTGCACGTCGGGCTCGAACGCGTCGAGGAACGTGAACACGACGTTGCCTTCGACCTGGCCGGGATCGCTCACGCGCAGGTGGTTCGGGTCCGTGTACATGTCCTTCACGGCCTGCGCGATCTCGTCGGGTGTCGAGCCGAGCGTGATCGCGTTGCCGAGCGACTTGCTCATCTTCGCCTTGCCGTCGATGCCCGGCAGCCGCGTGACCGCCGACAGCACGGCCTCGCATTCCACCAGCACGGGCTTGTCGACCGTCGCGTTGAAGCGGCGCACGAGTTCGTTGGTCTGCTCGATCATCGGCAGCTGGTCGTCGCCGACCGGCACGTGTGTCGCCTTGAACGCGGTGATGTCGGCCGCCTGGCTGACGGGATAGGTCAGGAAGCCGGCCGGGATGTCACGCTCGAAGCCGCGCAGGCGGATCTCTTCCTTAATGGTCGGATTGCGCTCGAGGCGCGCGACCGTCACGAGGTTGAGCAGGTATTGCGACAGCTCGGCGAGCTCGGGCACCTGCGACTGGACGACGATCGTCGAGATCGCCGGATCGATGCCGACGGCCAGGTAGTCGAGCGCGACCTCGATCACGTTCTCGGTGACGCGCTGGCGGCGGCCCATGTTGTCGGTCAGCGCCTGCGTGTCGGCGAGCAGCAGGAACTGCGTCGCCTCGTGCTGCATCTGCACGCGTGCGCGCAGCGAGCCGATGTAATGGCCGAGATGCAGCGGGCCGGTCGTGCGGTCGCCGGTGAGGATGGTCGGTTGGGTCGGGTGCGTCATGGTGTGGATTGGCTCCGGATTATCGAAGCCACCAGCCATGACGTGAGCGCAGAAACGACAATGCCGCCATGGCTGGCGGCATCACGTTCGGGACATGCAAAAGGAAACGGGCCGCCTGGGTCAGGCGCGCCACCAGCGATGCACGTTCGGCGAGGCAGGTTTGTTTTGCATTGCGCGAGTATAACGTAGTGCGGGGATGGGTGTTGCGTCAGCGCAGGACCGACTCCATCGCGAGATAGGCGGTTTCTGCCGACGGCCACAGCAGGTACAGCAGGCCGGCCATCAGCAGCAGCGCGCCGGCGCGTGCCAGCGGCGTGCGGTCCATGTCGTTCAGGGTGCGGATGTGCTGCTTCAGTTTCTTCATGCTTGCAGGCGCAACGTGCGCCACTCCAACGGTTGTTGCACCGGGTCGCGTGGAGCGACGCCGGGGTGTTGCGGGCTTCAACGGGGGCTGGGTGCGGTTGGGGCACCGTGTCGTCTGGGCGGCCGGCCGGGCTGGCCGATCGCGGGCATAAAAAAGGGACGGTTGAACGTCGTTTGGCTGCCGTCCACGCCCAGGCGACGGGCATCCTACCAGTTCGACGGTGTGGACAAGGTCAAGAATTGTCGGGACAGGGGCGGCAAGGGCAGCGTCGAGTCGTCGAGACGCTACCAGCCCGGGCTGTCGTCGTCCAGATGCAGCGATGCAATTTTTCCTGCCCGATGATCGTAAGGTATCTGTCGGCCGATTGCATCAAGGACCGGGCTGCCTCGGCAGACGGGTGCGCAGCTGCCTTCGTCGGCGGTGCGATAAGCGGATCGTTCGACGCGATGAAAGGGAGCGGCCGCCGCATCGGATGCAATGCGGCGGCCGGGAGAGGCTAAGCAGGGGCGGCGGGCAGATTCAGGTTCGTGGCGTGCCGTACGTCGCGAACCTGCCCGCCCGCGGATCACACGACAGCGGAACGCGCGACCCGCACCGGTACCGACTTGTACGACGGCGTGCCGCTTTCCTTGTCGATGTAGTCGAGCGGCACAAGTACGTTCGCTTCCGGATAATACGCGCCGACCGACCCCGGCGCGATGTCGTACTCGATCGCCGTGATCTGCTCGAGGCGCAGCGTGCGGCCGGATGCGGTGATCGTCTCGATGTCGACGAGGTCGCCGTGTTCGAGCCCGTACTTCGCGAGATCGGTCGCGTTCATGAACAGCACGTCGCGCCGCCCGAACACGCCGCGATAGCGGTCGTCGAGCCCGTAGATCGTCGTGTTGTACTGGTCGTGGCTGCGCAGCGTGATCAGCCGCAGCACCTGCTCGGCGCCGAGGACGTCGGCGTCTTCCTTCACGCCCTTGTAGACCGAAAACATCGCCTTGCCGGTCGGCGTGGGCCACACGCGCTCGGTGGGCGGCAGCGGCAGGCGGAAGCCGCCCGGCGCGCGGATCCGCTCGTTGAACGCCTCGAAGCCGGGCACCGTCTTGTCGATCAGGTCGCGGATGCGGTCGTAGTCGGCAATCAGGTCGAGCCACGCGACCTTGCTGTTCGGCAGCGTCGCGTGCGCGATCCCCGCGACGATCGCGGGCTCCGAGCGCAACTGGTCGGACGCCGGCTTGAGCTTGCCGGCCGACGCATGGACCATCGACATCGAATCCTCGACGGTGATCGACTGGCGGCCGCTCGCCTGCATGTCGAGCTCGGTGCGGCCGAGCACGGGCAGGATGTAGGTTTCCTTTGCCACCAGAAGATGCGAGCGGTTCAGCTTCGTGCCGAGATGCACGCTCAGATCGAGCTTCGCCATCGCGGGGAACGACAGCTCGGGGTCGGGTAGCGCGACCGCGAAGTTGCCGCCGAGGCACAGCAGCGCCTTGGCCTGGCCGTCGATCATCGCCTGCATCGCCTGCACCGCGTCGTGCCCGTGATGCGCGGGCGGCTTGAAGCCGCACACGTCCTCGATCTTTTGCAGGAACTCGGCCGACGGCTTCTCGGTGATGCCGACCGTGCGGTTGCCCTGCACGTTGGAGTGGCCGCGCAGCGGGCATATGCCCGCACCGGGCTTGCCGAAGTTGCCGCGCATCAGCAGCAGGTCGGCGATCAGGCGCACGGTCGCGGTGCCCTTGTTGTGCTGCGTGACGCCCATCCCGTACGTGACGATCGTCGCGTTCGACTTCGCATAGGTGAGCGCGACCTGCTCGAGCTGCGCCTGGCTCAGGCCGCTCGCGCGCTCGATGTCGTCCCACGACGTCGCCTGCAGGTCGGTGGAAAACGCGTCGAAGCCGTCGGTGTGCTGCGCGATGAAGTCGCGGTCGAGCACGTCGCCGCGCTCGGCCTCGAACTGCAGCAGCGCCTTCATGATGCCTTTCAGCGCGGCCGCGTCGCCCCCCGCGTCGACCTGGTAGTACGTCGACGCGATGCGCGTCGAGCCGAACGACGCCATCTCGATCATGTCCTGCGGATCCGCGAAGCGTTCGAGCGCGCGCTCGCGCAGCGGATTGAACACGATGATCGGCACGTTGCGGCGCGAGCACTCGTGCAGCGTGCCCATCATCCGGGGGTGGTTGGTGCCGGGGTTGTGGCCGATCGAGATGATCAGCTCGCAGTGGTCGAAATCCTCCAGCGACACCGTGCCCTTGCCGATCCCGATCGACTGCGGCAGGCCGACGCTGGTCGGCTCGTGGCACATGTTCGAGCAGTCGGGGAAGTTGTTGGTGCCGAGCTCGCGCGCGAAGAGCTGATACAGGTACGCGGCTTCGTTCGACGCGCGGCCCGACGTATAGAACTCGACTTGCTCGGGTGGCAGCGCGCGTAGCACCTCGCCGATGCGCGCGAATGCGTCATCCCATTCGACCGCGCGGAACGTGTCGGTCGCGCGATCGTAGACGAGCGGATGCGTGAGCCGGCCCATGTTCTCCAGCTCGTAGTCGGACATCCGCAGCAGCGACGATACCGTGTTCGCCGCGAAGAACGCGGGGGGCACGCGTTTGGTCGTCGCTTCCCACGTGACAGCCTTCGCGCCGTTCTCGCAGAACTGGAACGTCGACTTGTGTTCCTTGTCGGGCCATGCACAGCCGGGGCAGTCGAAACCGTCGGGCTGGTTGGTCCGCATCAGCACGATCGGCGCTTCGATGGTTTCCATCTGCGTGCGCACAGCCTCGGCTGTCGCGCGAAGCGCGCCCCAACCGCCAGCGGGCCCATCGTACTTCCTGATGCCTGGCACCTCGCGTCGATTTGTCATGTGAATCTCCATGAGCCGGACCCGCTGCGGGGTGGCTCGGGTTGCGCCGCGTCGCGGCGTGAGGCGGCTCCGTCCGGCGAACGGAGCCGGTCATGCGCGCCCGTGCATCCGGGCCCGTCGAGTGTCAGTGCGCATCCATCAAAATAGCGAATCGGCCCATGGCCTCCAAGACACAGTTCGGCATCGGCCCGGCCGGGAATTGCACCCTCACATGCGTGTGCTCGGGAGACGCAAGGAGTACAGGCGAGCGCGCGTGCGGGTGCCGCGTGCGGGACACGGAAAGGTGGCGGCGTGCGACGCGCGCGAAGCGCGGTGCGACAGTGGCGCGTCGGGCGCGGCACGTGTTGAACGGGAAGAGGCGCACGCGATGCCCGGCAGGCATCACGCGCGGGCGGGACGTCAGGTCGCCGCGTTGCCCTGCGGCGCCACGGCCACCGATGCCTCGCTCGTCAGCATCAGGAACGTGAACGTTTCGCGCAGGTACAGGCGAACAACCTTGTCGGTGTGGCTCGTGTAGCCGATCGACACGTCTTCGCCGAGGTGCAGTTCATAGTCGCCGCCGCGGGTGGACAGTACGCAGCCGCCGCTGATCGCCGGCGCCCAGATAATCTCGCCGCTGACGATGCGCTTGATGTGGCCGAGGACCGGGTAGCCCTGGTCGCGCGCTTCGCTCAGCGCCGTGTAGGCGTCCGAGCCGAGCACGACCGAGTACGGGCCGTCGACGCCGGCGAGCCGAAGCGCTTCCAGCGCGTCGCTGATCGCGTCCGGGTACGCGCTGACGTCGGCCGGCAGCGTGAGTTTGCGGTTCGACGTGCCTTCGCGGATGCCGACGATGTCCGCGGCGAGATAGCCGTCGAAGATTGCGCCATCTTCCGCGAATGCGAGTTGTTGCGCGGCGTCCTTCGCCGGCTGCCAGTCGGCGTCGCGCGCACCGCGCTCGACGCTGTCGATCGCATCGCGGCTCAATTCGAACGGCACCGTCAGCTCGACGATCGTGCGCACTTCGCGCAGCCGCGCGTTCACCTGCTCGCGCGGTGCGGCGACCTCGCGCAGATGCCCGGTGCCGACGGCCGACAGCTCAGGGCCGGCCGGGCCCTCGACGTCGACCACGCGGCGCCCGGCCACCGAGCGCTTGAAGGTACGTGCCACTTCCTCCTCGATCTGCTCCCAGGCGGACGAGGAAACCGGCGCGAGTTCGCGGTGCAGGTTATTCATGGGCTTTGGCTCCTTTCAGCGATCCGATGTTCAACGAGCCGTCACGACGCGACTCGGGCGAGGTGGGGGCCGGCGGCGCGGCGGTGGCGTCGGCCGGTGCGGCGCGATCGGCGAGCGCTTCGAGCAGGTCGGCCGACGGCACGAAAAACAGCGAGCCGGTGACCGCGCGGCTGTAGTCGAGCAGCCGGTCGTAATTGCCGGGCGGGCGGCCGACAAACATGTTCTCGAGCATCTGCTCGATCGGCGCCGGCGAGCGCGCGTAGCCGATGAAATAGGTGCCGAATTCGCCGAAGCCGGGGCGCCCGAACGGCATGTTGTCGCGCAGGATCTTCACTTCCTTGCCGTCTTCGTCGAGCGTGGTCAGCGAGCTGTGCGAGCACGACGGTTTCACGTCCGGCGCGAGCTCGATGTCGGACAGCTTGGTGCGCCCGATGATGCGCTCCTGCGTCTCGACCGCGAGCGCGTTCCAGCCGGCCATGTCGTGCAGGTACTTCTGCACGATCACGTAGCTGCCGCCCGCGAATGCCGGATCCTCGTTGCCGATCACCGTGAAGTCGACCGCCTCGCGGCCTTCCGGGTTCTCGGTGCCGTCGACGAAACCGATCATCGCGCGCTGGTCGAAGTTGCGGAAGCCGTGCACCTCGTCGACGACCGTGACTGCGTCGCCCAGCGCGCCGAGCAATTGCGTTGCGAGCTCGAAGCACAGGTCCATCGCCTCGGCGCGGATGTGCAGCAGGATGTCGCCCGGCGTCGCGACCGCGACACGCTGGCCGGCGCCGAATTCGCGGAACGGATGCAGCGACGCGGGGCGCGGATCGCCGAACAGCGCATCCCATGCGTCGGCGCCGAAGCCGCACACGCAGGACAGGTTGCCACCCGGCACGCGCTTGCCGACCGAGCGCACGAGCGCGGCGATGTCGCCACACCACGCGCGGATCGTGTCGGCTCGGTCGGCGCCCGGGTTGACGGTTGCGACGAGGAAGATCGCGCTGCGCGTGATCGGACTGTGAACGGCCTGGGAGAGCGGGGGAAGGGTTTGCATCGCGGCCTGCCGGTCAGTCATGTCGGGACGGACGGGCCGAGGATGCCGCGGCGCGCGAAGACGCACGGTTGGACTGTGTCATGCGACTGTTCTCTTTGTGACATGCGGATGAAGGACGTTGCGCGGGCATCGCGCAACGGGCCGTGGCAGCGGCGGCCTGCCGCCCGGGCGCGCAAGGGGAGGCAGGCAGGATGGCCGCGCGTTCGCCCGGCGCATGACCTCGCCGCACCGCGTAACGTCGTCGAGCCTGCAATCTAGCAGCTTCGGCGGGTCTTTGGAACACGTATCGGCAATCTGTGATTCGAATGGATTGATCGGAGTCCGTTTTCGCGTCGCGGGCGCGCGGCTGTACTCCTGAAGCGCGCGGCGCTGTGCTCTTGAGCGCGTGTGGCGCGTGCAGTAGATTAGCTTCGCTCCGCCCACCGACGAGGACCGTCATGATGAACCTGCCGGAAGCGATGCCGGTTTTCGTCGCGGTGGTCGAGCATGGCGGGGCGTCCGGCGCGGCGTCCGACCTGAAACGCGGCGACGCGCAGGTGAACGCGCGGGTCGATTGCCTCGAACGGGATCCCGGCTGCAGATCGTTGCCGGACCGCGTAGGCGACGCCATGGCGTGTACCGATGCTGGCGTCGCGTTCCACCCGTGCTGCCGAAGCACGCTGTCCGAGGCCGCGCAAGCCATCGCCCAGATCGATGCGTGCGCAACCGTTCAGGATTTACCCGTCGGGGGCTTTCCGCCGCTCGAAACCATCGACCGTGTCGACGGATCTTCGATCGCGGAACCTATGCCATTGCACGAGTCATCGCGTTGAATACGTCCACTGTTTCCGCCGATACGGCCGCCGAGCGCATCCGCCGCCGCTTCGGACACTTCCTCCATGCGGCCGAGCTGGCCGGGATGATCGTGATCGGCCTCGCGACCGCGTTCGCGATGGCGCAGGAAGCATGGAAGGTCGTGCTCGCGGGTGAGGTGTCGCTGACCGACCTGCTGCTGATGTTCCTGTATCTCGAAGTGCTCGCGATGGACGTGCGCTACCTGCGACTCGGCCGGTTGCGGGTGCGCTTTCCGCTGTTCATCGCGATGACGTCGCTCGCGCGCGACCTGATCCTGCGCGGCGCCACCGACAGCCCCGAGCGAATGCTGATGACCACGGTCGGGATCGTGCTGCTTGCGATGGGCGTACTGATCCTCAGCTTCGGTCAGCAGCGTTTTCCGGCGGAAGTCGACGATGTCGAGGAGGACGCGCACACGCGTCGTTAAGGCCGCGCCTGGCCGGCGCTGTCGGAGAAGAACGAAGGATTCCACATCGATAACGGTGTCATCGTTGAAACGGACACAGCCGGCAAGCTTGCCGTGCCCGCCACGGATTGGCCGTTCAACGGTCGGCCGCTCGGGACGCTCGCCAGGCCGTATGCCGCACACGGCATGCGGATTGCTCCGGTTGCCGGACACCCGCGCACGCGTATCCAGCGTGTTGCGCCGCAACGTCGCGGACGCTCCATGCCGGTCGCGGATCGCATACGAACCATGAACCGCGTTTGCGTGCGCTGCGGGGTCGCCCGTACCTGCTCTTTTCAGGAAGGACGCCGATAATGGGATCGTTACCTCAGCTGGGAGCCGCGCCATGTCTGGAAGCGACGCATCGTCTTCACGCCCCGATCTTGCGCGGGGCATTTCGCTCGATGACATCGCTGACGGCGCGATGATCGAGGGTCAGGTCGGCGACACCACGGTGCTGCTGGTGCGTCGCGCCGACGCGCTGTTTGCCGTGGGCGCGCAATGCCCTCACTACGGCGCACCGCTGGCCGAAGGGCTGCTGGTCGGCGATACGATTCGCTGCCCGTGGCATCACGCGGCGTTCTGCCTGCGCACCGGCGAACGGCTGCGCGCGCCGGCGCTCGACGGCCTGACGTGCTGGCGCGTCGAACGTCGAGACGGCCGTGCGGTCGTGCTCGGCGCGCAGCCTGCCGCGTCGCCGCCCGTGTCGAACGCGGCCGGATTGCCCGAATCGGTGGTGATCGTCGGCGGTGGCGCGGCCGCTATCGCGGCGGCCG
Organism: Burkholderia sp. LA-2-3-30-S1-D2; assembly: GCF_001523915.2. Lineage (NCBI taxonomy): Bacteria > Pseudomonadati > Pseudomonadota > Betaproteobacteria > Burkholderiales > Burkholderiaceae > Burkholderia > Burkholderia sp. LA-2-3-30-S1-D2. The sequence goes on along the minus strand of NZ_CP013385.1, from coordinate 526,932 downwards.
TGACGCTGCGGCAGGAAGGCTACCCGCACGCGATCACGCTGCTGAGCGCGGACAGCGAGCCGCCGTACGATCGACCGAACCTGTCGAAGGACTATCTGGCCGGCACGGCAGAAGCCGACTGGCTGCCGCTGCGCGGGGCGTCGTTCTATACGGACCAGCGCATCGATGTGCACTGCGGCACGCGCGTCGCGCGGATCGACCCCGCGCAACACGCGGTCGAACTCGCGGACGGCAGCCGCGTCGGCTACGGCGCGCTGCTGCTCGCCACCGGCGCCGAGCCGAACCGCCTGACCGTACCGGGCGCTGATCTTCCGCACGTGTGCGTGCTGCGCTCGCGCGCCGATTGCGATGCGCTGATCGGCAAGCTGAAGGCCGCGCGTCGCTGCGTCGTGGTCGGCGCGAGCTTCATCGGCCTCGAAGCGGCCGCCGCGCTGCGCACGCGCGGGCTCGACGTAGCGGTGGTCGCGCCCGATGCGCGGCCGATGGCGCGCGTGCTCGGCGACGCACTCGGCGACACGATCCGCGCGCTGCACGAGTCGCACGGCGTGGCGTTTCATCTTGGCGCGACGCCCACGCAGATCGCGCAGGATCACGTAACGCTGTCGAACGGCGATGTGCTGCCGGCGGACGTCGTGCTGGTCGGCATCGGCGTGCATCCGAACGTCGCGCTCGCGCAAGACGCGGGGTTGCTCGTCGATCGCGGCGTGACGGTCGACCGTTTCCTGAAGACGAGCGCGCCGGACATCTACGCGGCCGGCGACATCGCGCGCTGGCCCGATTCGCTGACGGGCGAACGCATTCGCGTCGAGCACTGGGTCGTCGCGGAGCGACAGGGAATCGCCGCGGCGCGCAACATGCTCGGCCGGCAGCAGCCGTTCGACGCGGTGCCGTTCTTCTGGAGCCAGCACTACGACCTGACGGTACGCTATGTCGGCCACGCGGAGCAATGGGACCGCGTCGAGATCGACGGCGATCTGCGCGCGCACGACGGTTCGGTGACGTACTGGCGCGGCGACAAGCGGCTCGCGGTCGCGACGATCGGCCGCGATCTCGACTGCCTGCGCGCGGAAGCGGCGCTCGAGCAGCAAGGCGCGACGCACGGCTGAACAGGCTGCCGACTGTGCGTTGAGCGGTGCACGCTCCGGTCAAGAGGTTGCGTATGCAACTGTCGTTGTATCGTCGCGACATGCGCGGAGATCGCCGAACCGGACATGAGCAGATAAACCGCGACTTCGGCTGCTCCATCGAGGTGTTCTCGACGCGGTTCCCGAACGCAATCGACGCGTATCGCGCGTTCGACGTGCGCGAGCCGGGCTGGATGAAGGTGAAACCGACGCCATGACGATGCGAACCGGAACGAGGAGGGCTGTGATGAACCAGATCGACGATCGCTACGACAACTGCATGGCCGCGTGCGATGCGTGTGCGCATGCGTGCGACGCGTGTATCGCGGGGTGCCTGGCGGAACCGGAATCGCACACCCTGGCAGGCTGCATCGCGCTCGACATCGAGTGCGCGCAGCTGTGCCGCCTTGCATCGGGCGCGATGGCGCGCCGCAGCGCGCTCGCGCCTCAGGTATGCGCGCTTTGCTCACATGCCTGCGAGCTGTGCGCAGCTGAATGCCTGCAGCACGCGCAGGACCACTGCCGCCGCTGCGCGCTGGCATGCGACACCTGCGCCGCGATGTGCCGCGCGATGACCTGAGCGATCAGCGCGCGTCGCGAACCTGGCGGGCGACGCGCTGCAGCAGCGCGTCGAGCACCGCCATCTCGACGGGCTTGACGAGGTGATCGTCGAAGCCCGCGCTCGCGGTGCGCGCGAAGTCGGCCGGGCTCCCATGGCCGGACAGCGCGACGCAGGTCATGCCGGCCAGTGCGTCGATCGCGCGCAGTTGGTGCAGCAGCGTGAAGCCATCGACGTCGGGCATCGACAGGTCGACGAGCATCAGGTGCGGAACGAGGTCTCCCGCGAGCGCCAGCGCGTCGTCCGCGTTGTACGCGACGCGCGGCGCGTGGCCCTTGACCTGCAGCAGCACGGCGAGCGTGTCGGCGGAGTCGCGGTTGTCGTCGACGATGAGGATGCGCAGCGGCGCACGGGCCGGTTGTTCGGTTGTGCGCGGTGCGGGCGCATCGCCCGGCGTCGCGCGCGTGGCATGCTCGAGCGGCAGCCGTACCGTGAACGTCGCGCCATGGCCGGGGCCGCTGCTCTCAGCGGCGATCATCCCGCCGTGCAACTCGACGAACGACCGGCAGATCGCGAGGCCGAGCCCGAAGCCGTCCGACGGGCGCCGGCCCGGGACGGCTTCCTGTTCGAACAGGTCGAAGATCGATTCGAGCGAGCCAGGCGCGATGCCGACGCCGTGATCGGTTACGCGGATCGCGACGATCGGCCCTTCTGCGTGCGCGCCGACGTCGATGCGCCCGCCTTGCGGCGAGAATTTCGACGCGTTGTCGAGCAGGTTGTGCAGCACCTGAACGAGCCGCGTGGCGTCGCCGCGCACCACCAGCGGATCGGCCGGCAGATCGACGCGAATGTGCTGCCCGCGCGCGGCCAGCTTCGGCTGGATACTTTCCACGCCGCGGCAGACGAGGTCGCGCACGGTCACCGGCGCGTCGTCGAGTTCGACCTTGCCGGCGGTGATGCGCCCGACGTCGAGCAGGTCGTCGACCAGCCGCGTCAAGTGTCCGACCTGACGGTGCACGGCGTCGCGGCATTGCGCGAGCTCGGGCGCCGGATCGGGCAGGCTCTGCAGCACGCCGACCGAATGGCGCAGCGGCGCGAGATGGTTGCGCAACTCGTGCGCGAGCATCGCGATGAACACGCTGAGCCGGTGCGTTGACACTTCGAGCTCGGCCAGCCGCTTGCGCTCGGTCATGTCGCGCGTGATCTTGATGAAGCCGGCGAGCTGGCCCGCATGGTCGCGCACGGCCGTGATCGTCACGCTTGCCCAGAACAGCGACCCGTCCTTGCGCACGCGCCAGCCTTCGTCCTCGAAGTGGCCGTGCGCGACGGCTTCCCGGAGCCCGAATGCGGGCCGCCCGGCCGCGATCGCGTCGGGCGGATAGAAACGCGAGAAATGGTGGCCGACGATCTCGGCCGTGCGATAGCCCTTGATGCGCTCGGCGCCCGCGTTCCACGTCGCGACGTTGCCGTGCGCGTCGAGCATGAACACCGCGTAGTCGGTAATCGCACCGACGACGGTTTCGAAGCGAATCTCGGCGAAGCGGTGCCGCAGATCGCGCGCATCGTTGGGTCCGAGCGGCGGGGGCGGATTGGAAATGGCGTCGTCTGTCTTCATCGGAACGGCAAGTCGGATGCGGGCGGAGGAACGCCGCCCCGCCGCAGCCGGCCGGGCCGGCGGCGGCCATTCAAATCGGATTGACACCCCGAAAGCATAAGGGAGGTCAATTCACCTGATCAATGGGGACGCACGGCCTGTGCCGCGCGGCGCCCGTGGTGCGAAATCCTGCCGGTGGCGGCGGTGCGGCATGGCGATTGCATCTCTGTGCGGTCCGCCGCGGCGCTTTGCGGCTACACGAGGACATCGATATGAGCAGCACACTGAACCCCGACAACGAACCGGCCGGCCCGGACGACGACAACGCGCGGCGCGGCCGCGATGGCCGCGCGCTGGGGCCGAGCGACTCGTCCGACAGCGGCAGCGATACGGCGGGCGCGCGGCGCTATCCGTTCGACGTCGATTCGCCGCTCGACGAGCACGCGCTGGAGCGCGGAGACGCGGCCCTCGACAGCGATACGGACCGCGCGGGCACCGGCGAGCGCGCGTCCGCGGACGGCGATTCGGGGCTCGAGGAAGCCGCCGACATCGAGCCGGATCGCACGGACCGACTGAGCGAGCCAGGCGGCATCGACGATCCGGACGCGCCGGGGGAACCCGGCACGGGCGGCGTATAGGGCCATAGCAGGACGATTGGCTGCGCAAAAACTGCAATCCCGTTGCAGATAGGGACGCCCGGCAAGAGACGTGCGGCGACGAGTGGCCGATCAGCGTCGCCCGTCGGCGGGCATCGGGCGCGAGGTGCGGGGCTCACGGCGTCGACCGGAATATTGACGTCGGCGTGCCGTCCCGTCGCGCCGGCAGGCCAGGCGGCACGTGACTTGCAATCGGTGGACCGACGCGCAGCGTGCGTTGCCGGCGCTGTTCGTCGAACACGATACGCCGCGCGAGCATCCGACCGACACGCTGCACCCGGTGCAAGACCCGAACGTGTTGCTGGTGCACGTCACGCCGTTCAACGCGCTGATGTGGGACAACGGCGTCACGCCGACGCGCGTGATCGAGCATGGCGTGCGGATTCCCGACGGCGTGGAGTATCGGGGCACGCTGCCGAAGGGCGTGACGGTCGTGAACAACATCGCGCGGCGCGGGCGGTGTCTCGGTGCTGACCTGTTCGAGGTCGTGCGTCACAGCGTGCCGCTCGATCTGGTGGGCATTGGGTCGAACGAGCTCGGCGGCATCGGCGAGGTGCCGAACCCGGCGCTGCCGCAGTTCCTGTCGCACTACCGCTTCTTCTTCAATCCGATCCGCTACGCGAGCCTCGGGCTCGCGGTGATCGAGGCGATGACGATCGGGCTGCCAATCGTTGCGCTCGCAACGACGGAGATGGCACAGCTCGTGAAGAGTGGCTGCAACGGGGTCGCCGATACGCGGCCTGCCGTGTTGATCGACGCGATGCGCATGTTGATCCGCGATCCGGACCTCGCGCGCGAGTGGGCACGGCGGCGAAGCGCGATGCGTGCGAGCGATTCGGGATCGAACGGTTCGTGCGTGAATGGGATAGCGCGTTGTGCGACGTCGCGTCGTGAGCGAGTCAGCCGCCGAGGCGGCGTGCTTACGGGCTCGTTGCGCTCGGTGGCGCGCCTACGCTCGCGGTGCCGCCGGCACTACTTGCACCACTTGCACCACTCGTGCCTGACGCCGGTGCTGGCGCGCCGCTCGCGGCATTGCGCTCGTGTTCGGGCAATAGCGCGAGGCGGTTGTACAGCGTCTTCAGGCTGATGCCGAGCGCCTTCGCGGTGCGCGGCTTGTCGCCGTTGAAATGACGCAGCGACGCGACGATGAAGCGCTGCTGTGTATGCGCGAGCGTCGTGCCGATATGCAGCGTCATCGCATTGTGTCGGACTTCCTCTCGCGGCTGTTGCCGACGCGGCAACTGCAGTTCGATCTGTTCGTCCGCGAGGATGAACGCACGCTCCAGCGCGTTGCGCAGCTCGCGCACGTTGCCGGGCCACGTATACGCGCGCAGCGCCTTCATCGCCTGCATCGACAGACGCTTGCGCGTGCGGTGCCGCGCGTTCAGCCGTTCGACGATCTGCAGCGCGATGTCGCCGACGTCGTCCTCGCGCTGCCGCAGCGCGGGCACGTGCAGCGCGATCGTCGCGATCCGGTAGAAGAGATCCTCGCGTAGCCGACCGCTGCGCACGGCCTCCACGGGATCGTGACGAGTGGCCGCGACGATCCGCACATCGAGCGGAATCGCTTCGTGACCGCCGACGCGCATGATCGTGTTCGACTCGAGCGTGCGAAGCAATTTCACCTGCAATTCCGCCGGCATTTCCGCGATTTCGTCGAGAAACAGCGTCCCGCCGCGCGCGGCTTCGAACATGCCCACATGTTGTGCAACGGCGCCGGTGAAGCTGCCTTTCTCATGTCCGAACAAATGGGATTCCGCGATGTCTTTCGGAATGGCTCCGCAATTGACGGGCACGAACGGGCCGCGCCGGCGCGGGCTCATGTCGTGGATGAGTCGCGCGACGATGTCCTTGCCGGCGCCGCTCTCGCCGACCACCAGCACGCTGACGCGTGTGCTTGCGACGCGCGAAACTTTCAGCAGCAAGTTCTGAATCGTTCGCGAGCGGCCGAACAGTCGCGTGCCGTCATCGTCGGATTTCGACATGAGTGATATCGCGTTGGGAAGTATTGACCGAAACCGTCGAAGACTGGATGAAAAAATGACCGACACGCGTCGTTTTTTCATGTGGAGATCATATCTTTTATGCCGAAATCGGCGGATTGAATCTGGCAATGCCACCGCCGGCGGCGGATAGATTTATTCGATGAGTGCCGATTGCGCGACGTGCTTCTTCTATACTGCTAAGCACTCGATTGTCATGGCAGGACAGTTATTCTGCTCATTCGTGTGCAGTGCGGACGTGCATGCCAAGTACCGGCGTCATGCCCCGCATTGCATGCCAGCCGCGGTTTCGGCCGATGCTTGGCGCCGGGGCCGCATCACAAGGAGCTTCGATGCCTTATGTCCTGATCGTCGAAGACGATGCCGATACGCGCATGATGCTCGCGACGCTCGCCCAGGCGCAGCAACTCGCCTGCGACACGGCCGCGACGCTCGAAGAAGCGCGCACGCTCGTTTCGACGCACACCCCCGATCTCGTGTTGTGCGACCTCGTGCTGCCGGACGGCAACGGGATGGATCTGTTCGACGCTTTGCCCAAGCACGCGCATTGCGAAATGGTGCTGACCACCGGTCACGCAAGTCTCGAAACCGCGATCGACGCGTTGCGGCGCGGCGCGACCGACTATCTGGTGAAACCGCTCAACATGCAGCGGCTGAACAGCATCTTCGCGCGCGTGCCGCGCACCACCGCGCTGCACGAGGAAATCGCCGAATTGCGCTCCGAGCTGAAGCGTCTCGGCCGCTTCGGCCGGATGCTCGGCAGTTCGCCCGCGATGCAGGCCGTCTACGATGCGATCGGCCGCGTCGCGCGCACCGAAGCGTCGGTGCTGCTCACCGGCGAGTCGGGCACGGGCAAGGAGCTCGCCGCGCAGACGGTTCACGATTTGAGCCTGCGCCGCCGCGGCCCGTTCCTCGCGGTGAACTGCGGCGCGATCGCGGCGAACCTCGTCGAGAGCGAGATGTTCGGCCACGACCGCGGCAGCTTCACCGGCGCCGAGCGGCAGCACAAGGGCTTCTTCGAACGCGCGGACGGCGGCACGCTGTTCCTCGACGAAATCACCGAGATGCCGGTCGAATCGCAGGTCAAGCTGCTGCGCGTGCTGGAAACCGGGCGGCTCACGCGGCTCGGCTCGACGCGCGAGATCGACGTCGACGTGCGTATCGTCGCGGCCACCAACCGCGATCCGGAAGCCGCGATGGCGGACGGCAAGCTGCGGCCCGACCTCTATCACCGGATCAACGTGTTTCCGATCCCGCTGCCGTCGCTCAGAGAGCGCGGCGAGGACATCCCGATGCTCGCCGACGCGTTCCTGCAACGCTACAACGAGGAAAGCGGCCGCAACCTGCGGTTCGCGCCGGCCGCGCGCGAAGCACTGAAGACCTACGCGTGGCCCGGCAACGTGCGCGAGCTGCGCAACTTCGTGCAGCGCGCGAGCATCTTCACCGACGCGGACGTGATCGACACGCTGCCGCCGCCGATCATGGAAGAACTGTCGAACATGGTCGACTCGGACGAGGAGCGCGTGACGGTACCGTTCGGCACGCCGCTCGAGGAAGTCGACCGCAAGCTGATCCTCGGCACGATCGCGCAATGCGGCGGCGTGAAGGCGCAGGCGGCGGAGGTGCTCGACGTCAGCCTGAAGACGATCTACAACCGGCTCGCGCAACTGGAAGACGAAGTGGAGAAACCGGATTCCTGATGTCGTGCCGGACATGCTCATGCGCGCGCACCCGCACGGCGACGCGTTTCTTCGTCGAGGCGGCGGCGCATGCGCTCGACATGCGGCGGCAACGTGCGCCGCTCGCCCAGGATCCATGGCAGGCTCGCGAACGCGGGCGCGATGCCGCGTTCGAGCCACAGGCGCGGAAACATGCGGACCATATGCGCGCGGCATCGGCGCGGTAGGGCGTGGTCCGGTCGAGCGCATCCTGCGGGCACTCCGCGATCAACCGGTCTGCGCGGCGCGCGAGCGTGACCTCGATCGCGAAGCGTTCGTCGGGGAAACTGTCGGTCACACTCTGATGCAGCCGGCGTGCGTGGTCGAGCGCATGGAACGTCATGACGAGCGGAATCCCGAGATGCTCCTTCACGCGTAGCGCGGCCTCGCCCGACGCGAAGCAGTTCGCGTGCATCACGTCGACCGGGTCGGGCTCCTGCCGCGTGCGCGCCGTCATGTAGTCCGCAAGCGTACCCGTATAAGGCAGCAGCCGTTTCTTCGCGATATCGGCGGGCGGCCCGACCGGCACGTGGATCATGCGCATGCGCGGACCGATCCGCGCAACTTCCAGCAGGTGCGGATTGTCGCAGCGCGTGCAGACGTCGACGTCTGCACGCGCTCGGCGCTTCGTTACGTTCGCGACATAGATGTTCTGCCCGCCCGCATCCACGCCGCCGATCACCCCCAGCGGCGACGCATCTTCACCGATCAACGCGATTCCTTGCATGGTGCTGCTCCCGAGATCGGGGCCACGCCGGCCAGCCCCGTTGCGTCCCCCTTCGGCAATCACCATACCCGCCACGTTGCTGGGCGCATGCCCCGCCCCCGTGCCGAAAAAATTACAACGCGTTGGATGAAAGGGCGTCTGGTCAGCGCGTCGCGCGTGCGCGCCGCGTATTGCGCGCGGCACGCGATTTGCGCCACCCGGATGTCCGCCGGCCATGCCGGCATCACCCGACAGGAGGTCACGATGAAGGTATTCCCGTTGCAATCCCGCGCTCCGCGATTCCGCCGTCGTGCCGCGAAGCGTCTCGGCATGGCGGTCGCGATCGCCGCGGCCACTGCCTGTATCGCCGTCGCGCCGAACGTGTTCGCCGCAGGCGACGACGGCACGGCATCGTCATCCATGTCGTCGTCGACGCATTCGAGCACCGGCACGAAGATCCGCGACGCGACCATCACGACCAAGGCGAAAGCCGAGCTGGTCGGCACGAGCGGCCTGTCGGCCGGCGACATTCATGTGAAGACGCGCCACGGCATCGTGATGCTGACCGGCAGCGTGCCGGATGAACAGCAGCGCACGCAGGCCGTCAGCGTCGTCAAGCAGATCGACGGCGTGCAGGACGTGCGCAACCAGTTGACCATCCGCCCGAAATAACTTCGGCCTCGTAGAAGGAGTCCAGTGATGAACTGCATGCTCAAACCGGTCGGCGAGCAGACGATCGTGATCACGGGCGCCACGAGCGGCATCGGCCTCGTCACCGCGCGCAAGGCGGCACGGCGCGGGGCGAAGCTGGTGCTGTTCGCGCGCAACGAGGCCGCGCTGAACACGCTGTGCGAGGAAATCCGCCAGCACGGCGGCCTTGCGGTGCCGGTCGCCGGCGACGTCGGCGTTCTCGAGGACCTGCAACGCGCGGCCGCGAAGGCGGTCGATACCTATGGCGGCTTCGATACGTGGGTCAACAACGCGGGCGTGTCGATCTTCGGCACGGCGGCGGCCGTGCCGCTCGAGGATCAGCGCCGGCTGTTCGACACCAACTACTGGGGCGTCGTGCACGGCTCGCTCGTCGCGTCGGACCATTTCCGGCGCAAGAGCGATTTCCACGGCGGCGCGATCATCAACATGGGCAGCGAGGCGTCCGATGCGCCGGTGCCGCTGCAAAGCGCGTATGCGGCGTCGAAGCACGCGGTGAAGGGCTTCACCGATTCGCTGCGCCTCGAGATCGAGTCGGATCACCTGCCCGTGTCCGTCACGCTCATCAAACCGGCCGCGATCGACACGATGTTCGTGATGCACGCGAAGAACTACATGAACGTCGAGGCGAAGCTGCCGCCGCCGATTTACGATCCGGACCTCGTCGCCGACGCGATCCTGTTCGCCGCCGCGCACCCGCGCCGCGCGCTGTTTGTCGGCGGCGCCGCGAAGCTGACGTCGGCCAGTGTCTATCACGCGCCGCGCCTGTTCGATCGCGTCGCCGCCACGCTGTTCTCGCGCGGCCAGCGCACGGTGCGACCGGCGCGCCCGCGCGACGACAACGCGCTGTACGAGTCCCGCCATGCGCTGCACGAGCGCGAAGGAATGGAAGGGCCCGTGCTGCGCGGCTGTACGTACAACGCGGTGGTGCAGCAGCCGAAGGTCGCGGGTGCGGTCGCACTCGGCGCCGCGGCGCTCGTGGTGGCCGCGCTGGCACGTGCGCGGCGTGCCTCGACGTAACCGCGTTCCTTTCCGTATCCCGGTTTCTCATTCGCAGGAGGTTTACATGTCATCCCGACAACATACGGGCCACGAATACAGCCACGCTCGCGCGCACGAAGGCGAGCGCACGCAGCAGGACCACGACAAGGGCGGCCACCAGACGGGGCACGGCAAGGCGCCGGGCCCGGTCGACGTGCAGAAGGCGCTGAAGGGGATGGACTATCCGGCGAGCAAGTCGGAAGTCGTCCAGTGCGCGGAGCGCTCGCACGCCGACCCGCGCGTAATCGACATGCTCAGACAGATACCCGATCGCGAATATGGCACGCCGGCATCGGTATCGAAGGAGCTCGGGCGGCTGATGTGAGCGCCGCCACGTCGCGTCGCGCACGCCGTCGCGTGTGCGGCAGCTTACGGTCACGAGGAGCACGAACATGGCGATGATCGTCGCAGGACGCTTCACGACGTTCCATGAAGCGGAAGGTGGCGCGCGCCACCTTTACGAGCGCGCGTTCGGCCCGGACGACGTGTCGATCTTCTTCCTGAACCCGGGCGGCCAGCACGCGCGCTTTCCGATCGGCGGCGACGTATATGCCGATACGGCCGCGAAGCCGGGTGGCCGCGGCGCGATGGTCGGCGCGCTGCGCGGGCTGCTGATCGGCGCGATCGTCGGGCTGATCGTCTATGCGCTCGGCGTGCACTACTGGTTCGTGCCGGCCGCCGGCGCGCTCGCCGGTGCGTATCTCGGCGCATTCGGCGGCGCGCTCGGGCGGATGCGCGGCGAGCAGGCCGAAGGCAAAGGCACGCTTGCGCATACCGAAACCGGCGTGATTCTGGCCGCACGCGTGACGGCGACGAACGCGGCCGCCGCGGAAGACGTGCTGCGTGCGACCGGCGCGCAATCGATCGAGCGCGTCGAGGGCGACTGGCACGACGGCGAGTGGCGCGACTTCGATCCGGTGCGCCGGCCGGACGGCACCACGCAGGGCCGCCCGCGCTGAACGAGTCGTTTTCGCCTGCGCCTGAAGCGCGGCGTGCCGCCGCGCGGGCCGGTGCGCGGTACACGGCACGCCGCTTGCGATGCATTCGCGACACCCGTTCAAGGAGGAACCCATGACCATCGCCAGGACACCGCCGCCCCAGACGCAGACGCAACAGCCGGGCCGCGAGCGGGAGATGCATCCGAAGCCGCGCGACGAAGCGGCCGATTACGTCGGCAGCGGCAAGCCGGCCGGCAAGGTCGCGCTCGTGACGGACGGCGACAGCGGGATCGGCCGCGCGGTCGCGATCGGTTTCGCGAAGGAGGGCGGGCGCATCGTCAATACCGCGTCGGTGACCGCGTATCACGGCAGCCCGAAGCTGCCCGACTGCTCGGCGACCAGGGGCGCGATCGTCGCGTTCGCGACATCCACGCTGCCGACGCTAAGGCATCACCTCCGCATGGCGGAGGCACTTCAGCGCAAGGTGGGCGCGCAGTAACGCGCGTCCGCTTCAACCCAAGGGCCGCGCGGGCGGCCCGTTTTTTCGGAGAAGCAGTCATGGCCCACCGACAATCGAAGCATGCAGGCATCCTCGAATTGCTCTGCCAGGCATACGAGACCGAGCTTGGCGGCGCGAAGATCTACGAGGCCGCGCTCAAGTGCGCGACCGACGAGGACCTGCACAAGGAATGGGAGAAGTACCACCGCGAAACGATGCATCACCAGGACGTGCTGCGCAAGGTATTCGAAACGCTCGGCCTCGATCCGGATACGAAGTCGCCGGGCCGTGCCGCAGTGGAGGCGACCGGCAAGTCGCTCGTCCAGGTGATCGAGCAGGCGAGGAAGCAGGCCGAGCCGGCGGTCGCGCAGGTCGTCGCGGCCGAATGCGTGGTGCTGGCCGAAACCAAGGATCACCTGAACTGGGAACTGATCGGCTATGCGGCCGACCAGTTGCGCGACGGCGACGCGGCGAAGGCGCTGAAGGCTGCGCACGATGAAGTCGAGGCCGACGAGGACCATCACCTGTATCACACGCGCGGCTGGGCGCGCGAGATGTGGATCGAATCGATGGGCTTCAAGGCGGTGCTCCCGCCGCCGGAGGAAGTGAAGAAGGTCGAGTCGGCGGCCGATGCGGCGCGTGCCGAAAAGTCGCGCGGCAAGATGATGTAACCATGCCGATCGGGCAACCGGGCCATGCTGCTCGCGCGGCCGCCCGGTTGCCCGATATCGTTGCCCCGCCGTCCCGGTCGTCCCCGGTTGAACGGTTGCTGACGCAACCACATCGTTCCGATCAGGTCAGCATGTCCACGGCCATCACGATAACCGATCCCGCCATCAGCACGCCCGCCAGCCACCCGAACATGTTCGATGCGATGCCGCTGCCGGGCTGGCCGCCCGCATCGCGTCGCTGCGACTGCCCTCGGTACCACGGCTGAGCGGTGGATGCGGCGGTCGTGGTTTCCCGCGCCGCGTCGTTGCCGCGCGGGCCGCTCATTCGGCGTCCCCCGCTGCGCCGTGCGCGAGGCGCGACGCAGTGCGCAGCGCGTCCACGAGCGTCCGGTATGCGTGCTCGCGCGAATCGGCGCTGCGCGTGCGCAGCACGTAGGACGGGTGATAGGTTGCGACGACGAAACAGCCGTCGGGTGAGCGAACCGGCTTGCGCGTGCGCTCGAGCGTTGCTTCGTTGTCCTGCAGCACCGCGCGCAGTGCCGTCGCGCCGAGCGCGATAGTCACCCGCGGGCGGATCGCATCGAGTTCGCGTTCGAGCCAGTAGCGGCACGCGGCGACCTCTCGCTGCGCGGGCGTCTTGTGCAGCCGACGCTTGCCGCGCGGCTCCCATTTGAAGTGCTTGACCGCGTTGGTCAGATAGACGGACGTGCGCTCGATCCCGGCTTCGTCGAGCGCGCGGTCGAGCATGCGGCCCGCCGCGCCGACGAACGGGATGCCCCTGCGGTCTTCCTGATCGCCCGGCTGCTCGCCGACCAGCATGATGCGCGCGTCAGCCGGCCCCGCACCGGGCACTGGCTGCGTCGCATGTTCCCACAGCCCGCAGCGGCGGCAGGCGTCGAGCGTGGCCGGTGCATCGTCGGCGGCGACGAGCGAGAGCGCCGCGCGCTTTGCGGACGCATCGCGCATCATGTGGTGCTTCCTGCACCCGTCGGCGCCGCGCCCGCGCCGGCGTGCGCACGACGGCGCGCTCGCCGGTGGGCGGCCAGCGGATCGAAGGCCTGTCCGGGTCTGAATATCGGCAGTGCGCGCATTGACGGTTTCCATATCGACGCTGTGCACTTCGTACAGCAACCGGCGTGCCGCATGCAGTTGAAACGCGTGTGCAGTTGGCGCTGGAAGGCTGCATCCGGTTACGGGAGAGCGCCGCGATACAATTCGACCCCTACGACGATGCGGACGCCGGCGACCTGCTGCCGTGATGCGCGGCCGTGCCGCTGACGCCGCACCTGTCCGGAACCGGCGAGTGGCCGCGGACGATCAGGCGTGGCCGATCGGGCGCCTTACACGGCACATGTAAAACGGCACGGGCGTCGTCGTGCCGAGCGCATTCGCCCGTCGCATGCGATACGGCGGCGCGGCTGGCGCATCGCAGCCGGGCATTTCCCGGCTGGGTGTGCTTGTCCGAATCGTGCAAAATACCCGGCATCAGAGATGCGGAGACCAGGCCCGTGGGAATCAACTTCGATTTGACCGACTTGCAGGCGTTTCGCGCGGTGGTGGAGTTGGGAAGCTTCCGGAAGGCCGCCGAGGCGATCAGCATTTCGCAGCCCGCGTTGAGTCGCCGGATCGACAAACTGGAGGAAGCGCTCGGCGTGCGTCTGTTCGAGCGCACGACGCGCAGCGTCACGCTGACGACGGTCGGCCGCGTGTTCGCGCCGAGCGCCGAGCAACTGCTGGACGATCTCGACGTCGCGCTGCTCGGCATCCGCGACGTCTCGTCGAGCCGCCTCGGTCACGTGACGATCGCGTGCGTGCCGTCGGTGGCCTACTACTTTCTGCCGAACGTGATCGCGAGCTATCATCGCCGCTTTCCGCGCATCAGGGTCAAGCTGCTCGATGCGAGCGCGAACGAGGTGCTGAGTGCCGTCATCAGCGGCGAGGCCGACTTCGGTGTGAGCTTCATGGGCAGCCAGGAGTCCGAGGTCGAGTTCAAGCTGCTGCTGCAGGAGCGATTCGTTGCCGCGTGCCGGCGCGATCATCCGCTCGCGCGCAAGAAGCGCGTGACCTGGAACGAGCTTTACGAGTACGAGTATGTGTCCGTGGACAAGACATCCGGCAATCGCTTGTTGCTCGATCAGGCACTGACGAGCGTCGCGCCGCGTGCGCCGAGCGTGTGCGAGACGCGCCACGTGACGACCATGCTCGGGCTGGTCGAGGCGGGGCTCGGCGTCGCCGCGGTGCCGTCGATGGCGATGCCCGGACACGACCATCCGCTGCTCACGAGCGTGCCCCTCGTCGAACCGGCGGTCAAGCGCCGGGTGGGCATCGTGAAACGGCGTGGACGCCCGCTGACGCCGGCCGCGGAGGAGTTTCACCGGGCGATCGTCGACGCCAGACGCGGCAGTGCGCCACACAGCGATGCATCGAAGTGATGCATGCGACGAATACGACCGGAACATCGAGGAAGACCACACCGTGAGGCTGGGAAGACCGCTGCATTCGCTCTACGTGCAGGTTCTGCTGGCGATGGCGCTCGGCGTCAGCGTCGGCCACTTCTGGCCGTCGGCAGGCGCGTCGCTCAAGCCGCTCAGCGACGCATTCGTCGGTCTCGTGCGGATGATGATCGCACCGATCGTGTTCTGCACGATCGTCTCCGGCATCACGTCGCTGACGAACGGGAAGGCCATCGGGCGCACGATCGTCCGCGCGCTGGTGCTGTTCTACCTGCTGACCGCCGCCGCGCTCGCATTCGGGCTCGTCACCGCGTTCGTGCTGCGGCCCGGCGCCGGCATGCACGTCGACGTGCGCCATCTCGACGCGAGCGTTCTGGCGCAATACGCGCAGCATGCGCAACCGCGCGGACTCATCGCGTTCGCGCTGAGCGTGATCCCGGATACGATGCTCGGGGCGTTCCAGCAGGGCGAGGTGCTGCCCGTGCTGCTGCTGTCGCTGCTGTTCGGTTTTTCGCTGAACGCGCATCCGCAGGCCGGGCGGCCCGTGCTGGCGCTGATCGACGGCGTCGCGCAGATCGTCTTTCGCGTGCTCGCGATGATCATGCGGCTCGCCCCGCTCGGCGCATTCGGCGCAATGGCCTTCACGGTGGGCCGCTTCGGCATCGGTTCGGTCGGCTCGCTCGCACGGTTGATGGTGTCGTTCTACGTGGCCTGCGGGCTGTTCGTCGCGCTGGTGCTCGCGCCGCTCGTGCGGTTGCACGGTTTCGCGTTGTGGCGGCTGTTGCGCTACATCCGCGAGGAGTTGCTGATCGTCCTCGCGACGTCGTCCACGGAACCGGTATTGCCGCGGCTGATCGTCAAGCTGGAGTCGCTCGGTTGCGACAAGGGCGTCGTGGGGCTCGTGCTGCCGGCCGGCTACTCGTTCAACCTGGACGGCACCGCGATCTATCTGACGCTCGCGGCATTGTTCATCGCCCAGGCGTGCGATGTGACGCTTTCCGCGCCGCAGATCGCGGCGATGCTGGCCATCATGCTGCTGACGTCGAAGGGTGCGGCCGGTGTGTCCGGCAGCGGGCTCGTCGCGCTCGTCGCGACGCTCGCCGTGATGCCCGACCTGCCGGTTGCCGGCGTCGCGCTTCTGGTCGGCATCGATCGCTTCATGTCCGAGGCGCGTGCACTGACGAGCGTGATCAGCAACGCGTGCGCGGTGATCTTCGTTTCAATGCGGGAAGGGGCGTGCGATCGTGCGCGTCTCGCGCAGATGCTGAACGGGACCGGACCTGTTGGCCCGAATGGCGCCGATGGAGCGGAGTCCGGCGCCCGGCCCGACGGGAAGGCGGTCTGACGCGCACCTTCCCGTCGTGCGTGCTCAGTGTGCGGAGACCGAATCCAGCCCGGTCGATTTCACTTCCGCCTGCACGTCGGGCGACGCGAGATAGTCGAGAAGTGCCTTCGCTTCCTGCGGGTGCTGCGCGCCCACGGGGATGCCGGCCGCGAAGCGCGTGACGGACTGCAGCGACTCGGGAATCTTCCCGACGAAGGTCGCGCCCTTCACGGGCAGCAGTTCGCTCACCTGCTGAAAGCCGATCTCGTAGTCGCCGTTCGCGACCACGGATGCGACCGGGATTCGCGGGACCATGGTCGCCTTCGATTTCACCTGGTCCTCGACGCCGAGCTTCCTGAACAACTCCCGCTCGATGTAGACGCCGCTCGCGCTGTCCGAGTAGGCGATCGACTTCGCATGCAGCAGAACCTGCTTGAGGCCTTCGGCCGTGCTGATGTCGGGTTTCGCCACGCCGTCGCGCACGACCATGCCGATGCGCGAATCGGCCAGCTCGACGCGCGATCCGGCGATCACCTTGCCTTGCCGGATCAGATCGTCGAGCGCATAGCCGACCATGATCACGGCGTCGGCCGGCTCGCCGCGCGCGAGCCGGTTCGGAATCGCTTCAGGCGATTTGCCCATCGACGGGCCGAGCGCGGTATCGAGTGTGTTGCCAGTGTGGGACGCGAACCGCGGGCCGAGCAGTTTGTAGGCGGCGGTGAAGCCGCCCGAGCTCATCACGTGCAGGTCGGCGGCCTGCACGTTCGCGGTGACCGCCGAGGTGGCGACGAGCGCGGTCGCGCAGAGTTTCAGGAGCAGGTTTTTCATGGTCGTGGTCTTGGCCGTGTGGAGTCGGGACAGGTCGTTCGGCATGAGGCTTCAGTGCGCCGGCGTCAGCGTGACCGTCCGCCGGCGATACAGGGCGAACGTCGCGAGCAGCCCGCACACCGCGGCGAGGCTCATCCAGTAACCGGGCGCGGCCTTGTCGCCGGTCATGTGAATGAGCGCCGTCGAGATGGCCGGCGTAAAGCCGCCGAACACGGCCGTGGCGAGGCTGTAGGCGAGCGAGAAACCCGCCACGCGCACCTCGACGGGCATCACTTCCGTCAGGGCGACGACCATCGCACCGTTGTAGATCCCGTACATGAACGACAGCCACAGAAGCACGAGCAGCATGTTGACGAACGATGGCGCATGAGCGAGCAGGGACAGCGCCGGGTACGCGGTGGCGATCGCAAGCAGCGTCATGCCGACGAGCAGCGGCCGGCGGCCGATGCGATCGGACAGGGCGCCGCCGATCGGCAGCCACACGAAGTTCGACACGCCGACGCACAGCGTCACGAGCAGGCTGTCGGCCGTGCTCAGGTGCAGGACCGACTTGCCGAAGGTCGGCGCGTAGACGGTGATGAGATAGAAGCTCGTGGTGGTCATGGCGACCAGCATCATGCCGGCGACCACGACGCCCCAGTTGCGCGCCAGCGTACCGAACACTTCCTTCATGCCCGGACGATGCTTGCGGGCCTTGAACGCCTGCGTTTCCTCGAGGTTGCGGCGCAGCATGAAGATGAACGGCACGATCATGCAGCCGACGAAGAACGGCGCGCGCCAGCCCCACGCGGCGATGGCCGACGTGCTCAGCCATTGATTGAGCGCGAAGCCGAGGGCTGCCGCGACGACGATCGCGACCTGCTGGCTGGCAGACTGCCAGCTCGTGTAGAAGCCCTTGCGGCCAGGCGTCGCCATCTCGGCGAGATAGACCGACACGCCGCCGAGCTCGGCGCCTGCCGAAAAGCCCTGCAGCAAGCGCCCGACCAGCACGAGCGCGGGCGCGAGCAGGCCGATCGTCGCGTAGCCCGGCACGAACGCGATCAGGATCGTGCCGCTTGCCATGATGGCCAGCGTGACGATCAGGCCCTTGCGGCGGCCGACGTCGTCGATGTACGCACCCAGCACGATCGCGCCCAGCGGCCGCATCAGGAAGCCCGCGCCGAAGACGGCGAAGGTCATCATCAGCGACGCGAACT
This sequence comes from Burkholderia sp. LA-2-3-30-S1-D2, assembly GCF_001523915.2. Lineage (NCBI taxonomy): Bacteria > Pseudomonadati > Pseudomonadota > Betaproteobacteria > Burkholderiales > Burkholderiaceae > Burkholderia > Burkholderia sp. LA-2-3-30-S1-D2. The sequence goes on along the minus strand of NZ_CP013385.1, from coordinate 508,914 downwards.
CGCTCGCGGCGGGAAAGAATACGGCGGAGATCTGGGTGGCGTAGAAGCCGAACAGGAAGAAGTCGAACTGCTCGAGGAAGTTGCCGGCCGTTACGCGGAATACCGCGGCGGCCTTCGAACGTCCGGTCGGAAGGCTGGGCGAGGGGTGCATCAGGGTGTCTCCAGAAAATGCGGGAAATGCGCGGGGAGCGATCGATTGTCGTTTCGGTAATCTTCACCCGAAGACGAGAAAACGATAAGTGCGATTTTCGGAAGGATTGATGTTGTTTGGTTATCAATCGGGCAGCGCGCTTCGCCAGTCGCGCACGGCCGGCGACCGACGACGCCGGCCTCAAAGGATCGGCACGCCTCGTCGATCCGTCAAAAAACCCCAAAAAAAGCCCCGCATTCGCGGGGCTGTCGCCTGAACCACCGGCAAATCACGAACGGTCAATGCCGCCCGCGCGTGCGCGGATCATTCAGTTCCTCGGTCGGATCGGTGAGCCCGAGCTCGTCGCCCGCGCTCCAGTACGGCGTGCTGCCATAGAACTCGTGCAGCGGCGTGGCCCATTGCGGGTCCGCCATCGCCGGCCAGTGATCCTTGTCGAAGCCCGGTGCGTTGCGGATCCGCTCGGACGACACCGACAGCAGGAAACACTTGCGTTCGGTGTCCAGCGTGAGTGCGCTCCATGGAATCGCGAGCAGCTTGTCGCCGATGCCGAGCAGGCCGCCGCTCGACAGCACGGCGTACGCGACGCGGCCCGAGCGCACGTCGAGCATGATGTCCTTGATCTTGCCGACGTCGTCGCCATCGGTCGTGTAGACCTTGTCGCCTTCCAGCGTGTCGGCCGCCATCACGTCGGGGCCTGGGCCGGCCGCCGTCGCGCCCTTGCCGATGATGCGCGTCTGTCCTCGGTCGGAAGTCTGCATGGTTGTCCTCCTGGTTGCGTGGAGCGCGGCCGTGCCCGGGATGGACCCTGCGGGTCGCGCGGGTTGTCGGGCGGGGCGAGGATCGCCCCGTCACGTACGCTTCGGTTGCGACACGCCTTCGAGCGTGTTCGCGACGTCGTCACGCGCGGGGCCGGCCGTGCGCGTCGCGATGTCCGCGAGCGACAGCATGCCGACGAGGCGCTGGTCGTGATCGACGACGGGCAGGCGGCGCAGTTGCGCGTCGGCCATGTAGTGCTGGATCTCGTCCAGCGGATCGTCCTCGAAACACCATTCGATCGGGCCCGACGCAACTTCGTGGATCCGCGTCTCCGGCGGCTTGCCGGCCGAGATCGCGCGCACCGCGAGGTCGCGGTCCGTGACCATGCCGATCAGCCGGTTGTTGTCGCACACGGGCAGCGCGCCGATGTCGTAGCGCTCCATCAGTTGCGCCGCATGACGGATCGAGTCGGTCGGCGCAATGTGCACGACGTCCTGCGACATGATTTCGTTGACGCGTTGCATGGAGTCCTCCTGGCGGCTTGAAGCGGGGCCGTGCGATTCAGCAAGCGGCGTGCCGTTTGGCACGGGTGTCCGTCGAATCGCCGACGGTCATGCGTCGCGGCGCCTGGCCGGGTCCTGCCACGGGCCGTCGTCGTGCGTGCCCGGCGGCGTGTCGGGTTCGATGCGCGTGATGCCGCCGGTCGCGGGCGGATCGCTCGCGGGGAACGTGTCCTCGAGCTGCTTGTCGATATGCCGCTCCGAGTGGCGCGTTTTCGTGTGGTCCTGGTCCTTGAGCGGCGGCGACGGGGCGGGACGCGGTTCGCGCGCCGGCGCGTCGCGGCCGGAACGGGTCGAATCCTTCATGGCAGGGCTCCGTGTCGGTGACGATGAGGCGGTTTTCGCGCAACGGCCGTGCCCGCTGCATCCGGACGGCACGCGACTTGCCGCGTCGGCGGCAACGACGACACCACGGCGCGCCACGCGCCGCATGCATGCGCACATCAAGCGGGAGGGCATGATGACGATTCCGAAACGGCGGCCATGCGTGCGCTATGAAGTCAACGTATGTGGCGGAGGGTTCGAGTCGGTGAAAAGCCACTTCATCACGTGGAAGCAGGAGCCGCTGATCTATCGGCCCGATCGCCGCATGTTCGAAGGCAAGGCCGACGTGCGGCCGCTCGACGAGACGTTCGGCTCGACGGAGCCGGCGCGCTTCGCGCTGCAGCGCGCGTGCGACCCGACCGATCCGTATGCGCTCGCCGCGCGGGTGCGCGACGACGACCACGAGCTGTGGCTCGTGATGGCTGCGTACGACGGGTAGCGCGATGGTCTTGAAAGAATTGCAGCGCGCGGTGTAGCGAAGACACGTCGCGCCGGGCGGCGGCCTGCACGTTGGCGCGTCGACGCGCGGCAAACGCCGACAGAGGCCGGCATGCGGCTTGCGGACCTTGGCGCATCGAGCGGCGAACGCGCCGCGCCGCGATCCGGTTCCGCGAGGAGAGCGCAACGATCGAATGCCCATGAACAGAGACGCCATCCGAAACCCTGCTCAGTCGATGCACCGGCCCGAGCCGCCTGTGCCCGACGTCGGGCCGGACCCACAACCGCCCCCGCCGGACGACCTGCCGCCCGGCACGCCCGAGCCGTATCACGATCCGGAAGGCGATCCGCCAGAGCAGCCGCCGCCGGAACGTGAGCCGCCGATCCACGTGTCGCCGACGGGCGTGCCGCCGGTGGCGTTCAGAGGTGGCCGCGCAAAATCGGACAGCGGGATAAGTGGAACGGCCGGGGCCTGAGCCAGCGATAATGCAGGCAAAGGAACCGAGGAAATGACGAAACGAACCCGACGCACGCACTCAGCGGCGTTCAAAACGAAAGTGGCCCTGGCGGCTGTCAAGGGCGAGCGCACGCTGGCCGAACTGGCGCAGCAGTTCGATGTGCATCCGAACCAGATCACAGAATGGAAACGGCAGTTGCAGGAGCGCGCGGCCGACGTGTTCGGTGCGGCTGGCCCGGTGTCTAGCGAGCCACCGGTAGACGTGAAGACCCTGCACGCCAAGATCGGCCAACTCAGCCTGGAAAATGATTTTTTAAGCGGCGCGCTCACCAAGGCGGGATTGCTGAGCGCAAAGCGATGATTGACCGTGGCCATGCGTTGCCGGTTTCGCAGCAAGTCCGGCTGGTTGGTATCGCGAGATCGAGCGCGTATTACCGGGCGCGGCCTGTGGGCGAAGTCGATCAACGGCTGATGCGCCGGATCGACGAACTGCATCTGGAGTTCCCGTTTGCCGGTGCCCGGATGCTGGCGCGCTTGCTGCGCCGGGAAGGCTACGAGGTCGGCCGGCGCCGCGTACGCACGCAAATGAAGCGCATGGGCGTGGAGGCGCTGTACTGCAAGCCGAACACGAGTCGGCGCAACGCGCAGCACAAGGTCTGGCCGTATCTGCTGAGCGGCATGAAGATCGAGCGGGCCAACCAGGTCTGGGCACTCGACACGACCTACGTTCCCATGGCGCGAGGCTTCGTGTATCTGACGGCGGTGGTGGACTGGGCCAGTCGCAAGATCCTCGCGCACCGCGTGGCGATCACGCTGGAGGCCGTGCATGCCGTTGAAGCGCTGGAAGAAGCGTTCGCCCGCCATGGGCACCCCGACATCGTGAACACCGATCAGGGCAGCCAGTTCACGGCGGGAACATTCACCGAGGCGGTGCTGGGCCGAGGCATTCGACTGTCGATGGACGGCAAAGGTGCTTGGCGCGACAACGTGTTCGTCGAGCGCGTGTGGCGCAGCATCAAGTACGAAGAAATTTATTTGCGAGCCTACGAGTCGGTAAGCCATGCCCGGCGCTCCATTGGCCAATACATTGAGCTGTACAACCGCAAACGGCCTCATTCGAGCCTGGCGGATCAGACGCCCGATGAGGCATACTTCGCGACGCTGCCTGCGATCAAATCGGCAGCATGATCGCCCTGGACGCTCCACTTAAAACTCTCAGAAAACTGTCCGAACGAGCGAGGCCACCTCTGACCCACCAATATGGGTTCATGGAACCAGACGATACCAACCAACGCTGTGCCAGCAGCACCAATACCGGCCCATACTGCGTACGCGGTTCCCAATGGCAGCACTTTTAATGTGAAGCTCATTAGCCACACACTCAGCACGGCCGCTACGACAGATATCCCACTGGGAAGTATATTTGTGTAGCTCTCAGAGGGTTTTATGGTCACGGAGAACACAACTTCCAGTAAGCCGGAAGCCAGAACGATGGACCACGCTGCAAACGGACTGGAGATGGCAAACATGCGTCTTGCCCTCAGATTGGAAGTGATCACCAAAGTACACCTCATGATATGCCCCGCCCACGAAATCACGGATAGGTCCCCCGCGCGCGACCCGCGCTCATAAAGACAACCTGAACCTCGACTCCGTCCACGCATGAACGAGCTGGCACACGTGATTTCGGGCTGCACGCAGATGCCCGTCCACCTGGCGACTGCCAGGGTCTAGCCGCTATCATTTGCCTCGTCGACACCGTAATGTGGGGCCAGTCGCACGCTGAGCCAGTGATGCGAATGCGTGCGCTGGTCGCCCAATGCGATCGGCTGAAGCGGATCCGCGTCTTTCTCGGCATAGGGCTCGCCGACGTCCTGGCTCACGAGCATGTTGACGCATTCGATTTCGTCGCCTACTGCGGCAGCGGATCGAATCGCGCTTGCGCGCGCCGGGGTGCTAGACATCCTGCCCGCGCATTACTCGCAACTTCCAGAGCTGATCCGCGACGGCCGGTTGCGGATCGACGTCGTTATGCTGCAGGTGTCGCCGCCCGACGAACACGGCCGCTACAACTCGGGCTCGCCCGCGAATATTTGCTCGAAGCGGTGAAGCGCGTGCGATTGTCGCGGAAGTGCATCCCGACGTTGCGCGAGCGCGTGGACCAACTCCATCTGATCGGTGATGCACGGTCGGCTCGCGATATCCAGCCGGCGATTCGTGAAGGTCACATTTCCGGACGATCGATTAAATAGGAGTGCGAGTTATTTGAGGGAGCGGGTCAAACCGTAATGGAAAGGTTCACTAGTGTCCTGTTCCGCTGATTCGCGAGCAAAGTCGATGCAGCTTTTCGAGGATGGAATCGGCTGAGGCGGTCCAGACGAACGGTTTGCAGTTTTCGTTGTAGTGGGAAACGAATTGATCGATTCGCTTGACCAGTTGTTTGACCGAGCCGAACGAGCCTCTACGGATCGCTTTGTCGGTGATCAGCGCAAAGAAGCGTTCGACCTGGTTGAGCCACGAACTGTAGGTGGGAATGAAATGCATATGCCAGCGGGGGCGTGCCGCCAGCCACGCCTTGACCTTCGGATGCTTGTGACTGCCGTAGTTGTCGACGATGCAGTGCACGTCGAGTTCGGCTGGCACGGCCTTGTCGATTTCGCGCAGAAACGACAGGAATTCCTGATGTCGATGACGTGGCTTGCAGGTAGCGAGCACGGCGCCATTGAGCACATTCAGGGCGGCAAACAGCGTCGTGGTGCCATGACGGACGTAATCGTGAGTGACGCCTTCAACGTAGCCGAAACCCATCGGCAGCATGGGTTGCGTGCGCTCGAGCGCCTGACATTGGCTCTTCTCGTCCACGCACAGCACCAGAGCGTTCTCCGGCGGACTGAGGTACAAGCCGACCACATCGCGCAGTTTCTCGATGAAGAACTGATCGGTCGAGAGCTTGAAGCTTTCACTTCGGTGCGGCTGCAGACCCAGCAGTTTGAAGTAACGGTGCACGCTCGTCGGCGAGATGGCGGTTTCGGCGGCAATCGTGCGCACGCTCCAGTGAGTGGATCCATCTGCCGGCTTCGTGTGCAGGGTCTTGTGAATCAGTTGGGCCAGCCGTTCGTCGTCGATGGTGCGTGGCTTGCCGGGACGTACTTCGTCGTAGAGTCCGTTGATTCGCTGATCCAGAAACCGCAGACGCCACTTGCCCACCGTGGCACGCGTGAGTTGCAGGCGTTGCGCGATCGCGCTATTGGGCTCGCCGTCAGCCGCCGCCAGCACGATGCGCGCCCGCGAGACCAGCGCAGCCGAAATCGAGCGAGAGCGCGCTATCGACATCAGTTGCGAACGCTCGTCTTCGCTCAGCACCAGTTCCGCCTTCGGTCGTCCCATCACCATGCTGACGTCTCCCGTTCCGTTGACGTCAACATGCTACGCGAACATAGACCAGTTAACAACGGAACGGGACACTAGGAACCGTTATCTGAGCCAATCTACCGGATCACATGAGCTCGATTTCAGAAAGAAAAGTCACGATGAAAACTATCGTTGAACAGCTCGCAAGCTTCGCGAACGACATGCGATTCGAGGATCTACCGGAGACGATCGTCGACGAGTCAAAGCGCCTTCTTCTCGATTCGTTTGGCTGTGCGCTCGCGTGACCCTGGATCAGAATTAGTCTCGATCAGAAGTAGAGATTTCCGGTTTGGTCTAATCGTCAGGCGAGGCGGACTTCCTCGCCTGACGGGCGAACAGATTATTTCTTGGGTCAGCGCCTGTCCTAATCGATCTGTGCGTTGCTGCGGAAGGAGATGGAGTGGGTATGGGTCTACGAAGAGCTAATGAGGGTGCGCCGCCGTGGGCGGCGGATTATTGCCTCCGCCGCACAGGTCGTGTTGCTTATGAAAGCGCGTCGCGTGCCGATGTGGCGGCTGACCATTTGACGACTTGTTCGAGTCCGTGGCGACACAGGATCTCGCTTTCGTTAAAGTATACGAATGACTTCGCACCCGATTCCATGCCGGTCTGCATGCTTTCGATATTGCCGAGATCCTCGAGCATTGTGTCCGTAATGTGCGACGTGAAGTGTTCGAGCTGCAGACGTTCGCGAACGGACGCCGGCTTCTTATTGTAGAAGCGCGCTTCCCACACCGTCGTGTTCGCCGATGTCGGCCAGAACTCATGGGTCCAGAACTGGTTAGCTGAAATCTGCAAATGCCAGTTCGGGAAGAACCAGTTTACGTCGCTCGACCATTCGGCATGCTTGGTCGGATTGACGGCTTGGTGTTCGACGATAGAGTTGGTTTCATTGCCGTTTCGCGTGCCGGTGACCGTCTGGCCAGCTGCGAATAGCCAGCGCATCACTTTCGCCTTTTCCGAAGGTTTGCTGCTCGTATTGAGCCACAGCGACATCGATCGATGCGGGCCATAAAGATTTGCGCTGATCGGACGGCTGAACGGATTCGGTTGCCCTGTATAGATCGGGCCGAGCGTCTTCGGGTGAATCGAAGCGATGTGATAGGCCTCACTAAAATTCTCGGCCACGGCTTTCCAGTTCGCCTTGAATTCCCCACGCAACACGATTGGGTGGTCAGGATTCGGATATGCGATACCTGCAAGCGCATCGGCCATCGGCCCAAGGAATTCCTTCAGGCTGACTTCCGGCGCCGGCGCCATATTGATGAAGATCCAGCCTTCCCACACATCGACCGTTACAGGCGTGAGTCCGCACTTCTTCTTGTCCAGGTTGAAGAACCCGGCTTCGTCAGGCACGTGCGCGAGTGCACCGGAGTTGTTGTATCCCCAACTGTGGTAGCGGCAGACGAAGCGTTTCGCGTTGCCGCTCGCACGATGCTCGACTATGTTCGCGCGGTGTGCACATACGTTGTGAAAAGCGCGTATCGTGCCGTCGTCGGAACGTGCGACGATTACTGATGCGCTAAATACCGCGAGTTCCTTCACGAAGAAGTCGCCCGGTTTCGGAATACGCTCGACGCGCCCGATCATTAGCCACGAACGGCGGAACACCCGCTCGCGTTCAAGTTCATACTGAGCCGGGTCGGTATAAAGCGACACGGGCATCGCTTCGGTGTTCAGACCGACTGATTCGGTCAGACTGGGGTTGAATTCGGTAGGGTGGTTCATGCCGACTCCTGAAAATGGGAAAATCCGAAGACGCTCAGCCGTGCGGCTGGAAGCCCGTTACGATCTGGAGTGCGTGCTGCGAAGGCGCATGGCGAATAGTCGGTGCCTGATGCATCTCCACCGCGACGGCCGAGTGGCACATCGCGAGCAACAGCCGGAAAAGGTTTTCTGCCGGAGCTGGCATCTCGCTCAGTGGGAACTGTTCGACATAGGCGGTGGCTTCTTCGGCACGAGCGAATATCGCGTCGTAGAACTGCACGATCTCCGCGTAGGGTGTCGCGGCGCGTTGGATCCATCTTTCGTGGGATGTGGATGCACTCCACTTGGCAACGAAGGGTTCGAGCTCTTCGAAGCCCTCCGGCAGGAGGCCGGAATTGTCGGATGCTGCGTGAATCATCGTGCTCCTCCAAACGTGTCTGCGTTCGGTGGGAACGCAGGTTTCGTTTTTTGTGTATACGGACCAGGCATGTCTCACCTGCAGGTAAACCCGATACGCATATGAATATGATATGGATAGCGAATCAGTGAGGTTGCGTCATATACCTGTCCGCGGCGTTCGGTGTTCTCGGCCCGGCAGCAGAATCGAGGACACGCGGGTAGATGTTATTTCGCCGCTAGCGGGCCGGTATTTCGAAGGAGTCCGCTTTTTTTTCTAGAGCGTACGGATTTTGAATGCTGTTGCGATAGGGCGTGTCAACCGGAGGCATCACGATGTCCTTCGGTCAGTGCGGCTCTGATACGGTGACGCGGGCTGCTGCGCCGACGCGTATCGGTGGAGTGTGAGGTGCCTAGTGAGTCTGCCGAGACGCAATATGCTCGTTGCCGTAGGCCGCTGGAGACTGGCGCCGATACTGGATCGGGGAGCAGGACGTCGTTCGTTTGAACGCCGTACAGAACGCGCTTTCAGACTCGTAACCAAGCGCGAATGCGATTGACGCGACGCTTTCGGTGGTGCCGCGCAATCGGTTCATTGCCATCAGCATACGCCATCGCATGAGATAGCTCATCGGTGTTTCGCCGGCGATCTCCTTGAACCGCTGAGCAAAGACCGTGCGAGAAAGCCCGGCAACACGAGCGAGTTCGTCCAGCGACCAGTGGCGCCCCGGGTCGGTGTGCATCGCGCGAATTGCTGCACAAATCCGGCGATCTGACAGCGCTGCGAGCCATCCGGTTGGCAGGTGGGGGGACAGTGTCGTCAAGTGATGCCGCAGCATCTGTACCAGCATCAGGTGCAGCAGGTGATTCGCAACCAGCATGCCGCCCGGCAGCGGTTCCAGCAGTTCGCTTTTCAATTGGTCGAGCGCCCAACGCTGGATGTCAGCCTGACGGGTTAAGTGTGGAGAATTGACGAACGACGGAAGGGCGTCGAGCAGCATTGCCGCATGGTCATTGGGAAACGAGAAGAAAGCACCGATCAGAAGAACTTCCCCCCCTCCGTTGTGGACAGCGATGCCTTCACGTCCTATGGCTTCCAGCACGGCCGACGAGTCTTGGGGCGGCAAGGAAGGGTCAGTCGATAGCGTAATGCCAGTGCCTCGGTTCAGCAGGAAGCAGTCGCCTGCTGCCAAATGCACGGGTTGTGCCATTCCGTCGACGCTACCCCAGCATTCACCTTGCAGCACTGCAGCGCACTTGATGCCGTGATAAGGCGGAAAGAATAGGGACCATGCGCCTGCCGTGTCGAACGAAGCATAGAGCTGGCTATGCGGCCTCAATAACGAAAGAACATCCGAAAGCGGATCCATGAATGTCGGGATTGCAGTCGTTGGCGAACACGAACGTCGGAGATTCCGAAGGGGCACTTCTCGCCCGCACGTATGGCGACGTTGCGAAGGGCACTCGGCAACGTGCTATGCGAGCAGCGCTCGTGTCACGGCGGGACCACGATGTGCGGGCCGGCATTACCTGAGAGTGTGGCGCAGCTTTAACCGGGCAAATGCATTGCGATGATAGTAGCACTGGATCATGCATGTACGACCCGCGTCCTTCTTCGAGATAACCCTAAGCAATGTGGCGTCTCTTCGATTTCTGCATCGTGATACTGGGGCCTGCCGATTCGACTCCCATTCCTCGTTTTCGAAGTACGGAATCATAGTCGCCTGGGATTGGCGGCAGCTCGGCTAGCAGGGCTTTCGGTTTGCGAGGCATAAACTCTCCTTGTGAGCGTGTTATGCCTCAAACACGAATTTCCTGACAGGCCCGTTTGAACTCCTACAGTTACTGACCTTGGCCAAACCACACGTCAGTCGACCTGCGTACCACGCTCCTCCGCAAGCAACCGTCGATAATGAGGAAGCGCGCCGAACAGCAGCCAGGCGGCGAGCGCGGCAGCGATCGTGCAAATGATGCCGATCGAGTTGCCGACCATCTTTGGATTGCCAAACACACGATCGGTGAAGAGCGCAATCAGCGTCGGGCCGAACCCGAAACCGATCAACTGCGCGAAGAACGAGTAAAGCGCGCCGACGGTGCCACGCATGCGGCTGGGCGCGACGAGTTGCAGCGCCGCGGCCATGCACCCGGTTGGCAACGTGAAGAAAAAGACGGTTCCGGCAGCAGCGGCCAGGGTACCCGCCGCGCCGGGTGCGAACGGAATGCTCGCGCAGCAGAGCAGCATCGGGATCATCGCGAAAGCGGCCGTGCGCAACGACGCGTCCTCGTAGCCGCGCTGCTCGAAGCGGCGCACAACCCAGGGGCCAGACAGTGCACCAGCAATCCCGCAGCAGACGACGAGTGCGCCGAAACGAAAACCGACGAGCGCCGCGGGCATGCCGTGTGAACGGATCAGGTACGTCGGCATCCATGCGGGCATGCCGAGTACGACGATCGCGAGCATGCCAACGCCGAGCAGGATGCGCGCGTAGAACCCTCGTCGCGCCCACAGGAATGCAATGGATTCCCGGGTCGAGAACTGGCGATCGTCCGTGCTCCCGCTGACAACCTTGCTGCGCGTCGGCTCGCGCACCGTCAGCCATACCAGCAACGCGAACAGCATACCCGGCAGCCCGATCAGCACGAATGCGAGCTGCCAAGTTTCAAACCCGGCGAGCAGTGGGAACCGTTGGTGGACGTCGCGGGCAAACGAGATGACAAGGCCGCCGGCAACAAGCGACAGTCCGCCGCCGAGCATCGGGCCGAGAATGAACACGCTCATCGCGCGCGGCATCTTCTGCGCCGAGAAGCAGTCCGCGATCATCGACAAAGCGATCGGAAACACGCACGCTTCGCTGGCCCCGACGCCGAAGCGCGCGAGGAACAGCCCCTGGAACGTCGTTGCCTTACCGCACAGCGCCGTGAAGACACACCACAGACAAATGCCGACCAACAGGATGTTGCGGCGGTTGGTCACATCGACGAGGCGGCCGAACAGCGGCGAGGCGATTAGGTACGCGGAAATGAACGCAATGCCCTGCACGAGGCTGAGCTGCGTGTCGGAAATGGCAAGCGAATGCCGGATCGGGTCGACCAGCAGATTGAGCAGCTGGCGGTCGATATACGCGAGCGAATACGCGAGCGTCAGCATGGCCAGGATGTACCACGACCGTAGGCTGTCGTGAACGACCCTCGATGAGGTCCGTCCTCCGCGCGTGTCATCCAGGCCGCCTGCGGGCGGGACTTCATTCATTGCATTCCTCATCATGTCTCCGAGACGGTCGTGTCTAACATCCGGGCGGACAACGCGCTTGCGTGGCCATCCATTTACCGAACTATCGTTAGATAGTTTGTGGCGGCCGAGCGGGAAGTGCCATGCGTGTTATCCATTAAGCGCCGCTTCCGCGTACGGTCGGACTGCGCATCCGGCATGCGGGTTTGACTGGGCGGAGCGATCGTCACTGCTTTATCAATCAATCGTTCGTTAGTCAGCCGAATCGATGGCGCAGACACCGTATCTGCGTGCTAGCTGACGGTGTTCCGAAGTACGGAACGCGAAATGAACGGCGCGCCGTGAGCGTGGCGAGCGCGGGTCGATCGCTCATTCGATCACAGCGCATGCCGTTGCCCCGGCTTTTCCGGCGTACCGTTTCGGCCTTCGAAAGAGAAGGACGGGCTGCCGTGCAACACGTATGTGCTTCCAACCTGCGGAACAACACAAGCGCCGCGTTGCGGATCACCGCACGACGGGCCTTTAATGCAGGGCAACGGCAACGTAACCCAATGCGTTGCACGGGATGGCAAGAGCGCCCGACGCGGCTTGCATATCCATAACAACGAGGAGATGCCACGACAATGAAGTTGTCATTCAAGCAGAGGCTCGGGTTGCCGCTGGTCCTGAGCTTGTTCTGTCTTATTCTGCTGTCGGTCACGAATGCGTACCGGAATCGTGAGATGCATCTCGAGGAACGCAAGTCCGATCTCGTGCATGCAACCCAGATCGCACGCGCCACGATCGAGTTCTATGCGAAGCGGGCCGGCGCGGGCGAGTTGAGTACCGAACAAGCGCAACGGCAGGCGATGGACGTGATCCGCAGCATGCGTTACGGTGAAGCGGGTAGCGGCTATTTCTCGATCGTGAGTTCGAAGGGTGTGGTGTTGATGTACCCATTCGACGCATCGATCCAGAACAAACCGTTGAGCGAACTGAATCCGAAGGCCGCTGCCATCGTGCAGCAGCAGATCGAATTGGCAACGCGAAGCGGCAGCGGATTTCAGCGCTTCGACTATCCGAAGGAAACGTCCGGGGTGACGAAGGACGCTGCGCGAATCGCGTACATCGATACGTACCGTCCATGGGACTGGGTGATCAATACGAGCCTGTTCGTCGACGATATCGACAGCGCATTTCAGGCAAACCTGCTGCAAACCCTCGGCATCTTTGTGCTGATCGCGCTGGTGATGAGCGGCATCGTCGTGGCGCTCAATCGCGGCATCGCGCGGACGATAGGCGGCGAGCCCGGCTATGCGGTCGAGATTGCCGGGCGAATTGCGGCCAACGATTTCACGGCGGTCATCGCGACCGAGCCGAACGACCGCGGCAGCCTGCTCTATTCGATGAAACGCATGCAAGCGAATCTGTCCGGTGCAATCAACGGCATCAAGGCTAACGCGGATTCGATCGCATCGGCGGCCGCACAGATCTCGGCCGGCGATCTGGATCTGTCTCGGCGCACCGAGATGCAAGCTGCTTCGCTGCAGGAGACCGCTGCGAGCATGGCGGAACTCTCGTCGAGAGTCGGCCAGAGCACCGACAACGTTCGGCAGGCGAGCCAGGTCGCAGTACAGGCCGTGCAGTCGGCCGAGCGTTGCAATGGCGTGGTTTCGCAGGTTGTCGAGGCGATGGGCAGTATTGAAGCAAGTTCCAGCAGGATCGCTGAAATTGTCGGTATCATCGAAAGCATCGCGTTTCAGACCAACATCCTGGCGCTTAACGCGGCTGTCGAAGCCGCGCGCGCAGGCGAGCAGGGGCGCGGTTTCGCCGTGGTCGCGTCGGAGGTGCGTGCGCTCGCTCAGCGCTCGTCGTTGGCATCGAAGGAAATTCGGGGCTTGATTCACGAATCCGTCGGATGCGTCAGGGGCGGCGTGGAACTCGTGAGCGCCGCGGGGACGTCGATGGCCGAGATCATGCAGGCGATCGCGCGCGTGACAGCCTTGATGGAAGAAATCGCAGCCGCCTCGGTGGAGCAGGGACACGGCATCGACCAGGTCAACCAGGCCGTGTCGGAGATGGACCGGGCAACACAGCACAATGCAGCGTATGTCGAGGAAGTGGCCGCCGCTGCTCAGTCTCTGGACGATCGGAGCAAGCAGCTCGTTGCGATGATTTCTAATTTCATCGTGCGCGAAGGCGACAACCCGCCGGTGCCGGAAGTACCGGGTACGCAACGGGATGGTCCGCCCGCGATAGCGAGGAGCCCAATGTCGGCAAGCGAGTCGTATGTGATGTAGGAGTGGACCCGACACCGCGATGGCTTGGAACGATTGCGCGCCGGTCGGTGCAAGTCGCTTCGCTCCCAGCCAGGAGACAACATGACGCACACGTTGCTGACGGATGACTCGACGCCGGGCGTCGGCGTCGTCACGCTGAATCGTGCCGAACGGATGAACGCGCTCGACGGCGCGACGCTCGCGGCACTGAACGACGCGGTGCTCATCGCCGCCGAGTCGGGCCGCGAGATCCGCGTGATCGTGATTCCTGGTAGCGGTTGTGCGCTTCTGCGCGGGCAACAACCTGAAGTGGCTCGCGAGTGGCGTGCTCACGGATCCGGCGCGCATATGCGGCACCAGGACCTGACGCAGGATATGTCCGCGTTGATGGCGGTGTCGCGACAGATCGTGATCGCGTCGGTCAACGGCTATGCGGTGGCGGGTGACTTCGAATTGGTGCTGGCGTCCGACGTCGTGGTCGTCGACGAGCAAGCAGCGCTCGGCGACGCACATCTGCAGCGCAACCTGCCGCCGAGCGGCGGCGGCTCGCAGCGGCTGCCGCGCAGGATCGGAGTGGCGCGCGCGATGTATTCCCTCATTATCAGGCCGATGCCTTGCAGCGCCGCGCGTATCATCCCGTCGTCATCTTTCGTGACCATGCTGCCCTGCGGCTCGACTTCAAACGCATGCCCTTCGACTTCTGACGACGTGAATTCCCGACGATAGACGGCGCCGCTCGACGTATGGCGATACACAGGCATTTGTGCTGGATCAGATCGGCGGGTGTCGCCGGTGTGCCGTGACGCGCGAAATAGTCGGGAGAGCCGGCCACGGTCATCTCAATCATCGGCGTGATCGGCACGGCCACCACGTGCTCGGCCAGGCTCTCGCCGAGCAGGACGCCTGTTCCGTAGCCGTCGGCGATGATGTTCGACAGCCCGTCGTTCATCACGAGCTCCACCCGCAGCAGCGGATAGCGCGCCATGAACTCGCGCAGGTGCGGTTCGAGCCGCTTGCGCGCGACGACGCGGCCGATCCGGTCAGACGATCTTGCGCGATCGCAGCTCGGCCACCGCGCGTGCGTCGAACCCGATGCCGGCGAGGATTTCATTGGTATGCTCGCCGGTCAACGGCGGTCGCATGCGGATTTCCGGCGGCGTTCGCGACAGCGACACCGGGGTCGCGAAGATCGGCACCTTCTTCGGCGCGCCGGGATAATCCATCCAGCGGATCACGTCGGCGGCCTTGATGGTTTCATCCTCCAGCGCCTGGCGAGGCGAGTTGACCGGGCTGGCCGGGATGCGCGCCTGCTCGAGCGCGGTCAGCGCCTCGGCGAGTGTCTTGTCCGCACACCATTCGCTCATCAGGTCGCTCAGGAACGCGCCGTTCTCGCCGCGCCGCGTATCGTCGGTGAAACGCGGATCGTCCAGTAGTTCCGGCCGGCCCACGACCTGCGTCCAGCGCTTGAACATCGGCCGGCCGATGACCTGCGTGATGAACCAGCCGTCCGTCGCCTTGAAGATGTCGGACGGCGCATAGCCGGACGCGCGGTTCAGCGTGGCCTGGCGATCGAGCCCGAGCAGCGCTTCTTCGATCAGCGCGCCGCTCGCCATGTTCAGACCCGTGCACAGCAGCGACGCGCTGACTTCCTGCCCCTGGCCGCTGCGCTGGCGTTCGTAGAGCGCCAGCATCACGCCGAGCGCGCACGAAAGCGCCGTCGCGAAGTCCACCACAGGCACCATTGCTTTTTGCGGTCGATCGGGAGTACCGGCCATATAGACGGCGCCGCTGAGCGCCTGGCCGACGCCGTCGAAGCCGACCCGGTCGCGCACGGCTTCGCTGTTGCCGAACGCGTTGGACGCGACCAGGATCACGTCGGGCTTGATCGCGCGCAGGCTGTCGTAGTCGAGCCCGAGGCTCTTGAGCGTGCGCGGCGGCATGTTCGCGATCACCACGTCGGCATCGGCGACCAGCCGGCGCACGATCTCGCGCCCTTCCGGGCTTTCGAGATCGAGCGTCATCGAGCGCTTGTTGCGGTTGACCTGCAGGAACAGCGCGCCCTCGCCGTGTTCGGTCACGGGCACGATGAAGCGATCCTCGCCGCCGCCGACGCGGTCGATGCGGATCACATCCGCGCCGTAATCGGCGAGCAGCGCCGAGCAGAACGGCCCGGCGATGAAGCGTCCGAAATCGAGGACCTTGATGCCTTCGAGTACTTTCATGTTTCGTTCAGGGTAGGGTCAGGCGGAGGTCGCGGCCGCACGCACTTCATCGAGCGCGCTGGGGTTGTCAAGCGACGACAGGTCGCCTGGCGGCTGCCCGCAATACACGCTGCGGATCACTCGTCGCATGATCTTGGAGCTGCGCGTCTTGGGCAGCTGCGCGACCACATGCACGCGGCCGGGGCGGAACGGGCGGCCCAGGCGCTTGTCGACGTGGCCCGACACGATCGCCTCCAGCTCGGCGCCCGCGACATCGGAGTCGGGCTTCGGCACGATGAACACGACGAGCTTCTGCCCCTTGTCCGCATCGGCCACGCCAATCGCAGCCGCCTCGGCCACGTCCGGCAACTCCAGCACGACTTCCTCGACCTCGGCCGGCCCAAGGCGCTTGCCGGCGACCTTCAGCGTGTCGTCGGAGCGGCCCATCATGAAATAGTTGCCGTCGGGCGTGCGCAGCGCCAGGTCGCCGTGCACCCAGATGCCCGGAATGGTGTGCCAGTAGGTCTCCAGGTAGCGTTCGTCGTCGCACCAGAACGATTGCGTCATGCCGACGAACGGCGCGCGGATCGCCAGCTCGCCGACTTCGCCGGTCACGCTCATGCCGTCGGCATTCACCACGTCGGCGGCCACGCCGGGCGAGACAGTATTGAAGCCGCTTGGTGGAATCGGCCGGATCGGCACGCTCGCGAGCAGCGCGCCAGATGCTTCGGTGCCGCCGGTGTAGTTGATGACTGGCGCGGTGCCGTCGCCAAAGCGCTGCAGGAACCAGTTGAAATGCTCGGGCGCGATGCCTTCTCCCGCCGTGATCAGCAATCGCACGGTCGAGCGATCGCCCGCGAGCGCCAGTGCCTCGTGGCTGGCCATCCCGCGGATCAGCGTGGGCGCCGACCCAAAGTGCGTGACGCGGTGACGTTCCACCACGCGCGACATGCGCGACCAGTCGGGGTAGTCGGGCGCGCCGTCGTAGCACACCAGCGTCGCACCCCGCAGCAGCGCACAGCCGAGTACCAGTGTGCCTGCGATCCAGCCCATGTCGGCGGGCCAGCAGTAGACGTCGCCGGGATGCACGTCGAAGTGAACCAGCGAATCGTGCGCGATCTTGATCGGGAAGCTGCCGTGCGTATGTACCACGCCTTTGGGTTTCCCCGTGGTGCCCGACGTATAGATGACCATGAACGGCGTATCGGGCGTGACGGACACAGGCGGGACGCCCTGACCCTGTCCGGCGCTCGCCGTTTCCTGCCAGTCGAGGTCGCGCGTATCTTGAGCGGTGTCGCCTTCGCCGCGCTTCCAGATCACGTGTTCGAGCAACGGCAACTGGCGCCATGCGTCGCGCAGCGCGCCCTGTACATCCACGCGCTTGGTCCGGCGCGAGAAGCCGGTGGATGCGATCACGATGCGTGCCTCGGCAGCTGACAGGCGAGCCACGATCGCATCGACCCCGAAGCCGCTGAACAACGGCACGACCAGCGCGCCGAGATGCACGATGGCCAGCAGCGAGACGGTCGCCTCGACGCCGTTTTCCATCAGTAGGCCGACGCGATCGCCCTGTCTGACACCATGCCGTACGAGTCCTGCGGCGAAATCGCTGACGCGCTGCTCCAGCGCTGCGTAGGTCAGCTCGCTTACGCTGCCGTCCTCCCGCTCGGCGACCACGGCTTTCTGCTGCGCAGTGGCGGGGTTGCGCGCCCAGCCATAAATGGTGTTGACCCAGTTGAGCCTGCCGCCGGGGAACCAGCTCGGAAACTGCGGGCCGCGCGACAGGTCAACGTAGCCTGTCGGCGGTGCGTCCCACGCGATTGCGCATTCGTCCATCACCGTCGTCCAGTAGCGCTCCGGCTCCGCGATCGACACACGCATCAGTTCTTCATACGACGGCACGCCCAATGCGCGCATCAGTTTCACGATGCCGGCGTTCTGCAGCTCGTGCTGGCCGGGTTGCCACACCTGGCCAGATTCATGGTTGCTCATGATCGGTCTCCTGCCTTATGCGCGCTCGACAATCATCGCGATGCCCTGGCCGCCGCCGATGCACATCGTTTCGAGGCCGTAACGGACCTTGCGGCGCTGCATCTCGTGCAGCAGCGTCGTCATGATGCGCCCGCCCGTCGCGCCCACCGGGTGGCCCAGCGAAATGCCCGAGCCGTTCACGTTGAGCGTGTCTTCCAGCGCCGCCATCGAGCTGCCCCAGCCCTTCACACAGGCCAGCGCCTGGCACGCGAACGCTTCGTTCAGCTCGATCAGGTCCATCTGGTCGAACGTGAGGCCGGTGCGCGCCAGCACCTTCTGCACGGCAGGCACCGGGCCGATGCCCATGCGTGCCGGATCGCAGCCGGCGGCTGCCCAGCCGACCAGCCAGCCGATCGGCGTGAGGCCCAGCTCGTCGAGCTTGTCCTCGGCGACGATCAGGCACGCGGCCGCCGCGTCGTTCTGCTGGCACGCGTTGCCTGCCGTGACGACGCCGTCCTTCATGATCGTACGCAGCTTCGCGAGGCTTTCCGGCGTGGTGTCGCCGCGCACGCCTTCGTCCTGCGTGACAATCAGCGCATCGCCCTTGCGCTGCGGCACGGCGACGGGGACGATCTCCGCGTCGAAATGCCCGGCCTGCTGCGCGGCAACGGCACGCTGGTGGCTGCGGGCGGCGAAGCGATCGGACGCTTCGCGCGTGATGTCGTATTCGCGCGCCAGCGTCTCGGCCGTTTCGATCATGCCGCTGATGCGGCCGAAGCGGCTTTCGGGCTGCGAGCGCTCGCGGCCGCGATCGAGGCGGTCGTGCATCGTGACCGAGCCCGCGCGCTTGCCCCAGCGCATGTCGGTCGTATAGAACTCGACGTTGCTCATGCTTTCGACGCCGCCGGCCATCACCACGTCGGCCGCGCCGGTCTGCACCATCATCGCCGCAGTGGCCAGCGCCTGCACGCCGCCGCCGCAACGGCGGTCGAGCTGCATGCCGGCCACTTCGATCGGGAAGCCGGCCTGCAGTGCGACCCAGCGCCCCGTGCACGGCGTCTCGCCGCTCGCGTAGCTTTGCGCGAACACGACGTCGTCGATGCGCGCGGGGTCCAGCCCGGTGCGCTCCACGACCGCACGCGCGACGGTGGCGCCGAGTTCCTCGACGGGAACGCCCTTCAATGTTCCGCCGAATGCGCCCACCGGAGTGCGCAGCGGGGCGACGATGGCTGCTCGTTTCATTTGAATTGCCTCTTGAATGTCATGAATGTTCCGCCGCCATCGCGCGTCTGTCACGCGCTGGCTGCCAGGGTCCGTGGTCTGCCGTCGTGCGATCAGCCGTAGCGACCGCCCGTGACGTGCAGCACTTCGCCGCTGATGAAGCCGGCGCGCTCGCTGGCGAGGAACGCCACTGCGTCGGCGATGTCGTCCGGGCGGCCGACGCGCTTGATCGGCTGGGCCGCCACCGCGCGCTCCTTGATCGTTTCGTAGGTCGGCAGCGCTTGCACCATTTCCGTTTCCATGAAGCCCGGCGCCACGCAGTTTGCCGTGATCCCGTAGCGGCCTTCCTCCATCGACAGTGCCTTGGCCATGCCGATCAGGCCGGCCTTCGCGGCCGAGTAGTTGGCCTGCGTCGGGTTGCCCAGGTGCGCGCGCGAGCTGATGTTGATCAGGCGGCCCCAACCTTGCTCGATGAAGTGCGGCATGACAGCCCGCGCGGCCAGGAACGCGCCCTTGAGCATCACGTTCATCACGAAATCCCAGTCGTCCGCGCTCATCTTCACCAGGTACTTGTCGCGCGGCGCGCCAGCGTTGTTCACCAGGATGTGCACGCCGCCGAAATGCGCGACGGTTTCATCGACGAGGCGCTGCACGTCGGCTTCCTTGGTGATGTCGCCCACGATGCAGTGCGCGGCCAGCCCTTCGTCCTGCAGCGCCTTCGCGGTGGCCTGCGCCAGTTCCGCGTTGATGTCGGTGATGACGACGCTCGCGCCTTCCTGCGCGAGCCGGCGTGCCGTGGCGGCGCCCAGGCCGCGTGCCGAGCCGGTGACGATGGCGACTTTGCCGGTCAAACCCAGATCCATGTGTGTCTCCTGAAGAATTGCGATTCAGCGCAGGTCGACCCGCGCGTTGGTCAATACCACCACGTTGCGCTCCACGGCTGTGACGCGCAGCGAAACCGTGTTGCCGCGCACCCACATCTCGGTGCGCAGCGTGTCGCCGGGCCACGCCGGCGCGGTGAAGCGCACGCGCATGCCCGCGAAACGCGTGTTGTCGTAGTCGAGCACCGTGCGCAGCACTGCATGCGCGGCCACGCCCATCAGCGCCATGCCGTGCAGGATCGGGCGCGGGAAACCGGCCGCGGACGCCACCGCGGGATCGGCGTGCAACGGATTCAGGTCGCCGCTCAGCCGATAGATCAGCGCCAGCTGCGCGGGCGTGGCCAGTTCGCACACGTCGTCTGGCGCGCCGTCGGGTATCGCGTGCGGGGTCGGCAGCGGGTCGGTGCTGCCGCCGTCGCCGAAACCGCCGTCGCCGCGCAACAGGCTCAGTTGCACCACCGTCGCAAGCAGGCGGCCGGTGTCGGCATCGGCGATGTCGCGCGTCTGCTGCAGGAACGCGCCCTTGTTTTCTCCCTTGTCCCACAGGCCGGTGATGCGCGTCGTGCCCGTGACGCGGCCGCTCGGCGGCAGCGGCGCGTGAATCCGGATTTCCTGTTCGGCGTGCAGGACCTTTTGCCAGGTGATGCCCGTGTCCGGATCGCGCGCCCAGAACCCCGGATACGCGAGCACGTTCGCCATCGTCGGCAGCGCACGCAGCGACTCGCCTTCCTTGCCTTCGTAGACGTAACGCAGTTGCCCTGCATCGAGCGGGTCGGCGCCGAGCCCGAGGCCGAGCGCATAGAGCTGGGTATCGCGCAGCGAGTACGCATGCACGATGGGCGGAAAGCGGCGGGACAGCAGGTGATCGGGCTGGAGCGGCATGGCGAATGGCGTGGCAGTTGATCCGAGTCCCTACGATGGAACCGTGCCGATTACCGGTCAACGCATTCGTGGAGTTTGTTCCGTACCTTGGCAGATGCCCGGCCGTCCCGGTCGCCGGCCCCAGTCCCCGCCTAGCCCGCACGATTTCATTCCACGGAACGTTTTCGGCGGCGTGATTGTTTCGTGCCGGCGCTCGGCGCAGCATTTCGACGTTTTCTCCACCTTTTTCAGGCGTACCGACATGATTCGCGATCAAGAAACGCTCAACGGCCTGCTCGACTCCATTGCCCGCTTCGTGCGCGAGCGTCTCGTACCCAACGAGGAGCAGGTAGCCGAATCCGACGAAATTCCCGAGGACATCGTCGCCGATATGAAGGCGATGGGCCTGTTCGGCCTCACCATTCCCGAACGCTTCGGCGGGCTGGAATTGACGATGGAGGAAGAGGTGCTCGCGGTGTTCGAGCTGTGCCAGGCGTCGCCGGTGTTTCGCTCGCTGCTCGGCACGACCGTGGGCATCGGTTCGCAGGGCATCCTGTTCGACGGCACGCCCGAGCAGCAGGAACGCTACCTGCCGCGCCTCGCGACCGGCGAGCTGATCGCGTCGTTCGCGCTGACCGAGCCGGAGTCCGGCTCCGACGCGGCGTCGTTGCGTACCACGGCCGTCCGGGACGGCGACGACTACGTGGTCAACGGCACCAAGCGCTTCATCACGAATGCGCCGCATGCCGGCATCTTCACGCTGATGGCGCGCACCAATCCGGAAGACAAGGGCTCGGGCGGCATCTCGGCGTTCATCGTCGACGCGAAGACGCCGGGCATCAGTTTCGGCAAGCGCGACAAGAAAATGGGACAGAAGGGCGCGCATACCTGTGACGTGATCTTCGACAACGTGCGCGTGCCAGCGGCCAACCTGATCGGCGGGAAAGAGGGCCAGGGTTTCAAGACGGCGATGAAGGTGCTCGACAAGGGGCGCATCCACATCGCCGCGGTCTGCGTGGCCGTGGCCGAGCGCATGCTGTCGATGGCGTTGTCGTATGCGATCGAGCGCAAGCAGTTCGGCAAGCCCATCTCCGATTTTCAGCTCGTGCAGGCGATGCTCGCCGACAGCAAGGCCGAGATCTATGCGGCGCGCTGCATGGTCGTGGACGCCGCGCGTCGGCGCGACGCAAAGCTGCCGGTGAGCACCGAGGCATCATGCGCGAAGCTGTTCGCATCCGAGATGTGCGGGCGCGTGGCCGATCGTGCCGTGCAGATTTTCGGCGGTGCGGGGTACATGGCCGAATACGGCATCGAGCGCTTCTATCGCGACGTGCGCCTGTTCCGTATCTACGAAGGCACGACCCAGATCCAGCAATTGGTGATCGCCCGCAACATAATCCGCGACGCGCAATGATGCGGCGGGGGGCTGATGCGGTGAGCGGCTTCGGAGCGGGCACTGGCTCGCGGCGGTGCGGTGCAGCCGTCGCACCGGACGACCATGCGGTCGACGCACGGCAAGCGCCGGGGGCATCGGGTGCGAACGGCACGCGGCGCGTGGACGCGAACTGGGCATGGGCGACCAGCAGTGCCCATTACGACTGGATGGATCACGCGCCGCTGTTCAAGCAGCGCGATTGATCCGCATCGGGCTCGTTTCGGGCTCTCTATTCGTCGCATGTTTCTCCGCCCATTTCTCCGCACGCCGCCCGGCGGGCCCGATCGGCCGCGCGCCGGTTTGCGACCGGTCGTCTGAATACCATTCGCCGTCGCGATGCCGATTGCGGCTGCCGGAAAGTGTGGCAACAATGCAGATGGCCGCAAGCGGGCCCGACGCAAAGCGAACGCCGGCGCGCTCCGCGCACCGACCGGCAACTTGATCTGGCGGCGGATGGATCGCGTCGACAGGTTTCATTCAACCTTCAACGATTCATGGCTGCCGTGACTCCCAACCCCATCCAGTCCATCCTGATCGCGAACCGCTCGGAAATCTCGATTCGCGTGATGCGTGCCGCCGCCGAGCTGAACATCCGCACGGTGGCGGTGTATTCGAAGGAAGACCGCCTCGCGCTGCATCGCTTCAAGGCGGACGAGAGTTACCTGATCGGCGAGGGCAAGAAGCCGCTCGCCGCGTATCTGGACATCGACGACATCCTGCGTGTCGCGCGGCAGGCGAAGGTCGACGCGATTCACCCCGGTTACGGCTTCCTGTCCGAGAACCCGGACTTCGCGCAGGCCGTGATCGATGCGGGCATCCGCTGGATCGGCCCGTCGCCGGACGTGATGCGCACGCTCGGCAACAAGGTGGCCGCGCGCAACGCGGCGATCGCCGCCGGCGTGCCGGTGATGCCCGCGACCGCGCCGCTGCCGGACGATCTCGCCGTCTGCAAGGCGCTGGCTGAAGAAGTCGGCTATCCGCTGATGCTGAAGGCGAGCTGGGGCGGCGGCGGGCGCGGCATGCGCGTGCTCGAGAACGAGCGCGACCTTGAGACGCTGCTGCCCGTCGCGCGGCGCGAGGCGCTGGCCGCGTTTGGCAACGACGAGGTGTACGTCGAGAAGCTCGTGCGCAATGCGCGGCACGTCGAGGTGCAGGTGCTCGGTGATACGCACGGTACGGTCGTGCACCTGTACGAGCGCGACTGCACGGTGCAGCGGCGCAACCAGAAGGTGGTCGAACGCGCGCCGGCGCCGTACCTCGATCGCGACAGCCGGCACGCCCTGTGCGAATCCGCGCTGCGCCTGATGCGCGCGGTCGGCTATACGCATGCGGGCACCGTTGAATTCCTGATGGATGCCGACACCGGCCAGTTCTACTTCATCGAGGTGAACCCGCGCGTCCAGGTCGAGCACACGGTGACCGAGATGATCACCGGCATCGACATCGTGAAGGCGCAGATCCGCATCACGGAAGGCGGGCGGATTGGGCTGGCGGAGGACGCGATCGATGGCGACGGCACGATCGTCGCGCGCGCGGCCGGCGTGCCGGAGCAGCACGCGATTCCGCTGAACGGCAATGCGTTGCAATGCCGGATCACGACCGAGGATCCGGAGAACGACTTCCTGCCCGATTACGGCCGGCTCACCGCGTATCGCAGCGCGGCCGGCTTCGGCGTGCGGCTCGATGCGGGCACCGCCTATGGCGGCGCGGTGATCACGCCGTACTACGACTCGCTGCTCGTGAAGGTGACGACCTGGGCGCCGACGGCCGCCGAATCGATCCACCGGATGGATCGCGCGCTGCGCGAGTTCCGGATTCGCGGCGTCACGTCGAACCTGCAGTTCCTCGAGAACGTGATCAACCATCCGGCCTTCATCGCGGGCGACGTGACGACGCGCTTCATCGACAGGACACCTGAGCTGCTTGAATTCGCGAAACGCGGCGACCGCGCGACGAAGCTGTTGCGCTATCTCGGCGAGCTGAACGTGAACGGCAACGCCGAGATGAACGGCCGCACGCTGCCGGCGCTGCCGTTGCAGAAGCCCGTGTTGCCGAAGATCGACACGGTGGCGGCGATTCCGGCCGGCACGCGCGATCGCCTGCGCGCGCTCGGGCCGGAACAGTTCTCACAGTGGATGCTCGACCAGAAGCAGGTGCTGCTGACCGACACGACGATGCGCGATGCGCACCAGTCGCTGTTCGCGACGCGCATGCGCACGGCCGACATGTTGCCGATCGCGCCGTTCTACGCGCGCGATCTGTCGCAGCTGTTCTCGCTCGAATGCTGGGGCGGCGCGACCTTCGACGTCGCGCTGCGGTTCCTGAAGGAAGACCCGTGGGAGCGGCTCGCGCTGCTGCGCGAGCGCGTGCCCAATATCCTGTTCCAGATGCTGCTGCGCGGCTCGAACGCGGTCGGCTATACGAACTACGCGGACAACGTCGTGCGCTTCTTCGTGCAGCAGGCCGCGAGCGCGGGCGTCGACGTGTTCCGCGTGTTCGATTCGCTGAACTGGGTGCGCAACATGCGCGTGGCGATCGACGCGGTCGGCGAAAGCGGGATGCTGTGCGAAGGCGCGATCTGCTACACCGGCGACCTGTTCGACACGTCGCGTTCGAAGTATGACCTCAAGTACTACGTCGGCATCGCACGCGAGTTGCAACAGGCCGGCGTGCATGTGCTCGGCATCAAGGACATGGCCGGCATCTGCCGCCCGCAGGCGGTCGCGACGCTCGTGAAGGCTCTCAAGGAAGAAACCGGGTTGCCCGTGCATTTCCATACGCACGACACAAGCGGGATCGCCGCGGCGTCGGTGCTCACGGCAATCGGCGCGGGCTGCGATGCGGTCGACGGCGCGCTCGACGCGATGAGCGGCCTCACGTCGCAGCCAAACCTGTCGAGCATCGCGGCCGCGCTGGCCGGTAGCGAACGCGATCCGGGGCTTGACCAGGACCGCCTGCACGAAGCATCGATGTACTGGGAAGGCGTGCGCCGCTATTACGCGCCGTTCGAATCGGAGATCCGTGCGGGCACGGCCGATGTCTATCGCCACGAGATGCCCGGCGGCCAGTACACGAACCTGCGCGAGCAGGCGCGTTCGCTCGGCATCGATCATCGCTGGACCGAGGTGTCGCGTGCGTATGCGGACGTGAACCGGCTGTTCGGCGACATCGTGAAGGTCACGCCGACATCGAAGGTGGTCGGCGACATGGCGCTGATGATGGTCGCGAACGACCTGAGCGTGGACGACGTGCGCAGCCCGGACAAGGACATCGCGTTTCCGGAATCGGTCGTGTCGCTGTTCAAGGGCGAGCTGGGCTTTCCGCCCGACGGTTTCCCGGCGGAGCTGTCGCGCAAGGTGCTCAAGAGCGAGCCGCCGGCGCCGTATCGCCCGGGCGACCAGATTCCGCCGGTCGATCTCGACACGGCACGCAAGCAGGCCGAGGCCGAGTGCGAGCAGCCGCTCGACGATCGGCAACTGGCGTCGTACCTGATGTATCCGAAGCAGACGGTCGACTACTACGCGCACGTTCGCGCGTACAGCGACACGTCGGTCGTGCCGACGTCGGCGTTCCTGTACGGCCTGCAGCCGCAGGAGGAGGTGGCGATCGACATCGAGCCGGGCAAGACGCTGCTCGTGTCGCTGCAGGGCCAGCACGCCGATGCGCAGGACGGAAGCGTGAAGGTGCTGTTCGAGCTGAATGGCCAGTCGCGTTCCGCGCTCGTCGAGCAGAAGACGGTCGTGCAGGCGGGCAACGAGCGCCATGGCTTGCAGCGCGCCGATCCGGGCAATCCGCTGCACATCGCCGCGCCGATGCCGGGCTCGGTGGTGACGGTTGCCGTGCAGCCGGGGCAGCGGGTGACGGCCGGCACAACGCTGATCGCACTCGAGGCGATGAAGATGGAAACGCACATCGTGACGGAGCGTGACTGCGAGATCGCGGCCGTGCATGTGAAGCCTGGCGAACGGGTGGCAGCGAAGGATCTGCTGATTGAGCTGAAGGGCGCGGCATAACCCGGGCGGTTCCGGCCGGATCGGTCGGTCGCTGCGCGGCGGGAGGCAGATCGCTTCCAGCCACGCCGTCGCGCCTTTTCGGCATCCGCTGATGTTCCGTACTTTGACCGGTGACGTCGCGGATGTTCCGTCTCGAATTTCGCGAAAAAGTGTTGTGTCGGACTGTCGACGGCGGATTCTCATGCCGCGTATCATTTCAAAGTACGGAACATATCGGCGCTACAATTGACGCGTTTCCCGGTTGGCTCCTCTAATGACGCCATCGGACCGTCGCGTGCCGCGAGCGCTGCCACCCAGCGTGGCGGGCCACGCCGACCGACCGGTACACGCAAGTTCACGGCCGCTTCCAGAGCCAGATCGAGACAAACGGAGCAATCGATGTCGCCGCAGTCGAACCGGGCAGCGCTGCCCCTGTCAGGACAGGAAAACGCGGGTTGGCCCGATGGGTCGACTGGAGACAGCGAGCGTCCGGAAGGCGGCTCCGCGTCCGGCGCGATGGTCGTTCCATTGGCACGGAGCCTGGCGATACTGACGGCGTTTTCGCCGCACGAGCCGTGGCTCGGCAATCAGGAAATCGTGATCGAGACGGGCATTCCCGCGCCGACGGTGTCGCGGATGGCCCGCTCGCTCGTCACGCTCGGCTATCTTCACT
Source organism: Burkholderia sp. LA-2-3-30-S1-D2 (assembly GCF_001523915.2). Lineage (NCBI taxonomy): Bacteria > Pseudomonadati > Pseudomonadota > Betaproteobacteria > Burkholderiales > Burkholderiaceae > Burkholderia > Burkholderia sp. LA-2-3-30-S1-D2. Next base: position 481,992 of record NZ_CP013385.1, on the reverse strand, counting down.
ATTCGCCGCAGCGCCGCAAGTATCGGCTGGCGGCGCCCGTGCTGTCGCTCGGCTATGCCGCGATCGCGCATTCGAACGTACAGTTGCTGGCTCGACTCGAGATGCAGGCGTTCGCGAACGCGAACGAAACTTACGTGATGCTCGGCACGCGAGATCGCCTCGACGTGATCGTGCTGGAGACGTGCGCGAGCAAGCAGGCCTCGATCGACCTCAAGCTGTATGCGGGCACGCGGCTGCGCATCGCGTCGTCGCCGATGGGCTGGGCATTGCTGGCCGCGCTGCCGGAGCTCGAGCGCTTTTACCTGCTGGGCAACATCGAACGCAAGACGGGCCGGGAGTGGCCGAACCTGCGCCGCCGCATCAGTGAAGGCATTTCGCAGGTGCACAACGTCGGCTATTGCATGTCGCTCGGCGAGTGGGAGCCGGACCTGACCATTCTTGCGGTACCGCTGGTGGTTCAGGATCACACGCCGCTCGTGCTGGCCTGTATCGGGCGCAGCGCCCGGCTCGGGCGCGCGCGTGTCGAACGGGAGCTCGGGCCGAGGCTGGTGGCCGCAGCCCAGCATTTGCAGGAGCAGGCGGTTGTGACCGACTGACATGCCCATGAACAAGACCGACAAGCAACATGGCGTCACGTTGACCGTCGAGCGCGGGCTCGAGGTGCTGCATGCGTTTCGCGCGGCCCGCGCGCCGCTGTCCAATGCGGAACTGGTGCGGCGTACCGGCCTGCCGAAGGCCACGGTATCGCGGCTGACCACGACGCTGATCTCGATTGGGTATCTGCGCCGGGTCGGAGGCGGGCGGCAGTTCGAACTCAGTGCCGGCGCGTTGAGCATCGGTCATGCCTATCTGGAGGCCAATACCGTCACGCGTCTCGTCGCGCCCGTGATGCAAAAGCTCGCCGACAAGCTGAACCTGTCGGTCGCGCTCGCGGTCCCGCATCGGCTCGACATGGTTTATATCGCGTGGCGGGCGAGCGCGCGGATCGCGACGCTGCGGCTTGGCGTCGGTTCGCTGCTGCCGATGGCGACGACCTCGGTTGGGCGCGCATACCTGTACGGGCTGCCGGAGGCGATGCGCACGCCGTTGATGGCCGAGCTGCTCGACGCGGCGGGCGACGATGCGGACACCGTGCGCGAAACCCTCGATGCGGCATTCGAGGATCTGCGGCAATCGGGCGTGTGCATGTCCGTCGGCGAGTATCAGCGCAACGCGTACGGTATTGCGTTGCCGATCGTGGTTGGCCGCACCCGCACGCTGATGGCGCTGAATTGCGGTGCAGTGGAACTGGAGCCGGACATGGTGGCGATCCGCGAGCGCGTGACGCCCGAACTGAAGGCGGCGGCCAAGACCCTGTCGTTGATCCTGAGCGACGTCGACTGCGAGCCTTGATGATCGGAATCAGTGCATTGAGGTCGCTGTTTTAACTAACTAATGATAGTTCCAATCGAAATGCACGGTACCGCTAACCGGAGACGTCGGATGCAAGCGCGAGGCGAGGGCAAAGATTCAGGCGGCCGATCGGCAGCCGATGCGGAAACGCTCGAACGCATTGCCGCCGAGCGGTTCACGTGTCGCGCGTATTTGCCGGATGCGGTGCCGACAGACGTGATCGAGCGCGTCGTCGAGATCGCAAAACGCGCGGCGTCGTGGTGCAACGTGCAGCCGTGGCACGCGATCGTCACGTCGCGCGACACGACCGAGCGTTTCCGCGCCGCGCTCGTCGCCCATGCAGCCCAGCACCCGGGCATCTACGCCGACATGCCGTTTCCGGACGAATATCGCGGCGTGTACGGCGAGCGGCGCCGGGAGGTCGGCTATGGGCTCTATGCGGCGCTCGGCATCGCGCGCAGCGACCGCCTGGCGCGCGAGCGGCAGGTTGCCGAGAACTTTCGGCTGTTCGGTGCGCCGCATGTCGCGTTGCTGACGATCCCGGCCGAACTGGGACCGTACGCGGCGCTCGACTGCGGCGCGTTCGTCGCGTCGTTTTTGCTGGCGGCGCGCGCGCACGGTGTCGCAACCACCGCACAAGCGGCGCTCGCCCATCATGCGCGGTTCATTCGCCGTTATTTCGGTATCGGCGACGAGCGCAGGTTCGTCTGCGGCATCGCGTTCGGCTATGCGGACATGACTCATCCGGCAAACGCGTTCCGCTCGACGCGCGCCGCAACTGCGGACGTGATGCAGATGGTTTGACGCATGCCGTTCCCTGTCGACTCGCGGCGCCCGAACGCGTGGCGGCAGCGAACGGGAAGATCGGCGAAGCCGACCGGCAGTCACGCGTGCCGGCGCCCCGAACAAGGAGAACACACGATGACTGGAACGAACCAAACGGCAGGCCCCGCACTGGCGGTCGTGCAGGCCGCATGGAATGCGGCTGCACGCGACTGGAATGCCGATGCTTTGACCGGCGTCTACACGACGGATGCGCTGTTCTTCGGCGGCCGACCCGGTCACGCGACCGGGCACGAGGCGATTCGCGCGTACTTTGCGTCGTACGACGGCGTGATCCAGTCCGCCACGCTGGAACTGGTGGAGCAGCAGTTCATCCGGTTCGGCGACGACTGCTTTCTCGCGCAGGGCTACGGCGAATTCGCGTTTGTCCTCGGCGACGGCACGACATCGCGCTCGCGTCTGCGCACGACGCTCGTGATCGTGGCGCAGCAGCACGAGTGGAAAATACGCCAGCATCATTTCTCGGCGTCGCCGGAAACGCCGCCGATCTGAGCAGGCCGATTCGCACGCGCGGGCCGTCGCGCGCCCGTACGCCGGGGCCCACACGCCCGACGCCTGCATACCGGGCGACTTACGTGCCGACGTGACGTGAGAGAAACTGGGCGGCAGCGTTGCCGAACACGTCGTTGCGGTCGCCGGCGACCATGTGTCCTGCTGCGGCGACGTTCACGTATTCGGCGTGCGGGCAGAGTGCGAGAAACTCGCGTACCCCCGCTTCGCTGACCACGTCGGAGCTGCCGCCGCGCACCAGCAGCGTGGGCAGTGCGAGGTTGCGCGCGCACGCGGAGAAGCGGGCATGACGGGCGGGCAAGTCGGTCGTTCCCGACAGAAAGCACGGGTCCCAGTGCCAGTGATAGCGGCCGTCGTCGCCGAGCCGGACGTTCTTCGACAGGCCGGCATGATTGCCCGGGCGCGACCGGTGCGAGCGGTAGCGGCCGATCGCGTCGGCGACCTCGTCGAGTGAGCCGAATCCGTCGGGGTTCTGCTGCATGAACGAGCGGATGCGCGCGACGCCGGCCGGTTCCGTATACGGCACGATGTCGACCAGGATCAGTGCACGCGCATCGATCTTGCGTTCTCCAATCGCAACGAGGCTCGTGCCACCGCCCAGCGATGCGCCGATCAGCACCGGGGGGCGACGCGCGCCAAGCGCGTCGACGACGTGGCGCAGATCCCTGACGAACGCGTCCTGGCTGTAGTCGCCGTCGGCGCTCCAGTCCGAGTCGCCGTGCCCGCGCGCATCGTACGCCACTGCGAAATAGCCGGCGCTGCCGAGCAACGCGCCCGTGCCGCCCCACGCATGACGAGTCTGGCCTCCGCCATGCAGCAGTACCACGAGCGGGGCGTCCGGATGGCCACACGTATCGCCGGCAAGCCGCACGCCGTCGGCGGTACGCCACAGGTGCATGGGTTCGGGGGTGCCGGGAAGGCGGCGTCCCGGACTGGCCGGGGTGCGCACGATGGGTTCGCTGGATGGCGTCATGACGGATCGAGATGGATTCATGGGGAAGGGCGGACGCGGTACGGGGGTTCGACGCGCCTTCCAACTTCGCTGGTGCGCGCACGCGTGTCAACGCGGGCGGTCGCAGCGTTCCGTACAGTGAGCGTACCGGCCACGCGCGCGGAGGCTGCTGCGCAGCGCCTGGCTGCGCGATGTCGGGCGGCGAACGAGAGATTCAGGCAAACCTGCGGGCTGCGCGCCGCGCGCGACCGGCCGACCGGCCTGCGGTTCGCTGGCTCGCGCAATGAAAATACGCTACCCTGTCAAACATTAGTTTTGTGCCGCATGGCGGCAGGCGAGAGGATCAGGCAGTACCCGGGAGACGGAGACACGCCGCCGGCCGCAATCGCGAGCGGGAACGGCAACGGGACGATCGCTCGCGCGGTGTGCTGCACGACGCTGCATGGCCGTGCGTCGCGGATGCGGCATCCGGCGTTCTTCATTTCATCTTGATTCTCGATAACAACGGACGGCTGATACACGAACGTGCGAAAGCGAAATGTAAATCCCAGCGCGGATACCCGGGAAACCTTGCTGCGGCTTGCTGCGCGCTCTTTTGCGACGCAGGGCTATGCAGCGACCACGATGCGCTCGATCGCGGACCAGGCCGGGATCGAGGCGGCCAGCATCTACTATCATTTCTCGTCGAAGGAAGAATTGGTCGACGTCGTAATGGAGCACGGCGCGGACAGCATCGTGCAGCACATCAACGAGCATTTCGACGCACTGCCGCCCGATGCAACGGCCGAGGCACGCTTCAAGGCGGCGCTGCTCGGGCAGATGAGCGCGCTGATCAAGTTCGGCGACTACGCGCTCGCGCACGGCAGGCTGCTGACCCAGCTGCCGGAGAAGGTGCGGGAGCGCCAGGTCAAGCGGCGCGAACGCCATCAGCAGCTGTGGGCCGCGGTGTTCGACGGCTTGCGCGCCGAAGGCATGCTACGCGAGGACGTCGACGTCGCACTGTGTCGTGTGTTCGTGCTCGGCTGCATCAATTCCGTCCAGACCTGGTTCGACCCGAAGAAGGGCTCGCTGGAAAAGGTGGCCGACCAGCTAAGCACGATGTTCTTCGAAGGCGTGAAGCCCGCGGCAGGCGCGAAGCCAGCCGCGAAGGCGAAGCGAAGCACCCGTAAGAGCGAACTGGTCGCCTGATCCGGCCGACGAACCGGGGCGACATGCCCGCCTTCCGGATCACGCGGCCGCGTGATGCTGCAGCGCCCGGTCGGGCGGGATCCGGCGCTCGAGAAAATCGAGCACGGCATGGACGAACAGGCCGTTGTGTTCGCCCGCGACCGTATGGCTGGCATTCCGGACTTCCGTATGTTCCGCATGCGGGCATAGGCTCAGGAACTCGCGTGCGCCGGCTTCGCTGACGATATCGGAGGCTGCACCGCGCAGGAACAGCGTCGGCAGCGTCAGGCGGCGCGCGCTGGCTGCAAAGCGCGCATGGCGGCGCGTCAGGTCGCGCGGCCACGCGAGAAAGTGCGGATCCCAGTGCCAGCGATATTTCCCGTCGTCGTAGCGCAAGCTGCGCGCGAGGCTTTCCTCGCTGAGCGCTTGCGGCGGATGCGGGCGATAGTGGCGGATAGCGTTGGCCGCCTCGTCCAGCGACCCGAAACCGTCCGGCTGCTGCCGCATGAACGACTGCAGGCGCAGCGCGCCCGCTGGTTCGATGCAGGGCGCGATGTTGACGAGCACGAGCGCCGCCGCCTCGAGATAGCCTTCGCCGACGGCGAGCAGGCTCGTCCCGCCGCCGAGCCCCGCGCCGACGACGATCGGACGCCGGCCGTCGAACATCGCGGCCACCCGCTCGAGGTCGAGGATCATCGCGCCCAGACTGTAGTTGCAGGTCGGCGACCAGTCGGACTCACCGTGACCGCGCGCGTCGAACGCGACCGCATGAAAGCCCGCCGCGCCGAGCAAGCGACCCATTCCGCTCCACGCATGACGTGTCTGCCCGCTGCCGTGTAGCAGGATGACGGGCGCGCCGTCGGGGTCGCCCCATGAGTGGCCGGCGAGCCGGAGCCCGTCGGCGCTCGTCCACGTATGCCGGATGCCGGTCGGCTCGGCCGCATGCGTTCCCGTCTTCATCGCATTCTTCATGATTTGATTGCGTTCGCGTGGCGTGGCCGCCCTACGTCGAGCCGCAGGCCGGCGCCCGCGCCCCGTGGTCCTTATCCGCCGGCGTTCGGCGCTGCGATGCCGGCATGCCGTCGTGTCGAACAGGTCTTGGCACGTATTCGCATACGTTCGCCGCGGCCCGCAATCGAGTCAATCGCGGTGGCCGGAATGTTCCGTACTCCGGCCGGACGAGAGTGGTGACGCATCGCCTGGCGCCACCGCGCTAGATCCCCACGCTAGAATCGCTTGTTGATCCCGACGATCGCGCCGACCGTCGTGCCCGGCACGCCGTACAGCGCATTGTCGATCGACATCCCGAATCGCGCGCGGCCGTGGTTGTTTACCGCACCCACCTGCATATACAGCGAGGTCGCCTTCGACAGGAAATAGCGTGTCGTCAGCGCGCCGAGCAGTGCGTGATTGTCCGAGTTGTGCGGATCGCGGATGTACCACACGCCGCCGTTGATATCGAGCTGCGGCAGCGCGTAGTAGTCGAAACCGACGTTCCACACGTTGTTGGTGCCGCCGTTCACGACTTCGCCCGCCACCGTCGTCGGCACCTTGTAGCTGGTGAACGAGCCCTTCACCGTGAGCCGGTCGAAGTGGTAGCCCACGCCGATCATGCGGCCGGAGAACGGCTGCTGAAATGTCGTCAACCCCGCGGAGCTGTGACCTGAACTCGAGTCGTACATCGCGGCGTTCACGACCAGCCCGCGAAATTCGTAGCGCGCGCCGAGCGAGTACTGCTGCCCCGCGCGATAGTCGCCCGGCACGCCTCCGAACGCATACATCGCACTGCCGGAAAATCCGGCGAACTTCGGGCTCGTATAGGTGATCGCATTCGGATTGAAGGTGCCCACGAACGTGTTGTCCGCATACACGGAGAACGCCGTGCCGAACTGGCCCGCGTTGCGCGGATCGGACTCGTAGATCGCGAGCACAAACGGCGAATACTGCACGCCCGCCTTCAGTTCGCCGAAGTTGCCGTTGAGTGCCAGCCATGCCTGACGCCCGAACAGATTGCCGTTGCTGTTGTCGAACCCGCCGTTGACGACGCTGACGCCGCTCTCGAGCCTGAAGGTCGCCTTCAACCCGCCGCCGAGGTCTTCCTGCCCGAACAGGCCGAAATTCGACGGTTCCAGTCCGCCGTTGATGAGGCTGAACTGCTTGCCGCGATTGGCGCCGGTCGCCGAATCGATTGTCTTGCTGGAGAACAGCATCCCCACGTCGAGCGTACCGTACAGCGTGACGCTGCTTTGCGCCCATGTCCATGCGGGCAGTAGCGCAATGCCAAGCGCGAATATCGTCTTCTTGGTACCCAACCCTGATGACCTGCTTACATTCATTTCGGTATCCGAATTTAATGAGAGATGGAGGAATGGTGCATGTCGGACTGTTGACGCCTTGTAGCCATATTCAGGGCCGTCGGTCGGTTCGTGATGTCCAGCGGCGGACAGGCGGTACCGGTTCGGCGTTAATCTAACGTTCGGTAGATTGCGGTGAGCGACATCGAATCTCCATTGGGTATAACCCGAGGCGAATTCCTGCTGTCACGCGATGATCCATTGGACGAATTTCGGCGTTCCGTACTTCAACGCATTCAAGCGAGCTTCATTTTGAAAAAATCGTCCGTTATACGGCATAAATCGTATGGGAGCGTTTCCGGGCGGGTAACGGAAGCCGTGTTCGCGCGAGTGAAACGGCATGCCCATGTCAAAAAACGTTTTATCTGACGGAACGTATTTTTTCGGGTGTCTTTCGAAAAAAATCGTGAATTCGGCATCCTTAACGGAAATGCGAATTTGCGTTGCCGGAGCGCATGTGAATGGGGGGAGGGAAAGCGGTCAGAGGCGATCCTCGGTCTGCCTGACGACGATCAAGAAAACGATGTCCGCGCCTGATCGTTCGCGTTGGACAACGCGGGCAATACGGACGAGCATCTGCGACGACGGCCCGGGCGGACCGTCATCGCAAGCCGCACAAACTGCACGAAAAGTGCGTCGCGCAGCGCGCCTACTTGCCCATCGGTTTCGCGAACATCATATGCGACATGCCGCCGTCGCACGCGATCGACTGCGCCGTGATATACCCGGCGGCCGGCGACGCGAGATACACGATCAGGTCGGCGACTTCCTCCGGCTTGCCGACCCGGCTCATCGGCAGCATGGTCGCCAGTTGATCGAGAATCTCCTGCGGCACCGAGCTGCGCGCCATCGGCGTGTCGATCACGCCCGGCAACACGACGTTCACGCGTACGCCATAGGATGCCCATTCGTGCGCCATCTGCCGGCTGAGCGTAGTGAGCGCCGCCTTGCTCGGACCATACGCGCCGCCCTGCGAATAGCCGTGGACGCCCGCCAGCGAAGCCGTGTTGACGATGGCCGCATGCGGGCTCTTCTTCAGGTGCGGCAGCGCGCTGCGCGCGAGCATCAGCGCACCGTCCACGTTCACCTGGAAGCCGGCGCGCCATTCTTCGATCGGCACGTCCTCGAGCATCCCCGCGCGCACCAGTGCGGCGGTATTGATCACGACGTCGAGCCGTCCGAAGCGCTCGACCGTGGCGGCGATGGCCGCATCGATGTCCGGCTGTTTCGATACGTCGAGACCGAGCGCGATCGCCTCGCCGCCGTGACGCACGATCTCGCCGGCGACGCGCTCGGCGTGGCCGACGTTCAGGTCGGCCACGGCGACGGCTCCGCCGTTGGCCGCGAAGGTCTTAGCGCTGGCCTCGCCCATGCCGCTGCCGGCCCCGACCACCAGCGCGACCAGCCCCTTGATGCGTGAATGGATCATCCAGTCGCTCGGCGCGTCATGGCTGGATTCGATGTTCATCGGTTGCTCCTCGTGATGTCAGTTGATGGATGATTTGTGCGTCGGTACTCAGGCGGCCGGCTGGTCCAGGACCACGGTCTTTGATTCGAGGAACGCTTCGAGGCCGCCCACGCCGCCTTCGCGTCCAACGCCCGATTGCTTGAAACCGCCAAAGCCGATCGAGAAATCGGTGCGTGACGCGTTGTGTCCGACCGAGCCGGCGTGCAAGCGGCGCGCGACGCGCAGCGCCCGCTCGGTGTCGTGCGTGAACACCGCGGCATTCAGGCCGAAGATCGTGTCGTTTGCCATGTCGATCGCGTGTTGGTCGCTGTCGGCCGGGATGACCGACAGCACCGGGCCGAACAACTCGTTCTGCGCGATGCTGGAGCGGTTGTCGACGTTCGCGAACACGGTCGGTTCGAAGAAGAAGCCGCGCGCCAGGTGCGCGGGGCGCTTGCCGCCGGCCGCCAGTTGCGCACCATCGGACACGCCTTGCGCAACCAGTCGTTCGACCACGTCGCGCTGCGCGGCCGTCGCGAGCGGCCCCATGCTCGTCGCATCGTCAAGCGGGTCGCCGAGCACCATGCCGCGCGCGGCCTCGACCAACGCGTCGACCATCTGGTCGTGCTTGGTGCGCGGCACGATGATGCGCGTGAGGCTGTGGCAGACCTGTCCCGACAGATAGCTGAAATACGGTGCGCCGAGAGTCTTCGCGGCCGTTTCGATGTCGTAGTCGTCGAGTACGACAGCAGGCGATTTGCCGCCGAGTTCGAGCGTGACGCGGGCGACGCGTTCTGCCGCTACCGAGCCGATGCGCCGGCCTGCTCCGGTGGAGCCGGTGAAGGTGATCTTGTCCACGCCGGGATGGCGCACCAGCGACTCGGACACGGTCCGATCGGCCGTCAGCATGTTGACCACGCCGGGCGGCAACCCGGCCTCGTCGCAGATCTGCGCGAACAGATGACCGGAACTCGGCGTCTCCGGCGAATTCTTGATGACGACCGTGCAGCCCGCGAGCAGGGCCGGTGCGATCTTGTATGCGAGCAGCCCGGCCGGCCCGTTCCACGGCACGATCACTGCTACCACGCCGACCGGCTCCTGCACGAGGTAGGCCTGGTGCCCGGTGACGGCGCGCGCGGGCGCGACGAACGGATAGCTGTGCGCCATCGCCGCGTACTGGCGGAATGCGCCGCTCAGGAACAGGCCGATGCGCGGCTTCGCAATCCGGTACAGCACGCCGGACTCGATGCTCCAGCCTCGCGCGAAATCATCGTTCAACGCTTCGAGGCGGGCGGCGATTTTCTCCAGGAAGACGGCACGTTCGGCCGGGGACAGATGCGGCCACGGGCCGCGATCGAACGCAGTGCGCGCGGCGTGCACGGCCGCGTCGACGTCGGCTTCGTTGGCCATCGGCGCGTGCGCGACCACGTCTTCGGTCGCGCAGTTGAGCACCGCGAAGGTTTTGGCGGAAGTGGGCGCCACCCAGCGTCCGCCGACATAGAGGCGATCCGCGTGCGGCATGTTGAGGGAAGGACTGTTCATCGGTGGCGGTTCTCCGGGTTGCGTGTCTGCTTACTTGCCGGTGGACCGCACGAACTGGTGGATCACGGTGCCGAAGTCGTCCACCTGTTCGAGGTTCAGCACGCTGTCGACGACTCGGTCGACGGTCGCGGCCGGAAGCAGGCCATCGACGAAGGTGCGGAACTTACCGACCAGTTCGTCAGTCGTCATGTAGGTCGACGGATCCGCCGAAGGCGTTCCCTTCGGGAACATCTTCTCGCCGGCGAAGACCTGGCCGCGCGCGCGCACCTCGACCCGCGACGGGCGGCTGGAGATGTCGGCCGAGATCGACTGGAAATATGTCGGGTGGGTTTCGAGCGAGACCCGGTTCATCAGCGCCATCACGGATGGGTCGAACACGACGGCCGGATCCTGCCAGCGAGGGCCGGGCGGAATGCGGTGCGCCGCGATCGCCAGCCCGTGCGAGAAACAGAACTGCGCATCGTGCACCTCGAGAATTTCGCGGTTGGTGAAGCAGGGCAGCACATAGGCCCAGCCTTCGCCGTACGACGTGATGCTGTCGATTTCATCGGGCTTCAGGTCGTGCTGGGTGACGATGTCGATCAACAGGTCGAGCGGCGCGTGCATCACGCGACAGTGCGGGTAGGGTTTGAACATCTGGAAGGCGGGGAAGCGCCACGCGTTGCCGAGGTCGGCGGTGATCAGCTCGGGCGTCCAGCGGTCGGTGCCGATGAAGCTCGCGTAGCCGTTGACTTCGTCGTCCAGGATCCGCAGATCGCCACGGTGCCCGAGCTCGCCCATGTCGGCAGCTGTGAGCGCGATATTGGTCAGACCGCCGGCTAGCTGGTACTTGATGGTCGCAGTGGGCGCGTGCGTAAACCACGCGCGCTGCGCATTCACGGGCGCTGATGCGGCGGCGAGGCCAAGCGCGTTGGCGAGTTGCGTTGCGGACAGGTGCTTGAGCTTGCCCGCGGACGCGGTCGCGCCGAACACGGTGCTGCTGTAGCCGACGACAGACGCGGAGTTGGCGGACTTGCCGTCCTTGGTGTCGCGGTAGCCGGCCATCGCGGCGCCGAAGCGGTACGAAATCTCGTGCGACACCGCCACCGCGGCGATCAGGTCCTTGCCGGAGCGTTGGTGCACCTCGGCCGTCGCGAAGGCGCCAGGTAGCACATACGGGCTCACGTGGCCCGGCAGCAGCACCGAGTCCGCATCGAGCGCGTTCAGCAATTCGCTGTTCGCGAACGCGGCGCCATAGACGGTGGTGCGCTCGCCGGTGCCGATGATGGTCGCATCGCCTGCGGTGCCGCCGATGCGGCGGCCCATTTCGACACCGATGCGCCCGCGCGGATGATCGATACCCGCCAGCGCGACGCCAAGCGAATCGAGGATGTCGCGCTTGCATTCCTGCACGACGATGTCCGGCAGCTGCGCCGTGTCGACGCCGGCCGCGAAATCGGCCAGCTGCTGGACGATGGTGGGGGAAGTCATGTGTCTCGCTCCTCGTTCGAATGCTGTTTAAGTCTGGATAAATGCCGTCAGCGTTGGCTCGCGCGCCGTCGCGCGCAATGCCTGCGATCGAAACGTTCCGTTCTTCGAAAGCACCGCATTGCCACATGCACGCGCGAGCTGCGGCATGCGGGGATACCCTGATGGGAAATCGCCGCACGCAAAATAGAATAACAACTGTTAGTTAGTTTGCGTGAGACCTCAATGGTCTACTGCGCTTCTCCCTTTGCGCCGCGAACCGACGCAGGTTCACTTCGCCGACGGGCGCGATTCACGCCGCCCGCTGCTCTCCCACTTCCCGGACTACGCATGAAATACGAAGACTTCCAGTTCCTCCTGTTCGATCGCCAGCCGGACGGCGTCCTGCTCGTCACGCTCAATCGTCCGGAGGTCATGAACGCGACGAACAACCGGATGCACTGGGAATTGACCAAGGTCTGGGGCGTCGTCGGCGAGGACCCGAGCGTCAAGGTGGTCGTCGTGACCGGCGCCGGAGATCGCGCGTTCTCGGCCGGCGGCGATCTCGCCGTCGTCGAGGAAATGGCGGCTAGCCAGGAGGCCACGCTGCGTGTGATGAAGGAGGCATCCGACATCGTCTACAACATGCTCGCGTGCGACAAGCCGATCGTCTCCGCGATCAACGGCACGGCGGTGGGCGCAGGCCTCGTCGTTGCGCTGCTGGCCGACGTGAGCGTGATGGCCGAAGATGCGAAGCTGACCGACGGGCATGCGCGCCTCGGCGTGTCGGCGGGCGATCACGCGGCGATCGTGTGGCCGTTGCTGTGCGGGATGGCCAAGGCCAAGTACTACCTGATGACCGCGGATTTCGTCGACGGCAGGGAAGCGGAGCGGATCGGTCTGGTCAGCTTCTGCACGCCGCGCGCCGACGTGCTGTCGCGCTCGCTCGCAATTGCCGCGAGCCTCGCGCGCGGCAGTCAGACCGCGATCCGGGCGACCAAGAAATCGCTGAACAACTGGATGCGGCTGGCGGGTCCCATCTTCGACAACTCGCTCGCGATGGAGATGCTGTGTTTCCTCGGCGCGGACGTCAGCGAAGGCGTCGCCGCTTTGCGCGGAAAACGCCAGCCCGAATTTCCGTCGGCGCGACTGCCGCAATCGTAACCGGCCGAATGGACGGGCTCCGGCCCGGCCACGTCGCTCAATCTAACTAACGAAAGGTAAAAGTGCGGCAGCTCACCCCGCTTCTCGGCGGCATGACGTATACGGGGCCGCACGCTGTTCCTGCGCATGACGCCCACCGATTTCAATTCGGACGCGCGTCGAGCGAACCCGCTGACGTCGGTGCTGTCGACGCGCGTTGACGTCTCGCTGGTCCGACACACGCTGCGATATCAACTGGAGGTTTCATGACGACTGTAACTGACGCTGCACAGGCCGCGCGGGCGAAAGCGCTCGCGTGGATCGGGCAAGGCACGAAGCGCTTGCTGATCGGCGGGCAATGGGTCGACGCCGTATCGGGCAAGACGTTCGAGACGATCAACCCGGCGACTGAGCAGCCGCTTTGCCATGTCGCGGAGGCCGACAGCGCCGACGTCGACGCCGCGGTGATCGCCGCGCGAAACGCGTTCGACGCGCCATCTTGGTCGGCGTTGTCGCCGCATGCGCGCACGCGCGCGCTGCTGAAGATCGCCGACGTGATCGAGGATCATGTCGACGAGCTGGCGGCGATCGAATCGATCGACAACGGCATGCCGCTGTGGTTCGCACAAGCCGCAGCGACCGCCACCGTGGATATCGTCCGCTACTACGCGGGCTGGTGCTCCAAGGTGCTGGGCACCACGATCCCGTCGGACGGCAGCACGCTGATCTACACGCTGCGCGAGCCGCTCGGCGTGTGCGGCCAGATCATCCCGTGGAACGTGCCGATCCTGATGGCCGCGATCAAGTTCGCGAACGCGTTGTGCTGCGGCAATACGGTGATCCTGAAGCCGGCCGAGCTGGCCTGCCTGACCTCGATACGGCTCGCGGAGCTGATCCAGGAAACGGACCTGCCGCCCGGCGTCATCAACGTTCTGCCCGGGTTCGGCGCAACGGCCGGTGCGGCGCTCGCGCAGCACCCGGGCGTCGACAAGATCGCTTTCACGGGCTCGACGGCGGTCGGCAAGCAGATTACGCGCGACGCGACGCTGAACCTGAAGAAGGTGACGCTGGAACTCGGAGGGAAGGCGCCCAACGTAGTGTTCGCCGACGCCGACATCGAAAAGGCCGTGCAGGCCGCTGTCAAGACGTTCTGCGGCAACTCGGGCCAGGTGTGCTCGGCCGGCACGCGCCTGTTCGTGCAGGAAAGCATCCATGAGCAGGTAGCGGAGCGCGTCGCGCAGGTGGCGGCCGGATGGAAGGCCGGCGACCCGTTCGCGGCCGACACGAAAATCGGTCCGTTGATTTCGGCGACCCAGCGCGAGCGCGTCCGCTCGTACATCGGCGTGGGCCGAGAAGGCGGTGCGACATTGAGGCTCGGCGGCCAGCCGTGGAGCGGCGCCGGCTATTTCGTCGAGCCAACGATCTTCGACAACGTGCGCAACGGCATGCGGATCGCGCAGGAAGAGATCTTCGGGCCGGTGCTGTCGATCATCCCGTTCCGCGACGAGGACGATGCGGTGCTGCAGGCTAACGACACCACCTACGGGCTGTCCGCCGCGGTCTGGACTCGCGATGTCGCGCGGGCGCACAAGGTGGTGCGCGCGCTCAAGGCGGGACGCCTGTGGATCAACACGTTCGGTGAGTCCGACCCGGCGATGGCATTCGGCGGATATAAGCAATCAGGTTGGGGGCGTGAATTCGGCCAGGAATCGATCGACGCCTATACGCAGACCAAGTCGATCATGCTCCGCATGTGAATTTCGTGATCCTGAACACTATCCAGCAGACATCCATCAACATGAATATTCCGAAATTCGTGACGGGAAACAAGCAGCTGCTGATCGGCGGGCAATGGGTCGAGCCGGCTGGCGGCGAGCGAATCGAGGCGATCAACCCCGCTACCGGCGAGGTGCTGTGCCATATCGCGCAGGGCAGCGCGCAGGACGTGGATCGCGCGGTGGCTGCAGCGCGCCGAGCGTTCGAAGGGCCGTGGAACCGCTTCACGCCGCACGAGCGGCGCAAGCTGCTGCTGCGCGTGCACGACGCGATCCTCGATCACTTCGACGAGCTCGCGCTGATCGAGACGCTCGACATGGGGGCGCCGCTCGCGCGCACGCGCGGCTACAAGGAATGGCTGTCGCAGCTGCTGCAGTTCTACGCGTCGCAGACCGGCGCCGGCGCGGTGGTGGAAACGCCGCCGATGTCGATTGCGCCGGGCTTCACCGCGCTCAAGCAGTTGGTGCCGGTGGGTGTGGTCGGCGGCATCATTCCGTGGAACGGCCCGCTGATGGGGATGTGGTGGATCTACGGCCCCGCGCTGGCCACCGGCTGCACAGCCGTGCTGAAGCCGGCCGAGGATGCGTCGTTGTCGTCGCTGCGCGTGTCGGAACTGATGATGGAGGCAGGCGTACCCGACGGCGTGATCAACGTCGTGACCGGCTATGGCAAGGACGTCGGCCAGGCGCTCGCCGAGCACCCGGACGTCGATCGCGTGGCATTCACTGGGTCGGTCGGCACCGCGCAGGCGATTGTGCGCGCGTCGGCCGGCAACCTGAAGCGGCTGCAGCTCGAACTCGGCGGCAAGTCGCCCGATATCGTGTTCGCCGATGCCGATCTCGACAAGGCCGTTCCCGGTGCGGCGATGGGCGTGTTCACCAATACCGGCCAGGTGTGCGTGGCCGGCACGCGGATCTTCGTGCAGCGCGCGATCCACGACGAATTCGTGCAACGCATGGCCGCGTTCGCCGGCGCCATCCGGATCGGCGACGGCCGCGATCCAGACACGCAGATCGGGCCGCTGATTTCGCGGCGCCAGCTCGAACGCGTGATGCATTACGTGGACATCGGCGGCAAGGAGGCCCGGCTCGTGCACGGCGGCGGGCGTCCGGACTGCGCTCCGGCCGGCGGCTTCTTCGTCGAGCCTACGGTGTTCGCCGACGTGCGCAATGACATGACGATCGCGCGCGAGGAAATCTTCGGGCCCGTTGCGTCGGTGATTCCGTTCGACACGATGGAGGACGCGCTGCGGCTCGCGAACGACACGCCGTACGGCCTCGCCGGCGGCGTGTGGACCAGCAGCCTGTCGACCGCACACCGCGTCTCGCAGGGGATTCGCTCGGGCACCGTGTGGGTCAACTGCTACGGCGTGATCGATCCGGCGGTGGGCTTCGGCGGCACGAAGATGAGCGGCTACGGTTGGAAGGGGGGGAAGGAGCACGTCGAGAGCTTCCTCTACCCGAAGGCCACCTATATCAATCTGCTCTGAACTGGCCCGGCGCCGCATCGCAACCGCATTCCCCCGCAGGCAGGAGACATAAGGCATGAAAGGCGTAGTTTTCAGAGGCGAACGCAGGCTGGAGATTCTCGATTTCGACGATCCCACGCCCGGCCCCGGCGATGCTGTCATCGAGATGAAGGCATCGGGCATGTGCGGCAGCGACCTGCATTTCTATCGCAACAAGCCTGCCGACGTGATCCGTTCGCTGGGCTTCAAGGATCTCACCTCGCGCGGCATGTCGGAGGACACGCCGATCATCGGCGGTCACGAGCCGTGCGGGCGGATCGTTGCGGTCGGTTCGGCCGTCGATCCGCGCGCATTCAAGGTCGGCGATCGCGTCGCGGTGTTCCATTACGAAGGGTGCATGCATTGCGACCACTGCCGGACCGGCTGGACGCAGATGTGTAGCCACGGCGCGGACATCCACGGCGTGATCAAGCATGGCGGCCACGCGCACTACATGAAGGTGCCTGCGACTTCGCTGGTTCATCTGCCCGACGAAGTGTCGTTCGCCACCGGCGCAGCGATTTCCTGTGGCACCGGCACCGCGTGGGGCGCGCTGCTGCGCCTCGGCATCAGCGCGCGCGACACGCTAGCAGTGTTCGGACTGGGCCCGGTCGGCCTGTCGGCCGTGCAGCTGGCCGCGGCGATGGGCGTCGAGGTGATCGGCGTCGACATCGCGGCCGATCGCGTCGCGCGCGCGAAGGACTTCGGCGCGACCCACGTGGTCGACGGCAGCCTGCAGGACCCGATCGAGGAAATCCACAAGCTTACCGGCGGTCTCGGCGTGACCTGCGCGATGGATTGCGCGGGCGGCGACGTGCCCAAGCAACAGGCGGTGCGCAGCACGCGTCCGTGGGGGCGTATCGCGCTGGTGGCCGTGGGCGGCAACCTCAACGTCGACGGGATGAAGGACGTGATCGGCAAGCAGCGCACCATCCTCGGCTCCTATACGTTCTCGGAAGTCGGGATGAAGGACTGCATCCACTTCGTCGCCGATCACGGCGTGGACGTCGACAAGCTGTTCACCGACCGCTGGCAGCTCGTGCAGGCCGACGAGGCTTACCGATTGTTCGACGGGCAGGCGGGCGGCAAGGGCGTGTTCGTTTTCTGACCGCGCCGCCGCGAGACAAGGAGACAGAGGTATGGCGAGATTCGCCCGGCAGGGGATCGAGGATCCGATGGTCACACTGAGCCAGATGGCACTACAGACGCAGTACGCTGACCTGTCGGCCGGATTTGCCGGGCCGGAACTGCCCCGCATGACCTGTCGTGGCCGGCTTGCGAGCCGTGCCATTCACCATTCGATCATTCAGGAGACTTTCATGACCGTGACCCGCGAGACCCGGCCCGTTGCGCCGGACAACTGCCCGCCGCTCGAACAAGCGGTAGTGCGTTTCATCCAGGGGCTGAAATACGAGCACCTCGACGCACGCGCGCTGGCCGGCGTCAACCGCTTGATGCGCGACCAGATCGCGCTGCAGGTTGGCATTTCGAAACTGCCGTGGTCCGAGCAACTGCTCGCCTATGCGAGGGCCGGGCAGCGCCCGGGCCGAAGCCGCGTGAGCGCGTCGGCGCTGACCATGAGCGCGGCCGATGCCGCGTTTGTCAACGGTTCGTATGGGCACGGCTTCGAATACGATGACGCGCACGGCCCCAGCTACAGCCACCCCGGCAGCTGCGTCATTCCGGCCGCACTCGCGATCGGTGAGGAACTCGGCGCGTCGCTGGAGGAGGTCATTGTCGCGATGGTTGCCGGCTACGAAGTCTATGCGCGCATCGGCCTGCTCGCCGCCCCCGAACTGCTGCAGCGCGGTTATCACCCGCACGCCACGCTGTCCAATTTCGGCGCGGCGGCCGTGGCGGCCAAGCTGCGCGGCTTCGACGCCGAGACGACGCTGCACGCGCTGGCAATCGCGCTGAGTCACGTGTCGGGCACGACGGAATACACGTCGACCGGCGGCTCCATCAAACGCATTCATGCGGGCATCGGCACGCGCAACGGGATGGCGGCGGCCGACATGGCACAAGCGGGCATCTCCGGCCCCCGCGCGTTCCTGAGCGGCAACAAGGGCTTCTTTCGCACCTTCCTGCAACGCTCGGCTGGCGAAAACGCCGAGCGGCGCTTCGACGTGGACCGGCCGTTCGAGATCGGCACCGTGTGGCTCAAGGCGTATTGTGCGTGCTACTGCACGCACGCGTACATCGACGCGCTGCGGCCATTCGCGACGCGCCGAGACGAGATCGCAGACATCCATCTGAAAATCACGCCGCACTTCAACGTCGTCGTCGGCACGGCCAACGTCAACGCGTACATGCCGAAGAACATCGAGCACGTGCAGTTCAGCTTGCCGATCCAGGCGGCGTTCACGCTGCTCGGCAAGGGCAACGGCTATCCGGTCCACCGCGACTACCTGGCCGGCAAGGTCGACATGGCGCCCGTGATCGACATCGCGCGCAGCATCCGCATCAGCGAGGCGCCCGAGCTGGAGAAGCAGCATCCCGGCAAGTTTGTCGCTGACGTGACCGTCACGTTCAAGGACGGGCGCACCGAGCACGTGTTCGTCGGCGACCCGATCGGCACCGACACGAATCCGATGTCGGAACCCGAGCAGGATGCGAAGTTCATGGACCTGACCACCGACGTGCTGGGCGCCGAACGGGCGCGCGCACTGCTCGTCGCGCTGCGTGAGCTGAACCCAGCGACGAAGGCGGCGGAGCTGACTGCGATGTGGGCGGTCGAGGGCTGAGCGGAGCGGCTGTCCAGGGCGGCGTGTGCGTTCCGGGCACGCCTGTGGTTCAAGACCATGCAAGACAAAAGGGCGGCGCCGGAATACCGGCGGTCGCCCGTTTTTTGCATCGGCCTGCGGATTCCGGGCCGTCGCCTGCGAACTGCTAGGCCGGTCGCGCCGATTTCCGCGCGCTCGCTACGATCGCCTCGGCCGCGCGGATCACCGGCAGATCGACCATGCGGCCGTCGAGACTGAAGGCCGCGCCGCCATGATTCGCGGCTGCGTCGATCACGCGGCGTGCCCACGCGTGCTCTTCGTCCGAATAGCCCATCGCATCGTTCACGCCGGCGACCTGGGCCGGGTGGATGCACAGCTTGCCGCCGAAACCGAACGCGCGCGCACGCCGCGCATCGGCCGTCAGGCGCTCGGCATCGTCGGTGCGCGTGGTCACGCCGTCGATCGGCGCGGGCAACTGCGCGCGACGCGACGCGGCCACGATCGCATTGCGCGCAAAGGCCAGCTCCGGCTCGTCGGGCGTCGCGCGCATGCCGAGGTCGAGCTGGAAATCCAGATGCCCGAACGCGACACGCACGACCTGCGGGTCGCGTGCCAGCGCATCGGCCGCATCGAGCCCGGCCAGCGATTCGATCAGCGCGACGAGTTGCGCATGCTCGCCGAGTTGCTCCGCAACCTTGCGCAGCGCGCCCGCATCCTCGGACTTCGGCAGCATCACCACCACGCGTTGCGTGGCCCAGTCGCGCAGCAGCGCGATGTCCGCATCGTGCCACGGCGTGCCGACCGCGTTCACGCGCACGACGGTGCGCGTACGCTGCTCGGCCGTCAGCAACGGCAGGTGCTGCGCAAGCCGTGCGCGTGCGTCGTCCTTGCTGTCGGGGCTGACGGCGTCCTCGAGGTCGACGATGATGCAGTCGGCGCCCGAATCGAGCGCCTTCGCAAAGCGCTCGGGGCGGGTGGCCGGCACGAACAGCAGACTGCGCGCGTGATGGACGGGGGAGAGGGGCTTGGACATGGCTCAGATCACGCCGGCGGCGCGCAGTTGTTCGATATCGGCGTCGGTGCGTCCGAGTTCGTGCAGGATAGACGCGCTGTGTTCGCCCAGCGCGGGCACCGCATCCATGCGCGCGTCGAAGCTGTCGATCGTGGCGGGCGGCAACAGCGCCTGCAGCTCGCCGGCCGGCGAGTCGATCGTGCGAAAGCGCTGGCGCGCGTGCAGTTGCGGATGCGTCCACAGATCGCCGATCTGGTTCACGGCGGCGTTCGCGATCTGCGCTTCGTCGAGCCGCGCGATCACGTCCTGCGCGGTGAGTGCGGAAAACGCCTGTTCAATCACGGTCTTCAGTTCCGCACGGTGTTCCGAGCGGTGCACGTTGGCGTCGAAGCGCGGATCGGTCGCAAGCGCCGGGTTGCGCAGCACGACGTCGCAGAACGTCTTCCATTCGCGCTCGTTCTGCAGGCCGAGCATCACGACGCGGCCGTCGCCGGCCTTGAACGGGCCATACGGATAGATGGTCGCATGCGCGGCGCCGTTGCGGCCCGGCTGCTGCTGGCCGTCGTACGCGTAGTACATCGGGAAGCCCATCCACTCGGCCAGCGCCTCGAGCATCGAAATTTCCACGTGCGAGCCGATGCCCGTGACGCCGCGCTGCAGGAGCGCGCTGAGGATACCCGTGTACGCATACATGCCCGCCGCGATGTCGGCGATCGAGTTGCCGGCCTTGCAGGGCTCGTCGGCCGTGCCCGTGATCGACAGGAATGCCGCCTCGCTCTGGATCAGCAGGTCGTACGCTTTCTTGTCGCGGTAGGGGCCATCGGCGCCATAGCCCGAGATGTCGCAGACGATCAGCCGCGGGTGCTTCGCGTGCAGCGCATCGAACGACAAGCCCATGCGCGCGGCCGCGCCAGGCGCGAGGTTCTGCACCAGCACGTCGGCCTGGGCGATGAGCTCGCCGAGCACGTCCTGCGCATCCGGGTGCTTCAGGTCCAGCGTGAGGCTTTCCTTCGAGCGGTTGGTCCAGACGAAATGCGACGCCAGTCCGCGCGTACGGTGATCGTAGGCGCGCGCGAAATCGCCGACGCCGGGGCGCTCCACCTTGATGACGCGCGCGCCGAGGTCGGCGAGCTGGCGGGTGCAGAAGGGCGCGGCGATCGCGTGTTCGAGCGTGACGACGGTCATCCCGCTCAGGGGGCCTTTTCGAGCTTGCATGGTCGTAGTGCTATTCCAGTTCGGCGCTGGCCTGCATGGCCAGCTGTCCTTGCGGGCCGCGCGCCCACAGGCGGGCGGCATGACCTTCGAGCTTGCCGTTCACGGCGAACGGCGCAGTGTCGAACAACGGGCCGACGGCCTTGAACTCGAAGCGGTGAACGGTCTTGTCGGGGTGCGTGCGGCGCAGTTCCTCCAGCAGCAGCATCGCGATCAGCGGGCCGTGCACCACGAGGCCCGGATAACCTTCTTCCCGCATCGCGTACGGGCGGTCGTAGTGAATCCGGTGACCGTTGAAGGTCAGTGCGGAAAAACGCATCAGCAGCACCGGGTCGGGCTTGACGATGCGCGAATATTGCTCGTCGGCCGGCGCGGGCAGTGGAGCCGGTGCCGGTGCGCCGGCCGACGTGGGCGGTGGTGCGTCGCGGTATACGATGTCCTGTTCTTCGCGGATCGCTACGCCTTGTGCGTCGCTGATTTCGTGCAGTACGGTCACGAAAACGAGCTGGCCGCTGCGGCCTGACTTGCTTTGCACGTTCGTGATCGTCGATCGGCGCCGCACGGGCGCATCGACGGTCAGCGGGCGCAGGAACTGCAGCCGTCCGCCGGCCCACATGCGGCGCGGCAGCGCAACCGGCGGCAGGAAACCGCCGCGCCGCGGATGACCATCGACGCCGATATTCGACTGGCGCTCGCCGGGCAGGAAGTACAGCCAGTGCCACAGCGGCGGCAGGGCGGCCGGCAGTTCGGACGCATCCGCGTAATCCAGCGTGGCTCGCAGGAGGTGGATCGGCGCGTGGGTGAGCCGGTCTGCGCTTTCTTCGCTGCGGCCGATCCAGGCGTCGAATGATTCGGGTTGCTCGACACTCATGTCGTTTCGCGCTCTCGAAATGTGAAGCGTTGTGAAGGCTGCAAGCGTCCGCGTGGCCGCTTGCAGCCATTCCCGTCAGAGTTCGTTGACCAGTTCCGGCACGAGCGCGAACAGGTCGCCGACGAGGCCGTAATCGGCCACGCTGAAGATCGGCGCTTCCGGATCCTTGTTGATCGCGACGATCACCTTCGAATCCTTCATGCCGGCCAGATGCTGGATCGCACCCGAGATACCGACCGCGATGTACAGCTGCGGCGCGACGATCTTGCCGGTCTGGCCGACCTGGTAGTCGTTCGGCACGTAGCCGGCGTCGACTGCCGCGCGCGACGCGCCCAGCGCTGCCGACAGCTTGTCGGCCAGCGGCTCCAGCACCTTCGTGTAGTTCTCGCCGCTGCCCAGCCCGCGGCCGCCCGACACGATGATGCTCGCCGACGTCAGCTCCGGACGATCCAGCTTCGTCACCTCACGGCTCACGAACTGCGACTTGCCTGCATCTGCCGCCGCTTCGATCTTCTCGACCGACGCGCTGCCGCCTTCCGCAGCAACCGGATCGAAACCCGTCGCACGCACCGTGATGACCTTGATCGGGTCGCTCGACTGCACCGTCGCGATCGCGTTGCCCGCGTAGATCGGGCGCTCGAACGTGTCGGCCGAATCGACCGCCGTGATGTCCGAGATCTGCGCGACGTCGAGCTTCGCGGCGATACGCGGCGCGATGTTCTTGCCGTAGGCCGTGGCCGGCGCGAGGATGTGCGAGTAATCCTTCGCGATGTTCAGCGCGGTCGCTTCGACGTTTTCCGCGAGGCCCGCTTCGAGTTGCGGCGCGTCGGCCAGGAGTACCTTCGACACGCCTGCGATCTTCGCGGCTGCGTCCGCTGCCGCTTGCGCATTGTGGCCCGCGACCAGCACGTGAATGTCGCCGCCAATCTTCGCTGCCGCCGCCACCGTGTTCAGCGTCGCGGCCTTGATCGACGCGTTGTCGTGTTCTGCAATCACCAGAATCGTCATTTCTTTCCGCTCCCTCTTACAGCACCTTGGCTTCGGTCTTCAGCTTCTCGACCAGCGTCTTCACGTCCGGCACCTTCACGCCGGCCGCGCGCTTAGGCGGCTCGGCCACCTTCAGTGTCTTCAGACGCGGCGTGACGTCCACGCCCAGGTCTTCCGGCTTCACGGTTTCCAGCGGCTTCTTCTTCGCCTTCATGATGTTCGGCAGCGTCACGTAACGCGGCTCGTTCAGGCGCAGGTCGGTCGTGATGACTGCCGGCAGTTGAAGCGACAGCGTTTCCGCGCCGCCGTCGACTTCACGCGCAACCGTGGCGCGGCCCTCGGCGATCGTGACCTTCGACGCGAACGTCGCTTGCGGCAGGCCCGCCAGCGCGGCCAGCATCTGACCCGTCTGGTTCGAATCGTCGTCGATCGCCTGCTTGCCGAGAATCACGAGTTGCGGCTGTTCCTTGTCGACCAGCGCCTTCAGGATCTTCGCGACGGCCAGCGGTTCGACGCTGTCGTTCGACTCGACGAGGATCGCGCGATCCGCGCCGATCGCCAGCGCCGTGCGCAGCGTTTCCTGCGCTTGCGTTACACCGACCGACACCGCGATCACTTCGGTCGCCACACCCGCTTCCTTCAGGCGCACGGCTTCTTCCACCGCGATTTCGTCGAACGGGTTCATCGACATCTTCACGTTCGCGATGTCGACACCGGATTGATCGGACTTCACGCCGACCTTCACGTTCGCGTCGACTACGCGCTTGACGGGTACGAGAATCTTCATGAAAAGGAATCCTTCGGGAATCAGTAGGAACGGGGCAGCTGCAGCACGTGCTCGGCCACATGCCCCAGGATCATGTTGGTGGAAATCGGCGCGACCTGGTACAGGCGCGTTTCGCGGAACTTGCGCTCCACGTCGTATTCGCAGGCGAAGCCGAAGCCACCGTGCGTCTGCAGGCACGCATTTGCCGCTTCCCAGCTTGCCTTCGCGGCCAGGTACTTGGCCATGTTGGCCTCGACCCCGGCGTTCTGGCGCGCGTCGATCTTCTCGCAGGCGCGCCAGCGCATCAGGTTCGCGGCCTCCAGCTCGATGAACGATTCGGCGAGCGGAAACTGGATGCCCTGGTTCTGCCCGATCGGGCGGCCGAACACCTTGCGCTCGACCGCATAGTCGCGCGCTTTCTCCAGAAACCAGTAGCCGTCGCCGATGCACTCGGCCGCGATCAGCGTGCGCTCGGCGTTCAGGCCGTCGAAGATCACCTTCAGCCCCTTGCCTTCGGTGCCGAGCAGTGCGTCTTCAGGCAGCTCCAGGTTGTCGAAGAACAGCTCGTTCGTTTCGTGATTGACCATATTCAGGATCGGCCGCACCGTGAGGCCGTTGCCGATCGCCTTGTCCAGCTCGACGATGAAGCACGACAGCCCGTCGCTCTTCTTCTGCACCTGATCGAGCGGCGTGGTGCGCGCGAGCAGGATCAGCAGGTCACTGTGCTGCACGCGCGAGATCCACACCTTCTGGCCGTTGATGACCCAGCGGCCCTCCTTCTTCACGGCCGTGGTCTTGAGCTTGGTGGTGTCGCTGCCGGTGGTGGGCTCGGTCACGCCCATCGACTGCACACGCAGCTCGCCCGCCGCGATGCGCGGCAGGTAGCGCTGCTTCTGCGCTTCGGTGCCGCTGAACACGATCGTGTTCATCACGTACATCTGGCCGTGACACGCGCCCGAATTGCCGCCGGAGCGGTTGATCTCTTCCATGATTACCGACGCCTCGGCCATCGACAGGCCCGGGCCGCCGTATTCCTGCGGAATCAGCGCGGCCAGCCAGCCGGCTTGCGTGAGGGCCGTGACGAACGCTTCGGGGTAGCCGCGCGCCTCGTCGATCTTGCGGTGGTATTCGGCCGGAAACTGGCTGCACAGGCCGCGTACCGCGTCGCGGATTTCCTGGTACTGGTCGGGGGCGGAAAAAACGGAGGCGCTCATGAATTGTGTCTCGTCATTGGCATGGGTTGAGTCCATAATAAGTTTTGATGGATTTCTTAAACAATAGAATTTTTTGATTGCCGAATCAGTTTTCGGCATCGAGGTGTCCGCGATGGATCTCAAGCAACTGCGCGCGTTCGTCACCGTGGCCGAAACGGGCAACGTCACCCGTGCGTCGGGCCTGTTGAATCTCGTGCAGCCGGCCGTGTCGCGCCAGCTGCGCCTGCTCGAAGAGGACATGGGGACGGAGCTGTTCGACCGCAGCCGCCACGGGATGCAGCTCACGCCGTCGGGCAGGACGATGCTCGAATACGCACGCCGCATCCTCAACGAAGTGGCGCGGGCCAAGGCAGAGATCCAGCCGACCGACGGGCCGGTGGCGGGCATCGTCAGCATCGGGCTGCTGGCCAGCACGTCGGACCTGCTCGCCACGCGGCTGGCGGGCGAGGTGGCGCGGCGCTACCCGCACATCCGACTGCGGCTCACGATCGGCTACGCGGGGCACCTGCAGGACTGGCTCGAAGCGGGGGACGTCGATGCGGCGCTGCTGTACGGGCAGAAGGAGACGCCCGCGCTGCACGTCAAGGCGTTGATCGACGAGAGCCTGTGGGCCGTCGCGGCGCCGTCGGCCGGGCTGTCGCACAAGCGGCCGTTGCCGCTCGAACGGGTCGCGCGCGAGCCGTTCATCCTGCCTTCCGCGCCGCAGGGCCTGCGCGCTGCGATCGAGCACGCGGTGGCCGAGGCGGGCGTGACGCTGCAGGTCTTCGCCGAAACCAATGCGCTGAGCGTGCAGAAGGAACTGGTCGCACAAGGCCACGGCTGGACGATCCTGCCGGCGGTCGGCGTCACGCGGGAGGTCGAGCAGGGCATCCTGAGCGCGGCGCCGCTCGCTGCACCGGGCATCAAGCGCACGATCGTGCTGGCGGCGCCCAGCAGCCGACAGGCGACGGCGCCGGTACGCTGCGTGGTCGGCGTGCTGCTCGACTGCGTGAAAACCACGTTCGACGAGGGCCACTGGCGCGATGCGCGCTGGCTCGGGTAGTGCGGCCGCGGCCTACAGTCGTTCCAGCAACTGCCGCCGCATGAGCTTGCCGTTGCTGTTGAACGGCAGTGCGTCGACGGGAATGATGCGGCCCGGGTGCTTGTACGGCGCAAGCTGTTCGCGCAGATACAGGCCCAGCGCGGTTTCGTCCAGCGGCCGCGCGGCATCCAGTTCGACGAACGCGACGACGGCCTCGTTGCCGTCCGCTTCCCGCTGCCCGACGACGGCCGAGTTCAGGATTCCCGGAAAGCGGTTGAGCGCCTGTTCCACTTCGCCCGGATACACGTTGAACCCGGAGCGGACGATCATCTCCTTGAGCCGGCCGACGATGAACAGCGCGCCGTCGTCGTGCAGTTCGCCCAGATCGCCCGACGCATACCAGCCGCCGTCGCGCATCACGTCGGCCGTGGCCTGCGGATCGCGGAAATAGCCGGGCATCAGACCGACGCCGCGCAGCCAGATTTCGCCGCGCTTGCCGGCCGGCAGGGGGCGGCCGTCGGCCGGATCGACGATGCGCAGCTCGGCGCCCGGGAACGCGTAGCCCGCGCTGGTATCGGCGCGGGCTTCACCGAGGCGCGTCGCATGCAGCGAGCCCGCGTATTCCGACAGCCCGTAGCCGTGATGCAGCGTCTGCCCGAACAGCGCCTCGACCTGTTGCTTGAGTGCGATGTCGAGCGGGCCGGCTCCAGCGTACAGATAGCGCAGGCAGGGCGTGTCGGGGCGGGCGATGCGATGTTCCGCGCAATGCCGCAGCAGCCGCGAGAACAGCGTCGGCGGCCCTTGCACCTGGCTCACGCGCCGCCGTGCCACTGCGTCGAACAGCTCCGCCGGCTCGAACTGCGCGCGCATTTCCAGTGCCGCGCCCGCATGCAACGACGCAAGCAGCACGGTGCCGAGGCCGAAGATGTGCGTCATCGGCGCATACGCATAGACGCGGTCGTCGGGGCCGAGCGCGCGCGATTCGGCCGACACGCGCGCGAAATGCAGCACGCCGCGGTGCGTCATCATCACGCCTTTGGGTGCGCCGGTGGTTCCGGACGTGAAGATGATGGCCGCCACGTCGCTCGCCAGCGGCTCCGGCTCCGGCCGCGCCGCCGCGTGCACGGCGCTGCGCGCGAGACCGTTCACGCACGACGGGCGGGCGTCGTGCCGCGCCGCATGCGCGCCGGCCGCCGATGAAATGCCCGACGTGAAATACAGCACGCGCGCGTCGGCCTTGGCGGCGAACGCGTCGACCTCGCCCGGCGCCATGCGCGCATTGACGCCGCACGACCATGCGCCGATACGGCTGCACGCGATCAGCAGCGCCGCATGTTCGGGGCAGTTTTCGGCTACCACCAGCACGCGGTCGCCGCGGCGTACGCCGTCGGCGTGCAGTTCGCGTTCGAGCCGGTCGGCCAGCGCGCCGACGTCCGCGTAGGTGAGGCTGCGGTCGGGCAAATGGATGAAGGGGCGCGCGGGCGCCTCGGACAACCAGCGATCCAGTAGTTCGTGAATGCGTGCGGCCATGTTCGATTCTCCTTGTCCTCGCATACGATGCGCGCACCGCAGCGCTCGCGCAATACGCGAACGGCGGGCTCACGCAAAGCGCATCAGGTCGTCTACGGCGCTACGCGTGGTGCGGAACTGGTTGACCGGGTGCGCGCCTTCCGCATAGCCGAACGAAATGCCGCAGATCATGTGCTGCGTGTCGGGAATGCCGAAATACTCGCGCACGAAGCGCGCGTGGCGCGCTAGCGCGCCACGCGGTGTGGTGGCCACGCCGTGCGCATGGGCCGCGATCAGAAACGACGACACGAAGCCGCCCGCGTCGACGAGCGCATACGGGCCCAACTCCGCCGGCACAGTGACAATCGCCACGTGCGGCGCGTCGAACAGGCGGAAGTTGCGCAAGGCCTGCTCGGCGCTGCGCTCGCTGTCCTTCGGGCCGATGCCGAGCGCCGAGTAGAGCGCGAGGCCCGCGCCGCGCCGGCATTCGCGATGGATGCCTTCGTAGCTCGCCGGGAACGGCAGGTCCGATTCGTTGTCCGGATGCTCGTTGACGCGCTGCATCAGTGCCTGCCGAAAGCGCTCGATGCTTTCCGGCGTTTCGGTGACGACCAGTTGCCATGGCTGTACTTTGCACCACGACGCCGAACTGCCGGTCATGCCGACGATGCTGCGGATCAGTTCGGGGGCCAGGGCCTTGTGCCGATACGCGCGGCAGGTGGAGCGGCCGCGCGTCAGGCGATCCAGCGCGGCGAGATCGAGGCGGGGCGATGTCATGTCGTCAGATCCTTGCCAGTTGCCCCGCCGGCGCTTCGAGGCGCGACGGGCGCAGGCGGAAAGCTGCAGCGAGCAATGCGCCGGCGTCAGCGCGTGACGTTGCTGGCCCGCATCAGATGAAAGTCTGCTGCGCGCGCAACGCCTCGATGCGCGCGTCGGGCAGCCAGTCGCGCAGCGCGGCGATCGCGTTGTCGGTGGTCGGCGCAGCGGGCGGGGCCGGCCGCGCAGCGGGCGTGCGCGAAAAGCGTGGGCCGGGCGCCGGATGCGTGACGCCGTCCAGTTCGACGAACGTGCCGCGCGCCTTCACGTGCGGATGGTTCGGCGCTTCGTCGAAGTCGAGCACGGGCGCCACGCAAACGTCGAGAGGGCTGAGCAGCAGTGCCCACTCGTCGCGCGTGCGCTCGCGGAATTTCGCGGCGAGTATCTGCTTCGCTGCAGGCCATTGCGCGCGGTCCATCTGCGCCTGCAACTGCGGATGGTCCTGCAGCCCGAGCTGTTCGAGCAGCAGCCGGTAGAACTTTCCCTCGATAGGCCCGACGCTGACGTACTTGCCGTCGGCACACGCATACACCTCGTAGAACGGCGCGCCGGTGTCGAGCAGGTTCGTGCCGCGCGCCTTGTCGAGCATGCCGGCCGCATGCAGGCCCATCGTCACCGTCATGATCGACGCCACACCGTCGACCATCGCGGCATCCACCACCTGGCCGCGCCCGGAGCCGCGCGCTTCGAGGATGCCCGCGAGAAGCCCGAAGGCCAGGTACAGCGAGCCGCCCGCATAGTCACCCAGCACGTTGAGCGGCGGCGTCGGCGGCTGCCCGACGCGGCCCATTGCATGCAGCGCGCCGGTGACCGAAATGTAGTTCAGGTCGTGCCCGGCCACCTGCGACAGCGGGCCGTCCTGCCCCCATCCGGTCACGCGCCCGTATACGAGGCGTGGATTGCGCGCGAGGCAGGGCTCGGGACCGAGGCCGAGACGCTCCATCACGCCGGGGCGAAAGCCCTCGATCAGCCCGTCGGCCTGCTCGATCAGTTCCAGCACCATCTCGACGGCGGCGGGATCTTTCAAATCGACACGCACCGACTTGCGGTTGCGCAGGCCGAGGTCGAATTCGACGGGGCGCGGGGCGCCGAGCCCCGACGGCTCCTTGCGGTCGACGCGGATCACGGTCGCGCCGAGATCGGCCAGAAACATTGCGGCCAGTGGGCCGGGGCCGATGCCCGCGATCTCGACGATCCGGATGCCCGCGAGCGGGCCGTGGCGGGATGGCGCAGCGGACATGGTCAGATCACTCCCTGGTCGCGCAGCTGTTGCAGGCGATCCTCGGGCAGCTTGAGCAGCCCCCGGTAGATCTCGTCGTTGGCGGCGCCGAGTTCCTGCGCCGGCTGGTCGAACTGCACCGGCGTCTGCGACAGCTTGATCGGCAGTCCCATGCCCATCGCGTCGACGTCGGCCAGCCCCGGGTGCTCGAGCCGCACAACGGCGCCGCGTTCCTGCAGCACCGGGTCCTTCAAGACGTCGAGCGGCGAGCGCACGGGTGCGGCCGGCACGCCGCGTTTGATCTGCAGTTCGTCGATGACTTCCGCGGTGCTGTGCCGGCTCGTCCACGCTTCGATGAGCGCGTTGATCTCGGCCGCATGCTTCATGCGCGGGCCGCGCGTCGCGTAGCGCGGGTCCGTGACGATCTCGGGCCGCCCCACGGCTTCCATCAGGTTGCGGAACCAGTCGGGCTGGAACGCCACCATCGCGACGTGGCCGTCGCGCGTGGCATAGACGCCGAACGGCACCAGCCGGTCCTGGAAATTGCCCGAGCGCTTCGAATAGCCGTGCTTGAGGAATACGTCGAAGTGCTCTTCTGCCACCAGCGACGACAGGCAGTCGAGCATCGACACCTGCACGCACTGGCCCACGCCGGTGCGGCCGCGGTGGATCAGCGCAGCGAGGATGCCGTTGACGGCGTACAGCGGCGCGATCAGGTCGGCGATCGGCAGACCCGAGCGGGTCGGCGGGCCGTCGGCGAAGCCGGTCACGTCCATGATCCCCGACAGCGCCTGCACGATGATGTCCATGCCCTTCAGGTTCTTGTACGGGCTCGGCTCGCCGAACGCCTTGATCGACGCATAGATGATCTTCGGATTGACCTCGCGCACGCTGTCGTAGTCGACGCCCAGTCGCGTGGTGACGCCTTCGCTGGCGTTCTCGATCACCACGTCCGATTCCTTGACCAGCTCCATGAACAGCGCCTTGCCCTGTGCCGATTTCAGGTCGAGCGTGATGCTTTTCTTGTTGCGTGCGCGATTGAGGATAGTCAGCGACACCTCGTCGTCGCCCTTGACGCCGAAGTGGACGCCGTTCCTGCCGACATACGGCGGATTGTTACGCGCAATGTCGCCCCCGCCGGGCGATTCGACCCGAATGACTTCCGCGCCCATGCCGCCCAGCAGCAGCGATCCATAGGGGCCGGCCAGGGCTACGGTCAGATCGAGCACTCGGATCCCTTCCAACGGTCTTGCAGCTGACATGCTTGTCTCCTGAAACGGGCGCGCGACCGGGGCGCCGCCCGCAGACATTTCTTTATGCCGGTTCGACAACCGGCGTTTCCCGGTTAGGGAAACGCCGGCGAGTTGCCGGCTTCAGTACGATTTCGGCAAGCCGAGCTTGCGCTCGGCAATGTTCGACAGAATGAGTTGCGGGGTGACAGGGGCAATGTAGCCGATCCACGCCTCGCGCATGAACCGCTCGACGTGATACTCCTTCGCGTAGCCGAAGCCGCCGTGCGTGAGAATCGACGTCTGGCACGCGTTCATGCACGCCTCGGACGCCAGCAGCTTAGCCGCGTTCGCCTCCGAGCCGCACGGCAGCCCCTTGTCGTAGAGGTCGGCGGCCGCGAAGATCATGTGGTTCGCCGCTTCGAGTTCTGCCCAGTTGCGCGCGAGCGGATGCTGGACGCCCTGGTTCTGGCCGATCGGGCGGCCGAACACGACGCGCTCCTTCGCATACTGCGTCGCGAGCTTGAGCACCGCGCGGCCGATGCCGATCTGCTCGGCGGCCACCAGCACGCGCTCCGCGTTCATACCGTGGAAGATGTAGCTCAGGCCCTTGCCTTCCTCGCCGATCAGCGCATCCTTCGGCACCGGCATGTCGTCGATGAACAGCTCGTTGGTATCGACCGCCGCGCGGCCGAGCTTGTCGATCTCGCGGATATCGACGTACTTGCGATCGAGCTTCGTGTAGAACAGGCTCAGGCCCTCGCTGTGCTTCTTCACTTCCTCGATCGGCGTGGTGCGCGCGAGGATCAGCATGTGATCGGCCACCTGGGCGGTCGAGATGAAGACCTTCTTGCCCGAAAGCAGGTAATTGCCGTCGGGTTGCTTCTTCGCGACCACCTTCAGCTTGGTCGTGTCCAGGCCGGTGTCCGGCTCGGTGACCGCGAAGCAGGCCTTGTGCTCGCCGCGCGCGAACGGCGGCAGCCACGCCTTCTTTTGCGCGTCCGTGCCGAAGTGCACGACCGGCTGCAGCCCGAAAATGTTCATGTGGATGGTCGACGCGGCCGCCTGTCCGCCACATTCGGCGACCGTGCGCATGAACAGCGCCGCCTCCGTGACGCCCAGGTTAGCGCCGCCGACATCCTCCGGCATGCAGATGCCGAGCCAGCCGCCGCTCGCGACGGCCGCGAAGAATTCATGCGGGAATTCGTGGTTCTTGTCCTTGTTGCGCCAGTATTCGAGCGGGAAGTCCGCGCAGATCTTCTGCGCCGCATCGACGATCGCGACCTGGTCGGCGCTCAGTTGGTAGTCCATTTTCGGATCTCCTGCGGGAACGAGGTCAAGCGTGGGAGGCGGGGCGCAGCATCATCAGGCCCGTGCGTACGGCGGTGCACACGATCTCGTCGCGCTGGTTGCGCGCGACGTGCTTGAAGGTGACGATGCCCGAATCCTTGCGGCTCTTCGACAGGCGCGTGTCGACGATCTCCGTTTCGACGCGGATCGTGTCGCCGTGGAAGGTCGGCTTCGGGAACGCGATCTCGCCAAAGCCGAGATTGCCGAGCGTCGTGCCGAGCGTCGTCTCGTACACGGTGATGCCGGCTACCAGCGCAAGCAGGAACATGCTGTTCACGAGGCGCTGGCCGTACATCGTGTTCTTGCTGTATTCGGCGTCGATGTGCAGCGGCGCGCAGTTGTAAGTCATCGCCGAGAACAGCACGTTGTCGGTCTCGGTCACCGTGCGGCGGATCGCATGCTCGATCACCATGCCGGGCTTGAATTCTTCGAAGTAAAGGCCTGCCATTTTCTGTCTCCTGGGGTATGGGTTGAGCGATCAGCGGTTGAACGACTGCGCGAGGGCGATGATTTCGCGCGCCGTCTTCGCATGCGCGATGTCGATGTGTTCGCCGTCGTAGATGCACGACGCGCGGCCTTCGGCCTGGGCTTTGTCGAGCGCGTCGATCATGCCTTGGTAGAACGCGACTTCCTCTTCGGTCGGGCTGTAGGTGCGGTTGACGATCTCGACGTTTGACGGATGCAGCACCAGCTCGCCGCTCATGCCCAACTGACGGTCGTTTGCCGACGAGATCTTCAGCCCGTCGAGGTCGTGCACCTGCTGCCAGACGCCGCCGATCGGCAGCTTGCCGGCCGCACGTGCGGCCATCACGATGCGCGACTTCAGGAACTGGGTTTCGCGGCCCTCGAGCGACCAGACGGTCTTCAGCGCGCGCGCCACGTCGGCGTTCTTGGCCGTCGCGCCCACGATCGCGGGTACTCGCTCGTGCTGCGCGATTTCATACGCGAGCTGCAGCGAGCGGGCGGTTTCCAGCAGCGGGATCACCTTGGTATGACCGACCTCGATGCCGGCGCGGTACTCCGCTTCGGCCAGCATCGACGCGACCGTATGGATGTCTTCCGGTCCGCACGGCTTGGAAATCACGATGCCCTCGACCACCGGGTTCACGATCGCCAGGATGTCGTCGAAGTCGTACAGATGTGCGCTGCGGTTGATGCGCACCCAGATGCGCTGCTGCTGCTCGGCCAGCCAGCCCAGCTTGGACCGGACGATTTCGCGCGCCTCGACTTTCTGGGCCGGCGGCACGCTGTCCTCGAGATCGAGGATCAGGGCGTCGGCCCCGGACTGGATGGACTTCTCGATCCAGGTCGGCTTGTTGCCCGGAACGAAAAGGAAGGAACGGATCGGTTTCATCTGCGTCGTCATGACTGTCTCGGCCTTGTTGATGGAATCGGCTGCTTTACCGTGAGGCATTACCTAACAACTGATAGTTAGTTTGATGCGCAAATGCCGAGACCGTCATTGGGGTTTATACCGAGATCGGATCGCTGTGATGCGTCGCGGGACACGCCGGCCGCGGGCGCGAGGGCGGCGTGTGGCGTTGTCCGGTGCGTGCAGCTCGGCGTAATCAGGGCCGCGACGACGGTCCCACGCCGCAGAGGAACATCGTGCAGAGTTGGTCGGCGATCCGTTCCAGCGAGCCTTTTTGCGGGTTGAACCACGACTGGATCGAATTGATGCTGCCGAGGATGTGGATTCGCGCGAGCGGGATGTCCACGTCTTCGCGCAGGCTGCCTTCGGCACGCAGATCTTCCAGCAGCCCGTTCCAGAGCGTCTGGTGATGCTCGCGCCGAGCCACCTGCCGCTCGCGGATCGCATCGGGCAACTGGCCGAGCAGCCGGCCGTGCGCGACGGCGAAATCGCCGTGAATGACGAGGCCGCGCATCTGCCCTAGCACGGCGGCCCGGAACCGCTGCTCGGCCGTCGCGTCGGGGCTGAGCGCGTCGAGGTGTTCGTTCAGATGATGGACGATGTGCGCCGCACCTTGCTCCATTACCGCCTCGACCAGTTCTTCCTTCGACGGAAAGTGGTAGTAGATGCTCGCGGCCTCGATGCCGGCCTGATCGGCGATATTGCGCATCGTCGTGGCCGAATAGCCCTGCGTGCCGAACGTGCGGGCGGCAAATCGGATCAGCGATTCCCGTGTCTCGCACGGATTGACGGAGTTCGACTTCGGTCTTTTTGCCATGCCCCTGGAGTCTGCCGATGGTGAATCATATCGACATACTAACAGTAGTTAGTTAGACGTCGAGCGGGCCGTTCGTTCGGGATTCACACGGTTATCGAGCAGGCGCGCATCGGATGCGCGCCGCATTACGGCGTGCCGACGAAGAACGACGCCAGCACGGAGGCGGCCTCGTCGACGTATTGCGGCACGTCGTACAGCGACGTGTGGTTCGCGCTTTCGACCACATGGAAGCACTTGTCGGCGCTGGCGGCGCGCGCGAATAGGTCGTCGCTCATCCACTTGCTACCCGCGACGCTGCCGGCGACGATCTGCAGCGGCTGCGTGAGGAACGCTGCGGCCTTGTTATACGCGTCGTACGTGATGATCTGGTTGGCGCGGCTCGCCGGTGCTTTCGCCCTGATAAGACGCATCGAACGCGACCGCCACGAGACTGTGCTAGGCCAGCTTCTGCGCGTAGAGCCCGGCCGTCCGTTCCTTCACACCGCCGCCCGGATGCGCGACGACAACGGTCGGATACTTCGCCTTCGAATCGAAACCGGCCGGGACGTGGATGACCGTGGCCGTCGTGATGCCCTGGCCGTTCAGGTTCCTGAAGTTGACTTTCTGCATGACGGGTAACTCCTATGGTGGATGGCAGTGAAGTGACGTGATGCCATGGCAGGCAAGAAATTGATTCGGATATACCGCGCAAAATCGACTTCAGTGTTAAGGGGCGGCTTACAGATGCGGTGCGAGTGCGTTTCGCTGCTTGCACCGTGCTCGGTGCGCCGCCACTGCCACGGTGCACGCGACATCCACAGTACGGAACGAAATCGCCGCGCGAATTGACTTGGGTTCGCGACAGAACGAGGCTGCCTCACATCGCGTCCGGCCGCGCGCGACGCCGTTGCCGGCTTCGACACCGCTCCGCGACCGCCGCCGGGCGAGCGTCGATCGTCGCCGGCGGACACTAGAACATATTCAGCGTCGCATCCGCCTGCACCGGCGTTGCCGCCAGGAGACAGCCGATGCAGGTCCGTCGTGGTCCGACGGACGGCGCGCCGGTCATCGTTCACGGACTGATTGCCTATGGACTCGCTCTCGGATGTGCTTGCGCGGCTGAAACCGCACAGCCAGTTCTATGCCGGACTCGACGCGGCGGGTGAGTGGTCGTTCGCGTTTCCGGAATATGAGGGAATCAAGTTCGCCGCTGTGCTGCAGGGCGCATGCTGGGCTGTGGTCGCAGGCGTTGCGCAGCCGGTCCGCATCGAGAAGGGCGATTGCTTCCTGCTGAACAGCCGGCGCAGCATCGTGTTGTCCACCAACCTCGCGATCGAGCCGCAGGATCCGACGGCGATCATGGATGCGGTCGCGCGCGACGGCATCGCGGTTCACGGCGGCGGCGGCGACGTATTGCTGATCAGCGGATTCTTCGCGTTCTCGGGCAACCATGCCGCGCTGCCGTTCGATGCGCTGCCGCCGCTCGTCAGCGTGCCGCGCGCGTCGAGCCAGGCCGAGGTGTTGCGCTGGTCGCTCGACCAGTTGACCGCCGAGCTGCGCGACCCGCAGCCGGGCGGGGGGCTGGTGTCGAACCACCTGCTGCACCTGATGCTCGTGCAGGTGCTGCGTCTTCATCTGGCGGCCACGCCCGCTGGATGGTTCATGGCGCTGTCCGACCGGCGGATCGGCGCGGCCATCAGTGCGATCCATGCGGAGCCCGCGCGCCACTGGACGCTCGAAGAACTGGCGCGCATCGCCGGGCTGTCCAGAACCATCTTCGCGCAGCGCTTCAAGCGCCTCGTCGGCGCGACCACGATCCACTACCTGACGCGCTGGCGAATGCTGATCGCGGCCGACCGACTGCGCGACGGGCACGAGACCATCGCATCGATCGCGTTCTCGCTCGGCTATGAATCCGAAAGCGCATTTTGCACCGCGTTCAAGCGAACCATGTGTTGCTCGCCGACGCAGTATCGCCGCCAGGCGCGAGCGGCCAATCCGTACGATCTCGAAACAGAAGCGCACGGCGGCGATAGGTCCGAGCAGCCGGGCAAAAATAACATGACGCTGTGTCCGATCTAGATAGTCGCGCTTCGCGACGCAAACATGTGTATCGGAAACCGTACCCGGCCTCTGTCCGGGCACGTATTAGCCTGTAACGGGAGACAACCGGCATGACCTCCAGCGATTCCAGCCTCGACGCAGCACTGCGGCGACTCGTCGATACCGACGCGATCCGCACCTTGATGTCGAAATACTGTCACGGCATCGACAAGCACGACGAAGGCCTCTTCATTAGCATCTGGGCGGATGACGGCATCTATGAGTTGCCGCGCGGACAGACCGCCGGCATCGACGGGATCCGGCAACTGGTCCACAAGGTCTGGCGTGAGGTGCCGAAGTGCCACCATCACATCACCAATCCGCTGATCGAGATCGATGGCGATCGCGCGACGGCGGTCACCGACGTGATCTATTACCGGCAGATCGACGACGGCACACTGCAGCTGCTTTCGGGAACCTATGCATTCAGGTTCGCGAGAATCGCCGGGGTATGGAAGACGACGTATCTGAAATTTTCCAGCTTCGGCACGGTCAGCCCGGTCTTCAAGGAAAACATCGGCGGGTGACGGCGTAATCCGCGGGCGAAGAGGGCAGTCGTGACGGCGCCGGGCGCGAAGCCGGTCGTTCATTTCAACGAGAGCGAGGTCCTGTGCAGGCATTCGCTCGAACAGGTCGTCAAATGGTCGAATGCCGCGACGATGACGGATGCGCTCGCGTAGTTCGCCCGGATTTCAGCTATCCAGTGCGGTAAAAGGAGGAGAACGATGGAAACGAGAATACTGTGGCAGGCCGAAAATCGCGCGAACGACGCGGACTTCGAGGGCGTCACCGAAACCTATGCGGCGATGCTGAAGTTCGCGCATCAGGTTGCCAGGCCCGATACCGAGATCACGCTGCGCTACATGGACGAAGCGCCGCGTTCGTTTGCGAACAACCTGATCTACCCGCGCGCCGTCACGAAGGTACAGGTCGTCAACCGGGTCGTCATGCCGAGCGGGAAGGATTCGATGCGGCACTGGCCGGCGTCTGCATCATCGACGCGTATTCGCAGGAGTGCCGTCAGACGGTCAGGATGCCGGTACTGGGCGGAGCGGAATCGACGATGCTGATGGCGCAACTGGTCGGCAAGCGGTTCGCATGGGTCACGATCGCGCCGACATTCATCGAGCCGTTCGAAGCGCATATCCGCCAGCACGGCTGGGAGCATCGCGCGATTCGCGACCGGCCGGTGCGCGCGCTGGATCCGTCGTGCTGGCTGGCGATCGTCGACGCGGCCAGAGGGCGGCCCGAGCGCTGGATCGAGATGTTCGACGAGGCCGCCTAGGCGTGCGTGCGCGACGGAGCCGATACCGTGCTGTGCGGCTGCAACCCCGGCGGCGCGTTGCTGGGGCTGGCTGGCTATCGCGAGGTGCGCGACACGGGCGTGCCGGTCATCATGGGGCCGGCGGCGATGGTGAAACTGGCCGAAGCGATGGTCGACCTCCGCAGAAGCCTCGGCCTGACCAAGTCGGAGGCCGTGACCGGCGCGTATAGAACGACGCCGGCCTACCTCCTCGAAGAACTTCAGGCAATGGGGAAGAAACTCGTCGCTTGACGCACCGGCGGCGATTCGCCGCCGATTCTTCGCAGATACGCACGGGTTGTGCCAGAGCGATGCGCGGACGGTGAGGCCGCGCATCGCCGACACGACACCCGTTCAGTCCGCATACAGGTTCGGAAACTGCCCGGTGGTGCTGATCACCGTCGTGCGGGTTTCCAGATATGGGTCAAGCGCGTCGATCCCGTTTTCGCGTCCCCAGCCGCTGGCCTTGAAACCGCCATACGGCGTCGACCAGCGCAGGAACGAGTAGGTATTGACCCACACCATGCCCGCGTCGATACGGCCGGATACGCGATGCGCGCGGCCGACGTCGCGCGTCCACAGGCCTGCCGTCAGGCCATAGGGTGTGTCGTTGGCGATCGCGACGGCCTCGTCTTCGCCGTCGAATGGAATAAGCGAGGCCACCGGGCCGAAAATCTCGTCGCGCGCGACGCGCATCCGGTTCGTGACGCCGGCGAATACGGTGGGCTCAACGAAGTAGCCGGCCGCGAGCTCGGGCGTCGCGATACGATGGCCGCCGGCGACGAGTTCCGCGCCGTCCTGCTTGCCGATCTCGATGTACGACAGCGTCTTGTCGAGCTGCGCCTGATGCGACTGCGGGCCCATGTGATTCGTATCGATCGACGGCATGCCGACGCGCACCGACTTCGCGCGCGCGCAGAACGCGTCGACGACGCGCTCGTAGATCGACCGCTCGACGAGCACGCGCGAGCCGAGCGCGCAGCTTTGCCCGGTCAGCCGCCACGCGGATGCGGTGGCGGCGTTGATCGCGTTGTCGAGGTCGGCGTCCGCGAACAGGATATGCGGCGCCTTGCCGCCGAGTTCGAACGTGAAGCGCTTCAGGTTGTCGGCGCCGTCGCGAACCATCTGTTTGGCGGTCTGGCTCGCGCCCGTAAACGAGATCTTGTCGACGTCCGGATGCCTGACCAGATGCGCGCCGGCCGTGCGCCCATAACCGGGCACCACGTTGAACACGCCGGGCGGAAAGCCTGCTTCGTGGATCAGGCGCGCGAGCTCGAGCGCCGACACGGGCGTTTGCTCGGCCGGCTTGACGACGACCGTGCAGCCGGCCGCGAGCGCGGCGCCGATCTTCAGGCAGGTGGCGAGCAGCGGCGCATTCCACGGGATGATCGCGCCCACCACGCCGATCGGCACGCGCGTCGTGAACGCGTGGACGCTGTCGTCAATCGGGATGGTCGTGCCTTGCGCCTTGTCGGCCAGCGACGCGAACCACTGATACCACTGCACCTGCGCAGCCAGGCTCGCGCGATGCTCGCGCACGAGATTGCCGTTATCCCGCGACTCGATGATCGCCAGTTCGGGAACCGCAGCGCTGAAGCGCTCCGCGAGGCGGCGTAGCAGCGCCGCGCGTTCGTGTCCCGGCATGCGGCGCCACGGGCCGTTGAATGCGGCGCGCGCCGCGGCGACCGCGCGATCGATGTCCTGCGGACCGCCCATCGGCGCGATCGCCCAGGGGCGGCCGGTTGCCGGATCGATGCTTTCGGCCAGCTCGCCGTCGATCGGTTTCACCCATGTGCCGTCGATATAGAGATGCTCGTAGCGGCGCAATGATGTGTCATTCGTCATCGCGTGTTGTGAGGCGTTCGACATTCGGTACTCCAGTCAGGTCATGCGTGGTTCGTGAAAGCACACCGGGCGCCGGCGTGATGGCGTCGCGCCAGTTCGTGAGTAGCCGGAACGGCTGTCCGCCGCTCAGATCGGTGTGTCGGCGACGCCGCCGTCTGCCCGCAGCGCGGCGCCGGTCGTCGCCGACGCGAGCGGCGAGCACGTGTAGAGCACAAGGTTCGCCACTTCGTCGACCGACGCGAAGCGTCGCGTGATCGACGACGGGCGCAGCGCCTTGACGAGTTCCGCGCCTTGTTCCTCGATCGTCTTGCCGGTATGGCGGATTTCCGCTTCGAGGAAATCCACGACGCCTTCGCTGAGCGTCGGGCCCGGAAGGACCGCGTTCACCGTGACGCCGGTGCCCGACATGCGTTTCGCGAGGCCGCGCGACAGGCCGAAGAGCGCCGTCTTGGTAACCGCGTAATGCAGCATGTCGGGCGGCGTGCTGATCCCGCACTCGGAACTGATGAATACGACGCGCCCCCAGTCGCGCGCGCCCATGTTCGGCAAGTAGGCCCGCGACAACCGGACCCCGGACATGATGTTGAGCTCGAAATACCTCTGCCAGGTCGCGTCCGGGATCTCGAAGAAGTCGGCGGTCTCGTAGATGGCCGCGTTGTTCACCAGGATGTCGCAGTCGGGCACCTGTTCGACGAGGCGGTTGCAGCCGGCGGCGGACGACAGGTCGGCGGCCGCGCCGCGCACCGTTGCGCCGGGGATCGCGGCCCGGATCGCATCGACGGCGGTTGCAATTCGCCGCTCGTCGAGATCGTTGACGACGACCTGAGCGCCGCATTGTGCGAGCCGCTTCGCGATCGCATGGCCGATGCCCTGCGCGGCGCCGGTCACGACGGCAAGCTTGCCGTCCAGCGTGATCTGCATGATGTCTCCTTGCTTTGTATGGTCGATTCTGTCGGCGCGTCGCGGTCGTTCGTTCCGTGCAGTGAGTCGCAAACGACAAGCGGCAAGCGCTGCGCCGGCGGAAGGCGTCGCGTGCCCATCTTAGGCGGACGCTGTCGCACGTACCATGCTGCAGCGTTCGCATTTCTTGCGCGATCGTACGCAGTCGCATTGTCTGCGCGTGATGTAGCCGCGAGCGCTCGAACCGGCACACGCGTGAATGTGCAAGCGCCCTGAGGCTTCGATTGTCGCCAGCAACGCAGGTCCCCGAAGTACGGAACGTCGAAAGACGCCGAATTGACACATGTCAGACGCGCCTTTGTAATCGCCGCATCTAGGGCGAAGAGGTGGTGAACATGATCGACGGACTGACGGTCCGCGTCGCGGCGAGACACGACGAAGCCGCCGACATCTGCAGTTTCGAGCTGGTTCGCGCGGATGGCAGGTCGCTGCCACCGTTCTCGGCCGGCGCACATATCGATGTGGCCGTTCCCGGCGGCCCGACGCGCCAGTACTCGCTGTGCAATGCACCCGACGAGAACCATCGATACCGGATTGCCGTTCTGCGCGATCCGAACTCGCGCGGTGGGTCGGCCGGCATGCACGATCACGTGAAGGTCGGCGACACGCTGGCGATCAGCGTGCCGAAGAATCATTTCCCGCTCGTGCATGACGCGAAGCACAGCCTGCTGCTCGCCGGCGGCATCGGCGTGACGCCGATCCTGTGCATGGCGGAACGGCTCGCACGCGTCGATGCGTCGTTCGATATGCATTACTGCACGCGTTCGCGCACGCGCACGGCGTTTCTCGGTCACATCTCGCGCGCGCCATATGCTGGCCGCGTGCAGCTTCATTTCGACGACGAAGCGGCTGAGCAGCGCTTCGATATCGCGGCGCGACTCGCCGCTCCCGAACCCGGCACGCATTTGTATGTGTGCGGACCCAAAGGCTTCATGGACGCAGTGCTGACGAGCGCGCGTGCGAACGGATGGCCGCAAGCGCAACTGCATTACGAGTTTTTCGCGGCCGAAGCGCGGCAGACGGAACAGGATGGGCGGTTCGAAGTCCAGATCGCGAGTTCGGGCCGGGTGATCGTCGTTGAGAAGCACGAATCGGTCGTGCGGGCGCTCGAAAATGCCGGCATCGAAATTGAGACGTCGTGCGAGCAGGGCCTGTGCGGAACTTGCGCGACCCGCGTGCTCGCGGGCGAGCCCGAGCATTTCGATCATTGCCTGACCGCCGAGGAGCGCGCGGCGAACGACCAGTTCATGCCGTGCTGCTCCCGGTCGAAATCGGCGCGGCTGGTTCTGGATCTGTAGCGGGGAGGATTGCCGTCGACGGCCGATTGCGGGACGTCGTCGCGGTGAACGAAAAATAGCGGCCGCACTGCACGCATCCACCGTGAGGTTTCCGGCGGATGCGTGCAGCGCGGCGCTTCGATACGACGACCGAAGTCGTCGCGGCGCATCAGAACTTGTGCCGCATCGCGACGCGGAGCGCGATCTGATGATTGGACGTCGACGGCGTCAACTGGTTGATCGACGCGACCGCGCCGCGTCCGGTCGAATCGGTTCCGCTGGCACGCTGATACGTACCGACGAGGTAGACGTCGGTGCGTTTTGACAGGAAGTAGTCGGCGCCGAACGATGCCTGGTTGTAGTGCGCGCCGCCGGTCGCATCGGCGCCGCTGTTCTTCGTATACACGTAGTTCGCGCCCACGATGAAGGCCGGCGTGATCTGGTATCTCGCGTTCAGTTCGGCGTTGTTCAACTTCGCGGTGCCACTGATGCCGCCGGCCGGCACGGGGCCTGACGTGGTATCGCCGAGATGGCGGAACTGCGTGTTCGAATAGGTCGCACCGAGTGTCAGCGAGCCGATCGTATAGGCCGCGCCCGTTCCGATCACCTGCAACGTGTGCGCCGACGCGTAACCCGAAATCACCGGCGACGCGCCGAAGTTCGAGCCCGGCACGCCGTTGACGGTCGCGGCGACGGTGCCGCCCGCGCCATAGAACGACGTGTTCGGGTTGCGTACGTTGAGATAACCCGCGCCCATCGAAAGCGGGCCGTTCGTGTAGCTGGCGCCGGCCGACCAGATTTGGTTGCGGCCCGTATGCCCCGACACCCCGCCCAGCGAGTAGAGCGCGGTCGCCGTCAAGCCATGAAAGACAGGGCTGGTGTACTTGATCGCGTTGTTGACGCGGTTGGTGTTGTTGAAGTTGTCGTTGTCGGACGGATGGGCGGCGAGATAGCCGCCCCACTGATCGCCCGCTTCGAGCAGGCCGACCGAATCGACGACGGAATCGTACTGACGTCCGAGCGTGACCTTTCCGTACGGGCCGGAAAGGCCGACATACGCTTGCCGGCCGAATTCGAGGCCGCCCTGACCGAGCTTGCCGGTATTGAGATCGAAGCCGTTCTCCAGCACCGCGATCGCGCCGTAG
The DNA here is from genome assembly GCF_001523915.2 of Burkholderia sp. LA-2-3-30-S1-D2. Classification (NCBI taxonomy): domain Bacteria; kingdom Pseudomonadati; phylum Pseudomonadota; class Betaproteobacteria; order Burkholderiales; family Burkholderiaceae; genus Burkholderia; species Burkholderia sp. LA-2-3-30-S1-D2. Next base: position 439,183 of record NZ_CP013385.1, on the reverse strand, counting down.
CCGTCGCCAAGGTCCTCGTTCACACGCAGCCCCCAGCGGCTGCCGTTCAGCACGCCGCTCGCGAGGCTATACAAATGATGGCCGGACGCGTTGCTGACGTAGTTGATCCCCTCGTCGATAATCCCGTACAACTGTACGCTGCTCTGCGCATGTGCCGTACCGCCGACGCAACCCACCGCTGCGCAAAGCGCAATCGTCCTTTTCATTGACTATCTCCAAAGTTTCTTCTGAATGTACGTGTCGTGACGTCGCGGCCGGCATAGGTATCAATTGATATGGAAAACTAATTGATAAGACGAGAATTGCTCGATTGCCGCAACGTTCGGTCGATTAGATGCGTGGTCGATATCACGGTCAATCGGTCGGGTAATCCCATTCCGTGCAGTGAAAGGAGTATCGCGCGATGCGTCGTGGACAGCGTGGAGACCCTTAAGGGTAAAGCCGCAGGCGGATGGTTCGATCGCGATGTCGGTCGCGATCGATCGCGCACGTGAGTGTGGCTTGGGTCTGTTTAAATTTGGTGAGGAGCGCCGTTTGGCCGTGCCAAAGAGGCGCCGGGTGACACCGCCCTACGGGCGATTTCGGGCATTCCCGTGAAATGAAATTGGAGTCAGGGGTTGCCGCGAGAATGGCCACTCGCCGCGTCGCGCGCCTCGCGAACGGCCGTTCTTGTGGTAGCGCATGAGCGTCCCATATGTAAACAGACCCTCATGATGCAGATTCCTAGGGAGATGATGCGCTGGCAGGATCGAGACTCCGTTACTTCACGAGATGAATCTTTCTTCCCGATCCGTCGGACGTCGACGCCGCGTCGATGCGGCGCGTGCCGCTGCTCTCGACGTTTTCCTTGGCGATCCGCATCGCCTGATCGAACTGCATGCCGGTGGCGACGTGACGATGGTCGACACTCACCAGCCATCCGCGCCCGCTGTGACACCAGCGGATTCGCCGCTCGTCGAGCAAAGCGGCGAACCATCGCCACAGCGCGGCATCTTCCGCATTGGCGTTTTCTCTCGCGCGCGCACGCGCGACTGTCATGCTCGATCCACGATCCTCGATTCGTTGCTTCTGCATTGTCTGAGCCCTGCAATGAGCCAGGTCGGCCCGTTTGTTCCGGCACCGCGTCATCTCGGTCGAAAAGGGCACCGTCTTCGACCACGCCACGCGGTGTGCCAACAGTGTCGGCTTGAGTGCCTCAGCGTCAATAGCGAGCGGGCGACGATTCCGTACTTCGGAAGCCGGGCGCGCGACGCTGAGCGAACAGCGCATAACGCGCCCTGCGTGCGGCACCAAAACGTACGCTGCAGACCTTCCAACGTACGAAACAGGCCGCGGTTGCGCATTGACGCTCCCCGATGAGCGAATCACGATGAACTGCGTTACCTGTCGCATCGTCCATCGATCTTTGTCGCTTCGGACAGGCGCTCGTCCGGGACACCGTCGCGACACGTGCGAACTTCAACCCGTCATGACGACGATTCCGGCTGGTCCATACCAGGCCGGAGCGCTCGCGCGACCTTCGACCTCGTCCATCCATGATCCATGCAGCATGCGCGACCCCGCACGCATCGGCCGATGCCCGTCAGGCCGGTGACTGCGATGCACTTTCCTCGCTGATTCGCCCCGGCGACACCGTGATGTGGGGCCAGTCGCACGCCGAGCCGGTCACGCTGATGCGCGCGCTGGTCGCCCAGCGCCACAGCTTCAAGCGAATTCGCGTCTTTCTCGGCATCGGCCTCGCCGACGTCCTGGCGCCCGAGCATGCCGACGCCATCGATTTCCTCGCCTACTGCGGCAGCGGCGCCAACCGCAAGCTGGCGCGCGCGAACGTGCTCGACATTCTGCCTGCGCACTATTCGCAACTGCCGGAACTGATCCGCAACGGCGCGTTGCGGATCGACGTCGTGATGTTGCAGGTCTCGCCGCCGGACGAGCACGGCCGCTACAGCCTCGGGCTTGCGCGTGAATATCTGGTGGAAGCGCTGAAACATGCGCGGGCGATCGTCGCGGAAGTACATCCCGACGTGCCGTGGACCTACGGCGGTCCGTTCTTGCGCGATGCCGACATCGATTTGCTGGTTGGGTCGGACACGCCGTTTCCGGATGCCGCCGCGACGACGCCCGGGCCAGTGGAGCAGGCGATCGGGCAGCACGTCGCGTCGCTCGTCGAAGACGGCGCGACGCTGCAGACGGGCATCGGCGCGATTCCGGACGCGGTGATGGCCGCGCTACGCGACAAGCGCGACCTCGGCGTGCACACCGGCAGCATCGGCGACGGCGTTGCAGCGCTGTGCGAAGCCGGCGTCGTGACGAATGCACGCAAGGCGATCGATGCGGGCATCACTGTCGGCGGCGTCATCATCGGATCCGCGCGCGTGCGCTGCTTTGCCCATCGCAATCCGGCGCTCGAATTGCGCGGCACCGAATACACGCACAACCCGCACGTGCTGCGCCGAATCGATCGCTTCGTCGCAATCAATTCGGCGGTGGAGGTGGACCTGTCGGGCCAGGTCAACGCGGAAGTTGTCTCCGGCACGTATGTCGGCGCGGTCGGCGGCGTCGGCGATTTTCTGCGGGCGGCGCAGAGCAGTCGCGGCGGCGTGCCGATCGTGGCGTTGCCCTCCACCGCAGGCGCGCACAGTCGCATCGTGACGACACTGTCTGGCCCCGTTACGGTGCCGCGCAGCGACGCGTGCGTGATGGTCACCGAATATGGGATCGCCGATCTGCGCGGTCTGTCGCTCGCGCAGCGCGTGCCGAAGATGATTGCGATTGCGCATCCCGATCATCGCGAGCGGCTCGCGCGCGAGGCCGGCCTGTCTGGTTGACGCGGCGGCGCGAACAGATCCTCGCGCACGTCTGGCCGGTTCGATCCGGCCGAATCGGTGCTTCGATTAATCGGAATTGGCCTGTCGGCCTGACCCGCGTAAGCTGAACCGAAAAGAGCCATCTCATGGGGACAATCGATATGGGCAATGCAAAGGGGCCGCTGGCCGGCATCAGGATCGTGGAGCTTGGCGGCGTCGGGCCGGTACCGTTCTGCTGCATGCTGTTGTCGGATCTGGGCGCGGACGTGATTCGCATCGACCGCCCGCCGGGCTACGACGGGGGCCAGCCGGGCGATCCGCGTTTCAATTTGCTGAACCGCGGCCGGCGCAGCGCCGCGTTCGACCTGAAGCAGCCGGAAGCGGCCGGCGCGATGCTGAAGCTCGTCGCCCGAGCCGACGTGCTCGTCGAAGGTTTCCGTCCCGGCGTCGCCGAAAAGCTCGGCCTCGGGCCCGACGCGTGCCTCGCGGCCAACCCGGCACTCGTCTATGGCCGCATGACCGGATGGGGGCAGGACGGCCCGCTCGCGCATGCACCGGGCCACGACATCAACTACATCTCGCTGAGCGGCGTGCTGCATGCGGTCGGCGCGGCCGGCGGCCCGCCGGTGATCCCGCTCAACCTGGCAGGCGACTTCGGCGGCGGCTCGCTGTATCTTGCGCTCGGCGTGGTGTCGGCGCTGCTCGAGAGCCGGCGATCAGGGAAAGGGCAGGTCGTGGACGCCGCGATGGTCGACGGTTCGGCGTCGCTGATGACGCTCTTCTACGGCATGTTCGCGAGCGGCTACTGGAAGGACGAGCGCGGCAGCAATCGTCTCGACTCCGGCGCGCCCTGGTACAACGTGTACGAAACGAAGGACGGCCGCTGGGTCAGCGTCGGATCGAATGAAGCGCGCTTCTGGCGCAATACGCTGGCATTGCTCGGCCTGTCTGAAGGCGACATGCCGGATCAGCACGATCGCTCGCGATGGCCCGAGATTCACGCGAAGTTCGCCGCAATCTTTCGCACGCGCACGCGCGACGAATGGTGCGCGCTCGCCGAAGGCCGAGAAGTCTGCATCGCGCCGGTGATGTCGCTGGCGGAAGCGCCCACCCATCCGCACCTGCGCGCGCGGCAGACGTTCGTCGAACGCGATGGAGTCGTGCAGCCCGCGCCGGCGCCGCGCTTCAGCCGCACGCCCGGCGCGATCCAGTCGCCGCCGGCGCGGCCCGGCGAACACACCGACGCCGTGCTCGCCGACTGGGGGTTCACGTCCGCGGAACTCGCGACGCTGCGCGCGACGGGCGCGATCGCGTGACCTGAACGCAACCTGCCGTCGATGTCGTAAGCGTCCGCAGCGCGTGCGGGCGCGTTTCTGTTGTTCTCCCCGAATTCCCTCCGGGTTTCCTTTATCCCCGCGCAGCGCGGCGCGCGCATTCGATCTCTTTCTTCACGTTGCAATCGCGTCCGCGATCGAGGTCGCGACGCCGTGCGCGAACAGGCCGAACCGCGCTTCGATATTTTCGAAACGCCGCTTCAGAAATGGCCAGTTGGTTCGAAGCGAATGAGGCCCTAAGCTCGATTCCATGACGAACAGCGCGCCTGCCCGGACAGACGCCGATAACTGGAGCGAAGACAAATGGCTAACTTTCTCGACGAATCGCAGACCATGTGGCTCGACACCGTGAACAAGTTCATGGACAACGAGATCACGGTCGAATACGTGCGCAAGTGCGACATGAATCGCGACTATCCGTACGAGGCCTATGACAAGATCGCGAAGCAGGGCTGGCTCGGGATCCTGATTCCGGAGGAAGAAGGCGGATCGGGCGGCGACATCTTCGATTATTCGCTGATGGCCGAAGGCCTCGGCAAGTTCGGTTTCGATTTCGCGTGCTCGGTGCTGGTACCGACGTTTACCGCGATGAACATCATCAAGTTCGGCACGCCCGAGCAGAAGAAAAAATTCGTGCAGCCGTTCATTGACGGCAAGATCCGTTTCTCGGTGTCGATCTCGGAGCCCGATGCGGGTTCCGATGCGGCGAATACGAAGACGCGTGCACGCCGCGACACCAATGGCGACTGGATCGTCAGCGGCCAGAAACTCTGGTGCAGCGGCGCGGCCGCGAAGGACACCGTGATCGCAATGCTGGTACGCACCAGCACGGACGACAAGCACAAGGGTCTGTCGGTGCTGCTGATTCCGAACGATACGCCGGGCATGGTGATCAACAAGCTGCCGACGCTGTCGCGCCACGCGACGGGCACGACCGAAATCTTCCTCGACGAAGTACGCGTACCTGCCGATGCGTTGCTCGGCGAAGAGGGCCAGGGCTGGAAGATCATCACCGAGCACCTCGAACTCGAACGTTGCGCGGTCGCTGCGGCTTATACGGGCAATGCCCAACAGGCAGTGGCGACGGCCACGCGCTACGCGCACGACCGCATTCAGTTCGACCATCAGCTGTACGACTTTCAGGTCATTCGCCACATGCTCGCCGACTGCCAGACGAATGTCGACGCGGCACGTTTGCTCTGCTATCGCGCGGCTCGGATGGCGGCCGATCACGTGCCGTGCAGCCGCGAGGTGTCGATGGCGAAGCTGTACGGCTCGGAGACGCTGAAGGAATGCGCGCTGGCCGGCATGCAGATTCTCGGCGGCTACGCGAACCTGCCGGAAGCGGACATGGAACGCTACCTGCGCGAAAGCATTCAATCGACGATCGGCGGCGGTACGTCGCAGATCCAGCGCACGATCATCGCGAAGTCGATGCGCCAGTAACCGGGCCGACGAATCTTCCATCGGCGCGGCGCGCTTGTCGCCACCGCGCCGGATCCACAAACCAGGTAATAAGGAGACACCGCCATGAGCGGCATCAACAACAGCATCAACATTCCGCTCGACGAGCTCGAAGTCGGCCAAAAATTCCGTTCGCCCGGTCGCACCGTGACCGAGAGCGATGTCGTGATGTTCTGCATGTTCACCGGCAACTGGATCGAGATCCACTCGAACAAGGAATACGCGGAGAAAACGCGCTGGGGCGAGCGCATCGTGCAGGGCATGCTGACGTTTTCGCTGATCTCCGGCCTGCTGCAGTTCGGCCCGGCGATCCAGGCGAACTACGGCGTCGACAAGATGCGCTTCCTGAATCCGGTGAAGATCGGCGACACGGTCTACGCAAGTGCCGAAGTCATCGCGAAGAAGGACAAGGACGACAAGTTCGGCGTCGGCACGATGCTGATCCAGGCGTACAACCAGCGCGGCGAAGTCGTCCAGCGCAGCGAGTGGAGCCTGCTGATGCTGCGCAAGCGCGCGGACCTCGACGCGCTGATCGCCGAAGCGCAGCCCGAGTTCAAGGTCTGAGGAGCGCAGCCATGACTCCTCGTCCGGTTGCGGCGATTGTCGGCATGGGCGACGCCTACGCGTCGCGCGCGAATCGCAAGGATCCGCTGCAGTTGGCCGCCGAGGCGACGCTCAACGCGCTTGCCGACGCGGGCATCGGCAAGGACCAGGTCGACGCGGTGTTCACGGGACGCTCGCCATGGGCCGACAAGCGTTCGCAGTGGAGCAACATCTTCATCTCGCACATGCAGATGCCGGTGACGCTCACCAGCGAGCTGACGATGCACGGCGCGGGCCTGACGTCGACGCTCGCGATCGCGTCGCAGATGATCGCCGCCGGCCGCGCCGAGTACGTGCTGTGCCTGCAGAGCGATGCGACCGAGCTGTTCGTCGACGCGGTCGCGATGGGCGCGGAAGCCGACGCGGATCCGCAGTTCGAGATTCCGTACGGTCCGACGATTCCGGCGCTCTATGCGCAGGCCGCGCAGCGCTACTTTCACGAGTTCGGCATCACCGAGGACGATCTCGCCGATGTCGCGATCGCGAACCAGCGCTGGGGACGTCATCATCCGCACGCGGCGAAGGCGAAGTTCGGCGAGATCGATCGCGCGGCGGTGCTGTCGTCGCCCTACGTGGCGACGCCGCTGCGCCGCTGGATGTGCTCGACCTGGGGCGGCGGCACGGGCGGGGCGCTGATCGTCACGTCGCCGGAGAACGCGCGTCACGCGCGCGATCCTGTGTACCTGCTCGGCTACGGATCGGCGACCACGCACGAGTACCTGACCGATCGCATGAACCTGCGTCGCTGCCGGTTCGACAGTCTCGGCGCGTTGCCGAACCTGACGACCACCGCCACCGCCGAGGCGGCGCGGCAGGCCTATGCGATGTCAGGCCTGACGCCTTCCGACATCGACATGGCGCAGATCTCGGTGAACTTCGCGCACATGGGGCCGATCGTGATGGAGGACCTCGGCTTCGCGAAGAAAGGGCACGGCATCGATCTCTATCGCGAAGGCCGCACCGGCGTCGACGGCGACCTGCCGACCGACACCAACGGCGGCTGGCTGTCGTTCGGGCAGCCCGGCATCTCGTGCAACATGGACAGCATGATCGAGGCCGTCCGGCAGCTGCGCGGGCAGGCGCTCGGGCTCGCGCCGTCCCACCGCCCGCAAACCGTGCTGGTGCAGGGCGCGGGCGGGATGCTGGCAGCCGGCGCGGTGCTGCTGCTGTCGTCCGCAACGTGATATCCGACCGGAGCATTCCATGACCGAAACGCATTCCCCTAATGCCTGGCCGCAGCCCTACCGGCTGCTCGACGCGCAACCCTACTGGGACGCGCTGGCCGACGACAAGCTGACGTACCAGCGCTGCACGTCCTGTCACGAAGCCGTGTGGCCGGCTCACTCGTTCTGCACGCATTGCGGCGCAAAATCCCTTGACTGGACCGAATCGTCGGGCCGCGGCGAAGTCTATTCGCACAGCACGATCATGCGCGGACCGACGCCGGTGTGGGCCGAGATCGTTCCGTACACGGTCGGCTTCATCCGGATGGACGAAGGCTACTATCTGTTCGCTCAGATCGACGCGCCGCCTGAAACGATCCGGATCGGCCAGCACGTCGAAGTCCGGTTCGTGCAGCGCGGCGAGCAAAAGCTGCCAGTGTTCGTGCCGTCGAAAACCTGAGGGCCGCGCGCGGCGCGCCGGCCCACCGGCGCCCGCGCGGCGTCCCCCGCTCACGGAGGAGACATCGTGGAGCCCTTCAATTTTCATACCGTCGTCGGAGGCTGACATGGCCGGACCGCTCGACGGCGTACGCATCCTCGACTTGACGTCGAATTTCATGGGCCCCTACGCGTCGCTGCTGCTCGCGGACATGGGCGCGGACGTCTGCAAGATCGAATCGCGCGACGGCGACACGACGCGCCACATCGGCCCGAGCCGCCATCCGGGCATGGGCCCGATCTTCCTGCACCTGAATCGCAACAAGCGCAGCCTCGTGCTCGACCTCAAGCATCCGGACGGGATCGGCGCGCTGAAGCGCATGGCGGAATCGGCCGACGTGCTGCTGTACAGCATGCGGCCGCACACGATGGCCAAGCTCGGCATCGCATACGAGGATGTGCGCAAACTCAATCCGCGCATCATCTACTGCGGTGCGTTCGGCTTTGGACAGAACGGCCCCTATGCGTCACGCCCGGCTTACGACGACCTGATCCAGGCCGCGGTCGGGATGCCGGTGCTGCAAAGCCGGAGGGCGGGGCCGCCGACCTACGTCGCGACGGCAATTGCCGACCGCGTGGTCGGCATGGCGACCAGCAACGCGGTGGCGATGGCGCTTTACCGGCGCGAGAAGACCGGCGTCGGGCAGCAGGTGTTCGTGCCGATGCTCGAGACCTTCGCGCATTTCGTGCTCGGCGATCATCTGTACGGCCACACGTTCGTGCCGCCGCTCGGCGACTGGGGCTATGCGCGGATGATGAATCCCGACCGACGCCCGTATCGCACGCGCGACGGCTATATCGGCGTGAACGTCTATGCGGACCATCACTGGCAGCGTTTCTTCGTGCTGTCCGGGCATCCGGAGATGGCCGACGATCCGCGCTTCAACAACATCGGCGGGCGCACCGAGCACATCGCGCAGTTGTACGCGTTCCTCGCGAGCGTGTTCGAAACGCGGACCACGGCCGAATGGGTGAACGTGCTGACCGAAGCGGACATTCCCGTGATCGAGATGAATACGCCAGAAACGCTGATCGACGATCCGCACATGACGGCGGTCGGCTTCTTCGCCGAGCAGGACCATCCGTCCGAAGGCCGGATCAGGACGCTGGGCATCCCTCAGCAGTGGAGCGAGAGCGCACCGGCGCTGCGCTATCCGGCGCCGTGCCTCGGCGAGCATTCCGCGGCGCTGCTGGCCGAGTACGGCTTCGGCCCTGAGGAAATCGACCGGATGCTGCGGTCCGGCGGCGCGTATGCACCGGGCGCGGACGGCTCGCTGCAATCGCAGTAGAACGAAATCAGGAGATGCGACATGTTGCGTGACCTGCCGCTGTCGGGCGTTGTGGTGGTCGAACTGAGCGATAGTGCGTCGGCGCCGTTCAGCGGAAAAATCCTGGCGTCGCTGGGCGCCGAAGTCTGGAAAATCGAGCGCCCGACCGGGGACTCGGCGCGCGGCTGGGGGCCGAGCGAATGGAAGGGCAGCGGCGCGGCGTATCACGCGCTGAACCGCGGCAAGCGTTCCGTCTGCATCGACATCAAGGACCGCGAGCAACTGGCGACGCTGCACCGGCTGATCGCCGAGCATGCGGACGTGTTCATTCATAACCTGCGGCCGGGCTCCAGCGCGCAATACGGCCTCGACGCCGACAGCCTGCGCGTGACCAAGCCGGAACTGATTTACTGCGAGATCGGTGCGTTCGGCCATCTCGGGCCGCTGAACATGCTGCCCGGCTACGATCCGCTGATGCAGGCGTTCTCGGGGATCATGAGCATCACCGGAGAGGAAGGGCAGGCGCCGGTTCGCGCCGGCGTGTCGATCGTCGATTTCGGCGCGGGGCTGTGGGCCGTGATCGGCATCCTGTCCGCGCTGTACCGGCGGCAGATCAAGCACTGCGGCGCGACCGTCAACGGCTCGCTGCTGGAAACGGCGATCGGCTGGATGACCGTGGCAATCGCGAACTACAGCGCGGACGGCGATACCGGCGGCCGGCACGGATCGGGGGTCGCGTTCATCGTCCCGCATCGCGCGTATTCGACGGCCGACGGCTATTTGATCGTCAGCGCCGCGAACGACGCGTTGTTCGCCAAGCTGTGCGCGGCGCTCGAACGCCCCGAATGGGCGCGCGACGAGCGCTTTGCGACCAATGCGGCACGCCTGCGCAATCGTGCGGAGATCGACCGCCTGATCGGCGAGCGGCTCGCGACGGACAACCGCGCGACGTGGCAGGCGCGCTTGCAGGCGGCAGGCATTCCCGTCGCGCCGATCCAGACCACCGCGGAGGTGGTCGCGCATGCGCAGACGCACGCGCTCGGCATCATCGAGAAACCGTCTGACGACGAGATCGGCCTGGTCGCGCTGCCGCTGTCGTTCGACGGCAAGCGCCCGCCGCCGCTGCACACGGCGCACGACATCGGCGCCGACAATGCGTCGCTCGACGCGCTGCTGCGCACCGGCCGCTAGGCACGTCGCGGCAACGGTCTGACGATTGGCGGCGCCGCGCGCCGTGGAGACCGGCGCATGCGCGGACGCGTCCCCGCCGCGCCGTTCACGTCGATCCGGTGTACGATCGGCGACGATCGCCGCGATCCTTCACGCGCCGCGGGCTCGCCGCCACGCCTCGTTTCCTGTACGACGCTCCCGGCATGAGGGCCGCGCGCGACCGGCCGCGGCGCCGACAACGTCATCGAGACGTGCATGAGGGGAGACATGAGTACATTCAATCGCCTGCATCTGATCCGGCAGGTCGATCTGTTTACGCTGAAGCTGTTCCTGTCGGCGGTCGAGGAGCAGCAGATCGGGCTTGCGGCCATCCGCGAGAACGTCGCCGCGTCGACCGCGACCAAGCGCATCCAGGACCTCGAGGACATCGCCGGCATCAAGCTGCTGGAACGCAGCCCGAAAGGCGTGGCGCCGAGCCCGGCCGGCGAGGTTCTGGTCCGCTACATTCGTCGCATCTTCGACGACCTCGACGACATGCGTTCCGAGATCGCGTCGTTTACCGACGGCATGCGGGGAGAACTCTCCATCGCGTCGGCGCGCTCCATCATCGTGCCGTTCCTCGCGCGCGAGATCGGCGAGTTCCAGCGCGAGTATCCGCTCGTCGATCTGGTGGTGAACGAACTCGAGAACGCCGAGATCGTGCAGGCGGTCGCGCGCGGCGATGCCGACGTCGGCGTATTCGCGGCCGCGCACGAACTCGATCTGGGCGGCGTCGACGTGACGCCTTACCGCGAGGATCGCCTCATCGCGGTCGTCCCGCTGGGCCACCCTCTCACCGCGCGCGCGAGCCTGACGACACAGGATCTGCTGTCGGAGAACCTGATCGTCGTCGGCGCGATGCTCGGTGCGATCCGCGCGGCGGCGCGCCGCGTCGGCATCGATTTCGAGCCGCGATACGGCGTCAGGAGCGCGGGCGTCGCCGTCAGCCTCGTGCAGGCGGGACTCGGCGTGACCGTGCAGCCGGAGTGCCTGGTCAGTCATGAACTGTTCAGCCGCGTCGCCGTGATGGAGCTGGCCGAGCCGTGGGCCGTACGCCGCATCCATATCGCAACCGCGCGCGGCCGTGAGCAGGGCCCGATCGCGCGCGCGCTGATCCGGCAACTGCTGGACCGGCCGGCCGGCGACGCGCCGGCGGCGTGACGAAACGCGGGCCGTCAGGCCTTGCGGTATTTCAGCGCGTCGACCAGCAGCGAGAACGCGGAGGTCGCGTGCCGCCGGCTCGCGTAATAGAGGTGGTAGCCCTCGAACGTCTTGCGCCATGCACCCAGCACCTCGATCAGTTGCCCGGACGCAAGCGCAGTGCGCACGTACTCCACGGGCAGATAGGCGAGCCCGAGGCCGGCGAGTGCCGCGTCCCGCACGGGTGCGATGCTCGTGTACACCAGCGGGCCGTCCACCTTGATGCGATGCTCGTTGCTGGCCCTCGTGAAAATCCAAGGGAGAAATTCGCCGTGCGTCGGCAGGCGCAGGTTGATGCATGCATGCGACACGAGATCGGACGGGCGCTTGGGTACCGGGTGCCGGTCGAGATACGACGGCGCGCAGACGACGGCCATCGGAATGTCGGGCCCGATCCGCACCGCGATCATGTCCTTCGCGACGAGGCGTCCGCGCCGCACGCCGGCGTCGAAGCGGCCGTCGACGATATCGGCCAGACCGTAGTCGGTCGTGATCTCGATCCGGATGCCCGGATGACCGGGCAGGAAGCGCGCGATGGCCGGCTGCAGCACGCTTTGCACCGCGAATTCGTCGGCCGTCAGCCGGATCACGCCAGTTGGCTTGCCGATCAGTTCGCCGATTTCCTCAAGGCCGGCATCGATTTCGCTCATTGCGGGGCCGACGCGCTTCAGCAGCCTTTCGCCAGCCTCCGTCAGCGACACGCTGCGCGTCGTACGCGCAAACAGCCGCAGGTCGAGCCGCGCCTCGAGCCCGCGAATCGTCTGGCTCAGCGCCGATTGCGATACGCCGAGCCGCGCAGCCGCACGGGTAAAGCTGCACTCTTCCGCCACCATCACGAACGCGGACAGATCCTTGAGGTTATTGCCTGCCATTGAGAACCTCTGCTTATGACTTTGAGCAGATTTTGCAGGATTATCACTCGACGGGCCAGCGTCTAGCATAGGTGTAGTTTCCAATCTTCACCGAAGCGAGGACAACGCCATGCCGCAATCCGTCACGTTCCCCAACCGCTCGGCAAACATTGCTGCCGATCTGTACGTCCCGCCGACCTTCGATGCAGGCGCGAAGTATCCCGCCATCATCTGCGGCCACCCGATCAGCAGTTGCAAGGAGCAGACCGCGTCGATCTACGCGCAGAAGCTGGCAGCGCTCGGCTTCGTGACGCTCGCGTTCGACGCATCCCACCAAGGCGCGAGCGGCGGCGAGCCACGCTACCTCGAGGATCCGGCATCGCGCGTCGAGGACTTCCGTTGCGCGGTCGATTATCTGATGACGCTCGGTTACGTCGACGACGAGCGTATCGGCGTGCTGGGCATCTGCGGCGGCGGCGGCTATGCGGTCAACGCAGCGATGACGGAGCGCCGGATCAAGGCGGTAGGCACCGTCGTCGCGGCCAACTATGGCCGCTTGATGCGCGAAGGCGACATGTCGGCCGACGCGGCGCTCGCAACGCTCGACGCGATCGGCAAGCAGCGTACCGCCGAGGCGCGCGGCGCCGATCCGCTGATCGTCACCTACATTCCCGCGTCGGAAGCCGAGCGCAAACAGGCCGGGGTCAACGACATCGACATCGTCGAAGCCGTCGATTACTACACGACGCCGCGCGGACAACAGCCTGGCTCGCCGAACAAGCTGCGCTTCTCAGGCCTGCAGGCGGCGGTCGGCTTCGACGCGTTTCACCTCGCGGAGCAACTGCTGACCCAGCCGCTGCAGATCGTCATCGGCAGCCGGCCCGGCGCGTTCGGCTCGTACCGCGACGGCTACGAACTGTTCGAGCGCGCGCGTTCAAGCCGCAAGAACCTATTCGTCGTCGAGGGCGCGAGCCACTATGACCTGTACGACAAACCCGAGTACGTCGAGCAGGCCATGGCGAAGCTGGGGCCGTTCTTTCAGGAGAATCTCGAGCCCGCGCATTGACGCCCGCGAGGCATTCCCGCGCACGCGTTTTCATTTTTCATCGGTCCGGCGGTCATGCCTGTGCCGCGCCGCTGCGGCGCAGGCGTGACGACGTCGACCTGTCACGAGAAAGTTTCGTGCAAAGGTCAGGTTTATCACCGGCTTCGCCGGCGACGCGAACACGCGGCCGGAGCAGTCGCTCGATGCCGATCGCCCGGTCGTCGCGCTGATGCTTGACTATTTCGCACGGGAGGCCGGCAAGCAGGGCGGCGATCCCTCGAAAGCCGCGCGCGTGATGTTCGATGCCGTCAATAGCGACGTGCCGCCGTTGCGGCTGATGGCGGGCCAGGACGCGTATCGCGCACGGGACGCCACCATCGCCGCGCGTCATGCCGATCTGGCCGCATGGCGCGGTCGCGGCGAAGCCACGGCGTACGATGGCGTCGAAACGACGTCGATCGAGCCCCTTTCCGCTTAGGGCGGCGGATGCCGCGTTCGCTCCGACTGTTCGTGCCGCGCCCGAGCGTCGATCGGGCGTGCGCGTCGCCGCCAGCGGTATTTCAAAGTACGGGAGGGACGTCCGGTGCGAATTGACGGGTGCACCGATTGCCGCGCATCGTGACGGTATATGCCCCGCGTGCCCACGTTTTGCGGCCGCACGCGCGAGGCCTCAGCGCGCGCCGCCGGGCGGCCGCGTCACGACAGGAGTCAGCATGCGATCCCCCACCGGCACCGGCGAATCGGCGCCTGCATCCGCGGATGTCACCGCGGCCGTAGCCGCGCATGTCGCGTCCGTCGCGAACCGGTGCGCGACCGATGCCGATGCCGCAGCACTGCGCCGGCTTTTCCTCGACAACTTCATCGTCTCGCTATGGGGTGCGACACGGCCGTGGACCGCCCAGATCGCACACTGGACGCGTCGCTTCGCAGGGACGGGCGCGAGCCCGGTGCTACGTGCCGACTGGACGGCCGACGCATCCGTTGCCGCATTGGTACACGGCACGGCATCGCACAGCTACGAACTCGACGACACGCATAACGAGACGCTGAGCCATCCCGGCGCGGCCGTCATTCCCGCCGCGTTGGCCGTCGCGGCGAGCACGGGCGCGTCCCAGGCAATGCTGTTCCGGGCGGTGGCTGCTGGATACGAAGCGATGGCGCTGGTCGGTTCCGCGGCGGGCGGTATGGAGACCGTGCATCGCGGCTTTCATCCCACGGCGATTTTCGGCACGTTCGGTGCGGCCACCGCATGCATGGCGCTACACGCCTACCGGGACGACACGCCGGTCACGTCGGAATCGCTGATCCGTGCGTGGGGGCATGCGCTGTCTCAGGCAAGCGGCGCGATGCAGTTCTCGGCGGAAGCCTCAGGCGGGGAGGTCAAGCGCGTTCATGCGGGCATCGCGGCACGCAACGGTGTGCTTGCCGCGGAATTCGCGCGAATGGATGCCGTAACGGCACCGCGGCGCGTCGTCGAAGGAACCTACGGGCTTGCCGCGCTGTTTGGCGGCCCGCTGCGCGCGGTCGAGTTGGACGGCACGCTGCAGATCCATTCGATCAGCCTCAAGCCGTACGCATGCTGCCGCCTGTTCCATTCGACGATCGATGCGCTGGCCGAACTGACCGCCAACTTCACGATGCGGATCAACGACATCCGCGAGATCGTGATCAGCGGCCCGCAGCTCATCGCGGATCAGCACATGCTCGCGCAGCCTGAATCGACGATGGCTGCCCAATACAGTTGCCCTTATATCGTCGGCGCGACGCTGAGCTACGGACCGTACCGCTATGACGCCTATGACGACGCGTTCCTCGGCGATCCGCAGATCCGACGCATTGCCGAGCGTGTGCGTTTCGAGGCGAGCGACGCGCTGACGCAGTATTACCCGACCCGCTTCGCGACGGGCGTACGGATCGTGCGCGACGACGGCAACGCGCAGTCGAGCGTCGTGATCGACAGCGTCGGTACGCCTGCGAGACCGCTGACGCTCGACCAGATCATCGCGAAAGGCGAAGGCCTGAAGTCGCATGGCGTGCGCGCATCGGCTGGCAGGGAGTTCGCCGCGCTCGTTCACGACGATCGCAGCGATGGCCGGATGCTCGCGCAGGCGCTGGCAACCGTGTCGTGCGAGATCAATGCAATGGGAGTGAGGAATGACTGTCCATGACAATACCGCGGCAACGGAACACGTCACGCGCGAGCCGCTGCACACCAGGCAGATCACGTTCGAGGGGTTCAGGCGAAGCGACGGTCTATTTGAAATCGAGGGCTATCTGACCGACCAAAAACCACACGATTTCGCGCCGCCGAGCAGCCCGCGCGTGGTACCGGCGAACGAGCCGATCCACGATCTCGGCTTGCGGGTGGTATTCGATCTCGACATGATCGTCCACGAGGTAGAAACGTTCATCCGCGCGTATCCGTACCGCGAATGCCCGGGCGGCGGCGCGACGCTGCAAGCGCTGGTGGGGCTGCGCATCGGTGCGGGCTGGAGCGGCGAGGTACGCAAGCGCCTGCCCCCGGGCGACACGTGTACACATTTGCGCGAAATCCTGATTCCGCTCGCCACAGCGGCCATTCAGACCGTCAATCCGCTACGTTCGCAAGCCTTGCTCGACGCGACCGATGCCAACGGAAAACCCCTCAAGATCGACAGTTGCTTCGCATACGGCGCGTCGCGCGAACTCGTCCTGCAGCGCTGGCCGACATTTCACCGCCCGAATCGAACCTAGCCGGGGACGCGCCGAGCCGCTCGCCACAAGCCTTCATCACGTCACAGGCCGTTGCTCGGCATGCCCTGTGAAGTTCGTCCTTTCCATACGCGTCCGCCTGCCCGGATCGGTCGTCGGGCTAGCATCCCGAGGCACATATTCGATTGCGAAGTTCGTTCGCGATTGATAAGACACGCTTATTAGTGTAAGTGATTTATGCAGTCTAGTTGCTGACGATATCGACCGCTATATTTGAAGCGGTCCGGGATGCAAACGTCGAATCGCCCCGGTAAGACATCTAGCGGAGAATCCATGAAATCAGTCAAATTCATCAACGGCTCGCTCGAAATGGCGGGGAACCTCTATTTCCCTGAAGGCTTCGATGCGTCGCGCAAGTACGCGGCCATTGTATGCGTTCACCCGGGCGGCGGCGTCAAGGAGCAAACCGCCGGCCGTTATGCGGAGCAACTCGCGCGTGAAGGGTTCGTCACACTCGCGTTCGACGCGTCGTGCCAGGGAGAGAGCGGCGGGACGCCGCGGTTTCTCGAGGATCCCTATGCGCGCGTCAACGACGTGCGCAGCGCGGTCGATTTTCTGGCGACGCAAGACTTCGTCGATCGCGACAGAATCGGGGCGCTCGGGGTATGCGCAGGCGGCGGCTATGCGATCCACGCGACGATGACCGACCGGCGTATCAAGGCGGTGGGCGCTGTCAGCGCAGTCAATATCGGCAGCATGTTCCGCGTCGGCTGGCATGGCAACGAGGCGCCGGAGAAATCGATCGCATTGCTCGAACTCGGCGCCGCAGCGCGCACTCGCGAAGCCGCCGGCGAGCCGGTCGCCTATATCCCGTTCTCGCCGACGAGCCTCGATGGCGTCGAGGATCGCGACATGCGCGAAGCGTACGACTACTACCGTACGTCGCGTGCGCGGCACCCGAACACGCCGAGCCAGTTCACGACGAGCAGCCTGCCGCAACTCGTGACCTACGACGCCTTCGCATTGGCCGACGTGCTGCTGACGCAACCGCTCCAATTGGTCGCCGGCAGCGAAGCTGGCTCGCTGTGGCACAGCCAGGACCTCCTCGAAAAAGCGGCCAGCATCGACAAGCACCTTCACGTGATCCGGGGCGGCACGCACATGTCGCTTTACGACACGCCGGAGCAGATGCGCGAAGCGGTGTCGATTCTGGCGCCGTTCTTCGGCAAGCACCTGTAATCACGCGGGTACCGCACGGGCCGGTGTCGCGTCCGCGCGGATCAGATCCGCGGCCTTTTCGCCGATCATGATGCAGGCCGCATTGGTATTGCCGGCGACGATCTTCGGCATGATCGACGCGTCGGCGACGCGCAACCGCGCGACGCCGCGCACGCGCAGCCGCGGATCGACAACGGCCTGCGCATCGACACCCATCCGGCAGGTGCCGACCTGGTGCCAGCCGCTGTTGCCGCAGGTCTTGAGATGGGCGAGCCACTGTTCGTCCGTCGCGACGGACGCTCCCGGTACGCGCTCCTCGATGATCCGCGACGCGAGCGGGGCAGTGTTCGCGATGCGCCGCATCAGCCGCAAACCCGCGATCGAGCGCCGGATGTCGCCGGGATCGCTCAGGTAATTCGGATGAAATGCAGGCGCATCCAAAGGGTCCGGCGACTTCAGTTCCATATGGCCGCGCGAATCGGGCGTCAGCAGGACGACCGCCGCACCGATGGCCGGGAAATCGTCGACGACCGGCTCGCCGGACGCAGAGAATTTGAACGTCATCGGGCTCACCGTCAGTTGCAGGTCGGCTTCCGGTCGCCCCGGCTCGCTGCGCGCATAAGCCGTCACAGGTGCCGCGCCGAGCGCGAGATATCCGCGGCGAGTCAGCACATATCGCACGCCTTCCAGATACTTGCGTAGCCCGCGCAGCCGGTGGTTATACGAGCTGTCCGGCGTGACATGCCATGCAAGCGAGCCGAACCAATGATCCTGCAGGTTGCGCCCCACACCGGGCGAGTCGATCGCCACGGCGATCCCGTGGCGATGCAGGGCCGCGGCGTCGCCGATACCGGATAGCATCAGCAATTGCGGCGAAGCAAGTGCGCCGCTCGACAGGATCACTTCGCGCGCGGCAGCGATTTGCCGCCGCACGCCGCGATCCAGCACTTCGATGCCGGTGGCATGTCCGGCTTCGAGAACGACGCGCATCACGCGCACACCCGTGCGCACGGTCAAGTTGCGACGATGACGCACAGGTTCGATGAACGCGTCATAGGACGAATGGCGGCGCCCGTTGCGGATCGTGTATTGCCGATAGGCGACCCCTTCGTACGGCGGCGCGTTCAGGTCCGCGCTGCGGTGAATGCCGGACTTCTCCGCCGCGGCGATGAAATCGTCGGCGCTCGGGTGCGAGATGGCCGTGTCGCTCACGTGCAGCGGGCCGTGTCCTCCATGATGGTCGCTCGCGCCGCGCTGGTTCGTTTCCGACCGGATGAAAAACGGCAGCACGTCGGCCCAGCTCCATCCATCGATGCCCAGCGCTGCCCAATGGTCGAAATCGCTCGGCTGGCCGCGCATGTAGATCATGCCGTTGATTGCGCTGCTGCCGCCGAGGCCTTTACCGCGCGGCCAGTACACGGTGCGGCCGCCGAGCGTCTGCACGGGCTCGGTATCGAACGCCCAGTTGAACCGTTTGTCCATGAACAGCTTGCCCGCACCGGCAGGTATGCGCACCCAGAAGCTTTTCATGTCCGAGCCGGCTTCGACGAGCAGCACGCGCACCGCGGGGTCCTCGGACAGGCGGCTCGCCACCACGCAGCCCGACGAGCCTGCTCCTACTACGATGTAGTCGTATGTTTCCATAGAGCCGCGCGCCTCATGCCGATTTCGGGATCAGCGGCACGACTGTCGCCGCAACGATCGCGGGGATCGCAAACGCGTAGAAATTCCAGTGCAGGCCGAGATTGGCGCCGACGATCCAGCCACCGATCATCGGCCCGAGGATCGAGCCGAAACGCCCGACGGCCTGTGCGCCGCCCAAGGCGGACCCGCGGCATGAAGTCGGGAAGTGTGCGGCGATATACCCGTAGATCAGACTGCTGGTGCCGATCGAGCTGAGCCCCGCGCCGAATACGGCGAGCATCAGCCACGTGGAATCGAGCTTCTGGCTCAGCACGATCAGCGACAAGCCGCCAAGCACGAGAAACGCAAACATGACGCGTCGCGTGCCGACGCGATCGGCCAGCCACGCGCCGCCAAGCATGCCGACGACCGCCCCGAACTGCATCACCATCAGAAACTGCAGCGACGAGCCGAGCGGATAGCCGGCCGCTCGCATCAACTGCGGCAGCCACGCATTGAGCCCATAAATGATCAGTTGCACGCAGAACGTCATGAACGCGAGCAGCAGCGCTGTGGTGCGGAACTGGCGTGACAATACCAGCCGATAGCCGCCGGCCGTCCGAGCAGTGCCTTGCGATACGTGTTGGGCATCCTTGTCGAGCAGGATCTGCTCGAGATCGAGCGAATAGCGGGCCGCGAGCGCGCGCGCCTCGCCCATACGGCCGCGATTGACGAGGAAATCCACCGACTCGGGAAGCAGGAAATACATGACCGGCAGGATCAGCGCATAGAGCGCGCCGAGCGCGTACAACGTGCGCCAGCCGTGCTCGTGAAGCAGCACGATGGCAAGCAGCGCGCTGACGATGCCGCCTACAGAGTAGCCGGTCAGCGTGAGCGCGTTATAGAACTGGCGGCGGCCTTTGGGCGCGTACTCCACCGACAGCGCTACGGCGGACGGCACCACGCCGCCCATGCCGATTCCGGTGATGAAGCGGGCCGCGCCCAGGAACGTGGGGGAGGTCGCGAACGAACAGACGAACGACCCAACGGAGAACCACAGCACGCCCACCATGAGCAGACGACGTCGGCCGATACGATCGGTCAGCGGGCCGGCCACCGCGAGGCCGACCATCAGCCCGACCAGCGTCCAGCTGCCGATCATGCCGGCGGCGGCAGGCGTCAGATGCCAGCCGGGCTCCGCCAACAGATGCGGAACGGTCGCGCCGTAGACGATGAGATCGTAGCCGTCCGCCACGATCGTCAGGAAGCATAAAAGGACGACGAATAGAGTGCTGCGGACCGGCGGCGTTGCTTGATTCATGTTGTCTCCATACCTTTGTTATAAATGTATTGCTAGACGAATCCTTCCGGATTCCAAACCATGGCGATCCTCATCACCACGCAATGAATGCCGGAGGGATCTATTCCGGAAACGTCCCGGACTTTTCTAATGCGTCGAGTCGGGTCAGGCTCGAACGTCGGAATGGGCATGCACGTGCACGCCGTGACGGTGATGGCCGGCGCCGCGTGCCTGCCACGGGGATGGCCGACCGATGACGGCGATGTCTGCCATGCGGTTCAACGCTGCTGCGGTTTCGTGCCGATGCGCGCGTACCGTGTTCACCGCGGCTGCAACCAATCATGGGCAGCGTAAGAGCATGCCGGCGGCGAACCAATTGAGCTTTCATGAAGCCGCGATTCGACAGGATCGAATTCGGCACGTATATACCGGCAATGAAACGACACATGGAAGCAGCGCGTCGGGCGTCGGCATTGCGGGTCCTGCGTACGTGCCCATGCAAAAACTGGAGCAAGGGTTTTAGCGAAAATCTCACGATGTGTCGAATGAGTATGGAGCGAGGCGCGCGCCGAAGCAGGAAGCGGCCGCTCATGCGGCCATGGATGTGCCGTCAGGTCGTCGCCGATCTCAAATGCGGTGCGTCGAGCAGAAAGCTCTGCATCCCGACACAGCTGACGATTTGCGCGACCCGCAGCACTTGTGCCGGCGTCGCACCGAAGCAAAGCGCGTTGCGCATATGAATGCGGACGCCCGGTTCGACCAGGTGCGTCGTCGATACGTCGATTGCCACGTACAACAGCTCCTTGACGACGGGCGACAATGCTCCGGTCCGCCACGGAGCCGACGAAAAGGCCGTATATCCGTGGGCGAATGCGGGAATCCTCGTTCAGACTGACATCGAAGGCGCCGTTCCAGAAGTCGTGAAGTCGTTCGAACCGGGCCTTGAGTGCGACGGGATCGCTCATGATGGTCGTCTACCTGATATTCGGCGCCGAAGATTGGCCCCGATAGCAGCATAAGGGCCGACCTGTCGCGCGCAAATCCATTTCGTTCGAGCATTCCGTACGTTGAAAATCGGCTCGCGTGGATTGCCCGGATCGCTCCCGACGATCGCGGGCCCTGTCACCGGTTCGAGCGTCGCGGAGTAACGAGTGTGGCGCTGGATCCCGCCATTGCCGCGATGCTGAAAAGCGTTGAATCCGCGCTGCCGATGGAGAGCTTGTCCGTCGAGGCGCTCCGTGAGGGGCTTGCGTATCCGCCGCTCGACCGGCGCACGGTCGTGGGCGAGACCGTCGACGTCGACATGCCGCTCGAAGGGCGCGTGCTCGCGACGCACCTGTACTGGCCGGCGGACAGAAGAAGTGACGGCGTGACCGTGTTCTTTCATGGTGGCGGCTTCGTGATCGGCAATCTCGATACGCACGATCACGCGTGCCGGTACCTATGTGCAGGAAGCGACGCGGCCGTGATTGCGGTCGACTACCGGCTTGCACGCGAACATCGCTTTCCCGCTGCGATCAACGATTGCTTCAATGCCGTGTGCTGGATCGCGGAGCATGCCCACCTGCTGTCGCTCGACGCGTTGCGCATTGTCGTGGCCGGTGACAGCGCGGGCGGCAACCTCGCTGCCGTGATGGCGCTGCGGATCCGCGACGAAGGCGGCCCTTCATTGTGCGCGCAGGTTCTGGTCTACCCGGTGACCGACTATCACACGCCGCTCCAACCTGATTGGCGCTCGCGGCGCTCCCAGGCGTATCGTGCGGATTGCACAGGCCACATGCATAGGCAATCTGCACCCGATTACCTGATCTGCTGCTGCACCAGGGCGATGACGCCACCTACGAGCGCGAGCACCACAATCATCTCGAAGCCGTCCAGCACGCTCAGGAAACTGGCCCGGTGTGCAGCCATACTCGCCAGTTGCCCTAGCGACAGGCTGCGCGCCGCTCCTTCGCCCAATCCCTGCGCCTCGAACGCATGCGTCATCGTTTCGAGCGCGTTCTGGAACACCGGGTTGTACGGGTTCGCGAATTCGACGAGACGTGTGTGATGAACGGCCGTGCGATGCTGGTCCGCGATAATGAAGGTCGCGGTCGACAGCGAGTAGGCCATCTGCTTGACGATATTCTTGAAACGGTAACCGTGCGTGAATTCGTCGTTCGAAAAAATCTGAAACGCCGCGCTCGCTGTGGGCAGTGCAATGAACATCAGGAGAAAGCCGCGCAACACCAGCGGCGGCAGCAGCCAGCCCATGCTGACGTCGGGAGACAGGTTAAGCATCCAGATGCCGATCGTGGCCGCCATGATGAAGCCCGGTACGATCAGCCATTTGCGCTTGATGAGGCGCGAGTACTTGAAATACGCGATCGCCATTGGAATCGCCGCGAGCGAAGTGAGCCCGACGATGCGGCCTGCATTTTCCACCGGGTAGCCCAACCCGCTTTGCAGCAACCGTGAGATCAGAAAGCCAATCGCATTGCTGATGAAGTAATAGAAGGCATAGAGCACGATACCTTGCCTGAAAGGCCCCTCGCGTAGCGCATTCAGGCGAACGAGGGGACGTGGATCGTGCCACTGGTGCCAAGCGAACCACCCAATCGCGGTCAGCCCCGCAACGGTGGCCAACGGCATCAGGGGCGTGGTACTGAACACTTCGAAGCGCAGTTGCTGCGCGACGATCTGCAGCGCCCCAAGCGCAACGGCGAACAGCAGATAGGGCCACAGGTGAGTGCCACTGCGGCGCTCGACCGGGCGTTTGCCGATGTGCGGCACCACGAGGAATGCAAACGCCGAAAGCGCTGCCCCGCCAATTGTCGAGCACATGAACAGCGCGCGCCAGTCGAAGTATGCAACGAGACAACCGCCTGCCATCGGCGCGAGCGCGCTCGCGAGCAAAATCATGACCAGGAAGACGCGCGTGGCGGGCGCACGGTCCTGCGGCGTGAAACCGGTTTGCAGCATGATGCGGCAGGTGCCGAGCATCGGCCCGATGAAATAGCCCTGGAGGCCACGCGCCATTGCGAGAGAGAGCGACGATTCGCTGAGCGACGCGGCCAGCGATCCAGCCGCGAACATCAGCAGGCAGCCGCTCAGGTAGCGCCGGAAGCCCAAGCGCTCGATCAGCCACTGCTGTTGCACAATGCCGAGCACGGAGGCAGTTGCATAGGCCGTCGACGACCACACCAGTTCGTCCGGCGATGCATTGATCCCACCAGCGATATAGCTCGTAAAGAACGAAAAGATCGTGTTGTCGAAGTAGTCGATGCCCACAGCCAACGCGATCGCCCACGGCAGTAGATCGCTGCGTAAATGCCTGAGCGTGAATAGGCGCGCGAGCGCGGGCGTGATTTTCATGACGCCGCCACCTCGGCGATGCGTGCCAGCCGCGGTCGCTTGCGCGCAAAACCGGCTGAAGCAAGGACGCGCACATTGAACGTGGCGCCGGTACGAACGTGAAGAAACACCTGGGCTCCGGAATGAGTCGAATGAGAAACCCGGGCTGGAAATGCAGACGGAACGATCCTTGAGGGCGCCGCCGGTTGAAGGTGCAGGTGCCAATTTTCATGAACGCTGCACGCGCGGCAGCGAGTTGTCCCGGCTCCGCGGCGCAGGCCATTTCTTCCAGAAGCAATGACCGGGACGTAACAGACCGCAACACGCACGAGGCTCGAGTCGGCCCGGCACGATGGCTGAGCGGTTGGCCTCCGGTTATCGTGGCCGTCGTCGCTTTGGCGGAAGTAGCTGTGGCTGAAATAGTGGCCGCAAAGTTTCATCAACTGCTGATCGATCGTCCAGTGCATTCTTGCCGAGCCGCGACGAAGACGCGAGC
The DNA here is from genome assembly GCF_001523915.2 of Burkholderia sp. LA-2-3-30-S1-D2. Taxonomy (NCBI): domain Bacteria; kingdom Pseudomonadati; phylum Pseudomonadota; class Betaproteobacteria; order Burkholderiales; family Burkholderiaceae; genus Burkholderia; species Burkholderia sp. LA-2-3-30-S1-D2. The sequence goes on along the minus strand of NZ_CP013385.1, from coordinate 415,080 downwards.
ACCGCATGTCAAGGGGTCGCAGACGTCGCAGTTCAGTCTACGAGGAACTGTATTCCGGGCGATATTGCTGGCCATCGCTGATCGAAATCAAGGGTTAACGTGCATTCATTCCGTACTTCGAAAAGTCCGGAAGCGGAAAATGCTTCGTTGGCGGCGCGGTGGAGGTCCCGACGCAGAACGGCTTGCCCCTAACGGCCGGGTGCGTTGCAACGGTGACGTGGCCGCGTACCCTACGGCACGCAGCCAGACATGGCCATCTCGCGATGGTTCGACGTGACTAATCGCAACGTCCGGGATCCGTCTCGCGCGCCGAGATTTCGTCCGTGATGACGCCGATCTCCGATGCCCGCTGCGCGAATACCGCCTTGGCAATCTCGTCCTTCGACTCGAAGTGGTTGTAGAAGGAGCCGAAACCGACATCGGCCCGCCTCGTGATCTCTTCGATCGTGCAGAGGCCGAAGCCCTTTTCCGCCATCAGGGTGTGCGCTGCTTCGATGAGCTTGCATCGCGTCGCCAGGCGCGATCGCATGCCGCGCGGCATCGGCGCATCGCTGTCGCTGTGCAGGGGGCTTTGGATGCGAGCCAGTCCGCGTGCCGGCTTTCCGACCCGCGCTATCGCGCGGGCTTCGACACGGGTACATGGACGTTCTTGTCAACCAGCGCTCGCTGTACGACGCGCGGCCTGCAAACGGCGATCGATTCAGGGCGCCTGCAGGTCGGCCACGTGATGGTCGCCCGGGACATCGTGCTCGGGGCAATCATGTGCGGGATCGAAACCCTGCTGTCGGGGGCCGCGCCCGAAGACAATCGGCATCACGCTCGCGCAGAGGGCCGGGCGTTCGCGACGGCTCGCCCCCGTGGCTGAGCGCGCTTGAACCCGCCATCCCCCGATCAGGGGAATCCATGCTCCCAAACCACCCGAATGGGTAGCTGCCACCCGTCCCCCCCATACCTACACTTCTTTTCCAGAAACAACGCGACTGAACGGCGGCGACACCGCCGGGTCGTGACTCCCGCGCATAAAACAGGTCTGCAGGATGTTAGTTGTTTCGTTTTGCTTCCGATTGACGCATGTGCGTCGACGGCCATCCTGTCGATCAATACGCACGGACGGTCGGACCTTGCCGCGCAACGACCGGGGCCGGGTAAGCCGGAGCGTCCGGTCTGGCGGGCATTCGCAACAGCGAAGCACTGGTATCCAACAAACAGAGACTAGAACAGGAGACATTCCCGATGACGATCATCCCGCCCCGCAAACGTTTCGCGCCCGTTGCCGGTGTGGTTCTGGCCACGGCCGGATTGCCCGCGCATGCGCAAAGCAGTGTCACGCTCTACGGTGTCGTCGACGCCGGCATCCTCTATACGACCAAGGCGATCGATCCGAAGACCGGGCTGAATGCCGGGCATCAGGTATCGATGGTCACCGGCGGGATGACGCCATCGTTGTTCGGCCTGAAAGGCGCCGAGGATCTCGGCGGCGGCGTGAAGGCGCTCTTCACGCTCGAAAGCGGCATAGACGTGTCGAACGGCGGTTATGCGGATTCGAACGGCAATCTGTTCGGCCGGCAGGCATGGGTGGGGATCGAGAGCAACTACGGCACGGTGAAGGCCGGCGTCCAGTTCTCGCCGTTCGTGCTGTCGTTGATCGCCACCGATGCACGCAGCGTGTCGTACTTCGGCAGCGGCGTGCCGATCTATGTCGGCGGCGTGCTCGTGACGGGGATCTTCAACGCGAATGCGATTTCGTACACGAGCCCGGTGGTGGCGGGCTTGCAGGGCAGCGCGATGCTTGCGCTCGGCGACAAGGCCGGCGATTTCCAGGCGGGCCGCCGGTATTCCGCGAGCCTCAATTACACGGTCGGGCCGTTGCTCGTCAGTGCCGCAATGTACAACGGCAACTCGGGTGACACGGCCGCGGCGACGCCGGTGCCGAGCACGGTGCCGTTTACCGGGCGCACGCTCGGCGCGAGCTATCAGTACGACGCGCTCACGGTGAAAGCCGCCTACGTCAATTACAAGATCGCGGGCTCGTTCGACAGCCGCGTCTACGGCGGCGGAGCCGCCTATCAGTTCACGCCGGTCGTGAGCGCCGACGCCGGCGTCTGGTACACGAGCGACGGCAACGACACGAACAATCACTCGATCCTCGCCGCAGCAGGGCTCACCTACAGCCTGTCGAAGGCGACGTTGCTGTACGGGCAGCTCGGCCATGTGAACAACCACGGCAAGATGAACACGGGGCTGTCGACGAACGGTGCGCTGTACGGCGCGAACGGGTCGACGTTCGGCACCGTGATCGGCATGCGCCATCTGTTCTGACGACAGGGTTCCCAGGTTTCGACAGGAGAGTGGCATGCAGATCGAGATAGGTTTCGAGCAACAGCACGTGTTCGTCTTCGGCGGTACGACCGGCATCAACTTCGGCATCGCACGAGCGTTCGCGCGATGCGGCGCGGCTGTCAGCGTGGCGAGCCGCAAACGCGAGAACGTCGACGCCGCGGTGAAGACACTGCGCACGACCCATGCGTCGGTGCACGGCGCATGCGCCGATGTCCGCGATTTCGACGCGGTGGGCGCCGCGCTCGGCGATGCGGTGCGTGAGTTCGGCCCGATCGACGTGCTGATATCCGGCGCGGCGGGCAATTTCCTGTGCGACGCGAACACGATGTCGGCGAACGGTTTCCGCACGGTCATCGATATCGACCTGATCGGCTCGTTCAACGTGATGCGGCAGGCCTATCCGCATCTGCGCAAGCCTGGCGCGTCGATCATCAGCATCACCGCACCGCAGGCGACGGTGCCGATGCGTCATCAGGCACACGCGTCCGCGGCGAAAGCCGGCATCGACCAGCTCACCCGCGTGCTCGCGCTGGAATGGGGCGCCGACGGCGTGCGCGTCAACGCGATCTCGCCGGGCCCGATCGACGGTACGGAAGGCTTTCGGAAGCTGATCGCCCGCACCGACGACGAACTCGCGCTGGCCGAGTCGGCCGTGCCGCTGCGCCGGTTCGGTACGACCGACGACATTGCGAACCTCGCGCTGTTCCTCGCATCCCCGTACGCGTCGTACGTGTCCGGCGCCGTCATTCCTTGTGACGGCGGCGGCGCGATCGACAGCGTGAAGCCGGCGATCGAACGGGCTGGCGCGAACGCGTCGGCCGGTAGCTGACGCGCGGATGCCACCGATACGGGCAATCCATACCCGATAACTACCCGGACGGGTGGCAGCGGCCGGCAGGCCGCTGCCTACACTGATTCCACGACAAACATAACCAGACAGGAGACGACGTGCATTCCCTTCCTTTCCCGACGCCGCACCGTTGCATGACGGATCCGTGCGCGCCCATCGACCTGCGCCGTGCTGCACAGGCACGGCAGCCGGGCCGCGCCTGAGCCGGCCGATCACGAAGCGAGAGAGCTCATGACAATCCCAACCGATTCGATCCAGCACGCGGCATCGAGCACGTCCGGCACACGGACCGTGCGACATCGCCTGGTCAACATCGACAATGGCGGCACGCTGACCGACATCTGCGTGATGGACGGCGACAACGTGATTCGCACGAAGACGCTGACCACGCCGCATGACCTGTCGCAATGCCTGTTCGACGGGCTGCGCAAGGCGTCCGTAGCGATCTACGGCAACGAAGACCTGGAGGCGCTGCTGTTGTCGACGGCCGCGATCCGCTACTCGACGACCCAGGGGACGAACGCACTCGTCGAGCGCAAGGGGCCGCGGCTCGGGCTCGTGGTCGGGGGGACGCTGTCGGCCGCGCAGGTGCGCGACGCCGACGGCGCTGCCAACCTGTTCGACGCGGTGATCGGCAGCCGCGCAGTCACGCTGTCCGGCGATTCACCCGAAGCCGACGTGGTTCGGGTGGTCGGCGAACTCGCGGCGTCAGGGGCCAACCGGCTCGTGGTGGCGATCGGCGGCCCGCGCCGCGTCGAACTCGAACAGCGCCTGAAGCGCAAGCTACTGCGCAGCTTTCCGCCGCACCTGCTCGGCGCGCTACCGATCCTGTATGCACACGAAATTGCCGACGATGCGAGCGACGTGCGCCGCACGTGGACTGCACTGTTCAACGCGTTCCTGCATCCGGCGATGGAGCGCTTTCTCTACAGCGCCGAACAGAAGCTGCGCGACGCGCGTGCACAGAGCCCGCTGCTCGTGTTCCGCAACGACGGCTATGCAGGGCGCGTCGCGAAGACGATCGCGCTGAAGACCTACAGTTCCGGCCCGCGCGGCGGGATGGAAGGCGCACGTGTGCTGGCCCGGCACTACGGGTTGACGCATCTGCTGTCGATGGACATCGGCGGAACGACGACCGACATCGGCGTGGTCGACGAACGCGGCGTGCGCGCGGACCGGCACGGCAACGTCGAAGGCGTCGCGACGTCGTTCTCGTTGTGCGACGTGGTCAGTGCGGGCGTCGGCGGCAGCACGATCATCCGCGTAGCGGGCGAACGAATCGCGGTGGGGCCGGAAAGCGTCGGCAGCGCGCCGGGGCCGGCCTGTTTCGGCCTCGGCGGCACGCAGGCGACGATCACCGATGCATTCACGCTGGCGGGCCTGCTCGATCCCGCGTCGTTCTTTGGCGGCAAGCTGCAGCTCGACAAGGCGCGTGCCCGCCAAGCGGTTCATGCGCACGTGGCCGAACCGCTGAAGATGGGCGAACTCGAAGCGCTCGCCGCGATGGAAGCCGCGTGGGTGAAGAAAGTCGCCGACAGCCTCACCGCCTATGCGTCGATCCGGCCCGACACGACGCTTGCCGCGTTCGGCGGCGCGGGGGCGCTCGTCGCATGCCGCGTCGCGGAGGCGATCGGCGTGAAGCGGGTGTTGATTCCGGAGCTGGCGGCGGTGTTTTCCGCGTACGGAATCAGCTTTTCGGATGTCGGCCACAGCTTCTCGGCGCCGCTTGCCGAAGCGACCGACAGCGCACTTTCTGCCGCGATGGACACGCTGTTCACACGGGCATCGCGTGCGATGTTCGGTGAAGACGCGGCCATCGACGACTGCCGGTTGGTCTATACGGTCGAAGCGACGGGTGCCGACGGCCGGAGTAGCGAGCACGCGGTGACCGGCACGACGCTGCCGGCCGGGCTTGCGCCGGATGCGACGCTGTCCGTGTCGCTGACCGCGATCAAGCGCATGCCGCAAGCGACTCTGGACGGCCGCTTCGACGAGGCCGGCCACCAGCCCGCCGTTGCGCACGGCACGCGGCGCGTCGTGGTCGATGGCCGCGAAGCCGAACTGCCGCTGTACCGCGTCGAGGATCAGCCGAAGGGCGTCGCGGTACGCGAGGCCGGGCCGGCGGTACTTGAGGAAGCATTCTTCACGGGGCGCATCGACGCCGGCTGGCATTTCGACATCAATTCCGCCGGAGATATCCTGCTCAGCAGCGGCACGGAGAACGAATAATGAAAGTCCTGATTACCGAAACCCTGCGCATCGATCTCGGCACGGAACAATGGGAATGCCGGCGCTGCGGTCATGCGCACGGCAGCGCGCGCGACAACTACAAGCGCGGACTGCTCGTCCACGATCGCGATCCGCGCGAGATCCACAAACCGTTGCTCGATCCGAACCGCTACGCACGGACGTACTCGCCGGACCCGGACTGGTGCCGGATTCTCGAATACTACTGCCCGGAATGCGGTGTGCTCGTTGAAGCCGAATACCTGCCGCCCGGCCATCCGCCGCTGCACGACATTGATCTCGACATCGACGCGCTGAAGCTGCAATGGAGGGATCGCGAGGAGATGACGGAGCCCGCGCAGGCGCCCGACCTTGCACTCGAACGCGTGAAGCTGCAGCGCGCGCTGCATGCGGCTGCCCATCATCGCCATGCAGTCGGTGCCGGCGCCGACGCGTCGTCCACTTGAGCCACGGGGAGATTCGATCATGAAACGTGTTTCCGTCGACATTGGCGGCACCTTCACCGATTGCTTCGTGGCATGGGGCGATCATTGCGTCGAAGGCAAGTCGCTCACGACACACCACAATCTGGCGGTCGGCTTCAACGATTCGCTGGCCGACGCGTGCCGCCAGCTCGAACTGACGCCGACTCAGTTGCTGTCGGAAGTCGATTCGGTGCGCTATGCGACGACGCTAGGCACCAACGCGCTGATCGAGCGCAAGGGCCCGCGCGTCGGCCTGCTCGTCACGACGGGCTTCAAGCACACGGTGCCGCTGTCGCGTGCCCGCGGCTACGGGGAAGGGCTGTCCGAACACGAGCAGATGGACATTCCGAATGCGGCACGCCCGGAGCCACTCGTGGCGATTCCGCTGATCCGCGAGATCCGCGAGCGTGTCGACTACGTCGGCCAGGTGTTCTGGACGCTCGACGAGGACGACGTGCGCTTGCGCATCCGCGAGCTCGTCGACGCCGGTGCGCAGGCACTCGTCGTGATGTTTACGAACAGCGTCGTGAACCCGGTGCACGAGCTGCGCGTGCGCGAGATCTTCCTCGAGGAGTACCCGGCGCACATGCTCGGCGCGATCCCGATGCTGCTGTCGCACCAGGTGGTCGGCCGCAAGGGCGAGTATTCGCGCGCGACGTCGTCGATCATCGACGCGTTCCTGCATCAGATCATGTACCACGGGCTCGGCACGCTGGAGCTGAACCTGCGCCAGCAGGGCTACACGAAGCCGATGCTCGTCAATCACAACTCGGGCGGGATGGCGCAACTCAACTCGACCGATGCGCTGCAGACCGTCCACTCGGGGCCGGTGTCGGGCATCGCCGCGAGCGAGTACCTGGCAGCGGCGGCCGAACTGGGCAACGTCGTCGCGACCGACATGGGCGGCACGAGCTTCGACATAGGGATCGTCGTGCAGGGCGGGCAGAAGTTCTACGACTTCAACCCGGTGATCGATCGCTGGCTCGTCAGCGTGCCGATGGTGCACCTCGTCGCGCTGGGCGCGGGCGGCGGCTCGATCGCGCGCTACGAGCGGATGTACAAGACGGTCGAAATCGGCCCGCAGTCGGCCGGCTCCGATCCGGGGCCCGCGTGTTACGACCGCGGCGGCCAGCATCCGACCGTCACCGACGCCGACCTGCTGCTCGGCTATCTCGATCCGAAGAACTACGCGAACGGCCGCATTCCGCTGAATCCGCGCCGCGCGAAGCAGGCAATGCAGGACGACCTGTGCGACGTGCTCGATCTCGACGTGATCGAAACCGCCAAGCTGATCAAGAAGCAAGTCGATGCGTCGATGGCGAACGGCATCGCCACCGAATTGCGCACGCGCGGCTTCGAGCCGAAGGAATTCACGGTGCTCGCATACGGCGGCAACGGGCCGCTCCATGCGTGCGGGATCGCATCCGCGCTCGGGGTCGCTAAAGTGCTGGCACCGCCGTATTCGTCGACGTTCTCCGCGTGCGGTGCGGGGACGGTGAACCAGATGCATATCCACGAAATGAACACGTGGACGGTGCTGTTCAACCCGAACACGAAATCGTTCTTCCTGGATTTCGACACGTTCAACCGCGGCGTCGAGGAGCTCGAGCGGCGCGGGCGCGAGGATTTGGAGCGGCAGGGGATGGACCCGTCGCAGATCCGCTACCGGCTCGAACTCGACATGCGTTACGGCAACCAGCGCGTGCAGACGGCTGTCGTCACGCCGATCTCGCGCCTGAAGACGCAGCGCGACGTGCTGACGCTGATGGAGCTGTTCCATGAGAGTTACGGCTCGCGCTTCGGGGACGGCTCGCAAAGCCCGGAAACCGGCGTGCGGATCAACACGCTGCGTGTTTGCGCGTACGTCGAACAGCCGTCGGTGAAGTTTGCGAAGCTCGCGGTCAGCGACAACCCGCTGCCGCCGCCGGAGCCGGTCGGCTACCGCGAGTGCCACTTCGTCGGGCACGACGGGCCGCAACGCACCGCCATCTACGACGACCGCGCCCGTGCCGAGCGCACGCAGATCGAAGGGCCGGCCGTCATCACGACCCGCGCGACGACGTTCCTTGTCGAGCCGGGCTGGATCTATCAGGCGACGGCCCAGGGCGGCGCGTGGTTCCTGCGCAAGTGAGCAAGGAGATCGACATGCAAAACGACATCAATGCGGAAGACCGGGCGCTGCTCGACAAGTTCATCGCCGACAACACGCTGTTTCTCGGCCCCGATCCCGAGATCATGCGCAATCACAGCATCCTGCCGCGCTCGAAGCTGGAGAACGAAGTGCTGGAGCGCGGCGTCGACCCGCACCAGGTTCACCATGTGCGCGGGCTGATCAACTCGGCGCTGTCCGAAGCGTTCACAATGGTGAACCAGATGGGCGCGGCGCCGGGCGCGAAGTGGGGCGACCTCGTCACCGCGATCTACACCGCGCAGGGCGACCTGTCAATGATCGCGCCACACGGGATCATCGCGTTCGCCGCGTGCTGCTTCTATCCGATCCGCTTCATCATCAAGAACTGGGTGAACGACCCGACGGTCGGCGTGAAGGACGGCGACGGCTTCATCCACAACGACGCGCGCTACGGCGGCATTCACAACACCGACCAGTCGATGATGATGCCGCTGTTCTACAAGGGCGAACTCGTGTGCTGGCTGTCGTCGACGATCCACGAGGGCGAGAACGGCTCGACCGAGCCGGGCGGTCTGCCGGCCAAGGCCGAGAGCAAGTACGACGAAGGCATCAAGATGCCGCCGTTCAAGATCGTCGAGAACTTCGAGCTGAAGCGCGACCTCGTCACGTTCCTGCAGAACTCGGTGCGCGACCCGCGCCTGCAGCTCGAGGACATGAAGGTGAAGCTGCACGCGGTGCTGCGCCTGCGCGAGCGGATCATCGCGCTGCTCGACCAGTATGGGCGTGACGCGCTGGTCGGCACGTTGCGCACGCACCTGGAAGACGTCGAAACGGAGATGCGCCGCCGCATTCGTGAGTTGCCCGACGGCACGACGCGCGTGCTGCAGTTCATGGATTCGAGCCTGCGCGAAAACGCGCTGCAGAAGATCTCGTGCGCGATCACCGTGAAGGGCGACCGGATGGTGATGGATTTCCGCGGCTCGGCACCGCAGTTCATGAACCGTTCGGTCAATACCAACATCGCGTCGTTCAAGGCGGCGCTGTGCACGGGCCTGCTGCAGAACATCTGGCCCGACCTGCCGCATACGATGGCCGTGCTGTCGCCGATCGAGATCATCACCGATCGCAACTCGATCCTCGATGCGGAAGGCGAGATGCCGCAGGCGATGAGCCTGATGCCGCTGTTCAAGGGCTGCGTCGTGTGGACGATTCCGATGAACAAGCTGAGCTATAGCCTGCCGCATCGCTATTCGGCGGTGATCGCGTCTCAGTACGACCAGGCGGCGACGTTCATCTACGGCGGCCTGACGCAGCACGGCGACGTGACCGGCAACTTCTGCGCAGACATCAACGGAAACGGGCAGGGCGCGCGCAGCCACGCGGACGGCGAGCATTCGATCTCGCCCGTGTTCGGCTTCATGTGCGACACCGGCGAACACGAGATCGCGGAAGAGGACACGCCGATCATCCGCCTCGGTGCGCAACGGCTCGCGAAGGACCGGATCGGCTGGGGCAAGTATCGCGGCGGGATGGGCTACGAGCAGATCGCGACCGCGCGCGGTTCCGGGCTGTGGGGCTTCATGACCGGCTGCGAGGGCTCGAAGTTTCCGTCGGCGCAGGGGCTATTCGGCGGCTATTCGTGCCCGAGCTACCAGTTGATGAAGATCAAGGGCATCAACATCTTCAAGGTGCTCGAGGAGAACCCGAAGGCGGTCGACACGTTCGACATCGTCGAGCTGATGAACAAGCGGCCGATTCCGGGTGCGCAGTACAGCAGCCACGACATGGGCATGACGTTCGAGATCTGCAACGAGGGCGAGATCTACATGATCTGCCAAGGCTCGGGCGGCGGCTATGGCGACGTGCTCGAACGCGATCCGGCGCTCGTGATGAAGGACTTGCGGGAGGAGCTGATGTCGCACGAGAACGCGCGCGACATCTACAAGGTCGCCTACGACGAGGAGACGCTCGTCGTCGATGTCGAGGCGACGGCGGAAGCGCGGGCGGCCGAGCGGCTCGCACGGATTGCGCGCGGCAAGCCGTTCGACGCGTTCTGCGACGCCTGGGTGACACCGGAACCGCCCGCGACGCTGCCGTACTTCGGCAGCTGGAACGACCGCGCCGAGATCTACGCGACGACGCTGGGCCAGCGCGTCAGGATGCCGGCGGACGCGATTCAGGGCGCCTTCATGCTCGATCCGAAGGATGTCCGCATCGCGGAACTGGAGGCGCAGCTGTCAGACAAGGCGGCGCAGGCATAAGCCGGCGCAACGGCCTAGGCGCGGCGGGCGTGAGTTGCCGCGCCGAACGTTTTTTCCCTGCAGGACGGGCGGCGGTCGCGTGATTGACGGCCACCCGGCCTCATGCTGAACTGGAAGGCATCATGTCTCGACTCATCGATACCGCGCGGGTACGCCGGCCGCTCTGGCTGGATCACGCTGGCTACAGCGTGCCGTTGCTCGCGGGCGGCAGCACGCCCTGGCTCGACAGTGCCGCGTGCATCGCGTGGGCACGCCAGGCGCACAGGTTGCTCGGATCGGACGTGCTCACCTTGCCGCTGGCGGAGCTTGCCGCCGCATGGCTGACGCGCGACACGGCGTTGCAGGATGCAATGTTTGCGAACACGAAGCGCGCGCATCTGCCGCTGAAGGCCTGTCTCGCGAGCACGCCGCTGCGCGAGCATGCGGCTGCGCTGGCGGGCGCGTTGCGCGCGGCGTTGCCCGATGCGATCTTCGCACTCGCGCTGCCGTCTCCACGCGACTGGGCGGCTCGGGCGCTTGCGTCGGCAGGCGGTTCGCCGCACGGCGAGGTCGACGAGGATGCCGCCGATGCGGCGGCGTCGAGCATCGCGGATTTCCTGCGGGCGTTCGCGACGGCGGGCGTCGATGCGGTACTGCTGCACGAGTCGCGTACCTGGGAGGCCGACGAAACCGCGCTGTGGCTCGAACTGTATCAACCCGTCGCGAACGTCGCGACGCATTACGGCTGGGAATGGGGCATGCAATGGCCGGCGGCCGTGACGCTTGCCGACGGCCAGGGGCCGGATTTCACGATCGCGCCGACGCGATGCGGGCCCGGCACGGCCGGTATCGTCGTGCCGGACACGTTCTGGCAAGACGGTGCGCTGCCGGCGCCGGAACCCAAGGCGTTCGACGTGGCCGAGATTCCCGCTGCGGCACATCCGGAGACCGTTCTCGAACGGCTCGCGCTCTTAAATGAAAGGCGATTGACATGGTGAACGAAGGCGAACTGCTTTGGACGCCCGGCGAGACGTCCGTGCGCGGCTCCCATCTGGCCCGCTATCTCGACTGGCTCGCGACCGATCGCGATCTGGCATTCGCGGACTACGACGCGCTATGGCGCTGGTCGGTGCGCGAGCCTTACGCGTTCTGGGCGTCGATCTGGCAATGGCACGGCGTGCAGTACGACGGCTCGGCGCGACGCGTGACGGACGGCGCGCCGATGCCGCATACACGCTGGTTTCCGGATGCGCGCGTGAACTACGCGGAGCATGTGCTGCAGAATGCCGCGCATGCCGGTGCGGCGCCTGCCTTTCATTTCGCTTCCGAAACGCGAGCGCTGCAGACGATGTCGCTTGCCGAGCTCGGGAGCCAGGTGCGGCGCTTCGCGACGCGCCTGCGCGACCTCGGTGTGGTGCCGGGCGATCGCGTTGTCGCGTATCTGCCGAACGTGCCCGAGTGCGCGGTCGCGATGCTCGCGACGACCGCCATCGGTGCGATATGGTCGTCGGCTGCGATCGACTTCGGCGTGCGCACGGTCGTCGACCGCTTCCAGCAGATCGCGCCGAAGGTGCTGATCGCCGCCGACGGCTACCACTTCGGCGGCAAGGTATTCGATCGACGGCGCGAGGTCGCCGAGATTGCGCGGGCGCTGCCGTCGCTGCAGACGCTCGTCTGGCTGCCAAACGTGGCAGGTGCGATTCCGGTCGAAGCGACGGCGCTGCCGTGCGCGGTGCACGCATGGGACGCGTTGCTCGCCGGCCCCGACGTGCCGGCCGATACGTTCCGCTTCGAGCGGGTCGGCGCCGATCATCCGCTGTGGATCGTGTTCTCGTCGGGTACCACGGGCTTGCCCAAGGCGATCGTGCATAGTCATGCGGGCATCCTGGCCGAGCACCTGAAGTTGATGCATCTGCATCTGGACCTGCACCCGGGCGACGTGATGTTCTTCTACAGCACGACCGGCTGGATGATGTGGAATCTGCTGGTCGCCTCGCTGCTGACCGGCGCGTCCGCCGTGCTCTACGACGGCAGCCCGATGCACGGCGGCCCCGAGTGTCTGTGGCGGCTCGCGGCCGACGCCGGCGCCACCTGCTTCGGCGGCAGTCCGACCTTCGTGCAGATGATGGAGAAATCGGGTATCGAGCCCGGGCGGCAGTTCGACCTGTCGGCGCTCAGGAGCGTGCTGCTCTCGGGTGCGCCGAGCACGCCCGAGACGTTCACATGGTTCTACCGCAACGTGAAGCAGGACTTGTGGGTCACGTCGCAATCGGGCGGCACCGAGCTGTGCAGCGGGCTGGTGGGCGCGGTGCCATCGCTGCCGGTCCACGCGGGAGAGATCCAGGCGCGCATGCTCGGCATGGCAGTCGACGTGTGGAACGACGACGGGCAGCCGGTCGTCGACGAAGTAGGCGAGCTGGTCGTGACGCAGCCGGCCCCGTCGATGCCGATCTTCTTCTGGAACGACGACGGCGGCGCGCGCTATCGCGAGTCGTACTTCGAAACCTTTCCTGGCGTATGGCGGCACGGCGACTTCATGCGTATCACGCGCGACGGCGGCTGTTACATCTACGGGCGTGCGGATTCGACGCTGAATCGATACGGTGTACGAATCGGCTCGGCGGAGATCTATCGCGTCGTCGAGGAGATCGACGAGGTGGCCGACAGCCTGGTCGTGTGCTGCGAATTGCCAGGCGGCGGTTTCTTCATGCCGCTGTTCGTGCGGCTGCGCAATGGCGAAACGCTCGATGACACGCTGCGTGCGCGCATCGCCGAGCGGCTGCGCACGCTATGCAGCCCACGCCATGTGCCGGACACGATGGTCGCGATGGACCAGATACCGTACACGCTGACGGGCAAGAAAATGGAGGTGCCGGTGCGCAAGATCCTGATGGGGCGTCCGGTCGAGCAGGCGGCGAGCCGCGACGCGATGGCCAATCCGGCCGCGCTCGATGCCTACGTCGCGTTTGCCGCCGAGGTGCCGCGATGACCGCGAATGCCTCGCTCCCCGAAGCGGCCGCGGTGCCCGGCGACGACGAACCCGCGGCGCACGCATCGGCGGCGTGCCTGCGACCTTACTGCTGTAATCCGTTCGCGGCGTTCTCCGCGTTTTCCCGGGTGGGCGGGTGGACGTCGCCGCTGCCGGACGCAGGTGCGGTACCCGAAGGCGATGCCACGGCTTGAAGCTGCCGCGTGAATGCGGCACGATGAGCGACCCGACCCCTCACCCGGATGATCGTGACCGTTTCCCGAAATGCGATCCAGCGCAGCGTGCGTCATGACGGCGTGGACCTGCGCGAGCACAAGTTTTCGCCACCCGCCGCACGGCGCGGCGCGATCGTGCGCCACGCGTTGCTCGAACGCGTGACGCGGCTCGGCGTGCCGCACGTCGTGATCCTGCACGCGCCGCTCGGCAGCGGCAAATCCACGCTGCTTCGGCAGATCATGGAGATCGGCACCGCGAAGCGCTGGACGATCGGGTGGCTGACGCTCGACGAGAACGACAACGATCCGCGCCGCTTCGAAACGTACTTCATCGCGCTGGTCACGCAGATGGTGGCCGACGCGGGCGGCCCCGCGCCCGAGCAGTCGCCGGCGACGACCGACAACATGATCGACTGGGTGCTCGATCGATTCGGGCAGATTCCCGGCCCGATCGGCTTGTGCATCGACGATCTCCAGTGGATTCGCGATCCCGCGATCCTGCGGTTCCTGCGCGACCTGTTGCGCGCGCTGCCGGGCCGCTGCCGGATCTATATCGGGTCGCGCAATTTGCCGGACATCGGCGTGAGCACGCTGCTCGTCGCCGAGGAGGCGCTGGTGCTGCGGATGGAGGACCTGCGTTTCTCGCCGGCGGAGTCGGTCGAGTTCATGACCGCGTCGGACGACGAGGCGCTCGACGCGGAGATCGCGTCGTTCGTGCAGGCGCGCACCGAAGGCTGGCCAGCCGGATTGCAGCTGTTCAAGCTTGCGCTTGCGCGCGGCAATCCGTGGCACACGGTCGACGAGATGCGCGATTGCGGGCCGCTGGAGCTGGTGCGCTACCTGTCGGAAAACACGCTGTCGCTGCAGCCGCCGGACGCGCAGGTGTTCCTGCTGAAAACATCGTTGCTGCGGCGCCTGAACGGATCGCTGTGCACGGAGGTGACCGGCGCGCATTACGCAGACGCGGTGCTGCAGCGACTGGAGCAGGACGGCCTGTTTCTCGAGGCGCTCGACGGCAATCCTGGCTGGTACAGGTATCACAGCCTGTTTGCGCGCTTCCTGTCCGAGCGTCTCGGCAAGGACGATCCCGATGGTGTGCTCGACGTGCACCGGCGCGCGGCGCACTGGTACTTGCGGCATGGCGTGCCCGAGGAAGCGATGTATCACGCGGTCGAGGCGCGTGAGTACGCGCTTGCAGTGCGCACGCTCGACGAATGGGCCTCGCGGCTGATCGCGGGCGCGGAGCTGGCCACGGTGGCGTACTGGTTCGACCGGCTGCCGTTGAACGAGGTGCTCGGCAACCGGAGTCTCGCGATCAAGGTCGCGTGGGCGATCGTGTTCCTGCGTCGCGGGAGCCCGACGCATCCGCTTCTCTCGTATCTCGACGAGACGCGCGCTCGCGAACATGATGGCGCCACGCACAATCCGGACGTCGTGCTGGCGATGGCGACGATGTTCAACAACGACCTGCGCGGCGCCGCGCGTCTCGCGAATATCCCGGTGCTGCATCAGCCGGCACGCGACATCTTCGAGGCGTTCGAACTGGGCGCGGCAGCGAACCTGTTGACGTTCAGCGCGATGGCGACGTGGAACGAGGAAGACATCCACCACATGCTCGTGCTGGCGAACAGCCACAACGATCATGCACAGGCCGCGTTCAGCCAGGGCTACACGCTCGCGCTGCGCTGCATCCTGCAGGTCACCAGCGGACAGCCGAGGCTCGCGACCGAAGCGCCGCGCGCGACGTCGGGCACCCGGCCGTGGCCCTACGTGAATCGCGGCATGGCGGCGGTGGCGCTTGCGGCATCGCGGATCTGGGCGTGCTATGAAGCCGATGCGCTCGACATCGGGGAGCGGCTTGCGACCCAGTTCGAGGACGAGATTGCGCTTGCGGCGGTGCCGGAATTCATCGCGCTGTCGATGGTCTCAATCGCGCGCATCCACGCGGCCCGGGGGCGGATGATCCAGGCACGCGACGCGCTCGACACGCTCGAGCGCCTGAGCTTTCAGAGCCAGTGGTCGGGCGTGCGCGAGATGATCGCGTGGGAGCGGCTTTACTTTACCGGGCGCAGCGGCGATGCGGCGCGTGTCGATGCGCTGCTGCAGCACGTGACGGACGACGCGTCGCCGTCTGACCCCGTGTGGATTCCGATCACCGAGATGCTGAGCGGGCGGCTGCTGGGACGGATCCGGCTCGCGCTGTTCCGGCAGCAACTCGACCGGGCCGGCGAGTTGCTGAAAGCCGCGCTGGCGATCACGCCGGCCCGGCCGCTGCTGTCGGTCAAGCTGCACGTGCTGCAGGCACTGCTACAGCATCGGCAGGGGCATACGCGGCTCGCGCTGCGAACGCTGCAGGGCTTACGCCAAACCGCGAGCGCCGGCGGCTGCCGACGCGCGTTGCTCGACGAAGGCGCGGAACTGGTCGCGTTGCTCGACCAGGCGCCCGACGCGGAGATGCTGCATACGGCGCAGGCAGCATCGGAACAACGTTCCCACACGGCGGCGTGGTACGGCGCTTTGTCGCAGCGCGAACAGGAAATCCTGCGGCTGCTGTGCAGCGGCGCATCGAATCGCGAGATTTCGGAGAAGCTGTTTCTTTCCGAAAACACCGTGAAGTTTCATCTGAAGAACGTGTACCTGAAGCTGGACGTCAAGAATCGCGCGCAGGCGATTCTCAAGGCGCAACTCGACTTGCGGTGAAACAAGGCGAAGAGGACGGCCAGGCGGGTTGCGTGGCCGTCCTCTTCGGTACGTCAGCGAGGGCTATCGCGGCACGGGAGAGTGCGGCGGAAAATGCCCGCCACCGTGTCACGTCCGGGCGTGCGTCAGATCTCGACGAATTCGTGCTCGAGCCGGACCAGATCGAAGCTGGTGAGATCGCGACCCACGCTGCTTGGCTGGAAGAAGTGCGCGGGGAGGAGGGGGAAGACCTGCAACTATCGAGTGATAGCGAGGGTTCGGACGAAACGATGCAGATCACGACTCACGCCCTGCCTCAGATTCGCAAAAGCCGATTCTTCAAGATCCTCAGGGCGTGCGGCGTCGAGGTTGTGCAAGGGCAAGGATCGGAGAAGAAACTGTTGAGAGCGGGAGCACACACATTTCGACTTGGCAGCCATTACGGTCTGAATCCAACGATCCCGTCTTTCCTGGCATGCCGGATTCTCCGGCGCCTCGAGATCGGCCGTTCGGAGTGGGTCGCCGCGGTCAACGATCTCTAGATCGTGGTGACGGCCCGAGAGGCGGGCAGATTGGCGCCCGGTTCCGGGCTCGCAACCGTTCTGTTTGCGATGTGCCCAGGGGCGTAGTTGGTCAGCGGTCCAGATGGTAAGTTACCGTGCACGTTGTTATCGTACCGAAGTAAAACGTCCTGTTGGTCGACCTTATCGGGCCTCGCCGACATAGACCTACCTCTTTAGTAGGAAAGCAACGTAATGTTCATTTCTGAAATATATGCGAGCGGGTTTCGATGTTTCGGCCCGAACGCCCCGTTGCAACTGAAACTCTCACCCGGCCTCAATATTCTGGTAGGGCCAAACGATGCGGGCAAGAGCGCAATTGTGGACGCTGCTCGTTATGTTCTTTGGACGCGCGGAGATGACTATATCCGTCCGGACGAATATGACTTCCATATTGGCGCGGACGGCACCCGCGGATCCGACTTCGTCGTTCGCTGCACTTTCGACAGTCTTAACGCTGATGAAGAGGCGCGCTTTCTAGAATGGTGCACGAACGACAAGGGTAAGTTACGACTCCATGTCTGTCTGCGAGGATCACGGCGAGTTTCGCCGGGTGGCGGCACCGTTGTCGCCAGTCAACATCGCGCTGGCGTGGATGGCGAAGGCCTACCGCTCGACGGTGACCTGAGAGAATACCTCAAGGCCACCTATCTCAAACCACTTCGTGACGCCGAGCGAGAGATGCGCGCGGGTCGACGATCCAGGCTGTCACGCATCCTTGGTGCCATGCCATCTATGGGTTCCCAGAATAAGCCCGCCGATGAAGGGCAGGGTGCCACCCTCCACGATACGTTGGCGTCAGCGGCCAAGGCCATTAGAGAAAACCCAGCTGTTGATGGCGTTGCTCGAAGCGTTAATACGGATTTTCTCGACAAGTTGTCGTTTGTGGATGACCAACTCGTGGCGACGCTAGATCTCGGCGCGGGCGGATCTTTTGATCAAATCCTCGAGCGGTTCGAACTCTATCTGAACGCCAAGACGGGTGCCGAACGCGTCCAGCGCGGATTAGGTTACAACAATCTCTTGTTCATGGCGGCCGAACTGCTGTTGCTCCAATCGCATCCTGACCAAGTGCCGTTTCTTCTGATTGAGGAGCCAGAGGCGCATTTACACCCGCAGCATCAGGCGCTTTTCATGGAGGTGCTCGCGGATAGGGCTCGTAAAGCCGAAGCTGCGGACGGTCCGCCCGGTCAACAGATTCAGGTTTTGCTCACGACTCATAGCCCGCAGCTCGCGGCCGGCGCCGAACTGGAGACCATGACGATCGTCATCGGACATCGGGCATTTCCTCTCGGCATGGAGCATACCCGGCTCGACGTAACCGACTATGAATTCCTCCGTCGCTTTCTTGATGCGACCAAGGCCAACCTATTTTTTGCCCGCGCCTTGATCGTTGTCGAGGGAGACGGAGAAAGCTTACTGTTGCCTACGCTTGCCGAGAAGCTCGGCCGGCCGCTTAGTCGCCATGGTGTGTCCATCGTAAACGTTGGACATCGTGGTCTGTTCCGATACAGTCGCATCTTGCAACGTAAGGCTGGTGCAGCGATCGCGGTGCCTGTGGCTCTGATCCCAGATCGAGATATCCCTCCAGCTGAAGCGAAGGGTCTTGTTGGCGCACGCAAGACCGAAAATGAGTTGACGCAAGACGAAATCGAGGCACGGATGAAGGCGTTGCGGCGCGACGTTGGAGACCCTGTCGATGTTTTCATTGCCGACAATTGGACACTTGAATACGATCTCGCACTGCGGCCAGCGCTCGCCTGACCTGCCCCCTACAAACAGGGCCAGCCGGAGTCTAGTAAAGTTCGTTTTCGGAGAAGAAGACGGACATGAAGAAGCGCTTTACGGAACAGCAAATCATCGGGTTTCTGAAGGAAGCCGAAGCCGGTATGGCGGTCAAGGAACTGTGCAGGAAGTACGGGTTCAGTGACGCGTCGTTCTACACCTGGCGCGCGAAGTTCGGCGGCATGGAAGTCTCGGAAGCCCGCCGGCTCAAGGACCTCGAGGTGGAGAATGCCCGGCTGAAGAAGCTGCTGGCCGAAGCAATGCTCGATATGGAAGCGTTGAAGGTCGTCGTCAAGGGAAAGCCCTGAGCCCGCAAGCCAAACGCGAAGCAGTGTCGGCGATTCGGGAGAAGGTCAATATCTCCGAGCGCCGCGCCTGCCGGCTTGTCGGGCTTTCTCGCAGCGTGCTGCATTACGACGCGAAGCCGGACCACGAGAATGAGCTGCTAGCGGCGCGTCTGGTGGAATTGGCACACGAACGTCGTCGATTCGGCTACCGTCGACTGCACGCCCTGGTGGAGCGCGAAGGCACGCACGCCAATCACAAGCGCATCTATCGCCTGTACCGTGAGGCAGGGCTGGCTGTGCGGCGCCGTCGCAAGCGCCATGGCGTCATGATTGAGCGCGAGCAACTGGCATTGCCGGGCGCGCCCAACGAGGTGTGGTCAATCGATTTCGTGATGGATGCGCTTTCCAACGGCCGTCGCGTGAAGTGCCTGACCGTCGTCGACGACTTCACGAAAGAGGCTGTCGACATCGTCGTCGACCATGGCATCTCAGGCTTGTATGTCGCTCGGGCATTGGACCGTGCAGCTCGCTTCCGTGGCTATCCCAAGGCGGTGCGAACAGACCAGGGACCCGAATTCACGAGCCGCGCGCTTGACCAGTGGGCATATGCGAACGGCGTCACGCTGAAGTTGATTCAGGCGGGCAAGCCAACGCAAAATGCGTACATCGAATCGTTCAACGGCAAGTTCCGCGACGAATGCCTTAACGAGCACTGGTTCACGACGCTCGCGCACGCTCGGGCTGTCATCGCGGCATGGCGTCAGGACTACAACGAGCAAAGGCCGCACAGCGCACTGAACTACCTTGCGCCGTCAGAGTTTGCGGCGAAACACCGGGCAACCGCGGATGCTCCTGCCGCTTTCCAGGAGCTGGTTTAACAGGACTTTGCTAGAAGCCCATTGGCCCTATTGAAGGGGGCAGGTCAGTTGAGATGTATGATTTTTTCGTCCGCAAAAAAGTATGCTGTTGAGATGGAGGGTCGAAAATCTATGCGGTTGAGATGTAAACCGGCCAAAACCACACAGTTTTGCTCCGGAGCACTCATTTGAACTTAGCCAGAAGCGGACATTACAACTTAGCCGCTACAATCACAAAATTCGATCATGTTAATTATGTCAAGTTGAATTGCTATTCGCCCCCCATACCTGGGTGGGTCTCGCGCGATGCTGCGCACCATCCCCACGCTCGCCGGACATGCATTATGATGCTCGCCGCGCAGGCGTACCTGCCGCTACTGCGCTGATCATTCGACTGAAGTTCTGGAGCGAGCATGCAAGACATCATCGACGGTTTTCTGCGTTTTCAGCGCGACATCTACCCGCAACGTGAGGCGCTTTTCAAGCAACTCGCGACGTCACAGAATCCCAAGGCGCTGTTCGTCACGTGCTCCGACAGCCGAGTCGTGCCTGAGCTGCTCACTCAGCGCGAGCCGGGCGAACTGTTCGTGATCCGCAATGCGGGCAATATCGTGCCGTCGTACGGCCCGGAACCCGGCGGCGTGTCGGCCACCGTGGAATACGCGGTCGCCGTTCTCGGCGTTCGGGATATCGTGATCTGCGGCCATTCCGATTGCGGTGCGATGGGCGCGATTTCGCGCTGCACCTGCCTCGATCATCTGCCGGCCGTGGCGAACTGGCTGCGTCATGCCGATTCCGCGAAAGTCATCAACGCCGCGCATGAATACGACTCGCCGCGCGCGAAGCTCGACGGGCTCGTGCGCGAAAACGTGATCGCGCAGCTTGCCAACCTGCGCACTCACCCTTCCGTCGCGCTTGCGCTGGAGCAAGGACGTCTGAATCTGCACGGCTGGGTCTACGACATCGAGACAGGCGGCATCGATGCGCTGGATGGCACCACCCGACATTTTGTCCCGCTGGCCGAGTCGCCCACGGTGGTCGCGGTGAACTCGCGTAATCGCGGGCAGGTCTAGCCCCCGAACGGTTCGCGCCCGGTATCGGGCGCGAACACAACGCCCCGCCGAACAGAACGGGTACGCAGGCGCCCGTTTGTATCGATCAGCCCCGCGCGCATCTAGCGCCGTCGAGGCTGACGCCGTTTCGCGTGACGTGCATCGAGCAACGTCACGCGACTTCGGTCTTCGACCAGCCTCTCCGCTTCCTCTCCTTCGCAACCGTCATCGGCACGGCGCATACGGAACGCGGCGTTGCCCGCACCTAATGAGGCCGCGCATGCCGGTTGCAGTGTGGTCGCCCTAATGCGCAGTGCGCAGCAGCATCGTCGTGTCGTAACCGAGCGTCCGGACCCGCTCAACAAGCGCCGCGGCCTGTTCAGCGGAGGGCTTCGCGTCGCGCGTCAGGATCCACAGGAACCGACCCGACGGTTCACCGACGATCGACCATGAATAGTCGTCGGCGTGATCGAGCACCCAGTAATCGCCGAAAAAGAAAGGCCCGAAGAACGACACTTTCAGCTTTGCATTGCCGCTATCGGCCACGATCTTTGCGCGCCCGTCGGAGGTTCGCGCGCGGCCGTCCGGTCGACCTTCGTGGCAGGTATTGCGCACGCCGATGAGACCGTCTTCCCGCTTCGCATATTCGGCCGTCACCCCGGCGCAGCCGCGCTCGAACCGGTTCTCGTAGCGCGCGAACTCGTACCATCGGCCGACGTAGCGATCGAGATCAACGGTTCTCGCGGGCTGCGGAACATGCGCATTGCCGCTCGGCCCGCCGGCCAGGCCTGCGCATCCCGCGAGCAGGAGTGCTGCGCCCGCAATGATCACACTCGCCGTCCGCAGCGGTCTACCAAGGGTACTTCGCTTCATTCAATGGCTCTCCAGGCACGAAACGCGGCCATTGTGCACCCAACCAACGGTGGGCTGCAGCATCCGCCGAATGTCGCGGCTGCCTGCATCCCCGTGTCCGAGTCGCTCGTATCTGGCTGAGGGTCTCACAACGCGCGTCGCCCGGCACAACCTGCAGCGGGTCGGCCGCAGATCGTTCAATCAAAATGCGTCCGACAGTGCTATATTTCGCTCGACATTCACACCATGGCGATCCGTGCCACCCACTTCGCATGAGCGACACGCCGAACGGTGCCAAAGGTTTCGACCAGTCAGCCCCTTCGCGCGACGCCGATGCGGATGTCGCGCGCCGCGAACATCTGAATCGGGTGATGCTTCAGGCAGCAGCCGGCGATCAGGCGGCTTTCGCGGAGTTGTACCGGCTGACCGCGTCGCGCGTGTTCGGAACAATCGTGCGCATGCTTCACGATCACGGGGAAGCCGAGGATCTCCTGCAGGAGGTCTACACGACCGCGTGGCGACGCATCGAAGCGTTCGACCCGGCGCGCGGCGGCGCGATGACGTGGCTGATCACGCTGGCGCGCAACAGGACGATCGACCGTTTGCGGCAGCATCGCGACGCGCAGCTCGACGACGAACAGGTGCTGGAGCTTCCCGACGAGGATCCGACGCCCGCCGCGCTGGCGGAGGCGACGCAGGAGCGCCAGCGCCTCGAGCGCTGCCTGGCGCAACTCGATCCGCAGCAAGGCCGCGCGGTGCGCGAAGCCTTCTTCAGCGGTGCGACCTACAGTGAGCTGGCAGCGCGGCTGCGCGTGCCGCTCGGAACCATGAAGAGCTGGATCCGGCGCAGCCTGATGCAGCTGAAGGTGTGCCTGGAGCAATGAATACGCCGGCCGATCACGATTCCGAATTGCGCTGCGCAGAATACGCCCTCGGCGTGCTCGACGCAGACGCACGCCGCGAGCTGGAGCAGTCCGCCGCTCGCGACCCGGTATTGCAAGCCACGCTCGATCGCTGGCAGCGCCGCCTCGCCCCGCTCGCGGACGACATCACGCCCGTCGACCCGCCCGCGCGAATCTGGACGAGGATCCAGCACGACCTGGGCTTCATCCCGCCGCCGCGCGCACGCCGCTCCGCGCCAGCCGGCGGATGGTGGAACAGCCTGCCACTTTGGCGCTGGGTCGGCATTGGCGCGAGCGCGGCGGCGCTGGGGCTGCTCACAGTCAATGTGATCCGGGTGGGCGAAGCGCCGCAGCGCCCCGCTGCCGTCGACAGCAGCTACATGGCGGCCACGCTCGCACAAGCGGATGGCGTTGCACGATGGACCGCCACGGTCGACTTGCGCCGTGCCCGGATGGTCGTGGTGCCCGCGAACACGCCGCCGGTCGCCGCGGATCGCTCGACGGAACTGTGGCTGATCCCGCCGAATGCGAAGCCGATCTCGCTCGGCGTATTCGCGTCGAACGCGCCGGCGTCGATGACGCTGCCGCAAGCGATCGTCGCGCAACTCGGTGCACGCGCGGTGCTCGCCGTGTCGCTCGAGCCTCGCGGCGGCTCGCCGAGCGGCCAACCCACCGGGCCTGTGCTCGCCACCGGCTCGATGCACATCGCCTGACGCGCGCAACGCGCGCTCAACGCGTAAAGTGCGGCAGCGTGCCGCCCGTTGCTTTCACGCTCGACGGGATCGCGCCGCATCTCGTCGCATCCGGTTGCATCCGTTCGGTCTCCGGCTCCGTATAAAGGGATATCGCGTCCCCGGAGCCCGTATGCCCGCCGTCGCCGTTGCCCTCCTCGCCTTCGTCGGACTGATCGTGTCCTTCACGGCAGTGTGGATTACCCAATTGCATTCCCGGAACGCCGGGATGATCGATCCGGTCTGGGCCGCGACGCTCGGCTGCGTAGCCATATTCGTCGCCGTGCTGGCAACCGGCTCGGATCTGAATCGCGCGCTCGTGGCCGCCGGTGGCGGCATCTGGGGGCTGCGACTCGCGCGGCACCTGTGGCGGCGCAATCGCGGGCAGCCGGAGGACCCGCGCTATAGACAGTTCCGCCTGCAGTGGGGCGACGCCGCGCCACGCAACATGTTCTGGCTGTTCCAGTTCCAAGCGCTGATCTCCATGTTGCTGTCGCTCGCGTTCTTCATCCCCGCATACAGTGTGCAAGCCCCGTCCCGGTTCGCGATTGCAGCGGCAGTCGCGATCTGGATCGCCGCCGTCGCCGGAGAGACTGCCGCCGACCGGCAACTCAAGCGGTTCCTCGCGAGTCCCGACCACGGCGGCCAGGTCTGTCGCGTCGGATGGTGGCGCTATTCGCGGCACCCCAACTATTTTTTCGAGTGCGTGCACTGGCTCGCCTACACGGCCCTTGCGATCGGAATGCCGTGGGGCTGGCTGACGCTGATGCCGCCCGTCCTGATGGCATGGCTGCTGCTCAAGGTATCCGGCTTGCCGCTGCTCGAAGCGCGTCTGGTGCAAACCCGGCCGGGCTACCGCGAGTACATGCGCACGACCAGCGCCATCGTTCCGTGGCCGCCGAAGCCGGCGCCCAGCCCTTCCCCCACTCGACCCGATCACCCTGAAGACCGGAGCACGCGATCATGACCGCTACCACCTCGCAACCGTCGCCGGCCTCTATGGCTGCACCCAACGACACCTGGCTGATTCGCTACTGCGAGCGCGGCTGGCTGCCGGACCGGCTGATCCGGACCGGAATGCGCGCGCTCATGCGGCAACGCCTGCGCGCCGAGTACGCGTATGACGGCGAACGGCGCGTGGCGGCCCTCGACGCACTGGTGCGCGAACTGGGCGCGAGCCCGATCGCAATCGAGACGCACGCGGCGAACACGCAGCATTACGAGGTGCCCGGCAGTTTCTTCGAGGCCCATCTCGGCCCGCGGCTCAAATATTCGTGCGGCTACTACCCGCGTGGCAACGAAACGCTGGCGCAGGCAGAGGAGGCAATGCTTGCGTTGTACGCGCAGCGCGCAGAGCTGGCGGATGGCCAGCGCATTCTCGACCTGGGATGCGGCTGGGGTTCGCTGTCGCTATGGCTCGCCGAGCGGTATCCGGCGGCGCAGATCGTCGGCCTGTCGAATTCGCACGGTCAACGCCACTTCATCGAGCAATGCGCGGCGCAGCGCGGGCTGACGAATCTGCGAATCGTGACCGGCAACGTGGTGGAGTTCGACTTCGGTCGCGAGGACGCCGGTTTCGACCGCGTGCTCTCGATCGAGATGTTCGAGCATATGAAGAACTACGGGCAACTGCTCGCGAAAATCTCGCGCTGGATGCACGACGACGGCAAGCTCTTCGTGCACATCTTCGCGCACAAGCTACTCGCCTATCACTTCGCGGTGCGCGACGACACCGATTGGATGTCGCGCCATTTCTTCACGGGCGGGACGATGCCGTCGGCCGATCTGCTGCTGCGGTTCCAGGACGACGTGCGCATCGCCCGCCAATGGTGGCTCGACGGCACTCACTACGCCCGCACGGCCAATCAGTGGCTCGCGTCGCTCGACGCGGCGCGCCACCGGGTCATGCCGATACTCGAAACGGTCTACGGCGCCGACGCCCGCATCTGGTTCCAGCGCTGGCGGATGTTCTACATGGCTGTCGCCGAGCTGTTCGGCTATGCCGACGGCCAGGAATGGGGCGTCGCCCACTACCTGTTCGACAAGCGCCGGGGGCGTGCATGAGGGCCGCCCTGTTGCACCGGGTTCTCCGCCGCGTCGCCGTTGCGTTCGTGACGGTGCTCGCGATCGGGGCCGCCGGCTGCTCGGGCAGCCCGCCGAACCCGAATCCGCGCGCCACCGTTCCGCTGTCGACGGTGCCCGTCGACTTGCCGCGCTACATGGGCCGCTGGTACGTGATCGCCAACATCCCGTATTTCGCGGAGCGCGACTTCGTCGGCAGCCGGGCCGAGTGGAGCCTGCGCGAAGACGGCCGGATCGACGACGCATTCGTCGGCCGCAAAGGCGGCTTCGACCAGCCCGAGAAGCGCTATCGGTTCGTCGACTCCGTCAAGCCCGGCAGCGGCGGTGGCGAATGGCGCGTGCGGCTGTTCTGGCCTGTGTATGTCACGCAACTGACGCTCTACATCGACCCCGACTACCGGTACACGATCCTTGGCTACCCGGGCAAGACGCTCGGCTGGATCTTCTCGCGCGAGCCGACGATGGACGAGGCCACCTATCGCTCGCTGCTCGCCCGGCTCGATGCGATGGGTTACGACACGTCGCGCTTCAGGCGGGTGCCGCAAACACCGGACCAGATCGGCAAGCCGGGCTTCGCATCGCCCGGCGAACGCGAATGAAGGCAGCAGCTGCATCCGCAGCGTGCCGTGGCTCGTATATCCGCATATGTCATTCCCGAACCTGCTCTTGTGATTGACGGAGACCATTCGCGATGCACCCGGAACTTTCAGTGTCGTTGCCTGGCCGGCGGATCGCCGTCGTCGGCGCCGGCATCGCGGGCCTTGCCAGCGCGTACCTGCTTGCTCGCCGTCACCGCGTGACGCTGTTCGAGGCCGCCGACTATCTCGGCGGTCACACGCACACGGTCGACGTCGACCTCGACGGCGCACGCCACCCCGTCGACACGGGATTCCTCGTGTTCAACGACCGGACCTATCCGAACCTGATCGCGCTGTTCGACGAACTGGGCGTGGCCGCCCATTCGACCGACATGTCGTTTTCGGTTTCGGTCGACGGCGGCCGGCTCGAATGGGCCGGCAGCAACCTGAACACGGTGTTCGCGCAACGCCGCAACCTGTTCTCGCCGACTTTTCTCGGGATGTTGCGCGACATCCTGCGCTTCAACGCGTCCGCGCACGATCACCTGGAATCGGCGAACCGGGAGCGCCTTTCGGTCGGGGAACTGCTCACGGCCGGCGGCTACGGCGCATCGTTCCAGCGTCACTACCTGCTGCCGATGGCGGCCGCGATCTGGTCGAGCGCGGCCAACGACATCCTGCGGTTTCCGGCGGCGACGTTCCTGCGCTTCTGCCTCAATCACGCGTTGTTGCAGGTCAACAACCGGCCGCCGTGGCGGACGGTCCCGGGCGGCGCGCGGCGGTACGTCGAGCGCATCGCCGCGACGCTCGACGACGTGCGCTTGAATACGCCTGTCCGCGCGATACGGCGCGACGACGCGGGCGTGACCGTCGTCACCGACACGGCCGGTCACGAGCGGTTCGACGCGGTCGTGCTGGCTTGCCATGCGCCGACCAGCCTGCGGCTGCTCGCGGATGCCAGCGACGCCGAGCGCGAGGTGCTGGGCGCCGTGCGCTATCAGCACAACGTCGCGGTGCTGCATACCGATACGGCGTTGCTGCCGCGCCGCCGACGCGTGTGGTCGGCGTGGAACTACCTGAGCGGCCGGCCGGGGCGCAGCGGTGGCGAGTCGCCCGTGTGCGTGAGCTACCTGCTCAACCAGTTGCAGCCGCTGCCGTTCCGCTCGCCGGTCGTCGTCACGCTGAATCCGGTCGACGAGCCCGCCCCCGGCACGCAGCTCGGCCGCTACGATTACGAGCATCCGCTGCTCGACCTCGCGGCCGTCGACGCCCAGCAACGTCTGCCGGCACTGCAAGGGCCGCGCCATACTTGGTTCGCGGGAGCGTGGACGGGCTACGGCTTTCACGAGGACGGGCTGAAGTCCGCGTTGCGCGTCGCCCGCGACTTCGGTGTCGCTCCGGCCTGGGCCAAGCCATGAGCGCACCCTTTGCCCGCGACGGCACGGCCGCCCGGCTTCTCGTCGGCAACGTGATGCATGAACGGCTGCGGCCCGTGCGCCATGCGTTCACGTATCCGGTCTTCCAGGTCTGCTGCGACGTCGAACGGCTGGACGAGATCGATGGCAACTGGTTCGGTATCGATCGCTGGCGCCCGCTCGGACTCGCGTTGCGTGACTACGGCCCGCGCGACGGCCGCGCGCTCGGCCCGTGGATGCGCGATGTCCTTGCGCACGCCGGCATTCCCGCCGACGGCCCGATCTGGCTGCAGACGATTCCGCGCATCTTCGGCTACGCGTTCAACCCGGTGAGCTTCTGGTACTGCTACGACCGCGCGGGCCGGCTTCGCGCGCTGTACGCCGATGTGCGCAACACGTTCGGTGCGCACCACGGCTACCTGATGAGTACGATGCACCACGCGCCGATCGGAGCCGACACCGTGCTCGTCTGCCGCAAGACGTTTCATGTCTCGCCGTTTTGCGACGTCGTCGGGGATTACGCGTTTCGCGTGCGTCAGCGCGGCGATCATCTGAACGTGGCGATCGACTATCGCGACGACGACGGTCTGCTGCTGCGCACGGCAATCGGCATGCGGTCCGCGCCGCTGACGGCGGCACGCGCGTGGCGCGCGCTGGCCCGGCAGCCGCTTAACGCGATCAACGTCGTCATTCGCATTCATTGGCAAGCGCTGCGGCTGTGGCTCGCGCGCGTGCCGTTCTATGGCAAGACGCCCCCCGGCCGTTCTGCCGCTGCCGATTCGCCATTGTCCCGTTCGCCGGGCGCGTCGCCACGCGGCCGCTCGGCGATGTCCGATCACGAGGCTCGTCCATGACCTTGCTGCGCCTGCTGTCTCCCGCATCGCAACCGGCGATGCCGCTCTCGGCCCGGTTGTTCATCGCGCTTCTACGACAAATCCGCGACGGCCACCTGACGCTTGTAACGCCCGAAGGCGCGCAGCATGTGTTCGGCGATCCGCACTGCCAGCCGGCCGCGACGCTGCAGGTCCGCGACTGGCGGGCGTGCCGTGCGATCCTGCGCGCGGGCGACATCGGATTCGCGGAAGCGTATCGCGCCGGCTGGATCGACACGCCCGAACTCGTCGCGCTGCTGCGCCTCGCGATCCGCAATCAGCCGGTGATCGCGAAGACGGTGACCGGCGGCCGCCTGGCACGCGTCTGGTACGCGCTGCGTCACCGGCTAAGGATGAATACGCGGGCCGGCAGCCGCCGCAACATCCACGCGCACTACGATCTCGGCAACGACTTTTACGGGTTGTGGCTCGACGACACGTGGACGTATTCGAGCGCATGCTTCGACGGCGACACGCAGCGTTCGCTCGCCGACGCGCAAACGGCGAAGTATCAGCGCATCGTCGATTCGCTCGGCCTGCGCGCGGGCATGCGCGTGCTCGAGATCGGGTGCGGCTGGGGCGGCTTCGCCGTGCATGCCGCACGGCAAGGCATACGCGTGCATGGCGTCACCATCTCGCAGGCGCAATACACACTGGCCCGCGAGCGCATCGCGCGCGCCGGGCTGTCCGATCGGGTCACGCTCGAATTGCGCGACTATCGCGACGTCGACGGCCAATACGATGCGATCGTGTCGATCGAGATGTTCGAGGCCGTGGGCGAAACGTTCTGGCCGGTGTATTTCGACACGCTCAGGCAGCGCCTGAAGCCCGGTGCTCGCGCGCTGATTCAATCGATCACGATCGTCGAGTCGCAATTCGAGGCCTACCGCGCGTCGAGCGACTTCATCCGCGAGTTCATCTTTCCCGGCGGGATGCTGCCGAGCCCGGAGCGCTTCGTCGATGCCGCGCGGCGGGCTGGCCTGGCTGCTGAGCCGGTGCTTGCGTTCGGCGACGACTACGCACGCACGCTGCGCACCTGGCGGGCCACGTTCGAGGCACGCATCGACTCGGTGCGCGCGCAACGGTTCGACGAGACGTTCATTCGCACCTGGCGCCTCTATCTCGCCTATTGCGAAGCGGGATTTGCCGAGCGGCGAACCGACGTGATGCATTTCATCGTGTCGTCGGGCGGCTGACATGAGGCGCCGGCTTGCGATGCTCGCCGCGGCCGCGGCGCTGGCTGCACCGCTGTACGCCGGCGCGAGCTGCGCCGACGATATCGCATCGGCGCGACTGATCGGATCCGGCCGGTTCTGCATACTGGGCATCTGTCTGTACGACGCTCAGCTTTGGGCGCCCCGGTCTCCCGGCGCGTTCGACACGCCGTTTGCGTTGTCGCTGGCCTACCGTCACGACGTGAAAGGCGAGCGGCTCGTCTCGACGGGCATGGACGAGATCGAGCGCCTCGCACCCGCGCCGTTGCCGGCTGCGACACTCGATGCATGGCGCCGCGATATCGAACGGGCGTTTACCGACGTATCGCGCGGTGACGTGCTTTGCGGCGTGTATTTTCCCGAGCGCGGCGCACGCTTCTACACCAACGGCCGCCTCACGGCCGACGTGACCGACCCGGCGTTTGCGCGCGCGTTCTTCGCGATCTGGCTCGACCCGCGCACGCGGGCAAAATCGTTGCGCCGTCAGCTGCTGGGCGACGATGCGCGCTGATTCGATGGTGAGCGATGGTTAGCGGCGGTGACCGGTGCATCGTATCGATGCCGACAGCATCGATCGACGGGACAGTTCGCCAGTGATCCTTCTCGACGCGTGATTCGCGATGGCCAACAAGACGCACTTGCCTGACAAGATATGCGAGACCTGCGTCTTGCCTTTCAGCTGGAGAAAGAAATGGAAGGCGGTCTGGGGCGAAGTCCGATATTGCTCGGAGCGTTGCCGCCGGAATCGGCGGTCGCCCTCCGGCATGAAGACGAACGCTTCAGGCCGTTGAATTCGCATTGATGAGCCGATCGCGAGCGGCGCGCGGGCCCGGGTAGCGCTTCGAACGCGCCGAGACGGAATGCTCGCCCTGCTTCGGTTCACCAGGATCGATCGGCACCGGTGGGCGCAGGCGTGCTCGTCAGCGCGGCCCATCTACCCTTCCCCACGGCCGTCTGGTTTGGAGCGTGCACGGTCGCCTCCAGGCGAGTCACTCCACCCCGCATCAGCCTGTATGACGCTAGCGTGAAAGCGCGGTCATGTTCGCTTGCGCGAACGGCCGTGTTCCGACGCATTGACTCATAAAGGTGAGACAAGATGGATGTGCGCATCGAATTTTCACACTTATAGGCGCACATTGTGGCCCGTCTAGGCATCGAATCGCTGCCAATTCGATGACGTCAAAATGCGTTTCGCGCGTATTATTTATATACAACTCCCTCCTCGTAATGAGCGTTAGTGCACTGATAACGCCATTTTCCGACTCTGACTGGACGCTTGACGCCAAAATTTCCGGTACAAATTATTCGGTGAGTCGAGTTTCCGCTTCACTTTCCAGAAAATTTGCATACAATCCCAGCTGTGACGCATGAATCGACCGAGGGAGGCCCCGTGCCAACACGCAATCACGACATCAAGCCGCGCCGGTTCCTGGCCTGTCCGGCTTCATTGATGGCGCGCGTGGCCGTCGCCACGGCACGCAGCCCGTCACACCAGCCCGGTGCGGCGCCCGGCCGGCCGGTTGCATCGCGCTTGCGGGTCGCCGCGCAGCAACGCGGCCATCGCTGTCGGTGCCGCTCGCCGCAGGTGACCGACCGGTGTTCAAGCGCCGGTCTGAACGGCGCACTGCCCGAACGGCGATCGAACACCATCGCGGCTGGCGCGTGCCCGACGCTGCTCGTCACGGGCGGCCTGACTGCATCCGACGAAACGGTCGAGCGAGTCGGCCTGCGCGTCAGCGAGCGTGTCGAATCGGTGTCGCGGGCGCTGCGGCAGCCCGGCCTCGATGTCGACGCCCTGATCGCCGAGGTCTCGTCGTTGCACGTGGATCTGGCGAATCAGTTCGTGTCGCTGGCGCAGGCGCGCCGTGTCCGCGCGGCCGCGATCGTCTATGAGTGCGGCAGCGCGCAAGCCCTATCGGTGGTTCGCCTTGCAGGCTTCCACCTGTTTCGCTCGGTCGGCGGCCGCATCGACGAGGCGCTCGTGCTGGCGAAGCTGCAACAATCCGTCGCCCTCACGTTCTCGGCGAAGCCGGCGGAGAACGACCCGATATTGCGGTTCCTCCGCGACGTCGACGGCTGGGCCCCGGCAACGCCGATGGGTCCGTCGTGCGCGATCAGAGTCGGATCTCCGGTGACGCTGCCGGGTCGCCATGCACGCCGGCGCGCGCGCAGGTGAGCGTCACCCGCTGGATGCGTCGTCGAAATGGCGGCAGCGTCCACACGGTTTTTACCCACGGAACACAAGTCAATCATCGCATCGTCTCAGTCGTGATCCATCGCAGCACCACCTAACCTCGAGAAACGAACCGAAATGGGAAATCTGATCGACGCTCCCGAGCACACCTTGACTGCGATCGACGAGGGCATTCCTCTGTCGCACATCATTCGTCGTCGGCTTGAGAACGCGGGCGCGCGCTTCCATGCAAACGACAACATCGCCGCGCACCTGCGCGACGGCGAGCTGGATGCGTTGCAAAACGAAGTCGCGCAGGGAATGGAAGCCGTGCTGCGCTCGCTCGTGATCGACGTCGACAACGACCACAACACCCGCGAAACCGCGCGGCGCGTCGCGAAGATGTTCATCCGTGAAGTGTTCGCAGGCCGCTACGACGCAGCGCCATCCGTGACCGAGTTCCCGAACGTCGAGCGGCTGGACGAGCTGCTGATCGTCGGGCCGCTGCGCGTGCGCAGCGCCTGCTCGCATCATCTTTGCCCGATCATGGGCCGCATCTGGATCGGCGTGCTGCCCAGCGCCACGTCGAATCTGATCGGCCTGTCGAAGTATGGAAGGCTGGTGAACTGGGTCATGACGCGCCCGCAGATCCAGGAAGAAGCGGTCAAGCAGATTGCCGACCTCCTCGAATCGCGCATCTCGCCCGACGGGCTTGCCGTCGTGCTCGAGGCCGAGCACTTCTGCATGCATTGGCGCGGCACCAAGGACGACCAGGCAAAAATGACCAACAGCGTGATGCGCGGAAAATTTCTCGCGGACGCGTCGCTTCGCCGCGAGTTTCTCGCCTTGTTGTCCGGAAAGAATGCGTAAAGCGCGCGGCAGGCATTCGCGACGAATGCACCGGCGCAGTGCTTGGTCATGATCCGCGTCCGCTCGTCACCGCGGGCGCGCAACAGCAGGAAGCTCAAAGCCATGCGGAGTTCCCGATGAACTGGTCGCACGATTCACTCCGCCCGTCCGCCGGCCAGGGTCGATCGACGACGCTGCAGTCAGGCAGGCAGCAGCGCCGGGGCGCGTCCCGCGGGAGGTCACGCCCGGGCGGCAGAACCGAATTCACCGCCGATGCGGTCGTTCAGCCCGATGAAGCCTCCGACGCGCATGCGGAACTCGACCGATTGCTGTCGCGCGTCGCCGCCGGCGACGAGCACGCGTTCGCGCAGCTGTATCGATTGACGGCGGCGCGGCTGTACGGCGCGATCGTCCGGATGATCCGCGACCGCCATGAAGCGGAAGACCTGCTCCAGGACGTGTTCACGACGACGTGGCGTCGTGCCGATTCATTCGACGCCAGACGCGGCACGGCGATGACATGGCTGATGACGCTCGCGCGCAATCGGACCATCGACCGGATCAGGCAGCACCGCGAGGTGCCGCTCGACGACGAGCTGGCGCTGTCGATCCCCGACGAAAGTCCGACGCCCGACCTCGGCGCGCAGGCTAGCCAGGAGCGCCTGCGTCTGGAGCGCGGGCTCGCGCATCTGGGCGAGCGCCAGGCGTATGTGCTGCGGGAAGCGTTTCACAGCGGCGCATCGTATGCGGAGCTGGCCGAGCGCATGCAGGTGCCGCTCGGCACGATGAAGAGCTGGATTCGCCGCAGCCTGATGCGACTCAAAATCTATCTCGAGCAATGAGCGGGCGAGTCACTTCTCGGTTCGATCGCGTTGCGCGAGGCGGACCAAGCGACGGCTGCGATCCGCGTAGCCGTTGAATCGATATTTGTAGCGGCGGGAGCCGAGTATTGCGCGCAAGTTCGCCGATCCTTCGAGGATCGGAAACGTGCCGTCACCATTGCGCGCCGTGTGGATAACGAACGATCGTCGATCGAGCGGCAACATGCCCGGGCAACATGCGCCCGGCGATCGTAGCGCAGATGCGCATGTGTACCCCACCCGAGCCGAGGGTGCCCATCGACACCCCCGCCATTTCACGCGCGCCGAGATCTCATAGCGCGCGACGAACCATCAGTTCCTTGATCTTGCCGATCGCCTTCGTCGGGTTCAGGCCCTTCGGGCAAACGTCGACGCAGTTCATGATCGTGTGGCAACGGAACAGACGGTACGGGTCTTCCAGGTTGTCGAGGCGCTCGCCGGTGGCCGTGTCGCGGCTGTCCGCGATGAAGCGG
This sequence comes from Burkholderia sp. LA-2-3-30-S1-D2, assembly GCF_001523915.2. Classification (NCBI taxonomy): domain Bacteria; kingdom Pseudomonadati; phylum Pseudomonadota; class Betaproteobacteria; order Burkholderiales; family Burkholderiaceae; genus Burkholderia; species Burkholderia sp. LA-2-3-30-S1-D2. The sequence goes on along the minus strand of NZ_CP013385.1, from coordinate 381,383 downwards.
TACGCCTGCAGCAGGCCGGCCGGGCCGACGAACTTGTCCGGGTTCCACCAGAAGCTCGGGCACGACGTCGAGCAGCTCGCGCACAGAATGCACTCGTACACGCCGTCGAGCTCGTCGCGCTCTTCCGGCGACTGGAGGCGTTCCTTCTCCGGCGGCGGCGCGTCGTTGATCAGGTACGGCTTGATCGAGTGATACTGGTTGAAGAAGTGCGTCATGTCGACGATCAGGTCGCGCACGACGGGCAGGCCCGGCAGCGGACGCAGCACGATCTTCTGCGGCAGGTCGTTCAGGTTCGTCAGGCACGCGAGACCGTTCTTGCCGTTGATGTTCATCGCGTCCGAACCGCACACGCCTTCGCGGCACGAACGGCGGAACGACAGCGTCTCGTCCAGTGCCTTCAGCTTGACCAGTGCGTCGAGCAGCATGCGCTCGTGCTGGATCTCGAGCTCGTACGTCTGCATGCGCGGCGCCGCGTCCTTGTCCGGATCGTAGCGGTAGACTTCAAAAATGCGTTTTGCCATTTCGGATTCCTTTGACTCGGCTTAGAACGTGCGCGGCTTCGGCGGCACGGAGTCGACCGTCAGCGGCTTCATTTGAACCGGCTTGTAGTCGAGGCGATCGCCTTCGCTGTACCACAGCGTGTGGCGCAGCCAGTTGTCGTCGTCGCGGTGTTCGTAATCGCTGTGGGCGTGCGCGCCGCGGCTTTCCTTGCGCGCTTCCGCCGACACCATCGTCGCGCGCGCGACTTCGATCAGGTTCTCCAGCTCGAGCGCTTCGACGCGCGCGGTGTTGAACACCTTCGACTTGTCCTTCAGGTGGATGTTTTCCACGCGCGCCTTCAGGCCGGCCATCTGATCGACGCCTTCCTTCAGCAGTGCCGACGTGCGGAACACGCCTGCGTGCTTCTGCATCGTCGCGCGGATGTCGTTGGCGACGTCCTGCGTGTACTCGCCCGAGGCCGACTTGTCGAGCTTGTTCAGACGCGCCAGCGAGAATTCGCCTGCATCGGCCGGCAGCGGCTTGTGTTCCTTCTGGTTCTTCACGTGCTCGACGATGTGGTTGCCGGCCGCACGGCCGAACACCACGAGGTCCAGCAGCGAGTTCGTACCGAGGCGGTTCGCGCCGTGCACGGACACGCACGAGCACTCGCCCACTGCGTAGAAGCCGTTGACCGGATCCTTGTGGCCGCGCGACGTGCCGACGACCTGACCATGGATGTTGGTCGGGATGCCGCCCATCTGGTAGTGGATCGTCGGGACGACGGGGATCGGTTCCTTGATCGCATCGACATTCGCGAACTTCAGCGCGATTTCGCGGATCGACGGCAGACGCTTCATGATCGTCTCGGCGCCGATGTGCGACAGGTCGAGCAGCACGTGGTCCTTGTTCGGACCGACGCCGCGGCCTTCCTTGATTTCCTGGTCCATCGAACGCGACACGAAGTCACGCGGCGCCAGATCCTTCAGCGTCGGGGCGTAGCGTTCCATGAAGCGCTCGCCGTTCGCGTTGCGCAGGATGCCGCCTTCGCCGCGCACGCCTTCGGTGATCAGCACGCCCGCGCCGGCCACGCCGGTCGGGTGGAACTGCCAGAACTCCATGTCCTGCAGCGCGATGCCCGAGCGTGCAGCCATGCCGAGGCCGTCGCCGGTGTTGATGAACGCGTTGGTCGATGCCGCGAAGATCCGGCCTGCGCCGCCCGTCGCGAACAGCGTCGTCTTGCCTTCCATGATGTAGACGTCGCCCGTCTCCATCTCGAGGGCCGTCACGCCGAGCACGTCGCCTTCCGCGTCGCGGATCAGGTCGAGCGCCATCCATTCGACGAAGAACTGCGTCTTCGCCTCGACGTTCTGCTGGTACAGCGTGTGCAGCAGCGCGTGACCGGTACGGTCGGCGGCCGCGCACGCGCGCTGGACCGGCTTCTCGCCGTAGTTCGCGGTGTGGCCGCCGAACGGACGCTGGTAGATCGTGCCGTCCGCGTTACGGTCGAACGGCATGCCGAAGTGTTCCAGTTCATACACGACGTTCGGTGCTTCGCGGCACATGAACTCGATCGCGTCCTGGTCGCCTTCTTGAGCGCAGCGAGCTGCTCGTTGATCGTCGCCCGGTCCAGCGTCCCGGGCACCAGTTGCTTGATCAGTTCCGGGTCCAGGTTCAAGCCCTTGCCCGGCTCAATCGTTACTTCTTCTTTGCGTTTGCGTGGCATAAAAGTGGCTCCTTGGCCTTCAGTTTATGCCTCACACACAAAAGACCGGATAGGCTCTAGCGACAGGCCTGCCACACTCGTCAACAGGCACCGCAACGCGAAATACCAGGCCGGAATGAAATCCTTTCTCCACAGGATGCCGTCGACGGCCGCGCAGGCGACGAGCACGATCGCCATTCCCGTGAGTCGCGCGCCGATGCCAGGCATCATGAGCACGGCCCACGCCATCAAGGCGGGAATCACGCTCCACCCGTAGAGAACACGCTGGCGGGGCGGCGATTCGGCTGCACGCAGCGCGACACCCCAATGCACGGCGCCGACGAACGACGCGATACACGCGGCGTAGTTCAGCAGCGCGTGCACGTAATCGTCACTGGCAGCCGACGCGTGGACACTCAGCCACGACAGCGCGATGAACGGCACGAGGCCGGCCAGCGCCAACGCTGCGGGCACGCGGTAACGACGCAGGACCGCAGGCATGGTCATGGCCTCGGCGGAACGATCAGCGCGCCCTGGCCGCCATCGACGCCGAATTGCGGGCCGGTCACCCATGATGCATCGTCGCTCAACAGGAACGCCGCAAGCGCGGCGGGATCGTCGCCGGCGCCGAGCCGTCCGAGCGGATTCGCGTCCGCGAGGCGCTTCGCGGCCTGCGGCGCACTGGCCAGACGCGCGGACATTGCCGAGGCGATCAGGCCGGGATGAATGCAGTTGACGCGAATCCCGCGCGCCGCGTAGGTGGCGGCCGCCGACTGCGCGAGCGCGGCCACCGCGGCTTTCGCGCTGGGGATGGCCTCATGGTTCGGGAAGCCTGCTCTCGAAGCGACACTGCCGAACAGCACCGCACTGCCCCCGGCCCGAGCGGCGAGCAACACGCGGACGAACGCGCGCAATGCGTTCCATGCCGAGAAGTAATTCGCCGCGAACGCGTCGTGCAGTTCCGCATCCGAAGTCGAATGCATCGGCTTGACGACGATCGAGCCGACGCAATGCGCGAGCCCGTCGGGCACGCCGAAGCGCTCGATGCCCGTCTCGAGCGCGCGATCGAGCGCCGCCGCGTCAGTCGCGTCGGCAGGCGCAACGACCACACGCTCGCGCGACATCGTCTCGGCAAGGGCGCCGAGACGATCCGCGTTTCGTGCGGTGAGCACCATTGAAACGCCCTTGGCGTTCAAACGACGCGCGAGTGCGCTGCCAACGGCCCCCGTTGCACCACAGATCCAGACAAAAGCCATGGTGACTCCTGTTGCGAGCATCCGTCCCGTACGGCGACTCCGGCGCCTGCATGCGCGGCGCTCGACGACCGCCGCGCGATGCGCGACCGGGTCGCGTCATGCCATTGATTACGGACTTCATTCTATGCCATTTTTGCGTCGAATGAAGCGACATTGTGACTCACTATAAGAACATGACGCAGTATATTCGGGTCAACGGTCACAGAATCCAGCCGCGGACGCTCGCATGACGTAGAATTCTGGTGTGAGCGCGCAAAATGTGCGCACTATTCTGCATTTTTTAAGATGAATCAGATGACTGCATTTTCCGACTCACCCGCCACCATCGCGATCGTCGGCGCGGGAATTGCCGGCCTGGCCTGTGCGCACGTCCTCGCCGAAGCGGGTCATCGAGTGACGGTGTTCGAGAAAAGCCGTGGAGTGGGCGGGCGAACGAGTACGCGTCGCGCGGACGGCTGGCAGGCGGATCACGGCGCGCAGTATTTCACTGCGCAACATCCGGCATTCGCCGCCGAAGTCGCGCGATGGGTCGCCAGCGGCGCAGCCGCCCCGTGGGCCGCGCGCGTCGCATCGATTGGCTCGCTCGGGCCGCGGGAATTGCTCGCGCCAGCTCAGCGATACGTGGGTGTGCCGGGCATGACTGCACCGGCGCGGCATCTGTCGGCGGGAATCGAGACGGTGCTCGAGACCACCATCACCGAGTTGATGCACGACGAACAGGGCTGGCGACTGATCTCGGCCGAGCGGGGTGCGCTGGCCGGGCATCACGATGTCGTCATCGTTGCAGTCCCGGCGCCGCAGGCCGTACCGCTCCTGCGGCGCGCCGAACCGGGTCTCGCGGTGATCGCCCAGCGTACCGAGATGCGCCCGGCCTGGGCAGTGATGGCGCAGTGCGGCCATTTGCCCGATCCGGGCTTCGACGCCGCATTCGTCAATTTCGGTCCGCTTGGCTGGATCGCCCATGACACATCCAAGCCCGGGCGCACCGGCGTGAGCACCTGGGTGTTGCACGCGACGCCCGAGTGGAGCCAGGCTCATCTGGAGGCACCGCCCGAGCAGATAACGCGCACGCTGCTGGACGCCTTTCGAGACATCGTGGGCGCCACCGCCGACACGGCAACTGCCCATCGCTGGCGCTATGCCGAGCTGGCGTCGTCGTCTGTTGCAGCTCCCGGCCGCTTTGCGTGGCGGGCGGGGCCGCGCATCGGACTTTGCGGCGACTGGCTGGGCGGCGGCAAGATCGAAGGCGCATGGCTCAGCGGCACCGGCCTCGGCAGCGCGGTGGCCGACACCCTGATCACGCGCTGAGCGGCACCGCTCGGATCGCCGCCGCATCACGGCGGCGACCCGAGCGCGCCTTCGCTTGCCGGCCCGGGTTGCTGCGCTCGCGTGATGCCTCGCCGTTCAAACCACGTCGAACACTCGAACCCGCTTCGCTTCGCTTCGCTTCGCGAACGCGCCGCTCGGCGGTCGGCAGGATTGCGCCGGCGCGAGGCAATGGAGATCATTGGCGATCCAAAGCGAATGACGCACTCACGCCGTACGCGCACGCTTCGCACACGTCGATTTCGACGAAGGCGGCCGATGACCGAACGGCCTACAGCGATTCGATATTCCGTACGACGCTGTCCGCCTGCATGCGAATCGCTTCGAGCGCCTCGTTATCGAAACGCGCGAGCTGCCGATAGACCATCGCAAGCCGATGGTTGTGTCGCAGCGCGTCCCTGTGCCGATCGAAAAAGTCCCAGTACAACGCGTTGAACGGGCATGCGCGCGCACCGGTTCGGGCATTGCGGTCGTATGCGCAGCCCTTGCAGTAATTGCTCATCCGATGGATGTACGCGGCGCTGGAAACGTAGGGCTTGGTTGCCATTGCGCCGCCGTCGGCGAATTGACTCATGCCGAGCGTGTTCGGCATCTCGACCCATTCGAACGCATCGATATAGACACCGAGATACCATTCATGCACCGCGTGCGGATCCAGCCTGGCCAGCAGCGCAAAGTTGTCGATCACCATCAGCCGCTGGATATGGTGCGCATGCGCGTCTTCGAGCGACTGCCGCAACGCATGCGACATGCAGGCCATTCGCGTGCGGCCATCCCAGAACCAATGCGGCAACGGGCCGCGATGACCGAACGCATTGCTTTTTTCATAGCCCGGCATGCGTGCCCAGTACACACCTCGCACGAACTCGCGCCAGCCCAGTATCTGCCGGATGAACCCTTCGACCGCGGCAAGCGGTGCCGCGCCACTGCGATACGCGTGCTCGGCCCGCGCGACGACTTCGCGCGGATTCAACATTTTCACATTGAGCGCGAACGACAGCATCGAGTGGAACAGTCGCCGAGCACTCCCATGCATCGCGTCCTGGAACTGCCCGAAAAACGGCAGTGCGTGCCGGATGAAGGAGTCGAGGCAGGCGAGCGCTTCGGCTCGATCGACGGGCCAGCGGAAGTCGTCGGCCGACGGCTCCCCGAAACTGCGCACCCCAGCCGCCACGATCTGCCGCCACAGCGCGCGATGATCGTGATGCGGACGCCAGTCGGCCGGTTCCGCAGGCGAGCCGGACCAAGCCTGGCGGTTTTCCGCATCGTAGTTCCATTGCCCGCCTGCCGGCTGCCCTTCCCCGTCGAGCAATACGCGATGGCGCACGCGCATGTTCCGGTAGAAGCGATCCATGATCCATGATCGGCCCGTTCCGAGCACCCGCCCGACCTCGTCGCGCGTCGTGTAGAAATGACCGGTATCGACCGCGCGAACCGGCACGCTCGCCGCTGCCGCATAGGCGCTCAGTTGCTGGTCGACACGCCATTCGTCGGGCAGCAGATACTCGATGCACGCTGCGCCGTGAAGCTCGGCGACACTGTCCAGGTTGGCGGGAATGGCCTGGCGATTGAGCGGGTCGTCGATCTCGATGTAGTGCACGCGATGGCCCGCATCGCGCAACAGTTTCGCGAAGCGACGCATCGCCGCAAAGATGGCAATCAGCTTCTGAGCGTGATGGAGCGTGTAGTCGGTCTCCTGCCGAACTTCCATCAGCACGTATGTCGTTTCAGCCCGGACATCGGAAAACCAATGATGATTCGGGTCCAGCTGGTCGCCGAGGACAAGCCTTAATGTCTTCATGGAACGCTTCGCCATTGATGATCGCTGCCTGGGTTGTCGAGACACCTGCATCGCCGCTTCGCGGCACGCCCCAAGCCAGAATCTGTCGCCGCGTCACGACCACGCTCGCCCGTCCGTCGGCGGCGCTGTCTGGAAACGCCCGCGTCATTGCGCATCGAACGAGACACCTTGCCCCTCCTAGCTAGCGCCCCGCACCGCGCGACCTGACTGACCTCGCGACACCGAGCGGTACCGCTCCGAAGCATTCTAGTCGGCTCGCACTTCGCGAACCAGCTTTCCGGGCAAAAATCCGCATATTGAATCACTTTCCTGCTTCAAATTTCAGGCAAACTGCGTACAATCCTGAGACAACAGTACGTCGACTTTAGGAGAGCAACGATGCCCCCTCGCAAGGATCGCGATACTCCTCACCGCTATCGCAGCGGCGAGGCCGCGCGTCTGGCGCGCATGCCTGCAGCAACGCTGAGGATCTGGGAAAGGCGCTATGACGTGATTGCTCCGCCCAAAACGCCGTCCGGACAAAGGATGTACTCGGACGACGACGTACAGCGAATTCGTTTGCTGAAAGCGCTCGTCAATCAGGGCCACGCGATCGGCTCGATCGCCAGCCTGAGCCGCGAGGAACTCGAGGCGTTGTCGCTGACGAATACGCATGGCCCGGCGCTTCCCGAGGCGGGTGTGAGCCTCGCGGTCATCGGTGCGCTTTCGATTTCGGAAGCCGCGGTAGAGCGAATGGGAATCCGGATCGCCGCACGAATCGACTCGCTTGACGACGCGAGCGAGCATGCGAGTACGCCAGTAGACGCCCTCATCGCGACGACCACGTCGCTCCATGAGGATGTCGTCTCGCAGCTCGCTGCCTTGGCGCAAAAGCTCAACGCGCATGCCGTGGCCGTCGTGTACGCGTTCGGCACCGCAGAGGCGGTCGAGCTGGCGCGTCTGTCGGGGTTCGAGCTTTTCCGGTCGACGGAAGGCCAGACCAACCCCGCATCCATCATTTCGAGACTGGCGCAAGCCGTCGTCAAGGCGCGCCAGTCGAACGAGGCGGATCGCGGGCTTTGGCTGCGCACGCGGCGACGCTTCGACGAAGCGACGCTCGCGTCGCTCAGCGGCCTGTCCACCACCGTCAAATGCGAGTGCCCGCGTCATCTCTCCGAATTGATCATGCAGCTCGGTGCGTTCGAGCGATACAGTGACGAATGCGTGTCGCGATCGCCGGCCGATGCGCTGCTGCACCGCCACCTCGGAGACGCAGCGAACCGCGCGGCCGAATTGCTCGAGACGGCGCTTGCCATCATTCTTCGCGAAGAGGGATTGGGCGGAACGACGCCGGAGCTGAAGGCGCTGTAGCGCGGCAAGCGCCGCTGACTGTTCCGACCTGCCCGCGACGATAGGTGGCGATGCTGCGCAGCACACGTGTCAAGCGCATCGTCGCGCGCAATGTGCTGACAGCGAGTGCCACCCTCTTGCGACGCGTTCGTCGTTGAGCGGCGACGCCGCGGGTTTGTCCGACCGCACGACAAGCCGTCGATCCAGGACCGGCACACCTGCGGGTGCAACGCAGGGCTTTCCTCGATCATCGAGCCGGAACCGAAGAGCGAGCCACCGCGGCAGGGGTTGTCGGCTGCCCGCTCGCGGTTCCAGCATTCGACGCCTTCGCGACGCGATCCGTGAACGCGGAGAGATCGTCGAGCACTGACGCCACCCCTCTCAACGGCGCGCCCAGAACACCGACGATCGACGCATGGCTCACGTTCCTGTAACGCATGACCACGACGGTGTCGCCCATGTTTTGCAATGCGCGCGCGAAGCGGTACGTGTTGCCGGGATCGACCACCGTGTCGTTCTCCGCGACTGCCAGCCACATCGGCGGCTCGATACCCTGAATGAATCGAATCGGCTGGCTCGCCGCACGCGCTTCCTGCGGGAATATCTTTTCAAGCGTTGCATCACGCAGCGGCAGGAAGTCATAAGCGCCGGCCAGACCAATCACGCCGGCGATATCGCTCTTCTGCATCTCCTGTGCCGCCAGATAGCGGCCGTCGGTCGCAAGCAATGCGGCAATCTGTGCGCCCGCGGAGTGCCCCATCAGAAACAGGCGACGCGGATCGCCGCCGAACGCAACTGCGTGCTCGCGTGCCCACGCCACCGCCTGCGCCGCATCGTCGACGAAACCGGGAAAGGTGGTCGCCGGATACGTCCTATAGTCGGGCAACACGGCAACAAAACCCCTCGAAGCCAAGGCCTCTCCCACGAACAGATAGTCCTTGCGCTCACCGGACTGCCAGCTTCCGCCGTAAAGGAACACGACCACAGGCGCGCCCGCATTCGCATCGGCCGGCCAGTGATGCAAGACGCGCGCGGGCAAGTAGACGTCGAGCACTTGACGCTCGCCGGGTCCGTACGGGATATCTGCGAAAAGACTGAACGTGTACCTCGGCGTTAGCGCGTTCAGAAGCCGCACCGGACTACACGCGCAGAGGAAACCGACCGCGAGCAGCACCGACAGGACGGTCAGTCCGGCTTTCATGTTCATGCAAATCTCCTTACCTGACGATTCCGGTCGCATCCGCCGCCGTGTATGGGGATTTACGGAACTTGCGCGGACGCGGATGCATGCATCGCACGACAGCCGACACCCGCCGTCCAGGAGCTACAAGCGGATGTTCATTGTTCGGGCGCCGGCACGCTCAGGCAATCTAGCGTCTCGTTCGAACGCCCTGCCCGGATGCCGCCCCGTTGGCCCGTCGGCCCGGTTCAATCCCCGACGCTGCGCGACATCAGGCGCGCTATCCCAATGCGTCGCAGCGGCAACATCGTAAGCGGCCGTGCAGTCCACAGCGCTACCGGCCGCCGGGTGCCCCCTCAACGGCATCCAGATATTCCCTTCGCAAGTGCATCCGTCCGCAATGCAGCGTCGTATTGGAGATGAGAATCGACGCCGAATGCCGACAATCGCTCCCTGCAAAGCTATCGTCTGGCAATGGTTCCGCTCGTCGACGATATTGAGAGCCGTCTGCCATGAACGTTCTACCTGCCACTTTCCCCGAGATGCAACGTCGCCGTGGCGGCTGGATCGATTTCGCTTGTCGTCGAGGGCGACGTAACGCTTTGCTCGGCGCGCACATATGTGCACCACTGATGCACGCGGCATGGCGACCATGTCGTTACTGATCCCGCGCGAACGATCATGACAAGTGCTACGAATCAAGGAACGTCGAGCACGCCAGCGCTGGGCGCCGCTCGCGTGTACGTCTATCTCGCGACGACCCAGATAGGATGGCTGGCATGCGTGATGACTGCCGCATCGCAACGCGCCGCGTGGGGAGTCGCGTACGCGCTGATCGCGACGGTCGGCCATCTTCTCTTCGCGCGCCGACCGTCCTCCGAGGCGCGGCTCGTCCTCACGGTCACGGTGTCCGGATGGTTATGGGACACTGCCGTTGCGCAGTCCGGCCTGCTTGTGTACCCGAACGGCGTTTTGCTCAAAGGAACAGCGCCGTACTGGCTTGCGGGACTATGGGCGCTGTTCGCGATTCAACTCAATACTTTGCTGCACTGGCTCCGGGAGCGACCGCTCATCTCGGTGCTCGTCGGCGCATTCGCAGGCCCGGCGTCCTTTCGCGCAGGTGCGGCGCTGGGGGCCGTTCATTTCAAGGATCCGACTGCAGCGCTCGTCGTTATCGCAACCGGCTGGGCGTTCATCTTGCCGGCCGCGCTCGCGATTGCACGCCATTGGGACGGAGTAACGCCCCTTTCTCCGCCAACAATCCGCGCAGACGTCATGAATGACGCCCGCGCCGAATAGAGACATTGGCTCGATAGAGCCGGAAACGCACAAGCTCGCTTCATCGCCGATCCCGTTCACATTGCCAACGCAACTTCTCAGGCAACGCACATGAAAAGCTCCGAATTGCCGTATCAATCCCGCCCCGTTATCGTATGGTTTCGTGATGACCAACGGCTCAGCGACAATCCCGCACTTTCTCATGCGGTCAGTACCGGCCATCCTGTTGTTTGCGCATATGTATACGACCCTGCCCCGAAGCTCGGGCGTCCCATGGGTGGCGCGCAACGGTGGTGGCTGCACGAGTCCTTGAGAAAACTCGATGACGCGCTTTCCGCGCTCGGTGGCTCGCTGATCGTGCTTCGCGGCAACGAACATGAAGCCATCATGAGTCTCGCCCTCGAGACCCAGGCGGCAATGGTTTTGTGGAATCGCCGCTACTCGAAAGCGCAAACGGAAATAGATGCATCGATCAAGAAAGACTTGGTCGGCCGCGGAATCGAAGTGTCGACATTCAACGGCCATCTTTTGCGGGAACCTTGGACAGTAACCACACGTGAAGGCTTGCCGTTTCAGGTGTTCAGCGCGTACTGGAGAGCCGCTCAGCGCGATAATTTTTCCCCGCCATGTCCACTGTCGGCGCCCTCTCGAATCACGTTCTTTGCCGTCTCCAAAAACGTCAAAGCACACCTCTGTACGCTTGCCGAGCTTGCACTGCAGCCCTCAACGCCAGACTGGGCGGAGGGGCTGCGTGCGACCTGGCGATGCGGCGAGGAAGCGGCTGGACATCAACTTGAGGCCTTCATTGAACACTCGTTTTCCGATTATGCCGGCGCACGCGATTTTCCAGCCACTCAAGCGACGAGCCGGCTTTCTCCTTATCTTCGCTTTGGCAACATCTCGGCTCGGCAAGTGTGGTATGCGACGTTATCAGCGGTAGACGCCATGCGAAGCAGGCGAGTGGTTCGCATTGACGATTCCAAAAATGAGTCGTTGAACAAGTTCTTTAGTGAACTCGGATGGAGAGAATTCTCGTATTATCTTCTCTATCACTGCAAACCCCTTCATCAGTTCAATTTTCGGCTGCAGTTCGACTCCATGCCGTGGCGCACCGACGCAACGGCGCTTCGCATGTGGCAAACGGGAAAGACAGGATACCCGCTGGTAGACGCCGGCATGCGCGAACTTTGGCACACTGGCTGGATGCACTGACCTGCCCCCTTCAATAGGGCCAATGGGCTTCTAGCAAAGTCCTGTTAAACCAGCTCCTGGAAAGCGGCAGGAGCATCCGCGGTTGCCCGGTGTTTCGCCGCAAACTCTGACGGCGCAAGGTAGTTCAGTGCGCTGTGCGGCCTTTGCTCGTTGTAGTCCTGACGCCATGCCGCGATGACAGCCCGAGCGTGCGCGAGCGTCGTGAACCAGTGCTCGTTAAGGCATTCGTCGCGGAACTTGCCGTTGAACGATTCGATGTACGCATTTTGCGTTGGCTTGCCCGCCTGAATCAACTTCAGCGTGACGCCGTTCGCATATGCCCACTGGTCAAGCGCGCGGCTCGTGAATTCGGGTCCCTGGTCTGTTCGCACCGCCTTGGGATAGCCACGGAAGCGAGCTGCACGGTCCAATGCCCGAGCGACATACAAGCCTGAGATGCCATGGTCGACGACGATGTCGACAGCCTCTTTCGTGAAGTCGTCGACGACGGTCAGGCACTTCACGCGACGGCCGTTGGAAAGCGCATCCATCACGAAATCGATTGACCACACCTCGTTGGGCGCGCCCGGCAATGCCAGTTGCTCGCGCTCAATCATGACGCCATGGCGCTTGCGACGGCGCCGCACAGCCAGCCCTGCCTCACGGTACAGGCGATAGATGCGCTTGTGATTGGCGTGCGTGCCTTCGCGCTCCACCAGGGCGTGCAGTCGACGGTAGCCGAATCGACGACGTTCGTGTGCCAATTCCACCAGACGCGCCGCTAGCAGCTCATTCTCGTGGTCTGGCTTCGCGTCGTAATGCAGCACGCTGCGAGAAAGCCCGACAAGCCGGCAGGCGCGGCGCTCGGAGATATTGACCTTCTCCCGAATCGCCGACACTGCTTCGCGTTTGGCTTGCGGGCTCAGGGCTTTCCCTTGACGACGACCTTCAACGCTTCCATATCGAGCATTGCTTCGGCCAGCAGCTTCTTCAGCCGGGCATTCTCCACCTCGAGGTCCTTGAGCCGGCGGGCTTCCGAGACTTCCATGCCGCCGAACTTCGCGCGCCAGGTGTAGAACGACGCGTCACTGAACCCGTACTTCCTGCACAGTTCCTTGACCGCCATACCGGCTTCGGCTTCCTTCAGAAACCCGATGATTTGCTGTTCCGTAAAGCGCTTCTTCATGTCCGTCTTCTTCTCCGAAAACGAACTTTACTAGACTCCGGCTGGCCCTGTTTGTAGGGGGCAGGTCAGCACAACCGCGTGCGCATGGTGACAGCGTCATTTCTCACAAAGCACTTGCTCATCGATTGGCGTGAGGGCGAAGCATGGTTCTGGGATACGCTGGTTGACGCCGATGAGGCAAGCAATCCCGCCGGGTGGCAATGGGTTTCAGGAAGCGGCGCTGACGCAGCCCCGTATTTTCGAATCTTCAATCCTGTCTTGCAGGGGAAAAAATTCGATCCGAAAGGCGAATACACGCGACGGTGGGTGCCCGAACTCTCTGCACTTCCCGCCGAATCCGTCCACAGCCCATGGACCGCTTCTACTGAAGCGCTGCAAAAAGCATCCATCAGTCTCGGCGCAAGTTATCCCTATCCGATCGTGGATCACCAGCTTGCACGCGCGCGAGCCCTCAGCTCGTTAGATCTCCTGGATACCCAAAGCCAAAGGAAGTGATCCTCGGTCGTTATCGAGAAGGTACGGGACGGCACGGGAAACTTCGGCTACAACCCAGCCACCGGCAAGTTCGTCGATCTCGTCGAAGCCGGCATCGTCGATCCCACCACGGTGACGCGCACTGCGCTGCAACATCGATCGCTGCGATTGAGCACGAATCGTCGGTTGCAACGTTCGGGCTCGACCGTGCGAAAGAAGCGCCCCGACGACACACCGGGGTCGATGTGATGTGCAGGAGCGTGCCGCCCGCTTCCGCACATCACGTTCTCTGTCAGCTACAGGCTGAAGTATCAGGGCATCAGCACGGAGTCGACCACGTGAATCACGCCATTGGACTGCATGACATCGCCGATCGTTACGTGCGCGACGTTACCCTTGTCGTCGGTGATGGCCAGCCCGTTCGTGCCACGGCTGACGATCAGGGCATCACCTTCGACTGTTTTCAGCGTCGCCTTGCCGCCACCTTGGTCGACCGCCTTGGCAAGGTCGAGTGCCGTGACTCGTCCGGGTACGACGTGATACGTGAGCACCTTGACGAGCACACCCTTGTTCCCCGGCTTCAATAACGTCTGCACCGTGCCAGCCGGCAACGCGGCGAATGCCTCGTTGGTCGGTGCAAATACCGTGAACGGCCCTTTGCTCGACAATGTGTCGACCAGCCCCCCGGCCTTGACCGCTTCGACCAACGTCGTGTGATCACGAGAATTTACCGCGTTTTCGACGATGTTCCTGGACGGGTACATCGCAGCGCCGCCCACCTCGACCGTCTGCTCCATCGACATGGATCCTGTCTCGGCGGCCTGCGCGTAAATGCACGTTGCGAATGCAAGGGCGAGCGCCGCGCCCCCCAGTTTTGCTTTGCTGCCAGATTTCATTTGGGTTCTCCGGGAAATTTGCCGCTGTTGGCTGGAAGCATTCGGATATACGAGTCGAACCGCGCAGCGGATGCGCGGTTGACCACTTCATCGTGACCAGATCTGCGGCCGGGCGACTGGCAAGGGTGTCGAAACCATGTCCATCTGCTGACGTCACTGCATCCATTCTCGCTTTGCCGCCGTATATGGGTGTGCCATCCAGCCAAGGTGCTTGGCGTCCCACCTCGGGAAATGGCGTCGCGATGGCATCCAGAGGAGACAACTCATGAAGCGTTCCATTGGTATCGCGGTTGCCGCAGCGGCGCTGTTCGCGCTCAGCGCTTGCGGAGGCGGAGATGACATTGCTCCAGCGGTCGCGCAACACCCGGAGAATCAGGCCATCTGGGCCGCGCTCGGTGGAGATTCGGCTGCCCCCGGCGTGGTGGCCGGCGTGGTCAATGCAGCTGTCGCAGGCCTCTTGGCGGACCCGGTCGAAGCGCCCTATTTTGCGGCTGTAACAGGTAACGCCAGCCACAGCAGTGCAGCCCATGACACCCCCGCACGGCTTGAAGCATGCCTCACGCTGCAGTTTGAATCGCTTCTCGGCGGTCCGTACACCTACCCTGGCCCGGTCAAGGTCGCTGGAGACATCGACTCCCAGCCGGAGATGTGCCAAGACATGACGGCTGCCCATAACGACGTCGGCGTTCCCGGCTGCGTGTTCGACCAGTTCATGGTGGATCTCGTCGCGACGCTGCAAAGCAAACTCTCGGCCGCAGACTTTGCAGCACTGACGTCGACGACAAACGGAACGTACGCGCTCACCGAGAAAAATTCAGCCGGCATCCCGGTTGGCACGAAGTTCCAGTTCAGTGCGGTACCAACCCTGTTCAACCTGCGTAGTACCGTAATCAACGCCACGCCCGGCGGCCCGGTGTATCTTCCCCCCACGGTTGCAACATCATGCACGGGCTGACTGCGGTGCGCAGAACTCACGTGATTGCCTGGCTCACTGCGGCAATCCTCGTGAGTGTTGCCGGGATCGGCTGGTTGCACACGTCACAGGGGCGACGGCTCCTCACCGAGCTTGGCGTGAAGTGTCCAGTCGATTCCGTCGATTCCCGAACGGTGCTGTCGATTCGCAACAAAGCCATTTTGCTGGAGAAGGGCGTATCAGCGGCCCCTAACCGTCCTGCGTTCGGCCTGCAGCTTGATCGCAGTACCGAACGAGAAGTGTTGGAAAGAATGTCGCGGGACAAAGCGCAGTGCCTCGAATTGTCCCGAGGCTTGCGCTACCTGCGCTGTCGGGGAGTGCCTGCAGAAACGCTCGGCTCGCATGGCCCACCAGTGAGCGAAATATGGTTCAGCTTCGCGCCGGATCGCACGCTGATGGCCATCAATGTGTACCGTCGCGACATGTCCGTAGCTGAAACACGGCAGAGCTGGCAGATCGCCGTCCAGAATCTGCGCAATTTGCTCGGTGCGCCAACATCCGTGTCTGGAGATACAACGCTGGAATCGCTTATAGGCAAACCCGTGGCGGTTGCACGGGTGAGCTACGCCTATTCGGATTACGTTGCGACAGTTACCGCATCCCACTTGCCATACGGGGGACTGGCAGTCCGCGAGCAGTATATGTCGACCGCGGTCAAGCAAGAAGGATGAAGACTCGGACGAGATGCCCGACCAGGGTCCGGCATCTCGCGAATCTCACCGTTGGTAAATTTCGGCGGGAGTCAGTAAGCGAATCAGTCCGCATTCCAGCTGCGACGACGTTCCAATTCAGCATCAGTTTGTTAGAACTCTTAATAATATAGCCTGTATAAGAATCGCCCCGACGACAAAGTGACTCACTTACTGCGCCTGCTTGTTCCACCGACTAACCCGCGCTCGCGCGCCCATACGATCGCCTCGCCGCACCTGTTCACGTCGAGCACCGCGAAGCCGTCGGCCGTGACCTCGCCAAAAAAGCATGAGCCTGCACGCAAGAACGAGCCATTAGAAATTGCGCGCCAGGCCGACCATGAACATGTCCTGATCCTTGTCGTTGCCCGTTGCGACACGATTGAAGCGCAAGCTGGCAGCCCAATCGTTCGTGACCTGATAGCTCACCTGCGCGCTGAGCAAGGCATTGAGTCTCGTCTTGCTCGAGACTTCGTCCCGATCGCGCGAGAGATACGGACCTACGCCTGCGGAAAGCGTCCATTTGCTCTTGATCGGCGCGACGTACCAGAGTTGCGCTGCCACGCCTCTTCGACCGGCGACGCCATTATTGCCTTCGTAGACGAAGCTCGCCGAATAGGCCCACGCATTGCCGAGCGGCCGCTTGACTTCGACCATATACCCTTTTTCGATCGGCACTTGAGGACGGTTCGTCTGCGACGTCCCGGCCCAAACGCCAACCTGCGTCTTGCCGTCCGAAAGCGCGGGGCCGGGATCGCCGCCGAAATCCGAGCCGATGCCGAAGAGCACCGCGTCGGAATTGAATCCGCCGATCATCTGGACGTGGTTGTACTGGACCTTGAGGAAGAAGCGGTTGGGAACGACGTAATACCGCACCCCTGCCGACGCACGCACACCCCAGCGCTTGTCGTTGCGCACCGCGTTGTCGACATGCGTCGTGTCCATGCTGAAATACGGTCCCGCCGAGAATTCGAGCGCCACGCGGTTGCCGACCGGCCAGCGAAACGAACCCAGGGCGGCGAAGCCGTCACGGTGGTGATCCAGCGGATGCCCCTCGTTCACATACGCGAGGTAGACCGAGAGGTAGTCATTCAAGACGTCGCCGAAGCCGACTTCGTAGGCGCGCCAATGCATGTCGCCGCCCTCGGTCGCACGTCCGTCGCCATACACGGCATAGACGTTGATTTTTCTTTCAGTTGGCTTGACCCCGGTCGGCAAGCTCGACGGACTGTCCTCGGCGTGAACGTGGCCTGGGCCGGCCAGAATTGCCAGACCGGCGATCGAGCTTGTGAGAACGAAGCGCGAATAGATGCGACGGCACTGTCCCATTTGGACACCCCCTCACTCTGGTGACAGCGATTTCCTGGACAAGCTGACAGCGATTATAGGCTGCGTCGGGTAACAGGGGCCAGGCCAGTCACTACGCCGGTTGTAGCGTTTACGAGCGGCTCTCGCGATCGGTTGATGCCGGCATGGGTGCCAGTTCCTTCAACTTACATTTCGCTGAACGCGGCCGTGTCATTCGTGGCGACACCCTATCCGCAGGTCGCTGAACCTTGTCACGTGAAAGCGCCGCTCGGGCAAGGCTGCTCGCCATGTTACCGGCCATGTGGATCGAGACGGCCGCCCGGGATCACGAATCAGCTTGCGCGGAACCGATCCGAAAGACCGAGACAGTCGCCTCCAGCTGCCCCGCCTGCTCCTTCAGCGACAGCGCGGCCGCCGACGCCTGCTGAACCAGCGCCGCGTTTTGCTGGGTCACCTGATCCATTTGCGTCACCGCCTGATTGACCTGTTCGATGCCTCTGGACTGCTCGTCGGACGCGGCCGCAATCTCGCCCATCAGCACGTGCACGCGTTGCACGGACGTCAGGATATCCGCCATCGTCCCGGTCGCACGATCAACCTGTCGCGCACCGGTCTCGACGCGTCTCAGCGAATCCGTGATCAGTTCCTTGATCTCGCGGGACGCCGTGGCGCTGCGTTGGGCGAGCGATCGCACTTCGCCTGCGACGACCGCGAATCCGCGGCCCTGCTCGCCTGCCCGCGCCGCTTCGACCGCCGCATTCAGCGACAGGATGTTGGTCTGGAATGCGATGCCTTCGATGACGGAGATGATTTCGGCGATCTTGCCCGACGCTTCCGACAGGCCGCGCATCGTGTTGACGACTTCCTGCGTCGCCTGATTGCCCTCTTCGGTCAGCAACGCCGCGTCTTGCACCACCTGATTCGCCTGCTTCGCATTCTCGGCATTCTGGCGAACCGTCGAAGTCAGTTGCTCCATCGAGGCGGCCGTTTCCTCCAGCGACGCGGCCTGCTCTTCGGTCCGTTGCGACAGGTCCATGTTGCCGGCCGTGATCTCGTGCGCGGCCGTCTCGATGGAGTGCGAGCCTTCCCGCACCACGCGAATCGTCTGCAGCAGCTTGCCTTGCATCGCCCGCAGGCCGGTCATCAGTTGCCCCATCTCGTCGGTCGAATCGACATCGATCCGCGTCGTCAGGTCGCCGCCGGCGATCGCGCTGAAATGGTCGAGTGCGTGCGCAAGCGGCGCACCGATCGCGCGCTGAAGCGACCACCACGTGAGTACGGCTGCGCCGAGCGCGACCAGGATGCCGGCGATCGCGATCCCGACGAACCAGTGGAAACGCGCCTGCGCGGCATCGAACGTGACCCGGGAAGCCGTGATCTGGATTCGGCCGAGGGCGTCCATCGCGTCGGAGACGTCGATGAACAGCGACGGCGGTATGTGCCGCCAGACGTCGGGGATTTTCACGGGATCGCGCGCGTCGATGGCGCTGAACATCGGTTCGAGGCCGTTCTCGACGAGCGCGTTGAACTTCGTGTTCGCGTCGGCCGCGCGGCGCGCTTCTTCGGGGCCGGAGAGCCGCAGCGCGCGATACGCGTCCCACGCCTTTTTCGACGCGGCGAGCAGTTCCCGGGATGTCGCGGTTTCCTGCGGCACGTCGGGACTGTTCGGATCGAGCGCGATGCGATACAGCCACAGGCGGGTTCTCGACAGCGCGACATTCGCCTGCCCGAGCGCCTCCGACGATGCGAGCCGGTCGGAATAAAGCGTCTTCACATCGTCGTTGCTTATCGCTACGCCAATGACACCGATGATGCCGCCGATGACGAGCAGTACGCCGAGAAAGCCCATCGCCAGCGCCAGCCGGACGCGAATGCTGAAATTCCTGATCATGATGAGGGAAGCGTTGAGCACGAAACCGTTGCATGCGACGCATGCGTGTCCAGCCGATCGAAGGCGGCACGTGCGAGACCGATGCCACGATAACGACCGGAGCGGCGCGTGAATTAGTGCGGAACCGACAAGGAACGTTTCCGGAAACGGGGCGTTATGGGCGGAATTTCGGCGTGGTAGGTGAATCGCCTTCATCGGTCGCGAGCAACGCGTTCAACACCTGCGCGTCCGGCAACCGCTCCAGCGACAGGCACGTGTCGCTCAGCGCATCGACCTGCGCGGGGACGAGCGCGATGCCCGCCAGTGCACGAAACTTCGCCAGCAGTGCCGCATCGGACAGCGGATTGCGTGGATCGCCGCGTGCGATTGGCACGTGATGCCATTGCCGCCGCCCGTCCGCGCGATGCAGGATGACGGTCGGCTCGTCGAGATCGCCGAGTGCCGGATCGACCTCGATCGCGATGCGCGCGAGCAGCGCGGTGACGCGCGAATCCGTGCGCCTGTCGTCGCGATAAGCGCCGATTCCGGTGTCGCCGAACGCAAGCGCTGCCGCAACCGCGTACGGCAGGCTCATCTGCGACGACGACAGTGTCGACAGGTCGCGACCGCCGCACATCCGGGCCACGAATGCGCTCGCCCGCACGACCACCCGCTCGATCTCGCCGGCCTCGAACGTGCAACCTTCGGCCAGTTTCAGCGCCGCGTCGACCGCCGCATGCGCACTGCGGCACGACGCGTGCGGCTTGATCGAGCAGCGCATCAGTTTCCAGTGCGCGCCGAGGCCGTCGGTCAATGCGTCGGGCGCATGCGATTGCGCGGCGAACGTGGTGAAGAAGCCGCCCCAGACGTCGTCGAACACACTGGCCGGGCCGCTCACGCCTTCGCGTGCCAGCAGCGCCGCGAGCACGCCGCCCTCCGCCGCCCGCCCGGCGTGCAGCCGCTTCGTCTGCGATCCGTCGTGGATGAAACCCCACAAGCCACCGGAGAAACTCGCCGCATGGCCGAGCGCGTCGCGCGTGCGTGCGGCGTCGAGCCCGAGCACGCGCGCGCTTGCCGCCGCCGCGCCGAACACGCCGCAACTGAGCGTCGAGTGCCAGCCGGCACCATTGTGCGCAGAATAGCCGCCAGCCGCCTCGAGCACGCGCCGGCCGACGTCGTAGCCGAGCACGATCGCCGCCACGCATTCCCGGCCGGTGACGGGGCGGTCCGCACACGATAGCGCGGCGAGCACGGCCGGCATCACCACCGCGCCCGAATGATCGCAGCCGCCGGAATCGTCGAGCTCGAGCGCGTGCGCGGCGATCCCGTTCACGAACGCCGCATCGCGCGCGCCCGCGGCCCGTCGTGTGCCCCACAGCGTCGCGCCGTCATGCGAGACCGTACCGGTCAGCGCGCGCGCACTGCGTGTCTCGACGGCGGAGGTACCGGCCAGCGCCGCGCCGAACGTGTCGAGGATATGACGCTTCGCCTTCGCGACGACATCGTCTGGCAATGCATTGGCGTCTGTCCGCGCGACGAACGCCGCGAGCTGCGTGGCACGCGTTTCCGTCACCGTCTTCATCGCGCCGACTCGTCCGCCACGCAATGCGCGAACACGTCGACCGGATGGCCCGGCGGATTGACGGGCACCTGCGCGCGCCACCAGCGCGCGATGTCGCGCCCGGTCGCGAACCAGACGTCGCCCGCGTCGCGCAGATGCGCGAGCAACGCGCGCAGCAAGTCGATGCGCCCCGCGGTGCCGATGATCTCGGGATGCAGGCGCAGCACGCAGCACAGCCCGAAGCGGCGAAACCCGTCGACGTCTCGCCGCCAGTTGTCGAGCACGTCACGGTACGCCGCGATGCGCGGCTGGCCGGTCGGCACGGGCGGCGACAGGTTGAACTCGAAGTACGGCTCGTCCTCGAGCTCGTAGTGCAGCGGCAGCTCGACGAGCCGCGCACCGTCCACGTGGCCGTCGCCGCGCGGATGCACGTACGGCAGATCGTCGCCGCGCCACGACGACGACCACGTGAAGCCTTCCGCGACGAGCCAGTCCGCGAAGCCGTCGGCCCAGTTGCCGGTGAACGAGCGAAACCCTTCGACGTCGCGGCCGATCGTGTCCGCGAGCGCCGCGCGCCCGGTGCGGCACGCGTCGATCTGCGCGGCGAGCGGCAGCGCGTCGAAGTCTTCGCAGCGATAGCCGCTCACGCCGAGTTCATGGCCGGCAGCGTCGATCTCGCGCACCGCATCCGCATGCGTCTTGGCGACGATGCCCGGGACGAACCAGCTCGCCGGCACACCGAATGCATCGAACGCATCGAGCAAGCGATCGACGCCGCGCGTCGCGCCGTAGCGCCATACCGACAGCGATTTCTCGCGGCCGACGATACGCGGCTCGCGTGTCTGGATACCGTGTATGTCGTTGAAATCGACCGTGATCGCGATCGCGCAACGCGCGCCGTCCGGCCAGGCAGGAAGTGTCGTCACAGGCCGCTCCGTTGTGTCGATTGCGTGTCGGACGAGTGCTGCGCGAGCCACCAGTCGGCCAATTCGCGACAGCGCGCGAACCAGACGCCGTCCCGCGCGCGCATGTGTTCGAACCACGCTTCGAGCAGCGCGAGGCGGCCGGGCTTGCCGCAGACTTTCGGATGCAGCAGCGTCGTCAGGCACAGCCCTTCGCGGTATATACCGTCGAATTCGCGCGTCCAGTTGTCGAGCGTCGCATCGTAGCCGGCAATCCGGTCGAGCCCGGCCGGATAGTCGGGGTTGCGGTGATATGCGAGCGACGCGTAGTCGTCGGTCTCCCAGCGGCCGGGAATCTCGACGAGCGGCGGCTCGCCGTCAGCGCCGGGCAGCAGGTATGGACGATCGTCGCCACGCATCGAACTCGAATAGCGCACGCCGGCTTCGCGCAGCACGCTCACTGTCGCCGCGCTCCAGTCGCCGGACGGCGTGCGGAACCCGACCGGCCGCACGCCGAGCGTACGGTAGAGAATCTCGGCCGACTGCGCCATGATCTCGCGCTGCCGTTCGGGTTCGAGCGTCCAGAACGCTTCGTGGCGGTAGCCGTGATAGCCGATCTCGTGCCCGCGCTCGACGATCGCCGCGCATTGTGCGGGCCAGGTCCGCGCGACCCACGCGGGCACGAAGAACGTCGCGGGCAGGTCGAACGACGCGAGCACGTCGAGCAGCCGGCCGAGCGCGCGCCACGGCCCGTAGCTGCCGAGCGTGAAATACGCGGGGTTGCGCCAGATCGACCCGTTCAGCATCGCGTCGCCGGTCGGGCCGTCGAGATCGAACGCGAGCGCGACGCACGCGCGCTTCGCGTCCGGCCAGCTGGGAGCCAGGCCCGTCATCGCGGGCTCAGTGCGTGCCGTTGATCATCGCCTTCGTCACCGCGTGCTCCTGCAGTCCCCACTTCGCCAGGATCTTCTGGTAGGAACCGTCCGCGATCAGTTGGTTGAGCGCCGTCGTCAGCGCGCCGCTCAGCGCGGTATTGCTCTTCGCGACGCCGATGCCCGTGTATTGCGACATGAACGGCTTGCCGACCGGCGCGTAGGCGTTCTGCTCGAGGCTGTTCTGGTAAGGCAGCGTCTCGCCGCCCTGCACGGCCGCGTCGATGCGGTTCTGGCGCAGCTGCATGCGCGCATCCGACGAGCCGTCGGTGCCGACCACCACGATTGCCGGCTTGCCGGCCTTCACGCAGTTCTCCGCACTCCATGCCGTCGTATTGTCCGGGAACGACGTGCGCCGGCTCGATCCGACGCGCTTGCCGCACAGCGCGCCCATCTGCGCGAACTCGCCCGCGCGCGTCTTCAGCACGTAGAACTGCGGCCCCGTCTCGATGTAGTCGACGAACGTCACCGCATCGCGACGCGTCGGCAGGTCGGTCATGCCGGACAGGATCATGTCGACGCGCTGCGTCGCGACCGCGCTCATCATCTGGTCGAAGCTCGTCTCGACCCAGTTCAGCTTCGCGCCCATCTTCGCGGCGAGCGCCTCGCCGAGATCGACGTCGAAGCCCGCGAGCTTGTCGGTCGCCGGGTCCTTGTATTCGAACGGCGGGTAGTTCGGCACGATCGCGACGTTCAGCGTGCGCTTGACGTTCGCGGCCTGGGCGACCGCGAAGGAGGCATGAAGCGCGAGCGTGCCGAATGCGACAGCGGCCAGCGTGCGGGTCAGGACGGATGCTTTCATGGGGTGTCGCCTTGTCGTGGTGGTGTAAGGGGGTACCGCGGTGCTGCGTTGCACGTCTCGTCGGCGGCGCGATCCGCTCAGGCAATCACGGCCGAGATGAAGTCGCGGGTGCGCGCTTGCGTCGGTGCGGACAGCACCTGGTCGGGCGGCCCGCTCTCGACGATCCGTCCGGCGTCCATGAACACGACGCGATCGGCGACCTCGCGCGCGAAGCCGAGCTCGTGCGTGACGACGATCATCGTCATCCCGCTCTTCGCGAGATCGCGCATCACGGCCAGCACTTCGCCGACGAGCTCGGGGTCAAGCGCCGACGTCGGTTCGTCGAACAGGATCAGTTGCGGATGCATCGCGAGCGCCCGCGCGATCGCGACGCGCTGTTGCTGGCCGCCCGACAGCTCGACCGGAAACGCGTCGCACTTGTGCGCAAGGCCGACGCGCGCGAGCAGCGCGCGGGCCTCTTCTTCTGCTTGCGCGCGGCGGCGCTTGAGCACCTGCACTGGGCCTTCGATCACGTTTTCGAGTGCGGTCTTGTGCGGGAACAGGTTGAAGCGCTGGAACACCATGCTCGTAGCGAGCCGCTGGCGCGCGACCTGACGCTCCGACAGCTCGTGGAGCCGGTTGCCCGTGCGCCGGTAACCGGCCAGCTCGCCGTTGACCCACAGCGCGCCCGCGCTGATCGTCTCGAGCTGGTTGATGCAGCGCAGGAACGTGCTCTTGCCGGAGCCGGACGGCCCGATGATGCACAGCACTTCGCCCTGCGCGACGTCGAGCGTGATACCGTGCAGCGCCTGGAAATCGCCGTACGACTTGCGCACGTCGACCGCGCGAACGATCGCGTTCGTCATGACGTTCTCCTTACGGTTGTGGGTCGTGCCGCTCATTTTCGGCCCGCCGCGCGGCCTGCGCCGCGTGCGAAGCGCCGTTCGACACGAGCCTGCGCGAACGACAGCACGGTGACGACTGCGAGATACCAGATGCCCGCGACGATCAGCAGCTCGATCACGCGCGCATTCGCGTAGTAGATGTTCTGCGCGTTGTGCAGCATCTCGGCGTACTGCACGACGCTCGCGAGCGACGTCAGCTTGACCATGCCGATCAGCTCGTTGCCGATCGGCGGCACGATCACGCGCATCGCCTGCGGCAGGATGATCCGGCGCAGTGCCTGCAGGCGCGCCATGCCGATCGATTTCGCGGCCTCGTACTGGCCGGTGTCGACCGACAGCAGCCCCGCGCGCACGACTTCCGACGTATACGCGCCCTGGTTGATGCCGAGCCCGAGCACCGCCGCGAGGAACGGCGTCATTACGTCGACGGTCCGGAACTCGGCGATCCCCGGGATGCCGAGCGTCGGAAACACCAGCGCGAGGTTGAACCACAGCAGTAGCTGGAGGATCACCGGCGTACCGCGGAACAGCCAGATGTAGCCCTGCGCGATCGCACCGAGCACCGGGTTCGACGACAGCCGCATCACCGCGGTGACGACCCCGAGCACGATGCCGAGCGTCATCGCGAGGACGGTCATCACGATCGTGTTGCCGAGGCCGGTCAGGATCGAGTGCGCGGTCAGGAACTGGCCGACGACGCGCCATTCGATCTGCCCGCGCGCGAACGCGAGCGCCACGTAGGCGAGCGCGGCGATGATCGCGACCGACGCGACATAGCGGCC
This sequence comes from Burkholderia sp. LA-2-3-30-S1-D2, assembly GCF_001523915.2. NCBI lineage: Bacteria > Pseudomonadati > Pseudomonadota > Betaproteobacteria > Burkholderiales > Burkholderiaceae > Burkholderia > Burkholderia sp. LA-2-3-30-S1-D2. The sequence goes on along the minus strand of NZ_CP013385.1, from coordinate 356,581 downwards.
CCAGTAGCGCCGGCGCACGCGCACGAGTGCGGCGGTGTCGTCCGCCGCGGCGACGGCCGCGGCCGGTGCGCCGTGGAGACGGTGCGAATCGGATGCGCTCAGCATGACGGCCCCCGGTAGTCGGCCGCCCACGCGGCCTGGCGTTCGATCGCGTTGCTCAGGCGGCCGATCTGCTCGCGCACGCGCGCGGGCGACGTGCCGCCGGCGCCGCCGCGAGCGGCGACGGCCGCGTCAAGCGTCAGATGCGCGCGTACCGCCGGCGCGAGGCGCGCGTCGACGGCCTGCAGCTGCTCCGTGCTGGCATCCGCGAGCTCGATGCCGTCGCGTTCGCACGCGCGCACGAGCGCGCCGGTGATCTCGTGCGCCTCGCTGAACGGCACGCCCGACAGCGCCAGCCAGTCGGCGACCTCGGTCGCGAGCGTGAAGCCGAGCGGCGCCTGGCGGCGCATCTCGTCGACGTTGACGCGCATCGTGCGGATCATCCCCGCCATGGCGGGCAGCACGAGTTCGAGCGTGTCGATCGAATCGAACGCGGCGATCTTGTCTTCCGCGAGATCGCGGTTGTACGCGAGCGGCAGCGACTTGAGCGTGGCGAGCAGGCCGGTCAGGTTGCCGATCAGGCGCCCCGCCTTGCCACGCGTGAGTTCCGCGATGTCCGGGTTCTTCTTCTGCGGCATGATCGAACTGCCCGTCGCGTAGCCGTCGTCGAGTTCCACCCAGCGGAATTGCCGGGACGTCCACAGGATCACTTCTTCCGACAGGCGAGACAGATCAACCGCCAGCATGCTGGTGACGAACGCGAATTCGGCGACGTGATCGCGCGCGGCCACCGCGTCGATCGAGTTCTCGCACGGCGCGTCGTAACCGAGCTCCTGCGCTGAAAGATCGGGGTGCACGCAGATCGCCGAGCCGGCCAGCGCGGCCGCGCCGAGCGGCGAGCGTGCGGTGCGGCGGTCCCAGTCGACCAGGCGGTCGGCATCGCGATACAGCGACTGCGCATGCGCGAGCAGCTGATGACCGAACACGATAGGCTGCGCGGGTTGCAGGTGGGTGAAGCCGGCGGTGACCGTGTCAATGTGCCGGCTTGCCTGGCCGACCAGCGCATCCTGCAGGTCGAGCACGCCGCGTACGAGCTGGCGCGCCTTGTCGCGCAGGTACAGACGCAGGTCGTTCGCCGCCTGGTCGTTGCGCGAGCGCCCGGCGCGCAGCTTGCCGCCGAGCGCCGGCAGCCGCTGCGTGAGCACGCGTTCGAGGAACGTGTGCACGTCCTCGTCGGCGAGCGAAGGCGCGATCGCACCGGCCGCATGGTCGCGCGCGATGCCGTCCATCGCGGCCAGCAATTGCGCGAGCTCGTCGTCATTCACGATGCCGGCACGGTTCAACTCGCGTGCATGCGCGCGGGAGCCTGCCAGATCGTACGGGACGAGTCGGTAGAAACTCGGATCGGAGCGCGACAGGTTCTGCAGCGCGTCGGACGGTTTCGACTGAAAGCGACCGCCCCACAGGCGCTCGATCGGTTCGGTAAGGCTCATTGCGGACGACCTCGTCTCGGTTGGAGTGCCCTCACTGTAGGCATTCAATTTTTTTTGTTGTAGCGAGAAATTGAATCCGCTTAAATGAAATTTTTCTCAGCACCGTCGTCGCCGACAGTCCCGCCGATGCGCAACCGCCTCCCCCCGTTGAACCCGCTTCGCGCGTTCGAGGCCGCCGCCCGGCGCGGCAGCGTATCGGCCGCCGCCGACGAACTGCACGTGACCGCGAGCGCGGTGAGCCACCAGATCCGGATTCTCGAGAGGACGCTCGGCGTCGCCCTATTCGTCAGATCAAAGGCGCGCGTGAAGCTTACGCCCGAAGGCGAAGCGCTGCTGGAGCCGGTCGGCACGGCGTTCGACATCATCGCGAACGCTACCGTCAGGCTCGATTCGCCGGCCGCCGTCGGCGATCTCGTCGTGTCGACACCGCTGTCGCTGACGTCGCGCTGGCTCGCCCGGCACATCGGCGATTTTCTCGAGCGCTATCCGGGCATCCATCTGAAGGTGATTCCGTCGAACGACGAGCGCGAGATCTATTCGCCGGATGTCGACGTCTGCATCCGCTACGGGGAAGGCAACTGGCGCAACCGGCACGTCGAGCTGCTCGAGCATCCGGCGCTGTTCCCGGTCGTGAGCCCCGCGCTGATGAACGGGCGCGATGCGATCCGCAAGGTGCAGGATCTCGCGGGGCGCACGCTGTTCTGCGAGCACGCGGGCTCGTGGATGCGCTGGCTGGCCGAAGCGAAGGCCGACCGGCTGCCGGGCATCCGCATCCTCGAGATCGGCAACGCGCACATCGGCGTCGAAGCCGCGGTGCACGGCCAGGGCGTCGCACTCGGCGACAGCCTGTCGGTGCGCGACGACCTGATCGACGGCACGCTCGTGCGGCCGTTCAGCGAAACGGTGCCGTCACGTCATGCGTACTATCTCGTCACGCGTCACGAGCTGACCGAGACGCCGCTCGTGACCGCGTTCACCACCTGGTTGCGCGCGCGGCTCGCGTAATGCGCGCGCTCGCTTGCGGTCGGGCTGGACGTCAGGAAACGAGGCTCGCGAAGTCGTCCCACACCAAGACGATGTTTTGCGAACGCCAGATCGGCCCCGCATCGACGTACTCGCCCGCGAACCGGCCGTTCAACGCCTCGTAAAACGCGATCGCGGCCGCGTTTCCCTTGACGACACTCAACGCGGCGCCCGGATACCGTAACGCTTGCAGATGCGTTGCGAGTTGCGCAAGCAGCATGCGGCCGATGCCGCGGCGCTTGAAGAGGGGATCGACGTAAAGAAACTTGATTTCGCCACGGCCGCCGAAAATCGGCTCCGACGGCGCGCCGGCTGCTCCGATGCCGACAATCCGGCCACCGGTTTGCGCCACGAGCACCAGCTGGTCGCGCTCGTTCGACGCCAGCTTCTCCCGCCATTTCCTGCCGCGATACTGCTCGTCGAGGGCGGCATGTGCTTGCGCCGGCGCGAGATCGCGATAGGTATGCCGCCAGACCTTGACGTGAAAATCGGCGATCGCCTGCGCGTCGTCGAGGCTGGCGGACCTGATGGATATTCCGGACATGGAGGACTCTCTCGGGCGGCTCGGCGCGCGCGGGCGCGGCGCACACGCCGGATTGTCGGCGATCCGGGCGACGATGTCAGCACCGCGCAGGCGTGGCCGATCAGCGCGCAACGGCTTCCGTGTTTCGGACGCTGCCCAGAAAGCGCGCCAATTCCACCGTCTGCGGCCGCTCGAAGATCTCTTCGGCCGTCCCGCTCTCCCACACCCGGCCCTGGTGCATGAAGACGATCCGGTCGCTCACCACACGCGCGAAGTTCATCTCGTGCGTGACCATGATCAGCGTCATGTCCTCGCGCGCGAGTTGCTCGACGACGCCCAGTACCTCGCCGACGAGTTCGGGATCGAGCGCGGACGTGATTTCGTCGCACAGCAGCACGCTCGGCTTCATCGCCAGCGCACGCGCGATCGCGACCCGCTGCTGCTGGCCGCCAGACAGCTGCTCCGGGAACGCGTCGAACTTGTCGCCGAGGCCGACGCGTTCGAGCATCAGCTCCGCGATCGCGCGCGCCTGCTGGCGATGCGTGTTCTTCACGACGGACTGCGCCAGCATCACGTTTTGCCCGGCGCTCAGATGCGGAAACAGGTTGTATTGCTGGAACACCATCCCGACCTTGAGCCGCAGCGCACGCAGGTCCGCGTGCCGCGCGTCGACGCGTTCGCCGTCGATCGAGATCGTGCCCGCGTCGATGCTCTCGAGCCCGTTGAGCGTGCGCAGCAGCGTGCTCTTGCCCGAACCGCTGCGGCCGATGATCGATACGACCTGCCCGCGCTCGACGGAGAAATCGATGCCCTTGAGCACATGATGGGTGCCGAAGTTCTTTTCGAGACCACGGGTTTCAACGAGCGGCATGCCATCTCCTTTGCAACGTGCGCGCATAGCGGGTAAGCGGATAACAGAGCGCGAAATAGATCAGCGCGACGAGGCCATACACGACGAACGGCCGGAACGTCGCGTTCGAGATCGCGATGCCGACCTTCGTCAGCTCGGTGAAGCCGATGATCGATACCAGTGCCGTATCCTTCACGGCCTGCACGCCGAAGCCGACCGTCGGTGCGATCGCGATGCGGGCGGCCTGCGGGAGGATCACGTGACGCAACTGCTCGACGTAGCTCATGGCCAGGCTCGCCGACGCCTCCCACTGCCCCTTCGGCACCGCCTCGACGCAGCCGCGCCAGATTTCCGCGAGATACGCGCTGGTGAAGAACGTCAGCCCCGCCGTGGCCGCGACCCACGGCGGAACGTCGAGCCCGACGAGCGGCAGGCCGAAGAACACGATGAATAGTTGCATCAGCAACGGGGTGCCCTGGAACACCTCGATATACAGCTTCGCGCAGCCGCGCAGCACCGTCGAACCCGACACGCGCATCACGAGCAGCCCGAGGCCGACGAGGCCGCCGGACACGAAAGACACGATCGACAGCACGATCGTCCAGCGCGCGGCCAGCAACAAGTTTGTGAGAATCTGCGCGAACGTGAAATCGGTCATCGCGCACCTCGTACGCGGCGGGAGAACAGGCGGCGCCCCATCGTGCCGAGCGCGCCACGCAGCAGCAGCGCCATCGCCAGATACGCGAGCGTGATGACGAAATACGTCTCGAATGCGCGGAAGGTGCGCGACTGAATGTAGCCCGCCGCATAGGTCAGATCGGCCACCGAGATCTGCGACACGACCGCCGAACCGAGCATCGTGATCACGATCTGGCTCGAGAGCGCGGGAAACACCTTGGCGAGCGCCTGGGGCAGCACGACGTGGCGCAGCATCTGCGCGCGCGACATCGCAAGCGCGGATGCCGCCTCCAGATGTCCGTTCGGGACGGCGGCGACGCCCGCGCGCACAATCTCGACCGAGTACGCGCCGAGATTGAGCGTCATCGCGAGAATCGCGGCCGTGTATTCGTCGATGTGCACGCCGAGCGCGGGCAATCCGAAGAAGATGAAGAACAGCTGGACGACGAACGGCGTATTGCGGATCGCCTCGACGTACGCGCCGATCAGCGGGCGCAGCCGCACGGCCGCGGGCGCGTCGGCGCTGTACGCGGCCGCGCCGAGCACGCCGATCGCCACGCCGAGCACGGTTGCGACCGCAGTCAGCGCAAGCGTGATCGCCGCGCCGCTCGCGAACACACCGGCGTATTCGGCGAGCTCGCCGAATTGAAGCTGATAGCTCATGACGATTGAGTAAATTCGGGTTCTGACAATGACGCCCACCGCGCCGGCGGTGCCGGCCGCGGCGAGGTATCAGGTGGCACGGCGGTTCGTCACAGGCCGGCCGGCAACGGCTGGCCGAGCCACTTCCTCGACATCGCACCCAGTGTGCCGTCCTGCTTCGCGTGCGCGATCGCATCGTCGATCTTCGCGAGCAGGCGCGGTTCGTTCTTGTTGACGCCGACGAAGCACGGCGAGTTCTTGATCACGAACTTGACCTCGGGCCGACGCGGCGGATTCTTCGCGAGAATCGCCGCCGCGACGATGTTGCCGGCGGCGATCAGTTGCACTTGCCCCGACAGGAACGCCTGGATCGTCGCGTTGTTGTCCTCGAAGCGCTTGATCGTCGCATTCGGTGCGAGTTGCGACAGCGCGATCTCCTCGAGCGCGCCGCGCGTGGCGCCGACCGTCTTCCCGGTCAGGTCGGCGGGCGCGCTCACCTTCACGTCCGCCGGCCCGAACACGCCCTGGAAATACGGCGCATACGCCGTCGAGAAGTCGATGACCTTCTCGCGCTCCGGCGTCTTGCCGAGCGACGAGATCACCATGTCGACCTTGTTGGTCGTCAGATACGGAATCCGGTTCGCGCTGTTGACGGGCACCAGCTTCAGCTTCACCCCGAGCGATTTGGCGAGCAGCTCGGCCATGTCGATGTCGTAGCCCTGCGGCTGCATGTCCGTGCCGACCGAGCCGAACGGCGGATAGTCTTCAGGCACCGCGACGCGCAGCGCGCCGCTTTTCGCAATGGTGTCGAGCGCGTCGGCATGGGCCGGCGCAGCAGCGAACAGCGCCATCACGGGGGCTGCGATCAGCGCAGCCAGCCAGGTGCGGCGGGGGAACGGTCGAGTCGTCGGGCTCACGGTGAATCTTCCTTGTCTGGTATGTCGTCGGGCAGCGCGCAACCGTTGCGCGGCCAAAGCAACTCCAGCAAAAACCGGGCCATCACCGTGTAACGCTTGCCACGCCGGCACAAGACAGGTATTCCGGCGAACTGCATTCCTCATTTTGGTGCATGAGTCGGCGCCGGCGGCGGCGGTTGCCCTCGCAACGCGCGCCGGCGCACCAAATTACCTAACCGGTTCACCCCGGGGATTCGGACGCCGGCGTATTGGACGCACGCCGGCTTCTGTTCATCGAACGTGGGTAGCCCGTCTTTCCGTCAGGCGGTGTCCAGACGGCGGCGCGTACGTCGCGCGAGAAACGGTCAGCCTGAAGAACGGCAAGTGTTCGAAAGACGTTCCACAATCCGGCGCTGACCAGCACGTCGGACGCCGACGACTGGCTCGCGCCAGGCGTCGCTCTGGTCAAGTCGGTCGCGGATACCGCAGGCACCCGGACCTTCACGCGTGAGCTCGAGTCGGCGACCGTTGCCGGCAAGTCGTATTGACGAGGGTGCCCCGACGCTCGCGGGTGTGCCGTCAATGATGCGTGTACAACCGAGGCGCCGCGGCATGATTCGGGATCGCGGCTCCCGAGTCGGCCCCCGCCCCGTATGCAGGCCCATAGCCCGACACATCGGCCTGCGGCGTCGATTCGGAAGACCGGATGCGTGCCTCGGCCTGCTGGATCGATTGCGGATAGTGAATGTCCTTGCGGGCCGGGTTGTAACCGGCCTGCTCGACCTGCGTGATCTGCGCGCGGACTTCCGCTCGGGTCAGGCCGCTGCCTGATTGAGCTGCCAATGCGAATGCGGGGATGATGGCCGCCGCCAGCACGATGGTACGGATTGCGAATTTCATGATCTCGACCTCCAGTGAACAGGGTCGACATCCGAGGACACCTCTTCTGCCGTAGAGACAGCATGCTCCGCCAAACTGAAGGCAACGTTAACTTCACGTCGTCGAACGCATCGGATGTGAAAGACAGGGGCGGACCCGGAATCGCCGCTTCGGTCACGCCGATGACGGCAACGTCACGCGCACGCCGAACCCGTTGCCGTTCAACCCGTCGATGTACGTCAGACTCCCGCCGAGTTTTGCCACGATGCGCGCGACGATGGACAGCCCCAGGCCGCTGCCGCTTTCGTCGTGATCCGCGCCGCGAAAGAAGCGATCCTGCAGTCGGGACAGATCTCCTTCCGAGACGCCGGGTCCGTCGTCCCGTACCTGCAGGCGGATCGCGCCGGCATCCTGCCACGACGTGATTTCGACGCGCCCTTGTTCGCGACCGTACTTGATCGCATTATCGACGAGATTGTCGAGCAGGACGCGCAGAAGCGTCGACGATGCATGTGCGATAACCGGACCGTCGACGCATGAAATCAGCGACATCTGCTTGCGATCGGCGCGCGCCTGGTGGTCGTCGATGCAGGTCTGCACCACGCGTGCGAGATCGACGTCCTCGCCGGGCATCGGGACGGTTTCGTCAAGTCGCGCCAGTGCAAGCAACTGGTCCGCCAGATGCGTGCTTCGGTCTACGCCCTCGACTACCCGTTGCATCGCGCGCCGCTGACGGTCCGGATCGCGTGCGGTAAGCGCGACCTGTGCCTGAACCTTGAGCGCGGCGAGCGGGGTCTTGAGCTCGTGCGCGGCGTCGCTGGTGAATGCGCGCTCGCGATCGAGCGAGCCGCGCAGACGTTGCAGCAGCGTGTTTAGTGCGGCAACCAGCGGCCGTACTTCGTCGGGAATGCCCTTCGTGCCGATTGCATCGAGGCTGTCGGGGGAACGTGCGTCGATTGCCTCCGACAGCGTCCGTAGCGGCGTCAGGCTGCGTCCGATCGCCAGCCAGATCAACACGGCCAGCACGGGCAACGCGAGTGCGAGCGGCCGGGCGACACGGCGTGCCACCTCCGCGGACAAGTCCGAACGGTGCGTGCGTTGTTCGAAGATGCGCACGGTGCGGCCGCGCGCGGCATCGGTCAGCACGTACGCGTGCCATTTCGGATTGCCGAACCGGATCGGGCTCGATGCGGCAGCGGGCAACACCGGCAGATCGAGCGAGTCGAGCCCCGGACTGGCGGCCAGGATTCGTCCGCCCGCATCACTGATCTGATACAGCATTCGCGGTGATGCATCGTTGTCGCCATCGTTGTCTTCCCCCGAGCCGAGGACGATGTCCGCGAAGACCGGCAGATCGGACGCATCGAGCGCGACGAACGCTCTTGCGATCTGCTCGAGGCGGGTTTCGTCCCATTCCTCCGCTTCGTGAATCGCCTGGCGATAGCTCGACACCAGCGAATACGCCCAGACCACCACGACACCCGACAGCACCAGTAAGGTCAGCCGTTGCCGGATCGAGCGCATCACGACGCTTTCTCCACCACGTAGCCGACACCTCGAATCGTGCGGATCAATTCGGCCCCCAGTTTCTTGCGCAGATTCGACACATGCACTTCGATCGCATTGCTTTCGATTTCTTCGTTCCAGCCGTAGAGGCTGTCCTGGAGCTGGGTACGCGAGAGCGGGCGGCCCTGATTCGCCAGCAGTTCGACCAGCAATGCGCATTCGCGCGACGTCAGCGCGATCCGTTCGGTGCCGCGCGTCACCGTCATCAACGAAGGATCGACCGACAGGTCGCCATATTCGATCGTGTCGGTGCTGCGGCCCTGCGAGCGTCGCACGAGCGCACGGCATCGGGCGATCAGTTCGGTCAGGTCGAACGGCTTGCCGATGTAGTCGTCGGCGCCCGCGCTCAGGCCGCTCACGCGATCGGCCACCGTGTCGCGCGCGGTCATGACCAGCACCGGCGTATGGTCGCGGCGCTTGCGAAGCCAGTCGAGCAATTCAACTCCCGACATGCGGGGCAGGCCGAGATCGAGCACGACGAGGTCATACGGCGTGGTTTCGAGCGCGAGCTGCGCATGCCTGCCATCGTGCGCCCAGTCGACCGTCATGCCGGCCTCGATCAGGCCATCCTCTACCCCGCTGCCGATCAGCTTGTCGTCTTCCACGAGTAACACCCGCATGGTGTCGCGTTCCTTTTGGTCGGGACATTGCGTCCATTGGCGCACGATAACCGCAGAAACCGACCGGCATCAAGCACGGCGGGAAAAATCCGGTCCTTAAGAATCCGTTAACGTCGACATTCTATGGTCGCCGTCACCGACACTCGCAATCGAATCGACGACCATGAGCAGACTACCGTTCCGACTCCATTTTTGCGCAACGCTGGGCGCGTTGCTTTTCGTGGCTGCCGCGCCGGCGTCGGCAGGCGAGATCAAGACGCTGATGCGAGACATGAAGCATGCGATGCAGGGTGCCATGAACAGCCGGGCAATCCCGGAAATGAGCGGCTACGTGGCCCGGCTCGAAAGCGATGCGCAGCAGGCGAGCCGCCAGCGGTATCGCGATGACCAACCGACTTACGACGAAGGCATGCGCACATTGCGGGATGAATTGACCGAGGTCGACCGGGCCATCCAGGCCAATGATCTGTCGGCCGCCAAGCAGGCGCTGCGGCGAATCAACGGATCGAAAAAGCACTATCACGACCTGCTCGGATAACCCGAGCAGGGCACGCTTTCACCACTGAACAGACATTCCCGTCATGAAAACCAATACCCGCTATCCGCTGTCGATCAGCCTGCTGCACTGGCTGCTGGCCGCCGCGCTGATCGGCAACCTGATCGTCGGCTTGCTGCTCGACGACAACGAGGACCTCGTCAGCCTGCACAAGTCGATCGGCATCGCCATTCTTGGGCTCGTGGCGCTTCGTATCGTGAATCGGCTGCGTATGCGCCGCAGCCTCCCGCCATCGGTCAATCCGGCCGGCACGCTGAACCATTTCGCGGAACGCAGCGTGCACAGGCTGCTTTATGTGCTGATGTTCGCCATTCCCGTGCTCGGGTGGATGAAGACGAACGCGGCCGGGCACACGGCCAGCTGCTTCGGGCTCTTCTCGCTACCGACCCTGGTGCCCAGGAGTCGCGAGCTGTCGCATTGGCTGGGAGAACTGCACGCGCTGACGGCTTACGGGCTGGCCGCACTGGTCGGCCTGCACGTGCTGGGCGCGGTGGCGCACAAGCTGTTCAGGTCGGAGAACGTGTTTCCGCGCATTCTGCCTTTGCGCGCGCGCGTCGCCCGGCAGCAGGTCCCGTCCGGTGACCGGAATTGAGCGTCGAGCACGTCACCATGCCGTTGACCGTGAATGCCGGCAAACGCTTGATTTGAAGCTTCGGTCGGGCCTAGGATGCCGGTGAGGTCATCCTGGCAAGGATCATGGCATTACACGTGGCAGCGGCCATGCACTCGACGCAATCGAGCCGCCATTTCGCCCGGCACTGCGAAGACGAACGTGCTTGACGAAGGTCAAGCCGGTAGACGGCCCTCGTGCGAAAAATTGCCGTGTACAAGACCGTCGGTTGTCACCGGGAGACATTCATGAATACCAGCACTTCACCCGTCCAGGCAGTCTCCGCCTCCCAGCGGGTATTGATCGCCGTCGACGGTTCCGCCGCATCCACACATGCCCTCGCGTATGCCAAAGCGTTCCTCCCGTCGAATGCCGCGGTGCATATCGTCAGCGTTGCGGAAAATCCGCGAACGCTCGTCCCGCTCGGGTCGAAAGCCACGGCATTTCTCGAATCGGCCCGGGACGAATTGTTGCGAGATGCATCCGACGCGCTGTCGCGTGCCCAAAGCGCAATTTCGCGCGACGACATCTCGATCGACACGGAAGTCATCGACTTGTCCACGCACGGCGGGGATGTCGTGCATGCGCTGGCCGAAAGTGCACAAGCCTGGCAGGCCGAACTCATGATCGTCGGCACACGTCAGCATCATGGCTTGCTCGGATGGATCGAGGGAACGGTTTCCGGCCCGCTCGGCAAGCTCGTTGGTTGCCCGCTGCTCATCGTTCCGGAAGGTTTTGCGTCGGTCGCCGAGCACCTGCCGCGGCGGATGCTGTTCGCTGTCGACGGAAGCCCGATCGCGCTCCACGCATTGCAAACGGGGTTGAAATTCTCGCGTCCCGAGACCGAATTCCGGGCCATACACGTGCTCGATCGCCCTACATCGCTGGGTGATTTCGTCCCCGTCGAGACGCTGGAAGCGGCGTTGGTCAGCGAAGGCAATCGTGCACTGCAAAAAGCCATGGCCCTGCTCGATGGCACACCCGCGCACGCGCAGTCTCAACTGATTCAAACGGATCGCACCGGCGCGGACGTGCCTCACCTGATCGTGAACGACGCCATCGAATGGAGCGCGGACATGATCGTCATGGGCACCCATGGGCGGCGCGGCGTCACGGGCTGGCTCGTCGGCAGCGTGGCCGGACGCGTTGCGCGCATCACGAAAACGCCGGTTCTTCTGGTGAGTGCGCCGCATGCGTGACGCGTTTCAGGGTCACGCATCCGCTCCGACGGCGTGGAACAGTTCCTCCTCCTGAGCGCAATGCAGGCGTACGATCGCTTCCAGCCCGTACAACAAGCGCTGTATCGCCTGCACCTGCATGGCGTTCGTTCCGTCGCGCGGCAGGTCCGCGACCATCTGCCTGAGCGATCGGACCATCTTGAAGATCTCCCGGTGTGCGCCGCTCATCGCCGCCAGCGGGTCCTCGCCACCGAGAAGCGGGGCGAGTCGCGCGTAGACGTCCCGATCCTCGGCGCGTTCGTGCGGCAGCAGCCGTTCGTCCAGCGAGTCGATCACGTGGACAAGCTCACTGGCGATGGCTGCCCCGGATAGTTGCGGCATACGATCCGCGAGATCCCTGATCTGGTCCAGCAACGGTGACAATGCCGTGTGCTCGCGCTTGAGTTGCTCGACGTCGACATCGGCAAGTCGGGCGTCGGTTGGCCTCGGGCGAACCAGCAGCACGCGTAACGCATTGATGATGACGACGACGTCGATGACTTCCTGAATGACCGCACCGGCAATCGGCTGCAGGAATCCGGCCGCCGCAATCGTCATTGCGACGACCGACAGCGACATGCCGGCCACCACGCTCTCGAGTGCGATTCGGCGCGACCGTCGTGCGATACGTATCGCATCCACGAGTCGATCCAGCCGATCCACCAGCAGTACCACGTCGGCCGCTTCGGATGACGCGGCCGCCCCCCGCGCACCCATCGCAATACCGACGTCGGCGGCCGCGAGCGCCGGCGCGTCGTTCACGCCGTCGCCGACCATGATCGTCACGCCTTCCTTGCGCGCGGCCTGAATCGCGGCAAGCTTGTCCGTCGGCGTCTGCTCGGCACGCACGTCGGTAACACCCAGCAACTCGCCGACGGCCTGGGCAATGTCTCGCCGGTCGCCGGTCAGCATGACGAGGCGCTCGACGCCTTCCCGTTTCAACAGCCGCAATGCCCGCGGCGTCTCCAGCCGCACCTGGTCGGCCATCTGAATCGCACCGATCATGACACCATCGACGCCGACGAACACGGCGGCCCCGCCCTCGTTGCCGACCCGCTTGAGGAACGCGTCGCTCCAGGGGGCGACCGTTGAAGAGGCGGCGACATATCCGAACTTGCCGATCGCGACGGTCCGGTTGTCGACCCGGCCTGTGACGCCCTCGCCCGCCGTTTCCATGACGACCGATGGCGGCGACAGATTGATCCGGCGTTCCCGCGCGGCGACCGTCAGCGCATCCGAAATGACGTGTCCCGAAGCCTGTGCCAATGACGCCGCGAAACGCAGCACATCGCCCGCGCCGACGTTCGTGCCGCATTCGATCGCAACGATGCGTGCCCGCCCGCCCGTCAGCGTCCCGGTCTTGTCGAAGAACAGAATCGTCGCTTGCGCGAGACGTTCGAGCGCGCCCCCGCCCTTGACCAGGATGCCGCGTTTCGAACAACGCGACATGCCCGACACGATGGCGACCGGCACGGCGAGGATCAACGGACAAGGCGTGGCGACGACGAGCACGGCGAGCGCGCGTGTGACGTCGCCGGTCAGCAGCCACGCGATGCCGGCGACGAGCAGCGAGGCGAGCACGAAGAATGCCGCGTAGCGATCCGCGAGACGCACGGCCGGACCGCGCTCGTGTTGTGCGCGCTCGACCATGCGGACGATGCCCGCAAACGTGCTGTCGCCTGCCGTGGTGCGGGCGACCATTTCAAATGGCGCGCCTGCGTTGACCACGCCGCTGCATGCGGTTTCCCCCGAGCGTCGCCGCTGGGTGGACGACTCGCCCGTCAGCATGGACTCGTCCAGTTCCGCGTCGTCGGTCAACGTGCCGTCGACCGGCGCGCATTCGCCGCTACGCACGAGCAGCCTGTCACCCGGAACGATGGTTTCCGGCGCAACGGAACGCCATTCACCGTTCTCGAACCGTGTCGCCTGCCGGGGGGCACGGCCGAGCAGCGCCGTCATCTCGCGTTGCGCGCGGTCTTGCGCATACCGCTCCAGCGTCCGGCCGCTGGCCAGCATCAATGCGATGACCGCGGCGGTCAGCGTCTCGTCCAGCGCGATTGCCAGGCCGATCGCCAGCCATGCGAGCACGTCGATGCCGGCCTGCCGTTTCGCCACGGCCTTTGCAAGCGACACGGTCAACGCGAGCAAGACCGGCACCGTACCCAGCAGCCAGACGACCCGCGCGAGTGAAAGCAGACCGAACGCCACGCACATGCCCCCTGCGGCGAGCGTAGTCGCTGCGAGGACCAGCAACGCGAGATCGATCGACCAGCGGATTCGGGACATGACCATTCTTCCGATTGCCGTGCACGGCGGGGTTCGCCGCATCCGGTTCCGGTTGCTCACGGCGTGGCATCAGTCTAGGAAACGCCGCGGTTCGGCCGTTGACCTGAGTCACGGCGAAGCGCGTCACGCGAACGACCGGCACGGCGCGTTGCTTGACGTGAGTCAAGCGGGCGGCGCCTTTCGTCAGCACAATCGAAGCGTGACACCGAAGCGCCTGGAGGCGATATCGTGCTGACGCTGGCGGTACTGTTTCTGCTGATTCTTCTGCTGAATCTCATGCCGGCGTTCGCCCCGCCCACGTGGATGGCGATGTCGTGGGTCGGGTTCAACCTGCCCGAAGGCAATCCACTGATCTTTGCCATCGTGGCGGCCGGCGCGGCGACGACTGGCCGCGTCATCCTGGCGACCTTCGCAAGATCGCTCGTGCGCGCCCGCTGGATGCGGCAATCGGATCGCGAGAACATCGACGTCGCCACGCACTGGCTGCGCAAGCACAGCACGCTCACCGCCGGTGCGTTCTTCTTCTATGCCCTGAGCCCGCTTCCGTCGAACTATCTGTTCATCGCATACGGCCTTTCCGGATTGCCGCTCAGAATCATCGCCGCGGCGTTCTTCGTCGGCCGCGCCGCGACCTATGCGATCTGGGCGCACCTCGGCCGCCTTGCGTCGACCCGGCTGGACGTGGAGTCCGGGCTCGAAGGCACTTATCTCGGCGGATACTTCATCGTCACGCAACTGGCGTTGCTCGGCGTCGTCTTCGCGTTGATGAAGCTCAATTGGCGCGCGCTTCTCAAGGAACGCCGGTTGACGTTCCGGCGCGGCCATCCTCCGCGCGGAGCGGAATGACACCCGGCATGCACGCCGTGCCGATCGGCCGCACCGGCTGACCGGCTGACCGGCTGACCGGCCGACCGGTGCCGCTCACCGGCCGCGCATCCCGGACGCGGTTTCAGCGATGCGTTCCCGCTTGCGCGGATCGACGTGGGTCATCACGTTCAGGACGCGGTGATGCTTCATCACGCGAGCACGCGCGTCCACCGCGATGTCGTGCCCTTGCGCAACCGTGAGATCGGCGTCGATGTCGAGATGCACGTCGACGAGGATCAGGTCGCCGGTCTTTCGCGTGCGCAGGTCGTGCACGTCGAGCACGCCGGGCGTCGCGCGGATCGCCTGCACGTCTTCGGCGTCGGCCGCCCGATCCATCAGGTCGTGCAAGGCGTCCCAACCGAACGTGGCGCCCATTTTCACGATCATCCCGCCGACGATCAGCGCGGCGACGGGATCGAGCAGCGGATAACCGAGCAGGTTGCCGACGATGCCGCAAGCGACGACCAGCGACGATGCGGCGTCCGAACGCGCGTGCCATGCGTTGGCGACGAGCATGCTCGACTTCACTCGCGTGGCGACCGCGAACATGTAACGGAACAGGCTTTCCTTCGCGGCGAGCGCGACGAGCGCGACCCAGAGCGCCGCGACGTGGACGCGCGCGATCGCCTCCGGATGCTCGAGCTTCTGGATGGCGGACCAGAGCATCCCGCCACCGACCAGCAGCAGGATTGCGGCAAGTGCCAGCGATGCGCCGGTTTCGAAGCGCTGATGGCCGTAAGGATGCTTTTCGTCGACGGGCTTGCGGCTATGGTGGCTGGCCAGCAGCACGACGAAATCCGCGATCAGGTCGGACAATGAGTGAATCCCGTCCGCCACGAGACCTTGCGATCGGGACAGGATGCCGATTACCACTTGCGCGATGCTCAGCGCGAGGTTGACCGCCACGCTCACCCAGGTGCTTCGCGTGGCCGCGGCGGCCATCGCGGGCGTCGCTTCAGCGACGGTTTCCGAAACAACGTCGGGAATTCTTGACATCACGATTCAGGTCACCTTCCAGGGTTGAGCAAGGCCGCACGTCACGTCGAAAGCTCGTCGAACGCGATCAACGCATGTGCCGCGTACATCATCGACGGGCCGCCGCCCATGTAGACGGCGACACCGGCGACCGCCTCGATCTCCTCGCGCGTCGCCTTCAGCTTGATCAGCGATTGCATGTGGAAACCGATGCAGTCGTCGCAGCGGCATGAGATCGCGATGCCTAACGCGATCAGCTCGCGGGTCTTCTTCGTCAGCGCGCCCTCTTTGGTACCGGCCGCGCCCAGCGCGCCGAAGGCGGACATGAGGTCCGGCTGCGACTGCCGAAGCTTGCGCATCTGCTCGGCGACTTCCGCGGTTCTTTCACGATAATGCAATGAATTCGACATGGCTGGCAGCTCCGACATGACAGGAATCGAGTGGGCGCACCACGCTTCGTCGCCGTGACGCCGAATGATGCGCCGAACGTTTGACAACAGCATGATCGCCGGCACTCCGCGGGGACTTGATCTGCGGCAAAGGTTCGATCGTCATCTTTGCGTACGGTTGAAACCATGCAAACGATTTGGAGAGCGTCATGTCCGCAGTGAGCAGGTTCACCGTTTCGTGCCTGATCGGCGTCGCGGTCGCGATGACGGCCGGTCTGGCCGATGCACAGCCGCGCCAGCCCGCTGGCGGTTCCGCCGTCGAGCCGGGCGGCATGATGTACGGCAGTCAGCTGATGACACCCGCCGAGCGCAGCGCATACCGTACCCGGATGCTCGCTGCGGCATCGGACGCCGAGCGCGAGAAAATCCGCGCGGAGCATCACGCCGAGATGCAGAAGCGCGCAAAGGCGCGCGGCATCAAGTTGCCCGACGTTCCGCCCAGGTGGGGCATGCATCGGGGGCAAGGCATGGGCACGGGCATGGGGCCGGGCATGGGGCCGGGCTACATGCACGGCCAGCCTGGCGGCCCTGCAAGCGGCGCCGCCGGCCAGTGATCGCATGGCACGGCGTGCGCGGCGACGGGCACGCCGTGCCGGTCGCGATCGGCTGCTCGCGTAGTCTGCGGCGACGCGTCGAACGCGTGCGCGTCCGATCGTAGACGTACATGGTCGACTAGTGCATGGCCGCGTCCGTTGCATCGGCAGCCGGCCACGACACAACCACGCGCAGGCCGCCGAGCGCGGGCGATCGACCCACCTCGATGTCCGCGTCATGCGCGGCTGCGATTCGCCGTACGATCGACCAGCCGAGGCCGCTCCCACCCGGCCGGGCTCCCTGCGGCCGAAAGAGCCGTTCGCCGAGCCTGTGCAGGTCGTCGTCGCCGATACCCGGGCCGCCGTCTTCGACCCGTAGCACGGCATGCCCTTCCCGTCGGCAAACCGAAACGCATATGCGCGCCTGTGGCGGGCTGTAGCCAATCGCGTTGTCGACCAGGTTGCGCACCATCGACTCGAGCAATGGTTCGTTGCCGCCGACGACGCATGGCGATGGCGCATCAAGTTCCAGCCGCTGCCGTTTTCCGATCGCCCGTGGCGCAGCTTCCGCGACCACCCGTTTCGCCAGGGCCGATACGTCGACCGGTGCACGGTCCGTCAGTGCGCCCGCATCGAGACGCGAAAGCAACAGAAGCTGATCCACCAGACGAGCGGCCCGATCGCACCCTTCGAGCACGCCTCGCAGCGCATGCCGGCGTCGCTCGTCATCGGGCTCCGCCATGGCGACCTGCGCCTGTGCCTTGACGGCCGCGATCGGCGTGCGCAACTCGTGAGCCGCATCGGCAGTGAATCGGCGCTCCGCGTCCATGACGGTGCGAATCCGTTCGAACAGCCGGTTCAGCGCATCCAGCATCGACCGCATCTCGAGCGGTGTCCGATCCGGCCGAATCGGATCGAGCGCCTGCGGATTGCGCCGCGCCAGCACTCGGCCGAAATCGCGCAGCGGCGCCGTGCCGCGGCGAACCGCCCAGCCGATGGCGAGCACCAGCAACGGCAACGCGGCCGCCATCGGCCAGAATGCACTGCGCATGACGGCGCGCAGGATCGATTCGCGCGAATCGATTCGCTCGCCCACGAACACCTGAACGTTGCTGCGCACGCCGTGCACGACGAATACCCGCCACGCATTCCCGTCGATCACGACGGTCCAGAATCCGGAGGCCCGATCGCGTCCGGTCAGCTCGGGCGCCACCATCGGCTTCGCCGGTGCGTTTTCGGAATGCAGGCCGAGCCGCCCGTCATGAAACACCTGAAAGGCCACACGCGGGCCGTACGGATGAAGGATCGGCGCGTCGATCGCATTGTCGTCGTCATCCGGCCCGCGCGCCTGCTGCGCGACGAGCAGTGCCGCCGCCTGCGCGAGGTGGCCATCGAGCAACCGGTCGATTTCGCGCTGCGCATCCAGCCAGGTCAGCATCAGCGTCGATAGCCAGACACCGAGAACCACGGCCGGCACGAGCGTCAGCAACCGGCCATGCAACGAACGCGCGGGCAGCAGGGTTTTCATGCATCGCCCCGCATCAGCACGTAACCCACGCCGCGCACCGTTCGGATCAGCTCGCTGCCGAGCTTGGCGCGCAGGCGATGTATGTGGACCTCGACGGCATTGCTCTCCACCTCCTGCCCCCAACTGTACAGATACTGCTCGATCTGCTCGCGCGACAGAACCCGGCCGGCATTCAGCATCAGGATGTGCAGCAGGTCGAACTCTCGCGTGGACAGCGCGACGGCCACGCCGGCGCGGCGCGCGGTTCGCGACGCGGGTTCCAGCTCGACGTCCTGCGCGTGGAGCCGCTCGGTCGGCCGACCGTGGGACCGCCGGACCAGCGCTCGCAGGCGCGCACCGAGCTCGTACAGGTCCACGGGCTTGATCACGTAGTCGTCGGCGCCCGCATCGAGCGCCCTGATTCGGTCCGGCACGGCATCGCGCGCGGTCAGGACCAGGATCGGCGACGCCATGCCGTCGCGGCGAATGCGCTGCAGGACATCCATGCCATCCACGAGCGGCAAGCCGAGATCGAGGACCGTCGCGGCATGAACATGCGCGCGCAGCTCGCGCTGGGCCGCGTCGCCGTCACGCACCCAGTCGACCTGGAACCCTTGCTGGCGTAATCCGGCGCGGATCCCGTCGCCGAGCAGGACGTCGTCTTCCACGAGCAGGATGCGCACGATCGGGCACTCCGCCGGTGGCCGTCAGTCGTCGTCCCCGCCCGCGCCGTGCGCGGGGCGGCCGGTGTCCGTCGCGACGGGCCGGTCCGCTCGAGCGGGCTGCGGTGCCGCCTGCCATTGCGTCCACCACCAGCCGATCGCCGCGGCCGTCATCACGACAGCGATCCCCCACCACGCACGCCGGATGCCGTCGATCGGTGCACCGCGCTTGTAGCCTGTCACCATCGCGCCGGCCAGATTCTCACGATGCACGACGCTGCTGACGAGAACGGCGGCGACATGGAACACGACGAGCGCGAGCATGGCGTTCGCCGCACCCTCATGCAGATCACCGAACGACTCGCCGTTTCCGGTGTAGGCCCCCCAGCCGGTCACCCCCGTGACGACCATCATCGCCAGCATGGCGACGATCGCCACCGCGCCGGCGGGGTTGTGGCCGACGTGATGTTCGGGCCGGCCTTTCGCAAGGCTCAGGACGTAGCGGAAAGCGGCCGCCGGCGAACGCACGAACGACGAGAACCGCGCATGACGCGTGCCGGCCACGCCCCAAACGACGCGAAACGCGACGAGCGCCAGCATCGTATAGCCGAACGCGACGTGCATCAGCCGCCATCGCTCGCTCTCGGCGGTCAGCCACGCGCCGGCGAAGGCAATGACGCTCAGCCAGTGGAATACGCGCAGCGGAGCGTCCCAGACCAGTATCCGTGCGGGACGCGAGGATGCCGGTTCACCGTGTACTCGGGATGCGGACGAATCGTTCATCGAAATTTCCTTTGTCTGCTTGCGTATGACATGCGGCGCAATTCGACGGCCGCTTCACTGCAGCGCTGCGCCACACGGACGCAGGAACCTCGTCGTGCGTGGCGGCGAACCACGCCGACCGGGTAATCCTGTCTTCCGGGGGACGGCGCGCCGCGCCGCCCGTCGCCGCATGTGCCGTCAGCCATGTCTCCAGTTGCCCGATCGTTGTCGGGTCCAGCGTCGCATCGGTGCCGAAGTGATGGTCGAGACCGTTCAGGATGCGTCGCCACGATTCGGCGGGCAGCGCCCCGGGCGGATAGGCGACATGGCAGGTCGCGCACTCCTGCTGGTACTTCGGCAGTAATGGAATCGCGACGCTGCGCATTTCGTCTTCCGCCCGTGCCGCGCACGGCAGCAGCGACATCAGCAGCATCCCGAGCACGCTTGCGCGTGCATGGCGCCGCGCGGCGATCCTGCGCGGCGACTTCGTCGAGTCGATGTTGTTCATGATCGTTCGCCGTCAGGGTTTCAGACTCATGAGCCAGCTCAGGACGTCGGCCTTCTCGGCCGACGAGCATTCGCGCCCGACGACGTCCTTGCAGTTTCTGCGGAACCACTTTTCGGTCCTGGCGCCGTCCGTGAACCGGGCCGGGTTGAAAGCGGGCGCAAGCGGCTCGATGGTCTTACCGGTAACGATGTGCGTGCCTGCACCGGTCGGCGTGCCGCCATGGCAGGTCGCGCAGCTCCAGTCGCGCCCATGTCGGGACGTGAAGAACTGCTGACCGCGCGACGGCATGGCGCCGACGCCTGACTGTGCCGTGTAGCCGGCCAGCAACTGGGCCGGCGTTTCGGCACCTGCGTCGGCCATGGCGGCCACGCATATGGCAGCCCCCAGGCCTGCCCGGCATAGCATGCGAACCGAGTCGGATATGCGCATCGTGGTTCTCCTGAGCGATGCGTTCATCTTCGGGAGAATTCCTTACCGGATTCTTAACGCGCGGATGCGCGCGCCGTGTCGCGAGTGCGATGCCGCCCGCCACATGGCCGTTGCGTCGCGCCCGATCGGCCGCTCTTGCAGCAAGCATCCGGCCACCCCTTCATTCCGCCTTGACGCAAGTCAAGCGTTCGATACCGGCAGGCACCTAGTCTGAAGTTCAATCCGTCTCGTTGCACGGGAGTCCTGCCGAGACAGTTTTGCCGATCAGTCGAGGATGCTGGCGATGATCACGCTGCGAACACGTACATGGATTGCGTCCGTCGCGCTGGCGATCTCCTGCGCATCCGTCGTCGATGCGGAGGAACTGGCGCGCATTCCGCCACACTCTCAGCGCTACGGCGCGCATATCGGCATATCCGCGTACGACGACCCGAAGCTCCACGGAGTAACGTGCTTCGTCTCGGAGCCGCACACGCGCGACGAACGACCGCCCTTGCGCGACGGACATGGCGCCGGAGCATCGGTGTCCTGTCACCAGACCGGAACGCTCGCCACGACCGCCCGCTTGCCGCGGCTGGCTCAGGTATTCGACGAATCCGTCGATCCGGTGTTTGGATCGATACACGTGGTCCGGATTGTCGATCTCCGGCGTCTCGTCGTCGTCTACTTCTCGTACATGGAAAGCGACGTGGCGGGCGATCTCCCGGGGCATGTGGATGTCGTCCGCTTGCCGGTGCACTGGGGTGGAACGGACGCATCCGCCGAATGATGCGGCGTCATGACTCTGGCGGCGGCATGACCTGCGTCAAGCCTGCGTTTTCGCGCGATGTCAGCATGGAAGCAAGATTCCGGTCGCTTTGCGTGCGCATTGCCGATGCGGTAAATCCACCGCCGAGGAGGCCCCTATGCGATCGCGAATTTTTCTTGTGCTGCTTGCCTGGCTGGCATTGCTTGTCGGCGCGGTATCGACCGCCGGTGCGAACGACCTGACGCGCAGCGTGACGACGGGCAAGCTCGTCGTCCACTACGGTGTGGTTCCGGCGAGTCGCGCCGCTACGCCGGGCGGCGGTTCCGGCGTGGCGTCGAACAACGTGAACCTGTTCCTGCTCACGGTCGCCCTGTTCGACAGGTCAAACGGAAAGCGCATTGATAATGCTCACGTCGTTGCTGTCGTTCAGGGACCGCGAAGCGAAGCCAGTGCCTTCCATTCAAAATCGACGCGGATAGCACTCGACCCGACGCAGGACGGCAATGCGGTCACGTACGGGAACGTGTTCGACGCACGTTGGAAAGGTGTCTATCACATCGATCTCACGATCACGAGAGACGGCCTCGGCCATCCGGAGCATGTCCGCCTCAACTACGATCAGCAGTTCTGACCGGTCGAGGTAGTCTCTCGTGTTCGCGTTCGTGCCGCTTCGCGCAGCACGAATGCACGCTCGTGCGCCACTCGGCAGCGGCGTGAGCATCGCCCTTTTCCCCGCTGATGTGTGTCGACCGCTTACGTTTACATCGAGGGAAGCGTAAGAGGATAGACGAGATGGCTGATCACCTGTTTGACGCCCGGTACAGTCTGGGCTGCCACGCACACCGCTTTGCGCTCCTCTTCGCTGAAGATCACGCCCCATAGATGTACCTTGCCGTTCCTGACGATGATCTGGCCTCGCGTTAGCGCCCAGCGTTGGCCAGACATCGCATTCAGTATCGCCTCGCGTATCTCGACGTCCGCATGCGCGACCGACTTCCGTTTGTCGTTCGTCTCGCTGGCAAGCGCGCGCACGAGATCGGCTCGACTCACCAGGCCTGCCACCTTGCCGTTGTCGACGACCGGCACGCGCTTGATGCGGTGCCGTTCCAGCAATTCGGCAACTTCGGACAGCGGCGTGTCCTCGGCGACCGTGACGACGTCGACAGTCATCAGGTCCTTCACGGTCTGCGCGTGTTCCTTTACATACTCGCCGGCCAATTCGCGGCTGGACGCAAGAAGCTCCAGCCACCAGGAGCGGCGCCTGGCATGCGTGCCAATTTCGACGCGGTGCACAAGGTCGCCTTCGCTGACGATCCCGATCAGCTTTCCGTCCGCATCGATTACGGGAACCGCGCTGATCGAGTGCTCCACGAGCAGCTTCGCGGTCTCCTGAACGCTCATCTCCGGACTGGCGGAAATGACCGCGGTTGTCATCACGTCACGCGCTCGCATAAGGTGCTCCTTCAATGCGTTGGCCCCTCGCCGGCTCGTTTGCGGCGAAAAGCTGCGCGCACTCACTGAGACCGGCTGGCCTGCAAGATGAATGCTTCACTCGGAAACCCGGGACAAGCTTGAGCGATGTCAACCGACAGCCGATTGCACCGCAGATGCGGCGATCCAGGCGTTCAAGCGGCGTCGTGATCCGCGATCACCGGTTCTTTGCACTTGCGACGCAAGTGTCGGCCACGGTCGAATCGGGCGTCGGACGGGCAACACGTGGCGCCCCCGATCCCGGATGTGCCAGCCGCGCGCAAGCTTGCGCAGCAGCACCAGGTCGATCCCGACAGTGTCACGGGCACCGACCCGACAGGCTCGGTGACGCTTGCGGACGTCGAACGGGCGATCGCGGCGGCGGGTTCGCCTGCGGCCGGCACGCCCCGGAGAGCGCTCTCCGGCCACGAGACGGGTTATCGCGGCTGCGTATCCGACGGCAATCGCGGTGCGCTGTTCCTGGTTGAGCTGGGTGAGTTGCTGCAGCACCCCGAGGAGTTGAACCGATGAACAATGCAGACATCCTTTCGGTCGTACTGGAAACGCTTGCATCCGTCGCGCCGGAACTCGACCCGTCGACGCTTCGTGCGGATCGTCCGCTGCGCAGTCAGGTCGATCTCGATTCGATGGACTGGCTCAATTTTCTGACGGGCCTTCATGCGCGGCTGAAGGTGGAGATCCCGGAGCGCGACTATGGTCGTCTGGTTACGCTCGACGATATCGTCGGCTATCTCGCGGCCGCAGACGCACACCGACCGGTGTCTTGAGGCCGGTCCATCGCGCAAGCTGGCGTTTGCGCCGACGTCGGAGCGTCCGCCACACCGTTACACGAGGGCGCACGGCCCCGTGCGCCCGCGCATGCTTCAGCGCGCCGCAGGCGTCGCGATCGCTTCCGCCAGCCTGCGCGCTGCCTGTTCGGCAAATGCCGCCAGAATCGGGCTGGCATCGCCATGCAACGTTTCGCGCGGCGTCACGCGACATTCGGCGAGCGGCGACTTGCGTGCCAGCGTCCGCATTTGCGTTAGTGCGGAGTCCGCACCACGTTGCGCGAAGCTGCAAAAGAATGCGACACGCGGGAGGCGCCGCTGATTCGCGACGAGATACGCCCGCACCGGCGACGATACGCAGCCTGCCCAGACCGGGGAACCGATCACCACGAGATCGTACGCGGACGGGTCGCGCTTCGCCGCGACGATCTCCGCCGGCTTCTGGTTGATTGCCTCGACGAGCGAACGCAGATAGCCGAACGGGCCCGTGCGATCGCGCGTCACGACGATTTCCTCGACGTCGGCGTCGAGCATCTCGGCCAACGCGGACGCGGCCCGGCGGGTCGTGCCGGTGCGCGAATAGAATACGACGAGAACCTTGCCGGCATACATGACGACCTCCCTCATGCACGCTTGTCGGGTGGCGCGTGCGTCCGTTGAATCCATTCGCCATGACGCGCGGGCGATCTGCAGAAAATCGATCCCGTGTGGGCGGATTGCACGCGACGGTGCAACCACTGGCGCAATGGCGCCGTGGCCGATATCCCGGTTATCGGCTCTGCATGCATGGCGAATGCAGGATCGCCTTTCATCGACCGTCCGAATGTCGGTGTTTCACGGCATGATCGAGCGATCGAGAAGAAACGGAAAGCATGTGCACCGACATCCGCCGGCATGCGTCGGCGGATGCCCGCAACCTGTTTCAGCCTGCCTTGACCTCGATCTTCTTCTCGGCCTTGTGCGTTCGGCGTCTTCGGCAGCGTGACCGTCAGAATGCCTGTCTGGAACGATGCCTCGATCTTGTTTCTGTCATTCTCGATTGGTGATGACCGCGGCAATTGACCGAGATCAACGCTCAGGATCGAGAGACCGAAGGCGCTTGGGCGAGCACATGCGGTGCGAAACGCATTGCGCTCGTTGACCCAGGTCAATCGGCACGACGCGCCGGCAGGTGGAATAGCGGTATCGGCCGCCGGTCCCGAGACGCGTCGTGCCCGGCTTCGTCGCAGAGGAGGTGTATCGTGCCCGCAAAATCGCTCGTCTTTCACCAAGATGCTCGCCAACGGCTGCTCAAAGGCGTCAACGCGATTGCCGAGGCAGTCAAGATCACGCTCGGCCCGGGCGGCCGCAACGTGATCGTCGAGCGGACCGGCGCCGCACCGCTGGTTGCGAACTCGGGCGTCGTCGTCGCCGGCGCTGTCGACCTGCCCGACCCGTTCGAGGAAATGGGCGCCCAGTTGTTGCGCGAAGTGGCGACCCGCACGAGCGAAGTCGCCGGCGACGGCACGACCACTGCCACCACCCTGGCACAGGCAATCGTTGCCGAAGGCATCAAGTGCGTCACTGCCGGGCACGATCCGATGGCGCTCAAGCGCGCGATCGAAGCGGCCGGCCGCGACGTGGTCGCCGAACTGCACCGCTTGTCGAAACCGTGCGCGAGCGCTGACGAGATGCGCCAGATCGCGACGATTTCCGCCAGCGGCGACAGCACGATCGGCGCGCTCGTCGCACAGGCCGTCGAGCGTGTGGGCAGGGACGGCGCGATCAGCATCGAAGACGGCACGAAGCTCGACGACGAGCTCGAGACGGTGGACGGCTCGCTGATCGATCGCGGCTATCTGTCGCCGCTGTTCGTCGATTCGGACAATCATCGCGTCGTCCTTGACGAGCCGCGCATCCTGCTCTGCGACATGAACATCAGCGCGATCGCACAACTGCTGCCGGTACTCGAGGCGCTCAGCAGCACCGGCAAGCCGCTTCTCGTCGTCGCGAACGAAGTGGAAGGCGAAGCGCTGGCGACCCTTGTCGTCAACCATCTGCGCGGCACGCTGAAATCGTGCGCGATCCGCTCGCCCGGATTCGGCGAGGCACGTACCGAGCAGCTTGCCGACCTCGCCGCGCTGACTGGCGCGACGGTCATTTCCGCTCAGGCTGGCCGGACACTCGAGCGCACGACGCTGGACGATCTCGGTGCCGCGCGGCGCGTCGAGATCACGCGCGAGACGACGACCGTCATCGCCGGGCGAGGCGAACGCCAGCACATCGACGAGCGCGTCCAGGCGCTGCGTACACGCATCGCGGCGACACCGGCCGGATACGAGCGCGACGCGCTGACACGCCGGCTGACGAAACTCGCGGGCGGCGTCGCGGTGATTCGCGTCGGCGCCGCGACGGAAACCGCGCTGCGCGAGCGCAAGAATCGCTTCGAGGATGCGTTGCATGCGACGCGCGCCGCGATGGAGGAAGGCATTGTGCCGGGCGGTGGCGTCGCACTGCTGCGTGCACGGCGCGCGCTCGTAGGCAATCGCACATACCTGACGGATGTGCAGCGCACCGGCGCGCGGATCGTGCACGACGCGCTGGCGTCCCCGCTGCGTCAGATTGCCGAAAATTCCGGAGCGGACGCACAGGCCGTCGTACACGCGGTCGATGTCGCAACCGGAGCGTTCGGCTATGACGCGGCGACGGCGACATATGGGGACATGATTGCTGCCGGAATCGTCGACCCCGTCAAGGTCGCGCGTTCGGCGCTACAGAACGCGATCTCGGTCGCGTCGCTGCTGCTCACGACCGATTGCATGATCGCGCATCGCCCACGCACGGCCGCGTCACCGGGCGCCGCGCAATCGGGAAACTGGGGCGCCGAGCTCGGCTGAGCCATTCGCGTGCCGCCGGTGGATCTCGTACGTAATACGCGGAATTCAAGTCGGCAGCGGAGCCGCAGGCGCCACCGCTGCCGCAGGGCTGTCGATTCCACCCTGGATGCCGGTGACAGGAAACATCGAGCCGGGCGTCGATTCAATCCACATATTGCGTCAGTGATACTGAATAATGATTCAGGTATCCGTCAGGTCATCCAATCGTCAGATGATCAACAACTTCGCGCACACCCTTGACTGACCATGCCGCACCGCGCGCGGCGCGCTTTTCCGCCATCGAATCGACCGTGCCGGTCAGCGTGACGATACCGTTCGCCACCTCGATGGAGATCGCCGCGCCTTTTCGCTGTGCACGGCGAGCCAACGCATCGGCAATCTCGGCGCAGATGTCCTGCGCGGTATGGGCGGCGCGCACTTGAATGCGGTTCGCGACGCCGACGACGCCGGCCATCCGGCTCACCAGCGCCTCTGCCGCTTGACGCTGAAAACCCCACTCCACCTCGCCGTCGAGCGTCACGCGGCCATGGTCGACCTCGACACGGATCGGCTGGTCCTGCAACGCTTCCTGCCAGTCGAGCGCGGACATGATCCTGGCTTCCAGTTCCGCGTCCGAGCGACTGGATGGCGGCGCGGCGATTTCGAGTTCCAGCAGCAGCACACGCACGCCGCCGACGCGCTGGACCGCCTTCTGCGCCGCGAACTTCTGCGCCCAGCTCGAGACCATGCCCAGCAGCGTCACGGCACCGTCGCGCACCGTGACCTCGATCTGGCGCACGTCGACAGCCGGATCCCGGGACAGTTCCTGTTCGACATCGTGTTTGAGTTTCGCGTCGGACTTCATGTCGGTCTCCTGTCGGATTGCAGGTTCGGCGGATCGGTTTCGCGTCGATGGCACGATCGGAATTGCGCTCTTCCAGCCGATCACGGGGCGCTCATATCGCCGATCGGTCGACCGATGCCGGTCGTAACCGCGTCAGGCTCGCATTCACAATGAAGGGGTGCCGTACGCACGCCGTTGATGTTGGTCAAACCTTGTCGTCCGCGTTACGCCCTGGCCTGAACACTCTGTCGATGAAATCGTCGCGTTTCCGCGGGCCGACGCGGTCTATGAAAGTCGCCGTTGATGCGTGTCAAGCGGCGGTCGCCCCGGAAGCCTAGGCTGAAAACGTGGACGACATCGTCCTGACGTACGCGCTCAGGTTGGGAGGCAACCATGCAGACCGGACATCATTTCCTACCCGAGTTTCGGCATGCGACCTTGCCGACCTATTTCGTTTCCTACGTGTTTCCCCTGCTGCTGGCCGGATATGAGGTGTATCGGATCGGTTATTGGGTGAGCCGGCATGGCTGGCATTTTGCGCAACTGCCGCAGGCCGGCTACGAGTTCACGCTGATGCTGTTCGTATTTGCACTGCAGGTGATTCTCGACGGGTTGTTCTTCATTACGGCATGGTCAGGCAAGCATCCGGACGTCGGGCATCGGCTCGCGAACATGACGCTCGGTGTTGTGTGCTCGGCAGTGGTCATCGCGTTCGATGTTGCTCTTCAGATCGCCACGTTCTGAATCGTAATCTCTGGACCGCCGGCACGACGAGGCAAGACCGGCATTCATCAACCATCAACGGATCAAGCAATGAAGCCACCTTACGAACTGGTATTTCAAGGCATGCCGCGCTCGGACGCGCTCGAGGCGGAAGCCGCCCGCCATGTGTCCAAACTCGATCGATTCCGGCAGGACATCTCGCATTGCAGGGTCAATGTCGTGCTGGACGAGAAGCGCGATCATCAGGGGAAACCGTTCAATATCCGGATCGAAATCACGATTCCCGGACATCAACTGGTATCCAGCAAAGAACACGACGAGGACGTCTACGTCGCGCTGCGCAATGCCTTCAGCAACGTCACGAGAATGCTCGAAGACACGGGACGCAAGCAGCGAGGCCGCGGCAAACGGCACGATGAACATCCGGCCGGTCCTGCCACGCAATCCGAGGCGCACGAATAGCGTGCAGTTGCGCGAGCGTGCGCCCGTGGACAGCCGCGCGACGCGCACGCCGATCGGTTTCTGCCACGATGGTGCGCAGACGCTCCACCGCGAGTCCGACCGAAACGAGCGCCCGTTCCGGCATTCTGCCGCCCATTCTCCGCACGTCGCGCCATGGCATGCGTCGCGCATGCCATGCACGTCCGCCGCCTGTTTGCCATCCGTTCAGTACAGCAGAAATGCTGCTCTCTCAGGCGCGAACGCCGCATCCTGCGCGACAACCACGCGCTCGATCTCGTCGAGCGACCGCCCCGCCTCCAGCATGTCCGCCACCTCGCGCGAACCGACCGATGCACGGATCGCATCGATCCGGAACCGCGCTGGATAACGCCGGTGCAGCGCCAGTGCGAGCGCCAGACCGATCTCGCCCGGCCGCGCCGCGCCGGGCGGCCGTTCGATGCGCACCCCTTCGCATACCTTGCCGCGATACGGCCCCTCCGCAGGCACGAAGCGGACCGCCGAGAACGTGGCGTCCAGCCTCATCGCGCGAAGATCGCCCGCGAGGATGCGCCCGTCGATCCACGGCGCGCCGACCACGCCGAACGGTGTCTCGGTGCCGCGCCCGACACTGACCGCCGCTCCCTCGATGAGCCCCGTCTCCGGGTACAGCGACATCGCGGCGCCATCGCGCAGGTTCGGCGATGGAGGCACCCAGCCGAGCCCGGTATCGCCGAAGCGCATCGCGCGCACGTAATTCGCCATCGGCACCACGGTCAGCGCCGCACCGATATGCAGGCGGTCATTGAACAGCCGCGCCAGTTCGCCGAGCGTCATGCCGGGCTGGAGCGGCAACGGGTAATAGCCGGTGAACGTGGCCGGCCCGGCATCGGCGACGGGGCCGCCGACCACATCGCCGCCCAGCGGGTCCGGGCGGTCGAGCACGAGCACCGGGCGATGCGCGGCGGCGGCGGCCTCGAGCGCGTAACCGAGGGTGGCCAGGTACGTGAAAAAGCGTACGCCTGCGTCCTGCAGGTCGAGCACCAGCACGTCGGCATCGGCGAGCAGTGCGGGCGCGATCCTGCGGCGATCGCCGTAGAGACTGTGAACGACCACACCGGTCGCGGCGTCGACCGTGTCGCCGAAAGTCTCGTCGACGTCGGTGCCGAGCCCGTGCTCGGGCGCGAACAGAGCGACGAGTCGCGCGCCCGGTGCCTGCGCGAGCAGGTCGACCGTGCGCCGGCCGAACCGGTCGAAGCCGCTGTGGTTCGTGACGAGCGCAATGCGCTTGCCTGCGACGGCCGCGAAGCCGCTCGCCGCGAGCACGTCGATGCCGGCCAGAACCGGCCCGCGCGATGCCGGCAACCGGGCGACCTGCGCGAGCGCCGCCGCCATCGCGGGCACGCGCGTCGCGATCCACGACGACGTCACGGGCGCGGCCTCGCTCGATACGATGCCGAGCACGAGCGAGCGCAATGGCATCGCCGTGCCGGTTTCGTCGGGATACAGCCGGCTCGTGAGCACGATCGCGAAGCGGCGCGTCACGGGATCGATCCACAGCGCCGTGCCCGTGTAGCCGAGGTGTCGCAGCGCGCCGACCGGCGGCAGCCGGTAACGGTTCGCGACGAGCGGCGGCCCGACCGCCCAGCCGGGCGTGTGCAGGTCGCCTTCCGCGTCGAGCGTGGCCGGCGTTTCGAGCGCGGCCACGCTGCGTCGCGTCAGCACGCGCACCGGGCCGAGCGAACCGCCGTTCAGCAACATGCGCGCGAAGCGTGCCAGATCGTCCGCACTCGCGAACAGGCCCGCATTGCCGGCAACGCCACCCATCGCGGCCGCGACGGGATCGTGGACACTTCCCCGGAGCAGGCGGCCATCGCGAACGATGGTGGGCGCCACGCGCGCGAACAGCGGCGCCGGTGGCCGGAACGCGGTGCTCGCCATCCCGAGCGGCGCGAACACATGCGCGGCGCACCACGCGTCGAGCGGCCAATGTGACACACGCTCGACGATCTCGCCAAGCACCACGTAGTTGACGTCGCTGTAGCGCACCTGTGTGCCGGCCGGCGTGCCGGGTGTCATCGCGACGATGTCGGCCAGCACGGCGGCGCGGCTGCGCAGCGCCCGGGACGACACGCCGGCCGGCAGCCCCGACACATGCGCGAGCAACTGGCGGATCGTGATGCCGGCCTTGTCGTGCGCGCCGAACGCGGGCCAGTAGCGCGCGGCCGGCGCGTCGAGGCGCAGCATGCCGCGCTCCGCGAGCTGCATGATCGCGACCGCCGTCGCCACCGGCTTGGTCAGCGACGCAAGATCGAAGACGGTATCGGCCGTCATCGCCTCGACGTGCTCGCCCGTCACGCGCAGGCCGCGCGCGACGCGCACCCGCACGCCGTCCGCGTCGCCCGTCACGACCACCGCGCCGGCAAGATGGCCATCGGCGATCTCGGCGGCGATCGCCTCGTCGATCGCGGCGGTCTGCTGCCGAGCCGCGGCCGTGTCGGATTCCGCGTGCGCACCGGCTGATGCAAGCATGAACAGCAGCGCGCCGGTCAGCGCGGCAGCACTGCGGGATCGTAGCGATCGAGCCTGTTCCACTGCATCCATTCCTTCGTGCCGAGCGCATCGGCTGAGTCGAGCTGCGTGCGGAGGCCCACCACGTCGATGACGCGAGCGCCGCGCATGGCCGTCGCGCGGCGCCTGAGCGAACGCGGGGCTAGCGGGCCGGTTGCTCCTGCGATCCGGAACATTCGGCACACAGACGTATCGCGCCGTGCCGTTCGGGGTCGTGCCAGTAAAAGCGCACATCGACGGCGCCGCGCGCCGGTACGACGACGTGCCGGACTTCCTGAACGGCCCTGTCGTGCGCGGACACGGTATATCGCCCCGGCGGCACGCGCGCGAACAGGAACGGGCCCATCGTGTGTGCGTCGAGAATCGTCGACTTGCCGGACGACAGCGTGACATCGACATCGGAAAGATAATGGCCCCTCTTCGATGCGAACGTGATCCGCAGGTTGTAGCGAGGCGCGACATCGCGAAATGCAGTGACCTCGTCCTGACCGATTCCGCCGGTGATATAAGCGACACCGTTGCGCACGATCGGCTCGGTCGACGTTTGAGCCATCACGTTCGCACCGATGTTCAGCAGACAGGCTGCCAGCAGCATCTTCACAGTTCCGGTCCACATCTTCACTCTCCTGATTGAGCACGCATGGCTGCGATGCCGCCCGTCCGGTCGCGGAACAGGATGCGTGCGGTGACGTCGCGCATTTGTGTCGACGACGATGTCAGCGTCGCGCGGAACGTCGATTTCCCGTTGACTCAAGTCAAGTGCGCGCCTGTCGAAGCCGAACGAGGTCGGCCGGGTTCCGGCGAAACAGTCATCGCGCCTCATCTGCCCGTGCGGCACGCCTGAAAACAAGGGGAGCGGGATACCGACGGCGCAATCGTCCGTGACGGCTGTCAGCCGATATTGCATGCCCCGTCGGAAATTTCCGACACGGCGGCCCGATGTCGGACAGCAAGTTCAGGCCACGCTGATTGTCCCGTGCGGCTTCACTGTCAATACTGGAGACGTGACAGGACGCAACGTGTTTCGCGGCCGGCGCGTGACGCTTCCGCCCCGCCGCCGCAGGACCGAGGAGCTCGCGATGATCGATTCGACCGCAGCGCACGCCGAGGACGCCACGCTGGATGGCGAACCGCCGGTCGGTGCCCACCTCGTGACCCGCCGCCCCGGCTATCTCCATCACGGGATCTACATCGGCGACGGCAATGTGATTCACTACGCGGGATGGTCGCGCCATGCGAGCGTCGGACCGGTCGAGGTCGTCACCCTGGACGGTTTCCGTGCCGGCTTCGGGTTCGCGGTCATTCGCCACGCGCGCACGCTGTACGACGGAACGGAAGCCGCGCGCCGCGCGGCCTCGCGCCTTGGCGAATGCCAATACCGGCTGCTCACGAACAACTGCGAGCATTTCTGCCTGTGGTGCCTGTTCGGTGTGGGGAGAAGCGAGCAGGTCGCGTCGTGTCTGCGCAACCCGGCGCACGGCATCGCGGTCGCCGTCATGCTGATGGCGTGCGTTCTGGCCGCGCGATTGCATCCGGCGATGGCCGGGCGCGAATGCCCGGCACGGTATTCGGCCTAGTATCGACGGCAGGGTCGTCGCTCAGTCATTCGTCGACTCGACCATCACCCCCGCGGCCACGAAAGACGGCACGCGCACGCCCCCACCGTTTCGCCTGCGCGATCGCAATGCGGATCGCGCTGCCCTCGGTGCGCCCCTGCCGCAGCAGCGCGTTGGCAATCTCGATCGCCTTGCCGCGAACCGCCGGCGGCAGATTCCGCATCGAGGGCGGATAACGCTCGTCATTCCACGGCATGATCGATTCGACTCCTGCACGTTCGCGCCCGTCCGCACCTGCCGCTCAGCGCGGCAACGCGGCAGGATCGTAGCGATTGCGCGGATTCCACAGCATCCAGCCATCCGTGCCAGCCGCATCGGCCGCATCGACCTGTGCGCGGATCTCGTCGGCATCGTACGGCCGGCGATCGAACGCATAGTCGCGAAACGCCTGGAGCCACGGCCGAAACCGGACACCGTCCAGTCCGGTCCGGCGCTTCGCCTCGGCCAGCGACCGTGCGACGATCTCGCCGGAATGTTCGGTGGGCTTCCGGCAGCCGGGCAAGCCCCACGTAAAGCCCGATGGATAGAGCATCGGCGACACATAGTCGACGACCGGTCCGAGCGCATCGAGCCGCTGCCCGATCGAGGTGTCGTCGCTGTTCCAGCAGACGTACCCGAAAATGTCCGCCGACACGTAGAGGTTGTACGGACGCAGCCGTTCCCGCGCACCGATCAGGAATCCGGTGATCGCCGCGACCCGGTTGGCCTCGGTATTGGGCTCGGCGAACCGGAGGCCGTTGGCGTCGGGAAAACGCAGGTAGTCGAACTGGATTTCGTCGAAACCCATGCGGGCGGCCTCTTCCGCGACGTCGTAGTTGTGTTGCCAGGCCGCGCGCGACGTCGGGTCGATCCAGCGCTGATGCTCGCGGTCCTGCCAGATCTCGCCGGCCGCATCGCGCACGGCCCACTCGGGATGAGCGCGAGCCAGCGGGTCGTCCTTGAACACGACGATGCGGGCAATCAGGTAGAGACCGCGCGCGTGGAACGTCCGCAGCAGATCCGGCAGATCGGGCGGACGAACGATGGCACCGGCGACATTGCTCGCGGCACCGGATATCTCACGCGCCAGGCTGCGATATGGCGTCACGCCGCTGTCGCCCTTCACGTCGATGACGAGCGCGTTGATCGCCGTCTTGTCCTGAAGGGACAGCGCCGCCTCGCGCAGCGTGCGGTCCGCGACGCCGTAAGCGGACAGATAGACGGCTTTCGGACGCATCGGGGTCATGCGGATCGTTTGTGCGCCCACGGCAGGTGCCAGTGTGACTTCGGTTCGCGCGTAGCCCGGCGCACGCACGCTCAGGCGTGTAACCGCCGCGTCGATCTCCAGTGAAAACGCGCCATCTCGATCCGCGGTACGGTTCGCGCCCGACGCATGGCCGATCGCGCCGGCCAGCGGGTGCCCGTTCGTCGCATCGACGACGGTGATCGTGACGGGCGCCGCGTGGGCGGCGAATCCGGCGAGCGACACGAGCAGACAGGCGATCAGGCGTTCAATCATGACTTCCCCCGGCGGTCCTCAGCAATCCGTTCATGCATCGTGTGTCGCAGGCGTCCGTCATCAGATAGCGTGGCAGCGCCATTGCCGGGTCGGTGACGCGCACGGGGCGCGCATCGAGCGTGAATGCCGCGATGTAGCCCTGGCGAGCGGCCAACTGGTCGGTCTGCGCATCATGGACGCCGAACGGCCAGGCCAGCATCCGGATCGGCTGGCCGGTTTCGGACTCGAGCCGTTCGCGCGACCGGCTCAACTGGAACGACACGAAGCGCAAATAGTCGTCTGGCGTGAGTCGGGCGCGTTCGGTGCGGAAATTCGGATGCCAGTACGTGTGGGACTCGATGTCGAACCCGCCGGACTGCCCGAGCATGCGCAACTGGTCCCATGTCATCGCATAGCTGGCGTTGGAAATGGCCGAGGGATAGATGAACAGCGTGACCGGCACGGGATGTGCAGCCAGCAATGGGCGCAGCACGTCGTAGACGGAGCGATGGCCGTCGTCGACGGTGATCGCGACCGCTCGCGCCGGCACGGCATCGGCCAGGCCGCCGTGCCAGCGCACGACGTCGGCGAGCGGCACGATGCGGTAGCCGTTCGCCTCGATCGCCTGCAGCTGGTGGCGGAACGTTTCGGTGCGGACCGTCATCGAATCCAGTCGCGCGGTGGCGAACCGGTGGTAGACCAGGATCAGCACACGCTGAGATGGCGAATCGACGGTCGCGACGTCGGCGGACGAAACCGGCGGCACGCACGACAACAGGAGCAGGCAGGCGAGCAGGCGAAAGGCCATGGAAGATCTCGTGGAATGGCTGCCCCAATTTTCGCGATCGCGGCGCGAAAGCCGCTGAGCCAGATCAACGATTGATCGTACGGGGACGCGATCGTGCGCGCGTCAGGCCGCCTGATCGTCAGCTTGCCTGCGCAACCAGTTCGGCATGAATCCGTTCGACGTCGTCGCGCGTGCACAGCGCCGTGCCCGGGTGCTCGACCGACGCAGCCGATGCCGCCAGCGCGTAGCGGCACGCTTCGTCGAACGGCACGCCGCGCGCCAGCGCCCAGACCATGCCGCCGACGAAACTGTCGCCGGCGCCGACCGTGCTGCGCACCGCAGCCGGCCTGCCGGGCAGGCGCAGCGCGCCGTCGCGGGTGACGACCCATGCGCCGCGCGCACCGAGCGTCAACGCGACGATGTCGGCTTGCCCGCGCGCCACGAGTTCGCTCGCCTTCCGGCATGCCGACGTGTCGTCGAGCGGTTCGCCGGCCAGCGCGCTCAGTTCGCCGAGACTGGGCTTCACGAGATGAACACCGGCCTCGAGGGCCGCTTGCAGCGCCCGGCCCGCCGCATCGACCACGACCCGGCTGCCCCTTGCCCGGGCCGTCCGCGCGAGCGTCGCATACAGGTCGTCGGGCGCGCCGGGCGGCAGGCTGCCGCTCAGCACGAGATAGCGCGGCGCCGGTTGCATGGCGTCGATGCGGGCTGCGCAGTCGCGCCACTCGGCCTCGGTGACCAACGGCCCCGGCATCAGGAACCGGTATTCGCGCCCGGTCGCGGTCTCGGTCACGCAGACGTTCTCGCGCGTCTCGCCGGCGATCCTGATGCGCACGGCCGGCAGGCGCTCGGCTTCCAGCAGCAGCGTCAATACGTCGCCGGTCGGCCCGCCTGCCAGGTACAGCGCGACGCAGTCGCCCCCGAGGCGGTGAATGGTTCGGGCGACGTTGATCCCGCCGCCGCCGGGGTCACGCCGTGGCCGTGCGCAGCGCAGCTTGTGCGTATCGACGATGTGCTCGACGGACGTCGCGACATCGACGGCTGGATTCAAGGTAACGGTAACGATATCGGTCATGTGCGTGGTTCGCAGTCGATGGCTGGCGCGGCGATTCGTGGCAACCGCCGCGTGCCGGCCGTGCCTCCACCTTACGTTCGACGCCGGTGACGGCGTTGACCGCCGTCAAGCGATGTCGCGAAGGGACACGGTTGCGCTCGATCAACGACACGTTCGGGCAGGCTCCTACAGTGAGTCATTCATCGTCGCCGAGCCCCGTCATGGACGACCAGCCGCTTTGCACCACCGTGTTCGCCGAACGCTACGCGCAGCCCGGCGAGACGTCTCGCGCGGCCGTTTTCCATCGCGTCGCCCGTGCACTGTCGCTCGCCGAGCCGGCCGAGCTCCGTGCACAGGTGGAGCGCGCGTTTTTCGTGAACCTGCAGCGTGGCGCGATCGGCGCGGGCCGCATCCTCGCGAATGCCGGCGCGCATACCGGCGGCACGATGATCAATTGCTTCGTCCATCCGCTCGCGATTCCGGCCGACACGCCCGTTCATGCCCTCGACGCAGCGCTCGCGCATGCACTCGACGACGCACGGGTCACGCTGGCGATGGGCGGCGGCATTGGCTACGACTTCTCGCCGGTGCCGCCCGCCGATGCGTACGAACGGCGCCTGTCATCCGGGCGCGGCGCATGCGCGGCGATTGACCGCTTCGATACGATGTGCCGGGCGCTGCCGTTTTCCGGCCCGCGCCGGGGCGCACAAATGGGTGTGCTGCGCTGCGACCATCCGGACCTCGTCGCATTCGTCGCGGCCAAGCGCGGGCGCTCGCGCTGGCCGACGTTCAACCTGTCGGTCGGCGTCACGGACGCATTCATGCAGGCGGTCCGGCACGACCTGCCATGGGCGCTCGTCCATCACGCACCGCCAGGCTACGTATCCGGCACACCGCCCCGGCGGCCGGACGGACGTTACCTTTACGCGACGGTTCAGGCCCGCACGCTCTGGCACGAGATCGTCAACGCCGCGCGCGACAGCGCCGAACCCGGGCTGCTGTTCCTCGACACGATCCGCGACGCGAATCCGCTGCGCGAGCACGAGCGGATCGACGCGACGAACCCGTGCGGCGAACAGCCGCTGCCGTCGTACGGCAGCTGTGTGCTCGGGCCGATCGACCTGTCGCGGTTCGTTCTACATCCGTTCGGTGTCGACAGGAAGCCGCGCTTCGACTTCGCGACACTCGCCGACGCGGTGCGCATCCAGGTCCGCATGCTCGACAACGTGCTCGACCTGACCGCATGGCCGCTCGCCGCGCACGAGCACGAGGCGCGGCGGACACGGCGCATCGGGGTCGGCGTGACCGGGCTGGCCGACGCGCTGACGATGCTGCGGCTGCGCTACGACAGCGTGGAGGCACGCACGCTCGCACGCGGGATCGTGCTGACGATGCGCGAGCATGCGTTTGCCGCATCGGCCGCGCTTGCAGCCGAGCGCGGCGTGTTTCCGGCCTACGACCCGGCCGCCTATCTGACCGGCCCCGCATATCGCACGCTGTTGCCGCTGAAGGTGCATCACGCGATCGCGCGGCACGGGCTGCGCAACAGCCATCTGCTGTCGTTCGCGCCGGCCGGCAGCGTGAGCCTCGCGTTCTGCGACAACTGTTCGAACGGGATCGAGCCGGCCGTCGGCTGGACGCAGCGTCGCATGGTCCGCACCGCCGACGGGCAGGTCCGGTCGTTTCGTGCGGAGAATCACGCTTACCGGCTGTTCCGCGAGCTGCATGGCGAGAGCGTCAAGCTGCCGGGCTATTTCGTCACGGCCGCGGAAATCGCGCCGGAGGATCATGTCGCGATGCTCGCGGCGCTGCAGCCGTGTGTCGACGCCGGCATCTCGAAGACCGTGACGATGCCCGGCCAGTGCTCGCTCGCGGAGGTCGACGCGTTGTTCTTCCAGGCGTGGCGCGACGGGCTCAAGGGCATCACGGTTTTCCGGCCCGATCCGCGGCTCGCGTCGGTCGTGACCGATGACGCGGCGCACGCGCGGCGCGACGGCCCTGTCTGCATCGGTTGTTGAACGATAACGATAGCCGATGGCAGGCGCCGGGCGCGATCGCGGCGGTCGTTCCTTCAGGCGGAGACGCCCGTGGTCGTTTCCGAGTCGGTTTCCGCCGGCCGGGGTGTGTCGCCGGCATCGTCCGCCGGCGCGATGAGCGCCACCAGCATGTCGTGATCGATCGATTCGTGCTGCAGCAAGCTGCGCGCGATCCGTTCGAGCGCATCGCGGTGCTCGGCGAGCGTTGTCGTGACCCGCGCATGCGCATCCTCGAGCAGCGCGCGCACCTCTTCGTCGATCAGTTGCGCCGTGTGCTCGCTGCAGCGACCGTCGCCCGGCGTCCACACGCCCGGCGCCCCGCCCTGGCGTGCGCCATCGTCGAGCGTCGCGAGGCCGACCTTCTCGCTCATTCCGTACTGCATCACCATGTGACGCGCCAGCGCGGTCGCCCGTTCGAGATCGTTCTGCGCGCCGGTCGACACGTCGCCGAATACGATTTCCTCGGCCACGCGTCCGCCGAGCAATACGTCGAGCCGGTCGAGCAATTCGCTCCTGCGCAGCACGTAGCGATCCTCGGTCGGTACCTGCTGTGTGTAACCTAGCGCCGCGATTCCGCGCGGGATGATCGACACCTTCTTCACGGGATCGCAGTGCGTGCGGCTTTGCGCGACGAGCGCATGCCCCGATTCGTGGTACGCGATGGTCCGCTTTTCCTGTTCGTTCATCACGCGGCTCTTGCGCTCCATGCCGGTCATCGCGCGATCGATGGCTTCGTCGAAATCGGCCATCCCGATCGCGGGCTTGCCGAGTTCCGCCGCATGCAACGCGGCTTCGTTGACGACGTTCGCGAGATCGGCGCCGACGAAGCCCGGCGTGCGCTGCGCCAGCTCGGCCAGGTCGACTTCCGGCGCGAGCTTCACGTGCTTCGTATGCACGGCCAGGATCTGCTTGCGCCCGGTCAGGTCCGGCCGGTCGATCGCGATGTGACGGTCGAAACGCCCGGGGCGCAGCAGCGCGGGATCCAGGATCTCCGGCCGGTTGGTCGCGGCCATGATGATGACACCCGAATTGGCCTGAAAGCCGTCCATCTCGACGAGCAACTGGTTCAGCGTCTGCTCGCGCTCGTCGTTGCCCGACATCAGGCCGACACCGCGCGCCTTGCCGAGCGCATCGAGCTCGTCGATGAACACGATGCACGGCGCGCTCTGCTGGGCCTGCTCGAAGAGATCGCGCACGCGCGCCGCGCCGACGCCGACGAACATCTCGACGAACGCCGAGCCGCTGATCGTGAAGAACGGCACCGCGGCCTCGCCGGCGACCGCACGGGCCAGCAGCGTCTTGCCGGTACCGGGCGCACCGACGATCAGCACGCCCTTCGGGATCTTGCCGCCGAGCCGCTGGTAGCGTTCGGGGTTGCGCAGGAACGCGACAATCTGCTGCAACTCGGCCTTCGCCTCGTCGATGCCCGCGATATCGTCGAACGTGATGCCGGTTTCCTTCTGCACGTACACGCGGGCGCGGCTTTTGCCCATGCCGTTCAGGTCCCTCATCCCGCCCGGCCTTCGCATCATGAAATTCCAGATCAGGACGAAGGCGATCAACGGGAGGATCCATGACGCGAGCGTCCCGATCCAGCCCGTATCCGCCGCGCCGCGGTAGCGAATCCCGGCAGTCGTCAGCGCGGCGACCAGGCCTTCGTCGCTCACCCGGTTCGTCGTGAAGCGCCACGGCGGGCCGGCTTCCTTCACATCGGCCGCGTCGGACGCGGGCAGCGCGGCGCCGGCCTCCGGCATGCGCAGCGTACCGGAGATCGACGATTGGCCGATCTCGAGATCGTCGACGAGCCGTGCGTCCACCAGGTGGTGAAAATCGCTGTAGGAAATCGACGTCGCCGCCGGCTGGCGCGCCAGCAGTTGAACCGCGACCAGCACGGCGAACGCGATCGGGATCAGCAGCCCGGAGTAGTCGAATGCTTTTTTCATGGGATCGAACCTGACCGGTGGACTACCACACGCTCACGCGTCGTCGCGCTTCCAGTGCGCTCGCAGCACGTCCTCGCCGTCGCGATAGTTGATCTTGAGATCGCCGTGGTGCGCATGCAGCAACGCTTCGCCGAGGCGCCGGACCATATGCACGCCCGTCGTTCGAACGATGAGCGAATCGGCGGATTTCTCGATGTCCATGATGCGTTCGAGCGCGTGCTCGCTCGTCTCCAGATCGGCCTGACGCTCCAGCAACTCGAGAATCGTCGACCGGTGCGTGCGCAGATACTCGCCTTTCAACACCAGCTCGCCCGCTGGCACG
Organism: Burkholderia sp. LA-2-3-30-S1-D2; assembly: GCF_001523915.2. Taxonomy (NCBI): domain Bacteria; kingdom Pseudomonadati; phylum Pseudomonadota; class Betaproteobacteria; order Burkholderiales; family Burkholderiaceae; genus Burkholderia; species Burkholderia sp. LA-2-3-30-S1-D2. The sequence continues at coordinate 316,339 of NZ_CP013385.1, read as the reverse complement.
TTTTCCCGCATGCGCTTGCAGGCCGGGCATTCGAGCTGGCGCCGGTCGAGCGTGGTCGCGGACCAGGTCCAGCGGCCCGCCTCGCAGACCGCGCCGCAGCCTTCGCAGATGTGGTCGCCTGTCGGCCGCTTCGGATCACGGTAACTGTCCTTCGTATGCGGCTGCATGCGCTTGTCGCGGCGCAGATGGTTTCGGCCGGGGCCGGTATGCGAACGGTTCATCGCTGTTTCTCCTGGTAGTAGACAGCACGTGCAAGCGGGTCAGGAAACGGTCAGCCGGTCGACGACCTGCCGGACCCCCTTCACCGACCCGGCCGCGCCGCATGCGGCGCGCTTTTCGGCCAGCGACGCGACCGTGCCCGTCAGCGTGACGATGCCGTCGGTTGCGTCGATCGAAATTCCCGCGGTTTCGCGCTGCGCACGACGCGCAAGCGCCTCGGCGATCCGGACGCCGACGTCCGGCACCGTATGGTCGGCGCGCACCCGGATGCGGTTCGCCACGCCGACGACGCCGATCATCCGGCTCACCATCGCTTCCGCCGCCCGGCTCTGATACGCGTGATCGACTTCGCCGTCGAGCGTCACGCAGCCGTGATCGACCTCGACGCCGATCTTGTGATCGCGCAGCGCATCCTGCCATCCGAGCGCGAACGTGATCGCGATCGCCAGTTCCTGGTCCGCGCAGGCGTTCTCCGGCGGGTCGACATTCAGCTCGAGCACCAGCGCACGCGCATCGGCGATGTGCAGTGCCGCTTTCTGCGCCTCGAGCTTCTGGGCCCAGCTGTCGACCGTGCCGCGCAACGTCACGATCCGGTCGCGGACCTCGACGTCGATCCGGCGCGCATCGATCGCCGGATTCCAGAACAACGCCTGCTCGACATCCTGCTTGAGTACTGCATCGGACTTCATGTCGGTCTCCCGTCGGCCCGTGCCGGCCGCAAAGCTCGCGAGCGAATGCGTGCGACACCGTGTTCAGCATCGCGCACGGCCGCGCCGGCGGCTTGACGAGGATCAATCAAAGGCGGGCTGGCGGCAGAGTCTGGCGGGCAGGCGATGGCCGGTTTGCCCGTTGACGCAGATCAACCGCGCGACGAGGCGCGACGCGATCATGAATCCGCCGGCGTCGCGAAAACCGCAGCAACACGGACGTTTCGCATTCGTATGACCGTCGACGTCCATCGCTTTCCGGGAGACCGTCATGATCCACAAGCAGTACCGCATCATGCTCGCGACGCTCAGCGTGTTCATCGCGATTGCGTCGCTGGTCGGCATCGTTCACGGGATGCTGTTCGACGAGGAGGTGTTCAGGTACTCGATCGTCACGCTGATCTCCAGCATCCTCGCGTTCGTCGTGCTGCTCAATCTCAGGCCGGGCGACCGCCCGTGACGGGCACCGCGTGGTTCGGTCCGGCACGCCATCACGAAACCGGCCGAGGCACGCGGCGACCCGCCCGTCAAGCGAGGGGCCGCTCGAAACGCATTCCCGCCCGAGTGATACAGATCAAGGGGAAACCCGGCATTCGTCGGATATAAGTGAATCCGAATCGGCGACGCCTGGAGGGCTGCGCCATCCCGTATTCCTGCATTTCCGTATTCGACGAGGCATCCCATGCGCGCTGCCGCGCCTCCCGTTCGCTTTCATCCTGCCGCCGTGCGGCGCCTGCGTGCCATTGCGCTCGCGGCGGGCATGGGGCTGCTGTCGGGCTGCCTGTCGCTTGCGCCACCGGACGAGCGTCCGGTCGCACCGATTCCCGCATCCTTTCCGGATCCTTCCGCCGACGCGACAGCGGCGGCGCCTGTGCCCGAGTGGCAGGCTTACTTCGTCGACGCGCGCCTGCGCGCGTTGATCGGGCAGGCGCTCGCCAACAACCGGGATCTGCGCGCGGCGGTTGCACGCGTCGAGCAGGCTCGCGCGGTCTACGGCATCCGCAGCGCGGATCAATGGCCGACGATCGGTGCGGGCGCGGCCTATGCACGGTTTCGCACGCCGGGCGGATTCCTCTCCCCGGCGCCCGTCATCGGCCAGGTCTATGAAGTCCAGCTGGCCGAGACGCAATGGGAGATCGATTTCTGGGGCCGCGTGCGCAACCTGAAAGCAGCGGCGCTCCAGCGCTACCTCGCGAGTGATGCAGCCCGCCAGGCGGTGACGCTGAGCGTCGTCACCGGCGTAGCGGACGCGTATCTGACGCTGTGCGAGATCGACGAACGCATCGCGCTGACCCGCGCGACGATCGACACACGCCGCGAATCGCTGCGGATCTTCCGGCTCCGTCACGCGGCCGGCGCGATCTCGCGCCTCGACCTGACGCAATCGGAGATCCTGCTGCAGCAGGCGGAATCGCTCGGCGTCCAGTTGCAGCAAGCCCGCGCGGCGGCGGCCGATGCGCTGGCGTTGCTCGTCGGTGCGCCGCCCGCGCTGGCCGCCACGCCGCTCGCGCTCGACGACGGTGCGGTGCTGCGGTCGCTCGCCCCCGGCCTGCCTTCGTTGCTGCTGACCCGGCGTCCGGACGTGATCGCGGCGGAGCATGAACTCGACGCGACCCGCGCGAACATCGGCGCGGCGCGCGCGGCATTCTTTCCGCGCATCGCATTGACGAGCGCGATCGGTTCGGGAAGCAGCGCGCTGCATGACCTGCTGTCGTCCGGAGCGGGCGTGTGGTCGGTGATTCCCAACGTCACGCTGCCGCTCGTCGACGGCGGCCGCAATCGGTCGAATCTCGCGCTCTCGCACGCGCAACGCGACGAGGCGCTCGCGCAGTACGAGAAGACGCTGCAGCGCGCGTTCCGTGACGTGTCCGATGCGCTCGCGGCGCGCCACTGGCTGGCCGATCAGGTCGCCATCGAGCGCGCCACGCTGGCGTCGCAGGCCGAGCGCGCACGCCTCGCGAAGCTGCGTTACGACAGCGGGGCGACCCGCTTCCTCGAAGTGCTCGATGCGCAACGGGACCTGATGAACGCCGAGCAGCAACTGGTCATGACCCGTCGTGCGCTGCTCTCGAGCCGCGTCGCGCTGTACGGCGCGCTCGGCGGCGGCGTGATCGACACCGGCAAGACCGCCGCGGCAACGGCTCCCCTTTCGACAGACTCGGACAACACACCATGAAAACCATCCCGCGCCCTCTTCTGATCGGTGTCGGTGCGGCCGTGCTCGCGATCGGCCTCGCGTACTACGGGTGGACGCGCTGGCGCGACGGCCAGACGGACGCGGGGCTCGTCAGCGGCAACGGCCGCATCGAGGCGACCGAAATCGACGTCGCGACCAAGCTGCCGGGGCGCGTCACCGCCATGCTCGTCGACGAAGGCGACTTCGTGACGGCCGGCCAGCCGCTCGCCCGCATGGACGTCGTCGTCCTGCAGGCGCAGCTCGACGAGGCACGGGCGCGTGAGCAACAGGCGGTGAACACCGCGGCGAGCATCGACGCGCAGGTCGCGCAGCGCCGCAGCGACAAGGCCGCGGCCGCGGCCGTCGTCGTGCAGCGGGAAAGCGAGCTGGATGCGGCCTCGCGGCGGCTCGCGCGGTCCGAAACGCTGTCGCGCGACGGGGCGTCATCGATGCAGGAACTGGACGACGATCGCGCGCGCGCCGGCAGCCTGCGCGCGACGGTGAACGCCGCACGCGCCCAGGTGGAAGCGGCCCAGGCCGCCGTCGACGCAACCCGGGCCCAGCTCGTCGCGGCGCGCTCGGCCGTAACGGCCGCGCAGGCGACCGTGGCGCGCGTGCAGGCCGACATCTCGGACAGCGAACTGACGTCGCCGCGCGACGGGCGCGTCCAGTACCGGATTGCCGAGTCGGGCGAAGTCCTGCCGGCAGGCGGCAAGGTGCTCAACATCGTCGACCTGTCCGACGTCTACATGACGTTCTTCCTGCCCGAAGCGGTCGTCGGCCGGGTCCCGCTCGGCGCCGACGTGCGGATCGTGCTCGATGCGGCACCGGAATACGTGATTCCCGCGCGCGTGTCCTATGTGTCGAGCACCGCGCAGTTCACGCCGAAGACGGTCGAGACGGCCGCCGAGCGGCAGAAGCTGATGTTCCGGGTCAAGGCGCGCATCGATCGCGATCTGTTGCAGCGCCACCTGAAACTCGTGAAGACCGGGTTGCCGGGCGTCGCGTGGCTGAAGACCGATCCGCACGCGGGCTGGCCGGATCGCCTCGCGATCAGGGTGCCGCAATGAATGCGACGACGCCCGTCGAGACGGATGCGAGATCGATCGACGGTTCGCCGGTGTCGGCCGATCCGCGCATGGTCGCCCGGCTGTCCGGCGTCTCGCTGCGCTACGGCGACAAGTACGCGCTCGACGACGTGACCCTCGACATCCCCGCCGGCTGCATGATCGGGCTGATCGGGCCGGACGGCGTCGGCAAGTCGAGCCTGCTCGCGCTCGTGTCCGGCGCGCGCGCGATCCAGCAGGGCCGCGTATGGACGCTCGACGGCGACCTGTCGTCGCGCCGTCATCGCGCGCGCGTATGCCGGCGCATCGCCTACATGCCGCAAGGCCTCGGCCGGAACCTGTACGCGACGCTGTCGGTCGAGGAAAACCTACAGTTCTTCGCGAGACTGTTCGGCCACGATGCCGCGGAGCGCCGCCGCCGGATCGACGCGCTGACGCGCAGCACTGGCCTGCAGCCGTTCCTGGATCGCCCGGCCGGCAAGCTGTCCGGCGGCATGAAGCAGAAACTCGGCCTGTGCTGCGCGTTGATCCATGATCCCGACCTGCTGATCCTGGACGAACCGACGACCGGCGTCGATCCGCTGTCGCGCGCGCAGTTCTGGGAGCTGATCGGACGCATTCGCGCCGCCCGCCCGGCGATGAGCGTGCTGGTCGCCACCGCGTACATGGACGAGGCTCGACGTTTCGACCGGCTGATCGCGATGGACGCGGGCCGCGTGCTGGCAACCGGCAGCCCCGGCGAGCTGCTCGAACGCACCGGTTGCGACACGCTGGAAGCCGCGTTCATCGCGTTGCTGCCGGAGGCCCGCCGGCGCGGACACCAGCCGGTCGTGATCGAGCCGTTCCAGCCCGATCAGGCGGCCGGCTACGCGATCGAGGCCGACGCGCTGACGATGCGGTTCGGCGATTTCGTCGCGGTCGACCACGTGAGCCTGCAGATCCGCCGCGGCGAAATCTTCGGCTTTCTCGGCTCCAACGGCTGCGGCAAGTCGACGACCATGAAGATGCTCACCGGCCTGCTGCCCGCGTCTGAAGGTACGGCGACGCTGTTCGGCCGGCCGATCACCGCGAACGACATCGACACGCGCAGGCGCGTCGGCTACATGTCGCAAGGGTTTTCGCTCTATGGCGAACTGACCGTCCGGCAAAACCTCGTGCTGCACGCGCGCCTGTTCGGCGTACCGGAACCGGATGTGCCCGCACGCGTGACCGAAATGATCGCGCGCTTCGGGCTCACGGACGCACTCGACGCGCTGCCCGAGCGCCTGCCGCTCGGGATGCGGCAGCGGCTGTCCCTCGCGGTGGCGATGGTGCACAAGCCCGAGCTGCTGATCCTGGACGAGCCGACGTCGGGCGTGGACCCGGTCGCGCGGGACGACTTCTGGCGGCTGATGATCGAGCTCGCGCGCAACGATCGCGTCACCATCTTCATTTCGACGCACTTCATGAACGAGGCCGCGCGGTGCGACCGCATCTCGCTGATGCATGCGGGCCGCGTGCTCGCGAGCGCCGCGCCCGAGGAACTGGTGCGCCTGCGCGGCGCGGCCACGCTCGAGGACGCGTTCATCGGCTACCTGAGCGACGCGCAGAAAGCGGATGGCGCGGGCGGGTCGGACGGCACGACGGCCGATGCGCCGTCCGACGCCGGCTGGCTCGCCGCGCCACCCGCCGCGGCCGGCGCCGGCCACGCGGCCGCATGGTTCAGCCCGGCGCGCGCCGGCAGCTATCTGTGGCGCGAAGTGCTGGAACTGAGGCGCGACCCGTTGCGCGCGACGCTGGCGCTGTTCGGCTCGCTCGTGCTGATGTGCGTGATCAGCATCGGGATCAGTCTCGACGTCGACAACCTGACGTTCGCGGTGCTCGACCGCGATCAGTCGATCCTGAGCCAGGACTATGCGCAGAATCTCGCCGGTTCCCGCTATTTCGTGCCGCGCGCACCGCTCGCGGACGACCGCGACATCGAGCGCCGCATGCGCAACGGCCAGCTGTCGCTCGCGCTCGAGATCCCGCCCGGTTTCGCGCGCGACGTCGCGCGGGGCCGCCGCGTGGAGATCGGCGCATGGGTCGATGGCGCGATGCCGATGCGCGCGGAGACGATCCGCGGCTACGTGGCCGGCATGCACGAAAACTGGCTGCGCGACCAGGCGAAGCGCCGGCTCGGCGTGTCGCTCGTCCCGGCCGTGGACATCGCGATCCGCTATCGCTACAACCCCGACGTCAAGAGCCTGCCGGCGATGATTCCGGCGATCATGCCGATGCTGCTGCTGATGCTGCCCGCGATGCTGACCGCGCTCGCCGTCGTGCGGGAACGCGAGCTCGGGTCGATCGTCAACCTGTACGTGACCCCCGTCACGCGTGCCGAATTCCTGCTCGGCAAGCAGGCGCCGTACGTCATGCTGGCCATGTTGAACTTCCTGCTGATGGTCGTGCTAGCCGACGTCGTGTTCGGCGTGCGGATCAAGGGCAGTTTCGCGACGCTGGCGGCCGCGGTGCTGATATTCAACGTCGTGGCCACCGGCATCGGGCTGTTCGCGTCGACGTTCACCCGCAGCCAGATCGCCGCGATCTTCATGACGATCGTCGGCACGCTGATTCCCGTCGTGCAGTTTTCGGGCCTGCTCACGCCGCTATCGTCGCTCGAGGGCAGCGGCAAGTGGATCGGCACCGTCTATCCGGCCACCTACATGCTCGCGATCAGCCGCGGCGTCTACAACAAGGCGCTCGGGCTGGCCGACCTGTCGTCCCAGTTCTGGCCGATGCTCGCGGCCGTGCCGGTCATCCTGGTCATGACCGGCGTGCTGTTGCGCAAGCAGGAGCGCTGACCATGTCCCGCCTGCTCGTCGTTTTCCGGCTCGGGGTCAAGGAACTGTGGAGCCTCGCTCGCGACCCGATCCTGCTCGCGCTCATCGTCTATACGTTCAGCGCGTCGATCTACGTCGCCGCCACCGCCCGCCCGGAAACGCTGCACAAGGTGCCGATCGCGATCGTCGACGAGGATGCGTCGCCGCTGTCGGCGCGCATCGCGGCGGCGTTCTTCCCGCCGCAGTTCGCACCGCCACCGATCGTCGACGCCGGCGCGGCCGATCGCGGGCTGGACAACGGCGACTACACATTCTCGCTCGACATTCCGCCCGACTTCCAGCGCGACGTGCTCGCCGGCCGCCACGCGACGGTCCAGCTCAACGTCGATGCGACCCGCATGACGCAGGCGTTCACCGGCGGCGGTTACGTCCAGCAGATCGTGGCGGGCGAGATCGATGCCTTCGTGCGGCGCCATCGCGGCACGTCCTTGCCGCCCGTCGATCTCGCGATGCGGATGCGCTTCAACCCGAATCTCGACGAAGTCTGGTTCGGCGCGCTGATGGAGCTGATCAACAACGTGACGATGCTGTCGATGATCCTCACCGGGGCCGCGCTGATTCGCGAGCGCGAGCACGGCACGATCGAGCATCTGCTCGTCATGCCGGTGACCGCGGCGGAAATCATGCTCGCGAAGGTCTGGTCGATGGGGCTCGTCGTCGCGGCGGCGGCAGTCGCGTCGCTGACGCTCGTCGTGGGCGGCGCGCTGCACGTGCCGATTCCCGGGTCGGTGCCGCTGTTCGTGGCCGGCATGGCGTTGCATCTGTTCGCGACCACGTCGATGGGGATCTTTCTCGCGACGCTCGTGCGCAGCATGCCGCAGTTCGGCATGCTGCTCGTCCTCGTGCTGCTGCCGCTGCAACTGCTGTCGGGCGGACTGACGCCGCGCGAAAGCATGCCGCCCGTCGTGCAGGACATCATGCTGGCCGCGCCGACCACCCATTTCGTCGAGCTCGCGCAGCGCATCCTGTATCGCGGCGCCGGGCTCGATGCGGTGTGGACCCAGTTTGCCGCGCTGTTCGCGATCGGCTGCGTGCTGTTCCTGCTGTCGCTCACGCGATTCCGCAAGACGATTGGTCAGATGACTTGATCGACGCGTCGCGCCCGTGACGCCGGAATTTGTCCGTTGATACAGATCAATCGTGCCGGAGCGCGGCACGCGATCATGACGCCATGTCTTGCGCAACCAGTGGCAGCTACGTTGACGGCAACGCCGTCCACGGCGGCCGCTTCCCGGGAGAACGTCATGATGGGTCTGCCGTACCGAAGCGCGCTTGCGACGCTCTGCGTGTTCATCGCGCTCGCTTCGCTGCTGGGCGTCGTGCATGCGATGCTGATCGACGAGACGGTCGTTCCGTACGCGATCATTGCGCTGGTGTCGGGCATCGTCGCGTTCATCGCGCAGCTCGATCCCGCGTCGTCCGGACATCAGCGGCACGGACCGGACGCGCTGGATTCGTCATCGTGAACGGTATCCTCCGTCTCGCGTTCAAGCTGCTCGTCAACGACAGTGCGAAATTCACCGCCTTGACCGTCGGCATCACCTTCTCGGTACTGCTGATGATCGAGATGACGTCGCTATTCGCCGGCATCCTGAACAAGTCGTCGGCGTCGGTCATCAATATTGGCGCGAAGGTCTGGGTGATGGACCCGGCCGTGAAGACGATCGCGAACAGCATCGGCATGCCCGACTACGTGCTCGACGCCGTACGCAGCATCGACGGCGTGAAGTATGCGGTGCCGCTCTATTCCGGCGGCGCGCTCGTCAAGCTGCGTTCCGGCACCTATCAGGCCGTGACGGTCGTCGGCCTCGACGACGCCAGCCTGCTCGGCCGCCCGACGATGCTGCAGGGCCGCATCGAGGACATCTACGCGGAAAACGGCTTCATCGCGATTCAGGATCCCGAATTTGCGAAGCTCGAGAATCCGTCCGTCGGCACAGATTTCGAACTGAACGACCATCGCGGCGTGATCGTCGGCATCGCGAAGGTCGCCGCGAGCGGCCTGTTCGGCACGCCGACGCTCTACACCACGTACGCGCGCGCGATCCGCTACATTCCGTCGCCGCGCTTCACGACCTCGTACATCCTCGTCGAACCGAAGTCGGATTCGGACATTGCACACATCAAGGCGGTGGTGACGTCGCTCGGCTATCGCGCGTACACGCGCGACGAATTCATCGCGCAGATCGCGCGCTTCTACAAGTACGAGACGGGCCTCGGCACCAACATCATGCTGATGACGATCATCAGCTTCATCATCGGCCTGTCGATTTCAGGGCAGACGTTCTACGCGTTCATCCTCGAGAACCTGGACAAGTTCGGCGCGCTGAAGGCGATCGGCGCGAAGAGCCGCGAGCTGGTCGCGATGATCCTGTTCCAGGCGACCTTCACCGCGCTGACCGGCTACGGTATCGGCGTCGGGCTGTGCGTGCTGATGATCACGGTCGCCAAGCTGAGGATTCCGGACTACGCGGCGCTCATCACTTACGGCAACCTGTCGCTCGCGTTCGGCATGGTGGTCGTGATCGCAACGATCTCGAGCTATCTCGGCGTGCGGCGCGTGCTGCGCATCGAGCCGTTCGACATCTTCCGGGGCTGACGATGGCCAACATCGCGATCGACGCGCGCGGCGTCAGCAAATGGTTCGGCGAAGGCGATGCACGCACGCAGGCGCTGCGCGACGTATCGATCCAGGCGAACTTCGGCGAGATGCTGCTGATCGTCGGGCCGTCCGGTAGCGGCAAGACCACGCTGCTCAGCGTAATCTCGGGCATCCTTCGGCCCGACGACGGCTCAGTGTCGATCGACGGCGTCGATCTGTGGGCGCAGTCGAACGATTCGATCGCCGATTTCCGGCTGAACCGGATCGGCTTCGTGTTCCAGGACTACCACCTGTTCCCGCGGCTCACGACCGCGGAAAACGTCGCGATCCCGCTGATCCTGAAGCGCCGGCCGTGGGACGACGCGATCAAGGAAGCGCACACGTACCTGGACGTCGTCGGGCTCGCGAACCGCGCGCAACTCCCGCCCGTCAAGCTGTCCGGCGGCGAGCAGCAGCGCGTCGCGATCGCGCGCGCGATCGTCAGCCAGCCCGACCTGCTGATCCTCGACGAGCCCACCGCGTCGCTCGACGGCGATACGGGCCGCATGGTCATCGACTTCGTCAAGCACAAGGTGCTGAGCGACACGCGCTGCATCGTGATCGTCACGCACGACGCGCGGATCTTCGAATACGCGGATCGCATCCTGCGGATGGAAGACGGCAGGCTGAACGGGATCGAGCGCGGAGGTGCGCGATGAAGCACCGCCTCGTGTTCGTGCTGGCCGTGCTCGGCTTCCTGGCAAGCGTCGCCGCCGCGTGGCTCTACAGCCGCCAGGAGCCGCCGCAGCCGCCGGTATTCAAGCCGGCCGCCAATCCGTACGCGCGCGGCGTCTATGCGAACGGCATCGTCGAGAGCGAGCAACCGGCCGGCGCGAACGTGAACGTCTATCCGGACGTCTCGGGCGCAGTGACGCGCATCCTCGTGCACGACGGCGATCCGGTGAAGGCCGGCGACGCGTTGCTGACGATCGACGACGCGGTACAGCGCGCCACCGCCGCCCAGCTCGCGGCGCAGGCCGACGCGGCCGTCGCCCTGCTCGACGAACTGAAGGCACAGCCGCGCCGCGAGGTGCTCGACGTGGCCAGTGCGCAGACCGCGGCCGCGCAGGCGAGCCTGAAGCTTGCCCAGGACCAGTACGACAAGCAGCGGCACGCGTACGACATCGATCCGAAGGCGGTGAGCCGCGACGCGCTCGACACGGCCGCGAACGCGGTGCGCGTCGCGGCGGCCAACCTGGACGTCGTCACGCGGCAGTATCGCCTGACGAAAGCCGGCGCCTGGGGCTACGACGTGCGCAACCAGGAAGCGCAGGCCATCGCGCTGCGGCGCGCGGCGGATGCGGCGGCCGCCCTGCTCGCCCGCTACACGCTGCGCGCGCCGGCCGACGGGACCGTTCTGGCGATGAACGCGGCGGTCGGGGCCTACCTGAACTCGCAGGGGCTCTACGACACCTATACGCGCGGCAGCACACCGGTCGTGGTGCTCGGCACACCGGCCGACCAGCTGCAGGTGCGCTGCTACATCGACGAAATCCTGATCCACCAGCTACCCGATCTGCATGCGTTGAAGGCGCACATGTTCGTGCGCGGCACGTCGGTCGAGGCCGATCTCCAGTTCGTGCGCGTGCAGCCATACGTCACGCCGAAGATCGAGCTGTCCGACCAGCGCACCGAGCGCGTCGACGTGCGCGTGCTGCCGGTCATTTTCCGTATCGTGCCGAACAGGAACGTGCGGCTGTTTCCCGGGCAGATCGTCGATGTCTACGTCGCAGGCAAATAACGGAGCCCGTCGCGCACACGCGCTGCGCCGCGGAGCCGGCGCGCTGGCCGTCGCCGTGCTGCTCGCCGGATGCACGGTCGGGCCGAATTTCGTCCCGCCGCCCGCGCCGCGCGTCGCGCACTTCGTGCCGCCGGACGATCCGGGCGCGGCGTCCGGCCTCTGGACCGGCGATGGACGGACGCAGGCGGTGTCGGCGGACACGGCGCTCACGCGCGACTGGTGGACGCGCTTCGGCAGCCGCGCGATCGACTCGACCGTCGACGAAGCGCTGACCGGCAGCCCGACGCTCGATCTCGCCGAAGCGACGTTGCGGCGCAGCGAGCACGCGCTGCGGGCCGGCCAGGGGATCTTCTTTCCGCAGGTGGATGCACAGGCCGGCGCGTCGCGCCAGCGCGCCACGCCGCTGCGTACCGGCCAGGCATTGCCGGCATCGATCTTCAACCTGTTCACGCTGTCGGCGACGGTCAGCTACACGCTCGACCTGTGGGGCAGCGAACGGCGCCAGGTCGAAGCGCTCAAGGCCGACGTCGATGCGCAACGGCAGGCGCTGGCGGGCGCGTATCTGATGCTGACCGCGAACGTCGTCAATACGATGGTCGCGCGCGCGGCCTATCACGACGAAGCCGCGGCGACGCGCGAGATGATCGGCCTGCTCGACGAGCAGATTCGTCTGACGCGCGTACAGGTGGCAGCCGGCGCGGCGGCCTACGTCGCGGTGCTGACGCTGGAATCGCAGCGGGCATCGCTCGAGGCGACGCTGCCCGCGCTCGACCAGAAGCGCGCGCAGGCCGACGATCTGCTCGCGCTGCTGGCCGGCCGCTACCCGGTCGACTGGCGGACGCCGGATCTGTCGCTCGACGGGATCGAATTGCCAGCCAGCCTGCCGGACACGGCGCCGTCGTCGCTGGTGCGCCGCCGCCCCGACATTCTGCGGGCCGAAGCCGAACTGCACGTGGCCAGCGCGCAGGTCGGTGTCGCGACGGCCGCGCTCTACCCGAACCTCACGCTGTCCGCATCGGGCGGGTTCGAAAGCGTCGTCGCCGGCACGCTGTTCGCGCCGGCCGGCCGCGCATGGAGTGTCGGCGCCGGGCTCGCCGCGCCGATCTTTCATGGCGGCACGCTGCTGAACCAGCGGCGCGCCGCGCAGGATGCGTACGACGAAGCCGATGCGACCTATCGGCAGGTCGTCCTGTCGGCGTTCTCGCAGGTGGCCGACACGTTGCGCGCGCTTGCGAACGACGCGGCGGCGCTCGATGCGCAGGCGCGCGCAATGGCCGCGGCCCGTGACGCGCTGAAACTCACGCAAGCCGGTTACGACGCGGGGATCGCCGGCTACGTCCAGTTGCTGGTCGCCGACGTGCAATACCATCAGGCGCGGATTGCGTGGCTGCAAACGGTCGCGCAGCGCCTGCAGGACACGGTCGCGTTCTACGTCGCGCTCGGCGGCGGCTGGGGGGACGCGGGCTGACACGCGCGCCGCACGGGCATTCAGCTCCGTTTTCAGGCCCATTCCAGCCCGTCTGGCCCCAATCAGCCCGTCTGCGCCGCGACGTCGGGCCGCTGCCACGGCGGCAATTCCGCCCAGCCGAGCGGCCCGTAGACGGTGCCGCCGGCGGCCTCGATCCTTTCGACGAACGTGGCGAGCGTCGCCCCGGCCGGCACGGTCAGCGTCAACGCATCGACGAAATCCTCGCTGCGCAGCCATGGCACCGCGCCGCGGTTGATCTGCTGGACGCTCCACGCATGCCCGTGCCGCCCCGCCTCGGGCGGCAAAAGACTCGGCGCGTCGAACGCGACCCGGAGCAATTGCGCGCGCGAATCGCTGTACGGCGGTTTCGCGGCATTCTGGTACGGCACGTCCGCCCAGCGCTCGCCGCACTGCTCGTCGAGTGGCAAGATTGTGAACCACGCCCACGGCGAGCGGACGAAGCACAGCCGGTAAAGGGGCCCGGCGCCATCCAGATTGGCGATCAACGTCATGATGGGTTCATCCCGAAAGACTCGTGATGCCGATACGCATCGCGCGCACGGCATGCGCGGATAACGGGTCACGACACGACACCGCATGCGCGCACGAAATCACTATCCTGCCGCCGCCGCGGCTCAAGGTTGATCGTCGTCAAACCGGGCGCCGTCGGGGAATCTCGCCCGGACGGCATGGTGATCCCTCAATTCCTGATTTCGGTCAACCGCTGCCCGCGCGTTCGGAATCTAATCGACTTACTGTTCCGTCGACTTCCGGTGAGGCAATCCATGAAACTGACATTTCTCGGCGCGACCGAAACGGTGACCGGCTCGAAGTATCTGGTCGAGCACGGCAGCCGGCGCGTCCTGGTCGATTGCGGCCTGTTCCAGGGGACGAAGAACCTGCGGCTGCGCAACTGGCAAGCGCTACCGCTCGCGCCCGACACGCTGGATGCGGTCGTGCTCACGCACGCGCACATCGATCACACCGGCTATCTTCCGGTGCTGGCACGCGAAGGCTATCGCGGGCCGGTGTACTGCACGGCGGCCACGGCCGAACTCTGCGACATCATGCTGCGCGACAGCGCGCGGCTGCAGGAAGAGGAAGCCGACTTCGCGAACCGGCACGGTTACTCGAAGCATCATCCGGCGCAGCCGCTCTACACGCTGGACGACGCGCAGCGCGCGCTACGCCTGCTGAAGCCCGTCGCCTTCGACGAATGCACGGCGCTGGGCGGCAGTCTGTCGTTCCGCCTGCTACCGGCCGGGCACATCCTCGGCGCGGCGAGCGTCGTGATGCACTGGGATCACAAGGTGCTCGCATTCTCGGGCGACCTCGGCCGGTATCACGACCCGATCATGCAGCCGCCGCGCCCGCCCGCGCATGCGGACTATCTGGTCGTGGAATCGACATACGGCGACCGGCTGCATCCGGCGTCGGATCCCGAGAACGAACTGGCCGCGATGTTCGACAAGACCTTCGCGCGCGGCGGAGTCGTCGTGATGCCCTGCTTCACCGTCGGCCGCGCTCAGGAAATCCTGCACTACATCGCGCGGCTCAAGGCGTCCGGGCGCATGGCGCGCGTCCCGGTGTTCCTCGACAGCCCGATGGCGACGGACGTGACCGAGATCTATCGTCACCATATCCTCGAACATCGCCTGACCGTCTCCGACGCGAACGCGCTCGGCCACGCGGCGACGATGATCCGCTCGGTCGAGCAGTCGAAAGCGATTGCCGAACACCACGGCCCGATGGTCATCATCGCCGGCAGCGGGATGGCGACGGGCGGGCGCGTGCTGCATCACCTGACCCGCTATGCGCCCGATGCGCGCAACACGATCGCGCTGGTCGGCTACCAGGCCGCCGGTACGCGCGGCGCGGCGCTGGCGGCGCACGAGCCGACGGTGAAGATTCATGGTGAGTACGTCCGCGTGCGCGCTCAGATCGAGTCGATCACGACGCTGTCGGCCCATGCCGACTATGAAGAGATTCTGAAGTGGCTCGGCACGATGCAGTGCGCGCCCGTGCGGACGTTCGTCACGCATGGCGAACCCGCTGCTGCGGACGCCATGCGCCGGCGCATCTCGGAGAGCCTGCACTGGCGGTGCGAGGTGCCGACCTACGGGCAGTGCGTCGATCTGGACGAGGCCGAATCAAGCAACACGCAGGAACCCGCCGCGCTGTCGTCCTGACTGCCGGCGAATTGCCGACGAATCGCGGGCGAAATGCCCGCCGCGCGTGACGGGAGGCGGAGGCCGCCGGTTCCCGCCACGCACGGCCCGGCAATCAGCCGACTTCGATGATGACCTTCAACGCATGGGTTTGCGCGGCGCGCCCGAACGTGTCGTACGCGCGTTCCACGTCGTCGAGCGAGAACCGGTGCGTGATCAGACGCGCCGGATCGAGGCGTCCGGCGCCCACGGTTTTCAGCAGCATCGGCGTGCTGACCGTGTCGACGAGCCGCGTCGTGATCGAGATGTTGCGATCCCACAGCTTCTCGAGGTGCAGGTCGGCCTTGACACCGTGCACGCCGACGTTCGCGACGACCCCGCCGGGCGCCACGAGCGACGTGCACATCTCGAACGTCGCGGGAATGCCGACCGCTTCGATCGCGCAATCCACGCCCACGCCGTCGGTCAGCTTCATGACTTCCGCCACCGGGTCGCCGCCGCTGCCGTCGAAGCAGTCGGTCGCGCCGAAACGCCGTGCAACCTCGAGCCGGTTGCTGTCCGGGTCGATCATGATGATCCGCGCGGGCGAATAGAACTGCGCGGTCAGCAACGCGGCCAGCCCGATCGGCCCCGCGCCGACGATCGCAACCGAGCAGCCCGGCTGCACCTTGCCGTTCAGCACGCCGCATTCGAATCCGGTCGGCAGGATGTCGGACAGCATCACGAGCGCGTCCTCGTCCGAACCGGCCGGAATCCGGTACAGGCTGGTCGGCGCATGCGGGATGCGCACGAACTCGGCCTGCGTGCCGTCGATCCGGTTGCCGAGTATCCAGCCGCCGGTCGTGCAATGCGAATACAGTCCGCGGCGGCAATACTCGCAGCGGCCGCACGACGAGATGCACGAAATCAGCACGTGATCGCCCGGCTTCAGCGAATCAACCGCGGCGCCGACCTGCTCGACGATGCCGACGCCTTCATGACCGAGAATGCGGCCCGGTTCGCACGTCGGCACGTCGCCCTTGAGAATGTGCAGATCGGTGCCGCAGATCGTCGTGCGCGTCACGCGGACGATCGCGTCGGTGGGCGACTGCAGTTCCGGTTTGGGCCGCCGTTCGAGCGCCTTGCGCCCTGGGCCGTGGTAAACGAGTGCTTTCATCGCGATTCCTCCATCGAAAGGGGGGCCTGCTCAGGCATGGGGGCGGCGTCAGGCCGGACCTGTGCCAGCAACACCGCGAGCGCACACGAGGCGACCCGGACGGCGACGCCGTCGGCGCGGCTCGTCAGCACGATCGGCACGCGCGCGCCCACGACGACGCCCGCGTTGGCGGCACCGCCCAGGTATTCGAGCTGTTTCGCGAGCATGTTGCCCGCTTCGATATCGGGCACGACCAGGATGTCGGCACGGCCGGCAACCGGCGAGTCGATCCCCTTCTCGCGCGCGGCCCGCAGCGATATCGCGTTGTCGAACGCGAGCGGGCCGTCGACGATCGCCCCCGTGATCTGCCCGCGCTCGGCCATCTTCGCCAGCGCCGCCGCGTCGAGCGTCGAGCGCATCGCCGGATTGACGGTCTCGACCGCGCACAGCACGGCCACGCGCGGGCACGCAACGCCCAGCGCATGCGCGATGTCGATCGCGTTCTGCGTGATCGCCGCCTTCTGCGCGAGATCCGGTGCGATATTGACGGCCGCGTCGGTCAGCAGGAACGGGCGCGGATATGCGGGCGCCTCGATCAGGAAACAGTGAGACATGCGCTTGTCCGTGCGCAGGCCCGATTCCGCGGCGACGACCGCGCCCATCAGCTCGTCGGTATGCAGGCTGCCCTTCATCAGCGCGCCGACGCGGCCCGACTTCGCGAGCTCCACCGCCCGGGCCGCCGCCGCGTGGCTGTGCGGTACGTCCTCGATCGTCCATTTCGACAGATCGACGCCCGCCTCGTCCGCCACGCGCAACACCTTCGCACGCGGCGCGACGATCAGCGGGTCGATCGACGCGCCCAACGGCGACGCATTGATCGCGGCAAGCGCGACGAGACTGGCCGCGTCGCACGGATGCACGACGGCCACCGTCAGCGGCGGCGCATGGCACGCACGCGCGATCAGTTCGGGAAGTTCGCCGTCCGCGCGCGGCAACAGCCCGGGCAGGCACGCGCCGTCGGATACATCCGGATGCAGGTTCATGTTCATGTCTCGAGCACGTAGGTGCCGGGTGCGGCACCGAAGCCGGCGGCCGGCACCCGCGCCGGAAGGTCGCCCGACGAATGCGCGCGCAACCAGTCGCGCCAGCATGTCCACCACGATCCGTCGACCGCGGGTGTTTCGCTCACGAAGTCGTGCCGGCTGCGGTAAGGCGCGCCGGGCGCGCGCGTCGCGCAGCGATAGTGGCGCCCCGGATGCCCGGGCTCGGACACGATGCCGGCATTGTGGCCGCCGGAGGTCAGCACGAACGTCAGCGCGTGGTGCGTGAGCAGATGCAGCTTGTAGACGGAATGCCAGGGCGACACGTGATCGCGTTCGGTCCCGACCACGAACGTCGGCACGTCGATATCCGACAGCGCGACCGGTCGCCCGTCGACGCAGTAGCGGCCGGCCGCGAGATCGTTGTCGAGAAAGAGCCGCGTCAGGTATTCCGTATGCATGCGATACGGCATGCGCGTGGTGTCCTCGTTCCACGACATCAGATCATTCGGCTTGGTGCGCGTGCCGAGCAGGTATTCGCTCATCATGCGCGACCAGATCAGGTCGCGCGCGTTCAGCAGTTGGAACGCGGCGGACATCTGCGCGCCGTCCAGGTAGCCCTGCCGCCACATCAGCGCATCGAGCGCAGACAGTTCGCTCGCGTCGATGAAGAGGCCGAGTTCGCCGGGTTCGCTGAAATCGGTCTGGGCCGCCAGCAACGTGACGGACCGCAATGCGTCGTGCTGCCGCCCGTCGCGCGCGAGCGCCGCCGCAGCGATCGCCAGCAGCGTGCCGCCGAGGCAGTAGCCGACCGCGTGGACGGCTTCGCCGCAGATCGACCGGACGGCGTCGAGCGCCGCCATGCACCCGTCACGCAGATAATCGTCGAGCCCGAGCTCGCGCGCTTCCGCGCCCGGATTGCGCCACGACACGGCAAACACCGTGTGGCCGGCATCGACCAGGAAGCGGATCAGCGAATCGTGCGGCTGCAGGTCGAGGATGTAGTACTTCATGATCCACGACGGCACGATCAGGATCGGCTCGCGTGCCACGGTGGGCGTCGTCGGGTCGTATTGCAGCAGCTCGCACAGCGCGTTGCGCCACACGACGCGGCCCGGCGTGATCGCCACGTCGCGCCCCGGCAGATAGCTGCGAGTGTCGCGGGCTCGCGTGCCGCTCGTGCGATCGAGCAGTGCATTCGCGTCGTCCAGCCAGTTCCGGAAGCCTGCCGCGAGATTCGCGCCGCCGCTGCGCATCGTCGCGTCGAGCACGACCGGGTTGGTCGCCAGGAAATTGCCCGGCGAGCACGCGTCGAGCCACTGTCGCGCGATGAATCCGACCAGTTCCTCGTGGTGCCGTTCGACACCCGGCACGCCGCGCGTCGCGTCGCGCCACCAGCGCTGGATCGACAGGAAGCCGTCGCGATACGCGCAAAACGGCCATCCGGCCCACGCGGGCGCCGCGAAGCGCGGGTCGGCCTGCCCGGCGTGCACGGCCAGACTGGTCGTGTCGGACTCGTCAGCCTCGCCCTCGCCCCGGCTTGCGGCCGGTGCAGCGGCAGCCAGCCACGCCTGCGTCGCGAGCTCGAAGCATTTTCCCGGCGACACGGCCAGATGCGCGCCCCAGTCGAGCATGGCCAGCGCCATCGACGCGGGCGACAGCCCGAAGGTCATCGCGGCCACGTTCGCATGCGCGGCGCGGTTCCATTGTTCGGCGGGCGACGTGCGGACCGGCGTGCATTCGGCCGCGCGCGACGCCGGTTCGCTCGTACCCGTTGGCCGCATCGATTCGTGCTCGATCGGCAAGTGCATGACGGATGCTTTCATCGCATGTGCATGCCGCCGTTGACGTCGAATTCCGCGCCCGTCGCGAAAGCCCCCGCGTCGGAACACAGGAAGGCGACGAGCTCGGCGATTTCGTCAGGATTGCCAAGGCGGCCGACCGGAATCTGCGGCAGGATCTTCGTGTCGAGCACTTCCTTCGGCACCGTCTCGAGCATCGCGGTCGCCAGATAGCCAGGCGCAACCGTGTTGACCGTGACGCCGTGGCGCGCGAGCTCGAGCGCCAGCGCCTTCGTGAAGCCGTGGATGCCAGCCTTCGCGGCCGCGTAGTTCGCCTGCCCGTATGCGCCGCGCGAACCGTTCACCGAGCCGATGTTCACGATCCGCCCGAAGCCGGCCGCGATCATCCCCGGCACGAACGGCTTCGTCATGTTGAACATGCCGTCGAGATTGGTGCGCAGCACCGCATCCCACATGCTCTTGGTCATCTTCACGAAGGTGGCGTCGTGCGTGATCCCGGCATTGTTGACGAGCACGTCGACGCGCCCGAACTCGGCCAGCACGCGTGCCCCGCAATGCTGGCACGAATCGTAGTCGGCGACGTCGACCTCGAACGCGTGGAACGTCCTGCCCGCCTCGCGTTCGTGCGTGAGCCACGTCGCGACGTGGTCGTTGCCTTCGGTGTGCGACACCGCCACCGTCATGCCGGCATCGTGCAGGCGACGGCTGATCGCGGCGCCGAGCCCGCCCATGCCTCCCGTGATGAACGCGACACGTTCAGCGCGCATGGCCGTTCTCCTGTGCGCCAGCCATGCCGTTCAGGCGGCGGGGGGCACCCGGCGCCGCGCCGGCCACGTCCTCGATCCCGCGTTCCAGTGCCGTCATCCAGTCTGCCCACGGCATGCTGGCTTCGTTGACCACGGCCAGTCGTTCCAGATCGGGCAACCAGTCGGTCTGATAACGCGACAGCGCGCCCGCGCCGTATTCGCGCGCCCAGGTACGCCATGCGCCGGCGCTCTCGTATTGCGCTCGCATGCACAGCTCGGTGGCGTCCTGCCAGATCGCGACGCTCGCGATCGCGTAATCGCGCATCACCTGCCGGGCCGCCTCGCCGAAGGCCGTCCACTCCTTCGTGTCCGCAAGCGCCTGCTGCAGATGACGAACCGCGTCGCGGTCGCGCTCGATGCGCCGCCCTGCCAGCGCATGCCATTCATGCTGCCAGTCGCGGTTCTGCGCGACCATGCGCAACGCAAGATCGCAGCCCGCGCGGCAAACGTCATTCGGTGTCGTCAAAGCGTACGTACTCATCGGCTTTCCTCTTTCGATCCGGTCAATGGGTTGGCATTCCGCCACATGCCGCCTGCCCGGGGTCGGCATCGCGACCGCTTCACTGTGCGGGCATCGCGCAAGGGGGCCGTTGATCTGAGTCAAGTACGCGGAAACCCTGCTCCGTAGACTGGATTGCACTGGCGGTTCCCCCGTCGATGGAGCGATCCCGATGAGCTACAAGAGCATAGTCGTGCACCTCGATTCGAGCGCCCGCGCGCATTCGCGGCTCGAGCTCGCGTTGCGTCTCGCCCGGCGCTTCGGTGCGCATCTGACCGGCCTGTACGCGGTCTACACACCGGAACCGCATTCGTTCTACGTGATGGCCGGGTCCGCCGATTACTTCCGTGAACACCGCGAACAGCGCGACGAACGGCTCGCCGCGCTGGAACGCCTGTTCCATGCGGAGACGGCCCGCGCGAAAGTGCAGGCCGCCTGGGTGCGTGCCGACGATCGCGCGAACCTGGCCGTGCCGCGCGCCGCGCGCCTGGCCGACCTCGTGATCGCGGGCCAGAGCGACCCGAACGATCCCGAGACCTTCATCGACGACCAGTTTCCTGAAAACCTCGTGTTGTCCGCCGGTCGCCCGGTGCTGTTCGTGCCGTACACCGGCGAATTCCCGTCGATCGGCGAACGGGTGTTCGTCGCGTGGGACGGCAGCCGGGAAGCGGCCCGCGCCGCGCAGGACGCGATTCCCTTTCTCGAGCACGCGAAGCGCACGACGGTCGCCGCCGTGATCGACGGCAATTCGGAAGCGGCAACCACGCGTATTCCGGCCGCCGACGCCGCGCTGATGCTGGCGCGCCATGCACGCGACGTGAACGTGCTCGATATCGATGCCGGCGCCGGCTCGGCGATCGGCGACACGTTGCTGTCGCGCGCTTATGAAACGGGTTCCGACCTGCTCGTGATGGGTGCCTACGGCCATCCGCGCTGGCGCGAGCTGGTGATGGGCGGCGCCACGCGCACGGTGCTGGCGTCGATGACGCTGCCAGTGCTGATGTCGCACTGAGCCGGCCGATGCGTACGCTCGCACTGCTCGTCGTGAATGCCGGTTCGTCGAGCGTCAAGTTCTCGATCTTCGCGTATCCGCCGCACGGCGATCCCGTGCGGCGGCCGTTGCACGACGGCGAAGCGGTCGCGGCCGGCAACAGCGTGTCGATCCGGTTCGATGCCGATTCGGACGGTTCGCTGCCGCTCGCCGGGGGCGATCCCTACCGCGCCGTGCTCGCGCAGATCGCGATGTGGATTCGGATACGGTTGCCGCATATCACGCTGGGCGCGATCGCACATCGCGTCGTACACGGCGGCGCGCGATACGTGGAGCCGATGGTCGTCGACGGTGAAGCGCTGGACGCGCTGCGCACGCTGACGCCGCTGGCACCCCTGCATCAGCCGCACAGCCTGGATGCGATCGACGCGCTGCGCGATGCGTTTCCGGGCGTCCCGCAAGTCGCCGTGTTCGACACGGCGTTTCATCGCACGCTGCCGCGCGTCGAGCAGCTGCTGCCCTTGCCGCACGCGTGGTTCGACCAGGGTGTGCGCCGCTACGGGTTCCACGGCCTGTCGTACGAATACCTTTCCATCGCGCTCGCCGAATCGTTCGGTGCACGTGCGCAAGGCCGCGTGATCGCCGCCCATCTCGGCAGCGGCGCGAGCCTGTGCGCGATGCGCGACTGCCGCAGCGTCGCGACGACCATGGGCTTCTCCGCGCTCGACGGATTGATGATGAGCACCCGCTGCGGGACGCTCGACCCTGGCGTCGTCCTCCACCTGCTCGAGGTCGGCAAGCTGTCCGGCGACGCACTGGGACACCTGCTGTATCACGAGTCGGGGCTCAAGGGCGTGTCGGGGGCATCCGGCGATCCGCGCGTGCTGCTCGCTTGCGAAGCCGCCGGCGACGTGCCGGCCCGCGACGCGCTGGCGCTGTACGTCCATCGCATCGTGCGTGAAACCGGCGCGCTGACCGCGCTGCTGGGCGGCCTCGACATGCTGGTCTTCACCGCCGGCATCGGCGAACACTCGGCGGAACTGCGCGAGCGGATCTGCGCGTCGCTCGGGTGGCTCGGCATCGCGCTCGACGCGGGCGCGAATGCCGCCCACGCGCATGTCGTGTCGTCCGCGTCGAGCGCGGTCACGGTGGTCGTCGAGCCGACCAACGAAGCGTGGGTCGCGGCGCGCGCCGCGGTGCGCGTGCTGCGCGGCAACCGCGACGGTTGATCCAGATCAGCGTGATCGGCGTGCGCGCGCCGATGATGATTGCATCAACATCCGTTCAGGGGACACGTCATGTACTCGAACATTCTGGTTGCGCTCGACGGCAGTGATACGTCGTCCCGCGCACTCGACGCCGCGTTGAACCTCGCGTCGGAGACGGGTGCACGGCTGACTCCCGTCTATGTCGTCGATTTCCTGGTGCCGGCGTACGACACGTACGGATACGACCCGTCGATCCTGATCGATGCATTCCGCAAGGAAGGACTGCGCGTCACGGAGGACGCGGCGAAACGCATGAAAGCGCGCGACGTGGCCGGCACGCCGAGGATCTCCAATGTCGCGCCGGCGGGTGAAGACGTCGCGCAACACATCGTCGGTCTCGCCGGCGAGATCAACGCCGATCTGATCGTGATGGGCACGCACGGCCGGCGCGGTTTCCAGCGCCTCTTCCTCGGCAGCGTGGCCGAGCGCGTGCTGCGTCAGGCCACGTGCCCGGTCCTGATGATTCCGGCGAACTGCACGGGGAAGGCGTCCGCCGAGACCACCGCGGCATCAACCGAAAAGGAGCCGTCATGAGCTACAAGACCCTGCTCGTCCATCTCGACGACAGCGAGCGCTGTGCGACGCGCGTCAACCTCGCCCTCGAACTCGCGGGACGCTGGAACGCCCATCTGATCGGCCTCTACGTGGTTTGCCAGGACCTCTTCGAGCCGTTGCGACGGCCCGGCGAACCGCTGAAGCTGGCGGTCTACGAACGCCTGTGCGACCAACGGCGCAAGGACGCGGAAGAAAGGTTCCTGATCGCCGCCGAACGCGCCGGGCGCAGCGTCGAATGGCAGGCGCCGACCGGCAACGTCACCGAGGCCGCGGTCCTGCATGCGCGCCACGCCGATCTGCTGGTGCTTGGCCAGGAAAACCCCGACGACCGCCTGACCTACGTCGCACGGCATTTCGTCGAGGACGTCGTGATGGGCAGCGGGCGCCCGGCGCTCGTCGTACCCTACGCGGGCGACGTGCGAACGCTCGGCGAGAACGTGCTGATCGGCTGGGACGGCGGGCGCGAGGCCGCGCGCGCGATGGCCGACGCACTGCCGCTGCTCACCCGCGCGCGCTTCGTCAACGTCGAGACGGTCGCCCGCGGGCAGCCCGATCCGGACAAGACGCCGGCGGGTGTCGACGTCGCCGCGTATCTCGAACGGCACGGCATTCGCGCGTCGTTCTCGACCACGCCGCGCGAACGGTCGGTGAGCGTGGGTGCGACGCTGCTGAACCGGGCGACCGACCTGCACGCGGATCTGCTGGTGATGGGCCTGTACAGCCATGCCCGCATGCACGAACGCGTGCTGGGCGGCGCGACGCGCACGATCCTCGAGACGATGACGGTGCCGGTCCTGCTGTCTCACTGAGCGAACCAAAACGGGGTCAGCCACTCGCGGCTGCCCCGTTTCCTGCTCCGACCGTCACAACATGCTGGCGCAGGCGCCCGGCCCCTCCCGTACGACCAGCACCGGCCGGTCCGCGATTCGCACCAGCGATTCGGCGACGCTGCCGAGCAACGCACGGCGCACGCCGCGCCGGCCATGCGTGCCCATCACGATCAGATCCGCATCGCATTCGGCGGCGGCTCGCGCCAGCACGTCCGAGATGTCCTCTCCGCACGCGTCGATCGTTTGCGCGATGCCACGCACGCCGGACAGCTGGAACGCGGTTTCCGCGTCCGAGACCGCGACAGCGGCCTTGTCCGCGTCCAGTCCGGCCGGGTCGCGCTGGTCGATATAGCCGCTGTCGACGTCGGCCAGCCGCGGCGCATCCGATACCACGCACATGGCGATGACCAGGCTGCCCGAATCGCGGGCGAGCGAAATCGCCTCATCGAGCGCGAGCCGAGCACAGCGGCTGCCGTCGAGTGCCGCAAAGATCTTTTGGTACATGGTGCCTCCCTGCCGTCGTCCGGGTTCGACCGGTTCGTGAAACCAGTCTGATCGCGGCGCGCGCCTTTCCGTTGACACGGGTCAAGCACGCACGGTGCCGCCCGTACGCATCGGTCCCGATTGGCGAACGTAAGGAAAGCGCGCACAATTCCGGGCGATATCGCAGTTGCGGCTCGCCCCGCTGTTCGTGCCTCGCGTCCGGCCCGCCGCCAGCCAGCCACCGACGAAGTCCGTCAGGATCAAAGGCAATGACAACGAATTCGCCCCTCTCCAGGGTCGAGCCGGCGTCGCACCGGACTCGGCCCGCGCGATATGCAGCCGTGGCCGCGCTGCTGACGCTGATGCTTGGCCTGACTGCAACGTTTGCGGCATCCCGGGTGCTGCAGAACGGGGCACAGCACGCCGCCCAGGCGAGGTTCGAGCAAACCGCGATACTCGCGACGGCCGACCTTCGGCGCACGCTCCTCGGCGCGGTTGCCGTATTGCGCAGCGCGCGCGGCTTTGCGACAACCCTGCCGGCGCCGCAATCCGGGGCTGCGTGGCGCCGCTATCTCGCCAGTCTGAATCTGGACGGATTGCAGTCGCCGGTCCGCAGCCTCGGGAGAATCGAGCCGAGCGCGGCGGAGGACAATCAGGCGACCCGGCAGGCGCTGCAGCGCGCGGCGGAAACTGGCAGGATCGCGCTCGCCGCGAACGCGATCCAGGACAGCGCCGATGCGATGATTGCCCGGACGGAGCTGACGCTGTACCTGCCGATTTATGGGAGCGCTCAAAACATTGCTTCGTCCGGGCCGCAGCACGCGACGGCCACCGGGTACGTTTTTGCGGCGCTGAATCCGGATCGCCTCGTCGATTCGTCCGTTCTCGACCGCTTGCACCTGGAAATCACGGCCGACAATCCGGCCGCGCCGGTGTACTCCGGAGGCGTCGGCGTCGGCGACTCGACTGCCGCGCACGACATGCTCCAGCGAACCGATTCGCTGACGTTCGGCGGCAAGCCGCTCTCGCTGCGCTACGGCGCGCCGCGCGCCGACACGTCCGGCATCATGATGGCCGTCCTGCTGGCCGGCGCCGTGCTCTCGCTGACGCTGGCCGCGCTCGTGCAGCAGGTCGTCGCGAAGCGAGGGCTCGCCGGCATACCCGCCGGCGACAGCCAACCCACCGAGGCGCGGATGATGGGCATCATCCGGTCGTCGATGGAGGCCATCATCACCGTCGACGAACGACAGACGATCGTGATCTTCAACCCGGCCGCGGAACACGTGTTCGGCGTCTCCGCGATGGAGGCGGTCGGTGCGCCGCTGTCCCGCTTCATCCCCGAGCGCTTCCGCGCCGCGCATGCGCGACACGTCGAGCAATTCGGCGTGACGGGCGTGTCGGAGCGCCAGATGGGGCGGCAGCGCGTGCTGTTCGGCTTGCGCGCCGACGGCACCGAGTTTCCGATCGAGGCGTCGATCTCGCAGATTCGCGACGGCACCGGCAAGCTATACACGGTCATGCTGCGCGACGTGACCGAGCGCATGCGCGCGGAAAATGCCCTCAAGCAGTCACGCGAGGAACTGCGCGACCTGTCCGCCAACCTGCAGAACGTGCGCGAGGAAGAGAAGACGCGCATCGCCCGCGAGTTGCACGACGACCTCGGCCAGCAACTCACCGCGCTCAAGATGGATCTCTCGGCCGTCGAGCTGGGGCTCGGTGGTGTTGTCGCCCCCAATACCGATGTGCGCGAGCAGTTGGGCGGCATGCATCGCCTGATCGATTCGATCGTTGCGTCCGTGCGGCGCATCGCGGCCGATCTGCGGCCGGTGATGCTCGACGACCTGGGCCTCGTCCCGGCGATCGAATGGCTTGCAAACGATTTCACGCGCCGCTACCGGATCGCGGTCGACCGGGACATCGCGCCCGTCGACACCGCGTTCACCGGCACCGGCTCGACCACGCTGTTCCGCATCGTGCAGGAGGCGCTGACCAACGTCGCGCGGCACGCGGACGCGACGCACGTGAAGCTGGCATTGAAAGTGGAAGACGGATATTGCATGCTGCGCATCGCGGACAACGGTCACGGCGCGCCGGAGCACGCGCGCGAAGTGCAGGACCGCCCGTCGTTCGGCCTGATCGGCATCCGCGAGCGCGCGCACATGCTCGACGGGACGGTGACGATCGACAACCGGCCGGGCGCGGGATTCACGATCACCGTGGCGCTGCCGCTTCACGCCATCCAGCAGGGAGATGTGCAGTCATGATCAGGGTACTCATCGCCGACGACCACGCACTCGTCAGGGACGGTCTTCGACACATCCTGCGGAGCGCGAGCGGTTTCGAGGTCGTCGGGGAAGCGCAGGACGGTGCCTCGACGATCGCGCTCATGCGCGACACGGACGCCAACGTGCTGGTGCTCGACCTGTCGATGCCCGGCCGCAACGGCGTCGAACTCATCAAGCAGGTCAAGGACGAGAAGCCGGGATTGCATATCCTCGTGCTGACGATGCATGCCGAACAGCAATATGCGGTGCGTGCATTCCGGGCGGGCGCCTCGGGCTACATGACCAAGGAAAGTGCCAGCGCCGAACTGGTCGCCGCATTGAGCAAGATCGCGGCCGGCGGCGTCTACGTCAGCCTGACCATGGCCGAGCAGTTCGCGCAGAGTCTGAACGAGCCGACCGATCTCCTGCCGCACCAGCGCCTGTCCGACCGCGAGTTCGACGTCTTCCGGCGCGTCTCCACCGGCGAGTCGATTTCCGAAATTGCGCAGGCGCTCTGCGTCAGCGTCAAGACCGTCAGCACGTACAAGACGCGGATCCTCGAGAAGATGCAGATGCCGAACGACACGGCACTCGTGCGCTACGCGATGCGCCACAAGCTGTTCGAGGACCCGGACGACCTCTGACGGCGGCATCCGGCATGGCCGCGCCCCCGGTCTTGATGCCCCGAAAGTATCGCTGACGACGGCCATGCGGGCGCGGCGACGCTCGCGACAAGTTGCCGCGCCTTTGTAGGAACCCCCCTACAAGACTTCCATCTCACCTACGCCAACTTCAATTCCGGCTGATTTTCTTGACGTTGCGCAACATCCATACTGCACATCAAGAAAAGCGAACAAACGTGCCTCCCGGAGCCAAGGCCGCATCATCGACGAGACCGGCATATCGGTCTCCCGGCGCGTCCGGTGGGGTTTTCCCGACAGGAAGGCGGCAGAGAACAAGGCCGCCGGTACAACGGTCAGCGCACCCCGCCCGACGGCGAGCCGCCGCTGCCCCCGAACTGGAGCCGATCATGCAGAGCAGTGCCGAAGTCTCGACGGCCATGCCGTTACGCCCGTTCATCCCGCTGCACGCCATCGAACCGACGGATCAGCCCAAGCGCGCCGCGTCCCGTTGTTCGACGTGTGCATTGCGTACCGTCTGCCTGCCGCCCGATCTTTCGCCCGACGATTTCGTGCGCGTCGACGCGATGATCTGCACGACGCGCCACGTCAGGCGCGGCGAAACGCTGTTCCGCGCGGGCGACGCATTCAACAGCATTTATGCAGTGAGAACCGGATCGTTCAAGACCATCGTGATGCATCGCGACGGCGACGAGCAGATCACCGGCTTCCAGATCGTCGGCGAATCGCTCGGGCTGGATGGCGTGCACACCGGGCACCACAACGGCGACGCGATCGCGCTCGAGGACAGCACGGTCTGCATCATCCCGTTCGGCCAGCTCGAGCAGATGTGCCGGGAAGTGCGTCCCATGCAGCATCACGTGTATCAAATGATGAGCGGCGAGATCGTGCGCGAATCCTCCCAGATGCTGCTGCTCGGCACGATGAGTGCCGAGCAGCGGGTGGCCGCGTTCCTGCTGAATCTTTCCGCGCGCTTCAAGGCGCGCGGCTACTCGGCCGCGGAATTCGTGCTGCGGATGACGCGCGACGAAATCGGCGAATATCTCGGCATGAAGCTCGAAACGGTCAGCCGCATGCTGTCGAAGTTCCAGCACAAGGGGCTCGTCGCAGCGCAAGGCAAGCAGATCCGGATCGTCGATTCGGACGGCCTGCGGCAGATCTGAGCGCGCCGCGAAGCCGTCGAGGCGATCAGCCGCGTATGCCCAGCACGGCGGCGCCCGATACGCGCCCGCCGCGCAGGTCGTCGAGTGCGCGGTTCGCATCCGTCAGCGCGTAGCGCACCGCCTCGACCCGCAGCGGCATCGCGGCGGCGATCCGCATGAATTCGACTGCGTCCGCACGCGTCAGATTGGCCACCGATGCGATGCGGCGCTCGCCCCACAGCCACGCGTACGGAAAGCCCGGGATGTCGCTCATGTGAATGCCGCCGCACACGACGATCCCGCCTTTGTCGACCGCGCGCAGCGCGGCCGGCACCAGCGCGCCCACCGGCGCGAAAATCAGCGCGGCATCGAGCGGCTCCGGCGGCGCTTCGTCGCTGCCGCCGGCCCACGCGGCACCCAGCGACAGCGCGAGCTGCTGCGCCGCCATGTCGCCGGGCTTCGTCAGCGCGAACACCTTGCGTCCTTCGAAATGCGCGACCTGCGCGACGAGATGGGCCGCCGCCCCGAAACCGTAGATGCCGATGCGGCGTGCGCCGCCCGCCATGCGCAAGGTTCGATAACCGATCAGGCCGGCGCACAGGAGCGGCGCCGCCTCCAGATCGGAATAGCGTTGCGGCAGATGCACGCAATAGCGGTGATCGGCGACCGCGCACTCGGCATAACCGCCGTCGATCGTATAGCCGGTGAATCCGGGGCTGTCGCACAGGTTCTCGCGGCCGGACGTGCAGTACGCGCAATGCCCGCACGTCGACCCTAGCCAGGGAATGCCTACCCGGTCGCCCACGGCGAAGGCCGTCACGCCTTCGCCCAGTCGGCGCACCGTTCCGACGATTTCGTGCCCTGGAATCAGCGGCAGCTTCGGGTGCGCGAGCTCGCCGTCGACGACGTGCAGATCGGTCCGGCACACGCCGCACGCATGTACGTCGATCAGCAGCTGGCCCGCCGCGGGCGACGGATCCGGCACGCGCGCTTCGCGCAAATGCGGTGTCGTGCCGTCAAACATCATCGCAAGCATGCTCGCCTCCCTGCGCGACCGGTTTCGCGCGCTTCGCTTCCCAAGCGTAGTCGTCGGGGACCGCCTGCGTTGGCCCCGATGAAGGGCGCTTGACGTGGGTCAACGGCCGCCGGACGGTTGCTGACACGATGAAGTGGCCTGACGCCGCCCGCGCGGCAACCTGGAGATGATCGATGATATCCGTTCCCCCGCTTGCCGCAAGCGCCCGTCCCGAGCATCAGTTGAGGGAGTTGCTGGGCTATGCGGTGCTGGCTCCGTCCAGCCACAATTCCCAGCCGTGGCGCTTCCTGGTCAACGGCGCCACGATTTCCTTGTGCGCGGATCGCGTTCGCGCGTTGCCCGTGGTCGATCCGTTCGATCGCGAACTGATCATCAGCTGCGGCGCGGCGTTGCTCAACCTGCGTGTCGCGCTCGATCACGCCGGGCTCGCCCACACGATCAGCACGTTCCCTTCCGAAGTCGACCCCGATCTCCTTGCGACGGTCCGGATCTGCGACGACGGTTATTCCGATGCGTCCCTCGGCGCGCTGTTCGACGCGATTCCTGACCGCGTCACAACGCGCGCCCCTTTCGAATCGACGGCCGTGCCGGACGAGATCCAGCAAGAGTTGATCGCGGCCGGTGTCGCGGAAGGCGCCGACGTCGCGTGCGTCGACTCGATCGCGCATCGCGCACGCGTCGCGGAGCTGGTCGCCGAGGCCGACCGTCAGCAGTTCGCGGACCCGCGCTTCAGGCGGGAGCTGGCGAGCTGGATCGATCCGCGCCGGCACGTCGACGGCATGCCGGCATTCGCGGCAGGCGTGCCGACGTTGCTGGACTTCGCCGCGCCCGTCGTGACGATGGCGGTACGGACCTTCGATCTCGGCAACGGGCTGGCCGCGCTGCATCACCAGCTCGTCGGCGCATCGCCGTTGATCGTGTGCATCGCGACCGTGCGCGACGATCGCGAAGCGTGGCTCGCCGCCGGCCAGGCGCTGGAGCGCATCCTGCTCGTTGCGACGCGCGCGGGCTATACCGCGTCGTACCTGAACCAGCCGATCGAGACGGCCGGGTTGCGTGCCCATCTATGCCATATGCTCGGACTGCGCGGCCAGCCGCAGTTGCTGCTGCGCGTCGGGCGCGGTCCGCATACGCCGCATTCGCCGCGTCGCCCGCTCGACGAAGTGATCTCCTTCTCCTGATCTCGACGAGGAAACGAACATGAGCATCATGCGTTGCGCCGCCCTCTGCGCGATCGCCGTGACAACCGGCATGGCCGGCATGGCCGCCGCGCAGACGACCGTGCCCGAGCCGACCGAGCTCGTCAACGCGCAGCACTGCATGTTCTGTCATACGCAGGACATGACGTTCCTCGGGCCGTCGTTTCACGAGATCGCCGAGCGGTACCGCGACGATCCGCACGCCGCCGCGGAACTGGAGAGCAAGCTGCGCGTCGGCGGTCGTATGCATTGGGGCGACACGCCGATGCCGTCGGCCATCGATCGCGGCGGACCGCTGTCTGCCGACGACGCGCACCGGCTCGTGCAATGGGTGCTGAGCCAGTGACCGTCGCACGGCGCTTCCGTTGATGTCGACCACCGTCAAACGCGCTCCCGCCGGCATGGCAAAAGGCAACGCACGCCGCCGTCCCGCCCCCGTTGCGGCGATCGCGAAGGCGCCTGGCAAACGGCTACGCACGAGGCCCGATGCCGTCGTCCGCATGGATGGCATCCAGCGCATCTCACGCCGCGCACGGCGCACCGCCAAAATCCCGAACCGCACCCGGGCCAACGACGATGCGACCGTTCTGGAAGGCTCCGGCATGCGCGGTATCCGGCTGCAATTCGATTACTGGAAGGCCGAGGAGCGCCTGCAGAACGAGCGGATCGGCCATGCGGTCGTGATTTATGGCAGCACGCGTATCGTCGCGCCGTCGGTCGCCAACGCGCGGCTGGACGAAGCGAATCGCCTGCTCGCGGAGCGTCCGCACGACCCGAGCCGGCGGCGCGCCGTCGCGATCGCCAGCCGGCTCGTCGAATACGGCGTGTATTACCGCGTCGCGCGCGAGTTCGGGCGCATCGTCGCCCATGCCGACCGGTGCACGCGCACCGCGCGGCTGGCCATCGTCACCGGCGGCGGCCCCGGCATCATGGAAGCCGCGAACCGCGGCGCCTACGAGCGCGGCGCCCCGAGCATCGGCTTCAATATCGAGCTGCCGCGCGAGCAGGCGCCGAATCCGTACATCACGCCGAATCTCTGCTTCCGGTTTCACTATTTCGCGATCCGCAAGCTGCACCTGCTCGAGCGCGCGAAAGCGGCCGTCTTCTTCCCTGGCGGCTATGGCACGTTCGACGAGCTGTTCGAGGTGCTGACCCTGTTGCAGACGCGCAAGATCGCGCCGCTGCCGGTCGTCCTCGTCGGCGAGGCGTACTGGCGCCACGCGGTCGACCTGGCGTTTCTCGCGGACGAAGGGATGATCGACCGCCGCGATCTGGAACTGTTCACGTATTGCGAATCCGCCGCGGCGATCTGGCACGCGATCGGAAGCTGGTATGCGCGGCGTCGGGAACGCGCGCCGGCGCGCTGCAAGGCGTCTTCGAAGACCCGCGCAGTGTAGGAATCCGCCGACGACGCGGGCGTGTTTCCTACCGCGACTTCAGGGCCGGCTGATTGAATCGGGGGTGCGCGGCAACGATACTGAAACTACGGATACCGGCCGACCGGCACACCGATCGCACAACAACCTGGGAGAGACGTCATGTCACACGCCGACTATCGTTCCGATTCGGAGATGCGGGCCGCCACATCTGACTCGTCCGACACAGCCGCGCTCGACACGGTGGCACTCGTCGCGCTCGCTCGAGACGCCGGCATGCTCGTGATACTCGACGGGCAGATCGGGCGCGAGCGGTACGAAAGCGTGACGGGATCGATCGCCACACTGGCCCGCTTCGCCCAGGCGCTGCAGCTTTCCACGCTCAAGGCGGCGTGATGCCCGGCGTCGTGGCGTCGTGCCTCGGCCTCCGTCGCCGCTGCGACGGCCCCTGTTGCTGCGCGGTTTCACGTGTCTATTCGGGGGCGGCCACATTCCGATGAACGTCTGGCTGCCGGGGCAAGGCAACCCTTTCGTCCCGACCTTTCCGCGATGAACCGCGCGTTATCCGGACGGATCACCCGCATGCTCCCGGGTGTAGCGCTGCTCGCGCACTATCGTCGTGCGTGGCTTTCGCGCGACCTGTACGCGGGGATCGCGCTCTCGGCCGTCCTGGTGCCGGTCGGCATGAGCTACGCGCAGGCAGCCGGGCTGCCCGCCATCACGGGCCTCTACGCGTCGATTGCTGCATTGCTCGCCTATGCGCTGCTCGGCCCGAGCCGGATTCTCGTTCTCGGCCCGGATTCCGCGCTGGCGGCGCTGATCGCGGGTGCCATCGCCCCGCTTGCCGCCCATGATCCGCAGCGCACGATCGCGCTTTCCGGCGCGCTGGCGCTGTCGGCCGGCGCGATCTGCATCCTGCTCGGCGCGCTCGGTCTCGGCTTCGTCACCGATCTGCTGTCGCGCCCGATCCAGTACGGTTACCTCAACGGCATCGCCATCGCGCTCGTGGTCGGGCGGCTGCCCGAACTGTTCAGCATGCCGGTGTCGGGCAGCGACGTGTTTTCCAGCGTGCCGCACATCGTGCATGCCTTCGTCGACGGTCGTTTTTCCACCGCTGCCGGTTTGCTCGGCGTCGCGGTGCTGGCGACCATCATCCTGATCAAACGCGTGACGTCGCGCTGGCCCGGCATATTGATCGCCGTGCTGGCGGCAACGCTCGCCGCTCGCCTGCCGTCGTTGCATGGCGTCGCCACGGTCGGCGCGTTGCCGGCCGGCATGCCCACCCCGCACCTGCCGGCCGTCTCGCTTGCCGACGTGGGCGCACTTGCGTCCGGCGCGATCGCCGTCGCACTGGTGTCATTCGCCGACATCGGCATGCTGTCGCGCGCGCTTTCCGCACGGGCAGGCGATGCGCCGGACCGCAACCAGGAGCTGATCGCACTGGGCGCCGCCAATCTGCTCGCCGGCGTGACGCAGGGCTGCGCGGTCAGCAGCAGCGCGTCCCGCACACCGGTCGCGATCGCCGCGGGTGCGCAAAGCCAGGTCACGAATGTCGTCGCGGCCGCGTGCATCGCGATTCTGCTCATTGCCGCGCCGATGCTGCTCACATTCGTCCCGCGCACGGCACTGGCCGCTGTCGTGATCTATGCGGCGTTCGGCATCGCCGACGTGCGCAGCGTCGTGCGGCTATACCGGATGCGCCGTGGCGAATGTCTGATTTCGATGCTCTGTTTCGCCGGCGTGATCGGCATGGGCGTCGTACCCGGCATCCTGCTCGCCAGCGCGCTGTCGCTGCTGTCGTTCGTCTGGCGGGCCTGGCATCCGTACGACGCGGTGCTGGGCCGGCTGACGGGCGTGCGCGGCTATCACGACGTCGCGCGGCATCCGGACGCGGTGCAAACGCCCGGGCTCGTGCTGTTTCGCTGGGATGCGCCGCTCTTCTATGCGAACGTCGAGATCTTCTGCGAACATCTGCTCACGGCGATCGCGCGAGCGGCGGGTCCGGTCACGCGAATCGTGGTCGCCGCCGAGCCCGTCACCGACATCGACGTCAGCGCCGCGGATCGGCTCGTGGCACTGCACGCGGAACTCGGGGAACGCGGCATCGCGATGAATTTCGCGGAGATGAAGGGGCCGGTGAAGGACCGCCTGCGCGCCTACGGCCTGTTCGACGTGTTCGGTGCGGCCAGCTTCTTTCCGACCGTGACCGATGCGGTTGCCAGGCATGTTCGACGGCCGGAGCGACATACGCGTGGGTGCAAGAGAAAGCGCGCGCAGCGCCGGCGCGTCTCGCACAAGACGCGCTAGACGACTGCGGCGCGAATCGATGTGGCGATCGCCGCATCGCGCGACGGGACCGACCGCCTTCGTCGACCTGCCCCGCCCACCGGTTCAGAGCGTGAAGGTGTTCGACTTCTTCATCTCGATCCACGTCATCCCGGCTCGCAGCGCGTCGATCGCGGCTTCGCGCTCGGTTGCATGCGTCCTGCTTTGCGAGAACGTTCGCTCGCAAGCGCCGTCCGGCGATTTGAGCGTGACGTGGATCCGGCAACGGAAGCCGCCGGATTCGGCCGCGACCGTCTCGATCGCGACCGACCAGTCCGCTTCGTGAAGTTCACCCGAAAGTGTCATCTGACCGCCCTCCTGGCCCGCCGCGAATCGCACATCCGCCAGCGGGATTTACTCGACCACCAGATCATCGACGACGGCGCGCACGCCGCGCGCCGACC
Organism: Burkholderia sp. LA-2-3-30-S1-D2; assembly: GCF_001523915.2. Taxonomy (NCBI): domain Bacteria; kingdom Pseudomonadati; phylum Pseudomonadota; class Betaproteobacteria; order Burkholderiales; family Burkholderiaceae; genus Burkholderia; species Burkholderia sp. LA-2-3-30-S1-D2. The sequence goes on along the minus strand of NZ_CP013385.1, from coordinate 281,495 downwards.
ACGCGGCACCGCGCACGGCCTTGCGCTCGGAAAACGAGCCGACCTTGCCGGACAGCCGCACGGTGCCGTCGTGCACGTCGATGGCGATGTGCTTCGCCTCGCGCTCCGCATGACGCATGATCGCGCGCTTGATGTTCCCGCCGATGTCGTCCGCACCGACCGTCCCCTGTACCGCGATGTGGTCGGTCACGCCCGTCACGCTGCGCATCTGCGAGATCGTGCGCACGGCCAGGTGGCTCTGGTACGCCCAGTCGACCTTGCCGGACAACGTGATCCAGCCGCGTTCGACCTGGACCTTGACCGCGTCGTCATGCAGCCCGACCGTCCAGTGCAGCACCGAGCGCACCGCTTTCGCGATGTCCTCGTCCGTGCGCACGTCGTCGTCCGGCAGATGCACGGTCAAGTCGACGACGAGCGCCTTGACACCGGCCACGCGGTTCGCCGCGCGCTCGATCGCCAGTTTCTCCGCGTAGCTCGGCGGGTGCCCCGAAAGCGTCACGATCCGGTCGGTCACCTCGACGCCGATGCGTGTCGAATCGATCGACGGGTCGGACTCCAGTTCGTCCTGGACATCCTGCTTCAACTGCTTGTCGGTTTTCATCGTCTGCTCTCCTGTGAGCCACGGCGTGCCTGTCCGCCGCACCTAGCCAGATTTGCACATGTGCGGCGCCCGATCGCTGATGCAGGTCAACGGATGCCGCGCGCCGCACATCGTGGTCGGCCGGTGCGCCACTTGACGGAAGTCAAGCCGCTACGGCCCGGCCGTCTTATCGTGAAATCGCCGATGCGCGCCGTTCCAGGCACGCGCAATCACGCTTCAAGGAGACTCGAATGACCGAACAGCAGCTGTTGACCTATTCGCCGGCGCCCGTGATGCAGCCGGCGTCGCCCGAGGGCGACTCGCCGGCGATCGTCGATCTGCCGCGCCCGATGCTCGACAACGACGTGCCGCTGATGGCGGCGCTCGCGACTCGAATGAGCACCCGCGAATTCGCCTCCACACCGCTCCCGCCGATGACGCTCGGCACGATGCTGTGGGCAGCGGACGGCATCAACCGCCCGGCGAGCGGCGGTCGTACCGCGCCGTCCGCGCACGCATTCAATGAAATCGACATCTATGTCGCGCTGCCGTACGGCGTCTATCGCTACGATGCGCCCGCGCATCGGCTGGTGCTGAAACACGCGGTCGATGCGCGCAACCTCACGGGCTATCAGGACTTCGTCGGCCGCGCGCCGCTGGATCTCGTCTACGTCGTCCGGACGGGGGCGATACTCGACATGCCGCCGCAGCAACGCGACGTGTTCTCGGCGATCGCGGCCGGCGCCATCGCACAGAACGTCTCGCTGTATTGCGCGGCGGCCGGCCTCGGAACGGTCGTGCGCGGCTGGATCAATCACCGCACGCTCGCCGACGCGCTGAGGCTGAACGAGGACGAGCTGCCGATCCTCGCGCAGACGGTCGGCTATCGGCCCTGCAGTACGCCATCGCATGCGTGAGGGCGAATGCTTGCGTTCCAACGAAACAGCGCGCGGATCGCTCCGCGCGCCGGGTCCTCCCGATGGGCGATGCGTGCCTGCATCGCCCGTTGCCCGTCGTCCGATCAGCTGATCGTGAGTTTCTTCTGCCCGACCTGCGCCTTCTTCGGCAGCGTCAGCGACAGCACGCCATCCTGATACGTCGCCGTCGCGCTGGCGTCATCGATGTCGCCGGGCAGCGAGAACGTGCGGCTGATCGCACCGCTGTAGCGCTCGCGCCGGATCACGCGTTCGCCGTTCTTCTGTTCGGTGTTGCGCTCGATCTTCGCGTTGATCGATACGGTATTTCCCGTCACCTGGACGTCGATGTCGTCCTTTGCGACGCCGGGCAGTTCCGCGTTGACCGTATACGCCTTGTCGTTTTCGGAGACGTCGATCTTCATCGACGCAAGATCGGGCTCGTCTGCCAGTGCCATGCCGCGTAGCGGCCTGAACAGCCCCTGGAACAGATCGGACACGGGTTCCATCGAAAACGGATCGTAACGCGTCATGTTGCTCATGGTTCGTACTCCTCATACGGTGACATGCGACCGGCGCTTTCGTCCCGACAGCATCGGCCGCAATGAAGATCGGATGGCGCGACACCGACACCACATGCCGCGCATGGGACGAATGATCTTTCGAAATCCAGCGTACCCGCACGCCCCGGCACGCGCTTGATGCGCGTCAAGGGTGGCGGTCGATTACGTACAGAACCGGAAATGGCCGCTGTGGAGCAGGATCGGCCGTCCGCCGATTTCCTCGAGCAGCCAGCGGGCAGTGCGCTCGATGGCGGGACGATGTCGCGCAAAGGCCTCGACGAGATCCTGCTCGCGAGGCGACGCCGCGCGGAAGTGGTCTTCCAGCGCGGCCGAGGTGATCGCGCAGCGCACGCGGCGACCTTCGACGAGCGCCGGAAAACTCAGCGCGGAATCGAGGTCGCAATACGTCGGATGTTCGGAAGGAAACGATATCTGCATGACGATCACCTGCACAGGTGGCGCACTGGCCCTAGGCCGCGACCGTGGCGTGTGAGGTGTCCTCGCCGCGCACGAGCATGACCGCGCAACTCGATGCGCGAAGGAAGCGTTCGGCGACGCTGCCGAGCACCAGCCGCCGGACACCGCGTCGACCGTGCGTGCCGACCACGGCCAGATCGATCGAACGATCGACGACGTAGCGCTGCAGGCGCTCCGCGACGTCCTGACCCAGATCGGTCTCGATGATTTCCGTCTCGCCGTTGACTGCGGCGCGCGAGATCGTCCGGTCGGCGTCTCGCAAGATCGCGGCGCCATGGCGCCGGATCTCGTCGAGCAAGGCTTCCGGCTCCATGCGGCCGCCGTAGGCGAACAGCGTGGATTTGTCGACGACGAACACGGCAAACAGGCGGGCGCCGCATAACCTGGCCATCCTGAGGCCTTCGTCGAGCGCCTGATTCGCCGAAGGACTACCGTCCGTGGCGACCATGATATTCGTGTACATGCGAACCTCGCTGATGAAGCGACGCGCCGGCGGCGTCCGGATTCGCTTCCATCATCGGTGCTCGCCGCAAGCAGGCGTTGACCGAGGTCAACGGTTTGGAGCCGCGGCGAAACCGGTACGAGAAGAAACGGGCGCCGTTGGCCGGCATCCGGCCGACCGAGAGGCGAGACGCCGCATTGCCGACGGCTGACGGAATCTGTCGCTAGCCCGGCGGTTTCTCGTCTGACCGGAAGCCTTGCTCGATTTGAAGGATTTTCCTGGCGCACACATCGTATTGCCATCCCGGGCCGCCGTTGCTGTCATACATGCCCTTGCACATCGCCTTGAGCCGGATCACCGAGCCGCCGCCCGATTCCGCGCGTGATGCCCACAGATAGACTTCTCCAGCCAGATACGGTTGCGCCGTTTCGATCCGGTCCGCACTGAATTGCGTGATTCGGGTTGACGAATGATCCTGGACGTAGCGCCGCGTGCGGCTCCACGCGCGGTCGCATTCGGACGGGGTCGAACACTGCAGCGATGCGGCCTGACGCATCGCAAGTAGCTGCGTCTCCGTCGACCTGAAGGTCGCGAGCCGGTCCGGTCCTGCACACGCACCCAGCGCAAGCAGCACGCCAACCATCAAAATCCGTCGTTTCATCGCCAATGCCTCGCGAGGCTGTGAGTTCCGCTCGCAACGGAATGGCATGATCGCGCTCGGCATCGAGCCGACCGCATCGCGACTGGCATGCGGCATTTCGCATGCAGTCGCGCACCACCATTGCGCAAGCGCTGAATTCAACTGTATTGCCACTCCGCCGAACGCGGTTGATGTGTGTCATCAGACGCGTTCGCGCGCGACGGACAGCGCATCATCGCGGCCGGTGTGGAGGCGGCGCGCGGCCGACGCAGGCCACCCTCCCAGTCAGCCCTGCTTGACGGACATCAAGTCGAAACATCCGTGGGTCGGCTGCAATAGAGGGCGTCGAATCGGCGACCCTTGGCCGGTCAACCCGATCCAGTGACATCGAACTGGCGAGAACATGCCATGCCCGATGCTCGTTTCGAACCCACTCCAGCGGGTGCGGCATCCCGAACGCGCGCCCCGTATAACCGATCCGTTCATCATGCCCCGATCGCCGCATGTTCCGTTCGCGCTGAGTCGCGGAGATGCCCGACGAAAGTCGACGCAATTCGATCGCGCAATGCGCCGACCCGCCACCTATCCCCACCCCGCGGGCCGGATCGAGCGGATCGAAACCCATCTGTCCGTCGTTTATCTGGCCGGGCGCTACGCGTACAAGCGCATCAAGCCCGTGCACTTCGCCTTCGTCGATCTCATGCGGCCCGCACTGCGGCGCCGCTGCGCGCTCGCGGAGTGCACGCTCAATCGGCCGTTCGCCGGCCCGCTGTACCTGGGTGTCTGGCCGCTCGTCTCGCACGGCCGGCGATGCGCGTTCGCTGCACCGGTGCCGACCGGCGGGCGCCGGCGCCGGCGCCAGCAGCAGACGGTGCCGGGCGAGTACGTGGTGCGCATGCGCCGGTTCGACGCGCGGGCGATGTTGTCGGTTCGCAGCGCATCGCACGACGACGGTCTGGCGGATGCTGACGCCCTCGCCGATACGCTGGCCCGCCATCATCTGCACGCGTCACGCCGTGCGCCACGCGGCCGTGCCGGCAGCGCAGCGAGCGTCGCCGCCCAGTGCCGGCCCTTGCTCGACACGCTCGACATCACGGTGCCGGACGAAGCCGCGCTGCGCGCCTGGTACGAAGCCGAACTGACCCGCATCGCACCGCTGCTCGCCGATCGGCATGCGCTCGGCTTCGTGCGCGCGTGCCATGGGGACCTGCATCTCGACAACATCGTATGCTGGCGGAACCGGATCCTGATGTTCGACTGCATCGAATTCGACGACACGCTGCGCTGGATCGACGTGGCGAGCGATCTTGCGTTCGCGCTGATGGATTTCTCCGCTCATGGACGTGCGGATTGTGCCCACCGCCTCCTTTCCGGCTGGCTGGCACGCACGGGCGACCATGCGGCACTGGGCGTGCTGCCGTGCTACTTCGTCTACCGTGCGCTGGTACGTGCGCTGACCGCCCGACTGCGCGGTGACGAAGCGGCGCGCGCCGGCTACTTGCGCATTGCGTCGGCGATGGCCGATGCGCGACGCGAAGCGCAACCGGTGTTGCTCCTGTGTCACGGGGTTTCCGGCTCGGGCAAATCGCTGGCCAGCCGGGCGCTGGCCGCGCAACTCGGCGCCATAAGGTTGTCCAGCGACGTCGAGCGCAAGCGCCTGGCCGGTGCATCGACCGACACCCGCCTGTCCCCCGGCGCCTATTCGGACACGGCGATCGACGAGATTTACGAAAGGCTGCTTTCGGAGGCTCGCGTGGTCCTCGACAGCGGCTACACGGCGATCGTCGACGCGACGTTCCTGCGCCAGCACAACCGTTCCGCGTTCGTCGCCCTCGCCGCACGGCTCGGCGTGCGCGTCGCAATGCTCGATTTCACCGCGAGTCCGGCAACGCTCACCGCGCGCGTCGCTGCCCGCGCGGCACGCGGACACGATGCCTCCGATGCCGACACCGCCGTGCTGGCCCGGCAGATCGGGCATGCCGACCCGCTCACCGAAGCCGAAGCCGCGATCGCGATTCGTTTCGACACCGATTGCGATGCCGCGGCGTACGAAAGCCGCGCGTTCTGGGCGCCGTTGCTCGCCACGCTGCGCACATGAGCGCGCGGGGCGCATGCCTCGGGCAAGCCGCCCGGCCGCGCCGGGCGCCGGCCCCGCAACGTCACGCGCGGAAACGCTGCTCCTCGATCTGCTGCAGCTTGCCGACTTCCACGACGCCGCTGAGCAACCCCGCGAGATGCTCGACGATATCGTCGAGCGTCACGATACCGACGAGGCGGCCTGCATCGTCGACCACCGGCAGTCTCCGAATGCCCGACCGGCGCATCTCTTCGAGCGCGACGCCGATCTCGTCCGTGTCGGACACGACGACGAGACCCCGCGACATGATCTGGCCGGCCGTCACGTCGCCCGGATCGTCGCCGCGGGCCATCACCTCGATCACCAGGTCGCGGTCGGTAATCAGGCCGATCGGAATGGCTTCGCCATTGCGGTACTCGATCACGACGATGTCGCCGACGTGCGCGTGCCGCATGCGATCGGCCAGTTCAAACGCACTGCATTCGGCCGTGCACGTTTCGACCGGTTGGGTACTGATTCTTCCGATGTGCATGATGAGGCTCCCATTGCCCTTTGCATGGACGATACGCATGCGCACCGCCCCGCGGCGACACATGTTTCCCGAGTTCAGGGTAAGCGCGGCGCCCCGGGCAGGCTTGACGCACGTCAACCTGCCGCTCGCCGTCGGGGCCTGACGCGGCGCGGACGGCGCGGACGGCGCGGACGGCGAGGCGGCGAGGCGGCGAGGCGGCGAGGCGGCGAGGCGGCGACCGTCCATGATCTGCCTCAACGGCCACGTACGTGCCACCGATAACGTGACGATAAGTCGTGAAATTCGATTCCGGCCGCACCGCTGGCCGGCAACGCCACCTCCGTCCCGCGGATTCCGTCGCCATGACCTACGCATTGATTCTGGTGAACTTCGCCGTGTTCATCGCCGAGGTGAGCGGCTGGCCGGTGCTCATCGATCTGTTCGCGCTATGGCCGCCGGCACGACCGGGCGTGCCGGCGACACCGGGTTTCCACGTCTGGCAGTTGCTGACCTACAGCGTGCTGCATGCCAGCCTCGCCCATATCGCGTTCAACATGTTCGGGCTCTACATGTTCGGACGCGACGTCGAACGCGTGCTCGGGCGCGCGCGCTTTCTCGCGCTCTATCTGGCGAGCGTGCTGGCCGGCGCGATCACGCAGCTCGCGGTGATCCGGGCCCTGCCGCCCAGCAACGCACCGACCGTCGGTGCGTCGGCCGGCGTTTTCGGCGCGCTGATCGCCTATGCCGTGCTGTTTCCGAAACGACGCGTCGTGCTGCTGTTTCCACCGGTACCGATGCCCGCATGGCTCTTCGCGACCGGCTATGCGTTGACCGAACTGCTGTCCGGCCTCAGCGGCGACACGAGCGGTGTCGCGCATTTCGCCCATCTCGGCGGAATGCTCGGCGCGCTCGCGTGCCTCGCCTTCTGGCGAACACGCGCGGACGAGCGCGCGTGACGCCGGTTCCCGCCGATGGCGGGAACGCACGCTAGATGCTGAGATATCCCTGGAACAGCCACGGTGGACCGGCTTTCTCGCCGGTCGCGCAACCGCTCGCGGCGGGCGCGCAGACGCTCGAGAAACCGGGCGACCCGTCCTGCCAGAACGACGGCACGAAGGAAAATTCGCCGTTGACCGTCACGACGAAGTCGCAATTGAACTGCGACGGCGCGAAAATCGTCACCTCGCGGAAGAACGACGTGGCCTCGTCATGCGCCGTGCTGCGCGCGGCAAGCAGCCCCCTGGAGTCATAACGCGCCGGCAGCGTGTAGATCTTCCCGCCGCGCTCGACCGCCTCCGCCGGTGTGAAAACGAGTTCCACGCCCGGGTACGGCAGGCGGTAAGGCTCCCGACAGATCGGGCCGTCGGGCCCGAGCGCGAGCGGCGGATGGACCCAGAGCGAAAGCGCCAGCGGGCTCGTGCGCTGGGCGAAGTATTCTGAAAGCCAGTTCATGGTCAGTCCTCCCGTGAACGGTCATTGACGTCGGGTTACGGAGCGTGTCTGCCGGATCGACGCGGTTGCGTCGACGGTTCATCCAGCGTCGCACGCCCGGCCGTGAGACGCTTGATGCCGATCAAGCACGCGACCGACATGCAGCCCGAGCGGTCAGCGGCCGAACGTGCGGGTATGGTTGTCGTAGTCGAACAATCCCGCGTAGCGGCCCCAGTCGATCACGCCCCGCAGCGCCTGGTCCGCGCTGCGCGGATCGAGATGATCCTCGAGTTCGAGCTCGAAACGCTCGCGCGGCGCGCGATGCCCTTCGCGTTCGCCCAGCACTTCGTCGATATGCTCGGCGAGCGGCACGATCGGACGACATGCTCGCGAAACAGACACCGCCGGGCATCGTCGTCGCTTTGCGCGAATACATGGCCCGCGGCACTCAGCCGGATGGACCGGTCGCGCCATTCGGCAAACGCGAGCAGATGGAGCGCGGCCGCCGTCGAATACAGCGCGTCGGTCCGGAGCGCGAGCGCCGATGCAATCGTGCCGAGCAGCGCCCGCCGCGCACTACCTCCGCATGGTGCTCCACGACGCCTCTCCCCGCCGATGATGGCGGCTCGTCTTCCCGGGCGGGGCGGCCGGCAGGCTTGACCTGCGTCAACCGCCCGGCAATGCGCGGCGCCACGATTGCAGCGAGTCCTGCCGCGCAACGGCCACCGTTCAGGAGCGTCCCCCGATGACACCCGTTCCGGCTACGCCGTACCGCACCGATGAGCGCGCCTGCGTCGGCTCACGCGGCGGGGTACGCGTTCGCGAGCGCCTCGACGAACACGTCGAGGCGCTCCGGCGCGAGCCGGTTGATGCCGGCCGCCCCTTCCCGGCCACCGCCCTCCGGAAATGCGCGACAAAGACGATCGGCGCCATATGGCGCGGCGACGGGCGCGCGAACGCTGACGGTGTACCCACCCGAGACCGACAACGTCAGCACCGCGTGAGCGCGTGCCGCGTCGCCACGCGCGAGCCGATTGGCGAAAACGCCGCGCACACGACGCGCCCAGCGCGTGGCGGGGAGGATATAGACGTCCGCCCCCGGCAGCGCGATGTTCGCGCGCTGTCGCTCCGCACGCGCGATATCGCGTCGCCGGTTGGCGTCGAGCCGCCGCGCGAGGGGCGACCCCGCGAACTCGAGCGGGTTCGCATATTGCCGCACCGCCGCATACACGGCCAGCGGTGCCATGAAGAGATCGTCCGGGCGATCGCCGTAACCGTTGTAGTTCACGGATTCGCCAAGCACCTGCAGACGGTAGGCATCGGCATCCGTCAGGCCGCAGGCGGCGGCGAGCTTGCCGGCCACGCCGACGAGATTGTCGCCATAGGCACCGACCACCGCCCAGAGTCGCTGCCGGCCCGCCAGGTACCGGTCGACGATGATGCTCGTACAGGTGTCCGGCGCCGTGTCGATATGCGCGCGAAGGTGCGGATGAGTGGGCACGGCGCCGGGCATGTGGTGATCGAAATAGTCGACGTCGACGCCGCGCGCCAGCAGCGCATCGAGTGCCGCGCGGTTCGCGTCGAGCGAAACGTCCAGGACGGTGACGATGTCGCCTCGGGCGGCCGGCACGCGCGTGAGCAGCGCGATGTCGCGCTTGGGCCCCGTCACGAGCACCGACTCGGCCGGCATCTCGAGCCGGAGCTGCTGAAGCGAACAGATGCCGTCCGCATCACCGTTGAACACGTCAAAGCGCGTCATGATTCGCAACGCCCGATAACTGCATGAATCGAGGTAGCCATGCCATGGAACGACTCCCTTTCAGCCTGTTTGCCTTCGCCTCGTGTCGCGCCTTCGGCGAACGAATCGCGGCCCGTCTCGGCGTCACGCTCGCCGCGCACGAGGAACGTCCGTTCGAGGACGGCGAACACAAGACGCGTGCGCTTGTCAGCGTGCGCGGACACGATGTCTACGTCGTGCAGTCGCTGCACGGCGAGCCAGGCAGTTCCGTCAACGACAAGCTGTGCCGGTTGCTGCTGTTCATCGGCGCGTTGAAGGACGCGTCGGCCGCACGCGTTTGCGCGGTGACGCCCTACCTGTGCTACTCGCGCAAGGACCGTCGGTCCCAGCCGCGCGACCCGGTATCCACGCGCTATGTCGCCACGTTGCTCGAAGCGGTGGGCGTCGATCGCGTCGTCACGATCGACATCCACAACATCGCGGCGTTCCAGAACGCGTTTCGCTGCCCCACGGAGCATCTCGAGGCGAACGGCATGCTGGTCGAATGGTTCGCCGGGCAAGCCAGCGACCGGCCGGTCGTGGTCGTATCGCCCGACGCAGGGGGCGTGCGGCGAGCCGAGGATTTCCGTGCACGGCTGGAAGCGCGCACCGGGCGCCCGGTCGACGCGGCGTTCGCCGGCAAGCTGCGCAGCGGCGGCATCGTGACACCCAAGCCGATCGTGGGCGAGGTCGCCGGCCGTTGCGCCGTCATCGTCGACGACCTGATCGGCACCGGGACGACATTGGCCCGCACGGCCGAGGATTGCCGCACGCTCGGCGCGCAATCCGTCTACGCGGTCGCGACGCATGGGATGTTCTTTGAAGACGCGGCCGACCTGCTCGGCGGCGACGCGCTCGCCGGCATCGCCGTGACCGACACGGTGCCGCCCTGGCGCGTGCCGGCCGGGCCGCTCAGGGACAAGCTCGCGATACTCGACAGCGCGCCGCTGTTTGCCGAGGCGATTGCGCGTATCCATCGCGGCGGCTCGCTCACGGACCTGCTGCGGCGCTGACATGGCTTGCCACCCACGCAAGCTCGCAGTCGTCGGCGTGCCGCCGGGCGAGCGCGACGTACGTGCTCGCGCGATCGCGCCAGACCGGCGTCGCCCTGAATGCGGGCTCGCGGAGGTGCCACGCGGCGAGCCGCGCGCGCGTCATGGCCCGGCAGCTCTGGTAGAAATTCACGCATCCGTCATCGACATCGTCGCCGCTCGCGGAGCGATAGGCATTGACGAGCGCGTCCGCGAAACCCGGTGCGCCGAGACGCTCGCATTCGAGCGCGAGAAAGCCGACCTCGTCGGCCGCATCCTGGACTCTCAGTCGTCTGCAGAATTCGAGGCAATCGATGATCGCGACCGGATCGTCGATGCAGACGTGTTCGGGACGCAGATCGCCGTGCCCTTCGACGACATGCCCCTGTCGCACACGCAGGTCGAAGCGCGCAGCTTCACAGACGAGCAACGATCGCTGCCGCGCGCAGAGCGTCCGCACGGTATCGGCGGACTGGCCCGCGAGTGGCTTGAACAACGCGCGTTCATTGGTGTCGATCGTGCAACGCAGCGCTTCGCGATAAGCCGAACCGTCGATTCGCGCGGGTGCCAGGGTATGGTAGAACGCGCTCAGGCGAGCCGCGATGCGACACGCATCACCTGCCGTAGCCATGCCACGAGACAACACGCGGTCGAGCATGCGTGCAGCCGGCAGGCGCCGCATCCTGACCAGCCAGTCGACGATTTCGCCAGGTCCGTCCGCATGCAAGCAACCGCGGGCGTCGATGACGAGCGGCACCACGTCGAGATAGACGTCGGCCGCAAGCCGACGGTTCAAACGCACCTCCTCGCAACAGAAGCGATGCCGCGCGGCCAGCGTTCGAAAATCGAGTTGCGGCGCGCGCACGGGCTTCTTGAGCTTCCACGCGTACCGGTCCGTCAGGAATACCCACGACATGTGCGTCTCCACGGCCTCGACCGATCTCGTGCCGTCCGGCCAGGCTGCGGGCATGCGCAACGCGGCCACCTTGTCGCTCAGCGTGATCGCGCGGCCGGCCGGGAGATGGGCATCGATCATGCCGCTTGCTGCCCAGCGTGCGTGTCCAACCTGGCATTCTCCTGCGCGACGAGTGCCGACAGCGCCGGAGAAATCGCCGGCTGCAGCGGCATGACGGGCATCAGCGCATGCATCGGATCGGGTAGCGTGGACAGTTCGCGCATTGCGTGAATGCGGCTCTCGCCGAGCGTGGGGGCAGCGAGCCGCGCCCCGCCGATCATGACGGGCCGCAACAGCGGGGTTCCGTCGATGTGTTCGCCGTCGAGTCCGATGCTGTCGGCGGTGATTCGCCCGTCCGGGCCGTATTCCCGAAACACCTGCTTGCGGCCGGGCAGCGTGGCCTTGCCCTCCGAGCGTTTGCATCGCGCCCGGCCCGCATACTCGACGAGCTTGTACGCGCAGTCGAGGCACGGTGCGTCCGCCGACGTACTCATCTGTGTGCCGATTCCGAAACCGTCGATCGGCGCATGCTGGTGGACAAGCTCCTGCAGCCGGTGTTCGTCGAGATTGCCGCTCGCGAAGATCGTCGCGTCCGTCAGGCCACCGTCGTCGAGAATCGCGCGCACGTTGCGCGCGTGCGCCGCCAGATCGCCGCTGTCGATCCGGACGCCCTTGATGCGCACGTTCTCGGGCGCAAGCCGCCGCGCCAGTTCGACTACCTTGTGCGCCGCGTGCTCCGTATCGTACGTATCGATCAGCAGCAACGCGTTATCCGGCTGAGATCGCGCAAAATGCTCGAACGCAAGCGCTTCGTCGTCATGCGCCTGGACGTATGAATGCGCCATCGTGCCATAGACGGGAATGTCGTAACGCAAGCCGGCGAGCAGGGTCGCCGTGCCGGAAAATCCTGCAAGGTAACTGGCCCGCGCGGACAGCATCGCCGCCTCCGCGCCATGCGCGCGCCGCAGGCCGAAGTCGACCAGCAACCTGCCATGCGCGACGAGCGTGGCGCGTGCGGCCTTGCTGGCAACCAGCGTCGCGTAATGGAGCAGGTTCATCACGCGGCTCTCGACGAACTGCGCCTCGCGAAGCGGCGCCGTGATCCGCAGGATCGGTTCGTCGGCGAAAAACACCGTGCCTTCCGGCATCGCGTCGACGGTGCCCGTAAAGCGGAAGCCGGCGAGCGAAGCGAGGAACTCCGCTCGCAAGCGCCCGGTCGCGGCCAGTCGCTCGAGGGTGGCGGCCGTAAAGCACAGCCCCTCCAGATAGTCGAGCACGTGCTCCAGTCCCGCCGCCATCAGGAATGCCCGATGCTCGGGCAGCGCCCGCACGAAGAACTCGAAGCTGGCCGTGTCGTTCATTCCGGCATCGAACGCGGCCTGCATCATCGTCAGTTCATACCAATCCGCCAGCAGCACGTCGTCGACGTCAGCGTCCGGCCAGAATCCGTTCATCATGTGCCCTCCCTCGTCGCTCGCGCGCAATCGTGCAGCCGGTATCCGGCCGCTTCGTTGCGGACAAGCGTCGCTTCCGTCATTGCGGCGCGGGGCCCGGGGTCGACGGAACCGCGGTCCACACGCCATTGCACGACGCGACATACGGATAGTATCCGCGCGGGTCGTTGCAGTAGTACCACGCGCGTGCCGGCGGCAGCCGGGCCGGGGTCGGTGGCGGCCGCTGAACGACGATCGCCGGCGGAATGTAGGTCGGATACGGATACATCGGTTCAGGATAGATGTACCAGTAGCCGTCGACGATCCACCACCACGCGTAACGCCCGCCGTGCCAGTCCTGCACCCATCGACCGCCCTGCCATCGCGCACGCTCCCTCGGCGCGAAGTGGCGAAAGTCCCGCCCGTGGAAATCCCTGCGGTGAAATTCCTGGCGGGGGACATGACGCCCATGCTGGGCATGTACCGGCTGCGTCGGAAGGCAGCACGCCGACGCGCACAGCACGAGCACGCGGCATGCGCGTCTGAGCCTGTTCATGGTCGTCATTCTTCGCGGAGATGCGTTCCATCGTATTGAGGCCGTGCCGCGCGGCTTTGATCGGGATCAACGCATGCCCGCGGCCCGGAGGGATGCCGGCAATGCGGCATTCGCAGGTCTCAGGTCATGCCGCGCGCAGGGTTCGTATCGCCGTGCTCGCCGGTTCGAATACAGCGAAGATGACGGTGAGCACCACCGTCCGTCAGTACGTGAAGGTGTCCGATTTCTTCATTTCGATCCATGTCATTCCGCTGCGCAATCCCTCCAGCGCTGCCTCGCGCTCGGTCGCGAATACCCGGTGATGCGGAAAGACATGCTCGCACTTGCAGTCGGGCGAGCGGACCATCACGTGGACACGGCAGCGATAGCCGCCGCTCGCGACGCCAACCGTTTCGATCGCCACGGTCCAGTCCGCCGCGTTCAATTCACCGGAAATCGTCACGATTACCCCCTTGCTTGCCGTGCGAGCGCATGCCGCTTCGATCATCGGTCGCGCCACGCCGCGAGGCGCGATGACGATATCCGGCCCGCCGCCGGAAGATCCATATCGGGCCGGCAACGAGGCCCAGGATCGCGGCCCACAGCAGAAGCACATAGCCGAACAATTGCCAGAATTCACCGACCCGCTGCTGCAGGATCCAAGTGCGGTACGACGCGACGTCGCTCGCGGCATCCGGATACGATGCGCGATAAACGAACAGCGGCAGGCAGACGTCGTATTCGGGAATCGGTGTCATCAGCAGCGATCCGGCCGGCCGCGCAGTCACGCGCCCACACTCCGGCGCGGTCATGCCGGTCAAGACACCGGTGCTCACCGGATAGTCGTGGATCGCCCCGAGCCACGTCGTCGCGCTCGACAGCAGCAGGCAGAGACCGATTGCGCCGAGCCACCGGCGCATCGGGGTGCGCGGGCCGGTATGCCGGCCGCGTGTCATGGGATCGCGCGCGGCCGAGGGGCGCATCGCACCGGCATCGAGACCGCCGCTGCGTCATGCCCGGGGCGATGGAAGCTGGAACCGACTGGATCAGCCACGCTGTTTCTCCTCGAAATACGGCTGGCGGGCCGCCACGAGCCGCAACTCGTCGAGCAGCGCCGCGGCCGCGCGCAGCAGATCGTCGAGCGAGACAATGCCGATGAGCTCGCCGTCGTCGCCGACGACCGGCAATCGACGGACGCCGTGCTGGCGCATCCGCTTCGCGAGCAGCCAGATGTCGTCGTCGACGTTCACGGTCGCGACGGGCGCCGACATGATGTCACCGACGAACAGCGAACCGGCCTCCGCATCGGGGCTGACCACCGTCAGCACGATGTCGCGATCGGTCACCATGCCGACCGGCACGCATCGCCCCTCCTCTTCGCGCACGACGATCAGATCGCCGGCGTGCGCGTCGCGCATCATTTCCGCCGCCTCGACGACGGTTGCGCGTGCCGAACACATGGCGACATCGCGGGTACAGAGCATCGCGGCATTCATGTTCGTTCTCCCGGCCGGGGCAAGGCGGACCATCGATCGATGTCCGCCGCCGCCCGAGCCTTCATGCAACGGTAAGTTGATCGACCACGTCGCGCACGCCCGGCGCCGACCACGCGGCATCGAAGGCAAGCCGCCGTTCGCTCAGCGAGCCCACCTCGCCAGTCAACGTCACGCAGCCGTCCTGGACGGTAATGCCGACGTGTGCGGCCTCTTCCGTTGCATGCCGAATCAAGGCCGCCTGGATCTTGCCCGCGATGTCGGATTGCGTCGGATGCGGCCGGACATGGATCTCGTTGATGATCCGTGTGACGCCGCGCAGCCGCTCGACGGCCCGCTCCGCCTCCTGCATCTGGTAACTCCACATCACCTCGCCCGACAGCGTCACGCACCCGTTCTCGACCGTCACGTGCACGGCCTGCTCGCCAAGCCCCGCATCCCACATCAGGAGCGAGCGCGCTGCAATGGCGACGTCCTCGTCCGAGCGACGCTTGCCGTCGTCCGTTTGCACCTCGAGTTCCAGCACGATGCCGCGCACGCCTTCGATACGCTCGACGGCCTTGCGCACCGCGACCTTTTCCAGATAGCTGGCGACGTGCCCAGTCAACGTCACGACGCGTTCGTGCACTTCGACGCCGATGCGCACCGCATCGATCGACGGATCCCACTCGAGTTCCTGCTCGACGTCCTTCTTCAGCTCGCTGTCGCTTTTCATGGCCATCGACTCCTGTCCGCAATCGATGAAGACAACGGTAAATCCCGCTGCATCGCGTGGAATTGATACAGGTCAGCGCGCGGCGTGGTGCGCGATCCCGGCCGATGTCTCCGCCGCGATCGCGCGAAACGCAATCGTGACGTCGGCGTTGCGCCCTTGCCTGGCGCGATCGCCTCTGGCGAGTCGCAACACCATCTGGCGCCCGTCGGCCGACAGGCTGGCGGGCGCCTCGGCAAGCGATGCTGCATCCAGTCTAACGAGACCGCGATCGACGAGGCAGCGCAGGTCGACGGGGTCGCCCTGCTGGCGGCGCGGCTCGCTGGCGAGCACCATCAGGATCGCGATTTCGTGCGGACTCAGCAGCCGGTCGCCATCGGCGTCGATCCGGTGATGCTGGTGAGGCGTAGCAGCCGACACGCTCGGTGCCGATGCGTCGGAACGGGAAATGATCTGGCGATTCGACGTGTTCGTAAACAAGGCGGGCATGATGGTGTCCGTATCATGAACGTGAAGACGCAGACGGCACGGCACATGTCGAGGTCGACATGCGAGAAGATAGATATTCGCTCCTGCCGGGCAATCGTTCTTGACGCAGGTCATCCGGCAGACGCGAGCGATCGAAACGTTCCCCGATTCGTCCGATGCAAGCCCATCGAAACACCGATGCGAACGCCTCGCGGGGCCGGGCCGGATTGCTTGCCCGGTCTTCGCGTCGAACTTCCCGTCGCCCGGTGCTGCGTGAAATCTCTCGATACAGCACTGTGAATCATTTTTCAGTCACCGAAAAATCGGATGAATTCGATGCATTGAGTGAAATCAAGACGTGACTGATATCGGGAATCCAACATGAGTCATTCAATGCAACGGAGACCATGCATGAACTGGTACTGCGACGTCGAACGCGAGCTTTCACATATCGAAGGATCCATTCGTCTGCTCGAGCAGACCCGGTCCTGCTTCCACAAGCAGACATCCATAACCGACCCCGCGTACTGGCGCGCAAGACTGAATGCTGTCAGGCAGACGGCTGAGCGGAACAGCACGCTGCTGCGCCGGACCGATGAGATCCTCGCACGACTCGAACGGCTTTGACCGCTACGTGTGGTTAGACGGCGATCCGGACGACCGCAGGTCCGACCGTGCTCCGACTTCGACAACCGGATTTCGCGTCAGCGCCCAGCAACGCACGCCCTCGTGCCAACAGGAGGTGACATGATCTTCGACGACCGCCGGGACGCAGCCAATCAGCTTGCGTCCGTGCTTCAGGCCTACCGTGGCGAACACCCGCTGGTCCTGGCGATACCACGCGGCGCATTGATACTGGGAAGCATCCTCGCGACGCGCCTGCATGGCGACCTCGACGTCGTGCTGGTGCGCAAGTTGCGCGCGCCATGGCAACCGGAACTCGCGATTGGCGCGATCGACGAATCCGGCTGGTGCTATTTGTCGCGCGACGCCGTGCACATGGCGATTCCGTCGCGCTACCTGGAAGCGGAACAGCACGAGCAACTTGCCGTGCTTGCAGCACGCAGGATGCACTATGCACGTTTCCGCCCGCCCGTCGTCCGGGAAAATCGCATCACGATCGTGGTCGACGACGGCATCGCGACCGGCGCGACCATGATTGCCGCGCTACACGCGGCGCGCATGGGGCACCCGCGACTGCTCGTCTGCGCGGTACCGGTGGCCTGCGCCCGAGGCCTCGATGAAGTCCGCCCTTATGCCGACGAGGTGGTATGCATCGAGCAGTCCGACAAAGCCTTCTCGGTCGGCGCGTTCTATCGATCGTTCTCTCAGGTGGACGACGACGAGGCCGTCGCGATACTGGCATCGGCGTACCGTTCTCGGGCCGGAGAGCGCACGGTGCCCCGCTGACAGAACGGCAGGCACGCGCGCAGCCGATGCCACCGCGGCCGATATGCCGAACGGTCCTGACTGCTTTGGTTGACCGCCATCAACGTTCGCGCGCGACATCGCTCATAGATTTCAAGGAAACACGCGGAGCAATCCGTTCCGCCAATCCGGACGCCACCCATGCCAAACGAAACCGAAGCTCGCCGCGCCTTGCTCGTGCACCTGGGTAGCATCCTGCGAACGCTCAGTTGCGTGCTCGAATACGAGCCGGATGACAGGACGCTGGATTCGCTGCTGGCCGCGCAGCCGATACTCGCGGACATTCCACTGCTGAATCAGGTGTTCGCGCACATGACCGTGCGTGAATTCACGCGCGCGGTCCTCCACGCATACTGTCTGTGGCCGCAGCTGTTGCTCGACGAGCCGCTCGATCGCGATGCCCTCGCGGAGCCCGTATGCGCGTGGCTGTTCTCCGACAACCCGGGAGGCTGGGCACGGTATGTCGCGTCGCTCGGTGCCGAGATTCCGTGGTTCGGGCAAGGCATGGGACCGTCATCGTCGTTCGTCAGGCGACCGGCTCGCACATCGCCGGTCGTATGACCGCCGTCCATCCCTTGCTCCGTCACGGGGCGACACCCTGGGGATTCGTCATGCCTACCTTTGTCATGCTTACACGCCTGTCGCCGGACGCAGTCAAGACGCCGGACAAACTGGCCGAGCTCGAGCATCACGCCGTCCACCGATTGCAGAAGACGTGCGGTCCGATCGAATGGCTGCACAATTTCGCATTGATGGGCCGCTATGACTATCTCGACATTTTCACCGCCCCCGATCTGGATACCGCCTTCAGAATTTCCGCCGGCATGCGCACGCTGGGCCACGCGAGCGTCGAAGTCTTCCCCGCCCTGGAGTGGAAAGCGTTCAAGGCGTTGGTGGCCTCGCTCGACTAGGCCGGCCGGCCAGGCCCCCGAGCGGTTCCGTCGCGTTGGACGCGAGCACGGCGAGCGCCGCGCTGCGGCCGAGTTCGAACAGCGCTGCAATCGATGTATCGGAAAAATCGAAGTCGCGCGCGAAACTGTCCCTGGCTCCGGCTTGGCCATCCAGCGCGATTCTGAAGATCCGTACGGGCGCACGCCCCCCCATCAGCCTGATGTATTCGGGGAGTTGTCGCATGCGCGCCGCCGTTTCGGGATCAAGCTGGTTGGTTATACGTTCGACGAGATCGCGAAAGTCGTTCGCGGTTTCCTCGAACCGCAGGTCGTTACGAACCCGATCGGCGTAGACGATCTCGTCGCGCCGCAGCATGACCTCGATCAGGTTCGACGGCAACGGGCGCGACCCTGAAAACAAATCGACAACAAACACGCGCCCTGCTATCCGACCGCACCGTTCGATCACGAGATCGAGCGGCGAGTTGCTGATGATGCCGCCGTCCCAGTAAGCGCGGCCGTCGATGCGTGTCCACGGCATCGCGGGCGGCAGACTGCCGCTGGCGAGCAGGTGCTCGGGTGTGATGCGATCGACATAGCTGTCGAAGATGCGCCGTTCCCCGCTTTCCACGTCCACGGCGCCAAGCAGCAGGCGCGTCGTGCTGCCCGCCAGTGCGTCGAAATCGACATGGCGGCGCAGTAACGCGAGCATTGGTTGCGTGTCGTAGCAGCTCGTCCACCACGGAGCAAGGCCGGACTGCGGAATCCCGTCAGGCCACCAGTGCGGCCGAAGGAAATTCGGAACGCCGAACAGCGCGATATGCCACGCGAGAAACGCATGTGCCGCATAGGCGGACGATGGCACGCCCACCGGACTCCTGATCGACAGTTCGCGCCAGAATGCGTCGAGTGCTTCGGCCGCATGCCCCGGATGGCTCGCGGCGATCGCGCCGTTGAACGCGCCGATCGACACGGCCGCGATCACATCCGGACGGACGCCGCGCGCCTCGAGCGCGGCGATCGCGCCGCTTTCGAATGCGCCGAGCGCACCGCCGCCCTGCAGGATCAGGACCGTTCGCGCGGGCAGTTCGCACAGCCGCAATTCGTCGTGCGTCGCAGCCTCGACTTGCGCGCCGAGATTGACCCGATGGCGGATCGCCTCCTCTGCGGCGGTCATTTCATCCGCGCGCACACCGATCGAGAACATCGCGCGCAGGACACGATGTCTCAGATAGAGCAACGAGTACGGAGCATGCGGGAATCGGCCGTGTTCGACGACTTCGGTCGCATCGGCAGCGTTGCCGAGGAAGTTGTACGGTACATCGAATACATTTCCGTAGAAAA
This sequence comes from Burkholderia sp. LA-2-3-30-S1-D2, assembly GCF_001523915.2. Taxonomy (NCBI): domain Bacteria; kingdom Pseudomonadati; phylum Pseudomonadota; class Betaproteobacteria; order Burkholderiales; family Burkholderiaceae; genus Burkholderia; species Burkholderia sp. LA-2-3-30-S1-D2. The sequence goes on along the minus strand of NZ_CP013385.1, from coordinate 261,794 downwards.
TCGATACATCCCGATAGGGCAAGCGCGCACCGCGCATGTTCCTGGCGGCCAGGCGGCCCTGACGCACCGCGTTGTCCCAGTGCTCGATACGCCTCTGCACGCCGAATACCGGATCGCGAAACCGCGCGACGTCGCCCGCCGCATGGACGTCCGGATCCGACGATTGCAGGCATTCGTCGACAAGCACGCCATCCACGGTCGCGATGCCACTGCCCGCGAGAAACCCGCAGTTCGGCTCGACGCCTACGGCAATCACGACGAGGTCGCATTCGATGACGCGGCCGTCGGCAAGCACGGCCGCCTCGACCGATTGCTTTCCGATGAAGCGCTCCACCGTCATTCCGGTTCGAACGTCGACGCCGCGCGTCGCACACAACCCGGCAAAGTGATCGGATAGCCGAACGGAATTCAGCTGCGGTAACAACTGCTCGCAGCGTTCGACGAGCGTGACCTCCAGACCGCGCTCGCGCAGCGTGGCCGCCACCTCGATTCCCGTGAAGCCGCCGCCCACGACAAGCAGGCGTCGTTGGCGGGCAGCGTTGGCCCGAAGCACGAGCGCGTCGTCGAGGTCGTGAAGGTGACCGATGCCCGCCAGCGTTGCCCCCGGCACCGCCAGACTGCGTGGCGACGCACCGGTCGCGATCAGCAGTTTGCCGTACTGCATCGCGGAACCATCCTCCAGCCTGACGACATGCGCGCCGCAGTCGACCGACGCGACCCTCGCCCCCAGAAGCAGGTCTATCCTGCGCATCTCGTAGAACCCCGCCGGGTGTATCGCGATTGCCGCCGGGGCGAGGTTTCCTGTGAGAAATTCCTTTGTCAGCGGCTGTCTCTGATACGGCAGCACGTGTTCGCCGCACAGGATCGCGATGCGAGCGGACGGATCTTCGCGCCGCAACGCATGCGCCGCGGATACGCTGGCAATGCCGCCGCCAACCAGCACATGATCGTAGTCGCGCTTGCCCCCAGACCGCGCCGTCACGTTGCCCGCTCCGCGCTCAAGTGCCGTTCGCGGGCGGCAAGCCGGCGGTCGATCGACCGCGCAAAACGGGCAAGCTTCCGAGCGGCGAGGCCGCGACCGATATCGCACCCGGAAATCGCGCGCGTCGCGATCGGCCTTTTCCGCGCCAGCGCCTGCATCTGCCCGAATGCTGTCAGGTCGCCGCGCAGGCCCATCGTGCAGAAGAATGCGGTCGCGCGCAGTTCGCTCCCGTGCCGCGCGAGCCAGGTCGAAACCGGCGTCGTTGCGCGGCCCGCCCAGACCGGTGTGCCTATTACAACCGCATCGTATGCCGACGGCGAACAGGCAGTCGGCCGCAGGTTCTCGGCACGATCGCGGATCACGTCCGCGAGCGAACGCAGGAAGCCGACGGCCCCCGCCCGCCGCCGATCGTCGGCTTCCTGCAGCCGTTCGCAATCCGCGCCGAGTTCTGAAGCAAGCAGCCGCTCGACCGCCGCCGTCGTTTCACTGCGCGAGTAGAAGACGACGAGCATGCGTCGAGACGTGTCCATGTTCCACTCCGTGCTTCCGTCCGGGATCCGTACACCAGCTTATGCACCGGCGATCGGGGCGACGCTGATGCAAGTCAACCCGTCGCCGCATGATCCGGCGACAGTAGGCTTGTCCGAATTTCACGCGACTTCCCGCCCATGCGCCATGTGGTATGACCTAATCGAACAGCAACGACAATGGTTGCGAACGTGGGACACGGCGGCGCGGTTCACATGCGGCCTTTGGCCCGATGCCGCTTCGTCGTACTACACCGACCTGTTCGAACCCCTGCTCGACCTGCAGCCCGACGCGCCACGGTTCGCCATCGAGTCGATCGACGTGGACGGCCGTCGCATCGACCTCGACGAAACGATCGTCGCGCACACTCCGTTTTGCACGCTGCGCCGCTTCTCGCACGCGGGTGCGCAACGCGTGATCCTGCTCTGCGTGCCGCTGTCCGGCCACGTGGCCGTGATGATGCGGGAGACGGTCGAGACACTTCTGGCCGACGGCGACGTCTGCATCACCGACTGGATCAATGCGCGCGATGTGCCGCGCGATGCGGGCCGATTCGGCCTCGACGAATACGTGTCGATGCTCGACGGTTTCATCGATACCCTGCTTGCGGACGCACGACCGGTGCACGTCGTCGCAGTCTGTCAGGCGACGTTTCCGTCGCTCGGCGCCATCGCACTGCGGGCACAACGCGGTGCCGCGGTGCCGGCGAGCCTGACGTTGATCGGTGGCCCCCTCGATGCCCGCATCAATCCGAGTGCACTCGGGATCGCGGCCCGCTCGCATTCGCTCGACTGGTGTCGCGCCACGCTGATCGATACGGTGCCGCAGGGCTTCGCCGGATACGGACGACAGGTATTTCCGGCCTATCTGCAGCGTGCCGAGATCGCGCTCGCCTATCCGCAACACTACGTGGCGCTGGTCAATCGCTATCGACAAGCGGTGTCGAGCGGCGACGCCAACGCACTCGCAACCGCACGCCGCGCGCTGCGGGAATACCTGACGCTCCTCGACATGCCCGCCGAGTACTTCCTCGATACGGTCGACATCGTTTTCCAGCGGGCATGCCTGGCAAACCGGACTTGGCACGTTCACGGCCAACTGGTCGATCCCGCCGCGCTGCGCTCGATCGCGTTGCTGACCGTTGAAGGCAAATGCGATGCCGTCACCGGTGCCGGCCAGACCCATGCCGCGCTGGCCATGTGCAGCGGTCTCGCAGCGAATGCGCGGCAACGCGTCGACATCGACGACTGCGACCACTACGGACTCTTTACCGGCGATCATTGGCTCACCGACGTGCATCCTGTACTGCAGGCGGCATTCGCTCGCTCGGAAGATGGCCGACCGCGCACGGGCATGGCATGACCCTGCGTTCATTCCGATCCGGTACGGTCGTGTGCGCGCCGCCACGCTCGGGAATCGGTCGGTTCAGCCGAATCCTCCCGCGCGTCGGTTCTGCTGACCTTCCAGGACGTCACGCGGCGCAATGCGACCGAGCGGGAATGGCGTGAATCGCGACACGCGCTGCGCGAACTGGCGCGCATATTGCAGCGTACCCGCGAGGCCGAACGGACCCGTCTCGCTTCCGAGCTTCACGAAGGGCTCGCGCAGGATTTGTTCTCGCGATATGGCGTGAAGATTGGACCGGCGTGGACGCCGCGGCAGCCTCCGTTCTTTATCGGATCGCACGGGAAGCGCTCGAGTACGCGCGGCTGCGCGTGTCGGTTTCGCGCATGTCCGTGCATTTGCTGAAATCCGGCGGCTTCGTCAGATCGACGACGCGTTCGTCAGCGGCGAACGCTCGTCGGCGCTCTTTTCGATACGCGAGCAGGTCGCGACAATTGGCGGCGACGCCGACTGGATGTGGCTCACTCCGGCGACGCACGCTCACCGGGCGCAGCGCTTTCCGCGACGGCCACGCGCCGCTTGACCGCGATGAAGCTGTCAGGGCTGACGGAAACCGAGTCGATGCCGCACGCCACGAGAAAATCGACGAATGCCGGATGATCGCTCGGCGCCTGGCCGCACAAGCCGACCTTCGCCCCCGCGTTGCGGGCGGACTCGATCACGCGGGCGATCATCCACTTCACGGCTTCGTTCTGTTCGTCGAACAACCCGGCCAATTCCGCCGAGTCGCGGTCTACGCCGAGCGTCAGTTGGGTCAGATCGTTGCTTCCGATCGAGAAGCCGTCGAAGCGCTGCGCAAACTGGCTCGCCAGGATGACGTTCGACGGGATTTCGCACATCACATAGATCTGCAATCCGTCTTCGCCGCGCTTCAGTCCGTTGGCGGCCAGGACCTCGAGCACGCGGTCCGCCTCGTCGAGCGTCCGGCAGAACGGGATCATCACGACCACGTTCCTGAATCCCATGCCGTTTCGCAGCCGCGCGATGGCTCGGCATTCGAGCGCGAATCCGTCACGGTAGCGCGGCGAATAGTAGCGTGACGCGCCGCGAAATCCGAGCATCGGATTTTCTTCCTGCGGTTCGAACTGCGCGCCGCCGACCAGATGCGCGTACTCATTCGTCTTGAAGTCGCTCATGCGGACGATCACCGGCGCGGGATGACAGACCGCCGCGATACGCGCGAGGCCGTGCGCCAGCCGGTCGACAAAATAGTTCGACGGGTCGTCGTACCCCGACGTCAGGGCAGCGATTTCGCGCTTCGCATGCGCGTCCGTCAGCGCGTCGTAGTGGGCCAGCGCCATCGGGTGGGCCTTGATATGGTTGCTGATCACGAACTCCATGCGCGCAAGCCCGATTCCATCGGCGGGCAGTCGCCACCACCTGAACGCGGCGGCCGGATTCGCGAGATTCAGCATGACCTGCGTACGGGTGGCCGGCAGGTCGGTCAGGTCGATCGCGTCCACGTGGTATTGCGCGATGCCCTCGTACACGAACCCGGCCTCGCCCTCCGCGCACGATACCGTCACTTCCTGCTGATCGTGCAGCATGCGGGTCGCGTTGCCGGTGCCGACGATGGCCGGCAATCCGAGCTCGCGGCTCACGATCGCGGCATGCGACGTGCGGCCGCCATGATCGGTGACGATCGCCGCGGCGCGACGCATCACCGGCAGCCAGTCGGGATCGGTCGTGTGCGTCACCAGTACCGCGCCGTCGACGAATCGCCCCATGTCGTGCGGACTCTCGATCACGCACACGCTGCCGGTCGCGATCGCCTCGCCGACACTGACGCCGGTGAGCAGCTTGCGGCCGGTCTGACCAAGTCGGTAGGTCTTTATGGCGCTGGATTCGCGCCGGGACTGCACCGTTTCGGGACGTGCCTGCACGACGAACAGTTCTCCGCTTACGCCGTCCTTCGCCCACTCGATATCCATCGGCTGGCCGTAGTGCGCCTCGATCGCGCAGGCCCACTTCGCAAGCGCCAGGATGTCGCTGTCCGCCAGCACGAAGGTGGCACGCTCGGCTTTCGAGGTCGGCACGTTGCGGGTCGGTGCATTCTCGTCGCGCGCATAGATCAGCTTGCATGCCTTGCCGCCGAGCGTCTTGCCGATGACCGGTGTGCACGCCGGATCGCCAAGCAAGGGCTTGAAGACCTCGTATTCGTCGGGGTCCACGGTGCCCTGCACGACATTCTCGCCAAGCCCCCATGCCGCACTGATCAGCACCACCTTGTCGAATCCAGTTTCCGTGTCGAGCGAAAACATCACGCCGGCCGCGCCGAGGTCCGAACGCACCATCCGCTGCACGCCGATCGACAGCGCGACGCGCAAGTGATCGAAGCCCTTTTCTTCGCGGTAGGAGATCGCGCGGTCGGTGAACAGCGACGCATAGCATCGGCGGCACGCCGCGAGCAGCGCATGCTCACCGCGCACGTTCAGATAGGTTTCCTGCTGGCCCGCGAAGCTCGCGTCGGGAAGATCCTCGGCGGTCGCGCTCGAGCGCACGGCGACATCGACGTCGTCTCCGCCGGCCTGTCGGCACAGTTGCCGATACGCGTCCCGGATCGCGTCGGCGATGTCGTCGGGCCAGTCTCCGCGGAGGATCGCCTGCCGGATCGACGCACCAGCCTCGGCGAGCGCCATCTTGCGTGCGCCGAGTGCCTCGAGCGTGCTGCCGATGGCTTGCCTCAATCCGTTTGCATCGATGAATCGCCAGTAAGCGTCCGCTGTCGACGCGAACCCGGGTGGCACGCTCACGCCCTGTGCGGACAGGTTGCCGATCAATTCGCCCAGCGACGCATTCTTGCCGCCGACGCGCGCTACGTCGCCGCGCCGCAGGTCGTCGAACCAGACGACGTGTGCATTCCCGTGATCCATGACGAGCCCTCCGATGGCCGCGGCCGAGCCGCGAGCGACAAGCGCGGGCCGGCATTGGCCGGCGCTGTCGGCCGAACACGTTCATCCTGATCCGACGCTTCGGCGTCTCACGTGACCTGCATCAAGAACAGCGGCCGACGCGCGAACGGCGCTGCCTCGCGCGAGGCTTCATCTCCGTGGCCGGACGGCATAGACGGTGAAAGCCGCGAATGAGGCCAATCTCACGTCTGCGGGGCGACGTGCGTCGGTGTGGATATCCGGCTCGGGATGATGGATCGCCTCTTGAACAATGGCGTCTCGGATTCCTGGCAACCGATGTCGCGGCTGACTGAGCCCCCCATTTCACTGAAAGAACTTCGAAAGCCACCCCGGCGCCGACGCACGATCGAAAACCACGTGCAATTCCGGGCTGAACGAGCCGAATTCGAGCCCATGCTGCGTCGCCAGCAGCGTCAGCGCCTGGCTCGTATAAAACGAGATATGCCCGTTGCGCGGCACGCAGTACCACCATTGCTCGATCCCCCGCGCAAGGATCTCCGGCGTGATCAGGGACGTCTGAAACAGCAGTGCGCCGGCGGGCCCCCTGTACCGGATGATGTCGGCGAACAGGCTGCGGGGATCCGGATGATGCTCGAAGACTTCGAACGACAGGATCGCATCGAATTGCCCCTGCGGCGCGACGGGATGGCTGAACGGATCGTACGAGGTCACATCCGCGAACCCGCGCGCGGACAACTTCTTTTCCAGCAGCCCGAGCCCCGAGCCGAAATCGAGAATGCGGTTCTCCCGCATCGACGGAAAGCTCGTGCAGATCAGGTCGGCATGCTGCTGCGGACGATGCTCGAGATACTCCGGATCGTGGCGTGCGTAATCGTCGTTGTACACGTGACGCGCGAAATCATCGTGCGTCCAGTGGTCGAAGGCCGGCGTGCAGGTGAACCCGCATTGCCTGCACGCGTAGTAGTAGATCGCCACGCCGACGAACGGATCGACTTTTTTCCCGGCGATCATGTCCGCGCCGCAACGCGAGAAATCGACCACGCCGCAGATGTCCGCGTCGGCACCGCATACCTTGCAGGCGATCGTCGCCGGATGATTGGTCAGATGTTCGATCATGTTGCAGTCCCCTGGTTGGTTTCAAGTGCACGCGCCACCGCTCGATCACGTCGTCCCGGCGCCCAGGCTCCGTGCGCCGGAACATCCGGGCCGACGGATACCACGGCGAATCGTCCCGATCCGCGAACCAGCGCCAGCAGCCGTCGAATCGCGACAGGATCCATGCCGACTCGTTCAGCGCACCGGCCAGGAAATTGATCGGCAATGCTTTGCGACTGCACGCGCGCTGTCGAATCGCGTTCAGATCGGGTTTTCGGGCCTGAGCGGTGTGCGGTCGAGTCCTTGTCGTTCGCTGATCGCTGCCGCTCAGGCCGCCCGACGCGCGTCGCCGGCGTACCGCGCCGCGTCGCGCACGAAGCGTGCGAAGCCCGACTTGTACCACGGCGCGCTCGTCCCGTGCCGCGCACGATACCCGGTTTCCATCGAACATTTGTTAAATAGCTTGAATAGCCGACAACCTGTCGACAATTTGCCTTAACATCCGGCCACACGATCGACCATGGCCTCCGACAAGGGCCGCAGTCGCCCTTTCAGCCGCTCGCAAACGGGTGCGGCTTTCATTCGAACGGACGGACGACCATGCTCCAATCACCGGGAGACTCCTTCGTCGGCGGATCGCTGCTCGGCCTGTGCGTCGAGGTGCCGCTCGCCGTGCTCGTTTCGCTGATGATGCATGGCGTCGACTGGAACGGGCCGCGCATCGCGATGCTCGTCGCGACACCCGTGTTGATCGCATGCACCGTGTTGCTGCCCCGTCCGGTGGCATTCAGCACGGTATGGAAGCACAAGCGCTCGCCGTTCGAGCTGGACGACAATGTGCGCGCATCCATCTACGGCCGGCTGACCGGCATCGCGCTCGGCCTGGTGTTCGGCATCATGGTCGCGACGACGTTTTCCTGATGACCGGCGTTCGCGCGTAGCACATTGGCCTCGCGCCGCACGGCATCCCGTTGCATAAGAAGATCCCTCCCCCCGTGACCCGGCTCGCGTCCATCGGACGATTCCATCGATCGATATGACCGGGAGCACCGGTCGCCGCGCGTCGCACGGGCTGTGCGTAAAGTTCTGAGCACTCGCCGTCGGGCGCCGGGATTGCGCCGCGCCACCCGACGCGCCGCAGGTTCGTCCGGTCTTGCCACTGACCGGCGACTACTCCGGCTCGGGACGGACCGGCGAGCCGCCTCTACCGCGCCACCCTGATCGCGCATCCGTCCTGCGATCCGCGGCAGAATTTACAAACGCAGCGTCACCCGGCACCGCCCGCGCATGCCGGGCTCATGCCGCACGGCCCTCGGGCCTGGGCGCGCGCGCGGCACGCGGCTTGCTCGCGTCGGCCCGGATATGGCTGCGGCACGGAATCGCCGGCCGCCAACGGCATTGTCTGGTCGTGAGCGATGAAAACTGCATCTCCCCTGCTGGAATCGGCACCGATGCGGGCCGATCACTTCGTCCAGTTCTACGAGTCCGATGCGCAGCTCGTGTCGGAAGTCGCACTGTTCGCGGCCGATGCGCTGCGCGCGGGCGGCAGCGCGATCGTGATCGCGCGACCCGACTGCCTCGCGGCGGTGCACGAATGCCTGCGCACGCTCGGCGCACCGATCGGCCATGCGGCCCGCGAGCGCATCTTCATGTCGAGCGCGCAGACGCTGCTCGACAGCTTCATGGACGGCGACCTCCCTGACCCCGCGCGCTTTCGCCGCTCGATCGGCACGATCGTCGAAGCGGCGGTCCGCGCCGGCCGACCCGTGCATGTGTTCGGCGAAATGGTCGCGCTGCTGTGCGCGCAGGAGCGGTACGCCGGTGCGCTGCGGCTCGAAGCGCTATGGAACGAGCTGATCGAGCAACATCGCTTCTCGCTTTACTGCGGCTATCCGGGCGACGTGTTTCCAAGCGCCGAGCAATCGGAGACGTTCCGCCATGTATGCGCGCTGCATCGCCGCATCCTGCCCGCCGCATCGCTGCGCACCGACGAAAACGAGCTGCACCTGACGCTGGCGCTGTCGCAGCAGCGCTCGCGCGCGCTGAGCGACGAGATCCGCCGTCGCGAGGACGCCGAGCAGCAACGCAATGGCGTCCTGATGCACGCGCCGTTGCCGATCGCACTGCTGTCGGGCGCCGCACACCGGATCGTGCTCGCGAATCACCGCTTCTCGGAGCTGTGCGGCCGGACCGACATCGTCGACCAGCGGCTGACGTCGGTGCTACCCGGCGGCGATACGCCGGCGATCGTGCGCGCGCTGGAAACCGCCCGCACGCTGGGCCGCTCGACGACGATCAGCGAGCACCGCGACCGGCCCGAGCCGGACGACGCCCGCGTGTACCGGCTGCACTTCAATCCGCAGCCGCTCGCGGACGGGCTCGGCGTGATCGTCAGCGCGGTCGAGGTGACCGAGCACGTCGCCGCGCGCGAGAAGCTCGTCGCCGCGAATGCCGAGCGCGACCGGCTGCTCGGCGAACTTCGTGACGCGAATCAGGCGAAGGATCAGTTTCTCGCGGTGCTCGGCCATGAGCTGCGTAATCCGCTGACGCCGATCTCGCTCGCGCTGGAGCTGATCCGCCATCGCGACGGCCAGGCGACGCCGAACGAGATCGCGATCATCCAGCGGCAGCTCGATCACATGGTCCGGCTGATCGACGATCTGCTCGACGTGTCGCGCATCACGCGCGGCAAGATCACGCTGAAGAAGGAACCCGTGCAGCTCGCGGACATCGTCGACCGCGCGGTCGAGGTCGCGAGTCCGCTGTTCGAGCAGCGCCGTCACCGCCTGCATGTCGACACCGATCCGGACGCGCGCTGCCACGGCGACTCGGTGCGGCTGTCGCAGGTCGTCGCGAACCTGCTGACCAACGCGGCGAAATACACGCTGCCGGGTGGCGACGTCACGGTGCGCGCGGCCCGCGGCGCCGACGGCACCACGCTCGTCGAGGTAAGCGACAACGGCGCCGGCATTCCGCGCGACCGCCTCGACAGCATTTTCGAGCCGTTCTACCGGCTCGACGGCGACGCAAAGCAGGCGCACGGCGGCCTCGGTATCGGCCTCGCGCTCGTGCGCAGTCTCGTCACCCTGCACGGCGGCACGGTGCGCGCGGACAGCGCCGGACCCGGCTGCGGCAGCACGTTTACGATCTCACTGCCCGAGTACCGGCCGAAAGCCGTGGCAATGGCCGCGCCGCAGCCGCCGCACGGCATCCGCGACACGGCGCCGGGCCGCACCGGCCGGCGCGTGATGCTGGTCGACGACAACGAGGATGCCGCGTCGACGCTCGCGCAATGGCTGCGCGAGGCCGGTCACGAAGTCGCCGTCGTGCACGATCCGGTGACCGCGCTGGCCGCGTACCGCGCTTACCGTCCCGACGTCGCGATCCTCGACATCGGGCTGCCGGTGATGGACGGCTATGAACTGCTGAGGCGGCTGAAGGCGATCAACGAAGTCACGCCGTGCATCTTTCTCGCGCTGACCGGCTATGGCCGCAACGCGGATCGAGAACGCTGTCTCTCGACCGGGTTTCTGGAGCATTTCGTGAAACCGGTCGACCCGGCCGCACTTCATCTCGCGATGAGCCCGCCCAGCCCGAACGGCGATTCGCACGACGGCGCCGGAGCGGAAGCCGGACGCTGAACGGGGCACGGAACACCGGGCACGCAGCCAACCTACGCTCGGAAAGCGTCGTGCGGCTCAGTTCTCCGCGGAATAACGGATCGACGTCAGGCCAGCCAATTCGGCGATCCGGATCAGTTGAGGCAACATCGCATCGGCGTTGGCCGGTTCGCGCCACGCTACGAACAGTTCCTCTTCGCGCGCCGCACGCGCGGCCGTTTCGCGAAAACCGCGCGTGCGGCACGCGAAGCCAGCGTCGCGCAGCCCGGTCGTCAGACGCTCGCGCGCCGGCGAGCCGAATTCGTACTCGATCGTGATCAGTGCCGTCCTGACGCGCCGCACGCGCTGCTCGACCAGCCGCAGCGGCCACACGACGAGGAGTCCGAGCACGAGTCCGAGCGCGCCGAGCGACAACTGGCCGCCGCCGATGCACAGACCGACCACGGTCACGAACCACAGCGTCGCGGCCGTCGTCACGCCGGATACGAGGCCGTCGCGATGCAGGATCGCGCCGCCGCCGATAAAGCCCATCCCGGTCAGGATGCCGAGCGGCAGGCGCATCAGGTCGAGCACCGAGAACGCGCCCTGCGGCTTGCCGGCCTGCAGCAGCAACGCATTGACCTGAAGCATCGACAGGCACGCGGCAAGGCAGACGAGGATCGTCGTGCGCAGCCCGGCCGTCTTGCCGGATTCGCTGCGATCGAGGCCGATCAGCCCGCCCGCGACCAGCGCGAGGGCGATCCTGACGAGGACCGCATCCCACTGAAGTACGACCGGCATCGGCTCCATGCGCGCCTCCCTCCCAATCCGTCATGTGTGACACGTCGCGGTGCGGCCGCGGGCGGCGCTTGCGGGGCGCAAGGTTCGGGCCCGACCTGTTTGTGGAATGACGGACGCGCGCCGCGCGGGCCGTCGACGACGACGTTGGCCCACTGACCGTGATCGCCGCCGGCGGATAACCGTCGGCGCCATGCGTCCTCGCCGGCCTGGCCGAGTCGACACTTTTTCGTATTTGATTGGATACGAAGGCGGTTTCAACATACAGCTCTACGAGCTTTTGTTCCCGTTCGGGTACGAAACGATGTTCCGAGTCCTTTTACTGGACTTTCGTTCCTGTACGGATACGAAATGATGCTCGGGCCGTCGAGTTGTGCAATACTGTTCCCGATCAGATACGAAGTACGGAGAACGTCATGTCGGAGTCCCAGTCCGTCGACACGATCGGCGCGCTCGCCCACCTCATCCGCGCGGCGCGGCTCCAGCAGGGGTTCACGCGCGACGAACTCGCGAACGCGACCGGGCTGTCGCCGAAATTCATCAGCCAGGTGGAAGCCGGCAAGCCGACCGCGCAAATCGGCAAGGTCATGATGCTGCTCGGCGAGCTGGGCGTGCGTCTGTACGCCGAGTCGTCGGTCGAGATTTCGGAAGCCACCGCGCTGAAGGCCGCACAACGCCGCAGGAGCAGCCATGGCGGCTAGAAGGCTGATCGCCTCCGCCAACGGCGAGCGCATGGGCACGCTGACCGACGACAAAGGCATCTGGTCGTTCACGTACGACGCGCAATGGCTCGCGTCCCCGACCGCCTATCCGCTGTCGCCGGCGTTCGCGCTGCGCGCCGGCACCTTCACCGATACGTCTACCGATCGCCCGGTCCAGTGGTTCTTCGACAACCTGCTGCCGGAGGAAGGCATGCGCACGTCGCTCGCGCGCGAGGCGAAGGTCGATGCCGCCGACGCGTGGGGCCTGCTCGCGTACTTCGGGCGCGAATCGGCCGGCGCGCTGACGCTGCTGGCCGACGGCGAACAGGAAGCGCCCGGCAGCCTGCAGCCACTGCCGCTCGACGAGCTCGAACGCCGGATCCAGGCAATGCCCGAGCGCGCGCTGACGGCCACCGCACCCAAGCGCATGTCGGCGGCCGGCGCGCAGCAGAAGCTGCTGGTGGTGCTGCGCGGCAACGCATCCGACTACATGCTGTACGAGCCGGTCGGCAGCGAGCCGTCGATGCACCTGCTCAAGCCGGACATGCGCGCGGCCGGCTACCCGCACTCGGCGATCAACGAATTCTTCTGCATGAAGCTCGCGAAGCGGATGGGGCTCGACGTGCCCGACGTGCACTTCCTGCGCGCGCCATCCGCGTGCTACGTGATCGACCGGTTCGACCGCGACGTCGCGTCGGCGCCGGCCGGGCGCGTGCATACGATCGACGCGATGCAGCTGCTCAACTACGACCGCGGCTTCAAGTACCAGCGCGCGAATGCGCAGGAGCTTGCCCGCGCGATCGACCGCACCAGCACGCGCGCGCTGGCACGCCTGTCGGTATTCCGCTGGACCGTGTTCAACGTGGTGGTCGGCAATGCCGACGCGCACCTGAAGAACCTGTCGTTCTTCGTCGACGCGCGCGGTTACCGGCTTGCGCCGTTCTATGACATCGTCAGCACGGTCGTGTATCACACGCCGACGCACCGGCCCGACCATCGCGGCGATCATTGGCCGCACTGCGAACTGACGATGCCGCTCGGCACCGCGACGCGATTTGTCGATATCGATGTGGATGCGCTGATCGCGTTCGGACAGGCAATCGGGCTCAGGGACAAGGCGGCGGAGAGCGAGCTGCGGCGCTTTCTCGAACCGCTCGATCGCCACGTCGCGCAGACGCTCGATGACGTGCGGGCAATCGCGCGCCCGGACGCCGGCGAGACGCGGTTGCTGAATTCGATCGCGGCGATGCCGATCGCCGAGATGGGGCGCGCGCTTCGGCGGACGCGCGATTGAGCAGGGAGGCGCAGGCGGCGTCCGCCCTGCATCATGCTCCTATCTCGTCCGGGACTTCGACGCGCGCGCGTCACGCACCTCGCTACCGCAGCGCCGCTCCTTCCGACCGAACATGCCAGAGGGTCGGCCGGGATTCGCGAAATTTTCGCCAAAAAGTACTTAAGCGGCTGATTTAAACGAAAAATATATTGACGGGTCGAGCGGCGGAGCTTTGCGATGAAGGTCCAGCAGATATAACCCGAGCCGATTGATGTGGTCGCGGCGATACGGCGACAGCGCCTGCAGTACGTCGGCGTCGACGGGATGCCCCTTCTCCTGCAGCGCTTTCAGCGTCCTCGACATCCATTGCACGTTGTAGAGGATCACCATGTTCGCGACAAGCTGGTTGTATTTGATGACCTTGCGCTGCTCGTGCCGGAGATTTTCCGCAATGACTTCGCCGCCGAACATCAGCCATTTCGAGAAGTCGTTGAACTGCTCGCTCTTGTTGGTCGCCGCGTGAATCGTTTGGCGCATCTCCGGGTCGTTGATGTAGCGCAGCAGGAACATCGTCCGGATCACGCGACCGAGCTCGCGAAACGCGAAGTACAGCTTGTTCTTCACACTCCCAGAGCCGAGCCGTTGCAGGATCGTCGAGGGCGTCATTCGGCCGGCCTTGATCGAGATCGCGACGCGGAGCATGTCCGGGAAATGCCGCTCGATCAAGGACCAATCGATGCTTGCGCGAAACAGTGACTCGATGTGTTTGTAGCGTCGGCGGCGATCGGGCTAGTAGCGCGGCGGCGTTGCTGCTGAATGACGCCGAAGGCGACGCCGGAGACATCGGGTTGCCGCGTATGGGATGATGCCGGCCTCTCAGGTTCTGGCCGGGTTCCCCGACCTGCTGGAACATTTTCAAGCCGACGCGTTTGCGTCGGCTTTTTTTCGTTCGGCTTTCAGCTGCACGCCAGCAACGTGCCTCGTCAATCGGACGCGTCTGAAAACCGGAATTTGTCTTTTTCCGTCAACGGCTTGGCAATTGTTGACAGTCGTCTTTCGGGGATTTAGTAAGCTCGCGCACAATAATCCAACGAATAGGCGCGGGCCGCGTCGGCAAGAATGAACAAAAATACGCATCGCCTGGTGTATTCCAGGCTTCGGGGTATGGTGGTGGCCGTCGCGGAGACGGCGACGGCTGAGGGCAAATCGGCAACCGGCGAGGCGCGCGCACGGCGGCGCTCATCGATGTCGGGCATACGCGCCGTAGTCGCGGGCGTTGCCGCGTTCGGCATGCTGCCTGCCCTGTCCGATGCGCAGATCGTTCCGACGCCGGGCACCAGCACGCATGTGATCCAGACGCCGAACGGCTTGCCTCAGGTCAACGTGGCGCGTCCCTCGAGTGCAGGCGTATCGGTCAACACCTACAACCAGTTCGACGTACAGCGCGCTGGCGCAATCCTGAACAACTCGGCCACGATGGTCCAGACCCAGCAGGCGGGCTGGATCAACGGCAATCCGAATTACGGCGCCGGGCAGGCCGCACGGATCATCGTCAACCAGGTCAACAGTCCGAACCCCTCTCAAGTTCGCGGCGCTTTGGAGATCGCAGGCGCTCGCGCGGAGCTCATCCTGGCGAATCCGTCCGGGATCTTCGTGGACGGCGGAACCTTCCTGAATACCAGCCGCGCGACCTTGACGACCGGCGTGCCGTACTACGGCGCCGATGGTTCGCTCGCCGGATACAACGTCAACCGCGGGCTCGTGACCGTCTCGGGCGCCGGCTTGAACGCAACCGGTACCGATCAGGTGGACCTTATCGCCCGCGCTGTACAGGTCAATTCCGCCATCTATGCGAAGAACCTGAACGTGATCGCAGGCGCGGCCCAGGTCAATCGCGACACGCTTGCCGCGACACCGATCGCCGGCGACGGCCCCGCCCCGTCGGTCGCGATCGACGTGAGCCAGTTGGGCGGTATGTATAGTGATCGGATCTTCCTCGCGTCGAACGAGTTCGGTGTGGGGGTGGCCAACGCCGGCACGATCGCCGCACAGGCCGGTGACCTGACGCTGCAGTCGAACGGCCGGCTCGTGCTGACGGGCAAGACCACGGCGAGCGGCAACCTCGCACTGTCGGCTGCCGGTGGCATCCAGAACAGCGGCACGACATACGCGCAACAGTCGGCGTCGGTGAATACCGCCGCCGATCTGACGAACACCGGGACACTCGCCGCGCAACAGAATACGACCGTGAACGCGGGCAGCGTCAACTCGACGGGCACGCTCGGCGCGGGCGTGAACAACGACGGCTCCGTCGGACGTGGCGGCGATCTGAACGTGACGGCGTCGGGCCAGCTGAGCGCGACCGGCCAGAACGTCGCGGGCGGCAATGCGTCGCTGACCGGCGGCAACGTGAATCTCTCCGGTAGCCAGACCGCGGCGAACGGCAATCTGTCGCTGAGCGCGACAGCCGGCGATGTGAATCTCGCAAACGCGACGACGAGCGCCCAGGGGGCTGTCTCGGCGAACGCGTCGGACACGGTGATCAACGATCACGGCAGCCTGTCGAGCGGCGGCAGCACCACGCTTTCCGGCGGCAGCCTCTCGAACCAGGGCGGCAAGGTCTCGTCGCAAGGCTCGCTGTCGGTACAGGTGGCCGGCCAGATCGCGAACCAGTCCGGCGAATTGGTGTCCCAGAGCACGACGAACGTGCACGGCGGCGCCATCGCGAACAACCTTGGCACCATCCAGAGCGCCGGGCACGCGTCGGTCGACGGGATCACGATCGACAACACGGCGGGCCGAATCACTTCGCTGAACGGTGACGGGCTGACGCTGAGCGCAACCGGTCAACTGACGAACGCGGCGGGTACGACGGCAAACGGTGCGCAAGGCGGCGTCATCGGCGGCAACGGTGACGTGTCGGTCCAGGGCGCAAACGTTGTCAACCGCGGCGCGATCACGTCCAATACGAATCTGCGTGTTGCGGGCCAGTCGGTCGACAACGGTAGCGGCACCCTGCAGGCCGCCCAGAACGTCGTGGTCGATGCCGACGCGCACCTGGCGAACAGCGGTGGTTCGATTGTCGGCCAGACGGCGACGCTCAGCGGCACGACGCTCGACAACAGCGCCGGCACCGTGCAGGCTGCTCAGGTCTCGTTGAACGCAACCGACCTGGTGAATCACGGCGGCACCATCACGCAGACCGGCGCCGGCGCGATGAGCGTCAACGTATCGGGCACGCTCGATAATTCCAGCAGCGGCACGCTGCAGACCAACAGCACCGACCTGACGCTCGCGCCGGCTACGCTGAAAAACGACGGCGGCACCATCACCCATGCCGGCACCGGCGCGCTGACGCTCGGCAGCCAATCCGGCTCGCTATCAAACGTCGGCGGCTCGATCGCGAGTAACGGCCGAGTCGTCGCGCAAACCGGCACGCTGAACAACGCGTCGGGCTCGATCAGCGCGCAGAACGGATTGGCGGCAACCGTCGCCGGCACGCTGAACAATGCAGGCGGCAAGCTGTTGTCGAACACGGACGTGAGCGTCACCAGCGGTACGCTGGCGAATGACAGCGGTCAGATCGGCGCCAGCACGAACGCGACGATCCACACGGGTTCGATGACGAACCAGAGTGGCTCGATCGTCGCGCCGAACCTGTCGGTCACGGCCGATTCGACGCTCGACAACAGCAGCGGCAAACTCGAAGCGAACCAGCTCACGCTGACAGCCGCGACCCTCGCGAACCGCGGCGGCACCATCACGCAGTACGGTTCGTCGGCGATGGGCATGAACGTCATCGGCACGCTCGACAACTCGGCCGCCGGCGTAATCCAGACCAACAGTAAGGACCTGACGCTCACGCCGGCCGAGCTGAACAACGCGGGCGGCACCATTACGCATGCCGGCGCGGGCACGCTGACAATCGCACCGGGCAACGGAGCCAGCGCGCTGAACAACGCGTCGGGCACCATCGTGACGAAGGGGCAAGCCGTCGTCAACGCCAGCAGCTGGAACAATGCGAGCGGCATCCTGGCGGCGCAACGCGGCATCAACGCCACGATTTCGGGCGACGTGAACAACGCGCAGGGACTGCTGCGGTCGGATACCTCGTTCTCGCTGACGAGCGGCGGCGCTCTGTCGAACCGCAGCGGCCACATTCAGGCCGGGCAATCGACCGCGGGCGATGCCAGTACGCTCAACATTAAATCGGCCTCGATCAACAATGCGGACGGCGCCATTGTCGACCTCGGCGCCGGCAAGATGACCGTACAGGGCGGCAGCCAGATCACGAACAGCCACGCCGGCGGCGTATCGGGCATGGGCGCCATCACCGGCAACGGCGACGTGACGGTCAGCGCGGCGTCGATCAGCAACACGCAGGGTGGCCAGCTCAGCGGCGCTGCGCTGCATGTCCAGGGCAATACCCTCGACAACAGCGGCGGCACCATTGGCAATGTCGCGAACTCGAGCGGCAATGTCGACGTGACGACGAGCGGCGCGATCACCAACGCGAGCGGGCAAATCAGCTCGACGCACGACCTGACGGTGACGGCGGCGACGCTGCAAGGCGGTGGCACCTACAGCGCCGCGCATGACGCGAACGTGAACCTGCAGGGCGATTACACGGCGGCGGCCGACACGCAGTTCAACGTCGGGCACGATCTCGCCTTCACGCTGCCCGGCACCTTCACGAACAATGCGAACCTGCAGTCTGTCAACGACCTGAGTGTCAATGCGGGCAATATCGTGAACGTCGGTGCCTTGACGGCTGGCGGCCTGCTGCACACGC
Organism: Burkholderia sp. LA-2-3-30-S1-D2; assembly: GCF_001523915.2. Lineage (NCBI taxonomy): Bacteria > Pseudomonadati > Pseudomonadota > Betaproteobacteria > Burkholderiales > Burkholderiaceae > Burkholderia > Burkholderia sp. LA-2-3-30-S1-D2. The sequence continues at coordinate 243,749 of NZ_CP013385.1, read as the reverse complement.
AATCGGCCAACCTGACCAATACGGGTGCACTCGTGGGTGCCAGCGCGTCACTCAACGCAACGGGTACGATCTCGAACCTCGGACCGACCGCGCTGATTGGCGCATCGGACAGCAACGGCACGCTCGAGCTCCTCGCGCACGACATCGAGAACCGCGACGACACGAGCGCGGCCGATACGATGGCCACGACCGCCATCTTCGGCATGGGCAAGGTCGTGCTGGCGGGCGGCAAGGACTCGAGCGGCAACTACACGAACGCGGCGCTGGTGAACAACGCGTCGGCGCTGATCCAGTCGGGCGGTAACATGGAGCTGCACGCCGACAAGATCACGAACACGCGCCGCGTGATGACGACCTCAACCAGTTCGATCGATCCATCGCTGCTCGGGCAGTTCGGGATTCCGATCAGCGGCCGCACGGGCCAGATCGGCGTGAAGGATCCGGACAGCATCGGCGGCGTCTACACCGAGCCGCCCCACGGCGGTCAGTGGAACAGCACGTATCAGTTCACGACCTACTACGCGGACAGCGCGACGGCGACGACCGTGACAGGCATCAGTGCGGCCGGCCAGATCGTGTCGGGCGGGAACATCGACGCGTCGTCGGTCGGCACGCTGCAGAATTATTGGAGCAATATCGCGGCAGTCGGCGACATCAAGATTCCGTCGCACTACGACGCGGACGGTTGGGCGGCGTCCGGGCAAAAACTGCCGGGCGTGACAGTCTCCTACTCGGGGCAGTATCACTACAACAACTACGACAATTCCGAGCACGACTGGCAACTGCCGTTCGGCAACGCGCCGTTCGTCGGCAGTCGCCCGGGCGGCTATACGCAGGCGGCACCGGCGTCGATCAAGGATTACAAGCTGCCGGGCTACGACTCGACGTTGAGTTCGAACGGCACGATTTCGGGAACGGGCATCAGTGTCAACAACACGGCGGGTAATGCATCGATTCCGTCACTCGGTCTGCTGCCCGGGCAGTCGGTGCCCGGCCTGACGCCTGGCAACCTGAGCGGTAGCGCGAGCGGTGCGAAATCGGGGGCGTCGGCAGTGCATGGCGGTCCGTCGGCGCCGGTCGACCCGATCATCGCCAGCGCGACGGCGCTGAACGTCCTGAACAACCTCACCATTCCGCAGGGCGGCCTGTTCAAGCCGACGACTGCGCCGAATGCGAGCTACGTGATCGAGACGAACCCGGCGTTCACGAACCAGAAGAATTTCATCTCGAGCGACTACTTCTTCGGTCAACTCGGCGTCGACCTCACGCACATCCCGAAACGCCTCGGCGACGGTTTCTACGAGCAGCAGCTTGTGCGCAACGAAGTGACCGCGCTGACCGGCAAGGCGGTGCTTGGGCCGTACGCAGACCTGCAGACCATGTATCAGTTGCTAATGGCGGCCGGCGCAGATCTGTCGAAGTCGCTTGATCTGCCGATCGGCGCGAGCCTGTCGGCGGAACAGGTGTCTAAGCTGACCAGCAACGTGATCATGATGGAGACGCGCGTGGTCGACGGCCAGTCGGTGCTGGTGCCCGTCGTGTATCTCGCGAAGGCCAGCCAGCAGAACATCGACGGACCGTTGATTAGCGCGACGAACATCGATTTCCAGAACGCACAGTCATTCTCGAACAGCGGCACGATCAAGGCGGACAACACGCTGGCAATTCAGGGCAAGCAGATCGACAACGCATTCGGCGCGCTGCAAAGCGGCGGGCTGATGTCGCTGAAGACCGAGAACAACATCGACCTGACGTCGGCCAATGTAAAGGCCGGCAGCCTGCAGCTGGATGCCGGGAAAGACCTGATTCTCGATACGGCGACGAAGACGAACACGCGGGTGAGCCGCGACGGCGCGACGAGCGTGGTGACCACGCTCGGGCCGACCGCCAAACTCGACGTCGCAGGCGACGCGTCGATCGTGACCGGCGGCAACTTCCAGCAGAACGCGGGCAGCCTGTCGGTTGGTGGCAATCTCGGCATGAATGTTGGCGGCAACTGGGATCTCGGCGCGGTGCAGACCGGCGAGCACAAGATCGTGCAGCGCGCGAACGGCGTGTCGAATACCGACATCAACAAAGTGACCGGCAGCTCGGTGCAGGTTGGCGGCGCTTCACTGATCGGCGTTGGCGGCGATCTTACCGCCAAGGGCGCACAGATCGACCTCGGCCAGGGTGGCACGATCGCGGCGCAGGGCAACGTGACGCTCGGCGCCGCAACCGCGACCTCGACTGTGAACAGCAACAGTTCGGGCAGCGACAGTCACGGCAGCTACGCGGAGACGCTGCATACGTTGGATCAAGCACTGACCGGGACGACGCTCAAGGGCGGCGACACGGTGAATATCGTGTCGGGCAAGGACATTACCGTAAACGGCAGTGCGATTAGCCTCGACAAGGGCAACGCGAACCTGCTGGCGGCCGGCAACGTGAATATCGGCGCGGCGACCGAAACGCATGAGCTGAACTCACACGAGACGCATAGCCACAGCAACGTCGTGAGCGGCGTGAAGGTCGCGAGCGGGATCGACCAGACGATGACGCTGAATCAGGGTAGTCTCGTATCAGCGGACGGTGTGAACATCGTCAGTGGGAAGGACGTCAATGTTCAGGGCAGTACCATCGTCGGAACGAACGACGTTGCACTCACGGCCGCGCGTAACGTGACGGTTACGACGTCGCAGGATACCTTGCAGTCGTCGAGCTACTACGACAAGAAGGAGTCCGGGCTGATGTCGGGCGGTGGCCTGTCTGTGTCGATCGGCAGCAGTTCGCTGAAGACGACCAGTCAGACGACCGAGGTGTCGAACAACGCCAGTTCGATCGGTTCGCTGAAGGGCAACATCAGCATCACCGCTGGAAACGACCTGCACGTGACGGGAAGCGACCTGATCGCAGCGAAGAATCTCAGCGGCACTGGCGCAAACGTGACGATCGACGCCGCGCAGGACACGAACCACCGCGGCGAGACGCAGGAAGTGTCGAAGAGCGGCCTGACGCTGGCGCTGAAGGCGCCGGTAATCGACGCGGTGTCGAATGCGGTGGGTCAATCGCGTGCGTCCAGTAATAGCCAGGATGGCCGTGCAGCGGCGCTGCACGGGATGGCCGCGGCCAGCGCGGCGTGGGATGCAAACGTAGCCGCAGGCGATCTGGTTAGATCGCTGGGGGCTGGCGAGACGCCGCAGTTCAAGGTCGAGGTCAGCGTCGGCAGCAGCCATAGCAAGAGTGCATTTACCGAGAACAGCGTGACGAATCGCGGCTCGAACGTGAATGCGGGCGGAACGGTGGCATTTGCGGCAACGGGGAACGGGCAGCCGGGTAGCGGCAATGTGACGATCGCCGGCTCGAATGTGAACGCAAACGACGTGATTCTGGCGGCAAAAAATCAGGTCAATATCGTCAATACGACGGATACCGATTCGACGCGCAGCACGAATGAATCGAAGAGCGCGAGCGTGGGCGTGTCGGTTGGCACGGGTGGGTTCGGTGTTTCCGCTGCGATGTCGAAGGCCAACGGCGACGGCAACAGCGATCTGGCCACGCAGAACAACAGTCACGTGAACGCGGCAAACGGCGTGACGATCATCTCGGGCGGCGATACGAATATCATCGGCTCGAATGTGAAGGGCAATCAGGTGAACGCCGATGTGGGCGGGAATCTGAACATCGCGAGTGTGCAGGATACGATGTCGAGCGCGGCGCATCAGTCGAGTTCTGGCGGCGGCTTCAGCATCAGTCAGGGCGGCGCCAGTGCGAGCTTCAGCCAGAGCAAGGGCAATGCGTCGGGCAGTTATGCGGGCGTTAATGAACAAGCCGGGATTCAGGCGGGTGACGGCGGCTTCAATATCAACGTCACCGGCAATACCGACCTGAAAGGCGGGCTGATTGCGAGCGCCGCCGATGCGTCGAAGAATTCGCTGACGACGGGTTCCCTCTCCTACTCCGACATCCAGAACCAGTCGCACTACGACGCGAGCTCGAGCGGCTTCAGCGCGGGCGCGACGACCGGCGACGGCGGGATGAACTACAGCACGCACGGCAGCGCGTCGGGCAAGAATGCCGGTGGTGCCGCGCCCATGCTCGGCCAGAACGACAGCGGCAGCGACAGTGCGACGACGAAGAGCGGCGTCAGCGCCGGAACGGTCACGATTACGGATTCGGCGAACCAGAAGCAGGATGTGGCGAGCTTGAACCGCGATACGACGAACACGAATGGTACGGTTGCCAAACTGCCCGACATGCAGAATCTGCTGGCCAAACAGGCGGACATGATGGCAGCGGCGAGCGCGGCCGGTGAGGCGGTGTCTCGCCGGATCGGGGACTACGCGGACAAGATGATGAAGGACGCGGCGGCCAACGGTGACCAGGCAGGCGTCGATGCGTGGAAAGAAGGCGGAACGAACCGCGCGCTGATGCAAGGTGCTGGCGCGGCGCTGGTGACGGGACTGGCTGGCGGCAATGCGGTTGGCGGCGCAGCCGGCGCGGCGATTGCGTCGATCGCGTCCGGCAAGCTGAACGGGCTGAGCAGCGCGATCGCAGGCAGCGATCCGACCGGCAACGCCAACATGAATCAGGCGCTGGGCAACATCGTGGCGAACGCGCTTGCGACGGGCGCGGGCGCCGCTGTGGGCGGTGAAGCGGGAGCGTTCTCGGGATACAACGTTGACCGGTTCAACCGACAGTTGCATCCAGAAGAAAAAACGCTCGCGAAACAACTGGCAGAGAAAAGCAAGGGCAAATATACCCAAGCGCAGATCGAAGATCAGATGCGCATTATGGGCGTGTCCGTGAACGGAATCCACGAGTCGGGAGCGCCTACAACCCTCGTAGGGACATCGCCGACTGACATGGGTGCACAATGGGTCGGAGCACCGGCTACGGCTGATGGCAAGATGGTTCTGACGCAGAAGACGGCGCCTGCAAATCCCGAATTGCAATCGTATATCGTGGCAAATGCTGACTCGGCGACGAACAGTCAGGTGCCAAGCCAGTTCAACTACGATCGTACCGCAAGCAGTGGATGGGGGTTCCATCTGACTGGACCGTTTACGAAATTCGACCAGTCGGATGCGAATTATGTGAAGAGCACAACCGCGGACACAGCCTCGATGGTGTCGAACACCGCAGGATGGATCTCATCCAGCGCTGCGACCGGGGCTGCCGTACCATCACCCTTAGCGCCGGCATTTGGAACGATTGCTTACGGAGCGACGGTAGTAGGTATTGCTGCGGATGCCACATCGCAATTGGTAAATCCGAATGCTGGCCAATACACTTATGAAAGCGCTTTGGCACTGGGCGGTCAGGTGATCGGAGACAAGGTGCCGATCGCATCGTTGGTCATCAATGGAGCGTCCGAAGCTATCAAGAAGCAACCGGTCTCAACAACGGTCGGAAACTGGATCGGCCAGCAATTGAATTCGATTTTTGGTCCGAGTGCCAACAAGGAAAAGAAATGAGATTGATCGAGGACGGTAATTTAGCAGGATGGCTAAGAGTTGTGCTTTTTCTGACGGGCTTAGCCTTGGCGTTGGCAGGACTTGGGCTCGACCAAATACCCCGCTGGATCAGGGCAGGGGCATTTCTCCTTGGTTTTGCGACAATGGCGCTTGGAGGGATTTCCAGTCGAGCACATATGCTGAAGATTAAGCCCTTCGACCGCAGCTACAAGAAGGCGCGAGATAGCTACAAAACGAACGACAACGAAGACGCTGACAAGTCAAAATGAAAATTGCTCTGCGACTGTCGCTCCTACCGGCCGCCACCTTCGTTGCGACCGGTGTGTTTGCACAGGAAGCTTCGCGCCTGGTAATTCCGGGCAACGACCAGCAAACGCGACAGCAGGAGGAGGCGCGCGAGCGCGAGCGCGCCGTCTCCTCGCCCGGGGTGCGTTCGGGCGTGACGGCGAGTGCCGGGTATCCGACGCTGCCGTCGACCTGTCGGTTGGTGGCAATCTCCGCATGAACGTCGGCGGCAACTGGGATCTCGGTGCGGTGCAGACCGGCGAGCACAAGATCGGACTCGGTTTGGTAACAGGTGGTCCGCTCGCGTCGGCAGGAATGGTGAGCGTAGGCGGGCTGCTCGGATTGGGGGCTAATGGAGGTGTCCAACTGATGGGCAATCAGCCGTTTGACTGGACGAGCTTTGCGTTGGCGGGCGCGACGGGTGCAGCTTCCACGGGGATGAAATTTGTTCCGGTGTTCATGACGGGAGTTGGTAGTGCGCTGACGGGTTCGGCTATGCAAGGGCAAAACCCGAATTCGGCGATGGCGGGGGCTGCTGTGGGAACGGCGTTTGGGTATCCCCTGGGTGCGGGAGCTGAGTCTGGTTTGAATAAATTCCTCAATCCATGGTATCGACAGGAATGGCAGAACCTTGGCTTGGGGATATCGAAATATGTTCCGCCGAGTATGATTCCATCGTGGGCGGCCGGTATTTTGGGAGGTGTGGTGCAAGAGAAAGCAGGCGCAACGGTACAGAACGGGCTTGACGGAGCTGCAAAGAAATGAGTCCCAAGACCAGCTTTGAATGGTTTCGCTGGGTATACAACGTGTTGCTTTGGCTCACTATTATGGGAATTGGCGTTTCCATCTCAGAACTTGCCGCCGGTCCTCCATTGCAATGGTTGTTTCACGACATTCCATATCAATTGCCAACGTGGAATCGAGTCGAGCGAATGGCTGTGTTTGTAGTTGTGTTCAGTTTTTTCGCGGGCACGGTGACTTGGTTCACTGAAAAGAAGAGATCAGGTCGGTAGTCTTAAAAACGGGCCCGGCAATATGCCGGGTCCGTTGTTAGTTTCAATCGAAACTGAATTAGAACTCGACTACGTCCGTTAAAAGCGGCGACGAAATCCGTTATGAAAACCACTCTTCGAACAGCCGCGTTTGCGGCGACCGGCAACGGTAAGCCGGGCAGCGGCAATATGACGATCGCCGGCTCTAACGTGAACGCAAACGACGTGATTCTGGCGGCAAAAAATCAGGTCAATATCGTCAATACGACGGATACCGATTCGACGCGCAGCACGAATGAATCGAAGAGCGCGAGCGTGGGCGTGTCGGTTGGCACGGGTGGGTTCGGTGTTTCCGCTGCGATGTCGAAGGCCAACGGCGACGGCAACAGCGATCTGGCCACGCAGAACAACAGTCATGTGAATGCGGCAAACGGCGTGACGATCATCTCGGGCGGCGATACGAATATCATCGGCTCGAATGTGAAGGGCAATCAGGTGAACGCCGATGTGGGCGGGAATCTGAACATCGCGAGTGTGCAGGATACGATGTCGAGCGCGGCGCATCAGTCGAGTTCTGGCGGCGGCTTCAGCATCAGTCAGGGCGGCGCCAGTGCGAGCTTCAGCCAGAGCAAGGGCAATGCGTCGGGCAGTTATGCGGGCGTTAATGAACAAGCCGGGATTCAGGCGGGTGACGGCGGCTTCAATATCAACGTCACCGGCAATACCGACCTGAAAGGCGGGCTGATTGCGAGCGCCGCCGATGCGTCGAAGAATTCGCTGACGACGGGTTCCCTCTCCTACTCCGACATCCAGAACCAGTCGCACTACGACGCGAGCTCGAGCGGCTTCAGCGCGGGCGCGACGACCGGCGACGGCGGGATGAACTACAGCACGCACGGCAGCACGTCGGGCAAGAATGCCGGTGGTGCCGCGCCCATGCTTGGCCAGAACGACAGCGGCAGCGACAGTGCGACGACGAAGAGCGGCGTCAGCGCCGGAACGATCACGATCACGGATTCGGCGAACCAGAAGCAGGATGTGGCGAGCTTGAACCGCGATACGACGAACACGAATGGTACGGTTGCCAAACTGCCCGACATGCAGAATCTGCTGGCCAAACAGGCGGACATGATGGCAGCGGCGAGCGCGGCCGGTGAGGCGGTGTCTCGCCGGATCGGGGACTACGCGGACAAGATGATGAAGGACGCGGCGGCCAACGGTGACCAGGCAGGCGTCGATGCGTGGAAAGAAGGCGGAGCGAACCGCGCGCTGATGCAAGGTGCTGGCGCGGCGCTGGTGACGGGACTGGCTGGCGGCAATGCGGTTGGCGGCGCAGCCGGCGCAGCGATTGCGTCGATCGCGTCCGGCAAGCTGAACGAGCTCAGCAGCGCGATCGCGGTCAGCGATCCGACCGGCAACGCCAACATGAATCAGGCGCTGGGCAACATCGTGGCGAACGCGCTTGCGACGGGGGCCGGCGCTGTCGTGGGCGGTGAATCGGGGGCGTTCTCGGGGTACAACGTTGACCGGTTCAATCGGCAGTTGCATCCGGATGAATATGCGAGGGCAAAGAAGGACGCGAAGATCGTAGCAGAGAAGCTTGGGATAAGCGTGCAGGAAGCCGAGGGGCGAATCGTGGCTGAAATACTGCGTAATTCGGACGAGCAGACAGCAGAGGCGTCTGGTGGAAAGCACGATTGGGAAATTCGAAGCATCGTAGGATGCCAGAACCTGAATTGCGACAGCTACAAGAACGATTCCCAGTATACAAATCACGATTACAACAGCCAGTACATCAAACCAAATCAGGACACGTATAATGCCGGACAGCAGCAGCTCGGAACCGGACTGACCGATGCAGAATTACGTAATCAGAATCTCGCTTACGAGCGCACCGGAAAGGCGGCGATTGCTGTCACTGCCTGTTTGGTATCGGGAGGCGCTGCTTGTAAAGCGGCAGCTTCTGGATTGGCAACAACGCTCGGGTTGAGTTTTTTGTCAGGGAAGCCCTTGACAACCGCTGAAACTATCGGTGGATTTTATGGGGGAGCACTGGGCGGAATATACGGGCAAGCTTTGGGTACATGGGCGGGCGGCACAAATTCGCTAATGCAGTCTGCCGTTCTTTTCGTGACCAAGACGGGAACGATTGTCGCTGGAAAACAAATTGGTGTTCCGTTGGGTAATGCGACTGGACTATCGCAATCGGTGGACCCATTTTTCGATCCATCCACCAACCCTTGGTGGGGGATAAGAAATACCTGGGATCAAATTAAGGGGCCGAGGAAATGACGATGGAAGTTGGCACGGTAATAATTGCTCTCGCAGTCTTGCTAATTACATTTTTTCTTTTTGGAAGAAATCTGGAGGATTCGTTTAGAGCGAAATTTTTATACTGGTTAAAATCAACGATGGTCATGGCACCACTTCTGTTTGCATGGTTCGCTTACAACGAACCGGCTGCACTCAGTACGATTGGAGCGTTAGTGAGCGTCGGCCTTGCTGCTGCCTTCACCTTCGGGAGATCATACCTTCTTGCAATGTTGTAGCACGGAGAACGGAGGTGATGGGTTCTGCGTGTAGATCAGGTCAAGCGGAAGTAACACCCTGAAATTCCAATAAGCGCGTGACGTAGTCGACATTCACAATCAAGTTTATAAAAATACATGAGAACCATTCGCCGGGGGAATCCAGCCGCCGCACTGCTGTTTATTGCGGCCAGTGTGTCGGCGCAGGAAGCTCCCCGCTTGATCATTCCGGGCAACGATCAGCAAACCCGACAGCAGGAAGAGGCGCGCGAGCGCGAACGAGCGGTCTCCGCGCCCGGGGTGCGTTCGGGCGTGACGGCGAGTGCTGGGTATCCGGCACTGCCGTCGGAGTCGCCCTGCTTTCGCGTCGATCATTTCTCGCTCGACGTGCCCGACGCGCTGCCCGCTTCCGTGAAAGCGCAAGGTGCGTCGGCATTGCCGATGGACCGCTTCGCCTTCGCGCGCGAATGGATTGACCACTACGTTGGCCAGTGCGTCGGCAAACAGGGCCTCGACGTCCTCGTCAAGGGCCTGTCGCAGGCGATCCTCGCGCGCGGCTACGTCACGACGCGCGTGCTGCTGCCTGAACAGGATCTGTCGACCGGCACCCTGAAATTGTCGCTGATCCCCGGCGTGATTCGCCACGTGCGCTTCGCCGACGAGAAGCTGCGCGGCACCTGGAAAACCGCCTTCCCGACCCGCGACGGCGAGCTGTTGAACCTGCGCGACCTCGAGCAGGGTCTCGAGCAGATGAAGCGCGTGTCGAGCCAGGACGTGTCGATGCAGATCGTCCCCGCTGACACGCCGGGCGAGAGCAACGTCGTGCTCGACGTGAAGCGCGGCAAGCCCTGGACAGTAGTCGCGTCGATCGACAACTCGGGCACGCGCGCGACCGGCCGGCTACAGGGCAACCTGTCGCTCGGCATCGACAATCCCTTGGGGTTGAACGACATCTTCAACATCGGCGTGAGCCAGGATCTCGAATTCGGGGACAAGCGCCTCGGCTCGCACGGCTGGAACGGCTTCTATTCGATCCCGTGGGGCTACTGGACTGCGACGCTTTCCGCGTACACGAACACGTACTACCAGCAGATCGCCGGCGTGAACCAGACGTTCATCGCAAGCGGCAACTCGAAGACCGTCGATTTCAAGCTGAATCGTGTGCTGTCGCGCAGCCAGAACAACGTGTTCGGCGCGCAGTTCCGGCTCTCGCGCCGCTTCGGCCAGAGCTTCATCGAAGACACCGAAATCCCGCAGCAGCGCCGCAACAACACGTTCGTCGAGTTCGGCCTGACCGATCGGCACTACTTCGGCAACGCGCAGTTCGACGGCACACTCGCGTACCGGCAAGGGATCGGCGCCTTCGGCGCGCAGGACGACAGTCTGGCGGCTGAGGGAGGCCCGACCTACCGCTACAAGATGGCGGTGTTCGACGCGAACCTGTCGGTGCCGTTCGCGATCGCACAGCAGCCGTTTCGGTACGTCACGACATTTCACGGCCAGTACACCGGCAACACGCTGTACTACATCGACGACCTGACGATCGGCAGCCGCTACACCGTGCGCGGCTTCGACGGCGAGACGATGCTCGCCGCAGCACGCGGCTTCTACTGGCGCAACGAGCTGCAGGCGCCGATCGGACAGACGGGGCTGGCGGCCTACGCAGGCCTCGACTACGGGCGCGTGTGGGGCCCGCAGCCAGTCGCGCTGGTCGGCACACAACTGGCCGGCGCGGTGATCGGCGTCAAGGGCAGCGTCGCGACACGCTTCGGCGGTTATGGCTACGACCTGTTCGCCGGCACGCCGGTGTACAAGCCGTCCGGCTTTCCGACCGCTCGCGTGACTCTCGGGTTTCAGCTGACGGCCCAGTTCTGATGAGAGTGCACTCGAGTTCAAGCCGTCCAGTGCTTCGCCGCCCCGACGACACGAGAGAGGGCAAGGAACTGACGGCGTTCCTGAACGCTCAGGTCGCTACCATCCTGTCGGCAAGCCACGAACCGCGTCCGCGTTGCCCACGCTGCGGCAGCAGCCACATCACCAGCGCGGGATTCAGGACGCGACCGAGCGGCCGTACGCAGACTTGCCGCGGCTTACGCCCGCCGAGTTCGACACCTTGGCCGTGGCTGCCCGTCAACGGCCCAGCCGCGGAGGCAGACCGATTTCAGCGCGGGGCCTCGTGCTGGCGCGCGCGGTACTGGTGGACGGCGTGACGTACCGTGAGGCCGAACGAGCGCTTGGACTCGGGTATTCGGTTGCGGCGCGCGCAGTGGCAGCGCTGTTGCGTTACCGGGACGCCACCCCGATGCAGCACCAATCGGTGCCGTTGCACGATCCGTTTGGCCGCTTCCGCGAGACTGCGGCGCGCGGCGACGTGTAAAGGAGGCCGCACAACGCCAACGCATGGCGGAGCCGTCAGCGAGGTAATCCTTTCCGAAGTTAAGCCAGACAGAACTAGACCGATAACCTGCGGCATGCTTCGATCTCGACGACGTCGACCTACCTTCACAGCGACGAAGTACAGCGGGCTCGGCAGTTTGATCAGGCATTCGAAGCACGCAAAGGGTAAGTTCGTCAGGTGAAACACTGCTCTCCCAGGTTGGCAGGGATTCAGAATCTATTCGTCAAATCATTGGGTTATGGATTTTTTGGCGAAAATTTCACGAATCCCGGCCGACCCTCTGCCAGGCGGCGAGTTCAACAGCGACATTCATTCGCATCGACGTTGTCGGGATAAGTATTCTTATCACAACGCATCTATTTTCCATCCAAACTCAACTGTGAACGATTACCGTCGAGCTATTCAATCCACCTGCCCTCGCACCGTACTTGCCGCACATGGCACGACGAAGCGCGAAGGCACGCAAAGACACGGGACAACAACGGCTGGTCAAGCCCTTTGCAAAATGTCCATCGCCCTATCGGCGTCGGCCTGCGAGTCGAGCGCGAGATAAGCAATGAACTGCGAGCCGAGCACGGCAGCGGATACGCCGCGGAGATTGATCCCGCCGTCCGACAGTTGCTGGGTCAGCTCTGCGATGATCCCTGCTTGATCCAGTCCCATCACACGGATGGAGCACAGGCCCGAGGTGGCATTGAATCCCGCCTGCGTGGCTGCACGGATCTCCTTGTCTTCCTGTAGCGGCGCGACAAACACGACCCCCTTGCCTGGTGCTTCGGGCGTGCGTCGGGCGACAACGAATTGCAAATCAGCGCCAGCATCCCGCAACGCGTTCAACACATGCGCAAGACCGCCCGGCTTGTCCTCGATGGTGGCCGCCCAAACGTCGACACGTTCGACGAATAGTTGCATGGCACCTCCAGAAAATCGGACCTCGATGAAGACAATCTATGTCGCGCATGAGCGGCAAGCAAGTCCGTTTACGCGAGGGGCGGCATGCAGGTTTCCCTAGGAATCCGATGTTTTCTTCGACTGGGGGCGCAGCCCGAGCATGACCGCCTGCCGATGCCGCCATTGAAGCAGTTCGTCGCGGAACTCATCGGATGATTTCCCGGACGTTACCCGCAATGTTCCGGATTGAAAGGTTCTCGCGGCGAGCCAGAACGGTCGGCCATCCGGCAGTTCGTCGACCACAGTAATAGGCAACTGATACGTTCGATGCAGATACGACAGGAAGGCGAGACCATAGCCGCGGCGTCTCATCGACGCGAGAATTTCCAGTCGATGGACGAATACCCGATCGATTCGAGGTGCCAGACTGTACGTCGCCGTGCCGACGGTACCGCCGGACGCCTCCAGGATCGCGACTTCCCAGCCCGAATACGGAGCCCCGTCGATGCCGAGATCGATCGGCCTGGATTGAAAACGAACCACGGGAAGCCGGCGAAATTTGCGCCGAGCAAAAAGGGACCGCAGGAAGGAAAGCACGCTCAGCCCTTTGTCATGTCCGCAGCGATACGTTTCTTCATCTTCGCGCGCGACAGCAATCCGCAGTCGCGTACTTCCGCGTTGGCGCCTTTCATATCAGACGCAACCGCCCACAACATGAACGATGTTTGAATCAACGCGACCGTGCGATTCCTGAGCGATGTCGATAAGAACTACTTCCGATTTTTCAGGAACGTCTGCCCGGCTGCCGTAATCGAAACGCTTCCGCGACCGTTCGTCGGATAGCGCACGAATCCAGCGCCGATGAGCTCTCGGGTAATGGACCAGCCAAGCGCGGGCGTATCGCGACCATAACGAATATCGGCAAGGCGCTCGAGCGCCCAGATCGCGGATGTCGAAAGAGTCGGAACCGTTGAAGTTTCCTTATCGCTCATGGCGTCTCCAAAGATTTGATCATGGTCAAGGGTGATGTATGTCTGGAACTCGAATGGCAAGGCACGCCCTCAGGCGTGCCCGTCGCAACTGACGCCGACCTCGATGCGTACTGAGACATGCCACGACCGCCAAAGTCCAGTGAGACGAGGTGCTCGGTTTCCGCGACGAACGTCTTGCGGCGCCCCCGACCGAGGAAGCCGCACGCATGAAGGGAGATCGACAAGTGGCACGCAAAATAGACGACAGTTTCCATGTTCTTCGCGCGTGCCGTGAGACAGGCCACTGGTATTCAGTGGGACGGGGCGACCTGGCAGGCCATCAGAAACGCATGCAACTCGATTTCCCATGCCGCGTCGCGCACGTCCGTTTCGAAACCGGCGAGACGCTTCATCTCGCTGCTCAGATACACGGCATTGAGCAATCGAGGAGGCACGCCCAGCGCAAAACAGCAGCCATCTGCATCGAGAAGCAGACTCGGGTGGTGCCGGAACCGCGCACTGGCCACTGAGATCGGATCCATCACGTGCCGAGCCGATTCCCTGGGATAAACGAAGGCCAGATGGATACCGGCGGCCGCGAGCCGTTCAGCCGCCTCATGGAAGCGGTGGACCATCTGGAAGCCTCGCTCGCCACCACGTCCGACGCCCACAACGATAAGCCCCCGGCTTCCCGCGACCTCCGACAGGAATACGGACCGCCGATCGGGCAGCAGTAGCATCCCATCCAGATCGAACATGTCGACTACCTCCGCGAATCCGCCCCCAACTCCGGCGATCGGCGGCAAGATTTGATTATAATGCAGCAACAAGCAAATGTGTATGGCATTATAATACCGTGTGCATTATTACACTGAGCGAGCCGACGGCACGATGGCAACCTCGGTGATGAAAGTGCACGCCCGTTTTCCCCTGACGGCCCGAATCTGCCAAATGAAAGTCGCAATGAACCCTGCCCCGGCCTGCCCGCAGCGCGCGATGCAGGACACAGACCCGGACGGCGCGCTACCCCTGTGCGTGGACTACGATCACGAATGGGCGGCCGGCGCCGAATCCACTGACGAATCGGTCGAGCTGGCGGTCAAGGACATGAACGCCATCGTGCCGTCGGACGGCGATTCGGTCGGGCTGATCAAGGACTTGCGCGTGAAGGGTTCGTCGATCACGCTGGAGACGGGCACTGAGGACAAGGGCATCTGTCTCGTCGACGGAGATCGCGAAGTCGATTGCAAGACCGACATGGGCGGCTTACTGCTCAACGCGTGCTGTCTCAAGAAAATGTGACGTCGTACGCCCACCGACGGCGAACCCGCTTGTCGTTGCTGTTCGCTGCAGGCGCCACCCCCACCTACAACTTGACTACTCGGATCGATCGAGCATGGAGCATGACCGAACATCCTACGATGCGTTCGTCGAATTTCTGTCGACCCCGCTGCATGACGGACGACCGTACGTTTTGGAGACGCAGCACGCAATCTCGCTGCACTTCGATCACCAGGCTACCCAAAGCTTCATGTCGCTGCGCACGCCCGACAAACTGGCGCTCGGCTATACGCGAACCATGATGGGTTGTCTGCTGCTGCACCCGGCCGCCGAACATATGTGCATGATCGGGCTCGGGGGCGGCTCCTTGGCAAAGTACTGCTATCGGCATCTGCCCTGCGTGACCATCGACGCGGTCGAAATCAATCCGGAAGTGATCGCACTACGCGACGTGTTCAGGATTCCGGCAGACGACGCTCGATTCAAGGTGATCTGTGCAGATGGCGCGGAGTACGTGACACGGGAGGATGTCCAGACCGACGTGATCCTGCTGGATGCCTTCGTCGCGGACGGCATGCCGAGCCGGTGTGCGGATATCGCGTTCTTTACCGGCTGTCGCGAGCGATTGAGCGGTTCCGGAGTGCTCGCGATCAATCTGGCGGACGACGACCCGTCGCTGCCCGCTCACATCGAGCGCCTGGGCTCCGTGTTCGGCCCTTCGTATGCGGTTGTCCGATGCGACGACGACAGCAATTTCGTCGCCTTCGCCTGGAAAGGGTCGCTTCGTTTGCCATCGAGGCAAGTTCTGTTCGAACGCGCGCTCTCGTTCGCGTTTGCCGGCGAACTCAAGCTGTCGTCAACCGCTCGGCGCATGAAAGAGGGAGAACGCCTCGATCCAAAGCGGTTGACCTGGCATGCGCAGGGGCATGCACACTGGGAAATCGACGCCTAGACGGCTTGCGAGCTCAGCCCGCGTTTCGCTTCACCCGCTTGCCGAGCGCGCTCTTCGTCCTGTAGCTCACGCCGTGTTGCTCGAGATACTCGCGGATCAACTGCCGCACGACTTGCGACGGCGTCAGGTCCTGCTCCGCGCAGAGCATGTCGAACGCTTCTTTCTTGGCGGGATCGATCAGGATGGTCAAGCGTGCGGTTTTCGTTTCCATTGCAGATAGAGTCGGCAAATATGCTAATCGAATTATAATGCACCGGCCCTTGCCTACAGCACCGGAGAACATGCGGCACACGCGCGTTGATCCGGCTCGGCGACCGGCTCACGACCTGCGGTCAAGCCGATAGAGATATTCAAGCACGTCGTCGACAACGGGCACGATCGCCAGCGTGACGAGCGCTGCGGCAAGCGGCACGGTCGACACGTAGCCGACATGCTTGAAGCCGATTGCGCCGGCCAGCCCGCCGACAAAAAACGACGCCAGCATCGTTCCGTGAATCCTGAGCTTCGCGCGGTTTGCGATCACCGCATGCGCGTGCATGTCTGCATTCGAGCGATTCCAGTAAAAGAGTTTGCCGAGTTCGATGCCGAGGTCCGTCACGATGCCCGTCATGTGCGTCGTACGGATTTCCGCCCCCGACAGCTTTGTGATCATCGCGTTTTGCAGTCCCATGATGAAGCACAGCAAGATGACCGTGACCGGCATGAAGAACGCTTCCCACAGCGCGAGATGGCTGCCGAGCAGCCCGAACAGGAGCAGCAGCGCGGCTTCCACCAGCAACGGCAGTACATACTGACTCTGCAGGCCGCGGCGGCGCCCCCAGTTGACGAGCACCGCCGAGCAGCCGGCGCCAACCAGAAACGACACGAGCGAACCAACGCCGGCCAGCACGAGCCGGACGTCGCCAAGCGCCGTCTGATCCGCAATCGCCGACACGATCCCGCTCATGTGGGACGTGTATTGCTTGACCGCGAGGAAACCGCCGGCATTGGTTGCTCCGGCAACAAAGGCAAGCGAAAACCCAAGCTGGCGGTTCGCGGCCGCGCTACGGTGTTTTCCCGTCAGGCCTCGGAAGTACTGCGCAGGCATAGGATCTTCCCTCATTCGCCCGGATCGGGGGGGACAACGACGCCCTGGGCGGAACCCGGAGCGCCGCGACAAACCGCCACGCGCGCCCGTTCCATCCGAGGATTCATGAGACTTTAATGATAACGCCATTATCATACCTCGTTATCGGGATTGGCCTTTCGGTGTCATAATGCGGGCAGGAATACGTCGCGGGAGATGCGGCCATTCCAACCACGTCGTCCAACCCGAGCGTACTGGAGACATTCCGGATGGCACCCATGCCGGTCGTCCATTTCGTCCTGCTGGCCGTGGCCGCGTGGCTCGCGGTCGGCACGCTGGGGCTCGGGGCGCTGCGTCGCACGCGACTGGTGGCCCACGGCCTCTTTCCGCTCGGCGCATTGGTCGGACTGCTCGCCGGCGCGGCGGGCCTCGCCGGCATCTTTGCCGAACCGTCTGTGGCGGTGCTGCCGATCGGGCTTCCCGGCCTGCCCTTTCATCTGCGTCTCGATCGCTTGTCCGGCTATTTCCTGTTCGTGCTCGGCCTCGTCAGCACGGGGATCGGCGCCTTTTCAGCCGGCTATTTCCGCAAGGGTGAAGGATCCGCGCCCGGGTTGATCTGCTTCGAATACCACGTCTGCGTCGCAAGCATCGCACTGGTGTTGATCGCAGACGACGCATACGTTTTCATGGTCGCCTGGGAGACGCTGACGCTATCCGCGACGTTTCTCGTGATGACCAACCACCGGATCGGCGAGATCCGCCGGGCGGGATATCTCTATTTTCTGATCTCGCACGTCGGCGCGCTCGCGCTGCTGCTCTGCTTCGGCATTCTGCAGGCGCGCACCGGCGACTACACCTTCGCCAACCTGCGCGCGCAGTCGCTGGATACCTTCTCCGCGTCGTTCGCCTTCCTGTTCGCACTTGTCGGGTTCGGCGCGAAGGCAGGGATCTTCCCGCTGCACGTGTGGCTGCCGGAGGCCCATCCCGCGGCACCGTCGCCGGTTTCGGCGCTCCTCAGCGGATTCGTGCTGAAAGTCGGCCTGTATGGCCTGCTGCGCACCCTGTTCGACCTGTTGCACGTGCAGATCGCATGGTGGGGCGTGCTGCTCCTCGTGCTGGGCATCAGCACCGCGCTGCTGGGGGTGGTGTTCAGCACCATCCAGACCGACATGAAGCGCTTGCTCGCCTATTCGTCGATCGACAACGTCGGCCTGATGATCGTCGCACTCGGTCTTGCCGTGCTGTTTCGCGCATACGGGATGCCGAGCCTGTCCGCGCTCGCACTGACCGCGATGCTCTACCAGATCGTCGCGCATGCCGCATTCAAGAGCTTGCTGTTCCTGGGTACGGGCGCCGTCCTCCACGCCACCGGCGAGCGCAACCTCGGCAAGCTCGGCGGACTGATTCGCTTCATGCCCTGGACCGCATGGGCGGTGCTCGCGGGTGTCGCGGCGAGCGCGGGCTTGCCTCCGCTCAGCGGTTTCGCGGCCGAATGGCTGTTGCTGCAGAGTTTCCTGTTCGCGCCAGGCTTGCCGGATTCGGTGCTCGCCATGACGGTGCCGATCGCCGCCGCGCTGATCGCCATGTCGGCCGCGCTGGCCGGCTACACGATGGTCAAGTTCTTCGGCATCGTGTTCCTCGGGCAACCGAGAGAAGCGAAACTGAACCGCGCCCGCGATGCGAACACGTGGGAACGGCTGGCGTTCTGCTGGTTCGCGACCGCCAGCGTGCTGCTCGGGCTGATGCCAGCGCAGTTCGTCAAGCTGCTGGATCGCGTCACGCACACGCTGGTCGGCGCCGGCGTCGGCGCGGAAAATCACGGCTGGCTGCTGTTCGCGCCCGTGTCGGCCGCTCGCGCGAGCTACATGCCGGCTGCTTTCATGTTGTTCTTCATCGCATGCTGCGGACTCGCGTGGGTGCTGGTGCGGCGTTTTTATCACGGCCGGCTGCGACGCGCGGCGCCGTGGGGCTGCGGCTTCCCGTTCACGACCGCGCGAATGCAGGATACGGCGGAAGGATTCGGGCAGCCGATCCGCGAAATCTTCGCACCGCTGCTGCACATCGAGCGGCAATTGCCGTCGCCATTCGACGCACAGCCGGCCTACCGGGTGTCGGTGACCGATCGCACCTGGTCCGCGCTCTACTTGCGCATCGCGGCACTGACGCAACGCACCGCCGACTTGGTGGGCCGCCTGCAGACGGGCAAGATCGCGGTTTATCTGACATACAGTTTCGTCGTGCTGATCGTGCTTCTGATGCTGGTGAGACGATGGTAACCCTGTCCGGCGTCATCTCGCAGACTCTCGAAATCGTGATAGCGATCGCGGCCGCGCCGTTGCTCACGGGCTGGGTCAACCAATGCCGCGCCTGGCTTCAGAACCGGCGTGCGCCGTCCATCTGGCAACCGTACCGGATGCTCCACAAGCTGTTCAACAAGGAATCGGTCATCGCGCACGGCGCAAGCGCCGTGTTCCGCGGCGCGCCCTATGTCGTCTGGGCCGCCATGACGCTCGCGTGCGCGATCGTGCCAACCCTGTCGACGGAGTTACCGCTCTCGCCCGCCGCCGATGCAATCGCGCTCGTCGGCCTGTTTGCGCTCGCGCGCGTCACGCTGTCGCTCGCGGCGATGGACATCGGCACGGCGTTCGGCACGCTCGGCGCGCGCCGCGAAATGCTGATCGGCTTCCTCGCGGAGCCGGCACTGCTGATGGTGCTCCTGTCGGCCTCGCTGATTACGCAGTCGACGCTGCTGACGAGCATCGTCTCGACACTCGGCCGTGGCGAGCTCACGATCTATCCGAGCCTGGCGTTCGCCGGCATCGCGTTCACACTGGTCGCGCTGGCCGAAAATGCGCGGCTGCCGGTCGACAATCCGACCACTCACCTCGAGCTCACGATGATCCACGAGGCGCTGATCCTTGAATATTCGGGACGGCACCTTGCCTTGATGGAGTGGGCGGCAAGCCTCAAGCTGTTCGCGTATTCGTGCATCGGTCTCGCGTTGTTCGTGCCGTGGGGCATCGCGAATGCGGGCGATCCGGTTGCGCTGCTGCTGGCCGTGCCAGTGCTCTTCGTCAAACTGGCGGCAGGCGGCGTCACGCTCGCCGTGGTCGAAACGGCCAACGCGAAGATGCGCATCTTCCGGGTACCGGAATTCCTGGCGACCGCCTTCCTGCTGGCCGTGATCGGCATGCTCGTCCATCTGCTGCTGGGAGCATGAATGCACGCCTACGCGACACAACTGATCAATTTCCTCGCGGCCGTGCTGCTGATGCTGTCGTTCGCGATGCTGAGCCAGCGCAGGATCCTGTCCCTGATCCATCTCTATACGCTGCAGGGTGTCGCGCTCGTGTCGGCGAACCTGATCCTCGGCTTCGTCACGGACGACGTGCACCTCTACGTGTCGGCCGGACTGACGCTCGTGCTGAAGGTCGGCGTGATCCCGTGGTTCCTGTATCGGCTCGTTCGCAGGCTCGACGTCAAGACCGACGTCGAGCCGCTCATCAATATCCCGACCACGCTGCTGATCGGCATCGTGCTCGTCATCATCGCGTTCAATGTCGCGGCACCGATCAGCCAGCTCGCGACATCGGTCGCACGCGGCACGCTCGGCATTGCGCTCGCATGCGTGCTGCTGTCGTTCATGGCGATGATCACGCGCGCGAAGGCCATTCCTCAGGTGATCGGCTTCCTGTCGATGGAAAACGGGCTGTTCTTCGCGGCGGCTGCCGCGACCAACGGCATGCCGATGATCGTCGAGCTCGGCATCGGGCTCGACGTGCTGATCGGCATCCTGATCCTGGGCATCTTCATGTTCCAGATTCGCGAGCAGTTCGACAGCCTGGACATCCATCACCTCGAGAAACTCAAAGATGAATGACGCCCACGTCGTGCTCGCCGTGCTCGGCCTGCCGCTCGCGGGAGCAGCGTGCCTTGCCTGCGTGCGGCCGAGCCGGGTCGCGCGCCATCTGAACATCGGCTTCAGCTTCCTGACGTTCGCGGCAACGCTGGTGCTTGCCGCGCGCACCGTCGAGCACGGTCCGTCGTTCGCATTCGGACGCGCGTTTTTCGTCGATCCGCTCAATGTCTATCTCGTGGCGCTCACGGCGTTCGTCGGCTGGACGACATCGCTGTTTTCCCGGCCCTACATGCAGATCGAGGAAGCCCGCGGCAGGATGACCGCCGCGCGCATGCGGCTCTATCACAGCATGTATCAGCTCTTCATGTTCGCGATGCTGCTCGCGCTGCTGACCGACAACGTCGGCGTGCTGTGGGTCGCGATGGAAGCCGCAACGCTCGCCACCGTGTTGCTCGTCAGTGTCTACCGCACCGCCGCGAGCCTCGAAGCCGCATGGAAATACTTCATCCTGTGCGGCGTCGGCATCGCCCAGGCGCTGTTCGGCACGATCCTGCTGTATCTTGCCGCGAGCCGGCAACTGACCGACGGTGACGCGCTGCTGTGGACGAGCCTGGCCGCGATCAGGACGCAGCTCGATCCGACGATCATGTCGATCGCCTTCGTGTTTCTGCTGGTCGGCTACGGCACCAAGGTCGGCCTCGTGCCGATGCATAGCTGGCTGCCGGACGCGCACGCCGAAGGTCCGACGCCGATTTCGGCGGTGCTGTCAGGCCTGCTGCTGAATGTCGCGCTGTATGCGGTGCTGCGCTGCAAGGTGCTGGCCGACGGCGCGCTCGGCAACGGCCTGCCGGGGCGGTTGCTGGTCGGGTTCGGGCTCGTGTCGGTCCTGATCGCGTCGTTCTCGCTGTTCCGGCAGAAGGACGTGAAGCGCCTGTTCTCGTACTCGTCGATCGAGCATATGGGCTTGATGACGTTCGCGTTCGGGCTCGGCGGCCCGATCGCGACGTTCGCCGGATTGCTGCACATGACGGTCCATTCCCTCGTCAAGTCGGCGATCTTCTTCGCGGTCGGTCATGCCGCGCAAAAGGCCGGCACGCAGGCGATCGACGGCATTCGCGGGCTGCTGCAGGTCAGCCCGACGGTCGGCTGGGCATTGATGCTTGGCGCGCTTGCCATTCTCGGGCTGCCGCCGTTCGGCGTGTTCGCAAGCGAATTCCTGATCCTGACGACGGCGATGAACGTGCTCCCGTGGACCGCGCCGTTGCTGCTGCTCGGGCTCGCCGTCGCGTTCGCGGCGATCTTCGCGCGCGTGCAGCGGATGGTGTTCGGCGAAACGACGACGGCGACGACGCTCGAACACCGGCCGGCGCTGCTGCCGGTGTTCGTGCATCTGGGGCTCGGCCTGATGCTGGGTCTGTACGTGCCGCCCTATCTGGCGATGTGGTACCGTCAGGCGGCAACGATGCTGGCAGGATAAGCGATGCGACTCGACTTGATTCAGGCGGACGGCTCGACTCGCCTCGGGCACGAAGCAGGCCAGGTGCCGGCTACCGTGGTTGACGTCGACGAAGCGCGATGGCTCGACATCGCGCATGCCGCGCGGACGGACCGTAGCCGGCTCATTGCGATGTGGGGCACCGAAACGCCCGAGCGCGAATTTTCAGTCAACGCGGCTTACGAATGCGACGACGGCGTCCTGTGGGTGCGTCTCGCGACAGGGCCGGAACCGCGGGCCGACGGCGACTATCCCGATCTCGCGGGCGTGTTTCCCGCCGCAACGCGCATGCAGCGCGCAATTTTCGACCTGACCGGCCTGCGCGAGCGCAACACGCGCGACACGCGCCCGTGGCTCAATCACGGTAACTGGCCCGGCAACTACTTTCCGCTGCAAAAGCGTGCAACCGGAATCGAGCGATTCGAATCGAACGAAGCGGATTACCCGTTCGTGCAGGTTGTCGGCGAAGGCGTGCACGAGATTGCCGTCGGGCCGATTCACGCCGGCATCATCGAGCCGGGCCATTTCCGGTTTTCGGTCGTCGGCGAGAAGGTGCTGCGGCTCGAGGAGCGGCTCGGCTATGTGCATCGCGGCGTCGAACGGCTGTTCGAACGGACGGCCGCGTCGAACGGCCATCGCGTTGCGGGCCGGATCGCCGGCGATTCGACCGTTGCGTTCTCGTGGGCCTATTGCATGGCACTCGAGCAGGCGTGCGGCACAGCCGTGCCGGGGCGTGCGCTGGTTCTGCGCGCACTCCTGCTCGAGCGCGAGCGCATCGCCAATCACCTCGGCGACCTCGGCGCGCTCGGCAACGACGCCGGATTCGCGTTCGGTCTCGCACAGTTCTCGCGACTCAAGGAGAACTGGGTACGGACCAACGGCGGAATCTTCGGGCATCGATACCTGATGGATCGAATCGTGCCGGGCGGGCTGGCCGTCGACATTCATCCCGAGGACGCGGCGACCCTCACCGAACAGTGCGAACGCATCGCGCGCGAAGTACACGTGATGCGGAAGATCTACGAGGAGCAGTCCGGGCTGCAAGACCGGTTTCTCGGCACCGGCCGATTGAATGCCGACGTCGTCGCGCATTTCGGCGTGCGCGGCATGGCCGCCCGCGCCAGCGGCCAAACATTCGACGTGCGCGCGAACCTGCGGCCGGCCCCTTACGGCGATCTGGCCATCAAGGTGGCAAGCGACCCGCGCGGCGACGTCGCCGCGCGGGTCGCCCTGCGGTTTGCCGAAATCGACGAATCGCTGCGTCTGATGGGCGCACTGCTGGCGAATCTTCCGGAAGGGCCGATCGCCGTCGGCGTCACGCCCGCGGCGGCGCCATCCCGGGGAATCGGCTGGGTGGAGGGCTGGCGCGGCGACGTATTCGTCGCGCTCGAGATGGCATCAGACGATGCCATCGCGCGATGCCATTGCCACGATCCGTCATGGCAGAACTGGCCGGCGCTCGAGCACGCGATCATTGGCAACATCGTTCCCGATTTCCCGCTGATCAACAAATCGTTCAATCTGAACTACGCGGGGCACGATCTCTGATGTGGCAACTCATCCGTCAATTCGCGCGCACTGAATTTCCCGACGAGCCCGTGCCGACCGCCGAAGCCGCCTGGCGACACGAGGCGCAGCAGATTCGTCAGGACATTCTCGACCTCCTCGGCCGCGCGTTGTGCATCCGGCAGATCGATGCGGGTTCGTGCAACGGCTGCGAACTGGAGATTCACGCACTGAACAACCCGTATTACAACATCGAAGGGCTGGGGATCAAATTCGTCGCCAGCCCGCGCCATGCGGACCTGCTGCTCGTGACCGGCCCCGTCACGCTGAACATGAAGGCAGCCGTGCTTGCCGCGTACGAGGCGACGCCGGCGCCGAAGCTGGTCGTCGCAGCCGGCGAGTGCGCGTGCACGGGCGGCATTTTTGCCGACAGCTACGCCGTATGCGGCCCCGTTTCGTCGGTCCTGCCCGTCGATGTGACCGTTCCTGGATGTCCGCCACCGCCGATCGATCTGCTGCGCGGCATTTTGACAGCTTGCCGATCACGCTGATACTGAAACGGATGCCAGTGGCAATCCTTTCGTCGGCAATACCTCGTTTGCTGCGGCAGCGAGGGCGAATGCCGCGCATCACCGCCCGATCGGCAGCCCCGTCGGCTCGATCCACCCGAGCCGGTATGCGATCAGCAGCGACAGGAACAGCGTGATCGACAGCCCGACCCGCGCCGCGAGCGACCACGCCATCCGCTTGCTGCCGCCCCGGTCGTGATTCATGAAATACAGCGCGAAAACCAGGCTTCCGATAATCATCACGAAAGCCACCGAAACCAGCGCAATCTTCATTGTTGATGTTCCTCCAGGCCGGAATCGGCCTTCAGCAGTTCGGCCAGTCTTTGCCGCTCGGCAGCGACGTCGGCAACACCTGACGCCGGCCAGTCCAGCGCCACACCATTACCCAGCGAATCGCGAACGAGCGTCTGGTAACGCCGGTCGCTGATCCGGCCCTGCTCCATCGCTTCCGAGATTTCATGTCGAAACGGTAGCGGAAAGCTCGCGTAACCGCGCGACAGCGCCGCATATTGCCGCGCGTCGACCTCTTTCGACGACGGCGCGACTGCCCACACCACGACAGCGACGATGGCTACGAAAGGAATCGCCGTGTAGCGGAGAACGAACTTGATCGGGGTCATGAGGCGGATAGCGAAGTGGCTGTGTAGTAAACGCGAAGAGACGACCAGGCAGCGCCGCCGTGACGGTGCACGCACGCCGCGTGGAAACGGAAGCAGCCGGGTCACCGGCCGCGCGGACGACGGAGCCGCTCGGGCAAGCCGGAGCCGGCAGCCCCGATCGATATTGTACTTAAAGCCCAATACAACCAACAGAGCATGATAATCTTATTATCATGTTTTCGATATGCTTCGAGCAACCCGAAGCTCCCGGGTGTGCCGGTGCACGAACCGTGCATGACACATTTGGCACCGAAAGCGGATCGATTATAATTTGATTAACATATCGACCACCCCTGCCATCCCGATGGAAACGAAAACCGCCCGCCTGACCGTCCTGATCGATCCCGCCAAAAAAGAAGCATTCGAAATGCTCTGCGCGGAGCAGGACCTCACACCGTCGCAAGTCGTGCGTCAGTTGATCCGCGAGTATCTCGACAAACACGGCGTCACGTACAAGACCAAGAGCCCGCTCGGCAAGCGCGTGAAGCAAGGGCTGAAGTAAGCGCAGTCGAACCCGCCGCGCCGTCAGGCGCAGATTTCCCATCGTGGATGTTCGCGCGCGCGCCAGACGAGCCGCGCGGGATCGATGCACTCCCCTTCCTTCATGCGCCGAGCGGTGGACGAGAGCTTGAGCGCACCCGCCGAGCCGAATCCCAGCGCGCGCTCGAGCAGGATGCGCAGCGACGGCAGCGGGTTGCCGTTCTTCCACGCGAACGCGATGAAGTTGTTGTCGTCGCCGCACGGCACCAGCGCGCACGAATCGCCGAACACCGCACGCAGTTGCTCGAGATGCCGCGGCAACGCGGGATCGTCGTCCATAAAGTTGATCGCGAGCACGCCCGTTTCGCTCAGCCGCGCACGGCACGCGTCGAGAAACGCGGTGCCCGTGCAGCGGCCCGGCATGCCATCGGCGACGAACGCGTCGTGCAGGATCACGTCCGCCTGGACGTCCGGCCGCGCGACGTAGTCTGCGCCGTCCGCGCAGACTACCGCGAAGCGCGCGTCGTCTTGCGGAATCCTGAACACGTCGCGCAGCGCGATCACGTCCGGATTGATCTCGACAGCGTCGATCGCCGTGTCGGGCAGGTGCCGATAGCAGTACTTCGCCAGCGATCCACCGCCGAGCCCGATCATGCAGATACGCGCGGGCGCCGGCTGCAGCAGCAGGAAACCCATCATCACGCGCGTATAGCCGAGTTCGAGCCTGACCGGATCCTTCAGCGACATGAAGCTCTGCGTGCCGAAGTGGTCGAAGTGCAGCGACACCGCGTGCTTCGTCTCGAGCACGAACGGACGGCCGTCGTTCATCGGCGCCGCCAGGAACTGCAGGAACGCGTCATAGGAAATTCGATCCTCGCTCATGCTCGACAGGCCCGGTTGATCGGAGAATCGCTCGTACCGCGTGCGGTCATACCTTCTTCAGGTAGCAGGCCTTCAGCATGAAGCCGCCCATGTCGGTCTTGCAATCGACTTCGTGATCGCCGCCGACGAGACGGATGCTCTTGACCTTGGTGCCCATCTTCAGCGTGATCGACGAACCCTTCACGCGCAAGTCCTTGATCAGCACGACCGAATCGCCGTCCGACAGCACGTTGCCATTCGCGTCCTTGACGACGTCGCCCGCCGGTTCGTCGCCCGCATCGGCGCCGGCTCCGGCCGACCATTCATGGCCGCAGTCCGCGCACACGGTCAGCGTGCCATCCGGGTAGGTGTTTTCCATCGCGCATTGCGGGCAGGCGGGGGCGGCGTTCATTGCAGCTTCCATTCGGTGGGAGTTCACGTCAATCGATAAAAAAATGCCGGACACGCAAGCACGTGGCCGGACCGCGCGCCGTACTGTCCCGTCGACAAATCGGCCGGGCAACATGTCGCGCACACGGCATTATAATGCAATACACATAAATACGTTGCTGTATTATAATTGTCAGCTTTCGATCATTCGCCGGACTTGACGGCGGTTTCGCTGAGGATGTCGACATGTTCGAGATGAATGATGCACCGATGCCTGGTACACAACACCCGGCGCCCCGTCGGGAAACCGCGCTCCGCGCGGTCCCGCCGTGCTGCCGGCCGGCCGTTGCACGCCGTTCCGGCGACTTTCCCCGAGGTTGATCCGCATCGTGGCAACCGTCGTCTACGTTGAAATCGGCCCCGCCTGGAGCCGCAAGCGTGCGATCGCGTCGTGTGACGCGATCGTCGCGGCGGCACACCGCTTCGAAAGCGACATCCTGCTGCTCGCCAACGGGCTCAGCGGCAGCGCGAAGGACGCGATGGCCATCGCGGCGCTACAGATGCATGGCGGCACGTCCGCGCAGGTGCTCGCCACTGGCCCCGACGAGGATGCCGCGCTCCAGGCGCTGCTGCCCCTGCTGCAGGCGGGCTGACGCTGCGTCGCCCGATCCCACGGCCTCGTGCCGTTCACCCTGAATCACTACTCCCCGAGGAAGCGATGAACGACAACGTCACGTCCCACACCCCCAACCTGTCGGCCTCCGCGATCTGGGCGCTCGAGCGTCTCGCCGATGTGCGCTACGGCCGCGATGCGCCGGCGCTCGGCTGGTCGGTCGAGCAGGAACTCGTCGGCGCGGGCTTCGTCAGCCATTCCGCGAACGGCCGATCCGGTGCGTCGATCACCGCGCACGGGCGCAGCTTCCTGAAAAGCCGCAAGTAGAAACCGCCCGGCACGGGCGCGATGCCGCCACGCGGTCGCCAGCCCGTGCCGGAATCATCGGACGACGGCAAGCCGGACGATGCGGCCGCATTCCCCGCCGCAGACGGGGATTTGCGGCCGAGCCGCAGTTTCCGCGGTATCGTACGGGACCCAAGCGCGGCGCACTGCGCCGCCTTCCTTTCCTCATGGAACGCCCGATGACACTCAGCGCCCTGCCGCCCGTCACGTCCCCACCGGTTCTCGATACCCCCCGCCTGATCCTCGAAGGTCACCCGCTCGGCGACTTCGACGCGCTCGCCGCGATGTGGGCCGAGCCGACCGTCGTCGCGCACATCTTCAACGGCAATCCGTCGGCGCCGCGTGACTCGTGGATGCGGCTGCTCGCGTATCGCGGACTGTGGCCGCTGCTCGGCTACGGCTACTGGGCGATTCGCGAGAAGTCGTCGGGCCGCTACGTCGGCGATCTCGGCTTCGCCGACTTCCATCGCGCGGTCGAGCCGTCGATTCGCGGTGTGCCGGAAGCCGGCTGGGCGCTCGCGAGCTGGGCGCACGGCAAGGGCTATGCGACCGAGGCGTTGTCGCATGCGCTCGGCTGGCTCGATGCGCAGCACCGGTTCGAGCGCAGCGTGTGCCTGATTGCACCGACCAACATCGCGTCGATCCGCGTCGCGCAGAAGGCCGGGTATGCCGATCCGGTGCGGATTCGCTTCAACGACGCCGATTCGCTGCTGTTTTCACGCGCGTGCCGGTAAGTGCGATGTCGCGCACCGGCCGCTTCGTCGCGGCAAAGGTGCGTGGACCGTCTGCGTCTGCGCCGGCGGTCGGCGAACGCCGTCGGCAACAGGGACGCCGAGCGTGAAAACCGGTGCGTGCATCGTTGATGTGTCCGGAATGACGCGGTACGGGATCCGGCCGCCCCCCTGCAAGCGCAGTTTCTGCATCAGCGTCGGGCGATACCGCGTTGCCGCGTCGCGTGCGTATCCGTGTCGGGGGCGGGACCGCGATTGACCGTTAGTTGCACTTGTGAGATCGCACGTCCAGGTCTCGACCGCCGGATTGCGGCGTTCATCGCCGGTCATGCCAGCGCGATCCGGATCGTCGTCGAAGGCGCGTGGCCGGCGCCCGACACGCACGGCCCCGTGCAGCAGATGCCGGCGATGTGCGGCGCGCTGACGAGCAGCGGGATCGCCGCCGTGATCCGCTATGTGCGCGGCGCGTGGGGAAATCACGCCGCACCGGTGTCAGAACAGGACGTGAGGCGGTTGCGAGCGGCGATCCGGCGGTGGACGGGCCGCACGTCTGCATCCGATGCGTGCGGCAAGCGGTGGAATCGTGTCGTCTCACCAGCAGCGGCAGCGACTATCCCCGCAGCACGGCAACCGCCTTGATTTCGACGATATAACCGGGCGCCCCGCCGAGCATGTGCGCGCCGACCGCGGTCCACGCCGGCCGCGGATGCGCATGGAGATAGCGGTCGCGCACCGCCATGAACAGCGGCAGGTCGCGCATGTCGGTATGAAAGGTCGTCAGGTCGACCACGTCGTCGAGCGATGCGCCGGCCGCCTCGAGTACCAGCCTGAGATTCTCGAACGCCTGCACGATCTGCGCCTCGCGTTCTTCCACCAGTTGCATCGCCGCGTCGCGGCCGATCTGGCCGGATACGTACACGGTATCGCCCGCCTTGATCGCCGGCGCATAACCGATTTTTTCGTACACGGCTTCCATTCCCGCGGGGATGATCGCTTCGCGTTCGCGCATGAGTGTCTCCGTGGCCGGACGTTCCACGTCGGCCGGTTGTTCGATGGTCATCCCGCGCACGCCTGACCGCGGCGCGCGCCTCGCTGAAGCAGCGGGCGAACAGGCAACCCGGCCGCTCAACCCGTATCGCCGCCCGCGACCGGCAGCACCGTGCCGGTGATGTAACTCGCTTCGTCCGACGCGAGGAACAGGATCGGCGCGATCTGTTCATCGAGCGTGCCGTAACGCTTGAAGAACGTCGAATCGGTCACCTGCCGCACCGCTTCGGCCATCCACGCCTGTTCCTGCGCATTGTCGCCGGCCGCATTACGCGGCACGCGGCGCGGCGGCGCCGTGGTACCGCCCGGCGCGGTCGCGACCACGCGGATGCCTTGCTCCGCGTATTCCATCGCGAGCGCCGCCGTCAGCGCATTGACGCCACCTTTCGCGGCCGAATACGGCACGCGGCGAATGCCGCGCGTCGCGTTCGACGACACGTTGACGATCGTGCCGCCGCCCCCGGCCAGCAAGTGCGGCAGCACCGCGTGGCAACTGTAGAGCGTCGGCATCAGCGAGCGGCGGATTTCCGCGTCGATCTGCTCGGGCTCGAACTCGGCGAACGGCCGCATCCGGATCGCGCCGCCGACGCCGTTGATCAGCACGTCGATCCGGCCGAACGTCGCGACCGCGCACGCCATCGCCGCGCGCGCGCCATCGTAGGTCTCGAGATCCGCGACGAATCCGGCCGTGTTGCCGCCCGGCGCCTCGGCGGCCACCTCCGCCACGAAATCCGCGCGATCGACGAACAGCACGCGACCGCCCTCGGCCGCCGCGCGCAGCGCGACGCCGCGGCCGATGCCCTGCGCCGCACCAGTGACGACAACGACCTTTCCAGAGAATCGTTGCATGGTCATGCCGCCTTTGCCGTCACGTTCGGGGTGAACTTCTCGTAGTGGAAGCTGTTGGGCTTCACGCCTGCGTCGTCGAAGTACTGGCGCACCGCGTCGACCATCGGCGGCGGCCCGCACAGGTAGACGTCCACGTCGCCGTCGTTCAGCGCACCGGCCGGAATGTGCTGCGTGACCCAGCCCTTGCGCGGATGGCTCGACGCCGCATCGGCAACGACGGTCGAGAAGCTGAAGTTCGGCAGCTTCGCCACATACGCTTCTATCGCGTCGACCAGCACCAGGTCGAGATCGCGCGTTACGCCGTAGATCAGGTGCACCTTCTGCCGCGATCCGCTGCGCGCGAGCACCTCGAGCATCGACAGGAACGGCGCGAGGCCCGTGCCGCCCGCGAGGAACAGCAGCGGCCGCGCCGCATCGCGCAGGTAGAAGCTGCCGAGCGGCCCGTTCAGTTCGAGCGTATCGCCGGGTCTGGCCGATTCGAGCCACGTGCTCATCACGCCGCCGGGAATCTTCTTGATCAGGAATCCGACCTTCGTGTCGCCCGGCGCGGACGAGAACGAATACGACCGGTGCTGGCCGCTGCCCGGCACGCCGATATTCACGTACTGGCCGGGCAGGAACACCGGCGCGGCCGCATCGACGTCGAGTTCGAGCACGATCGCCGCATCGTTGTGCGGCTCGACCTTCGTCACGGTCGCGGCGAACGCGCTGTGGCCGGTCTTGCAGGCGATCGACGAGCTCGGCACCGCGATCACACAATCGCTTTGCGGCACCATCTGGCACGTCAGGACGAGACCGCCGTCCTTTTCATCCTCGGTGAGCGCGTCGTCGATGTAATCGTCGCCGAGATCGTAGCTGCCGCTCTCCGCGCGGCACTTGCAGGTGCCGCACACGCCGTCAGAACAGTCCATCGGCAGGTTGATCTTCGCTCGGAACGCGGCGTCGAGCACCTTCTCGCCGGCCTTGCAGTCGATGAAGCGGGTGACCCCGTCCTCGAAGTTCAGTGCAATCTTGTAGGTGGACATGACATCGTCTCCCGGTGTTACTTGTCGAATCGATCGGCGTCAGACGTGATACACGTCGAGCACCTGCCTGATGTAGTCGTTCTTCAGCACGATCTTCTTGTTCGAGATCAGCCATGCGTCGCCCGAGCGGCGCAACGTAACGAACATCGTGCCGAAGAAGTGATCGGTCACGCGGTAGCGGTGGTTCAGCGTGTGGAAGTTGTAGCGCACGTCCACCTCGCCGTCGCGCTCGGCCAGCACCTCGACGTTCGTCACGTTATGGCTGGTGCGCGGCTCGGGCGTCGACGCGCCGCTGCGCTCGGTCTTGATCCGGAACACGCGATCCTCGAGGCCGCCGCGATCCGCGTAATACATCAGCGAGATCTGGCTGTGCGGATCGTCGGTCGGCCGGTCGTCGTCGTCCCACGCGGGCATCCAGTACGTGACGTCTTCCGTGTAGCAGGTCAGCCACTCGTCCCACTCGCGGTCGTCGAGCAGGCGCGCTTCGCGATACAGCGCCGCGCAGATGGTCCGGTAATCGATGTTCATGCTTCCACCTCCCCGCGTTCCTTCTTCAGTGCATCGCGCATCACGTGCACCCAGTGTTCGTGCTGGCACACGAACAGCCCTTCGTCCTCGCTGCGCTCGCCCGAGATGCGCGGGTTCAACCCCATCCTTTTCGCGTTCTCGTCCGGCCCGTCGATCCATAGCGGCGCGCCGCGCGACAGGTCGTTCCACATCGCCGTGATGCCCGCATAGCCGGCCTGGCATGCACGGAACTCCTCGAGGTCGTCGGCCGTGCCCATTCCGGTCACGTTGAAGAAGTCCTCGTACTGGCGGATGCGCGTCGTGCGGTCGGCTTCGCTCTCGCCCTTCGGCGCGAAACAGAAGATGCTGACTTCGGTCTTGTCGACGCCGAGCGGGCGCACCACGCGGATCTGCGTGCTGAACTGGTCCATCAGGAACACGTTCGGGTACACGCACAGGTTGCGCGTCTGGTTCACGATGAAGTCGGCCTGCACATCGCCGACGCGCGCCTTGATCTCGTCGCGGTGCTGGTACACGGGCCGCACTTCGGGGTTCATCGTCTTGGTCCACAACAGGATGTGGCCGTTGTCGAAGCCGTACACGCCCGCGACCGACTTGCTCCAGCTGTTCGCGTCGACGGCCTTGGTGCCGTCTTCCTTGCGGCGGCCCATCGTCGCCGCGTAGTTCCAGTGCACGGTGCTCACGTGATAGCCGTCGCAGCCGTTCTCCATCTGCATCTTCCAGTTGCCTTCGTAGATGTAGGACGAGTTGCCGCGCAGCACTTCGAGCCCGTTCGGCGCCTGGTCGACGATCTGGTCGATGATCACGCGCGCCTCGCCGAGGTACTCCTCGAGCGGCAGCACGTCGTCGCTCAGGCTGCCGAACAGGAAGCCGCGGTAATTCTGGAATCGCGCGACCTTCTTCAGGTCGTGCGAGCCGTGCGTGTTGAACTGCACCGGATACTCGGTCGTCTTCTCGTCCTTCACCTTCAGCAGCTTGCCGGTGTTCGAGAAGGTCCAGCCGTGGAACGGGCACGTGAAGCTGCCCTTGTTGCCGTGCTTGCGGCGGCACAGCATCGCGCCCTTGTGCGCGCACGCATTGATCACCGCGTGCAGCTCGCCGGTCTTGTCGCGCGTGATGACGACCGGCTGGCGGCCGATCCACGTCGTGTAGTAATCGTTGTTGTTCGGGATCTGGCTCTCGTGCGCGAGGTACACCCAGTTGCCCTCGAAGATGTGCTTCATCTCGAGCTCGTACAGCGCCTCGTTCGTGAAGATGTCGCGGCGGCAGCGGAAGATGCCGGCTTCCTTGTCGTCCTGCACGGCTGTGGCGAGCAGGTGGTCCAGTTCGGTGGTGTGGTCGATCGTGGCGGACATGTTGGTTCCTCCTGTGTGCGTGCCGGGTCCTGCAAGCACGCTCGCATCGGTATCGATTGAATCTCGCGGGGACCCGGCCGGCGGCGGCGCAGGCGCGCCGCCGTGCCGTCGGGCGGTTATGCCGTGGCGGAAGCGCGCAGGCGTTCGACGATCTGGTTGTCCTTGCCCTCGACGCGTGGCGTCAGGACGAAGTTGAACTCGATGTCCTGATATGCGTCGGCCTTCAGCCCGAGCGCGGCGCCGCCGGTCTTGCTGGTGACGGGCGGAATCAGCTCCTCGCGCGTCGCATACGCGAAGTCGTCCCAGATCAGCGGGTCGCCGTCGATGTTGAACTGCGTCGTCAACTTGCGGTGGCCGTCGCTGGTCACGAAGAAGTGCACGTGCGCCGGGCGGTTGCCGTGACGGCCGAGGCGGTCGAGCAGCTGCTGCGTCGCGCCCTGCGGCGGGCAGCCGTAGCCGACCGGCATCAGCGTGCGGAATTCGTACTTGCCATCCGCGCCCGTCTTCACCGCGCCGCGCAGGTTGAAATCGCTCTGTGCGCCGGTCGGGTCGAAATGCGAGTAGAAGCCGTGCGAGTTCGCGTGCCAGCACTCGACCAGCGCGCCGGCCACCGGCTTGCCGTCGCCCCCCGTGACCGTGCCGTGGATCACCAGCGGGCCCGCGCCTTCATCCGCATCGAGGTCGATCTTCGCGACGCCGTCGCGCACCGGCGCGCCACCGACATACAGCGGGCCTTCGATCGTGCGCGGCGTGCCGCCGTCGAGTCCGATCGCCTCGTCCTCCGCGTCCATCCGGATGTCGAGATACTTCTCGAGGCCGAGACCGGCCGCGAGCAGCGCCGCCTCGCCGTCCTGGCCGAGCTTGTTCAGGTAGTTCACACCGGCCCACACTTCGTCCGGCGTAATATCGAGGTCGTCGATCGCCTTGAACAGGTCGCCGAGCAGCCGCAGCACGACCTGCTGCGTGCGCGCGTTGCCGCCATTGGCGCCCGCGTTCGACGCGGCCTTCAGCAGATCCTGCACTTCCTTGGTTTCGAATACTTTGACGCTCATGATGGTGTCTCCACGTGTATTTTGGGGAAAGGTGACCCGGTGCCCGCCGTTGCGGAAGAGGCGGCCCCGTGGTTCAAACGTCGCCGTCGTGTATCGACGACGGGTGGCGACACAACGGCGTCACCGAAATCTTCATGTACGGGAACAGCGGCAGGCCGGTCAGGATCTCGTGCAGCTCGGCGTTGCCGGACACGTCGAACACGCTGTAATTCGCGTATTCACCGGCGATGCGCCAGATGTGGCGCCACTTGCCGCTGCGCTGCAGGTCCTGCGAATAGGCCTTCTCGCGGGTCTTGATCTCGTCGGCCACGCCGGCCGGCATGTCGGCCGGGAGGTTGACGTCCATGCGTACGTGGAAAAGCATCGAGATGTCCTTGTGCGTGATCGTGTTATCGCGGGTTGTCGCGGGTTGTCGCGCGTGATCGCGATTCAGCGGGAGACTTTCGTCAGCCCGTCGCGGGTGAAGCGCGCGACCTTCGCTTCGTCGAGCTCGATGCCGAGGCCCGGGCCGCTCGGCACGGTCAGTTCGAAATCGCTGTAGTCGAGCGGGGTCGTGAGAATCTCTTCGGTAATCAGTAGCGGTCCGAACAGTTCGGTGCCCCACTGCAGGTTCGCGAAGCTCGCGAACAGATGCGCGGACGCGACCGTGCTGAACGCGCCTTCGAGCATCGTGCCGCCGTACAGCTCGATGCCGGCCGCATCCGCGATCGCCGCGACGCGCTGCGCCGCGAAGAGGCCACCGCTCTGCTCGATCTTGATCGCGAACACGTCCGCGCCGTGATGCTTCGCGATCTCGAATGCGCTGTCCGGGCCCTGCAGGATTTCGTCGGCCATCAGCGCGACCGGGAAGCGGCGCATCAGCCGTGCGAGCGCCGCGGCCGACGCAACCGGCTGCTCGACCAGTTCGCAGCCGGCATCGGCGAGCGCCGGAATCGCGCGCGCGGCCTGCGTTTCGCTCCACGCCATGTTCACGTCGACGCGCACCGATGCGCGCTCGCCGACCGCCCGCTTGATCTCGGCCACGTGGCGGATGTCCGCGTCGAGCGCCTTCGCGCCGATCTTCAGCTTGAACACGTTGTGGCGGCGCAGGTCGAGCATCCGCTCGGCTTCGGCGATATCGGTCGCCGTGTTGCCCGATGCGAGCGTCCACGCGACCGGCAGGCGATCGCGCCGGCGGCCGCCGAGCAGCTCGCTGACCGGCACGCCGAGGCGCTTGCCGTGCGCGTCGAGCAGCGCGGTTTCGAGCGCGCTCTTCGCGAAGTGATTGACCTTCGCGAGCTTGCCGAGGAACGCCATCAGCGCCTGGATGCGCGTCGCATCCTTGCCGATGATCGCCGGCGCGAGGTATGCGTCGATCGCGAGCTTCATCGCTTCCGGGCTTTCCGGGCCATAGGCCATCCCGGCAATCGTCGTGCCTTCGCCTGTGCCCGTCACGCCGTCGCTGCAGGTCACCTTCACCAGCATCAGCGTCTGGCCGTGCATCGTGGCGACCGACAGCTTGTGCGGACGGATCGTCGGCAGGTCGACGAGGCGGGTTTCAATGCGTTCGATGGTGACAGGAGACATGGGGCACGCTGCGTGTGGGGAGTTCATGGAACGGATTTATACGCGGCGGGGAAATGGACCGTCCAATACTTTTGGCCTCGCTTTTTCATACCTGTCAGGTATTGAAATGCGCTTCAGATCGGGAAATATTGCATCGCGCCATACCCGTTTTGTCTGGTTGGCGTGGCTGGAAGGCTTGCTGGGAGGAGCGGGACAGGTTTCAGGGCACCGCGTGGCGAGCAGTGAAATGCGGGCAGGCTGGTGGTTGGCGACGTCGACGGAAATCGAGGTCCGGGCGGGCGGATCAGGGTTTTCCTGATGGGAATGCGGTGTGGCCCGCCGCCCGTATTCCGCACGAAGGCACCGCGATGCGGCCACGTCCCCGTGGCCGGATCATTGCGGTGGCGATAGGCGCCTGAAGCGCTTCCACAGTGTCTTCAATGTCTGATGATCGGCAGCCACGCGAGCGACCAGAAAGCCTCGAGCAAAGGCCGCGCCCGGCATGGCATGTGGCATGTGGCATGTGGCATGCAGTGCGATGGCACCGACGGCGGACTACGCCACCGCCGGCCGCTCATGCAGCCGCAACGCGGCCCACGCGATCCCGGCGGAGAAGATTCCGACCACCCCGCCGAACGTGCCGATCCACGGCAGGCCGAAATCCCCGGCGATATGGTTGCCAAGCAGCGCGCCGGCACCGATGCCGACGTTGTACAGCCCGGAAAAGATCGACACCGCGAGATCGGTCGCCTCGGGCGCGAGCTTCAGCACCCAGGCCTGCATCGCGAGCCCGAAGCAGACGATCGCGCCGCCCCACACCAGCGTGTGAACCGACAGCGTGACGATGTTCAGCGCGCTCGGGAACAGGATCAGCAGGCACGCCGACAGCGCGATGATCGACGCGAGCAGGAAATCGGCAGGCCGCTCCGGAAACACGCGGTTGAAACAGACCGCGGCCGGCATGCCGGCGACGCCGAACAGGATCAGCACGTAGGTAATCCGGCTGTTGCTCGCGTGATTGACGCTCTGCACGAACGGCTCGATGTACGTGTACGACGTGAAATGCGCGGACACGACCAGCACGGTGATCGCGTACAGCGATACCAGCGCCGGCTTCCTGAGAAACATGCCGATGCTGGACAGCGATCCGGCGCCCTGGCTCGGCAGCGTCGGCAGCGTCGCGCGCAGCATCAGCAGCGCGACGGCCGCCGCGCCGCCGATCACGAGGAACGTCACGCGCCAGCCGAGCGCCTCGCCGATCACGCGCCCGAGCGGAATCCCGGCGACCATCGCGATCGCCGTGCCCATCGCGAGCAGGCTCAACGCGCGGCTTTTCCGGTCGCTCGGCGCGAGCCGCACGGCCAGCGGGACGGAAATCGACCAGAACACCGCATGCGCGCACGCGATGCCGAGCCGGCCGATCATCAGCACCGTGAAATTCCACGCGACGCCGGTGACGACATGGCTGCCGATGAACACCAGCAGCGCGCAGCTCAGCAGCTTGCGACGTTCGACATGGCGCGTGACGAACGTCAGCGGCAGCGACACGACCGCGACGGCCCACGCGTAGATCGTCAGCATCAGGCCGACGTCGGTCGGCTGCATCCGCAGGCTGTCGCCGATCGCGCTCAGCAGCGCGACGGGCACGAATTCGGTGGTGTTGAAGATGAAGGCAGTGAGTGCCAGGGCCAGGACGCCCCACCACGACTGTTCGGAACTGACGGCGTCCGGAGGTGCCATACGGGAATTCGACGAGGGTTGGGGGCGCGTGCGGCGCGGGCAGCCGGCCCGGCGCATCGGCGCGATTGTACCAGCGGCAAACGACACGCCGCTGCCGTCCGCGGCGCCGGGACATGGCGATGACACGGCCGCGCGCCGATAATGCGTCGAAGGACTTTTCGCGGACGATTCGCCCGAACCTCATCGGGCCAGGAGATTCAACATGCGCATTGAAACGTCGTTTCTGTTCGATCTCGACGGCACGCTCGTCGACAGCGTCTACCAGCACGTGCTCGCGTGGAAGGAAGCGCTCGATGCCGAGGGCATCGAGCTGTCGGTGTGGCGCATCCACCGCAAGATCGGGATGAGCGGCGGCCTGTTCCTGAATCAGCTGCTGCGCGAGACGGCCGGCGACATCGACGCCGAGCGCGTCGAACGGCTCGCGCGGCTGCACGCGGCCGCGTACCAGCGGCTGCGCGCGCAGGTCCGGCCGCTGCCGGGCGCGCGCGAGCTGCTGGCCGCGCTGTCGAACGCGGGCATCCGCTGGGCGATCGCGACCAGCGGACGGATGGAAACGGCGGCCATCAACCTCGAGGCGCTCGGCGTCGATCCGGCGAAGAACGTGGTCGTCACGCGCGATCAGGTCAAGTATGCGAAGCCGGATCCCGATCTGTTCCTGACGGCCGCCGCGAAGCTGAACGTGCCGATCGAGCATACGGTGGTGGTTGGCGACAGCATCTGGGACATGCTCGCCGCGAGCCGCTGCCGCGCGCTGGGCGTCGGGTTGCTGTCCGGCGGTTACGGCAGCGACGAGCTGGAACGCGCGGGCGCGCTGCGCGTGTATGACGATCCGGCGGATTTGCTGTGGCACCTCGACGAGATCGCGGCGCGGCCGTGATGCCTGACTCGCCCGCCTGACCCGCGGCGTCCGGCTCTCCGGCGTCACCTTCGTCGGTTTGTCGCCCCGCGTGCAAGCTTCCGGCCGCGCCGGTCGGGTCGGGTCGGGTCGGGTCGGGTCAATCGTCATCGACGCGCTTGTCGACCAGATAACGCCCGCGCTCGACACCGGCGCGCAGCGCCTCGTCTTCGGTTTTCCAATCCGGGCCGGCCGGCTCCGGCACGCTGAGCTCGATGCGCGCGCCGTCGACATACACCTGCACTTCGTCATCCCACGCGCCGCGCGCGTTGCGCCGCGCCCAGACGCGAATCTCGTGGCCGCGATACGGGTCGCGCACCTGTGCGTCCTGTTGATGCTGCATGCTGGCCCCCTCTGCTTATCTGCGATGGCGATGCAAAAAATGCACGCCGCATGATCGCCGCGCGCGCCGTCGGCCCCGTGAGCACACGCCGTGCCCGCTATCCGGCAGCCCGGCACGCAGCTTGCGCATGCGTCCCACCGCGCTGACAAACCCTGACGGAGCTTGCCCATGCGAACCGACGAACTCGCCGGAACGGCCCTCGACTATTGGTGCGCGCGCGCATTGTGCGCGGACGACGAAGACACGCTGTGCTTCACGGCCGTCGAGCCGCAACTGATCGTGACCGCCGCGTGCGATGCATTGCGGCGCCTCGATGCACATTTCGCGCCGTCGGCGTCGTGGGCCGACGCGGGAGCGGTGCTCGATCGCGTCGGCGACCTGCGGATCGCGCGGCGCGGCGACGGCGTCGAATGCGACGCATGCTTCATCGACGGCCCGTCGACCTGCGCGGCGCGCGCGACCGACCCGCGCACCGCGCTGCTGCGCGCCTTCGTGCGGGCGCGTTTCGGCGACGACGTCGATACCCCGCCGGCGTTCGCGCACCGGATCGAGCGCGGCGCGCCGGTGCGTTACGACCCCGGAGCGCCGCTTCCCGAAGCGGACGACGATCCGGCCGCCGGCGACAGTTCGGACATCCGCTCGATTCCGCGCATGTGACGACGCCGGACGCGCCCCGCTCCGCGCGCGATGCAACGACCGTACAGCGTTTATGTAAAAACGACAGAGGTTCAGGACGCGGCATCCCGCACGCACGTTGCCGCGCGGGGCGCAGCGCCGCAGGCACGCGGGTTGCGGCGCACGGCCGTTACCGTTCGCCGCAACCCGCCCACGCCATTCCATGAACGTCACGCCCCCCTTCGCCCCACACCTCTACTTCTGCGATGCCCGCCTCGTCGGTCCGCTCGACGCGTGGCCAGACACGTTCGCACACATCGCGGGCATGGGCTTCGATCACGTGCTGATCGGCGGCTTCTGGGCCGCCAGCGTCGCGGGTTTTCCGCGTCACGTCGCCGAATTCCATCGGCCGGCCGCGACGTTCGCGACGCGCGCCGGCGCGCTCGAGACGTTCTCGCGGCTCGCGCAACTCGCGCACGGCCACGGGCTGCGCGTGATGCTCGAAGTCGTGCCCGATCGCATCGCGCGCGACAATCCGCTGCGCGTCGAGCATCCGGACTGGTACGTCGAGCGCTCGCACGACGACGCGCTGATCGATCCGCGCCGCGCCGCGCATGAACTCGACGTCGCGCATGCACAGGTCGGCGAGGCTTCGACACACGACGCACTCGCCGCGTGGTGGTGCGCGCATCTCGCTGCGTTCGCGGACGCCGGCGCGGCCGGCTTCCTGATCGACGCGCCGCATCATCTGCCGGCCGCGTGGTGGCCCGGCTGGCGCGCGGCGCTGCGGCGCGCGCGCCCGGACGTCACGGTGCTGGCCGGCGTACCCGGCCATGCGCGCGACGCGCTTGCGCAATTCGAGGCGGCCGGCTTCGACGCGGTGTTCTCGTCGGTACGCTGGTGGGATCTGCGTTCGCCGTGGTTCGCTGACGAACACCGTCTGTTGCGGCGCATCGGCTCGCCGATCGCGTTTCCCGACGCCTACGACGGTCCGCGTCTCGCCGACGACTGGCGCGACGCGCCGGACGAGACGGTCGCCCGGGCGTATCACCGCGCGTTGTGGACCGCGGCGGCGGTCGGCACCGGCTGGCTCGTGCCGATGGGCTTCGAGCGCGGCGTCACGCTGCCGCTGATGGCACGCGATGCGGATGCCACGCGCTATCGCGCCGCGTTCGACGGCGCGCGCTTCGATCTGTCCGGCGCGATCGCCGACGCGAATGCATGGCGCCGCGCGACGCCGCTCGCGGCCCAGCGCGGCGAAATCGCGCAACTGAGCGCGCCCGGCGCGGCCGCGACCGCGCTGTTGCGCGGCACGGGCCCGTCGCTCGAGCATGACGACACGGCACTGCTGATCGCGCTGAATCCCGATCTCGATACCGAAGCGCCGGTCGATCCCGCCACGATCCTGCCCGGCGTGCCGGGCGGCTTCACCCATGTCGCGACGCCGGACGGCGCGCGCAAGCACGCGCCGGTCGCGCTGGAAGCGTTCACGCTCGAACCCGGCGGCTACGCACTGCGCGAAGCCTGGCGCGCGCCGCCGGCGATCCCGCGCGCCAACGCCGCGAGCGAGCGCACCGCGCTGTCCGCCGCGCTCGCGGCCGACCGGATCGCGATCGAACGCGTCGAGCCGGCCGTGGACGGCGGCCGCTTCGCGATCAAGCGCGTAATCGGCGAAACGCTGATTGTGCACGCATCGATTTTCTCGGACGGGCATGCGCATCTCGCGGCAGCGCTGCAATGGCGCGCGGACGACGAGGACGACTGGCGCGAAGTGCCGTTCGTCGCCGAGCCGAACGATCGCTGGCACGCGCGCATCTCGCTCGACCGGCTCGGCCGCCACGCGTTCCGCGTGATCGCATGGCGCGACGACTGGGCATCGCTCGTCACCGACATCGCGAAGAAGCGTGCGGCCGGTCAGGACGTGACGCTGGAGGTGCGCGAAGCGCAACTGCTGCTCGCGGCCGCGCTGAAGCAGGCCGACCCGGCCGATCCGCGCGCGATCGGGCAGATGGAACGGCTGAGCGCCGAATTCAAGGACGCGTCGCCCGACGAACGCCTCGCGCTGATCGGCGCGCCCGCGCTCGCCGATGCCTTCGCGGCGCTGCGCTACCGGCCGTTCGTCACCCATGACGAAACGGTTTATCCGGTCGACATCGAGCGCCGCGCCGCGCGCTTCTCGAGCTGGTACGAAATGTTCCCGCGCTCGGCGAGCAACGATGCGCACCGGCACGGCACGTTCGACGACGTGATCGCGCAGTTGCCGCGCATCCGTGACATGGGTTTCGACGTGCTGTATTTCCCGCCGATCCACCCGATCGGCACGACCGCGCGCAAGGGCCGCAACAACACGCTGAAGGCCGGCCCGGACGACGTCGGCAGCCCGTACGCGATCGGCTCGCACGACGGCGGCCACACGGCCGTGCATCCGCAGCTCGGCACGCTCGCGTCGTTCCGGACGCTGGTCGAGGCGGCGCGCGCGCAAGGGCTCGAGATCGCGCTGGACTTCGCGATCCAGTGCTCGCCCGACCATCCGTGGCTCGCCGCGCACCCGGGCTGGTTCGCATGGCGGCCCGACGGCTCGCTGCGCTTCGCGGAAAATCCGCCGAAGCGCTATCAGGACATCGTGAATCCCGACTTCTACGCGCCGGACGCGCTGCCCGACTTGTGGGTCGCGTTGCGCGACGCGGTGCTGTTCTGGGTCGACGCGGGCGTGCGGATTTTCCGCGTCGACAATCCGCACACGAAGCCGCTTCCGTTCTGGGCGTGGATGATCGCCGACGTGCGCGGCAAGCATCCGGACGTCGTGTTCCTGTCGGAGGCGTTCACGCGGCCGGGCATGATGTACCGGCTCGCGAAGGTCGGCTTCTCGCAGTCGTACACGTATTTCACGTGGCGCGAGACGAAGCGCGAGTTCATCGATTACCTGACCGAGCTGACGGCCGGCCCGCCGCGCGAGTTTTTCCGGCCGAACTTCTTTGTGAACACGCCCGACATCAATCCGCGCCACCTGCAGAATGCGCCGCGCTCGCAGTTCGTGATCCGCGCGGCGCTCGCGGCGACGCTCGCCGGCTCGTGGGGCCTGTATTCGGGCTTCGAGATCGGCGAATCGGCGCCGCTGCCCGACAGCGAGGAATACGCGGATGCGGAGAAATACGAGCTGCGCGCGCGCGACTGGAACAAGGCCGCGCACATCGGCGCCGAAGTCGCGCGTCTGAACCGCGCGCGGCGCGAGCATCCGGCGCTGCAAACTCACCTCGGCCTCACGTTCGCCGACGCGGACAACGACCAGGTCCTCGTGTTCGTGAAGGCGACGCCCGCGCACGACAGCGTCGTCGCGGTCGCGATCAGCCTCGACCCGTGGCACCCGCAGGCCGCGAACTTCACGCTCGACGCGTCGCTGTGGCGCGGCTTCGGGCTCGTCGACGGCGAACCGCTCGACGCGTTCGAACAGGACGCCGCGCATGCCGAAACGTGGCGCGGGCATCGCCAGTACGTGTCGCTCGACCCGCACGTGCGGCCGTATGCGATCTGGCGGCTCGCGCCGTCTCCCGGCGCCGCGCGAGCGGCGGCGCCCGAGCCGGGCGACGCCCGACACCCTTCCGGAGCACACGCATGATGAAACGCGAAGACTCCCTCGACGACGTGCGCCGCGCGCAGTTCCCTTCGCTCGCACCGGCCGGCACGCCGCGCCGGCGCCGGTCGCGACGCCGCGCACCCGCGCTCTGCGCGGACGATCCGCTGTGGTACAAGGACGCGATCATCTACCAGGTGCACGTAAAGTCGTTCTACGACTCGAACAACGACGGGATCGGCGACTTCCCCGGCCTGATCATGAAGCTCGACTACATCGCCGAGCTCGGCGTCGACACGATCTGGCTGCTGCCGTTCTACCCGTCGCCGCGCCGCGACGACGGCTACGACATCGCCGATTACCGCGACGTGCATCCCGACTACGGCACGCTCGCCGACGTGCGGCGCTTCATCCGCGAAGCGCACGCGCGCGGGATCCGCGTGATCACCGAACTGGTGATCAACCACACATCGGACCAGCATCCGTGGTTCCAGCGCGCGCGGCGCGCGAAGCCCGGCTCGATACATCGCGACTACTACGTGTGGTCCGATACCGACACGAAATACACCGGCACGCGGATCATCTTCCTCGATACCGAAACGTCGAACTGGACGCACGACCCGATTGCAGGCCAGTACTACTGGCACCGCTTCTACTCGCACCAGCCGGACCTGAACTTCGACAATCCGGCCGTCGTGCGCGAGGTGCTCCAGGTGATGCGCTTCTGGCTCGATCTCGGCATCGACGGGCTGCGGCTCGACGCAGTTCCGTACCTGGTCGAGCGCGAAGGCACCAACAACGAGAACCTGCCGGAGACGCACGCGATCCTGAAACGCATTCGCGCGACGATCGACGCCGAGTATCCGAACCGGATGTTGCTCGCGGAAGCGAACCAGTGGCCGGAAGACGTGCAGGAATATTTCGGCCACGAGGACGAATGCCACATGGCATTCCACTTCCCGCTGATGCCGCGCATCTACATGTCGATCGCGAGCGAGGACCGCTTCCCGATCGTCGACATCATGCGGCAGACGCCGGCGCTCGCGCCGAGCAACCAGTGGGCCGTGTTCCTGCGCAATCACGACGAGCTGACGCTCGAGATGGTGACCGACTCGGAGCGCGACCTGCTGTGGCAGACCTATGCGTCCGACCGGCGCGCGCGGCTCAACCTCGGCATCCGGCGCCGCCTCGCGCCGCTGATGGAGCGCGACCGGCGCCGCATCGAGCTGATCAACTCGCTTCTGCTGTCGATGCCCGGCACGCCGGTCATCTACTACGGCGACGAACTCGGGATGGGCGACAACATCCACCTCGGCGACCGCGACGGCGTGCGCACGCCGATGCAATGGTCGTCGGACCGCAACGGCGGCTTCTCGCGCGCGGA
Organism: Burkholderia sp. LA-2-3-30-S1-D2; assembly: GCF_001523915.2. Classification (NCBI taxonomy): domain Bacteria; kingdom Pseudomonadati; phylum Pseudomonadota; class Betaproteobacteria; order Burkholderiales; family Burkholderiaceae; genus Burkholderia; species Burkholderia sp. LA-2-3-30-S1-D2. The sequence goes on along the minus strand of NZ_CP013385.1, from coordinate 199,472 downwards.
CCCGGAATTGCTGGTGCTGCCGCCCGTGATGGGCTCGCTGTACGGCTATGACGCGGTCAACGTCGAGGCGCAGACGCGCGACCCGCATTCGCTGCTGAACTGGATGCGCCGCATCCTGTCGACGCGTCGCGCGACGCAGTCGTTCGGGCGCGGCACGATCCGCTTCCTGCGCCCGGAGAACCGCAAGGTGCTCGCGTACCTGCGCGAACTCGAAGGCCACGAGACAGTGCTGTGCGTCGCGAACCTGTCACGCTCGTCGCAGGCGGTCGAACTCGACCTCTCCGAATTCGCGGGCCGCGTGCCGATCGAGATGACGTCGGACTCGGCGTTTCCGCCGATCGGGCAGCTCACTTACCTGCTCACCTTTCCGCCGTACGGGTTTCTATGGTTCGTGCTGTCCGAGCACGGCCGCGAGCCGTCGTGGCGGCAGCCGCACGCGGAGCCGCTGCCCGAGTACGTGACGATCGTGATGCGGCGCGGCGACGTGCTGCCCGACGTCGGGCAGCTGCATACGCTCGCGCACGATGCGCTCGCGTCGTGGCTCACGCGGCGGCGCTGGTTCGCGTCGAAGGACCGCAAGATCGGCAATGCGTGGCTGAATGTCGTCACGCCGATACCGGACGAGCCGTTCCAGTACGCGGAGGCCTGGGTGTCCGCGAGCGATGGCGGCGTCGAACGCTACGTCGTGCCGCTGGCTGCCGCATGGGGCGGCGAGACGTCGCATCCGCTGTTCGCCCAGCTCGCGCTCGCGCGCGTGCGGCGCGGCCACACGGTCGGCTACCTGACCGACGCATTCGCACTGCCCGCGTTCGCGCGCGGGATGCTGCGCAAGCTGCGCGACGGCGCGACGGTGCCGACGTCCGACGGCGGCCGCCTCGACTTCCTGCCCGAACATGCGCTTGCCGCGCTCGACCCCGGCGACGACGCCGACGTGCGCTGGCTCGCGGCCGAGCAGAGCAACAGCTCGCTCGTGATCGGCGACGAGATCGTGCTGAAGCTGGTGCGCAAGGTCGCGCACGGCATCCATCCGGAAGCGGAGATGAGCCGCCACCTGACGCGGATCGGCTACGCGAACACAGCGACGCTCGCCGGCGAGGTCGTGCACGTCGATCCGGATGGCTCGCCGCATACGGTCGCGATCCTGCAGCGCTACGTCGACAACCAGGGCGACGCGTGGACGCGATCGTTCGACTTCCTGAAACGCGCGGTCGACGAGCTCGCGCTGCCCGCCGTCGCCGACGGCGAAGCGGCCGAGCCCGACGAGGAACCGGATGCGCTGCTCGGCTACGCGGCGTTCGCGGGCATCGTCGGCACGCGGCTCGGCCAGCTACACGTCGCGCTGGCGCAGCCGTGCGACGACCCGGCGTTCACGCCGGAGCGCGCGACGCCCGAGCACGTCGACGGCTGGTGTTTCGACGCGATCACGTCGTTCAGGCACGCGCTCGACGTACTGGCCACGCGGCTCGATGCGCTCGATCCGGCCATGCGCGCCGCCGCCGACACGCTGCTCGCGTCGCGCGACGCGGCCGTGCAGGCGCTTGGCGAACTGGTGCCGCGCACGCTCGACGCGCAATGCACGCGGATTCACGGCGATTTCCATCTCGGCCAGGTGCTCGACGTGCAGGGCGACGCGCTGCTGATCGACTTCGAGGGTGAGCCCGCGCGTCCGCTCGCGCGGCGCCGTGCGAAGTCGCATCCGCTGCGCGACGTGGCCGGCTTCCTGCGCTCGCTGTCGTACGTGAGCGCGACCGCGCAATTCGCGATCGAGAAGGCGCCGCCGCAGGCGGTCGGCCGCAAGCGTGCGCTGTTCGACCGCTTCGGGCAGGCCGCCGCCGACCGCTTCGTCGAATGCTATCGCGCGGCCGCCGACGAGGCACCCGAACGCTTCGTCGACCCGCGCTACGCCGATCGCCTGCTCGCGCTGTTCCTGATCGACAAGGCGTCGTACGAGCTGTGCTACGAGGCCGCGAACCGCCCGGACTGGCTCGGCGTGCCGGTCGGCGGGCTCGCCGCGCTCGTCGAACGCCTGCTCGACGCGCACGGCACACCCGACAACGGAGGCGCCCAATGACCGACACGCTGTTCGACCGGCGCGATATCGATGCACTGCTCGCCGGCCGCCATCCAGACCCGTTTGCGTGCCTCGGCCCGCACGGGGATGCCGGGCGGTTCGTCGTGCGTGCACTGCTGCCCGGCGCGCGGCGCGTGCGGGCGGTGACGCCCGACGGCGACGAGCTCGGCACGCTCGCGTGCGTGAACGACGCCGGCTGTTTCGCGGGGACGCTCGCGCACGACGGCCATTACCGGCTCGCGATCGACTGGCCCGACACGCGCCAGGTGACCGACGACGCCTATGCGTTCGGCATGCTGCTCGACGACGCGGCGCTCGCGCGTTTCGCAGCCGGCGACCCGGCCGCCGTGCTCGACTGCCTCGGCGCGACGCCCGCGCGCATCGACGGCGTCGACGGCGTGCGCTTCGCGGTGTGGGCGCCGAACGCGCAGCGCGTGTCGGTGGTCGGCGACTTCAACGTCTGGGACGGCCGTCGTCATCCGATGCGGCTACGGCGGCCGTGGGGTGTGTGGGAGCTATTCGTGCCAGGCATCGGCGCAGGCGAGCACTACAAGTACGAGCTGCGCGCGAACGACGGGCGCGTGCTGCCGCACAAGGCCGACCCGTGCGCGCGCGCGACCGAGGCACCGCCGCGCACCGCGTCCGTCGTCGCCGACACGGCGGCACTCGACGCGTTTGCATGGCACGACGACGACTGGCTGCGCGCGCGGCCGCACGCGGACCGCCGTTTCCGCATCCCATGGTCGATCTACGAAGTGCATGCGGAGTCATGGCAGCGCGTGCCCGAGGAAATGGACCGCAGCGCGACCTGGGACGAGCTCGCCGAGCGGCTGATCCCGTACGTGCGCGGCATGGGCTTCACGCACGTCGAATTCATGCCGATTTCCGAGTATCCGTTCGGCGGCTCGTGGGGCTACCAGCCGCTCGCGCAGTTCGCGCCGTCCGCGCGCTTCGGGCCGGTCGACGGCTTCGCGCGCTTCGTCGATCGCGCGCATGCGGCCGGCATCGGCGTCATCGTCGACTGGGTGCCCGCGCACTTCCCCAACGACCCGCACGGTCTCGCGCAATTCGACGGCAGCGCGCTGTACGAGCACGCCGACCCGCGCGAAGGCATGCATCCCGACTGGAACACCTGCGTGTTCAACCTCGGGCGCAACGAGGTCGGCGCGTTCCTCGTCGCGTCGGCGCTCGCATGGGCACGGCGCTATCACGTCGACGGGATCCGCGTCGACGCGGTCGCGTCGATGCTGTACCGCGACTATTCGCGCAAGGAAGGCGAGTGGGTGCCGAATGTCCACGGCGGGCGCGAGAATCTCGAATCGGTCGCGTTCCTGCGCACGCTGAACGACACGCTGCACGGTGCGCTCGCGCCGCAGGGCGTCGTCACCTTCGCGGAAGAATCGACGGCGTGGCCGGGCGTCACCGCGTCGACCGGCGACGGCGGGCTCGGCTTCGACTTCAAGTGGAACATGGGCTGGATGCACGACACGCTCGCGTATCTGCGCGAGGATCCGGTCCATCGCCGCTATCACCACGACCGGATGACGTTCGGGCTCGTCTATGCGTTCTCCGAACGCTTCGTGCTGCCGCTGTCGCACGACGAGGTCGTGCACGGCAAGGGCTCGCTCGCCACGAAGATGCCCGGCGACGCGTGGCAGCGGCTCGCGACGCTGCGCGCTTACTTCGGCTTCATGTGGGCGCATCCCGGCAAGAAGCTGCTGTTCATGGGCGGCGAATTCGCGCAATGGGCCGAGTTCGCGCACGACGCGACGCCGCACTGGGATCTGCTCGACGCGCCCGCGCATCGCGGCGTGCAACGGCTCGTGCGCGACCTGAACCGCGTGTACGCGGCCGAACCGGCGCTCCATGCGCTCGACTGCCACGCAGAAGGCTTCGCGTGGCTGATCGGCGACGATCGCGACAACAGCGTGTTCGCGTTCGCGCGCCGCGACGATGTCGGACGCCTCGTCGTCGCGATCAGTAACTTCACGCCGGTGCCACGCGCCGGCTATCGCATCGGGCTGCCCGCGCCCGGCCAGTGGCGCGAGCTGATGAACACCGATGCGGCCGTGTACGGCGGCACCAATGCCGGCAACGACGGCGCCGTGTGGGCGGAAGCCGTGCCCGCGCACGGCGAATCGTGGTCGGCCACGTTGCGCCTGCCGCCGCTCGCGACCGTATGGCTGAGCCCTGCCTGACACCCGGCGACCTCGACACGGAGACCCGCCCCATGCCGACCGCCCTGCCATCCCGACTCGATCCCGGCCGCGCCTATCCGCTCGGTGCGACCTGGGACGGTCTCGGCACCAACTTCGCGGTGTTTTCCGCGCACGCGCAGCGCATCCAGCTGTGCGTGTTCGACCCGACCGGCCGCAAGGAACTCGCACGGCTCGACCTGCCCGAGTGCACCGACGAGGTGTGGCACGGGTACCTGCCGAACGCGCATCCGGGCACCGTGTACGGCTTTCGCGCGGATGGCCCGTACCAGCCGCAGCATGGCCACCGCTTCAATTCGACCAAGCTGCTGCTCGACCCGTACGCGCGCAAGCTGGTCGGTCATTTCCGCTGGTCCGACGCGCTGTTCGGCTATCGCGTGCATTCGAACCGCGCGGACCTGTCGATGGACCGCCGCGATTCGGCGCCCGCGATGCCGAAGGCCGTGGTCGTCGACGAGGCGTTCGACTGGCGCACCGACCAGCGCCCGAACGTGCCGTGGCGCAGCACAGTGATCTACGAGGCCCACGTGCGCGGCGCGTCGATGCGCCGCGCGGGGCTGCGCGCGCCGGAACGCGGCACCTTCGCGTCGCTCGCGCATCCGGCATTCGTCGATCACCTGCTGTCGATCGGCGTGACGACCGTCGAGCTGCTGCCCGTGCACGCGTTCCTGCAGCAGCGCGCGCTCGTGAATCGCGGACTGCGCAACTACTGGGGCTACGACACGGCCGCGTTCTTCGCGCCGGAGCCGTCGTATCTGTCGACGCGGCGGCTCGACGAAATGCGTATCGCGATCCGGCAGCTGCACGCGGCCGGTATCGAGGTCGTGCTCGACGTCGTCTACAACCATACTTGCGAAGGCAACGAACTCGGCCCGACGCTGTCGTGGCGCGGCCTCGACAATGCCAGCTACTACCGGCTGCGGCCCGGCGACCCGCGTTACCACGTCGACGAGACCGGCTGCGGCAATACCTTGAACATGTCGCATCCGCGCGTCGTGCAGATGGTGATGGACTCGCTGCGCTACTGGGCCACCGCGTTCAATATCGACGGCTTCCGTTTCGATCTCGGCGTGACGCTCGGCCGCGAGGATCACGGCTTCGAGCCTGGCGCGGGGTTTTTCGACGCGTTGCGGCAGGACCCGGTGCTCGCGCAGCGCAAGCTCATCACCGAGCCGTGGGACCTCGGGCCCGGCGGCTATCAGCTCGGCCGCCACCCGCCCGGCTTCGCCGAATGGAACGACCGCTTTCGCGACACCGTGCGGCGCTTCTGGCGCGGCGACGCAGGGCAACGCCCCGAACTCGCCGCACGCCTCGCGGGCTCGGCCGACCTGTTCAATCATCAACGGCGCCATACGTGGGCATCGGTGAACTTCGTCACCGCGCACGACGGCTTCACGCTCGCCGATCTGGTTTCGTACGCGCACAAGCACAACGAGGCAAACGGCGAGGACAGCCGCGACGGTCGCGACGACAACTGCAGCGCGAACTGGGGCGTCGAAGGCGCGACCGACGACGCGTCGATCCGCGACCTGCGCGCGCGCGTCGCGCGCTCGATGCTCGCGACGCTGTTCACCGCGCTCGGCACGCCGATGATCGTCGCCGGCGACGAATTCGGTCGCACGCAGCACGGCAACAACAACGCGTATTGCCAGGATAACGAACTGTCGTGGCTCGACTGGGACCTTGCACGCAGCGACGAAGGCGTGCATATGACGCGTTTCGTGTCGCGGCTCGCCGCGCTGCGGCGCATGTATCCGGTGATGTCCGCGCCGCGCTATCCGTCGGGCGACCGCGACGGCGCGCCCGGCATGCACGAGATCGACTGGTTCGACGAGCGCGGCGGCGCGCTGAGCGTGCCCGCGTGGGAGGACGGCGAGCGTCGTGCGCTGACGATGCGGCGCGTCGGCACGGGCCGCACCGGACGCACGGAGGCGTTGCTCGTGATGCTGAACGCGTCGACGCACCCCATCACGTTCAGGCTCCCCGCGCCGGTGCTCGACTACCGCGTGCTGCTCGACACCGCGACGCCCGACGCCGGGCCGCGTTCGTGGCCCGAGGCCGGCCTCGACGTCGCCGCGCACGCCGCCGTGATCGCCGTCGCGGCCGTGCCGCCATCCCCGCCCGCGTAAGGAGCCGCCATGACGTCACGTACCGCCCATCCGCCCGTCTCACACGCGTTCGCCTCGTCGTTCGGCGCGGCCTGCATCGACGCGGCGCACACGCGGTTCCGCCTGTGGGCACCCGCGAGCCGCACGGCCACCGTCGAACTGCACGGCGAGCAGCGCATTCCGATGCCGGCCGCGGGCGACGGCTGGTTCGAGGTCGTCGCGCCGTATGGCCCCGGCACGTTGTACCGCTACCTGCTCGACGACGGTCTCGCCGTGCCCGATCCCGCGTCGCGCTTCCAGCCCGATGGCGTGCATGGCCCGAGCCAGGTCGTCGATCCGGCCGCGTACCGCTGGCTCAACGATGCGTGGCGCGGCCGGCCGTGGCACGAGACGGTGCTGTATGAACTGCACGTCGGCGCGTGCGGCGGCTATGCGAACGTCGAGCGGCGCCTGCGGGATATCGCCGCGCTCGGCGTGACCGCGATCGAACTGATGCCCGTCAACGCGTTCCCTGGCGCGCGCAATTGGGGGTACGACGGCGTGCTGCCGTTCGCGCCCGACGCGTCGTACGGACGCCCTGAGGAACTGAAGGCACTCGTCGACACCGCCCACGGGCTCGGGTTGCAGGTGTTGCTCGACGTCGTGTACAACCACTTCGGCCCCGAAGGCAACCTGCTGCCTCGCTATGCACCAGCATTTTTCCGTGCGGACCGGCAGACCGCATGGGGGCCCGCGATCGACTTCTCGCGTGCGCAGACGAGCGCGTTCTTCATCGACAATGCGCTGTACTGGCTCGACGAATTCCGTTTCGACGGCCTGCGCATCGACGCCGCGCACGCGATCGACGACGACGCGTGGCTGCGCGCGCTCGCGCGCCGCGTGCGCGCGTACGCGGGCGACGCGCGTCACGTGCATCTGGTGCTCGAGAACGAACGCAATGCGGCGAGTCTGCTCGGGCCCGGCGGCTTCGACGCGCAGTGGAACGACGACTTCCACAACAGCGCGCACGTGCTGCTGACCGGCGAGCGGGAAGGCTACTACCGCGCCTACGCCGATGCGCCGCTGCGCCATCTCGCGCGCACGCTCGGCGAAGGGTTCGCGTACCAGGGCGAGCCGTCGCCGCTGCACGGCGGAGCGCCGCGCGGCGAGCCGAGCGCGCACCTGCCGCCGACCGCGTTCGTGACGTTCCTGCAGAACCACGACCAGATCGGCAACCGCGCGTTCGGCGAACGCCTGCGCGCGCTCGCGAACGACGACGCCGTGCGCGCAGCCACCGCCCTGATGCTGCTCGCGCCGCAGATTCCGCTGCTGTTCATGGGCGAGGAAGACGGCAGCACGCAGCCGTTCCAGTTCTTCACCGACTATCGCGGCGAACTCGCCGACGCCGTGCGCGAAGGCCGGCGCCGCGAGTTCGCCGCGTTTCCCGCGTTCGCCGATCCCGCGCATCGCGACGCGATTCCCGATCCGAACGACGTCGGCACCTTCGTGCGCTCGTCGCCCGGCCATGCGGGTGAGGACGCGTGGCCCGACGCCGACGCGTGGCGGCGCTTCTATCGCAGCGCGCTGACCGTGCGCGCGGCGCTCGTGACGCCGCACCTGCCGGGCGCCCGCGCGCTCGGCGTCGAGCTGCTGGCCCGCAACGACGACGGCGCCGAGGTGGCGCTCGTCGCACGCTGGCGGCTCGGCGACGGCAGCACGCTGACGATCGCGTTCAATCCCGGCTCGCACGACGCGGTGCTGTCGGCGCTGCCGGTCGGCAAGATCGTGTTCGAAACGCCGCCGCGTGCGCGCGACCGTCTGGCCGACGAGCGGCTGCCTGCGCGCACCTGCATCGCGTGGCGCGACGGCGCGGTCAACCACGACGCGCTGAGCCACCGCTCGAACGCGCATACGCGGCCATGACGACCGACGTACCGATCGCCGAACTCGCGCGTGCGGCCGGGCTGGAGCCCGACTGGATCGATGCGGGCGGCGTCGCCCGGCGAGTCGACGACGACGCGCTCATGGCGCTCGTCGGTGCGCTCGGCTGGCCGTGCGGCACGCCGAGCGAGCGGGTCGACAGCGCGGCCGCGCTCGCCGCCGCGCACGACGCGGCGCCGCGCGTCGTGACCGGCGACGCCGGCGTGCCGCTCACGCTGCCACGCGGTGTCGCACCGCCCGGCGCACGCTTCCGGATTTCACTCGAAACGGGCGGACACATCGACGGGCGCGTGAACGGCGCGGGCGAATACGGCACGCTGCCGCCGCTCGCGCTGCCCGGCTATCACGCGCTCGACATCGGCGAGCAGCGGATCGGGCTTGCGATCGCGCCGCCGCGTACACGGCAGTTCGATGCCTGCGACGACGCGCCGGACGCGCGGCGCCGCTGGGGCATCGCGGCTCAGATTTACAGCCTGCGCCGCACGGGCGACGACGGCGCAGGCGACTACACCGCGCTCGCCGGCCTCGCCGCGCGTGCGGCGCGGCACGGCGCGCACGCGGTCGCAATCAGTCCGACGCATGCCGGGTACCCGGCGCTGCCCGAACACGACAGCCCGTATTCTCCGTCGTCGCGGCGCTGGCACAACGTCGCGTATCTCGACTGCGATGCGGTGCCGGGCGCCGATATCGTGCGGCGAATGAGCGGCGCGGCGCCTGGCATGCCGAACACAGCCGACGCGCCGCTGATCGACTGGCCGCACGTGCTGCCGCTGAAGCTGCGCCGGTTGCGCGCGTGTTTCGATGCGTGGCGCGCGAACGGCGAGCCGTCGCGCGACGCGTTCGAGCGATTCCGCGCGGCGGGCGGCACGGCACTCGACGCGCACGCGCGCTTCGACGCGCTGCAGGCGTTCTGCATCGAACACGGGATCGGCGCGGACTGGCGGCAATGGCCCGCGCAGTGGCTGACGCCGGCGTCAGCCGAGGTCGACGCCTTCGCCCATGCGCATGCCGAGACGATCGCGTTCCATACGTTCCTGCAATGGTGCGCGTCGGACGCGCTCGGCAACGCACAGCGTGCCGCGCGCGATACGGGAATGACGATCGGGCTGATCGCCGATCTCGCGGTGGGCTCCGATCGCGCGGGCAGCGATGCGTGGGCGCACGGCACGACACTGCTGCGCGGCGTGTCGGTCGGCGCGCCGCCCGACCTGTTCAATGCGGACGGCCAGGCATGGGGCGTGACGACGTGGACGCCCGCCGCGCTGCGCGCGAACGGCTTCGCGCCGTTCGTCGAGCTGCTGCGCGCGGCCTTCGCGCATGCGGGCGGGATCCGCATCGATCACGTGCTCGGCTTCGCGCGGATGTGGATCGTGCCGGAGGGCCGGTCGCCGCGCGACGGCGCGTACCTGCGCTATCCGTTCGACGATCTCGTGCGGCTCGTCGCGCTGGAAGCGGCACGGCATCGCGCGGTCGCGATCGGCGAGGATCTCGGCACGGTGCCGGAAGGTTTTCGCGAGCGGCTCGGCGCGCGGGGTATCGCGGGGATGCGCGTGCTGTGGTTCGAACGTGAAGCCGGTCGCGCGTTTCGGCCGCCGTCGGCGTGGGATCGCGACGCGATCGCGATGACGTCGACGCATGATCTGCCGACGGTGGCCGGCTGGTGGCGTGGTGTCGATCTCGAATGGCGGCGGGTCGTGGCCGGGGCGGGCCCGGATGCGGATGCCAATACCGATGCGGCCACGCATGCGGCTCACCGGAGCGACCAGGTGCGGCGAGCCGCGAGTGCACGCAATGCCGGCGACGACATCGGTCGCGCCGCGGCCGCACACGGCTCGGGCCGCGACGAACGGAACAATCCGGTCATGCGTGACGATATGCCGGCCACGGATGACAGCCACGGCGCGCCCTCCGCGCAGAACACACCGTCGCCCGCCCCGGACCTCACGGCCGCCCGGGCCGAACGCGCCACCGACCGCGCGATGCTGTGGCGCGCGTTGCAGCACGCGGGCTGCGCACCGGTGAGCGATCCGGTCCCGCCCGCCGATATGCCGCCGGTCGGCGCCGTCCTCGCGTACGTCGCGCGCAGCCCGTCGCCGCTCGCGATCGTGCCGCTCGAGGATCTGCTCGCACTGGCCGAACAGCCGAACCTGCCCGGCCCGCCATGCGGCCACCCGAACTGGCTGCGCCGGCTGCCGCGCACGGTCGACGCGCTGTTCGACGCTGACGTGCGCACACGCATCGCGGCGATCAAGCGCGCACGCCATGTACCGGAGGACGATGCATGACCCCGCGCGCGACCCTGAGATTGCAACTGCATGCGGGCTTCACGTTCGAGGACGCGGCCGCGCACGCAGACTATTTCGCGCGGCTCGGCGTGAGCCACCTGTACCTGTCGCCGATCACGACGGCCGAGCCCGGCTCGACGCACGGCTACGACACTGTCGACCATCGCACGACCCGCGCCGAACTCGGCGGCGAAGCCGGTTTCCGCCGCCTCATCGACGCGCTGCGTGCGCGCGGCCTCGGCGTGATCGTCGATATCGTGCCGAACCACATGGGTGTCGGCGGCGCGTCGAACGGCTGGTGGAACGACGTGCTCGAATGGGGACCGGCGAGCCCGTACGCACACTACTTCGACATCGACTGGCATCCGCCCGATACGGCGCTCGACGGCAAGGTGCTGCTGCCCTGCCTCGGCGCACCCTACGGCGACGCGCTCGCGGCCGGCGACATCATGCTCGGCGCCGATCCTTCAGCCGGATGCTTCTTCCTCGCCTGCCCGGGCAGGAGGTTGCCGGTCGCCGCCGCAACTTATGCGGAAATCCTGCGCATCGCCAATCGGGCGGACCTGAACGCACTCGCCGAACGTTTCGCTGGCGCGTCGGTACGTGGCAGCGCGCGCCTCGCGGATGCACACGCGGCGCTGCGCGACTACGCCGCCACCCATGGCCCGCATGCGTTCGACGCGATCCTGCGCGGCGCCGATCCGCGCCGCGCGCGCTCGCGCGCGTGCCTGCACCGGCTGCTCGAACGCCAGCATTACCGCCTCGCATGGTGGCGCACCGCCGCCGACGAACTGAACTGGCGGCGCTTCTTCGACATCGCGACGCTCGCAGCCGTGCGCGTCGAAGACGAAGCGGTGTTCGACGCGGTGCACGCACTGCCGTTGGAACTTCATGCCGCCGGCTTCATCGACGGCCTGCGCGTCGATCACGTCGACGGCCTCGCCGACCCGCGTGCGTACTGCCGGCGCCTGCATGCGCGGCTCGCCGCGCAGCGCGACGAGCGGCCGTATGTCGTCGTCGAGAAGATCCTTGCGGCGAGCGAGACGCTGCGCGAGGACTGGCGCGTCGACGGCACGACCGGTTACGACTTCATGAACGACGTCGCCGCGCTGCTGCACGACCCGGCTGGTGCCGCGCCGCTCGCCGCGCACTGGGCGGCCGTGTCGGGTTCGGCGCGCTCGTTCGCTCAGGAAGCGGTGGCCGGCAAGCGGCGCGTGCTGACACGGCAGCTTGCGGGCGAGCATGAACGCGTCGCGCGGGCGTTGCACCGCGTCGCCCGTGCCGCGCCCGCGACGCGCGACATCAGCCGGATTGCGATCCATCGGGTGCTGGGCGAGCTCGCCGTGCATCTGCCCGTGTACCGGCTCTACCCGACCCTCGGCGACGAACCGACCGGTGCCGATCGTCGCGTGCTGGCGCACGCGTACGACGCGGCGTGCGCGACGATCGATCCGTCCGACCGCTACGCGCTCGATCGCGTCGCCGGCTGGCTCGGGCTGCCCGGCACGCGCGTGCCGCGCGCGGATGCCGCGGCGCTGCACGCGGCGCGTGTCGCGTTCGCGCAGCTCACCGCGCCGCTCGCCGCGAAGGGTGTCGAGGACACGGCCAACTATCGCTACGGACGCCTGCTGTCGCGCAACGAGGTCGGCGCCGATGCCGGCGAGTTCAGCCTGTCGCGCGGCGCGTTCCATGCACGCAACCGGCGACGCGCGCGCACCGTTCCGCACACGCTCGTCGCGACGGCGACGCATGATCACAAGCGCGGCGAGGATGCGCGCGCGCGGCTTGCGGTGCTGAGCGAAGTGCCGGACCGGTGGTGCGCGGTGTCGCTCGAGTGGTCCGCGTTGAACCAGCCTTGGCGCGGCGGCGCGCATCGCGATCTTGCATGGACGCCGGGGCCTTCCGCGGAGGCGATGCTATACCAGACGCTGGTCGGCTGCTGGCCGCCGGGGCTCGCGCCCGACGATGCGGCCGGACTCGCGGCGCTCGCGGAGCGCGTGGTGCGGTGGCAGACGAAGGCGCTGCGCGAGGCGAAACAGCATTCGGACTGGCTCGCGCCGAACGCGGACTACGAGCGCGCTTGCGAGGCGTTCGTCCGCGCGATCCTGACGCCGCACGGTACGGGCGATTTCGCACATCGACTGCATGCGTTCGTCGCGCGGATCGCGCCGGCCGGCGTCGTCAACAGTCTCGCGCAGGCGGCGTTGCGGATGGCGTCGCCGGGCGTGCCCGATCTGTATCAAGGTACCGAGTCATGGGATCACTCGCTCGTCGATCCGGACAACCGGCGCGACGTGCCGTTTGCGAAGCTGGCGGCCGAACGGGTCGACGAACCGGTCGCCGCGTACCTGCGCGACTGGCCCGATGCGCGGGTGAAGCGCGCGCTCGTCGAGCGGATGCTCGCGTTGCGCACGCGCTGGCCAACGACGTTCGCGGACGGCGCGTACGTGCCGCTGCGCGTTCGCGGAAAACTCGGGCGGCACGCGGTGGCGTTCGCGCGCTGCGACGAAACGGCGACGGTCGTGGTCGCGGTGACGCGGCTCGCGTGCCGGCTGCTCGGCGAAGCGCCGGCGCTGCCGCGCGTGGAACCACGGGCATGGGGCGATACGGCCGTGGTCGTGCCGCAAGGCGCCGGCGAGCGGTGGATCGACTGGCTGAGCGACGGAAGCGAAATCGCGGCACCTGACGGCGTGATTCGGCTCGAGCGCTGTCTGGGTGCGTTGCCGGTGGCGGTGCTCGTCGCGGCACGCGTTCGGAATTGAATCGGTCCGGATGGCTGTGGATCATGCTCGCACACGCTGCCCGTCTCGATCGTGTCCCGTGAGACGACGCACTCGCCGCTCCTTCAGATCGCCCGCTGATTCACCCGCTTCGACAATTCCTCCGCGCTCTCCTTCCGCTCGCTGTACCGGTCGACCAGATACGACCCGATGTCGCGCGTCAGCAGCGTGAATTTCACCAGTTCCTCCATCACGTCGACGACGCGATCGAAATAGGCCGACCGCCTCATTCGCCCTGCTTCGTCGAATTCCATGAACGCCTTGGCCACCGACGACTGGTTCGGGATCGTCAGCATGCGCATCCAGCGCCCGAGCACGCGCATCTGGTTCACCGCGTTGAATGACTGCGAGCCGCCGCTGACCTGCATCACCGCGAGCGTCTTGCCCTGGGTCGGCCGCACGGCGCCGATCGACAGCGGAATCCAGTCGATCTGCGACTTCATGATGCCGGTCATCGCGCCGTGTCGTTCCGGCGAGCACCACACCATCCCTTCGGACCACTGCACCAGTTCGCGCAGCTCGACGACCTTCGGGTGACTCTCCGGCGCATCGTCGGGCAACGGCAGGCCGCTCGGATTGAACGTGCGCACCTCGGCGCCCATCGCCGTGAGCAGGCGCCCGGCCTCCTCGACGAGCAGGCGGCTGAACGAACGCTCGCGCAGCGAACCGTACAGCAGCAGGAAACGCGGCGGATGCGTGGACGGCGAAGCCGGCCGCAAGCGGCTTGCGTCCGGCACGCGAAAGAGTTCGGGGTCGAGTTGCGGCAGGTCGGTCAGTCGGTCGGTCATGGATGGATTCCGTGGTTGGCTCAAGCGCGCTCGTACCAGCCCTTCGACCGGTTCACGATGCGCACCACCAGCAGCATGACCGGCACCTCGATCAGCACGCCGACGACGGTCGCGAGCGCCGCGCCGGAGTGAAAACCGAACAGGCTGATCGCGGCCGCGACGGCGAGCTCGAAGAAATTGGATGCGCCGATCAGCGCGGACGGGCACGCGACATCGTGCTTCTCGCCCACCGCGCGGTTGAGCCAGTACGCGAGCGCCGCGTTGAAGAACACCTGGATCAGGATCGGCACCGCGAGCAGCGCGATCACCAGCGGCTGCTTCAGGATCGCTTCGCCCTGGAATGCGAACAGCAGCACGAGCGTCGCGAGCAGCGCGGCGATCGACCACGGGCCGATTTTCGCCATCGCGGCATCGAACGCCGCCTGGCCGCTCCGAAGCAGCCGCTTGCGCCAGAGCTGCGCGAGAATCACCGGAATCACGATGTAGAGCAGCACCGACGTGAGCAGTGTCGCCCACGGCACGGTAATCGCGGACATCCCCAGCAGCAGCCCGACCAGCGGCGCGAACGCGATCACCATGATGCTGTCGTTCAGCGCGACCTGCGACAGCGTGAACAGCGGATCGCCGCCCGTGAGCCGGCTCCACACGAACACCATCGCCGTGCACGGCGCGGCGGCCAGCAGGATCAGGCCGGCGACGTAGCTGTCGATCTGGTCCGCCGGCAGCATCGGCGCGAACAGCTGGCGGATGAACAGCCAGCCGAGGAAGGCCATCGAGAACGGCTTGACGAGCCAGTTCACGGCGAGGGTGACGCCGATCCCCCTCACGTGCCGTCGCACTTCATGCAGCGCGCCGAAATCGACCTTCACGAGCATCGGGATAATCATCACCCAGATCAGCAGCCCGACCGGCAGGTTCACTTGCGCATACTCGATGCGGCCGATGCGCTGGAACAGGCCGGGCAGCACCTGGCCGAGCGCGATGCCGGCGACGATGCACAGCGCGACCCAGACCGTCAGGTAGCGTTCGAAGAAATTGATCGCCGGCTTCGCGGCGGCGTTGCAAGGCGGGATGGTATTGGACATATTCATCGGACAGGATTCGTTGCTGGAACGACACAAGCGGCACACGGGTTCGCGCGTGCCCTCCGTGCGGACGCTCAGTTCCGCGAGATCGCGATCAACGCCGCCTGGAGCTCGGCGTCGCTCAACCGGTCGAGCGGCAACGCCAGCAGTTGCAGCATCCGGTAACCGATCGCCTCGCGCGTCAGCTCGAATGCGAGCCGCTTGCCTGCGTCGCCGCCCTCGGCATTCGACGGATCGGCGTAGCCCCAGTGCACTTTCACCGGGCTGCCGGGCCAGTACGGGCAGGCCTCGGCGGCCGCGCTGTCGCATACCGTGATGACGATGCGCATGCGCGGCGCACCGTCGCCGACGAATTCGTCCCAGCTCTTGCTGCGGTATCCGGTGACGTCGATGCCGGCGCGCGTGAGCGCGTCGAGCGCGAACGGATTGAGCCGGCCGCTCGGCGCGCTGCCGGCGCTGTAGGCGCGCACGTCGCGGCCGAGTTTCGCGGCCCAGTGATTGAGCATGCCCTCCGCGAGCACGCTGCGGGCGGAGTTGTGGGTGCAGAGGATCAGGACGTTGGTGGTCATCGGCGGGTGTGTGGACGTGTGCCTACGTTTGGTCGGAGCAGGAGGTCGAACAGGCTGAGACCGGCGCGCACGGATTGCCGCCGCAGCAGTTCTCGGTCAGGTAGCCGATCAGCCCGTTCATCGTCGCGAAGTTCGCGCAATAGAACACGAAGCGGCCTTCCTGGCGGCTCGTGACGAGCTGCGCATGGGCCAGTTCCTTCAGATGAAACGACAGCGACGACGGCGGCACGTCGAGCAGCGTCGCGATTTGCCCCGCAGGCAGGCCCGACGGGCCGGCCTGCACGAGCGCGCGGAATACGGCGAGGCGCGACTCGTGCGCGAGGGCCGACAGGGCGGCGATGGTCTGGTTCGTTTCCATTGTTCGATATTACTCGAAATATGGAAACGAAGGAATCAGTGCTACTCGGCCCCGACTCTTTCCACGGCGACGATTCGATCCAGCTTGCGCTCGTCGCTTGCTATCGCCCGGAGCGACTGGCGGGCCAGCAACAAGCACTCAAGGTCACGATCACTCTTCCGGCGGCATCGCGCCGCTGTCATCTTCCCAATGCGGCTCGGCGGTCTTGTGACCGCCGCTCGTCGCCACCGGCCCGTTCCCGCCGCCGCGTTCGGCCTGCCGGGCAGCGTTACCGGCGTTACGTGACGTCGCCGCGCGCACGCGTGCCCGCGTGCGGGTCGGCGCCACGGTCCGCTGTTCATCGCCGCCGCGCTCGTCGGTCGATGGCGCATCGTTCGTCTTTCGCACATTCGAGGCTGCGTTCATGTGTCCACTCCTGAGTCATCGAAAGCATCCATCGCCCCGATGCAGCAATTTCGATGCCGCGCACCGGGCAAGCGCATTGCTGCCTGCGTTCGTATCGCAATGCTTGCCGGAGATGACCATGCCGACCGATCCCAGCACGTCGCCCGCCACGCGCCATCGCCTCGGCGAATGGATGACCGGAGAGGAGTCGCACATGGCCGCGTACCGCGAAAAAATCGCGAACGACGCACGCGCGCATGCCGGCGAACAGCTGCGCACACCGGCCGTGCAGGAACTCGCGCGGCTGTTCGACGACGACGCCGTGCTGCGCATGTGCCTCACCCGCGCGATCGACGAGGCACGCGAAGCGGGCCGCACGCTCGGCTACGCATCGATCGACGAACTGATGATGGTGATCGATCACCTGATGACCTACACGCCGCCATTCAGCGAAACGAGCCTGATCGTGTGCCCGCTGAACGCGTTCCTCGACTGGCCGATGTGCATGCCGTCGGGCCACGCGGTGTTTCGCGACGCGGCGGTCAACGCGCATCTGAAGCGCGTGCTGAACGTGTGGTGCGACTTCCTCGGCGGCCCGCATTCGCGCGCGCATCTCGACACGTCGCCGCCCGACGGCTGGTTCTGCGACGAGGCGCGCAAACGCCTCGGCCTGTCGCAGTTCCAGTATCGCGAGGACCAGCCGCACTGGGGCTTCGACTCGTGGAACGACTTCTTCACGCGACGCTTTCGCGCGGGTGCGCGGCCGGTCTCGGCACCGGACGATGCGCACGTGATCGTCAGCGCATGCGAGGCCGCGCCGTATCAAACCGCATCGAACGTGAAGATCCGCGACAGGTTCTGGATCAAGGGCCAGCCATATTCGCTGCGCGACATCTTCACGCCCGCGCGACTGCCGCTCGCCGAACGGTTCGCCGGCGGCGATCTGTATCAGGCATATCTGAGCGCGTACAACTATCATCGCTGGCACGCACCGGTACGCGGCACCGTCACGCATGCGTACCGGGTCGACGGCACCTACTACTCGGTCGCCGAAGCGGAGGGCCCGGACCCGGCCGGGCTCAACGACTCGCAGGGATACATGACGGCCGTCGCCGCACGCGCGATCGTCGCGATCGACTGCGACGATCCCGGGATCGGGACCGTCGCGGCCGTGTTCGTCGGAATGGGTGATGTCTCGTCCTGCATCGTCGAAGTCGTGCCGGGGCAGCGCGTCGAGAAGGGCGACGAGATCGGCTATTTCCAGTGCGGCGGCTCGACCTGCTGCCTGCTGTTCGAGACCGGCGTGATCGACCGCTTCCAGTTCGCGCCGCCGTTCGACGGCGATACCCCGGTCGTGCAGGTCAACGCGCCGGTCGCGATCGCACGCTGAACCGCGCGCCGGCCCCGCGCGCGAGCATCATGCGTCGCGTGTCACGCGTCGTGATTGCCGGCGTCGCGGCCGTCATCCCGCTGCACGCACCGGACGACCGTCAACCCGTCGGCGGTCAGCGCAGGGCGGCTCGTGCCGGACGCGTCCGGACGCATCACGATCAACTGTCGTTCCACCAGCGCGACGATGTCGTCGCGGTCGGTCTGGATCTGTTCCGGTGCGCGATGCACCAGGAACAGCGCGGCAAATTCATGGGCGGTCAGCATGCTTGTTTCCCCGTTGACGGCTTCGCACGATGCAGCGGCGGCATCGCGGCGACGCACGGCGCGAAACGTGCGCCGGTGACGGGAGAAGCATGCAGGGAGCGTGCCAGATCGCGGGACGCGGCTGCCCCGCTCGCGGCCGGCGCGGGGCGCGATGTGTCACCACGAACCGCGTGACGGCTGCTGCAAAGTTTTCAACGGCGTGTAAGCGAGCACACGCGCGGCCCGCGAGCCGGCCCGCGCCGGCGTCGCGCAGCCGCGCGGATCACGACTTCCTCGAACGGAACAGCCCCGCCCGCGCCGTTTTCCCCGCCGCCTGATCGCGCGCGCGGAAATAGCCGCTGTGCAGTTCCACGCCGCCCTCGCCGTCCGCGAGCACTTCCTCGCACGCGGCCTCGATGCGCGCACGGCCGCGCTCGAACGCGTCGCGCAGGTCAGCCTCGAGCGCGGAGCGCGCGCCGAAATGATCCTCGAGCGCTTCGACCGTGATCGCGCATGTGAGCGGCTTCCCATCGACCTCGACCACGAAGCGCATCTGCAGCGCCGCGCCGTCGAACTCGGGCAGCCCGTCAGTCAGCGTCACGCGATGGATGGAACCGGCGGGCATCGCTCAGGCCCCCCGCGACGCCAGACACTGCACCAGCGCGCCGTTGAATGCGGGCAGGTCGTCGGGCTTGCGGCTCGTGATCAGGTTGCCGTCGCGCACGACCTCCTGGTCGACCCACTTGCCGCCCGCGTTGCGGATGTCGTCCTGCAGGCTCGGCCAGCTCGT
The DNA here is from genome assembly GCF_001523915.2 of Burkholderia sp. LA-2-3-30-S1-D2. Lineage (NCBI taxonomy): Bacteria > Pseudomonadati > Pseudomonadota > Betaproteobacteria > Burkholderiales > Burkholderiaceae > Burkholderia > Burkholderia sp. LA-2-3-30-S1-D2. Next base: position 180,483 of record NZ_CP013385.1, on the reverse strand, counting down.
CATCGTGCGGCCGTCCACCAGCCCCGACGACACGAGCAGCCAGCCGCCGTGACAGATCGCGGCGATCGGCTTGCCCGCACCGACTGCCGCCGTCACGAATTCGCGCGCGGCCGTCACCATCCGGATCGCGTCGCCGTTGACGACACCACCCGGTAGCACGACCGCGTCGTAGTCGCCTTCGCGCGCATCGTCGAACGTATGGTCGACCTTCACGCGATCGCCCTTGTCGACGTGCCTGAACCCCTGGATCTCGCCGGGCTTCTGCGAAATCACGTCGACCTGCGCGCCTTCAGCCCTGAGCGCGCGCTGCGGCTCGACGAGCTCGGCTTCCTCGAAGCCGTCGACCGCGAGTATCGCCACCTTGCAATGGTCCAGCTTGCCGATCATGGAGCGCCCTCCTGTTGATGTCGCGGCATCGGTCGTGCCGTGCCTGTCGTGCAGCAATCTGCGTGCCTGCCGCGCGCACGGGGACATCACTGCACGCACCATCGCGTCCATGGGGCGCGACCCGCAATCCCCGAATGGCCTCACGCGCATGAGCCGCCGCGTGACGCGTAAGGCCCGACGTCACGCCGCGCCGCGCGCGTCTGCAAAGATTTCAAAGGGATGTAACGCGACTGCCCGCGACAGCCGCCCGGCGCCGTCATGCAAGGTCGCGCCCGTGGCGGGTCGCTACCGGCTCGACACGCTCACTGCAGATGACGCGCTGCATCGAGCATTGCATCGGTCAGCTCGACCGTCAGCGTCAAATCCTCGGTGACGTCGGGCAGCGTGTCGAGCGTGGCCTGCACGGCATCGTGCAGCATCGCGTGCACGCGCATTCGAGCGTCGTCGTCGAGATCGACGTAGCGCTCCATCGTGTCGTAGTCGAGTGCGAGCACGACCGAGTGCCGCGCGGTATCGGGCGGCGCATCGGGCGCCAGGGCCCAGGCCGCATGAAACGTGATCCTGCCGGTCTCGATGTCGACATGCACCGTCGTATCGAGATCGTCCGTATCGACCTCGTCGGTGTCCAGTTCGGTCGGATCGAACGAGGTCCGCTGGTTCGAGTGCATCATGTCCTCCTGCGTGGTGGCGATGTGCCGCCCCGCGGCCGGCGCCCGCCATCGCGCCGCGCCGGTTACGCCGGCGCGACGCCGTGATCGTCAGTAGCCGCTGGAACCGGCGCCGCCCGTACCGCCCGCGCCGCCACCGCCCGCGCCCGCCCCTGCGCTGCCACCGCCGTTGGCGCCGCCGGTGCCGCCGCTACCGCCGGTGCCGGCACCGCTCGGGCCGCCCGGCTTGGTGCGCACATTCGGGCGCGCGTGCGAACGCATGGCGCGTGGCTCCTGCATGCGGGTCGCGGGCGGCGGCGCCGCCGTATTGCCATTCGACATGCTGCCGCCTGCGCTCTGTGCCGACGTGTCCGGCGGCGACAGGATCGGCGCCGCGGTGCCTTCGTCGGAACGCTGCGAATTCTGTGCCCATGCGGCCGGTGCGGCCGCGACGAGTGCGACGGCCGCGCATGCAAGGATCCGGCGCGCAGCGAATTTCGATTCGAATACTGGCTTCATGGAACGTTCTCCCTCGATGGAACCGCTGTCGTGGAATTTCCTGCGTCCCTGGTTCAGCAAGGCACGTGCCGTCAGCGCTGCGCGGCATGCGGCTTGCTGCGCAGGACCATCGATCCCGTACGGAGCCCAGTCATGCCTTCAGCTTCAGCTTCCGCTTCCCGTCCGCACGGCAAACGCGTGACGCGCCGCCCCGGCCGCGCGCGCAGCAACGATCCGCATCATCGCAAGCGCTGGTCCGCCGACGTCATGAAAAAGAGCGATGCGCTGGACATCGAACCCGAGATCTTCAAGTCCGACGACCCGGGCGAGATCGCGGCGTCGCTCAAGCGCTCGGCCGAACACAGCCGCCGCCGCAAGGCGCCGCCGTTCCAGTCGGCGATGTCGATGCTCAACTTCTATGTGAACCGCGCGGGCCGCAACCTGCCGAAAACACGCCGCGCGACGCTCGAACGCGCGAAGCGGAAACTGCGCGAGGCGTTCGGCCGCAAGCCGTGACGCTCCCCCTCAACCGCTTCGTATCGACCTGTTCCGCGTGCACGCATGCATGAAACGCTGTGGTATCTGATCATCGGCGCGGTGCTGATGGCAATGGGTGTCGCGACGTCGGCGCTGCGTCACCTGCCATGCAGCAGCGCGATGATCTATCTCGCGCTCGGCGTCGCGCTCGGCCCGTCCGGCGCCGGACTCCTGCATCTCGACATCGAACGCGACGCGCCGCTGCTGCGCGAGATCGTCGAGGTCGCGCTGCTGGTTTCGCTGTTCGCGATCGGACTGCGGCTGCGCGTGCCGCTGTCCGACAAGTTGTGGCTCGTGCCCTGCCGGCTCGGCCTGCTTGCGATGATCGTCACCGTGCCGCTGCTCGCCGGCTGCGCGGTGGTGACGCTCGGGCTCGGCTGGGGCCCCGCGCTGCTGCTCGCGGCGATCCTCGCGCCGACCGACCCGGTACTCGCGCACGACGTGCAGGTGCACGATCCCGGCGACCGCGACCTGGTGCGCTTCGCGCTGTCCGGCGAAGGCGGGCTGAACGACGGGATCGCGCTGCCGTTCGCGCTCGCGGGCCTCGCGCTGTGCGGTGCGTCCGACATGCCGCACGCGCGGCCAGCGCTGTCGGGTGCGTTCGCGCTGGCCGCGCTGTGGGGCATCGCAGGCGCGGCCGCGATCGGCGGCGTGCTCGGCGCGTCCACCACCAAGGCGATCGGCTGGCTGCGCACCCGCCATGCGCAGGCGCTCGGATTCGAAGGCTTCTTCGCGCTCGCGCTGATCGTGCTGTCGTTCGGCGTCGCGCAGCTTGCGAATACGTTCGGCTTCATCGCGACGTTCGCCGCGGGCGTCGCGATGCGCCGCGTCGAGCATCGCGCGAGCGGCGGCCGGCGACCGCGCGAAGTGATCGGCCGGATCGATTCGGAAGACGTGGTCGCGACCGAGAAGCATCCGGAGAAGGTGCACGCGTTCATGACCGAATCGGTGCTGGACTTCACGATCGAGCTCGAACGGATCGCCGAGGCGCTCATCATGACGATGGTCGGCAGCGTGCTCGCGACGCTATCGACGCCGCTCGTGACGTGGGGCGCAATCGGGCTCGCCCTCGTGCTGTTCGTGGCCGTGCGGCCGCTCGCCGTGTTGCTGACGCTGACCGGCTCGCGCGCGACCCACGCGCAACGGCGGTTGATGGCGTGGTTCGGGATACGCGGGATCGGCTCGTTCTATTACCTGCTGTTCGCGCTCGAACACGGGCCGTCCAGCGCGGTACGCCCGCTCGCGGCGCCGGTGCTGGCCGTCGTGTCGGCGTCGGTGATCGTGCACGGCGTATCCGCGACGCCGCTGATGGCCTGGTATTACCGCCTGCAGCAGCGCCGGCGTTGACCGCGCCGGCGACGTCACGACGCGCCGAGCCGCGCGCGCATCTGCGCGGAGATGCGCTGCCGCGTGTCGTCGTAGCCTTCCCACGGATCGCGCTCGAGCCGGTCGAGCCGTTCGTGCAGCGTGTCGATCGTCCATTGCGCGCCGCCCGTCGTGTCGGGCACCTCGTCCCAACGCAGCGGCACCGACACGCCCATCCCGGGCCGCGCACGCGCCGAATACGCGGCGATCGTGCTCGCGCCGCGGCCATTGCGCAGGTAGTCGATGAAGATCTTGCCGCGACGATGACGCGGGCCCATCGTCGCGGTGAAACGGTCGGGCAGCGCACCCGCGATGTGTTGCGCGACCGCGCGCGAGAAATCCTTCACGTCGTCCCATCCGAGGTGTCGCGTGATCGGCACGACCACATGCAGCCCCTTGCCGCCGCTCGTCTTGCAGAACGACGCGAGCCCCAGTTCGTCGAGCAGCCCGCACACGAGTTGCGCGGCCTCGATCATCGCGCTCCACGGCAGCGCGGGATCAGGATCGAGGTCGAACACGATTCGGTCCGGCCGCTCGATGTTCGACGCGTGCGCGTTCCACGTATGCAGTTCGATCGTGCCCATCTGCGCGGCACCAAGCAGCGCGTCGACGTTGTCGAGCGACAGCAGCGGACCGTGCCCTGGATCGAGCCCGGCGTGTTGCGTGACGAACGGGATCTCGCGGCGCTCCGCGTGCTTCTGGAAGAACAGCTCGCCGGCGATGTCGCCAGGCGCGCGCACGAGCGACACGGGTCGCCCCTTCAGGTCCGGCAACAGCCACGGCGCGATCCATTGCCAGTAACGCGCGAGATCGATCTTGCGCGTGCCGCTTCGCGGATCGAGCACGCGGTCGGGATGGGTGATGCGCACGCGGCCGAGCTGATCCGGGCCGGCATCGTTGCCCGCCGCGCGGGTGGATGCCCGAGAACGCGCGTGGTGCTCGCGGCCATTCGCCTCGTGAGCCGCGTGCGTGGTTCGATGTCGATCCATCGCCACCTCCGGTTCCGCATTTTTCGCATGTTTCGGCACTTCGCGGACGATCTGCGCGGCCGGCTTGTCTTCGCGCAGCGCGATGAACGCGGCCTGCCGCACGATGCCGTCGCCGGTCCACTCCGCGAATTCGCATTCGGCGACGAGCGTCGGCTCGATCCAGTGCACGCGCGTGCGCGAGCGTTCGCGCGGCGGTGGATCGAACGGCGCCGTTTCGCGCTCGTGCTTGCGCAGGATCGCGGCAAGCCGGTCGAGCATGCGTGCGTCGAAGCCTGTGCCGACCCGGCCGACATAGCGCAGCGGTGTCGGCCCGCGCCGCCGCTTGCCGGCCGGCGCCGGTTCGTGCACGCCGAGCAGCAGCGCGCCGAAGCCGTGGCGGCTGCCCGACGGCTCGGTATAGCCACCGATCACGAACTCCTGCCGGCGTCGGCATTTGAGCTTGATCCACGCAGGTGAGCGTCCGGGCCGGTAGCGCGAGTCCGCGCGCTTGCCGATCAGCCCTTCGAGGCCGGTATCGCATGCGCTCGCGATCAGCGACGCGACGTCGTCGCCGAGATCGGGCGAAAAGCGCAGCCGCGCGGGGTCGCTGTCGGCCAGCAGGGGTTCAAGCAGCGCGCGGCGCGCGGTGAGCGGTGCGTCGCGCAGGTCGTAACCGTCAAGATAGGGCAGATCGAATACGAACAGCGTGACCGCGTCCGAGCGCCCTGCGCCGAGGGCGTTCTGCAGCGCCTGGAAATCGGGGAGACCGTGCTCGCCGAGCACGACGGCCTCGCCGTCGAACCATGCGCCGTCGACGTCGAGCGCGGCGAGCGCGTCGCGTTGCGCGCGCAGCTTCGCGGTCCAGTCGCGGCCTTCGCGCGTCATCAGCTTCACATGCCGGCGTGTGCCCTTGCCCGCAATGCGCGCGAGGATCCGGTAGCCGTCGAACTTCAATTCGTAGCGCCAGCCGCCCTGCTCGGGCGGGCCGTCGACCAGCGTCGCGAGTTGCGGCGCGACGCGCTCGGGCAACGGCGCGCGCACTGCGCCTTCGATCCCGGACGGATCGGCCGGCGAACGGCCATGATCGTCGCGTTCGTCATGCCGCGCGCCACGTGCAGCGCGTTTCCCTGCCTTGTCGCCGCGGCCGCGCGGCACACGGCGCGTACGCGTGGCGCCGTCGGGCGAATCCGGCAGCGCCACCGCACCATCATGCACACTTCCCGGCCGCTCGCCGACGACGTCGAATTCGTCCGCGCCGCGCGCGTCGTCGTCGCGCTCCTTGATCAGCAGCCACTGCTCCTGTCGCCCTTGCTGGCGCCCGCTGCGCACGAGCGCCCAGCCGCCGTGCAGCTTCTCGCCGTCGAGCCGGAACGTGAGCTTGCCCGCGCGATAGCCGTCGCGTGCCTGCGCGAGGCCGCCGTCGGGCGTCCACGTGCCCTCGTCCCAAACGACGACCGATCCTGCTCCGTAATGCCCGGCCGGAATCTCGCCTTCGAACGACGCATATTCGAGCGGATGGTCCTCGACATGCACGGCGAGACGCTTCACCGACGGATCCAGGCTCGGCCCCTTCGGCACGGCCCACGACTTCAGCGTGCCGTCGAGTTCGAGCCGGAAGTCGTAGTGCAATCGCCGCGCATGATGCTCCTGGATCACGAAGCGCAGCGGATGGCCGGTGCGCGCACGCCCGCGCGCGGACGGTTTCGCGTCCGCCTTCGCACGCCGACGCCCGTGCGCGCCTTCAGGTTCCGGCGTCGCGCCGAAGTGGCGTTTGCGGCGATATGGATCGAGCTTGCCGGGCATTGCATCACCTCGTGTCGCGCGGCGTCAGGCGGCATGCTTGCGGCGCGCGGTGGTTTTCTTCACCGCATGCTCGCCGGTCGCGGCACGTTTCGCGGACGGCCGTTTCGCCGCCGCGGTTTTCGTGGCCGCGCCCTTCACCGCGGTTTTCGAAACCGGCTTGCGGCGCCCGCCGCCGCGCGACGACGAGGATGCCCCATCGGTATTCGCATCCTCGTCGTCGCCCGCATCGCGGAGATCCGCCGCACGCGCCCCGCCGCCGCCCTTCAGGCTGCGCTTCAGCAGCTCGGTCAGGTCGACCACGTTGGTCGCCGCGCGGCTCGTCTGTGCGGGCCGCTCCTCGATCTCCTCGATCTTGCCCGCGCGCACCTTGCGCTCGACCAGCTCGAGGATGTCGTCGCGGAACGTGTCGTGATACTCGTCGGGCGTCCATTTGCCGGCCATGTCGTCGATCAGCTTCTTCGCCATTCCCAGCTCGCGCGCGGTCACGCCCGCGCCCTTCGCGTCTTCGGCCGGCACCGTCAGTTCGTCGAGGGGCCGCAATTCTTCCTGCCAGCGCAGCGTATCGAGCGCGAGCAGCGGCCCGACCGGAATCAGCGCGCCAAGATGCTGTCGGTCGCGCATCACCACGAGCGCAATGCCGATCTTGCCGCTGTCCTTCAGTGCGTCGCGCAACAGCGCATAAACCTTTTCGCCCTTGCGGTCCGGCACGAGGTAGTACGGCGTGTCGAGATAGAGGAACGACACGGCATCCTCGTCGACGAAGGTCAGGATGTCGACGGTCTGCGTCGATTCGGGGTTCGCCGCGCGGATTTCGTCGTCGGTCAGCACGACGTAGCGCTCCTTCTCGTACTCGTAACCGCGCACGATGTCCTCGCGCGTGACTTCCTTGCCGGTGCGCTTGTTGATCTGCCGGTAGCCGACCGGATCCATCGAGCGCTTGTCGAGCAGCCGGAACGACGGCTTCACGGTGCGTGTCGCGGGAAACAGCTGCACGGGCACATGAACGAGCCCGAAGCTGATCGCGCCTTTCCATATCATCCGCGGGGCCATGCCTGTCCTCCTTGCCGCTTGCACGCGCGCCTGGCGTACCGGCTCCCCCGTGCAACGCTCCGCGCGCTGGCGCGATTTCGCGCCGTCGGGTGGCGGTGGATTGCCGGATCGGGGAGATACGTCATGCGCGCGCCCTCCTGTCGGTTCGATGAAGGACGGCTGCGTGCGTCACGGCGTGCACGGAGCCGTCACGGGAAACGAGCGAGCCGCGCGGCGCGTGCCGCGACGGCTCGCTCCGGTGTCACGGCGGGCTGCTGCCGTGACGTCAGGGCGCGCGAAGCGCGCGATCCAGCTCCTCGCGCGTCACGTCGAGCGCGACGCTGCATTCGATCTCGGCGTCCTCGACGCGCGGTTTCTGTTCATCCACCGCGCGCCGCGCCATGTCGCACACATGCGTCCGAACGCGCAACCGCTCGGCCGAGTCGAGGGACACGTACCGCGCGAGGACGTCCGGCTCGAAGCGCAGGTCCACCACGCAGCGCCACTGACGCGCGCTCGCGTCGACCGGTACCCGCACCCACGACACCTGGATCGTCAGTCGCCCGGACGCGTCGTCCGCATGCACGACGAGGGTCGACTCCGACGGAAATCCGTTCGCGAGCGCAGCTTCGAGTTCAGCGATGCGCTGCGAACGGTCGGGCGTGACCGTCATCGGCGCACGACGCCCAGCAGCAGCGTGACCAGGAAGATCACGACGAAGATGTAGAACAGGATCTTCGCGATCTCGGCCGCGCCGGCCGCGATGCCGCCGAAGCCGAACACGGCGGCGACGATCGCGATGATGAAGAAGATGATGGCGTATCGAAGCATGAATTCCTCCTGGAGTCCTGACGAATGGCGATCGTCGACGCGTGTCGCCGCCGATCAAGAATCGTGCTTGTGCCTGGGTTTGCCGTGGGCCGGCGTCGAAGCCATTTTTTCGAGTTCCTTCTCGCTCATCGACTTGGCCATCGACTTCGCAGGCGGCTTCAGGTCCTTCATCTTGGTGTCACCGCGCTTGGCCGACAGGGCGGCCCCCGCGGCACGCTGCTGTGCCTGGGACTTGGCTGGCATGGCTTTCCTCCTCTCGGTGGTGCGCGCGGGCAGCGCGGTGCGCAGGCCGCGCGCGGTTCGAACGGCATCGTCATGCGGCGTCGCGCCGCCGCAGTTCAGCCGGCGGAATCTTCATCGCCTGGCGGTACTTGGTCACCGTCCGACGCGCAAGAAGGATGCCGCGCCCCGCCAGGTTCTGGGTGAGCGCGACGTCCGACAGCGGGTCGGAGTGCCGCTCGGCCGCGATCATGTCGCGGATCAGCACCTTCGCGGCCAACGCCGAGCACACGCCCTTGCCGGCTGCCTCCAGCTTGCGCGGGAAGAAATACTTGAACTCGAACGTGCCGTGCGGCGTGGCCATGTACTTGTTGCCCGTCGCGCGCGACACGGTCGATTCGTGCAGGTCGAGCGCCTCGGCGATGTCGCGCAGCACGAGCGGCTTCATCGCGATCTCGCCATAGCGGAAGAAATCGCGCTGCCGCGCGACGATGCATTCGCCGACGCGCTGGATCGTGTCGAAGCGCTTCTGCACGTTGCGGATCAGCCAGCGCGCTTCCTGCAACTGCTGGCCGAGCGGCGAATCGTGCTCGCCGCTCGACTGCGCGAACAAGGTTGCGTAGCGCTCGTGCAGCCGCGCGCGCGGCAGCACGGCCGGGTTGATCGTCACGACCCATTCGTCGCGCACCTGGCGCACGATCACGTCGGGTATCACGTAGTCGCCGCGCGTGCTGCCGTAGTGGTTGCCGGGACGCGGATCGAGTGTGCGCACCAGCGCGCACGCGGCCTGCATCGTCGCCTGGCTGCAACCCAGGCGTCGCTGGATTTCCGCCGTCTCGCGCCGCGCGAGCCGTTCGAGATGGTCGCGCGCGATCGCCTTCGCCTCCGCGAGCGCCGGCGTGCCGGCTGGAATCGCGTCGAGCTGCAGCACCAGGCATTCGGACACCGAGCGTGCGGCGATGCCCGGACGGTCCAGCATCTGCACGAGCCGCAGCGCCACCGCGAGATCCTGTTCCGACAGCAGCAGCGCCGGATCGGCCGCGACCAGCAGCTCGGCCAGCTCCTGACGCAGGTAGCCGTCCTCGTCGAGCGCATCGATCACGATGCGCGCAGCCTCGCGGTCGCGCTTATTCAGCGGATAAAGGCGCAGCGCATCGTGCAGTTGCTGGTGCAGCGACGGCTCGGCCGCCATCCACTCGCCGGGCGACAGGTCGCTCGCGTCGTCAGCGTGGCGGCTCGTGCCGCGCGGCGCCGGCGCCGCCGTATACGACACCTCGCCGTCAGGCGGACGCACGTCCTCGCGCTCTGGCGGCGGCTCGGGCGCCGCGGCTTCGGCGGTGGATTCGGGTACGTCGGCGGCGGCTTCGTCGTCGCCCTGGCCATCTTCGAGAAACGGATTCAAGTCGAGCGCCTGCCTCAGTTCCTGCTGGAATTCGAGCGAAGACAACTGCAACAGGCGAAGGGACTGCTGAAGCCTCGGCGTGAGTGCCAGATGCTGTCGCATCTGGAGCGCAAGCGTGACGGACATCGATGCCCTCCTGACGGTGTGCGGAATTGCGTGCAGACGCATTCATGCAGCTTCCATGCCAAGGGGCCGAAGCGCCGTCCGTCGCGGCTCTCGCGGGTTCGCACCCCGCTTGCGGCGGCCCCGGCTGCTGCCTTTTTTACAAGTGCCGGCAAGTTGGAGGCACGGAATTCGCGCCGGGCGGACGCACCGGCTGCGCGCCGGCGCGCCGGCGTATCCGACCGCAGCCGCCCGCACGACGTGCCGCACGTCAGTACTGCATCGGCGGCGGCGTGCCCGGCATCGTCCGGTCGCCCTGCGCGCCGTTCGGGCCCGGCGGCGGCACGTCGGCCGCCTCACCGCCGGCCGCACCCGCCGGCATCGTGTTGTACGGCGACGGACGCGTGTCGTAGCGCGTGTTCGCGTCCGGCATCGTCGTGGTCGGCGACGCGCCATGACCGTCCGGCGGCGCTGGCGGAGCGCCGCGCGTGCCGTAAGTGGCCTGCGGTTGCGTGCATGCGCCGAGCGCGCACGCGGCGGCGAACGCACAGGCGCCCACACGCATCGACTGGATCGGCTTCATCGGAATCCTCCGTTGAATCGGTGGCGCCGGGCCGGCCGTGGCGACACGGCTCAGAGCCGGTTGAAATGGAAATCGCCCGCATACGCGGTCGGCGCGCGGTGCGCCATCATCGTGTCGAACTCGGCGGCGACGCGTGCCAGCGCACCACGTTGTCGCTCGATACCGGCCTGCTCGAGCGCCGCGAACGCGTCGGCGTCGAAGGTGACGGTCAGCGACGCCGGATGGCCGTCGATGCGAAAGCCGAAGCGCAGCGCGCCGGGCGGCTGCTCGTCGACATCGAACGGCATCGCCCGCGCCTCGAAATGGCGGCCGAGCGTCTCGGCCACGTCGCGCAGCATGCCGGGTTTCACGTGGATGCTCATCGTGGCCCCTCCTTGGATCGGGTCCGGGATTAGTTGACCACTACACATCTGCCAATGAGCCAGCTTGTTCAGATTGCGCCAGGCGTTGTGTTCTCATCCGATGTGATTGGCGACGATTGGGCGCGGAAGTATCGACAGGACGACGGGAATACTCAGTCCACGGACCGGCAGAGCCTGGCGGTAAAGCAAAGCGATCAAGCAGTTCGCGCAAGCATACCGGCTCAGTTGTCGTTGTTGTAGAGAACCGTGGATAACAGACACCTTGCGACTGTCGGGCTTCGCGTTACCGCCGACGTTCCCTCCCGAGTCGGTGCCCGACGCCTGCACCTGTTTCGCCCGTGAGTGCGTGCCGGGCCTGACCAAACGTCAATTGCTTGCGCGCGCGAGGTTGGACGCCGACCTGGCGGCCTCTGACGCATCTTGTGCGGGAGGGGTTTGAAGCGTTTGCCTTCGGCTTAATCGTCGATGGGGCGCACGTCCCCGTGGTGGCCTGGACGCAACGTGCAGGGAAAGATGGCGAACACGTCTCGGTACCCTGTCGCGGCCCACGGCAGCTCCCCCTGTTTTAGTAGCTGCGCAGCTCGATTCAGTCCGACGTGTGGTTCCAACTCGACGCATGTGTATTCGAAAGCGTGCGCTGGATATTCGCACCCCGGCCTCAAGAACAGGAGCAACTCTTCCGTTGGCTTCCGTTCCGACCACCTTTTACGCGTCTTTCAGCCAGGGCATTTCCACGGGTGACACGACCAGTTGCCGGAATTCGCGTTTCAGATCGAAGATGAACCCGACCAGGATCATGGAGTCGGCGTAAGGAATCGGAAAGACCTGCGGATTCTCCGGAGTCCGCAGGGGGCGCTCGGGCGTGTCTGCTGTCGCCGCGGCATTCTCGCGAACGCTTTCCAGTTCGTCCGCCATGGCCAGGCCACCGACTTTCAGCACACGGCTACGCAGGTCGCTGAAGGGTTCGATGCGCGCGGCGTCTTCGTGGTATTCGGGCACTTCGTAAACGAACCAGGACATTTTGATCTCACATGAGAAGGGGCGATATTCTAACGCTGCGCGAGAGTCTGCCGAAAATCGGCCATGTTGTGTGATGGCCGTGGTCGCTGCGGGGCGGGCTATAGGGGCGATTACGATCCGCTGCCTGCATTGTGGCCGTCTAGCGCTTGCTAGTGCGAGCAAAGGAATGTGGTGGCATCACTGCAGAAGCCGGCAACTGCTTCGCTCAATGGAGGTCGGGCGGTAGGTAGTGAACCCCGAATTGCTCCGCCAGTTGCGCGAGCCGACGATCGCGCGTCCAGAGCTTAGTGCTCGGGGTCAACAGCACCGACGCCAGCAGCGTGCAATCCACCGCACCGCATCCGCGCCCATACAGCCGTTCCCGCTCGATCCAGTCCGCTACCTCGCCCGGCGTCGCGAGGCGCGTTTGGCGCAATAGCGCGAGATCTCCCAAGGTTCGGGCCCGCGGTTCGGGCGGCGTCCCGCACGTGAGCTCGAGCATCACTAGTGGATGCGTCAAGACATCATCGACGCGCAGCAGTTGGATAAGCGCCGGTAGCGGTCGCCGGAAATGCTCGACCCAGACGGAGGTGTCGACCAGAACGCTCATCGGTCAGCCGCATCTGGGTTGCGACGCGGCACATCCGGCATGTCGGGTGCGCTACCGCCAAGCGCGGCAAGGCGTTGGCCGGCCTGGACACGCACGAACGTTTCTAGTGCAGCCCGAAACAGGTCGGCCGGCGACATACCCGGCTCGGCAAGTTCGAGTGCGCGCGCATAAAGAGTGTCGTCGACGGTGACGGTGGTACGCATGATGACTCCTTTGATGCCATTTCACATCAATTTTAGCATCAACTCGCCGGCGGTCCAGTCGTTGATAAATGAATTAATGGTCTGTCTGAAATGGGGCCGTGACGCTTGCGCAAGCGAGAGTCGACTACGGAGGCGGGAGCGGTTGTCGAAATTCGTCACGGCGTTGCAGGCGCGCGCATAGGCAGTGGTCTCGTTCTGCATGGTCAACGCGCTGCGCGACCATCCGTGCGCAAGTGACTTTTAAGCAACGACTCGGGGCAACAAAGCGTGTGAGTTGCAGTCGTTGCGCCGGCACAGTATGCGTTTGCCAAGACCGGGCTCGCAGACGGTATTTTCTTGCGACCCTAAAAAATCGCTAGTTTAGCTTATGTAAAATTAATGGCTCTAGAAATAGCGCACACGACGACCCCGGTTGTCCGATTTCTCCCTGCTCCACACTAAGGTTCCCCTAAGTCTGCCCAGCTAGACTGCGTGGCACTCAACTCCTGAGGAATCGCCACCATGTCGCCCGCTACCGACACGCCCATCTCACGCTGGCTCAACAAGGTTCCTGAGATCACGCTTGCGTTCTGGATTATCAAAATCATGTCCACCACGGTCGGTGAAACTGCCTCCGACTACCTGGCAGTCAACGCGGGCTGGGGCCAAGGTTTAACTCGCGGCTTGATGATGTCCTTGCTTGCAATAGCGCTTGTCCTGCAGATGCGCACGCGACGCTGCACCCCATGGATCTACTGGCTCACGGTCGTCCTGGTAAGCATCGTCGGGACCCAGATCACCGATCTGCTGACTGACGGCCTCGGCGTCAGTCTGTATGTCAGCACAAGCGTGTTCGCCGTTGCTCTCGCCGCGATCTTCGCGATCTGGTACCGAATCGAGGGCACGCTGTCAATCGACTCGATCGACACGCCGCAGCGTGAGTTGTTCTACTGGGCCGCGATCCTGTGTACGTTCGCGCTGGGCACCGCGGCGGGCGATCTCGCGACCGAAGCCTTTGGGCTCGGCTTTTCGCTGGGTACCGTCATATTCGGCGTGCTGCTCGCACTCGTCTACGTCGCATGGAGCAGCGGCGTCAACGCGGTGCTCACCTTCTGGATTGCGTACATCCTCACGCGACCGTTCGGTGCATCGCTCGGCGACCTGCTCACTCAATCGCGCAATTACGGCGGATTCGGTCTGGGTGCCGCATCGACGAGCCTGCTGTTCCTGTCCGTGATCATCGCGCTCGTCGCTGTCGCGCAGTTCGGCGCCAGCAGTCGCGCGCGTGCAGATGCGGCGGAGTGACTTCCTAAACAAACCTCGATGCGAGGCTCCTTCATGAATTATCGAATCGCAACTTCATGTCTGCTCGTCGCGCTTTCCGCGTGCGCCATGCTCGCCCTCGCCACCGGCTGCTCAAAGCAAACCGACAGCCCTGTTGTGGCGGCAACGGCGTCCAGCGCGACCGATGCGCAGCACGGCGCGTCATCGAACGTATCGAGACTCGGTGACCTCTCCCAGTTCCGTACAATCGCAACCGACGTATCCACTCTCGTGGCAAAAGGTGATCTCACGGGCGGCAGGACACGCATCAAGGACCTGGAGGTTGCCTGGGACGGCGCGGAAGCCGGTTTGAAACCGCGCGCGGCGGCGGATTGGCATGAACTAGACAAGGCAATCGACCATGCCCTCGAAGCGCTGCGTGCTGATCACCCGACTCAGGGCAACTGCACGGCAGCGTTGAGCGACCTGCTGAAAACGTTCGACAAGCTCGAGGGCAGGAATTCCTGAGTTGTATTGACGCATATCAATGGCCACGGGATAGACGCTGGATAATCTCCAAGCGAACGCTCGCACAAGCCGACTATCCAGTGCTTCGGTAGCGTGGAAGGCGGTTTCCGCCCTGGTCCGCGTATCGAGCCGTTTGATTACAGCGACATGCCATTGTCCGCAAGCACATCATCCTCGGTCGCTGGTACTCCGGACGCGGCACCCGCAGCCGAATCCACGACGACCGGCATCCCGACGGGCCTATCGACCGCCGAAGTGCAGCAGCGTACGGTCAGATTCGGACCCAATGCGGTTGGTGAAACGCTGCCCTCCTTCAGACGACTCCTGCTGACCAAGTTGTGGGCGCCAGTGCCATGGCTGCTGGAAGGCGCAATTGCCCTGCAAATCCTGCTCGGTGCTTATATCGAAGCAGCAATCATCGGCTTGCTGCTTTCGTTCAATATCGCGTTGTCTCTTGCGCATGAGCAACGATCCTCCGCCGCACTATCGATTCTGCGAAAGCGGCTCGAACCGACGGCCCGAGTGTGCCGCGACGGGAAATGGCACCGGATTCCGGCCGCCGAACTCGTGCCCGACGATGCGATCGAACTCCCGATCGGTTCGGTCTCCCCTGCGGACGTGCGCGTGACGAGCGGATCCGTTGCCGCCGATCAGTCGATGCTGACAGGAGAATCCGCGCTTGTGGACATTTCGCCCGGCGCAACGATTTATGCCGGCGCAATCGTGAAACGCGGTCACGCATTCGGCGTTGTCGTGGCCACCGGCACACGCACTTATTTCGGCAGGACCGTCGAACTGGTGCGCATCGCGCGTGCACCGAGCGC
Source organism: Burkholderia sp. LA-2-3-30-S1-D2 (assembly GCF_001523915.2). Lineage (NCBI taxonomy): Bacteria > Pseudomonadati > Pseudomonadota > Betaproteobacteria > Burkholderiales > Burkholderiaceae > Burkholderia > Burkholderia sp. LA-2-3-30-S1-D2. The sequence goes on along the minus strand of NZ_CP013385.1, from coordinate 165,344 downwards.
TGAACAGCACGCAGTGCTGGAAACAGTCCGGAACCTGGGTGCAATTAACGGAGCCGTCGCACTGGCCGCGCTCGGCTACGCCATCCATCTCGGCTTCGCCGCAGCGGAATTGCTTCGCCTCGCGCTGACGATGCTGCTCGCATCGGTGCCCGTGGCACTACCGGCAACGTTCACGCTTTCCGCCGCGCTCAGTGCGCTTACGCTCAGTCGACGGGGCGCGCTGCTGACCAGCCTGTCAGCTGTCCACGAAGCGGCGGCCATGGACGTTCTTTGCTCCGACAAGACGGGTACGCTTACTCGAAACACGGCGGAAATCGCTGAAATCGTGCCGATGCCGGGCTTCACGACTGAGCAGATGCTGCACCTCGCAGCGCTGACCTGCGAGTCGACAGGCGATGAGCCGCTCGATGCCGCGATCCTTCGAGCGGCAGCTTTGAGAGACGATATCGCCTTCGAGGATCACCTGACTCGTCGCGTGCCATTCGATCCGGACACGAAGATGTCCCAGGCCTGTTTCCGAGCTTCCGACGGTGGACAGATGCGTGTCGCGAAGGGAGCATTGCAGGCCATCGAGAGAATCGCAACTGTCGAGCCGGACGTGCGCCGGAAAGCAGATGACCTGGCGAGCCGGGGGGACCGAATCATCGCAGTCGCGGTGGAATCCCCAGCCACGCGAGCCGTCCTGGCAGGTCTGATCGCCCTCAGCGATCCGCCTCGTGAGGACGCCTCAAGCCTGATAGCGTCGCTTCGCGATCTGGGGGTGCGCACGGTCATGGTAACGGGCGACTCGGCCGCGACGGCGACTGCTATTGCGCGAGACGTCGGCCTGCGCCCGGAGCCGTGTCCGCACGATGATGGATTCAACCGGGCCGCGCTATCGCGTTTCGATGTGTTCGCGCGCGTGTTGCCTGAAGACAAATATCGCCTCGTACAGGCTTTTCAGGCGAGCGGTCACGTCGTCGGCATGTGCGGCGACGGCGTCAACGATGCGCCTGCGCTGCGTCAGGCACAAGTCGGCATAGCAGTGGCGAGCGCCAGTGATGCAGCAAAGGCAGCCGCTGCGATCGTGCTTACCGAGCCCGGGCTATCCGGGGTCGTTGCAGCCATCACCGAGGGGCGAATGGCATTCCGCCGGTTGCTCACCTACACCTTGAACATGCTCGTGAAGAAAATCGAGGTCGTGCTGCTGATCGCGTATGGTCTCATCGCGCTACATCAACCGGTGATCACGTCGATGATCATGATCATCCTGCTCGTCACCAACGATTTTCTGACGATGTCGCTGACCACCGATCACGTTGAGCCGCGACGCGAGCCTCAGAACTGGAACATGAAGCAGATCGTCTTTACGGCGGCATTCTTCGGCGGATGCAAGCTTGTGTTTTCGGCAGGGATCGTCGCAGTCGGCGCATTCGGTGGCCAATTGCCGTCGCACGCAGTACAGACATTGGGCTTTCTTGCCATCGCGTTCGGCAATCAATCGATGATCTATGTGCTCCGAGCGCAGAACCATCTATGGGATTCGAAGCCGAGTCGCTGGCTGGTCTTCTCGTCGGTTGTCGATACCACTATTGTCTGCGGTCTCGTGCTTTCAGGCGTGCTCGTGACCGCCCTTCCCCTTCCGTGGGTGCTCGGCGTTGGCATCGCTGCCGCAGGCTTCGCGCTTGTCCTCGATCAAGTCAAGATTCTTGCCAGTCGAGTGCCTGGTTTCGGGCACTGTATCGTTCGCTGAGCCTCACACCAAGACAACAGTTTCCGCTTTACCCGATTCCTCTCAGCTTAAGGATAACTTAAGTAAGGCATGGCAACGTGCATATGCCGTGCCGGTTCGATACCGTGCGGCTCTTGTTTCGTTCGTCCACGCAGAGTGACGGTAAACGCAGCAAGTAACGATCGATTCTTGAAATTCGTTGCTTGTCGTTCGCCGCCCTCGTTCGACCCGGTGCGAGTCCGGGTCTTTTTTTGTTCCGACACCTTTCCTGCAGCGCTGGGCCGGCGCGAAACGCCCGCAGGGGCCCGCATATCGCACATTCGCATTGCACCTTCGAGACGGCTCATCAACGGCATCGTTAACATTATCTTCAGTTCGGGAGGCGCATGCTGTTTCTACGGCATCGCACATCGTGTGACTGCCCTTCCCACCTCACTGGAGATCACGGCCATGAAACTCGCTATTCGAACCGTCATGCTGGCACTTGCGGTTGTTCCTGCACTTGCGTTCGCGGGACAAGGTCTTACTCGGGCGGAAGTTCGTGCACAACTTGTTCAGATCGAGCATGCCGGATACAACCCGGCCCGCAAAGACATTCACTATCCGCAATCCATTCAGCAGGCAGAAGCGCGCCTGCACTCGTCCGAGTCGACGGCCCAGGCTGACACAACCGGTTACGGTTCCGCACAATCCGCAGGTAGCAACTCGGGACATGCCCTCACGGCACATGCCGCGTCTCGCTCGATTTATCTGCATCACTGACGACCTGTTCACGGCGTCGTTTATCGTCCGGCCGGCGATCCATCGCCGATCGGACGAAACTGTTCGCCACCGTCAGCATGCGTGGCGAATCGTCATCGGCGCCTGCTCGTCAGCGTCAACGAAACAACGGCAGAATATGAGTCTACAAGCATGAGTATCGGTTCCTGAGAAAGGAGCAGAAACGCGCCCCGCGTTCCGCCAAGGCAATCCGGTCACACGGAGACGGCGAGTCGGACAACCCGGCCGACATGCGTCTTCGCTAGCCGAGATCGCCAGCACCCAATCGCATGGATAGGTCTTATGGCGATCTGGCATGGTTGTCTGGCGCACGATCCGATATCGGCACCAGGATCGTGACGATCAGCCCGCATTGGCGAGACGGGTCGGCAAATTCCAGGTCCAGCTCGGCCCCAATCTTGCAGGCGATGGTTCTTACAATGGACAACCCAAGCCCGGATCCGGTCTGGCCACTCCCCAATGCGCGATAAAACGGATCGAAGACGCGATCGCGTTCGGCGAGCGGAATACCAGGACCGGTGTCCCGGATCCGAATCACCGCACGCTTGTTGTGCTCCCCTACCGATAGATCGATCCGCCCTCCTTCGGGCGTGTAGCGGACGGCGTTGTCGACAAGATTCTGGACCAGGGCGGTCATGTCCAGCTCGGTCGCCCATACGTGGCAGTCGTGGTTTCCCTCCACGCCAATGTCGATGTTCTTCGTTTCGGCCAGCGGCAGCATGTGAACCGCACCGGATTTTGTGGAGGCTCGTATTCTTGAGAGAATCGAGTCATGAACAAGAAGGCAAGCAAATTTTCCCCGGAAGTGCGGGAGCGCGCAGTGCGTCTGGTACGCGAACAGCGTAGCGAACACCCGTCGATGTGGGCAGCGGTCGAATCGATTGCGCCGATGATCGGCTGTACGCCGCAGACGCTGCTGGATTGGGTCAAACGCGACGAGGTCGACCGCGGGGAGCGCGATGGCGTGAGCACGGCCGAGCGTGAACGCATCAAGGCCCTGGAACGCGAGGTCAAGGAACTGCGCCGGACCAACGAGATTCTCAAGCTGGCGAGCGCGTTTTTCGCCCAGGCGGAGCTCGACCGCCGTTTCAAGTCCTGAAGGCCTTCATTGATCAGCATCGCGACACCTTCGGGGTCGAGCCGATCTGCAAGGTCTTGCGGATTGCCCCGTCGGGCTACCGACGCCATGCTGCGCAGCTTCGCGATCCGTCCAAACGCTGCGCCCGCGCCAAACGCGATGAGCTTCTGCAGCCGGAGATCAAGCGTGTCTGGCAGGCCAACATGCAGGTCTATGGCGTGCCGAAGGTCTGGAAGCAGATGAACCGTGAGGGCATCTTGGTCGCACGCTGCACGGTCGGGCGGTTGATGAAGCTGCAGGGCTTGCGAGGCGCAGTTCGCGGCAAGCGAGTTCGCACGACGACTCCCGATTCGAGCGCGCCGTGCCCGCTGGATCGGGTGAACCGGCAGTTCAAGGCTGAGCGACCGAATCAGCTTTGGGTGTCGGATTTCACCTACGTCTCGACATGGCGGGGCTGGCTTTACGTGGCGTTCGTCATCGACGTGTTCGCCCGTCGCATCGTTGGCTGGCGCGTCAGTTCGTCGATGACCACGGACTTTGTTCTGGATGCACTTGAACAGGCGCTGTACGCTCGCCAACCGGGTGACGACGGGACATTGATACATCACTCCGATAGAGGGGCGCAATATGTCAGCATTCGGTACAGCGAACGGCTGGCTGAGGCCGGCATCGAGCCGTCGGTCGGCAGCCGGGGCGACAGCTACGACAATGCGCTGGCCGAAACGATCAATGGCCTGTACAAGACGGAACTGATTCATCGGCGCGCCCCTTGGAAAACGAGGGAATCCGTCGAACTGGCAACGCTGCAATGGGTGGCCTGGTACAACCATCATCGGTTGATGGAACCGCTCGGCTATATCCCGCCCGCTGAGGCTGAGGCAAACTACTACAGGCAACTCAGAAATGCCGCTGACTTGCCTGCATTAACTTAAACCAACCGGCCTCCACGATTCCCGGCGCGGTTCATCCTGCTGGCCGCGCAACTGCTTGGCATATTCTCGCAGATATTGCCGTTGTTCGGCCGGCGACAGCTTTTTGAAGCCCTCTTTGTTGTACGGATGGAAGCAAGGAACCTTCTTCTCCGGCAATCGCTCTTTCGGTTTGACGTGTACACCAGGCTCATTCTCTGGCACCCGCGGAGTCTCCACCTCTGGGGCTTTCGTCACCTGTCCTGCCCGCTCGGCTTCGGCAGCCTTCTCAGCCTTGATCGCCTGTTCAGCCTTGATCGCCTTCTCCGCATCTCCTACCTCGCCCAGCTTCGCCAGCTTTGCAAGTTTCGTCGACGCGAGAGGTGCTGTTATCACCTCCGCAAGACCACGGGTCACGGACTCGGTGTACTGCCCTTTGCTCCACGGGTCCGTCACCGGTTTGACAATTGCTTTGCCGATGTTGAGCGCCGTATTCCCGACGGTTCCAGGTGTGATATTTCCAATCCGAATGTTTTCGGCGAGAATTTGTGCGTCCAGTACAGCGGCCTCTCTGCCGGCGGAAGTGCCGACAGTCTGCGCTAACCCAACGGCGCCCTTCGCACCTGAATAGGCAAGATTCCCGATACCCATCACGGCGTCTTTGCCGAAACCTAACAACCCCCGTCCGGCCTGCGCAGCCTGGTCCGCATAGGAACCTGGCGTACCTTTGATCTCACCTATCCAACCATCCAACGTTTTATTCGCGCTGTCGAAATCGACAACCTTGTCGGCATCGTCGACATTGATCAACTTGTCATTCAGAGCCGCTCGCTGGCGCTGCAGATCTTCGAGCCGTTTGCTGGTCCTCTGCCCCGGAGGCGCGTCTGGGTTGAGCACATCGTTGGCCGACGACTGCGTCGACTTGTAGGCTGTCTCGATCTGCCCCGTCGTCCCACCAACTCCCCCAGCATTGCAGTTGATCAAGCATGCGCTGCCATTGCGCGCGACGGGGACGCACAACGGCTGGATCCAGACTGATCTTGCAGTGATGCTGTTACAACTGGCATTTGCACCGGATCGTGCGTTCGCAGAGTGAGATCGGCGGTGTTCCGTGGCTGGGAAAGTACCCGGGACACACGGTCGGGTAGCGTGACGACACTGTCGAACGTGACACCGCGGCGACATTATCCGAAGGAGCGGATGCACCCACCCGGCATTGCACTCGGAAGTTCATGCGACACCTGGCGGACTCGATGATTTCACCTTTTCGACGGCAAATCACAGCCCGAGGTCGAGAAATCGACCTCGGGCCATGGACTTGTCGCAAGCACCGGGTATCACGCGCATTGCCGGCACGTCCGAACGTTCAACGCGTTACGATCGACATCAGAACTGATAACCCGCGCCCACCACCGCGCCGAAGTCCGAGCGGGCGTTGCCCGTCACCGACGCCTTGACGACCCAGCTGTTGCTTTCCGTCACATACGAGTAACCGGCGGCAAACCCCTGCTGGCCGTGATAGTTCGCGGTCGCTGCCGATACCATCGAGCGGCCCGCGCCCGTCGGTTGCGGCAAGCCGGCCACCGCCATCGCCGACGCGACGCCGCCGTACATGTCCTTCTTCAGGTCGTTGAACGAGTTGTACACCTGCCCGATGCGCTGGTCGGTGTAGCTCTTCGCCTGCGTCGAAGCGGTCGAGAGGTTGTCGTTCAGTTGCTGCACGTTCACTGCGTCGGTCGGCGCCGTCCCGGCCGCGACGTTCGTGATCTGGCGCTCGCTGCCCTGCGCGCCGACCGAGAACGAATTGTCGCGATCGGCGACGGAACCCTGGCCCACCGCCACCGCGTTCTTGCCGGTTGCGGTCGCCGTCGACCCGATCGATCCCGCATCGGCGCGCGCGATCCATGTCGTGTTCGCATCGGTTGCCGCCGTGTGGATCTTGTCGTTGGCCGCCACGTTCTGCAGCGCGGCGTTGAACTGGCCGACGTTGACCGCATCGTTCGCGTTCACGCCCGCCGCGACGCCGGTCAGCACGCGGTCGCCCGCCGTGCCCGAGAAGTTCACGCTGGTGCCGCCCGTGTCCTTCCCGACCGTGATCGCGCCGTTCGGATCCTGTTGCTGCACGAGGCCGGCCTTGCCGTTCGCGATGTTGGTCACGCTGCCCTGCAGGTTCGAGATGTCGGTCGTGTTCTTCGACACCTGCTGGTTGGTCGCGTAGAGCTGCGAGCCGTTTACCGCGTCCGTGCTGGTTGCGCCGAGCGTGCCGGCCTGCACATTCGTGATGCGCGTGCCGCCTGCGCCGCCGAGCGTGATCGTGCTCTTCGAGCTGTCGTCGTACTGCACCGCGAGTGCGCCGAGCTGGCTGAGATTCGACTGCACGTCCTTCAGTTGCTTCACGTTCACCGCGTCGGTATCGTTGGTGCCCGCCGCGACGTTCTTCAGCACGACCGCCGAATTGGCGTCGCCGCCGACGAGCGAGACCGAATTCAGCCGGTTGCCGTTCGTATCGACATCGTATTTGACGACGTTCTTCACGGCCTCGCCGGTCTGATTGGACACCTGCGTGATCTGCTGTTCGAGATCGGATTTCACGCCCGACAGCTGTCCACCGTTCACCGCGTCGGTACTGCCCGCGGCGACGTTGCCGTCGGCCACGTTCGTCAGCTTGGTCGGAGCACCGCCGCGCGCCGCGCTATATGCTCCGAGTTTCGGGTCGAACTGCAGCGCGTCCTGCTGCAGCCCGGCGATCGCGGCGGTATTGCCGGCGATGTTCGTTTCGGCGTTGCCGAGGCGCGTTTCTTGATTCTCGAGCGTCGTCGTGTTGCTGCCGACGCGGCCGTCGAGGTTCGTGAGTGCGTCGCCGACGTTGTTGAACGAGCCGCCGCCAACCTTGTAGGCCGGCGTGGTGATCGAGCCGTCCGGGTTCGCCGTGGCGCCGCCGCCGAGCGCAGCCGCGGTGCCGTCGGTCGCGCGGCGCAGCTGCGCGCCGTTCACCGCGTCGGTGCTGCCGGACGCCACGTTGCCTTCCGCGACATTGGTCACACGCACCGGGCTCCCGCCATTGCCCGCCCCGAGCGAAACCTGCCGCTTGCTCGCATCGTCGTACTTCACGGTCAGCGCATCGAGCTGGCTCGTGCCGCTTTGAATCGCCGCGTTCAACTGGTCGACGTTGACTGCGTCGGTTCCATTCTTACCGGCCGCGACGTTGCTGATCAGTTGCGGGCCGTTGCCGCCGTGGCTTGCATCGTACGCGCCGAGGCTCGCGTTCCACTGGAGCGCATCCTGCTGCAGCGCGGCGACGTTGCCCGTATTCGTCGTCACCTGGTTGCCGACTGTCGTGATCGACTGATTGAGCGTGTCGGTCACATTGCCGAGCTGGCCGACGTTCACCGCATCGCCCGCGGCTACGCCGTCCGCGACATTGTGCAGGCCGACGGGTGCCTGCGCGCCCTTGCCGCCGAGCGTGACGCCGCCGTGCGCGTCGTCGTCGTACTGCACCGCGTTCCTCGTCGCGTTGCCGATCTGGCTGGTGATCGACGTGCTCAGGTTGCCGAGCGTCGTGCTGAGGTTGTTCGTCACGCTCGTGCTGAGCGATGCGAGGCCGCCGTTCAGTTGGCCGACGTTGACCGCGTCGTGCACGTCCTTGCCGTCCGCGATGTTTTGCAGGGTCGTGCCGTTCGTGCCGGCGAACGTCACCGAATCGAACCCGCTCGCGCCGTCGTACTTCACGTTGCGCGTATCGGCCGCCTGCAGGTTGCCGATGTTCGACGCCGCCGTGCTCAGCGACGTGTTGATGCCGGAGACGCTGTTCTGCAGGTTCGTGATGTTCGAAGCCGCCGTCGAAATGGACGTTTGCAGCGGCGCGACGCTGCCCCTCAACTGGCCGACGTTCACCGCATCGGTGTCTGCAACGCCGGCCGCGACGCCGCTGATCGTGGTGCCGTTGCTGCCGTCGAGCGTGATCGCCGCATGCGAATCGTCGGTGTATTTCACCACGTTCTGCGTTGCCGACACGATGCTCGTGCTGAGGCTGTTGCCGACGCTGGTCACACGCTGGTCGACGTTCGTGATCGAAGTCGACAGCGAATCGCCGACCGACGTCACGCGCGCGTCGACGTTGCCGATGCTCGTGCTGAGCGCGCTGTTCACGTTCTTCAGCTGCTGGACGTTGACGGCGTCCGTATCGGCCGCGCCGGCCGCGACGTTCTTGAGCTGGCGTTCGCTGCCGAGCGCACCGAACGACACCGCGCCGCCGACCGGTGCGGCCGTGCCGCCGAATACCGGCGTGCCGCCGTTGTTCGCGCCGACGCTGCCCGAGCCGATCGCCACCTGGTTGTTGTCGTTTGTCTGCGCGCCCGCGCCGATCGCCACCGATTGCGTGCCGCCGGCGCGCGTCTGCGTCGCTGCGTCGTACGCGGCGCCGTTCGATACGCCGTCGCTCGACGTCGGGTTCGCGCCGCCGATCGCGATCGAGCGATCGCCGCTGGCCAGCGCAGAGTGGCCGAGCGCGATCGAGCTCGTGCCGTGCGCATCGGCGACGTTGCCGAGCGCCATCGAGAAATCGCCGATTGCAGCCGACTGGCGACCGATCGCGAGCGCCGTATTGCCTTGCGCGACCGCCACCGTACCGATCGCCGTTGCCGAGTTCGCCAATGCCTGCGAGCCGACCCCGATCGCAATCGCACCGCCGCTGCTGCTGCCGCCCTTGCTGCTCGCATTCGACTGGTCGCCGATCGCGATACCGCTGGAACCAGCCTTCGCATTCGTGCCCTGCGTAACGTTCGTGGTGCTCACCGCGACGAAACTCCCGCTTTTCGTCGCCACGCAAAGCGGGTTGGTCCCGTCGATGCATTGGCCGTTCAGCGCGTTGTCCGGGTTGCCACGGTCGACGAAATTGTCCGCGTGCGCGACCCCCGCGATCAGCACACCTGCACCCGTGAACATGGCGGCGGCAAGCGCCGAAATCTGATTCCCCTTCATGCTGTTCTGCTCCGTTTTGTAGCGTCTGGTTTGAATACGGACTACTTAATTTTGTTGATAGATTCGACTTCGACTGCGATTACGAATACGACTTCGGTGCGGAACCTGGCCACGATGCCCAGCCTCGCCATGGCGAGCGCGACATGCATCGACACCGAGTAAATCGCCAGGGCATTCGATGGCACGGGCACGCCGTCTCTTTACGACCCATTCCTTTAAATCGCCACATCATCAGGAATGCGTATCGTTATTTATGGACGAGCTCATCCCCGTTGAATCGCGAGATTCAACCCGTCTTTATAAACACACCGAATCTGATGACGCGCCGAGCGCGACCAACCCCGTTTCTTTTATTTCATCTCCGGCAAACGGATTTCTGTTCGCATGCGCAGGACATTCGCCCACGCATGTGTCAACTGACGCCTCGGATTCGAATTGCGCAACATCCGCCGCTGTTCGCCTCGTCTCCCGGTGTCCGGCGCCATCCGCCGCTCAAAGTTCGGACGAATTATGAGACACGATCGATAATTATTAAAGGCGACATTGTTTATAGATTGTAAAATTCAATATATTCAATGAGTTATATATAATTCCACCATCTCGCAAACGATTGCGATATGCCGCATTTAATCGGAATGTTTTTAGAAGCGGATAAATACTTTGCTCGAGCGCATTCAAATAAAACGGCATCGGACAACTATCCGCCGGAGAGCCGGAAAATTGCACGATTGCATCCCGCACACACATGGAATCCGCGGGTTTTTGACGAATATCGACGCCCGGCACCGCAGGCACGAACCGCCGCATAATTGAAAATATGTAAAACGCCATGACTCGATTATCGACAGACCATCTGGCGGGAATCGAAATATGCTCCTACAATTCCGCTCGCGTCGATACCGGCAGCCGCGATCACTCACGACGCCACCACCGCAATCGTCCGTGTCATTACCGGTTCAGTGATCAAAACAACGAACGCCCGGTATTGCGCCGGCCGGTTGCCGGCCGCGCGGTCCGGCGCAATCCGAATATCGATACGAGCGTGCGACGCATTTGCGCGTCGTCATAGAGCGGCGTCCGACGATTCCCCACACCGGGCAGGCCGCCCGCGGGATCTCGGCCAGCCGCCTTTCCAGAACAGGTGCACGATGCCCCCATCGATCTCCGCATTGAGCGACGCCCATGTCCTGATCGTCGACGATCAGCCCGACCAGCTGCGTTTGCTGATCGACATCCTGCGCGGTACGGGCTGCCGGATCAGCATCGCATCCGACGGGGTGCAGGCGTGCCAGCGTGCGCAGGCGCTCATGCCCGATGTGATCCTGATGGATGTCCGCATGCCGCGCATGGACGGTTTCACCGCGTGCCGGCGGCTTGCCGCCGATCCGCTGACGAGCGCGATTCCGGTCATCTTCCTGACCGTGGCCGGCGAATTGCACGAACGCCTCGAGGGGCTGGAAATCGGCGGTGTCGACTATGTGGTGAAGCCGTTCGAACCGGTCGAGGTGCTCGCGCGGATTCGCGTGCAGCTCGCGCGGGCGAAGCGCGACCGGCCGTCGGACACGGCAAGCCCGTTCGCGGCCGGCATGGACGACGACATCATCGTGCGCGCGGCCATTCGCCACCTGTCGCGGACGCTGAACGATCCGCCGACGGTCGAGCAACTGGCGCGCGCGGTCGGCACGCATGAAAAGCGGTTGTCGCGCGCGTTTCGCGACAATCTCGGCCAGACCGTGTTCGAGTATCTGCGGCACGAGCGGCTTCGGATCGCGCAGGATCTCCTGGATTCGACGTCGCTCAGCATCGCCAGCATCGCGAAGGAAATCGGCTTTTCCACGCCGGCGAACTTCGCGACCGCCTTCCGCGAACGTTTCGGCATCACGCCGACCGAGTGGCGGCGCCAGCGCCGCGCGAGCCGGCGCACCGCGACCCGTGAACCGCAACGCGGCGCGTAAGCCGCGTTCGGCGTGCCCGCGACGCTGCGCTACCAGTTGTATCTCGCGCTGGCCAGCACCGTCCGCTCGTTGCCGAACACGCACACCGCGTACGACTGGCAGCCGCTGACGTAACGCCGGTCGAACAGGTTCGCGACGTTGAACGCGAACCGCCAGTGGCGCATCTCGTAGTGCATCGCCAGGTCGTACAGCGTAAAGCTGGATACCGTCAGCGAATTGTCGGGCGCGCCGGCCGACGCGCTCTGATAGCGCACGCCGGCGCCGATCCCGAGGCCCGACAGCGCGCCCGCATGCCAGGTCCAGTCGGCCCACATCGACGCCATCTGCCGCGGCAGCGGCACGGACACCGGCCAGTTGTTCAGCGACGCGTCGTTCGCCTGCACGTTCTTGACGTCCTGATACATATACGACGCGACGATCGACAGCTCGCGGGTCACCTTGCCGAGCGCGCTCAGCTCGATGCCGCGCGAGCGCACCTTGCCGGTCTGCACGGACGTCGTGCCGGTGGGGTCGAGATTCGCCGGCGCCGGCGTCACGACGTTGGTCTGGTCGATCCGATAAACGGCCGCGCTCAGCATCAGATTCTTGCCCGGCGGTTGCCAGCGCAGCCCGGCTTCCGTCTGCGTGCCGCGCGTCGGCTTCGGCAGGCCGCCACCATAAATCCGCACACCGATGACCGGATCGAAGGACGTCGAATAACTCACATACGGCGACAGCCCCGCATCGCCCTGATAGGCGAGCCCGACGCGCCCGGAAAACGCGCTGTCGTCCTGCCGCAAATGCGTACCGACCGCCCGGCCGTCGAACCGTGCATTCACACGATCCTCGCGGCCGCCGAGCGTCATCGTCCAGCGCTGCCAGCGGATCTGGTCCTGCGCGTACACGCCGACCGCGTTCATCGCCGTGTACTGGTCGACCTGGCCGAGCGACGTCGGGCCGGTAAAGATCGCGGCCGTGACCGGCCGATAGACGGGGTGGTACAGGTTCAGCGACGGCGCCAGCGCGAGCCATACGCTGTTGGTCGTCGTCTGCCGGTCGAACTGCACGCCGAGCAGCAGCGTGTGTTCGAGCGGCCCCGTGCCGAAGCGCGCCTGCGCGTGGTTGTCGATATCGAGCCGGCTGTAGTTGAGCTGGAACAGCCCCGCGAAACGCATCATGTTCGTCGTGCTGCGGGGCACCAGGCCCGTGCCGAACACCGTCGCGTCGTCGAGCGACAGATGCGACCAGCGTACGTCCTGGTGCAGCGTCCATATCGCATTCACGCGGTGCTCCAGCGCGTAGCCGAGCGACCATTGCTTCTTCCGGTAGTCGTTGAACGACGGGTCGCCCATGTAGATGTCCTGCGACAGGCGGCCGTTCGGGTTCGGCAGCACCGTCCCGGACGCGGGCAGGAAGTTCGACGAGATGTCGCCGCTGTCCTGCAGGAACGACGCGGAGAATGTCAGCGACGTGTCGGCGGTCGGCCGCCAGCGAAACGACGGCGCGAGCGCGACGCGCCGGTCGGCATTCGGGCCGGTCCATGCGTTGCCGTCGCGTGTGATGCCGACGAAGCGATACGCATACCGGCCGTCCGGGTCGAGCTGGTCGCCGACATCGACCATGAATTGCTTGCGCGCATGGTTGCCGATCTGCACGCCGGCTTCGCGCACGCGCTCGCCGTCGGCGAGTTTCGTGTGCGCGTCGACGATCGCGCCGGGCTCGCCCGCGCCGTACAGCACCGACGTCGGCCCGCGCAGCACCGCGATCGAGTCGATCGTGTATGGGTCGACACGCCAGTTCGCGATGACGGCCGTATTCGGCGCCGGCACGCCGTCGACGTACAGCGTCGGCGTGAAGCCGCGCAGCGCCGCATACCAGTCGGTCCGGCTGTCGGCGCCGAACGTCGCGAAGCCTGGCACATAACGCAGCGCCTGGTTCAGGTCGGCCGCGCCGGTCATCTCGATCTGCTGCGCGGTCACGATGTTGGTCGTCTGCGGAATCTCGGCCACCGGCGTGTCGGTCTTCGTGCCGGCGGCGGTGCGCAGCCCGACGAGCCCGACCGACAATCCGCCGGCGTTGCCGGTCACGTCGATGGGCGGCAGCACGGCCGTCGTCGCGCCGGCGTTCGGCGCCTGCGCATGCGCGCCGCCTGCGGCCGCCATGCACAATGTTCCCCCGGCAGCGATCACCCACGCACGTCCCGCCGCACCTGTCTCCATCAACATCGTTTCAATACTCCGTCGTGCTGTCCTGTCCCGTTCGGCCCGATCGAGGCCCGGTGAGTCGCCGGCGTCCGTCCTGCGCTGCCGCGAGTGCCGTGCCAGTGACGTCGGTCACGCACGCGTCGGCATGCACTGGCCGATTGCGTCGTTCGCGAGCGCAGCGATCATACCGGCCGAACGTCGCGCGGTGGTTGTTCATCCGTCGGACGACGCCGGCATAGCCGCGCCTGGATGGGGTTGTCCCGGCCCGCGAGCCGACATACGGTGTGTAGAACCACATAATGTTATCAGTTGTATGACAACGCGAGAAAAAACGATCCAATATCGGTCGACACACATGAAGCGTGTCCTTCGCGCAGGCCGGCGACGATAATATCTCGCAAGCACGTCAATCACCATTTATTTCAATTTCAATAGCATGCTAATCAATCGATTCGTGACAATCGCTATCGGATCGACAAGTTGTTTCGTGACAACTTTTTATTTCGTCGCAGTGATGCTTCCGTTACGCTCCGCATCATCATGCGATGACTGATTTCCACGGTGCTCAAGATTCCACCCGGCGAGGCGTCGCCCCGCTCGCCCGCGGGTGCCCGCGAGCGGGTCTCGCCAACGAACGACTCAACCATCAACGACAGGCAATTTCGGCCCGGATCCGGTGCAGGCATTTCCCGGCGCACCTTTCTTTACAGCATCGGCGCGCTCGCGCTGTCGGCGTGCGGCAGCACGGAATCGACCGGGAACGCCGGCGGTATCGCAACTGCCGCGGCGGGTAACCGGGCACTCGCACGCGTTGCGACCGATACCGCCACCGTCGCGACGCATGAAGCGTTCGCGCATCCGGGCTTGCTGCATACGCAAGCCGATTTCGACCGGATCGCGCGCAAGATATAGGCCGCCGCGTCGCCCTGGCTTGACGGCTGGAACAGGCTGATCGAGAACGGTCACGCGCAATTGCCGTGGTCGCCGCGATCGCAGGCCGTCGTGACGCGCGGGGACACCGGCACGCAGAACCGTGTTCGCCGCCGACGACGGCTACGGCGCGTTCAACGGCAACGTGACCGTCGCGATGGATGCGTCGAAGGGCGGCCGCAACGCCGACCTGTGGCGCAACGACATCGCGGGTACCGGCAAGCTCACGATGCAAGGCAGCGGCACGCTGACGCTGGCCGGCAACAACACCTATACGGGCGGCACGCAGGTCGGCGGCGGCACGCTCGCCGCCGCGTCCCCGACGGCGTTCGGCAACGGCGACGTGTACGTCGGCTCCGGCGGCGGCATCCGGATCGCGGCCAGCGCGCCCGTGACGATCGCCGCCCGCTATACGCAGCTCGACAACACGACGCTCGAACTCGACATCGACATCGACATCGACGGCAACGGCGGCGGACGCCTGCGCGTGGGCGGCTCGTTCACCGTCGCGGGCGGCACGCTGCACGTGAAGTTCGTGAACGGCTACACGCCCAAAGCCGGCGACACCATCGCACTGATCGACGGCGCGGCCGGATCCGCGCAGTTCTCGACGGTGACGGTCGACGGGTTCAAGGCAACGCCCGTCTACACGGCGACGGACGCGTCGATCACGCTGTCGGCGGCGTGTCGCGGCGGATGTCCGCCTTCGCCGCGTAGCGCATCAGGTCGTCCTGGCACTCCTTCCAGGCGGGCGTCTGCATCGGCTTGATCGCGCCGCCGCGCAGCGTCTTGCGCGCGTCGGGGATCACGAGGCCGAGATCGACGCCGATCACGCGCCCGAAGCCGCGGCAGGTCTCGCATGCGCCGTAGGCCGAGTTGAACGAGAACAGCGCCGCCTGCGGCTCCGCGTAGCGCAGGTCGCTGTCAGGGTCGTGCAGCCCGGTGGAGAAACGCCACACCTGCGGCTCGGCGAGTACGTTTTCCGCTTCCGGCGTGTCGAACACGAGGCTCGACTTGCCGGAGCCCGACGGGCCGGTGACGACCGTCATTTCGCCGGTGCGCAGGTCGAGATCGAGGTTCTTGAGGTTGTATTGACGTGCTCCGCGAATGCGGATCAGATTGCTGGATGACAATTTGCCTGCCCGTCTGGATGAGTTAGCCGGAATTCACGGTGCCGAAACGCTGCGGCGGATGCCCGCACGCGCGGCGCACGTGCCGCACGGGTCATGCCCGGGCGGCTCCGGTTCGACGGATACTCTGCTGCATATTCATACAGTTTTCCATGACGGGATCGCCACCCCGCCACCGGGCAGGCCGGCAACGCGCGGAGCGACACGCGGGCCGTCCGGTTTCGACGGCCGCGCGTGTGATCGCCATGTCGCCCCCGGCTACTTCTGCAGCAGGATTTCCACGCGGCGGTTGCGCGCCCGCCCTTCCGCGGTATCGTTTGACGCCGCCGGATCGGCTTCGCCTCGCCCGGTCGCCGCAAACGAATCCGCCTTCAGCCCATGTTCGCGCAAATACGATGCGACGGCCTCGGCGCGACGCCGCGACAGCGACAGATTGTGTGTATCCGAGCCGGTCGAGTCGGTATAGCCGGCCACGTCCACCCGCGAGAATTGCTTGTCGCCCTGACGATTCAGCAACGTGTCGAGCGCGGCCTGCGCGGTGGGCGTCAGCGTGGCGGAGTCGGTCGCGAAGTACGCATCGCCCGTCAGGCTGACTTTCTCGGCGGCCACGGGCGCGGCCGGTGCGGCTGCCGGGCCCGACGCGGCGGGAGCGCCGCACTGGAACACGAGCGAGCGCGGGTCCGCGCCTTCGCGGTACGGCGCCGTGGAATCGATCGTGCGCACGGCGCCGCTGCCGCACATGCGCGTCGCGACTTTCATGCAGGTCTTCTCGCTCGACAGGATGCCGTGGCAGTCGACGCGGAAGGTCCTAACGCCGTCGCGCGGCTGCAGTTCGTATGCGTTGTACGTCGGCCCCGATGCGCTCGAACACGCGGCCAGGGAAACGACGGATGCCAGCAATGCAAGATGGTGTTTTTTCACTTGATAACTCCGAAAATGCCATGGGCGCAGCGAATGCGATGCGCTCGGCGCAGCCGCATTCGCATGCGTTCCGTGTGATTCGCTCCGGCAGCGCGTGCCGGAGCGAACCGATGCGCGCTCGATCACTTCCACTGATACAACATGCCGGCGCCGACGACGCGCTGGCTGCCGGCGAAACCGCCGTTCAGCGTCGCCTTCAGGTTCTCCGTGATGCGCGCCTGCATGCCGACCGCCATGGCCTTCTGGCCCTGGAACGTCGCCGTACCGACCCCCATCGCGAAGTTCGAATCGCGGTCCATGTGCGGGATCGACGCCATCGCGGCCGTTGCGGCGATCCCCTCGCGCGCCATCGAGTCGGTCTGCTGGATCTGCTGCTGCATTTGTGTGAGTTGGTTGTTGACCGTGTTCAGCGACTGCGTGAACTGGTTCGACACGGCATTCAGCTGATTGACGTTCACCGCGTCGGTGCCCTGCGTGCCCGCCGCAACGTTGGCGACCTGCCGCGGCGAATCCGCCGAGCCGACCGCGACCACGTTCGACCGGCCGCCGTCATTGCTGCCGGCGCCGATCGCAGCCGAGTTGTTGCCCGACGAGGTCGCGCCGACACCAAGCGCGGTCGAGCCGTTGCCGGACGCCGTCGACGCGTTGCCGACCGCCGTGCTGTTCGAGCCCGATGCCACCGAGCCCGAGCCGCCCGCCGACGAATTCGAGCCGACCGTCACCGGATCGATCTTCGTGCCGGTCGGATTCGTCGAATACGAGCCGTTCGCCGTGCGCTGGTCGATCAGCGTCGTCAGCTGATTCGCGACCGAGTCGAGCTGCGACACGTTCACCGCGTCCGTGCCGTTCTTGCCTGCCGCAAGGCCGGTGATCTGCCGGTTGCCGACGTTCACTTCGCCTACCGACGATTGCGGGCTGGTCAGGCCGTACGCGATGTAGTTCGTCAGTGCGCCGACCGTCGTCAGCGAACCCGCGCCGAGCGCGACGCTGTTCGCGAACGTCGACGACGCGCCGGCCCCGAGCGCGAGCGCATCGGTCGCGGTGCTGCGCGCGCCGGAACCGAGCGCGACGCTGCCCACGCTGACCGCGACCGCATTGGCGCCCTGCGCGACGGACTGTGCGCCGGTCGCCGTCGCGCCGCTGCCGAGCGCGATCGCGTCGGCTTGCGCGGAACTCGCGGCCTGCCCGATCGCGATGCCACCGGGAGCCGTCTGGTCGACGATCGCGCCGTTGCCGATGCCCACGCCGTTGTCGCCGTTCACGACCGTCGTCGGCCCCACCGCGACCGATTCCGCGCCGACCGCGAGCGAATCCGCCGCAGTCGAATTCGCGTGGAAGTACTTCTGGGGCGTGACCGCGAACGACTGCAACGCGCCGGTCAGCTGCCGCACCGTTACTGCATCGTGTTGCCCCGTGCCGTCCGCGACATTGGTGATCTGGCGATAGGACTTGCCCGTCGCATCGCCGAGCGACACCGCGCCGAGCAGCTTCTCGTCGGTCGTATCGAACGGAATCGACACGCTGCCGTTGCGCAGGAACCCGGACGACTGCACGATCGGACGATCGGACACCGAACCCGAGCCGAGCGCGATGCCGCCGTCCACCCGCGAGATCGCATTCGGCCCGATCGCCACGCTGTCGACGCCGAGCGCCTGGCTGTCCGGTGCGGTCGAGTTCGCGTGGAAATACTTGATGCCGTTCGCGTTGATGTTGTCGATCGCCGAGCCGACGTTGTTGTTGACCGTCGTCGAGCCGTCGCTGTTGTAGGTCACGTAGGACGGCGCCGAGATCGCCCCGGTCGTCGGGTTGTAGGTCGCGCCGCCGCCGAGCGCGCCAGCCGTGCTGTTGCCGAGGTTGGTATTGTTGTTCGCGATCGAGCTGAGGCCCGTGGACAGCGAGCCGATGCCCGTCGACGTCGCGGTGGACAACGACGTCAGGCTGCTGTTCGTGCTCGACAGCCCGGTGGACAGCGAGCCGACGGTCGTCGAGGTCGACGTCGACAGTGACGAAATCGCACTGGTCGTCGAGCTGAGGCCGGTGGACAGCGAACCGATGCTGGTCGACGTGGCGGTCGACAGCGACGTGACGTTGCTGTTCGTCGTGCTCAGGCCCGTGGACAACGAGCCGATCCCCGTCGACGTCGACGTGGACAGCGACATGATCGCGCTATTGGCCGACGACAGGCCGGTGGACGTGGACGTCGACAGCGATGTCACCGCGCTGTTCGTCGAACTCAGGCCGGTAGACAGCGAGCTGATCCCCGTCGACGTCGACGTGGACAACGACGTGATCGCGCTATTGGCCGACGACAGGCCGGTGGACGTGGACGTCGACAGCGATGTCACCGCGCTGTTCGTCGAGCTCAGGCCGGTGGACAACGAGCCGATCCCCGTCGACGTCGACGTGGACAACGACGTGATCGCGCTATTGGCCGACGACAGGCCGGTGGACGTGGACGTCGACAGCGATGTCACCGCGCTGTTCGTCGAGCTCAGCCCGGTAGACAACGAGCCGATCCCCGTCGACGTCGACGTGGACAGCGACATGATCGCGCTATTGGCCGACGACAGGCCGGTGGACGTGGACGTCGACAGCGATGTCACCGCGCTGTTCGTCGAGCTCAGGCCGGTGGACAACGAGCCGATCCCCGTCGACGTCGACGTGGACAACGACGTGATGCTGGACAGCGTCGACGTCGACAGCGACGTCACCGCCTGGTTCGTCGCATCGAGCTGCGAGCCGTTGATCGCATCCGTGCTCGACGAACTGATCCGCCCCGCAGCGACGTTGGTGATCTGGCGCTCGTGGCCCGCCGCGCCGACGCTGACGACGCTGGTCGGATTGACGCCGTTGAACGTATACGTGACGCCGCCGATGGTGCCGGTCGAGGTCGGATTCGGCGCAGCCGTCACCGACCCGGAGCCGAGCGCGACGTCGCCGGCGCTGGTTGCCGCCGTCGCGCCGTCACCCAACGCGATATTGCCGGCCATTCCCGCCGCGCCCGCTGTCGAACCGTTGCCCAGCGCGACGCTGCCCTGACCGATCGCCTTATTGTTGTTGCCGATCGCCACCGCGCCATTGGCTTGATTGGAGACGGTCGCAGATGCGGTGCCGTCGCTATTGGCAATGTTGTTCGCGCCGCCCGTGAAAGCCCCCGTACCGCTGGCGTAACTCGGATCGCCGATCGCTACTGCACCGTTGCCGACGGCGGTGTTGCCCACGCCGATGGAAACCGCCGTGCCGCCCGTGGCGGTGGCGCCCGTGCCGATCGCCACGGCGTCGCCCGAATCGGCGACGGCGCTGCTGCCCATGGCGATCGCGTTGGCGGCCGACGCATTGGCGGCATCGCCGATCGCCACGGCGGCGATGCCGGTCGCGGCCGCGGTCGCGCCGAATGCAGACGAGAACTGCCCTGTCGCCTGGCTGCCGGTACCGACCGCCGTAGCGCGATAGGTCGGCGTGCCAGTGTTGTTGCCGGCGTTCGACGAAGCGCCGATGGCGACACTGCCGTCGTCGGTCGCCGACGACGCAGCCCCCAAGGCGACCGTGTTCGTCGCGGCGGACGTTGCCTGCGCGCCCAGGGCGATCGCGTTGAGGCCGGTCGCAGTGCTCGAGGTTCCTGCTGCGAATGCGTTGGTCTGCGATGCCGTCGCGCTGGCGCCCAGGGCGGTTCCCCCTACGCCGGTGGCGAGCGCGAGATTGCCGAACGCAAGGCCGAACTGCTGCGTCGCGCTCGATTGAACACCCATCGCGATCGAACTGACGCCCGATCCAACGGTGTTCACACCGAACGCAATCGCATTGTTGGCGCTGGCCGTCGTATTCGAGCCCATCGCGATCGAACTGGAGCCGAGCGACTGCGTGCCCGAACCGGGCACGCCAGCGGTGCCGCCCCAGCCGATCGCGATCGACGTGGTGCCCTTCGCGCCGCTGTTGACGCCCATCGCCACACCTGAATTTCCGGAAGCCAGCGCGCCACTGCCCACCGCAACACCGGCCGCGCCCGAACTCGTCGACTGGTTGCCGAGCGCCACCGAGCCGGTATTGGTTGCGTTCGACGCATAGCCGAGCGAGACGCTTTGCGTCCCGACCGCGCTCGCCCCGAGACCGAGCGCGGCCGCATACTGGCCGGACGCCAGCGCATTGTTGCCGAGCCCGACGGCCGAAACGCCGGTCGCGGCCGCGCCGCTGCCCATCGCCACCGCGCCGCTTTGGGTCGCACTCGAGAGATTACCGACGGCAATCGCGAAAGCGCCGCTGCTGATCGCCTGCACGCCCAGCGCCGCGCTGTTGAAGCCGGTCGCCTGCGAATTGATGCCGATGGCCGTCCCGCCATCGGCCATCGCACGCGCGCCGGGGCCAATCGCCGTGGACGACTGGCCCGCCGCCGTCGACAGGTTACCGTAGGCGGTGGCATTCACCTGCGACGCGACGGAACCGTTGCCGATCGCGGTCGAACTTGCGCCGCCGGTCGCGGAGCCGCCACCCGCCGAATATTGCGCATGCGCGCCGGCCTGGAACAGCCCGAGATACGCGGCCGCCATCATCACGACGAGTCGTCTGGGCGACAGCGCCGGCGGCGTGGCGATGCCCGCGTCGGAACCAGCGTCCGCCGCATGCGTGCACGCGCTTCGCGACGACGCAACCCGCTTGCCGCGCGCGCGGTCGAACTCCGACGCCGCGACCCAGGCGCCCAGTGCTTCGTTCCAGATCGACTTGAACGACTTGTTCATCTTGTTTTCCCTCGGTTCACATGTGCTGGATGACGCAACAGCGAACGCGGCCGGGCGAAGACTGTCTCCGCCTCCGTTTTCACCCGCCTCGCGACGCGCCGCAACCTACTTCGGACTTCTAACTTCAAAGCCGGATGGCTCTGCACGACACACGCGACAGACGTCGCGAGCACGCGACCGCACGCGGCCCGTGTCCGGACGACACGAGGCACGACAACGCTCGCGGTTTATCGAATCACGGAAACCGGGCCACTGGACCGGGGCGGCGCGCGGCGCGCCACACCGCGAAAGAACGCGTGCGCACGCCGTCGCGCCGAACCTCAGGCGACCTCGAATCTCATGAGAGGGCGTCGTTCAGACGCCGGATGGACGGATGCCGCACCGAATCGGCGCGCGGCCCGCGCAGTGTCATTCGGGGGGAGGATGCCCCCACGTGGCCCCCTGAGCAGATACATGCGCCGCCGGCCCGCGGCCGCTGACAGCCGACAACAGTTCGCGAGAACCGGTGCTTTGATCTGCCATGCTTTTGATGTTCATGTTTTTTCGTGCCCGCCTGATTCGAGAGTGGGTTTCGCGCAACCGCCTCCCGGAGGATCGAACCGCCCGGCGATCGACGCGAACCCACTCACTCTTTCCATCCTGGCGCGCATCTTCGATTCCGGATTTCCGGAATTGAAGATGACTGCCGGATGACCCCTGCACTGAATTAACTTACTGACTTTCTTTGACGATTTTTTGTCGCCTGATGTGCCAAACTCGCATCTGCCTCATGATTCATCGATCATTTTTCATATCGGTGCATTCGATGAGCGATGAAGCCCGCATTGCCCTCGTGCCGACCTTCGTTGCACCGCCGTCGTCCCGAAAAATGGGATTTGCCAGCATTCAATGTCACATTGAATGCAGCATTCCCGGAAAAACGGCAGTAGCAGAAAATTTCGCGCAAAACCGGGTCATGCCGAAGAACCGATTCCAGCCGCGTCCCGCCAAGTGTGCAGGGCTTCCTTGGATCAAACCTTTTCCGCAGCGGACAAATTGTTTTCTGGAGCGGACGTTATTTACATTCATACGATCCGATGCAGCCAAACGGATATATGTGAAAGTATTTTTAATCAACCACAAATAAAACCTTAATCACGGAGACTATGAATTGATGAACTCGATCCACCACCACTCCGGCCATCTTCTCGACAGAAAGAGCACCAATTCATCTACTGGGCCAATTCGATGCTCATGCCATTCAATCGGTAATAAAATCCCGTATTTAATATCTAAATCGGAATTTTTTTCCACCCGATTTTCCGCCCCCGGCTGCGGCGATCACGACAGACCGTCGCGCTGTCAAACATGCCCACACGCGGTGGACGGAATCCCCACCGCCGGCATCTTTGTCGGCATATAATTTTTCGCAACAATCGCGCACACAGATGCAGCGAGTCCGCCCCGGCCTACCCCTAAGCTTTAGCAACCATGTCATCCCGCTCGTCCAGTTCGGCGTCGCCCCGCGCCACGCCGGATCTCGTTGGCGCACACATTCTCGTCGTAGACGACCGCCCGAACGACCTGCGGCTCCTGACGGAAATCCTGCGCGCCGCGCGGTGCCGGATCAGCGTCGCATTCGACGGCCTGCAGGCCTATCACCGCGCGCAGGCCATCGCACCCGACCTGATCCTGATGGATGTGCGGATGCCGCGCATGGACGGTTTCGCCGCATGCCGGCTGCTGGGGTCCACGTCATCGACGCAGAACATTCCCGTCATCATCCTGACCGCCGCGGGCGATCTCGAGGATCGGATCGCCGGGCTCGAAACCGGCGCGCTCGACTACATCGTGAAACCGTTCGAACCGGCCGAGGTGATCGCCCGAATCCGCAATCACCTGAAGCGCACGCGGCGCAGCCAGCCGTTTGCGCACCTGCCCGAACTGCCCGATCACCCCGACGCCGCACTGGTGCGCGCGGCGAGCGAGATCCTGCTGCGCGAACTGCACAATCCGCCGGCGCTCGACGAACTCGCTCGGCAGGTCGGCACGCACGAAAAGCGCCTGTCTCGCGTGTTCCGCGATCACCTTGGCCAGACCGTGTTCGAATATCTGCGCGATACGCGACTGCGCGCGGCGAAGCACTTTCTCGCGGAGACGTCGATGGGGATCGGCGACATCGCCGAGGAGATCGGCTTTTCGACACCAGGCAATTTCGCCACGGCGTTTCGCGAACGCTTCGGCATCACGCCGTCCGAATGGCGGCGCCAGCGACCGACGGTCGACGCGCCGCCGCCGTCGCATGAACACCAGCGCGATGCATAGGCACCGCGCGTCCGGCTGGCTCGCCGTCCTGCCGCTCCTGGTGGCGCTGGTGGCCGCGTGCACGGCGCCCCGCGCCGACGCGACGGAACCATCCGGCCAGACCGCGCGCATGGAAGCGGTGTCGATCGTCGAGGATCCGGGCGCGGCGATGTCCGTCGGCGAGGTGGCCGCGCGGCTCGAAGGTTCGGCACGCGGCGCGCCCGCGGCAGCGCAACCGTCTTTCAACATCGAGTTTTCCCGCTCGGCGTGGTGGGTAGGCGCAACGCTGGCCAATCGCGACAGCGTCGAGCGCGCGCTGGTGCTCGCGATTCGCGACGCACGCGTCGACCAAGCAGACTTTTATGTCGATCGCGGCGGCGCGTGGACGCTCGCCGCCCGATTCCCGGCGGATAACGGCAACGCGAATCGTGCGGCTTCCCGATATCCGGTGCTCGACATGACGCTGCGCGCGGGCGAACGGCTGCCCGTGCTGATCCGCGTCACGTCGCGCAAGGAAATGCGGCTCGCGCCGGCCGCGTTCACCCGCGACGCGTGGGACGCGCAGGAACTTCACGCCGCAATGTGGAACTTCGGCTTCTTCGGCGGGCTGCTCGCACTCGTATGGTGTGCACTGCTGATCGGTTTCTTTTCGCGTAGCGGCATGTTCGTCGTGCTGGCGGTGCTGGCCCTGGGCACGACGCTGTTCGAAGCGACGTACCGCGGCTATACCGCGATGTATCTGTGGCCCGGCGCCTACGCGTGGTCGGCGCGCGGCGAGGTGATCTTCGCGTATCTGTCGGTCGCGTGCTTCATCGTCTTCATCCTGATGGTCGCGCACCGCGAGAAGGCCGGCATGCCGATGCGCGCGGTCTACGTTGCGTTCCTCGCGCTCGAATGCGTCGGCATGGCCGGCGCGGCGTTCGGCGACCTGCTGACGTTCACGTGGTTCTGCCTGCGGCTGAACACGGCGATGGGGATCGTGAACATCAGCCTCGCGCTGATGCTCGTGATCCGCCGCACGCCGACGAGCCGCGTGATGCTGATCGCAGTCACGTTCGCCTCCTTCAACATCCTGCTCCGGATGCTCGACGGTGTGAACGCGATGCCGGCCTGGCTGTTCTGGCTGAAATCCGACCTCTATCCGAACCCCGTCATCGCGATCATCGGGCTCGCCACGCATCTGCTGGTGCTGGCCGCATGGATCGACCACGTGGGCCGCCAGCGCACCGACGCGCGCAAGCGGCTCGAGCACTGGCAACTCACCGAACAGGATCGCCTGCGCGATGAAGTGGCGAAACGCACGGTCGCGCTCAACGACGCGCTGCAGCAGGCGAGAACGCACATGCAGCAGAAGATCGAGACGCTCGGCTATGTCAGTCACGACCTGCGCGCGCCACTGTCCACGATCAACGGCTACGCGAAGCTGCTGCTGCAAAGCGCGACGCGCAGCCAGGCGCGGCTGATCCGGTCGATCGACCGCAGCATCCGCTACCAGCTCGCGCTGATCGACGAATTGCTCACCTTCACGAAGGCCGAACTGCAGCCGCTCGGCATTTCCCCCGACGTGACCGACCTGCCCGGCCTGCTGAACGATATCGGCGACTATGCGGTCGCGCTGTGTTCGCAACAGGGCAACCGGTTCGACTATCGGCCGCTGACGCCGCTGCCGCGCAAGCTGTCGATCGACGGCATCCGGCTACAGCAGGTGCTGCTCAACCTGCTGTCCAACGCATCGAAGTTCACGCGCGACGGCACGGTCACGCTGTCGGTTCGCGCGTCGCGGGAAGGCGCTGCATGGCGCCTCGTGTTCGAGGTCGCCGATACGGGGATCGGAATCGACATCGCCGGGACGCGCGACATCTTCCGCGCGTACCAGCAGGTCCAGGCCGTGAACGGCGGCACGGGGCTCGGGCTGTTCATCGCACAGCGTATCGTCGGCGCGATGGGCGGCGAGCTGGCCGTTACCAGCCGGCCCGGCGTCGGCACGTCGTTCTCGTTCCCGGTCGTCGCGCCGGCCGTCGGGCACGCGCTCGTGCCGGTGTCGTGGCTCGTCCGGCGGTTTCGGCCGGCGAGCGATGCCGGACCCGAGACCGCCGCCCCCGTCCTGCGCGGCCCGTCCGACGATACGCTCGACGAACTGATCCGGCTCGCCGGCGAGGGCCGGCTCACCGATATCGAGGAATGGCTCGGCCGGTTTGCGGACGAGCCGGACCATGCGGCCTTCGCGCAGGCGACACGCGAGCACCTCGACGCACTCGATCTGCATGCGATCGAGAAGCTCGCCGGCTCGCTGAAACGCGCGCGTATCGCGGAGACATCGTTCGACGCCGAGACGGATACGGCCGGGCCGACCCGGTAGCGCGGCAATGCGCCCGCTCCGGGTCCGACGGGGCCGCCGTTCGACCGCCGTTCGACGCCGCCGACGATCGGCCCGAACCGCGCGTGCCCGAATTGGCCCGGCATCGCCGGCCAGTCGAGCTCGCGCCACGGATTCGACGCGGCGGCGCCATGACCTGAGGCGGAATTTTGTGACCAATCAGGCAGTGAGTCTCGCGTCGATATGATCGGAATCCAGCCGGGCTCGACGGACCGTGGCGGGCGGTTGGTAGCGATGCGCACTATGCGGCCGGCGCTCGTTGTAGAACTGTCGCCAGCGTTCGACCAGCACCTTTGCATCGGCACGGCTGCGTCAGGATGACATCCTACGACCTCAGGCTGGCACCGACTTCGATCGCCAGGCACTCGCGGGTATATTCATCGATCACGCAAAACATCTTCAACGCTCGCCCATCGACCAGTTGGTCGGTGCACGAAGTCGTAGCTCCAGACCGAATTCGGTTGTGTCGCACCGGGCAGGCAAATGTCGTTGCCACAACGACGACGGCGAGGCCGCCGCCGCGGAATGTTGAGCTGCAAGGCTCCACATTCGTCGCACGCGCGATTCGCCCAGCGCCAGCCAAGCCGACATGCGCCGGTAGCCGAAGCGCGGCAATTCCTGCGCGGCCGCCATCAATTGCTCGCCGAGGCTCCGATCCTTCTCCGGTTGCTTGAGCGTATAGGTGGCCACCCGGCGGCTCCGCCCCAGATAACCACATGCCTTGCGGTGCGAGACACCCCGCCGAGTCAGGACTTCCAGCGCTTCGCGCCGGCCCGTTGGGGTGCTCATTTTTTTCGGCTGAATTCCTTCAGGCCGTCGATGACCGGCAATTGCTCGGCAATCAGGCGCTTGAGCCGCTCGTTCTCCGACTCCAGATCCTTGAGCCGAAGGGCGTCGGCCACATCCATGCCGCCGAACTCGTTGCGCCAACGATAGAACGTCTGTTCCCAGATGTTGTGGCGCTTGGACAGATCCTTCACCGGCTCGTCCCGGCTCTCGGCCTCGCGCAAGATTCGGATAATCCGCTCGTCAGTAAATCGCTTCTTCATCGAGTTCTCCTTGCCTCTAGGACAAAAGAGAACTCACTTTCCAATGGCTACAAGAAACGGCTCAGGTCATGCCGAAGAAAATTTATGGAAACAATCGGATAGTGTCGCCAGAAGAGGCATTGAGGTATGCAGCGCAGTCACCTGTCCAACTCCCCCACCACGCGCATGTGCGCAACGATATTCGACCGCGGCGATGACCGGAGTTGATTCAGTGTTTCTCGATGAACTTGCGGGAAGCGAACAATTCGGCATCGTTGCGGATACCGAGTTTGCGATATGCGGATTGCTTTTGCGCGCTGATCGTCTTGGGACTTCGGAAGAATTTCGACGCGATCTCCGACACGGACATACCAGCAAGAAAGCACCGCAACACTTCATGCTCGCGCGGGCTGAGCAGCAAGTCCGCCGCCGAACAAGAATCGGGCGACGGCTTATCGTCACCGCTAGCGTCCCTCGGTTCGGCCCCACGCGAATCTGTCGTCATGCCCCACCTGATCCGGTTCGAGAGTTCGGCGCTTAGAAATGAGTGACCACTTGCCACGACGCGGATCGCGCGTGCGAGCTCACCGAGATCCTCGCTCTTGCCGAAAAAACCGAGCGCACCTGCGCGCATCGTCATGTTGACGGTTGCCGACGTATCGTTGCTCGACATCATCAGCATCCGACAATCGGGGAATCGCGTATTGATGAGCTTGACGAGATCGAGGCCGTCGATCTCGTCGGGACCAAGCGTGTAGTCGAGTAGCACCACATCGGCGCGGTTCGCTTCGAGCCAGCGAATCAGGTCGCGCGACTTGCCGAAGCTCGCTACCAGTTTGATGGAGCTTTTCTCGGTCAAGTAATTTGCAATCCCGAGTTGGACGATGGCATGGTCGTCCAGAATCACGACGCGGATCGGCTGGTGCCCAGGCCTCATAGTTACCCCTATCGTTGTTGTATACGGCGCGAAACGGCTAGCCCCGATATTGTCGCGGGATGCCACCCATGATTATTTCGACTAGCTTACCGGCTTTTGGGGCAATTTTTAACCCTGGTGACTCAATGTGCAGGTCCTGCGATCGCAGTGCCGCATTGCGTTTCCGCAACGCGCGACCTATGATGTCGGTCTCGTTTTTCGGTTTTACCTGCGGCCATCTCGGCGTCCGATACTCGTCTGAGGACCGTCCACGGCAGACCGGCCAACAATCTGGTTGAACAACGTGAGCAAGCTGAGTTTGAAACGATGTGCCGTGCTAATGAGCGCAATCGTCTGGCTGACGCCCACGTTCGGATGGGCAAGCAATTCGCCGCAATTCACAGCTGAAGAGAAGGCGTGGATTGCCGCGCATCCGGTGGTGCGCACCACAATCGATCCACACTGGCGCCCGTTCGAATTTCGCGACCACGGGAAAGTAGTTGGCATCGTGCCGTCGTACCTCGATGCGATTTCGCGCGTGAGCGGATTGCGCTTTGAGTATGTCGACGGCCTGTCCTGGGCGGACTCGCACGACGCCCTGATGTCCGGAAAGATCGATGTGGTGCCCGACGTATCGAAAAGCGCAGATGTGTCGATGTATCGCGCCGGCGTCACTGTCAGCCAACCGTACTTCGTCGGCACGATGTTCGTGGTTGCGCCGGAACACCTGAACCTGTTCGTCGATTCCCGCAATCTGGCCGGCAAACGAATCGCGATCAAGGGCAACGGCGGGCTGGAATATGCGATTCGCCAGAGCGGCCTGCCCGTGACGCTGCTGACCTATGACGACGAACAGGATGCGCTCACTGCCGTCGTCGACGGAAATGCGGATGTCGCCCTCGGCACGGACATATCAATCATGCCGCTGCTACGCCGACAGTTCCTGGGTCGGCTGTTCCTGGCGGGCGGCCTGCCGGACCGGCCATATGCGCTGGCCCTGGCAACCCGCAGCGACATGCCCCTGCTCGCATCCATTCTCGATAAATCGTTGGCTGCGATTCCCGCTCGCACGGGCGAGGAGATTTCACGCCAATGGATGGAGTCGACTGACTACGGCGAGCCGACTCTGCGCTCAATCCTTTACTACCGACGCTGGCAGGTTACAGCAGCCGGCGCCACCGTGTTCGCGCTAGCAGCAATCGCGTTCCTTTCGTGGCGCGCACGCGCCGCTGCGGTTCGCAGCGAGCGCGAAAAGGCAATGTTCCTCGCGTTCGTGAGCCACGAGATCCGCACGCCGATGCACACGATCCTTTCGTCGCTCGAGCTGCTGCAGCAGTCGCAGCTCACGCCGAAACAGGCAGGTCGAGCGGATGCAGCCGTTGCCGCCTCGGAATCGCTGCTGACGCTGCTCGATGACGTGCTCGAATACTCGCGACTCGAATCGCACAACGTCACACTCGCGCCCGAACCAACGCAAATTGAGGCGTGGTTGCGCCGCAGCGCCGACATGGTGCGCTGGAGGGTCGACGAGAAAGGGCTGGACCTTGCGCTCGAACTCGCCTGCCCAGCCGATTTGACCCTGCTGATCGATCCGGTCCGCACGCGGCAGATCGTGTTGAATCTGCTCGTCAATGCAATCAAGTTTACGTCGGAGGGATCAGTCTCGCTGCGTGTCGACTATCTGGAAGGTAAGCCGAACACTGCCGGTTCACTTGTGATCGAAGTCCGCGATACCGGGATCGGCATCCCGCCCGCGCGTCAGAGCCACATCTTCGAGCCCTATCAGCGCGTCGAGGAGCCGGGCAGCCGTCGCGTGAACGGCAGCGGCCTGGGCCTGTCGATCTGCCGCGAACTGGTTGAGCTCATGAACGGAGTGATTACCGTCAGCAGTAGCCCCGACAAAGGCACGATCTTCACCGTGATCCTGCCTGCGCAACGTACCCGATGGGTAGCCGGCCGGAATGCGGTCGTGCCGGAGGCGCCTTCACGCGAACCCGACACGACCGATACGCCGGCTTCCGAGCGAGTCGTCGAAGGTCCGATGATCCTCATCGTCGACGATCACGAAGCGGTTCAACATGCGATCCAGCATCAACTTGATGCGCTCGCGTGCCGTTCGGCCATCGCCGGCAACGGCGCGCAAGCGCTCGATCGGTTCGAGCGCACTCAGTACGACATGGTGCTGCTCGATTGCAATCTGCCGGACTTCGACGGCTACACGGTTGCACAGCGCATGCGCGCCAGCGAGCAGCAACGCGGACAGGCGCGCACACCGATTATCGCGATCTCGGCGTCGACGGAAGATGCACATCGTGAGCGCTGCTTCGACAGCGGAATGGATGGGGTGCTCGGCAAGCCGCTGCGGCTCGAAGCGTTGCGGCAGATGATCGATCTTTGGTGCCCGGCAAGCAAGCGTGACAGGCACCAGCCGCCTGTCGAACCAACCCCAATAGCAGGTCGGGAATTCTCAGAGATCTACCGTCGAAGCATCGACGCGGATCTGGCGGCTCTGAGCACCGCGCTCTCGGCCGGCGATGCTGACAAGGCGCGCTATATGGCGCATAGAATCAAAGGGGCAGCCGCGATTGCCGGGCATGCGGGGACGAGTAACCTGGCAGCCGAGCTCGAGCGCATGCTGGAGGCCGTGTCCGACGCGATTCCTGGCAATGTCGGCCCGCTTCATGATGATTTGTTACGCCAGCATCGCATCGAGACGGCTACGCCGGATTCAGGCCAATCCAGGCCCTGCAGCACGCGCACATAAGCCTATGTGGCTGCCGCCTGATCCGGTGCAACACCCGCATACGCGGGGCACCACATCGCGATCATCTGTCGCAACGCTTCGAGTCGCAGCGGCTTGCCGAGCACCCCATCCATGCCGCTCTCGAAGCAACGCACCTTGTGCGCGTCGCCGGTATTTGCCGATATGACGATGATCGGAACGTATCGCCCCTTTCTTGCAGACTCGCGTTGACGGATCGCGCGTACGAGCGCGCAGCCATCTACGTCTGGGAGATTGCAATCCAGCAGCACCATGTCGACATGCGTGCGTGCGAGCTGCTGCAACGCGGCCTCCCCCGAGTCAGCGATGATGCCGACGCAGCCCAGCGCCTCGCATTGATCCTGCAGCGAATCCCGTACGGCTTCGTTATCATCGACGATCAGGATGTACGGTACTTTTCGGCATGATTGGGCCGCGGGTGCTGGTGGGCTCACCGGCGCCCACGCGGTTGACTGTGCCGACGACGCGTTATCCGTGACTGCAACCGGCAGCTTGACCGAGAAGACGGTCTCGACACGCGGTGTACTGCTGACCGTAATCGTTCCACGCATTAACTCGACGAGCTTACGGCAGATCGCGAGGCCGAGCCCGCTGCCGACTCCGCCGGAACGTGAAGCACGATCATCTTGCCAATACGCATCGAACAGATGCTTGAATTGATCCGCAGCAATGCCAACTCCCGTGTGGCCGACTTCCAGAAGCAGCGTCCTGTTTCGCCGTCGGCGGGTCGCGGAAATGCGAACACGCAACGTAACGGTGCCGTCATCCGTGAAGTTGATTGCATTGACTAACAGGTTCAGCACGATCTGGCGCACGCGAACCGGATCGATCTCGACATGCAGCGCCGGAGGGATCTCGATGTCTAGCGTCATCGAGATCCCCTTGGATTCGGCACGCCAGCGCACCATATCGACGGTTTCTCGGGCCCAGGACTCGAGCTCCACTGCCTCCGCGGCAAACGTCACCTTGCTCGACTCGAGGCGGGTGTATTCCAGGATGTCGTCCAGCAGCGCCAAGAGCGTTTCTGACGCGGACACGGCAGCATCCGCGCGATCGGCCTGTCGTGGCGGCAAATGCGAGCGACGCAGAAAATCAAGCGACGACAGAACAGTCTGCATCGGCGTGCGGATCTCGTGGCTCACGAACGCGAGGAACATCGCCTTGTCCAGCTTGCTGCGAATCGCCGCCGCGCGGGATTTCCAGTAGAGATAGGCGAACAACGCGAATATCAGCAACGTTGCAGCAATCGCGACCACCTGCGGCGCGCGATCATGCAGGATTGAGCGTAGTGTCGGCTTGCCGTTGTCGCCGAGTTCAACCCAGTCCTGCGTGATCGCAGCGGTTTTGCTCACCGGAATCGCTGCAAGCGACTTGTCGATGATCGACGCCAGAATCGGCAGATCGGCGCGCGTGAGCATGGCCAACGACACGGGGCGATCCGCCAGCATGCCGGACATGTAAAGCTGCCCCGGGAATTGCCGGCGAACGATCGGCAGGATCGTGACGTCGATGCCAAGCGCGGCGTCGGCTTCGCCGTTGGCCACCGCAGCAAGTGCGAGTTCCTCGGTGTCGAACGTCAGCACGTCGAGCGCGACACCGCTATGACGGGTGAAGTATTCGATCGCGCCTCGCCCCTTGATCGCGACGCGCCGGCCTTCGAGCCGCTTCAGACTGAAAACCATCGCGGAATTGTCACGTGTCACGGCGGTCATCCGTCCTACCAGATAAGGTGTACTGACTAGTGCGTCGCTGCCGACACGGTCAGATACCAACTCTCGCCACACACCCGGCAGCAAATCCACCTTGCCGGTAGCGAGCGCGTCGTACGCACGGCCCCATTCCGTCCCAGGCACCGTGTCGAACGTGAGTCCGGTCATTTTCGAAATCGCGTTCAGGTAACCGGCGACAACACCAGCATGCTGTCCGTTGCGTACATATTCGATAGGACTCCAGTTCGACTCGACTGCTATATGAACGATCGGGTGTGCGTCGATCCATCGCAGCTCTTCATCGGTGAAGATCGGTTTCTGCCAAAACGTTGAAGCCACCGCGCCAGGCAGCAAGACCACGCAGACAACCAGAAGCAATGCACGACAGAGCGAACGCCATTGGGTCCAGCGCGAAGCGCGTATGTTTTTCATGATCGATGCAGCTTAGATATGTGACGATGCTGATGGGATGAATCGCGAGCCGCCGCGGCGTCGCGAGCGGGACTTTGACTCAGGCGACGCATCGCACAAAGCCCGACAATTTGCTTCTCGTTCAGGTGTCGCCGTCAGAATCCCGCAGGATGAACGTCGGATCACCACGCCGCTGCCGGCTCAGGTGTTACGTATGGGAGACCCTGAGAATGCAACACCCACATATAGAAGGCTTGAAGAAGGTTTGAAAGGTACATCGCGCGCGAACTTGTCAACGGTCGTGCGCGTTGTTGCGCGCATTGTTTAGTGGGGATTCTGTATTACAAAGTGACGCCGCAACATAAGAATTGTCCTAAAAATGGAAGGCGACGTCACCCGCGCCACGGCTTCGCGGAGGACTGTTAGCAATCAAGGCGTAAATGACCCGGCCTTCCGCCGTTCTCCCGGAAGGGTTCACTAGCCTGTATTGCGTTGCTCGAACTGAACCGGGCTAAGAAAGTTCAGCGTTGAATGCCGACGGTGCAGATTGTAGAAGCGCTCGATATAGTCAAACACATCGGCACGCGCTTCGTCACGGGCGCGATAGACGCGTCGGTTCACGCGCTCGGTGTTCAGGGTACTAAAAAAGCTTTCCGGCCCGGTCTACCTGACACTGCCCGGGCCTTGCGGAAGGCAAAATTTATCGCGTTGGTTGATCCACGATGCAGGCGTCCACGCCGGACAGAAGCTCCGCATTCACGTCGAACGCGGCAAGCTCACCATTACCGCCGCTCAGATCGCTCCCGCTGTAACGCAAGCCGAGCAGATCACCATCGGCCCGGATCACCGCCAACCTCGATAACGACAAGGGCCGCAACTGCGGCCCTTGGTCCTTACTGCATTTCGGATAAGTACGGTAATCCCCCCGTTTTCCACGGGGTTCAGAAGTAGAAACTAAGCGGCCATGGCCAACCGCTGCTTTGGCGTAAATCCGCCCAAGGCCATGTTCGGGCGGTCATGATTGTAAGTCCACATCCAATCGGTCGCGAAACGCTGCACGTGGTCTAAGTCTTCCCAGTGGTACTGCGACAGCCATTCGTACCGCACGGTCCGGTTGAATCGTTCGACATACGCATTCTGCTGCGGCTTGCCCGGTTGGATGTAGTCGAGCCTGATGCCGTACTGTCGCGCCCATTCGATGATTGCCGCGCTCAGATACTCGGGCCCGTTATCGCACCGAATCGCTTTTGGCCTGCCGCGCCAACCGATGATCTGCCGCAGCGCACGGATCACGCGTTCGGACGGCAATGAGAAGTCGATCTCGATGCCGAGTGCCTCGCGGTTGAAGTCGTCGATCACGTTGAACAGCCGGATGCTGCGTCCGTCGGACAGTTGATCGTGCATGAAGTCCATCGACCAAACCTGGTTGACGGCGCACGGCACCGCCAGCGGCTCCGGGACCTGCCTGACCAGCCGCTTGCGCGGCTTGATCCGCAAGTTCAACTCCAGTTCGCAATAGATCCGGTACACGCGCTTGTGATTCCAGCCGAAGCCTTTCACGTTGCGCAGGTACAGGAAGCACAGTCCGAAGCCCCAGTTCCGGTGGTTGTCCGTCAGGCGCAGCAGCCAGTTCGCAATCTCGTCGTTCTCGGCGGTGCGCCGACCGACGTACCAATAACAGGCCTGGCTGATCCCAAATGCCTCACATGCCAGCCGGATCGATACGCCCCGGCTGGACACCGCATGCATGGCCATCTCACGCCGGCAAGATGGCCTCAATCTTTTTTTGCGAGCGCCTCCGCTACGATCTCGGCCTTGATCTTCTCCTCGACGTACATCTTGCGCAGCCGGGCGTTCTCGGCCTCCAGTTCCTTCATCCGCGCGATCAGCGAAACGTCCATCCCGCCGTACTTCGAGCGCCATTTGTAGAACGTCGCCGTGCTGATGGCCAACTCCCGGCACAGGTCCGGCACCGACAGCCCCGATTCCACGCGCTTGAGCGCGTCCATGATCTGGCTGTCCGTGAATCTCGATTTCTTCATGCTGTAGAACTCCCTCAACGAGAAAATTCTACTTCTGATCACACCGGTTTTTCGGGGGGATTACCCGCCGGCCGATGGCTGATACACGATGCCGGCTTCCACGCCGGACAGAAGCTCATCGTTCACGTCGAACTCGGCAAGCTCACCATTACCGCCGCGCAAATCACCCCCGATTGCAGCTAAACACGCTAACCACAAGGGCCGCAACTGCGGCCCTTCGGTCATCTTTCAACCCTACCGAGAATTTCAAGCTCATCCCAACTTGGGGGAAACCCATGCTCGGTCAGATACGAAGTTACATCTGTTGCGCTGTCAGCCGAGATCTTATTTGGGTCATCACTTTCCCAGAGCAAATCACATTCAACACAAGCTATAACTCCCTTACCTGTACTTTTTACGCGGATATATACCAAATCCCCGTATTCACCACATGTAGGACATAACATCTCTAACCCTATTGAACTGGATAGGCAGTAACGACTTGATTCGTGCCAGCCTTCGTGACTATTCGTACTGTACTTTCACCCTGCGTTCCGATTGCTCGACCCATAGCAACTTCATATACATCGTTCGGACCACTTCGAGTTGGTGCACCTCGCTGTTTCCACGCCTCATCAACAAGATCCAGCGAACTGCCGCGCTTACATGTGCAGAAGACAGAATGTTTAGGCTTGTTCATATTCGGCGACTCGTGATCCAGAACGTGCTTTACACGATTGCCGTGTGCTGAGCCCTGGCCATAACTCAATCCATTCGGAGTACTCCAAGTACCCGTACTTTTGTTATGTCTTAGCTTTATCAGTCCAAGCGGATCGATCCACTGAACAGGATTGGGCGCGTACTGCCATGAATTCAGCCCCCCGGCCAGCCCGATCGGGTCCTTTGATACAAAGCGCCCCGTATTGGGATCATAGTACCGATGCCGGTTGTAATGCAGCCCCGTCTCATGGTCATGGTACTGCCCCTGGAAGCGGATGGGATTGGCGATCAGCGCCTTCCCCGAGGCCTTTCTGATTGCCTCCTGCGCAACGCCCCACGCGCGGTACTCCGCGCTCCACGCAATCTCGCTGTGCTCGTCGGTCAGCTCCTGCGGCGTACCGAGGTGATCGCACTGGTACCACGCCAGGCTGTCGATGGCTGGTGCGGGCGGCGGCGGCAACCACAGCGGGTCTTCATCCTGTCGGTAGTAATCGCCATACTCGGGCTGGTCGAGCAATTCGATGGCGTCGTCGCGCACCGCCTGCGCCACCGGCACAAAGCTGCCGGGCTCGTACACGTAGTGCGTGGTGCGCGCGCCGAAGCCGTCCTCGTCGGCGATCTTGCTCTCCCACGCTAGCGAGTCGCCGTCCCAGCCGTACAGCGTGAAGCCACACTGCAGCTCGCGGTTGCGCTTCACACGCTCAGCGCGGTTCCAGTGTGGCCCCGCTTCCCTTCTTTCCTCGTAGTGCGCCTGGCTGTGCTTGGACAGGCGCCGCCCGAGCGCATCGTAGGTGTAGTCGACCTTCAGGCGCTCGTCTTCGTAGTGGGTCAGGCGGTCGAACAGATCCCAGGTGAAGCGACCTTCCTTGCCGTTGTGCCAACGCTGGGTGAGGTTGCCGCGCGCGTCGTACTGGTAATGGGTGCCGGCGTATTGCTTGAGCAGGTTGTCCAGCGCCTTGATGCGTGGCAAGCGCTGGCGCTCGGCTTCGCGCATGGTTTCCGGGTCAATCAGGTTGCTCGCCGGGTCGAAGTCAAACGTCTCGTGGCCGAGCCGGCTTTGCGCTTCGAGCAAACGGCCCACCGGATCGTAGCGGTAGGCGAGCTGCCCGCGCCGCGTGTCGTTGATGTCGGTGAGCTGGCCGCTGGCGTCGTAGCGGTAGCGACGTACCAGCAGACGGTTACCGCCTGCGGTGTGTGTGGGCGCAGGCGTGTCGCGCGTCAGCACCTGCTCGCTCAAGCGCCCCATGGCGTCCCACTGCTGCGTTTGCAGCAGGCGGTTGCCTTGCAGGCGCGCGACCTCGCGGTGCAGGTCGTCGCGCTCGTAGCTGACGAGCTCGCGCTCATCGAGCTGCAGCGCCAGCAGGTGGCCGCTGCCGTAGGTGAGCCAGCTGACGCGGTGACCATCCGGGCGCACGGTAGCGATGCGCTGGTTCAGCGCATCGTATTCGTGCTGCCACACGCCCACCAGCGGCTGGCCCAGGCGGGTGTAGTGCTGGTGCTCGCGCACCAGGTTACCGGCCGGGTCGTGGAACCATTGCAGGCGACTGTCGGCATTGCTGGCCAGCGCCAGGTTGCCGTTGAGGTCGTAGGCGAAGGTCTCGATCTGCCAGTCGGCCTTGCGCGGGGCTGCGTCGCCGGTTTGCAGCGCAGCGCGCCGCTCGGTGAGGCGACCCGTCGGGTCGAAGGCGTAGGCGGTGATGCGCTGCCCGTCGATGGCGCGCGCCAGTTTGCCGGTCTCCTCCTCGTACTCGTAGCGCGTGATGGCACCGTCGAAGCCGGTTTCCGCCAGCAGGCGGCCCACCGGGTCGTAGTGGAACTCGGCATCGCGGCCGTTCTCGTTGCGCAGCGCGGTGAGCTGGCCGAGCTTGTCCCACTGATAGCGCAGGGACTGGCCGGCGGCGTCCACCCGCTTGGCCAGCAGCCCGGCTTCGGTGTAGTCCCATTCGGTGCGCCGGCCCAGCGCATCGATGTGAGTCAGCAGCCGGCCTTCGGCGTCGCGCTCGAAGTGCTCTTCGGTATCGTCCGGGTAGCGGATCGCGGCGAGCTGGCCGGCCTCGTGGCGGTAGCGGGTGACCTGCCCGGCCGCGTCGGTGAACTGCACAAGCTGGCCGCGCTCGTCGTAGGCCCATTCGCTGGCCTTGGCCGAGCAGTCCACGTAGCGAGTGAGCTGGCCGCTGCTGTTGTACTCGAGCTGCCTGGTCTTGCCGCTGGCATCGGTGATGCCGATCGGCAACCCCATCAAGTTGTACGCATACTCGGTCTTGTTGCCCAGCGGGTCGATGGCCTCCGTCAGGCGGCCGCGGGTATCGTAGTCGCGCAGCCAGAGGCCGCCTTCGGCGTCGCTGATCTTGATGAGCTGGTCTTTGCTATCCCACGCGTAATGCACGGTGGTGCCGTCCGCGCGGATGTGCTCCAGCAGGTTGCCGTTCTCGTCATAGGCGTAGCAGTCCTCGCTGCCGTCCGGGTGGATATGCTGGACGACGTTCTTCGCCTCATCGCGGAACAGCCATTCCTCACGCTGATCGGGATGGATGATGCGGTACGTGTAGCCCAGGTGATCGTAGTAGTGCCAGGTCTCCTGGCCATGGGCATCGGTGACGTAGGTGAGGCGGATGTTCTCGTCCCACTCCAGGCGGGTGTCGAAGCTGCCGTCGTCGGCCCATTCGCGCACGGCCTTGGCGTCCGGCCCGTCGCCGTGCCATTGCAGGTTCATGCCGCGGCCGGTGCGGTCCGTGTAACGGGTGATCAGGTGGTGCTGGTACTGGTAGGTCCACGCGGCGGCATTCTCGTCCTGGGCCAGCGTGAGGTCGCCCGCTTCGTCATAACGGTACAGGCTCAGGCGGCGCAGGGGTTCGTCCTCGCCCATCAGCCACAGGCCGGTGATGCGGCCAGCCTCGTCCACCAGCGTGCCCAGGTGGGTATGCGGCTGACTGGGATCGTCCTGGTAGGTGATCAGGTCCGACAGCACCGCGCGATTGCCAACGCGGTGGTCGTAGCCGAGCAGCAGCCCGGCACCGCCGCGCAGTTCGATCCGCACCAGCAGGTAGCGGTCGCCGTGGCGCTGGTAGGTCTCGCGGCGTTCGTAGCCACGACACAGCACCAACTCGTGATCGCGTACACGAACCAGCGTGAGGTCTTCGATGCGATCTTCATGGAACTGTCCGACCTTGGGCAGCGGGTAGTCGTGGCTGCGCCCGTCGGCGCCATGGTAGCGCAGGCCTTCGCCCCGCACGTCGAAGCGCGTGGTGTATGGCGTGATCCAGCGCGCGCCCAGCTCGCCATCATCGAAAGCGCCCAGGCTGGAGCGGTAGGTGCGGGTCCATTCAATGGGGAACGGACCCGGCAAGGCGAAGTCGGTATGCGCGATGGTCTCGCTGCCCATGGCGAAGCTGATGCTGCCGCAACTGCCGACACACGTGCCGTTTTTCTGGGGCTTGGCATCGCCCTGGGCCCTACGTTCGACGGGGCGCGGCTCCAGCGGCTGCCCCGGGTGGCTGGCCTTGCTGATGCTGGTGGTGCCCGACTTGACGTTGGCGCCATGTCCCCGGCCTGGTCTGCGGGCGAGCACGGCACGGGCCAGGCCCGCGATGATCCAGCCGATGCTCTGCTCAATGTTTTCGTCGGCCAGACGGCGAATCTGCCGACCGAGTTCGGGCGACAGCCGACGAAGTGCTGCGGTCTCCCGCAGCACTGCTTCGCAGGCGCGCTTCGGTATCGCCATTGTCGCCAGGTTGAGGCTGGCCTTGGCCACGCTCGCCTGGAATTGCGTGGCGGCGCCATACACATTGGTGAATACGCCGAGCGGGTCACGCCAGAGTTTACCCGTGGCCTCGAACAGTTCCGCCTTCGCCGCCTTGAGATTGCCCTCGGCATCCAGCTCGCTCAGCACGATCGCGTCCAGGCCGTTGGCCAGGTCAACGATCAGCGCCTCTCCATACTGGGCGGCCGCTTCGATGAAACCGGACAACTCGGCCCGTGCCTTCGTCACGAAGTCTTCCAGGCTGCCCTTGATGCTGGCGTTCAAACTGGTAGCGAGCACCGTGAGCATTGCCTCGCCGACCAGTTGCTTGCCGCTCTTGCGCAACTCCTGACGCACCAGGAACAAGCCTGGGCGCAAACTCATGCGGGCAGCCGCTGTGCCGGGCAAGGGCACCACGCCCATCAGGTTGATGCCCAGGCTCACCCAATCGAGCGTATGGCGCTCTTTACTCTTCGCGAGGGTGACGATATCGCCGAACACGTCCGCCAGTGCGAGGATGTTGCCCAACACCGGCAGCGCACCGGCCATGGTGGAGATACGTTCCAGCGAGATCGTGCCGTCGCTGATGCTGATCAGCCAGTCGTCGAAGGCACTGATGCTCTGCCCCACGTCGGCGGGTTGGATCAGATTCACCGGGACGACGGCTACTTGCTTTGCTCGAGGTACTGCGGCGTTGCTGTTCGTGCTATCCATCGCGGGTTAATCGGAATGTGAAATTGGAATCGATGAGCCGCAATCCGATGCGGCTTCTTGTGATGGGAGCGCTGTGTCCGGGACCAAGCCTTGTTCAGGGGGCAAGGGCGCCCCTCTGTCGCGCCCGGTGCCTCTTGACGCTCGCTAAGGCGTCAGTTGTACGGGGGCCAGCACGCTGAGATCGAGTCCACTCGCCTCGAATCGCTGCATGACTTCTCTTAAAAGGCCGTCATCGCTGGTCAGGGAACCGATCGCCATCGCAGCTTCCCGACATTTCTCGAGGCTTTCAGCACAACGGTGATCAGCAGGCATCCTGCTGGCCCGCGCCGCGATATTGATTGCCAATATGGCGATCATGATGTTCGGGACATATTTGCCTTGATAGAAATCGGCAAACCAAGCATCCAGGCGCTCCCATTCGCGCCGGCCAACGTCGCCCGCATTCTCACAATCGTCAAAGCTAACGGCACGGGAAGTTCCGCCCGCACCGGTGCAGACGAGGGAAACCTTGCTTCCTGCATACCAGGTAGCCACCCGCGACGCCTGGTTACCATGGGCTATCGCCCGTACTTGGGTCGCACCCGTGTCGGCATACACGAGCACCGTACGATCAGGGTCGTCTGGCCATACCGCCTCAACAATGCCGGACACAAGTACGCGTCTGCTCAGGAACCGGTGATCGGCCTTCTCATCATCTTTGCTTTGGTAAACGCGCGCGATGTCCTGTGCTGTCGCAACGTCGATATTCAAGACCTGTGCGGCATAGCTCTGTTGTCCCGCCGCGAATGCGCCCACGTCATCCTGTCGGCCGATCGTTAGGAGAGCAGTTTCAACCTCACCAGGAACATAGCTGCCAGCGATACCCGACCCTGGAACAAGCACCGCGACAAGTAGGGTGCAGAGTCGCAAACGCGCACCGACACGTCGCGCCGAACGATGGACTTGATCGCTTCGAGAAGCATTAATCACCTCGCCCCGGTAATCGTCCACGTTCACGACTCCCAGTGCTCCCCGCCTCCATACAGGCGAGAACCGTGTCCTTTGCATCCTCCAGCGCGTCATCGCACGGACTCCTCGAGGGGCTTGACCTTGGCCAGTTCGCGCTTGTGTAGTTTCTCGAAATCCCGGAGGTCGAGACCAGCATCCTGGAACCGCCTGATCACGCCCGCCAGAAGTTGTGGATCTTCATCAAACGATCGAACCGCTGCGAAAGCAGCGTCGCATTTTTCTTTGTCATCTGGGCAGCCACTATCAAGCGGCAAAACCTGCGCGTACAGCGCAATGTTGATTGCCAGCGTAGGAATGGTGATGTTCGCAGCGCGCTCGCCCGCATAGAAATCGGACAGGTAAGTCCGCAACTTTGTCCAAACCATCTTTCCCAGGTCGCCCCCGAACGTGCAGTTCACGAAGTGGACACCGCCCTTCACTGCTTTCGAAAGTAAGCACCCCAAGGTGACCTTGCCCCCGTCCTCTAAGAGGCGAGCACGGGCGGCGGCGATCGGCTCCAATTGGGCATGAATTTGAAACCCATTTGCCGCGTCGAACATCACCATCAGCGAACCACTTTCGTCTTCACGACGCGATGCAACGACACCAGAAAGCAACACATATTTCCTTGAAAATTGGCGATTTCCAATAGATCGCCCTTTTCGGTAGGCCCGAGCAATCTCGTCCGCCGTGGCCGTAATCACAGCCACATTCAGTACATTTCCCGCATAGGTCTGTCGACCTTGCAAGAAGTTGTCGATGTCATCGTCCATGATCGACTTGAGCACGATGACTTCCGATTGACTTGGAACGTATCCTGCCGCGACCGACAGACCTGGGACAAATCCTGCAAGAAGAATCGCAATCAGCTTGATCTGGCTCCATCTCCTCAAGTCATTGCAGCGAACGATCGCTAGTAGGCCGCACAAGCTAAGCGATAAGCTACGTGTCATCGATATACCCTCCTAATCCTTCGAGGCCGGAAGCCTCACCACGTCTTGCTTTTAACAAGAGGAAAATTACAGCCTTGCCCCACCCCCCATTGCGTCAAAAAAAAGATACCCAATATCAATGCAGCAGATCCATACATGCACAAAAACATGAAGATTGAAAATGACTTATTTTCAAATAAAAAAATACGGCGATACATCTCAAACATACCCGAAAATTTGTTCATATCAATCCCGCGTCTCCTGCAAAATATATAAGACGACAAGACGCCACCAACAATTAGGGACGCACATATAAAAAACACTACAACCCGAACAATTCCAATTAATTCACACACAAATATCCCTCAGAATAATGGTACAGACACACTAGGGGTTACTGGCGTCTTTAATTCAGGACCGACCCCCGCACCAACCCCTATGTACAACTCAGGCCAGGTCGACGTTTGCCCGATATCGATCGAAACTATGCCAACGGAAAATCCAATGCCAGCCGCAGCTGGTAATGTTTGGGCATCTGGGTCGCCAAACTTAAATCCGCAAGAAGCTGTCACCCGTGCACCAGCGGCAAGCATCGGAATACTTGCCTGCCCACTTAGTCCAGTTTTTTCGTTAGCAGCTATTCCAATGGATCCACCGGCCCCCATTGCAACAGTGCCTGAAGCTCTGCACTCGCCCGTCATGATTGGACGAGGCGTGTGATACATTTCCCTCATTATCTTTTCGGGGCTCTGTCCCTGCTGCATTCGCCACATTCCCTCTGAAGCGCGTTGCTGCACACCCGACGCATTTAAAAAACCCATGTCCTGCAGACCCAACGGATCGCTGCGCATCGTCGGCGCATTCCGAACATAGGCATACAGGTTGTAGCCACCGAGCAGTCCGATCGGGTCTTTTGACACGTAGCGCCCGACGTTCGGGTCGTAATAGCGATAGCGGTTGTAATGCAACCCGGACTCCGCATCATGGTGCTGGCCAAGCAAGCGGATCGGGTTGGCACGATGAGCTGTCCCATTCGCATCGCGAATCGCTTCACGGGCTTTGCCCCACGCTGAGTACTCCGCACTCCATGCGATCGCGCCCTGCTCGTCGGTCAATTCCTGCGGCGTACCTTGGTGGTCGCACTGGTACCAAGCCACGCTGTCGATAGACGGAGTGCGCGGTGGTGGCAACCACAGCGGATCCTTGTCACGCCGGTAGTAGTCGCCGTGCTTAGGTTGGTCCAGCAGGGTGATTGGCTCGTGTCGTACAGATTGCGCCGCCGGAATAAAGCTGCCCGGCTCGTACACGTAGTGCGTGGTACGCGCGCCGAAGCCGTCCTCGTCGGCGATAGTGCTCTCCCACGCGAGCGTGTCGCCGTCCCAGCCGTACAGAGTGAAGCCGCATTGCAGTTCGCGGTTGCGCTTGACCCGCTCGGCGCGGTTCCAGTGTGGTCCCGCATCTCTTCTCTCCTCGTAGTGCGCCTGACTGTGCTTGGACAGGCGCCGGCCAAGCGCATCGTAGGTGTAGGCGACCTTCAGACGCTCGTCTTCGTAGTTCGTGAGGCGGTCGAACAGATCCCAGGTGAAGCGGCCTTCCTTGCCGTTGTGCCATCGCTGTGCGAGGTTGCCGCGCGCGTCGTACTGGTAGTGAGTGCCCGCGTACTGCTTAAGCTGGTTGTCTAGCACCTTGACGGGCGGCATGTGCTGGCGCTCGGCTTCACGCTGCTCGGCCGGATCAATCAGGTTGCCTGCCGGGTCGAATGCAAAGGATTCCTGTCCCAGCCGACTGGCGGCTTCCAGCAGTCTGCCCGCGGGGTCGTACCGATAAGCCAGTTGGCCGCGCCGCGTGTCGTTGATGCCGGTCAGCTGGCTGGCGGCGTCATACTGATAGCGGCGCACCAGCAGGCGGTTACCGCCACTGGTCTGCCCGTACGTGCCTTTCCGTGTGTCGCGCACGAGCACCTGCTCACCTAGCCTACTCAAGGCGTCCCACTGCTGGGTCTGCAGCAGGCCGTTGCCCTGCAGGCGTGCCACCTCGCGATGCAGGTCGTCGCGCTCATAGCTCACCAGTTCTCGTTCATCCAACTGGAGAGCCAGCAGGTGGCCGCTTCCGTAAGTCAGCCAGCTCACGCGGTGACCATCTGGACGCACGGTGGCAGTGCGTTGGTTGAGCGCATCGTACTCATGCAGCCACACCGCCACCAGCGGCTTACCTAGGCTGGAGTAATGCTGGTGCTCACGCACCAGGTTGCCGGCCGGATCACGGAACCATTGCAGGCGGCTGTCGGCATTGATCGCCAGCGCTAGGTTGCCGTTGCCGTCATAGGCGAAGCGCTCAACCTGCCAATCGGCCTCGAGCGGTGCCGCGTCGCCACTCTGCAGCGCGGCGCGACGTTCGATCAACCGGCCCATCTCGTCGAAGGTATAGGCGGTGATACGCTGGCCGTCAATGGCGCACGCCAGCATCCCACTGGCATCGTCATACACGTAACGCGTGGTGCCACCGTCAAAGCCAGTTTGGGCCAACAGACGACCTACCGGGTCATAGACAAAGGTGGTTTCGCGCCCGTTCTCGTTGCGCAGCGCGGTG
The DNA here is from genome assembly GCF_001523915.2 of Burkholderia sp. LA-2-3-30-S1-D2. Classification (NCBI taxonomy): domain Bacteria; kingdom Pseudomonadati; phylum Pseudomonadota; class Betaproteobacteria; order Burkholderiales; family Burkholderiaceae; genus Burkholderia; species Burkholderia sp. LA-2-3-30-S1-D2. Next base: position 120,827 of record NZ_CP013385.1, on the reverse strand, counting down.
AGCTGGCCGAGCTTGTCCCATTGATAATGCAGCTTCTGCCCGGCGGCGCTAACGCGATGCGCAAGCAAACCAGCATCGTTGTAGTCCCAGGTAGTACGCCGACCTTGGGGGTCCATATAGGCCAATAGGCGCCCCTCTGCATCCCGCTCGAACCGGTGCTCGATGTTGCCCGGCTGAACAATGGTGACGAGTTGACCCGCTTCGTAGAAGTAGTGGGTGGCATTGCCGCCCGCATCGACTATTTGGGTGAGCCTGCCGCACTCGTCATAGGTCCAGGCGCTGGCCTTACCTGAGCAGTCTACGTAGCGGGTGAGCTGGCCGTCTGCGTTATATTCGAGCTGCTTGGTCTTGCCGTTGGCATCGGTGATGCCGATCGGCAGGCCCATCAGGTTGTAGGCATACTCCGTCTTGTTGCCCAGCGGGTCGATGGCCTCCGTCAGGCGGCCGCGGGTGTCGTAGTCGCGCAGCCAGAGGCCGCCCTCGGCGTCGCTGATCTTGATGAGCTGGTCTTTGCTATCCCACGCGTAATGCACGGTGGTGCCGTCCGCACGGATGTGCTCCAGCAGGTTGCCGTTCTCATCGTGCGCAAAGCGATTGACATGGCCTGCGCTGTCGATGTGTTGGACAACGTTCTTGGCACTGTCACGGAAGAACCATTCCGAGCGCTGGTCCGGGTGAACAATGCGGTAGGTGTAACCGAGGCTGTCGTAGTAGTGTCGGGTCTCCTGGCCGTGGGCATCGATCACGTAGGTAAGGCGAATGTTCTCGTCCCACTCCAGGCGGGTGTCGAAACTGCCGTCATCGGCCCACTCGCGCACCGCTTTAGCATCCGCGCCCTCTCCCTGCCACACCAGGTTCATGCCGCGGCCGGTGCGGTCCGTGTAGCGGGTGATCAGGTGATGCTGGTACTGGTAGGTCCATGCGGCAGCGTTCTCGTCCTGGGCCAGGATGAGGTCGCCCGCTTCGTCGTATCGGTACAGGCTCAGGCGACGCTGTGGTTCGTGCTCGCCCATCAGCCACAGACCGGTGATGCGGCCAGCCTCGTCCACCAGAGTGCCCAGGTGGGTGTGCGGCTGACTGGGGTCGTCCTGGTAGGTGATCAGGTCCGACAGCACCGCGCGACTACCAACACGGTGCTCGTAAGCCAGCAGCATGCCAGCGCCTCCGCGCAACTCGATCTGCACCAGCTGGAAGCTGTCGGCATCGCGGCGATAGGTCTCGCGGCGCTCATAGCCGCGACACAACACGAGCGTGCGATCATCAACACGCACCAGGGTAATGTCTTCGATGCGGTCCTCATGGTGTTGCCCTACCGTCGGCAACGGGTAGTCGTGGCTGCGACCATCGGCGCCGTGATAGCGCAGGCGCTCCCCTGCCACGTCGAAGCGCTTGGTGTACACAGTCGTCCAGCGCGCACCGAGTTCTCCACTGTCATAGGCGGCCTGGCTGGAGCGGTAGCTGCGAGTCCAGGCGATGGGGAACGGGCCAGGCAGGATGAAGTCGGTATGTGTGAGCGACTCGCTGCCCGTGGCAAAGCTGATATTGCTGCCGGTGCCAGTGCAGGTGCCGCTCTTGCAATCGCTCGGGTCCCGCTCCGCCTTGCATTCGGCGCCTCGTGCCTCGAGGGGTTGCCCGGGTCTCGCCTGGTTGCTGATGCTGGTGGTATCGAGCTTGACATTGGCGCTCTGCCCCAGGCGAGGACCTCTTGCAGCGAGCGCGCGCTGCCATTGCGCAATGATCCAGCCGATGCTTTGCTCCAAGGCCGGATCGGCCAACCGCCGGATCTGCGCGGCGAGTTCCGGGGCAAAGCGGCGCAGCGCCGCGATGTGGGACTGCAGCACGCCGCGCGCATGCGCCGACAACGGGCCGCCAGCCTTGCCAAGGCTGTCCTTCGCCTCGCTCTTGTGAAAGAGGAGCGCCGCATCGTAGCCATTCGCGAACACACGGGTGGGATCGCGCCAAACGTCGCCTGCGGTGGTAAACGACGCGGGCCCTGTCACGTTACTTCCCACCGGCACGCCAACGGCGAGCGCGTCGAGGCCGGCGGCAAGGTCCAGCACCAGCCCCTGCCCCAGGGTCGCGGCCTCCTCGATGAACCCGGGCAACGCGGCCTGGGTCCGTTGCACGAAGTCGTCCAGTTCGCCCTTGATGCTGGCATTGAGGTGGGTGGCCAGGGTGTTGAAAGCCGACTCGCCGAGGCCACCGCTCTGCCGCAGTTCCTGGCGCACAAGGAACAACGCTGGCCGCAGGCTCATGCGAGCCGGCGCGGTGCCGGCCGCTGGAGTCAGGCCAATGAGGTTGATGCCCAGCGTTGCCCAGTCGAAGGTGGTGCGTGTCTGCGCTTGCAGCAAGGTGACGAGGTCGCCGAGGCCATCGACCAAGGACAGGATATTGCCGAGCACTGGCACGTTCCCGGCGGCACTGCGCAGACGCTCCAACGTGACGGCGCCGCCGCTGATACTGACCAGCCAGTCATCGAAGGCCTTGATACTGAGCGCGACGTCTGCCGGCTGGATCTGATTCACCGGAACGACGGCAATCTGCCTTTCGCGGGAGGGAGATGCGGTGTTGCTGGTCGTATCCATCAACGTGTACTCACGGGGTTGAACGTGACGCAGCGCCGCGGTAGCAGTGCCACGTGGCATAGGAAGACAGTGAGGTGGCGCGGCATGGGGCTCTCTCAAGATGGCAGTTGATTCGCACGGCCGCCGAGGCGGCCGCTGCGATAGAGGGTCAACACCTTCACGCTTTCTGAGGCGATCAGGAGTGCGATGTTCAGCACCAGGCTGTGTGAACCGAACAGGTTCAGCAGCCAGGGAATGAATGACAGCGACGGCACGGCCAGCAGCAGACGAAACGGAATCTGGACATAAGCCATCGGCCGTGCTGCCCAGCTGTTGGTGAGAAACAGATAAGCCGTCACCGCGATGAAGCAGGTCAGCCCCAGTGACAAGCTAGTTGTCAGAGGGGCATACCATGTGGGCTGCTCCAGGTTCTGGAGACGAAGGATGTCCGCAACGAACGGAATCTTCCCTTCCACTACGTTCAGCCAGAGGTAGCGCGCAAGGTAGAGCAGATCCATCGCGGCCCAGAACGTGAAAAGACTCGGCCGCTTCATGCGCGGATTCCCGGCGTGCGCATCATCGCCATCGGGTCGCTCGCCTTCGTCGTGGTTTTGACGTAGGCTGGGGTGGCACCCGCACCAGTCAGCCAGCGATCCGCTTCCGCAAGCGGCAGCACCCAGTCCTGGATCTTGCTGCCTGCGGCGCTCAACAACATGTTCCTGGCCCCTGCGAGCTGGCCCAGAACAGGCGTAATCTGACCCAGGCCAGGCGCGGACGTCAGCGTGCCTGCGAGTTTCGCGCCAGCAACCATAAGGCTAGCCACGCCTGTGCCCACGCTGCCCATGAGGCCAGTGGCAGAGATCGGCTCTGCGGCGCCCTTGGCTGCAATCACCCCTCCTGCCAAGGCAATCGACCGTTGCGAGCTTCCCGCAACCTCAGCCTCAGGCCAGGCTGCCGTACCGAAATAGTTGGCCACCGACATGGTGTTGGCGGGATCCGCGCCAAACCGCACGCGAGCGGGTCCAGGCACTGCACCTGCGACCACGTTGTGCCCGGCCTTGTCGAGAGATCCCTTGAAAACCTTGCCCGTGGCGTCCTCCACTTCGTAGGTCCCCTCGCTGATGCCGACACCATTGGCAAAACGGCTGATGTATCGATTGAACAGTTCCAGATTGCCCTCGCTGGGCTTGGGCGGCGCCGGGAAGCTGGCCGCGCGATTTTTCGGGCCCGTGTAGCTGAACTGGGCCGCGTGGCCGGTATAACGGCCGCTGGTCTGGTGGGTAATCCCACCCGCGTTGTAGACGGTTGCGCTGCCACCGCCGTTGATGACCAGCTCCGTCTTGGCGTTCAGCGTGATGCGGTCAGCGGTGTGGGTGATGTTGAGCTTGGCCAGCAGGTTGATGCTGTCTTTCAGTGCGCGGATATCGATGTCCCCCGCCGCGGCCACCAGGCGATAGCCCAGGCTCTGTACAAACAAGCGCATGCCACGGCTGGCGCTGGCGAGCAGCCGCTTGCCGCTGGTCAGGCTGATATGTTCCGTACTGCTTATCGCAATGTGTTCGCCGCTGGCGATATGGGTCGAGCCAGGCGTGCTGGTCACAATACCCACCGGGCTGGCGACGACGACGTACGGCTGCGCGAACTCGGGAAAGTTGTTGCTGGCCGGGTCGCCTGGACCACTGCCGAGGATGCCCTCGTGCTGCTTTTGCAGGGCCTTGGCGACCGCATCCTGGTCGCCCGTTTCCTGCGCCTGTACTTCGCGTGCCTGGGTGCCGAAGCCCTCCTGCTGCTCGCCAGCCACGTCCAGACGGGCGGCGGTCTCCTTGAGGTCCTTGTGGTGCTCGCTGGCGTGCGGGCGCGGCTCGGTGGTCAACAGCAGGCCGGCGCCGGCGCGCACGGCGCCGTGCTCGTCGGTGCGCAGCTCGAAGCCCTTGCCGCGCGCTTTGCCGCCGCCCGGACGCGGATGGACCAGGTAGCCCAGGTTGAGGGCGCTGGCCCCCTGGTCGCTGCGCAGTGTGGCGCTGATCTCGCCATTCGTGTCGTCGAACAGCAGTTCATTGTTGCGGCCGGCCTTGTGCTCCTTGCTTTTGATCGTGCTGAGGATGTTGTGCCGCGGCAGCTCGTACGGCGGCAACTGCAGCGCCATGTAGGTCCTGCCGATAATCAGAGGCTGGTCGCAATCGCCGTCGATATTGCCCACCAGCACTTCCTGGCCGATACGCGGGATGGCCATGTGTCCCCAGGTGGCACCGGCCCAGTTCTGCGAAACGCGGATCCAGCACGAGCTGTGCTCGTCGGACTTGCCCTGCCGGTCCCAGGTGAACTGGACCTTGACCCGGCCCCACTCGTCGCAGTGGATTTCCTCGCCAGGCGGGCCGACGACGATGGCGACCTGCGGGCCGTCGATGCGCGGTTTGGCTATCGGCTGAGGACGCCATTCCACATCATCGGGAATCAGCTCGGCGGTATAGCTGTAGTGAGTGCCCAGTTCCGCGTCTGCGCTTTCCTCGGCCTGGCTGGTGTGCTGCACGCCGCGATGCTTGATGCGCAGGGGCCGCCAGCCGCGGTTGAGGTCGGCGCGCGGATGACCGGTGAGGTCGAAGGCCAGGCCGGGCACCAGGCGCGCGTCGTCGCCTTCCACTTCTGCGGTACGGGCGTCGCCGCGCAGCCCGAGCAGGCGGGTCCGGGTGAAGGGCTGCCCCGCCGCGTCTTCCTTGTAGCGGCCGGGGAAATGGTAGACCTCGTAGTCCTTGCCCTGATGGTCGAGCTGCGCGCCGTCGTGTTGATGCTCCTGGTTATAGGCCGGGTGCTTGAAGGTGTAGTCGCGCTGGGTTTGCCGCGCAGTGCGCACGCGCTCGCTGTAGCGGAAGCGGCGCAGCGCCGGCGTGGGCTGATCGCCGCCTGGCGTGGCGTTGTATTCGACCGGGCCGCCGTCGATGGAGCCGAAGATGTAGAGATTGTCTCCATGCACCAGGTGGTGGCTGGCATCGGCAAAGGAAAAGGCGTAATAAAAGCCCTCTTCCGCAGCCAGCCGGGCAAGGAAATGCAAGTCGCTGTCACCTGCCTGTACGCAGTATTCACGCGGCAGATGCGTCTCGGTCACCAACTGTTCGTAGTCGGTGATCTCGTGTTCCTTGAGCACTGCAGACAGAATGTCCGGCACGCTCTGCCGTTGGAAGATGCGCCAGTCCGCGCACAGGCCGGTGCGCGCAAGTTTGGGCTCAACCACGGCACGGTAGCGGGTGCGGCGAAAGCCGGTTTCCCCTTGTTCGAAATCACTGACCAGGCCGTGGACGTAGCGCACGGGCTGGTCGGCGCGCCAGATGGTGAGCTGCCCGGGCTGATCGAGGACGGCCGAGAAGTCGATCGACGGATCGGTGCTGGTCAGGTCGGCCGACAGCATGAACGGCTGGCTCAGTCCTTCCTCCAGCTCGAACGAAACCACATCGAACTCGAGGCCCCCCGCCTTGAAGGTGAAGCGCATATCGGATTGTCGAGGCATGGGTGTGCTCCTCAATCGGTAGAAAAGTCACCGGAATGGACCGCAGCGAGCGGCGTTCGATCTTCCGGTAGAAAGTCAGTCAGACAGTGGCGGACCTGCACGCGCAGCCATTGCTCGCGCTCGGCGTAGCGCGCCATCCAGAACCCGTGGGCCGCCATGACGCCAGCCGCGAGGTGCGTTTCGATATCGACGTCATCCGTCTTGATACCGCCGTAACGGTTCCACGTCCTGACCATGGCGATCCTCCTTGGGGTGCCTGGAACTAGCGCTTGAGAGTGGCGTCCAGCGCGCGCAGCACCTGCCCGGTGCTGCTGTCCAACTGAACGCTGAAGTAGGCATACGCGCCGGACAGCAGCACCAGCGCGCAGGCCCAGGGTGTCCACCACGGCAGTTGCCCACCGAGCCGGTAGCGGCGTGTGGCGATATTCCGGCCGCCATCGGTGAGCTTTTCCGGGACGTCGCCACGCAAACCGCGCAACACGTGGTGCAATCGGTCGATGATGTTGTTGAGCGACTCATCGCGGTTGTTACGCATACCGTACTTTCCGGTGAAACCGAGACACAGGCAGAGGTACTTGAACTCCAGTACGTCGCGGTACTTGGCAGGCTCCACGAGCATGCGGGTGAGCACGGTGAAAAATTTCTCGCCGCCCCAGGTTTCGTTATGGAAGTGGCTGAGCAGCGAGCGCTTGGCCCATACCGAATCGGAGCCGCCCCAAGGGGTGGCCATGACGGCCTCGTCGATGAAGGCGCACAACGCATAACGGAAAGCCAGTTGAGTGGCGCTGTCATAGCTGTGCTGGCGGATTTCCTCGTCCAGCGCGCTGATCTGGTCACGCACGGTTTGATAGAGCTTGCCGATGTCGTCGCAGCGTTCCAGCCGGCGCAGGCGAATCACCAGGCCCAGCAGCGGCTGCGCGCCGTCCACCAGAGGATTCCAGCCATGGCCGCGCAACTGGAAACTCAGGTCCGGGTCGCCGTTGAGCTGTTCGATTCGCTGGTAGCCGACAGTCTTGCTGAGCTCGTCCGCGGCGGCATGGCCGGGAGCCGGGCACGAACGCAGCGTGCGCGGGTCGTCGAGGGGAACGGTCGTGGTCATGTCATTGGCTCCGGATGGCCCAGAACTGCATTTCCAGTTCAGGGAAGTCGCCGGCGACGTGGAAGCCGAAGCCGGATGTCTGTTGCGTCATGACCTGCCACGCCGGATGCGTACGATCGAGTTCGAAATAGATGAAACCGGCGTGATACGGCAGATAGCGAGGCGCCACGTGCAACTGCTTGAGCGGGATGCCGGGCAGTTGCAGACTGACCAGTTCGCCGAGGCGCTCCATGGAGGTGACCTTGGCTTGCTGGACGAACAACTGACGCAGGTCGTCCGCGGACATCCGCGCACGCACGGCGAGCACGAATTCCGCACCTTCGATCAGCGTGCGATCACGCACCTCCGCAGTCAGCGAACCGTAGCGCTGCTCGATAATCGGCAGCGACACCGCGCGGGGCTGGAGCACGGTGCTCAGCGTCCGTCGCAAGGTATCCATGAGGATGCGGAAAGACGCACGCGGATCGTCGTGCTGATAGGTCGGGTACTCCTGTGGCAGACGGCCCTCGTCGGTGAAGGTGACCAGTTCACCGCAGGCCTGGATGAAGGCCACATAGAGATCCTCGGGATGGACATGCCGCTTGCGCGACAGGTAGCCGAACCAGGGCTGCAGGCGGTTGATGACTTGCAGCAGGTTGAAGTCCGTGATGTCGGCCACGCCCGACTGCCCTGCGGAGCCGATGCGTTCCGCGATGTTCTTGGCGCGCTCGCGCATCAGCCCGGCCACCTCGCCGACGAAGCGATGCAGCGGCGCGATGGCGTTCACGGACAGGCTAGTGGGGTAGAACCCGTTGTCGTCCAGCACCAGGCTACCGTCCGGGCGGCGGTCGAGAATGCGGCACATGGCGATGCCGGTGAAGGCGCTTCGGTCCTGCTGCTCCAAAGCGAACTGAAGGTTGGGGACAACGAGGTCCACCGGCTGGTGGTCGCCTTCGAGGCTGTGCGTGTCGCGCACCGCCTCTGTGCGGGCCACGTAGCGCGTGTTGGCATACGTATCGGGCCAGCGGACTTCGAGGCCGCTGTCCTGCTTGAGCGGCAACGTAAGGTAGACCGTCTGATTGGCCACGCTGGCGTCGGTGATCGCCAGGGGCTCTGGCGCCGGCTGCTCGCCGGGAATGTCGATGACGGTACCGTCGGGCATCACGCCACGCGCCCGCACGATGGCCACCTTGCCGAAGGCGAGGTACTCATGGTTGAGCTCCAGCTCGCTGAAGCCGTAGAGATGGTCGCTGACACTGTTCAAGCGTTGGTTGGCGTGGTACTCGGCGGCTCGCGCCTGCTGCTGGAAGTGCTGGGGTTGGACGAATAGTCCTTCTCCCCAGAGAACGGCGTTGCGTGAGGTCATGGCGTTACCTGGATTCGGGATGGGTTGGAAGCGGCCTGCAGGGCCGGAGGCGCAGGCAACGGCTCCGCCGGCAGCGGCGGGACAGCCGCCGCTGCCGGCAACTTCGAAGGCCGCCGCCTGACGGTTTTCTCGATGGGTGCGGCAGGCACGGGGCAGGCAGCCGGTACGGGGGTGGCGGGTAGCGCGGGTCGCCCCTCGCGCGTCAGGCTCACGCGCGTTTCGCTCAACTTGACCAGCAAGGAATATTTGCGGCCCTTGGGCTCGATCGGCATGACCTGCTTCCAGGCCACCGCGTTCCCATCGTGGAAGTCCGCAATTGCGGCGATGAAGCGCGTGCCGTCGCGGACCTCGCCGAAGGGCACGAATTTGAACTGTCCAGGCAACAACAGGTAGTCGTCGGCGGCCAGGTAGGTGCTGCCCAGGGTCTTCTTCAGGTCTTTGCGCAGTTGATCAGGGTCTGCATTGAGCAGCACGGAGTCGTCCCTGAGTTGCACGACCTTGAAGGCGATGGGGGTTCCGGGGGGCTTGGCCAACCCCGACCGGGCGGTCGACGGCGCAAAGCTGTGACGGCGACCATTGGCGTCGTACTGCCCCAGTTCGAGGCCCTGCGGACCGACGATCCCCGTATTCGGTAACGGAGGCACGATCACCTGCTCGCTCGACTGCCCGGCTCGCGGATGCGCGGACGGCGCGCCGACACCGGCCGCGGGCCTCGCGACAAAGGCGGAAGCATCGGCGCCGGTGCGCAGCTGCTCGAGCAACAGTTGCAGGTTTTCGAGGAGCTCGGGCTTGTTGGCGCTGACGAAACGCACCGCGTAGGGGCCGTCTTCCGCATCCTGCGCATCGGTCGCATCGAACCCGGGCACCTGATGCTGCCCATTGGGATTGACGTCGTGGTCGGCGTACAGGCTGAGGCCGATCTGGGTCGGCTGGTCGTCATCGACGCCCACCTGGATGGATGGGTCCATCAGCACCTGCCCCGTCTTCTTGAAAACATTGCCGACGGTGCTGCATCCCGTGAGCATCAGCAGTGGCATCAGCGCGCAGACGAGCCGCTTCATCGCGGCTCCTGGCGCAGCGCTCGGTCGTAGGCCTGTTCAAAGACTTCCCAGAACAGTTTCTCGAAACCTTGCTGGCGAGAGGATGCCAGCTCGTTGTAGTAGTGGGTGTACATCTGCCAGCTCCAGTCCGCTCCCTCGGATGGCTGGACCTGGGCCGGCCGATAGCGCTGGAAACGCTGCTGCAGTTGCTCCGGCGAGAAGGCACGCAACAGGGCCTGGAGGCTGGCCTCGATGGCCTCGATCAGCGCGGCCTGGTGCCGCTGAACCTGGGCGAGGCTTTCCTCCACGGCGGCGGACGGCGACAGGTGCACGACGCTGCGCTCACTGGAGAACAATGCGCGTACGGTCTCCGGGTAGCCCAGCCCCAGGCGCAAGGGGTTGTCCTCGATGGGCTGGAGCGTGCGGGCAAGCGGTGCCAGATTGCGCCGTTTGCCGTCCTGGGCATGCTGCAAGGCAGTGATACCGTGAATGACCGCGCTCAACGTCCTGCCGATCTCCTGCAACAGTGCATGCCCCATCTGAGGATCGACCACGCCGACCGAGGCCCCAAGCCCTTCCACCAAGGGTTGGATCAAGGCATTGGCGTCGCCGGTCGAGACGGCTCGCGAGTAGGACTGCGGCATCGTGGATTCTCCAGATAAGGTCTTGGGTGAGCCGGACACGGCTTCGAATCGAGTACGGGCGTGGTTGGCCTGCGTCTGGCTCGGACTGAGTCCGTAGTTCGTAGGGTCCAGCGGGGCAACGCCGAATCCCGGCTCACGCCGCAGTTGCTCGGCATCCAGGGCGGCCAGCGGATCGCGTTCGTCCGCGGGACGATGCTCCCTCGCGAGGTCATCGAAGGCGCTGAAATCGGGCTTGCGCACCCCCGCGTCCAGCAGCCTGTCGGCGTCGGCCACCGGGTGAAGGCCAGCGCTTGGCTCGTTGAGCAACTCACCCACCGAACGCTGCTGCAGCGGCTGGCTGTTGAACAGATGCGGCTCGGACGTCTGAAGATGGACGGTGACCTGGTAGGCGCCGATATGCAGCATGTCGCCGTCGCGCAGACGTGCGGCCGTGCCGCGCCGCAACGGTGTCTCGGCGTCGTTGACGCGGGTGGCGCCACTCTGGTCGCGCACGCAGTAACTGTTGTCGATCCAGGCGATCTCGCAGTGAATCGCCTGCACCTGGCCTTGACCGTCATCGAGCAGCCAGTCGGCGCCGCGGCTGCCGATGGTGCCGCCCGCGTGGCCGAAGCGATGCCGTGCAGTGCTGCCGGCGCGCAGGGCATGGGTATTGGCAACGATGAGTTCGAGGCGCTGCGTGTCTGCCGACGTCTGGCTTGTTGGAGGAGTAGGCGTGTTCATAGTCGCACCTTGATACGCACGGGGGTTCGAGTGGCGTCATCACCGTTGACGAAAGTGGTCCAGCCAAGCTGCGAGCCGCGCTCCTTGCTCAGATTGAAGGACTCGACTTCCGCCGGGCGAAGTCGCAGTTCCAGGTCGAAGGCCATCGGGTCACGCAGCAGGAATTCCATGAGCTTGCGCAGGCGTGCGAAGTCCTCCCCGCTGGGCAGGAAGTGGCGGAAGCGCTCCTGGTCGAGATCGGAGATGACGACGGTGAATTTGTTGTGGCAGGCGCGCACCCGCTTGCCGATCACGAAGCTGCCGCCGACCTCGCCATTGCGCTTGCCCAGCGACAAACGCTGACCTGACGGGATGTCGACGTAACGAATCTCGAACTCGCGCACCTGCACGGATTTCAGCGCGAAGCAATCGGCCACGATGCCCGCGACCATCGACGCGGAGCGGCTGCGGTTGATGATGGAGCCGGCGAAACTGAGCAGACGGCTCCAGGGCAACGGTGTCGCGCCGCGCAAGTCGTCGTTGCCCAGGCCGACGAGGGCAAATACATAGCGGGAGAAGCCATCGCTGGCTTCGCTGCGGAAGCGGATGTGATAGCGGTACTTGCGCCATGCCCGGTGCAGCAGCGTGAGCAGACGGTGGTGAAAGAAGTCGAGAAAGGCCGGACGAATGCCGATACCCTGCCCATGCTCATAGGCCAGACGGTCCAGGTAGTAGCCCGGCAGCGGCGAGTCAGAGCCGTGCAGCCCGAAGAAGTTGGCCTGTATCTGGTAGTCGCTGGCCGAGCCGTCGGGCATACGCGCGGCGAAGCTGATGTCCGACGCCGGAAATGCCAGTCCCGCCGAACTGCTCAGGCGGATGCGCCAATGGGCATCCCCGAGCGGATCGCTCGCTTCCAGGTCGTCACCGTGCAGCGCATGCAACTGCTCCAGCAAGCGGAAGAAGTCGTAGGCCTTCGCGCTGGCGAGCACGGCATCGGCGACGGCTAGATCAGGGGTTGCTTGCCGATCTGCAATGGCCATTGGTAGTGCTCGTTGTTGCTGGTGTTGATGACTTCCAGCACATGGAAGGAGTTGATGCTGGCGTAGAGCGCCAGGAAGTGGCTCAGCACGCTGCCGAACAGATAGAGGTCCCCCTCGCACAGGAAGGCGTCTTGATCCAGGTGCAGCACCGTCTTCAAGCCACGGATGGGCAGACCCTTCATGAGCCAGTCCATCGGCTTGGTCTCGGCCTCGCCGATGCCCGCCAGGCGCTTGCTGCTGGCCCGCGCATGCTGGATGTCATGCAGCGCGGCGAAGTCGTAGGCTCGCAGGACTGCCTTGAGCGGTTCGGCCGAGAGCAGTGACAGATAATTCAGCGACAGGTTGGAGATCAGGCTCCACTGGAGATCGCCGTCCAGCACCGGGCGATAGGACGGCGTCGGACGCATGATGTTGCGACAACGACTGTAGGATGGCGCCCTTTCCGATCCTTCGCAGATATCGCCCACGTCCAGTGCAAGCGGAAGGTCGCGATTGGTGCAGGTAATCGACAGCGAAACCGTTTCGGTCTGGTCCACATACTCGCTTTCGTCGGCGCGCACGAAGGAAACGGCGTGGTCGAGACCACTGCCGTCAAGCGCGTTGCCTATGTGGGTTCGGTAGTAGATCGCGGTACGACCTTCGGCATGCTCGACTTCGTGCGCCATCGACTCGAATGGCCGGAAGGTACGCAGCCGATCGCCACGCCGCCCATCAGCGTCGCGGCGCAGGCCCCGGACTTCGTCGATACTGAAAATCTCGTAGGCTAGCGGCCGCTGCCCCGCTGGATAAACCGGCTGTTGCGCGACCTTGCCGTCTATCCTGATCGGCTCGGCGTCATGGGCGAACAGGTTGACCGCGGGGGTGCAATACAGGGCAAGGTCGCCATCGCGCAGGCGAATGCCCGGTGGCATCGGCCGACTGAAGTGGAACTCGATCCGGACGGTCTCCTGGCTGGTGGACGGCCAGAACGGCGCCAAGCCGCTCAACCGGAAACAATGAAAGCGCTGGGGAAAAACGAAGTACTCCTGCAATATCCGGTAGCCGTCGAAGGCATTTTTCGGATACGGCAGCAGGGCTTCATCCTGGGCGAACCCAGGAAACTCGACCTGTCGGTTGGGCAGGGAGAATGCCTTGCCGTCAAGGTCTACCCTGACCTTGTCGAGGTACTGGGCCAACCAGAGATAGAGGGTCTGCGCCGTGGTGTCATCGCCGCTGAGCTGGAAATCCAGTTGATCGCAGTCCATGAGGCTGGGCGGGTTATCGGTCAGGAACGACAACTCGACCGTCAGGATCGACTTTTCTCGCGAGTGGGCATCGCTCACCCGGGTCATCTTGAGCGGCAACAGGTGAACATCCGCACAGGTGCGAAAGCGGCACTGGACGCCATCCACCGCGCGGGACAACACAACGGTTCCCTTGGGCACGGTTTGCCGCTGCGTGATCGCGGTTTCGACCGGCTCGAAGCAGACGATGGTCGAGCTCGGCAGCGGCCGAAGGTAGTTCGGCCACAGCAGTTGCAGCATCGAGTGAGTCAGCTCAGGCAGATCGTCTTCGATTTTTAGCCGCAGCTTGGCGGTCAGGAAGCTGAATCCTTCGAGCAGGCGCTCGACATCGGGGTCGGCGCCTTCCCCTCCAAGGAAGCGGGAGAGTTGCGGATTGTCACGGGAAAACTCGCGGCCGAAGCGACGTAAGTAGTCGAGCTCTTCTCGGAACTTGCGGCGTAATGTCATGGCAACGACTTTCCATTGCGGATCGCGCGGCGGGTCAGGTGAACCGCGCGATCCTGTTGTGATGCTGAAGTACCAGGTCGAGCTCGATGCTTTCGTGTGCGTTGCGAACCGGCACCAGGCAGTGCAGCCGGAAGTGCAAATCCATCGGGCGCATGGCATCCGTGAGTGGCTGAACGCGGGTCACCTTGACCCGTGGCTCGAACTCGCTGACCACGGCATGGATGTGCTCGCCCAAACGGTGCCGCAGATCGGCGCTGCCGACCGCGACATCGTTGAAATCGGGCAGCCCCAATTCAGGACTGCTTGACGAACAACCTTGCCGGGCATTGAGTACCCACTCGAGATGCCGCTTGATAGCCTGGATGCGTTCGGCGGCCAGATCCTGGCTCGTCCGCAGACGTCGCGGCGCGAGATCGGGATCGAGCCGCTCGAACAAACTTCCCTGTCCGAGCGTTCTCGGCATGGCCTGGGCTCTCGTTATTCCTTGTCGAGCCTGCCGACAAGGGACAGTTCGAAGCTGGCACCCATGTACTTGAAGTGCGGACGCACCGCGAGCGACACCTGATACCAGCCCGGATCGCCGGCGACATCCTGCACGATCACGCGGGCCGCCCGCAGCGGGCGGCGGCTGCGCACGTCAGCCGAGGGGCTTTCCTGGTCAGCGATGTATTGCTTGAGCCAGTTGTTCAGCTCGCGTTCAAGGTCCTGGCGCTCCTTCCAGCTACCGATTTGCTCGCGCTGCAGCACCTTCAGATAGTGCGCCAGCCGGTTGACGATAAACATGTACGGCAGTTGCGTGCCGAGCTTGTAGTTCGTCTGCGCGGCCTGGCCCTCCTCGGTCTTCGGGAAAAGCTTGGGCTTTTGCACCGAGTTAGCGGAGAAGAATGCAGCGTTATCGCTGTCCTTGCGCATGGTCAGAGGGATAAAACCGGCTTCGGCGAGTTCGAATTCGCGGCGGTCCGACACCAGGACTTCAGTGGGAATCTTGGCCTGCCACTGGCCGAGGGATTCATACAGATGGACTGGCAGATCATCCACCGCCCCGCCGGACAGCGGGCCGATGATGTTCGGACACCAGCGGTATTTCGCAAAGCTGTCGGTGATGCGGTTGGCGAGCAGGAACGACGTGTTGCCCCACAGGTAATTGGCGTGGCTACCGTCGACGCCTTCGCGGTAGACAAAGGTACGCGTCGGGTTGTCCAACGGGTCGTACGGCTGGCGCAGCAGGAAGCGCGGCATGGTCAGGCCCAGGTAGCGCGCATCCTCGGATTCGCGCAGGCTACGCCATTTGGCGAAACGAGGGCCTTCGAAGATGTCGCTGATTTCCTTCAGGTTGGGCAGCTCCTGGAAGTTCTCCACATTCAGGAACTCGGGACCGGCAGCACCCAGGAACGGCGCGTGGGCCATGGCGCCGACCGCTGCCACGTAGCTAAGCAGCTTGATGTCCGGCGCCGACGGGCCAAAGGTGTAACTGCTGACCATGCAGCCCACCGGCTCACCGCCGAACTGGCCATAACCCGCCGTGTAGGCATGCTTGTAGAGGCCGCTACGGGTGATATCGCCGGCTCCCTCGAAGTCATCCAGCAATTCGGCCTTGCCGACATGCATGAAGCCGATCCTGATGTTCTCGCGTGTATCGGTGTTGTCGACCAGAAGCTTGAGTTGGCGCCAGTGGGACTCCAGGTTCTGGAACGACGGATCGTGGAGAATCTCGTCCATCTGGACGGTGAGTTGCTCGTCGATCCGGGCAATCATGCCGTCCACCAGCAGCTTGCTGATGGGCTGCTCGCGATCATCCGTCTTGAGCATTTCGGCAATAAACGCAGCAACGCCGCGTTCGGCGACGGCATAGCCCTCGTGATTGGGCTCGATGCGCGTCTGCGCCATGATCTGTTCGAGCAGCCCCTGGGATTGGGCCGCTTCAGCCTGGGCAACAGCGCGTTCGGTTTTCATGTTCGTTTCCTTGAAGCCGCGGAGATATGGGAAGGTGTGATGTGCCGCAGGAGGCGCATCAGTCGGACGAGCCCTTGAGCGCCTGGCTCAGCTCTTGCGCGAGCTTGTTCCGCGCCGCCTCATCCCCGAGCAGGGCCTGCAACTGCTTGCGGAACGCGGGCACGTTACCCATGGGCCCCTTGAGGGCTACCAGCGCCTCGCGCAGTTCCAGGAGCTTGCGCAACTCGGGCACCTGCTGGGCGACTGAATCAGGATTGAAATCCCTGATGTGCTTGAACTGAAGGTCGACGGTCAGCGTGTCGTCAGCGTTGGCATTTCCGAGGCGCAAGGGAACGGCAGTTTTCAACGCCACGCCCGCCTCGCTGAGCACATCGTTGAAGTTGTCCTTGTCCACACGCACCACCGGCCTGTCTTCAATAGCAGTCTCTTCTTCGCGCCCCTTGAAATCACCAATCACCAGCATATTCAAAGGCAGTTCGATCTCCGCCTGCTGATTACCTGTTGCCGGAACATATTTGATATTGATTCGTTCCTTCGGGGCTACCGATGCCGTGCTCTTCGCCATAAATACTCCTTATCCTTTTCTCTTGAGGATGCTGGAAATTCGCTCTCAGCCGTAAACCGCAGCATGACCAACCTGGTTCGAGATCTGCTTGGGGAATCGCCCCAAGATATTCCATGCCCCTCAGAAAACATGGCTCCCAGAAGCGCTTACCAGACATATTCAGACATACGCGGCCCGCCTGAATAATTAAGCCTCCCCCATTGCACCGTCAATAAGATTTGTCCGAAATTTCCATCAGATCAATCACGAAATTAACCCCAAATAACGAGACAGAAAAAATGTGACATTTATTAATAATTCTCCGCACACAAGAAAATAAATTTCTCATTTACTAATTGGCAATATTGTGTTTCCTTAATGGGCCAACCATTCCCCGCACCGCTGATATATCTGCGTGCAACTTCGGTCCTGACGTTGCACGCCTCGTTTCCAACCATCCTTGATGGGCTGTGCTTCATGATCCGAATTGAACTCTCGGCAGTCTTCGACCGCTTGAATCCCCCCGCTCGACAAGCCCTGGAAGAGGCCGCGAGCCTCTGCATCAGCCAGCAAGGCGCCGAAGTCACGGTGCCGCATGTGCTGCTCAAGCTGGTGGACCTGCCGTTGGGGGATGTCCGATCGCTATTGCGCGAGGCCGGGCTGGATCTGGGCGCCGTGCGTCAGGCGCTATCAGCCAACTTCCCGAACCAGGCATCCACGGGAGGGCAATACCCCGCGTTCTCGCCGTTGCTGGTCGAACTGTTGCAGGAGGCATGGCTGTTGGGTTCGCTGGAATGGAACCAGGACGCAATCCGTAGCGGCAGCCTCTTCCTGGCCGCATTGCTCAACCCGGGTCGCTATCTGCCGCTGTCCGCCGTGCGTCTGTTCGACTGCGTCAACCGGGAAGCCTGGCGCAAGGAATTCCTGTCGTTGGTCGCGAATTCGGCGGAAACACCCCAGGCGTCGGAACGTGTCCAGTCACCCATCGTCGCGGCAACCGATTCGGCGCTGGCCAGGTACGGCCATGATTTCACCGCCCAGGCGCGTGAGGGACGCCTGGACCCGGTGCTGTGCCGCGATGGAGAAATCGATCTGATGATCGACATCCTGTCGCGCCGCCGCAAGAACAACCCCATCGTCGTGGGCGATGCCGGCGTTGGCAAAAGCGCGGTCATCGAAGGCCTGGCACTGCGCATCGTCCAGGGGCACGTGCCTGAGCCGCTGCGCTCCGTCACGCTGTGGGGATTGGACCTGGGCGCACTACAGGCCGGCGCGTCGGTCAAGGGCGAGTTCGAGAAACGGCTGAAAGCGGTTATCGACGAAGTGAAGACCGCCGCCACGCCGATCATCCTGTTCATCGACGAAGCACACACGCTGATCGGTGCGGGCAATGCGGCCGGCGGCAGCGACGGCGCCAACCTGCTCAAGCCGGCGCTGGCCCGGGGAGAACTCCGCACGATCGCGGCCACCACCTGGTCGGAATACAAGAAATTCTTCGAGAAGGATGCGGCACTTAGCCGACGCTTCCAGCTGGTCAAGCTCGACGAGCCGAGCCCCGAGACAGCCGTCCACATCCTGCGGGGGCTACGGAACACCTACGAGCGCGCTCACGGGGTCTACATCTCCGACGACGCGTTGCAGGCCGCTGCCGGGCTTTCGGCGCGCTACTTGTCGGGACGGCAGTTGCCCGACAAGGCCGTCGACGTGCTTGACACGGCGTGCGCGCGGGTAGCAACCGCACTTGCCGAGTCGCCCAGGCAATTGCGGGTGCTGGAACATGAGCTCTTGCAGATCGACACGGAGTCGACGCTGCTGCAACGGGATCAGCGTGCCGGCCTGCACACTGACGCGCAACGGCTCGAGGTACTGGACAACGCGCGCCGTGAGGTTCAGCGCAAGATGGATGCGTTGCAAACCGCATGGTCATGCCAGAAGCCGTTGGTGGACGAAATCCGGACGCTGCGGTCGTCTCTGGCGGCCGACGACGCCCCGGACGATGATGAGCGCTCCGAACAACTATCCGCCAAGGTGATGGAGCTGGCGGCACTGCAACGCCCAGGCGCGCTGCTGCACGCGGAGGTAGGCCGTGAGCAGGTCGCGCAGGTCATCGCTGACTGGACCGGCATTCCGGCGACAACCATCAGCAGCGATCAGATGACGCGCCTCCGAGGCTTGCCGAAGACGCTACGGCAACGGGTCAAGGGGCAGGACGCCGCAATCGAGCACATTCACCGGCATCTGCTGACCGCGATGGCAGACCTCCGGCGGCCTGGCACGCCGCTCGGCGCCTTCTTGCTGGTAGGCCCGAGCGGCGTAGGCAAGACGGAAACCGCACTGGCCCTGGCCGATGTGCTATTCGGCGGCAAGCAGTTCCTGACGACGATCAACATGTCCGAGTTTCAGGAGAAGCACACCGTGTCACGCCTGCTCGGCGCGCCGCCGGGATACGTCGGCTATGGCGAGGGTGGCGTGCTGACCGAGGCGATCCGCAAACAGCCGTATTCCGTGGTCCTGCTCGATGAGGTCGAAAAGGCCCACCCAGACGTGCTGAACATCTTCTATCAGGCCTTCGACAAAGGTGAACTGGCCGACGGCGAGGGGCGATTGATCGACTGCAAGAATGTGCTGTTCTTCCTGACCTCGAACCTGGGATTCGATCAACCGGAAGACGAACTGACCGACCAGGACGAGGCCGCTCTTCGGGAGCGCCTTTCGCAATTCTTCAAGCCGGCACTGCTGGCGAGAATGCAGGTGGTGCCCTATCGCTATCTGGACGATCGCGTGCTCGGGGACATCGTGGAAAGCCGCTTGCAACGGCTGATGACGCAGTTCGTCCAGCGCTATAACGCCACCTTGTCGGTGTCCGCGAGCGCCAGCGAGGAACTGCGCAAGCGCTGCACCCGTCACCAGAACGGTGCACGCATGCTGGATGCGAGCATCGACGGCGAGTTGTTGCCGCCACTGTCCTTGTCCGTCCTGCAGCGCCTCGCCGAGGGCGCAGCCTTCCGGCGTGCCCAGCTGTCGTGGAGCGGCAGCGCCTTCGAGGCCGTCGTGGAATGACGCCACCGCGGCAACTGAATCCGCTCGAGGTCGCGGGCATCGCGCGCGACATGACTTGGGCGGCACACCCCGACGAGCTGGCAACAGTGATCCTGCAAGCGGCTGTGGATAGCGGCTTGTTGCGCCTGGGAATGTGCTATCGCCTGGATCAGACGAGTGACTGCTTGCGGCCACTGACCTGCGTGCCGGAAAACGCGTCTGCTCTGCCGGATCTGGATATGGACGAGTTAGACAACCCCCTGGTCTATAGCCTGGTAAGTGGCCACTCCTGCGAGGTCGAGCGCATCACCGATATGGTCGGCGTGGGCAGCGCTTTCGAGCGGTTGCGCGAGCACTTCATGCCTGGAGACGGCGCCTGGATCCTGCCGTTGCGCGACACCAATCAGCATGCCTTCGCGGTCTTGGCGCTGCTCGGCGCTCCCTTGACACTGCACGCATTGCGCCAGTCAGCGCTTTGGCAGGCACTGCTGCAAATCCATGAGCGCCTGTTCTCCGGACTTCAGCAGAACCAGGGGGATGCGGCGCGGGCCCGCTCAGCCGACGCAGTGCGTGCGCAGGCGCATACCCGCACACGCGAGCGAGCAGCCAGGCTATTGGCGGCGGAGTTCGTCGGCGTGAGCCCGGCGGTCCGCGAACTGCGCAGCGACATGCTGGGAATGACGGATTCGAATCTGGCCATTCTGGTCACCGGCGAAACTGGCGCAGGCAAAGATCATGCGGCATGGCTCATCCACCAGGCAGGAAGCCGCCAAGGCAAGTTCGTGCCGGTGAACTGCGCGGCCATCCCCAAGGATCTGATCGAGGCGGAGCTGTTCGGCAGCGAGCGAGGCGCCTTCACCGGCGCCAGCCAGGCGCGCGCAGGGCTCGTGGCGGAGGCCGACGGCGGCACACTGTTCCTCGATGAGATTGGCGACATGCCCCTGGAACTGCAGGGCCGGCTGCTGCGCGTGCTGAACGAGAAGAGGTACCGCCCTGTGGGCGCGACGCAGGAGCGCTATTCCGATTTCCGCTTGATATGCGCGACCCACCAGCCATTGCTTCAACGCATCGCCGAAGGGAGCTTTCGGGAGGACCTGTACTTTCGCATCCGCCAGCAATGCCTGCACGTGCCTGCCCTGCGCGAGCGTCCGGAGGATATTCCCGTTCTCGCCGAGCACGTGCTGCTGCAGTACAACCGCGAGCGACAGAGGCACATCCCCGGCATCAGTCCCGAGGCGTTGCGCATGCTGCAGATGCACCCGCTGCCAGGCAATGTCCGAGAACTGCGCAACCTCGTACTGGTGGCAGCCGAGCGCACCGAACGCGGCAAGGCCATCGCGCCACAGGCATTGCGCGAGCTACGCACCCCTGCCCCACGAACTCCCCCGCTCCCCGCCACATCGACGATGCCGCTGCACGATCTCTGGGAAACCAACGACCTGCCCGGCGCGCTGGCGGCTTTCGAATGCCACCTGATAAGCGAACGCCTGCGACAAGCAAACGGTTCGCGTGCGCTCGCCGCACAGAGTTTGGGCATTCCCAAACGAACGCTGGCGCGTAGATGCCAGCGCTGGAACATTTTTCAGGAGGACTCTGCACCATGAGATCACTGAGCATCGCACTGGTTTGTGCAGCGCTCGTGGCCGGATGTGACGCCGGCAAACAGGGGACCGCCGCCGGTCCGTCCTCAGCGACCCCAGCAGCCATGAAAACCTGTACCTCCATTGTGTCCGCGATAGAGCGGCTGGCCTGCTTCGATGCGCTTGCGGGAACGCCGCCAGCACCGGTCGCAGCGACTCCGGCCACGCAACAGAACGAGGCTCCAGCAGCGGCCGACAGCCAGACACCGGCGAAACCGCCAACGATCGTCGAACTGGTCCGCCTCAACGAGGCGAAACGTGCCGCGGGCGAGACGGGATTCCGGCTGTCGCGCACAGAGGCGGCTGTACCGGGACGGTGGAGCGTGGTGATGTCCGCCCCGGCGTTGGGCGGCGCTACCGCGCCGCCGATCCTGGCGATCAGTTGCCTGTCGAACATCTCGCGTCTGCAGTTGCTGGAGAGCCAGCCGATCACGCCCAACCGGATGAACATCCGACTGCTGTTGGACGGGCAACCCATCTCGGCCTCGGTGCCGTGGCAGGTACTGGAAGACGGCACGGTCGTGGACGCGGGGCGTGGCCTGGTCGCCATCGAACAACTGCGATACCTGGTCAAGGCCGGCGGCCGCTTGCAGGTCGAGAGCGACTATGCGCCGTTCTCCGGGCTGCTGTTCGATGCAACCAACCTGCATAGCTTGATGAAACAACAGCGTGAGGCCTGTCACTGGTGATCAACTTGCCTCACCTGGATCTGGACGCATTGCTAGGCCCGCTGGATGCCAAACAGCCGGCCGGTGTATTCGATGAGGAAGACGAAACGTATCAAGGCATCGAGCATGAAATGATCAAGCTCGGCAGTCTGCAGGAAGCCAGTATCGACTGGTCCTATGTCGATGAAGCCTCGCGTCAATACCTGAGCACCCGGTGCAAGCACTTCCGCGTGGCGGGGCATCTGGTCACGGCCCGCCTTCGCCCCCGCACCTGGCCCCACTGGACCGAAGCAACGTCGGTGCTGGCCGGCATGGTCGAGCGCTACTGGGAAAGCGGCCAGCCGAAGCCCGGGCCGCGTGGCCTGCTGGCCAAACGCAAGCTGGTCACCTTGCTGGCGGAGCGACTGAGCCAGGCACTGGAAACGCTGGATCAGAAGACCTACACCCCCGGGCTGCAGGATCAGGCACAACTGGCATTCGACCGATTGCAGGCCAAAGCGGTGGCGGCGCAGTTGGATGTATCGATGCTGTCCCGGCTGGAAGCGCAGATGCACCGGCATGTCGAGAGCACCTTGTTCCCGGAGCCAGTGGTTCTCAAGCCGAGTGACGGTCAGCAAGGTGGGCACGCGCTGAGCGACGCCTTCTTCCAGCCGAGCGAAATGCCGAAGTCCAGCGATGAACGCGAGGGGCGCCGAACGCTGTTGGCAATGGCGGATTTCATCAACGAGCAGGACATATACGACCCGACCAGCTATCAATTGCGGCGCTTCGCGCTATGGGCGCACCTGCGCGCGGCACCGCCCGCGAAGCGCGACCAGCTCACGGAACTGATGTGCGTGCCGGTCGATACCGAGGAGGGCTATCGCGAGGCGATCTCGACCAATTCGGTCAGCCCGGTGTTGTTGCGGCGCGTGGAAAAGAGCGTGACCAGCTCGCCCTATTGGCTGCGAGGCAGCTTCTTTGCGGCGGCCATGGCGGCCCGTCTGGAAATGCCGGCTGTGGCGGAGGCCATCCGTCACGCAGCCGAACGCTTCCTGCTGCGCATTCCGGGCTTGAGCGACCTGCACTTCGCCGATGGCCGGCCCTTCGTCGACAGCGACACCTTGGGTTGGATCGGCAGCGCCGAAGCACGGTCTGCCGATGCCGGTGCGCCGCAAGAGTTCGTGGATTTACGCGAGGAGCTGGCCAGCCGGTTGGACACCGAGGGCGTTGAGCCGGTGCTCCGCCGGTTGCAGGCGCACCAGGCCTCGTCTAGCGGCCCGCGTCATCGTTGCCACGCGACCGTGATTGCGGCTGACCTGCTGAAGTCGCGAGGTTTGGATTGGCTGGCTGAAGAACTCTATGCCAATGCCAGCCGGTTGATGAAGGGCGTCACGGTGGATCAATGGGAGCCCGAACTGTTCCAACACCTCGCCAAACATGTCCCGGCGCATCAGGAAAACGAACATGGACGAAGCCAGTCGCAAGGAGAGAAAAAATGAAATACTGGTCGTTGCTCAAACGATATGCCGTCCCCCTACTGCGTTGGGTCAAGGGCGGCATGCCACTGCTGCTGGTACTGGGGCTGCTATTCCTGTTGATAGCCATCTGGTGGCTGGGGCCGCAGTGGGCCTGGCGCGATCGGCATCCCCTGGCAAGCCTGGGCGCTCGGGTCGGGCTGACCCTTGCCCTGCTGATGGTTCCCGTGGTGACCTGGGCCCTGGTACTGCGTGCCAGGAACCGCCGGCTGGAGGCCGAGCGTCAGCAAGCCCGCGCCGTGAAGGAAGACCCGGTGCTTGTCCATATCCGCGCCCAGGAGAAGTCCCTGGACGCCAACCTGGCGGTGCTGCGCGCCCACCTGCGAGGCCGCCAGGGCCTGTATCAGTTGCCGTGGTATCTCGTGCTCGGGCAGGAGGACGCCGGCAAGACCAGCTTCATCAACCGTAGCGGCCAGAACTTCTCGCTCACGGGCGAGATCAAGGCTGGAGGTCATGGCACGTTCGTCGACCCCGACCTGATCTACCGGACCGATTGGTGGATGGGCGACCAGGCCGTATTGATTGACCCGCCCGGAGAGTTGATCAGCCAGTTTCCTGCAGGGGAACACTCGGACAGTGCCCCCGCGACAGCATCGACGACCGACGCTGAAGAAGCGCCGGTGCCCGAGCAGCTCGGGGAGCCGCCCGAGACTCGGGCCCGCCTCTGGCAGCATCTGATCGACTGGCTGGGCAAGAACCGCTCGCGGCGACCACTCAACGGTGTGGTGTTGATCGTCGATCTGCCCTCGCTGTTGAGCCAGAGCGCCAGCGAGCGCAAGGCACTGGCCGTCCTGTTGCGTACGCGTCTGGCGGAACTGAGCCGACATCTCGGAACGCGTCCTCCACTGTATGTCATCCTCAGTAAATTCGACTTGCTGGAGGGTTTCGAGCAATTCTTCGCCAGGCTGCCGAAGGCGGAGCGGGAGGACATCTTCGGGTTCACCTTCACGCTGGATTCCGCGCGGCAGTACGACGCCTGGCAGACAGAACTCAGCCAGCGCTACTGCGACTTCATCGATGGCCTGAACAATCAGGTCTTCGATGTGTTGAACGATGCGAAGTCGCTGCCGATACGCGAAGCGCTGTTCTCCTTTGTGGGACAGATAGCCGGCATGCGCACCGTGCTTTTCAATTTCCTCGACGACGTACTGGGCAGCGATCGCTACGGCACCCCCGCCTTGCCGCGAGGCGTGTATTTCTCTTCGGTTCACCAACAGGGGTTGCTGCACAACGCTTTCGTCGACAATGCCTCGCAGACCTACGGTGTGCGAACGCTGGTACCCATGGCACAGCCGGCGGGACGCTCCATGGTGTACTTTGCCCAGCAGGTATTCCAGCGGGTCATCTACCCGGAAGCCGGCCTGGCCGGCGACAACCTGAAGGTGCTGGCCGACAAGAAACGGAATCTGGCCGTGGGCTTCGGCGTCGCGGCGCTGGGCAGCGCGGTCGTGATCGGCGGCTGGACTCACTACTACAACGTGAACCGCGCAAAGGTGGCGAGTGTGCTGGAGAAGAGCCGAACGTTCGCCAGCAATGCGATCGACGGCGGTCAGGACCCGACCGGACGAAATCTGCTGCTGCCGCTGGACCAGCTTCGCGATGCGGTGGCCGTCTACGGCGACTACCGGGAAGCGTGGCCGCTGGTGTCCGGCATGGGTTTGTACCAAGGACGCAAAATCGGCCCGAAGGTGGACGAAGCCTATCTGCGCTTGCTTTCGACACGCTTCCTGCCGCAATTGGCCGGCGGGGTCATGACGCAACTGAACGCCGTAGCGGACGGTTCGGATACCCAACTCAGCGCCCTTCGGGTGTATCGCATGATCGAGGATCGGGCCAACCGCCGCGCCCCCTTCGTGGAAGACTGGATGAGAAAGGCGTGGCAGGCAGCATTTCCTGGCGAGGCGCCGGTGCAACGCGCCTTGTCGAGCCATCTCGATTACGCGCTGAAGTACGCCGATGTGTCGCTCCCGCAGTACGCCGCCCGGATTTCGGATGTGCAGCAGCAATTGCGGCAGATTCCTTTGCCGCAGCGCATCTACATGGCGATGCGCAGCCAGGCAGGCGACGTCCTGCGGACACCGCTGGATCTACGCAATGAGATCGGTCCGGCTTATGACATCGTCTACCAATCCACAACCGCGGCAGCCGAGGGTGGCGAAAACCCGGGCACGCGCATCGACGCGCTGCTGACCGCCAAGGGCTATCGGAACTACTTCGAGCCGCGCAATCAGGATGTCGCCGCGCTGGCCGTCATTGACCAATGGGCGCTGGGAGAACGGCGGAATGTCGACTATTCGGAAGCCGACAAGCAGGCGCTTGTCGCGCGTGTTCGTGCGCTGTACAGCCGTGACTTCATCGAGAACTGGCGCCGCGGACTCAACCAACTTGAGGTCGCCAATTTCGACGATATCGGCGCCGCAGCCAACGTACTCGGTGCAGTCAACAGCCCGGCGGCCCCCCTGCGCCGGCTTCTGGAAACCGTGCGCGACAACACCAATCTGACGTCCAAAGCGACGTCTGACGCGACGCGGACCGAAGGCACTGCCACCGCGGCAAAGAGTGGTCCCGACAGCGAGGCCCAGGATATCGCCAAGATTGCTCAGGCATTCACGCCGCTGACGGCGTTGCTTGAAGCCAAGGGCGAGAAGCCTTCCTATCTGGACGAAACGATGCAGGCTATCGGCAGCGTCCAGGATGTGTTGGTGAAGGTACAGGACAGTCCGGACCGGGGAAAGGCGGCGCTGGCGGTGATGCTGGACCGCTTTGCGCTGCGGGGCACCGATCCGTTCGGCAATCTGCATCGGGTGGCTACGGGCCTGCCTGAGCCCCTCAATCGCCAGGTGAAGAAGCTGGCTGACGAATCCTCCGACGTGCTGCTGATCGAGGCGCTGCGGGAACTCGAAAAGCGCTGGAATGCCGAGGTCTTCAGCTTCTACAGCCAGCGCCTGGCGAACTACTACCCGTTCAACCCGAACAGTCGCACCGATGCCTCCGTCGAGGATTTCACAGCGTTCTTCGGGCCGCAAGGCAAGTTGCAGGACTTCAAGGACAAGTATCTGAAGCTGTTCCTGGATGACAACCTGGAAGCGCTCTATTCGGAGCGTCGCGGGGGCTACCTGATGCGCACCGATGTGCCCAAGCAGTTGGAGGCAGCCGACCGGATCCGCGATGCGTTCTTCAACAGCCGCGGTGCGATGGCCGTGCATTTCACGCTCGAGCCGCTTGGCCTGGCACCCACTCGGCGGAGCAGCACATTGAATCTTCAAGGACAACTCATCACCTATAATCACGGGCCCAGCGAGACCGTCGGTGTCATCTGGCCCAACACGCTCGGCGGTAGCCCAGAAAGCCGCATGACGCTGGTCAATGGTGATGGCAACAGCAGCAGCCTGGTCTACAAGGGCTCATGGTCGCTATTCCGCCTGCTGAGTCAGGCACGACTCAATGGCGCAACGGCTACCACCGTCGACCTCAGCTTTACGGCGAGCGATGGCGGCATGCGTTACCGAATCACTGCCGACAAGAGCAACAACCCGTTCACCCAGCGCTTGTTTCATGGTTTCGCGCTGCCAGGTACGTTGCTGCAGTGATGACCGTACCAACAGTTGTCCGGTGGCGCGCGTATCGCGCTATCCCGTGTGTGCAGGTATCCCTCTGCCTCCAATGCGACGTCGAGCTGGCAGGCGTATCACGGAGGGAGTTCCGTTGACGGACCGGACGCTCTCCAGCGGCCGGGTCATTGCTGACCCGGCCAGGTCAACAATGACCCGGGGGGTTTCTCTTTGATTTCAATAGCTTGACGCCTAACGAGTCAACTTTGACCCGCCCGCAAGGCGCCGCTGGCTGGCTTAGTCGACCCGATGCGCGCCCGCGCAAGCCGAATCGAAACATAAACCATTGATTTACATACTTATTTTGTGAAATACAGCAACCTGGCACAGCGATTGCGTTGTGGTTGTTGCTATCACTGATGGCGCATCGGGCCACGGGCCTTTCATCACAAAACGGAGTAATAAAAGCTATGCCTACACCCGCCTATATCAGCATCCAGGGCAAGACCCAGGGCAACATCACCAAAGGCGCCTTCACCGCCGATTCCGTCGGCAACGTCTACCAGGAAGGCCACGAAGACCAGATCCTGGTCCAGGAAATCGAACACCTGATCGCGACGCCGACCGATCCGCAGAGCGGCCAGCCGTCCGGCCAGCGCGTGCATAAGCCGTTCACGTTCACCGCGCCGCTGAACAAAGCCACGCCGCTGCTGTACCAAGCGCTGGCCTCCGGCGAGATGCTCCCCGAAGTGGAAGTGAAGTGGTACCGCACCTCGACCGAAGGCAAGCAGGAGCACTTCTTCACCACCAAGCTCGAAGACGCCACCATCGTCAACATCAATGCCGCGCTGCCGCACGCGCAGGACCCGAGCAAGGCCGAGTACACCCAGTTGATCAAGGTCGCGATGGCGTACCGCAAGATCACCTGGACCCACGCCATCGCCGGCACGGAAGCCTCCGACGACTGGCGCAAACCGCAAGAAGGCTAAATCTGTCTAATCGCAAGGCTGGCGCATTGCCAGCCTTGTTTGACGCACAGACCGGCTGCCCACCCGAAGAACCGTCACTCGCTTCTTGCCCGCGCTTTCTGTTTCCGCAAAGCTCATTTGCCGTTCCATCGTGGTGGGTTCGTTCCGCGCTCCGCGCGAGCGACGTCATCACGAACGCCGAGAACGCGAAGGCCGCGCAGCAGACATTCGACACTGCCACACGGCGCTTCGGTTCAAGCGGAGCGAAAACCGGCCAAACGATTCATCGCATCGTCAATCGTCCGCAAGCGGCCGCTTCGACGTCTCGCTGCTCGCGAGCATCGCGATCAGCGCGATACCCGCCGCCCCAACCAGATACCATGCCGGCGCGAGCTTGTTTCCAGTCGCCCCGATCAGCCACGTCGCGACCAACGGCGCCGTCCCGCCGAACAGTGCATTCGCCGTATTGAAGCAGAACGCAAAGCCGGTGTAACGCACGCGTGTCGGGAAAATTTCCGACAGGAAGCAAGGCAAAGTCCCGTCGTTCATCGTCAGCAGCGCGCCGAACGCGATCTGGATCATCACGATCGTCACGAAGCTCGCGCCGGCCAGCCCCTTGAACAGCGGCACCGTCAGCACCGCGAACAACACCGACGCGCCGATCAGCATCGTCTTGCGGCCGACCCGATCCGAAAGCGCGCCCATCAGGAAGATCAGCCCGATATACGCCGCCAACGAAACCGTCGCCGCGATGAACGACTCGGTCTCGCCGACACCCATCTCGGTAGACAGGTAGGTCGGCATGTAGCTCAGCACGAGATAGAACGCGACGGCGTTCAGACACGTCACGCCGAACGCGATCAGCATCCTGCCGCGATGCCGCGTCAGCAGCTCGGTGGCCGGCGCCTGCGCGACATGGTGCGCGCCTTCGAGCGCCTTGAACTTCGGCGTGTCCTCGAGACGAATACGGATATAGCGTCCGACTACGCCGAACGGCGCAGCCAGCAGGAACGGCAGACGCCAGCCGAAGTCGTGCAACTGCTGCGACGTCAGCGCTGCGTGCATCACCGCGACGAACACCGACCCGAACAACAGGCCGGCCGCGGTGCTGGCCGGCACGATGCTGGTGTAGAACCCGCGCTTGCCTTCCGGCGCGTACTCGGCAAGGAACGCCGACGCACCCGCATACTCGCCAGACGCCGAAAAGCCCTGCACGACCCGCACCAGCAGCAGCAAGACCGGAGCGACCATCCCGACCTGCGCATAAGTCGGCAGGAATGCGATGAGGAAAGTCGAACACGACATGATCAGGATCGACAGCGACAGTGCGGTCCGGCGTCCGACCCTGTCGCCGAAGTGTCCCCACACCACGCCGCCCAGCGGCCGGATCACGAACGAGATCGCGAACACGCCATACGCGGCCAGCAGCCCCGTCATCGCGTCGCTCTTCGGGAAGAACACGACCGCGATGACGGTCGCGAGATACCCGTACGATGCGTAATCGAACCATTCGACGAAGTTGCCGATGAAGCTCGCACATGCGGCCCGCCTGAGCAGCCGCGTATCGGCCTCCCCGCGCGCGGACGCGCCGTCACTCGAACGGACGGCGCCACCTTGGCTCGGCAACCATGTGCCGGCCTCCGCCGACCGACCCGACATTACCTTTCTGGTACCCATGCTCAGTCTCCAAACTGAATAGTACGTTGCGGTGTCATGGCCGCCATCCGTGATTCGATCGATCGTGCGGTGAGTGCACTGCGCAGTGCCGAATCGCGACCATTCAAGCGCATGGTAGGAGTTGGAGCCCCAGGAAGATTTTCCTTTTCGACAATAGACTCTCTGGATTCGACATCGAGGGTTAACACCGCCGGCTGTCGGGCAGCGCGCCCGCGTCGATAGCGATCGTGCGTCGAAAATCCGAAGTTATGCCGGAAGCCGGCATCGCACAAGCGGCGACGCATCGCGGTGCATGAACGCTGAAGCACGTGATTGCCGGGCAGGACCGGATGCCCGTCGAAGGCCGTCGATGAAATGAGACAGGGAACGCGCGTCGACCGGCTGCCTGGCCGTCGGTGATGTGAAGCCGGGAAATCTTGGGAATGGGAAGGGTGATGCAGGATCGAGCAAACGGAACGGCGGATCGCCGTAGCTCGCAAAGACAGATGAGCGCATGCCTGCCGATTCGCGCATCGATCGGGACGGGTTCCGCGATCGGCTCGACATGCTTCGTTTAACGAAACAGCCGACGTGGACGATCCTGGCGGATCACCCTCCGTCGGCTGCATGGTTCCTTCGACGCCGCGTATGCCGTCATCCGGCAATGCGACGTCCACCGCCGCAACGGCGGACGTCGCGCATCGACATGTCGTTCACGACTTGATGACGTTGCGTTCCGGGCCGTACGGGAAGCCAGTGATGTTGGTTGCGCCGCGCTCGCCGACGACGAGGATATCGTGCTCGCGATAGCCGCCCGCGCCCGGATGGCCCTGCGGCAGCATGATCATCGGTTCCATCGACACGACCATGTTCGGCTCCAGCACGGTATCGATGTCCTCGCGCAGTTCGAGCCCCGCCTCGCGTCCGTAATAGTGCGACAACACGCCGAACGAGTGGCCGTACCCGAACGTGCGGTATTGCAGCAGCCCGTATTCCGCATAGATCTTGTTGAGCTCGAGCGCGATGTCGCTGCAGCGGACACCCGGCTTGATCAGCTTCAACCCCGCTTCGTGCACTTCGACGTTGATCTTCCACAACCGCAAATGTTCATCCGGACAATGGTCGAAGAACATCGTGCGCTCCAGTGCAGTGTAGTAGCCGGCGATCATCGAGAAGCAGTTCAGACTCAGGATGTCGCCCTTCTGCACCTTGCGCGTGGTGACGGGATTGTGCGCGCCGTCCGTGTTGATGCCGGACTGGAACCACGTCCACGTATCCATCAGTTCCGACTCGGGAAAGCGTCGCGCGATCTCGCGAACCATCGCCTGCGTGGACGCCAGCGCGACCTCGTGTTCGGGCACGCCTTCGTGCACGGCGGCAGCCAGCGCCGCGCCGCCGACATCGCAGACGTTCGCGCCATGCTTGATCAGCGCGATCTCCTCGTCGGACTTGATCATGCGCATGCGCATCGTCTGTGCGCCGATGTCGACGAACTCGACCGACGGCAGCGCCGCCTTCAGCTTCGACAGCATCTCGAGCGGCACATGGTCGAACTCGATGCCGACGCGGCCCCGATTGTCGATCTCGACCTGCAGCGCGCGGAAGAAATTGTCGCGCTGCCAGTCGGTATAGACGACGTTGTAGTCGCCGACCGTGCGCCGCCACGGCTGGCCGCCATCGATGTTCGCCGAGATCGACACGACCTTGTTCGGCGTGACGACGAGTCCGTACTTCCGGCCGAACGAACAATACAGGAAGTCCGAGTAGTAGTTGATGTTGTGATATGACGTAAACAGCGCCGCGTCGATGTTCTCGCGCGCCATCAGTTCGCGCAGCCTGCGCTGACGGTTCGCATATTCGGCATCGGAGAAGGTGTGCTTCACCTTCTCGCCATTCTCGATTCGAATCAGGTTCTCCATCTTCATGAGCTCGCTCCTCGGTAAAAAGCGTGGTGGGTGTGAGCAAATGGTAGAAGTTCGACAAATTCGAAGATTTCTGGAATGGACATCACAGTCCACGATTTGGCCATTCCGGGTTAACCACCAATCCGGCACCGCCAGCCGTGCGAGCAAGCGCGGGCCTGTCCATCGGCAGGACGATCTTCGGTACGGGAATGAATGCCGGTCGAACCCGGCAAGCGATCGCCGCCGGACTACAGCGCGTTCTGGTAGCGGCGCCGATCGGCGATCGGCGAGATCTGGAACTGTTCCTTGTAGCGCGTCGCGAAATGGGTCGTCGACGTGAATCCGGTGCGCGCGCACACCTCCTCGAGCGAGGTCGCGGTGCGGTAAAGCAGTTGCCGCGCACGCAGCAGGCGAATCTCCAGATACGCCTGCGCGGGCGACTTGCCGAGGCGATCCTGGAACCACCGCTGCAGCTGTCGCTGCGACACCTGCAAATGGACGGCGATCTCGGGCACGGAAAGCGTTTCCTCGACGTTGCTTTCCATCAGTTGCAAGGCCTCGTCCAGTTTCTCGTGCTCCGCGCCAATGTACTGGCGCAGCGACGTCTGCTGCCGGTATTCGCGGCTGCGCGGCTCAGCGACCAGCAATTCGAGCACGCGCGCGGCCAGGGCCGGGCTGCCCGGCGCGGCCGCCAGCAGATGCACCATCAGGTCGAGCGGCGCGACGCCGCCACTGCAGGTATAGCGATCGCGATCGATTTCGTAGAGGCGGGTAGACACCGTCAGTTTCGGAAACTGCTCCATCAGCACGTCCTGGTCCTCCCAATGGATCGTGCAGCGATAGCCGTTCAACAACCCGGCGCGCGCGAGGAAATAGCTGCCGGTATCGAGGCCGCCGAGCGCGGTCCCGTTGCGTGCCTGCCGACGCAACCAGTCGATGATCGCGCCGGTCCGTCGGCGCGGGATGGGATTGGGGCCGACGACGAACACCACGTCGAATGTGCCGCTGTCCGACAGCGACACGTCCGGCACGACACCGATGCCGTCGCTCGACCGGACGACCGAGTCGCCTGGCCCGATCAGTCGATAGTCGTAGACGCGCCGCCCGACGACCATGTTCGCGATCCGCAATGGATCGATCGCGGCACTCAACGCGATCAGCGAGAAGTCGTCGACCAGCAAAAAGCCGTACCGGACGATGCGAAGGTCATGAATGCCTTCACGCGATCGGGACGGCAGCGGCGGTACGGGCGGGGTTTTCGACATCGAGGGGTCACTGCCATCGGACGGATGCGGCATCATAGCGCCGGGCCTCCGGCGGCTGCAATTGGCCTGCTCCGGCGGGATGCCCGATATTCATCTGCTGAATCGCTGCCGTCGCGGCAGGACAGCGCACTCCCCGACACGCCGCCGATGCGCGACATCCGGCGCGCTGCGGAACGCGTTCGCGGCGCTGATGATGATCCAGGTCGCGGCGGCCGTGCGCCATGCGATCACGTTGCCGCGGAACCTGGCGATGCTCGACGCGTAAGCATGCCGCCCAAAGCAAACGGCCACCCGAAGGCGGCCGCGCGAAGAGGCATCGATGCACCGCTTACTTGCTGTAGTCGTACACCCCGCGCCCCGTCTTGCGCCCCAGCCGCCCTGCCGACACCAT
Source organism: Burkholderia sp. LA-2-3-30-S1-D2 (assembly GCF_001523915.2). NCBI lineage: Bacteria > Pseudomonadati > Pseudomonadota > Betaproteobacteria > Burkholderiales > Burkholderiaceae > Burkholderia > Burkholderia sp. LA-2-3-30-S1-D2. Next base: position 88,068 of record NZ_CP013385.1, on the reverse strand, counting down.
CTCGCGCAGCAGCGGGCACGCACGATACTTCGTGTCGCCGAAATCCTTCAGGAACACGTCCATCACCGCGAGGCACACGTCGAGCCCGACGAGATCGGCCAGCGCAAGCGGCCCGATCGGATGGTTCGCGCCGAGTTTCATCCCCGCGTCGATCTCCTCGGCCGACGCAATGCCTTCGGCCAGCACGAAGAACGCTTCGTTGATCATCGGCACGAGGATCCGGTTCACGACGAAGCCCGGCGCATTGCGCACGCCGATCGGCGATTTGTCGAATCGCTCGGTCAGCGCGCGCACCGCCGATGCGGTCGCGTCGCTCGTCTGCAGCCCGCGGATGATCTCGACGAGCGGCATCAGCGGCACCGGGTTGAAGAAGTGCATGCCGACGAAGCGCGACGGATCGGCGAGCAGCGCCGCGAGCGACGTGATCGAGATCGACGACGTGTTGGTCGCGATGATTGCGTCGGGCCGCGCGACCGACTCGATCTGCTTCAGGATGCGGCTCTTCAGCTCGACATTTTCGGTCGCGGCTTCGATCACGATGTCGACCGCGACGAGCTTCGCGTAGTCGGTCGACGTCGTGATGCGTGCGAGCGCGGCGTCGCGTGCGGCGGCGTCGAGCTTGTCCTTCGACACGAGCCGCTCGAGGCTGCCCTTCAGTGCGGCGACACCCTTGTCGAGTGCCGCATCGCTGACGTCGATCATCACGACGTTGAGTCCTGCAACGGCGGCGGTCTGCGCAATGCCGTTGCCCATGGTTCCGGCGCCCACGACGCCGACGGTTTCGATGGCCATGACGATTCCTGTGTATTCGGGTGCTGAACGGTCGATTATCAGATGTTCTCGAAGATCGCCGCAATCCCCTGGCCGCCGCCGATACACATCGTCACGAGCGCGTAACGCCCGCCGATGCGCTTCAGTTCGTACAGCGCCTTGACCGTGATCAATGCGCCCGTCGCGCCGATCGGGTGACCGAGCGAAATGCCAGAGCCGTTCGGGTTGACCTTGGCCGGATCGAGACCGAGCTCCTGCGTGACCGCGCATGCCTGTGCCGCGAACGCCTCGTTCGCCTCGATCACGTCGAGATCGGTGACCTTCAGGCCGGCGCGCTCGAGCGCCTTCTGCGTGGCCGGCACGGGGCCGATGCCCATGTACGCCGGATCGACGCCCGCATGCGCATACGCGACCAGACGCGCGAGCGGCTTCACGCCCTGCGCACGTGCGGCATCCGCGCTCATCATCAGCACCGCGGCAGCGGCATCGTTGATCCCCGACGCGTTACCGGCCGTCACCGTGCCGTCTTCCTTCACGAACACCGGCTTCAGCTTCGTGAAATCGTCCGGGCCGGCGTCGTGACGCACGTGCTCGTCGGTGTCGAACGCGACCTCGCCCTTCTTCGTGCGGATCGAGATCGGCAGGATCTGATCCTTGAAGCGGCCTTCCGCGATCGCGCGCGCCGCACGACGATGCGATTCGAGCGCGAGCGCATCCTGTGCGTCGCGCGAAATGCCGTACTTGCGTGCGACGTTCTCGGCCGTCACGCCCATGTGGATCGTCTGGAACGGGTCGTGCAGCGCGCCGAGCATCATGTCGACGAGCTTCGCATCGCCCATGCGCTGGCCGAAGCGCGCGGACGGCACGCTGTACGGCGCGCGGCTCATGTTCTCCGAGCCGCCGCCGATGGCGATGTCGGCGTCGCCGAGCATGATCGTCTGTGCGGCCGACACGATCGCCTGCAGGCCCGAGCCGCACAGGCGGTTTACGGTCAGCGCCGGCGTGTGCTGCGCGACGCCACCGTTGATCGCCGCGACGCGCGCGAGATACATGTCCTTCGGCTCGGTGTTCACGACGTGGCCGAACACGACATGCCCGACCGCGTCACCCGAAACGTTCGCGCGCGACAGCACTTCACTCACGACCTTCGCGCCGAGATCGGTCGGCGAGAAATCCTTCAGGCTCCCGCCGAAATCGCCGATCGCGGTACGGACACCGCTCACCACCACGACTTCCTTCGCTGCATTGCTCATCGTCTCACTCCGGTTCGTTCGCGCCCGCGGGCGCGGGGATGCGTTTGCGTTACATGTTCGGGTAATTCGGCCCGCCGCCGCCTTCCGGCGTGACCCACACGATGTTCTGCGTCGGGTCCTTGATGTCGCAGGTCTTGCAGTGCACGCAGTTCTGCGCGTTGATCACCAGCCGGTCGCTGCCGTCGTCGTTCTTCACGAACTCGTACACCGCCGCCGGGCAGAAGCGCCCCTCCGGCCCCGCGTAGGTTCGCAGGTTCACGTTCACCGGCACGTTCGCATCCTTCAGCGTCAGGTGCGCCGGCTGGTTTTCCTCGTGGTTCGTATTCGAGATGAACACCGACGACAGCCGGTCGAACGTCAGCTTGCCATCCGGCTTCGGATACTCGATCGGCGTGCATTGCGAGGCCGGCTTCAGCATCTCGTGATCCGCATGCTTGTGGTGCAGCGTCCACGGCACGTTGCCGCCCATCACCTTCTGCTCGAGCCCGACCATCAGCGTGCCCAGGTACAGGCCCTTCGCCATCCACTGCTTGAAGTTGCGCGCGCGGTACAGCTCCGTATGTAGCCACGACTGCTTGAAGGCGTCCGGATACGCGTTGAGCTCGTCGCTCTGACGGCCGGCCTGCAGCGCGTCGAACGCGGCGTCCGCCGCCAGCATGCCCGTCTTGATCGCCGCGTGGCTGCCCTTGATCCGCGATGCGTTCAGGAAGCCCGCGTCGTCGCCGATCAGCGCGCCGCCCGGGAACACCGTCTTCGGCAGCGACAGCAGGCCGCCGGCCGTGATCGCCCGCGCGCCGTACGACACGCGCTTGCCGCCTTCCAGGAACGCGCGGATCGATGGATGCGTCTTGTAGCGCTGGAATTCCTCGAACGGCGACAGATACGGGTTCGTGTAGCCCAGGCCCACCACGAAGCCGACCACGACCTGGTTGTTGTCCATGTGATACAGGAACGAGCCGCCGTACGTGTCCGACTTCAGCGGCCAGCCGGCCGTGTGGATCACGAGGCCCGGCTTGTGCTTCGCGGGATCGATTTCCCACAGTTCCTTGATGCCGATCCCGTACGCCTGCGGATCGGCGTTCGCGTCGAGCTTGAACTTCGAGATCAGCTGGCGGCCGAGGTGGCCGCGGCAGCCTTCGGCGAACAGCGTGTACTTCGCGTGCAGCTCCATGCCGAGCTGGAAGTTCTCGGTCGGCTCGCCGTCCTTGCCCACGCCCATGTTGCCGGTCGCGACACCTTTCACGGAGCCGTCGTCGTTGTACAGGATCTCCGCAGCCGGGAAGCCCGGGAAGATCTCGACGCCCAGGGCTTCCGCCTGTTGGCCGAGCCAGCGCGTGACGTTGCCCAGCGAGATCACGTAGTTGCCGTGGTTCTGGAAGTTGGCCGGCAGCGCCCAGTTCGGCGTCGTGACCGCGCTCTTTTCCGACAGGAACAGGAAGCGGTCTTCGGTCACCTCGACATCGAGCGGTGCACCGCGTTCCTTCCAGTCGGGGAACAGTTCGGTGATCGCGCGCGGGTCCATCACCGCGCCCGACAGGATGTGCGCGCCGATCTCGGAACCCTTCTCGAGCACGCACACGCCGATCTCGGTGCCTTTCTCGGCGGCCAGCTGCTTGAGCCGGATCGCCGCCGACAGCCCGGCGGGGCCGCCGCCGACGATCACGACGTCGTATTCCATCGATTCGCGCGGGCCGTATTGCGCGAGCAAGTCCTGTGTGGTCAAAATCCTGTCTCCTCCTGCGCCCCGACCGTTACGGTCAGAACTGGTCTTCCGTCAACGCGAGCACGCTCTCGCTACCCTTCGCGCCGACGATCGACGCTTCGAGCCCGCCTGCCTGCACGAGGACGTGTTCCGCATAGCATTGTGCGATCGCGATCTTCGCATCGAAGAACGCCGTGTCGCTCGCGCGGTTCGCGTGCGCCGCCAGCAGCGCGCGCGCCATCTGCCATCCGCACAGCACCACGCCGGCCAGCTTCAGGTACGGCACGCTGCCCGCGAACACCGCGTTCGGGTCCTGCTTCACGTTCGCGACCACGTAGTCGACCACCGCCGACAGCGAGCGCGCGCCTTTCTCGAGCTGCGCCCTCATCGACGCGGCCGCAGCGCCGTCCACCTTGCCGAGCGCCGCGACAGTCTCGCCGATCTCCGCGATCAGCGCCTTCGCCACCGCACCGCCGTCGCGCATCGTCTTGCGGCCGACCAGGTCGTTCGCCTGGATCGCGGTCGTGCCTTCGTAGATCGCGAGGATTCGCGCGTCGCGGTAGTACTGCGCGGCGCCGGTTTCCTCGATGAAGCCCATCCCGCCATGCACCTGCACGCCCAGGCTCGCCACGTCGTTCACCATCTCCGTGCTCCAGCCCTTCACGACCGGCACCAGATATTCGTAGATTGCCTGATGACGCGTGCGCGTCGCCTCGTCCGAATGGCGGTGGGCAATGTCGCTGTGCGCGGCTGCCACGTAGGCCAGCGCCCGCGCGCCTTCGGTCAGCGCGCGCATCGTGCCGAGCATGCGGCGCACGTCCGGGTGATGGATGATCGTCACCGACTGCTTCGCCGCCCCGTCGACCGGGCGGCTCTGCACGCGCTCCTTCGCGAATGCCGCAGCCTTCTGGTACGCACGGTCGGCCACGCCGATCCCCTGCATCCCGACGCCGAAGCGCGCCGCGTTCATCATGATGAACATGTATTCGAGGCCGCGATTCTCCTCGCCGACCAGATAGCCGACCGCGCCGCCGTGGTCGCCGTATTGCAGCACCGCGGTCGGGCTCGCCTTGATCCCGAGCTTGTGCTCGATCGACACGCAGTGCACGTCGTTGCGTGCGCCGAGCGAGCCGTCTTCGTTGACGAGGAACTTCGGCACGATGAACAGCGAAATGCCCTTCACGCCTTCCGGCGCGTTCGGCGTGCGCGCCAGCACCAGGTGGACGATGTTGTCCGCCATGTCGTGCTCGCCCCACGTGATGAAGATCTTCGTGCCGAACACCTTGTACGTGCCGTCGCCCTGCGGCTCGGCACGCGAGCGCACCAGCGCCAGGTCCGAGCCGGCCTGCGGCTCGGTCAGGTTCATCGTGCCGGTCCATTCGCCCGAGATCAGCTTCGGCACGTAGCGCTGCTTCTGTTCGTCGGTGCCGGCCGTCAGCAGCGCCTCGATCGCGCCGTCGGTGAGCAGCGGACACAGCGCGAACGACAGGTTCGACGCATTCAGCATCTCGATGCACGGCGTCGCGATCAGCTTCGGCAGCCCCTGGCCGTCATATTCGGCCGGGTGCTGCAAACCTTGCCAGCCGCCTTCGACGAACTGGCGGAACGCGGCGCCGAAGCCGGGCGTCGCCGTCACGACGCCGTCCTTCCAGCTGCTCGGGTTGCGGTCGCCCTCGACATTCAGCGGCGCCAGCACTTCACCGCAGAATTTCGCGGATTCGTCGAGCACGGCCTGCGCGGTGTCGTAGCCGGCTTCCTCGAAGCCCGGCAACTGCGCGACGGTGTCGATGCCCGCGAGTTCCTTCAGCACGAACAGCATGTCCTTGACAGGGGCGTTATAGCTCATGGTCGATGTTCCAAATCAGGCAGTGAATGAGGCGCGCGGCCCGGGCGGCTGCGGCAAAACCGGCCAGCGCCAGGCGACGTCGTGGCCCATCGTAATGCCGTGCCGGCGGTTTTCCATTGTCATATCCGGCCCACATGGTGACAAAACCGGCCACGCGATGCGCGCGGCGATGGCGGAAACGGGCGTCCGGGCGGAGGGTTCGGATGCCGATTGCGGCACAGACGACGCGCAATCCGCGTGCCGGCCGGACGGGTTGGCTGGCGACTCGAATCTCCGGCGAAGCCGAAGACCGGGCGTTGATGATGGAAAGTCGCCGAAGGCGCCTCGGGATGGACGGAAGCCGCGGCGGGCACATGGCGGCCGGTGCCAAATCGGCCGCCCTTTTTCGCTGTCCGGGCCGGCAGGTTTCTGCGTAGACTTTCGTGTCATCACGCCAAGCGAGCGCGGGAGCAGAAACCAGAATGAGTGTACGCCCGAAAGACATCGCGGATTTCGTCCGGGTCGCCGGCGATCTGTTCGAGTCGGACAAACTCCCACCCGCCGCGCGCGCATTCGCGCCGCAAGTATTCGCACGGCTGCAGACCCCGTCGGACAACGGAACGCGGCTCCCGGTGCGATACCCCGCATGCGAATGGCTCGACCCGGCGCTCGAGTCGGTCGCGCGCGTCAGCCCGACGTTCGCCACCGTCGCACGGCTGATCAAGTCGCTCGAACCCGTGATCGGATGGTCGCGTCGCACGTCCGGCAAGGACGGCAGCCCGAACTACATCGACGGGCACGTGAACGGGATGATCTGCGGGCCCGGCGGCGCCGAAAGCCGTGACGACATCCAGCTCGGCTTCTCGTTGATGATGCCCGACGTCAGATATCCGGATCACGGTCACGCACCGGAGGAAGCGTACGTGCTCATGACGGCCGGCGAATTCCGGCAGCGAAACGGCGCGTGGTTCGATCCCGGGATCGGCGGCGGCATCCACAATGCGCCTGGCGCACTGCACGCGATGCGCTCCGGCCACGCGCCGTTCCTCGCGATCTGGTGCCTGCTGAATTGATCCGACGATCGACGCGTGATGCCAACGGATTCGCCTGCGACAAGCAGCCGGCCATTGACCAGCCGGTCGGTCGGAATCGCCAATGGGGAGCCGGCCATGGGAACCCGCGCAGGAAGCCGGTTATGGGAAGCCCATGCAGTCCCGCCGCGCGGCTGCGCCGCACCGTGGAAGCGGTGATCCGGTCGCATCGTCAACATCCATTCGGCCGACGCGATATCGCCCGCGCGTGGATAAAACGCAACAGAACACCGGAAAACGCGTTCGACGCATTTGTGTCCCCGATAGCCTCATCGTTATGCGGCATACTCTATCCGCATTCAGCGAACGGTCGTTCTATTTTTGACACAGACCGTCACGCACTCCACTAAACACGCACATGATTCTGGTACCTTGACGCACCGGCCCGAGCGCTTCGCGATGGCCATCACCGATCTATCACCCATCTTTCATACTATGACATTACAGATTGGGATTCCTCTGGAGACAGCCACTCAGGAGCGGCGCGTTGCGTCCGTCCCCGAAGTGGTCGAGAAACTGATCAAGCTGGGTTTTACGGTGGCCGTCCAAAGCGGCGCCGGGGCCGGCGCGAACTTTGACGACGACGCATATCGCGCGGCCGGTGCGAGCATCGCCGCCACCGCCGCCGAGCTCTGGTCCGGCAGCGATATCGTGTTCAAGGTCCGCCCGCCGAGCGCCGACGAAGTCGCGCTGATGCGCGAGGGCGGCACGCTGATCGGCTTCGTGTGGCCCGCGCAGAACCCCGAGTTGATGCAGCAGCTGGCAGCGAAGCGCGCCACGGTGCTGGCGATCGATTCGCTGCCGCGCACGCTGTCGCGCGCGCAGAAGATGGACGCGCTCACGTCGATGGCCGGCATCAGCGGCTATCGCGCCGTGATCGAGGCCGCGCATGCGTTCGGCCGCTTCCTGAACGGCCAGGTCACGGCAGCCGGCAAGATCCCGCCGGCCAAAGTGTTCATCGCCGGCGCCGGCGTGGCCGGACTGGCCGCGATCGGCACCGCCGCGAGTCTCGGCGCGATCGTGCGCGCGAACGACACGCGCGCCGAGGTGGCCGATCAGGTCAAGTCGCTGGGCGGCGAGTTCGTCAAGGTCGACTACGAAGAGGAAGGCTCGGGCGGCGGCGGCTACGCGAAGGTGATGAGCGAGGGCTTCCAGCAGGCGCAGCGCGCGATGTACGCGCAGCAGGCGAAGGATGCCGACATCATCATCACCACCGCGCTGATCCCCGGCAAGCCGGCGCCGAAGCTCATCACCGCCGAGATGGTGCAGTCGATGAAGCCCGGCAGCGTGATCGTCGACATGGCCGCCGAGCAGGGCGGCAACTGCGAGCTCACCGTGCCCGGCGAGGCGGTCGTGCGCCATGGCGTGACGATCGTTGGCTACACCGATCTCGCGTCGCGCCTGTCGCGGCAGTCGTCCACGCTGTATGCGACGAACCTGCTGCGCGTGATCGAGGAGCTGTGCAAGGCCAAGGACTGCACGATCAACGTCGACTTCGACGACGACGCGATCCGAGGCCTCACCGTGATCAAGGAAGGCAACGTCACCTGGCCGCCGCCGCCGATCAAGCAGGCGGCCGTCGCGCCCAAGCCCCCGGCAGCCGCACCCGCGGCGGCCGCCCCGGCGAAGTCGAAAGGCCACGGCCACAGCGGCGAGCCGATGTCGGCCAAGGCGCTCGCGATCGTATTCGCGATCGGCGCGCTGGCATTCCTGCTGGTCGGCCAGTTCGCGCCGGCCAGCTTCCTGTCGCACTTCACGGTATTCGTGCTCGCGTGCTTCGTCGGCTACATGGTGATCTGGAACGTCACGCCGTCGCTGCACACGCCGCTGATGAGCGTGACCAACGCGATCTCGTCGATCATCGCGATCGGCGCGCTCGTGCAGGTCGCGCCGCCGCTGGACGAACTGGCCAACGCGGGCGACCGCCCGTCCGGGCTGATCCTCGGCCTGGCGGTGGGCGCGCTCACGCTCACGGCCGTCAACATGTTCGGCGGCTTCGCGGTCACGCGCCGCATGCTGGCGATGTTCCGCAAATAAGGGGACGACAACAATGACTTCCAACCTGACTACCGTCTCCTATATCGGCGCCGCGATCCTGTTCATCCTGAGCCTCGGCGGCCTCGCGAACCCCGAAACCGCGCGCCGCGGCAACCTGCTCGGCATGATCGGCATGCTGATCGCCGTCCTGGCCACCGTGGCCGGGCCGCGCGTGTCGGCCGCGGGCATTCCGTACGTGATCGCCGCGCTCGTCGTCGGCGGCGCGGTCGGCCTGTACGCCGCGAAGAAAGTGCAGATGACGCAGATGCCGGAACTGGTCGCGCTGATGCACAGCCTGGTCGGCCTCGCGGCCTGCCTGGTCGGCTTCGCGAGCTACATCGACACGTCGCTGCAATTCACCGGCGCGGAGAAGGCCATTCATGAGGTCGAGATTTATGTCGGCATCCTGATCGGTGCCGTCACCTTCGCGGGCTCGATCATCGCGTTCGGCAAGCTGTCGGGCAAGATCGGCGGCAAGCCGCTGCTGCTGCCGGCGCGGCACTGGATGAACCTGGCCGCGCTGCTGATCGTGATCTACTACGGCCGCGCGTTCCTGCATGCCGAGACGATCCAGGACGGCATGCTGCCGCTCGTCGTGATGACCGTGATCTCGCTGCTGTTCGGCGTGCACATGGTGATGGCGATCGGCGGCGCGGACATGCCGGTCGTGGTGTCGATGCTCAACAGCTACTCGGGGTGGGCGGCGGCGGCCACCGGCTTCATGCTCGGCAACGACCTGCTGATCGTGATCGGCGCGCTGGTGGGCTCGTCCGGTGCGATCCTGTCGTACATCATGTGCCGCGCGATGAACCGCAACTTCATCAGCGTGATCGCGGGCGGCTTCGGCAGCGGCGCGGGCGCACCGGCGGCAGCAGGCGGCGGCGCGGCGCAGCCGGCCGGCGAGGCGGTCGCGGTGAGCGCGGCGGAGACGGCCGAGCTGCTGCGCGAAGCGAAGCGCGTGATCATCGTACCCGGCTATGGGATGGCCGTTGCGCAGGCCCAGCACACGGTGTTCGAGCTGACGAAGCTGCTGCGCGAGAAGGGCGTCGACGTGCGTTTTGCGATCCACCCGGTTGCGGGCCGCATGCCGGGGCACATGAACGTGCTGCTGGCGGAAGCGAAGGTGCCGTACGACATCGTGCTGGAGATGGACGAGATCAACGGCGACTTCCCCGAGGCCGACGTGTCGATGGTGATCGGCGCGAACGACATCGTGAACCCGGCCGCGCAGGACGATCCGTCGAGCCCGATCGCCGGCATGCCGGTGCTGGAAGTGTGGAAGGCGAGGACGTCGATCGTGATGAAGCGCAGCATGGCGTCCGGCTATGCGGGCGTCGACAATCCGCTGTTCTACAAGGACAACAACCGCATGTTGTTCGGCGATGCGAAGTCGATGCTCAATGAAATCTTCGGTGCACTGAAAGCCTGAGTACGGCCACGCGCGTGGAGCGGGCAGCAAGCCGCTCCGGCGCCGCGTGGCTTCGATACGCCGACACCCCCGCCGAGCCGGGCGACGAGCAGCTCCCCACCTGCCCTTTTCCCATTGCGCCGGTTTAGTCAGCGCTTGCGGACAACGGAGTCGAGCACGAAACTGGTCGTCATGTTTTGCACGCCGTCCAGCGCGCTGATCGTTGCCCAGATGTCGCTGATGCGCTCGTGTGTGGCCGCCTCGATCTGCACGAGCAAATCGACCTCGCCGCTGAGGACCGCGCAATCGCGCACCTCGGCGATCCGCTCGAGCGCGGCGAGCACGTCGGCGCCGCGCATCCGGTCCTTGCGATACACCAGCATCACGGCGCGCACCGGCACGACATCGTCGGGCACTGCGAGCCGCACCGTATAGCCGGCAATGATGTTCAGCGCTTCGAGCCGGTCGATCCGGTTCCGGACCGCCTGCCTGGACAGACCGATCCTGTCGGCCAATACCGCGAGCGGAATCCGCGCATCGGCACACAACGCGTCGATTATCTTCTGGTCCAGGCCGTCGATCTTCATTGTCCGAATCCGGTGTGTCCGGCGCCGCGCGCATCGACCGCGTCGCGCAATGCCGCGATGTGGCCGGGGCCGATTCCGCAACACCCGCCGACAATCCGCGCGCCCAGCGCAAGCCACTGCTCTGCCCATCTTGCATAGCCGGGCGGATCGATGTCGCCGCGCAGGCCGTCGAGCTCCTCGTTCGCGCGCGCATCGGCGCGCTGAGGCGGAAACGCGTTCGCATAGGCGCCGATCACGAGCGACGTTCCCGCTCTCGCGAGCGTGCGCTGCGCCGTCTCGATCGCCGCACCCATCACTTCCGGCTGGCTGCAGTTGAACAGCAGCGCGGTCGCGCGCGCGGACACGGCGGCGTCGATCGCTTCGTCGAGCATCTGTCCCGATCGCAGTACCGGCGTGGCATCTGCGTCGACGTCGTCGCGCAGCGTGAACGAGACCCAGAGCGGCTTCGGATTCGCATCGAGCGCACGCCGGACCGCGCCGATCTCGTCCGTCAGGCTCTGCGTCTCGGCCAGCCACAGGTCGACATATGGATCGAGCCCATCGACGAGCGACGCCAGGATCGCATCCGCGCGCGCTGCGTCGAACAGGTCGGGTCGGTAGGAACCGCCGGTCGGTGGAAGCGATCCTGCGACGCGCACGGGCCGCCCTGCGCGGTCCGCCGCTTGCCGCGCGAGTTGCCCGGCAAGTGCCGCGAGCGCGACTCCGTCGCGATGGAACCGCTCCTCGCCGATATGGAACGGCACGACCGCATAGCTGTTCGCGGTGATCACGTCGGCACCCGCCGCGATGAATGCGTCGTGCGCGAGGCCGACGTAATCCGGCGCTTCCATCAGTGCGAGCGCCGACCATTCCGGCTGTCTGAACGGCGCGCCCATCCGCGCCAGTTCGCGGCCCATGCCGCCGTCGAGTACCGTGATGTCATGCATAGTCCGTGCTCCGTCGTTGCAATTCACGCATCTCGTGCGCGAATCGATTCAAAGGTCGGCGCGACGCGCGTCGGGCTTCGATCGAGCGTGCGCGCGGGTCCGTGTCAGATCTGCTCCAATGCCTGCGCGATATCGCTTTTCAGGTCGTCGATGTGCTCGATGCCAACCGAATAGCGGATGAAATTGAGCGGGATGTCGGCAGCGCGCATCTGCTCCGCCGACATCGTGCCCGCCCACATGGACGCCGTATGGATCGCGAGCGAATCGACGCCGCCGAGATTGCCTGCATTCAGCGGCAAGCGCAGCGCCTCGACAAAGCGCTGCGCTTCGCCGTAGCTTCCCCGCACACCGAACGCAACCACGCCGCCGAAACCGCGCATCTGCCGGCATGCGAGCCCATGCTGCGGATGGCTGCGCAGGCCCGGATAGAACACGCGCTCGATCTTCTCGTGCGCTTCGAGGAATTCGGCGAGCGCCTGGGCGTTCGCGTTGATCCGCTCGACGCGCATCGGCAGCGTGCGCAGCCCGCGCAGCAGCAGCCACGCGTCCATCGGCGACAGCACCGCCCCGAGCGTGATGTGCGTATGCCAGATCTGCTCGGCGAGCACGCGGCTCGTGCAGATCACGCCGCCCGTCAGGTCGTGATGGCCACCCAGATACTTGGTCGCGCTGTGCACGACGATGTCGACACCGAGCCGGTGCGGTTGCTGATTGATCGGCGACGCGAACGTGTTGTCCGCGAGCGTGAGGATGCCGCGGGCTCTTGCGATTTCGGTCACCGCGGCGATGTCGGTCACGAGCAGCAGCGGATTGACCGGCGACTCGAGCACGATCAGCCGTGTGTTCGGCCGGATCGCGCGATCGAACGCGGCCACGTCCGTCTGATCGACGAACGTCACCTCGACGCCGAACCGGCGCAGCATGTCGTCGAGCATCTTCGTGGTGCTCATGTAATGACGCGTCTGGCCGACGACGTGATCGCCGGCCTTCACGACACTGAGGATCGCGGTCGCGATCGCGCCCATTCCGGATGCCGTGACGAGCGCAGTCTCGGTGCCCTCGAGCTCCGCCATGATCGCCTTCACGCGCTCGTGAACCGGATTGCCGTAGCGGGTGTAGTTGCGCGGATGCTGCGGCACGCTCGACATCTCCGCGAATTCCTCGCTGCCGGCTGCCTTGAATACCGCCGAATAGTGGATCGCCGGCGCGACCGACTTCTCGTCGGTCACGTCGCGGTCAGCGGCGAGCGCCAGCGTTTCAAGCTTGTATCCCATGTCGTCCTCGGATCGTTCGTTGTGTCGCGTTCATGCGGCGCCGGTCAGGCACGCACGCTGCCAAGATGGCGATTCAGCAGACCTTCGACGCGTTTGAGCGCGGTCGAAAGCACAGCCGTGATACCGACGTACACGATGCCGGCCAGCATCAGCGCGTCGGTCGTATAGGTTTCGATGGAGATGCGTCGCGCGACACCGGTCAGGTCGAGCACGGTGATCGTGCTGGCAAGCGCGGTCGACTTCAGCTGCAGCACGATCTCGTTGCCGAGCGTCGGTGCGACGATGCCGATCGCGCGCGGCACGATCACGAACCAGGTGAGCATGAAGCGGCTCATCCCGAATGCGAGCGCGGCTTCCTTCTCGCCGGCGGGGACGCCGGCGATCCCGCCCCGGATGTCTTCCGCCATGTAGGCCGCGAGATTGAGCGTCAGCGCGCACAATGCACACGAGAACGATCCGCCGACCAGCAGCCACAGAGGCGACGCACGCACGATCGAGAACTGCGCGAGCCCGTAATACAGCACGAAAATCTGCACCAGCAGCGGCGTGCCGCGAAACACCGACATGAACAGGCGGCTCGGTATCGAGAACCACCGGCACGCCGACGTGCGCGCGACAGCCAGCGGCACCGCGAGCGCGAACGCAAGGGTGCATGACAGCACCAGCAGCTCGAGCGTGATCCATATGCCGCGCGCGACGTCCGGGCCGGACTGCTCGATGAGGGAAAGAAAGTCGTTCATCACATGGCCCTCTTCAGGTGCGTTTTGCGTAACCGCGGCCCGCGATGCGCTCGAGCCACGCGAACACGGGGTTGGATGCGGCGAGAAAGCCGAAATAGACGATTCCGACCGTCACGTAGAAGACGAACGGCTGCTTGGTGAACTGCGCGGCGATGTTCGCCTTGCGCAACATGTCCTCGAGCCCGACGATCGACACCAGCGACGTGTCCTTCAGCAGGTTCTGCCACATGTTGTTCAGGCTCGGCAGGCAGATGCGCCACGCCTGCGGCAGCCGCACGTACCACAGTGTCTGCAGGCGTGTCATCCCGTACGCGTGCGCGGCCTCGATCTGTCCGGCCGGCACCGCGATGAACGCGCCGCGGAACATCTCCGACGAGTAGGCGCCGAACACCACGGCGAGCGCGATCACGCCGGCGGAGAACGGACTGATGACAAGGGCGCCATCGAATTGCGCGTTGAGCAGATGCGACAGCCCGAAGTAGCAGATCAACAGGATCAGGAACTCGGGAATGCCGCGCAGGAAATTGGTCAGCGCATAGGTCGCATGCCTGAGCCACCCCAGGCTCGACAGTTTTGCCGACGCACCGGCGATGCCGAGCAGCATGCCGACGCACAGCGCGGCGACCGCAAGCTCCAGCGTGACGAGCGCGCCAGCCGCGATCTGCGCGCCGTAGTTCATCAAGATGTCCATCGTCATGTCGCTCCGTGTAAGACGCGGATCGCGCAGGCCGCCGTCCGGCGCCCGCGCGGTGCCGATGCGCGGTTATTGCGGCGCGATGCTGAACGGGAAATAGCGCTTGTTGGCCGCGGCGAACGTGCCATCCGCCTGCACCTGCGCGATGCCCTTGTCGAACAGCGCCTTCAACGGCGCGTCGCCCTTGCGTACCGCGATCGCGGTACCGTCGCCGAAGATCTCCGCATCGGCGATCGGCTTGCCGACGAAGTCGAAGCCCTCCTTCCTGCCGGCCTTCGTCAGCCAGTCGTACGCAACCGTGTTGTCGGCAAACACCGCATCGACGCGCCCGGCCTCGAGATCGAGCCACGCCTCGTCGAGCGTCTGATAGACCTTCACGTTGATGCCCGACTTGCTCGCCGGCAGGCGGCGGCGCAGATAGGATTCGTGCGTCGATGCCGTCTGAACGCCGATCGTCCTGCCACGCAGCGAGGCGGCGTTGTCCGTGATGCCCGAGCCCTGCTTCGCGACGAGTTGCACCGGCGCCGTGGTGAAAATGCGCGTGAAGTCCACCGACTGCTCACGCTCCGGCGTCTTCGACATTTGCGCGAGCACCGCATCGATCTGCTTCGCCTTGAGTGCCGGAATCAGCGCGTCGAAATCCATCGTCACCCACTGGCACTTGACCTTCATCGTGTCGCACATCTTCTTGCCGATGTCGATCTCCATGCCCTGCAGCTTGCCGGATGCATCCTTGTATTCGAACGGCGCGTAATCGGCGAGCGTGCCGACCCGCACGACCTGCTCGGCATGCGCGACCGAACCGAACAATGCCGCGCCCACGCACAGCGACTGAAGCAGCTTTTTCATGATTTCCCCTCCGGTTGACATTGAATCCGCATCAGATGATGCTGGACAGAAACTTCTGGAAACGCGGCGATTTCTGGCTCGCGAATACCTCGTCTGGACTGCCGTCTTCCTCGATTCGTCCCTGGTGGACGAACACGACGCGGTTCGCGACTTCGCGCGCAAATCCCATCTCGTGCGTGACGACGAGCATCGTGCGTCCCTCGTCGGCCAGCGAGCGCATCACCTTCAATACTTCGCCGACGAGTTCCGGATCGAGCGCCGATGTCGGCTCGTCGAACAGCATCACGTCGGGGTCGGTCGCGAGCGCTCGTGCAATCGCGACGCGCTGCTGCTGGCCACCCGACAGCTGGTTCGGATAGTGTTCGCACTTGCCGGCGAGCCCGACCCGTTCGAGCATCGCGATCGCCTTGTCGCGGGCGTCGCGCTTCGGCACGCCGAGCACGCGCACCGGCACGAACATCACGTTCTGCAGCACGGTCATGTGCGCCCAGAGGTTGAACTGCTGGAACACCATCGCAAGCTTGCGGCGCACGCGCATCACCTGCCGCGCGTCGGCCGCGACGAGCGCGCCGTCGCGGCCTGCCCGTTTCAGCGCGAGCGTTTCGCCATTCACGCAGATCCGGCCACGGTCGGGCATTTCCAGCAAGTTGATGCACCTGAGGAACGTACTTTTTCCCGACCCGCTGCTGCCGAGGATCGACACGACCTCATGATTCTTCGCGGTCAGCGAGATGCCCTTCAGCACCTCGACACCGCCGAACGACTTGTGAATATCCTCGACCACCAGCGCGTCCGCCGCCGGTTTGCATGCAGGAATTGCTGCTGGCATCCTCGACTCCTTCTTCGATACGTTGCTCACACCGCTCCGGTTCGCGCCGCGCGACCCGCGAGGGGCCCGCGCTTGCGCATCAGCTCGACAGCCGCCGGTTGCGCCTGAAGCAGACCACCTTCGGCTGCGTCATTTCCGTCATCGCGAATCGAACGCCTTCGCGACCCAGCGACCCATGCTTGAATCCGCCGAACGGCATGCCGTCGAAGCGGTAATCGGACGAATCGTTGATCATCACGCCGCCCGCCTGCAGGCGCTCGGCCGCGCCGAGCGCCGCCTCCAGGCGGTTGGTGAACACGCCTGCATGCAGGCAGCTCTCCGACGCATTGGCCGCGTCGAGCGCCTGCTGCAGGTCGGTGAATTTCTCGATGGTCACGACCGGCGCGAATACCTCGTCGGTCCATACACGCGCGTCGTGCGGCACATCCGCGAGCACCGTCGGTTCATACAGCGCCCCGCGCCGCCGATGGCCGGTCAGCACCGTCGCACCGCCCGCGACTGCTTCGTCGACCCAGCGCTCGATGCGCGTCGCCTGCTCCTCGCCGATCATCGGCCCCATGTCGGTCGCATCGTCCAGCGGATCGCCGACGACCATCCTGCCGGTCAGTTCGACGAATAAACGCACGAACGGCTCGTACGCGGCCTCGGCGACGAAGATCCGCTGCGTGCCGATGCAGTTCTGTCCCGCCGCCCAGAACGCGCCCGACACGCACGATTCGGCGGCATCCTTCAGGTCACAGTCGGCCATGACGATCACCGGCGCATTTCCGCCCAGGTCCATCGCGATCTTCTTGAGTCCCGCGTCGCGCGTGATGGCCTCGCCGGTCTGCGGGCCACCGGTAAAGGTCACCATCCGGATCCGCCGGTCACGCACCAGAGCGGACGCGATATCCGCGCCGCCGTGCACGATCTGCAGCGTGTCGCGCGGCGCCCCGGCTTCCCACAGAACCTCGACGAGGGCCTGCGCGGACAGCGGCGCGAGCAACGAGGGCTTCAGGATGACCGCATTGCCGGTCGCGAGCGCCGGCCCGAGCTTGTGTGCGACGAGGTTCAACGGGTCGTTGAAGGGCGTGATCGCGAGAATCACGCCCAGCGGCTCCAGCGTGTAGTAGCCGCTACGATCCTCCGAGCCGGGATACCCGTCGAACGGGATCGTCTCGCCGTTGAGTCGTTTCGCTTCCTCGCCCGACAGGCGCAGCGTGTTCACGCAGCGCGCGACTTCCTTGCGGGCCTGCCGCAGCGGCTTGCCCGCTTCGAGCGCGATCGTGCGTGCGAACGTCTCCGCTTGTGCCTCGACGCTCACGGCTGCGCGAAACAGGATGTCGGCCCGCTGGCTGCGCGGCATGGTTGCGGCCGCGCGCGCGCCGTCGAGCGCGCGCTCGACGAGGACCGGCGCCGCATCGGCTCGCGACAGACGAACCTGGCCGACGATCGAGCCGTCATACGGCGACCGAACATCGGCTACGCCGGCTGCCGTGCAGTCGCTCATCACCGCATCGCGCGCGCTCATGCCGCCACCTCGTGCGAGGCTGCGCCAATCCTGTCCGCCAGTTCGATCAGGTCGGAGAGGATCGCGAACGCCGTTTCCTCGCGGCCGGCCCCCGGCCCGCTGATCGTCACGCCGCCGAGCACGTCGGTGTCGAACGTGATCGCATTCGTCACGCCGCTCGCGGCAAGCAGCGGATGGCCGGCCGGCAGCTTGCGCGGTTCGACGCTCGCGGTAACGGTGCCGTCCGGATGGCGGATGGCGGATCCGATCAACCGCCAGGACGTGCGCTCCGCCGCCGCTGCGCGCACGTCGTGCTCGGTCAGTTCCACGATGCCGCGGCACGTCACGTCGCCACGCTTGAGGCCGGCATTCCACAGTGCGTTCGCCAGAATGACGACCTTCAGCTGTACGTCCGAACCGTTGACGTCGGCCGCCGGGTTCGCCTCCGCATAGCCGCGCTGCTGCGCATCCCGGATCGCCGCATCGAAGCTCGCGCCGGCCTCGACCTCACCGAGCACGTAATTCGACGTGCCGTTCAGGATGCCGGCGAAGCCGTGGATGTCGCAGCCGCGCAGCGAGGTCGCGAGTTGCCGCAGCACCGGCGTGCCGCTCATCACCGTGCCCTCGTACATCACACAAGCACCCGATTGCGCGGCGATCCGCGCCAGCGCCGGCTGCGCGAGCGCGATCGGCCCCTTGTTGGTCGTGATCACGTGCTTGCCGCATTCGAGCGCGGTACGGCAATGCGACAGCGCGGGTTCACCGGTGTTCGGATCGGTGAAGGTCGCCTCGATGACGACATCCACGTGTTCCGACGCGATGGCCTTCAGCACCGCGCCGAGGCCGACGTCCGGCGACACCAGCGTGCCGGGATCGCGACGCAGCGCTTCGGCATCGACGCCCCGCCGAGCGGTTTCGTCGAGGACGTCCAGCGCGATACCGCGAGGATTCGTCGCGATCCCGAGCCGCAGGTCGGCGACCGTCGTCACCGATACGTCGAGTCCCGCCGCACCCAGCATCGCACGCTTCTTTTTGAGCAAATCGACCAGTCCCTGATTGACTCCGCCGAAACCGACCAGTGCCAGTTTGAGTTCCATCTTGATCTTCTCCTGTTCATTGACGACACGACACAGGTTAGTTATGCGAATCGATTTTCAAATTAGGCGTTTCGCCCGATTCAAGTCATCATCCGTTGCGGTTTGTCATGCGGGACGGACGGATCGCCCGTCCCGCGCGAAACAAGTACGTCAGGTGGCCGGCGGTTCGTCGTCGCCGTCCTTGTCGACCGGCACGAACAGCCCGACCTTGACCGCGCTCAGCACGACATTCGTGTTGATCCGGCGGATCATCGGATTGCTCTGCATGATCCGCGCGGACAGCCGGTCGTACGCCTCGACGTCGTGCGCGGTGATGATCGCGATCAGGTCGACGGAGCCGGTCACGTAGTAGATCTGCTGGATCTCGTCATGCGCCTTCGACCACTCGCGGAACCTGGCGACCGTCTCGTAGTTTTCGCGTTCGATCTCGATTGCCGCGATGAACGTCATCGGCCTGCCGACCGCCGCGCGATCGACCACCGCAATTTCCGCCGAAATGATCTTTTCGGTGCGCATGCGCTTCAGCCGCTTTTGCACGGCCGACGTGGACAGGCCGATTCGTTCGGCAATGGCATCCGCAGTCGCGGTGCAATCGCGCTGGACGATATTCAGGATCTTGCGGTCGAAGGAGTCGAGTGCGTCGGTCATGGCGTGGCCTGCCGGAGAACGGGTGCTTGCGTCAAAGATAGAAAGGGCGCGCCGATCTGAGCCCGACCAGATGCCGGACACGGTCGAACGCGGTGACGAGCGTTTCGCGCCACTGCGCCGCCGGCCCGCAGATACGTACCGGTGCGAAATGGATCGTATCCACGCCCGCGGGAATTCGGAACGGACGCTCGATGCCATCGTCCGATTCGGTCACGAGTGCAGTGCCGTCGACTTCGGTCAGGCTCATCATCAGATGGGCGGATGCGGTCGCACCGAGCAGGTCGCGCAGAGGCGACGCGTTCGCGCACAACTGTTCGAGCAGCGGCAACTCGTAAGCGCCGGGCCACCAGGTGTCGTGCTCGTCGAGCCACGGGCCGACGCCCGGCATTCCGACCATCTCGAGGACCCGGTCCGCACCGAGATGCGCATAGGCGCGACACCGGCCGGCCCCGTCGGTCGAAGCGCGCGCCAGCCAGCCGCCGGCGCTCGGGACTGGGTCCGTCAACACGACGTTCGCAGGCTTCAGTCGGCCCAGCGCTTCAGCCGCGCTTGCAGCGGATCGGTGCCCTTCGCGGGACCGTTGCGCGTGCTCCGGGACGATCCTGCACACCCACTTGGGACCATCCTGCAACGCGGCCGGGACGTCGCCGGCCCGGACTTGAGCGGTTCGCCTGCGGGCGTGTTCAACGATGACGATTGGCGTGTCCGGCATACAACTCTCTCGTGCTTGCGGGGCCGCGGCGCAGCGATGCTGGCGCGCTTCATGGTTTGGCCGACGATGTTGGGGCTGGAGAAATCATATCGCCTCGATGCGACTAAAAAAATCTCAACCGCATCGAACATCGACGCAAAACGTCGAAAAACACCGCTTGACGGACGTTTCGCATCCAGCCAGACGCCGGCCAGTCCGGCGTCCCTCGCGACCGCCAGAGCCGCAGGTCACTGCGACGCACCGAACAGTTGAATCACGACGCCGCGCAGCCACCGGTTGCCTGCCTCATGGTGATATCGCGCATGCCAATGCTGCCGTACCGCAAACCCGTCGACCGGGATCGGACACGCATGAACCGCCAGATCACTCGCCTGAGCCAGTGTCTGGCCGATATGACGGGGTAGCGTCGTGATCAGGTCGGTCGTCTGGACGATCGCACCCAGACCCAGAAAACCCGGCAACTCCAGCACCACGTCTCGCTCGATGCGCGCCTGCCGCAGCGCCTGTTCGAGGAGTTGCGCCCCGGTTCCCGCGGTGATGGCGACATGTCCTTCGGAACGATACTGCTTGGCCCCGAGGCGGCCGCGAATCCTCGGATGATGCCGGTTGGCCAGACATACCCAGTCCTGGTCGTACAGCTTCTGCTGATAGATGCCGCCACCCAGCCACGGCACATACCCGATCGCGAGATCGGCTTCGCCGGATTCGAGCGCGCGTTCCGTATTGCCGTCGATCCGTGCGACTTCCAGCCGGACGCCGGGCGCATGCGCCCGGACATGGGCCAGCAGCCTTGGAAGCAGCGTGATGTGGCTCGCGTCGGTCATGCAGATACGAAAGCGTCGCTGGGCCGTCGCTGGATCGAATGCGATCTCCCATGCGGTGAAGCGCCGAAGCGATTCGAGAATTTCCCGGCATGGCCCGATCAGCGCGTCGGCTTGCGGTGTCGGCGCCATCCCGCCGGGGGTCCGGATGAAGAGCGGATCGTGCAGGTGTTCCCTCAAGTGCCCGAGCCAGATGCTCACCGTCGGCTGGCTCTGCCCCAGGTGCTCGGCGACACGCGTGACGCTGCGCACGTCGTACAGGAGATCGAAAAGCTGAAGCAGCTTCAGGTCGGGCAGGTCGGCGGGCATCGTGGCGTTATTGTCCGTGGCAATGATGCCATTGTATCCATTGCATTGTCGGCATGAGCGGCGACTCCTATCGTGATGCCATACGTCAAGGAGAAGCCATTGAAAATAGCAATTCTGGGCGCTGGCGCGCTGGGCTGCGCGATCGGCGCGACCCTTACCCAAGGCGGCCACGAGACCTGGCTGATCGACCGCTCGCCTGCACACGTCGATGCGATGCGCCGTGACGGCCTGCGCGTCGACGACGCGTGCGGCACCCGCCACGTACGCGTCCACGCGACGACTCAGGCTGCCGATGTCGGCGTGGCCGACCTGGTGGTGGTGCTGGTCAAGTCGTTCCACACCGACGCGGCCATCCGCGGCGCCCAATCGCTGGTGGGTCCGGATACCGCCGTGCTGTCGCTGCAGAACGGCCTCGGACACGAGGACATCCTGATCGACGTCGTCGGCCGCGAGCGCGTGCTCGCGGGCAAGACCTACGTCGGCGGCGTGCTGCGCGGCGCGGGCCATATCGAATCCGGCGTGATCGGCAAGTACACCTATATCGGCGAACTCGACGGCCGCATCACACCGCGCGTGCAGGCAATCGCCGCCGCGTTCGATGCCGCCGGCCTCGCCACGACGATCAGCGACAACATCGTCGGCACCATGTGGGACAAGCTGCTGGTGAATGTCGCGACGGGTGCGCTGACCGGCCTTACCGGCCTCACCTACGGGCAGCTTTACGATGAGCCGCTGCTGAAGGCGACGTCGCTCGCGGCCGTGGCCGAGGCGATCTCGGCGGCGCAGGCGGCCGGCGTCAAGCTGTCGATGACCGATCCGGAACAGGCCTGGACGCTCGCCGCCGAGGGGCTCCCCGCGACCTTCAAGACGTCGATGCTGCAAAGCCTCGAGAAGGGCTCGATCACCGAAATCGACTTCATCAACGGTTCGGTCGTGCGCTGGGGGCAGCGCTACGGCGTGCCGACCCCGGTCAATGCAACGCTCGTCGCCTGCATCAAGGGGCTGGAACGCGCGATGGCCGATCGCCAACGGCAGGAGACCGCCGCATGAATGCCACGAAAGCCTATCTCGAACACGTTGCGATCTGGGTAAAGGACATCCGCTGGCACATCCGCTTCTTCGAGGAAGTGCTCGGCATGACCCTGCGCGAAGTGGACGGCACGCTCGACGCGCCGCGGCAGTACTGGACGCTCGGCGGCCTGCAGTTCATCCACGCGCCGGACCACAATGGCCCGGAAGGTCGGCTCGCGCATCTCGGCGTGATGTGCGAAGACCTGGAAGCCGCGCTGGCCGAGGCACAACGGTTCGGCGTGTCGGAGATGCCGCAAGGGCGGAACTGGCTTCGCCTGCCCGACGGGCTCGCCGTCGAACTGATCCAGGCCAGGCCGGCTTCCTGCGTGGCGCAGGCGCTGGCGATCAACCCGCGCGCGGAGGCATGACCATGACGATCGTCGAGAAATACTGGGACGACGCCCGCGAGGGTGACACGTGCACGAGCCCGAGCTACATCGTGACCAAGGAGCGCATTCTCGCGTACGCCGACCTCACCGGCGACCATACGCCCGTCCACGTGGACGAGGAATACGCCAACGCGAGCCATTTCGGGTGCCTCGTCGCGCACGGGCTGTTCGGCTTGTCCATCGCCGACGGCCTGAAGACGCAGAGCGACTATCGCTTTCTGCCGGGCATGTCGCTCGGCTGGAGCTGGGATTTCCTGCTGCCGATCAAGGTCGGCGACGTGCTGCACGTGAAGTTCCGCGTCGGCTCGATGCGGGCCAGCAAGAGCCGCCCGGATTGGGGCATCGTCGTGCTGCCGTCGGAGCTGATCAATCAGGACGGTCAGGTCGTTCAACGCGGCGAGCATCGCCTGATGGTGCCGCGCCGCCCGGAGGCACTGTAATGCAGGCTCGCCCACTCGAAGGTATTCGCGTCGTCGACTACAGCCACTTCCTTGCCGGTCCGTATGTCGGGCGCTGTCTCGCGGCGCTCGGCGCCGAAGTCATCAAGGTCGAGCGCCCCGGATCGGGCGACGCCGGACGCCAGCACGCGACCGTGCTCGACGACCAGCAAAGCGGCTACTTCCTGCAGCTCAACATGGGCAAGCGCGGCGTGAGCGTCAACATGAAGGATGCGCGCGGCAAGGCGTTCATGCAGCGGCTGTGCGACTCCGCCGACGTGTTCATCGAGAACTATCGGCCGGGCGCACTGGACAAGCTCGGGCTCGGCTATCCGGAATTGTCGGCGCGCAATCCGGGCCTCGTCTACTGTTCGATTTCGGCGTACGGGCACACCGGTCCGGACGCGCATCGCGCAGGCTTCGGGCTGATCGCGGAAGCCAGGAGCGGAATCATGCAGATGGTGGGCACGCCGGGCGAGCGGCCGCCGCTGCTGCGCATCTCGCTCGGCGACATGTACACCGGCATTCATGCGGTCGCGGCGATCAACGCCGCGCTGCTGGGGCGCGTGAAGAGCGGCCGCGGGCAACACATCGACATGGCGCTGTACGACACGCTGGTATCGATGCACGAATATGCGGTGCAGTGCTACACGCTGCAGGGCGTGCTGCCCGAGCAGACCGGGCACGACATGCCGACCTCGACGCTCTATGGCGTGTTCCGTGCCGCGGACGGCGATCTCGTGATCGCCGCACAAGTCGACGACGCGTGGAAACGCTTCGCCGGGCTGATCGCGACGCACGGCGGCCCGTCGGACTTCGGCGCCGACACACGGTTTCACGACAGCACCGGGCGTAACGCGCACCGCGCGGAGATTCTGTCGGTGGTCGAGCCGTGGGTGGCCGCGCGTTCCGTCGTGTCGGTGCTCGAACTGCTCGACGGCATCGACGTTCCGTGCGCGAAGGTGCAGCGCATCGACGAGGTATTGAACGATCCGCAGATCCAGGCGAGAGGCATGGTCGTCGAGCAACAGCATCCGCGCTACGGGACGCTGCGCCTGCCCAACCTGCCGTTCCGGTTTTCCGATTGCGATACGACGATTCGCGACGTCGCGCCCGATCTCGGGCAGCACAACGCGGAAGTCGCGCGCTCCCTCGGGTTCGATTCGGCCGAAATCGACGCGATGCAGGCCGACGGCGTCCTCTATTCAAAAGCGAGCCAATGATGACCGACCCATATGCGGTGATCGGCAATCCGATCGGGCACACGAAATCCCCATTGATTCACGGCCTCTTCGCGCAGCAGACGCGTCAGGACATCAGCTATACGCCCATCGAGGGGCCCGTCGAGCCGGCAGGCGCTTTCGCAGCCGCGGTTCGTGCCTTTTTCGAAGGCGGCGGCAAGGGCATCAACGTCACTGCGCCGTTCAAGCTCGACGCGTTCGCGATGTCGGACGAACGCAGCGAGCGGGCGCAGCTCGCGGGCGCGGCCAACGCGCTCAAGTTCGACGGCGGCCGCATCCTGGCCGACAACTTCGACGGCATCGGCCTGGTTCGCGATATCGAGGCGAACCTCAATCTGCCGATGGCCGGCAAGCGTGTCCTGGTGCTCGGTGCGGGCGGCGCGGCACGCGGCGCGCTGTTGCCGTTCCTCGAAGCCGGACCGGCGGAACTCGTCATCGCGAATCGCGACGTCGACAAGGCGCGCGCCCTGGTCGCGCAGGTTGCCGAACGCGGTCCGCTCGTTGCCGGCGGCTACGCGGACCTCGCGCGGATGGGGCGTTTCGACCTGGTCGTCAACGCGACGTCGGCGAGCCTGACCGGCGACCTGCCGCCGGTCCCGCCGAGCGTGTTCAGTCCGACCGGCACCGCCTACGAACTTGCATACGGCAAGCGTCTGACGCCGTTTCTGCGGCTCGCGAAAAACGCCGGCGTACACGGAATTGCGGATGGTGTCGGCATGCTGGTCGAGCAGGCGGCCGAAGCGTTCGCATGGTGGCGCGGCGTACGCCCCGAGACCAGTTCGGTGATCGATCGGCTGGCCGTGCCCTTTGATTGAACACGCGATGGAGATTCGCATGAAGAAGATCCTGATGCTGCACGGCATCAATCACAACATGTTCGGCAAGCGCGACCCCACACAGTACGGGACGATCACGCTCGCGCAGATCGATGCACGGCTGCAAGGGCTGGCGGAGGAACTGGGCGTACAGGTGGAATCGTTCCAGACGAACGGCGAAGGCGCGATGTGCGAGCGCATTCATCGCGCCTTCGAGGAACGCCAGGATGCGGTGCTGATCAACGCCGGGGCATGGACGCATTACAGCTACGGCATTCGCGATGCCCTTGCCATCCTCACGTGCCCGATCGTCGAACTGCACATGTCCAACATTCATGCACGCGAGCCGTTCCGGCATCACTCCGTCCTGGCCGGGATCGTCAGCGGGCAGATTTGCGGTTTCGGTGTCCAAAGCTATCTGCTGGCGCTGAGGGCCGCGGTCGCGGCGCTCGGCGAGGAATGACCGATTCCCGCATCGGCTGCCGATGCGGGATCGACGCACATGCGCAACCGTTCCGCGGTTGTTCTCCGTGCGTCGTATCGATGGGCCTCGGTCCGGTCACACAACGGAGTCGATACATCGGGCAGTGACGACTCCCCGCATCACCCGCGTTGCCCGGCACACATATCAATATCTGGAGACGACGATGACCACGACCTTGCGGGACGAGCCCAGAGGCAGGCACCAATCGAGAAAAGCCGCCGTCAGCGGCTGGATCGGATCGGTGCTCGAATACTACGATTTCTTCATCTACGCCACGGCATCGGCGCTGATC
The DNA here is from genome assembly GCF_001523915.2 of Burkholderia sp. LA-2-3-30-S1-D2. Taxonomy (NCBI): domain Bacteria; kingdom Pseudomonadati; phylum Pseudomonadota; class Betaproteobacteria; order Burkholderiales; family Burkholderiaceae; genus Burkholderia; species Burkholderia sp. LA-2-3-30-S1-D2. The sequence continues at coordinate 62,277 of NZ_CP013385.1, read as the reverse complement.
TTCCCGCAGATATTCTTTCCGCACGGGAGCTCCACGACAGCCATCATCGCGTCGCTGGCCACTTACGGTGTCGGCTACGTGTCGCGCCCGATCGGCGCGTTCGTGCTGGGTCATCTCGGCGACACGCGCGGACGGAAAACCGTCCTGCTTTTCTGCATGTTCCTGATGGGCATCTCGACCGTCGGAGTCGGCCTCCTGCCGACCTATCAGCAAGCCGGGCTGCTCGCGCCGGCATTGCTGGTGACGCTTCGCCTGCTGCAAGGTTTCGCCGTGGCCGGCGAGATTACCGGCGCGAGCTCGATGATCCTGGAACACGCGCCGTTCGGTCGGCGCGGATACTTCGTCAGCTTCACGCTACAGGGCGTGCAGGCCGGGCAAGTGCTGGCCGCCGCCGTATTCCTGCCGCTCGCCTACTACATGCCGTCCGCGCAATTCGACAGCTGGGGCTGGCGCATTCCGTTCCTGCTGAGTGCGCTGGTCATCGTTGCGGGCTTGATCATTCGTCGCGAGGTCGACGAGTCGCCGGCCTTTGATGCAACGGTACGCAACCGGTCGCAAGCCGGCTCGCCGGTTGCCGACGCTTTCAAACACCACTTTCCCGACATGGTGCGCGTTGCCTGCATGTCGATGATGAACGTGATTCCGGTCGTCGCCACCATCTTCGGCGCAGCCTATGCGGTCCAACCAGCGTATGGGATCGGATTCCAGAAAGATATCTATCTCTGGATCACGGTGGTGGGCAATATCGTTGCGATGATCGTGATTCCGTTCGTCGGCAACCTGTCCGACAAGGTCGGACGCCGCCCGCCGATCATCGTCGGCTCGCTGGCGGCCGGCCTGCTCGCGTTCGCCTACCTGTATGCGATCAGCATCCGCAACGTGCCGCTCGCATTCGTGATGTCGATGCTCATGTGGGGTGTGGTGTACCAGGGCTACAACGCGGTATTTCCCGCCTTTTACCCGGAACTCTTCCCGACCCGCACGCGCGTCTCGGCGATGGCAATCGCGCAGAACCTCGGCACCGCGGCCACGGCGATGCTGCCCGCCCTGTTCACGGCAGTCGCGCCGCCTGGAGGGCACCACGTCTGGCTGATCGTCGGCGCGATCGCGTTCGGCATCACCGTGATTGCGTCGCTCGCAGCCGCGAGCGCACGCGAGACCCATCGTGTCCATATGAACGACCTGGGGCGAGCGAACGCTCAACCGGTCGACAAGGCAGAATACGACCGGCTGCGCGTCGACGCGATGGCGCGCCATCGCATCGTGCGCGAACACGTGCCAGGATCCCTGGGCAGCTAGCCAGTGCTCGACGGGGCGTCGTGTTCGGCGCCCCTTCCGCCGAGCATTTCCAGCTTGCTGCCGCGCCGTCACCGGCAGCGCGAACGTGCGTTGCCGCTGTCTTCATCCGATGCCTGATACCGTGCCGAAAACCGTCATGCCGGACACCACGCGCCCTGCCCGCCTGAACTTCGCGCTCATGTTGCCGCTTCTGCTGGCGGCCCAGCCGGTGGCGACCGACAGTTACCTGCCGGCGCTGCCTGAAATCGCCGCAACGCTGGGGTCCGCCAGCGTCAGCCTCACGGTTTTCGCATTGATATTCGGCATCGGGCAATTGCCGATGGGCAGTCTTTCCGACCGATACGGCCGCCGCCCCGTGTTGCTGAGCGGCCTTGCGCTCTATGCGCTGGCAGCGCTCGCGGCTGCGCTCGCTTCGAGCGCAGCAATGCTGGTAGCCGCTCGCGCGATGCAGGGCTTTGCCATGGCCGCGATCCTGGTATGCGCGCGCGCGACGGTGCGCGACCGGTATTCGGCGGCCGATGGCCCGTACGTGATGGCACGTGGTTTCATGGGAATGGGGATGATGGCGTTCCTCGCGCCGATTCTCGGTGCGTATGTCACGCAGCAGGCAGGATGGCGATGGGTGCTCGCGGGGATGAGCCTGTATGCATTCGGGCTGCTCGTCATGTGCTGGTACGGCTTCGAGGAAAGCTCCACCAGAATCGCTTCGAGCCGGGGCTCGATCCGGGACGTGCGCGAGATATTCGGCAATGCCACGTTCCGGGTATGGGCGCTGCTGGCCGCCTCGACGTACACCGGCATGTTCTGCTTTCTATTGCTGTCTCCCGCAATCTACATCCGGTATCTCGGCCTGTCGCCCCAGCGATATGGCTGGATACCGGCGAGCGGTACGTTCGTCTATGTCCTGAGTACGTATGGCTGCCGCCTGTTGCTGCGACGTCAGAGCATGCTGCGAACGGTACGACAAGGCGCAACGTTGAGCCTCTCAGGCGCAGTGATTCAGGCATCGGGGTGTGCACTGCTTCCCGGCAGCATCTGGCCGCTGCTCCTGGGGCATGGCGTGTATTGCCTCGGCCACGGGATCCATCAGCCATGCGGGCAGGCAGGGGCTGTCAGCAGCCTGCCTCATCTCGCGGGCCGCGCGGTATCGTGGTCCGGCTTCATCATGATGTTCTTCGCTTTCAGCGTGGGACAGACGGCAGCCGTTTTCACCGATCCGCGCTATCAACTGGGCGCGTGGCCAATGGTGGTGCCGATGCTCGTCGTCGGTGTGATGCTGGTCACGATCGCGTTTGCATGGCTGCCGAAAATCACCCACGCGACTTCGGTCGGCAGGCAATCCGGTGCATCGGCGAGTTCATGCAGCTGACCGGGCTGCCAGGCCGACGCGCTCGCCCTGTCCGTCGAATTCGTCGAGCGCGACGCGACGCCACTCGCTCTTGACGGCGAACGACGCGATGTGGACGATCTTCGCGATGCGCCATTCCCGATACGCAAAACGCAACAGCATGCCGCACGCATGATGACGCGTGACGACGGGGAGCCGTCCATGGGAGCGCGCGAAGGATGCCGGTTATGGGAGCGGGATTGAAATCGGGTTCGATAAACCCGCGCTACACGCGTCGCCGGTAAGTCCCCGGCGTGCTGCCCGTCCAGTGGCGGAACGCGCGATGGAACGCGCTCGGATCGTCGAAGCCGATATCGGCGCCGATCGCCGCGATCGTGTCGAGCGTATCGGTGAGCCGCTGGATCGCGATGTCGCGGCGCAGTTCATCCTTGAGCGCCTGGAACGTCGTGCCTTCCGAGGCCAGGTGGCGGCTCAGCGTGCGCACCGAACAATGCAGATGCTCGGCCGCCTGGTCGATCACCGGCAGGTCGGGCAGCGCCGCCGACAGGTATTGCCGCACGCGATGGCACACGAGCTGTTCGCTGAACGATTCGAAGATCCAGTCGCCGGGCGCGCGAGCGAGGAACTTGCGCAGGTTGCGCTTGCTCTGCCGGATCGGCGCGTCGAGGTAGTCGGCGCTGAAGCGCATCAGCGTGCGTTCGCAGTCGAACTGCACCGAGCCGGTGAAGAAGTACAGGTGCTCGACCGCATGGCGCGGCCGCGGGCACGCGAACTCGATCTTCAGCAGCGGGATCTTCTGCCCGATCAGCCAGGAACACACGCCGTGCACAAGCTTGAGCATCAATTCCTGGCCGAGCGCGCCGATCGGGCCGACGGCCGGGTTCGGCCGCAGCAGCACCTGCGCGACGAGGCCGTCGCGCTTCGATTCGACGAAGAAGTCGTCGAGCAGGATATGGAAGAACTGGCCGAAACGGTGCAGCGCCGTTTCGAGGTTGCGCGCATCGAGCAGGCTCAGGCACAGGTACTTCAGCGTGCCGCCGCGCAGCGGGCGCGAGAAGATGCCGGGCATCTCGTCGTCGAGGTCGATCGCGAGCGTGCGGTACAGCGTCGAGAACTGCTCTTCCGTCACGCGCGCATGCGGCTCGCCGAGCAGCTCGAGCGGGATGCCGGCCCCGCGCAGGTAGCGCTCGACCACATCGCGCCGCGCGCCGGCGCTCGCCAGAAAACCGTTGACGAGCGAGATCGGCACCGTCGCGCTCGGCGACGGCAGCGCCTGCCCGGGCCGGGCGGAAGGTGAGTCTGAACCGGTCATCGCGTCCCCGTCGGTCGAACCGCTCGCATTGTACTTGAGCGACCCGGACCGGGCCTTCGGGGCTTTCGGCGTGCCGGCCCGCGCGCCGACGGGCGCGCGGCGCTTCGGCGCCATCAGTCGGCGCGGCTGAGTTCCCGGCGCAGGATCTTGCCGACCGTCGACTTCGGCAGCCGATCGACCAGGCGGATCAGCTTCGGCACCTTGTAGGCCGCGAGGTTTGCGCGGCAGTGCGCGACGATCTCCGCTTCGGTGACGGCCGCATCCGGCGCAAGCACCACGAACAGCTTGACGGCCTCGCCCGTGCGCTCGTCCGGCACGCCGATGCATGCGCATTCGGCCACGCCCGCCAGCGACGTGGCCGCGGCTTCCACCTCGTTCGGGTACACGTTGAAGCCCGACACGATGATCATGTCCTTCTTGCGGTCGACGATCTTCAGGAAGCCGGCCGCGTCGAACACGCCGATGTCGCCGGTGCGGAAGTAGCCGTCCGCGGTGAACGCCGCCGCGTTCGCTTCCGGCTTCTGCCAGTAGCCGCCCATCACCTGCGGCCCCTGCACGCAGATCTCGCCCGCTTCGCCGATCGCCACCTCGCGATCCTGGTCGTCGAGCAGCTTCACGTCGGTCGACGGCAGCGGCAGGCCCGTCGTGCCCGTGAACGCGTCGATCGACTGCGGGTTGAAGGTGACCACCGGCGACGTTTCCGACAGCCCGTACCCTTCGCGGATGAAGTTACCCGTCACCGCCTTCCAGCGCGCGGAGATCACGTCGATCACCGCCGCGCCGCCGCCGGCCGACAGCTTCAGCCGCGACCAGTCGACCTCCTTCAACCGCGGATGGCCCACGAGCCCCGCATACAGCGTGTTGACGCCGACGAACACCGACGGCCGCGCTGCCTTCAGCACGTCGATGAAGCCGTCCATGTCGCGCGGGTTCGCGACGAGCCAGTTCTCCGCGCCGATCGCGAAGTAGGACAGGAAGTTCACGGTCAGCGCGAAGATGTGATACAGCGGGATCGCCGTGACGACGACCTCCTCGCCCGGCTGACGCGCGGCAGGCACGATCGCCGCGAACTGCTCGATGTTCGCGACGAGGTTGCGGTGCGACAGCGCGGCACCCTTCGACAGCCCGGTCGTGCCGCCCGTGTACTGCAGCAGCAGCAGATCGGCGCCGCCGAGCGCGACCGGCTCGAAGGCGAGCGATTCGCCGGCGGCGATCGCGTCCGCGAGCGGGATCGAGCCGGGCGGCAGCGCGTCGCACGCGCCCGCCGGCGCATCGACGGCGCCGAGATCGCCGCGCCCGACGCTCAGCACGGTTCGCATGCGCGTCTTGCCGACCACGTCGGCGAACGTGCCCATCGATCCGCCGCACACCACGGCCACTTCGACGCCCGCGTCGTTCAGCTGGTGTTCGAGCTCGTGCGCGGTGTAGAACGGGTTCACGTTGACCTGGATCGCGCCGATCCGCGCGAGCGCGACGAACGTCACCGGAAACGCGAGCACGTTGGGCAGCATCACGGCCACGCGGTCGCCCTTGCGCACGCCCACGACCTGCTGCAGGTATGCGGCGAGCGCGGCCGACAGGCGGTCGACGTCGGCGTAGGTCAGCGTGCGGCCGAATGCACGGAACGCGGGGCGATCGGCAAAGCGGCGCATCGCTTCGTCCAGCAGCGCGGTTACGGAAGGATGGCGATCGGCATCGATCTCGGCGGGGATCGAGCCGTACGAGCCGATCCAGTGTCTCTTCGTCATGTCCTGCTCCTCGGGGGACGGCGCCAGGCAGCGCCGTTCGCACGGCGGCCCGCGCACCGGATGCGCATGGGCCGTCGCCTGACCGACGACTATCGCCCGCCAACGGTGCTTTGAAAATGATCCGGGCGGTCGAAAAGATGATCGAAACGGACACGCGGACGCGCGGCGCACCGCCAGCCGCGGCTTGCGCTCGCGCGTCGGTTTGCCGTTGTCGGGCCGTGCAAGCCCATGCGCATCAGGGTGAACCCTATGGCGCGCCCGCGCGTTCCGGCGCAAAATCGCGAACCCGGAACGGTATCGAATCGGACGCAGAACCAGCCATGCCGCGCAGTGCGCTCTTGACCCCGACGGCCGCCGGCGCCGCCCCGCTGCCGGACGCCCCGCTCGCCCACGCGTTGCGCGAGAAGCGCTTCTCGCCGGCCAAGCTGGCCGTGCTGGTCGGTGTCGCCCAGGAACTCGGCCTCGACCCGACCGCCGTGCTCGATGGCACCGGCCTGTCGCCGGACGCCGTCACCGACCCATTCACGCTCACATCGCAACTGCAGTTCCTGACCGCCGCGCGCAACGCGATCGGCCGCTATGACGGCACCGATCTCGGCGTGCGCGTCGGCCGCCGGCTGCATGCGTCGAGCTACGGTATGTACGGCTACGCGATGCTGTGTTCGGAATCGCTCGCGCATGCGTTCGATTCGGCAGTCAAATATCACCAGCTCGCGAACGGGATGCTCGCGATCCGGTGGGTCGAACAGGGCGACACCGCGTCGTGGCTGTTCCCGGATCCGCATGAAACCGCACTGCCCGAGCCGGACCTGCCCCTCTACCGCTTCCTGATCGACATGCAATTCGCGCTGCACGTGACGATCATCAAGGACGTGATGGGCGCGTGGTGCGTGCCGGCCCGCGCGCAGTTCGCGCAGCCGCGACCGCCGCATGCGGCGCTGCTGTCCGATGCGCTCGAATGCCCGATCGCGTTCGACCAGCCGCACCATGTGTTGAGCTACCCGGCCGCGTGGCTCACGCGCGCGCCGCAGCTCGCGAATCCGATCACCGCCGCGCAGGTGTCGTCGCACTGCGCGCGCCTGCTCGACGAATTGCGCAGCCAGGCGGGCGTCACGCGGCGCGTCTACCATGAACTCACGCGCACGCCCGGGCAGTTTCCGGACATCGACGCGATCGCCGACACCCTGTGCATGACGTCGCGCACATTGCGCCGCAAGCTCGACGCCGAAGGCACGTCGTACAGCGAGTTGCTGACGAGCGTGCGCAAGGCGCTCGCGATCGACTACCTGAGCACCACCACGCTCAGCACCGAGGACATCGCGCTGACGCTCGGCTTCAGCGACGCGGTGGGATTCCGCCACGCGTTCAAGCGCTGGACCGGCACGACGCCGAGCGACGTGCGGCGCAAGCGCGGCGGGTAGACGCTACGCACGAGCGGGCGCGGCCCCGAACAACCGGTGAACCTGCCGTATCCGTCACATCGGCATCCGTCGGCCATCGTTCGCGCCTAGCTCGCGTTCTGCCGGTCGCGAATCGCGTGGTTCAAACGCGCCTGTACGATCGGCCAGACCGGCCCGGGCATCGATACGTAGCGCCTCCTGCCACGCCGCACGCGGCGCCAACTGCCGTGGACGGCCGATGGGCCAGCGTCGGCGGTCCGGCATTCCATGCATGCCGATCGGCGGAAATCGCGACGACGGCGCCGGTCGGTTTCAGCGCGCCTCTCCGGCCGCCGGCTGCGCGACCGTCAGCGCGAACTCGAACACCGCGCCACGCCCCTCCCGGTCGACGAGCCGGATCCCGCTGCCGTTGAGCGCGAGCATCCGGTGCACGATCAGCAGCCCGAGCCCGCCACTCGTCGCCGCACCGCCGCTCATCGGCCGTTGCGGCCGCTGGAACAGCCCTTCGCGCCGCGCCGGCGGAATCCCTTCGCCGGTATCCGACACGGTCACCACCACGCGGTCTTCCTGCGGCGTCAGCGCCACTTCGACTTCGCCGTGCTGCGGCGTGTGCCGCAATGCGTTGTCGAGCAGGTTGGTCAGCACGCGCTCGATCATCCCGAGATCGGCCGACACGACCGGCACGCGCGGCGGGATGCGCGCATGCAGCGTGACGCCGCGCGACTGCGCGGCGAGTTCGAACTTCTCGAATACGTCCTGCACGAGATCGACGAGCGAGAACGGCTCGCGCTCGGCCTGCACGCCGCCCGATTCGAGCCGCGCGAGCTCGAACAGCGCCTGCGCGAGGCGGCCGACCTTCGTGCTCTGCGCGAGCGCGATCGACAGGTAGCGGCGGCGCTCGGACTCCGCGAGCGCGTCGGACTTCAGCGACAGCGTTTCGAGGTAGCCGTGCAGCGACGTCAGCGGCGTGCGCAGGTCGTGCGAGATGTTCGTGATCAGTTCGCGCCGCTGCTGGTCCTGACGCGTCAGCGCGCGCCACTGGTCGCCGATCCGGTCGGCCATCTGCGCGAACGCGGATTCGAGCACCGCGATGTCGTCGCCGCGTCGCCCGGGCGGCGAACGTGGCACCGGCGGCTGCGTGTCGGGCGCCGCGTTCGCGTCGAAGCGGCGCATCGCATCGGTCAACCGGCGCAGCGGGCTCGTGATGAAACTGAACGCGGTCAGGCCTGCAAGCAGGCCGAGCAGCGCGACAAGCGCCATCGACCACAGCGTCGTGCGCAGCACGTTGCCGGCGTCGACGCGCGCGGCCAGCCGGTCGTGCGCTTCGCCGAGCAGCACCACGTAGATGTAGCCGGACGGCGGCTGTCCCGCACGCTGCAGCGGCGCGGCGCTGAACACCTTGCGCGCGTCGGGGCTGCGCGGATCGTCGCCGAGGATCGGCAGCGGATCGCCCGCGATGAAGCGCTGCACCGGCGCCAGATCGACGCGATCGCGCTTCACGTGGCCGGGCGGCGCGTCGTCGCCCCGGATGCGCCCCGCGTTGTCGAGCAGGTACACCTCGACGCTCGGATTCACGCCCATCAGCTGGCCGAACAACGAGCGCACGGCGTCCGGGCGCAGCCCGTTCGCGTCCATCAGCGGTGTGCTGCTCGCGATATGCGCGGCGAGATCGCGCGACAGGCCCTGCACGACTTCCTTCTCGCGCATGTCGTTCGCGCGGATCTGCAGCCATGCCGACGCCCCCGAGCACGCGAGCAGCAGGACCGAGAACACGAGCGACAGCCGCTGGGTGAGGGTCAGCTTCATCACGTGTCCCGCTGATCCGGCGCGGCGAGCTTGTAGCCGCGTCCCCACACGGTGAGGATGCGCACGGGTTCGGCCGGATCGGCCTCGATCTTCGCGCGCAACCGGTTGATGTGGGTGTTCACCGTGTGTTCATAGCCTTCGTGCTGGTAGCCCCACACGGCATTGAGCAGGTCCATCCGCGAGAACACCTTGCCCGGATGCCGCGCGAAGAAATACAGCAGGTCGAACTCGCGCGGCGTGAGGTCGATGCGCGCGCCATTGACGGCAGCTTCGCGCGCGATCGGGTCGATCGACAGCCCGGCCACGTCGAGCGTGCCCGCGTCGATCCGCGAATCGCGCGCGAGCGCGTCGACGCGCCGCAGCAACGCCTTGACCCGCGCGACGAGTTCGAGCACCGAGAACGGCTTCGCGAGGTAGTCGTCGGCGCCGAGTTCGAGGCCGAGGATCCGGTGCACCTCACTCGAGCGTGCGCTCGTGATGATGATCGGCGTGTAGCGCGCCATCGCGCGCGCGCGCCGGCAGATTTCCAGGCCGTCGACGCCGGGCAGCATCAGGTCGAGGATCAGTGCGTCCCAGTTGCCCTGTTCGAGCAGGCGCAGCCCTTCCGTGCCGTCCGCGCTGTGAACCACTTCGTAGCGCTCGTCGCGCAGGTGCAGGCTCAGCACGTCGGCGATGTCGGCATCGTCCTCGACGATCAGGATGCGTTTGGGGTGGTCCATGGCGGTCGGCGGCGGCACGTCGTAGTGGTTCCGGAAGTCGAAAGACGGGTTCTGGTCTGCCCAGGGCCGAAAGACCGGCCAGCGAGGGCGAATCGCGGCAGCAACGCCGCGCTGCCGCCATTGTGCAAAATTTTGCAGCGGGAAGGGGTCACATTTCGTTTAAGTTTGGGTTGCGAGCGGGCGCAGAGGCAATACCGGCGCGACGTTTCATTCCGGCCCCCAAAATTTCAGACGGCAATCGCCCGGGCCCGAGCACCGCTTCGATCGATCATCACGTCGGCGCAGCCGTTCTTCATTCCGATTCGGATACCGGCAAGCCGAGCCGCCAACTCAAATTCCTGCGGGCCTGCATCTCGCAACGCGTGTGGAAGAAGTCCGTCAGATAGATGCGCGGACGCACGAGCAGCCCGCGCAGAATGGTTCGCTCATGAAGGTCGTAGGCCCGGTCGTCAAGATCGGGACGCTCCGCCCGCAGACGCCGGCCGTCTTCGCGAAACCGGCTGCGGGAAGCACCGAGCACGGCCAGGTCGATGTCGCAGACGAAACGGGCATCGAGTCCTGCGGCAATACCCGAGTGGGTCGTCGCGAGAATCATCGCGCAAATGTGGTCGCAGGCGCGGATTCGCTCGCCCGCCCGGCGCCGGAACCAGTCCGCGCTGTTCTGCTCGTTGTCCTTCGCGCCGGGCACGAAGATCACGTCATGGAACCAGAGCGCGAGTTCGACGGCGTCCGGTTCGGGAATCGACTCGCGTGCCAGGTCGAACTGGCGCAAGCATCGCCGCACATGGACGAGCGTGTGGTAATGGCGCGCCGGCTCCGCATAGCATCGCGCCAGCATCCGATAGACACCCTCGGCATCTGTTCCGCCGCTGCACGACCACAACGCGACGAACCGCTCCTGCATCCGGCTCACGTTCGCTCCTTGGCCCGGGGCGTCTGCGCATGATCGCCCCATGCCGACATTACCGCGATGCGTTCAGAGAAACTCCCTGCGGATGTCGATACTCGACCGCTGCCCGATGTTTCCGTAGTGATGCGCAAGCCATGCGTCGGCTTCGCGCCGACCGTGGTCATGCAGTTCGCTGAGAAATGCCCAATCCGCGTTGTACTTGCTCGATACGCTCAACGCGCACATGGCGTCGTCGGCGCGAATCGAATGGATCAGCATTTCCTTCATCTCGCCGCGATCGATCGTGCCCTGCTGGATCAGGTCGGTGACGAACGCGATCGCCCGCATCTCGCGCATCAGCGACGAATTGAAACTGATCTCGCTGATGCGATTGAGGATTTCCGCGGCCGTGATCGGCACGCCGCGTCGCACGAGCGGATTGATGTGCACGATCACGACGTCGCGCGTCGCGCAATTGTAGATGAGCGGATAGATGGCCGGATTGCCCATGTAGCCGCCGTCCCAGAAATATTCGCCATCGATCGAGACCGCCTGGAACAGTGTCGGCACGCATGCCGAGGCCAGCACCGCGTCCGCACTGACGTCCTCGCCCGTGAAGATGCGTATCTTTCCCGTCTCGACGTTGGTGGCGCACAGGTACAACCGGATCGGACAGTGCTTGCGCAGTGCGTCGAAATCGACGTGGCTTTCGAGCACTTCGCGCAGCGGATTCAGGTTGTTCGGATTGAACTGATACGGCGAAAAGACGCGCAGCATCATGTCGGCGAACGCATAGAGCGGCGAATGATCGAGCCCGAAGCTGTGCGTACCCTTCAGCCACGGCACCCAGCGCAGCGGGTTGTAGTGCTCCGCCGATCGCGCGACCGCCTGCCAGAAGTCGTGCAGTGCCTGACGCGCGCCGTCTTCGCCGCCTTGTTGCAGCCCGTACGCGAGTACGGCGGCGTTCATCGCGCCGGCACTGGTTGCACTGACACCCTCAATTTCGAGCCTGCCGTCTTCGAGCAGCCGGTCAAGCACGCCCCAGGTGAAGGCGCCGTGCATCCCGCCCCCCTGCAAGGCCAGCGCGATCTGTTTGCGCGGTAGATCGTTGCGGCGTCGTGTGTGCGTAATCGTCATGTCCGTCTCCCCAGTTCTTCGCTATACGGAACAACGGCAGGTCATGGACGGTGCGTCGTCACGCGATACGTCGTCGTGCATCGCAGGCCCATTCATTCTGCGCGCCCGTCCAAGGCATCCAGCAGCGCTTTCGCCTCTCGCAGATCGCACGTGTCGAATCCTTCCGTGAACCAGGCGTACACCTCGGACAGCGCCTGCCTTGCCTCGACGATCTTCCCCCGTCGTTGCAGTAGCCGAGCGAGGTCCGATGCTGCTCGCAATTCCAGCGCTCTGGCACCCTGCCGGCGCGCGCGCGCGATCGCCCGATGAAAACAGTCGACCGCTTCGTCATCACGTGTGGCGGCAGCCCCCTTCTTGCTCGCCGCGCTGGCCAGATAGATTCCCGTGAGCCGGTACAGCTCGGCCTCGTAGCAATGCTCGCCGGAGTGCTCGACGATCGTCGTCGCCTCTTCCAGCATGTTCAGGGCGGCCCGCTCGTCACCCGCGCGCCAGTAACTGTCGGCGAGCAACGCAAGACCATAAGGCCGCTGATCTTCGCCGCCCGCTGCCCGCTGCGCGTCGAGGCCCAGCCGCATCTGCGCGATGCCGCCCTGGATGTCTCCTTGCACGCTCATCGCCCAGCCTCGCAGAAGCGTCCCCCAAGCGAGCCAGTACGGCAATCCGTGCTCGGTCGATACGGCAATGACCGCTTCCGCGCGCTCGGCGGCAAGCATCGGCTCCCGCCTCAGTTGATGCAAGTGCGCCGTGTAGGTCAGGCTGAACGCCAGAGACGGCCCATAAGAAAGATGCCGTGCGAGCGCAAGTGCTTCGACGCTGCGCTTGAGCGCCTGGTCGGGATACCCCTGAATCCACAAGGTCAGCACCAGGAAACTGAGCGCCCGAATACCGGGATCCACTCCGTGTGCGAAGACGTGCGCCTGATGCTGCTCCGGATCGTAGATCGCAAGGGCCTGTTCCAGGTGTGTGCGAGCCGTGCCGAAATCGCCCTGCAGGAAAAAGCACGAGCCCAATGCACTGTGCGCCTCGACGAGGAGACCCGGATCATTCGCATTCCTTGCGGTTACGAGCATCTGCTTGCCGAGATCGGTCGCGAGAGCGTACTCGCCGCGCACCAGGTGGTACATCCGCAATCCCAACTGCGTCGCAAAGCGCTGCGATGCCTCGCCCGTGCGCTCGCACAATTCGAGCGCGCGCGTATAAGTCGTGCCAACCTCAGTCGCGCCATACCCGCGCACGTCCATCAGGACGGGCCCGAGGGAAAGCAGCACCGTCAGTTCCCAATGCGCACGCATGGGCGTGTCCGGCAAGCCCTTCAGCAACGCAAGCGCCGCCCCAAGGTGATTCATCGCATCGTGATGGGCGGCATGGCGCAGCGCCTGCTGTGCCGCGCGATGCAGATATTCGACTGCCTTGGGAATGTTTCCACTCTGACCGTAGTGGTGCGCAAGTTCGCTGCAGTAATCGGCGATGCGTGTCGGGAACAGCATCTCGATCGCCTGCGCGGTGCGCTCGTGCAGCGTGGTGCGCCGCTCCGTAAGCAACGAGCGCCCGGCCACTTCCTGGGTCAGCGCGTGCTTGAACGAGTAATTGACTTCGGGAAAGGCCGGGCGCTCGAAGATGAACTCCGCTTCTTCCAGGTGGGCGAGCAGACGACGCAGTTCGTCGTCGCGCGCCGACGCCTCACCGCAAATTTGCCGGATCAGACTGAACGGGAATTCGTGGCCAATCACCGCGAGCGCCTGCAGCAGCTCCTTTTCCTCGATGGGAAGCCGGTCGATACGCGCGGCCAGCACGCCCTGCACGGTGGTGGGAATGTGCAGCGTCGTCGGGGTCTCGACGATGTGATAACGCCCGGCATCGCCGAGCAGCGATTGCTCTTCCACGAGCGTCTGGACCACTTCCTCCATGAAGAACGGGTTGCCCTCCGTCTTCTCCAGAATGAGCTGCTTGAGCGGCACGAGCGTGCGATCCTCGCCGAGCAGCACCGTGAGCAGTCCTTGCGCATCGGACGGGCCAAGCGGTTCGAGCCGGATCCTGCTGCAATGATCCGCGCCGGCCCATGCGGGCTGATACTCGGGCCGGTAGTTCACGAGAAGCAGGATGCGTGCGTCGGGCACGTGGTCGACCAGGTAGGTGAGAAACGCTTCCGTTTCGCGGTCGAGCCATTGCAGATCCTCGAACAGCAAATGGACCGGCTGATTCCAGCTCTCTCGCACGAGAAGCTGCCTGATCGCGTCGAAGGTGCGGTCGCGCCGGATCTGCGGATCCATGTCGACGAGTACCGACCCGCCCTCGCCGATTCCAAGCAGATAGAGGACGTAGGGCACGAGGTCCTCGAAACTGCGCTCGAGCGCGAGCGCCTTGCCGATGACCTTCTCCCGGCAGCGCCGCTCGTCGTCCTGCGTCGTGATCTGGAAATAGTTCTTCAGGAGTTCGATGAGCGGTAAATTGGGAAACGCCTTGCCGTGCGAGACCGAGAACGTCTCCAGCACCAGCGCGCCACGTCGCGAGCGCTCCTTGAACTCGTGGAACAAACGAGACTTCCCGACGCCCGCCTCCCCCACGACGCCGACGACGCGCCCGTGCCCCGACCTCATGGCCTCCAGCGCACGGTTCAGATGCTCCATTTCCGTCTCGCGACCGACGAAGCGCGCGAGACCGCGATGTGCCGCCAGTTGCAGGCGCGTGCGTAAAGCGCCCAGGCCAAGCACCTCGTATACGCACAGCGGCGCGGGAATGCCCTTGAGTTGTGTCGCGCCCAGCGCCTTGAACTCGAAATAGCCTTCAGCGAGTTTATGGGTGGACTCGCTGACGAGAATCGACGTGGGCGTGGCGATGCCCTCGATCCGCGACGCGATGTGGATCGTATGCCCGAGCGGATCGTATTCGGTGTGCAGATCGACGGTGCGGATGGAACGGACGACGACTTCGCCCGTATGAACGCCGACGCGAATCTGCAGAGGAATGCCTTCCTGCAGACGAATGCGGTCGCCATGCTGCCGCATCGCCTGCTGCATGCGCAATGCGGCGAACAGCGCGCGCTGCGCATGGTCTTCGTGGGCGATCGGTGCGCCGAACAACGCGAGGATGCCGTCGCCGAGCGATTTCGCGACGTATCCCTCGTAGTAGTGGACCGCTTCCATCATCAGCTCGACCACGGGGACGATCAGGCGATGCGCCACTTCGGGATCGAGATCGTGGATCAGCGCGGTCGACCCGGCCATGTCGGCGAACAGCGCGGTAACGGTCTTGCGCTCGCCGGCGGGCTCGCCGCGCGCTTCCATGGCCGCGTGTTCGGCACGGATGCGCTCGGCAAGATGATCGGGTGTGTAATGAATCGGGGTGGGTGGCGGTTCGCGGCCCGACGGTCGGGAAAACGACGGCGCGGCGGGCGGTGTCAGCGACGCTCCGCAATGGCTGCAGAAGCGGGCCGCCGGCGCCGCCTCATGCCCGCATTGCGGACACGTGCGGGACAGCACGGCCTGGCATTCCTGGCAGAACCTCGCACCGGGAGGATTCTCGGACCCGCATATTGTGCAGCGCATAAAACCCTCTTCCAGCCAAGGGTCGACCTCGAAACATTATGCGCCACTCCCTGCCGGGAATCAGGGCCTCGAGCGTGATCGTATGTGCCGACAGGGTGAGGGTCAGCACGTGTTCGGCCGTCAGTTCTCGCAGGGCGCGCGACACCGTCATCCGTGCCACACCGCAACGAGCAAAACGCGATCAGGTGATCACGCCAACCTTCCAGGGCACGAATTCGTTCTGGCCGTAGCCGTGCAGCTCGCTTTTCGAGCGATTGCCGGACGCGCAGTCGAGCATGTGCCGGACGATCGCGGCGCCGAGCTGATCGACACTCGACGTGCCGTCGATCACCCCGCCGCAATCGATATCGATGTCGTCTTCCTGACGCACCCACAGCGCGGTATTCGCCGAGATGCTCGGGTAGCCGTCCGAGCCACCGCACTGCAGCCCCACCACGAGATACGCCACCGGCACCATCTCGTCGCGCGTCAGCACGCGCACCGAAAGCAGGCAGACATGGGCCAAGGCGTTCGACGAACACGAGTCCATTCTTCACGCGCTGGAAAACGGCGAGGTGCTGATGGCCCAGGCGGCCATGCGCACGCATCTCTATGCATCGCAACGACGCTGGCTGGAACAGGAGCGAAACTAACGCTGGCGGGCCGTCCATGAAACGCGTGCGGCCCGCGAACCAAACGGTTCGGCGTCCTGCTTGAACGCGGCATTCGCGCGGAAGATCGCCGGGAAACCGGTATCGGGCGCCAGGTTGACGTTGCCGTCGCGGCCCGACGACGGCCTGAAATCGGGCTGCTACGAATCCGCCCCGCCTCCGGCGATCTCGATCGACGTCTCCCAGCGGAAATAGCCGGACACGGCACCATCGCGATCCAGTACGGCGAAATCGGCCGTACACGTGGTGGCGCCCGCGGCCAGCACATCGCTGCGCCAGTAGTGGTCCGGCATCGGCCGGCACTGTGGATGGAGCAGGTCGTCGTCGGACGGCACCGGTGTCGCGGCATCGCGCACCTCCGGTTCGATCGGCGCGACGATGCCGGCATCCTTCAACGCGAACCGGATGAACAGAACGCTCGCTTCGGCACGCAGCGCCAGCGCCGTTTCGCGCAGGCGGAGCTGGTCGCCCGGCGACAGGCCGGCAAAGAGCCGGCTGTCGTTGCGGCCGAGCGGCCCGGTGTCGCCGGGGCTCACCACGTAGATGTGCCGGGCGCGCGCAACGGCATTATTTCGCCCTGCACGCCACCAGACACAATGAATAAAAACGCCGAACCATCACCACGCCCGTTACTCGACATTGTCCGAAACGTCCGTCATCCGGATCATGTGCGGCTTCACACCCTCATCGTCCGCCGCCTCCTCCTTCGGATGGATCAGCGCTTCGAGCCGCGCCTTCGTCGCGATGAATTCGGGCGTATTGACCTGCGAATAGTCCCGCGGCCGCGCCACCGGCACCTCGATCAGTTCCTGCACGCCGCCCGGGTTCGCCTTGAGCACGAGAATCCGGTCCGCGAGGAAGATCGCCTCGTCGAGATCGTGCGTGATGAACAGGATCGTCACGTCGATATTGCGCCAGATGTCGAGCAGGTGTGTCTGCATCCGCGCACGCGTCTGCGCGTCGAGCGCGCCGAACGGTTCGTCCATCAGCAGGATGCGCGGACGGTTCGCGAGCGCGCGGGCGATCGCCACGCGCTGCTTCATGCCACCCGACAACTGATGCGGATACACGTCGGCGAAACGCGTCAGTCCGACCAGATCGAGCCACTGCAGCGCCTCGCGCTCGGCTTCGCCGCCGCTGCTGCCATTCATTCGGAGGCCGAACATCACGTTCTTCTTCACGGTGAGCCACGGAAACAGCGTATAGCCCTGGAACACCATCCCGCGATCGGCGCCCGGCCCCTGCACGGGCTTGCCGTCCAGCAGCACCTCGCCGCTCGTCTGCGCCTCGAGCCCCGCCAGGATGCGAATCAGCGTCGACTTGCCGCAGCCGGACGGACCGATCACGCACACGAACTCGCGCCGGTGGGTGCGGAAGCTGATGTCGTCGAGTGCGACGCACTCGCCCTGCGGCGTCGCGAAACGCTTGCCGACATGCCGCACGTCGAGAATCACGTCGCGGGCTTTGAGTCGCGCGAAGCGCTCGCGCACCGCGTCGGATTGAATCAGGTAATCGGGAACGGCTTGCGGATTCTGCATGATGCCCTCTACGGAAATCGGTCGATGGATGCGCGTCGACGGGCGTCACGCCCTCAGCGTGCGGTCCCATGGAAACAGCTTGCGGCCGAGCAGTCCGAGCGCGATATCGGTGCCGAGGCCGATGATCCCGATCATCAGGATTGCCGCGTATACGTTGTCGAAATGCTGGTAGCGCGCCTGCTGGCTGATGTACCACGTGATGCCCGAGCTCGTGCCGACGAGTTCGGCCACGATCAGGTAGGTCCACGCCCAGCCGAGCAGGATCCGCTGGTCGCGATACAGATCCGGCAGCACACCCGGAATCACGACGTGCGTGAGCAGCTGGAGCTTCTTCGTGCCGAGCGTCATCGCGGCCTCGAACAGCCCGTATTCGAGCTTGCGCGTCGTGTTCGCAATGATCAGCACCTGCTGGAACAGCGTGCCGATCACGATGATCGCGACCTTCGGCGCGTCGTAAATGCCGAGGATCGCGACCATCAGCGCGCCGAATGCCGGCGCCGGCAGATAGCGGAAGAACTCCAGGAACGGCTCCTGCAGCCGCGCGAGCGCGCTGAAGGTGCCGCAGACGATGCCGAGCGGCACGCCGATCGCGGACGAGATCACGAAGCCCCAGAAGATGATCCGGATGCTGTGCCAGAGGCTCTCGTGCAGCCACACGCCATCACGCGATGCGGGCGGCGTCGTGAACGCCGTGTAGAACGCGCGCAGCACCTGGTGCGGCGCAGGCAGGTACACCGGGTTCGCGCGCACGCCCTCGGGCACGGCCGCGTGCGTCGCACGCGCATGCGCGAGCTCGTCGTCGAACACGTCGCGGTCGATCTGCATGCCGGTCTGGAAATAGTCGACGCTTCCCGGATTCGTGATGCGCATTTGCGGATGCCAGACGAACGGCACATAGCTAATCAGGCACCAGACGGCGAACGGCAGCAGAAAGGACGCCAGGCCGAGCGTCCATTTGCCGCGCGCCGTCAGCTCGCGTCGAACGGCGAGCCAGCCGGTCGTGTTGCGGGTCGTTGACATGGGAATCTCCGTATCGTTTCGGGTGCCGGTCGCGCGGGTGCCGGAGCAACGCACGACCGGACGTTCATTGCAACGCGCCGCTGGCGGCCTGAGCGCGGTATGCGCGCCAGCCGCCGAAGCGCGTGATGTCCTGCGCATCGTCGAGCGCCGCGCTTTCACACAGGAAGCCCTGCACCCGCGAGCCGTCCGCGAGCATCAGCGTGCCGATGCCGAGCGGCGCCGCAATCCCGGCGACGAAGCTGCCGTATGCGTCGACGGGCATCTCCCAGATCTCGACCGCGATCGGCGCGCCGCCGTCCGGCACGCGCACGAGGCCAGGCTTGGCGACGCCACCGCAGGCCGCCGCGGACAGCGCATAGAGTCGATAGGCGGCAGCCGTCGTCGTCGCGGCGACGAAGTGCGCGCCCCGCTGCGTGAGCTGCCCATTCAACGGCTCGCCACGCAGATGCGCGCCGACGACGGCCACGCGCACGACAGCGGACGACGCGTCGGAGGCTGATGCCGCCTGCGCTGGCGACCCGGCATCCCCGACGGCCGCATCGCCGGCAGCGACGGCGCCGCCGGTCCACGCCTGGGCGAGATCGAGCAGCCGCGCATCGTCGTTTGCGCGGCCGACGAACGTGATCCCGAACGGCAAACCCGCATGCCGCCCGCTTTCGCACGTGCCGGCCGGCACGGCGATTGCCGACAGGTCGAGCAGGTTGACGAAATTCGTGTAGTAGCCGAAGCGCGAGTTGACGCCGATCGGATCGGCTTCGAGCGCGTCGACGGTCGCGGTCGTCGCCGAGGTCGGCATGACGATCGCGTCCAGCCCGCTCCATGCGCGCGCCGCCTCGACGCGCAGCGTCGCGAGCCGGTCGAATGCCGCGAACGCGTCGGCCGCGCTGAAGCGCGACGCGCCGCCGACGATTTCGCGGATCACCGGATGCAGCGCATCGGGTTCCCGCGCGGCGAATGCGCCGATCGCGGCGAGCCGCTCGGCAACCCACGGGCCGTCATACAGCAGCCGCGCGGCCGCCAGGAACGGGCCGAAATCGATCTCGACGACTTCCGCGCCGGTCGCGCGCAGGCGTTCGAGCGCCGCGCCCCAAGCCGCGCGATACGATTCGTCGCCGAAGAATTCGAGCTGATCGGCGCGCGGTGCGCCGAAGCGCACCTGCGCGAGCGACCGCGCCGGATGCGCGCGCAGTTCGCCCGCGCCCGCTGGCGGCTGCCATGCGCGCCCGTAAGGGTCGCCTTCGATCACGCCATGCGCGACATCGAATACCGCCCGCGCATCGGCCGGCGAGTGCGCGAACACCGACACGCAATCGAGCGACCGGCAGGCCGGCACGACGCCGAGCGTACTCACCACACCGCGGGTCGGCTTGAGCCCGACGAGGCCGTGAAACGCGGCCGGCACGCGCCCGGAACCGGCTGTGTCGGTGCCGAGCGAGAACGTCGCGACGCCGAGTGCGACCGCCACCGCCGACCCGGAACTCGACCCGCCCGACGCATAGCGCGGATCGAGCGCGTTGCGGCACGCGCCGTAAGGCGAGCGCTGTCCCGAGAGCCCCGTCGCGAACTGGTCGAGATTGGTCTTGCCGACCGGAATCGCACCGGCCGCGATCAGCCGCTCGACGACGGGCGCGCTGCGCGCCGGCGTGTACGCATACGCCGGGCAGGCCGCCGTCGTCGGTATGCCGGCGAGGTCGATGTTGTCCTTGATCGCGAACGGCACGCCGTAAAGCGGCAACGACGCGACGTCGCGCCCGGCGAGCGCGTCGGCATACCGCGACATCTCCGCGCGCGTCAGCGGACGGATCCACGCATGATGCGGGTCGCCGGCGTCGAAATGCGCGGCGATCGCGTCGACGAGCGCATGCGGCGTCAGGTCGCCCGCCACGTAGCGCGCGCGCAGCGCGGCAATCGAGCGCAGCCCGGGCAGGATGGAACGTTCCGCCGTGCTCATGCGACCTCCTCGGCGGCGCCCGCCTTCATCACCATCAGCCGCTGGCCGGCCACCACCGCCGCGCCCGGCGCACAATCGATCGTCTCGATCGTGCCGTCTTCCGTTGCCGTCACCACCACCTCCATCTTCATCGACTCGACGATCGCGACGACCTGCCCTTCGGTCACGCGCTCGCCCGCCTCGACCAGCACCTTCCACACACTGCCCGACACGTCCGAGGCAATCGCCCGCTGCGTGTCGTCGAGCGCGCCCGCTGCCCGCGCCGCCTGCGCGTCACCCTGCTCCGCGTCGCCGACGTATTCCGCGTGCCCGGCCGCCCGCCATCGCTCACGCTCGGCTTCGAACGCGGTTTGCTGCGCGGCCTTGAACGTCGCAATCGAATCCGCCTCGTCGCGCAAAAAGCGGTTGTATGCGCCCAGATCGAACACGGATTCCTCGACCCTCAGCGCCGCGCGGCCCGCGATAAAATCCGCGCGCAGCGCGGTCAGCTCCGCCTCGCTGACTTCGTAAAAGCGGATCTCGTCGAAGAAGCGCAGCAGCCAGGGCTTGCCGGCCTCGAATTCGCGCGTGGTGCGGTGGCGGTTCCACATCTGCACGGTCCGGCCGACGAACTGGTAGCCGCCGGGCCCTTCCATCCCGTACACGCACAGGTACGCGCCGCCGATGCCGACCGCGTTCTCCGGCGTCCAGGTGCGCGCGGGGTTGTACTTCGTGGTCACCAGCCGGTGCCGCGGATCGATCGGCGTCGCGACCGGTGCACCGAGGTAGACGTCGCCGAGCCCCATCACCAGATAGCGCGCGTCGAACACGATGCGCTTCACGTCGTCGATACTCGCCAGGCCGTTGATGCGCCGGATGAACTCGATATTGCTCGGGCACCACGGCGCATCGGGTCGCACCGACTGCATGTAGCGCTCGATCGCGACGCGCGTCGACGGGTCGTCCCACGACAGCGGCAGATGCACGATGCGGTTCGGCACGCGCATGTCGGCCACGTCGGGCAATTCGCGCTCGGCGGCCTGCAAATGCGCGAGCAGCGTGGCGAGCGGCAGCGTCCGCGCGTCGAACTGCACCTGCAGCGAACGTATCCCCGGCGTCAGGTCGAGCATGCCGGGCAGCCGGTGCGCGTCGAGCCAGCACATCAGCGCGTGCACGCGAAAGCGCAGGTTCAGGTCGAGCACGAGCGGCCCGTATTCGACCAGCACGTTGCGATCGCCCGAGCGCCGGTACACCACGCCGATGCCGCCGCCGGCCGACGGGTCGCGATGCAGCACGCAATCGTCCGGCGCGCCAGCGGATGCCGCAGGCGCGATCGCGATCGAGGCGGCGGCAGGCGCGGGCGACACGCGGGCGCGCACGAACTGCACGGTATCGCCCGGGCGCAACTGCCCGAGCTTCCACAACTCGTCGCGCACGACCGTCACCGGGCACACGAAGCCGCCGAGGCTCGGACCGTCGGGGCCCAGGATCACCGGCATGTCGCCGGTGAAATCGACCGCACCGATCGCATACGCGTTGTCGTGGATATTCGACGGATGCAGGCCTGCCTCGCCGCCGTCCACGCGTGCCCATTGCGGCTTCGGGCCGATCAGCCGCACGCCGGTGCGGCTGGAGTTGTAATGGACCGTCCACTGCGTGCCGTAGAGCATCGCGATGTCGTCGGGCGTGAAGAAATCGGGCGCGCCGTGCGGCCCGTCGAGCACGCCGAGCGTCCAGGCATGCGTCAGCGCGGGAACGTCGGCCGCGGCCAGCGTCGCGCCCGCGTCGCCGCGCCCCGCGTCCGCGTGCAGATGCAGCACGTCGCCCTTGCGCAGCGCGCGCCCCGCGTGGCCGCCGAACTGGCCGAGCGTGAAGGTCGCCTTGCTGCCGAGATAGTCGGGCACTTGCAGCCCGCCCTTCACGGCAAGACATGCGCGCACGCCCGCGCCCATCACGCCGCCGAGCTTCAGCACCGCGCCGGGCCGCGCGCGCAGCACCTGCCAGAACGGCGCGGGCTCGCCATCGAGCGTGGCCGCGAGCGGCGCGCCGCCAAGCACGAACAGCGTCGCCGTGTTGAAGCGCAGCGTCGCGCCGACCATCGTGAATTCCAGCCCCGCCGCGTCTCGCGCATTGCCGAGCAGCGCGTTCGCGAGATCGAACGCGCGATCGTCCATTGGGCCGGACGGCGGCACGCCGACGCTCCAGTAACCGACGCGCCCGGGGGCCTGCTGCACGGTGGTCTGCACGCCGCCGTCGAGCACGTCGATCGTGTGCGGCGCGAACGCGAAGCGCGACAGGAATGCCGTCGTCGGCGCGCCGCGCGCGAACGTGTCCGAGCCGACGACAGCGCGCAGGTAGTCGAGGTTGGTCTCGATGCCGTACAGCTCGGTACGCGTGAGCGCGGCCTGCAATGCGGCCAGCGCGTCGCGCCGCGTATCGCCGCGCACGATCAGCTTCGCGAGCAGCGGATCGTAATGCGCGCTGATCTCGGTGCCCGCTTCGATCCAGCCGTCGACGCGCACGTCGTCCGGAAACGCGACGTGCGTGAGCAACCCCGCGCTCGGCTGGAACTGCTTGTGCGGATCCTCCGCATAGAGCCGCACCTGGATGCTCGCGCCGCGCGGCGCGACGGCGAGCGTGTCGAGCGGCGGCAGGTCGCCTTCGGCCTGCAGGATCATCCATTCCACGAGATCGACGCCCGTCACCGCTTCGGTCACGCAATGTTCGACCTGCAGCCGCGTATTCACCTCGAGGAAATAGAACTGCCGCGCGTTCGCGTCGAACACGAATTCGACGGTGCCGACCGATGCGTAGCCGACCGCGCGGGCGAGCCGCACCGCGCTCGCATGCAGCGCATCGCGCTCGGCGCCGCTCAGGTCCGGCGCGGGCGTTTCCTCGATCACCTTCTGGTTGCGGCGCTGCACGGAGCAATCGCGTTCGCCGAGCGCGATCGCGCCGCCCAGCCCGTCGCCGAAGATCTGCACTTCGATGTGCCGCGCGTGTTCGACGAACTTCTCGAGATAGACCCCCGCATGCGCGAAGTTCGCTTTGCCGAGCCGCACGACGGATTCGAAGGCCGCCTCGAGCTGCGCGGCATCGCGGCAGAGCGACATGCCGATCCCGCCGCCACCGGCGGTGCTTTTCAGCATCACGGGATAACCGATTGCGTCGGCTTCGGCGAGCGCCGTCGCCACGTCGTCGAGCAGGCCCGTGCCCGGCAGCAGCGCGACGCCCTGCGCGGCGGCGAGCGCGCGCGCGGTGTGCTTGAGGCCGAATGCACGCATGTGATCGCCGCGCGGCCCGATGAAGCGCAGGCCCGCTGCCTCGCATGCATCGGCGAAACCGGCATGCTCGGACAGGAAGCCGTAGCCGGGATGCACGGCCTGCGCGCCGGTCTCGCGTGCGGCAGCGAGGATCGCCGCGACGTTCAGGTAGCTGTCGGCCGCCGGCGCGGGCCCGACACGCACCGCTTCGTCGGCGAGCGCCACGTGACGCGCGTCGCGATCGGCATCCGAATAAATCGCGACCGACGCGATGCCGAGCCGCTTCAGCGTGCGGATCACGCGGCACGCGATTTCGCCGCGGTTCGCGACGAGGACCTTGGCGAACCTCATGTTGCCTCCCGCGAACGAGAGTGAGCGTGGGTGTAGTTCATTCAGCCTCCCAGATCGTGAGGCGCACGGGCGTCGGGTTGTAGCCGTTGCACGGATTGTTGAGTTGCGGGCAGTTCGAGATCAGCACGGTGACGTCCATCTCCGCGCGCATCTCCACGTACTTGCCGGGCGCGGAAATGCCGTCCTCGAACGTGAGCCCGCCGAGCGGCGTCACTGGCACGTTCATGAAGAAGTTGACGTTGCCGACAAGGTCGCGCTTGCCGAGCCGCGTGCCCGCGCCGCACGTGCAGTGCGCAATCGCGTTGAGGAAGCTGTCGCGGCAGTTGTGCATGTAACGCTTGTCGAGCGCATAGCGCACGGTATTGCTCTCGGCCGCACACGCGCCGCCGAGCGTGTCGTGGCGGCCGCAGGTATCGGCGACGATCGTCACCATCGGGTTGCCCCGGCTGGACAGCAGCACGCTGCCCGCGCTCAGGTACAGGTTGCGCTGCGCGCGAATCGTGTCCTGCGCGCTGTAGCGCTCCTCGATGTCGTCGGTGCGATAGAACAACGTGTCGACCGCCTGGTTGCCTTCCAGGTCGAGGATGCGGAAGACCTGTCCGCGTTTCAGGTCGTGCAGCCACGGTTCGCCGGCTTTCAGCGTGGTGTCGTGGATCGCGTCGCGCGGGTGGAGACGGCTTTCGATGATCGGCATTGAAGGGCTCCTTACGCGAACAGACGGTCGGTGTTGGCGAAGCCGCGCATGTTCTCCGCGCATGCGCGGCGGCACGGGTCGTCGTCGGGCGCGGCGCCGTCCGCCGGATACGCGCGGTACGCGATCAACTTCACGGGCTTCGGTGCGTAGTCCGCACGCGGATCGAGCGGATGCGGCGCGGTCGAGAACGCCGCCAGCGTGTTCATCTCGAAGCGCAGGTCGAGCGCGCTGCCGGCCGGCGAGTGGCCGGCGATGAAATCGAGCGTGCCGTCGTCGCGCGCGTCGAGCCTGCTGAAGAAGTTGACGTTCGCGGCGAGATCGCGCGCCGACAGCCCGTATTTCGCGAGCTCGAGCACGAGGCTGTCGCGACCGTTGCGGATCATCGCGTTGCGATCGGCCTGGTACGAGGTCGTGCCGTACTTGTGCGCGAACAACCGCGCATCGCCGACACCGCCGAGCGGGTCGTGCCAGCCGAGCGTGTCGGCCGTGATCGACGCGATCACGCGCCCCATGTCCGTATACAGCGCATGGCCGCGCGTGAGGTGCGCGGTGTGCTGCGCCTTCAGCGTGTCGGCCATGTTGTAGCGTTCGAGCGGGTCTTCCTGGCGATGAAAGACGGCGGACAGGTTCGCGCCGCCGTCGACATCGACGATGCGCAGTGCGAGGCCGCGGCGCAGGATGCCGGACCAGTGGGTTCCTGCGGGAATCAGCGTTTCCCACGCGACGTGTGGCGGTGGCTCAAGGACGGGGACGGCTTGGGGGCTCGGCGACATGGCGGCTCCGTGGTCGGTTGGACAAAAGGCGTGAGAGGGCGACCGAACGACATCGCGACCTCCCGGGCTTTTATCCCTCCGTGGAGCCTCGCCGTTTCCTCGAATCGAGGCAAAGGCAAGACCGGATTGCTCTCGGACCAGTCATCGCGCGGCGCGAACGCCGCACGACCGGAACCCTAGCGATCCTGAAGATGATGCAAATTGCTTCGCACCTCTCGGGTGTCGATAAAGCGAGTTGTGTGCCAGCCGCCGCGCAATCACGGCACGACGCGGCACGACGGCCCGATGACGCACGGCATGAACGATTCGGCGGCGGCGGCTTGCCCTCGCGGCGGGCGTGCGACGCACCATGCGCACGCGATCGCGCACCGTCGCAGTGCGCATCGCGCACGCGCGCACCGCGCGGTCCGCGATGGCATGGGCATTGCTGAACAGGTGCATCCTCACTCGATACCCCACTCTTCATGAACAAGCTCGACCTGCTCCGGCGCGCATTGAGCGCGCTGTTCTCCGCCCGCTTCATCGAACTTCAGCGCGCCGTCCGCCGCCGGTGAATCGCGTTGCCGCGCGCCATTGGCACGCTTCTCGCTCGGCATGATGCCGAGAGGTGCGGCGGCGTCGCATCTTAGGGGTGCTAGGGTTCCGGTTCATCGAACGTCTGGTCCGAGAGCAGCCCGGCGCGGGTTCGTCCGATCGCGAGACCGGATGCACGCGCGCTACACGGCGGGACAAAAGCCCGGGAGATTGGCGATGGCAACGGCCGTCGCGCCTCTCCGTGGCCGCTTCTCGTTCCGCATCCACAGGAACCGGCCACGCGGCCGGACCGCGCACAGGCACGGTCCGAATCGACGATCCCGATCCCGGTCTCCTGGAGAACAACGATGACCCGTCCCGCCCTGGCGTTCCGCCGCCTGCCGTCCCTCCGCTTCCTCCATTTCTTCCGTCCAATCCGTCACGCATTCGGCGCCGCCGTCGCGGCAGCCGCGCTGCTGGCAACGCCCGCCGTGCACGCGGCGGCGCCGCTGAAAATCGGCTACAGCGACTGGCCGGGCTGGGTCGCGTTCCAGGTCGCGCTCGACAAGGGCTGGTTCAAGGAAGCCGGCGTCGACGTCGACTTCGAATGGTTCGATTATTCGGCCTCGCTCGACGCGTTTTCCGCCGGCAAGCTCGACGCGGTCGCGGCGACCAACGGCGATGCGCTCGTCACCGGCGCGGCCGGCGCGAAGAACGTCATGATCCTGTTGACCGACTATTCGGCCGGCAACGACATGATCGTCGCGAAGCCGCCGCTGCGCACCGTCGAAGGCCTGAAGGGCAAGAAGGTCGGCGTCGAGCTCGGCCTCGTCGATCACCTGCTGCTCGAAACCGCGCTGCAGAAGCACGGGCTCAAGGACGGCGACGTCACGCTCGTGAATGCGAAGACGAACGAACTGCCGCAGGTGCTCGGTTCGTCGACCGACATCGCCGCGGTGGCCGCATGGCAGCCGAACGCGGGCGAGGCGTTGAAGCGCGCACCCGGCGCACGGGCAATCTTCACGTCGGCGGATGCGCCGGGGCTGATCTACGATGCGATCACGGTCGCGCCGGCGAGCCTCGCCGCGCGTCGTGCCGACTGGGCGAAGGTGGTCAAGGTCTGGTATCGCTGCGTCGCCTATATCAACGACCCGAAGACGCAGGCCGATGCGGTGAAGATCATGTCGGCACGCGTGGGCCTCACGCCCGCGCAATATCTCCCGCTGCTGAAAGGCACGCACCTGCTCGACGCGGCGGCCGCGAAGCAAGCGTTCCGCAAGGGCGACGGGCTCGACTCGATCTACGGGTCGACCCGCAACGCGAATGCGTTCAACGTGCGCAATGCCGTGTACAAACAGTCGCAGGACGTCGACGCGTATATCGATCCGCGCTTCAGCGAGCTGCATTGACCGTCGCGGGCTCGCTTGCAGGCCGAGCCGGGCATGCCGGCGGCTGGTCTGGTTCGGCAACGCCGGATATCCGCGCGCACGCATGACCGATCGAATCAGCGGTACGTGGGCCTGGCATCGCATCAGGTCCGCGTACCGATGCTACTGAAGCGACGCCTGGACGAGCACGCGCGACGCAAATAAGGCCGGTAGCGGAATTCAGTCCGAACAGGGGGCGTGCGTCCTTGGAGACGACGTCGACGCCCCTGGGGGCGACAGGACGCTGGTGAACGAGAGCGTGGCGGCGCACCGGCTCGTGATGCCGTTCGACACCTCGTTGCCGACGGGGATGGGCTATTACTTCGCGTATCCGGGCGGAACCGAACAGCAACAAAGGATCCAGCTGTTTGGCGACTGGATTGCGGACGAACGCGCGTGGAGCTGCGTCAAGCCGCCAGCCCCGCCGACGCGGCCGACGCGGCCGACGACAACACCGGCACTTCCGGATTGAACCGCGTCATGCAGTTCAGATCGAGCGCGCGAATCTGCTCGGTCATGAAGTCGACGAAGATCCGGATGCGCGTCGGAAGGTGTTGCCGGCTCAGATAGCAGATGTAGTGACCGCGATCCTCCGGCACGTGCTTCGCCAGCGCGACGACGAGTTCGTTCGACGCGAGATGGTCGCGGATCTGGTAGCCCGCCATCTGCGCGATGCCCGATCCGTTCAGCACCGAGCGCAACACCAGATCCGCGTCGTTGAACGTGAGGCGCGACGTCGGCAGGTACTTCTGCACGCGGCCGTCCACGTTGAACTCCCATTCGAACAGGCGCCCGCTCGCAAACCGGAAATTGATGCACTCGTGCCGGTCGAGGTCCTCGACGCTCTGCGGGAGACCGTGCCTCGCCACATACGACGGCGCCGCGCAGAGCGCCATCTGCATCGGAATCAGTTGCCGGGCGATGATGCTGGAGTCCTCGATGCGGCCGTTACGGAACGACACGTCGATCCGCTCGGACACCAGATCGACGGGCCGGTCGTCGAGCAGCAGATCGATGATGATGTCCGGATAGGCGTGCGCGAACTTTTCCAGCAGCGGCGCCACGATCTTCCTGCCGAATCCCACTGCCGAGCTGATGCGGATGAGGCCGCGCGGCGGCCCCTGCCGCAATTCCAGCATGTCGTTCATGGCTTCGACGATCTGCGCCACGCCCTGGTGGCAATTCTCGAAGAAGCGCCGGCCCTCGCAAGTCAGCTCGGTCGTGCGCGTGGTCCGCTGGAACAGCCGCGTGCTCAGTTGGGCCTCCAGCTTCTGGACGTTCCGGCTCACGGCCGGCCGCCCGACGCCGAGCAGTTCGGCGGCCTTGGTGAAACTCCCCTCGCTCGCCACGGCAACGAATGCAAGGATGCCTGCATAGCTCGCACCGAAGCTCGCCGACAGTGCATCGGCGCGACTGGCCAGGTCGCGACGCGCGCCGTGTTCCGATGGTTCCGAATGATTCATTTCCGCTGCCCCCACACGTGCTGCTCACACGGATCGACTCGTCGCCGGCATGCGCCGGCGTATCGCATACGTGCGAACGTGAATCAGCTTCTTGCCAGCCACTGGTCGAGACCGATGCGGCCCAGCCGCGCGTCCCCGAGCGGCACCAGCGACGTTTCCTCGACGCGGCCGCCGTAGTAGCGGGCGTCGCGATCGGTCACCACCGCGCGCGTGTCGCCGACCGACTTCAGGTAGCGCGCGACGATCTCCGCAAACGGCGCGCGATCCGGACCCGCGATCTCGATCGTGCCGTTCTGCGGCCCGGCGAGCGCGGCCTGCGCGACGAGTGCCGACACGTCTTCCGCGGCGATCGGCTGGAACAGTCCGTCGCCGATGCGCACGGTGCCGTCAACCGTGCCGAAATCCGCGATGCCGCCGATGAATTCCATGAATTGCGTCGCGCGCACGATCGTGTACGGTACGCCCGCCGCCTCGATCGCCTGCTCCTGCGCGACCTTGGCCGCGAAATAGCCGTTCTCCGGCATCCGGTCGCAACCGACGATCGACAGCGCGACGTGATGGCGCACGCCCGCGGCCACTTCGGCCTTGCCGAGATTGCGTGCCGACGTGCGGAAGAAGTCCAGGACCGCCTGCGGTTCCCATGACGGTGCGTTCGCCACGTCCACGACCACGTCCGCGTCCGTCAATGCGTCGGTCAGGCCCTCGCCCGTGATGGTATTGACACCGGTGCGCGGCGATGCGGCAACCGCCCGATGGCCCGCTTCCTCGAGCAGCGTGACGACACGCGAGCCGATCAGGCCCGAACCGCCGATGACAACGATCTTCATCGCAAAATCTCCTGACGAATGGATTGCATGTGAATGCGAGGGGACATGACGGGTGCCGGATCCGGTGAAGGCGGTGATGACCGTCGCATCGCGTGGAGCAATTGTGGAAGAATCATGTCCTATCCATCAGTGCCAAGAATCGTCGATCGGACTGGTCCATGCCGTGTCTGTTCCGTTACCCACGAGGCCGTCATGTCTGCGCAATCCTCCATGCTGACCATCGAAATCGACCGGCAGCATCAGTTGCCGATCTATCTGCAGATCTGTGAGCGGTTCAGAACCGCGATCGCCGCGGGCCACCTGCGTCCGGGCGATCGCGTGCCGGCGTTACGCGGTCTGGCGACGCAATTGAACACGGCGCGCGGCACCGTCGAACAGGCTTACACGATCCTGGTCGACGAGGGATATCTGCAAATGCGCGGCGCGGCAGGCACGTTCGTCTCGCCGTCCTTGCCGAAATCGCTGCTGCGGGCGACCCCCGCGCATGACGACGAATCGGCGGCGCACGTCGACAGCGCCGACGTGCTTCAGGTACCGGGCATGTCGCGCGACAGCCCGCCTCCGCGGCGCGCGCAACCGATCGCCGTCGCGATGAGCGGCGAGCCGCGCCCGTTGCAGCCCGGGGTCCCTGCCCTCGACGCCTTTCCGCGCAAGGTCTGGCACCGCCTCGTGTCGCTGCGCGCGCGCAGCGGGGATCGTGCGCTGCTGGGCTACCCGAATCCGGCCGGTTACAGGCCGCTGCGCGAACACATCGCCACCTATCTGGGGCTGTCGCGCGGCGTCACCTGCGTGCCGGAACAGGTGTTCATCACCAGCGGCTACCGCGCCACGCTGGAACTCGTGCTGCGCAGCCTCGCGCGTCCGAACGACCGCGTCTGGTTCGAGGACCCCGGCTATCTGCTCGCACGCAGTTTCCTCTCCGAGACGGGCGTGCACCTCGTCCCGGTGCCGGTGGATGCCGAGGGAATCGACGTCGAGCGCGGCCTGCAGCTGGACGCGCACGCGCGCTTCGCGCTCGTGACGCCGTCGCATCAGAGCCCGCTCGGGCATACGCTGTCGCTGTCCCGCCGCATCGCGCTGCTGGACTGGGCCGAAAAGACGTCCGGGTGGATCGTCGAGGACGACTACGACAGCGAGTTCCGCTATCTGGGCCGCCCGCTGCAGGCGCTGAAGAGTCTCGACCGGCGCGATCGCGTGATCTATTGCAGTACCTTCAGCAAGGCGATGTATCCCGGCTTGCGGCTCGCGTACGCAGTCGTGCCGGAGCGTGCGGTGGAGCGTGTCGAACGCGTGGCCTGCAGCATGAACGCAGGCTCGCCGGCGCTCCTGCAGGCGGCCCTGGCGGATTTCATCGAACAGGGTCACTTCGCCCGGCACCTGAAGCGCATGCGCACGCTGTATGGCGAGCGCCGCACGCTGATCGTGCACGCATTGCGGCAGGCGTTCGGCAAGCGGCTGATCGTCGACCTGCCGCCTGGCGGCATCCAGTTCGCGGTGCGGTTCACGGCGGGACCCGAGGGGCCGGTCGACGATGTCACCGTCGCCGCGCGCGCCCGCGAAGCCGGGCTCGCGGTCCTGCCGCTGTCGATCTGGTACACGAACAGCCACACGCAGCAAACGCCACGCGGCCTCATCATCGGGTTCGCGAACATCGCCGACGCGGACGAAGCGCAACGTCACGCACGAGCGCTGCGCGTGTGCCTGGGCCGCTGACGCGCGGCGTGCACCAATCGCGTGCGGCCTTGCGTGCCGGCAACCGCTGCCGCCGGGCGCCTGATTGAAATTCGTGCCGCGTTCCCGATTGGTGTCCAACGGGAAACATACAATCGCCCGGAACGGCCATACCGCCATCCCGCGCGCGCCTCTAGCATGGAAGCGTCTTTCTCCCGTAGACGAACCGGGAATCGGGCTGCACCGGAAGATTGCCGCATTCCTCGGACGATCCTCCGTGCCCGTCATTCCTTGACGACGCTACTTGCCCCGGCGTTCCGGCCCCTTCGCAAGACGTTTCGACGATCGAATGACCGAGGTCGAAGCGTGTCGCTGAATTCGAGCACGCATCATGGATGACAACAAGCTGCAAGCCCCGCCGCTTTCCCTCCTCGACAGGTATCGAGGCCGGGATTTTCAACCGCTTTACACCACGACCGTCACCGTGTCCGGTGGCGAGACGGGACACGGCCGCGCATCCGGCGTCGTCCGCTCGGACGACGGAAATCTCGCCGTCGACTTGCGCCTGCCCACCGAGTTTGGCGGGCCCGGCAACGGGACCAATCCGGAGCAGTTGTTCGCGGCCGGCTTCGCCGCGTGCTTCCACGGCGCGCTCAATCTGCTCGAGAAACGCGCCGATATGGATACCCCCGATACCGCCGTGGAAGTGCAGGTTTCATTCGGCCGCGATCCCATGGACGGCGGCTATGCGTTGCTCATCGACGTTCGGGTGCGGATGCCGGGCGTCGATCGAAACGTCGCGGAAGAAATGGTTCGAACCGCGGAACGCTTGTGCCCATATGCGAAGATGGCCCGGCAAGGCACCGTCAATATCGTGACCGTCGTCGACTGACCCGGCGCCTTTCGCGCCGCGACAGCGCGTCGTCCGCCGACGGCGTTCGTTGCCGCAGCGGCATGCCCCCCGCCGCGCATCTCGCGACGCGCGCGCGGGGGGCGATCGGTCAATCGAACGACGCCTGCGGGTTACCGGCCGCCAGTGCCTCGGCACGATTCGGTGCCGGCGGATAGATCCATTGCGTGTTGATCATCTGCTTGCGCGCCTTTCCTTCGGCATGCGTCAGTTTGATCTGCCGATCCCAGCCTTCCGAGTACACGGCGCCCCAATCGCCCAGGTCGACGCATGTCGCATAGAACGGCTGCCGGTATTCCAGTGTCGGCACGCCGATCAGATCCGCCGCGACGTTGTGCCCGCCGAATTGCCCCATCACGATCGCGTGCTGGCACGACATCAATGCATAGTGCCCGTCATCGTCGCTGCGCGCCCGCGCCACGTCTCCCGCGACGAACACGTGCGGCGCTTCCGCCGCGCGAAGATCCGGTGTGACCTCGACGCGCCCGAGCGGATCCAGGTGCGACGAGACTTGCGACGTCAGCGGGCTCGCAAGCATTCCGCCCGCCCAGATCACGGTCATCGCCTCGATGTGCATGCCCGACGCGGTACGAACGCCGTCGGCCGCGACCGACACGACGCGCGATCCGAGCACGGCCTCGACGCCGAGCGACGCGAATGCTTCGGCGACATACGGCCGAGGATTCGGGCCGAGATCGGGACCGATGTCGTCCTGCGCGCCGATCACGACGACACGCCCTTTCGTCTGCGGGCCGAACCACTCGCGCAAGCGCTTGGGCAACTCGGTGGCAACCTCGATACCCGTAAAGCCGCAACCGACCACCGCGACCGTATTGCGTGCCGGCGATTCCGGCAGTTTCGCGAGCGCCGCGAAGTGGTCGTCGAGCGCGACGGCGTCCTCGATACGATCGACCGAAAACGCGTGTTCCGCGAGCCCTGGCACCGGCGGCTTGCCCAACCTGCTGCCGCTGGTCAACAACAGCCTGTCATACGCGAGCAGACGTCGCTGGCCGTTGGCGCACGCGACACTGACCGTCTTCTCGCGGACGGAAATCTCCTCGACGCTGCCTTCGAGAAACTTCACGCCGACCGCATCGAGCAGCGGCAGCAACGGTGTGGCCATCCGCTGCGGCTCGCTTTCGTACAGCCGCGGCCGGATCTGCAGTTCCGGTTTCGGGGAGATCAACGTGATCTCGACGTCGCCGCTCGTCACACCGGCACCATCCAGCACGCGCGCCGCGCCCAGTGCGCCCCACACGCCGGCAAAACCGGCACCCACTATCAGGATCTTCTGCGACATGATCATTGCCCTCGGTTGATGTCGATGGCGGCAACTCGCCGCGCGAAGTCATCCTAGGTCGACACGGCATTGCGCAGTAGATCCGCAGTCGTGCTCACGATGTTGCCGCTTCGGCACCAATCCATCACACGCCGCACTGATCGATCGCGGGCATGATGTCGACGAACGATCGCACGCGACTCGAACGCCGTCTTCGTCACCCACCTGACTCAACGATGAGGCAAATAAAATGCACATGGGGAAATCGTACAAACTGTCGGAGTTCCTGATCTGGACGCGCTGGAAAATTTACGAACTGCTCGTTTTCGGTTCCGTTCCGGTTGTCCTGTACAAGTTTTTCTCCGTTACGTGGCTGTCGATCCCCCTGACGATCGTGGTTCTGCTCGGAACTGCGACGTCGTTCATCGTCGGCTTCAAGAACGTTCAAACCTACAACCGCGCAATGGACGCGCTGGACATCTGGACGGATATCCTGAGCACGAGCTGGCGCTGGGGCC
Organism: Burkholderia sp. LA-2-3-30-S1-D2; assembly: GCF_001523915.2. Lineage (NCBI taxonomy): Bacteria > Pseudomonadati > Pseudomonadota > Betaproteobacteria > Burkholderiales > Burkholderiaceae > Burkholderia > Burkholderia sp. LA-2-3-30-S1-D2. Next base: position 28,247 of record NZ_CP013385.1, on the reverse strand, counting down.
AATTCGTCCGCGACTTCGTCACCGATGACGAGATCGCCCGAACACTCGTCGATCGCCACCTGGCGTGGCTGACCGCGCTCCGCTACGACCTGCGCCGCCCGCGCATCTGGGAAAGCACGAACAAACGCTACAACGCGGAGTACCGCCGGTTCTATCGTGTTCCGGAGTGGGAAAAGGACATCAGCGAATTGTTGCCGAAGTACCTCTCCTCGACCGAAACGGGACAGTCGCTCTCCTCGGCTTGCATCGCAACGTTCGTGCTGAGCCTGCAGGGCACTTCGCTCCGGACGCTTCACATGGCCGGGCATCTGAATTCGAACTTTTACATGGAGCTGCAGAAAACCGTCGGCGATTTCATCGACCTCCAGGCAAGATCGGAACGCTTCAAGAACTTTCCCTACCCGCGTCAGTATGCGACCGTCAGCTCCCTGTTCGTCCGGTTCTTCTGCCTGTCGCTTCCGTTCGGTCTTCTGAACGAATTCAACCGGTTGAACGATAGCGTCAGCGGTTTCATGCACGGCAACATGGTCTGGCTGGTCGTGCCGTGCAGCGTCGCCGTTTCCTGGATGTACACCTCGCTCGAGCAGGTTGGCGAAAGCACGGAGAACCCGTTCGAAGGCGGCGCCAACGACGTGCCCATTTCAACGCTGTGCAGCACGATCGAGCGCGATCTGAAAGCGATGCTCGGCGAACATGCGCGCGATCCGTCGAGCCGCACCATCATCGCGCTGTAGCGCGTCACACGTCTTTCGTTTCGCCATCCTCCGTTCGTCGATTGTTGTCGCCGAGACAACATGATGAGGTCCGTCGCGACGCTACTGCCGCACGAGCACATCGCCTACGCTTGGCGATGACGGTGGCCGTGCATGCATGCCCGATCCCATCCGGGAAACGGACACGACACCGCAAGTGCAACGTGCGACCCGCGCGGCCGTCTGCGCCGCGTCGCGTCGTCGCGCGTCATTGGCCGCGGCAGCCAAGGCTGTTGCCATGGGTGTGACCCAGCACCTCATCAACCGAGGAACGATCCGTGACAGAAGAAGACATCCGCAGCAACGCATTCGCGATGCCCGTGCACAACCCGGCGTATCCGCGTCCGCCCTTCCGCTTCGTCAATCGGGAGTATTTCATCATCTCGTACGAGACGGACATGGACGCCCTCCGGGCCGTCGTCCCGGAACCTCTGACGGTCGACCGGGCCGTTGTCCATTACGAGTTCATCCGGATGCCCGATTCGTCTGGATTCGGTGACTACACCGAAAGTGGTCAGGTGATCTCCGTTCTGGACGAGGACGGCACGCGAGCCAATTTCACGCATGCGATGTACCTCGACGACGAAGGCCCCATCGCCGCCGGACGGGAAATCTGGGGATTTCCCAAGAAACTGGCGTCGCCGCGGCTCTGCGTCGACGGCAAGGACACGCTGCTCGGCACGCTCGACTACGGCACGCAGCGCATCGCCACCGGAACGATGGGTTACAAGTACCGCGCGCTCGACACGGAAGCCGAGCGCCGCAAGCTCGCCGGCACGCCCAACTATCTGCTCAAGGTCATTCCGCACGTCGACGGCACCGCGCGCATTTGCGAACTGGTGCGCTTCTTCCTGCGCGATGTCGACGTGATCGGCGCATGGGAGGGGCCTGCCGCGCTCGAACTGCATCCGCATGCGCTCGCGTCGGTTGCCGACCTGCCGGTTCGCAAGGTGATCGGCGCGCGCCACGTCATCGCACATCTCACGCTCGATATCGGCGAAGTGGCCCATGACTACCTCGCCCCCGCCGCGTCGCTGAAGCTCGCGGTCAACCAGTAAACCTCCGGAGGACGTATGGCACTGAATGACAAGGTCGCGCTCGTGACGGGCGCGGCAAGCGGTATCGGCGATCTGTGCGCACGCAAGCTAGCAGCGGACGGCGCCACGGTCGTGATCGCCGATCTGAACCTCGCGGCCGCGCGCAAGGTTGCGGACGATATCGTCGCGAGCGGAGGGAAGGCATTGGCGATCGCGATGGACGTCACCAGCGAGGAAGCCGTCGATGCCGGCATGGCCGAAACGGTGAAGCGGCTGGGCGGAATCGACGTGCTCGTGTCGAACGCCGGCATCCAGATCGTCAACCGGATCGAGGACTACGCATTTTCCGACTGGAAGAAGATGCTGGCCATTCACCTGGACGGTGCATTCCTGACGACGCGTGCCGTCATCAGGCACATGTACGCGTCGAACAAGGGCGGCACGGTGATCTACATGGGCTCGGTGCATTCGCACGAGGCCTCGCCGCTGAAGTCCGCCTACGTGACCGCGAAGCACGGGCTCCTCGGTCTCGCGCGCGTCGTCGCGAAGGAAGGCGGGCCGCGCGGCGTACGCGCCAATGTCGTGTGCCCGGGCTTCGTCAGGACGCCGCTGGTCGACAAGCAGATTCCGGAGCAGGCGAAAGCGCTGGGCATCTCCGAACAGCAGGTCGTCAAGGACGTGATGTTGAGAGAGACCGTCGACGGCGAATTCACGTCGGCGGCCGATGTCGCGCACACGGTTGCGTTCCTGGCCGGCTTCGAGTCGAACGCGCTCACCGGACAATCGATCGTCGTCAGCCACGGCTGGTTCATGCAGTAAGGAGGACACCATGTATTCGAACCAGCGTAACACGCTGAAGCAGCCCCATCGCATCAAGCTGCCCGCGTATGACGAAATCGGACTCGTGCTGCAGGGTGGCGGCGCACTCGGCTCCTATCAGGCCGGCGTGTACGAAGGCATGGCCGAAGTCGGCGTGGAGCCGACGCGAATCGCCGGCATATCGATCGGCGCGCTGAATACGGCGATCATCGCCGGCAATGCGCCGGCGGACCGCACGGACGCGCTCCGCGGCTTCTGGAACACCATCAGTCAGCCGGGCGATCCGCTCGCTCACGTCGGCGCGTGCATGTCGGCGTGGCCCGGGCTTGCCGACGTGGGGCGCAGGTGGTCGAGCGCATGGGCTGCCACGCGAACGCTGATGGAAGGTCAGAACGGATTCTTCTCGCCGCGCACGCACGTGCCTTTCGCCGGATTCGGCGCAAAGCGTCCCGATCGGGTCAGCTACTACGACACGTCGGCGTTGCGTGAAACGCTCCTGCGGTACGCCAACTTCGACCGCATCAACGACGGAAACATTCGTGTATCCGTCGGAGCGGTCAATGTGCGAACGGGCAATCTCGTCTATTTCGACAATACGAAAATGCGCCTGGCGCCGGAGCATTTCATCGCGTCCGGCGCGCTGCCGCCGGGCTTTCCGGCCGTCGAGATCGATGGCGAGTTCTACTGGGACGGTGGCCTCGTTTCCAATACGCCGCTCACCGAGATCATCCGCGAAAGCCAGCACAAGGACACGCTCGTCTTCCAGCTCGATCTGTGGAGCTCGCGCGGCAAGTTGCCGGGCAACTTCCTCGATGTCAGCGAACGCACCAAGGACATTCAGTATTCGAGCCGCACGCGCGCGATCACCGCGTTCATGTCGCAGAACCAGAAACATGCGCAGATGATCAAGGCGCTGCTCGAACACATTCCGGAACACGTGCGGCTTGCCCACCCGCTGCTGCGGGAAGCTCAGAAAACGGCGGATGGCAGTGCCGTGAACGTGGTGCACCTGATCTACAAGAACAAGACGTTCGAGGGGCACTACAAGGACTATGAGTTCAGCAAGGACACGATGCGCGAGCATTGGGCGAGCGGTCTCGAGGATATTCGCCGTTCGTTCGGACACCCGGAGTGGTTCGAGATTCCGAGCCGGGAAATCGGCTTCGTCACGCGGGACGTGCACCGCTATCGGCACGACGTGGACGAAGCCGGCAGCCTCGGCAAGCATGCTTCTCCCGCGGAACAACTGCCGCCCGAGAAGGAATCGTCCGTCGCCGGGTGACCCGTATCGACGCCAGCCGCGGGTGAGCCGGGCGGTCGGCCGCGTGCCGGCGACGCGTGACCGGCGGCCCGCCTGCTCTGTTCCCGACTCGCGGTACCGCCCTTGCAGGACCGCTTCAGGCGGAGCCATGACCGATCGTCGAGATCGCCCATGCGCCTGCCTCAAGGAGAGCACCATGATGTCGCATGAAATGATCGCGCGGTACGGCACGTTGATCGTATTCCTGAACGTTCTAGGGTCGTCGCTCGGCCTGCCGCTGCCTGCCATTCCGACCCTGGTCACGGTAGGCGCAGGCATCGCGCTCGTGACCCATGTCGCGTCGTCGACGCTGCTGCATTTCTCGACGATACTGGCCGCCGCCGTGGTTGGCGGCCTGCTCGGCGACCTGGTCTGGTACCAGGGTGGAAAACGGTACGGCAAGCGCACGCTTCACACCGTCTGCAAACTGACACCGTCGCGCGACGCGTGCGTCAGGACGACGGAGCGCTTCTTCGGGCGTTGGGGCGTTCGCGTGCTCGTGATCGCGCGGTTCGTACCCGGCCTGTCACTCGTGGCCGTTCCGCTATGCGGCGCGATGGCCGTCAGGTTGCGCGCCTTTATCTTGCATGACTGCGTCGGCATTGCGCTGTGGGCGTCGATCGGTCTGTCCGTCGGCACACTGTTCGCCTCGCAGATCGACGCGGTCTTCGCCCTCGTCACTCGTCTTGGCTGGCATGTGCTCATCGTGATCGGCATCGCACCGGCGTTGTATCTTCCGTATCGCCACTGCCGCCGACGGATGCTGGCAAGCGCCCTCGGAAAAGCGCGGATCAGCGCGGGTGAACTGCATGCGTTGCTCGCGAGCAATCCGCGGCCGGCCGTGATCGATATCCGTTCCGCCGAGCGAAGAATGCTCGATCCGTTCGTTATCCCGGGCGCGGTGATCGGCGATGAACGCAAGCCGCGCCAGATCATGGAGCGCTACGGCACGAACCGGACGCTCGTCATCTATTGTGCGTGCCCGCACGAAACGTCTGCCGTGTCGGTGGCCAGGCAGTTGCGCCTGTCCGGTGTCAAGCTCGCGTTACCGCTCACGGGCGGTATCGATGCATGGCGCGTCGCGGGCTTCGACGTGGAACCGATGGTCGCGATGAACGACGCGGCAATCACCCCGGAAGAGCGGAAAGCCTTCACGTATTGACGCCGTGGCGCGCCCGGGTTCCCGGGCAGCGCGGTATCGCACCGTTGGCGGCCTGTCGGGCCGCCGATTATCCTGGCGACAGACAACACCTCCATGGCGCCTCCATCGGCGCACGCAGCGAGTGCCGGACCTCGGCATCGCGACCCACGCTAGCCGGGTTTCACGCCTCTTCTTGGTCATATCGTCGGCGGACCTGACACCCTCTCCCGACCACAGTTGCGCCATGCGGCGACTGCGCCGCTTGTCTCGAACCCGGGGCAAGACGATCTGTCGATCGCGTAACGGATAAAGCGTTCCTTCCGCCGTTGCGCGCCTGGCGGGCACATTCCCCGACCCAGACAGTGGGATCGGCGTAACGGACGTTCGACGTCAGCACGCTTGGTACGCCATCCGGCGCGTTTCCGTGATGACGAAGGCACTGGTTGGCCCCGGACGGCTTGATCAGTTCGACGAAGCGTTTGACGCAAGGTGTGGCCGCTTCCTGCAACGACCCGCCCGGTCCGCCGAATGCGACCGCATGGTGTCCATCATTCTGACGGACACCATGCCGACATCGATCCTCAAGGGTTTGGCGCATCCCGGCTCGGCGGCGTGCGAGCGATCGCCACCGCGCGACGCCAGCGGCCTCGTTCAGTGGCCGCCTGCCGCGATCCCGCCGCCGCTGCCCTTGCCCGGCCGGGTGAGCCAGACCAGCGGAATGATCACGATGAAGATGATCGACGACAACCAGAAGATGTCGTTCAGCGCGAGCATCGCAGCCTGTGCATTCAGCGTGCGTTCGAAAAACGCCGACGCCTGATCGACGCCCCCGCCGAGCGTCGCCTGGAGCTGCGTGACGGCACTCGTGTAAGCGGGGTTGTTCACGCTCGATTGCTCGGCGAGCCGCGCATGATGCAGGATCGTCCGGTCGTTCCATCCGGTCGCGATCAGCGAGGTGCCGACACCGCCCGCGAACACACGCACGAAATTCGACAGCCCGGCGGCGGCCGGAATCCGGTCGGGCGCGAGGCCCGACAGAATGATCGCGGTAAGCGGCGTGAAAAAGAGCGCCATCGGAATACCCTGCAACAGGGTCGGCAGCACCAGCGTGTAGGGGTCGACGCCCGTCGTGTAACGCGAGCGCATGAAGAACACGCCCGCGAAACCCACGAAGGCCAGCGTCGCGAGCACCCGCGCGTCGGACTTCGGCATGATCTTCGCCATCAACGGTGCGAGCAGCACGGCGAAGATCCCGAGCGGCGCCGTCACGAGTCCGGCGTCCACCGATCGATAGCCGAGATAGCCCTGAATCCATTGCGGCAGGATCACGAGGTTCGAGAAGAATACCGCGTATGCGACCGAGATCGCGATCGTGCCGCCGCGGAAGTTGCGCACCGCGAACAGGCGAATGTCCACGATCGGGTTGCGCGCCGTGAACTCCCAGATCAGGAAGAACAGGAAGCTGACGGCCGCAATCACGGCAAGCGAGCAGATCACGGGCGAGCTGAACCAGTCGAGATCCTTGCCCTTGTCGAGCATGATCTGCAGCGTCGCGACCCATACGACCAGCGACATCAGGCCGACTTTGTCGATGGGCAGCTTGCGCACCTGCGTCTCACGGTCGCGATAGATCATCCACGTCACGCCGGCCGCGAACAGGCCGACCGGAATGTTGATGTAGAAGATCCACGACCAGCTGTAGCTGTCGGTGATCCAGCCGCCCAGCGCGGGACCGGCGATCGGGCCGACCGTCGCGGTCATCGACCAGAGCGCGAGCGCGGTCGAGCTCTTCTCCTTCGAATACGAACCCAGCAGGATCGCCTGCGAAAGCGGAATCAGCGGCCCCGCGACGGCGCCCTGCAATACGCGCGCGGCGAGCAGCACGAGCAGGTTCGGCGCGATGCCGCACAGCCACGACGAGAACACGAACAGCACGATCGCGGCCACGAACAACCTGATCTGCCCGACGCGCTGCGTGAGCCATCCGGTCAGCGGAATCGCGACGGCATTGGCCGCCGAGAACAGCGTGATCACCCACGTGCCTTCGTCGACGGATACGCCGAGGTTTCCGGAGATGGTCGGAATCGCCACGTTGGCGATCGACGAATCGAGCACGTTCATGAACGTCGCGAGCGCGACGGCGAGCGTCGCCAGCACCAGCTTTCCGCCCGTCAGCGGCGGCGGCGCGGGTTGAGTCGAGGAATTCATCTTGCTCACACTCCGAAGGTCGACCGCGCCGGCGCATCGTTCCGGCCAGTCGGATGATTGAATCGACCGGAACGCGACTGCAACGCGCATCCGGGTCGACGGTTCAACTCGCGCGCCGCGTCGTGTCGCGCGGGTCCTTTGCATCGCGCGTGGCGGAAGCCGTCGGCTCGCCGCCACGCGCCGTCGTACCCGCACGCCCGATGACGATGTTGCGCGCGATGATCTTCTCGATCTCGGCGTCTGCCTGTGCGCCGTATTCGGCAAACACGTCCGTGCGATATGACGTGTTCGTCGCCGCGCCGAGCTGCGGGCCCGTGTCGTCGCGCGTATCCACGTCGACGTCCATCGACAGTCCGATACGCAGCGGATGCGCGTCGAGTTCCTTCGGGTCGAGCTGGATGCGCGCGGGCAGGCGCTGAACGATCTTGATCCAGTTACCTGTCGCGTTCTGCGCGGGCAGGCTCGCGAATGCGCTGCCCGTGCCCGCCGAGAAGCCGACCACGCGGCCGTGATACCTGACCTTTCCGCCGTACACGTCGGCCGTCAGCGTGACGGGTTGACCGATGCGCATGTTGCGCAACTGGCTTTCCTTGTAGTTCGCGTCGACCCACACGCCGTCGAGCGGCACGATCGCCATCAATGGCATGCCGGGCGACACGCGCTGGCCGACCTGAACCGAGCGCTTCGCGACATAGCCGGTGACGGGCGCGGGCAGCACGTTGCGCGCGTACGCCAGATACGCGTCGCGCACCTTCGACGCGGCCGCCTGCACGTTCGGGTGCTGGTCGATCGTCGTGCCGTCCGTCAATGCGCGGTTGGCCTCCGCCTGTCGACGCGCGGCGTCGAGCGCCGCCCGCGCGGCCGCCACGGTGTCGCGCGCGTGCGCGATGTCCTCGGCCGACACGGCGCCCGTATCGGCGACGGCCACGCGACGACGCAGGTCCTCCTGGGCTCGCACGAGATCGGACTGCTTCTGCGCGACGTTCGCGGCATACAGATCGTCGTTCACGTAGAGACTGCTCACTTGCCGCACGGTCTGACCCAGCGCCGCTTCGGCGTTGCCGAGCGCGACTTTCGCATCGGCGGCGTCAAGCGTGACGACGGGTTCCCCCGCCTTCACGATCTGCGTATCGTCGGCGTTCACGGCAACGACGGTACCCGCCACCTGCGGCGTCAGCTGCACGAGATTGCCGCTGACGTACGCATCGTCGGTGGATTCGTGGTAGCGCGCGAACGTCAGGTAGTACGCGGTGTAGGCAACCGACGCCGCCACGACCGTCACGCCGAGCAGCGCCAGCAGCAGCCGGCGGCGGCGCGTCGCGTCTTCGCTTGCGACATCGTCGCCTCCCGACGGCGACGTATCACGATTCACGCGGGGTGCGTCGACCGGCTTGCGTACCGGCGGATTGATTTCGCTCATTTCAATTCTCCAGGCAGATTCGATGGATCGCCGCTCAGCGCGCGGCGACAGCGGGCACGGCCGATACGCGCGCATCGGCATGTGCCGCGGTGCCCGCGCCTGCGAATGACGTGTCGACGAAGCCACCGCCCAGCGCGGACGCGAGCGCAATCTGACGATCGCGGCGGTCCATGCGCAGATTCGCGACGCGCTGATCGGCGGAAAGTGCGTTGACGTCGGCGTTCAACACGGTCAATTGATTCGTGAGACCAGCCTTGTACTGCACGAGCGCCAGCGCGGCCGCCTTCAGCGCGGCTTGCTGCGCGGTCAGCGCATCGACCAGCTGTGCGTCCGTCGAACGCACGTCGGCGACTTGCGTCGCGACTTCGCTCAGCGCGGTGACGAGCGCCTGGTTATAGGTCGCGACGGCGAGATCGAAGTCCGCATAGCGCCCCTTCAGTTGCGCACGGAGTGCGCCAGCGTCGAAGATCGGCAGGTGGATGGCCGGTCCGACCGACGCGGTGCGGCTCGCCGCCGTCAGGAAACGGCCGAAGCCGAACGCATCGAGTCCGATCGCGGCGCTCAGGTTGATGTCCGGATAGAACTCGGCCTTCGCTTCCTTCACGCCGTGCGCGAGCGCATCGACACGCCATCGGGCAGCCACGATGTCGGGGCGCCGGCTCACGAGATCCGCAGGCAGATTGTCGGGCAGGCGTACCTCGTTGCCGGTGCCGAGCGTCGGTCGCGCGATCCCCAGGCCGCGATCGGGACCGGCGCCGACCAGCGCGGCAATCTGGTAGCGCGCCGCGAGGATCCGGCCGTCGAGCGATTTCAGCAACGCACGGCTGGTCGCGAGATTCGCACGGGCGGTCTCTCGCTCGACCTGCGTATCGAGCCCGGTCGCGATTCGGGCCGCGGCGATGCGATCGATCTGCTCGCGCCGGGCGATCTCCCGCTGCGCGATGTCGTGCAACAGGAACAGGCGTGCAAATTCGTTGTAGGTACGCGCGATCGCGGTCGTGAGCGTCAGCCTGACCGCTTCCGCGTCGGCGCGGCTCGCCTGCAGATCGGACACCGACTCGCGCAGCGCCTCGCGTTTCTTGCCCCAGAGGTCGAGCTCGTACGAAGCGCCCAGGATGCCGCGGTTCTCCGTCTGCCATGACCCGCCGTACGGCGGCGGCACGAGCGCCGTTCCGGAAAACTGCTGACGCGTGAGCGCGTAGCTGGCGTCGACGCGCGGCATCGTCCCCGCTCGCGCGGATTCGCTGTAGGCCTGCGCGGCCGCCACGCGTGCACGCGCCTGATCGAGCGTCGGGCTGCTGTTGAGTGCCTCGTCGATCAAGGACTTCAACTGGCCGTCACCGAACTGATCGGCCCAATCCGCGGTCGGCCAATGTCCTTGCTCGAACGGCAGGCTCCATTGCGTTGCGTAATGCTGTGGATCGGTCATCGCCGCATCGCCGTGAATGCCGGCGTAGTTCGCGCATGCCGACAACGCCGATGCGACGATCACCGGCACGCCGGCTCGGGACACGCGCGATCCATACCGCCGCGCGGTCGAAAGCATGGTCGTCGCGCGTCCCTTCACGAGCGCGATCATTGTCCGGATGCCGATCCATGGATTCAGCAAGCCGCGGCGTACCTGCCCGCTGTGACCGACACCGCACACGCACCAGCTGCAGAAGTGCTCGCAGTTGTTCGTCAGGAGCCGATAGTGGTCCTCGCCGAGGCGCGACCAGGCCCGCTCGACGACAGCGATTCCGGTATAGATGGCGTCCGGATCCGCCTGAACACGGATGCCGTTTCCCGCCGCGAAGCGACGCAACGGGATGCATTCCACCGGACACCGCCTCGCGGAACGATCGAAGCCACCGTAGTGAACAACCAGGCCGTCTCCCACGTAGATGCCGTGATGCACATACCCGTCGCGCTCGCTGACGAGATGCGCGCCAGCGTCGATGCTGGGTTCCGTACGAATCGGTACGTGCGAAAGCGTCGGCCAATCGATATTCAAAGTGTCCATCGCGAGCCTCCGATTGCGTAGGTGTGCCGCATGTCGCGTCACCGATGGGTTGCCTGCATGCGCGAACCGAAGATCGGCCCGCATTCCCGTGCCGTCATACTAGGATCCGCACTCACGCGCAGGTAGACCCGCATCGGAACACTTTCCCGTTCCTCATCGGCACCAATCGGCTGCGTCCCCGCGGTCGTGGAACGCTCGATGCGAGCGACATCCGCCGCTCTCGCCGCATTGGTGCGAAGCGGGAAACACCATGCATCCCTGAACGATCTGGTCCGACGATCCGTCTTTGCCTAGCATGCAAGAGCGCTGGGGCCATCGTTCGGATGGCGGTCGTGGGGAACGGCCTGCAGGCAAGCGTTGCACCATTGCGCCGATTCGCTTCGGGAAACGACGCGCCGCGCCGATCCGCAGGGCTCGGAACACTCGCGCCGATCAATACAAGCAACCGGGAGGAATATGGAGAACGAGAGGTTGCAACCTCCGCCGCTGACGCTGCTCGACAAATACCGCGGACGAGAATTCGCGGCGCTCTACACGACCACGGTCACCGTATCCGGCGGCCAGTCCGGTCATGGCCGTGCATCGGGCGTCGCACGATCCGACGACGGCTGTCTCGCCCTCGACCTGCGATTGCCGACCGAACTCGGCGGCCCGGGCGGCGGGACCAACCCCGAACAACTTCTCGCTGCCGGCTACGCCGCGTGCTTTCACGGCGCGCTGAGCCTGCTCGCGCAACGCGACCGGATCGACATCCGGGAAGCGACCGTCGCTGTCGAAGTGACGTTCGGTCGCGATCCGGTCGATGGCGGATATGCGCTGACCGCCAACGTCACCATCCGCATGCCGGGCGTGAACCGGCATGTCGCGGAGCGTCTCGTCCGGGACACGGAGCGCCTGTGCCCCTATTCGAAGATGGCGCGACAGGGAATCTGCAATGTCGTCGCCGTGTCGACGTGATTGGTGCCGAAGCGGCAACAGAGTGCGCACGTTCCCGGTTCTACCGGCCCGCTGGACCCGCTATTACGATGGTTGACAGGCAGGTCGTGCGATGCATCGCCATGCGCACGGCCACTCGTGCCACTTTCACCAATCAGGAGAACGGATCATGACGCAACGTATCAATTATTTTCAGCAATCGCCGGATCTGACCAGGAAACTCGTCGAACTCGACGGGTTGCTTCAGAAGACGACGATCGAGGTTCCGGTGCGCGAGCTCGTCGAGATTCGCGCGTCGCAGCTCAACGGCTGCGCGTTCTGTGTCGACATGCACATCAAGATGGCGAAGATCCATGGCGAGCGTGAACTGCGCGTGCATCACGTCGCGATCTGGCGCGAGTCGCCGCTGTTTTCGCCGCGCGAGCGCGCCGCGCTCGAATGGACCGAGGCACTGACGCATCTCTCGTCGCATGGCGTGCCGGACGATCTCTACGAACGCGTGCGGGCCCATTATTCCGAGAAGGAACTGTCGGATCTCACCGTCCTCGTGGGTGCGATCAACTGCTGGAACCGGCTGAACGTCGCGTTTCGCGTCGTGCCCGGCTCGTTCGACAAGATGTTCGGGCTCGACAAGGCCAACCTGGAGTAACGACATGAAACGCATCGTGCTCGCACTTGCACCGCTTGCGCTGTCGCTGCTGATGCCCGTTCAGCCGGTCGCCGCCGCACCGCAAGCCAAGGTCACGCAACTGACAACTGAACCGTTGCCCGAGTATCCGGGCAAGGAAGTCGAGATGATCGTCGTGGATTATCCGCCAGGCAGCGTCGACCCGATCCATCGCCACGACGCACACGCATTCGTCTATGTGCTCGACGGCAGCATCGTGATGGGCCTGAACGGCGGCAAGACGGTCACGCTCCATGCCGGCGACACGTTCCACGAAGGCCCGGAGGACGTGCACACGGTCGGACGAAACGCCAGCAGCACGAAGCCGGCAAAATTCGTCGTGTTCCTGATCAAGAACAAGGGCGCCCCCATCTCACGCCAGTGAAATAGCGGGACCGTCGTCGAGGCCCGGCAGCGCCGGGCCCGCCCCGAACGTTCGACCTGCCGGAGGCGCGCTCAGGCGCACCGGACGAAATTGGGCGACGCCCGAGCGTGGCGTCCGTGTGGCACCCGTTCGGCGTGCCCCGTCTCGACGATCGCCGCCCTCGGTTGATCGCCGGGTATACTCCCCGCCAGTATCCGCATATACTCCCCCCCAGTTTGATGCCAGCGCGTGAGAGCCAGCATGCGGCCGGAGCACGGATGCGGGCTCCCGCATCCGCGCGTTGCGATGAAAGGCAGATCGATTCTTCAGCGGATTGCAGCCGTGCATGGCGCGCTCAAAGGGTCGATGATGGAACCTCGGCGCAAAGACGCACCCGATCTGGTGCAGGCAGGAAAGTCGATCCGAACCGTCGTTCAACTGAAGCAACGAAGAGGAGCATGAACATGTCCGTCGCCATTCATCCCGCTGTCGATCAAGGCATTCAGAAGGGAGCCGCCGAATTCGCGGGCGGTACGCTACGCTGCCTGTGCACGCAGGATCCGGTCGAGGTTCGGGTCGACGCCCAGGTCGCGTTCAATCACGCGTGCGGCTGCACGAAGTGCTGGAAACCGGCTGGTGCGCTGTTTGCAGTCGTGGGCGTCGTGCCGCGCGACAAGGTCACCGTGACCGCGCACGGCGAGAAACTGCGGGTCGTGGACGACAAGGCGCTGATCCAGCGCCACGCGTGCACCGCCTGCGGCACGCATCTGTTCGGGCGAATCGAAAATGCCGATCATGCGTTTTACGGCCTGGACTTCATCCATACCGAACTGTCGCAGGATGTCGGCTGGGACGGCCCCGGCTTCGCCGCGTTCGTATCGTCGATCATCGAGAGCGGCACGCCGCCGTCGTTGATGGCGGACGTGCGCGACACGCTGCGCGGCAAGGGACTGGAGCCCTACGATTGCCTGAGCCCGGCGCTGATGGACATTCTGGCGACGCATACGGCCAAGGCCAAGGGGACGTACCGGGAGGCGTGAAGTCACGGCGCCACGGCCGGCGCGCGGCACGCGTCGTCGTCGCGCCGGTCGTCCGTCGGGTCGGCGACGACGACGAAACCATGCGCGATCCTCAGTGCAAGTCATGGCGCCGCGAACGGGCGCCATGATCGAACGACCTTCCTGATGCGCCATGCCGCCCTGGCGCTCAGGCGCGACCGCCCCCGTCCACACGTGGGGCGTCGCCGACCATCGTGACGAGAACCAGCGCGGCAATCAGGCCCAAGTGCTCGAAGAAGCTGTTGAGCGCCATGAAATGTTCGACGCCCGTGCGGTTCCAGAAATCGTTCGCCGCGACCATCGCGACGAGCGTCAACATGCCGAGGCTGCCGGCGCCGAGCCACGTGAAGCGGCGAAACACCACGCAGAGTGAACCACCGATCTCGACTGCGATCGCGAGCACCGCCCACAACGCGGCCGGGTGCAGGCCGAAATGCGCCTGCTCGGCCACCGCTTCGTCGAAATGCATCGCCTTGTTGATCCCGCCGATCAGAAACGCGGAGACGAGTGCAAGCCGTACCAGCGCACCGACCCACGGCTGCGCAAGCAGCACGCGAACCCATGCCGGGTTGCCGTAGAAGGTGCGCGTCGACATGTCAGATCGCCCAGCACGAACAACCGAACGCACCCCAGAAGCCCTTCGCGTCGGACGTCGGCAATGCGCTTGCCCATGCACCCGCGTGCGCATGCTGGTGCACGTTGCAGGCATTCGCGCAACCGCACATCGCCGCGGCCGCCGCCCGTTGCAGCGGTGCGCCGTTGCGCTGCGTCGCGCCCCAGCCGCCATAGCCGCCGTACTCGCGCACGGGCGACCAGTCCGGCATCGCGGGCGGAATCGGTGCGTCGTGCGACGCGAACGGCCCTGCGCCCCATACGATCTTTCCGCCGACCACGGTCAGCAATGCGGTCGTGCCCGCGATGTCGTCCTCGGCACACGCGAAGAAATCGCGATCCGGGACCACCAGGTCGGCAAGCTGCCCGACGGCCACACGCCCTTTCTTCCCTTCCTCGTTCGAGAACCACGTCACGTATTCGGTCCACATGCGCAGCGCGGTCTCGCGATCGAGCAGGTTGCGCTGCGGATACATGCGCAGGCCGCCGACCGTCTTGCCCGTCACCAGCCACGCGAGCGACACCCACGGGTTGTACGAGGCAACACGCGTCGCGTCGGTGCCGGCCGAAACCTTGAGCCCCTTGCCGAGCATCTTCGCGACGGGCGGCGTTGCTTCAGCCGCCTGCGCACCGTAGCGCTCGACGAAGTATTCGCCCTGGTACGCCATCCGGTGTTGCACCGCGATGCCCCCGCCCAGCGCCGCAATACGATCCATCGATTTTTCGGTGATCGTCTCCGCGTGATCGAAGAACCAGTTCAGCCCTTCGAGCGGGATGTCCTTGTTGACCTTCTCGAACACGTCGAGCGCGCGGCTGATGGTTTCGTCGTAGGTCGCGTGCATGCGCCACGGCCAGCGGTTCTGCGCGAGCACGCGCACGACGCCTTCGAGATCGTCCTCCATCTGCGCCGGCAGGTCCGGACGCGCGACGCGGAAGTCCTCGAAATCCGCCGCCGAGAACACCAGCATCTCGCCCGCGCCGTTGTTGCGGAAATAGTCGGTGCCGTCGTGATACTTGGTGCTCTTCGTCCAGTTCACGAAGTCTTCCTTCTCGGCGTTCGGCTTCTGCGTGAACAGGTTGTACGCGATCCGGATCGTCATCTCGCCCGCATCGTGCAGCTTGCGGATCACTTCGTAATCGTCGGGGTAGTTCTGCGAACCGCCGCCCGCGTCGATCACGCCGGTCACGCCGAGACGGTTCAGTTCGCGCATGAAATGGCGCGTCGAGTTGTACTGGTATTCGAACGGCAGCTTCGGCCCCTTCGCGAGCGTCGCGTAGAGGATCGTCGCGTTCGGGTTCGCGAGCAGCAGGCCCGTCGGGTTGCCTGCGGCATCGCGCAGGATCGTCCCGCCCGGCGGCTCGGGTGTGTCCTTCGTATAGCCGACCACGCGCAGCGCGGCCGCGTTCAGCAGCGCGCGGTCGTACAGGTGCAGGATGAACACCGGCGTATCGGGCGCGGCCGCGTTGAGTTCGTCGATCGTCGGCAGGCGCTTCTCGACGAACTGATGTTCGGTGAAGCCGCCGACCACGCGCACCCACTGCGGCGCGGGCGTGATCGCGACCTGCCGCTTGAGCATGTCCATCGCGACCGCGAGCGAAGGCACGCCGTCCCAGCGCAGCTCCATGTTGTAATTCAGGCCGCCGCGAATCACGTGGCAGTGGTTGTCGATCAGGCCCGGCAGCACGGCGCGGCCCCCCAGGTCGACGACCTTGGTCGCACGGCCGGCCAGCGGCATGACGTCCGCTTCGTTGCCGACCGCGACGAAGCGGCCCGCGGCGATCGCCACCGCCGTCGCGGTGGGGTTTGCTCGGTCGAGAGTCGTGAACCTTCCGTTGTGAAGGATCAGATCCGGTTGGGACTCGGTTGCGGTCATATACATCACCTCGTTTCGGTCAGAAGCCAAAGAGCTGTTTGAGGGTGGGGATGACCTGCACGCCGATCACCATGCCGAGCAGCCCGACCAGGGCAATCAGCGGCGGTGCCGGAGAGCGGACCTTGATTGCGCTGTAAATGACACCGATCAGCAAGCCCGCACCAAGGGAAACCAGATAAGGTTCCATACGATCAATTTCTCGGACAGGTTGGAATGCAGGCCCTAGGTCCTGGCAAACGCCTGGCGAACGGCATCGTGAATCGTCACGTTCCACCGTCCGCGGCGACGCATCGCCGAGGCGGCGCGTCCGGATCGAACACGCCGCTTCGGCATCGACAGTCGCTGACTGTCCGCGCTTACTTCGCCGGCACGGCCGGGATCGACTCGTGCGGCGTCGCGGTGCGCGGCGCGGCCTTGTGGACCATCGTGTACGCGTAGTCGACGCCCATGCCGTACGCACCCGAATGTTCCTTCGCGATTGCCATCACGGCGTCATACGTCTCGCGGTGTGCCCAGTCGCGCTGCCACTCGAGCAGGACCTGCTGCCACGTCACCGGCACCACGCCGGCCTGGATCATCCGTTGCATCGCGAAGTCGTGCGCGTCCTTCGACGTGCCGCCCGATGCATCGGCCACCATGTAGATCTCGTAGTCGCCTTCGAGCATCGCGCAGAGCGCGAACGTCGTATTGCAGACTTCGGTCCACAGGCCCGAGACGACCACCTTCTTGCGACCGTTCGCGGCCAGCGCGTCGCGCACCTTCTGGTCATCCCACGAGTTCATCGACGTGCGTTCGAGCGTCTTCTGGTTCGGGAACACGTCGAGCAGTTCGGGATAGGTGTGACCCGAGAAGCTCTCGGATTCCACCGTCGTGATCGTGGTCGGGATGTTGAATACCTTCGCGGCCTTCGCGAGCCCGACGACGTTGTTCTTCAGCGCCTGACGATCGATCGACTGCACGCCGAATGCCATCTGCGGCTGCTGGTCGATGAAGATCAGCTGGCTGTTATGGGGGGTGAGTACTTCAAGCTTCGGATTGCTCATGGCGGTCATGTCCTTTGACGCGGAGAAAAATTTGCCTGCCTCGCCGGCAAGCGGGAGGCGCCCAATGCGCTGTGCCGGAAGGTTCGCCTGCCAGCCGTTGTCATTCAACACGCGAATCGATGGTAATGCCACTTAATCAATTCTATTAATAAAATCCCTAAATTCAGGCCTTAAAAGATCTTAAAAACCGCAGAATTCAACGGCCACATCAGAAAAGACCTGCTAGGCTATCGATTGAATTCATGCTCGTCTCCGGATCGGTAGTTATCCGTATTTTTCACACGGTTGTCATTCACTTGTCTCTGAATCATGAAGCCGTACATTTCATCGCTGCTTGCCGGAATTCTCGCCGGCGCTGTCTACTACCTGATCGGCGTGCCGTCGCCTGCTCCGCCCACGATCGCGCTGGCCGGCCTGCTGGGCATTCTTGCCGGCGAACAGATCCTGCCGGTCGCACGCCGGATGCTC
Organism: Burkholderia sp. LA-2-3-30-S1-D2; assembly: GCF_001523915.2. Lineage (NCBI taxonomy): Bacteria > Pseudomonadati > Pseudomonadota > Betaproteobacteria > Burkholderiales > Burkholderiaceae > Burkholderia > Burkholderia sp. LA-2-3-30-S1-D2. The sequence goes on along the minus strand of NZ_CP013385.1, from coordinate 10,546 downwards.
GGAGGGATTCATCTGAAAACCGCGTGGAACGAGGCGAAGTGCAGCCAGCACATGTTCGGCGCGCTGCCCGGCGCCCAGGCATCCGATGCCGCCGCGAAGAAACCTCGATAGACACCGTCGTACCCCAAGCTGATCGACCGGATTCGCGCAGGCAGATCGGCAGGCCCACCGATCTGCCGACGCCGACGACACGCGGGTACGCAAAAACACGCAGCACCCGCGAAACGCGGCCCCGGTCGGCACGGCTCCCCCCGTGTACCGACGCTCCGGAAACGGCACACACCACCAATACCGATCAGACGCCGCAACCGCGAGCGGCAATCCTGCGCGGACAGGATGGTGCCCCGGCTCCGATTCACGGACGAATTGTTCCGAATCGTATTGGACTCGGCGGTGCTTGGCGATAACATGACAGGCCGACGCCCCCGTGGAATTCATCATGAAGCTGTCATTCGAAGCGCTCGAGGCACTGGACGCGATCGACCGCACCGGCACGTTCGCCGAAGCCGCGGAGCTCCTGCACCGCGTACCGTCCGCGCTGACTTATCTCGTACAAAAGCTCGAAAGCGACCTCGACGTCGCACTGTTCGACCGGAGCGGGCGCCGCGCGAAGCTCACGCACGCGGGTCGCGTGGTCGTCGAAGAGGGCCGCCGGCTGCTGCATGCTGCCGAACAGCTCGAGCTCAAGGCGTTGCGTGCCCAGCAAGGCTGGGAAACCGAGGTTCGCATCTGTATCGACGAGATCCTGCCGTTCGAGGCGTTGTGGCCCTACGTGCATACGTTCTACGGACTCGAGATGAACACGCGGCTGCGCCTGTCCACCGAAGTCCTCGGCGGCACCTGGGATGCGCTGATTTCGCGCCGCGCGGATCTCGTCGTCGGCGCGGCGGGCGAGCCGCCGGAACTGCCGGACATCGTCGCGCGGCCGATCGGCACGCTCAGGCATGTGTTCGCCGTCGCCCCGACCCATCCGCTCGCGGCGCTGCCCGAACCGCTGTCGATGGCGTCGGTCATCGAGCATCGCGGCGCCGTCATCAGCGATACCTCTCGCGAACTGCAGCCACGCTCGGTCGCCGTCGACGCCGGGCAGCCGTATCTCGCGGTCCCCACGCTCGCCGCAAAGCTGGCCGCGCAGTGCGAAGGACTCGCGGTGGGCACGCTGCCGGATTGCATCGCGGCACGCGCGATCGCGCAAGGCAAGCTCGTCGCACGCAAGGTGACCGGCATGCGCGACACGACGCATTGCTATATCGCGTGGCGCGGCGACGAGGCCGGACGCGCGTTGCACTGGTGGGTCGATCAGCTCGCCCACCCCGATCTCGTCGACCGCTTCACCGCGCTCGCCTGATTCCGCCGCCCGTCGGCTGCGCCCGTCGATCGAACGTGTCCCCAAGATCTCCCGCCGCATCAGCCGAACGAATCGTGCAGGCGCTTCATCTCCTTCTCGAGCCATTCGATCAGGTTGAACGACGCGTGCGCCTTCGCGGCCGGCGGGATCATCATCTTCTCCTCGGTCGCGATGTGTTCGGTCAGGGATTCGCACATCAATCGTCCGAGTTCCGGCTTCCTCGCGATCAGCGGCGTCAGGTCGCGGCTGCTCAACTGATGGGCCGTCACCGCGGTCACGGCATAGACACTCGCCTGAAGTTGCGTGCCGGCCAGCACGACGGACTGGCCGATCGCGTCGCCGGGCGCCATCCGCCTGACCTCCATGTCGCCCGTCGCGCCCGGCACGAACACCGATGCGACGCCGGACCCGACGATCGTCAGCAGGCGCGTATCGGAATTCGACGCGTAGATCACCTCCCCTTTGTGGAATACGCGTGACGCCAGCGCGTCGGCCAGCACCGCCAGATCCTCGTCACCGAGTTGCCGGAAAAGCTCGACCGCGCGCAGCAGGCGTTGACCGCGCGACGCCGGCCGGTGCGCCGCGGCCGTTCCGCCAAGCGGGCGCAACGCGATGTCCGCGGCGGCCAGATGCCGGTGGGCCAGATCGTAAAGCCGGTTACGCACCGCCACCTTTTTTTGCAGCGCGTCGACGTAACAGACGAGTTCGTATTCGACGGAGTTGGTCCTGAATGCCTTGACGACCGCGACCGGCGCGGGGCTGGCCAGCACGTCGAGCGAACTGGATGCAGCCCGGTCGAGTGCATCGACGACGATGGCCGGCCGCACTTCCGGATCGATCTCGATCGTCAGCGTCACGCCGTGCACGCTCGGCGGTTCGCTCAGGTTGACGATCGTCGCCTTCGCCGCGGTGCTGTTCGGCACGACGACCAGGTTGCCGAGGCTGTTGATCATCTTGGTCGCGCGCCAGTTGCTTTCGACGATCCGCCCTTCCAGCTCGCCGATGGCCACCGTATCGCCCAGGCGAAACGGCTGGGTGGTATTCAGGACGAGGCCCGAGAACACGTCGTCCAGCGTGTTCTGGACGGCCAGGCCCAGGATCACGGCCACCGCGCCCGAGGTCGCGACCAGGCCGCTCAGCGGCAGACCCAGGACATAGCCCAGCGCGGCCACCGCGGCCGCACCGAACACGGCGCCTGCGGCGATGTCATGAAACAGCCGCTGGTTGCGCCACGCGCGCGGCAGCAGCAGATGGTCGAGGATCAGGCTGAACACCAGCGCGCACTGCAGCCACCACGCGACACCGATCGCCTGGATCGCCAGCCGGTCGAACCGGTCGGGCGACGCTGGCACCGCGAGCGGGCTCACGCCGGTTGCGAACAGCACATAGGTCAGCGCGGCGAACGACGCACAGCGCCAGACCGCTTTCGTCGTCGAACGGCCTGGCCCGAGCAACCGCCATGCAACGAGGTCGGCAACGACGATCGGCGCGCCGTAAGCGACCGTGACCGACAGGTTCAGCATGCCGGAACGGGCCGCGTGCGCGTTGCGCGACGGGCGGGGAATCCGCGCGATCGCATGGCGCGCTACCCGATCCGGCGAGCGGCCGCCGGCAACGAATCGTGGCGAGAAAGGTCGGACTGGACCGGTTTCATGCGGTGGTCGTTCGATGACGCGCGAAGTCGCGGCGGCAACGCATGTGTCGCTGCCGCCCCGCGCTGGCATTCAGTGGCGTCGCGACATCGATGCTGCGGTGCGAGCCGGTCCGCTGCGCGCACGCCTGCGAATCGCCGACGGTCTCCGTGCATGCAATGTAGACGCACCGGCCGGCCCGGTCATGAGTTCAGGCTGAAACGTTCTGAATTCGCCGGCGGCGCGCGCCGTTACGATTCGCGCGGCGGCAACTCGGCCTCGCCCGCTTCGAACCCGAACGCGTGCACTTCGGACCACGCGTCGTGTACGACGTGCGTCGGCCCCGAGGTATGGGCGAGCGCGGCGGCATAGGCGGCCAGCAGGCGCACGCGCGCATTCTCGCGCGCACATGTCTCGTCCATGTTCCGCATTGCATCGAGCGCCGCGCGCGCCCGTTCGCGACATTCGTCCACCAGCGACAGGTCGAACAGGCATGGGACCGCGACAGCCGCCAGCGCGACGCCGACGTCCAGATCGCCATTCGGCGAAAATGCCCAGTCGAGCGCCGCGCGCAGATTGCCGAGTTCGCGCCGGATCACGTCGAGCCGCGATTCGGCCCGCGGCCCGTCGTCACCTCCGCCGCCGGGCGCAAGCCTGAACAACGTATGGAAGTAGTTCGCATGCGCGCGTGCCGCGGCTGCGCATTCGCCGTTGTTCTCGAGCTGCTGCAGCGCATAGGCGCGCGTCGTGGTCAGCAGCCGGTAGCGCGGTGCGCCGTGCGCGCTCTCGAGGCTCAGCAGCGACTTCGAGACGAGGCCGGCGATCGTGTCGAGCAGGTCCGCATCGGCCAACCCCTTCGCTCCGACGATATCCCGCACCGCGTCGATCGAGAAGCTGTCGCGGAACACGCCGAGCCACCGCAACAGCAGGCGCTCCGCGTCCCCGAGCAAGCGGTAGCTCCAGTCGTACATCGCCTGCAGCGTCTGATGACGCGGCAAGGCCGTGCGAAAACCGCCGGTCAGCAACCTGAAATGGTCGTCGAGATGCGCGGCCAGCACATCGATGCCGAGCACGGCCGCGCGGGCTGCTGCCAGTTCGATGGCGAGCGGAAGACCGTCGAGACGACGGCACACCGACGCCATCAGCGCCACGCTGCGTTCGTCGAACGGAAAGCGGGGATCGGCGGCACGCGCGCGCGCCGAGAACAGTTGCACCGCGCTGGCGCTCAGGGTCTGAGCATCGTCGGCGCCTTCGCCGGGGACATCGAGCGGCGGAATCGGACACAGCCGCTCGCCCTGGATACGCAGCGCCTCGCGGCTGGTCGCGAGGACGCGCAATCCGGCGTCGGATTCGGTCAGTGCGGTCGCGATCTGCGCGGCGGCGTCGAGCAGATGCTCGCAATTGTCGAGCACCAGCAACATCCGGCGGTTCGCCACGCTCGCCAGCACCGCTTCGAGCGTCAGCGATCCGGTCGGCTCCACGATGCCGAACGCACCCGCCAGTGCGTCGGGCACGAATCGCGGACTCGCCACCGTGGCCAGCGACACGAACGCGGCGCCATCCGGAAAGCGCGCCTCGGCCCGCATCGCCGCTTCGAGCGCGACCCGCGTCTTGCCGATGCCGCCCGCCCCGACCAGCGTCACGACGCGCGCGGTGTCGAGCGCCGCAAGGACGTCGGCGACGGTCTGCTCGCGGCCGACGAGCGCGGTCGGCGCGGCCGTCAGCCGCGACGTCGCGGGAGGTGCGGGCGCCGCGCCTTCGGCGTGGCCGCCAACCAGCCGATAGCCGCGCCCCGGCACCGTGACGATCAGGTTCCGGTCGTCGGCGAGCGCCTTGCGCAACGCGGCGATATGCACCTGCAGGTTGTTTTCCTCCACGATCGTGTGCGGCCACACGCGCTGCATGATTTCGTCTTTCGATACCAGTGCGCCGTTCGCACGAATCAGGAGTTCGAGAATTTCGAATGCGCGACTGCCGATACGCAGCAGCTTGCCGTTCGAGCGAATTTCACGTCTGTCGAGAAAAACGTGAAGTGTTCCAATCCGGATCATGGGAATTTTTAATCGATTGCATTCATCGATGCCCTGTCAGAAATGACACCGGTCTGACGGCAATGCTACGGCATTTGTCCGGTCAAATGATTCAAATTATCAGAACTCAAACAGCAAATTTTTTGAATCGATGAATGCCGCGATCGCCACGACGTCGTGCCCCGCCCCAACTGGCAAGGCACGACGCACAACGGCAACCTGCATTTTCAATGCATGAAATAGCCGTTTACTCATGAACCTGTTTCGTAGGATAAAACGGCCGATTGACCGAACTTGATTTCGCAGTCTCGTGAATTGAGATAGCGGTTCGGATGGCTCCCGAGAAAAAAGCCGGTAACGACGACGTGCAAGGCGCAGCGAAATCGATTCCGGCCGTGACGGCCGGTCGGATTTTCCGTTCAGAACGATTCAGGCGCCGCTCAGGACATTCAGCGGCGCGACGCGCGACGATGGTTCCACGGCGCCAGCGTCGAGCGACTGCCGTCACGCCGCGAGGAACACGACCATGGGCAACCGTATCGCCGGCATCCGGATTCCCGACGGCCCGATCGCACGGGAGGCCGCCGCAGCCGTGCGCGCCGGCGAGCCGGAACTCCTGTTCCGGCACGCGATGCGCGTATTCGCGTTCGCGTCGCTCATCGGGCTGCGTCGCGGCATCGCATTCGACGCCGAGCTGCTGTACGTCGCGGCGCTGTTCCATGACTTCGGACTGACGGAGCGCTACCGGCATTCGCGCCGGCGCTTCGAAATCGACGGTGCGAATGCCGCGCACGCATTCCTCGGCGGACACGGCGTCGCTGCCGACGATGCGGCTGAGGTGTGGCGTGCAATCGCGCTGCACACCACCTTTGGCATTCACCCGTACATGACGCCGTTGACGGCGCTGCTCGGCGCGGGCATCGAGACGGATCTCTTTGCTCGCCATTTCGACGAAGTGAGCTGGTCCGAACGTGACGAGATCCTCAACGCGTGGCCACGCGGCCCGTGTTTCAAGGAACTGTTCCTCGAGGCGCTCGCCGCGGGCACCGCGCATCGCCCCGCGACTGCGTTCGGCAACGTCTGCGCCGACGTGCTCGAGCGGTGCGACCCGGACTATCGCCGGACGAATTTCTGCGGCCTGGTGCTCGGGTCGAAATGGACGGAGTGAGCCGGCCGGTCGGCCGGGCCCGCTCCGCCACGTCACGGCAGCAACTGCCGTCGAGTCATGCGCGGGCGAACGCCAGCAGTTCGTCGTTCAATCGTTGCGCGTGCGTCAGATACAACGCATGCGGCCCGCCCTCGTAGACGCTCAGCGTCGCGTGCGGCACGCGCTTCGCCGCGGCGGCGCCCGTGAGCGCGAGCGGCACCGTCTGGTCGTCGTCGCCGTGAATCACGAGCGTCGGCACGTCGAACTTGTCGAGATCCGCCCTGAAATCGGTTTCGGAAAACGCGCCGACGCAATCGAGCGTGCCCTTCAAGCCGCCCTGCAGCGCCATGAAGGACGTCCAGTCGAGCGCGGCGCGCGAGATCGTCGAAGCGGCCCGGTTCGAACCGGTGAACAGCGGCCAGAAGTGCTCGAAGAATGCCGCGCGGTCAGCCATGATGCCCGCGCGGATACCGTCGAACACGGCCACGTCGACACCGTCCGGATGGTCGTCGCGCCGCGCGACCAGCGGCGTCACCGATCCGATCAGGACGGCCTTCGCGATGTGTCGCGTGCCGTGCCGGCCGATGTAGCGGGCCACTTCGCCGCCGCCCATCGAAAAGCCGACGAGCGTCACGTCGCGCAGCCCGAGCGTCTCGATCAGCGTCGCGAGGTCGTCGGCCAGCGTATCGTAGTCGTAGCCCGTCCACGGCTGGCCGGACCGGCCGAAGCCGCGCCGGTCGTAGGCGATGCAGCGAAAGCCGTTCGACGCGAGATGATGCATCTGGACATCCCACATGTCCGCATTCAACGGCCAGCCGTGAATGAACACGACCGGTCGCCCTGCTCCCCAGTCCTTGTAGTGAATCGAAACGCCGTCGCGTGTCGTGAATGTGCTCATGCGGATTTCTTCCTCAGCGGTGAAAAAGTGGCGGCCGCCAGCCAGGGCCGACGGACGGATCATGAACGGGACAGCCTGGCGATGAACCGCTCCAGTTCGGACGCGAGGATCACCTCCCGGTAGTTCGCGGGGCGCTTCGCTCCGCGCCATTGCGGCTTGTAGATCGCATCGCCCGTGTGAATCGTGATGCCGGTCAGCGCGCAGCGCCCGAGGGCGCGAGACTTTGCGCTGATCCAGCGCTGCTCGTCGTAGCGGCAGCGCGTCGGGTCGCTCCACGAGATCAACACCGACGAATCGGTCTGCCGCTCGGCGGCGACGATCGCGCACCGGCGGCGCGCGCCGCCGCTCGACGCGGGCGGCGCGTCGTCACGATGGCGACGGCGCGCGGGGTCCGGGTCGCGAAGATGCGACGGCGCACACCGACTCGCGGCCGGCGACGGGTCGAGCAGCGTCATCACGTGCTCCCAGCGATTGAATTCGTCCATGGCGGCGTACCCAGGCAAGTGGCGAGCGGTCCGGATGTAGCACACCCGCCCGCGTCGCGATCGCCATCCGCCGACGCGGACCGGCACCGACCCGCGACGGGATGACCTGATGCTGACGATAGCGAGCCGCCGCTGAAGAGTCTTTATTCCGGGCTTAAATTTTCTGGCCGGTGCATTTGCGCGGCATGCGCCGCGACCGGCTTCATGAAAATTCAGCCCGATTTCAGTACATGGCGCATGACCGCGGGATAGGCTCCTGTCGACGTTCGTTCGCTGCCTTCGCGCGCCTGCCGGCCCGCGACCGCGAACGCACGCCGGCTGCCGGCGCGATTGCCGCATGCGGGCAGATCCGAACCATCCATCCAACGCGGCATCGTTCCACCGCACGTTCAAGGAGTTCCCATGCGTCCAGCAGACATCGACGCCGTTCCCTCGGCGCGTCGCCGAGACATGCTGCTTGCCGGCGCGACCGCCGTTGCAGCCGCTGCGCTGCCGGCCGCTGCCGCCGCCGCCCCCAAACACACCGCTTCCGCCCATCAAGGAGCCCATGCGATGAACACGATCACCACCAAAGACGGTACGCAGATTTACTTCAAGGACTGGGGCAGCGGCCGCCCGGTCGTCTTCTCGCACGGCTGGCCGCTGTGCGCCGACGCGTGGGACTCGCAGATGCTGTTCCTCGTGCAGCACGGCTACCGCGTGATCGCGCACGATCGCCGCGGTCACGGCCGCTCGAGCCAGCCGTCGCAAGGCAACGACATGGACACGTATGCCGACGATCTCGCGGCGCTGATGAATGCGCTAGACCTGCGCGAAGCCACGCTCGTCGGCCACTCCACCGGCGGCGGCGAAGTCGCGCACTACATCGGGCGCCACGGCACGAAGCGTGTGTCGAAGGCCGTGCTGATCGGCGCCGTGCCGCCGCAGATGGTGAAATCGGCGTCCAATCCCGGCGGCCTGCCGATGGACGTGTTCGACGGGATCCGCAAGAACGTCGCCGAGAACCGTTCGCAGTTCTACAAGGATCTCGCCGTGCCGTTCTTCGGCTTCAACCGTCCGAATGCCAAGGTGTCGCAGGGCACGATCGACGCGTTCTGGGCGCAGGGCATGATGGGCGGCATCCATGGCCAGTATCTGTGCGTCAAGGAATTCTCCGAGGTCGACTACACCGACGACCTGAAGAAGATCGACGTCCCGACGCTGATCCTGCACGGCGACGACGACCAGATCGTGCCGATCGACGATTCGGCTCGCCTGTCCGCGAAGATCGTGAAGCACGCGGAGCTCAAGGTCATCCCCGGCGGCGCGCACGGGATGTGCGTCGTCGACGCAGACCGGATCAATGCCGAACTGCTCGCGTTTCTGAAAGCGTAAGCGCACGCGTCGCCGTACGGCGCGCCCGGCCACCACACCGGCGCGTCGTTTGGCACGTTTCAGGATTTTTCAGGTCGTCGCGATTCCGTTGCGGCGTGCACGATCGCCAGGATCGTCGATGCGGGATATCCGCCGATCCGGCGTCGGGCGCTTACGGCGCACGCGCCGGCCTGAGCAGCATGCCGATCAGCGCCCCCGCGACCGCGAGAACCATCGCGACACGGAAATTGTCTGCGAGTGCGAGCGTCGTCGCCTGGACGCGGACGGCCCGATCGAGCAACACATAGGCCGCCTGGTCGCCGGTCGCGAAGGTCGCGCCGTGCGACACGAGCGCCGCCGCGCCGGCTCGCAAGCGCTCCAGCGTTTGCGGATCCGACAGCGTGACATGCAGACCGACGAGATTCGAATGGGTAGCCTCCATGATGCGCTGGATCACCGCGATCGACGTCGTGCCGAGTTGCCCGCTCAGCAGGCGCGTCGTCTGCACGACGGCGCCGAACGTCAGCGCGTGCTCGGCCGTCACGTGCTTGCCGAAGAAGAACACGACCGACGTGAGCGCCATCGTCTGACCCAATGCCTGAAGCAGTTGCGACGGGATGAAGTCGGGTTCGGCCCAGACGGGCGTGAGTTGCGCGCCGAGCGCGAACGCGACCGCCACCATCGCAAAGCCAGCCACGATCAGCCGGCGCGGATCGACGCGTTGCAGCAGCCACGCCACGCACGGCGCGAACAGCAGTTGCGGCATCGCGATCCAGCGCAGCGTGTCGCCGATCTGCAGCGGGCGCAGCCCGTAGGTGCTCGCGAGAAATGCCGACGGAATGAAGCTCGTGTTGAGCACGGTAAAGCGCACGAGGCCGACGAGCAGGATCAGCAACGCGACGTTGGGCAGCGCGAGGTAGCCGAGATCGAGCCCGGCCCGTCGCGACGCCAGTTCGTGGATCAGGAACGCGGCCACCATCACGACGCCGATGCACAGCAGCGCGACGATCAGCGGCGACTGGAACCAGAACAGCCGCTCGCCCTGATCGAGCGCGACGCACAGGCACGCGAACCCGCCGGCGCCGAGCAGCATGCCGCGCGCGTCGATGCCGGACGCGAGGCGCTTGATCGGCTCGGCGGACAGCGACAGCATCAGGCAGACGATGAACGGCACGGTCAGCAGCGCGTTCTGCCAGAACAGCCAGCGCCAGCTCAGGTGTTCGCTGTACCACCCTTCGAGCGTCGCCGAGAGGTTGAGCGACATCTCGAGGTTCATCGCATACGCGGCGATGCCGAACGGAATCAGCCGTGGCGGCAGCGTGCGGACGACGAACCCGACGGTCAGCGGCACGAACACGCCGGACGCGAGACCGGCCACGCTCTGGAGCACGATGAACGTGCCGAAATTCGTGCACAGCGGCAGCACGCTTTCGACGACCAGGAATACCGCGGCACCCGCCAGCAGCACGCGACGCGTGCCGAACACGAAGGCCGCCGCGATCGCGAGCGGCCCGACGAACATCTGCGATGCGATGAACGCGGTGTTGATCCACGCGCCCTCGTCGAAACCGACGCCGAGCGCGCCGCGCACGTCGGCGAGCCCGAGCGACGTGATGCGCGACGTCAAGGTCGAAATGATCGCGCCGAGCAGCAC
>NZ_CP013383.1:0-2709855 GCF_001523915.2 Burkholderia sp. LA-2-3-30-S1-D2 | reverse complement strand
GCGTCAGGTCGGAGGAGAAGTTTCACGGAAGGATAGCGCCTGTGGTGATATGCGTCCAGAACGACATGCTCACCATAGCCGGTGAAGCGCACGTGCAAAAGGGCACTCACCCCAACCCTCTCCCGAAAACCCTCACCGGTCCGGATTTAAAGCGTTTCGGACTCGTCCAGACGTGTCGCGGGATGCGCGGATTCACAGATTTTTGCCTGTGCTCGATACGTGCGAAATTTGCTCCCGTATCGGCTCACCTTTCGATTTGTCGTAATTTTACGACTGCACTTCCGGGTCCTCGTCACAGGGTCGCCACTGGCTGTCACGGCATCGAGCGGACGGACCTGCAACGCCCTGTATGCATGTACAGGCTCGACTGACGGGGCGATCGCGACCGCGATCGGTGTCCGGAAACCCGCGCCGAAGAGGGACTCCGCGACGTCGATCGAAACCGTTTCAACGGCCCGGGCGCGCATTGTACAGCGCACAGAAACCATTCAGTCCCGAAAATTCTCACCGTATCGGTTCGAAATTCTGTGACCCTGATATCGACGAATCCCCGACACACGCGGGATCAGCAGCCAGAGGCTCCCGAAAAACCTCACCTTGACGACAAAAACGGCATTCCAACGGACGCGGAAGCAACTCCCGAAAAATCTCACCGTAACCGCCGCGGTATCAAAAATGTCAATGACATCCGATACTTATGTACGTCAGGCGTTCCGCTGTGTCCGGCGACCATCTCCCGAAAAACCTCACCTTTACGGTGTTCGGGCGGATGCGGCAGCCGTGTGCCGATTCCCGAAAAATCTCACCTGTGCCAAAAAGTGGCACAGGGAAAATCAGATTTCCGCCAGTCCCGGTGGGCTTTTCAGCGAATTCGCCCCGCTCCGGATCCCGGAAAGCCTCACCTTTGACCAATTCTTGAGCAAATAGCGCTCCTGAAAAACCTCACCTGTAAGACATCCGACGGCCTGTGATCCATGCCCCGAAAAAGCTCACCTTATCGGCATTCGGGCAGGAAAACCCGGATTTCGCTCCCGAAAAGCCTCACCTTTTGGGCCTCACAGGCTCCACAGGGCACTTTTGCTGTGCAAAATGACGGTCGATTCCCGGAAATCCTCACAGCAAATCCCTGTGGAGTCCCGTGAAACCTCACCTTTCCCGAAAACTGCCCAAAAGATGGGCAGAATGGGGGCGCGAAGAAGGTCCCGCAAATGCTCACCTATGTCTGCACAGGCAGAAAACTGTGCGTTCAGGCACAGCATGGGTTCCGTGGCTGTGTGGCCCCGAAAAACCTCACCTTTGGGAAATCTCGTGTTTCACTGTGATCCCGAATCCGCTCACGACCTTTCCTGCATCGGCTCACGCAGATCCCCGAATCCCATCACTTCAGCTCCCGCAGAAGATCACCTTGGTTCCCGTAAAGCTTCACCTTGTCGGCCGGAAAGCCTTGCTACATAAGGCTGTGCCGCGGCGTTAACGTTTTTAACTAAGGGTTCAAGGGTGTTTACTTCTAATACTCTCAAGACATCCGTCATCGAGTTTTCCACAGAGACCCCAACCCCAGAACACCGGCCGGCTACGATGACGCCCGGCATGTGAAACAAATGCACTTTTTCGGGGCCTACTCGAAAACGCTTTCAGAACAAAGACTTGCCTTGTTTTCTTCGCTTTGTTTCACGGAATCGAAGTGCTGGTTCGTCCGGATTGGCTCACAGCCCAGATTTCTGTGCACAGCGATGTAAATTCACCACGCTGCGCGAAAACGAGTATCAAAAAATACGTATTTCGTTATGATCACAACATGTCAATGTCTGTGAGTCCTCCCATGACCCTGGATGAAATGCGTGGAGTCATCCGAGAAGAACTGGAATCGCTCCGTGCGAGCGGCGCGCGCCGCCAGGAGTTGTCGCTGCATGCGTGCAAGCGGTTGTTCTTCGATCTCGGTATCCGACCATCGGCTGCCAACGTTCGCGACCTGACCCAGACCGGCAGCGCCAGCGACATTCCGAAGGACATCGATCATTTCTGGGAACGAATCCGTTCCGCCTCGAAAATCCGGCTCGACGGTGCGGCGATCCCGAAAGCGGTCGAGGAAAAGGCAGGCTCATTGCTTGGCGCGCTATATGAAGAGGCGTTGAAAGCGGCCAGGGAAAGCCTCGATGTCGATCGCGAACAGGTTCGCGCCTGCATGGCCGATGCGGAACAGCGGCTGCGCGACGCCACGGTTCGCCAGGAAACCCTAGAGGGCGCACTGACGCGCAGCGAAACCCGCAACGAGCAACTGCAGGCGCGTGTGACCGAGCTCGAGGTGCAGCTGGCCTCGCAATCGACGCACGGTTCGGCAAACGAGGCGACGCTGCTCACCACAGTCGCGCGACTTGAAAAGGAACTGGCTGTCATGGCTGCCCGCGTCGACGCGGAGCAGACGCAGAACGCGACGCTGCGCGACCGCATCGACACGCTCCAGGCCGAATTGCAGCAGCGCACCGAACACTATGCGCAGCAGATCAAGGATGCCGTGGCCGAAGCCGAGCGCCGCGTCAAACCAATGCTGGTCGAGCTGGACTCGCTGCGCAGCATGGCGTCGAGCTACCAGAGCGGCCTGCGCGACGTGCAGCGCATGGAATTCGATTTTCTTCAGCAGCTGAGTTCGGCCAAGGCCCGCGCGGACCGGCTCGAGGAACAGCTGCGCACCCAGAGCGACGAATTGGACCGTGCGACACGCGACGTGAATACGCTGCGCGCGAGCCGCGGGATGAATCCGGAGGTTTCCGCGCTGATCCGGCGCTTGGCCGATGCAGGTCAGCTCGATGCGGATGCGTTTTCCGCGATCGGGACGTCACTGGACCACGAGATTCCGGTGCCGACCCAGTGCCCGCACTGCGACGGCGAACCGGAATTGTCGCAGGGCGACGACGGGTTCGAAGTGTCTTGCCCCGAATGCGAACATGCGTCGGGGCCCTGGCCTTCCCGATTCGAAGCGGTCGCGCGCTTTACGCGCGACTGACGTGTCGCCCGGCACAGGGATCGCACAGGTGAGGAGATTCGGGACGCGTGAGGTGAGGTTTTACGGGAGCTGTGAAACGGTGAGGCTACGCCGCACAAGGCTGCTCACGGATCATGCCGCGTGAGCAGCCGGCTCGGCATCAGTGAGTTTCGTCCTGCTCGGACGCGTCACCATTCGCGAGATCATCGCGCCAGTTTTTCCATGCGCGATGAAGGCGGTTCGACGAGATCGGCCGCATGAAGCCGAGCCATTTGCCGACCCGCTCGGGTGGCACGTCGTGCTCGAACAGTTCGGCAGCGTAAGTGTTGCGCAGCGTTTGCGGGCTCGCGCGCGCGGTGCGTGACGACGTGAGCCCCGCGGATTCAACGATTGCATCGATCGCGCGCAGCATCGTCGCCTTGTGCATCGGCCGCCCGGCGTGCGATGCCGGAAACACGAGCTCGCCCGGAATCTCCTGGCGCTTGCGTTCCACGAGCCATGCTTCGAGCAACGCGATCGCGAACGAGGCCAGATGGGTTTCGCGCGCGAAATCGGGATGTGTCGACGGGATCTGCAGCGACGTTCCGCTTGCATTGATGCAACTAATCGTAAGCGCGCGTGCTTCGCCGGTTTTCACGCCGGCCCCGAGAAATGCGGCGACGAGCGCGCGGTCTCGCCGCTCCTTCCAGTATGCGGAGCCAGATACGCCAATCGGCGAAAACAGGTAGGCCAGCAACTTCGCGCGTTCGGCCGGTGTCAGGAAACCGGTCGGCTCGTTGTCGCGTGCCTGACGCCAATCCGCTTCGCCATCCTGAGCAATGAAGCGGGCCGGGTTGGTGGACGCGAGCTCGGTGCGCCGGATGTGGTCGAGCACGCGTTCGATCAGCCTCAAATAGCGCATTCGCTGCGTTTTCCGTATGGGAAGCTCGCTGACGAAATTCGCGATCGTTGCGGTATCGACCGTGGCCAGGTTTTTCTGATGTGCACGTAGCCACGCGAGAAAGGCGCCCCATTGTGCGCGGTAGACGTCGGCCGACGAACGGCGGTAGTCCTGCATGGCAAGCCATGCGTCGAACGCGGCTTCGGGCGAGATGATCCAGTCGGACGCACCACGGTCGAACAGATCCTTTTCTTCCGGGCGTGCGGGCGTGTCGGAGGGTGTGGGAAGGGACATGTTGTTTATTCCGTTAGTTGCGTATATGGTAGCCCTATCCGCAACGTGGCGGGCGGCAGGATGCAGGAGCCGGCCGCCGTGCCGAACGGCCAGGGCCTGATGTCAGTCACCCCACGCCTTGGATGGGCGATGAATGCGCTCGCTGGGTGCCGCTTCCTGCGATCTGGCCGCCGCTTCGTACGCGAGAACCGCGAACGAGAAGACAGCGGGTAGCGCATTCGATCGTCCGAAATCGATCGGATCATCCGTTTCGGGAAAAGTCATGTCCGACGGCCGTTCGAACAGCTGGCGCATGCCGGCTTCGTGCCGACTGGCAAACCCGAGATCCGCGAGTGCCTCGGCTTCGATGGCGTGCAGCAGGCGCCACGACAGCGGGACGCGCTGATGGATGTAGCGCCCGGCTATATGGCGCACAATCAACTCGAGGTCGTGCGCGGCAGCCTTGAAGCTGAGCGCGGCCAAATCTTGTTCTTCTGTCATCGCAGGCTCCTGTCGACCGGAGCGGGCGCCTCGGTGCGGCGGCCCCGGCCAATGCATGGCGGAATGTCCGTATACTGTACAAACATACAGTATTTTCCGCAACTGGCCTTTCGGCCAGCTATTCGCATCGTCAGCGATGAATCACGATCAGTAGTGCGCGCGCTTCCGCCTTGCCGGGATTGCGGATGGCGTGAGGCGTGTCGGCCGGGTAGCGCGCGGTATCGCCCGCTTTCAGGCGTCGGCTCGCCGCCGCGGCTTCGATTTCCATCGCGCCCTGGAGCACGGTGAGGTGCTCGCGCGTGCCGGGTTCGTGCGCGTTCGACACGAGCGCGCCGCCGCCCGGCAGCGTCAGTTCATACCACTCGAACTTGCCGGCCAGGTCGATCGGGCCCCATACGCGCAATTGATAGCGGCCGTCGTGGCCGGCGAGCGTCGGGATGTCGTGTGGGCCATCCACGCGGATCGTCTCCGGCGCTTTCGGCTGCGAGAACAGCTCGTCGAGCGTGATGCCGAGCGCATTCGTGAGCCGCCATGCGACCGCGATCGTCGGATTGGCCTTGTCGCGCTCGATCTCGGAGAGCATCGACTTCGATACGCCGGCTGCGCGCGACAGGTCGTCGAGGGTCAGCTTGCGCTCGTTGCGCAGTCGCTGGATTTGCTCGCCGACGCGCGGCGGCGTCACGCCCGGCGGCTGCGGTGCGGCGCCGGCAGGCGTGCGCCGCGACGCGGAGGAACTTGCCATTTGGTTTCCGTTCGCTTAGAGTTGTTCGGTATTTCGAATTCTAGTTCGGAATATCGGATAAATGCGGTCAACCGAACGACCGACTATAACAGTAGCAGGCCGTTGCGCAGCCGCCACGAGCGGCGCGCGGCGGATTGCGAATCCCTGTCAGGAGCTTTGCGATGCGTGATGCCTTTCTCGCCCAGGTGCGCGGGACGCTCGACCAGATCCGCGCGGACGGTTTTTACAAGACCGAGCGCGAGATCGCGAGTCCCCAAGCGGCGGCCGTGCGGCTCGCCAGCGGTGCCGGCGTGCTGAATTTCTGCGCGAACAACTATCTCGGTCTGGCGAACGATCGGCGCCTGATCGCCGCGGCGCAGGCAGGTCTCGACCAGGACGGCTTCGGCATGGCGTCGGTGCGCTTCATCTGCGGCACGCAAACCGTGCACAAGCAACTCGAAAGCGCGTTGGCGTCGTTTCTCGGCACGGAAGACAGCATCCTCTATTCGAGCTGCTTCGATGCGAACGGCGGCCTGTTCGAGACGCTGCTCGACGAGAACGACGCAGTGATCAGCGACGAGCTGAACCACGCGAGCATCATCGACGGTATCCGCCTCTGCAAGGCGAAGCGTTTCCGTTACAAGAACAACGATCTCTCCGATCTCGAGGCGAAGCTGAAGGAAGCCGACGCAGCGGGCGCGCGCCACAAGCTGATCGCGACCGATGGCGTGTTCTCGATGGACGGCATCATCGCCGACCTGAAAGGCATCTGTGACCTCGCCGATCGTTACGGCGCGCTCGTGATGGTCGACGATTCGCACGCGGTCGGCTTCATCGGCGCGCATGGTCGCGGCACGCCCGAGCACTGCGGCGTCGATGGTCGCATCGACATCATTACCGGCACGCTCGGCAAGGCGTTGGGCGGCGCATCGGGCGGCTATGTCGCGGCCCGCCGCGAG
The DNA here is from genome assembly GCF_001523915.2 of Burkholderia sp. LA-2-3-30-S1-D2. Taxonomy (NCBI): domain Bacteria; kingdom Pseudomonadati; phylum Pseudomonadota; class Betaproteobacteria; order Burkholderiales; family Burkholderiaceae; genus Burkholderia; species Burkholderia sp. LA-2-3-30-S1-D2. Next base: position 2,703,538 of record NZ_CP013383.1, on the reverse strand, counting down.
GTCGTCGAATTGCTGCGCCAGCGTTCGCGTCCGTACCTGTTCTCGAACACGCTGACGCCGAGCATTGCCGCGGCGTCGCTGAAGGTGCTGGAACTGCTCGGCAGCGACGAAGGGGCGAAGCTGCGCGAACGTGTGCGCGAGAACGGCGTGCGTTTCCGCGAGCAGATGACCGCCGCGGGTTTCACGCTCGTGCCCGGTGCGCATCCGATCATCCCGGTGATGCTCGGCGACGCGCAGCTTGCAACCAACATGGCCGACAAGTTGCTCGAAGAAGGCGTCTACGTGATCGGCTTCTCGTTCCCGGTCGTGCCGCGCGGTCGCGCACGCATCCGCACGCAGATGAGCGCCGCGCATACGCCTGAACAGATCGATCAGACGGTCGCCGCGTTCGTGCGCGTCGGCAAGTCGCTCGGCATCGTCTGACGGAGGCGCGACCATGAAAGCACTGGCAAAGCTCGAGCGCGGCCCGGGCCTCACGCTCACGCGCGTGAAGCGCCCCGAGGTCGGACACAACGACGTGCTGATCAAGATTCGCCGCACGGCGATCTGCGGCACCGACATCCATATCTGGAAGTGGGACGACTGGGCGCAGAAGACGATTCCCGTACCCATGCACGTCGGCCACGAATACGTCGGGGAGATCGTCGAGATGGGGCAGGAAGTGCGCGGCTTCGCGATCGGCGACCGCGTGTCCGGCGAAGGCCACATCACATGCGGCTTCTGTCGCAACTGTCGTGCCGGCCGCCGGCATCTGTGCCGCAACACGGTCGGCGTCGGCGTGAATCGAGAGGGCGCGTTCGCCGAGTATCTGGCGATTCCCGCGTTCAACGCGTTCAAGATTCCGCCCGAGATCTCCGACGATCTCGCGTCGATCTTCGATCCGTTCGGCAACGCGACGCATACGGCGCTGTCGTTCAATCTCGTCGGCGAGGACGTGCTGATCACGGGCGCGGGCCCGATCGGCATCATGGCCGTCGCGATCGCGAAGCACGTCGGCGCGCGCAACGTCGTGATCACCGATATCAACGACTACCGGCTCGAACTCGCGCGCAAGATGGGCGCGACGCGCGCGGTCAACGTCGCACGCGAGTCGCTGCGCGACGTGATGGCCGACCTGCACATGACGGAAGGCTTCGACGTCGGCCTCGAGATGTCGGGCGTGCCGAGCGCGTTCACCAGCATGCTCGAGGCGATGAATCACGGCGGCAAGGTTGCGCTGCTCGGCATTCCGCCCGCGCAGACGGCGATCGACTGGAACCAGGTGATCTTCAAGGGGCTAGAGATCAAGGGCATCTACGGGCGCGAGATGTTCGAGACCTGGTACAAGATGGTCGCGATGCTGCAAAGCGGCCTCGATCTGTCGCCGATCATCACGCATCGTTTTGCAGCCGACGATTACGAACAAGGCTTCGCCGCGATGCTGTCCGGTGAAAGCGGCAAGGTGATCCTCGACTGGACGGTCTGAGCGCCGGCGGGGCGGCTCGGCGCGTTTGCCGAGTGCCCCGTTCGTGTCGGCATGAGCGTTTGTCGAGGCAGGGCGGCTTCGACGAACGCGTGAGGTGAGATTATTCGGGAGCTGTTTGCGCGCCGAATGATGGCTCGATCGTGCCGTCGTGTGACGCGCAGGCGAGGAATTCAACGACGGCACGGCGTTTCTTCTTGACGATATGACGGCGATCGCGCTTCGCTGCCGCAGCACGTATCGATGACACGCAATCACGCATGCATCTCACCCGTCAGCGTCGCGCTCCCGTCCGCACTATCGCGCCGCTCGGTGCGTGTGTTTCTTCCTGCCCTTCCGTTTCGTTTGCCGCGCCTGAATCGCGACGCCCTGTCGCATCGCCCGCCTGGGCCACGGTCTTGCCGTGCTTTCGTGACAGCACGTCACCACGCAACGCCGTCACGGCGCCTTCTTGATGCGTGAGCCGATCAACGACGTGCGAACTCACCTGTCCGCCTGCCAGGCCGCATTGATTGGTGCGCTTCCCGCTACCTGATGCGCTCACCGTTCAACCATCGCGGTTCGAGTTGCAGACTCAACACGACGAGCCAGCGTTTCGGGCATTGCGGTGCGATCTCGATCAGTTCGCCATGCTTACCGGACACCGTCACGAGCCCGCGCTTGGACGCATGCCGATACGCGCGGGATGCGTCCGCCTGAAGCCAGAAGCTGACGAGCGCGCACGTGACGAAGCGGAACAGCAGCAACGTCGCGGCTTCCGGCGCGTAGCCGACCGCGACGAGCAGGGCCTCGAACACGAGCGTCAGAAGTTGCGTGACCGCGATCGTGACGACCGTCAGCTTCACCAGCCCGCGCATGCGCAGCGCTGCCCGCGTGCGGGCATGCCTCAGTGCGAGCCGCGCACGATCGTCGTCGGCTTCGTGTTTCATGACGCCGCTCCGGCACGCCGCTCGACGTGGATCGACGTCATGTCGGATGCAGGTATCCGCCCGTCCGATACGCCAACGGCCTTGCACAGGATCGCGCTGTCATAGCTGTGTCCTGCAAACCGCATCACGTCGATCAACTGAAACCCTTCGCGCCGATAGAAGTCGACGAGCCGGACAGCCGCATGCGGCGCATCAAGCGCAAGGTGCGTCGCGCCACGCGCGGCCGCCCGCCGTTGCGCGAACGCGAGCAGCGCACGGCCGATGCCGCGATCCTGCCAGACCGGATCGACGGCCAACTGGCCGAGCGTCGCGACGCGTCGGCTGCGGTACGGATCGCACCGCGAATCGGGATCGTGCGGCTGCATCGTGATCGTCGCGACCAGATGCCCGTTACCGAGCGCGACGAAACACTCGCCGGTGAGCATGCGTTCGCGCGTCTCCGACGCCGGCTGGTCGACACCGGGACAGTTGAAGCCTGCGGCGCCGAGCGGCGCGTACGCGCGATGCAGCAACGCGGTCAGCGATTCGTACGAATCGCTGGACGGATCGAAACGCCGTACGACGACGCGGCCATCGAGCCGCTTCGCATAAGCCGCATAGGCACGCTTGGCGCGTGCGGATTCCGGTCGCTGCATGATGTCCTTTCGGCCAGACGGGGTGACCGAAGTGTAGTGAGCACCCTGCGCCAGCTTCAAGAAAAAATGTCGTAAACGCCGCCTGCAATGCGCTGCCCGCAATCGAAACCATGCGGCGTTCGGCCCTTCCGACGACAGGGCCTTTTCACATGGGTGTTGACGTTGGAGAACGATCGTTCTACCGTAAACCCATGAACACACATGATGACTTCTCCGGCGAACCGGCCGTTCGCGACCGACTGCTCGACGCGGCCGAAGCGCTGATCTACTCGGGCGGCATCCACGCCACGGGTGTCGATGCGATCGTGAAGCGATCCGGTGCCGCGCGAAAGAGCTTTTATTCGCAGTTCGAATCGAAGGAGGCGCTGGTTGTCGCCGCCCTCGAGCGACGCGACGCGCGCTGGATGCGCTGGTTCGTCGACGCCACGCTGGCGCGCGGCAAGTCGCCGCGTGCGCACTTGCTCGGCATGTTCGATGTGCTGCGCGACTGGTTCTCGCAACCCGATTTTCACGGCTGCGCGTTCCTGAACGCGTCCGGCGAGATTGCCGACGCCGACGATCCGATACGCGTCGTCGCGCGTATGCACAAGGCGCGCTTGCTCGCGTTCGTGCGCGAGCGGCTCGACGCGTATGCCGACGACGCCGGCATCGAGCGCCGCGGCCTGGCCCGCATCGCGCGCCAGTGGCTGGTGCTGATCGACGGCGCGATCGGCGTCGCGCTCGTCAGCGGCGAAGCGACCGCGGCGCGCGATGCGCGCACAACCGCCGAGCTCTTGCTCGAAACGGTGTCTCGAGCGTCGAAGTAACGCGTCCCAACCGGCTGCGTTCGTGCGCAGCCCCAACCTTGAACAGGAGCATCCCATGTCCGCTTCCCCGGAAATTCGTCCGCCCGTTCCGCCCTTCACGCTCGATACGGCGCGCCAGAAAGTGCGTGCCGCGGAGGATGCGTGGAACACGCGCGACCCGCAGCGCGTCTCGCTTGCCTATACGCCGCAGAGCCGGTGGCGCAATCGCGCGGAGTTCGTGACGGGCCGCGACGAGATCGTCGGACTGCTGCAGCGGAAATGGACGCGCGAGCTCGACTACCGGCTGATCAAGGAGCTGTGGGCGTTCGGCGGCAATCGCATCGCGGTGCGATTCGCATACGAATGGCATGACGACGCCGGCAACTGGTTCCGCTCATACGGGAACGAAAACTGGGAGTTCGACGAAAACGGCTTGATGGCGCATCGCCACGCGAGCATCAACGACCTGCCGATTCGCGAAGCGGATCGCCTGTACCACTGGCCTCTCGGTCGCCGTCCGGACGATCATCCCGGTCTGTCCGATCTTGGGCTGTGACGTAGCACGATGGCGTCGCGTGGACGCGCGCGACTGTGCATCGAGCGTGACGCCTGTGCTCAACGGTGAGGGAATACGGGAGCCGCTGGTTGAGGTGAGCGTTTTCGGGAGAGGAGGCATTTCGTGCGGGACGGTGTGATTCTTCACGCCCTGCATCTCACCGATCAATCTTCGCAGGAAACGGTCCGGTTGCACTGAGCGAAGCGTTGCTCGCATGCGGATCGAATGCGACATCGGCGGCGCACTTGCTGCATACACGCATGGTGGTGAGATTCAATCGGTGTGTATCGATGTGCGATCCAACTCACCGTTCGTCATCGACATGCACGCATCCAGGCGTGCGCGTCGAAATCGGCGAAGGTGCGCGGCAGTCAGTCGTGCTGCTCACCCTTGAGCATGACATCGATCGAACACTTCCGAGCCGCGCGCCTTCGGACGTTCCGTCAGCCGGCGATCCGCGCCGCGATCGCCTCACCCACTTCCTGCGTCCCCACCTGACCGCCAAGATCGCGCGTGCGCGGCCCGGTGCGCAGCACGTCCTCGATCGCCGCGACGATCGCATCGTGCGCCTCGCGTTCGCGACCCGCGCCGTTGCCGAGGAAGTCGAGCATCATCGCCGCCGACCAGATCATCGCGATCGGGTTCGCGATGTACTGGCCCGCGATGTCCGGCGCGGAGCCGTGCACCGGTTCGAACAGCGACGGAAACGTGCGATCCGGGTTCAGGTTCGCCGACGGCGCGATGCCGATCGTGCCCGTGCAGGCCGGCCCGAGATCGGACAGGATGTCGCCGAACAGGTTCGACGCGACGACGACGTCGAAGCGGTCAGGCTGCAGCACGAAGCGCGCGCACAGGATGTCGATGTGCTGCTTGTCGACGGCGATCTCGGGATAGCGTTCGCCCATCTCGGCCGCGCGTGCGTCCCACCACGGCATGCTGATCGCGATGCCGTTGCTCTTCGTCGCGACGGTCAGGCGCTTCGCGCGGCGCTGCGCGAGCTCGAACGCGAACTTCAGCACGCGCTCCGTGCCGTGGCGCGTGAAGATCGACTGCTGCATCACCACTTCGCGCTCGGTGCCTTCGAACATCGTGCCGCCGACCGACGAATATTCGCCTTCGGTGTTCTCGCGCACGATCATGAAGTCGATGTCGCCTGCTTTGCGGCCGGCGAGCGGCGACGGCACGCCGTCGAACAGGCGCGCGGGCCGCAGGTTGATGTACTGGTCGAATTCGCGTCGGAATTTCAGCAGCGAACCCCACAGCGAAATGTGATCGGGCACCGTCGCGGGCCAGCCGACCGCACCGAACAGGATCGCATCCATGCCCGAGAGCCGGGCCTTCCAGTCGTCCGGCATCATCTTGCCGTGCTGGGCGTAGTAGTCGCAGCTCGCCCAGTCGATCTGCTCGAACTGGAAACGGATGCCGAAGCGCGCCGTCACGGCGTCGAGCACGCGCAGGCCCTCGGGCATCACTTCACGGCCGATGCCGTCACCGGGGATGACGGCAATCTTGTACGTCTTGTCGCTCATGCAAGCCTCCTTGGCTGATCGGGCCGCCGGCAGCGTGCGCAGCGGAACACGACGCCATTTTATTTATTTCCATTCAGATTAAAATCGTGCGAAAGGTTAATCGACTTTCCACGAATCGTGAACAAATCGCCGAATCTCGACGACCTGCGCGTCTTCAGCCTGGTCGTCCGCCTGACGAGCTTCAGCGCGGCGGCCGAGCAGCTCGCGGTATCGCCCGCATATGTGAGCAAGCGCATCGCGCTGCTCGAGGCGCAGCTCGGCACGCGGCTGCTGCATCGCTCGACGCGCCGCGTGACGGTCACGGAGGCCGGCGAACGCGTGTTCGCGCGTGCCGAGAAGATTCTCGATGACGTCGACCATCTCGTCGAGGACGTGTCGACCACGCGCACGGTGCCGCGCGGCACGCTGCGCATCTCGAGCAGCTTCGGCTTCGGCCGTCATGTCGTCGCGCCGGCGTTGCTCGACTTCTCCGCGCGTTATCCGCAGCTGAACGTGCGGCTCGATCTGTTCGACCGGCTCGTCGACGTCGCGGGCGAAGGCTACGACCTCGACGTGCGCATCGGCGACGAGATCGCCGATCACCTGATCGCTCGCCGCCTTGCCGCGAACTATCGCGTGCTGTGCGCGTCGCCCGACTATCTCGCACGGCGCGGCACGCCGCGCACGCTCGCGGATCTCGCATCGCACGACTGCCTCGCGATCAAGGAGCGCGACCATCCGTTCGGCGTCTGGCGGCTGAACCTGCGCGGAGAAACGGCAACGGTGAAGGTCGGCGGCGCGCTGTCGACGAACCACGGCGAGGTGGCCGTGCAATGGGCGCTGGCCGGGCGCGGGATCGTGCTGCGCTCGATCTGGGAAGCGGGGCCGCTGATCGAACGCGGCGCGCTGCGTCGCGTGCTGTCGGACGTGGTTCAGCCGGCGAACATCTGGGCTGTGTATCCGGAACGCGTCGCGGCTTCGGCGAAAGTGCGCGTGTGCGTCGATTTTCTCGCGGAGGCGCTTGCCGGGTTGAATGCCGCGGCGGGTGACGATGCGGCCTGAAATCGGCCAAAGGTGAGCTTTTACGGGGGCATGTAAGAAGCGTCGGCCAAGGCCCGTTGACGGCTCGCAACCGCGTCGCGAGCCGGTAGCGTGCCGCAGGCACCGACGCACCGACGCACCGACGCACCGACGCACCGGCGGCCGCGATGCGCCGGGCCGGCCGATGATGTTGTCCGCCTGGGGCTTACGTCGCTTTCGCCGCACCGAGCATCAGATCGAGGTTCTGCACGGCCGCGCCGGATGCCCCTTTGCCGAGATTGTCGAACACGGCGGACAGCAGCACCTGGCCGTGCTCGGCATTCACGAACACGCCAAGCCGCAGGTCGTTCGTACCGTTCAGCGCTTGCGGATCGAGATGCGTGATCGTGCGCGTATCCGCGAGCGGCGTGACCTCGACGTGGCGCGCGCCGGCGTAATGGTGCGCGAGACACGCATGCAGCAACTCACCGGTCACGCCGGCCGGGAGAAGGCGCAGCTCGATCGGCACGGTCAGCACGATGCCTTGCCGATAGGCGCCGTAAGCTGGCACGAACAGCGGACGATGCGCGAGCCCCGCGTGCAGCTGGATCTCGGGCACGTGCTTGTGCGCGAGCGCGAGGCCGTAGACCTGCAGCGGTTTCGTGCGTGCGGCCCCGTTCGATTCGAATTCGTCGACGGCGGTCCGGCCGCCGCCCGAGTAACCGGACACGGCATGGATGCTCGCCGGGTAGTCGCGTGGCAGCAGGCCAGCTTGTTGCAGCGGCCGGAGCAGGCCGATCGCGCCCGTCGGATAGCAGCCCGGATTGGTGACGCGCCGCGCGTGCGCGATCGTCTGCGCATGTCCGTGGACCATCTCGGGAAAACCGTAGACCCATTCCGGATCGGTGCGATGGGCCGAGCTCGCGTCGATCACGCGTACCGCCGGATTCCGGATGAAGCCGACCGCTTCGCGCGCGGCGGCGTCGGGCAGGCACAGAATCGCGATATCGGATGCGTTGATCGCTTCGCTGCGCCGCGCGGGGTTCTTGCGCTCGGCATCCGGCAGCGTGACGAGCCGCAGATCGGTGCGATCCCGCAGGCGCTCGTGGATCAGCAGTCCGGTCGTACCTTGGTCGCCGTCGATGTAGACAGTGGAGAGGCTCATGATGGTCGCGTTTCTCGCTTCGGACGTCGGGAAAGCCGTATCGTCCATCGAACGCCTAGAATAGGAAAAGTTGAATTTCCTGATTGCGAGATTCAGATTTCCTGAATGAGAGGTGGGAATGCGCGAGATCAGTCTGGATCGACTGCGTACGCTGGTCGCGATCGCCGACCAGGGATCCTTCGTGGCCGCCGCGCAACTGCTTCATCTTGCGCCGCCGACGGTCAGCCTTCATGTCGCTGAACTCGAAAGCCGCATCGGTGCGCCGTTGCTGTCGCGCACGCGCGGCAACGTGCAGCCGTCGACCATCGGTGCGGTGCTGGTGGAGCGGGCGCGCCGTCTGCTGGCCGAGGTCGAGTCGACTCTCGACGACGTGGAGCGACAAGTGCAGGGGCTGACCGGGCGGGTGCGTCTCGGCGCATCGACCGGGGCGATCGCCCATCTGTTGCCGCAGGCGGTGGCCCGGCTGCGCGAGCGCCATCCGGACATCGATGTTCAGATCGCCGTGCTCACGTCGCACGACACACTGGCGCGCATTGCGCAGGGCACGCTCGACGTCGGACTGGTGGCGTTGCCGCAGCCGGCGGTCGCGGGGCTCTCGATCCGCGCGTGGCGGCGCGATCCGGTGCTGGCCTTTCTACCTGCGGCCTGGCGGCTTCCGGCGCGTGTGACGCCGGCCTATCTGGCCGCGCGTCCGCTGATTCTTAACGATGCGACTACCCGCCTGTCGCGGCTCACCGCGGAATGGTTCGCGCTCGGTGGCCACCGCCCCGAGCCGCGCATCGAACTCAACTACAACGATGCGATCAAGAGTCTGGTCGCTGCAGGCTACGGCGCGACGCTGCTGCCGCACGAGGCGGGTGCCCCGTTGCCGGATGCACGTATCGTCATGCGGCCGCTGCGTCCGGCGTTGTGGCGCGAACTGGGCATCGCCCATCGGGCCGGCCCGGTCGAGCGGTCGACCCAGCACGTGCTCGACGCGTTATGGGCGCTCGGCGCGCGCTAGAAAGCAGCGGGCGTCATGCGTCGTGCGTCGTGCGCGGCCGTGCCGGCGTCGGCACGCGGCAGTGGGCCGTTACAGCCGGCTATCCCTCGCGAGCATCAGCACGCGCGCCCAGCGCCGCGCATCGTGCTTGTCCATCATCGGCAGCTTCCATTCACCGCGTGCGGCGTCACGCACACGCACGACCAGATGCCAGCGGCCGTCGATCGGCTCGGCTTCGCAGCCGTCGAGCTGCGACAACGTATAGCGGCCGTCCGCACCGTCGTGCGACAGCCACAGCAGCCCCTGCGTCGCTGACACGCGCACGTCGCCCCACTCGCGATGCACGACGTGGGTCCAGCCTTGTTCCTTCGCGTTCGGTGCGATGTCGCGACGGCGCTTGATCCACCACGCGATCAGCGCGATCAGGATCGCGGCGGCGAACAAGGCGGCCGCGATCGCGACCGGCTGGCCGAACTGCGCGGCGATGACGTGAAACAGATGAACCGCGCCCCATCCCACGGCGATGAGCGCGAACAGTGCAATGAAAATCGGCATGTCGAATCGGAAAGGAGGGTGGACCGGCGCAGGCAGCGCGCCGGTCCGTCGCACGCGGCATTACCGGCGGCGGTGAATGTCGTGCGTGACGAAGCCTGCGTCGTTGGCGGGCAGCGCGAGGCCGTCCTTGACCGCGAGCGTCTTGCGGATGTCGTCGAGACCCGCGCTCCAGTGGTCGCGCATCGTCGACAGACCGAACTGATAGTCCTTGTAGTGGTGCTCGTACGCCTTCTGCTGATAGATCAGGTGCTGGATGTTGTACTTCTTCCCGCTCGACATCGCTTCAGCCTCGACGCACCACGGGTCGCTCTTGCGCTGCTCCTCCGGCACCTGCTCGAGCACGTGGCGCAGCACGTTGCGGTAGCGCTGTTCGCGCTGCAGCGTGTCGGTGACGAAACGCGTACGGCTCGAATACTGCACGTCTTTCGTGCGTTCCGCGACGTCGGCCATCGTGCGCGGCAGCGGCCCGCGTGCGCTCCACAGGTCGACCTGGAACGCGAGCGTGTCGCGTCGCGGACGCGCGCTCAGCACTTCCATCAGCGGCGTGTTCGATACGACGCCGCCGTCCCAGTAGTACTCGCCGTCGATCTCGACCGGCGGGAACGCGGGCGGCAGCGCGCCGGACGCCATGAAGTGCTCGGGCGCGAGGCGGATGCGCGAGTTGTCGAAGTACACGAAGTTGCCGGTGCCGACGTTGACCGCGCCGACCGACACGCGCGTCTCGCCCGAGTTGATCCGGTCGAAATCGCACAGCCTGAGCAGCGTCGCGCGCAGCTGCGACGTGTCGTACCAGCTGATTTTTTCCGGATGATCGGACACGCCCGGCAGCGGCGGCGGCAAGCGCGGCACGAAGAAGCCCTGCTGGCCCTGCATCATCGCGCTCGCGGCCTGCGACGCGGTGAAGAACGTGCGGATCTGGTCGATGCTGTTGAACAGCGCGAACTCGAATGCGGCCGGAATTGCGGGAAAGAATGCCGGCTGGCAGATCGTTTCCCAGAATTCGCGCAGCCGCTCGACGCGATGTTCGGGCGCATTGCCGGCGATCAGCGCGGTGTTGAGCGCGCCGATCGAGATGCCGGCGATCCAGTCGAGCGGAACGCCCGCTTCGTGCAGCCCTTCGAACACGCCGGCCTGATACGCGCCGAGCGCGCCGCCGCCCTGCAGGACGAGCGCGATCGTTTCGTATGGCAGCGACCGCGCAGCGGCCGGCGCGCCGGCTTCGTGATGCAGGTCCGCTGCATCGACGGCCTGCTTTTCTGTACGCGCGTGCGGTTTCATCAGTTGCTCCGAGAAATCCCGCCGTAGATGGCGGAGACGGATGGCATACCGTCGAGCGACGGTACGCCATCGTGAGTCGTGAGAATGGATGTGGTGCGGGAATCGCCTCCCGTCCGGGAGGCGAGGACGTTACTGCATGAACCAGCCGTGGCTGACGACGAACGACTGGCCCGTGAGCGCGGCGCTCGGGAACGCCGACAGGAACAGCACCGTCTGCGCGACGTCCTGCACCGTCGTGAACACGCCGTCGACCGTGTTGCCGAGCATCACCTTCTTCACCACTTCCTCTTCGCTGATCCCGAGCTCCTTCGCCTGCTCCGGAATCTGCTTGTCGACCAGCGGTGTGCGCACGAAGCCCGGACACACGACGTGCGAGCGCACGTTGTGCTTCGCGCCTTCCTTCGCCAGCACGCGCGCGAGACCGAGCAGCCCGTGCTTGGCCGTCACGTACGCCGACTTCAGCGGCGACGCTTCGTGCGAGTGCACCGAGCCCATGTAGATCACCACGCCGCCGCGATCGTCCTTGTACATGTGCTTGAGCGCGGCCTTGGTCGTCAGGAACGCGCCGTCGACGTGGATCGCCTGCATCTTCTTCCAGTCGGCGAACGAATAGTTTTCGATCGGGTTGACGATCTGGATGCCCGCGTTCGACACGAGGATGTCGACCGAGCCGAACGTTTCGGCCACCTTGTCGATACCGCTGTTGACCGCTTCCTCGCTGGTTACGTCCATCGCGACGCCGATCGCCTTACCGCCTGCCTTGTTGATCTCGTCGGCGACCGCATTTGCGCCGTCCTGGTTCAGGTCGGCGATCGCGACCGCTGCGCCCGCCTTCGCGAGCTCCAGTGCGATTTCCTTGCCGATGCCGCTTGCGGCGCCCGTGACGACTGCGGTCTTGCCATTCAGGTTGCTCATTTCGAATTTCCCGTGGTGAAAGGATTGACAGGGAGAAAGGACTGCGGACGTGTTACCGAGGTTACTGAGCGAGGTAATCGTAGACGACTTCGCCGAGGCCGAGTGTCAAATCCGCGACGAGGTGGCGCGCTTCGACGATCTCGAGTACCGGCAGGTCGGCCACCGGCGCGAGTGCGTGCGGTGCCAGTTCGAGCGAGGCGGGGCCCGTCCACGCACCCTTCATCTTGATGTCCTGCATGTAATAGCGCACCAGTTCGCATACGCGTGCGGTGCCGTCGACGTGCGGGATGATCTTGAGCAGGAAGTTCGGGCCGGCGAGACGCTTCGTCTGCTCGTCGATGTCGAGTTCCTTGTGCTTGTAGCCCATCGTGCCGGTTGCGACGCGCACCTTGCCGTAGTCGAGCGTGCCCAGGATGTGATCGGTGTTCACGTGCAGCGTGGGCGACGCGAGTTTCTTCGGGAAACCCCACAGCTCGCGGCCGCCGGCGATCGGCGGGTGATCGTCGAGATACATCGCGAGCGTGTAGCCGCCGGCGTGGCCGTTGTACTCGACGGGGATCACCTGGCCGCTTTCCGTGTAGTCGCCGAAGCCGGTCGAATCGGCCATGCGAATGAATTCGTAATGGACGAGCGGCTCGATGACCTGCAGTGGCTCGGGCACGATTTCACGCAGACGATCCGGATCGGTGCGATACGTGATGATCAGAAACTCACGATCGACGAAACGGTACGGGCCCATCGGAAAGGCGGGGCTGGTCAACGGCATCGCAAACGCTTTCGATCGGACATCGCTGGGTTTCATGCGGACTCCTTGTTGTTGATCGCTTCGTGGATGAGTGCTCGTAAGCTCGTAATCCTATGCCTGTGCGTTGCCGTTGTGCGATGCCGCATCTGGAATTAATTGTTGCCGATTTCGAATGATTTGCAACGCAAATATTGAGGCGAACGGTGCGAGCGGCATCGAGCGCATGGGGTGCCCCGATATTCTCAGGCGTCGATGACGCCACGATGTGAAAAAGGTGAGCCTTTACGGGATGGTGGGTGAGCTTTTACGGGAGACGGTCGCGCGGAAATGTGACAATTGTGTGAACTTGTGTTGCAGTGCGGGCTCTAAGCGCGTTCGCGCGCGACGCGCAGGCTCGGTCTTGATCATCGGCCGTCCGACGCATTAAGCGTTTCTTAAGCGAGTGAGCACTAGCATCGTTCCACCCGGCCGGCACGCCCGGTCCAATCGTTACGCCCCAGGCAACCGCATTCATGCAGAACCTCAATCTCACCCTGTTTTCCGTCATCAATGCCGGCGCCGTGCCACCCCCCGGTGTTGCTCGCGTCGCGATCTTCGCCGCCGACTGGCTGGTCTATGCGCTGCCCGCGATGCTGCTGCTGACCTGGATCTTCGGCGAGCGCCCGACGCGCCGCCAGGCGATCGAAGCCGGCGTCGGCACGTGCGTGGCGCTGGCGCTCGCGCAGGTGATCGGGCATTTCTGGTTTTCACCGCGGCCGTTCATGGCCGGTGTCGGCACGCAACTGATTCCGCATGCGCCGGACAGCTCGTTTCCGAGCGATCACATGACGTTCGCGTGGAGTCTCGCGGTCGGCATGATGCTCGCCGGCAGCACGCGGCTGAGCGGGTTCGTGATGGCCGTGATGGCCGTGGTGATTGCTTGGGGACGCGTGTATGCGGGCGTGCACTGGCCGTTCGACATGGCCGGCGGCGTGCTGGTCGGCACCGCCGGCGCGCTGGCTGCGCATCTGTACGGACAACGCATCGTCGAGCTGCTCGAACGGATCGGCGACGTCGTGCACGCGGTGATGATGGGGCGCGAGCGAGCGCCCTGAGCGGGAGAACCACGCGGGAGAAGTACGGGCCGGACGCCGTCAACCGGGCGTCTTGGCCGCTTCAGCCGAAGCGGACGGGCCGCCGCCCGCTTCGTGCAGTTCGGGCGTCTCGCCCGGGTGCTGTGCGGCGTCACGTTCGAGTGCGCTTTCCTTCAGGATCGCGCACATCGCAACGAACAGCGCGAGGACGACGACCGCCAGGCCGCAATAGCCGGCGATCTTCAGGTTATGACGGAAAGGCGAAGCGTGGCTTTCTTTTGTCATGAACGGGCGCTCCTGGGCGGGCTGCGGCGGCTGTCGCCCGACAGCGGCGTCGCAGACATAGATATATACCAGTCGCCCCGCCGATGCCAAGCCCGCCGATGTTCGGGCTCCCGTTCGCGTCAGTCTTCCAGCGTTTCGTGCACGGCCGCTGCGCCGCGTTTCCAGTATGCCGCCGCGCGGATGCGCGACTTGTCGACGCCACGCTCGCCAGTCAGGTGCTGCCGCACCGCACGCATCGACTGCGCTTCGCCGGCCGCCCACACGTAACCGTCGCCGGAGGATGGCAGCGGCAATTCTCGCACCGCATTCAGCAGCACGTCGCCGTCCGCCGCGTCGGCTTCGGCGCGAAAGCGCCAGATCTCATGCACGTCGGCACGCGTATCGAACGCTATCTGCGCGGTGCGATCCGCGACTTCCAGCACGACTGCCGCACGCGAGCCGGCCGGCAATTGCTCGAGGCGGCGCGCGATGGCCGGCAGCGCCGTATCGTCGCCGATCAGCAGATGCCAGTCGAAATCGATCGGGACCACGAAAGAACCGCGCGGGCCGCCGATACCGAGCCATTGGCCGACGCGTGCCTGGGCCGCCCACTGCGATGCGGGGCCGGGATGGTTCAGCACGAATTCCAGATCGAGTTCGCACGCGGCGCGATCGAAGCGGCGCGGCGTGAAATCGCGTGCGACCGGCTTCGGTTGGCCTTCGGGAAACTCCGGGCCATTCGCGCCGAGCGTCGGCATCGCGGGCCGGTCGGCGCCCGGTGGCGGGAAAAACACCTTCACGTGATCGTCGAACGAAGACGATTCGAAGTCCGCGAGGTCGGGGCCGCCGAGGGTGACACGCAGCAGGTGCGGCGTCACCGCATGCACGCGCACGACCTGCAGCAGGCGGAACTTCAGCGTATGGCGCACGCGGGTAACGGCGCGTTCGGATAGGTTCTGCATCGATCCGTTCTCCTTGGGTGTGGACGGGCGGCGCGGGTCACGCGCCGGTGCCGCCTTCGATTTCGGCCGTCGCGCGGCGCATGATCGCCGCGATACGCCGCTGTTCGTCGGCGTTGGCGGCGCTCTTGTGGAGCAGTGCGCGCTTCAGCGCGAGACGGGCCTCGACGAACTCCGGCAGCCAGCCGGGCTGCGTCTCGTCCTGCGTTTCGCCGCCTGCCGATTCACCGGCGAACGCGCGGCGCATGAATTCCATCTTGCGTGCGAGATGCGTGAGGCGCGCGAACAGGGTGTCGACGCGCTCGCGCTGCGCATCGAGGTGCGCGCGGCCGGCGTCGGTCAGCGCGTAGCGCTTGCGGTTGCCTTCCGCCTGCGACACGACGAAGCCGACTTCCTCGAGATACGTGAGCGCCGGATACACCATGCCGGGGCTCGGGCTGTAGAAACCGTTCGAGCGCGTGTCGAGCGCCTTGATCAGTTCGTAACCGTGGCTCGGCTGCTCGGCGACCAGCGCGAGCAGCAGCAGCTGGAGATCGTCGGAGCTGAACTGGCGGCCGCGCGGCATGCCGTCGTCGCCGAAATCGCCAAAGCCGCCGCGTCCGCCGCGGCCGCCAAACGGGCCGCCGCCGAATGGGTCGTGACCGCGCCGATGGCGGCCGATTGCTTGCCAGACGCTGGCGTACCAGTCAGGGCCGGCATGCGCACCATGACCGTCGCATCGGGCATGGCCGCGGGAGGGGTTGTGTCGCATGATCGTGTCCTATGTGTCGTAAAACATATCGAAAGATATATATCAAAAGATAGGGTGTCAAGGAGGATTATTGGGGAAAGATGGTTGGCGGGGCGCGGTGTAGGTTGGCAAAAAAGGTGGCCTTTTTTGCAGAATTTGAACAAAGCTATTGGTTTTTTTATTCAATAGTTTTCGGCGCGCTTCCCAACGTTTTTGTCTGGTCGGGCTGACAAGTCAGGCTTAAAGTAAGAGCCAAAATGCCGCAGGGGCTTGCGCGGCGACTTCGGGGGAATAAGAAGATGGGCTCCGCCAAGCAGGACTATGTTCTTTTTTTGCGCTGGCTCCACGATCCGCAGCATGGTGTCAACGAGGCGGCGAAGCGCTTTGCCAATATGGTGTTGGCCGATTTCGACGAGATCGCAGCCACTGCCCGGCAACGGAATGCTCGATCGGCAGCTTTGGCCGGTTTGGCTCGCCTGCACCTTGCGGCGAGCCCCGCTGAACTTCCCGAGATCGATATGCCTGCTGCAGCCGAAGAATGGCCATGGCGGCGACTCAAGGAACTGACCGTCGGCCCCTTTCGAGGCTTCCGGCGCGAAGAGCAGTTCGATCTTCGCAGACGAGTGATCCTGTTCTATGGGCCAAACGGCAGCGGGAAGACCAGTCTTTGCGAGGCACTGGAACGTGGGCTATTGGGCTCGGTTGAAGAGGCGGAACTCAAGCGTATCGACGAGCGGCGATATCTCGCGAATATCCATACGCGCAACTTTATTGAGCCGCGCCTTGTCGCGACGACCGCGAATGGCAATGACATTCCGGTGATTGCCGACGCCGACCGCTATCGATTCAGTTTTATCGAAAAAAACCGGATTGATGCCTTCTCCCGGATGGCCGCCCGGCCCCCGGCGCAACGTACTGAACTCATCGCGGCGTTGTTTGGCATGGACAAGTTCAACGACTTTGTCGGCCATTTCAACGAGCAGATGGATGCTGAACTCGTTCTTCGAAGCGACAAACAGACGGCGTTGCGACTCAGACGTGAAGGCATCGCCCGTGACCAGGCGACCGCACGTGATGAAGCCCAGACGTTAGCCCGACATGATGAGGACGATGCAAGCTAGACGACGCAGACAACGACAACCCCGACATGGCGGTAGTTCAGCCTTCGTCGGGGTCAGCGCAGTGTCCGACACTCCCTTGACAATGATTTTCGAAAACGCGCACCTGATTATTGGATAGAACGAAGTAATTCCGTTCTACAGCTTCTGTTGCGCTCGGTGCGTCTTTCGAGACGGTCGGGAAGCAAGGCAGCACATTTCCTTTGCATAACCAACGACCGATGTTCGGGATGACGACGAGATCGCCGTCTGTACCTCGACGCATGTGCAGAGAGGGGCCGACCTGTCGATGAGGTGGCTCCTACGTCCAGTCCTTCGCGTCATCGACGGTCGTCTTGTAACCGGGAAAATGGTGAAACGGTTCCTGTCGGCGAGAGACGACGGGGACCGGATTTCGTGACGGAGCATCCCGTACGGGACCCGATCGATTCGGAGCTATCCTCCGATGCGTTGAATCGTTGTTGCCGGCGATCATGCATGCGAGTCGACCGTCGGTCGAGATCTGCTCCAGCGGCGTTACCAGATCCGTTTCAACCTCGGTCATCGTATCGGTAAGAGGCCGCTTTTGTGTCATATGGCCGAAGCCGGTCGCGCACGCGACTATGGCGGTCAGACAGGCTACGCGAAACGGGATCGCGTTCATCGATTTCATCGGACTGGCTCCCATGTCAGGTACGCAGAGGTGCACTTCGAATCGGGCTGCGCTCGATTGAGCCGCTATGCGCAGTGCATCTGCATCATTGGCGAAGCTTGATTCGAATCGACTACAAAGCGTTTCGCGATGGATCGCCGCGCTTCAAAAATGCACGCTCATGGGTCTAGCGGCGTTCGGCTACTCCCCGCCAGTATGGTCGAGCCGCGCGTGTCGATCTGCAATCGGCCGTGCGAACGCCAAACGGATTCCGGATATTTCCTGACATAGTCGCTTCGCCTGCTTCGCAACCGTTGCGGTAGCGGTGTCGAGACGCGAATGCGCGTCGCGGCCATCTACTCGATCGACCCAGGAGCATATTCAATGTCGTCTCCCGGCCCTTCCCGCCCCCCGTTTCTTGCGATAACCGCCATTGCGCTTATCGTATTCTCATCAGCTTTGGCATTCGCGTGGACTGGAGGTTGGCTTACGCCCGCCCGGTTGAGCGGCGCTGAGCTGATCGATTCACTGCAGTCCAATACCGGCAAGGTATTCCCCGGGTTTCGCCGAGCCCATACAAAAGGCATTTGTGTCGCGGGGCACTTCGATTCGAACGGCGCGGGTAGCGCACTGTCGTCGGCAGCGCTCTTCCGCGTCGGCTCGGTGCCTGTAACAGGTCGCTTCAATACCGGAGGAAGCGTGCCGACTGGTGCGGACAGCGATCAGATATTTCGTGGACTCGGCATGCGATTCGCGCTGGCCGACGGTGAAGAGTGGCGGATGGCGCTCGATCAAACGCCAATCTTCGTCGTGTCGAATCCGGCCGATTTCGTCGCACTGCAGATCGCATCGACACCGGTTCGTGCTACGGGACAGCCTGATCCCGGCAGGATGAAAGCGTTCCTCTCCACGCATCCGGAAACGCAGCGCTTCTTCGATTATCTGGAGAAAACGCCAATGTCCTCCGGCTTTGCAAACGGCACGTACTACAGCATCAACGCGTTTCGCTTCATCGATGCGCAAGGCGCAGCACGATCGGTGCGCTGGCAATTTGAGCCGGAGCAGCCGTTCGCGGCATTGGACAAGCGCACGGCTGCCGCACTGCCAGCAAACTTCCTCTTCGACGATCTGCTCGAACGCGTCCATGAGGGGCCGGTGAAGTGGCACCTTGTGCTCGTGCAAGCCAATTCGGAGGATCGCACCGATAACGCAACGATCGCGTGGGATGGACCACATCGACGGGTCGACGCGGGTACGCTCGTCTTCGATGCAATTGCGACGGAAGCGGACGGACATTGCCGCGACTTCAATTACGATCCGCTGATGTTGCCGAAAGGCATCGCACCATCAGACGATCCGCTTTTGCCCGCGCGCTCCGCAGCCTACTCGGTGTCGTTCTATCGACGTGCAGTGGAAGGGCCGCGCCCGGATGCCATCACTCTCGAACACGATCATGGAGCCGCGAAATGACGAGCCAAAACCCGACCTTTTCCGTGCCGGCCCGTGCGCTGCACTGGCTGATGGCCGTGCTGATCATCGCGATGCTATTCGTCGGAGCCGGCATGGTATCGACCGTTAGTGCGCGTTATCCGCAATTGCTTGCGTTGCATCGGCCGCTCGGTATCGCGATCCTGTTACTGGCGGTGATCCGACTTGGCGTGCGTTTGACGCACCGGCCACCACCTTTGCCGTCCGACATTCCACTATGGCAGACCATAGTAGCGAAGCTGTCGCATTACCTGCTCTACGCGTTGATGATTGCAATGCCGCTCATCGGTTGGGCGATGCAGTCCGCCGGCGGCTATCCGATCGTGATGTGGAAAGGCGTCGAGCTGTTTCCGATCCTGCCGCACGACATCGTCGTCTACGGTCAACTGCGTCGGCTGCACGGGCTGCTCGCGTATGCGTTTTTCCTGCTGATCCTTGGTCACCTTGCCGCTGCGCTCGTGCACGCATGGATCCGGCGCGACGGTGTCTTCGAGAGCATGGCAGGCAGCCGATAGCGGCGCGTCGGGCTCGCCGGTGGGATTGGACGCCGGACCGCAGCGGCGCAAGCACCCGCCCGGGCCGCTTGCGCTAAAGCGTCGTGAGCGACGGCTATAAATAGAAGGTATGTGGCGTATGCCAAGCATGTATTTTTCGTATGGCTCACACACACCTACATTGTCGATACCCCCTCCCTTCCGAGAGAACAGCGATGAAATCGACAATGCCTGGCACGACGGCAGCCCATAGCCGACAAAATCTCGGGGACAAGATTCGGCAATTCACACCGAACTGGTTCGCGATGACGATGGGCAACGGAATCGTATTTCTCGTCATCGCCGGATTGCCGTGGCACTTTGCAGGGCAGATGACGTTGGCCCACACGTTGTGGATGGCCGATAGCGTGCTTTACGTCTTGTTTGCCGGCATGCTGTTGGCGCGCTGGATCTTCTATCCGGAGACGATTCGCCCGATGTTGCATCATCCGCTGCAGTCGATGTTCCTCGGCGCGGTGCCGATGGGGCTCGCACCCGTCATCAACGGCCTGGTGCTCTTTGCCGGCCCGCACGGAGGCGGGGCTGCGAGCCAACTGGCGTACGGCTTGTGGTGTGTGGATGCGGTGCTGGCAGTGGCCGTCGCCGTCGGTGTGCCGTACATGATGTTCACCGCACAGGATCATGCGCTCGAGCGCATCACCGCCGTGCTGCTGCTGCCGATCGTCGCGCCTGAAGTGGCTGCGTCGAGCGCCGCCGTGCTCGCGCCGCATGTCGACGCACAGACCGCGCGCTTCCTGGTGGCCGCTGGTTACGTACTGTGGGCCGTATCGGTGCCGCTCGCCTTTACCGTACTCACGGTCGTCTTCTTCCGGCTGGTGATCCACAAGCTTCCGCATCGTGATCTCGGCCCGTCCAGCTGGCTGACGCTCGGGCCGATCGGCACCGGCGCGCTGGGCTTGCTCGCGCTCGGCCACGTCGCACCGGATGCATTTGCCGGGACGCCGTTCGAGGCTACAGCAATCGTCGCGCGCGACATCGGCTTGATCGGCGCTTTGCTGCTCTGGGGCGTGGGCCTCTGGTGGCTGGCCATGGCGATGCTGTTCACACTGAAGTATTCCCGCGACGGGCTGCCGTTCAATCTCGGATGGTGGGGATTTACATTCCCGCTCGGCGTCTACACCGTCGTGACGCTCAGTCTCTATCGAACCACCGGCTTTGCCGCGTTTGCCGCGCTCGGGATTGCGCTCGCGGCGCTGCTCGGCGGGCTGTGGTTGACCGTGCTGTCCCGCACGCTGCGCGGCCTCGCCCGCGGCGAACTGTTCCACGCCCCCTGCCTCGTCGGCCGCGCACGACCCGCCACCGCCTGAACGAATCGTTGAACGCGCTCCCACCGACCGCACGTGCACTAAGCGGCCGGCCGGCGTGGAGCGATGCCATGACCATCACCGAACCTTCGAAGGAGATGCAGCATGTCCAAATCAGCACGCCGTGTGGCCGTGACCGGGGCGGCCGGTCAAATTGCCTATTCGTTGCTGTTCCGAATCGCCCGCGGCGATCTGCTCGGCGACGATCAACCCGTGATCCTTCAACTCCTGGAACTGCCGCACGCGCTCGACGCGCTGCGCGGCGTAGTCATGGAACTGGAAGACTGTGCATTCCCGTTGCTGCAGTCGGTCGAAATCAGCGATGATCCGCGCGTTGCGTTTCGCGACGCCGATTATGCGATGCTCGTCGGCTCGCGTCCGCGCGGAAAAGGCATGGAACGGCGCGATCTGCTGGCCGCGAACGCCGCCATCTTCCGTGCCCAGGGCCATGCGCTCAATGAAGTGGCGAACAGGCAGGTCAAGGTGCTCGTCGTCGGCAACCCGGCCAACACCAACGCGTGGGTGGCACGCTACTACGCTCCCGACCTGCCGGCGGATGCCATTACCGCGATGATCCGTCTCGACCACAATCGCGCCGTATCGAAGCTGGCCGCCCGATGCGGCGTAGCGGTGGATGCCGTCACCCGCATGGCGGTTTGGGGCAATCATTCGCCGACCATGTTTCCGGACTATCGTCATGCGCTGATCGACCAGCAGCCTGCCCCGCTGCGGGTCGGCGACGAACGGTGGTATGTCGAGACGTTCATTCCCGAAGTCGCCCGCCGCGGAACCGCAATCATCGAAGCGCGCGGTGCATCGTCCGCGGCGTCGGCGGCCAATGCAGCGATCGACCAGATGCGCGACTGGATTCGCGGAAGCGACGGCCGGTGGGTGTCGATGAGCATCGTGTCGGACGGCGAATACGGCATTCCCCGCGGCCTGATGTTCGGCATGCCGACGATTTGCAGCGAAGGTCACTATCGTATCGTCCCGGATCTCAAGGTCGACGCGTTCGCGCGTGCCCGTATCGACGCATCGATCGTGGAGCTCATGGACGAAATGCAGGCCGTGCGCACGATTCTTGCATTGTAGAGCGATTCGAAACGCATCGAAACCGCGTGCAATTTCTGAAGCAACTCACATAAATGGACCCATCATGTTCAGCTCCTCGAAAAAGAAGACGGCTATATCATTCGTAACCCTAATGGTATCGTGCGGCGCGTTCGCTCATGAAACTGCCGATCCGACGATACGGCGTGACGCGCGAGACGGCATCGTGCGTTTGTACGGAGCCGGCGGCCCGGATACCGCGTTCCAGAAGGTTGCAAAGGTCTTCACTGACGAAACCGGTATCAAAGTGGAGGTGACGGGCGGGCCGGAGCCGATGTGGAGCCGCAAAGCGCAAGCCGACGCCGATATTCTGTGGGGGACGTCGGAAGAAGATATGGCCGGCCTGCTGGAAACCTACACGGTGTTTCAATGGAGTGACGTCGCGCCGATCTATATTCGTCCAGCTGTCATTGCCGTGAAGAAGGGCAATCCGAAACACATCCGCGGCTTTGACGATCTGCTCGCGGATGGCGTACGTATCGTCGTCACCGAAGGCGCGGGCGTGGCGAATACGTCCGGCACGGGTACGTGGGAGGACATCGCCGGCCGCATGGGACGCCTCGACGACGTGAGGCGGTTCCGGCGGAACATCGTCGGATTCGGCACGGGCAGCGGGCCGAGCTTCAGGATGTTCGTCGAAAAGGACGCGGATGCGTGGATCACGTGGCCCGACTGGCCGATTACACATGCCGACAAAGCGGATTACGTCAGCTTGCCCGCGAACAGGGCGATCTGGAGAGACGTCAATGTTGCGCTCGCCCCGGATGCCGATCCTGAAGCAAGACAGTTCCTCGATTTCCTGACCAGTGATCGGGGAGCCGCAATCATGAAGACGGAGGGTTGGGTGCGTTGAATGGATTCCGGAGTGGAACGACCAATCTACGTTGGCTGTTCCGCCCGACTATCAGTGGCCATGCATCGAATCGAGCCAGCGAGGCGAAGGCGCCTTCAGATGAAGGCGCCTTCGCGATATACGGTCCGGGATCGGCATCGATGCGCCGTGCGCGATGAACGCCGTCCCGGACTGTGGATTCAGCACATGCCGCCGTTTGCACGAACGACCTGGCCGTTGATCCACGCGCCTTCCGGGCTGGCCAGAAACGCGACGACGGCCGAGATGTCCGACGGCTGCCCCAATCGTTCGAGCGGATTCATCTTCGCCATTCGATCGATGAGCTCCGCGTTCTTGCCGGCGAGGAATAGCTCGGTGGCCACGGGGCCGGGTGCCACGGCATTGACGCTGATGCCTCGTCCGCGTAGTTCCTGGGCGAGCACCTGAGTCAGCCCCTCCACCGCGCATTTCGTCGCGATATAGACGGCATACGTCGGCAAGCGCACACCGGTAACGCTTGTCGTCAAGTTCATGATCCGGCCGCCGTCGCGAACACGGCGGGCGGCCTCGCGCGATACATTGAACGCACCCTTGAAGTTGATCGCAACCGTTCGGTCAAAAGTCGCATCGTCGAAGTCTGCGATCTTCGCCTGATTCATGACGCCTGCGCTGTTGACGACGACGTCCACGCGGCCAAAAGCCTTCTCCGTCGCGTCGAACATCGCAATGGTCGCGGCCGGATCGGCGATGTCGGCCTTGACGAGCAACGCGTCGCCGCCGCTCTCGCGAATCGTTGCGGCGACTTCCTCGGCCGGCGCCGCGTTGCTGGCATAGTTCACGACGACCTTGAAGCCGTCGCGCGCAAGACGAATCGCGATTTCCGCGCCGATCCCGCGCGAAGAACCGGTAACGAGGGCTACCTTTTCGGAAGATTGGATCATGTCGTGCTCCTGGAGTGTATGCCGGGCCGCCGCGAACGAAGGTTCGTCGCACGGCCGGGCCCGGGCGGTGGTGGGAAGATTGAGTACCGAAAGGACGCGTCGGCACGCCGTCATGGCGCGGTCAAACCGGCGCGGTGTGCCTGCTCACGGCGATGTGCGGATTCGCGGCGCAAGAAGGTCGGACAGTCCCACGCGATGCAGCATCTCGGCGCGCAGCCGGTCGAGCACGGCGAAGCCCACGTTCGCGCCGTCTTCGGTCGGATCGACATGCACGCGGAACGGGCGCTTGCCTGTCGGCTTCGCGACTACGTCCACGATCGCATCGGCGACGAGATCCGCACGGGCGTCGGGCGGTACGATTGCGGCGAATGCCTCTTGGACTTCGTGCCCGAAGTTTTTGTAAGGGCCGGCGTCATATTCGGCCGCGCGGGCCGTGTCCGCCGGGGCTCCCGCGTGAGCGAAGTGATTCGTGCCCTGCGTGAATGCGCCGGGGACGATGATCGACGTCTCGATTCCCCAGCGCGACAACTCGCGTGCGTACAACACGGCAATCGCATCCATTGCCGCCTTCGCACCAAAATACGGTGCGAGGTAGGGCGGTGTGCCGCCCGCGGCGCTGCTGCTCGATACCCACACCAGCAATCCTTGCTGCCGCTCACGGAAGTGAGGGAGGACCGCCCGGTTCACCCGCTGCGTACTGACGACGTTAATGTCGTAAAGCTGCGCATACTGCTCGGGCGTAAACGCTTCGGCCGGACCGAAGGCCATGTGCCCGGCATTGTGGATCAGCACATCGATGCCGCCGGCCTGCTCCAGAACGGTTGTGACCGCGTGCTCGACGGACGCGTCGGACTGCACGTCGAGTTCAAGTGTGCGCAGGTCGATGCTTGACGTATGCGCGAGTGCGCTGATCTGTTCGGTGACGGCAGCGTTACGCCCCGCCGTATCGCGCATCGACGCGTAGACGATGTGGCCGGCATGTGCGAGTGCCTCTGCTGTCAGCCTGCCGAAGCCGCTCGACGCGCCGGTGATGAGTATGACCTTGCTCATGATGGGTTTCCTTGGTGGTGAGTGAACGTCAAACCGGTGAAGAATCATGCGCCTCCACCGCGTGCCCAGCGTTGTTCGATTCGTCCGAACTTCCATATCGCGGCGGACACCGCCCATGTCGCGACGAACAGGCCGACGATCGCGAACCCCATATGGTTGAGGTCGAGTGCCGGCAGCCACGTACCTGACGCGCCGTGCGCGTGTAAAGCATTGCCGAGCAGGCCGAGCATCTCGATCGTTCCGATGATGAGTGCAAAGCCGATGGAGAGACCGGTGACGACGAGGTTGTAGTAGATCTTGCGAACGGGTTGCGCGAGCGCCCATCCGTACGCAAGCGTCATGAACGAGCCGTCGATCGTGTCGAACAACAGCATGCCGGCGGCGAACAGAACGGGCAGACAGAGAATCGCGTACCACGGAAGGCCCGACGCGGCACCCGCGCCTGTCAGCACCAGCAGGGCGATTTCCGTTGCAGTATCGAAGCCGAGTCCGAACAGGACGCCGACGAAGTACATCTGGGAAGGCTTGCGAACGATACGCATCAGCGGCGCGAGAAAACGGCTGATCAGGCCGCGCGATTCGAGGCAACGTTCAAGCTGCGCTTCGTCGAGCCGCCCGCTCCGCATGCTGCGAAAAGCCTTCCAAAGATCGTAAAACGCGGCGATGTTCAGTGATGCTATCGAATAAAGGAACACGCTGGAGACGAGCGCGCCGACGGTGCTTGTCAGCACGCGCAGCGGCGAGCCGGCGTCGAGTACATGCGCCGATAAGGAATGCATGCCGAGCGCGATGAAGATGGCGAGCCCGAACACGACGCTCGAATGACCGAACGAGAACCAGAATCCGACGCTCGAAGCTTGCCGTCCTTCACCGAGCAGTTTGCGCGTGGTGTTGTCTATCGCCGCTATGTGGTCGGCGTCAAACGCGTGCCGCATGCCCAGCGAGTACGCAGTGATGCCGGCGCCGATGCCGAAAGCTCGGGAGCCGACACTGAGATGGTGCGGAACGATGAACGCAAGCAACGTACCCCAACCCACGACGTGAAGAACAACGATGAACATGGCGACTGCGGCCAGTGAAACGGTTGCCGTGCGGTGATACGAAAAACGACGAATGTCATGGCTTGCAGACATGGAAGCCTCGTCAAAAAGATGGGGAGATACGGGGCAGCCGCGGCAGAGCAGTCAGTTGCCGCAGGGGAAGTCGGCGGCGTCACGCACCGCCGACTCGCTTCAGGCCTTGGGCACGTACGGGAACGTCGACGTCGGCTTCGACGTGACCGATTCTTTCCCGATCCCGAGGCTGATCGGCGTATTTGCGGCGATCGAGAACATCACGTCCGGTGCGTTGTCGGTCATGGACCGTCCGTTCCATTGCGCGAAGCCGAATACGGCCGGCGTGCCGACCGTGTACGGCAGGACGTTCGGAAGCAGTCGATGAGCGACGGCTGCTGCATAGCCGTCCGGATCTTCGGCCGTTCCGTTGGCTCGCACCGCGCCGGCGATCGACTTGATGAGCGTTGCGCCGTAGGTTTCGAAGTCGTCGGCGGGGCGACCGCCGTTCAGCCGATCGCCGAGGTCCTCGTTGTACTGGGTGAAGAGCGGATGAATCATCGGAAGCCCGACACGGTTGATCGGTCGCCAGCCGCCGCTGTCGGTGGCGAGGGTCGCGACCGCCCACACGCCGATTCTCCGGTTGCCGTTGGCCGCGGCGAGCAACTCGGCGTCAGGCACTTCCAGAACGATCGAATACACGGTGTGACCGGCGAACAGGTTGCGCGCGTCGCCGGGCTGCCACGTACCCAGATCGAGCGGCTGTCCGTCCTGGAACGCATGACCGACCGCGTGAAGGACGTCGGGCTCGATCCAGAACGGATCTCCTGCGCGTCCCGCCCACACGCGCAGGCCGGACGGCGTCGTAATCGTCTCGTCGGTGTCGCCTTGCGCAACGATATCGCCGGCTGCATGCGGATCCGTAGCTGCGGCGCCGACGATGCGCCGCACGACGAAATGCTGCTTGCCGCCGGTATCACGCTCGTCGAACGTGACGCGATAGGTCACATCCTCGACTGCGTCCTGATCGAGGTCGATCTTGAATTCATAGAACCCCTCGGGGTGGTAGCCGGGGGTCGGCACGTCGCCGGCAATCGAATGGCAAACGTTGATGACGAATACGGTGCCGGTCTCGCCTCGAAAGCAGTACAGGTCGGTAATGTCGAGACGGATGTCCTGCCGGGCGAGCGGGGAGTCGAGATGATGCGACATGGTTCGATCCTTTCCGTAAGATCAATGAGAATGACGGCGGTGCGGCGTCGTGGACGGCCGCGATTCATCGCGCTGGATGACGGAAAGGAGTGTGGCGCGCCAGGCGAACGGGCGCTGTCCGGAAAGGCAGCGCCGTTTCCGATTTGCACGGCATCGATACCATGCACGTGTGCCGACGGCTGCGCGGGCGTGCGGACCGGCGGCTGGACGTTATGCGTTCGCGCTGCGCACGGTGCGAACCTGAAGAACCGCAATCAGCGTAATCGCGGCGGACACGCAGACATACCAGCCGGCGGCGGTGTGCAGGCCCGTCCACGCATCGACCGACGCAACCACGAACGGGGCCGTGCCGCCAAACAGCGCGACGCCGGTGGCGTACACGACCGACATCGCGACGGCGCGACCCCGCATCGGGAACATCTCGAGGATGACGACGATGCTCGGCGCGCCGGCCATGGCGGACAAGCCGGCGAACAGCGCGACCACGCAGAGTAATACGACGGGTTGAGGATGGCTCGCCGCGTAATGGAACGCCGGTAGCACGGCCAGCATGGTGAGGGCGCGCGACAGGCCGATGGTCCGCAATCGGCCGATTCGATCCGCGAGCCAGCCGCCTGCCAACGACAGCGCCAGCGTGACCGCACCGACCGCCGCCGTCGTCACAAGGGCAGCGTATGCAGTCGGTGGCGGACCGGCGACGCCGGCCGTGGTCGCGTAGGTCGCGACATAGGTCGGGACGGTGCCGCCGAAGATCAATGCGATCGCGAGCAGCCATTGCGACCGATACCCGACGAGCATGTTGCGCACGGCGTGACCGTCGCGCGGCGCCAGCCACGTCTCGTCGATCTTGCGGCGCAAATACAGCTGGACGGGAATCAGCATGCCCGCGAGCGCGAACGGTATGCGCCAGCCCCAGTGCTGAATTTGCGTGGTGGTAAGCAGGTTGAAAATCGCAATACCGCAACCGCCGGCGGCGACCAGCGCGAGTCCCTGGCCCGCCATCAGCCATCCCGCATAAAAGCTCTTGCGCCGGGGCGGACAACGCTCGATCAACAACGCGCCCGACGATCCCATTTCCCCGCCGACTGCCAAGCCCTGCAGGATCCGGCAGATGAGCACGGCTATCGGTGCGCCGATGCCCAGCGTCGCGTAGTCCGGCGTCACCGCGACACCGAGCGAACCTGCGGTGACGAGCGCTGCGGTGAGCAGTAGCGCCGGCTTGCGTCCGGCGGTGTCCGCATGGAGGCCGATCGCTAGCGCGCCGATCGGACGGGACAGGAATCCGGCCGCAAAAGTGCCAAGTGACAACATCCGTCCGTATGCGGCCGATGCATGCGGGAAAAAAGCGTGGGCGATGAACGCGGCGAAGACCGTATAGCAGAAGTAGTCGAAGAACTCGACAGCGTTGGCAAGCACAATCGTGGCGAGCGTACCCGCCGTGAGCCTGTGTGCAGACGCTGCGTCGGCGTCGTTCCGGAATCGTCTCATGCGGCCTGGTCGTCTCGAGGTGCGGATGCTCGCGGCTTACCGGTGCCGAAGGCATCGGGAAAGTTCGGGACGGTGAAGCAGAAAGTCGTTCCTCGCTGGCCGGTTTGCTCGATCCATATCGCACCGCCGTGCGCTTCCACGATTGACTTCGAGATCGGAAGACCCATACCCATTCCGTCGCTCTTCGTGCTGGAAAGGGGTTGAAAGATCGAATCCGGTTGGGCAGCCATGATGCCGCATCCCGAATCGGAGACTTCGAAAAGTACCTGCATGTTGTCGTAGCGGCGCACGCTCACCGTCAGTTGCGACGCACGATCCGTGAGATCGGCGGCGGAGATCGCGTGAATGCCGTTTATCAACAGGTTGGTCAACACCTGCTGAAGCTGAATGCGGTCGGCATATGCGCGTATGCCCGGCTCGATGTTCATTGAGACGGCGATTGCATGCGCATTCGCCTCCGAGGCGATCAACAGCATCGCGGATTGCACGATTTCGGCACAGTCGACTTCGACGGCCTCGACCGGCGCGCCGACGAGAAAGCCGCGCAGACGCTGGCAGATGGCCGCAATATCGTCGGTCCACCGGGCCGCGTAGCGGAACGCGGCCAATGCTTCACCGATATTCGGCTCGGCGCGGTCCATCCAGCGGGCGGCTGCATCGAGCGCCGTACGGACCGCACCGAGCGGCTGGCCGATTTCATGAGTAATCGACGCGACAAGTTGCCCGACCATCGATACTCTGGCCGTTCGGGCCATCTGCGCGCGCAACGCCTCCAGGCGCTCGCTGTTTTCCTTGTGCTCGGTCACATCGAATGCATAGAAATGCAGACGACGATATTGCGCCGGCTCGGTCGGCAGCGAGCACCGCCACACGATGGGTACTTTCCTGCCGGTGAGGGTCGATAGCAGGCGTTCGCCCTGGCAGAATGCCCGCCCGTCGAACATCGCACGCAATACCTGTGAGTTGCTGATGCGATTCGCCGGAAGCAACCTGCGCGACTGTTCGAAAAACAGCGCCTTCGATTCTGCGTCGAACAGTGCGAGCGCGGCGCCGTTTGCGTCAATGAACGCGTGTCGCTCGCGCAGCTCGTCGATGACGTGCGGATGGCCATCGATGTAGGTTTCCAGATCCGTCACGCCACATGCCTTGAGCGAGTCGACCCACGCCTTGATGCCGGACCAGTCCTCTATAAGAATCGGTATGGGCGCGTCGCGAAATAACGAATCGGCGTCGACGCGCGCTTCTGCCGCAGCTTCCTCCGCTGGGCCTGACGGTTTCCGTGTCGATAAGCTCGGCGACTTTCCGTTGGGTCCGTTCATGGGGCGAGTTCGAATACGTGCGAAGTGAGGTCGAGCATCGCTGAATGTCGTGGACGAAGGCGTCTCGGGAAAAGTGCGGCGATTATACAAAACCATAATGTCGTGCGAGCACGGCATTCGGCATGCCGGCATTCGGCACGATACGACTTGGCTGACCGCCCGTCGCGAACCTTCTCGTATTTCACCAGCTTGGCGCCTGCTCCGGCTCAACAAACGTGCGAATCGAAAAAAATCGCATCGGCGGCGACTGCATAGTGACGCGAGCATCGGACTGTGCCGGTGCGTCACATCAACTGAAAGGAGCCAATATGTCGGATAGGGTGAAAGTTGCGCTCGTCACCGGCGCGTCTGGCGGCATCGGCAAGGCGGTCGCGCTGCGACTCGCGACGGACGGATTTGCGATCGTGGGCCACTACGCCGGAAACGGCGCGGGGATGGACGCTCTCGTCTCGGACATCATCGCCCGAGGCGGGCGGGCAATCGCGGTCAAGGGCGATATCAGCGCGGTGGACGATGTCGCCGCGCTCTATGACCGTGCACTGAATGCATTCGGCCGGCTCGATGTGGTCGTCCATTGCGCGGGCATCATGCCGCTCGCGCCGATCGGTCCGGACGGTCTGGACGTATTCGACAGGACGATTCAGGTCAATCTGCGCGGCAGCTACCTCGTCATGGCGCATGCCGCGTCGCATCTGCGCGACGGCGGCCGTATCGTCGTCTGCTCCAGCAGTGTCGTCGCCAAGTCGTTCCCCGGCTACGGCGCCTACATCGCGTCGAAGGCCGGCGGCGACGGGCTGGTGAGAGTGCTGGCCAACGAGATGCGGGGGCGGCGGATTACGGTTAACGCGGTCGCACCCGGACCGGTTGCGACGGAGTTGTTCCTGAAAGGAAAGACGGACGAGCAGATCGAACGGCTTGCGCACCTCGCACCGCTCGAGCGGCTCGGCCAGCCGGACGATATTGCGGGTACGGTAGCGTTTCTCGTCGGCGAGGACGGCCAGTGGATAAACGGTCAGATTCTTTATGCCAACGGCGGTTTTGCTTGATTGGGCGGACGCCTTCGGCGCGAGGTCGCGAAGGTGTCATCCCGCTCTCTGTCCCGCGCGCAGGTCAGCCCACGCGCGCGGGATGTTCCAGGCACGCGGTGGGTTCCGACCCATCGGCGGCAGTGGGGCACGACGGCGCCTGAAGCACGTCAATCAGGCGCGCCGCCATGAAATCGACGAACGTTCGGATCTTCGCGTCGACGTGGCGACGCGACGCGTAAAGAACGAACACGGGCGTGCGCTCCAGGCGATGGTCGGGGAACAGCCGCACGAGCGAGCCCTGTCGAATGTCGTCGATCACGCAGTGCAGCGGCAGCGCAGCGACGCCCGCGCCCGCAAGAACGGCGAAGCGCGTGGCGTCGACGTCGTCGATGGCGAAAGGTCCCTCGTTGTTTGCCGATGCGGGCTTGACGATGGAGAGCCTGGTGTGGCGCTTCGGCGTCGAAACGCGCGCGGGTACGGGTGTCAGCGCGTGCTGAGCCACCTGATCGAATGTGTCGATTCGGCAGGTCTGGAGATACTTCGGTTCGGCAACCAATACATGCTCGATCTGGCCGACTATCCGGCTCACGTTCCCGGAATCGGGCAGTGAAGCCGTGGGCACGATCGAGACATCGACGCGGTCGTTAATGAGATGTGCGGCGCCGGGTATGAACGTCACATGAACCTTGACGCTCGGATGCTGGCGTTGATATTCGACGAGGCATTGCGTGAAGCGCCGGAGTCCGAGCTCGGGTGAGCAATGGACGTGCAGTGTGCCGTGCGGCAGGGTATAGGCGCCGCCGGCCTCCGCTT
Organism: Burkholderia sp. LA-2-3-30-S1-D2; assembly: GCF_001523915.2. Lineage (NCBI taxonomy): Bacteria > Pseudomonadati > Pseudomonadota > Betaproteobacteria > Burkholderiales > Burkholderiaceae > Burkholderia > Burkholderia sp. LA-2-3-30-S1-D2. The sequence continues at coordinate 2,672,037 of NZ_CP013383.1, read as the reverse complement.
CGGCATCGTCCAGATCGGCGAGAATCTGCTTGCATCTCGCGTAATAGCGCTGCCCGGACTCCGTCAATGACAGGCTGCGTGTCGTGCGGTTCAGCAGTCTCGCGCGCAGCCGGTTCTCGAGCATGGATACCGCCCGCGACACGCATGCCTTGCTGCACTCCATATGGCCGGCAGCCGCGCTGAAACTGCCCGTTTCCACCACATGCGAGAAGATCCGCATGCTCAGTAGCGTGTCCATGAATACCTCGTCGTGTCCAAAAATCTCGACTGTCCGACAGCAGGAGACGGGATCGACGATCGCGCGCTCCGGAACGCTGTCACGAGATCAAAAGATAGCGGGACGCTCTCTTGCGCACCATCGTACGTTGGGATACGCGGGTACCCGATAGGCACTTTCGTCTCATCCTCGGGTATAGCGCGTTGCCGATTTCAGTTTTGTCATCCGGATGTTCGACTGACGTCAAGTCCCGATCGTCACAATTGGCGTACTGGACAACGGCCGTATCGGGCGACGCGCTTGCCGCGTGCCAAAGATATGCACTCAATCGTTCATGCAAGGTGTCAGTGATGAACAACCCGTTATCAATGCGCACATGGCGGCGAGTCAAACCCGTGGAATCAAGCGGTGATGGCGCGAAAGGACGACCGGTTTCACATGCTTTCTCATACCTTCGTATAGGTCGGGCCAGCGGTTCGTAGCCGGAGAGCGTCCCGGCGATGGTGTTGCTGCTCGGTCCGGAAGGCTTCCGTCCGGTCGACCGGTCGCTTGCGTGCCGGCCTGCAGCGTGATGGGGATTCTCTGCCGCCATGTCGACGGCACGCGCCGACGGCTGCGCTGTCCCGGTTCGTGCATTAAACCTCGATATGACCGGCCCCACCCATCGACGAGTTCGAGCAACCCCTTTGTACGGCTGGTGCAACGTGCTTCGTTTCGATACCGTGTATTCACCGCGCCGGTCGTGCGCAACGCTTCATGTTCCCGTCAGGTAGCTAGCCATGATTCTTTTGTCATCGAGTCCTTCCAAGACAGCCACCGATTTCGACGCGCTTGCCGGTGTGCGCGCGTCCAGCCCTATTGCTACCGAACACGCGTGGCGCGAGCCGGGCGCCGGCCGCGATATCGACATCGCGCTTTCGCGCTGGACACGCAATGTTGCTCAGACGCTCGAGGTGGCGAACGACTGCAGCGAGAACTGGCACTGCATCGGCATCAACCTCAAATGTACGTTGCTGACCTTCTCGCACGCGGGCCGCACTCTCGTCCAGGGCCGGTTGACGGCGGGTGCCGCGCAAATAACCGCACCGGGTGTCGCGTGTCGCGCCGTGTTCGACGCGCCGAGCGACGTGCTGCATTTGTTCGCGTCCCAAACGGTACTGGCCGAATGTTATGCCGACCTTTTCGGTCGCGCCCATGCAGGCGACATCGTCATCGACGATCCGCGCCTCATCCGGGATCCGGCGCTCGAGCGGCTCGGTCAGGCGCTCGCCGTATCCCACACGCAGGACGCGGCATTAGGCAAGGTTTTCGCCGACAGCGTCAGCCTCGCGATCGTGTCACGTATCGTGGGTCGCCACTTCGCGACGAACAGGAGCGAGGTGCGCGGCGCGGCTGCGCTGCCGTCGTGGCGCATGCGTCGTGTGGTCGAGTATGTCGAAGCACACCTCGCGGAATCGATCGGGCTCGCCGATATGGCGCAAAGTGTCGGGCTGACGCGGATGCACTTTGCTGCGCAGTTCCGCCGGGCCACCGGATTGCGGCCTCACGAATATCTGATGCGGCGACGCATCGAGCGCGCACAGCAACTCCTGCTCGAATCGCGCCATGGCTTGCTCGATGTCGCACTGGGTTGCGGCTTCCGTTCGCAAGCCCATTTCACGACGGTGTTCAAACGCTTCGTCGGAGAGACTCCTTTTTGCTGGAGGGCGAAGGCAAATGTCGATCGATGAACGGGTACCGGTTTTCCTTGCCATTAGCGAGAGATTTCTTCGTGGCGCTAACCAGCGCGGCGGCCGCGACACAGTCTTTCACGTCTCGCATGTGTTGCCGGGTTGTATCGGCACCGGGGCGTGCTCGTCGAACGACGCCCGCGAGATGTCGGAGCACGCTCGCCGATGTGACGAGCCAGGCCGCCTCAGATAGTCGCAGCGGCGCCCCCGCTTGCGGTGCACGCTTGTCGAAACGGTGAAACCTATGATGCAACGAGGACGACAATGAACTTCTCGACCGACGTGATGGCGATGGATCCATGGCAGCAGACGCTGAATCTGCTCTCCCAATTGTGCCGAAACGATGTGCGACTGGTCGCGCCTGCGATTGAGCCGTTGCATGCCCGCGGGACGGAGCATCAGGCGCGTCCGCGAACGGCAGGTGCCGTGCGCCGGGCCGTGTCCGTAAGTTTCGTCGACCGTGTGAGCTCGACAGCGGTGACGATCGCATGGCGCGATTCAACGCACTGCTCGTATGGCGACCAGACCTGGCATGTGACCCGCGCCCGTACAGGCGGGATGTGCGCACTCAGCGGTCGGCCTGTCCGGACTGGCGACGCCGTCTATCAGCCTCGCGGCCGCCCGAGGCCGCTCAATGCCGGTGCGATGATTCTGGAGTCGGTGCTGCGCGAAGCGGAAGCCGGTCGCTGACATCAGCGACGATGCGGCAGGCGGCGGGCTTCGCTCGAACAAAAGACCCGCTTGCCCGCCTTGTCGGCTCGCGATCGTCCGGAGCGGTCGAATCGTTGGATGGACCGTGTGGAATTTTCGATCGTCGTTGAGCGCGAAACGCCAGGCGCCCGCGGGCTAGGTCGTGTTCACACTAGCGCAGGGCTTCGACGATCAGGGCAAAGTTGATAAAAGCAATGAACATCAAATCGAGTTTGTCGAAGCGGGAGAAGATGCGACGAAAGCCCTTCAACCGGCGAAACAACCGCTCGACTTCGTTGCGACGTTTGTACATTTCCCGGTCGTACTCCCAAGGCTCGACGCGCGTGCTCAACGGAGGAACGACAGGGATAAAGCCGAGATCGAGCGCGAGTTGCCGGGTTTCGTTTCCTTCGTACGCCTTGTCCATCAATAGATGCAGCGGTCGATTCGGCGGTCCCAGGCGTTCGAGCAGTGCACGGCCGTGCGGCGCATCGCCGGCCTGACCGGGAGACAGTGCGAACGTTATGGCTGTTCGAGCATCCGCGGCAACCATATGAATCTTGGTTGTCCATCCTCCGCGAGATTTGCCGATGGCTTGGGGTCCATTTTTTTTAACGCACCGGTACCGTCAGGATGAACCTTCACGATCGTGCTATCCAGCGACACCGCTTCAATTCGAACGCGGATGATCTGTGCGCGCTGCAACTCCGTGAACACTCGGTCCAGGACGCCGTTGCGAGACCAGCGGTTCATGCGCGTGTAGATCGTGTGCCAGCGGCCAAAACGTGGCGGCAGGCCGCGCCATTTACACCCGTGCTCGGCAACATAGAGGATCGCGTTGAGCACTTGCAGGTTCGACAGGCTCACATTACCCCGCTGTCGCGGCAAGCAATGTTCGATCTGTTTGAATTGGGCTTCGGAGATTTCCATCTCCGAAGCATATCCTTAAATCTATGTAGTGTGAACAGGCCCTAGTCTGCCCCCACTGCAATCGTAGTGTTCAGCGTGCCGCTTGCCACCAGGTCGAACAATGCCTGGCTGCTGGGCGACAGCGATCGCCCTTTCGCCCACACCATGTGTAGCGGCCGCACGATTCGCATGTCCTCGACTTCGATGATGGCCAGTTCGCCGCGTCGCAGCTCGTCCGTTACGCTGAGCGTCGAGATGTAGGCCAGCGCGTGCTGGGACAGCAGCATCCGCTTGATTGCTTCGGTATGGCTCACCGACATCAGTGGCTCGATCTCGAGCCCGGCGCGACGATACGATTCTTCGATGATCGCGCGCGTTCCGGACCCTGGTTCGCGCATGATCACGGTCCGGTCCACCAGATCCCGTGCACGTACTTTCGTACCCGCAAGGGGGTGACCCGCCGCGGCGACGACGGCGATTTCGTCGGAGCCGATGCGTCGAGCATGGAGAATGGAGTCGTCAAAAGGCCCCTCGATGAAGCCGATCGTGAAGCTCAAGTCGTGCAAACCCGCTTCCACGCGCTCGGTGTTCGTGACCGTAAGATCGATGGCGACACGGGGGTGACGTGCATTGAACTGTGCAATTGCTTCCGGCACGAAAAAAACGCCGAGTGTGGCGCTCGCGCCGATCTTCATGTGGCCCGAGCCGAGGCCCGTGAGCTCCGCGAGTTCTTTTTCGGCGGTATCCGAGAGCGTAAAGATGCGGCTTGCATACTCGTAGAGCAGCTTGCCGCCCTCCGTCAGTGCCACGCCGCGCGGCAGCCGATCGAACAGCACGATGCCGAGACGATCTTCGAGCTCGCGGACCTCCCGGGTGACGGCCGGCTGGCTGACGTGCAAACGCTCCGCGCCGGCACTGATGCTGCCGGCGCGCGCGACTTCATAAAAGGCGAGAAGATGAGTGAAGTTCATGGGGTGCGGGAGAGGCGACGGCTGCTGCGCACTACGCATACCCGGCTGAACTGCCGAGCGGGCGGGCTCGGCTGAACAGTGTGCAACGCATCAGCGGTCAGCTGCCGAAATAGGGATTGCAGAAGCTCGCCGGGCCGACGCACGATGCGGCTGCATGCATGGCCGCGTGAGCGCGCTTGCCGCTTGCCGAGGTACCGTCCGTCGGTGCGCCGCCGAAACCGCTCGCTGCCTGCTCGGCCGCAACCTTTGCTTCGGCTGCTTGAATATCCGCCGGATACTGCGGATCGTTTCCGGTCGCCGGATTATAGCCAGCGCGCTCGACGCGGACCAGATCGGCGCGCACTTGCGCACGCGTGAGCGGCGTATCGCTTTGCGCGAAGCTGAGCGCGGGAGCGGCGAGGGTGCCGAGGACGAGGGCGACGCATGCAAGCGTTTTCATGATGAGGCTCCTTGAGTTGAGTGGAATGCGACACATCCTTCACTGTCGATCGATCCCGCAGTTGTCCAATAGCGTTTGCATTTACCGGGTGTCGGCGGCGTGGCGATGGATCGCGAGTCGATGAAACAAGGATATCGGCGCGCCTCGCTCACGAAAAATGCATTGTTTCGATGCGTGCCATACAGCACGGTTATGGCTTTCAGCTCGCCTGATTGTCGACGCCGGACGGGCCCGCCTGCGGCTTGCGGCCATCGATGGCGTTCAGGTAATGCGCCAGCGCATCGATCTGGTCCGGCGAAATGGGTGCGCCGAACGCATTGCGCATTTTCGCGATTTCGACCTTCCATTCGCCGGTGGTGAGCGGCGGTTGCCGCAGCACCATGCCCGTGGAGTGGCACATCACGCAATTCGCGTTGGCGATGTCCGCACCGGGCCCGGGCGGAAACGTCGAATGGCCGGGCGGCAACGTCACGGTGAGCGCACTCAAGTGCACCGGCGGCGCGATGGCGTCCTGGCGTGCCGCCTGCGCTGCAATTGACTCGGGAAGGTAGTGCCGGCCCACGAGGCCAAGCAACGCACCAACGGAAACAGGGACCATCAGCATCACCGCCATACGCTTCAGTCTTGCGTTCATGTTGTCGCTCCTTGTCAAGCCACGTCGAGCTGAATCGATTCGATGACGTTGCGCATGAAACCTGCACCGTTCCAGTTCGGTGTGGCCGGCTGGGCCTGCCCCGTCGAGTCGATGGCGCGCACCATCAGCGTCTGCGGGCCGCGTTGAGCGAAGCGCACGTTCGTCTGCCACTGGCGGAAGCTGTATTTGCCGTAGTCGCGTCCCAGTTGCGTATCGGCCCAGCTGCGCCCGCTATCTGTCGACAGCTGCACGCGCGCCAGTGCGTTGATGCCGCCGAACGCAATGCCGCGGACGAGCACCGGTTGCCCCGCGCCCACGTTGTCGCCCGTCTTGAGGTTGGTGAAGAAAGAGCGCGGCAGCATCCGGTTGATGGGAATTTGCGGCACGTCGGTCTCACCGGGTCGCACGTTGGCGAAGTGGTTGGCCGGCACCTTGTATGCCTTGGCAGTCCAGAAGTTGTCGTCCGGTGTGTCCAGCACGTCGATGTCGGTCACCATCTTCACCCAGTACGTCGCATACCAGCCCGGTACGACGAGCCGTAGCGGATAGCCGTTGAGCAGCGGCAGCGGCTCGCCGTTCATCGCATAGGCGAGCATGACTTCGCCGTCGCGTGCATGGTCGATCTCCACGGACTTGAGGAACTTGGGCGTTTGCGGAATCACGCCCGAATCGAGCCCGTTGAAGCGAACGCAAACGGCGTTGGCGCGCACGCCCGCATGGTCGAGCACGTCCTTCAGACGAACGCCTTTCCATAGCGCATTGCCCATCGCGCCGTTGCCCCACTGGCCGCCCGGCACACGCGGGCTGAAGAAGCCACGCGAGTTGCCCGAGCATTGATTGACCGCGGCGATCTCGTAGCGCGGGAACCTGCGCATCAGGTCGTCGAGCGAAAGATTCAACGTCCGCTTGACGGCGCCGTGAACAGCGACGCGGTACGTGGCCGGATCGATGGAGTTCGGAATGTTGGCAAGGTGCCAGCGCACGTAGAAGCGATCGTTCGGCGTGAACACGCCCTGGTCGAAGACGTCGAACGGTGTTTCGAGCAGCGGTGGACGCGTGCGCTGCAGGATCACACTGGATTTTTGCGGCAGGTCGGACGTGAGCGGCCGGCTGCCGTTCTCGAACGGCAGCTCGATGGTGCCGTTCTGCGTGCCGCGCGCGAGCGTGGGCGTCATGAATGCCGCCGCACCCAGCGCGCCGAGGCCGGCCAACAGGCGGCGCCGGTGCAGCGAGACGGGATCGTAATCGTGTTGGCTCATGAGGTGCTCCAGGTCTGTTCGGTGGACAAAGCGCGCGTGGGACGCGACGTGCCGGTGGGGGCCGGCGGCCTATCGGTGCGGACCGCGAGTCGGCCGGCGTTCAGCGTGACGGACATCGAGCTCGCGACCATCAGCGCGGCAGCGGTGGCGGGCGACACGCAGCCGAAAACGGCGGCGGGAATCGCGAGCGCGTTGTAGACGACCGCGGCGGCGAGGTTCTGGTGCATGACGAGCGCGGTGCGGCGCGCGAGCCGCAACGCGAGATCGAGCTTTTCCACGCCGGCGTCGACGAGCACGATGGATGCGGCGGCCATCGACGCGGGCGACGCGCTACCGACAGCGATTCCGACATCGGCCGCGGCAAGGGCCGGCGCGTCGTTGAGTCCGTCGCCCACGAACGCGACCGCGCCCCGACCCGCGGCCTGTGCGTGAACGATGTGTGCAGCCTTTCGTTCGGGAGACTGCGCCGCGAGGATGGACTCGTCGCCCAGGCCTACGGCCTGCGCGATGGCGCGTGCGACGATCGGCCGGTCGCCGGTCAGCATGGTCACCGTTGCGCCGTGCGCGCGCAGCGAAGCAACGGCGTCCCGGGCGCCCTCGCGCGGGCGGTCGGCGAAGCCCAGCATGCCGCGCCAGCAGCCGTTGCGGGCGACATGGACGGCGGTGTTCGCATCGTCGAATTCGGGTACCTGCACGTCGTGACTGCGCAGGAATGCGGCGGTGCCGGCGAGAATGCATTCGCCATCGGCGCTTTCCCATGCCACGCCGGCGCCGGGCACCGCGCGCGACGTGCCGCGCGGGGCATCCACGGCACCGGCGAGCCTGTCGGGCGCGACGAGCATGCGAATGGCGGCCGCGATCGGATGCTCGCTGCCGCGCTCGGCACGCGCCGCTTCCTCGATGAGTTCGGCTTCGCGGACGCCGCTTGCCGCGCGTGCGCCGACAAGCCGTGGCTTGCCCTCGGTCAGCGTGCCGGTTTTGTCGAGGAAGAACGCGCAGAGTTTGCCGGCCTTCTCGATGGCCTCGACGTCGCGAAAGAGAATGCCTTCGCGTGCGGCGCGTCCGACACCGGCGCTGAGCGCGAGCGGCACGGCCATGCCGAGCGCGCACGGGCAAGTGACGACAAGCACCGCGACGGCACGCTCCAGCGCATCCGCCCATCCCGTGCCCAGCAGGCCGCCGACGAACACCAGCAGCGCGATCATCGCGATGGCTGGGACGAGGCGGCGCGTGAAGCGCTCGGCGATGGCTTGCGACGCCGTCTTGCGGGCGAGCATCGCGCGCACGCTCGCCGCGATCGAATCCACGCGCCGCTCGCCCCATCCGTATTTCACGCGCACCAGTAGCTCGCCGTCGGCATTGAGGGCGCCGGCCTCGACGAAGCTGCCGCGTTCCACGCCGACGAGCTCGCTTTCGCCCGTCAGCAGCGAACGATCGAGCGACGACCGGCCGTCCGTGACGATACCGTCGAGCGGCAGACGCTCGCCCGGCAGCACGCGAATGATGCTGCCGGGTGCGACGCGCTTGGCGAGCACGACCGTCTGCGCGCCGTCGCTCGCGAGCACGCGCGCGGTTTGCGCGGGCAAATCGAGCAGCGCGCGAACGGCGTCCGACATGCGACTGCGCACGCGCAGTTCGAGCCAGCGGCCAGCCAGCAGGAAAGTGATGATCATGGCCGCCGAATCGAAATAGACCGTCGATTCGCCGTGCGCGACCCGCCACACGGAAAGCAGGAACGACGCGCTCGTACCCATTGCGACGAGGCAGTCCATCCCGGGCACGCGTGCACGCAACGTTCGCCACGCGGCCTTGAAGAACGGTTGTGCGCAATAACCGACGACAGGCAGCGTGGCGATGCCGGCGAGCACGGCGAGCCCATGGCGGACGGGCTCCGGCACCGTGGCGGCCGTCGTGAAGTAAAGCGTCGTTTGCGCCGTCATTACCCACATCGAGCAGAAGGCGGCGATGACGAGCCGGAGCGTCAGGTCGTCGAGCAGTGCGGCCGTATGCGCGCGCCGATCCGGCGTCTCGCTTTCGGGAGTGCATTCGTAGCCGAGTTTCGCCGCGGCAGCGAGCAGATGGTCGAGCGAGGTGCGGCGCGGATCCCACTCCACGGTCGCGGATTCCGACGCGAAGCTCACCCGCGCGTCGAGCGCGCCGGGCTGGCGCTGCAGTATGCGTTCGAGCGCGTTCGCACAGCTCGTGCACCACATGCCGCGTACGTCGAGCGTCGCGCTGTCGGGCGCGCTGGGTGCCATCACGGCGGCCCTGCTCATGGGCGCTTCAGCTCGTCTTCGCCGGCCCACGGCGCCGTGCGGTTGCCGATGGCCGCGCGTTCGGCTTTCACGACGTCGGCCGTCAACGCCGGCGAGTGGTTGCCGAAGCTCGAGCGGACGTGCGAGGCGACGGCGGCAATCTCGTCGTCGGTCAGTGTCGTGCCGAACGCCGGCATCGACCCGTTGAACGTGCTGCCTGCCACCGTGATCTTGCCCGTGACGCCCAGCAGGAGGATGCGCGCCACGAGCTTCGGATCGCCGTTGACCCACTCCGAGCCGGCGAGCGGCGGGAAGACGCCCGGCAGACCCGCGCCTGTAGCCTGGTGGCACGACGCGCAGCGGCTCGCGAAGAGCAGGGCGCCGTCGGCTGCCGCCGGCGCCGAGGCAACGGCGTCGGTGCCGCCCGGCGCGGCTTGGGATTTCGCGGCCGAGTTCGGACCGAGTGCCGGATTGAGGAGGAAGTAGCTCACGCCCCAGACCGCCAGCGCGGCGGCCACGAGGCCGAGCAGCCAGGGCACCGGGTTGCTGCGCTCGATCGGTTCCGCGTGTTCGCGCGCGCGGACGGCACGCGCATTGTCTTGTTCGCTCATTTCATTGCTCCCGACGGATCGGCCGGTGCCGGATAGGTGTGATTGAGGGCCGTGAGATAGGCGACGAGATCGAGCGCGTCCTGCGACGCGACGACCTGTTTGCCGTCGGCCGGTGCGAACTTCGGCGGCAACTGCACCACGACGTCACCCGGCTTCGCGTGATCGACGACCTTGAACAGGAACGGATAGGCTGGCATCACGCTGCCTGGCGTCACCGCGCGCGGCTGATAGAGATGCGCGAGGTGCCATGCGTCGCTCGGCTGCCGGGCGCCGATGTTGAACAGGTCGGGCCCCGTGCGCGATACGCCGAGCAGGTGCGGATAGTCGTAAACGTAGTCCGCGGGCACGGACGGGCGTCCCCATCCGCGCAGTTGATCCGGGCCGAGCGAGGGCGCGCGCGGCTGCTGTGAATGGCAGTAGACGCAGCCCATGTTCACGTAGGTCGCACGTCCGCGCAGCTGCGCGACGGTATAGGGCTTCAGCGGCTCGGGCGGCGCTTCGTCGCGCAATTGCCGATACGGAAGCGCGACGAGGACGAGCGTCGCCATCGCGAGCATGATCAGCGAGCCGATTACGACGGTCAGGACGCGGTTCATGTCAGGCCCCCATCGAGATCGCGTGGCGAGCCGGCGCCGCGTTTGAGCGCGCGCCCTGCCGACCGAAGACGAGCGCGAAGAAGTGATACGCGAATACGAAATGGCCGATCGTCATGAGTGCGCCGCCGAGCGTGCGTGCTTGCAGATATGGCGTGAGGACTTCGACGGACGCCATGAACGGACGCGCAGGATCGAGCAGTGCGATGCCTTGCAGAACGCCGCCGATCGTGAGCGAGACGAAGTAGATGGCAAAGCCGATGGCGGCGAGCCAGAAGTGGAGCCAGACGAGCTTCGGGTACGGCCATTCGCGTTCGAGCACGCGTGGCATCGTGAAGTAGATCGAGCCGAACATGATCATGGAAAAGAAGCCGTACAGGCCGAGGTGGGCGTGGGCCACCTTGTACTGCGTGAAATGCACGAGCCGATTGAAGAACGGCAGCGCCTCGAGCGACCCCTGCAACGACACGAGCGTGTAGAGCACGGCCCCCAGCACGACGAAGCGCAGCGTAGGCGAGTGTTTCAGCGCGCCGAAGTGGCCGGCCACCGTCATATGGTGGTTCACGCCGACGGCGAGCACCGGGACGATCATCATCACGCTCTGGACGACCGAGACGCTCTGCAGCCATTGCGGAACCGGACCACCCAGCAGGTGGTGAATGCCGGCCTGGCTGTAGAACATTGCCAGGGCCCAAAAGCCGACGAGCGAGAGCGCGTACGAGTAGATGGGCCGCCCGAGCACCTTCGCGATGAAGTAATAGGCTGCGGCCAGGCCGATCGGCGTGAGCCACAGGCCTAGCACGTTGTGCGCGAACCACCAGTTGACGATGGCCTGCTCGACGCCGAAGTGCACGCCCGGCACCTTCGCGACGATGTAGAGGATGGGGAACCACAGCAGCGCGGCGGCGAGATACCACACCGAAACGTATAGATGGCGCGTGGTGCGCCGTGCGATGGTCATGAGGAGCGGCACCGCCGCGAGCGCGCCGCCGACCGCGAGCAGGATGCCGATTTGCCACGGAATCTCGAGCCATTGCAGGCCGTCGGTCCATCCCGACAGAATGGCGGCGATGCCCGCGGAGAGGCCGGCATTCCAGAGCCACGCGCCGGCGATCGCGTAGCGCTCGCCCGCCAGCTGCGTCTTGAGCAGGCGCGGCAGCATCCAGAGGGAAATGCCGATGCCTGCCATCGACGCCCATCCGTATACCACCATATTCAGATGCGCGGTGCGCACGCGGCCGAACGTAAGCCAGGCCGACTGCGTGAGAAAGTCCGGGGAGGTCAGCTTCTGCGACGCGACCAGGCCCGCAACGGAACCCAGCAGCAGCCAGAACACCGAGGAGCTCAGAAAGACGAAGGTCGGCCCGCGGCTCGACGCGTCCAGCCGCGCGCGTTCCGCGAGTTCCCGACCGAGTGCCGGCAAGCCGCCCGATGCGCCGGAACGTGTGCCGGGCGCCACATGCGCGGTGGCCTGCTGGAGGCTCTCGCGTTGCGATGCGGACAGGGCCGGATCTTCGGTCTGTCCGACTTCCCCCGCGGCGAAGATGACCTCGGCTGCATCGGGGCCGGCCCGCATCAGTCCGTTCATTTGTGCCCACAGGAACAGAAACAGCCCGAGCACGGAGATCAGAAACGACAACGCGAGCAGCGTGCCAATCGTGAAGTTCATTTCGACAAAGCTCCTCGGTGAATGGAATATCCGCGCGAACCCGTAAGGTATCCTTTGTAATGGGAAAGCATTCGGGTGAACGACGTCAACGGATGATCGACTTGCAATTGATTGTGTCGAAATCGGTGGTGATTGCGGGAGCCAGTATAAGCAGCACCGGCGCGCCCGTAATATTCAAATTCATCATCGCCGGCATGCCTTTTTCGTATGCCTCGCCAGTCGACCATACCCGTGGATGCAGCACGTGATGCATCGACTCCGCGAGGAGAGCGGCTTACCCGCCGATCGCGCGCGCAACGGCGAATGCGGCGGAATCCGGGCCTACCGTGGCCGCACGCATCACCTTCACGGGGACCGACTTGTACGCGGGTGTGCGGCTTTGCGGGTCGAACGCATCGAGCGGCACGAGCGGATTCGCTTCGGGGTAGTAGGCGCCGCAGCAGCCGTCCGGCAGCGAGTATTCGACAATCTTGAAGCCGCGCACGATACGTTCGATGCCGTCTGTCCAGAGCGCGACGATATCCACGCGCTCGCCCGGATGCAAATTGCGCCTGGCGAGTTCGCGAGTATTCATGAACAGCACGTCGCGCTGCCCGAATACGCCGCGATATCTGTCCGAATGAGAATAGAGCGTGGTGTTGTACTGATCGTGGCTGCGCATCGTCGTGAGCATCAGCGCATCCGGATCGCCATGATCGAAGTCTTCATCGAGACCGGCGAAGACGAGGAAATTCGCCCGGCCCGTCGAAGTTGCCCACACCCTTTCGCGCGCAGTCGACGCGAGATGAAAACCGCCGGGTATGCGGATGCGATCGTTGTACGCCTGGAAGATCGGGAACACCACTTCGATCGCGTCGCGAATCCGGTCGTAATTCGCGACGAGATGTTCCCATGGCACGCGCGATGCGCTGCCGAGCGTTGCACGGGCGATACCGGCGACGATCGCCGGCTCGCTGAGCAGGTGCTCCGATGCCGGCGCGTTGCGGCCAGCCGACGCATGGACCATCGACATCGAATCTTCCACGGTAATCGATTGCGGTCCGTCAGCCTGGATATCGATTTCGGTGCGTCCGAGGCATGGCAGAATCAGTGCTGCCTTGCCGTGTACCAGATGGCTGCGATTGAGCTTCGTTGCGATGTGCACCGTCAGGTCGAGCCGGCTTATCGCCGGCTGCACGCGGACCCAGTCCGGTATGGCGGCGGCGAAATTCCCGCCCAGCGCGATAAACACCCGTGCATGGCCGCGCATCATCGCATCGATGGTGGCAAGCACGTCATGACCGTGTGCGGCGGGCGGACGAAAGCCGAACGCGCGCTCGATGCCGTCGAGCAGCGCCGCGCTCGGCTTCTCGGTGATGCCGACCGTGCGGTTGCCTTGCACGTTCGAGTGTCCGCGCACCGGACAGATTCCGGCCCCCGGGCGGCCCACGTTGCCCCGCAGCAGCGCGAGGTTGGCGATCTGCTGTACGTTTTCCGTACCGCGGCGGTGCTGAGTGAGCCCCATGCCGTATACCAGGATCACGTTGTTCGCCGCCATGTAGATGCGCGCGGCATTTTCGATGTCGGCCCGCGCGAGGCCCGATACGCGCTCGATGGCGTCCCACGACGCGGCGCGCAGGTCCGCGACGAGCTCATCGATGCCGTGCGTATGGCCGGCGATGAACGTCACGTCGAGGATTCGGGGTTTGTCGGCCGCTACGGCCGCGTCGTCTGCTTCGACGATCGCCTTCATCATCCCCTTGAGCACGGCCGCGTCGCCGCCGACGCGGACCTGGTAGAGAAACGTGCTGATCGGCGTCGAACCGAGCGTTGCCATTTCGAGCGGGTCCTGCGGCGCGGTGAAGCGCTCGAGCGCACGTTCGCGAAATGGGTTGAACGAGACGATCTTCGCTCCGCGGCGCGATGCCGCGTGCAGGTCGGTCATCATGCGGGGGCTGTTGGTGCCGGGGTTCTGACCGAAGATGAAGATCGCGTCGGCCTGCTCGAAGTCCTCGAGCAACACGGTCCCTTTTCCGACGCCGATCGACTGAGGCAGCCCGACGCTCGTGGCTTCGTGGCACATGTTCGAGCAATCGGGGAAATTGTTCGTGCCGAACTCGCGTACGAAGAGCTGATAGAGGAATGCCGCTTCGTTCGATGCGCGTCCGGAAGTATAGAAATCGGCCTGATCCGGATGATCGAGGGCATTCAGAGCGTCTGCGACGGTGGAGAAAGCGGCCTCCCACGTGATCGGTACGTAGCGATCCGACGCGTGGTCATAGGTCATCGGGTGAGTGAGACGTCCGGCCATCTCGAGATCGTAGTCATCCCATGTCGACAGCTCCGACACGCTGTGTGCGGCGAAGAACTCAGGCGTGCAGCGCTTCGACGTTGCCTCCCATGCCACCGCTTTCGCGCCATTCTCGCAAAATTCGAACGATGACGTATGTTTCGGATCCGGCCATGCGCAGCCCGGGCAGTCGAATCCCTCCGGTTGATTCATGTGGAGCAGCGTCTTAGCGCCGGACACGGCAATGCCCTGCACTGCGAGCGCCGCACCCGTAGCTTTCAGCGCACCCCAGCCGCCGGCGGGTTCGCTGTAGATTCGAACGGTCTTTTTCCTGGCCATGTCGAGTTCCTCGATGGATTCGGGGTCGATCTTGATGCGTTCGTGCGCGGCGGCATTGCATCGTGGCGCCGCGAGTTTCGAATTCGCACGCAAGAATGTCGGTTGCGCTGCTCCGAGACTTCTCAACGGCGCGAGGAAATGGCACGACCGATGATTGACGATGTGGCGTTGGTGAAGCAGGCGCCGTCGACACTCGGTCTAGCCGATGCGCTAGCGACAGGCTTCGGCGAGGAACCACGCGCGCCGTTGTGCTTCGTCGATCCAGTTCTCGATCATGCTCGCCGTTGCGACGTCTCCGTGCGCTCCGCAGACAGCGTGCGCGGCTAACATGAACTGCGCGAGCAGCAGGTTGTCACGGCGCAGTTCGCTCAGCATCGCTTCGGGGGGCACGTTCGCTGAGTCGCTATCCACGAGTCGTTGATGCCGCGCGATGTCACCGATCGAACGCAACGTCGTCCCACCGATCTTGCGCACGCGCTCCGCAATGTCATCCGTGATCGCGAAGAGCTGGACACCGTGCTCGTCAAGCATCAAATGGTAGTCGCGGAAATGCGCACCGCTCATGTGCCAGTGGAAATTCTTCGTCTTCAGGTAAAGCGCAAACACGTCTGCGAGTAACGGGTTGAGCGCGTCCGAGATAGCGCTGATTGCGCGCTCGTCGAAGCTTGTTGCGGTTTCGGAGGCGGCGTGGCGAATGGTCTGGCGGGCTTTTGACATGATGCGGCTCCATTTAACGCGAAGGGCGGCATCTCGGTCGAAGCACTCATGTCGCGTGGTGCCGGTGAGAACGATTCGAACGCACCGCGTGGGAGCACGACATTCCGGACAATCAAACAGAGCATGCAGCCGCTTCTTGGCGAGGCTTGCGATCGTTCGCGGGTTCCACAGCAGCCGCGATGAACAGACGAAGCGCAAGAACGTACGGAGAGGTTGACGACTCGGCCGTTCGGGGATTTTCGCGTTCGCCCGTAACACACCTGAATCGCACGGCAGCAAAGCCGATGTTTCGACGGGCGACGCGACTCGGCCTCCTGCGCCGTAACCGTGAATGCCGCGGGCGATCGTGCGGAGCGGAAAATCCCGGTCCCTATCAAAAGGAACCGGGCTTCGTCGCTTCGATAATCATTCCAGTGTGTGAGTTTTGCGGCCCGAGCGGCGGCCGCTGGGCGCCGCGTAACGTCGCTTCTGCCGGGAAGGCAGGCTGGGAGCGACATCGTCAAGGAGAGTACGAAGATGGCAATGCTCGTATTGAAAGATGGAACCGAACTGTTCTACAAGGACTGGGGCTCGGGCCAGCCGGTGGTGTTCTCGCACGGATGGCCGTTGAACGCCGACGCATGGGATGCGCAAATGATGTATCTCGCCGAGCGAGGCTATCGTGTGATTGCGCACGACCGCCGTGGGCACGGCCGCTCCAGTCAACCGTGGGGCGGAAACGAGATGTCCCGTTACGCGGACGATCTCGCCGAACTAATCGAATATCTCGATCTCAAGGACGCAGTGCTCGTCGGTCATTCGACCGGAGGTGGAGAGGTTGCCCGATATATCGGCCGCCACGGCACCACGCGTGTGGCGAAGGCCGTATTGATCGCGGCTGTGCCGCCGCTGATGCTGAAAACCGAGTCGAATCCCGGCGGCTTGCCGTTGTCGGTGTTCGACGACATCCGAAAGGGTGTCCTGGCGAACCGCTCGCAGTTCTTCAAGGACCTGGCGGTCCCGTTTTACGGCTTCAACCGCGACAACGCAAAGGCGTCGGACGGGACGGTGGATGCCTTCTGGTATGCGGGCATGCAATGTTCGATCAAGAGCGCGTACGACTGCATCAAGGCCTTCTCGGAAACCGACTTCACCGCTGATCTGCGCAGCATCGACGTTCCGACACTGGTCCTGCAAGGGGATGACGATCAGATCGTCCCGCTGGACGATTCCGGGCGGTTGTCGGCCGAGATCGTTCGCGAGGCACGACTGACCATTTACCCCGGCGCGCCGCACGGCTTGTGTACCACGCGTGCCGATCAGGTGAACGCGGATCTTCTTGCGTTCATCCGTGCGTGACGTTGCGGCCGTTCGACGCGTCGTCGGTCGAAGCGAACCGACGGCGACGCGCATGACACATTCTCGATACCGGTGCACCCAGCGTCGGTATCGACTCGGCGACACCGCCCGCTGACCCGCGATGCATGCGGCCCTCATCGTACTGACGGTCCGTCGAGATCCGTTCATTCGATGCAATGCGGACGCGAAATCTTCGTACTCAGCGGCAGAAGTGGGGTTGCGACGCAAACCGCGCGCGTGCGACGTGCGTACCCGCGCTTCTGAGAAGCGCGCATGGCCTTCGTTGTGCGGAAGCAGGCGTGACGCGGAGTCGTCGGATCGGGACGAGGCCGCGTTTTCCAAGCAAACGCGGCGACGACGGCTTCCGACATCGCGGCTTTGCGATGACCGACCGGTGCCGACCGGGATGGCGTGGAACTATACGTATATATGATTTCCGCAGATTGCCGATTTCTCTATGATTGGGGGCGACAGGGCGGCCAATGTTCGGTCACCCGAAACGGAATTTCGGCCGAGGGCTCGGGTTTGCAGAACTATCCAATCGTTTCGATTGTTGACGATGACGAATCCGTCCGTGTCGCCACGTCCAGTCTGGTTCGCTCCCTGGGTTGGAGCACGAAACTTTACGCGTCGGCGGAGCAGTTTCTGGCCTCCGACGACGTTCTGGACGTTTCGTGCGTTATTTCGGACGTGCAGATGCCTGGTATTTCAGGTCTGGAAATGTACCGACGGCTGCTGGACAGCGGCGTCTCGGTGCCGATCATTTTCATTTCGGCATTCGCGTCCGATGCCGTCCGTCGGCAGGCCCTCGATATGGGCGCGATCTGCGTATTGAGTAAACCTGTGGATGGCGTGGAGGTTGCCCGCCATCTGGAATCTGTGAAGAACAGCGGCGCGAACCGGGTCTCGTAGCGCATTCCGCAAGCCAGGTATCCCCGCTCGTATCGCCAACGCGCTGCTGTGGGAAAACGAGATACAGACTGGTATTCCGTACGCTTCATTTCCATCGAGCACTGCGAAACACGACGATGAGCAATCGGACAATTGGCAAGCCGTGGCGAGAAGACGCACGCGTGTTGTACACCCTGGCGGGTGCACTGGCGTCGCTCATTTTCATCATCGACGTGACGCCGCTCGATATTGCGATTGCAGTGCTTTACGTGGTGGTTGTGTTGCTAGTGGCGTCCGCGGGCTCCCGCCGGGCCACGTATGTCGCTGCATGCGGATGCGCGGGATTGACATTACTCGCGCTGGGACTGTCGCATGACGAACGCTATTCCGGCGGCGCGCTCGCACGTTGTTGCGTAAGCTTGCTGGCGATAGGTACGACGGCACTTTTGTCGCTGCGCAATATCGCCAACACCGCGACCCTGCGTGAGCGATTGCAGTTGCTCGATCTCACTCATGACGCGATCGTCGTATACGACTTGCAGGGCAGGATCGCGTTCTGGAATCAGGGCGCGGAAGCGCTTTACGGCTGGACGGCCGAACAGGCGCTCGGTCAGCCGGTCCACGTGCTTACACAGACCGTCGCGTCGGTGCCGCTCGACCGCATTCACCGTACCGTACTCGAGTGTGGACAGTGGCAGGGTGAGCTGCAGCGTGTACGCAAGGACGGGAAAGTGGTGATGATATCGAGTCGACTCGCGCTGTGGCGTGATGCCGGCGGAAAGGCGGTTGCGATACTCGCGACCAACAATGACATCACGGACCGCAAGCGCCTGGAGGGCGAAATGCGGCAGCAGAAAGATGAATTGCACGCGATGATCGACGCCATTCCAGCGATGGTGTGGAGCTCGGATAGTGAGGGCAAGATTGGCTATGTCAACAAGCGATGGACGGAGTTCGGCGTGTCCATGGCCGAGCGCGAAGAGGATATCTGGCGTGCCGTCGTACATCCCGACGATCTGGTTGCGATGCAGCACGCATGGGAACGCGCTGTCTGTAACGAATCACGGTTCGAGAACACCGTCCGGATCAGGCGCGAGGACGGCGTCTACCGATGGGTGCATGTCCGCGCGGCACCGCTTCGTGACGGGAGCGGGCGTCTCGTTCGTTGGTATGGGGTGAATGCGGACATAGAGGCACGAAAGCAGGCGGAGCAGGCATGGCGCCGCAGTGAGGCACTTTTATCGGGCGCGCAGCGGCTGAGCCATACCGGCAGTATTGCGATGCGGCTTCCCGACGGTACGATGTGGTGGTCCGACGAGACATATCGCATCTTCGAACTCGGTCGCCACATGGTACCGAGCCTGCAGGCGATTGCATCGCGCGTCCACCCGGATGACATTTCCGTCGTTCGCAATGCGTGGAATCGCCAAGTCTCGGGCGCGTCGGCGCTCGACATCAAGTTTCGACTGTTGATGGCCGATGCCCGCATCAAACATGTCCATTACGTCGCGCATCCCATCCGACATCAAAACGAGACGGAATATGTCGCCGCATTGATGGACATCACCGAGCGAGTCGTCGCGCAGGAAGCGCTGGATCGATCGAATGCCGAACTGGCGCACGCAACGCGGGTAACGATGCTGGGCGAACTGGCCGCGTCGATCGCTCATGAAGTCACGCAGCCGCTCGCCGCAATTGTCACGGCAGGCGATGCTGCATTGCGCTGGATCGACCGGCCGGAGCCGGATCTGCGCGAGGTACAGCAATCCGTTGCACAGATGATCCGCGACGCCAAGCGAGCGTCCGACATCATCCGGCAGATTCGGGCGATGGCGAGAAAGCGCGCGCCCGAACAGGCGCTGCTCGACCTGAACGATGTCGTGCGAGAATCGCTCGAACTCGTCGCACGCGAGCTGAAGACCCAACGGATGGACGTGGAGGTGGACTATTCCGCGTTACCCCAGCGTGTTTGCGGCGACCGCGTGCAATTGCAGCAAGTCGTCATCAATCTGGTGATGAACGCGATACAGGCCATGTCGGGCCTCCCTCCTGGCGCGCGCCGCTTGCGGCTTCGTACTCAGGCGTGCGATGGTCGCGCTCACGTTATGGTGGAGGACCACGGAGCCGGGATACGCGACGAAGACTTCGACCGGCTGTTCAGCGTATTCTTCACGACGAAGCAGGACGGAATGGGCATGGGCTTGTCGATATGCCGGTCGATAGTAGAAGCGCATGGCGGCCGTATCTGGGCCGAGATTCCGGACGGCCCCGGAACGGTCATACAGTTCGTATTGCCACTGGATGAGGAAACTTGTAATGAACCCTGACGCGCAAGACGCCACCCAGCAATCGATCGTTTATGTCGTCGACGATGACGAGTCGATGCGAACGGCGGTCGACATGCTGCTTCGGTCGGTAGGGTTCCGCGTCGAAGTGTTCGCAACGGCGCAGGAGTTTCTCGCCTTCGACAAGCCCGACGTCGCGAGCTGCCTGATTCTCGACGTTCGCCTGAAAGGCCAGAGCGGGCTTGCGGTTCAGGAGCAGATTGCCGCCGCCGAGCTGCACCTGCCGATCATCTTCATGACGGCGTACGGCGATATTGCGATGTCAGTGAAGGCCATGAAGGCCGGTGCGATGGATTTCCTCGCGAAGCCGTTTCGAGAGCAGGACATGCTCGATGCGGTCAATGCGGCGCTCGAGCGCGATGCGCGATGGCGAAGCGAGCATCGTTCGCTCCTCGATCTGCGCGCGCGCTATGCAACGCTGTCTGCGCGCGAGCGCGAGGTCATGGCGTTCGTGGCGAGCGGCCTGATGAACAAGCAGATCGCGGCAGAACTGAATCTGAGCGAAATCACGGTGAAGATTCACCGCGGACAGGCGATGAAGAAGATGGATTCGCGCTCGTTGGCCGACTTCGTGAAAAAGGCCGAGGCGCTGGGTGTCGACCGGCCGGCACAGGCCCCCGGGGCAGCCAGAATGCAGGGTAGCTAGCCCGCGTTGGAGCCCGACAAGTGAGACGTTCGTCTGCTCGGCCGCGTAACCGGATCATGGTTTTTCCCTTCGGAAATGGGAACGTCCGCGTAGCCGATACGGCAGCGATTGCGGGTCGCTGTTTCTTCTAGGACGGTTCGCCGGCCGTGCGGCGACAGTTTGCACGGGTACGATCATGCGCATTCTGATAGTCGAAGACGAGCCGAAGACCGGTGCATATCTAAAGAAGGGGCTTGAAGAATCCGGCTTCAGTGTCGACCTCGCGAAAGACGGTGCAGAAGGGTTGATGCTTGCACAGGAAGAGAGCTACGACGTGATAGTGCTCGATGTGATGCTGCCGGTACTCGACGGCTGGGGCGTACTTAAGCGATTGCGCGCCACGCATATGACGCCGGTGTTGTTTCTGACAGCGCGCGACGACGTACAGGACCGAGTGCACGGTCTCGAACTGGGCGCCGACGATTATCTGGTGAAGCCGTTTGCGTTCGTCGAGCTGCTCGCGCGCATTCGCACGCTAGCGCGTCGCGGACCGCCGCGGGAGATGGAGCGTATCGTCGTTGGCGATCTTGAAATCGACGTCGTGCGTCGCCGCGTGAAGCGCGGCACGGTTCGCATCGAGCTCACGCCGCGCGAATTCTCCCTGCTGCAACTGCTGGCGCGACGGCATGGCGAGGTGCTGACCCGAACGCAGATCGCGTCGTATGTGTGGGACATGAACTTCGATAGCGATACCAATGTCGTCGAAGTAGCGATCAGGCGTTTGCGCGCGAAAATCGACGAAGAGTTCGAGGTCAAGCTGATTCATACGGTGCGTGGCGCGGGCTACGTGCTCGAACTGCAGGACACCGCGTGATGCGTTGTGGGTCGTCGACCGCGCCGTTTGCGCGCCCAAGCCGCTAATCCTGAAAAGTTCGATCGGCGGTCAACTGAAGCGATCCGTGGATTTCGAAATCGTCATCCAACGGTCAGCGTGTCGGTGAGGGCACGGTACGAGAATAGGTCAGTCGATTGCAGTGCTGATGGGGGGTGTCAGAATTTCCGTGTTCAAGGCGGGGTTGAGATTCACACGGATGGTCGAACGAACCGGTCCTCGTAGAGGATAGCGAATTGGTTCATCGCTGTCTTCCAGTCGTGAGCGGCACGTCCCCAATCGGCAGTGATGTTGCGCAGCGCCAGCCAGATCAGTTTCGTCGCGGCATCATCGGTCGGGAAGTGACCTCGGGTCTTGATGATCTTGCGTAGCTGCGAATTGATGTTCTCGATGGCGTTCGTCGTGTAGATCACCTTGCGCACGCCCGGCGGGAACGCAAAGAACGGAATCACGCGATCCCAGGCGTTGCGCCACGCCGTGCTGACCGGCGGGAATTTCTGCCCCCACGGACCGTCAGCAAACGCATCCAGCTCGGCCTGCGCGGCTTCAGCGCTCGGGGCGGTATAGATCGGGCGGATCGCAGCAGCGAGGGACTTGCGGTCTTTCCAGCTCGCGTAATCGAGACTGTTGCGGATCAGGTGGACGATGCAGGTTTGCAGCGTCGTGGCCGGAAACACCACCGCAAGTGCTTCGGGCATGCCCTTGAGGCCGTCGGTCACGGCAATCAGGATGTCGCCCACGCCGCGTGTTTTCAGATCATTGAATACCTTCATCCAGAACTTGGCGCCCTCGGTGTTCTCGATCCACAGGCCCAGGATGTCACGCGTGCCGTCGGGCAGAATGCCCAGTGCCAGATAGACGGCCTTGTTGCGCACGACGGCATCTTCGCGAATCTTCACGCGCAGCGCGTCGAAGAATACGACCGGATACATCGGTTCGAGTGGCCGGGCCTGCCAGGCCGTCACTTCGGCCATGACCTCATCGGTCACCGAGCTGATGAATTCGGGCGAAACTTCCGTGCCGTACTGCTCCAGCACAAAGCCCTGAATCTCGCGCACGGTCATGCCCCGTGCGTACATCGCAACGATCTTGTCGTCGAAGCCCGTGAAGCGTCGTTCGTGTTTGGGGATCAGCAGTGGTTCGAAACTGCCGTCGCGGTCGCGCGGTACTTCGATGCGGATCGGTCCGTCTTCGGTCAGAACCGTCTTGGCGCCACGGCCGTTGCGCTGGTTCGTCACGCTGGCCGGTTTTGCCGCGCCCGGCGCGTAGCCGAGGTGGTGATTCATCTCACCGCCCAGCGCTCGCTCGATCAGCGCCTTCTTGAGGGCTAGCGTCGCGGCATTGATCGCTTCGGCCGTCATCGGGCCGTTGCCGAATTGTTCAAGCAGTTCAGCGGGAATCGCCGGTAGCTCTACCGGTGGGGTTTTCGGTTTGCGAGGCATAGGTTCTCCTGGGGAGGATCATATGCCTTGAACACGAAATTACTGACAGGCCCGTGCTGATGCTATCGGCTGTGCAATCGCGACGCGATTTCCTCGACCCACACCCAGGAGAGTTTCATCATGAACCGCAGACTCATGGCAGCAAGTGCGCTACTCTTTGTCGTGCTCGGCACACCGGTTGCTGCGTTCGCGCAGATTTCGCAACATGCGCTGACGCGCGCGCAGGTTATCGCCGATCTGGCGCAGGCCGAGCGGGATGGCACCGTGCCCGATCCGAATTCGGACTACCCTCGCAGCGCCCAGGCGGCCGGCCGCCATCGCGATATGTACGCGATGGCGGCCGGTGTGCGGACTGCCGTAAGCGCGCCGACGTCCGTGTCGAACGCACGTCCCCAGTAACTCGGGAGCACGGTGACGACACTCCTGCGTCATGAAGCCGGTACGCAAGATTCACTACCGGCTCCACGCCGAATGAACGACGTCTGCTTCGGCGCCTTTGGGGTATTAGCTCAACTTGTATGACGCTGCGCCCGTCCCGGCGAGTTTCCCGGCGTCCACGATAAGGTACTCAGGGCGAATCGGCCGGCCTTCGAGATGACACTGCAGAATCTCCAGGGTGCCTGCCGCATAGCGCGCCTGTGCGGACAGCGACGTGCCGGAGATATGGGGTGTCATTGCTTCGCTCGGCATGCGGCGCCACGGATGGTCGGGCGGCGCCGGTTGCGGAAACCACACGTCGCCGCCATAGCCGGCGAGGCGACCGGATTCGAGCGCTCGCACGACGGCGTCTCTATCGCACAGCTTGCCGCGCGCGGTATTGATGAGGTAAGCGCCGGGCTTGATATGCGAGAACATTTCGTCGTCGAACATATGTTCGGTGGTTGGATACAGCGGGCATTGCAAGTTGATCACATCGCACACCTGCACGAGGGACTTGGCGCTGGCGTGGTAGGAGAGGCCGAGTTTGCGTTCGAGATCTGCCGATAGGCGATGACGACTGTGGTAATGAAGATGTACGTCAAACGGCTTCAGTCGTCGAAGCACTGCCAGTCCGATACGCCCTGCCCCGATCGTTCCGAAATGCATCCCTTCGAGATCGTAGCTTCGCCTCACGCAGTCCGCGATGTTCCAACCTCCGTTCGTCGCAAACTGATGAGCGGGAACGAAATTCCGGACGAGCGCCAGCACCGTCATGACGACATGTTCCGCTACGCTGATGCTGTTCGAGAACGTCTCCTCTGCGACGGTAATGCCGCGTTCTGCAGCAGCCTGGAGATCGACATGATCCGAACCAATTCCTGCGGTGAGCGCGAGTTTGAGCTTGGATGCCTTCGCGATTCGCTCTCTCGTCAGATAGGCTGGCCAGAACGGTTGCGAAATCACTACGTCCGCGTCGGGGAGATGTTGGTCAAAGACGGAATCGGGGCTGTCCTTGTCGCTCGTCACGACCAGTTCGTGACCGTTTGCCTCCAGATAAGGCCGAAGGCCGAGTTCGCCCGACACGCATCCGACGAGTTCGCCCGGAGAAAAACCGAGCGGACCTTGCGGGGTAGGCAAGCGCTGTCCACCGGGATATGCGGCGATCGACGGGATGCCGTCACGAACGTACCGGGGCGGATAGCCGGTCGCCGGATCCGGGTAGAGAACACAGAGAACTTTCGCCATTCATCGTCTCCTTCTTGCTTGACGGGTCTACGCAGTGACGCGTCGTCGCAGATTAGGAGAGACGGACAGCGGTGAATTCTGTTATGGCACGTCTTTTTTCAAATTGCATGAAGTGCTCGCCGTGCTCCGAGGTCTCTCGTCCGTTAAATGAACCGGTCGAGCTAAGTCCTGCGGTGCAATTCCGGCAGTCGATGTCGCGACGTGGCTACTCAAGCGACGCTGGAAGCGTGATGTGAAATGTTGTGCCGTAAGGTTCGTCGGGGGTTGCCCTCAGGTGTCCGTCATGGGCTTGAACGATCGAATGAGCGACTGATAGCCCGATGCCCATTCCCGTATCCTTGGTGGTGAAGAACGGCTCGAAAAGCCGTTCCATATGTGCGGCGGACATACCGGGGCCTGAGTCCTTCACCTTTATGTCTACCATGCCGTCGTCGCTGCACGATGTGGTGATCGACAGCAGCCGGCGCCCTTCATTGACGGCGTTCATCGCTTCGATCGCGTTGGCGACGAGGTTGAGTACGACTTGCTGCAGTTGTACGCGATCGCCTGTCACGACCGGAGAAGGCGCGGCAAGCGTCGTCTCTATGCCAATGCCATTTTTCTCCGCATCGCGCCGAGTCATGAACAGAACTTCGAGTATGGCATCGTTGACGTCCACCTGCTCCTTTCGAACCGGGGATTTGCGCACCAGGTTTCTGATGCGGTCGATGATGTCGCCGGTTCGCAAGGTATCGCGCACGATCAGTTCGAGGGCTCTGGCTGCCCGGTCGACGTTTGCCGGGCGAGCAGACAGCCACCGCAGCGCCGCGTCTGCATTCGCGGACATCGCGGCGATCGGTTGCTTCACCTCGTGACTGATCATCGCCGTCAACTGTCCGACGGTCGATACACGGTTCGCGTGGGCGAGTTCCTGCTGCATTTCGCTGAACCGGATTTCGCTGTCTCGCGCGCGTGCCTCCGCGCGCTTGCTTTCGCTCAGATCGAGAACGAAGGCGACCCCTTGATCGCCCTCCGGCGAGAACATCGCGGCACCGACAAGGACAGGCGCTCGGCCCCCGTCCTTGCGAAAGTACTCTTTTTCGATCGGTGCAAGCACGCCGGTCGCGCGAAGGACCGGTTCGTGGATCTGGAAGTCGACCTGAATCCATTCAGGAGGAGTGATGTCCCGCCAGTTCAGCTGGCGATGACGGAGCTCCTCGCGACCGTAGCCGAGCAAGTCGAGAAAGGCGCTGTTTGCGTCCAATATCGTGCCATCGAGCGCGTAAATGAAGATACCGATGATGTTGGCATCCACGAGGCGCCTGATCCTGGCCTCGCGGTCGGACAGCTCTCGATACAGGCGTGCGTTCTCCAGCGTAATGGCGACCTGCGAAACGAGTACGCCAAGCGCCGCAAGGCGGGTGGGTGCGAACACGCCCGTGGAAAGTCTGTTTTCCAGATAAAGCGTACCGACCAGTGTGCCGCGACGGACAAGAGGAATGCATAGAATCGAGCGCACTCGGTGTGAGACGGTGTATGCGTCGGTCGCGCATATAGGATCCTTCGATACATCGGGTATCGACAGGACTTCCCGAGTCCGCATGACGTAGGTAATCGTCGCCGTCGGGAGCCGCTCCGGATCGAGCGGTGAGCTTTCCTGCCGAATGCACACTGCTTCGCCTTGGACCGTCGCCTCGGCCTGTATCTTCGCGGGTCCCTCATCCGCGGTGAGAATCAGAATGGCGCGATCCGCGCCAGAGTGAGTCAGCGCAGCCCGCATGAACGTATCGACTACGTTTTCGAGAACGATCTCGGACGAAACGCGCTGCGAGACATCGATTAGCATCCAGTAGTCGATCTCGCCGGCTGTGGACCGCGTCG
The DNA here is from genome assembly GCF_001523915.2 of Burkholderia sp. LA-2-3-30-S1-D2. Lineage (NCBI taxonomy): Bacteria > Pseudomonadati > Pseudomonadota > Betaproteobacteria > Burkholderiales > Burkholderiaceae > Burkholderia > Burkholderia sp. LA-2-3-30-S1-D2. The sequence goes on along the minus strand of NZ_CP013383.1, from coordinate 2,645,677 downwards.
TCTCGTGCGCGCTGCTGCCACGCGCGTCGGTGCCCAGATGCGGGTATGCGTCGTCGAGTTGCCGGACTTTCCCAAGCGCTCCCCAGCGCATATATCCGTAACGTGCATTGCGCAAGTAGGCATCGCTGATGATCGCGAAGCCCCGGGACTGGTAAAAGCGCGCAGCCAGTTCACTCGCAATTGCTTCCTGATGCGGAAAGTCGCTTGCGCGTGCGGCATCAATCGCCTGTTCATAAAGCCGCTCTGCGTCGAGTATGCGGGATTCGATGCGAGCGATCTCGGCATTCACGAGCGCTGCTCGATTGTCGAAATTGCGGGGAAAGTGGTTTGCCAGCACGTTGAGTTTCGCTTGGTGCCGAGCCAGTTGCTCCAGCCGCCGAGCACGGTTCGCCGGCGTCATCTGCTCCAGCGTTGCGGCCAACGTGAGCGCAGCGTAGAAATGGAACTCCGCCTCTTCGAGGAACATCGAGGACGTCCACATCAAGGATTCGGCGCGGAGCAGAGACTCGTAAGCGGCGTCGTGGTCACCCGCCAGATAACGTGCTTGCATTTTTCGCGTCCAGTACCAGCACTCCGCGATGGCAAGACCGTGACGGTGGGAAAGACGGGACTCAAATGCCTGTTCATTGAAGTGCTCGCTGCAGAATGTCCCGAGCTTTTTTGTCCGCCCCCGCAGGCTGTCGATGAACGCGATTTGTGTCGAGATGATATCGACGACCAAACCATGTTGAGCGTTCCGGGCAAACGCAAGACCGTGTTCTGCTTCGGTGTGGACGGTGGAAAGGGGATCGCCCGCAAACAGCAACACCGTATTCAAACAATTCAGGGAGTATGATGCGTACAAGAGATCCCCGGTCTTGTTCGCCGCGGAAAACGCGTACCTCAGTGTGTCTTCGGATGCGCGAACATGCTCTACCCAGCACTTCGTAAAGATCGCGAACACCATCGACGTGCTGGCATGGAAGCGATGTTGCGCATTGCGTTCGGCAATGCGATAGCCCGCATGGCTGAAGCGAATCCCGAGGTCGAAATCACCGAAACGCGGACCGGAAGTCCGGCTCAGCGTACCGTAAGCAACGCACGATGCGTCACAGTTTCCACTGGTCAGGCTGAGGTTGATTGCCTTGCACGTAATCAGCGAGTTGAGATTGAAATCGGTGAAGCATGCTGCGGAAAGCAGGCGTGTCAGTACCTCCAGCGTAGTCAACGCCAGCGGGTCGACCATGGCTGGCAATCCGGCGATGTCGTCGACCGTCAGGCTGGCCGCACGTCGGTGGAGTTGCGCATATTCGTCTTGCACGTCCTGATCGGACGGATGTGCCGAGGATGTGATACCGACGCAACGCAGATATTCGAGCGCGACGGCGATCGCGTCGTCGCTTTGATCGAGCGCCGTGTACACGTCCATCCGTTGTACCGTGACGCGACCGCGCTCGATCAAGTCCAATCCTTGTATCGGCAATGCTGCCAGGCGCCGTTCCGCCAGCTCGAGTTGTCCAGTCAGGGATTCACATTCGGCAAATTCGAGTTCGAACTCGAAATGGATACCGGCAGGGTCGTTGGTTGGTATAGCGCTCAGTAGCGCCGCACCGGCACTGAAGTAGCGCAGCGCGGTATCGTACGCGGCGGAACGCTTCGCTCGAATGCCGGCTCGCAAATTGAGCGCCGCGACTTCGTGCCGTTCTTCCGCCAAGATGAGTTCGTCACCGGCGCGATTGAATTGGCCGACGATTTCAAACAACAACCCTTCGTCGGCCCCTTCGGCAAGATGCGGTAACAGGCGCCGCGCAGCCATCAGGTGTATTTCCGCGCGCGAGCAAGCAGGGATGAGCGAATATGCTGCCTCGTGAATCCGGTCGTGGGCGAATCGGTAGATATTTCCGACGCGTTCGACGAGTTGTTGACGGATGGCGGCTTGAAGCTCACCGTGCAACGCTTCTTCGCTGGTTTGGCGCACGATCGCCAGATTGCAGGCCGTCGCCGCGCTGCCCAGGCACGCAAGGTCGCGGAGTGCGTCGTTGCAGTTTGGTGGAAGCCGGTTGAGCCGAATAGCCATCAGATCCGCGACGTTGTCCGTATAGCGGGCGCTCCGGACTTCCTGTACGTTCCATGACCAGCGTCCGGCGGCCGGATCGATGACGAGCACGTTCTCTTCCGCGAGTGCATGCAGGAACTGAACGACGAAGAACGGGTTGCCCGCCGTCTTCGAATATACGACTCTCGCAAGCGGCTCGACCAACTTGTCGGTGGAGTGCAGGATGTCGCGAAGAAGGGGGGCGACATCCTTGGCGCTCAATGGCAACAGGTCGATTTCATGAACGGCGATTCCCGCCGCTTTGGCGATGGAGATCTTTCGCGTCAATGGATGATCGGAATCGACTACATTGTGACGATATGCGCCGATCAGCAGCAGGTGGCGCATGTCGGAATGGTGCGCGATATGTTCGATGAGATCGAGCGTTGCGGCGTCTGCCCATTGAAGATCGTCGATAAAGAGCACAAGGGGAGGGCTCAGCGTCGCGAACACCTGTATGAGGTCCCGCAACACGCGTTGAAATCGGACCTGTACCTGTTGCGGAGGCAAATCCGCTACGCCGGGTTGCTTGCCTATCAGCAGTTCGAGATCCGGCACGAAATCCGTGACGAGGCGTCCGTTCTGCCCGAGTGCGTCGAGCATCGCGTCGCGCCACCGGCGTACGTCGCCTTCGCCTCTGGCGAACACGGACTTGATCATGCTTTTGAGCGCAAGCCCCACCGAGGCATACGGTACGTCGATGTTGTACTGGTCGCACTTTCCGCTGGCGAAAGTCCCTTGAAACGTGCCTACCGCGGTTTGCAGCTCGCGCGCGAGACACGATTTGCCGATACCGGCATAACCGGAAATCATCACCAGTTCAGTCGATCCCGCGAGCATAGCCCGTGAAAATGCGCCGGTCAGTCGCGCCAGCTCCTGGTCCCGACCGTACAACTTGACCGGTCCGGAAAGTCGCACAGGCAGATCGGCGACGCCCAAGTCGAACCGAGATATCGTCGCGCTCGCTGACCACTCCGCCATGCATCGACGCAGGTCCCGCTCCAGTCCTGCCGCGCTTTGATAGCGTTCGCCGGGGCATTTCTCGAGCAATTTCATGACGATCGCCGACAACTGGGGATCGACGAGTCCGTGGCGCAGATGGGGCGCGACGGGCGTGCGCGACGTGTGACTGTGTATCCACTCCATCGGAGCGGTTGCGGAAAATGGCAGTTGCCCGGTCAACATGCGATAAAACACGACACCCATGCTGTACAAATCGCTGCGCGCATCGATCTGCCAATTCATGCGGCCCGTTTGCTCAGGCGCCATGTAGGCCATCGTGCCGGCGATGATTTCCGGGTGATCTGCCATCTCGGGGCGATCCTGGCCGCCGAGCGCGATCCCGAAGCCGGTGAGCCTCACACGGCCGCCGGGTTCGTCAACGTACAGGTGAGAGGGTTTGAGATCGCGGTGAACGATCTTGGCGGCGTGCATATGGCCGACGGAGACGACGATCGGGAGGGCAATATTCAGAAAGCGTCCAGTATCCAGCGGCTCACTCAATAGCTGCTCGAGGCTGACGCCGGCGGAGTTTTCAAGAATGAGCGCGACGCTGTCGCCTTGTCGCTGCAATTCGAGCGGGCGCAACGCCCACGCGCCATCGAGCTGGTCGCGCATCCGGTATTCGTTCAATAGATGTTCAACGGCGATCGTGTTGGATGCGCCACGTCGCGGCCGGACGACGACGACCGGGATGCGCCGCCCTTCGGCGTTCGTGAAGCATGCGCGGGAGTGAGAGATGCCGTCGTCTTCAGGGATGATGGAGGGGGCGGTATCGGTCATGCCGGTGATCGCTGTTCCGGGAGAGGTATAGCTGACGGAGTCGTTCATGACGACCGGCAACGCTGGCGATCTGGCGCGGCGCCGTCACGATCGCCGCGGGTCGTTACCGTTGCGCGCTCAGGCCAGTGTGGCCAGACGCTCGTCGCGGCTGATCAAACCGAGCGCTTCCGCTTTCAGTACGAAGTCGGCAATCGACGGCGACTTCATTTTCTTCATTGCTTGCCCGCGGTGCAGTTTGACCGTGATTTCACTCAGGCCTAGTTCGGTCGCAATTTGCTTGTTCAGCAACCCGTTGGCGACCATCGTCATGATGGTTCGTTCTCGCGGCGTCAATGTGTCATAGGACGCACGCAATATCGCCATTGATCGTTCGGACGTGCGGCGCTTGCGATCCGACTCCAATGCGTGTGTCACAGCGTCGATCATGTCTTGTCCGCGAAACGGCTTCGGAAGAAAGTCGACGGCACCGGCCTTCATCGCCTGAACAGACATGGGGATATCTCCGTGCGCCGTCATCAGGATCACGGGCAAGCGCATGTTCCGCACGATGTGCTCCTGCACGGCGAGACCGCTGTGCCCCTTCAAGCGAACATCGAGGACAACGCAACTCGGTCGGTCCGGCAAGCCGGCGGCCAGGAAGTCATGCGCACTGTCGAACGAAACGACTTGCAGGCCGACGGAATCGAGCAACGTCTCGACAGCTTCGCGCACGGCACTATCGTCGTCTACTACGAAGACGACTGGATCCGTCATACCACCATTCATGTCCGTCATCACCGCTCCGCCGCTGAGATCCGTAGAGAATTGCCTTTGATGCTTCTGCTTAATAATCCGGTAGGCCGGCTCATAAACCACCACATTTTAGAGCGAAACATATCACCGGTACCGACAAAGGTCGGCTTGAACGTACCGGGCCGGGTGCTCGCGCGCCAGATGTTGCTGTATTCCAAATCGTCATACTATTAACGCCGAAATCCCTCTCTGGAGCATTCTGCGATGTCATCGAGTATTGACCTTCACTTCTTCCGCATCCTTGCGGACAGCTACCACCGACTGCTCAACAAGTCGCTCGTTCCTGCCGGGATGAATGCGTCTGAAGCCGCGACATGGCTGTACGAGGAAGCGCCGTTCGGGATTCTGGCGCACGATTTAGCGGTAGACCCCGTGTTCGTCTACGGCAACAAGCGTGCGCAGGCCATTTTTGGGTATGACTGGGACGAGCTCACCGCACTACCTTCACGGTTCTCGGCGGAGCCAATGGAGAGGGGCGAACGCCAACTGTTTCTTGAAAAAGTCGCGCGAGATGGCTTCGTGTCGGGATATCGAGGGATACGGATCACCAAGTCCGGAACACGCTTTTGGATCGAACATGCGACGGTGTGGCAACTCACTGATGCGGCCGGGAATCACTGCGGTCAGGCAGCGATGATCCCCGAGGTACACGCCATTGAGTAGTTCACGCAAACCGGGCAAGAGTCTCGGAGCCCGCGATCAGGTAACGAATTTGTTCCATTCGCTTTAACTAACGCCTTGGATCGATCCCGCGCGCGACGAACTCGCGTTGCATGCGATCCTCGTCAAACGATTTCCGTGAGGCAAGCTCGGGTTAGGTGGCGGTACCTCACATCGCTGATACGATCTCATCTTCGATGGCGATTGAACGCCGGGCTTGGGCCTTGCCGATTGCTTCATTTGATCGGCTCGACATCTCACAATGGCCGCCGATATCGCCAGGGGTGCTTGAGCCGGCTTCAGTGACGAACTGTCGATGAGGCGGTCCGAGATGGTTCCGGCCCAATGCGTCGATTTCTTAATTGCGACCTCCTCCCGCGCTCCATGCCAGTGATCACTTGGGGGGCACGTCCGACGACCTTTGCCAATACACCTGCTCGGGCCGCACTGTATCGAAGCGGATAACCTGGTCGAGCGGAACACCTGCGTGCGGTGCTGCAGTGGGTCGTACAAGGCACACCGTTTGTCGGTGCAGGTCGCAATGAAGCCATCGTAGGTCTCGCGTCCACCGGCTATCGCGTGCTCAACGTGCTCCGGCCGGAAGTCCGACGAATTGAAGATCGATCGTACGCAATTATTGATCATGCGCATCTGGCGCTGCGCGTCGTCCTCGCCCCGCCTTTCAGCTTTGTACTGAATCCATTGGAAGCCGAGCAATACGACCCCACAAACGCCGTGGCGGCAGCCATGCCGAAGCAGCCCCAGATCACGAATGGGATCGATCGTGGCTCGCTGGTCGGGGCGCGTGAAGTTGTCCGGGAGCCGTACCGATTCAATAGCCACTCTCTAACCATCCATACGAGGACGAACCACATGGAAATTGCGACGGTCGGAAGGAGGACGCTCTCAAAGAAGCCCTGTACCCCTACTACCATGCCCCAATACGAAAGCGCCCCTCGATCCCACGGCAACAGCTCTGCATCCACACCATAGGTGATCAAGTAGGCGTCTCGATATGCCCGGCCTTGGCTATATAGCAGCGCGCTGCTGACGGCAATCCACAATGCGGCACTCAGAGCCAAGTTGATCGCGCTAGCGACGTGTGTCAGCAACACGGTCGGAACTGCTGACACGACGCCTTTGCGTCGGGCAAATACACGGGGTGGACGCGCAGTTCTCTTCATGGGGCTGAACTCAGTGACTGGAACGGGAGCATGCCGGTCGGGGTTGAAGCAAATGGGGCGAATCTCACCTATTTTTACTCTGCTTGTCTGGTAGTTACGCCCCGCTATTCAGCAGCGATATTGCTACGAGTCTCGGCGAACTGCGGCGAGCCGATCTTTCTTGCCACTGCGGTTCGGCCGGGAACGCCATACCTGAAATTGCGCGATGGTCGGGACCCTGCATGGCCGCGGCGTTCGCGTAGTATCCATCGCCGCACCTTCAGTTGAAGTGCCGTCGTCGGATGACTTTCTGACCAACCCGATTTGGATTCGGACCGGTCGCGTCAAGTCTTGTCGGTGCGTTGCAAGCGGCCTGAACCGCGCCGGGAATCGTGGAGGCCGGTTGGTTTAAGTTAATGCAGGCAAGTCAGCGGCATTTCTGAGTTGCCTGTAGTAGTTTGCCTCAGCCTCAGCGGGCGGGATATAGCCGAGCGGTTCCATCAACCGATGATGGTTGTACCAGGCCACCCATTGCAGCGTTGCCAGTTCGACGGATTCCCTCGTTTTCCAAGGGGCGCGCCGATGAATCAGTTCCGTCTTGTACAGGCCATTGATCGTTTCGGCCAGCGCATTGTCGTAGCTGTCGCCCCGGCTGCCGACCGACGGCTCGATGCCGGCCTCAGCCAGCCGTTCGCTGTACCGAATGCTGACATATTGCGCCCCTCTATCGGAGTGATGTATCAATGTCCCGTCGTCACCCGGTTGGCGAGCGTACAGCGCCTGTTCAAGTGCATCCAGAACAAAGTCCGTGGTCATCGACGAACTGACGCGCCAGCCAACGATACGACGGGCGAACACGTCGATGACGAACGCCACGTAAAGCCAGCCCCGCCATGTCGAGACGTAGGTGAAATCCGACACCCAAAGCTGATTCGGTCGCTCAGCCTTGAACTGCCGGTTCACCCGATCCAGCGGGCACGGCGCGCTCGAATCGGGAGTCGTCGTGCGAACTCGCTTGCCGCGAACTGCGCCTCGCAAGCCCTGCAGCTTCATCAACCGCCCGACCGTGCAGCGTGCGACCAAGATGCCCTCACGGTTCATCTGCTTCCAGACCTTCGGCACGCCATAGACCTGCATGTTGGCCTGCCAGACACGCTTGATCTCCGGCTGCAGAAGCTCATCGCGTTTGGCGCGGGCGCAGCGTTTGGACGGATCGCGAAGCTGCGCAGCATGGCGTCGGTAGCCCGACGGGGCAATCCGCAAGACCTTGCAGATCGGCTCGACCCCGAAGGTGTCGCGATGCTGATCAATGAAGGCCTTCAGGACTTGAAACGGCGGTCGAGCTCCGCCTGGGCGAAAAACGCGCTCGCCAGCTTGAGAATCTCGTTGGTCCGGCGCAGTTCCTTGACCTCGCGTTCCAGGGCCTTGATGCGTTCACGCTCGGCCGTGCTCACGCCATCGCGCTCCCCGCGGTCGACCTCGTCGCGTTTGACCCAATCCAGCAGCGTCTGCGGCGTACAGCCGATCATCGGCGCAATCGATTCGACCGCTGCCCACATCGACGGGTGTTCGCTACGCTGTTCGCGTACCAGACGCACTGCGCGCTCCCGCACTTCCGGGGAAAATTTGCTTGCCTTCTTGTTCATGACTCGATTCTCTCAAGAATACGAGCCTCCACAAAATCCGGTGCGGTTCAATTTGCTTGCGGCAGCGAGCTGCGGGCCTCGAAGCGTATGGCTGACATCCTGGATTTCACGCAATTGCCCGAACCTATGGTCTGGGCTATCGCTACGTGTGTTTAAAGCGTTCTAGTTGCGCGTGTGGGGTGTGCGGCCTATGCAACTGACTAGCGATTTTCGGGTTTGAACAGCCTGTGCACGCACTTGGGCCTCGCGTAATGGTTCGCGATGTTCATCCGTCAGGTGCTCGACTGATGCTTGCAATTCACCACGAGTGTTGAACATTGTTCCTCCCGGTTAGCCGAAACCGTTGAACTCGCGTCGTCGTCGTTGCAGCTTGGTTTCCGTTGCTAGAGATCAGTATCTCGAATTGGTAGGCGGAGGCAAGGTTGACCACTCTGCTATCAGAAACACTCCAGTCCGAGGAGCGGTGGATCTCGCTTTATCCTACGAAGCCGGCTTCGAGCGACGCGATGTAGCGTAGCAAGGCCTCTGTACGTCCCTCCGACACAAGCTGTTCAGCCGTCTTGTAGCCAAAAGGAGGGAGCGGTTCATTGCGATACCAAAAGAGAGTGCTTTGCATGTTGCCGGAGATATCGGTTGCTGCCCGGATAATCCGAAGCGCATCTCGAAGGAACTTCTGCACGCTCTCCGAGCCCGCCAAGCGGCTCACCGTGTTGCGATGTACGTGGGCCAGCCGCGCGAGCGTTTGCATATCGATGTGCAAGGCGGCAGCGAAACGCCTCGCCGAGATGATCGGACCGATACTCGTCGGTTCTCTCAATGACGCCATGAATTGGGCGAATTCGCTGGAACTGCCGGTGATGTCGGATTCCATGGTGGTTCTTGATTGCACACTATGTGCACATTTATAGCACATGTGCATCCACTTCGACCCGTGTACCCCAATTCAGTAGGGCATCGTAAGCCCGTTTGCGACTTAGACGGAGCCGGTTTGATCTGCAGGCAGCATTGAGATTGCGGGGCCAACCTAAGAGCAAGTATTTAATTTTTATGGGGTTATGGCGCCCCACCCATTCAGAGGTCAACTTTTCTGCGAATTCTGTAGGAGAAGGCCACCTTTTCTGCCACTTCCTAGCGGGAAATTTCGCAGAAAAGGTGCCCAAGTCATTGATTTACATGGACCGCAGAGGTCACCTTTTCTGCGACCCTACACGCGGCGGGATGTCCGTATCAGTCGACGGATATAGCCGCGTCAGGCAAAACGCGGGCGCGCATTCTGACTATGTTGCTCGGTTCTGCGTGGACGTCGTATCACTGAAGTTGTTTCGTATTGCTGAATTGGAACCGTGTGTCGCCGGATCGTTTCGTCGACGCCGCGCACTGCGCTCTCGCGCTACCGGCGCGGTGTAGACATGCGTGCTTGCGTGTCGCACGCGATTCAGGCCGGCGGCGAGAACCGCAAAACGCGGCGATTCGAGCCGCCGACCTGTTGCCCAAGACTTCAGACCGCGCTGGCTGCGTCGATCGTGCGGATATCTTCATCGTCGAGCCGCACGCGGATCGCTTCTCCGAGCAATGCGAGCTGCGCGAGCGACGTCGCGCTCGCAATCGGTGCGGTGATCGTCGGCCGCGCGATCTGCCACGCGAGCGCGATTGCGGCCGGTTGCGTGCCGTGCTTCGCCGACACGTCGTCGAGCGCCGCGAGAATGCGCAGGCCGCGCGCATCGAGATAACCGGCGACGCGATCGCCGCGCACGCTCTTCTTCAGGTCGGCCTCGCTGCGGTACTTGCCCGACAGGAAGCCGCTCGCGAGCGCGTAGTAGTTGACGACGCCGAGCCTCAGGTCGCGCACGACCGGTTCGAGATCGCGCTCGTACTCGGCGCGGTCGATCAGGTTGTATTCCGGCTGGATCACCTGATACGCGGGCAGCCCGTTGCGCTTGCTGATGTCGGCGGCTTCGCGCAGGCGTGCACCGCTGTAGTTCGACGCGCCGATGATGCGCACCTTGCCCGCGTCGATCAGCGTCTGGTAAGCGGAGAGCGTTTCTTCGAGCGAGGCCGTGTCGGCGAGATCGCGGTGCGAGAAATACAGGTCGATGTAGTCGGTCCGCAGGCGGCGCAGTGAATCGTCGGCGGCCTTCAGGATGTTGTCCTTCGTCAGGCCGGCGCGCGCCGCGAGCAGGCCGACCTTGGTCGCGATCACGACCTGGTCGCGCTTGCCCGAACGCTTGAGCCACTTGCCGATGATCGTTTCCGATTCGCCGCCGCTGTTGCCGGGCGCCCAGGCCGAATAGACGTCGGCGGTGTCGATGAAGTTGATGCCGGTATCGGCGAGCGCGTCGAGCAGCTCGAACGATGCGTTTTCGTCGACGGTCCAGCCGAAGACGTTGCCGCCGAAGGCGAGCGGGGAAACCTGGATGTCCGACGTGCCGAGAGTACGTAGTGCCATTTTGCTCTCCGGAATCTGGGGGTGACGGGATGGGACGACAGGATTGGCCGGGATGAATGCGACGTGAAGGCGAGCGGGCGAAGCGCTTGCGCCGTTGTCGCGGACGCCGGAACATTCTCGCCGATCGAGCGGAATCGCGCAGCGGGCGCGCGGTCATGAAGACCGAGGAATTGCAGCGGGCAGCGGATGTGCCGTCCGCCAGGTGGATGATCGGTGCGGCTGCGTTCGATCGGGAACTGAATCTTGCGGCGTCTGGGGGGGCGACCGGCGGAGACCGGCGTATCGCACCACTTCGACGGAGCGGAACGAAAAACGGGCGGCAACGTTGCCACCCGTGATCGATCGGCGCTCCGATCCGTTACCGCAACTGCACGGCCGCCAGAAACAGCACCATGCTGCCGATCGCGCCATCGAGTACACGCCACGCAACAGCCTTGCGGAACCACGGCGCAAGCAGCCGCGCGCCATATCCAAGCCCGAGGAACCACACGACGCTGACCGACATCGCGCCGATCGCGAACGCCAGCCGCGAGCCTTCCGGCTCGCGCGCGCCGGCGGTGCCGATCAGCAGGAACGTATCGAGATACACATGTGGGTTGAGCCACGTGAATGCGAGCGTCATCATCACGATCGCGACCGCGCTCTGCGGCGGCGGCGCGACGGCGTCGCCGCGCACGTCGAGCGTTTCGTGTCCCGGCTTGAACGCGCGGCGCAGCGCGTTGATGCCGAACCACGCGAGATACGCGAGGCCGATGTACAGCACGACGTGCACGAAGGTCGGATAGCGTTCGACGAGGACTGACGCACCGCCGACGCCCGCGCCGATCAGGATCATGTCGGACAGCGCGCACAGCAGCACGATCTTGCCGACATGCGAGCGCATGATGCCTTGCCGGAGCACGAACGCGTTCTGCGCGCCGATGGTGACGATGAGCGACCCGCACAGGGCGGCGCCGTGGGAAAAAGCGATCCAGTTCATGATGGGGAGCGGTGAAGCAGTAGACGGGTGAATCGGTTGGCGCTAGTCTGCGGTCAGCCAGAACATAAGAGAAGCTAATTCACCTAATGCCGATTAAGGAAATCTAATGCTCGACTACGCATTGCTCGACGCTCTCGCGGCGGTGATCCGGCACGGTTCGTTCGAACGGGCGGCCAGGGAGCTGAACGTCACGCCGTCGGCGGTATCGCAGCGCGTGAAACTATTGGAAGAGCGCGTCGGCAGCGTGCTCGTCAAGCGCGGGCAGCCGTGCGTCGCGACGACGTCGGGCGCGTTGCTCTGCCGGCATACGGAGCGCGTGCAGTTGCTCGAGGCCGAACTGGGCGGCCGGATGCCTGCACTGCCGGGCCAGATCGCGAGCGCATGGCCGATGCTGCGCGTGGCCGTCAACGACGACAGCGTCGCGACCTGGTTCATCGATGCGGTCGGGCCGTTCTGCACCGAGCGCGAGACCTTGCTCGACCTCGTGATAGACGACCAGGACTACACGGCCGCGCGCATTCGCGACGGCAGCGTGCAGGGCGCGGTGACCGCGCAGGCTGAACCGATCCAGGGATGCCGGTCGACGCGGCTGGGGCGCATCCGCTATCGCGCGGTGTGTTCGCCGGCGTTTTACGACCGCTATTTCGGCGCGGGCATCACGCGCGATGCGCTGCGCCGTGCGCCGTGCGTCATGTTCAATCCGAAGGACGGTTTGCAGGCGCGCTTCATCCGGCGCGTGACGCGCGCGGATCTCGATCCGCCGCAACACTGGATCCCGCACGTCGCGGGTTACCTGCGTGCATGCGAAACGGGGCTGGGTTGGGGGATGTGCCCGGACCGGATGGTCGATCGCCAGCTGGCGGCGGGCGAGCTGGTCGACATGTCGCGCGGGCGGACCGTCGACATCGACCTGTACTGGCAGAGCTGGCGCCTGTCGATCGGCTGGCTCGACGATTTCAGCGCGGCGCTGAAGGCACGCGCCGCGCTGTTTCTCGACTGATCGAAGCGGGCGCGGCGGACGGTGGCGGGCGGCGGCGCGCAGGCTACGCGCCGCGCGGGGTCAGACGTGGTGCAGGCCGTCGAAGTCGACGATCTGTACGAGGCGGCCGTGCATTTCGATCAGGCCGCGCTTCTGGAACTTCGACAGCGTGCGGCTGACCGTTTCGAGCGTCATGCCGAGGTAACTGCCGATGTCTTCGCGCGTCATGCGCAGGTTGAATTCCGACGGCGAGTAGCCGCGCTTCAGGTAGCGCGACGACACGTCGAGCAGGAACGCGGCGACGCGCTCTTCGGCGTTCAGCGAGCCGAGCAGCATGGTTTGTGACGTTTCGCGCACGATCTGCTCGCTCATCAGCTTGTGCATGCGCAGCTGCATCGTGCCGGCTTCCGAGCACAGCGACTTGAGCGCGCTGTACGGAATCACGCAGACCGAGCTGTCTTCCAGCGCAACCGCGGTGCGCGGGTGCGTGTCGTCGCAGATGCCGTCGAGGCCGAGCGCTTCGCCCGCGAGGTGCAGACCGGTGACCTGCTCGCGGCCGTCGTGGCGCGTGGCGACGGTTTTCAGCGAGCCCGAGCGCACGGCGTACAGGTTGTCGAAGGTGTCGCCTTCGCGGAACAGCGCTTCGCCGCGCTTGACCGGGCGCGCCGCGCAGATGACCGATTCGAGGCGGCTGAGCGCTTCGGGTGCGAGGCCCTGCGGCATGCACAGGTGCCGCATTGCGCACGACGAGCAGTGCGGGGCCTGACGGGGAGCCCAGTTGCCTGCATGGGACGAGGCGGCGGGACGTGTGGCGACGGGCGTCAACATGATCGTTTGCTCCAGCGTTGAATCGACCGAATCATTGTCCCACCGCAAGTTGCCGCTGTCGGGTGACAAAACGTCGCGACCGCGCGCACATGTCGCGGGCATCGTAGCGGCATGCAAGCATGCCGTTGCGTGTGCGCGCCGCGACGCGCACGCTGGTGCCAGTGCCGCTCAACCTTCCTGATCGTCCGTATGCGCGGCGGCCGGGATCAGCAGCACGGGCAGCGTCGCATGCCGCACGCACTGTTCGGCGATGCTGCCGAGCACGAGGCGACGGAACCCGCGGCGACCGTGCGTGCCGAGCACGAGGAGGTCGGCGCCGAACGCTTTCGCACCGTCGAGGATCAGCGTCGACACGTCGGTGAGCGACGACGCCTCGCTCGTCAGCGTCTCGCCCTTCACGCCTGCCGCCTGCATCAGCTTCTTGAACTCCGCCGCGAGCGCATTGCCTTGCGCGATGAGCTGGTCGCGCAGCACGGACGGATCGTAGCCCGGCACGTTGTAGTAGATCGCGGCGTTCTCGACGACGTAGAGCGGTTGCAGTTCGGCACCGTGCTCCTTCGCGAGCGCGAGGGCGGCATCGAACGCGTGGCGGGCGGTGTCGCTGCCGTCGATGGCAACCAGAATGCGCTTGTACATGGTGTCTCCAAGTGGCGGGTTGAATGAAAGTCGGCCGAACGGCCGAGCAGGCCGTGCGTCGCTGCGAGGCAGGGTAAACCAACGGCAGGGACTTTGCAGCGACGTGGCGGTCGTCGCGAGTGTGCATTGAATATCATCCGTGTCGCGACGACGTGACTTCGATCAACGCCGATGCATCGACGTCGCGAAACCCGACTGTCGACCCGAACCCGGCGCCGATATCGATTCCAGCACCGATTCGGAGGACCGGCGCGCGAACCCGCACGTCGCTCCGCCGCCATCGGCCGTCGGCCTCGCCTCGACCCGTCAAACGAACGATCGATTCAAACGCCGCGCGCGTCACCGCGGCACGGCCGTGATTTCGATCACCCGTTCCGGCCGGCGTCCATGACCGGGCCAGTACGCGCTGCCGTACATCCGGTGAACCGGGCCGTACAGCGCGTCGCCCGCGTGCGACGGTGCGTCGAACCCCTTCTCGATCACCATGTAGCCGTCACGCAGCGCGAACGCCGGGTGGTTGCCGCCCGGCCGGCTGTCGAAGCCGGCGAAGCCGTCGCCGGCCTCGGGCATCGCGTTGACGAGCGACGCGTTGCTGCCCGTGATCTGGTCGGGCGAGAAGGCGCCGCCGCTCGCGAGACGCGCGGCCTCGCGATTCTTGCCGTCGGTGTCGACGGTGCTGTCGTGCGTGTCGTCGTTGTCGAGTTCGATGCTGCGCGGATGCGCGGTGTGCGCTTGAGCTGACGTTCCCATCACGGCTCTCCTGGCGGCGAAGCGCTCCGGATCGAAGCAAATCCCGTTCCGGGCAAGACGGGAAAACGGCGCGCGAGCGATCGCCGCGGTGGTGTGGCGCGCGCTGATTTGTCATGATTTATTTCGGCTAGAACACCGGTTTTCTACAGAGTATGATTCATTTCCTGCGAAGCGGCGACAGGGGATGCGGTCTTGCCGCCTCTGCCCGCACCGGGGGCACCGCAGCACCCTTAAGACGGGTAGTGAACAACAAATCAAGGGACTAGAGGTGGCGGATTCATGCAAGCGACTACTGCTTTCACGCACCGCGGTTATCTGTTGAATTGCGCGCCCGCGCGCGCCAGCGACGGGTCGTTCAAACCCTACGTCGTGATCTCCAGATCGAGCGACGGGGAACTCGTCGCGAACCGTTTTTTCCCGACCGAGCTCCAGTTCAACGACGAAGGCGACGCGATCGCACACGCGCGCGACTGGGCCGTGCGCTGGATCGACGCGAGCAGTATTACGATCTGACGTCGTCGCGCGGCGGCGGCATCGTCCGTCCGGCCGATCCCCCGACGTGCCGCTGCCGATCGAAAACGCGGTAATCTTCTGGAACCCGTCACTTTATTTGCGGCCGTGCGATCGAGCGCGGCCGCCTGCATTGGCATATGTCGACATCACCCGCCCGTCAGTGGGGCCTCGAAGAAATCGTTGCCGGCTTGCGCGAATCGCGCGAGGAACTTCATCGCACGCGTCATCCGCGCGGCATCCGCGAGCTGCCGTCGCGCGACGCGATCTGCAAGATCGTCACCGGCCTGCGCGCGTCGATGTTTCCGACGCACTACGGCGCGCCGGATCTGACCGATGAAAGCGTCGACTACTACGTCGGCCACACGCTCGAAAGCACGCTGCGGATCCTGTCGGAACAGATCCGCCGCGCGCTGCCGTTCCTGCCCGAGCATGCGGACACGCCGTTCGCCGAACTCGACGAGCGCGCGTTCGAGATCGCGCGCGAGTTCGGCCGGCAGTTGCCGGCGGTTCGCGCGCTGCTGGTCAGCGACATCCAGGCTGCCTACGCGGGCGACCCGGCCGCGCAGCACATCACCGAGATCCTGCTGTGCTACCCCGGTGTGCTCGCGATGATGCACCATCGGCTCGCGCACGCTCTGCACCAACTCGGTGTGCCGCTGCTCGCGCGCTTCATCAATGAAATCGCGCACTCGGCCACCGGCATCGACATTCACCCGGGCGCGCAGATCGGCCCGAGCTTCTTCATCGACCACGGCACCGGCGTCGTGATCGGCGAAACCGCGATCATCGGCGAGCGCGTGCGCGTGTATCAGGCCGTCACGCTCGGCGCGAAGAGCTTCCCGGCCGATGGTGACGGCGCGCTGGTGAAGGGCAACGCGCGGCATCCGATCGTCGAGGACGACGTGGTGATCTACGCGGGCGCGACGATTCTCGGCCGCGTGACGATCGGGCGCGGCTCGGTGATCGGCGGCAACGTGTGGCTTACGCACAGCGTGCCGCCCGGCACGAGCGTCGCGCAGGGCAAGGTCCGCGAAGGTGGTAGCGCCGAGAAGCCGTGACGCGGCGCGCGAACGGCGCAATGGTCGTTCGCGCAGCGCAGGTGAAGGCGTGCGCCGATGTCCGCACACAAGGTGTGCGAAGGGCACACACGGCTACCGCCGAACATACCGTTCGTCAGTGTTTGCCGGCCGGCGAGCGATGCTTGTACAGCACGTCCTGGTCGACGCGGATCAGGTTCTGCCCCGCATCGACGACGAAATCCACACCGTTGTACGCGCTGCCCGTCAGCAGCAGGATCGCGCCCGCGACGTCGTCGGGGCCGGCGATGCGCGCGAGCGGCGTCGATGCGCGGCTCGCGTGTTCGAAGTCGGCCTGCGTCTGGTCGTCGCTCGGCAGCATCAGCCCGGGGAACACCGCGTTCACGCGCAGCACCGGCGACGACGACAGCGCGAGCATCTGCGTGAGGTTGCCGAGCGCGGCCTTCGCGACCGTGTAGCTGAAATGGTCGCGGTGGAAGTTTTCCTTGATCTTCTGGTCGATCACGTTGACGACGACGCCCTGCGTGCCGGCCGCGCGGGCCCGTTCGTAGAATGCACGCGTGAGCAGGATCGGCGCGCGGCAGTTGACGGCCCATGCCTGGTCGAATGCCGCGAGGTCGAAGCTCGGGAAATGGTCCTGCCAGAACACTGACGCGTTGTTGATCAGCACGTCGAGGCGGCCGAAGCGCGCATACACCTGGTCGATCAGCGCGGTGATCTGCCCGGCATCCGACAGGTCCGCCTGCAAGGCGACCGATTCGTGCCCGCTCTCGGCGATCGCGCGGGCCGCCGCCTGCGCGGCATCGGCCGAACGGTCGTAGTGCACGGCGGTGCGATAGCCGTGCGCAGCGAAATACTCGGCGAACGCGCGCCCGGCCCGGCGCGCGGCGCCGGTCACGAGCACGACCGGCGCGTCTGCCGCTTGCTTCGTGGACTGCATTACGTATTCGTCAGGTTGACTGAAGAAGGATTCGCGACGATCGACAGGAATTCGCGTCGCGTGGACGGATCGGTGCGGAACGTGCCGAGCATGCGCGACGTGACCATCTCGACGCCCGGCTTGTGCACGCCTCGCGTCGAGATGCACTGATGCGCGGCTTCGAGGATCACGCCGACGCCCTTCGGCTGCAGCACGTCGAACAGCGTGTCGGCGATCTGCACGGTCATCTTTTCCTGGATCTGCAGGCGCTTCGCGAACGCGTCGACGAGGCGCGCGAGCTTCGAGATGCCGACGACGCGATGGTTCGGCAGATACGCGACGTGCGCGCGGCCGATGATCGGCACCATGTGGTGCTCGCAGTAGCTCTCGAAGCGGATGTCCTTCAGCACGATCATTTCGTCGTAGCCGTCGACTTCGCTGAACGTGCGCGCGAGGATGTCGCGCGGCTCCAGCGCATAGCCGGCGAAGAACTGTTCATATGCGCGCACGACGCGTGCCGGCGTGTCGAGCAGGCCTTCGCGGGCGGGATCGTCGCCGGCCCAGCGCAGCAGCACGCGAACGGCATCCTCGGCTTCTTCCCGGCTCGGCCGGGATGCGGCCGGCTCGGGCCGCGCGGATTTTTTACCCATCTAGTCACTCCATCGAATGCGGCCGCCTGCGGCGGCGCGGATATCCGGGCATTGTTTCATGCTTTCGCGGGTCGTGCGTGCGGCCTGCGGCACACCCTGCATCACTTCGGCCATTCGTCCTGCTCGTCGTTGAACAGCGACGCGACGACGCCGCGCAGCCACGCCGTGCGCGGATCGTTGTGGAACTTGCGGTGCCAGTGCTGCTTCAGGTCGAAGCGCGGCAGCGGCAACGGCGGCTCGACCGGCACGATGAACGCATGCTCGGCCGCATAGGCATAGCCGATCGCGTGCGGCACCGTCGCGATCAGGTCAGTGCGGCTCAGGATGAAAGGCAGGCTCATGAAGTGCGGCGTCTCGAGCACCGCACGGCGGTGCATGCGCTGCTTCGCGAGGTATTTCTCGAGCACCTCCTGGCTGCGCCCCTCGGCGCGCACCACCGCATGCCCGCACGCGAGGAACTGCTCGGCCGTGAACGGGCGCGCCTGTTCGAGCGGATGGCCGCGCCGCATCAGGCAGACGAACCGGTGCGTGAACAGACGCTGCTGAAAGAAGTTGTTGCCGTCGAGATCGGGGAAGTAGCCCACCGCGAGATCGATCGAGCCGGCTTCGAGGCCGCGGCCGACTTCGTCGTGCGCGAGCGAGACCGAGCGCAGGTTCGCATGCGGCGCGCGCGTCGCGAACGCCTGCAGCAGCTTCGGCAGGAACACGATCTCGCCGACGTCCGACAGCGCGATCGAGAACGTATGCGTGCTCGCCGCCGGATCGAAGTCATGCGGCGCGACGAGGCCGCGCTCGATCTGCGCGAGCGCATCGCGCGCGGCCGGCAGCAGCGCGAGCGCGCGCGGCGTCGGCTCCATGCCGCGCGACGTGCGCACGAACAACGGATCGCCGAAATACTCGCGCAGGCGGCCGAGCGCGGTGCTGACGCGCGGCTGGCTCACGCCGAGCAGGTCGCCGGCGCGGCTGACGTTGCGCGTGTCGTCGAGCGCGACGAGGTAGGGAATCAGGTTCAGATCGAGCGCATCCATCGTGAGGCCGGTATCCGGGAAACGTATACAACTTATCTCCAAAATCGCATTGCCGCATAGTCGGGAAAGCGCTCAAATGGGTTCCATTATTCGAACCAATGTTCAGGAGACGAACAATGCGCACCCAGGTCGCCATCATCGGCGCCGGTCCGTCCGGCCTTTTGCTTTCTCATCTGCTGCGCCTGCAAGGCGTCGATTCCATCCTCGTCGAAGCGCGTTCGCGCGAATACTGCGAGAACCGCATCCGCGCCGGCGTGCTGGAGCAGGGCACCGTCGACACGCTGAACGAAGCCGGCCTCGGCGAGCGGATGCGCCGCGAAGGGCTCGAACATCACGGCATCGAGCTGCTGTTCTCCGGTCAGCGCCATCGCATCGACCTGAGCGCGCTCACCGGCGGGCGCGCGATCACCGTCTATAGCCAGCATGAAGTCGTGCGCGACCTGATCGCGGCCGGCGACGCGCATGGGCACCAGATGCACTTCGAAGTCAGTGAAGTCGCGCTGCACGATATCGAAAGCGAGCACCCGTTCGTCACGTTCAAGCATGCGGACGGCCGCGCGGACCGCATCGACTGCGACTACATCGCCGGCTGCGACGGCTTCCACGGCATCGCACGGCAGACGATTCCCGCCGAGCGGCTGAACACGTTCGAGCGCGTCTACCCGTTCGCGTGGCTCGGCATCCTCGCCGACGCGGCGCCGTCGCTCGACGAGCTCGTCTACGCCCATCACGACAACGGCTTCGCACTGTTCTCGATGCGTTCGCCGACGGTCACGCGCCTCTACCTGCAGTGCAAGCCCGACGAAGACCTCGCGGAATGGTCCGACGCACGGATCTGGGACGAACTGCACACGCGCTTTTCGAACGACACCGGCTGGACGCCGACCGAGGGCCGGATCACGCAGAAGAGCGTGACGCCGATGCGCAGTTTCGTGTCGGAGACGATGCAGCACGGCCGCCTGTTCCTCGCGGGCGATGCCGCGCACATCGTGCCGCCGACCGGCGCGAAGGGGATGAACCTCGCGGTGGCCGACGTCCGCGCGCTGTCCCGCGCGCTCGGCGCGCGCTATCGCAGCGGCGACGCGACGCCGCTCGAGCGCTATTCGGCGACCTGTCTCGAACGCGTGTGGCGCGCCGAGCATTTCTCGTACTTCATGACGAACATGCTGCACTCGTCGCCGGAGGACTCGCCGTTCGTCAATCGCCTGAAGTTTGCCGAACTGAAGTACGTGACGCGCTCGCGGGCCGCCGCGCAATCGCTCGCCGAAAACTACGTCGGCCTGCCGTTCGACGACCAGACACCCCCCGAGGGATCCCGCCTTGACAACGCGCTGTGCGCGACTCTATGATCGGCCCATCGTTCGCTAATCGAATATGGGTTCGAATAGCGAACAAATGCCGAAGGTCGACGACGGCCTTCGACGCGGCACGCGACACGCGCGTGTCCCCTCGACAGGCCGCGCATCGTGCCGCGGGTTCGTATCAGGAAGAGACATGGTCAACAAGATTTTCGAATCGCTTCAATCGGCGGTCGCGGACGTCCACGACGGCGCGACCATCATGATCGGCGGTTTCGGTACGGCAGGCATGCCGTCCGAGCTGATCGACGCGCTGATCGAGCAGGGCGCGCGCGGCCTGACGATCGTCAACAACAACGCGGGCAATGGCGAGACAGGTCTCGCGGCGCTGCTCAAGGCGAAGCGGGTGCGCAAGATCATCTGCTCGTTCCCGCGCCAGAGCGACTCGCAGGTGTTCGACGCGCTGTACCGTGCGGGCGAAATCGAGCTGGAGCTCGTGCCGCAGGGCAACCTCGCGGAGCGCATCCGCGCGGCGGGCGCCGGCATCGGCGGCTTCTTCACGCCGACGGGCTTCGGCACGAAGCTCGCGGAAGGCAAGGAAACGCGCGTGATCGACGGCAAGTCGTACGTGTTCGAGACGCCGATCCACGCCGATTTCGCGCTGGTGAAGGCGTACAAGGGCGATCGCTGGGGCAACCTCGTGTATCGCAAGACCGCGCGCAACTTCGGGCCGATCATGGCCAGCGCCGCGAAGGTCGCGATCGTGCAGGTGTCGGAAGTCGTGCCGCTCGGCGGGCTGAACCCGGAACACATCGTGACGCCGGGCATTTTCGTGCAGCGCGTCGTCGAAGTGCCGCAGGCCGCGCATGCGACCGAGCTGGCCGCAGAACGTGCATCGCAAGCCGCCTGACAGCCTGAGGAGACCCGAAATGAAACGACTGACCCGCGATGAAATGGCCAAGCGCGTCGCCCAGGACATCCCCGAAGGCGCGTACGTGAACCTCGGCATCGGCGTGCCGACGCTGGTGGCGAACCACCTCGATCCGAGCAAGGAGATCTTCCTGCACAGCGAGAACGGCCTGCTCGGCATGGGCCCGGCGCCCGCGCCCGGCGAGGAAGACGACGAGCTGATCAACGCCGGCAAGCAGCACGTGACGCTGCTCACCGGCGGCGCCTATTTCCACCACTCGGATTCGTTCGCGATGATGCGCGGCGGCCACCTCGACTACTGCGTGCTCGGCGCGTTCCAGGTGTCGGCGAACGGCGACCTCGCGAACTGGCATACGGGTGCGCCCGATGCGATTCCGGCCGTCGGCGGCGCGATGGACCTCGCGATCGGCGCGAAGCAGGTGTTCGTGATGATGGAGCACCTGACGAAGCAGGGCGAGAGCAAGATCGTCGCGCAGTGCTCGTACCCGGTCACCGGCGTGCAATGCGTGAGCCGTATCTATACGGATCTCGCCGTGCTCGACGTGACGGCGGACGGCCTCGCGGTGAGCGAGATCTTCACCGACCTGTCGTTCGACGAACTGCAGAAGCTGACCGGCGTGCCGCTGATCGACGCGACGCGCAAGGCCGCGGCCTGAACGGCAAGCGTGCCGGCGCGCGCGATCGCGCGCACGCCGGCACGCTTGGGTAGACAATAGGCGCACGCCGTTTCCCCAATCTGATGCCATGCTCGAAGACAGCGCCCGCCTGACCTCCCTCATTTGCGGCACCGAGCCGCTCAACCGGATCTGGTCGCCGCGCGCGACGATCCAGCGGATGCTCGACGTCGAAGCCGCGCTTGCGCGTGCGCTCGCCGCGCGGCAGGTAATTCCCGCCGCCGCGGTCGCGCCGATCGAACGCGCGTGCGACGCCGGCCGGCTCGACGCCGACGCGCTCGCGTACGGCGCGGCGCTCGGCGGCAATCTCGCCATTCCGCTCGTCAAGCAGCTCACTGCCCAGGTGAAGGCCGACGACCCCGAGGCCGCGAAGTTCGTGCACTGGGGCGCGACGAGCCAGGACATCATCGACACCGCGACGGTGCTGCAGCTGCGCGACACGCTCGACGTGCTCGAGCCGCTGCTCGACGAAGCGTGCGCGTCGCTCGCGGTGCTCGCGCGCGCGCATCGCGCGACGCCGATGATCGGCCGCACGTGGCTGCAGCAGGCGCTGCCGATCACGCTCGGCCTGAAATTCGCGCAATGGCTCGACGCGTTGCTGCGCCATCGCGCGCGCTTCACCGAATTGCGCGAGCGCGCGCTGGTGCTGCAGTTCGGCGGCGCCGCCGGCACGCTGGCGAGCTTGCGCGAGCAGGCGGCCGGCGTGAGCGCCGCGCTCGCGGCCGACCTGAAGCTCGCGCTGCCGGCCGTGCCGTGGCACACGCAGCGCGACCGCATCGCGGAAGCCGCGTCGTGCTTCGGGATGCTGACCGGCACGCTCGGCAAGATCGCGCGCGACGTGTCGCTGCAGATGCAGACCGAAGTCGGCGAGCTCGGCGAACCGGCAGCCGCCGGCAAGGGCGGCTCGTCGACGATGCCGCACAAGCGCAACCCCGTCGGCTGTGCGGCCGTGCTGACCGCCGCGGTGCGCGCGCCGAATCTCGTCGCGACCGTGTTTGCCGGGATGGTCCAGGAGCACGAGCGCGCGCTGGGCGGCTGGCAGGCCGAATGGGATGCGCTGCCCGACCTCGCGCGCCTGACCGGCGGCGCGCTCGCGCAGATCGCGCAGATCGTCGCGGGCCTCGACGTGAACACCGAACGCCTCGCCGCGAATCTCGACCTGACGCACGGGCTGATCCTCGGCGAAGCCGTGATGCTCGCACTCGGCGACCGGATCGGGCGCCTCGATGCGCATCATGTCGTCGAGCATGCGTCGAAGGAAGCCGTGCGCACCGGCGCGACGCTGTTCGACGTGCTTGCCGCCGATCCGACCGTATCCGCCCATCTGTCGCGCGACGCGCTCGCGCGGCTGCTCGATCCCGCACATTATGTCGGCGAGGCGCAGGCCTACGTCGACGCTGTGCTCGCGCTGCACGCGGGCACGACACAACCAGGAGAACACTGATGCCTTTCGCCACTGTCAACGGCGTGAAACTGCATTACCGGATCGACCGTGCCGCGCGCGACGACGTGCCGTGGCTCGTCTTCTCGAACTCGCTCGGCGCCGACCTGCAGATGTGGGCACCGCAGATTCGCCCGCTCACGCAGCACTTCAACATCCTGCGCTACGACACGCGCGGCCACGGCCATTCCGAAGCACCGGCCGGCTCGTACACGATCGACCAGCTCGCGGGCGACGTGATCGGCCTGCTCGACCACGTCGGCATCGATCGCGCGTACTTCTGCGGGATTTCGATGGGCGGCCTGACCGGTGCCGCGCTCGCCGCGCGCTTCCCGTCGCGCATCGCGCGCGCCGTGCTGTCGAACACCGCCGCGAAGATCGGCTCGCCGGAAGTGTGGGCGCCGCGCGCGCAGAAGGCGCGTGCGGAAGGGATGGCCGCGCTGGCCGACGCCGTGCTGCCGCGCTGGTTCACCGACGCGTTCGTCGATCGTGAGCCGCGCCTGTTCGACGCGATCCGCGACACCTTCGTGCATACCGACAAGGATGGTTACGCGGCGAACTGCGACGCGCTGAACGCGGCCGACCTGCGCGAGGAAGTGAAGGGCATCGCGCTGCCGGTGCTCGTCGTGACCGGCGCGAAGGACATGTCGACGCCGCCCGACCAGGGCCGTGCGCTGGCCGCCGCGATTCCCGGCGCGCGTCACGTCGAATTCGACGCCGCGCACATTTCGAACATCGAGTGCACCGACGGCTTCAACCGCGCACTGCTCGACTTCCTGACCGCGTGAGGCACCGACGATGGACGACCAGCAACGTTACGAAGCGGGGATGAAGGTGCGTCGCGCGGTGCTCGGCGACGCGCACGTCGACCGTTCGATCCAGAACCGCACCGAAGTGACCGACGAATTCCAGAACCTGATCACGCGCTATGCGTGGGGCGAGATCTGGACGCGCGAAGGCCTGCCGCGCCATACGCGCAGCCTGCTGACCATCGCGATGATGGTCGCACTGAACCGCGGCGAGGAACTCGCGCTGCACCTGCGTGCCGCGCGCAACAACGGCGTGACGCGCGACGAGATCAAGGAAGTGCTGCTGCAGACCGCGATCTACTGCGGCGTGCCGGCCGCGAATTCCGCGTTCCATCTCGCCGACAAGATCTTCAAGGAACAGGATGGGGCCGCCTAGGTGCGGCTGAATAACACGGACGGCTCGCGCCGGACGTGACCCGATCGCGACACCTGCCGCTGCCGGCAGGTGTCGACGACGCATGACGCGCCGGCGGCGAATCGGCGCGCAAACAAGGAAAGACGCGGCCATCAGGCCGCGTTGTTTAAACAGGAGACTCGCGATGAATCGCGCACCCGTGGTCGATGTCCAGACCTTCATCAATGAGCAGCCGTTCGGCGGCTTCCAGTGGCTCGTATTCCTGATGTGTTTCGTGATCGTGCTGCTCGACGGCTTCGATACGGCCGCGATCGGCTTCATCGCGCCCTCGCTGCTCGGCGAATGGAACCTCACCAAACCCGATCTCGCACCCGTGCTGAGTGCCGCGCTGTTCGGCCTTGCGTGCGGCGCGCTCGTGTCGGGTCCGCTGTCCGACCGCGTCGGGCGCCGGTCGCTGTTGCTCGGCTCGGTGTTCCTGTTCGGCGTCGCATGTTTCGTGTCGGCGTTCTCCAACACCATCGGGCACCTGACGGTGCTGCGCTTCGTCACCGGTGTCGGCCTCGGTGCCGCGATGCCGAACGCGGTCACGATGATGGGCGAGTTCTGCCCGGACAAGCGCCGCGCGACCGTGATCAACCTGATGTTCTGCGGCTTCCCGCTCGGCGCCGCGTTCGGCGGCTTTCTCGCCGCGTGGATGATCCCGCATTTCGGCTGGCGCAGCGTGCTGATGCTCGGCGGCGTGACGCCGCTGCTGCTCGGCGTGCTGTTGCTGCTGAAGATGCCCGAATCGGTGCGTTTCATGGTCGCGCAAGGCCAGAGCATCGACCGGATCCGCGCGACGCTTGCGCGGATCTCGCGCGATGCGCTGAACGCCGGCTCGTTCGCGATGACCGAATCCGCGCCGCAGACGGGCGGCAAGGGGATGGGCGTCGTGCTGTCGCGCTCGTATGTCGTCGGCTCGGTGATGCTGTGGCTCGCATACTTCATGGGCCTCGTGATCTTCTACGCGTCGATCAACTGGATGCCGATCCTGCTGAAGGATGCCGGTCTCACGCCGAAGAGCGCGACGCTGATTTCCGCGCTGTTCCCGCTCGGCGGTGTCGGCGCGGTGCTGTGCGGCGTGCTGATGGACCGTTTCAACGCGAATCGCGTGATCGCCGTGTGCTACGCGCTGACCGCGATCAGCGTGTATGCGATCGGGCAGGCGGCCGGAAACGTGGGGCTGCTCGTGCTGGTCGTGTTCATCGCCGGCGTGCTGATGAACACCGCGCAATCGTCGATGCCGGCGCTTGCCGCCGCGTTCTATCCGACCGAAGGGCGCGGCACGGGCGTGGCGTGGATGCTCGGTGTCGGCCGCTTCGGCGGGATCGCCGGGTCGTTCCTCGTTGCCGAACTGACGCGCCGGCACTTCACGTTCGCCGGCGTGTTCGCGACGATCGCGGTCGCGGGCTTGCTCGCGTGCCTTGCGTTGCTGATCAAGCAGATGGCCCAGCCGCACGGCGTCGCGCAGTCGAGCGGCAAGATCGAGTCGCTCGGGCATTGAGCGGGATCGGGGCCGGGGCGATGCGCCGGCCTTTTGCTGGTTGCGAAAGGTCGTGAGCCGGCCGACACGCAACGACAGACCGGGCCGCGTCGGCGGCCCGTCCACTTTACGGCCGTCGCGCCGCTACTCCTCCGCGTCGTGTTCCTTGACGAAGTTGCGCAGATATGCGCGCAGCGCGGCCTCCTGGCTGCGGTGATCGGCAAGGTTCGCGGCGCCCATCTCTTCCTCGTCGCCGAACAGCGTGGACGGCGCGCAGTACGTACCCACTTCGATGTTTTCGCGCAGTACGCGGATCTCGTGCGTGAGCGGGTGGTACTCGGCGACCCAGTGCATGCCCTCGATGTGCTCGCCGGCTTTCAGCATCGGCTTCATCGGCATCTCCATGCAGAACAGCGGTGCAGCCGGCGAAGCGGCTGCACGCGCCCGTAACGAAAGGGTACGCCTGCATGGCGTGAAGCTCAACGGCGGCGCTTGTGAGCGCTTACTGCGGGAGCAGATGCGCGACGAGCGGGTATAGCGACAGGATCAGCAGCACGGCCATCGTCACGTTGAAGATGCGCAGCGCGCGGCGGTTCGACAGAAAGCGGCGCAGGCTCTGGCCGAACGCGGCCCACAGGCTGATGCACGGAAAGCCGATCAGGATGAACACGACGGCCATCCACGCGGCGTTCATCCCGTAGTCGGCGGACAGGCGGATCGTTGTCGCGGCGGTCAGCACCATCATCCATGCCTTCGGATTGACCCACTGGAACGCGGCGGCTTCGAGGAACGTCATTGGCCGCGGCTTGGCGCCCTGCGCCTTCACTTCACCGGACGTGCCGATGCGCCATGCGAGGTACAGCAGGTACGCGACGCTCGCGATTTCGAGGATCGTGTACAGGACCGGCACGCGCCGGAACGCCTCGCCGAGACCGAAGCCGACGCACAGCATCAGGATCGCGACGCCGATGCTGATGCCGAATAGGTGCGGCATCGTGCGGCGGAAACCGAAATTGACGCCGGATGCGAGCAGCATCGTGTTGTTCGGGCCGGGCGTGATCGACGTGACGAGCGCGAACAGCATGCCGGCGGGCAATGCGCTGAGGGTGAGGAAGTCCATCGCGGATTCTCCATTCGTGTTCGAGATTGGGATGGAGCCAGTGTAGCGACGGTTGTCTGTACAGTACCGGTACAGTTTGATTAACGATTGCCGGTACGGGGAGGGGGAATGTGGACCGGGACGAAATCACCGGTGTGGTTTCTCAGAAAAGATGTCCGCAGTCTCAATAAGTTGTCTTTGAATAATTGGCTACCGTCCACGTGTAAGGTATGCGACCCATATCTACACGCTGAAAATGATCGGAGAATATTTGGCGATGGTGGCATACGACGCAATGTTTGATCGACGGTGTCAGATCGACGTTGTGAGCCTATCCGGTCTTTTGTGTGTGAGGCATAAACTGAAGGCCAAGGAGCCACTTTTATGCCACGCAAACGCAAGGAAGAAGTGATGATAGAACCGGGCAAGGGCTTGAACCTGGACCCGGAACTGATCAAGCAACTGGTGCCCGGGACGCTGGACCGCGCAACGATCAACGAGCAGCTCGCTGCGCTCAAGAAGGCGATCTTCGAGCGCGCACTGGGCGGCGAGTTGGCCCACCACCTCGGCTACGAGAAGGGCGAAGCCAAGCCGGCCGGCAGCACGAACCATCGCAACGGCACCAGCCGCAAGCGCATCGCGACCGACGACGACCTGCTCGACGTCGAGATTCCGCGCGACCGCGCAGGCACCTTCGATCCGGTGCTGATCGCCAAGGGCGAGCGACGCTTCACCGGCTTCGACGACAAGATCATCGCGATGTACGCACGCGGCATGAGCGTGGGGGAGATTCAGGGCTTCCTGCAGGAGATGTACGGCATCGAAGTGTCGCCGGACTTCGTCAGCACGGTCACTGACGCGGTGATCGACGAAGTGCGTGAGTGGCAGCAGCGACCGCTCGAGCCGATGTACCCGGTGGTGTTCTTCGATGCCTTGCGCGTCAAGATCCGCGACGAAGGCGTGGTCCGCAACAAGGCGATCTATCTGGCGCTGGGCGTGCGCCGCGACGGCACGCGGGACGTTCTGGGCCTCTGGATCGAGCAGACCGAGGGGGCCAAGTTCTGGCTGCGGGTGGTGAACGACCTGAAGCTGCGTGGCGTGCAGGACATCCTGATTGCCGTGGTCGACGGCCTGAAGGGCTTCCCGGAAGCGATCAATACGGTGTTCCCGGAAACGACGGTCCAGACCTGCATCGTGCATCTGATCCGGAACTCGCTGGACTTCGCCAGCTGGAAAGACCGGAAATCCGTCGCAGCGGCGCTCAAGGAGGTCTATCGGGCACCGTCGGCCGAAGCGGCCGCCGTGGCGCTGGATGCATTCGACGCGAGCCCGTGGGGTACGAAATACCCACCGATTGCCGCCCTCTGGCGCCGGGCCTGGGATCAGGTGATTCCGTTCTATGCCTTCGCGCCGGACATCCGGAAAATTGTATATACGACCAACGCCATCGAGTCGCTGCACATGCAGCTTCGGAAGATCATCAAGGCGCGCGGCCACTTCCCGTCGGACGAGGCCGCACTCAAACTGATCTGGCTGGCGCTGCGCAACGTCGTTGCCAAGTGGACCGGCTCCCGGCACGATTGGAAGAGCGCGATGACGCAGTTTGCGCTGCTTTACCCGGAGCGATTCAACATCGGAATCTGAGTCTTAACCCGCCTCACACACAAGATTCCGGATACCTCCGACGTTTCGCATCGGAGGCACTCATTCCCCATTCCACGTGCGATTTCGCCCACGCAAAAGTATCGACATGACTGTCACGCAGCCCTCGCAGCGAACTGTCACCTGTTCGACCGGTTCGGCCCGCCCCGAAGAGCCGGAATTTTCCAGCTAAGACTGGGACGGAAATTGGGCCAGCCTCATGCGTCGCCGTTGATCGCGATGAATACGTCGTTAGCCATCAATAAGAATCCTCGCTAAGCGGCGCCCGGAGCCGCGCTGTGACGGTCCACGCCCGTGCAGAACGCGCCAGTTGTCAATGATTAGGATATCGCCCTGCTCCCATTGATGTATTTCCGCGGAGCCACTGGCTAAGCGATGTTCAGCGAGCCGCAGTGCTGCTCGTCCACGCTCGTCGATGGCTTCGATGCAGCCAGGATCGTATCGGAGGAAAGCGTGATCGGGGGACAGCATGGTTGAGTAAAACGAGTGCCGGCCAGTCCGAACGAAGATTGGTGCACTTTCGAGAAGATGAAACTCTTCCGCTGAAAAGCCGATGGTTTTCCATTCAAGAAGCGTCGTCACCGCACTTGGTGATCCGGGTTCCATGCAACCTAAAAGGAGGTAGCGACAGGGTCTAGGTCTGTGGCTGAGCTCTGTATGGAACGGTAAGGCGTTCAGTCCGTAGCGCGCACTCAAGGATCTCGGATGAGCATCCTCGCTCGTCTGGGGCCGAATGATCTCGTCGAGTGCGCCGGCACGGCCACAAATGCGTGAGCCAAGAAGTCTGCCGATGCGGTCAAGCTCGCTCAAGATGGTAGCGGCCTTCGTACCTTCAACTCGATGGAGGACCCAGCCGCGTTTGGCCAGTGCGGTTGCGAACGGAGGCGGAGCATTCAAACTTGAGCCTGGGACGACATAGTGATCGAGAGCCATGCGAGGCCGTTGCGCGTTGTCGACAGGTGCCACTGCTAGCTTCTGGAGGATTGTAAGCAATATTTGAGTTCAACAGTGCCGGCGCAAAATATCGGCTAGTTTAGGGGCGCGACCACGCGTAATCCATTGTGAGATCGTGGTGTGAAAGCAACCTAACTCGGTCGCGATAGCGGTGATCGATAAACCCTGCGCCGCGCGCTCCGGGCTCTTGTGCGGCAAACGGCCGAGCTGCCGCCGCAACTGCATCAGCGAGTCGGGCGGGATCGACTTACGCCGCCCGCTGGGCATTGAGTTGTAGAGGGTAGACTTGCCGATGCCCATCAACCGACAGATCTCGTCCACGGTATGGTGACGCTCGTGATAAAGCTGCAGGGCGAGCTGCTCGTGCTCGGGATCGAGCCGCTTCTTGCGCCCGCCTTTGTGACCGCGGGACCGGGCCGCCGAGCGACCGGCCTGGGTACGCTCACGGATCAGGCTGCGCTCGAACGCGGCGAGCGCACCAAACAGTGGAAACACAAGGCGGCCGCCGGTCGACGTCGTATCGATGTTTTCTTGCAGGCTGTGCAGGCCGACGCCGGCGGCATCCAGCCGCTCAATCAGGTGGATCAGGTCTTTCAGCGAACGGCCGAGCCGGTCGAGTCGCCAGATCACCACGATGTCGCCGCAGCGTAGCGTCGCAAGCAGCGCCGTCAGTCCGGTGCGCTCCGCTTTCGCGCCGCTGGTGGTGTCCTCGAACACGCGTTCGCATCCTACCTGCGCGAGCGCGTCACGTTGCAGATCGAGATACGGGTCGTCGGTCGAAATTCGGGCGTAACCGATCAGCATGCGTATTCCAATTTGTCCGACAAAAATCCAGTATAGTCGGACATTGAAAGATGGAAACCGAATCCAGACGTCTTTTATAGCGCATCGCAGGAGGCGTTCGGCAGGATACCGCTCGCTGGTTCCAGCAAGGGGAAGAAAATGGGGAAGGAAGCCATTTCGCGGGTCACGAAGCCTTTGTTGCCGCGCGCAACCCCGGCCGAATGCTTCAGAACCTATGTCCAGGCGCACTTGCTCGGTATGCAGGACGCTGAGTGGCGTCGCAAGGCCACGCAGGTCTGTCTCTATGCATGGGATATTGCGCTGCTTCCTGAGATGCCGATGCGTGAGCAGCAAATCGAACGGTTGTGGCAGACTTGCGAGCCGTTGACGCCCCACCACGCGTCAACGGACATGACGCGCTGGTTCAGGACCGACGTGCGTGCCTTGGTCGAGCGCAAGCGCGACTTGCTGCCGACGGTAACCACGTTTATCGATGACGCCCGGATCGAAGCTATCGACGAGGGGACGGATCGCCTCGTCGTGACGACCACGGCCGGGAACGAGGTGCTTCTGGTTCACTTCCTGCCCGATTTCGCGGGAAAACCGTCGCTCGGGCGACGGCTGTATCGCCTGCGTGACTGGGCCGACGACCTGGTCGACTGGGTGGACCGAATTCGCCGCGTGCGACAGCCGACCCACGACGAACAGGCGGAAGTGGCCGCGATCGGCGGGATGATGCGCATCGAGCTGGCTGGATGCCTCGAGGTGTCAACACGCTTGCATGCGATTCAAACGGCGGCGTCCGCCCGGCGGGTCACCGCCGAATGGGGCAATCTAGCCGGCAAGATCGATGCGCAGATCAAGGCGATCGTCGTCGACGTGTGGCGGCGCCCCCGAGATTTGGAAAAGTTTGTTTAAAAATCGCTGTAGTTTTACGCCATTTATGTTGCCTAAAATGGGTTAGCCGCACTTTTTTGCGCGGTAAATTCTAGAAAAACATTGAGAGAAAAATGGTACTCAGACCACCCGCGCTCGGGGAGCTGAAATTTCGCGATCTGTATAACGCGATCCACCGGGGCCTACTGCAGAACAACCGCCTGTTGCGGCTGGACACGCCGCTCGGCCAGAACGCACTGATTCCGCTGCGCGCACGCGGATCGGCTCGGATCGGCCGCGATTACAACTGGACGCTCGACGTCGCGTCGCTACGCGACGACACCGCGCTGCTGTCTCTGATGCACCAGCCCGTCACGCTGTGGATCCAGCAGCCCACCGCCCCGTTTGCCGACTCCGTCTATCGTCCGATCCACGGCTTCGTGCACCGGGTCGGCTACCTGGGCGGGGACGGTGGACTGTCGACATACCAGCTGGAATTTTCATCGGCGCTGGTGTTCCTGGGCGGCACCCGTAACGACGAAGGCTGGCTCGAGCAGACGGCGCAGGAGATCGTGTCCGATCTCCTCAATCGCTATCCGCAGCTGCAGGGCCGATTCCGCTTCACCCTGAACCGCGAGCCAGCGGTGCGCTCGTGGTGCCGGCAGAGCGAAACGGATCTGCATTTCTTCCACCGCCTGCTCGAAGACGAAGGTTGGTATTGCTACTGGGCGCACGAGCCGGTCCGTGACGGCGAGACCCCCAAGACCACGCTGGTGATCGTCGACCAGGTCGCGGCGCTGCCTGACGCGAAGCCGGCCGACTTCGTCCACGGCGCCGGCGACAACGAGGCGGTGAACGGGTTCACGCACTGGGCGGCCATGCAGACAATGCAGAGCCTGCGGTACGAATCCAGCGCGTTCGATTACAAACGCCCCGCGTCCCGCTTTGAAGCGGCGAGCACGCTCGCATCGATTGATTACGTCACGGACGACGGCCGGCACCAGGCGCAGCAGATTCCGAATGCGCCGATGACGGTCTATGAGCCGACCGCGTACGGATACCCCGATTCCGACAGCGGCGGCGCCCGCGCACGCCGGCGCGTACAGGGCTGGGATGCACGCGCCCGGCGCTACTTTGGGGTCGGCGGCCTGCGCTGGCTTGATGCGGGGTCGCGCTTCGTGCTGAACGACCACCCGCGCCATCCGGAACGCGACGACGCCGACCGGACGTTCCTGGTCGTCGAGGCGCGCTGGTTCATCGAGAACAATGTGCCGATCGGCCAGCCGCCGACCGAATTCCCGCTCAGCCTGCGTGCGACGCTGGCCGAGCAGCAGGCGGCACACGGCGCGCGCTTCACGACACCGGGCCACGCCGAGGACGGTATGGCCGGCTTCTTCGTGCTCGAGGTCGAGGCGCAGGACGCACGGATCGAGTTTCGCAGTCCGCTCGACCATCCGAAGCCAGCGATGTCGATCGAGCACGCGCTTGTCGTCACGCAGCAGGGAATCGAGGCCTGGTCGAACGAGCGGAATCAGGTCCGCGTGCATTTCGCATGGGATCGGAAAAATCCTGACGGCGCGTTCAATGCGTCGCCCCTGCTGTCGTCGATGCAGTCCGATACGGGCAACGGGTACGGCGCAGTGCACGTGCCGCGTGCGGGCGAATGGGTGCTCATCGGCTACTGGAGCAATGACTGTGACAAGCCCTTCATTTTGGGGCGCGTCAACGGCGGCACGACGCCATCGCCATGGCACACGAACGTGCTGCTGTCAGGGTTCCAGTCGCAGGGCTTCGGCAACACCGGCGCGTACAACGCGTTCGTGCATGACGACGCGACGAACCAGGGTGGCACGCGGCTCGTCAGCTACACGGGCAAGAGCTACGCGGCGCTCACCCAGGGTTACTTGATCCAGCAGGACGGCAATACGCGCGGCCGGTATCTCGGCCAAGGCTTCGTGCTGCATGCCGACGAATATGGCGCGGTGCGGGCGAGCAAGGGGCTGTCGATCAGCACGCACGCGAAAGCCTACGACGACGAGCAGCTCGGTGTCGACGAAGCTCGCACGCGGCTCCAGCAAGCCGGGATGCTGGTGGAATCGCTGTCGAGCGCCAGCACGACCGCACAGGCCGAATCGCTGCAGGCCGGCCAGGATGCGCTCAAGGACCTGACGACGGCCGTGCAGCAGCCGGTGTCGGGGCAGACGTCGGGTGGCGTCACGGCAGGCGGCGGCACCGGTAACGCGAACAGCTTCGCGAAGCCCGTGATCGTGATTGCGACGCCGGCGGATTTTGCGGCCGTGGCGGACCGCTCCGCGCACATGTTGGCGGAAGCGGAAATCAACGTGGTCAGCGGCGAAAACACCCACCTGGCAAGCGGCAAGTCGCTGATCGCGGCTGCGGCCGAGAAGATCAGCCTGTTCGTTCAGAAGGCCGGCATGAAGCTGTTCGCCGCGAAGGGGCCGATCGAGGTATCGGCGCATACCGACGAAATCAAACTGAACTCGGCCAAGGATACGTCTCTGTTCAGCAAGAAGCGGATCGTGATCGAGGCGACCGAGGAACTGATTTTGAAGTGCGGCGGCTCGTACATCCGCATCACGAAGGACGGCATCGAGGACGGTACGCGCGGCGGCCGCACGATCAAGTCGGCGTCGTTCAGCCGCCAGGGGCCGAGCTCAGTCGCTGAGCACATGAACAGCCTGCCGACGGCCAAGTTCAACGATCCGTACGTGCTGCGCGATCGCATCTCCGGCAAGGTGCTGAAAAACCACCCGTACGAGCTGATCCGTGGCGATGGAACAAAGTTGTCCGGAACGACGAACGAGCTGGGACATATCACCGAGCAGAAGAGCGAGGATATCGAGAAGCTGGCGGTGCGCGCATTGCGGCCGAAGCCGAATGGTCCCGCGGCATGAATCCGATAATCGATGCGCGAATTTGACGAACGACAATGAGCGATAACACAGATCAATCCAGCACCGGTTCGCCGTTTAGCGACGCCGAGGAAGCTGTGCGGCAGGTTGGACGCACGGACAAGGACGGCGCGTCGGTTGGACACTTCACGTTGACGCCGGCAAGCGACACGCGGCAAAAGGAGTTGCTGTGCGACGTGCGGCCGATCATTCCGGTGATCTTCCTGCCAGGTGTGATGGGCTCGCCGCTGGTCAATGAGAAAACCGGTGACGAAATGTTTTTTGCGCCGAATACGGACGGTATGCTCGGGAAAGCGGGGGCATTACCGGCACTGATCGGCATGTGGTTCAAGGGCGCGTCCACGCGGGAAACGCAATTCGACGCGACCGTGGCCAAGGTGACTCCATTCGGCCCGATCCGCGCCGGCAAGCTTCAAAAGGATGACAAGGAAGACCAGTATGTGGACGAGGCAGAGGCACGTCGACGCGGCTGGGGCTCAGTGTACAGATCAAGCTATCAACCGATGTTGGCGTGGCTCGAGGAGCAACTGAACGAGCCGAAGTACATGGGCAAGCACAAGGGAGCGTGGATCGAAACCGACCCCGACGGGAAGAAGTGGACGCTCAAGCCCGTGCTCGGCACCGAGCCGGCCGACTACGGGGCGACCGATGCCGGCGCGCAAAAACGCGGCCAGGCGATCACGGAAGAGTCGGCGGTGTTCGAGCATTTCGCGAAATACCGGTACCGGGTGTATGCAATCGGTTACAACTGGCTGCAATCGAATGAGAAGTCGGCGCAGCAGGTCATCGATGGCATGGACTTTGAGGACAAGAAGACCGGCCAGAAGATGCGACTGATGGGCATCAAGGAGATCATCGCGGAGAATGATAGCGGCAAGGCGATCATCCTCACGCACTCGATGGGCGGGCTGGTCGCACGGATGGCGATCGCAATGCATGGCGGAGCGGGCCTGATGCACGGTGTATTCCACAACGTGCTGCCGGCGACTGGGGCGCCGATCGCCGCGAAGCGGTTCCGCACCGGGGGCGGCAGCGAAGGCGGGGTGAACGGCTTTATCAATGGCGCGCTGCTCGGCAGCAATGCTGACGAGTTCGTGGCCGTGGGAGCAAACGCACCGGGGGCGCTCGAACTGTTGCCGATGCCGGACTACCACAATGGAGAGGCATGGTGGATCTTTGGGCGGCTCGATGGCACGCCGGTGATGAAGTTGCCGCAGCAGGGCGACGTATATAACGAGCTTTATATTAATCAAAAGTGGTACGGGCTGGTACCGGAACAATCAACGTCGTTGCTCGATCCGGCTGGCATCGTCCAAAAGCGGCTCGACAGTCAGCCAATAAAATCAACGGTGTCCGAGAATTTCGCAAAAACAATGCTGTCTGTTGTGCGCAATCAGGAAAAAATAAAAGATAAATATCATGATAAAACATACGTAGCATATGGAGATGGGGCGCTAACGCCCAAGGGTTCAAACTCATCGAGCGATGGGCACAGCAAACCGAAGATCGAGAAAAGCGAGAAGCTCGACGATCTATTGGCATGGGGCACGGTGATCTGGAAAGGGAATATACCGCCCGATGTGACGGAGGAAGAACTGCGCGCCGCGCGGTTCTTGGGTGAGAAACACGACGATTCCCACACCGGCACGCTGCGCGTGCACCTGGACTCGCGCAATGTCACCATCGAATTCGAGGTGCAGAAGGTAGCGAAGCTGCCACCGGGTAGCGACGTGCCCGATCCCCAAAAAAATGGCATCGTGCCCGGCGACGGAACGGTGCCGGTCTGGTCGGCCGAAGCTCCTGCGCACAGCGAAGAGGGTGGCGCGGCCCACGGCGTACAAATGGTGTTTGACCAAGGAGGCTATGTGCACCAGGAAAGCTATAACCATCCATGGGCGCGCTGGGCGCTCCTCTACAGCATCGTGCAAATCGCGCAGGATGCCCCGGAGCCGAAATGCTGACGCGAATTGGCCGACTTCTCTTTTTGGTGGCGGGCGTGTGTGCCTGTTCGATAACGTTTTCGGGTGAACTGACTATGACGAATCCCTTGCTTTCCAAGTCGCGCCCGTGGTGCATCGGCCGCTTCGTATTCGATCGACCGGTGGCAAGTAAACTCACGAATCAACGATACGCTTATTGGGGGAACAAACTAGAGACGCAGCACAATGCGTCGCCTGCCGAATATCAAGCCAAAGTTGACGCAGCGGAAAAGAAATATCGCATTGAAAGGCGCTTTGATCCTTCAAATCCGAAAAATCAATCTGGACCTGTCTGGCTTGAAAAGGCGATTTCTCCGACAAAGACTTCAAAGGTGTTCGCTTATCAAGAAGGAACCGCAAAGGCTGCGAAATTGCCGTTTGATACAGATGGCTATATTTACGAGAGCAACACCTTGTTCCATACCACTGGATCCTTTGGTTCAGGTGGTTTGGACAAGTTTGAGCCTGTTTACACCGATCTCTATCGGCGCATCAAGGCGCGCGATAACTGGTCTGTGCCGACCGAATCGGGATTCTGCTTCGACGGCGGAATCGCCACGGGCTCGTCAACTTTCACCGAGGAAGTCAGCGAGTCGATTGCGCTGATGCCGGGTCGGCCGGCGTTGCTGGTGATCGAGATGCGGGACGCAGTCGACGTCGGCCAGAAAGAGTCACTGACCAAGACGCTTCCTGAGCTGCGCGCGAAGATGGATCGCATCTCGAGCGGCAGCTACCGAATCCTGCGACAAGGCAAACGCACGGTGGCCGGGATGGACGCCGAGGAAGTCCTGTTCGCGCTGAAGGAGGGCGAGATCACGTCCTACCGCTTCTACTTGCTCGCACCAGGCGACCCGAGCACGCTGGCGAAACCGCATACCGCGATTCAGTTGTTGCTCGGTGCGAGCAGCCCCGATTTGAAGCCTGACGAGGCGACGTCGCCGGTCGATGAGGCAGGCGCGCTGCAAACGTGGGAGACGTTGTTGAACAGCCTGCGCCTGCGGCCGGGTGCCGTCTGAACGGAGACGCCATGCGACGTTACGACATCGTGAAGGGCGACACGACGACCGTCGGCGGTATCGTACAAGGCGGTGACGGCACCGATTTGATCGGAGGTCGAGAGCAAGCCTATGAGCACGATCCGGTGTGGTGCCCGGTCTGCAAGACGTTGGGCAAGATCGCGTGCACCGGCCCGCGGATTTCCACTACCGGGCCGGACGGGCGCGAGGCAGCATTGAGTGACGATCTGTGCATGTGCGCATGCCCTGCACCACCAAAACTGGTGGCGTCGCAGTCGGTGTCGTACGTCGATGTCTGAACCGAGGCGTCGAGTTTTGGCTAATGCACCCGATCCCAACGTCGCGATGACGACTCCCGATTCCCTGGAACCCAGCGGGATTGCCTTGCCTGACAAGCCGCTTTTCTCCAAGGGACACGAACTGGACGTGTTTGGCGATGCGCTCGACACGCCGGACCTCTTCAGCCTGGCGATGACAGCGTCGCTCGAATTGCGCGGCAAGCCCGTCATCTGCCAAGACCTTCTGCCGGAACTGTCGATGCGGATTGAGGCTCGCCCGCTTTCCCCCGACAGTGGCCCGGCCGAGCTGATGCAATACAGCAGCCAAGCGTGGCGTTCCGTTGCCGAGGTCTTGATCCAGCGACACGGTCGCCTGGAAGTGAACGAATGTGTGACGCTGACGGCAACGGCGGGCGTGCAGGTGGTCTTGGCGCGAACGAGCGGACAACCCGTCCTGCCGCCGCACGCCATGCGTATTCGTGTCGAGTACAGCCCAGTGATCGTGGCCCGTTTCCACGTCGCGCGGCACGATATGCCACTGATACAGCAGGCGCACCGCACAACGACCCCCTTCGCAAGCGTGAAGCAACCAGGCCCGACACGCCTCGTGCCCGATACTCCGTCGATCGCGGATCTGATTCGCGCGGCGCTGCTCAAAACCGAGCAGGCCGCAGATGACCGATTCGCGCGCCTGCCCATGCCGGTGCGCTACCGAGCCTGTGGCGCGCTCGACGCTTGGACTCGCGTTCGACAGGCTGCGGGCCAGTCAGGCGCCGAGTTCACCCAGCGGCTGCGGGAAGACCCGATTTCGCTCATGCGATCGGATTTCGGCACTTATCTCGAATGGTGGAGCAACGGTAGCCCGACACTGTTTCGAAGCACTCACGATCGCGTTCGTGCCCACGGCACCCTGTGCTGGCAAATGTTCGACGCGTGCGAGGGCGTCTTGTTCGAGCCCACACCGCCGCTGCACCACTTGCTCGACGATGCGTTTATTGCAGAGGACGTGCCGGTTGGCACCATCGAGTTGCCGGCCGACACAATGTGCATTATTCCCGACCCGTCGTGGTGGGGGCATCGAGGTGGACTGGACGTCATCATGCTGTTTCGCCGCGGGCCGGGATCGCACTCCGGATACGCGACCAGCCACGTCATCAATGTGATGTTCTGGACCGATGTCCGGGCCGAAGACTGGCTCGAAACAGGCTACATCGCAATCCCACTCGACGATCCCCAAAAGACCATTCGGCAATTTCTCGATGACATCGGTACTGATTTGACGCAGAAACAGCAAGCCGACGCCGATACGATTGCCACCACGGTGCAGCACTGGAGACGGGTGCTCGACTACGCGATCAAGATGCTGCTATATCTGGCGACTGGCGAGGCGCAAGTCGTACAGGATCGCGCCTACACGACCGCGCCGCGTGAGTTCGGCGGATTGGGCAAGCGCAAGCGCACTGAGCGGCTGGCGCAAATCGAAATGCTGTACGACCGTCATGTCATCGGACCCGCCGTGCTCGATGCCGCACCCGCCCCGTCTTCCCCATCGGATGGTGTGCATCGGGAGGTCCGGGGCCACTGGCGACGGCCGCACTTCAAAATGCAGCCCCACGGTCCGCAGCGGTCCTTGCGCAAACTGGTCTTCATCGGCCCGACCCTCGTTCGAGCGGATCGTCTGGGTCTGGCATGATGAGGTAGTCGAAATTGAGTCGTGAATGAATAAGATGTGTTGATTTCCACCGAGTCTTAACCCACGCGAGGATCGAAAAAGCCGGTGGTACTGGGATGATTGCGGCTGCTATCGGCTTTCCGATCGGCCATCGCGCAAAGTGAGGGGGGCCACCGCCTCGAATTTGAAGAGGTGCACACGTGATCGAGCGGTGTCCCGCCACCGATCTGTTTGACAAGAAGAGGCGTGAGTGGCTCGGTGTTCAACCGCTGCCACTAGATGAACGACTGGATGTCGAGCAGCGACTGCGCGAACTGGACCGCCTCGGCGACGATCTGCGTGAAGTGGAGCAAGCGCTCGCGCAAGCGACCATCGACGATGCGCGATTGCGCGTGGTGCTGACGATCACTGGCGTGAACACCACAGTGGCGATCGGGTTGCTAGCTTTCTAGTGCGCAATTTTAGCGGGGGCGGCTGGCTGTGGACAAAAGAGCCATAACGGCAATGACTGTCCGGTTTGCTATGGCGACGGAGCGGTTTCGAAGGAACTTGAAGTTGATCTATCGGACTTCGACGAGATCGACTGTCAGCATTGCGGCGGAGCGGGATACGACAACGGGGAAGATTGTCCGGTTTGTCACGGCGAAAAGCAGCTTGAACGACGATTCGCAGACCGGATCGATTTCAGCCAGTATGAAACTGTCGAGTGTCCTAGATGCGACGGGAGCGGTTACTGGCGAGGAGATGCCCGCTTGCAACCTAGATGAATGACGGCTCCTGACCGATACCCTGCCCGATTCGGACGCCGGTCACGACGCAGTCGCAATTGAGGGCTACACCTGAAATGGAGGTCCACGAACTACCGTTCGTGGTGCGCGCGCGGGTCCGAAATA
Source organism: Burkholderia sp. LA-2-3-30-S1-D2 (assembly GCF_001523915.2). NCBI lineage: Bacteria > Pseudomonadati > Pseudomonadota > Betaproteobacteria > Burkholderiales > Burkholderiaceae > Burkholderia > Burkholderia sp. LA-2-3-30-S1-D2. The sequence continues at coordinate 2,605,621 of NZ_CP013383.1, read as the reverse complement.
TACAATTATCGGGTCGACATACGTTAAGTAGGGCGAAAAGGAAAATGCCCGCTCATCAAGCGGGCATTTGAAGAGGTGGGGCGAGAACATACCGCGGAACCACGTCCAAGCCGGTAAGTCCCGCTCCCTGTTTTCTTTCGCTAAACATAGCTCCGCCACGATGTGAGAGTAGCCGCTATTTTGCAGACCTGCAACGGTGCGCCCGACCCTATCCGGCCGCACCGGTCTCGAGCGATGTGATGTAACGCAACAGGTCTTCAGTGCGCCCTTCTGAAACGAGCCACTCAGCAGTCTTGTAATCAAAGGTCGGCAACGGTTCATTGCGATACCAGAAGAGCGTGCGCTGCACGTCGCCGGAGATATCGGTAGCCGCTCGGATGATCCGAAGCGCATCCCGAAGGAACTTCTGCACGCTTTCGGAGCCCGCAAGGCGGCTCACCGTATTGCGATGTACATGGGCCAGCCGTGCCAGCGTTTGCATATCGATATGCAAAGCGGTCGCGAAGCGGCGCGCTGAGATGATCGGCGCGTCGTTATCACCCTCCCTTAGGGATGCCATGAACTTGTCGAAACCGCTGGGAGGGTAATCCCCCCGTTTTCCACGGGGTTCAGAAGTAGAAACTAAGCGGCCATGGCCAACCGCTGCTTTGGCGTAAATCCGCCCAAGGCCATGTTCGGGCGGTCATGATTGTAAGTCCACATGGGCCTGTCAGTAATTTCGTGTTCAAGGCATATGATCCTCCCCAGGAGAACCTATGCCTCGCAAACCGAAAACCCCACCGGTAGAGCTACCGGCGATTCCCGCTGAACTGCTTGAACAATTCGGCAACGGCCCGATGACGGCCGAAGCGATCAATGCCGCGACGCTAGCCCTCAAGAAGGCGCTGATCGAGCGAGCGCTGGGCGGTGAGATGAATCACCACCTCGGCTACGCGCCGGGCGCGGCAAAACCGGCCAGCGTGACGAACCAGCGCAACGGCCGTGGCGCCAAGACGGTTCTGACCGAAGACGGACCGATCCGCATCGAAGTACCGCGCGACCGCGACGGCAGTTTCGAACCACTGCTGATCCCCAAACACGAACGACGCTTCACGGGCTTCGACGACAAGATCGTTGCGATGTACGCACGGGGCATGACCGTGCGCGAGATTCAGGGCTTTGTGCTGGAGCAGTACGGCACGGAAGTTTCGCCCGAATTCATCAGTTCGGTGACCGATGAGGTCATGGCCGAAGTGACGGCCTGGCAGGCCCGGCCACTCGAACCGATGTATCCGGTCGTATTCTTCGACGCGCTGCGCGTGAAGACTCGCGAAGACGCCGTCGTGCGCAACAAGGCCGTCTATCTGGCACTGGGCATTCTGCCCGACGGCACGCGTGACATCCTGGGCCTGTGGATCGAGAACACCGAGGGCGCCAAGTTCTGGATGAAGGTATTCAATGATCTGAAAACACGCGGCGTGGGCGACATCCTGATTGCCGTGACCGACGGCCTCAAGGGCATGCCCGAAGCACTTGCGGTGGTGTTTCCGGCCACGACGCTGCAAACCTGCATCGTCCACCTGATCCGCAACAGTCTCGATTACGCGAGCTGGAAAGACCGCAAGTCCCTCGCTGCTGCGATCCGCCCGATCTATACCACCCCGAGCGCTGAAGCCGCGCAGGCCGAGCTGGATGCGTTTGCTGACGGTCCGTGGGGGCAGAAATTCCCGCCGGTCAGCACGGCGTGGCGCAACGCCTGGGATCGCGTGATTCCGTTCTTTGCGTTCCCGCCGGGCGTGCGCAAGGTGATCTACACGACGAACGCCATCGAGAACATCAATTCGCAGCTACGCAAGATCATCAAGACCCGAGGTCACTTCCCGACCGATGATGCCGCGACGAAACTGATCTGGCTGGCGCTGCGCAACATCACTGCCGATTGGGGACGTGCCGCTCACGACTGGAAGACAGCGATGAACCAATTCGCTATCCTCTACGAGGACCGGTTCGTTCGACCATCCGTGTGAATCTCAACCCCGCCTTGAACACGGAAATTCTGACACCCCCGTCCACATCCAATCGGTCGCGAAACGCTGCACGTGGTCTAAGTCTTCCCAGTGGTACTGCGACAGCCATTCGTACCGCACGGTCCTGTTGAATCGTTCGACATATGCATTCTGCTGCGGCTTGCCCGGTTGGATGTAGTCGAGCCTGATGCCGTACTGTCGGGCCCATTCGATGATTGCCGCGCTCAGATACTCGGGCCCGTTATCGCACCGAATCGCTTTTGGCCTGCCGCGCCAACCGATGATCTGCCGCAGCGCACGGATCACGCGTTCGGACGGCAATGAGAAGTCGATCTCGATGCCGAGTGCCTCGCGGTTGAAGTCGTCGATCACGTTGAACAGCCGGATGCTGCGTCCGTCGGACAGTTGATCGTGCATGAAGTCCATCGACCAAACCTGGTTGACGGCGCACGGCACCGCCAGCGGCTCCGGGACCTGCCTGACCAGCCGCTTGCGCGGCTTGATCCGCAAGTTCAACTCCAGTTCGCAATAGATCCGGTACACGCGCTTGTGATTCCAGCCGAAGCCTTTCACGTTGCGCAGGTACAGGAAGCACAGTCCGAAGCCCCAGTTCCGGTGGTTGTCCGTCAGGCGCAGCAGCCAGTTCGCAATCTCGTCGTTCTCGGCGGTGCGCCGACCGACGTACCAATAACAGGCCTGGCTGATCCCAAATGCCTCACATGCCAGCCGGATCGATACGCCCCGGCTGGACACCGCATGCATGGCCATCTCACGCCGGCAAGATGGCCTCAATCTTTTTTTGCGAGCGCCTCCGCTACGATCTCGGCCTTGATCTTCTCCTCGACGTACATCTTGCGCAGCCGGGCGTTCTCGGCCTCCAGTTCCTTCATCCGCGCGATCAGCGAAACGTCCATCCCGCCGTACTTCGAGCGCCATTTGTAGAACGTCGCCGTGCTGATGGCCAACTCCCGGCACAGGTCCGGCACCGACAGAGGTGGCCGCGCAAAATCGGACAGCGGGATAAGTGGAACGGCCGGGGCCTGAGCCAGCGATAATGCAGGCAAAGGAACCGAGGAAATGACGAAACGAACCCGACGCACGCACTCAGCGGCGTTCAAAGCGAAAGTGGCCCTGGCGGCTGTCAAGGGCGAGCGCACGCTGGCCGAACTGGCGCAGCAGTTCGATGTGCATCCGAACCAGATCACAGAATGGAAACGGCAGTTGCAGGAGCGCGCGGCCGACGTGTTCGGTGCGGCTGGCCCGGTGTCTAGCGAGCCACCGGTAGACGTGAAGACCCTGCACGCCAAGATCGGCCAACTCAGCCTGGAAAATGATTTTTTAAGCGGCGCGCTCACCAAGGCGGGATTGCTGAGCGCAAAGCGATGATTGACCGTGGCCATGCGTTGCCGGTTTCGCAGCAAGTCCGGCTGGTTGGTATCGCGAGATCGAGCGCGTATTACCGGGCGCGGCCTGTGGGCGAAGTCGATCAACGGCTGATGCGCCGGATCGACGAACTGCATCTGGAGTTCCCGTTTGCCGGTGCCCGGATGCTGGCGCGCTTGCTGCGCCGGGAAGGCTACGAGGTCGGCCGGCGCCGCGTACGCACGCAAATGAAGCGCATGGGCGTGGAGGCGCTGTACTGCAAGCCGAACACGAGTCGGCGCAACGCGCAGCACAAGGTCTGGCCGTATCTGCTGAGCGGCATGAAGATCGAGCGGGCCAACCAGGTCTGGGCACTCGACACGACCTACGTTCCCATGGCGCGAGGCTTCGTGTATCTGACGGCGGTGGTGGACTGGGCCAGTCGCAAGATCCTCGCGCACCGCGTGGCGATCACGCTGGAGGCCGTGCATGCCGTTGAAGCGCTGGAAGAAGCGTTCGCCCGCCATGGGCACCCCGACATCGTGAACACCGATCAGGGCAGCCAGTTCACGGCGGGAACATTCACCGAGGCGGTGCTGGGCCGAGGCATTCGACTGTCGATGGACGGCAAAGGTGCTTGGCGCGACAACGTGTTCGTCGAGCGCGTGTGGCGCAGCATCAAGTACGAAGAAATTTATTTGCGAGCCTACGAGTCGGTAAGCCATGCCCGGCGCTCCATTGGCCAATACATTGAGCTGTACAACCGCAAACGGCCTCATTCGAGCCTGGCGGATCAGACGCCCGATGAGGCATACTTCGCGACGCTGCCTGCGATCAAATCGGCAGCATGATCGCCCTGGACGCTCCACTTAAAACTCTCAGAAAACTGTCCGAACGAGCGAGGCCACCTCTGACAGCCCCGATTCCACGCGCTTGAGCGCGTCCATGATCTGGCTGTCCGTGAATCTCGATTTCTTCATGCTGTAGAACTCCCTCAACGAGAAAATTCTACTTCTGATCACACCGGTTTTTCGGGGGGATTACCGGAGGCGTTGAGTCGCAGGCGATGTCAGGATCCATGGTTGACTCCTCGATGCACACTATTCGCACATTTATAGCACATGCCGACCAGAGCCGCCGGACGGTGATACACACTTTTACGTGCGATGCCTTGCGCCAAGTTTGGCTAGCACGCCCGAACGGGACGGTAACGTTCCCAAGGACGATTTTTCTGAGAATTTCCGTTCCCAAGGACAACTTTTCTGAGACGGGCAGCATGTGGTTGTCTCAAAAAAGATGTCCAAGTCCTTGATTTCTCTAGTAGGCCAAAGACACCTTTTCTGAGAGCCCACAACCGGATCGTGCTTGGCGCGCTTGCGGGAATCGGCTCGCGTTGACGCTCGACGGCCGGGCCGCGAGCCGACACGGTCCGTAGCCGGATCGATTTCGACGAACTCGGCGAGCGTGGACGCGCGCCGGCTGCCAGGTATGTGCATCACGCCGGCACCACGCGTAAAGCGCTTCGTCAATGAATCGCGCAATCAGCCACGGGCATGCGATGCGGTCGACCTTCGGCCGTTCGCGCGTAATCCACTTCATGCATGGCGCGCCTCCTGTATGCCGGACGAATATCGTCCAATGCGTCACGTCCGTCTCCTCCGCAGTGCGGCTCAATGATGGAGCAGCGGGTAGGCCACCAGCCCGACGAGCGCGGCAGCCATGACGATGACCGGCTCCTGCAGCTTCTTGAAACGCCATAGCAGCAGCACGGTAGCGAGGGCGAGCAGTGCGGTCGGCATGTCGACGATCGAGCGTTTCGCGATGACGAGCACGGAGCCCGTGATCGCCCCGACGGCTGCGGCGGTGATTCCGTCCACGAACGCCCTGACGCCCGGGCGGTGCCCGTACTTCTTCACGTACGGCGCGGGAATCACGGTGAACAGATAGCAGGGCAGGAACGTGCCGAGCGCCGCGACGCACGCGCCGGGCAAGCCCGCCACGAGATACCCGATAAAGCCGACGGTGATCACGACGGGGCCGGGCGTAATCATCGCGACCGCGACCGCATCGACGAACTGCTTGTCGTTGAGCCAGTGATGTTCGGTGACGACGCCGCCGTAGAGGAACGGCACGATCGCGAGCCCGGAGCCGAACACGAACGTGCCTGCCTTCATGAAGAACGCGCCGATCTGAACGAGCTGCGGCAGATCGATGCCGCTCAGCATTCCGCTGGCCGCCGGCAGGTTGGCGGCGGCAACCGCATTCAGCCCGCCCCTGTGCAGCCACCTGGGCGGGGCGCGCCACAGCCAGCCGACCAGGCCCGCGACGAGGAACAGCCACGCGATTTCCGATTCCGTGATGAAGGTCACGGCGGCGAGCGTCACGAAGATCGCCCAGAGCAGCTTGTCGCGGCCGACCGTTTTCGTCGTGAGCTTGTACGCACTCATCGCGATGATGCCGACCACCGCGGCGCCGACGCCGTAGAAGACGGCCTGCATCCAGGACAGCCCGCCGAAATGCGCGTACGCGAACCCGAGCGCGAGCACCATGAGGAACGATGGCAGCACGAATGCGAAGCCGACGAGTGTCGCACCGACGATGCGGTAGTGAACGAAGCCGAGATAGATCGCGAGCTGGGCCGCCATCGGCCCCGGCGCGAGCTGGGCCAGCGTGAGTCCTTCCTTGTAGTCGGCTTCCGTGATCCAGCCGCGGCGCTCGACCAGGTCGCGACGCATGTAGCCCGCAAGCGCAACCGGCCCGCCGAAGCCGAACGTGCCGAGGCGCAACATGTAGGCGACCAGCTCGCCGAGCGAATAGGCCGGTTCGGTTGTGGCGATGGCAGTGGTCATGACCTGGCTCCGGTCTTGTTCTTTCCGCTCGACGAGAAATGCGCGTGCAGGGCGTCGAGCACGGCGCTCATCTGCTCGAGCAATTGATCGTCGTTCTCCGTGCGCTGGCGCGTGCCGGCCATCACGGCCTCGAAGCCGATCGCCTCGGGCGCTGCGGGGCCGCCGACGTCGAGCGCGTGCACGATCTCGGCGAGCCGCGCGAGCGCAGGGTCGTTGTCGAGTCCGAAACTGGCCAGCAGCACCTCGAACGTTACGCGCTTGCCGACGTGCGTGAACGTCGCACCGTCGAAATCGAAGCCCAGCGCGTCAGCCGGACAATCGGCAGGCGATGCGAGCCAGATGAAGCGGGCGCGTGCGTCGATGAAGCGGTGGATCAGCCACGCGCTGGCGACGCGATCGACCCACATCCGCTGCCGCGTCGCCCAGGTGCGGCCCTGATATTCGTCGATCGCCAGCGGGCGGATCGCGCGGTCCGCGGCGTGCGGCTCCCCCGGCGACAGCACGGTGTCGATCAGTGCGACGAAATCCTGCAGGGCAACTTCGGCACGGGTGGCCGAGTCGCCCGGGAAATAGTCGATCGCGCGGATGGCGTCGAAATCCTTGCGCACGCGCCGCAGCAAACGTGTCAATTCCGTGGCCGACTTACCGGCGAGGGTCTTGCGGGCATCCGCAAGGGTCTGGATGAAGGCGGCGTCATCCTCCCCGCGATCGAAGAGCGCGCGGAATTCCAGTTCCTGCGATGCGTCCAGGCTCGGCGCCCGTAACAGATGAGCCGTGCCGCCACTTTCCGCAATCGCCCCCGCGAGGTCGCGCAGCGTCTCCTCATGCTCTTCGTTGTACGGCAGCAGGTAGATACCGTCGCGCAACACCGCACAGCCCTTTGCCTTCAGCGCGCGCCAGAAGCGCATGCGGGCCGTCGCGTTTTCGGTCGGAAGGGTCAGCACGAGGAGCGACCACGTAGAAATAGTGTTCATGTAGTGAAATCTATCCAATTGTTATTCACTCTACAAATTTTTTGACGCAGTCGCTGAGTCGCGTCGCACCCATGCCCGCTTCATCGTGGCCAGGCTTGTTGCAGATCCGCGCGCAGTGGGCCGAAGCGAGCACGGTGCAGGTCCGTTCGAGCACCGGGCGCCGCTTTCCGGCATAGACCTTTCATCGGCCCGATATATACCCCTCCCCTCTATATGGAAATGCGATTTCAGATATAGTCCCCCCCGGTATATGAAGGAGCCACCATGAGCCACACCATCCAGGACAAGCAGAAGCTGCTGAACCGTGTCCGCCGCATCAAGGGACAGGTCGAAGCGATCGAACGCGCGCTGGAGGACGAGCGCGGTTGCAACGAAATCCTCCGCCTCATCACGAGCGGCCGCGGCGCGATGAACGGCCTGCTCGCAGTCGTGCTCGAGGATCACATCCGCAGCCATCTGGTCGATGCCGAGGGGCACGACGACGAAGGCAGCGCGACCGAGCAGCTAATCGAAGTCGTACACAGCTACTTCAAGTAAACGGAGGCGGAATGAGCAATTTCAGCGATGACGCCTTCGGCGCAGGGCACGACCACATTTTTCTTGGCGCGGCGCACGAGCAGAACGAACGCAGGACCTGGATGGTCATCGCGCTGTGCGCGGCGATGATGGTGGCCGAGATCGTCGGCGGGTCGCTTTTCGGCTCGCTGGCGCTGATCGCGGACGGCCTGCACATGTCGACGCACGCGGGCGCGATGCTGATCGCCGCGTTCGCCTATACGTATGCGCGCAAGCATGCGAACGATCCGCGCTTCGCGTTCGGCACGGGCAAGCTCGGCGACCTCGCGGGTTTCACGAGCGCGATCGTGCTCGCGATGATCGCGCTGCTGATCGGGTACGAAGCGGTCGCGCGTTTGCTGGCGCCCATTCCGATCCATTTCGACGAGGCGATTCCAATCGCGGTTGCCGGCTTGCTCGTCAACATTGCGAGCGTCTGGCTGCTGAGCGGCGATCATCATGGTCATAGCCACGGTCATGGCCACGGCCACGGCCATCATCACGGGCATGGTCATGGCGATCACGACGATCATGCGCACGACAACGAAGAGGAAGCGCACCGGATCTTCGACCAGCAGGGCATATTCGTCGTGTCGGTGTTCGAGGAGGGCGTCCCGCCGGTTTTCCGCGTCGCGCCGGCGACACACGAGACGAAGCGCGTCGATGCGAGCGCCGTGTCGGTGACGACGATCCGCCCGGACGGCACGCGCCAGATGTTCGCGATGCAAAGCCGCGATGGTTATCTGGAGTCGACCGAAGCCATTCCCGAACCGCACGAATTCAAGGCGATCGTCCGCTTGAACGGTCGCGAACACGAACTGGCGTTCGAGGAGCACGATCATGGCGCATCCGCGGCGGCGGCGCGCGATCACAACATCCGCTCCGCCTACATCCACGTGATCGCCGATGCCGCGGTTTCCGTGCTGACGATCGTCGGGCTGCTGCTCGCGCGTGCGTTCGGCTGGGTCTGGATGGATCCGCTGGCCGGCATCATCGGCGCGATGGTGATCGCGAACTGGTCGTACGGCCTGATGCGCGACACGGGCGGCATCCTGCTCGACATGAATTCCGATCGCCGTCTGACGGACAAGGTGCGTGGCGCCATCGAAGGCACTGGAGACCGCGTCGCCGACCTGCATGTGTGGCGGCTCGGGCCGGGGCACATGAGTGCGGTGGTGTCGGTGACGACCACCGATCCGGATCGGGATGCGCGCTTCTATCACGGCGTGCTGCAGCGATTCAGGAACCTGTCGCACGTCACCGTCGAAGTCGTGCCCGCGACGCGAGGACGATAAAGCATGGCGGTCAAGTCCCCTTGTGTCGACGTGTGTTCGTTCGACGGTCGCACCGGCTACTGCGTGGCATGCCTGCGGACGCGCGACGAAGCGCGCGGCTGGAAGAAGATGACGGATCACCGGCGTCATCAAATCGTGAACGACCGCGCGCGGCGGCATGCGAAACTGACGCGGGAAACGACCGACTGAACACATCATGAGCGCCCCGTCACCGATTGCCGGCAAACCTGCGATTCCGCGGACCGTGTGGGCCCTGGGTCTCGTGAGCCTCTTCATGGACCTGTCGTCCGAGCTGATCCATGCGCTGTTGCCGATCTACCTGGTGTCGACGATGGGCATGAGCGTCGCCGCGCTCGGCGTCCTCGAGGGGGCGGCCGAAGCGACGGCGATGATCGTCAAGGTGTTCTCCGGTGCGATCAGCGACTGGCTCGGGCGCCGCAAGGGGCTGCTGCTGGTCGGCTACGGGCTCGCGGCGTTGACCAAGCCGTTGTTTCCGCTGGCGTCCACGCCGGCCGTCGTCGTGACGGCCCGTCTGCTCGACCGCGTTGGCAAGGGGATTCGCGGCGCGCCGCGCGACGCGCTGGTGGCCGACATCGCGCCGCCCGAAATTCGCGGCGCGTGCTTCGGCCTGCGTCAGTCGATGGATACCGTCGGCGCGATTCTCGGCCCGATGCTCGCGATCGCGCTGATGCTGTGGTTCGGCGATCGCATCCGGACCGTGCTCTGGTTTGCCGTGGTGCCGGCCTTCGTCGCGATCGCATTGATCGTCTTCGGCGTACAGGAGCCCGAGCAGTCGAAACCGGACCGGCGCTTTCGCTCGCCGCTGCGCTGGAACGCCCTGCGCGAGTTTCCCCGCAGCTACTGGTTCGTCGTCGCGGCCGGCGCGACGTTTACGCTCGCGCGATTCAGCGAGGCGTTCCTGGTGCTGCGTGCGCAGCAGACGGGGCTCGACGCGGCATGGATTCCGGCCGTGATGGTCGCGATGAGCGTCACCTATGCGCTGTCGGCCTGGCCGGTCGGCATCCTGTCGGACCGGCTCGATCGCCGCGTGCTGCTCGCGGCCGGCATGGTGTTGCTGATCGCGGCCGACCTGCTGCTCGGCATCGGCACGTCGACGATCTCGATGTTCGCCGGCGTGGCCGTGTGGGGGCTGCACATGGGCTTCACGCAGGGCATCCTCGCCGCGATGGTGTCGGAAACCTCGCCGGCCACGCTGCGCGGCACCGCGTTCGGCGTGTTCAACCTGGTGAGCGGCGTCTGCATGCTGCTCGCGAGCAGCATCGCCGGCGCACTGTGGACGCGTTTCGGCGCATCGACCACGTTTCTCGCGGGCGCGGCGCTGGTCGTGCTGCCGCTGTGCCTGTGCCGGTTCATGCCGCGACCCGGCGCGTCGCACGCGTGACGCGGCGCCGGCCGGGTCTGCCGACGTTCGGCGCAAGGCTGAGCTGACGGCCGGGCACGACGGTGCCCGAAGACCAGACCCGCCGTCGCGGTCCGCCCGTCCCCGGCCCCGGCCCCGGCCCCGGCCCCGTCCCCGTCCCCGTCCCCGTCCCCGTCCCCGTCCCCGGCCCCGGCCCCGGCCCTGGCCCCGGCCCCGGCCGGCGAAGGCCCGCCTCGCCTCCTTTCCCGCGCCGCGCATCGCTTGTCGCTTTCAGATTTGAAAGATTGTCGGGCGTTTGCGATAGAATGCCCCCCCTGTTCGCCGTGGCCATGCCCACGGACGGGCACCGGCACTCGAAGCGGCGCGCGCCGCGCTCGCGGTCCACCGTTCCCATGTCGATGCCGGCGATCTCCCTGTCGTTGGAAGCACAAGTTCTGTAATTTGGATTGCTAATGAAGAAGAAGCACAACATCACCAAGTACATCGTCATCGCGATGGTGCTTGGCATCGCCGTGGGCTACGCCTGTCATAGCGCGTTTCCCGACCCGAAAATGGCCAAGGAAGTCGCCGGCTACGTGTCGCTGCTGTCCGACGTGTTCCTGCGGCTGATCAAGATGATCATCGCGCCGCTGGTGTTCGCGACGCTGACGGTCGGTATCGCGCAGATGGGCGACAGCGGGTCGGTCGGCCGCGTGGGCGTGAAGGCGTTCGGCTGGTTCTTCATCGCGTCGTTCACGTCGCTGGTGCTCGGCCTCGTGACCGCGACGATCCTGAAGCCGGGCAGCCACCTGAGCCTGCCGTTGCCTGCCGCCGACGCGGCGCTGAACCTGAAGACGGGCGCATTCACGCTGAAGGACTTCGTCGTCCACCTGGTGCCGAAATCGATCGCCGAGGCGATGGCGAACAACGAGATCCTGCAGATCGTCGTGTTCTCGATCTTCTTCGGTACCGCGCTGTCCGCGCTTGGTGACGCCGGGAAGCGCCTGACCGGCGTGATCGACGATCTCGCGCAGGTCATGCTGAAGGTGACGGGCGCGGTGATGTGGTTCGCGCCGGTCGCCGTGTTTGCCGCGCTGGCGTCGACGATCACGACGGAAGGGCTCGGTATCCTGCTCACGTTCGCGAAGTTCATGGCGAGCTTCTATCTGGCGCTTGCGCTGCTGTGGGGCGTGCTGACGCTCGCCGGCGTGGCGTTCCTCGGCAAGCGCGCGTTCACGCTGATTCGCCTGATTCGCGAGCCGTTCCTGCTGTCGTTCGCGACGGCGAGTTCCGAAGCCGCGTATCCGAAGCTGCTCGACGCGCTCGACCGGTTCGGCGTGAATCGCAGGATCTCGAGCTTCGTGCTGCCGATCGGGTATTCGTTCAACCTCGACGGCTCGATGATGTACTGCACGTTCGCGGTGCTGTTCATCTCGCAGGTGTACGGGATCGACCTGCCGCTCGGTACGCAGATCACGATGCTGCTGATGCTGATGGTGACGTCGAAGGGGATGGCGGGCGTGCCGCGCGCGTCGCTCGTCGTGATCGCGGCGACGCTCAGCCAGTTCCATCTGCCGGAAGCCGGGCTGCTGCTGATCATGGGCGTCGACATGTTCCTCGACATGGGGCGCTCGGCGACCAACGCCGTCGGCAATTCGATCGCGGCTGCGGTGGTCGCGAAGTGGGAGGGCCAGCTCGGGGAACCGCGCGCCGACTCGGATTCGGACGGCGGTGGCGAAATTGAGCAGGTGAAGGTACGGGAGACGGCGACGTCCGCGTGATTTCCCTGTTGTGAATGATATGCGCCGGCCCGGATTCGACACGGACTCGGGCCGGCGCGATACCCGCCAGCGGTCATTCCTTTACCCGTCTTTACCCGTATCCGGCGATTGTCCCGATTCGCCGAAAAACCTTCCGCCATTGCCGATACGCGGCATTCGAAACCGCGGCGATATTCCCGCCATCGAAAGCTGCACTGCCCCGATAGCGCACGCGAACGCATAAGTGGTCGTTCACTCTCGCGCAGTCGTACGCCCGGCCGTCGCGAGCAGCGCGCAATTTTTTTCGATTTATATGACGCTATTCTCGGCGTTGCCGATTATCGAGCGCACGCGCGATGTAATACCGACTGCACCGGGTGATTTAGCGGAAGTATTTACGCATTGCCGATTTTCAAACCACCCGGCTGCCCCCTCACGTGAATGACTCCACCATTCAGGAGAGCATCAGCCATGGTCGCCAGAAAATCGATTCAGGCCGTGCTGCTCGCCGCCGCGGTCGCCGCGATCGCGCCGGCCGCAAACGCGGGTAACACCACCGACTGGATCGCGAATACCTACGGCACGCTCGCCGCGCACGTCGGCAACGTCGCGCGCTCGATGTGGGTCGCGCCCGAAGGCGTGATCTACACGGCGTCGATGTGGGACGAGGACGAGGGCGGTGTCGCGATCTACCAGAACGGCAAGAGCGTCGGCTCGATCGGCACGCATTCCGAGTTCCAGGGCAGTGCGATCACGGGCAATGCGACGTCGCTGTTCGTCGCGCTGCAGCCCGGCAACGGATACGGCAGCGGCGCGGTCGGGCGCTACAACCGTGCCACGCGGTTCCGCGAGAAGCTGATTCAGGTCACCGCGGCGACCAACCAGCCGCGCATCGACGTCGTCACCGGGCTCGCCACGGCCGGCTCGCTGCTCTATGCGAGCGATTTCTACGGCAATCGCGTGCGGGTGTTCACGACCGACGGCGTGTGGCAGCGTGACATCGGCGTGTCGGCACCCGGCGCGCTCGCGGTCGACGGTGCGGGGAACATCTGGGTCGCGCAGAAGAGCGCAGGCTCGGTCGTCGAATTCAGTCCGGCCGGCGCGCTGCTGAACACGATCCGGCTGGCCGCCGGGTCGCAGCCGTCGGCGCTCTATTTCGATGCGGCGGCGGGGCAGCTGATGATCGGCGACGAAGGCCCCGACATGAACATCAAGCGCTATTCCGTCTCGGGCCGACCCGCGCTGGCCGGCACGTTCGGCGTGCCCGGCGGCTATCTCGACACGACGACGGGTATCAAGGGGCAGGTCGGCGCGAAGCGCTTCACCCGCATCGCCGGCATCGGCAAGGATACGGCCGGCAACCTGTATGTGCTCAACAATCCGTGGGGCGGCAGCTGGGATCTCGGCCGCAACGGCGCGACCGACATTCACGCTTACAGCAGCGCCGGCAGCCTGCGGTGGACGCTGCAGTCGCTCAACTTCGAGGGCATCGCCGCACCGGATCCGGTCACCGACGGCGCGCTGTTCTACAGCGGCACGCACGTCTACAGCGGCACCGCGGGCGGCACCTTCGTCGCGAACACCGTCGATCCGTTCACGTATCCGTCGGACCCGCGCATCAACATGAGCGATACCCAGCGCGACGAGCACTTCGGGCTGCTGACGTCCGTTGGCGCGAACCGGATCCTCGTTGCAGCGGGGCAGAATCCGCCGGTCTACTACTTCTTCCACTTCAACGCGGCCAACGGCTACGTCGCGATTCCGGACGGATCGATCCCCGGGCCCGCGTTCAACACGACCCGGCGCGTGTCGGCCGGCTTCAGCCTCGACAGCAAGGGCGGCGTCTGGGCCGGCCTCGACAAGACCGGCGCCATTTATCACTATCCGCTGAACGGTTTCGACGCGAGCGGCAAGCCTTCTTGGGGGGCGGGCGTACCCATGCCCGTGCCGGCCAGCATCCAGCCGCTGACGCGCATCGTCTATCTCGCCGACAGCGACACGATGGTGCTCGCGCAGGGTGTGGTCGGGAGTACCGACTGGACGTCGATCGGCACGCGCATCGAGGTGTATCACGGCTGGAACGCCGGCAACACGACGAAGCCGAATCCGGTCATCACGCTGCCGCACAGCGGCGCGAAGTCGATCGACGCGGCCGGCAACCATCTGTTCGTCGGCTACTGGTTCAGCAGCAGCGGGCCGCTGTGGCCGAACATCGACGCATTCAACCTCGACACCGGCAATCTCGACACGACGCTCGTCAATGCGAGCCCCGCGACCGTGGATACCAGCAGCGCGATCGACGCGATGTACAGCGTGCGCGCGTATCGCCGCTCGAACGGGGAATACGTGGTGACGAAGAACAACGTGAAGGGGAACAGCATCACCGTTTATCGGTGGACGCCTTGATGGGCGAGGCGCGGCATGCCACGGTTCAGGCGCGCCAGATCAGGCTCGCGCTCGTCTCCGTTTCCGACGCGAGGGTGAAGCCGAGCCGCTCGTAGAGGCGCCGCGCCGGGTTGCCGCGCAGCACGCCGAGCGATACGGGCACGTGCTCGCGTGCGGCTTCGATCAGCAGCTCGCGCAGCACGGCTTCGCCGATGCCTTGTCGCTGTCGCGACGGGAGGATCTGGATCTGGTGAACGTGCCATTCGTCGGCGGCGCGCGTGACCTTCAGCAAACCGATTGCATCGGCGCCGTCGCAGACGATCATCGCGTCCTCGAAGTTCGAGCGGATGCGCTGATCGTGCGCTTTGTCGTCGGTGGGTGCGCCGACGCGTCGCAGATGCTCGGTCATCGTGAGTCGGCGGAGCCTCAGCAGGAAGGGCAGGTCGGCGGCGGTCGCCGGGCGCAGGCAAATGGCAGGGGGCATGGTCGAGGAGCGATCGCGGGTGGATTCCATGGCGCGAAGCGAATGATCCACGAACGCGGTATGGCGGTCAAAGGCCGGGCAGCGGGAATTGTCATGACGGTCGACCGAAAGCCTGCATCAACCGACGGCGGCCGGGGCGACGCGCTCGGGTGAACGGCACGACCGCCGGTAGCCCGCCGACATTCGCGCCGGCGCGACGAGGCCGTGCGGCTCGTGGAACCGCAGCGCCTCGACCGCTATGCCGAGCCGCGCGGCTGCGGCCGAAGCGCTCCGGCGCAGGGTGGGCGTGCTCATTCGGCGCCTCAGTTTGCTGTCGATTCGTGAAACCAGTGTTCGCTGGATAACCCGAAGAACACCCCGCGCATGCGCGTCGTTGTGCGGCGTGCGCGCGCCGCCGAGATACGGCAGGAACGACGGCGCCCGGGCGGGTTCGTGCCGTTGCCGGGTTGGCATTCATCGCCGGCTTTTGTAAAGAAGCCACGGCAGCGCGATCAACGACGCGTGCCTGCGCAACAGGCACGCGTCGTCACACTCAAATGCGGCCCAGCAGCACCAGTATCACGACGATGACGACGATCAGCCCGACCGAGCCCGATGGCCAGTAGCCCCAGCTTCGGCTGTGCGGCCACGCCGGAAATGCTCCGATGAGCAGCAGAATCAGAACGATGATAAGGATCGTACCGAGCATCGCACCCCTCCTGAACGTGGTGACATGACGGTGGCTCCTGCCGCAATTCGCGTGCCGCGGCGGGGAGTCGGGCGAAAGCCGGCACAAGCGCGCTGTATGAATACGTGGAATTCATGCGATGAATAGTGGGCGATTCAGAAAATAAATTTCAAAAATGTGACCCTGGTCGCTATGCTGGGCCTTCGGTTTCCCCTCAGGCGGGCACGCAATGGCTGAACTTTTTCTGGTGCGGCACGGGCAGGCGTCGTTCGGCACGGACGATTACGACCGGCTGTCCGCGGCCGGTGAGCAGCAGGGCGTCTGGCTCGGCGAATACTTCGCGCAGCAGGGCCTGACGTTCGACCGGGTGATCTGCGGCACGATGAACCGGCATGCGCAGACTGTCGCTGCGATCCTGCGCGGGATGGGCGGGGAAGGCGCGCAGGTCGACCGCCATCCCGGCCTGAACGAATACGACTTCCACGGGCTGTTCGCGGCCGCGGCGAGCGACTATCCGGAGATCGCGCGGCTCGCGGCCGGCTCGATGAAGGAGCACTTTCGCGCGCTGCGGCAGGTGCTACACCTGTGGTCCGACGACAAGCTGGGCGACACCGCGCCCGAAACCTGGGCGCATTTCCAGCAACGCGTCGCCGACGCCCGCGCCGCGATCCGCGAGGGCGGCAGCCAGCGCGTGCTCGCGGTGAGTTCCGGCGGCCCGATCGCGGTGACCGTGCAGCAGGTGCTCGCGGCACCGCCGTCGAGCGCGATCGCGCTGAACCTGCAGATCCGCAACAGCAGTCTTTCGCAGTTTTTCTTCAACGCCGAAGCGTTCCACCTGGCGTCGTTCAACGGCATACCACATCTCGAGGATACCGAACGATATGCGTGGCGCACCTACGGCTGACCCTACGAACGATCGCGACGATGACGAACCCTTCCCAGCCCCTCGACGTAGCTCGCCTCACGCGCTATCTGGAAGCGCACGTGCCGGGTTTCGAAGGCCCGCTCGACATGGAGAAGTTTGCCGGCGGCCAGTCGAACCCGACCTTCCTGCTGCATGCGAAGAGCGGTCGCTACGTGCTGCGCCGCCAGCCGCCCGGCGAGTTGTTGAAATCCGCGCATGCGGTCGATCGCGAATTCCGCGTGCTGAGCGCGCTGTCGGGCACCGCCGTGCCGGTCGCGCGTCCGTATCACCTCTGCGAAGACCGCGACGTGATCGGCAGCCTGTTCTACGTGATGAGCTTCGAGGACGGCCGGATCTTCTGGGATCCGGCACTGCCGGAGTTGCCGAAGGCCGATCGTGCGATCTGCTACGACGCGCTGCTGCGCACGCTGGCCGCCCTGCACGACGTGGACGTCGACGCGGTGGGCCTCGCCGACTTCGGGCGCCCCGGCAACTACTTCGAGCGCCAGATCGGCGTGTGGACGAAGCAGTATCGCGCGGCGGAAACGGAGCGCCTCGACGCGATGGAGACGCTGATCGACTGGCTGCCGAAGGCCTGCCCTGAGGACACCGGCCGGCCCGCGCTGGTGCACGGCGATTTCCGGATCGACAACCTGATGTTCGCGCGCGACGACTATCGCGTGCAGGCCGTGCTCGACTGGGAACTGTCGACGCTCGGCAATCCGCTCGCCGATCTCGCGTATTTCTGCATGTGCCTGCGGCTGCCGCCGGGCGACCAGGTGCGCGGGCTCGCGGGCCAGGATCGTGCCGAACTCGGCATTCCCGACGAAGCGGCGATCGTCGCGCGCTACTGCGAACTGCGCGGGATCGAGCCGATCCGCGACTGGCATTTCTATCTCGCGTTCAGTTTCTTCCGGCTCGCGTCGATCGCGCAGGGCGTGAAGGCGCGCGCGCTGCAGGGCAACGCGTCGAGCGAGCAGGCGCTGCGCGTGGGCGCGATGGCTGGCCGGCTGGCCGAAATGGCGGTCGACGTGATCGGCGCGCATCGCTGACATAGGTGACATCGCGGACATCGCCGCGCGGCCGCACGAAAAACATCAATGGAGGAGCACAGCAACATGGCAACGAATCTGTTCGATCTGACGGGCAAGATCGCGCTGGTGACGGGCGCGAGCCGCGGCATCGGCGAGGAAATCGCGAAGCTGCTAGCGGAGCAGGGCGCGCACGTGATCGTGTCGAGCCGCAAGCTCGACGACTGCCAGGCGGTCGCGGACGCGATCGTCGCGGCGGGCGGCCGCGCCGAAGCGCTGGCCTGTCACGTCGGGCGGCTGGAGGACATCGCCGCGACGTTCGAATCGATCCGCGGCAAGCATGGCCGGCTCGACATCCTCGTGAACAACGCGGCCGCGAATCCGTATTTCGGGCACATCCTCGATACCGATCTCGCCGCGTATGAAAAGACCGTCGACGTGAACATCCGCGGCTACTTCTTCATGTCGGTCGAGGCCGGCAAGATGATGAAGGCGCAGGGCGGCGGCGCGATCGTCAACACCGCGTCCGTGAACGCGCTGCAGCCGGGCGACCGTCAGGGCATCTACTCGATCACGAAGGCCGCGGTCGTCAACATGACGAAGGCGTTCGCGAAGGAGTGCGGGCCGTTCGGCATCCGCGTGAACGCGCTGCTGCCGGGCCTCACGAAGACGAAGTTCGCGGGCGCGCTGTTCGCCGACAAGGACATCTACGACACCTGGATGGCGAAGATTCCGCTGCGCCGCCACGCGGAGCCTCGCGAGATGGCTGGCACCGTGCTGTATCTCGTGTCGGACGCGGCGAGCTATACGAACGGCGAGTGCATCGTCGTCGACGGCGGCCTGACGATCTGAGCGCGCGATGAAACTCGACAGCTACGCCGGGCAGGCCGTGATGATCACCGGCGCCGCGAGCGGCTTCGGCGCGCTGCTCGCGAGCGAGCTGGCCGCGATGGGCGCGCGGCTCGCGCTTGGCGACCTGAACGAGGCGGCGCTCGAACGCGTGGCCGCGCCGCTACTGGCGGCCGGCGCCGACGTGATCGCGCAGCGCTGCGACGTGCGCATCGAAGCAGAGGTCGCTGCGTTGGTGAAGGCGGCGGTCGAGCGCTTCGGCCGGCTCGACGTCGGCATCAACAACGCGGGCATCGCGCCGCCGCTGAAGGCGCTGATCGATACCGAGGAAGCGGATCTCGATCTGAGCTTCGCGGTGAACGCGAAGGGCGTGTTCTTCGGGATGAAGCACCAGATTCGCCAGATGCTCGCGCAGCGCGAAGGCGTGATCCTCAACGTCGCGTCGATGGCAGGGCTCGGCGGCGCACCGAAGCTGGCCGCGTACGCGGCGTCGAAACACGCCGTGGTCGGGCTCACGAAGACGGCCGCGCTCGAATACGCGCGGCATGGCATTCGTGTGAACGCGGTGTGCCCGTTCTACAGCACGACGCCGATGGTGACCGACAGCGACATCGGCGATCGCCAGGATTTTCTCGCCCAGGGCTCGCCGATGAAGCGGCTCGGCCGCCCCGAGGAAATCGTCGCGACGATGCTCACGCTGTGCGCGAAGGAAAACACCTATCTGACCGGGCAGGCCGTCGCCGTCGACGGCGGTGTCTCGGCCTTCTGAGCGAAACGAACGGAACAACGGAATCTCGAGGAGTCGATCATGGACTTTGGCTACACCCCGAAAGTGGAAGAACTGCGCGAACGCGTGCGTGCATTCATGGACGCGCACATCGTGCCGCGCATTCGTCAGTGGAACGAGGAAGTGCATGCGGGGCAGTATCCCGTGTCGTTCATGGAGGCGCTGAAGGAGCGCGCGAAGGCCGAAGGGCTGTGGAACCTGTTCCTGCCGCACCTGAAGGAGGACGAGCCGGGCACCGGGCTGACGAACCTCGAATACGCGCCGCTCGCCGAGATCATGGGGCGCGTGGGCTGGGCGTCGGAGGTGTTCAACTGCAACGCGCCGGACACCGGCAACATGGAGCTGCTGCACCTGTTCGCGACGCCCGAGCAGCGCGAACAGTGGCTGCTGCCGCTCTTGCGCGGCGAGATCCGTTCGGCGTTCGCGATGACGGAGCCCGACGTCGCGTCGTCGGACGCGACCAACATCACGACCCGCATCGAGCGCGTGGGCGACGAATACGTGATCAACGGCCGCAAGTGGTTCATCACGAACGCCGCGCATCCGAACTGCCGGATCTTCATCGTGATGGGCAAGACCGATCCCGACGCGGAATCGCACCAGCAGCAGAGCATGATCCTGGTGCCGCGCGACACGCCGGGCGTGACGGTCGTGCGCAACATCACGGTGGTCAATCACTACGCGCCCGAAGGGCACTGCGAGATCACGTTCGACAACGTGCGCGTGCCGGCGCGCAACCTCCTCGGCGAGGAAGGCAGCGGTTTCGCGCTCGCACAGGCGCGCCTCGGGCCGGGCCGGATTCACCACTGCATGCGTTCGATCGGCGCGGCCGAGCTCGCGCTGGAACTGATGATCGACCGCGCGCAGTCGCGCGAGGCGTTCGGCAAGCCGCTGAACCGGCACGGCACGATCGGCGAATGGATCGCGCGCTCGCGCATCGAGATCGACCAGGCGCGCCTCCTGGTGCTGAAGGCTGCATGGATGATCGACAAGGTCGGCGCGAAGGCGGCGCGCAAGGAAATCTCGATGATCAAGGCGCTCGTGCCGACCGTATACACGGACGTGTGCGACCGCGCGATGCAGGTGTTCGGCGCGATGGGCCTGAGCCCCGACACGCCGCTCGCCGATCTGTGGACCTGGGGCCGCGCGCTGCGCTTCGCGGACGGCCCGGACGAGGTGCACCTGCAGGCGATCGCGCGCATGGAGATCAAGGACGCCGTGCGCGGTTCGACCGAGCCGTACCTGACGCGGCCGCCGCGCGGCTGAGCCGCGCGCCGCGCAGGGACGCGACGTGGAGGAGCGGGAGACGCACGCCGTATTAAGATGCCGGCAAGGAGATCCGGCGATGCGTCTTTCGAAGATTGATCTGAACCTGTTCGTCGTATTCGAGGCGATCTACAACAAGCGCAACCTGACGCGCGCGGCCGAGGTGCTGAACCTCACGCAGCCGGCCGTCAGCAACGCGCTGGCGCGGCTGCGCAAGACGCTGAACGACCCGCTGTTCGTCAGCACGCCGGCCGGGATGATGCCGACGCCGATGGCCGAGAACATCGTCGGCCGTGTGCGCGAGGCGCTGCAACTGCTCGATTCGAGCGCGCACGAAGGCGACGTTTTCGATCCGGCTTCGTCCGAGCGCGTGTTCCGGCTCAGCATGAGCGACCTGACCGAGGCGCTGCTGCTGCCCGCGCTCGGTGAACTGCTGCAGACGCATGCGCCCGGCATGCACGTGCGCAGCTACACGATGGACCGCCGCGAAGTGGCGACCGCGCTCGCGAACGGCTCCGTCGACATCGCGATCGACGCGCCGCTGATCGGCGACCCGCACCTGCATCAGGCGCTGCTCGTGCGCGACCGCTACGCATGCATGATCCGCGACGATCACCCGTTCAAGGGCGACGCGCTGACCATGGACGACTACCTGTCGATGGGGCACATCCACGTGTCGAGCCGCCGCAAGGGCAGCGGGCACGTCGATGCGGAGCTGACGCGGCTCGGGCTGCGCCGCAATATCCAGATGCGGGTGCAGCACTACATGGTCGCGCCGCTGATCGCGATGCGCGGCGATCTCGCGCTGACGGCGCCGCTCAGGCTGCTGCAGCGTTACCCGGCGCGGATTCTCGAACTGCCGTTCGAGATGCCGGGACTCGAATACTTCTGCTACTGGCACCGCAGCGCCGATCAGGATCAGGGCAGTCGGTGGCTGCGTGAGCAGTTGATGATGCTGATGGGCGGGATCGGCGAGCCGCAGTGAAGGGCGCGGCGTGCGCATCGCGCGTTTGCCCGCGCTTGCCGGCTCAATACGAATCCTCGTCGAAGCGCGACGATGCGCTCCGGCGCTTCATGTCCTTCAGCCAGCTCCTGACCTGATCCGGATCCTCGAACTCGCGCAGCGCGACGGCCAGGTCCTGGTTGCTGCGCTGCATGCCGGCGATGTCGCGCGCGAGCATGCGCAGGACCGTATCGGGCGCGACCTTGTTCGACGACGCGATGCCGTAGGTCCGCCGGAAATCGTTCTCGACGTGCACGATCTCCTGATCGAGTTCGCGCAGTTGTTCCTCCAGGATGCCGTTGTAACGCGTGAGCCGCGCTTCGCTGAGGCCGTCGATTGCACGGCGGTCGATCTGTTCGATCTCCAGCTGCAGTTCCAGCAGCTGCAGCAGGTTGCCCTTCTCGTAAGCGCGGTTGACCCGCTGCATCAGCACGGTCTTGCGTTGTTGTTCCAGCGGATCGGTTTCGCGATCGGGATGCAGCGCGCTCGCGAGCTTGCGATAGATCTCGCGGATCGACTTGCTCGATTCGGCCTGCTCGGCTTCGACGCGGGCCTGCGCGGCCGATTGCTTCGGCGCTTTCTTGCGCTTCGCGCGCTGGGCCTCGCGGGCCGCGTGAGCGGCCATGTCGCGCTCGAACTGTGCGTCGAGTTCGGCTTGCATCCGTTCGGCCAGCTCGTCCGGCGACAGTGAGTCCAGATCGTCAGCAGGTCGCGATTGCGGTTGGGGCTCCCGCTCCGTTTCTGTTGGCTCGGGCTCGGCCGCTGCGTTGCCGACCTGCCCGGATTCGGCGTGCCGGTTGTAAATGATCTTCAGCGCCGCGTCGTCGCTCACATTCAGCAAATCGCGCGCCATGTCGGCGATCAGGTCGGACAGCGTGCGCTGTTCGGCCTTGCTCAAGCCTTTCTGCAGAAACGTGTCGTCGAGCAGATGAATCAGCCGGATCCGCAGCGCCGTCGCTTCCTGTTCGAGCGGCAACAGCGCGTCGACGAACTTCTTCTGGAACGCCGGCATCACGGCTTCCCACGCGCCGAGCCGCTCGCGCCGCTTTTCGATGTGCTTGACGAGCGTATTGAACGTTTTCTGGGCTTTCGACAGGCTGGCTGTCTCGTGACCGGGCGCGATGGCGACCGCGGCACCGCGACGTGCGGTCATGATGAATGTCCTCCGGCCGCGGCAGGGGGCGCGGCAGGCCGGTATTTTAGCCGGACGGACGCACTCCTTCCGGCGTGCGGCGTTACGGCACGGCCATCGATTCCGTCATGTTCTGCTTCATGTAGTCGAGGAAGCGCTTCTGGAACAGCATCGTGTGCTCGTGCGCGGTGCGTTCGGCGGCGTCGGCATCGCGTCGCGCGATCGCGTCGATCAGTTCGTCGTGGTCGCGCCCGAGCTTGGGAGCCGTCGGCGAACTCACGGTGAAGTCGCACGCTGCCGTCGCGCCGAGCGCCTACGGTATCGCGGTGTCGGCCGGCGAGCGGGCCGGCCTGAATGCCGATCGAGGCGTGCGCAACCCGAGGCCCAACAGGATGCGAAGCGGTTGCAAACGCAACCGTATGAAGATATTGGCGAGCGCAGTACCGCGTGTCGTCAGTCGCCGAACAACTGCCCCTGCCCGGAAATCACGCGTTCGAAATCGTCGCGCAGGAACGGCAGGATCGCATCGGCGACCGGCTGCAACTGACGGCTCACGTAGAACGCGTAGTCGATCGGCGAGCGCATCGTCTCGAGCGGCTCCGGGCCGGCCGTCGTCATCACGTAGCTGATCCAGCCGCCGCGCTGGTACTGCAGCGGCCGGCCGCGCGCCTGGTTGAATTCGTCGGCGATCCGCGCGGCGCGCACGTGCGGCGGCACGTTGCGCTGGTAATCGCTCAACGGCCGGCGCACGCGCTTGCGATAGATGAGTTGCGCGTCGTATTCGCCGGCGAGCGTGCGGCGCACGTAGTCGCGAATGAAGTCCTGATACGGTTCGCGCTTGAACACGCGCCGGTAGAGCTCGCGCTGGAATGCCTGCGCGAGCGGCGTCCAGTCGGTGCGCACCGTTTCGAGCCCCTTGAACACGAGATCCTCGCCGCCGTTCGCCGCGAGCGCGAGGCCCGCATAGCGCTTCTTGCTGCCTTCTTCCGCACCGCGCACGGTCGGCATCAGGAAGCGCCGGTAATGCCGCTCGTACTGCAGTTCGAGCGCGCTCTCCAGCCTGAAGCGATCGCGCAGGTGCGCTTGCCACCAGCGGTTCACGTGCTCGACGAGCGCGCGGCCCTTGGCGGCGGCTGCGTCGTCGTCTTGCTCGCGCCCGAGCCAGACGAAGGTCGAATCGGTATCGCCGTAGATGACTTCGTAGCCCTGCGCCTCGATCAGCTCGCGCGTGCGATGCATGATCTCGTGGCCGCGCATCGTGATCGACGACGCGAGGCGGGGATCGAAGAACCGGCAGCCGGTCGAGCCGAGCACGCCGTAGAACGAATTCATGATGATCTTCAGCGCCTGCGACAGCGGCGCGTTGCGCTGGCGTTTCGCTTCGTCGCGGCCTTCGGACACGCGCCGCACGATGTCGGGCAGGCAATGCGCGGTGCGCGAGAAGCGCGCGCCGAGAAAGCCCGGCACCGACGTGTCGTCGCCCGGATGCGCGAGCCCCTCGATCAACCCGGCCGGATCGATCAGGAACGTGCGGATGATCGACGGATAAAGGCTCTTGTAATCGAACACGAGCACCGAGTCGTACAGGCCGGGCCGCGAATCCATCACGAAGCCGCCGGGACTGTTCTGGCCCGTCACGTCACCGAGGTTCGGCGCGACGTAGCCGAGCCGGTGCATGCGCGGCAGGTAAAGGTGCGTGAACGCGGCGACCGAGCCGCCGGTGCGATCGGCCGCGAGGCCCGTGACGGTCGCGCGTTCGAGCGCGAAGGACAGCAGGTCGGCCTTGTCGAAGATGCGCGTGACGAGTTCGCAATCCTTCAGGTTGTAGCGCGCGAGCGCGGGCCTGTCGTGATCGAAGCGGCGCTGGATCTCGTCCATCCGCTGATACGGATTGTCGATCGACTTGCCTTCGCCGAGCAGCGACTGCGACACGTATTCGAGGCTGAACGACGGGAACGTCCACGTCGCCGATTTCAGCATGTCGATGCCGTCGAGGATCAGGCGGCCGGCCGCGCCCGCGAAGAAATGGTCGGGCTGCTGGCCGTGCGCGCGCCACTCGAGCACGCTGCCGCCGCGGCCGAGCTTCAGCGGCACGCCGTATTGTTCCGCGTGCGCATGCAGGATGCGCAGGTCGAACTGCACGAGGTTCCAGCCGATCACCGCATCGGGATCGTATTCCTCGAACCATTCGTTGAGGCGTGTGAGGATCTCGGCCCGGCTGTCACAGTAGTCGAGACGGAAGTCGACGGCCGACGCGTCGCCGTTCGGCGGGCCGAGCATGTAGACCTGCCGTTGTCCGCAGCCCTCGAGCGCGATCGAATAGAGCTCGCCGTGGACGCTCGTCTCGATGTCGAGCGACACGCAGCGCAGTGTCGGCCGATAGCCGGTCGCGGGTTTCAGTTCGGCGTCGGTCAGCGTGCCGTCGTGGCCGGCCGTGCCGCGAAACAGCACCGGTGCGGTAATGAAGCGCTCCATCGCGTAGCGGTCGGGCGGCTGCACGTCGGCTTCGTAGACGTCGACACCGGCCGCGGCGAGGCGTTTCTGGAGTCCGGACAGGTGGCGGTAGCGGCGGCAATAGAGGCCGGCCACCGCGCGCTGGCGGAAGTCGCGCAGCGCGAGCGGGCGCAGTTCGGCATCGCGTTCGCCGGCGAGCGTGCGTTCGGCGAGCGCCTGCTGCTCGACCGGCACGAACGCGACGGCTTCCTGCGGGCGCAGCCGCACGCGGCGCGGACCGTGTTCGGTTGCCAGCCAGAACTCGATCTCGATGCCGGATGCGGTGTCCCGCCAGTGGCGGGTGAGGATGAAACCTTGCTCGAACTCCGTCAAAACGCTTGCTCGTCGTGGATGCCCAGGCGGCGGATTTTAGCGCCTCTCGCGCGGTTCCCGCCGAAGGGCGGATCGATGGCATCAGGTGGCAGGAAGCCGCCGCGCGACCCGCCACGCAGCGCATCGACCGCGTGCGGCAGCCGGCGTCGCGTGCAGACCGGACGACGCGTGTGCGTCACGTATTCGCCGACCGGGCGTTTAGCGCCGATGCGGCATTCAAGCCGGCATCGGCGCGAAATTCCGCTTCAGGTGTTCCGCTCGCCGTGGCCGCTGATACAGATAGCCCTGCGCGTACTGAATCCCGACCGCATGCAGCGCGCGATGCTGCTCTTCCGTCTCCACGCCCTCGGCAATGATCTTCAGGCCGTAGTGGTGGGCGACCGCCGCGATTCCTTCGATCAGTTTCGCGTTGCCCGTCGTGAGCTGCGAGATGAACTGTCGGTCGATCTTCACGTAGTCGAAGGGAAAGCGCGACAGCATGTCGAGGTTGCTGTGATGCGTGCCGAAGTCGTCGATCGCGAACTTCGCGCCTTTCGCGCGCAGTGTGGCGAATATCTCGGTGGTGCGCGGATTCTTCTCGAGCAGGATGCGCTCGGTCACTTCGAGGACCAGCGTGCTGCCCTGTGGAAGCCTGCCGATCGTGTCTTCGACGACGGACACGAAGCGCGCGCGTTCAAGATCCTTCGGCGCGACGTTGATCGCGATGCGTAGCGGTACCGACGGCGCGAGTGCGGTCAGTTCCGATACGGCCCTCCGAAGCACGAACTCGGTCACCTTCGGCAGGACCGCACTTGATTCGACCTGCGGCACGAACACGGCCGGACTGATGGCTCCCCATTTCGGATGGTGCCAGCGCAGCAGCGCCTCGACGCCGACAGTCCTGCGCGTTTCGACGTCGATGATCGGCTGGTAGACGACATGAAATTCGTTGCGCTTCAGCGCATTGCGAACGGCCTTCAGCAACAGCCGGCGCGGCGCCATCGCGAGCAGGTACGTGGCCGCTACGAGGCCGTTGACCAGCAGCGCGATCGTCAGGCAGATGAGCCGGTAGCGCCGCTGCACCTGCGAAACGTAGGGTTCCGCCGAGCTGACGGAGACTGTGAATGGCCACGCGTTCGACGCAATCTTGCTGCCCGTGGCCGGCGCCGCGCCGAGTGACGGGACGAACGTACCATGCCGATCGATGCTTCCCGCGCCCTCGATCGACAGGGTGGCCGTTTCCGCCCCGAAGCGGGTTCCGTGCGCGAGCACGTCTGCCACATAGTCGCCTTCGACCAGATAAAGGACGCCGGAGTCGGGCGCGGTCGCGCGAAACGCCACCAGCACCGGAACGTCACGCTGAAACGGCGTTTGCCGAAGCAGCGTGATGGCCGTCATCCCCGGCGCTGGCGCGTGAATGTAGGCGTCGAGCGGGACGTTGATCGCGCCCAGCGCCGACGAGCAGGTGACGCGACCGCTGTTCGCCAGCCCGACGGCCCGAAGATAGCGCAGGTGAGTGCCCACTTCGGCGAGCGTCCTGAAGATCGTCGTGCAGGGCCGCCCGACCAGCGCGTTCAACTCATCCGGATGCCGCGTGCGAATCCCGTCGAGGATGCGGTCGACCGATATCACGATGTCGTTCGCGACGTCGCTTTCGTGCCGTGCAATCGAGTCTCGCGCCAGACGCCCTGCAACGACGAGCGCCAGCACGAACACGAGGATGCAGACGATCAGGGCAACCGGGAAGACGATGTGCGACCACGCGCCGCTGCGCTGGAACGCGGGTTTCGGGCGCGGTGCGAGCGCGGATGGTCCTCGGGTCGTACTTGTTGTTGTGCGCATGTGAATGCAGGTCGAACCGGTCGATGAATTGGCGCGAGGCATTCGCCGTGCCTGGCCGGGGCACCGCGGCTCGCGCCCATATCGGGACGCAAATCGATTCTACGCTCGCGAAACGCACGAAGCGGCATCGCGGCGGGAGCACAGGATTCGAGGCGCTCTTTCGTAACATACATCGACAACGGATGTATGTCGGTATCGCACACCCAAAAAAAACCCGGCCGCATCGATGTGCAGCCGGGACAGAAGACACCGTCTCTTGGCACGAGGATGGTGCGCGGCAAGTATAAGGCGTGTTACGCGCGATTACGAAATATTGTTATTCAAAAAATAGCGCAATATCGAGATTGATGCTTGGCGAGAAATATTTGCATCGCGCGTCACATCCGGCGACCGCGCTTCAGAAGTCGTTGCGCATCTTGTGGAGCAGGTCGCGAGGCGATTGATGCGTGTCCATAGCGGTGAGGACGTCGGTCAGGAACCACGGCAGGTTCAGTTGCGTATCGGAATCGCCGACGCAGATGCGGATCGGCGGCGCCTTTGACGCCGCGCGGGAGCCGGGCGCTGCGCCGGCGGACGTCGAGGACGGCACGCAGTTTCTCGCTTGCTGCGCAACGGGCGCGGTGGCATTGTCCGTGGCGGTGCCGGCGACCGCCGGCAAGCTGACGGCGGCAAGCAGGGTCAGGATGGCGAAAGGGGCGGCGCGTTTCATGCGATTCTCCGGCGATGCACGTTCGACACCGTCGGCGGGCCCGAGTTCGGCAGGTTGCCGATGCCGCACGCGTGACAACATCTGCATGTCCGACGCGGTCGAACGCGGTGCGTGAGTGGTCTCGCGCACAGGATCGATCATTCAAACGTCAAGAATCGTTTGGATCCCCGTCAGACGCTTGCGATGCTGAATGCGCTCATTTATCGTGCCGCCACGACGGCGCCGATACAGGGCGTCGAGCCAGTTCGCAAGGAGCATTCGTCATTACCGCATTCAATCGTCGCACGCATGTTCGTGCCTTTCTCGTCGCATCGGTCGCGTATCTCAACCTGTCACAGCCCGCGTCGGCGGCCTATACGGAATCGTGGATGAGCGACCACGACGTCAAGGAATACGCACACCAGGTCAAGCATTCACCCGCGGCAGCGAGCGGTGCGGCGGCCGTGAAGCCGGGGCGGCAACCCGGTTCTTCGCGGTCGAATGCGCCGGCCGCGGCGCATGCCGACGCGAAACCCGTGTCGAAGGCGCACGCGGCACCCGCGAAGACCCGCAAGGTCGAGCATGCGGTCGGCATCGATCCGAAGGCGCCCGTCGTTGCGAAGCCGAAGGCCGTGCGGGCGACGCACAAAAGCGTGGCCATTCAGCACTGACGTTGCACGCAGGCCGGCACGTATCGATAACCGAAGCGTTCGAGCATCACGGAGAAACTCATGTCGCTGATGGACCGCCTGCTGTCACGCGGCGTGCAGAACGGCGCGTCGAGAAGGCGCGTGATCGTGCGTGTCTGGCTCGACGAGCACGGGCGTGTCCGCGATCTCAAGGTCAGGCGCAGTTGCGGCGACGCCGCGCTCGACGAGAAAGCGCTTCACGCGATTGCGGTCATGCGCTTCCCCGGCGGTCATCTAGGCTCGGGCGGGAAATCGGCGAAGCGCTGGCACGATCTCGATTACCCGGTGGACTGACGACGCGTCGAGGCTATCCGTCACGGCGCCTCAATCCCGTGTAATCGTAGAAGCGGCTTCCGGCGGCGAGTTTCTCGCCGTCGCACGCTGCCCTGGAAATCCGTCGCGCGCTTGTTTAACAGCATCTTCACGATGACCCGCGCGGCGTTGCGATACACGTCCCGCGCGAGCCGGCCCGTATGCAGGTGCTCAGGTCAGTGCAGGCCTGCCGATGCGATCGAGCGCATCGTGTCGGTGATGCGCACGCAACGCGACAGGCCGAACGTCTCGGCTTCGCGGCGTTCCGGTTCGCTGCTCGCGACGGCCACCGCGCGCTCGGGCGGCACGCCCAGCGCCTGCAGCGCGATGTCGAACGGATGCTGGCTTGATACGGAGTCCTGCTGATGAGCGTCGGTCACGACGACCGAGAAGCGGTCGAGGTTCGCACGGCCGAACTGGCCTTCGAACATGTCGCTGAGCCGGGCGGCAGGCAGCGTCGTGACGAGACCGAGTCGATATCCTTGCTCCGACGCGCTGTCGAGCCACTGGATGATCGCATCGCGCTGGTTGCGCGATTCGTGCGAATCCGGTGTCGCTTCGATCTGCGCGAATGCGGCGTCGAGACGGGTGACGATGGCTTCGATGACCACGGTGATTCCTCTCCTGAGACGTGACGATCCGTTCGCGGACGGGAATGCCCCACACCTTAGCGTCGATCCGGAAATTACGACCAATTAATATTTATAGTCGACTCATACGATTCGACTAATGAATGGGGCGGTGAGCCAACACCGGCGCGGGATGCGCCCGATCCCATGTTTTGCGGATGATTTGCATCGTATCGACGGGCTTCCATGTGATGCACCAAACGTGCGCACGCAACGAATGCACCGGATCCGTGCAGACAAGAAAACGGCGTATCGGGCGAGGTGCGCCCGATACGCCGTCTTGCGATGCCGTGTGGCAGTCTGCGATCAGTGCAGCTTGATCGACGGCTGGTTGAGGCTTTGCAGCCAGTGGCTCAGCGACTGAAACAGCGCGCGCTTCAGTCCGTACACGCTGAACAGATGCTTGCGGTACAGGAACTTGTACAGCCCGATCGCGGCGAGCCCGTCGACGATCAGCGAGCGCGAACGCACGCCGAGGTCGGCCTGATACACGGCTCCCGCCCGGCCGAGCGACACGACGGTGCCCGCGTCGCGGAACGTGAAGCCCGGCGTCGGCTTGCCGGCGAGGCGCCGCGCGAGCGCATCGCCGAGGTACACGGCCTGCTGGTGCGCAACCTGTGCACGCGGCGGCAGGAAACCGCTCGCATCGGCCGACGGGCACGCGGCACAATCGCCGAACGCATACACGTGCGGATCGTCGGGCGTCTGCAGCGTGTCGGTCACGATCACCTGGTTCGACCGGTTAAGCGCGATGTCGCCGAGTTCCCGCAGCATCGCGGGGCCCGCGACGCCGGCCGCCCAGATCGTGATGTCGCTCGCAAGCCGCTCGCCGGTCGCGGTCATGACCGCGTCCGCGCCGACTTCCGCGACGCGCGTATCCGTCAGCACGTCGACGTTCATCGTGCGCAGTTGCGCCTGCATCCTGGCCGACAGCCTTTCGTCGAGCGCCGGCAGGATGCGCGGGCCGCCTTCGATCAGCCGGATGTGTACGTCGTGCGCCGACACCAGTGCCTTGAAGCGATACGTCGTCAGCTGCTGGATCGCATGACGCAGCGCCGCGGCCAGTTCGACACCCGTCGCGCCCGCGCCGATCACGTTGATGCAGATCGGTGCCGCGCGCCGCGCCGGCTGCTGCTCGGCCAGGTGGTTCGCCTTCGTGCAGGCGGCGAGGAACTTGCGGCGGAAATCCTCGGCCTGGTCGAGGTTTTCGAGCGGCAGCGCGTGACGCGCGGCGCCCGGCACGTTGAAGAAGTTCGTCACGCTGCCGACGGCCAGCACCAGATCGTCGTAGCCGAGCTCGCGTTGCGGCAGGATCTCCGTGCCGTCCGCGTCCTGCACCGGCGCGATGGTCGCCGTGCGTGCCGCGCGGTCGACCCGCTGCAGCGCGCCCTGCACGAAGCGGAAGCCGTGGCGCTTCGCCTGCGCCGCGTATTCGATCGAGTGCGAGGCCGGATCGCGATGGCCGGATGCGGCTTCGTGCAGCAGCGGCTTCCAGAAGTGCGTCGGGTAGCGGTCGACGAGCACGACGTCGGCTTGCCCGCGGCGGCCGACCGTGTCGCCGAGGCGCGTGGCGAGCTGCAGGCCGCCGGCGCCGCCGCCGACGATCACGATGCGCGGCACGCGCGGTGCGCGATCCGTGGCAAGGGTAGGCGTGATGTGGTCCATGTTGTGGCTCCCGCTGATGACGATTCGGATGACATTGCTCAAGAACCGACGATATAGTTTTGAACCTACGCGAACAATTTAATGTTTATAAGCAACTCATATGTATTCACTTATAGGAAAGGCCGCGACGTTCCGGCAGCTGAAGGCGCTGGACATGATTGCGCGGCTCGGCAGCGTGTCGCGCGCGGCCGAGGAGCTGAACCTGACGCAGCCGGCCGTGTCGCTGCAGGTTCGCCTGCTCGAGGAGGCGGTGGGCGCTGCGCTGCTGCAGCGGGTGGGGCGCGGCGTGCAGCTGACCGCGGCCGGTGAAATCGTGGCGCGCTATGCGCGCGAGATCCTGTATCTGTGGAGCGAGGCCGGCGACGAAGTGGCCGCGCTGACGGGCGACCTCGGCGGCACGCTGCGGATCGGCGCGATTACGACGGCCGAGTATCTGATTCCGCCGCTCCTGGTGAAATTCACCGCGACGCGCCCGCACGTGAAGACCTATTTCAAGGTCGGCAATCGCGACGACATCATCCGCATGCTCGCGACGCATGAAATCGATCTCGCGGTGATGGGCAGCGCGCCGAAGGAGCTGCGCACGCACGCGGTCGAGTTCGCGAAGCATCCGATGGTGTTCGTCGCGGCGCCCGGCCATCCGCTGATGCAGCGCAAGCGTGTCGCGCTGAAGGATCTCGAATCCGCGCACCTGCTCGTGCGCGAACGCGGTGCGGGCACGCGCTCGACCGTCGAGAGCCTGTTCAAGACGGCCGGCCATCGCTTCCATGTGGGCTCCGAACTGTCGAGCAACGAGGCGATCAAGCAGATGGCCGAAGCAGGGCTCGGCGTCGCGTTCCTGTCGTTGCACGCGTGTGCACTCGAGTTGCGCACCGGGCTGCTCGGGCAACTGCCGTTTCCGGGCAACCCGATCGAGCGCGAATGGTATGTGGTCACGCTCGCCGACCGGCGGATCTCGCAGGTGACGGGGCTGTTTCGCGACTTCCTGATCAAGCAGGGTGCCCCGGTGATCGACGGCGCGACGGTGGCGCCGCACGAGCGGCGGCGCAAGTAGGCGCACGCCGGGGACGCGGGCGGCGTGTGCGAGCCGTGCGTTCCGTCGGTCAGACGATCCCGAAGTCGTCGTTGCTGTCGGGAATCGACGCGAGCAGCCGTTCGAGGCGGTACCAGCCGATCATGCGCAGGCACCGCGCGGCGAAGGCGGTTCGGTTGTTGCGGGGAGCGGGGCCGGCAGGGCGGCGAGCCGCACGGGACGGCGAAGCGAGGATGAACGCCGCGCGTCGTGGGCAGGAATGGGGCATGACGGTCTCCGTAGGTGTCGGATGAGGCCATCGTAATCGTCGCGGCGCCCGTTCGCGCGCAGGCAAGGATGCGGCGGAGCAGGAACGGATGATCTTTTTCTGCACGGCGCGGGAATGGCGGTACGCGCCCGGCAAGCGGCCCGGAAAAGCGTCACAATGCGCGTTCGACACCCGATCTGGTGGAGGGGAACCATGAGCGATCCGATTCTCGCCGCGCCGGCTGACAACGGCGTGCCGGTCAGCCTGCGCTCCAGCCGCGGGCTCGGCTGGCGCGGCTTCGGCGCGTCGCTGCTGGAGATTCGCGCCGGTACGTACCGGATTCCGGCCACGGAACATCACCGCATCGGCGTGCATATCGGCTCGCCCGTGCGCGCGGATTGCGTGTGCGACGGCGAACGCGTGTCGCGCATCCAGGCCCACGGCGACATCGACGTGATTCCCGCCGGCCTGCCGGGCCAGTGGACCGACAGTGCCGACTGCCGGATCCTGCACGTCGCACTCAGCGACACGTTCGTGCGGCGCACGTTCGAGCAACTCGAGCTGAAGCCGTCGCAGGCGCAGATCCGTCGGCGGCTGCAGGTGCGCGATCCGCGCCTGCAGCACATCGCGTGGGCGATGGCCGCCGAACTCGAAGCGGAAGACGCGTCGGATCCGCTCTATGCGGAGAGCCTGTGCACGGCGCTCGTCGCGCGGCTGGCCGACAGCCAGCCGGTGTTTCGCGAGCGCCGGCGTATGCTTGCGCCGAAAGCGGCGGCGCGCGTGATCGACTATGTCGAGGCCAACCTCGAACGCCGCATGACGCTGGCCGAACTCGCGGCGCTCGTGTCGATCAGCGTGCCGCATTTCAAGGTGCTGTTTCGCGAGACGCTCGGGATGCCGGTGCATCAGTACGTGGTGCGGCGCCGGGTCGAGCGTGCGAAGGCGTTGCTGCTCGAAGGCCGGCTCAGCATCAGCCAGATCGCGCTCGAAGCCGGGTTCGCGCATCAGAGCCACATGGCGAACTGGATGAATCGCGTGCTGGGCGTGACGCCGACGGAGGTCGCGCGGTCCGGGGCGCGTGGCGGGCTGCGGCTCGCTTATGACGGCGAGGACCGTTGATCGACCGCTGTGCCGGATTGGACCGCGCGGGGGCC
This sequence comes from Burkholderia sp. LA-2-3-30-S1-D2, assembly GCF_001523915.2. Taxonomy (NCBI): domain Bacteria; kingdom Pseudomonadati; phylum Pseudomonadota; class Betaproteobacteria; order Burkholderiales; family Burkholderiaceae; genus Burkholderia; species Burkholderia sp. LA-2-3-30-S1-D2. The sequence continues at coordinate 2,571,888 of NZ_CP013383.1, read as the reverse complement.
GACGATCGGCGAGCCCATGATCTGCCGGAGCAGGCGACGCGGCGGACACACTCGGCAACCGTGTAATTCGTCATCCGTTCCTGTTCCGATCATCCGTCCGTGCGCGTCACGTTGACTGCGAGCGCCGAGAATCACTGCACCATCATCCCCCGGGAGCGGATCGTGTTCGTGATCTTCGGAGCATCAGGCAACGTCGGACTGTCGACTGTAACGACCTTGCGCCAGGCAGGCCATCCCGTGCGCGCGGTGCTGCGCGACGCACGCCGGCGCGAACGCTTCGCGCAACTCGGCTGCGACGTCGCGATCGCCGATCTGACGGACGCCCGCGCGGTCGCCGCGGCGATCGATGGCGCGCAAGCCGTGCAGATGCTGTGCCCGGTGCCGATCGCCGACAGCGACCCGGCGGCAACGATGGAGCGGACGATCGACCTCGTGACCGGCGCGCTCGTCGCGAATCCGCCGCCGGCGCTGCTCGCGCTGTCGGACTATGGCGCCGAGCGCGACGGCAACACGGGCATCACGCGGCTCTTTCATCGTCTGGAGGAAAGGCTGAGGACGGTTCCGACGAGGCTCACGCTGCTGCGCTCGGCCGAACACCTGCAGAACTGGACCCGCGTGCTGCCCGTCGCACTCGCAACCGGCGTGCTGCCGAGCTTTCACCATCCGGTCGACAAGGTGTTTCCGACGGTCTGGGCGCCCGATGTCGGTGTCGCGGCGGCGCGGCTGCTGCTCGATTCCGCCGAAACCGGCAACCGGCCGCGTATCGTCAGCATCGAAGGGCCGCGGCGGGTGAGCGTGCGGGGCATCGCGGATACGCTCGGCGCGGTCGCGGACCACGAGATCGTCGCGCGCGAACTGCCGCGCGACGCATGGACCGCGACGCTGTTGCGCGCCGGGCTCAGCGAGCGTCATGCACAACTGATCGTTGATCTCTATGACGCGCACAACGCGGGGCAGATCGATGTCGAGGCCGGCGTGTCGGAGCGGGTGTATGGCGCGACGACACCGGCGGAGGCATTCGCCAAGCTGGTGCGCGAGCATGCGCGGTGAGCGACGCGGCGGCTGAAAGGGCGCGCGCCGCGCGTTACGCCTGCCGCCGCGCCCAGCTCGTCACCGCATACGCGATCGACCCGATCACGATCCCCCAGAACGCGGACCCGAGCCCGAGCCACGTCATCCCCGATGCGGTCGCGAGGAACGTGATCACCGATGCCTCGCGATGCGCCTCGTCCTCGAAGATCCCGTGCACGTTCGCGCCGATCGCACCGATCAGCGCGAGCCCCGCGAGGATCGCGACGAACGCCTTCGGCAGTGCAAAGAACAGCGTGACGATCGTCCCCGCGAAGAGCCCGCCGATCAGGTAGATCACGCCGTTCGCGATGCCCGCGATGTAGCGCCGGTCCGGATCCTCGTGCGAATCCTTGCCGGTGCACAGCGCCGCGGTGATCGCCGCGACGACGATCGTGATCCCGCCGAAGCACGCGACGACGAGCGACATCACGCTGGTTGCGGTGATGATCGGCCGCGCGGGCGTGTGATAGCCCGAGACGCGCAGGATCGTCATCCCCGGCAGGAACTGGCCGGTGAGACTGACGACGACGAGCGGCAGCGCGAGGCTGAGCGTGGTGCCGAGCGTCCATTCGGGCGCGATGAAGATCGGCCGCGCGATGCTCGGCGACACGTTGCCGAGATGCGCCATCCCAAGCAGCGTCGCGAGCGCGGCGCCCGTCAGCAGCACGAGCACGATGCTGTAGCGCGGCAGCAGGCGCTTGAAGATCACGTATGCCGCGATCATCCCGAACCCGAGCACCGGCTGCGCGGTCGCGGCGGAGAACGCATGCATGCCGAACGGCAGCAGGATCCCCGCCATCATCCCGCACGCGATGCCGCGCGGAATGTGGCGCACGAGCCGGTCGAAATAGCCGGTGATGCCGATCACGAGGATGATCAGCGCGGCCGTGATGTACGCGCCGACGGCCTGGCTCAGCGTCAGCTGCGGAAAGAGGCCGACGAGCAGCGCGGTGCCGGGCGCCGACCATGCGGTCACGATCGGCACCTTCAGTTTCCAGCTCGCGAAGAGGCCCGACACGCCCGCGCCGATCGAGATCGCCCAGACCCACGACGCCACCATCTCGTTGGAGACATGCGCGGCCTGCGACGCCTGAAAGAAGATCGCGAGCGGGCCCGCGTAGGAAATCAGCACCGCGAGAAAGCCCGCGGTCACCGCGGAGACGGACCAGTCGTTGCCGATCGAGCGGATCGCGCCGGGCGAGGTGTTCGGTTGCATTGTCGTAGGGGAGTGCGGCGCGCGGCCGGGCGGCTGAGCCGGGGCGAGTGATTGTCGGAGGCCCCGGACGATCCGTCATTCTGGGCATTGCCGCCGAAATTGGCAATTTGCCGATGCAGATCGATGTTGTCGGCTTTTCGTAAGAAATGCGCGTCGGGGCGGCCGTGCGGCATTGCGCGGGCGTCGTCGCATCGGGCGCCTTCACGGCGAAGCGCGACTCACTCAAGCACTACGTACTGATCTGAAGATACCCGTCGACGGCGGCGACCTTCGCACCACCGCCCGTCGACAGCGACGCCGTGCCCTGGTCGAACGGATGCACGGGCGTGTCGGTCGGCGTCCACGCATGGCGCGCCAGCAGTTCGCGATAGCCGCCGCGGATCACGAAGCCGCCGCATTTCTCCGCATACGCATCGCGCCGCATCCGGTACGCGCGCGGCAGGTCGTACCACGGCAGCGTCGGCAGGTCGTGATGCACGAGGTGATAGTTGTTGTTCAGGTACAGCAGCCGCATCGCGAAGCCGGCTTCGTTGATCGCGATGCGCGCCTTCGGGTGCCGCGCGGCGCGATGCTCGTACAGCGAACGGATCATCGCGAGCGACAGCGCGGGCCACGTGATGGCCAGCAGGTAGTACCACCACGGCACGCCGATTGCCCACTGCAGCCATGCGAGCAGCGCGACCACGCAGGCGGCGTGCGTGATCCACATCCGCAGATGGCGGAAGTCGCCGCGCCGGAACGCGGCGAATGCGTCGGCGAACATCGCGGCGACGCTCGTCGGCGGCCCGAACACGAGGCGTCCGGCGAAGGTGGTGCGCGCAACCGTCAGCGCGCGACGCCAGCGCAGCAGCTGCGCCCACCGCTCGCGCGACACGTAGTTCGTTTCCGGATCGACGCCCGGCACGGTCAGGTCCTCGTCGCCGTGATGGTCGAGGTGCGTGTCGCGATAGAGCGTGTACGGATACCAGATCGTCAGCGGCGGGTAGCCGAGCAGCCGGTTCACGAACGCGGAACGCGTCGGATGGCCGTGCAGCAGCTCGTGCTGCAGCGACAGGTGCCACGCGCCGAGCAGGATCAGCGGCGGCGTCGCGGCCGCGAGCGACAGGCGCTCGGCGCGTACGAGCAGCAGCACGGCGAGCCAGCCGCCGTAGATCGCGACGACCAGCAGCCACGTCGGCCACTCGGTGCGGGCTGTGAAGCGGGCGTTGAGTGCGGCGATCGCGCGCGCGTGGTCGACGTCGAAGTATTCGGCCATGGTGCTGGGGCGGGATGAAGCGGGTGATTCGGGTGCTATACGGGTAACGGGTAGCGGACGATCGCGCCGGCGTGGGCCGCGATGCTGTTGACAGACACGGGGCGCGGCGCGCGGTCGGCCGCTACAGCGGCTTGCGACGGTGTCGCGACACTGGAACGCTAACCGGCTCGCGTAGTCAGGCCAACCAAGCAATTCGCATTTGCTTATCGTTGCGCGGCAGATAAGCATTGACCGCCCCTGCGCATGCCGGACCGGCGCGAACCCCGGGCGAACGGGCTTTCTCCAACGCATCGCCGGTGCGTAGAATGCGCGAATGAGCCCATGGATCGCCGGACTGCCGATGTACAACGTGACGCCGCGCCACGCCGCACTGTGGCGCGCGTTGCTGCGTGACGCGCTCGATGCGTTCGCGCGTGCCGGCGGGCCTGCCGGCGTCGCGCTGCTCGACGAGCCGTTCGGGGATCTGCACGCGCTGTGGCACCGCAACGACTTGCTGTTGTCGCAGACATGCGGTTATCCATACCGGATGCTCGGATTGCGCGATGCCGTGCACCTGATCGCGACACCGGCATTCGATGCGCCCGGCTGCGACGGCGCGCGCTACAGCAGTGTGCTGGTGGTGTCGGCGCGCGTGCACGCAGGCGGCGCGACGACGCTGACTGCCTGTCGCGGATTGCGGGCAGCATTCAACGGCGCGGATTCACACAGCGGGATGAACGCGTTCCGGCATGCGGTCGCGCCGCATGCGCATGACGGGCGTTTCTTCAGTTCGGCCGTGTCGTTCGGCTCGCACCTGAACGTGCTGCGCGCGCTGGCGGCAGGCGTTGCCGATTGCGCGGCGATCGACTGCGTGACGTTCGCGTATGTGCGTGATGCACTGCCCGAGTTGTTGAACGACGTCCGGATCATCGGCATGACGGCGTCGGCGCCGGGCTTGCCGTTGATTGCGTCGAAGGCGCTGGACGCAACGCTGGCAGGCGCGTTGCAGGATGCGCTCGATCGCGCGGTCTCGGTCGATCCGGCGCGGGCGAACGCACTGCGGCTGAAGGGTTTCGAGCGTCTGCCGCCGAGTGCCTACGACACGATTGCCCGGCTCGCGCGGGACGCGGCCGCGCACGGGTATCCCGAGCTGGTGTGAGTGCAGCGTCCGCGCGACGGTGGCTAGAACGGCAAGGTGCCGGGCGGCGCGTTGCGTACCACGGCGAGCGTCGTGCCGATATGATCCTCGAGCGCGAGTGCCGCGCGCGCATCGGCGCGGCGCATCGCGGCCTCGAACAGGCATGTGTGCTCCGCATGCACGTCGCGCTTCGAATCGCCGAGCCCGATGCACACGCGCCGATAGCGTTCGCTTTGCTGCGACAGCATGCGCAGGATCAGGTACGTCCAGGGCGTCGCGGCCGCCGAAATCAGCGCTTCGTGAAAGCGCCGGTTGCACGCTTCCCATGCGGCGCGGTTTTCGATGGACACCGGCTGCTCCCAGGCCGACAGCATGTCGAAACTCTGCCGCACGCGTTGCGCCCATGCGTCGTCGCCGCGCCGCACGGAGTCGCGCAGCGCATCGACCTCGATATGAATGCGCAGCCGCGTGATGGCTTCGAGATCGTCGACCGACATCGGCGTCACGCGAAACCCGCGCTGCCCTTCGGCGACGACCAGCGCATCGCTGACGAGCCGCGTGAGCGCCTCGCGCAGCGTGCCCGCGCCGACGCCGTACACGTCCTTCAGATGCTCGACGCGCAGCTTCGTGCCGGGCGGGTGATGTCCCTCGATGATGTGTTGCCGGAGCTGGTGATAAGCATGCTCGCTGAGCGTGCGGGCATGCGGCTCGGCGGCGTCGGCGTCGGCCGGCTCGTGCGCCGGCGGCGGGTCGTCGAACGGATGGGCGGGCAGGATGGTGTTCATGTCACGCGTCCTCCTGATCCTGTTTGCGGTTGAGCCGATAGCTGAGTTGCGCGCGCGTCAGGCCGAGCAGGCGCGCGGCGGCCGACAGGTTGCCGTTCGCGCGGTCGACGGCCTCGTGCAGCAGCGCCCGCTCGAGGCCGTCGAGTCCGCCGCCGCCCTGCAACTGGTCGAGGATGGCGCCGCAGTCGATCGACATCGCGGCCGCCGGCCGGATCTGCCCGGCCCGATCGACCGTCGCGCCACCGGGCGCGCCGACGCCGGGGAACAGGTCCTTCGCGTCGACCGGACGGTTCGGGCGCGACAGGATCACCGCGCGCTCGATCAGGTTCTCGAGCTCGCGCACGTTGCCGGGCCAGCGGTAGCCGCGCAGCGTGTCGTAGGCGTAGTCGGTCAGCGTCGGCGCCGGCTTGCCGTGCACGGCCGCGAAGCGTTCGAGCATTGCGTCGGCGAGCGGCGCGATGTCGTCCTGCCGGTCGCGCAGCGGCGGAATCAGCACGGGGTAGACGTTGATCCGGTAATAGAGATCGGCGCGAAAGGTGCCGTCGCGCACGGCCTGCTCGAGATCGCGGTTGGTCGCCGCGACGACGCGGACATCCACCTTCCTGCCGTCGGTCGCGCCGAGCCGCTCGACCTCGCCCTCCTGAAGCACGCGCAGCAGCTTTGCCTGTACGTCGAGCGGCAGCTCGCCGATCTCGTCGAGAAACAGCGTGCCGCCGTCCGCGCGCTCGAAGCGGCCGGCGCGCGCGGCTTGCGAGCCCGTGAACGCGCCTTTCTCCGCACCGAACAGTTCGGACTCGATCAGCGCATGCGGAATGGCCGCGCAGTTGATCGCGACGAACGGCTTCTGCGCGCGCGGGCTGAGGCCGTGCAGCGCACGCGCGAAGCGTTCCTTGCCGACGCCCGTTTCGCCGGTGAGCAGCACGGCGACCTTGGTCGGCGCGGCCGTTTCAAGCAGCGCATAGGCTGCACGAAATGCGTCGGAACGCCCGACGAGCCGGGTCCGGCTGTCGTCCGGCGCGATCTCGAGGCGCAGCGATTCGACTTCGGTCTGCAGGTCGCGGATCGTGTTGATCAGCGAGTCGGCCTTGAACCACGAGGAGATCTCGTCGGCATCCGGCCATTCCTCGGCTGGCTTGCCGACGATCGTGCAGTGCGGGTCGTGCATGCCGACGCAGGCCGTTTCCTTGAACAGGATCGTCCGGCCGATGAACGCGCTGGTGTAGCCCGTCGCATAGCCGATCAGCATCCAGCAGACGGGTTCGGGCTGCGGCCCGAACGTGCGGCGGTGCACGTCGGCCTCCCATGAATGTTCCCAGCGGTACTCACAATAGAACGCGCCCGTCGCGGGATCGGCCTCGAAGCGCAACGGCGTGACCTGAACGGCGCCTTCGAGCATGTGCAGTTGCGGGCCGACATGGAACATGTCGAACAACGACGCGCCGCTGCGAATTTCGCGGGCGAGTGCGGCGTCCCGTTCTCCGGCGGCGAAGCCGACCCGCGTGAAGAAGCGTCGCGTCTGTGCCGGTCCGACGCTTTCCATCAGTTCCTGGCGCAGCGTCGCCAGTGCGCCGGCATGCAGCAGCACCATCCGCTGACCGGCCAGCCAGATGCGACCGTCGCTCGCCGAAAAATGGATCAGCTTGCGCAGGTCGGTGTCCGGCGGCAATGGGGGCAGGCTGGGCCGCATCGTGTCTCCTCCGTCGAGATTTCTCGTGATTTTCAAGGTTTTCGCCAGCGGCGCCGCGGCGGGCGGATCGATTTGATCATTTCGTCAAATGCGTTCGACGGTGTTGCTCAAATGATGAAAAGCGCCACCGGATATGGGTTCAGGCGCGGTCGCCGGCGAGCGATTTCCGTTCTGGTTAACCGCCATTGTGGATCGCGAATTTGAACTTCGCGTCAGGGCTTTCCCTCAATTATCGAGATTTTTTGAGCGCGTGCCCGCACGTGGCACGGATGCTGCATTGAAGTGCGGCATGGAGGCGACACCGATCATGAATCAGCACCCGACCGATCTTTCCCCGCTCGACCCTGGCCGCAAGTGTGCGCGCGTGACCGGCATGAACGTGCGCGGCTTCGTCGAATTCGAGTTTTCGCTCGGCGGCGCGCCGGATCTGTTCGTCGAGCTGACGTTGTCTCCTGCCGCCTTCGACGCGTTCTGCCGCGAACAGCAGGTGACGCGGCTCGACGTCGAAGCGAACCCATGACCTTGAGGAGCAAGAAGTGACCATCGAGCTGAAGACAGTCGACATCAAGCCGCTCCGGCACACCTTCGCGCATGTCGCGCAGAACATCGGCGGCGACAAGACGGCGACGCGCTACCAGGAAGGCATGATGGGCGCGCAGCCCCAGGCGAACTTCCATTACCGGCCGACCTGGGACCCGGACCACGAGATCTTCGATCCGTCGCGTTCGGCGATCCGGATGGCGAACTGGTACGCATTGAAGGATCCGCGCCAGTTCTACTACGCGTCGTGGGCGACGACGCGCGCGCGCCAGCAGGACGCGATGGAGTCGAACTTCGAGTTCGTCGAATCGCGCCGGATGATTGGCCTGATGCGCGACGACGTGGCCGCACAGGCGCTCGACGTGCTGGTGCCGCTGCGCCATGCCGCGTGGGGCGCGAACATGAACAACGCGCAGATCTGCGCGCTCGGCTACGGTACCGCGTTCACCGCGCCCGCGATGTTCCATGCGATGGACAACCTCGGCGTCGCGCAGTACCTGACGCGCCTCGCGCTCGCGATGGCCGAGCCCGACGTGCTCGATGCGGCCAAGGCCAGCTGGACGAACGACGCCGCATGGCAGCCGCTGCGCCGCTATGTGGAGGACACGCTGGTCGTGGCCGACCCGGTCGAGCTTTTCGTTGCGCAGAACCTCGCGCTCGACGGCCTGCTGTATCCGCTCGTCTACGACCGCTTCATCGACGAACGGATCGCGCTCGCGGGCGGCTCGGCGGTCGCGATGCTCACCGCGTTCATGCCGGAATGGCACGCCGAATCGAATCGCTGGATCGACGCGGTGGTGAAGACCATGGCCGCCGAATCCGACGACAACCGCGCGCTGCTCGCCCGCTGGACCCGAGACTGGTCCGCACGGGCCGACGCGGCGCTCGCACCGGTCGCGGCGCGCGCGTTGCAGGATGCCGGCCGGGCGGCGCTCGACGAAGTGCGCGAGCAGTTTCAAGCACGCGTCGCAAAGCTCGGCCTCGCGCTCTGACGCCGCGCATATCCCCTCAATCCAAGGAAAGCCAGCATGTCGAACGTATTCATCGCCTTTCAGACAAATGAGGACTCCAGACCGATCGTCGACGCGATCGTCGCCGACAACCCGCACGCGGTGGTGGTCGAGTCGCCCGGGATGGTCAAGATCGACGCACCGGACCGGCTGACGATCCGCCGCGAAACGATCGAGGAACTGACCGGCACGCGCTTCGACCTGCAGCAGCTGCAGGTGAACCTGATCACGCTGTCCGGCCACATCGACGAAGACGACGACCAGTTCACGCTGAGCTGGTCGCACTGAACGCCGCGCAACACGCACCGACAACACCGGAGACACGAATGGACACGCCAACGCTCAAGAAAAAGCTCGGCCTGAAGGACCGCTACGCGGCGATGACGCGCGGCCTCGGCTGGGAAACGACCTACCAGCCGATGGACAAGGTCTTCCCGTACGACCGTTACGAAGGCATCAAGATCCACGACTGGGACAAGTGGGTCGACCCGTTCCGCCTGACGATGGATGCGTACTGGAAATACCAGGGCGAGAAGGAGAAGAAGCTGTACGCGGTGCTCGATGCGTTCACGCAGAACAACGCGTTCCTCGGCGTGACCGACGCGCGCTACATCAACGCGCTGAAGCTGTTCATCCAGGGCGTGACGCCGCTTGAATATCTCGCGCATCGCGGTTTCGCGCACGTCGGCCGGCACTTCACCGGCGAGGGCGCGCGCATCGCGTGCCAGATGCAGTCGATCGACGAGCTGCGGCACTACCAGACCGAAACGCACGCGATGTCGACGTACAACAAGTTCTTCAACGGCTTCCATCATTCGAACCACTGGTTCGACCGAGTCTGGTACCTGTCGGTGCCGAAGTCGTTCTTCGAGGACGCGTATTCGTCGGGGCCGTTCGAGTTCCTGACGGCGGTCAGCTTCTCGTTCGAATACGTGCTGACGAACCTGCTGTTCGTGCCGTTCATGTCGGGCGCCGCGTACAACGGCGACATGTCCACCGTCACGTTCGGCTTTTCCGCGCAGTCGGACGAATCGCGTCACATGACGCTCGGCATCGAGTGCATCAAGTTCCTGCTCGAGCAGGACCCGGACAACGTGCCGATCGTGCAGCGCTGGATCGACAAGTGGTTCTGGCGCGGCTACCGGCTGCTCACGCTGGTCGCGATGATGATGGACTACATGCAGCCGAAGCGCGTGATGAGCTGGCGCGAGTCGTGGGAGATGTACGCGGAGCAGAACGGCGGCGCGCTGTTCAAGGATCTCGCGCGCTACGGCATTCGCGAGCCGAAGGGCTGGCAGGACGCGTGCGAAGGCAAGGATCACATCAGCCACCAGGCATGGTCGACATTCTACGGCTTCAACGCGGCGTCGGCGTTCCACACGTGGGTGCCGACCGAGGACGAGATGGCGTGGCTGTCCGCGAAGTATCCCGACTCGTTCGACCGCTATTACCGCCCGCGCTTCGACTACTGGGGAGAGCAGGCGAAGGCCGGCAACCGCTTCTACATGAAGACGCTGCCGATGCTGTGCCAGACCTGCCAGATCCCGATGCTGTTCACCGAGCCCGGCAACCCGACGAAGATCGGCGCGCGCGAGTCGAACTACCTCGGCAACAAGTTCCATTTCTGCAGCGATCACTGCAAGGAAATCTTCGACCACGAGCCGCAGAAGTACGTGCAGGCGTGGTTGCCCGTGCACCAGATCTATAAGGGCAATTGCTTCCCGCCCGATGCGGACCCGAGCGCGGAAGGCTTCGATCCGCTCGCCGCGGTGCTCGATTACTACGAAGTGCAGATGGGCCGCGACAACCTCGATTTCGACGGCTCGGAAGACCAGAAGAACTTCGCGGCCTGGCGCGGCCAGGCCACGAGCAACTGATCGATACACAACCTTGAACGAGACCGGCGTACGCGCGAATGCGCAAACGCCGGCCGACAGGAGACAAGCATGACCGTCATCGCGCTCAAACCCTACGACTTCCCGGTGAAGGACGCGGTCGAGAAGTTTCCGGCGCCGCTGCTCTACGTGTGCTGGGAAGACCACCTGATGTTCCCGGCGCCGTTCTGCCTGCCGCTGCCGCCCGACATGCCGTTCGGCGCGCTCGCGCGCGACGTGCTGCCACCCATCTACGGCTATCACCCCGACTTCGCGAAGATCGACTGGGGCCGCGTCGAGTGGTTTCGCTCTGGTGAGCCGTGGACGCCCGACGCAGCGAAGAGCCTGGCCGACAACGGCCTCGGGCACAAGGACCTGATCAGCTTCCGCACGCCGGGCCTCGACGGCCTCGGCGGCGCGAGCTTCTGACCGCCACGCGGACGAGCGAACCATCATGAGCCACCAACTTACCATCGAGCCGCTGGGCGTCACGATCGAGGTCGAGGAAGGACAGACGATGCTCGATGCCGCGCTGCGCCAGGGCATCTACATTCCGCATGCGTGTTGTCACGGCCTGTGCGGCACCTGCAAGGTCGCGGTGCTCGACGGCGAGACCGATCTCGGCGACGCGAACCCGTTCGCGCTGATGGATTTCGAGCGCGAGGAAGGCAAGGCGCTCGCGTGCTGCGCGACGCTGCAGGCCGACACCGTGATCGAGGCCGACGTCGACGAGGAACCGGACGCGGAAATCATTCCGGTCAAGGACTTCGCGGCTGAAGTGACGCGCATCGAGCAGCTCACGCCGACCATCAAGTCGATCCGACTGAAGCTGTCGCAGCCGATGCATTTCCAGGCGGGCCAGTACGTGCAGCTGGAGATTCCCGGTCTCGGGCAGAGCCGCGCGTTCTCGATCGCGAACGCGCCGGCCGACGTCGCGGCCACCGGCGAGATCGAGCTGAACGTGCGGCAGGTACCGGGCGGGCTTGGCACCGGCTACCTGCACGAGCAGTTGGCCACCGGCGACCGCATGCGGCTGTCGGGCCCGTACGGGCGCTTCTTCGTGCGTCGCTCGGCTGCGCGGCCGATGATCTTCATGGCTGGCGGATCGGGGTTGTCGAGCCCGCGCTCGATGATCGCGGACCTGCTCGCCAGCGGCGTCACCGCGCCGATCACGCTGGTCTACGGCCAGCGCAACGCGAAGGAGCTGTACTACCACGACGAATTCCGCACGCTCGCCGAACGCCACCCGAACTTCACGTACGTGCCGGCGCTGTCCGAAGGCGCGCCGGATGCCGGCGGCGACGTCGCGCAAGGGTTCGTGCACGACGTCGCGAAGGCGCATTTCGACGGCGACTTCTCGGGGCACCAGGCCTACCTGTGCGGCCCGCCCGCGATGATCGACGCGTGCATCACGACGCTGATGCAGGGGCGCCTGTTCGAGCGCGACATCTATCACGAGAAGTTCATCTCGGCGGCCGACGCGCAACAGACGCGCAGCCCGCTGTTCCGGCGGGTGTGACATGGATGCGGGTCGCGTATGCGGGACGGTCAGGATCGCGCAGACCGACGAGCGCTATGCGTGCGTGTCGGGCGAGTCGTTGCTGGCCGGCATGGCGAAGCTCGGCCGGCGCGGCATTCCGGTCGGCTGCCTGAACGGCGGGTGCGGCGTGTGCAAGGTGCGCGTGCTGCGCGGCGCGGTGCGCAAGCTCGGGCCGGTCAGCCGCGCACACGTCAGCGCCGAAGAGGAGAACGACGGCTATGCGCTCGCGTGCCGTGTGGTGCCGGACGGCGACGTGGAACTCGAGGTGGCCGGCCGGTTGAAAAAGCCGTTCTTCTGCGGCGCGGCCCGTGCCGGCGCGCCGACGATCGACAAGTAACCAGGAAACCAGGAGGAGACACATCATGGGTGTGATGCGTATTGGTCATGTCAGTCTGAAGGTGATGGACATGGAAGCGGCGCTGCGTCATTACGTGCGCGTGCTCGGCATGCAGGAGACGATGCGCGACGCGGCGGGCAACGTCTATCTGAAATGCTGGGACGAATGGGACAAGTATTCGCTGATCCTGTCGCCGTCCGATCAGGCGGGGCTCAAGCACGCCGCGTACAAGGTCGAGCACGACGCCGACCTGGACGCGTTGCAGCAGCGTATCGAGGCATACGGGATCGCGACCGAGATGCTGCCCGAAGGCGCGCTGCCGGCCATCGGCCGTCAATTGCGGTTCCTGCTGCCGAGCGGGCACGAACTGCGGCTGTTCGCGAAGAAGGAGCTGGTGGGCACCGCGGTCGGCTCGCTGAACCCTGATCCGTGGCCCGACGATGTTCCGGGCTCGGCCGTGCACTGGCTCGACCACTGCCTGCTGATGTGCGAACTGAACCCCGAAACCGGCGTGAACCGTGTCGAGGAGAACACGCGCTTCATGGCCGAGTGTCTCGACTTCCATCTGGCGGAACAGGTGATGGTCGGCCCCGGCAACACGATCCGGGCCGCGACGTGGATGTTCCGCAGCACGACGCCGCACGACATCGCGTTCGTCGGCGGCCCGAGCAACGGCCTGCATCACATCGCGTTCTTCCTCGACGACTGGGCCGACGTGCTGAAGTCGGCCGACGTCATGGCGAAGAACAAGGTGAAGATCGACGTCGCGCCGACGCGGCACGGCATCACGCGCGGCACCACCATCTATTTCTTCGATCCGAGCGGCAACCGCAACGAGACGTTCGCGGGGCTGGGTTATCTCGCGCAACCCGATCGCCCGGTCACGACGTGGACCGAGGAGGAGCTCGGGCGCGGGATCTTCTTCCACTCCGGCGAGCTGAACGAAGCGTTCACGACCGTCTACACCTGAGCTGCAAGGAGCCCAGCGTCATGGATCGAAACGACACGAACCGCAGCATCGACACGCGCGCGATCGACTGGCCCGCCGCGGCGCGCGCGGCGCAGGCGGCGGCCGAGGCCGCCGAACGGCTCGGCGTGCGCGTCAACGTCGCGGTCGTCGATGCGGCCGGACTGCTCGCGGCATTCGTCCGCATGCCCGGCGCACCGCTGCATTCGATCGATATCGCGATCGACAAGGCGTACACGGCCGCGAGCTTCGGTTTGCCCACCGGCGCGTGGCACGCCGTATTGGCGTCGCACTCGGACGCGGTGCGGCAAGGCCTCGTGCTGCGGCCGCGCTTCGTCGCATTCGGCGGCGGGTTGCCGATCGTCGAAGACGGCGCGTTGATCGGCGGCATCGGCGTATCGGGCGGCAGCGAGGCGCAGGACGAGCAATGCGCGAGCGCGGGGCTCGACGCGGCCGGCTTCGGCGGGCCATGACGCACGGCACGCAAACGCGCTCCACGAACCCACGGATTCACGACTATCGGCACACACATCATGTACGACACCGAACCCATCGCCGCGACACGCGGCCCCGCCGGCGGGCAGCCGGAACCGCGGCTCGTCCGCAACTTCATCGACGGCGACTATCGCGCGGGCGAACGCTGGTTCGACAAGCGCTCGCCGCTCGACAACGCGGTGATCGCGCGCGTCGCCGAAGCGAGCCGCGCGGATGTCGACGCGGCGGTACAGGCCGCACGCGCGGCGCTGGCCGGCCCGTGGGGCGGCCTGACCGTCGCGCAGCGCGTCGAGCGCCTGTATGCGGTGGCCGACGGCATCACGCGCCGCTTCGACGATTTCCTCGAAGCCGAAGTGGCCGACACCGGCAAGCCGGTGAGCCTCGCGAGCCATATCGACATCCCGCGCGGCGCCGCGAACTTCAAGGTGTTCGCCGACGTGGTGAAGAACGTGCCCGGCGAAACCTTCGAGATGGCGACGCCGGACGGCGCGGGCGCGCTCAACTACGCGATCCGCCGGCCGGTCGGCGTGGTCGGCGTGATCTGCCCGTGGAATCTGCCGCTGCTGCTGATGACGTGGAAGGTCGGGCCCGCGCTCGCGTGCGGCAACACGGTGGTCGTGAAGCCGTCGGAGGAGACACCGCAGACGGCCGCGCTGCTCGGCGAGGTGATGAACGCGGCCGGCGTGCCGCGCGGCGTCTACAACGTCGTGCACGGCTTCGGGCCCGGCTCGGCCGGCGAATTCCTGACGACCCATCCGGGTGTGAACGCGATCACGTTCACCGGCGAGACGCGCACCGGCGCGGCGATCATGAAAGCAGCGGCTGACGGCGCGCGGCCCGTCAGCCTCGAGATGGGCGGCAAGAACGCGGCGATCGTGTTCGCCGATTGCGATTTCGATGCAGCCGTCGAGGGCACGCTGCGCTCGTGCTTCGCGAACGCGGGGCAGGTTTGCCTCGGCACCGAGCGTGTGTATGTCGAGCGTCCGCTGTTCGAGCGTTTCGTCGCCGCGCTGAAGGCCGGTGCCGAACGGCTGCGGCCCGGCCGCCCGGAAGCGGAGTCGACCGGCCTCGGCCCGCTGATCAGCCAGGAGCATCGCGACAAGGTGCTGTCGTATTACCGCAAGGCGGCCGAACTCGGCGCGACGGTCGTGACGGGTGGTGGCGTGCCCGACATGCCGGAGGACCTGCGCGGCGGCGCGTGGGTGCAGCCGACGATCTGGACCGGCCTCGGCGACGATTCGCCGATCGCGCGCGACGAGATCTTCGGGCCGTGCACGCTCGTGATGCCGTTCGATTCCGAAGCCGAGGTCATCGGCCGCGCGAACGCGAATGCGTACGGGCTGTCGACCGCGATCTGGACGACCAACCTGTCGCGCGCGCACCGCGTCGCGGCGTCGATCGACGTCGGCATCGCGTGGGTCAATTCATGGTTCCTCCGTGACCTGCGTACCGCGTTCGGCGGCGCGAAGCAATCGGGCATCGGCCGCGAGGGCGGCGTGCATTCGCTCGAGTTCTACACGGAGCTCCGCAACGTCTGCATCAAGCTCTGACCTTCTGTTAATGACCGGAAAACTCTTATGGACTCCACGTTGATTACCACGCTGGGCGACCGGCTGTACGACGCGATGACGTCGCGCGAGCCCATCGCGCCGCTGACGTCGCAGCACGAGGACCTGTCGGTCGACGACGCGTACCGGATCCAGCAGCGCTTCGTCCAGCGCCGCCTGGATGCCGGCGAGACCGTCATCGGCAAGAAGATCGGCGTCACATCGAAGGCGGTGATGGACATGCTCGGCGTCTACCAGCCCGACTTCGGCTACCTGCTGTCGGGCATGGTGTACGGCGAGGGCGAATGCATCGCGCTCGACACGCTGATCCAGCCGAAGGCCGAAGGCGAGATCGCGTTCGTGCTGAAGCGCGACCTGCTCGGCCCGGGCGTGACGAACGCGATGGTGCTCGCCGCGACCGAGTGCGTGATGCCGTGCTTCGAGATCGTCGACTCGCGCATCCGCGACTGGAAGATCCGCATCGGCGACACGGTGGCCGACAACGCGTCGTGCGGCGTGTTCGTGCTCGGCGACCGGGCGGTGAGCACGCGCAGCGTCGATCTGTCGACCTGCGGCATGGTGCTCGAGAAGAACGGCGACGTGATCGGCACCGGCGCCGGCGCGGCCGCGCTCGGCTCGCCGGTCAATGCCGTCGCATGGCTCGCCAACACGCTCGGCCGCCTCGGCATCCCGCTGAAGGCCGGCGAAGTGATTCTGTCCGGCGCGCTCGCAGCGATGGCGCCGGTCGGGCGCGGCGACAACTTCCGCGTGTCGATCGGCGGGATCGGCGCGTGTTCGGTGCGGTTCGCGTGAGCGCCGCCCGTTCCCCTTTCCACGCAAACGAGGAATCCCCCATGACCCGAAAGATCCGTTGCGCGCTGATCGGTCCCGGCAACATCGGCACCGACCTGCTCGCCAAACTGATGCGCAGCCCCGTGCTCGAACCCGTGTGGATGGTCGGCATCGATCCCGATTCCGATGGCCTGAAGCGCGCGCGCGAACTCGGCCTCAAGACCACCTCGGACGGCGTCGACGGCCTGCTGCCGCATGTGCAGGCCGACGGCGTGCAGATCGCGTTCGACGCGACGAGCGCATACGTCCACGCGGAAAACAGCCGCAAGCTGAACGCGCTCGGCGTGCTGATGATCGACCTGACGCCGGCCGCGATCGGCCCGTACTGCGTGCCGCCCGTCAACCTGAAGGATCACATCGGCTCCGGCGAGATGAACGTGAACATGGTCACGTGCGGCGGCCAGGCGACGATTCCGATGGTGCGGGCGATCTCCCGCGTGCAGCCGGTCGCGTACGGCGAGATCGTCGCGACCGTGTCGTCGCGCTCGGTCGGCCCCGGCACCCGCAAGAACATCGACGAATTCACGCGCACCACGGCCGCGGCCGTCGCGCAGGTCGGCGGCGCGAACCAGGGCAAGGCGATCATCGTGATCAACCCGGCCGACCCGCCGCTGATCATGCGCGACACCGTGCACTGCCTGACCGAAACCGCGCCCGACGAAGCGCGCATCGTCGAATCGGTGCACGCGATGATCGCCGACGTGCAGCGCTATGTGCCCGGCTACCGGCTCGTCAACGGGCCGGTGTTCGACGGCAACCGCGTGTCGGTCTATCTCGAGGTCGAAGGTCTCGGCGACTACCTGCCGAAATACGCGGGCAACCTCGACATCATGACGGCCGCCGCTGCGCGCACCGCCGAGATGTTCGCCGAGGAACTGCTGGCCGGCCGCCTCACGCTGGCATCGGCCGCCCAGGCGGCCTGACGCCGGCAGACGCGACTTCCACGACCGGACGAAAGGAACGGAAATGAATCTCAAAGGCAAACGAATCACCGTCCACGACATGACGCTGCGTGACGGCATGCACCCGAAGCGTCACCAGATGACGCTCGACCAGATGCGCTCGATCGCGAGCGGGCTCGACGCGGCCGGCGTGCCGCTGATCGAAGTCACGCACGGCGACGGCCTCGGCGGCTCGTCGGTCAACTACGGCTTTCCCGCGCATACCGACGCGGAATACCTCGGCGCGGTGATCCCGCTGCTCAAGCGCGCGAAGGTGTCGGCGCTGCTGCTGCCGGGCATCGGCACCGTCGACCACCTGAAAGAGGCGCACGCGCTCGGCGTGCATACGATTCGCGTCGCGACGCACTGCACCGAGGCGGACGTCTCCGAGCAGCACATCGCGATGGCGCGCAAGCTCGACATGGATACCGTCGGCTTCCTGATGATGAGCCACATGAACAGCCCCGATGGGCTGGTGAAGCAGGCGAAGCTGATGGAGTCGTACGGCGCGAACTGCATCTACATCACCGATTCGGCCGGCTACATGCTGCCCGACGACGTGAAGGCCCGCCTGGCAGCCGTGCGCGACGCGCTGATGCCTGAAACGGAACTGGGTTTCCACGGCCACCACAACCTCGCGATGGGCGTCGCGAACTCGATCGCCGCGATCGAGGCCGGGGCGAACCGGATCGACGGCGCGGCGGCGGGGCTCGGCGCCGGCGCCGGCAACACGCCGCTGGAAGTGTTCGTCGCCGTCTGCGAGCGGATGGGCATCGAGACCGGCATCGACGTGTGGAAGATCCAGGACGTCGCCGAGGATCTCGTCGTGCCGATGATGGACTTCCCGATCCGCATCGACCGCGACGCGCTGACGCTCGGCTATGCGGGCGTGTACGGCTCGTTCCTGCTGTTCGCGAAGCGCGCGGGCGAGAAGTACGGGATTCCGGCGCGCGACATCCTCGTCGAGCTCGGCCGGCGCGGCATGGTCGGCGGGCAGGAGGACATGATCGAGGACACCGCGCTGACGCTCGCGAAGGCGCGCGCGGCGCAACCGAAGCGGGAGGCCGCATGAATCTGACGACCGACACGATCGAGTCGCTGGCCGCGCATCTCGACGACTGCATGCGCGAGGCGCGCGACACGCCGAAGATCACCGACCGTCATCCGGAGATGGACTGGGACGACGCGTACGCGGTGCAGGATGCGATCCGCCGCCGGCAGCTTGCGCGCGGCGCGCGGATCGTCGGCTACAAGGCCGGCCTGACATCGCACGCGAAGATGCGGCAGATGGGGGTGGACACGCCCGTGTTCGGCTTCCTGACCGACGTTCATGACCTGCCCGACGGCGGCGAGTGCGATACGTCCGCGCTGATTCATCCGAAGGTGGAGCCGGAGATCGCATTCGTGACGAAGGCCGAACTGAAGGGGCCGGGCTGCCATGTCGGCGCGGTACTCGCCGCGACGGACTTCGTCGTCGCCGGGATCGAGGTGATCGACAGCCGCTACCGCGACTTCAAGTTCGACCTGAAGAGCGTGGTGGCCGACAACACGTCGGCCGCGCGCTTCGTCGCGGGCGGACGGCCGCTGGCTGTGGACGGCGTCGACCTGCGCACGCTCGGCATCGTGCTCGAGAAGAACGGGCTGCCGGTAGCGTTCGGCGCCGGTGCGGCCGTGCTCGGGCATCCGGCCGCCGCGATCGCGATGCTCGCGAATCACCTAGGGGCGCGCGGCGAATCGATTCCGGCGGGCAGCCTGATCCTGTCGGGCGGCATCACGGAGGCGGTGGCCGTCGCGGCCGGCGACAACGTGACGCTGCGCGTGCAGGACATCGGGTCGGTCGGCCTGCGATTCATCTGAACGTTCCGAACGCAAAGGGAGGCCATCGTGCCGGTAGCACATCTGTACATCCTGGAAGGCCGCGACGACGACAAGAAGGAACGCCTGATCGCCGAAGTCACGGAAGCCATCCATCGCTCGCTCGACGCACCGCTCGAATCGGTGCGCGTGATCATCACCGAGATGCCGAAGGCGCACTTCGGGATCGGCGGTCAGAGCGCGAAGAAGCGCGGGCGCTGACGCGCCGCGCACCATCGAAAATCGACTGGAGGACGTCATGTCAACCAATCCCGAACGGGGCCGCCGGATCGTCGCGGGCGGCCTCGACACCAACTATCACGACGTCGGCGACGGGCCGCCCGTGCTGCTGATCCACGGTTCGGGGCCGGGTGTCACGGCCTACGCGAACTGGCGGCTCACGATGCCCGCGCTCGCCGAGCAGTTTCGCGTGATCGCACCGGACATGGCCGGATTCGGCGAAACCGAGCGGCCGCGCGATTACGTGTATTCGATGGACCACTGGGTCGACCACGCGCTCGGCCTGCTCGATGCGCTCGGCGTCGAGCGCGCGCACGTGATCGGCAATTCGTTCGGCGGCGCGCTGGCGCTCGCGCTGGCGATCCGCGCGCCGGAGCGTGTCGGCCGGCTCGTGCTGATGGGCGCGGCCGGCACGCGCTTCACGCTGACCGAAGGGCTCGACGCGGTGTGGGGCTACACGCCGTCGATCGCGAACATGCGCGGCCTGCTGGACATCTTCGCGTTCGATCGCACGCTCGTGAACGACGAGCTCGCGAAGCTGCGCTACGACGCGAGCGTGCGGCCCGGCTACCAGGAGGCGTTCGCGAACATGTTTCCGGCGCCGCGCCAGCGCTGGGTCGATGCGCTCGCGAGCGACGAGGTGAAACTGCGCGCGCTGCCGCACGACACACTGATCGTCCATGGCCGCGAGGATCGCGTGATTCCGCTCGACAGCTCGATGAGGCTGCTGGAACTGCTGCCGAACGCGCAACTGCACGTGTTCGGCAACTGCGGACACTGGACGCAGATCGAGCATGCGGCGCGGTTCAACCGACTGGTGATCGATCACTTCAGCGAGTCGACGGACTGATCGATCCGCGCCGACGACGGTATGCCGTGCGACGGCGCGCGGCAGGTTGGGTGTGGCACGAGGAATCGCATGTCGTGATCGTGCGGATTGCCGGACGGAGGCCGGCGAGATCCCGCTGATCGCGAGCCGGGCGCAATTTCAAGCGATGGATAGCAGCTTTATAAACGATTAGCACTATTTAATTATAAATGGGTAAGGAGACGTCCGTGAAAGGCATGTATGTTCGATTGGCAGTCGTGGCATGCGCCGCGGCATGGGGCACGCATGCGCGTGCGACCGACGTGTTCAATCTCGAAGGCTACGGTCCGGTCTCGCGCGCGATGGGCGGGACGGGCGTGGCCTACGACGTCGGCGGGGCGGCGATGATGCTGAACCCGGCCACGCTCGGCCTGATGACCGAGGGGCGCTATGTGGACCTCGGGCTCGACGTGGTCACGACCAACATTCACGTGAAGAACGCGTCGACCGGCGAGGGCGCCACGTCGGGCAATCACGGCAACAACAACGGGCCGTATTTCGCGCCGCAGCTGGCCGTCGTCTATCGCCGCGCGAACTATGCGTTCGGCATCGGCGCGTTCGCCGAAGGCGGGCTCGGTACGCAATTCGGCGGCAGCAGTTTCCTGTCGCGGACGGCGACCAACAACGTCGATACCGGGCTCGACCAGTTTTCGCGGCTGCTGGTGCTGCGCGTCCCGCTGTCCGCGGCGTACAACGTGAACGACCGGTTGACGGTCGGGGCGTCGCTGGACGTCGTCTGGACCTCGCTCAACCTGGGATCGCTGCTCGACGTGTCCCAGATCGGCACGCTGGCCGCGCAGCGCCGCGTGTCCGGGTCGCTGGTGCCGGCGCTGCTGAGCGTGCCCGGCCTGTCGGGCGGCTACGTCGGGTTTTCGCACAGCGGCATCGTCGGCGGCGGAGCCGACGCCTGGGGTGTCGGCGGCAAGCTGGGCCTCACGTATCTGCTGACGCCCGACACACGGGTCGGCATGGCGTACAGCTTCAAGACCGCCGTGGGCGATCTGCGCGCCGGGCATGCGAATCTGACCGCCGTCAGTTCGGTCGCGGGCAATATTCCGCTGAGCGGCGACATCGTCGTGAAGGACTTCCAGATGCCGGCCCAGTTCACGATAGGTATCAGCCACCGCTTCAACGACCAGTGGTCGGTTTCGGCCGACTACCAGCGCGTGTTCTGGTCGAGCGTGATGAAGGACCTGAACATGCGCTTCACGCAGGCCGGAACCGGCGCGAACCTGAACCTGTCGATCCCGCAGAATTATCGCGACATCAACGTCTTCGCGGTCGGCGCGGAATATCGCTACAACGCGAAGCTGACGCTGCGTGCGGGGTTCCAGTACGCGCAGGAGGCCGTACCGAACGACACGTTGCTGGCCGTCGTTCCGGCGATTCCGACGACGCACCTGAGCGCGGGCGCGTCCTACGCGTTCGACAAGGACGATCTCGTCAGCTTCGCACTATCGGTCGGCCTGCAAAAGACGTTGTCGAACGGCAGCCAGCCGAACACCGCGGTGCCCATCGTCGCAACGCACTCGCAAATCAACGCGGTCGTCGGATATCAGAAGCGCTTCTGACCGGACGCCGGGCGACGCGCATCGATGCCGCGTCGCCCGGCGCTTGTCGGGTCATTCGGCGGCGATGCCGTACTTGCGCAACCGGTAGGCCAGTGTCGGCCGGCTGATGCCGAGCACACGCGCTGCCAGCGAGAGGTTGCCGTTTGCCTCGGCGATCGCGGCGCGCAGCATCGCCACCTCGGTTTCGGCGAGCCCGGGGCGGGCGCCGGGGCCGGTCGAGGCCGGGGCCAGGGCCGTCTCGACCGGCTCGTCCATCAAGGCGATGTTGCCACTGCGTTTCAGAATGAACGACGACACGTCGATTTCCTCGCCGGTCGTGAACAGGTGGCAGAGGTCGAGCGCACCGCCGTCCTCGGCGAGAATCACCGCGCGTTCGATCATGTTCTCCAGTTCGCGCACGTTGCCGGGCCAGTCGTAGTTGAACATCGCGTCGACCGCGCGCTCGCGAAAGCCGGTGATGTGCTTGTCGTGCTTCTTGGCGAGCCGCTGAAGGAACCAGTTCATCATCAGCGGGATGTCGTCGCGCCGTTCGCGTAGCGGCGGCACCTGGATCGGAAACACGTTGAGGCGGAAGAAGAGATCCTCGCGGAATTGCCCGGCCTTGACGGCTTCCCGCAGGTTGACGTTCGTTGCGGCGATCACGCGCACGTCGATCTTGCGCGTCCGTGTGTCGCCGACGCGCTCCAGCTCGCCCTGCTGAAGCGCGCGCAACAGCTTGCCCTGCGCGGTGAAGCTGAGCGTGCCGATTTCATCGAGAAAGAGCGTGCCGCCATCGGCCCGCTCGAACCGGCCGGGCCGCGACGAGGTCGCGCCGGTATAGCCGCCGCGTTCGACGCCGAACAGTTCGGATTCCATCAGGTGTTCCGGAATCGACGCGCAGTTGACGGCCACGAACGGCTTCTCGGCCCGCTTGCTGAGCCGATGCAGGTTGTTCGCGAACACCTCCTTGCCAACCCCGCTTTCGCCGAGAAACAGCACGGTGGCCTCCGTGGGTGCCACCTTGTTGACCATGTGGCACACGGTGTTGAAGCCGGCCGAGATGCCGACGACGCCGAAACTGTTCTCGGGCGCGCGCGCGATCCGCTCGGCGATCCGGCTGGTGGCCGGCGGCATGGTCTGCGGCTCGAGCGACCATTTGACGAAATCGCCGATCTGCAGGAAGCGCAGATCGTCCTGCGGATCGTCCCATTCCTCGACCGGCTTGCCGACGACGCGGCATTTTGCATGCCCCATCCCGCGGCATTCGATTTCCCGCCACAGGATCGGCCGGCCCATGAACGAGCTGGTATAGCCGCACGCATAGCCGATCAGCATCCAGCAGACGGCGTCGTTGCCGATTCCGTAACTCGCGATGTGCGCCTCCGCCTCCGACGAGTCGATCAGATAGAAGTCGCCGAAATAGTGGCCGCGCTCGACATCGATGTCGAGCGCGATCGGTTCGCAGTGGACGATCCCTTCGAGCGAGACGAGCTGCGGGCCGGCCAGGAAGTCGTCGTAGGTGTTGAAGCCGGCTCGTACCTTGCGCGCCATGGCGGCATCGTGCGTGCCGGCCTGGTAGCCGATGCGGGTGATGAGGCCGCGTGCGGTTTCCTTGCCGAGGCTCTCGATCAGCTCCTGGCGCAGCGCGCCGAACGAACTGATGTGCATCAGCATCATGCGCTGGTCGTCGAGCCAGATCCTGCCTTGCTGGGGCGCGAATCGCAGACGCTTTGCGAGGTCGTGGATGGCGGGTACGCGAATCTCGGGATGCCCGGCATCGCGCGGAGAATGTCCCGCGCGATGCCGGGGCGCGGAACCCGGTTTGCCGTCGTGCATTTCGCTCCTTGACATGCTTGCCTCGCTTGCGGCCGGTTCGGCCGGTGCTCCCCTGTGCTGGTGATGCATGTGGCGCACGGGAACATGCATGCCGGCACGCATTGCGACCGAATCGCCCGGGTCAGCTTAGCCGGTGCGTGTCGTCGTGGCGATTGGTGAAACTACGCGCGGGAAATTCGCAGAGGAATGCACGCGGCCCGCCCGGGAGGGCCACGTGCAACGGGGTCAGACGAATCGATCGAAGTGGAGCTGTGCGAAGGGGACCTTGTGCCGGAGCATCAGCAGGTCCTGCACGGCCTCGATCATGGGCGGCGGGCCCGCGAAGTAGAAGCGGTAGCGGTCGAGCGGTTGCGCGAGCCCGCGCTCTGCCTCGTCGTGGACGAAGCCCGTCGCACCATGCCATGGCTGCGACGCATCCGGGGCGGACAGCACGACGGAAACCGACAGTCGTTCGTGCGCCAGCGCATCGAGTTCCGCCGCGGCGCCGAGATCCGCCTGCGAGCGCGCGCCGTAGAAGAAGTGGACACGCGGGGATCCCGGTTGCGCCAGCGCGCCGCGTGCGATCGACAGCATCGGTGCGAGCCCCGAGCCGCCGGCGATGCAGACGATGTCGCGGGCGTCGTCGTCGCGCAGGTAGGCGTGCCCGTAAGGCCCGTCGAGCAGCACGCGCTCGCCGATGGCGATACGGTCGAACAGCGCGTTGCTGCCCGCGCCGCCGGGCAGGCGCCGGATGACGAACTGCCAGAGGCCGTCGCCGTTCGGCAGATTCGACATCGAATAGGCGCGCGCGCCTTGTGCCGAAGGCGGATAGAGGAGTGCATACTGGCCGGCGCGGAACGCCGCCTCGCCCGGGGCGCGGAACGTGAATTCGCTCATGTCCGGCGTCACGCTGCGACGCGCGACCAGTTCCGCCTCCCGGCGCGACGGGGTGACGACGGGCAGGTAACTGTCGTCGCAGCGCACGCGGATCGTGCAATCGCCGGTCGGGCGCGACTGGCATGCGAGCCGCTTGCCGCGCTTGCGATCGCGTTCGGAGAGGCCCGGTGCGTCCGGCCACAGCGTGTCCATCGCGCCGGACACGAGCTCGAAGCGGCAGGCGCCACAGCCGCCCACGCTGCATTCGTGCGGCAGTCCCACGCCGGCACGCAATGCGCCGCGCAGCAGCGCGTCTTCCGACGCGTCGACGGCGAATGTCGCGCCGCCTTCAATCGTGATCTGATGTTCCATCTTCAGGTTCCGCGTTACGGGGGGCCGGCACGGGCCGGCCCCGGGTTCATCCAGCGGTCACAGGCCGACGCCGCGCCGGAATTCGCCGACCGCCGCGCGCGCACGCGCTGCCGCATCCTGCGCGTCGGGCAGTGCATCGCAATACGCGTCGATGGCGGCATCCGCGAGCGGCGCCCACTTGTCGATCCAGGCAGCGAGCACCGCGCGGTTGCCGTCCTGTTCCAGCGCCATGCGCACGAGCTCGCCTGCCCAGCGGCGATGCCGTTGCGCGTCGGCCAGTTGTGCATCGGTCAGCAGGCCGAGCAGCGTATCGCCGTTGTGGCGGGCCGTCTGGCCGAGCGTGCGCAGCACGGTCTCGTCGATGGCGGGCCGTGCGACCAGGTTCAGCGCGACGAAGCTCTCGGCCCAGTCCCATGCGACGAGCGCTTCCTCGACGAGCCGCCGCCAGCCCTGCCATGCGGGGCTCTGTTCCCAGATGCGACGTTCGTCGCTCGCGAAGCCGAGATCGGGAAAGGCCTGTGACAGCTCCCTGGTCCGATACGCGGTATGCGTGAGCCAGCGCAGGGAGTCGGCCGTCTGGTAGGCGGCGCAGTTGGAGATCGTCGACGCGGGCGCGAGCTGCGTCAGATAGGCGGAGCCCATCTGCAGCGCGTGGAACAGGTAGCGCGCGGGGGTATACAGATGCGCGAGGTGTTCCGCCCAGTCGCGCCCGAGCATCGTGTCATGGCCGCGCGACGAGAACTGGTCGAGCAGACCGAAGACGTATGTCTCCTGGCCGTCCTGCAGCATGTTGTAGGTGCGATAGACCAGCTCGTCGGGATCGCGGAACGCGTTCCAGTCGGCGTGTTGCAGCGGCGACGCGTTGCGGTATCGCTTGAACCACTGCGCCATCCCGAAGTTGGGGTCCAGTTCGAACGGCGCGTCGGGGTTGTCGGTCGTGTAATGGAGGTTGGTCGAGACGATCTCGTATTCGCTCGGCTTGCGCCGCCGCGCGGCCAGATGGCTCCACGTCTTGAGCGGCTTCAGGATTTCGGGTTGCGTCATGCTGGTCTCCGGTCAGAGCGTCTTTTCGTAATAGAAGCGGACGTAGTCGTCCGTCGTCTCGATGCGGCCCGCGAACGAGCTGAGGTTGATTTCCAGTTCCGACATCTTGAATGGCCGGCCGAGCGCGGCCTCCAGGGTCGCGCGGCGCAGGACCAGTTCGCCGTCGGTGTCGATGCGCACGTAGGCGAGCTTGTCGTCGATGCGGATCTCCTTGTCCGGGTTGTCTTCCTGGGCGGCCTCGATGACGCCGGCCGTGATGCTGCTCGCGCGCAGGATAGGGCCGACGCGGTTGTTGCGATAGGCGTCCGCCGTGTTGTCGTGACTCATGGTGTGTCCTACGTCAGGTCAGGAATGGGCGAAGAGCGGTTCGACGCCCTCCACGGCAACGAGGATGTCGTCCCCGTCGAGTTTCACGGCATATTCCGCGAGCCGGCAGTCGCCGGGATTGATGCCCTTGCCCGTATTCGCATCGAAGGTCCATTGATGTGCGCGGCACATCAGCACGCGGCCGTCGAACTTGCCTTCCGCGAGCGGAATGTCCTGGTGCGGACAGATGCCCTGGAACGCGCGCGGCTCGCCCCCTTCGGGGCGGACCAGCACGATCACGTGCCCTTCGACCTCGACTTCGGTCATGTCGCCTTCCCACAGCTCGTCGAGCGTGCATGCTTTGTGAAATGTCATGTCGGCCTCACGCGTCGCAGAAAATGAACTCGAGCGCTTCCATCGGCCGGATGTCCGTCTCGCCGAGCCGCGCGTCGCGCGGGAAGAACGTCTCGCTGCCCTGGCGCCGCACCCTCACGACCTTGTCCGGCCGCGGCGCGACGCGCCGGCCGACCGAGTGATGCGCGGCCGCGGCCGCGACCTCGTCCATGGTGTTGTCGGTATCGACCGCCACGAGCTGCAGCAGGAAGTCGTACTGGAAATTGGAAATCACCGGAAAAAGTGCCATGTCGTCCTCCATTGATCGGCCGTCTTACGCGGCTTTCTGTTGATTGCCGCGATTGCGGTAGGCCTCGACCCACGCGTATCGATGTGCGTCGTCGCCGCTCTCGCCGGGGGCGAGGCTCATGTACTTGAGCGCGCCCATCAGGTCGGGCGGCTGGATATGCCCGGCGAGGAAGCGATCGACGAGCGTCATGTGATCGCGATAGCGCAGCGGGTCCTGCTGGAAGACCCAGCGGTCGATTTCCGAGTTGAAGTGATAGGTGCGGCCGTTGTAGTCGAGCGGGTAGTCCTTCACGTTCCAGCCGTTGCCGGGAATCGCGCAGATCGGCAACTGGCTCATGTTGCAGACGATCGGCAGGGTTTCCGGCATCGTCAGGTGCGTCCGGCCCGCGACCAGGTTGTCGATGATGACGTCCCAGGCCTTGCCGAACGTGTCGTTCCAGCCGGGATACTTCTCTTCGAGCCAGTCGCGGCAATCCGGCGTCATGCCGGCGGCGGGGTTCCACCAGATGGTCGGCCGCCAGAACCAGATGCCCATCTGGTACGCGTGATGCTGGTAGTCGAACTCGTTGATCATCTGATCCCAGTACCACGGCAGGTCGAGGCCGAGATCGATCAGCGTGCGTTCGAACTGGCCGACGATCCACTCGCGCATGAACTCCTTGAACGATTGCTTGCGGTGATGCAGCGGCGTCGCGTAGTCCATCGAGGTGCCGGTCAGCAGGCAGAAGAGACGCCATGCGCGGGCGATGGCGACGTCGACGAGCTTCTGCGCCTCTTCCTTGCGGCCGTTCGCGATCAGGATCTGCAGCGCGGGGCCGCCGATCTGCGCATGGCGCGATTCGTCGGTCTGGATGCTCGAGATCAGGCTCGCGAACGTGAAATCGCCGGCTTCGGCGGCGTCCGCGGCGAGGCCCAGGAACTGCATGTTGGTGAAGCCGGTTTCGAACGCGAACGTGAGCATCACGGCGATCTCGAGCGCACTGCGCGACATGAACAGGTCGTCGAACGTGCTGCGCGCGGCGATCGCACCCCACTCGTTCGTGTGGTAGGCCTTGTGGGCCCAGTCGAACTGACGGTCCTTGTGGCAGTAATCGTGCGGGAAATACAGCTGCAGTTGCCCGTGGCGGTTCTCGTCCAGCATGCCGAACGTCGCCATGTTGCGCATGCCGGGGGCGCGGCCGAAGCGGGCCATGCGCGCTTCCGCGCTCATGGCGGCGTATTCGCCGAGCGCGATGGCGCCGTAGTGCGACTTCAGGATCGACAGCCAGCCGGGATCGGCCTCCTCGAACATGCGGCTGCGCTCCAGCGCGGCCTTCACGGAATAGGCGCCGGCATCCTTTTCGCGCTGAATGCGGACGTATTCGGAATAGGAAGTCTTGTACGGCTCGTCGTAGGCTTCCCACGTTTCCATCGGAATGCCTTGCGCGCCAGTCATGATCTCGGGGAAAAGGTCGGACTCCGTAACATATCGGGGGGTCCAGTTCGTCGAGCGGGCAATGTCGTACCACGCCGACCGTTCCAGTAACGCCATGGTCATGTCTCCTTGATTGGGATCGTTCGAACCGGTTGTCTGCGCACGGAGGGTGTCGCGCAAGGGGCCGGTGTGAATGACTGAGCAAGGGCAGTGCCAGGAACGGGCTGCAACGGGAATGTGTGCGCTGCAAAAATCCCGACATTCCTGGTTTGGCGGTATGAAGGGCGCGGCAGATATTTGGTATGGTGCGACGCACAAGCAACCTGGAATCAGGCCGATTTGATGATTTGGTCAAGCGAGTCCGGCCTGCGCGCGACGAACCCTGCTGATCTTTTGATAAAAATCTCGATATTCGTGCGTCGACAGTCGGCGATGCGCGCTCGCTTCACGGCCCGGCGTGGCTGTTTTCGATACGAAGCTGGCGCGGCGGACGGCAGGCAACCAAGCCGGGAAGGGGGCGCGACCGGCAGCCGCTCGCGAAGCGGCGCTCGATGAGCGTCGCGGCGTTGGCGGACGAACCGTTCATTTTCTATGCGGCCGACGGTGACGACGAAGGGCAGCTGGCGATCCTGCGGCGGGTGCTCGGCCGGGCGCCGCGCATCGTGCACAAGGTGAGCAGCACGCTGTCCGTGCTGGCGCTGGTGGGGGCCGGCCTCGGCGTGGCGCTGGTGCCGGCGCCGCTCAGCCGGATCGCGGCGCCGAACATCGTATACCGGAAACTCGCGGGCAACGTGCCGGGCGCCGAACTCGTCGTGCTCTGCCGAATCGGCGGGGAATGGGGAGCGGTACAGCAGTATCTGGCGATGCTGGGCGGGCGCGCCGCGTAAGCGTTTCGGCCCGCGCCGGCATCACGTCGTCATTCCTCGTCCATCAACCGGACCTTGACCCGCTTGCCCTTGATCTTCCCCGCATTGAGCTTGCGCAGCGCGTCGTGCGCGACGCCGCGCTCGATCGCGACGTAGGTCGAGAACTCGGTCACGTTGATCTTGCCGATCTGCTTGCCGTCGAACCCCGCGTCGCCGGTCAGCGCGCCGAGCACGTCGCCCGGCCGGATCTTGTCCTTGCGGCCGCCGAGGATCTGCAGCGTTTCCATCGGCGGCAGCAGCGTGTCGTTGCCGGCCGGCTTCAGTTCCGCGAGCGGATGCCATTCGACTTCGCGCTTTTGCGCCTGCTCGATCGCGCCGACGCGCCCCATCTCGTCCATGCTGGCGAGGCTCAGCGCCCAGCCTGCCTGGTCCGCGCGGCCGGTGCGGCCGATGCGGTGCACGTGCACTTCGGGGTCGGGCGTCACGTCGACGTTGATCACCGCCTCGAGCTGCGCGATGTCGAGCCCGCGCGCGGCGACGTCGGTCGCGACCAGCACCGAGCAGCTGCGGTTCGCGAACTGGATCAGCACCTGGTCGCGTTCGCGCTGTTCGAGCTCGCCGTGCAGCGCGAGCGCGTGGAAACCCTGTGCGTGCAGCACGTCGAGCAGGTCGCGGCATTGCTGCTTGGTGTTGCAGAACGCGATCGTGCTCACCGGCCGGTAGTGGTTCAGCAACTGGCCGACCGCGTGCAGCCGCTCGTTCTCGGTCACTTCATAGAAGCGCTGGCGGATCTTGCTGTCGTCGTGGCGCTCCGCGAGCTTCACTTCCTTCGGATTGCGCAGGAACTGCTGGCTCAGCTTCGCGATGCCGTCCGGATAGGTTGCCGAGAACAGCAGCGTCTGGCGCGTCGTCGGGCACATCCGCGCGACCTTCGCGATGTCATCGAAGAAGCCCATGTCGAGCATCCGGTCGGCTTCGTCGAGCACGAGCGTGTTCAGCGCGTCGAGCTTCAGGTTGCCGCGGTCGAGGTGATCCATGATGCGGCCCGGCGTGCCGACGACGATATGCGCGCCATGCTCGAGGCTCTGCGCCTGCGGCCGCATCGGCGTGCCGCCGCACAGCGTCAGCACCTTCACGTTTTCTTCGGCGCGCGCGAGGCGGCGCACTTCCTGCGCGACCTGGTCGGCGAGCTCGCGCGTCGGGCACAGGATCATCGCCTGCACGTCGAAGCGGCGCGCGTCGAGGCGCGCCAGCAGCGCGAGCGAGAACGCGGCGGTCTTGCCGCTGCCCGTCTTCGCCTGCGCGATGAGGTCCTGGCCGGCCAGCGCGATCGGCAGGCTCGCGGCCTGGATCGGCGTCATGTCGACATAGCCGAGCTGCGCGAGGTTCGCGAGCGAGGCGGGCGTCAGCGGCAGTGCGCTGAACGGCGTGGCGGGCGGCTGGCTCATTCCACGTCTCCGAGGTAGGGGCGGCCTTCCATCTGTTCGTAGACGACGTTGCCTTCGTCATCTTCGAAACGTTCGAGGTAGTTGCGCGCGCCGCACAGCGGGCAGCGGAACAGCAGCCCCTGGCCTTCGTCCTTGATGACGACGTCGGACTGTTCCCACTGCGTGCCGCAGCTCTGGTTTCGGCAGGTAAACAAGGTCTTTCTCCAGCTGAATTCGGTTGATGTGGCGCCCGGGCGGGCGCGGCAACGGCGGGCGGCGCTCGCGCGGCTCGGGCGCGGGCCGCATCGGGCGTCGCTTAGATTGCGTCGATGCGGATGATGGATCGGGCGGCGACGGGGTCGCGCGTGCCGCAATTCTAGCGGAAGCGAGGAGGCGAATGCGGACGATCGGCTGCGAGGGGCCGGTTGCGGACGACCGGTTGCGGGCGACCGGCTGCGGGCGATGCCTGCAAGGACAGCGCGCATTCAGCGCCCGTTGTTTCCGGAAAACAGGCCCCGATCGCCGCCATGACGAAAAACGGCCGCCCCGGAGGGCGGCCGTGTCGTGCGGCGCAACGGTGCCCCGCGGTGCCGCGCGGCACCCGGACGCGTTACAGCGCCATGTCGGCCGCAGCCTTTGCCGGGCGCGCCGGGGCGGCACCCGTTGCCTGCGACGGCACCGTCAGGTCGATCTTCGGCGGCGGCGAGAGCTGCAGCACGTCGCTCGTGTAGGTCCATTCCTCGACGACCTTCGCCGGGCTGTCGTTCAGCTTCGTGCCGTAGCTCGGCACGATCTGGCGGATCTTCTGCTGCCATTCGGGCGTCGCGACCTTGTCCTTGAACACCTTCTGCATCAGGTTCAGCATGATCGGCGCGGCCGTCGACGCGCCCGGCGATGCGCCGAGCAGGCCCGCGATGCTGCCGTCGTGCGAGCTGACGATCTCGGTGCCGAGCTTCAGCACACCGCCCTTCTTCGGGTCGCGCTTGATGATCTGCACGCGCTGGCCGGCCTGCCACAGGCGCCAGTCTTCCTTCTTCGCGTCCGGGAAATATTCCTTCAGCGCGTTGAAGCGGTCGTCGTCGGACAGCATCAGCTGGCCCGTGAGATACTGGACGAGCGGAAATTCGTCGACGCCCACGCGCATCATCGGTGCGACGTTGTGCAGGTTGGTGCTCCTCGCGAGGTCGAAGTACGAGCCGTTCTTCAGGAACTTGGTCGAGAACGTCGCGAACGGCCCGAACAGGATGATCTTCTTGCCGTCGATGATGCGCGTGTCGAGGTGCGGCACCGACATCGGCGGCGAGCCGACCGACGCCTTGCCGTACGCCTTCGCGAGGTGGCGCTTCACGACCTCGGGGTTGTCGGTCACGAGGAACGAGCCGCCGACCGGGAACGCGCCGTAGTCCTTCGCCTCGGGGATGCCCGACGCCTGCAGCAGGTGCAGCGCACCGCC
The DNA here is from genome assembly GCF_001523915.2 of Burkholderia sp. LA-2-3-30-S1-D2. Lineage (NCBI taxonomy): Bacteria > Pseudomonadati > Pseudomonadota > Betaproteobacteria > Burkholderiales > Burkholderiaceae > Burkholderia > Burkholderia sp. LA-2-3-30-S1-D2. Next base: position 2,539,927 of record NZ_CP013383.1, on the reverse strand, counting down.
GCCCGCGCCGATGAACACGAACTTCGCGTCGACGGCCTGCGGCGGGTCATCCGAATGCAGCTTCACCCACGACACGTGCCACGTGCCGTCGGCGTTGCGCGTGATCTCGCGCACTTCGCTCGACAGCGACAGCGTGAAGTTCGGCTGCGTCTTCAGGTAGCCGACGAACTGGCGCGTGATCTCGCCGAAGTTCACGTCGGTGCCGATCGGCGTCCACGTCGCGGCGACCTTCTGCTTGCGGTCGCGGCCTTCCATCATCAGCGGCACCCACTGCTTGATCTGGTCGTAGTCTTCCGAATACTGCATGCCGCGGAACAGCGGGCTCGTCTGCAGCGCGTCGTAGCGCTTCTTCAGGAAGCGGACGTTGTCGTCGCCCCACACGAAGCTCATGTGCGGCGTCGAGTTGATGAACGAGTGCGGATTCTTCAGCACGCCCTGCTTGACCTGCCACGCCCAGAACTGGCGCGAGATCTGGAACGACTCGTTGATCTCGATGGCCTTGGAGATGTCGATCCTGCCGTCCGCCTTCTCCGGCGTGTAGTTCAGCTCCGCAAGCGCCGAGTGGCCGGTGCCCGCGTTGTTCCAGCCGTTCGAGCTTTCCAGCGCGACGCCGTCGAGGCGTTCGACCATCGTCATCGACCAGTCGGGCTGAAGCTCGTGCAGCCACACGCCGAGCGTCGAGCTCATGATGCCGCCGCCCACCAGCAGGACGTCGACCTTCTTCGTATCGGCCGCGTGCGCGGACGACGCGGCGACGCACAGCGCGAGCGCCGACAGTATTACCCGTAACGTTTTGATCACAGCAGATCCCTTCTTCAACTTGGATGCATCGGTTTGCCATGCCGCCCGGCCGATGCGGATTCGCGTTCGGCCCGCGCATCCGGATATCCGGACCGCGAATCCGGAACTCCGGACCGGCCGCGTTCGCCGTTGCATTTGCGCACGCGAAGCCGTTGCGAAGGACACCTTCGGATCGGCTTCATGCGCTCATGCAATCGCATGCTTCACGTTCGCGCCATGCGTGCGCAAGCCCGTGCTGCAGGCCTCGCCGGACGGCGCTTCAGGCTGCGTCGAAAGAGGCCGCGCACCATGCGTTCCGCGGGGGCGGGATGGCAAGGGGCGCGTAATATAACCGAACTCGATTCCCGTGTCGCACGCGCGGAATATCCTTGCTTTCGTGGGGTTTCTTGCGTGTCCGGCTTTCCGGAATGACGGTGCGCGGAACCGGAAAAATGGCGGGAACGGACGGGGCGCGACGCGCGCGATATCGATACTGCATCCGGACCGTGGCGTTGCACCGCGATCCGGTTCCGATCACTTCATCACTTGGACGAACCGCTCCGGCAGAACTGGTCGTACCCCAGCGCCGAATTCGCGAAGCCTTGCGCCTTTGCGAGTTCCCACGGACGCTCGCATTGCTGCGTTCGCTCGCACCATGCGTAGCCGGCCGAGCCGATGCAGCCGTGCGCGTCGCGATCGCCGCCGACGACCGGCGGCGCGGCCTGGGCTGTTTGCGCCGTTTGCGAGGCCTGTGTGTCGTGGCCGGCGACATCGGGCGGGAGCGGATAAACCGGCTCATTCGCGCACGCGGCCAATGCTAACGCGCAGGCGATCATCGCGGCGATCGACGCGGAAGAAATGAAATGCTTCATACGGTAGCGCTCCATGGGATGAGGTTCGACGGTGGATGCCCGCGAACGGGCGCTTGAACGATTCGATCACACATCCGGCACCGGCACGCGCGACGAGAACTTGACCTCGCGCAGCGCGAGGCTCGACTGGATCGACGACACGCCGGCCTGCTTCCTCAGCACGCGTTCGACGAATTCCGCATACGCGTCCAGATCGGCGGCGACGACCTGCAGGATGTAGTCGGCCGCGCCGGTGATCTTGTGGCACGACGTCACTTCGTCGTGACGCCGCATCACGTCCTCGAAGTGGTCCGAATCCTGGTCCGAATGCATGTTGAACGTGACCTGCACGAACGCGAACACGTTCATCCCGAGCGCGCGGCGGTCCAGGTTCGCCTGGTAGCCGGTGATCACGCCTTCGTCCTCGAGCCGCTTGCGCCGCCGCCAGCAAGGCGTGACGCTCAGCGACAGCCGTTCGCCGAGCGTCGCGTTGGAGAGCGCGCCGTCTTCCTGCAGCAGGCGGAGCATCGCGCGATCGACGCCGTCCAGTTCCACCGAAGCGCGATTTTTGCTCATTCCAGGGTCTCCGTAGGCGGTTTTCTCAAAATTGTATGAAACGGGGAGGCGAAAAGCAAAGTTATTGCCGGCCGGCGTCAATAGACTGTTGCCATCCCCTTGAAGCGTTCAATGCAACGGTCAACCATGCTCACGGTCTACAGCAGCGATCACCATCTGCATCGCGGCGTCGAACTGAAGGACGGCGCGATCACCGATTCGTTCGAGAACCCCCTTCGCGCCGAGACGGTGCTCGCGCAGGTCCGCGCGTCCGGTCTCGGTGACGTGATCGCGCCGCGCGCGTTCGACCGCGCGTGCTATGCCGGCGCGCACAGCAAGCGCTATGTCGACTTCCTCGCCGGCGCATGGGACGAATGGACCGCGACCGGCCGCACCTGCCAGGCGCTGCCGCTCGTATGGCCGGTGCGCGCGATGCCGTCGGCCGCGACGCTGCCCGACTTCATCGACGGCAAGCTCGGCTTCTTCGCGATGGATGCCGGGGCACCGATCAACGCCGGCACGTGGGACGCGGTGAGCGCGAGCGCGAACTCGGCGCTCACCGGCACCGACCTGCTGTCGAACGGCGGTGCGCGCGCGGCGTTCGCGCTGTGCCGCCCGCCCGGCCACCATGCGGGCCGCGAGTACATGGGCGGCTACTGCTACCTGAACAACGCGGCGATCGCCGCGCAGCACGGCATCGCGAGCGGTGCCGCGCGCGTCGCCGTGCTCGACGTCGACTTCCACCACGGCAACGGCACGCAGGACATCTTCTACGCGCGTTCGGACGTGCTGTTCGCGTCGCTGCACGGCGAGCCGGCCGTGTCGTACCCGTACTTCTCCGGCTACGCGGACGAGCGCGGCGCGGGCGCGGGCGAAGGCTTCAACCTGAACCTGCCGCTGTCGAAGGGCACGCAGTGGGACACCTATGCGACGGCGCTCGGCCAGGCCGCCGCCGCGATCGCGCAGCACGCGCCCGACCTGCTCGTCGTGTCGCTCGGCGTCGATACGTTCGAGCACGATCCGATCAGCCATTTCAAGCTGCGCTCGCCCGACTACCTGCGGATCGGCGAAGCGCTCGCGCGCCTGAACCTGCCGACGCTGTTCGTGATGGAAGGCGGCTACATGGTCGAGGAAATCGGTATCAACGCGGTGAACGTGCTGCTCGGCTTCGAAGGGCGCGCGTGACCGCATCGCTTCGCCTGCAATCAACGACGGTCCTGATCACGAACCAAGAGCGACAAGGAAGGAGACGAACATGAATCGACATCGGAAGAAAGCGGCATGCGCGACCGCGGCCGCGCTGGCGTGCGCATTGCCTGCGTTGTCCGCGCACGCGGACGACGTCGTGCGCATTGGGCACGTCGCGCCGCTGACCGGTGCGATCGCGCACCTCGGCAAGGACAGCGAGAACGGTGCGCGGCTCGCGGTCGAGGAGATCAACGCGAAGGGGCTCGTGATCGGCGGCAGGAAGGTCACGCTGCAGCTCGACGCGCAGGACGACGCAGGCGACCCGCGCACCGCGACGCAGGTCGCGCAGCGGCTCGTCGACGACAAGGTGGTCGGCGTCGTCGGCCATCACAACTCGGGCACGTCGATCCCGGCGTCGCGCGTCTATCGCGATGGCGGCGTCGTGCAGATCTCGCAGGCCGCGACCAACCCGACGTACACGCAGCAGGGCTTCAAGACGACCTATCGCGTGGTCGCGACCGATGCGCAGCAGGGGCCCGCGCTGGCGATGTATGCGGCGAAGAACATGGGCATCAGGACGGTGGCCGTGGTCGACGATTCGACCGCGTACGGGCAGGGCCTGGCGACCGAGTTCGAGAAGGCGGCGAAGTCGGCCGGGATGAAGGTCATCTCGCGCGACGCGACCAACGACAAGGCGATCGACTTCCGCGCGATCCTCACGAAGATCAAGGGCGAGAACCCCGACGCGATCATGTACGGCGGGATGGATGCAACCGGCGGCCCGCTCGCGAAGCAGGCGCGCCAGCTCGGCATTCGCGCCAGGATCCTCGCCGGCGATGGCGTGTGCTCGACCGACCTGCCGAAGCTCGCGGGCCCGGCATCGGACAACGTCGTGTGCTCGGAAGCCGGCATCGCGCTCGAGAAGATGCCGGGCGGCGCGGCGTTCGTGAAGCGTTACGACGCGCGCTATCACCAGCCGATGCAGGTGTATGCGCCGTTCTCGTACGACGCGGTGTACATCATCGTCGACGCGATGAAGCGTGCGAACTCGACGGATCCGGCGAAGGTGCTCGCCGCCATGCCGGCGACCGATTATCGTGGTGTGATCGGCGAAACGAGCTTCACGCCGCAAGGCGATTTGAAGCATGGCGCGATCTCGGTGTTCACGTACAAGAGCGGCAAGAAGGCGCTGCTCGATATCGTCCGGATGTGACGCGGGCGGGGCGCACGGCGCGGCTTGCGCCGTCGTGCGCCCGGTTGTGTCGCGACGCGCGTCACGATGCCTGCACGCGGCGCGGGTCGGCCCGGCGCTGCTGTTCGGCGTCGTGCACGATGTGCAGCTCGCGCGTGCGGATGGGCAGTACGCAGTCCGCATCGGCAAGCGTCTTGCGTACCTGGCGCGCGAGGCGCCAGCGCAGCGCCCAGAACGTGTCGGTGTGCGTCCATACGCGCATGTTCGCGATCGCCGTGCTGTCGTCGAAACGCATCACCATCACGTCCGGTGCGGGCTCCTGCAGGACGTCGGGGTCGGCCTCGGCCAGCGCACGCAGCGCGTCGAGTGCGCGATCGATGTCGTCGTGCACGGACACTTCCACTTCGAGATCGAGACGGCGCGTCGGATTGCGCGTGTAGTTGCGGATCGCGCTGCCCCACAGCGCGCTGTTCGGCACGTATTCGCAGATGCCGTCCGGCTTGGTCAGCCGCGTCATGAAGAGCCCGACCTCGTCCACCGTCCCGGCGACGCTCGAGCCGCCGTCGATGAAGTCGCCCACCTTGAATGGCCGCAGCAGCAACAGCATGATGCCGGCCGCGATGTTCTGCATCGTGCCCTGCAACGCGAGCCCGATCGCGAGGCCGGCCGCGCCGAGCACCGCGACGACGCTCGCGGTTTCGATGCCGAGCTGCGACAGCGCGCCGACGATCGCGACGATGCGGATGCCCCACACGGCGACGTCGCAGAGGATCGGCCGCAGCGTGTCGTCGACGCGCTCCTTGTTCGCGAGCAGCCGGTTCAGCCAGCGGCCGATGCGTTTCGACAGCCACCAGCCCGCGACGAGCAGCGCGAGGGCGGCGCAGAGCCTGAGCGAGAGTGTGGACAACGCGTTCCACAGGAACGTCCAGCGCTCCGGATGAAGATGATCGAGAAACATGACGGGATTCCGGGTTGAGGGGCAAGCGCGCGACGGGCGCCCGCGTCCGTCATGGTCGGACGGGCATGCGCTCGCGCGTCGGCAGCCCTCGACTGTACACGCCATGCGGGTTTTCGCGCGAACGCATGGGTGACGGCACGCGATCTCCGGTTTCGCGGCTAGCGCGTTGCGGCGGTGTGGTTTCCCGCGGAAACGGGCTCGTGGGATGCCCGTGCTATGACCTCGACCTCGACCGTGCGCCGCTCGCAGACGCACGGTTCGCGATGCCGCCCGCAGGCGGCGAATGCGGCCGTGCTGCCCGGGCCGTCGGGCAGCGTCGATGCGGTCGCCACGCCGGACGGCGTGGCGAAGATCGACAGGATCGCGCTGCTTAGCCCAGCGGCCAGTTCAGGATCGCGATGCCGTCGTTGTAGTCGCCGTCCGTGCCGTCTTCCGAGCCGACCAGCCCGAAGTAGGTTTTCTTGAAGATGTCGACCTGGCGCGAGCCGATCTTCGACGGCTTGCCGTTCGCCATCACGACCACGCGCACCTTCCCCTTGCCCGAGTTCACGATCTGCGTGTTCAGGTTCGCGTCCTGCGTGCCGGCGCCCCGGAACGTCGCGGCCGGCTTCGGGTTGTCGTCGACATAGACTTCGATCGTCTGCTGCGCGGCCGAATTGACCAGCGCCGTCACGCCGAACGCGATGTTCGGCGGCAGGTTGAAGATGCCGTCGCGCTCGCCGCCGCCGGTCGTCGTGGGTTCCGGCTGCGCGGGTTGCGGCGTCGCCTTCGAGAAGTAATTGACGACCGCGCCGACGCCGAATTTCGCCGCCGCGCCGGGCAGTACACCGGGCGCGCCGGCCCACGTCACCGTGCACGCGATCACCTGGCCCGCCGCGTCGGCCTTCACCTTGTTCTGCCAGCTGCCGACGTCGAAGCTGTACGGGATGGTCGCGATGTCGACGAACACGTCGTATTGCGGCAATTTTTCCACGAGCTGCGCGGTCATGAACTGACGCATCCGGTCGAGCACCGCCTGGTCGCCGTTCGCCTGTACGGCGGTTGCGTCGTTGCCGGCGAGCTGCAGAAGCGCATACAGGTCGTCGTGGGTAAAGGGTTGTGTCATGTCGTCCTCGTTTTGATGAATTGTCTTGCGTGACGCGGCCGGCGATCGGATTTCGCCGTGTCGCGCGTGGCGCAGCGCGCGGGCAACCGATGGCGGCCCGCTCGGATCGCAATGCGCGGTGGGCTCCGCCGTCATTGCGATCCGGAAGGCGGCGCGCCGGACATGCCGCGCCGCGAATCTTCGTCAGCGTTGGTCCGTCAGCCGATCGGCCATTGCAGCACGACGATGCCGTCGTTGTAGTCGCTGTCGTGACCGTCTTCCGACACGACGATTCCGAAGTTGACCGTGAACGGCGAGCCGTCCGATTTCTTGCCGTTGATCGGCGCGAGGCGGGCGTCGGTGGCCGACGGCTTGCCGTTCACCGTCACTTCGAAGCGGAGCTTGCCGTTGCCGGAATTCAGCGTGGCTTCGCGCGGGCCGTCGCGCGTGGTCAGCTTGTGATAGGCGGCGGGTTCCTTGCTGTCACCGATGAACAGCTTGATGTGCTGCTGCTCGGCGGCATTCGCGAAGAAAATCGCGCGGAAGTCGGTGTTCGGCGGAATCGAAAACTCGCCGGCGCGATTCGAGGACGTTTGAGAGTCGGCCATGCTTGCCTCCTGAAGGTCGGTGGATAAGGCGTTTTGTGCGTCGCGCAAACGTTTGCCGTTTCAAACGCGACGCGGCCAGCATGGCGAAAAATAAATAAAAAAATATTCGGCCGGGAATGGAAATTGTCCAGAAAATCGGAGATCGAAACAGTTTGATTTAATGATGATCATTTAATCGAATACGATTCTGAATATCCGCGAAATGATATCGCTGCGTGTCACGCTTATTTGAACAATGAATGGGTGCGCGGGCGGGAATGGCCGGAGGATCGGGCTTCGGTGCCCGTCGGGGCGGGCTGATTCATTCCTTCGATGTTGCGATGCGCTCGCCTGATACACCTGACAGGCGATTAATTTCGAGATTAGAGGTATCGTGCACGGAGCGCGCGCGCTCGATATTCGGCGGCTTTTATTCAATTGGCCCGCTTGCCGGGCCCTTAAGAGGACAGTGCGATGACGAAACCCGATATTCTGAAAGGCGAGATCAAGGGGCAGGCCCAGGACGCAGACCGTCACAACCTGGCGCGGCCCGCGGTGAATGGCGCGTTGTGGGCGCGCGGCCTGACGACGCAGCGCGTGGCGGACCTGTTCAGAACCCTGCCGGGCCTTCCGGGGCACTGGATGCAACTGCAGAACGAGGTCAACGCAGGGAATCGCTATTTCTACGGCGTCCAGAACGGTCACCAGACGACCGACGAAGGAAAGGAACTGATCCGCTGGATCGCCGACGCGGTGGTCAGCGCCGCGCAGAGGGCGGGATTCGACTTTCCGTTGCAGCAGCTTCGGTTCACGGCCGATACGGGCTGGTTGAAGCTTCAGCGCGTGTCGGGGCGCGTGATGGTGTTGTCGAGGCCGTAAGCGTGGCGGGCGGCTGTCGGCGTATCGACATGTCGTGGGGCGGGTCAGCCGCGGCAGCGGGAACGCGCGCTGCCATCGACGATCGATCATGGCCTCGCGCAGGCTGCCGACGGGATCACTGACCGAAGCGCTGCGCCACGGCGTCCTTCAACCGCGCTGCGGTGATCTCACCCATGTGCGATTCGACGAGTTCGCCCTTCGCATCGAAGAACAGTGTCGTGGGCAGCCCGTGCGACCCGTACGCATGCATCGCACGCAACGGCGGATCGAGCAGCACGTTGTCGAAGCGTAGCCCCTGCTGTTCGAGGAACGCGCGCACCGCCTGCGCGTTTTCCCCCTGGTTGAGCATCAGCACCGTGATGCCGGGATGCTCGCGCTGCGCTTGTTCGAGGATCGGCATCTCGCGCCGGCAAGGCGCGCACCACGTTGCCCACAGGTTCACGACGACCGGCTTGCCGGCAAAGCGTTGCGGCAGCACGGGCGTCGAATCGAGCGCTTCGAGCTGCATCGCGGCGAACGGCGGCGCGGTGCGCTGCAGCGTCGCGAGCGTGCCTTGCGCGATGCCCCATGCGGCGAGACCCGCGACGATGCCGGCTGCCACCGGGCGGCGCAGGGCGGGCAGGCGACGGAGCCGCCACACGGCGAACACGAGCGCGGCGGCGACGCCGATGCGCCAGTCGAAGCCGCCGTCGCCGAGCGCGATGATGGACCGTGGCGTCGCTGCGTATTCGCGCCACCATTGCACGACGTAGCCGATGCGTGCGGCGACCAGCCCGATCAGCAGCACGTCGAGGATCAGGCTCGACGCGGTCTTGTGCTGGCCGTCGGGCGGGCGGCGCTGGATGAAGCGGGCGACGAGCCACGCCAGCAGCGCGGCGGCGGCTACCGCGACGACGCGGATCGAGAAGGGACCGATGCTCAACATGGGAAGAAAAGGGGTGCGGGGATCGTGGATCGACCGGTGAAGGCGACACCGTTGCCGGTCATGTGGCGTTTCGACCCTGTGCGACGCACGCGGGTTCCCGTTAGCACTCGCGACATGCATCGCCCTGCGCCCGCGAATTGCATGCCGAGTACCTGCATTCAGGATGACGTTGCTTTCGTCGAAGCGTCTCGAAGCATCAGGTCGACTGACGATCGCGCAGCACCGGTAATTACTGCCTGTTTCCGCCGGAGCCAGGCGACGCGCCGCCGAGCCGGTACGCGGTGAAGAACTCGTACCACGGCGACCCCTGACCGACCGGCACGCCGAGTGTCGACGTCCGCTGCTTCAACGCCGCGAACACATCGTTGATACGCGCGGCCTGCGCGGCATCGCTGAACGGGCGCGGCTTCGCCCTGCCGGCCGCGAACGCGCCGTAGGCGATCGCGAGCAGGCGCGCGCTGTCGTCGATCGAGAAGATCGACCCGTTGATCGCTTCGACGAAGCGCGGCCGGTCCGCTTCGCGCGATGCGGCGATGCACTGGAACACGATCGCCGACACTTCGTGCAGGTCGTTCGCGCGCAGCAATGCCGGCAGGCGTGCGGCGATCCGGTCGGCCGGTTCCTCATGCAGCGCGGCGCCGAAGTCGAGCACGGCGGCCATCGGGTTGCCGTCCTGCTTCACGCGATCGAGCGCCGATGCGGACGCGGCGGCCGCTGCCTGTGCGACTGCGCCGGGCGCGCCGCGCAGCACGTCCGCCACCTGCTCCTGCCACTCCGGAAAGATCATCCGCACGCTGCCGAATTGCTCGCCGCCTTGCGCGGCCGGATTCCACCGGTAGACGATCGTGCCGCCGTGAATGAATGGCGAATACAGATGCTCGGGCGTTTGCGGCAGCGGCCGCCGGTTGATCGGCAGCCATGCGAGCGTCAGCCAGTCGTAGCGGCCGGTGGCGGGTATCGACGGGCTCGAACTCGCGACGACCTGCCAGGTGCCGCGGTTCGCATAACGCCGGCGCGCGTCGGGCACCGCGACGGTTTGCTGTTTCGCGGTATCGAAGTAGGTCGTGCCGGTCACGTTTTCGCCGCTGTCCGGGGCCGGCGTGAGGGTGGCGATGACCCACGATGCACCGTCGGCCGAACGATAGTCCGACGGTTGCAGCGTGGCGACGTCGTGCACCATGCGCGTTTCGGCGGCGACGGGGCTCGGCGGAAGATGGGCGGGACCGGCGACGATACTCGGCATGGACATTCCTCGGAATCGGGTGCGTATCGGCGCACGCGAACCGAACGAGAAAGTGGGCGGCGCCGCGTGTCGTCTCTCGTAACTGTAGAACGCCGCCGCCGGAAACGGAAACCGAACGCGGCGGCAGCCACGCTCTGGAAATCGGCTGCGGCGCGCGACGGGTTGTCGAAGCATTTCGCGGGCTGACCGCTGCCGCCGCCTGACCGCGTCGACCCGGACACGCTGAAGCAGTGGTCGCGCGTACCGCTGTTCCTGTGGATCAAGGCGCGGCCGCTGGCGTGAAGCCGCCGCCGCGTGCGGCATGATCAACGTGGCAAGACCTTCCGGTAGATCACGAATCCGGTTTTTTCCGCGACGGTGTCGTAGAGCCGCATCGCGGTGTGATTCGTCTCGTGCGTTTGCCAGTACACGCGTTCGGCGCGTTGCGCCTGCGCGGCGTCGTACACGGCTTCGATCAACGCGCGGCCCACGCCCTTGCCGCGTTCGCTCTCGAGCGTGAAAAGATCCTGCAGATAGCAGGTTGGCCCGATCAGCGTCGTGCTCCGGTGATACAGGAAATGCACGAGCCCGACGAGCCGGCCGTCGCGTTCCGCGACACGCGCATGCACGGGCTCGTAGCCGTCGAAGAAGCGCGACCACGTGAGCTGTGTGATCTCGCGCGGCAGCGCGGTGTCGCCGAAGCGGCCGTAGAAGCGGTTGTAGCCGTCCCACAGCGGCAGCCAGTTGTCGAGATCGTCTTCGCGCACGGGGCGGACGGTCAGGCCGGTGTTGGTAGCGTTCATGGTCGCGAACCTTTCGAGGATGGATGAAATGAAGCGTTGCCGGCGCGGCCGGAAACGAGAACGGACATCCACGATAGAAAGTTCGTGGCACCATGTGTAGACCCATGACATTCCCACATTCTGGAGCCACGATGGATTACGCGGTGCTGCTGTCGACCTTCGAGCGCGAGGCGGGGCCGCACGCTGCCGCGCGGATGTCGCAGCAGCAGCGGCTGTACGCGTGTCTGCGCGACGCGATCCTGAGCGGCCGGATCGCCGAAGGCGCGCGGCTTGCCGCCTCGCGCACGCTGGCCGACGAACTCGGCATCGCGCGCAACTCGGTGCTGTACGCATACGAGCGGCTCGCATCGGAAGGGTTCGTGACCGGCACGCGGCAGGGCACGGCAGTCGCCCGGATGGGTTTGTGCGGGTCGCAGATCGCCGCTGCGGCGCCCGCCGGCGATGCGGCGATGCTGTCGCGGCGCGTCGCGCAGGCCGAGCGCGCGACGAGCGGCCTCGACGAATCGCTGCCGTTCATGCCGGGCGTGCCGGCCGTCGACGAATTCCCGCTCGCGCAGTGGCGGCGCTGCGTCGAACGCGCATGGCGCACGGCGGGCCCGGCGCAGCTCGGCTATCAGTCCGCGGAAGGCGACGCGGTGCTGCGCGACGCGATCGCCGGCTATTTGCGCGCATCGCGCGGCGTGCGTTGCGACGCCGCGCAGGTGATCGTCACCGACGGCACGCAGGGCGCGCTCGACCTGTGCGCCCGCGCGCTGGCGGACGCGGGCGACGTCGCATGGATCGAGAACCCCGGCTACCACGGTGCGCGCAACGCGTTTCTCGCGGCCGACCTGCGCGTCGAGCCGATCGGCGTCGATGCGCAGGGGCTGGCGCCGCATCCGGACGACTGGCGTGATCGTCCGCCGAAGCTCGTCTACATCACGCCGTCGCACCAGTATCCGCTCGGCGCGGTGATGAGCCTCGAACGGCGGCTCGCGCTCGTCGCGCAGGCGCGCGCGGCCGGCGCATGGATCGTCGAGGACGACTACGACAGCGAGTTTCGCCACCACGGCACGCCGCACGCGGCCGTGCAGGGGCTCGCGGACGATGCGCCGGTGATCTACCTCGGCACGTTCAGCAAGGTGATGTTTCCCGCGTTGCGGCTCGGCTTCATGGTCGTGCCGCCCGTGCTTGCGCAGCCGCTGCGCGACGCGGCGGGCGCGCTGATGTTGCAGGGCCGCGCGGTCGAGCAGCGCGCGCTCGCGGATTTCATCGAGGCCGGGCATTTCACGCGGCATCTGCGGCGCATGCGCCGCGTGTATGCCGAGCGGCGCGACGCGCTGCATGACGCGCTGGCGCGGCGATTGAGCACACGGCTGACGGTGTCGGGCGGCGCGGGCGGCATGCATCTGTCCGCGCGGCTCGACGTGCCGGTGGCGGACACGGCGCTGAGCCGCGTCGCGCAGGCGCACGGGCTGATCCTGCGGCCGCTGTCGTCGTTCTGCCTGCCGGGCACGGCGCACGGCTACAACGGGCTCGTGCTCGGCTACGGCGGCGTGCCGGCCGAGCGGATGGACGCGCTCGCGCGGCGGATCGGCGAGATGATCGACCGCGCGTTGGCCGGGCGGTGACGCCGGATGCGGCGCGGTAGCGGGCGACCCGGCTTCGAGCGCGACAGCGAACGCGGAAATCCCGGAAGCAGTTGCCCACGTTTCGTCATTTAGCTAATATTCGAAATGTTAAACGAGGCCGAACCATGGACGACGTCACCCGCATCAGCGCACTGGCCAACGAAAGCCGTCTGGCCGTGATGCGCTGGCTCAAGCAGCCGCGCAAGCATTTCCCGCCGCAGCCGCATGGCGACTTCGACGAGCTCGGCGTGTGCTGCACGTACATCACCGAGAAGCTCGGCATCGCGCCGGCGACGACCACGCGCCACATGCGCATCCTCGCGGATGCCGGGCTCGTGCGGGCGACGCGCGTCGGCAAGTTCACGTACTACAAGCGGATCGACGATGCGCTGCATCAGTTGGGCCGCGATCTCCTGCAACTCTGATCTTCACAGAGGCAAACGACATGGATGAACCCGCCCTGCTGGCCGACGCCGACCGGCGCGCGCACGCGTATCTCGCCGCGACCGGCGAACGGCGCGCCTATCCCGATGCGGCCGCGCTCGCCGGACTTGCGGCCTTCGACGAACCGCTGCCCGATACGGGCTACCCGGCCGACGACGTGCTGCGCCTGCTCGACGAGCGCGGCACGCCTGCGACCGTCGCATCGAACGGGCCGAACTACTTCGGCTTCGTGATCGGCGCGACGCTGCCGGCCGCGGCGGCGGCCGAGCGACTGATGCTTGCGTGGGACCAGTGCGCGTCGTCGTTCGCGAATTCGCCGGTGGCCGCGACGATCGAGCGGCAGGCCGCGCGCTGGGTCGTCGATGTGCTCGGGCTGCCGCAAGACAGCGCGGTCGGCTTCGGCACGAGCGCGACGGCCTGCACGCTGGTTGCGCTGGTTGCGGCGCGGCGTGCGCTGCTCGCGCGCAAGGGCTGGGACGTCGACGAAGAAGGCCTGATCGGCGCGCCAGAGGTGAAGGTCGTGCTCTCCGAGCTTGCGCACATCACGGTGAAGAAGGCGCTGCGGGTGCTCGGTTTCGGGATGAAGCGCCTGATCGTCGCGCCGGTCGACCCGCATGGCCGCATCGATCCCGCGCAATTGCCGCCGCTCGACGACATGACGATCCTCTGCGTGCAGGCCGGCGAAGTGAACACCGGCGAGTTCGATCCGTTTGCGACGCTGATTCCGCGCGCGAAGGCCGCCGGCGCGTGGGTGCACGTGGATGGTGCGTTCGGGCTGTGGGCGCGCGCGTCGTCGAAGCGTGCGCTGACCGACGGCATCGACGGCGCGGACAGCTGGACCACTGACGGCCACAAGTGGCTCAACACGCCGTACGACGGCGCGATGGTCATCTGCCGCGACGCGGCCGCGCTCGCGACCGCGATGAACAGCGATGCCGTTTACCTGAGCGGCGCGCAGGACGCGCAGAAGAACCTCAACCTCGAGTTCTCGCGGCGGGCGCGCGGCATTCCGGTGTGGGCCGCGCTGCGTGCGCTCGGCCGCGCCGGCGTGGCGACACTGGTCGAACGGCATTGTGCGCAAGCCCAGCGCGTCGCCGACGGTCTGCGCGCGGCCGGCTACGACGTGCTGAACCGCGTCGTGCTGAATCAGGTGCTCGTGCGCGCCAGCACCGACGACGAGACGATCGCGATCCTGCAGGCCGCGCAGGATTCGGGCGACGTATGGTTCGGGCAGACCGTGTGGCAGGGGCGGCCGGCGTTCCGGATCAGCGTGTCGTCGTGGCGCACGGAGGACGAACACATCGATCGCCTCATCGCGTTGCTGACGAAGCTGCGCGGCGTGCACGCGGGCTGATCGGCGTCGCCAGGTCGCGGTAGACGACGCGCATGCCGGTGATCTCGGCCGCATGAAAATGTCGGACAATAGCGCGGCATGCTCGCCGCGCCCGCCCGGGCGGCGCGTTCAACCGCTGCATTGACGCTGACGAGATCCCCATGTCCACGACACCTCCCCGGGAACTGCTGAAAGCCGCCGACATCGCGAAAATGGAACCGGCCCGCGCGGTGCATTCGCTCAATCCCAACGCCGTTCGCCTCAAACGACAGCTCAGCGACCTGACCGGCCTCACGCAAATCGGCGCGCACCTGCTCACGCTGATGCCCGGCCACGAATCGGCCGAATACCACCGCCACCTGTACGAGGAAGAATGCGTGTACGTGCTGTCCGGCACCGGCACGGCCACGATCGGCGAACGCACGTGCGAAATCGGGCCGGGCGATTTTCTCGGCTTTCCGCGCGGCGGCGATGCACACGCGTTGCAGAACACCGGCGACGTGCCGCTGGAACTGTTCATCCTCGGCCAGCGCCTCGAACACGACGTCTGCGAATACCCGAGAATCGGCAAGCGGCTTTACATCGCCGGCGAGCTCGAGGATTTCGTCGAGCTGCCGAAACGGCCGTAGACGCCACGCATCCGCATCGGCCGTCGTCATGCTTATGATGCGGGAACGCCACTGACAGGATTCCACGCCATGGACGCGCCGCATCCGCCGATGAATGCCCCCATCTCCGAAACGGAACCTGAAACCGAAACCGAAACCGTCACCGAGCCGCGCGCGTCGCGCGTGCAGCGGCCCGTCGCGCTCGTCACCGGATCGACGTCGGGGATCGGCGCGGCCATCGCGCGACGGCTGGCGGCGGACGGTTATGCGGTGATCCTGCATTCGCGCAATTCCGCTGCAACCGGTCGTGCGATGGCGCGCGAACTCGGCGCGGCCTACGTGCAGGCGGATCTCGCCGACGATGCGCAGCGCGTGCGGCTGATCCGCGACGCGGTGGCGGTGCACGGCCGCCTCGACGTGCTGGTCAACAACGCGGGCGTCAGCCGCGTGATTCCGCACGACGATCTCGCCGCCGCGACGCCCGACGTGTGGCACGAGATGCACGAAATCAACGTGATCGCGCCGTTCCGGCTCGTCGCCGAAGCGCAGCCCGCGCTGCTCGAAGCGGCGTCGAGCGGGCGCGCCGGGTGCGTGATCAACGTCAGCTCGCATGCGGGCGTGCGGCCGAAGGGCGCGTCGATTCCGTACGCGGCGGCGAAGGCCGCGCTCAATCACACGACGCGCTTGCTGGCGCGCACGCTCGCGCCGGCGATTCGCGTCAATGCGGTGGCGCCGGGGCTCGTCGATACGCCGCTGACCGCCGACTGGACCGCCGCGCAGCAGCTCTGGCGCGAGCACGCGCCGATGCGCCGCGCGGCCACGCCGGACGATGTCGCGCAGACGGTCGCGATGCTGGTCGCGTCCGATTACGTGACGGGCGAGATCGTGATGCTCGACGGGGGATTGAACCTGACGTGACCAGGGGACAGGTGATGCGGCCGGTGCGGTGAGGCGGCGGGGCGGCGTTGTGCCGGGGTGAGGCGCGCCGGCGGCGAAGCCGCCAGCCGGTATCACCCCCGAGGTCAGCCGAGGCTCGACCGAAGCCGCGCGAGCGCCTGGTCGTGCGTGCGTTCGAATTTCAGCGGCGTGACCGCGATATAGCCTTCGTCGAGCGCGACCGTCTCCGAATCCGCATCGTCGTCGCGCGGTGCGCGCGCCAGTTTCAGCCAGTGGTATTCGATGTCGCGCGGATCGCGCCCCGATACGATTTCGACGCCCTGCAGCGTGCCGGTGCCCTGGTTCGTCACCTTCAAGCCGCGCACGTCGTCGGCCGGCCGCGCCGGGAAATTCACGTTGAGGCACGCGTCGCTGTCCCAGCCGGCCACGACCAGCCGGCGAATCACGTCCGGTGCATGCGTGAGCGCCGTATGCCACGGCACCGCGTTGCGGGCGCGGAAGGCCTGGCTCAGTGCGATCGCCGGCACGCCGACCAGCATGCTCGTCATCGCGGCGCCGACGGTGCCCGAGAACACCGTTTCGGTGCCGAGGTTCGCGCCGCGATTCACGCCGGACAGCACGACGTCGGGCCGCGCGTCCTTCATCAGGTGGCTGACCGCGATCGCGACGCAATCGCCCGGCGTGCCGCGCACGGCGAAGCGGCGCTCGCCCTTGCGATGCACGCGCAGCGGTTCGTGCAGGCTCAACGAATGCGACGTGCCGCTCTGATCTTCCGCCGGGGCGACGATCCAGACTTCACGTGCCAGTTGCGTGGCGACCTGTTCGAGCACTTCAAGGCCGGGGGCGTCGATTCCGTCGTCGTTGGTGAGCAGGACGCGGTCGAACAGCGGGCGGGTTTCTTGCATCGGGATGATCCTCGCAGGCAGGCAATGAGGGGGAAGGCATCGCGGGTACAGCCGCAAGGCTAGCATCCCGTCGCGACGCGTGCCGCGTCATGCAGCGCCGCGGCCGGCGCGCGGATGCGAAAACGGGCGCATGGCGCGCCCGTTTTCCGGTTCGAGGTGCCGCCCGCGCGGCGCTCGGAACCGCGTTGGCCGATTACCCGAGCAGATGCCGCAGCAGGCCGGCCGACACGACGCCGACGATGACGGTCGACAGGATCGACAGGCGGGTCGCCGCGATCAGCGTGACGGCGAGTGCGAGCAGATCGGCCGGGCGCGTCGACACGAAGGCCGGCGCGATCACCGAGATCAGCACGCAACCGGGCACGTTCTCCATCACCGACGCCATCCGCGGGCTCAGCGTGCGGTTGCGTAGCAGCACGTAGCCGAGGATGCGCGACAGGTAGGTCGTCGACGCCATCAGCACGATGGTCGCGACCGTCGCGAAATCAGGCAGCATCGCGCGGCTCCCACAGCAGCGCGGCGATCAGCCCCGCGCACGCGCCGGCCGGGACGTACCACGCGCCGGGCACGGCCAGGTGCGTGGCGGCCGCGACGACGAGGCTCACGAACCACGGACGGCTCGCGCGCATGCCTTTCCACATCCCGCGCAGCAGCACCAGAAACACGGCCGTGAACGCCATGTCGAAGCCGTACTGCTCGACGTTGCCGATCGTCGGGCCGACCGCCGCGCCGAGCGTCGTCATCGAGATCCACGTCAGGTACAGCCCGGCGCACACGCCCGCGTAATAGGGAACGCTGATGTGCGTGGCGGAGCGCGAACGCGCGTCGGCGAGCGACATCGCCCAGCTTTCGTCGCACATGAAGAACAGCGCGGCGAACGCGCGGCGGCGCGGCAGGCGCCGGATGTACGGCGCGAACGCCGCGCCCATCAGGATGTGGCGTGAATTCACGAGGAACGACATCGCGACGATCAGCGCAATGTGCGGCGGCGACGTCCACAGATGGATCGCCGCGAATTCGGAGCCGCCGCCGAAATTCAGGCCCGTCATCATCGGGACCTCGAACAGGCTCAGCCCTTTTTGCGCGGCCTGCGCGCCGAGCACCAGCGCGAACGGCACGAAACCCAGCATGACCGGCAACGCCGCGCGCAATCCGCGGCCCATCTCGGCGACATAGGCGGGCTTGTCGCGAAGCCCGGACGACGTTGAAACGCTACTGCTCATTACTCCTCCTACGGGGAGGAGGATTGTCTGCTTTTTTGACTCGAATCGGGTTGCGTTGCGGATCGATATTCTTGAGAATTTGGCATTGAGTGAGTGATTTGCGATTTTTTTGGAATTTGATGCCAATGAAGCTTGACGCTATCGACCGGCGGATCCTGAGCGCGCTGCAACGCGACGGCCGCATGCAGAACGTGGAACTCGCGCACGAGGTCGGGCTGTCGCCGTCGCCGTGCCTGCGGCGCGTGCGGCTGCTCGAGGAAGCGGGCGTGATCGAGAAATACGTGGCCGTGCTGAACCCGGCGAAGGTCGGCAAGGGGCTGACGATCTTCACGCGCGTGTGGCTGAAGGGACAGGACGCCGAATCCGTGAACCGCTTCGCGGAGGCCGTCCAGCAGATGCCGGAAGTGGTCGAATGCCACCTGATGGCCGGCGACTGCGATTTCCTGCTGCGCGTGGTGGCGGCCGACATCGACGACTACCGGCGCTTCCAGATGGAATACCTGACGCGCATCCCGGGCGTGCTGAGCGTGAAGACCGACATTCCGATGCAGAAGGTCAAGCTCACGTCGGCGCTGCCGACGTAACGCGGCACGGGCGCATGACGACGATTCGGCGAATCGTCACCGGCCGGTGACATTTGGCCGATACACTGGGGGACGAGCCGCCTCGCCGCGCGCCGGCTGCATCACGGTGCGACTTCGATGCGCAAGCAACTAACGGTCAACCGCGAAGCGATCGACGAATACGCGCGCAGCGCGATGCGCGATGCGATCCGCCGGGCGGTGCGTCCTTCTTGTCGGGCCATTCATGCAGCCATTCAACAATCCGTGGAATTCGCTGGAAATCGTCAAGCTCGTGCTCGGCGTGCTGACGCCGTTGTCGGTCGCGTGTCTCGGCTGGCTCGTCGCGCGCCGGCTGAAGCGGCTCGAGCTCGTGCAGTGGACCAACCAGCGGCTGATCGAGAAGCGGCTCACGCTGTACGACACGGTCGCGCCGCAGCTCAATGCGCTGCTGTGCTTCTATACGTGGATCGGCTACTGGAAAGACATCTCGCCGGACGACGTGATCCGCGGGAAGCGCGAACTCGACCGCACGTTTCACATCTACCGCTACCTGTTCGACGACGACGTGTACGACGCGTATCACACGTTCATCCACGCGTTGTTCGAGATGCATACGGGGCCGGGGCGCGACGCGCGGATTCGCTCGCTGATCCAGTCGCCGGACGGCGACCGCAGCGTGCACGGCACATATGAGTGGAAGGCCGCGTGGTCCGAGCGGTTCTCGACCGCGAACGTGACGGACAAGGCCGATGTGGTGCGGCACTACACGCGGCTGATGGAGCGGCTGCGCGTGGCGCTCGGCGCGAATCGCTGACGATTGCCGACGCGGCATCGTCCGGGTTTTGAACAACGCTGGTGACGCGCGGGCCGCCCGAGCGACGGGCGGCCGGGAGCGATGAATCAAGCGAACGCCACCGCGCCGATCACTGTTTCCTGCAAGCCACCTGATAATCGATCACGGTATTCGCCGACGGCGTGTCCGGCTCGCCGCCGGCCGTCGTCACACCGAGCACGCCGGCCGCGCTCCGATACCGCAGCGCGCAATACCCCATGCCGGTGCCCGAGCACGCTTCGGCTTCGATGATCCCGTGCTTCGCGAGCGTGGCCGCGCCGTCCAGCGGGTCCGGCTTCTCGCGCGGACGCAGCGGCTGCCAGCCACGCGAGATCAGGATCCTGCGCGCCGCGTCGAGTGGCTTGCCGTACACGTTGGGCACGACTGCACGGCCGTGGCAGTACGTGCGTTCGGCGGCGACCGCGGTCAGCCGCAAGCCGCCATGCGCTTCGCGCAACTCGCCGACGGGCGCCGACGGGCCATCGCCACCCCAGACGAGCAGCGCGCCGCTTTCCAGCATCTCCACCGAGCCGAGCTGCCAGCCGGCCGAGCGTGCCGTATAGCCGAGCGCGACGAGCGTCGTGCCGTCGAAGACGCCGACGTTTGCGTTGCGCGCGTAACAGATCGCGCTTGTGCCCGGCTTGAAACCGCTCGCGAACGTGACGACCGTGTAGCGGCCGAGGGGCGCTTCCGACGTCACGATCCAGCCGAGCTTCGCTACGTCGCGGCCGGCCGCGGTTGCGGTCTTCGCACGATATTGCGCACAGAACGCGTCGAGCGTGCCGTTCTCCGGCGAGTGCGGCAGCGCGCCGAGCGGAACCAGGGACGCGCCGGCGATATCGGAAGCCGTGCGCAGCGTCTCGGCGGACGCCGCGCCGCCGAGCGCGACACACGCAAGGGCGGCGATCGATGCGACCCGACGGGCAATCGGCTGGACAGTCATGCGACGGATGTGGAGGGTCTTCGGGAAAGAACGGGCATCGACCGTTTGCGTGCGTGCCCGTCGCCGGGCATTCAAGCCTTCGCGACCACGTCGATCCGCAGCGCCTCGCCGCCGTCGACGATCGCCAGCAGACGATCGACGTTCGGGTGTGCGCCCGGGCGGTTACGCGCGTCGGCGGTGTGCTCCGCGAACACGGCGAGGCCGTGCTCGGCGGCCTTCGCGTCGAGCGTGCCGAATGCCTGCTTCAGGTAGTTGTACACCGCGAGCGAGCCCTGCTTGCCCGGCTGATTCTCGATGCTGGCGACCACGTCGCCGTTCGCGCCGACGAGATCGATGCGCGCGACACCTTCGATGGCCGGCAGTTGCGCGAGGTTGTCCTTGAATACTTGGGTCGGTTGAATCACTGAAACACTCCGTCGGTTCGGTCATGGGTCGATCGGCCAGTATCTTATCCGATCGACATGCCCGCTTCGCGCGCGCGGTCGATGTCGGGGCTGCGATAGGCGCGCTCCGGAATCTCGGCGAGCCGTGACGCATGCACCTGATGCGGCGCGAGGCCATAGAACTTCTGAAAACTCATGATCAGCGGCGACCATTTGTCCGGATCGATGCGGTCCGGATGACCGTCCATCAGCAGGTCGGGATGTACGTGCACGCGCTGGATGCGCACCTCGAACACGCGGATATGGCCGCGCAGGTCGGGCGCTTCGTCGCCGATGCCGTGCGTGGCGGCGACCACCGCTTCCAGATGCACCGGACATTCGAGCGCGCGCGGCGGTGCGATGGTCTGCGAGGCCGTTTCGGTGAGCCCGGCGGTGCCGAACTTGTCCGGTTCGTACACGTAGCCGCGCGCCTGCTTCGACTCGGGCACCGGATGCGTGCCCGTCGTGCGCGCGATGCGGTCGACGGCCTGCGCCTGCGCCGCCGACGGCAGGTTCAGCACGCATTCGCCGGTGCGCATCAGGTTGTGCGTGGTCTGCGAGCTGGCGGCGAGCCCGAGCATGCAGCGCCAGCCGAGCCAGAACGCGGACGACATCGGCGCAAGATTGGCCGTGCCGTCCGGATTCAGCGTGCTGATCAGCACGACGGGCGTGCCGAAATAGAGGATGTTCGGTTCAGTGATGCGATGCGCAGCGTTCATGGTCGGTCCTTCGTTGACGGGATCAGTTCGCATGCTGATCGCGTCGCCGCCGCGCGGCGCTCCGATTCTTGTCATGTCATTCGCACGGTGCGGGCGCCCTCGGCATCGCGCGTGCTTTTCCGCTAGAGTAGGAAATCGAAGGTCGCATGTGCCGCCCACGCCGGCGCGCCGCGGCCACGTTCCGCAATTGCACACGAGGGCCCGATGGACATCGAGCAACGCTACACCGCCAACGCGCCGACGCGCGCGGAAGTCGACGCACTGGCCGGTGCGACCGTCATCGAATTCGGCGCGAACTGGTGCGGAATCTGCGCGGGCGCGCAGCCTGCGATCGTCGCGTCGTTCTCCGCGCATCCGGCCGTGCGGCACCTGAAGATCGAGGATGGCCCGGGTCGGCCGCTCGGCCGTTCGTTCGGCGTGAAGCTGTGGCCGACGCTGGTATTCCTGCGCGACGGGGTCGAAGTCGCGCGCGTCGTGCGCCCCGCCGATGCCAGGCAGATCGAGGCCGACGGCTTCGCCGCGCTCGACTGAGGTCGTCGTCATGCAACAGGCCATCACGCATATCGGTGTCGACGCGCGCGGCAGCGGCCTCGTCGAGTTCACGCCGCAAGTGCGCGCATTCGTCGATCAGCAGGCCATCCGCACCGGGCTGCTGACCGTGTTCTGCCGCCATACGTCCGCGTCGCTGCTGATCCAGGAGAACGCGGATCCGTCCGTGCAGCGCGATCTCGAACGTTACTTCGCGACGCTCGCACCCGAAGACGACACGCGCTACGAGCACGACACGGAAGGCCCCGACGACATGCCCGCCCATCTGCGCACGGCGCTTACGCAAGTGCAGCTGTCGATCCCGGTCGAGCACGGACGCATGGTGCTCGGCACGTGGCAGGGCATCTATCTGTTCGAGCATCGTCGCGCCGCGCATCGGCGTGACATCGTGCTGCATTTGATCGGCGAGTAAGCGGGAAACGCGCAACGGGCCGCTGGAAGGCCTGCCCGTCACGCACCGCGGCCACGCTCAGCCGAGCAGCTTCTCGAGGAGCGCGCCAAGTTCGCGCAGGTGAACGGGCTTCGGCAGGAATGCGTCGAACACCCGCTGGTTCTCGCGCAGCGCGGTCGATTCGTATGCGCTGACACCGAGAATCGACGGAAACTTTCCGTCGTCGTCCGGTTGCGCGACCATCCGGATGCGGCGCGCGACTTCGAAGCCACTCACGTCCGGCAGTTCGAGATCGAGCACGACGAGGTCGTAATGCATCTCGCCGAAACGGGCGATGCCTTCCTGCCCGGTGCCGCACAGGTCGACGTCGAGGCCGAGCGCCGAGAGCATCGCGCCGAGCGTTTCGCGCGCGTTGTCGTTGTCGTCGACCACGAGCGCGCGGCGGTTGCGATGCGCGGCGGCGGCCGGCCACGCGGGTGCGTCGCCGGTCGTTTCGCCGGCATCCGGCACCTCGGCCGGCAGCGTCACGACGAACTCGCTGCCTTCGCCGACGACGCTGCGCACGTCCACGTGGCCGCGCAGCGTCGTCACGATCTCGCGCACGACCGCGAGCCCCATCCCGATTCCGTCCACATGCAGGCCGACCGCGTCGTTCGCGCGGTAGAACGGCTCGAAGATCTTCGACAGATGCTGCTTCGCGATACCGGCGCCCGTGTCCCGCACGGCGAGTTTCAGTTGCCGGCCGGCCGGCGCGTCGACGAGCATGATCGATACGTCGATCGATCCGCCGACGGTGTATTTCACCGAATTCTCGATCAGGTTCGACAGCACCTGACGCAACAGCTTGCGATCGGAGCGGATCGCGAGGTCGTGCGGCTCGACGCGCTGCGCGACGGCGATCCGCTTGGTCGCGATCTTCGCGCGCAGCGGATCGAGCACCTCGGCGAGCAGCGACGCCATGCCGACCGTTTCGGTTTCGGCGAGGCGCTTGGTCGAGCGCAGCTTGATGTAATCGGTGAGGTCCTTGACCAGCGCTTCGAGCGACGACGCGGAATTCTGCAGCCGCCGGATCGTCTTCAGGTTGGCGTCGGACTGCGGCCGCGCGAGCAGGATCTCGATCGAACCGCAGATCGCCTGCAGCGGCGTGCGCAGTTCATGGCTGACCATTCCGAGGAACGCGTTCTTCGCCTCGATCATCTCGAACGCGCGATCGGATGCCTTGCGCTCCGCATCGAGCGCGGCGTCCTGTCGTTCGAGCAGGGCGTCGCGCGTGCGCATCGTATAGAACAGCAGCAGGAACAGCGCGCACAGGATCACGCCGAGGATGATGCCGAGCGACACGATCGCCCGCTGCTTTTCCTTCAGCTGATGGAACGTGAAATCGCGCTGCGCCATCTCGATCGCGCGGAAGTAGTTCGCAAGGCCGTTGACCTTCGGCCAGTACGCGTTGACGTCGTCGATCACGTGCGGCGCAACGTTCGGTGCGTCGCGCAGCAGCGGCACGTCGTGCTTCAGGCGCGCCATGAATGCGCCGAGCACCGCGATTTCCGCGCGCGCGCGCGGGATGCGCAGCCAGTATTCGGACACTTCAGACGGCCGCTGCAGGAACCCGAACGACACCGACAGGCTGTCGAGCTGGATCTGCACGTGGTCGAAGTCGTCGTCCACGTGCGTCGAGTAGAGGATCAGCTGGCGGTCGAAGCGCGTGTAGGCGTTCCGGTATTGCGCGGCCGTCCAGAACACGCCTTCGCGCGGTCCTTCCAGCACGCCCTCGTTGACCGAGGTCGCGAGCAGGTCCCACAGCAGGAATGCCCATGCGGCGAATCCCAGGATCCACAACGATCCCAGGATGAGGATGATCTTTCTGTTCTTCCACCGCCCGCGCATCATGTCGCGCGTTTACTTCACGGTCAGGCCGATGATCTGCCATGCGAACTTGGCTTCGCCGAGCGGCGTCTTCAGCTCGTCGGGATACTGGTCGCGCGGATACATGATCCACAGCGGGCCGTAGTTGTCGTTGCCGAGCACCTTGCCGTTCATCGTGCGTGCGAGGATCACGCCGTACTTGTCGGCGTCCGACACGGGGATCGTGAACGTGTATTCGTCGATGCAGCGGAACTCGATCTGCGTGCCGTGCGCGTCGACGGTCTTCAGCACGTCGGACAGGCGCGGGCCGGTGAAGGTCGCTTTCGGTGTCCAGCTCGTCGACGTGACGATCGTGTGCTGCGGCAGTGCCATCAGCGCCTGCTCGGTAAAGACGAACGTCGTCTTGCCGGGCTGGTTGCTGCGGCCGATCTTGCCGTCGACGGTGAACGTGAACGACGCGGCCCAGCTCGCTGCGGCCATGCCGAGCAGGCCGGCCGTGATCAGGGTCTTGATCCAGAGGGTCGAAATTCGCATGTGTTTCCCTTTTTCGTGTTCGTGTGGTGGCCGGTTCTCGTCGTGGTCTCAGCTCGCGGCGGCGGCCGTGGCCACCGGCTGCGTGATCTTCAGTTCGCGCGCGACTTCGGCGAACAGGATCGGCAGGCGCACCGGCTTTTCCTCGCAGCGCGCGTTGTAGTGCGACACGATGTGCGCGATCTCGTCCTCGCTCGCTTCGCCGGTGGAGATCTTGCCGGTCAGCAGGAAGATCGGCGCGCCGCCGTTCTCGCTCGAGCGGATGCCGCGCACGAGCTCGGCGGCCGTCTGGTCGCCGAGCATCCAGTCGAGGATGTAGCCGTCGAAATCCTCGACTTCCAGCGCCTTGCGGAACGACGCGCCGTCATGGTACGGAATCGCGTTCACGCCTTTTTCGATGAAGTATTCGCACACGGTCTCGGCGACGTCCTGCGAATCGTCGACCACCGCGATCCGCGCCGCGTACACGGTCGGCTGGCTCGAGCGCAGTTCGATGACGTCGACCGGATAGAGGCGGCCTTCGCGCGCGTGCTGGCGTTCGGTGACGATCCATTCGCCCTGCCACTGCAACGCGACGAAATCCGTTTCGGCCTGACTGCTGGCCTTCGCCGAGATCGCCGCGCGGCAGCGGAAACGGCGCGACTCGATCACGAGCGTCGCGTCGATCATCTCGGCGGCGGCCGGCTGTGTGCCCTTGTCGTCGAGCAGGATCGCGGGCGGCACGCCGAAGTGCGTCGCGATGTCCTGCAACTGCGACAGGTTCCACGGGATCAGGCCTTTCATCTTGCGCGTGACGACCGAGAAACTGAGGCCCAGCACGTTCGCGATCGTCGTGTTGTGACTGCGCGGCGGAATCCCGTTGCGCGTCAGCAGATCGCGCACCTTGGTTGCGGTAATGAGATCGGCATTGGCCTGCTCGCTATTGGACATCTCGACGGGGTCTCCTGGTTTTAGCGACGAAGAGCATATTCAAAAGTGACGCGATACGCAAACTTTGAAATCGCGAATCACCTTGACATGCCATTTTTCTCCATTATTATTGCTCACCACGTCACTATTGTTTGCCGCGTCAGGTTGGGCGCCGGTGTCGACAACGATCGGCCCAGCGAAAAGCGGCAGCCAACGCGTGACTGAACGATACGAAGAGAGCCTGAGAGAGCCTTGGACCGCGTGTCGGCGTGGGTGAATTGTATTCGCCCCGCCGCGCGCGAGCCGGGTACGCGCTCGCGGGGTGAGATAGCGCGAAGCAGTGCGGCGCAAATAAATCGAGGGAAAAGTAAAAATGGTTCGCCGTTTTCTGGCACCGGGGCTGCTGTTGTTGCTGTTGGCCGCGTGCGCGCAGGATGCGTCCGTCACCGGCAACACGGTGCGGATCTGCGATGACACGGGGTGTTCCTATCGCCCTAAAGATCAGGTCTCCTATCAAAAAAGGGACGATTCCGACGATCGCGAGGATCCGCGCATCGTTTCGTTGAAGCAGGCCGCGAAGACGCAGCCGAAGGCCGCCTATGACCTCGGCCTGCGTTATTTCCGCGGCGATGGCGTGCGCCAGGACAGCTACCAGGCACTCAAGTGGATGCGCGATGCCGCCGAGCGCGGCGACCTGAACGCGCAGAAGGCGCTCGGCAGTTTCTACCTGTTCGGCCTCGAGGAGATGGGCTCCGATCCGCGCGAAGCGGACAAGTGGCTGTCGATCGCCGCGGGCCGCGGCGACAAGGAATCGAAAAAGCTGCTCGAGCTCGCGCGCAAGGCGAAGAAAGAAGACGAGGACGACTGGAAATGGCGCACGCAATGGCGTGACGTCTATTACGGCTACTGGTACTCGGGCTATCCGTACTACGGCGTCTGGCATCAGACGTACTGGTACTACTGACCGGGCCGAAAGCAACGGAGGCGGCTGCGGGGAGACCACCATCGCGCGCCACGCCGGGGGGCTTATCAAAGTTCGCACGAACACATAAGCCGAACAACGACTCTATCGATCGACAACGACATGAAGACCATCCTTTCCCAACGTCTCACTCAAGGTGCGCTGGTTGCAGCGCTTTGCGCGTCCGTCGCCGGCTGCGGCGGCATGGTGACGCCCGGCGGCCAGAACGCCGGCGTCACGGGCGCTGCCGCGGGCGGCGCGAGCGCCGGTGCGGATTCGCAACTGCAGCGCTGCGCGTCGCCGCTCGGCACGATCGCGGTCGACGACGGCCGCAATGCCGACTGGTGGGGCCCGTTCGGCAGCGCGACCAAGGTGACGAGCATCGACCCGCTGTTGCGCCTGGCCGTCCAGCAGTCGAACTGCTTCGTGATCACGTCGATCGGCAACCAGAAGAGCGATGCGCGCCTGTCGCGCATCACGCAGCTGCAGCGCAACTCGGGCGAATACCGTGCGGGTTCGAAGCAGCACAAGGGCCAGCGCGTCGCGGCCGACTACTACATGGAGCCGCAGATCGTGATCAACGATTCGCCGATCGGCGGCATCGGCAGCATGATCGGCGGGCTGATCGGCAACAGCGCGATCGCGGCGGTGGCCGGGCATCTGCAGACGAAGGCGTCGGTCGTGACGCTGACGCTGTTCGACGTGCGCTCGGCCGTGCAGATCGCGGCGTCGGAAGGCAGCTCGACGGCGACCAACTACGGCGCGGCGCTGGGCGGCCTGGGCGGTGGCGTGGGCGGCGGTCTCGCCGGCTTCTCGACGACGCCGGAAGGCAAGGCGACGGTCGTCGCGTTTATCGACGCGTGGAACAAGATGGTCGTCGCGCTGCGCAGCTACAAGGCGCAGGACGTCAAGGGCGGCCTTGGCCGCGGTGGTCAATTGCAGGTGAACTGACGTTCCGGGCCGGCGCTGCATGTCCTGACGTGCAGCACGGGTCGAACTGGGTGCATCCGGCGCATCGCGGCGTTCGCGGCGTGCGTGCCCGTCTGCGGCACTCGCGTGAGAACGCCGGCCTGGTCGGATCGACGCGGCCGTCCAGTGGGAGTCGGCAAGCGGCGGCACACCGGCGAGGCGGCGCCGACTTCGCGCACGCCTCGCCGGCGTGCCGCATCGCGCGATCAACCTTCCCGAAAAATCCCGCTATATGCACTCAACGCCGGCACCCCGCCAAGGTGCGCATACAGCACCTTCGACCCCGGCTCGAATTCCCCGCGCCGCACGTGGTCGATCATCCCGTGCATCGATTTCCCTTCATAGACGGGATCGGTCAGCATGCCTTCCAGCCGCGCACACAGACGAATCGCCTCCAGCGTGCCATCGTTCGGCAGTCCGTATTCCGGCCCGGCATAGCGCGTGTCGAGCACCACGTCCTTCTCCTCGATATCGCGCCCCAGCCCGACCAGCTCGGCCGTGTGCCGCGCGATGCGCGTGATCTGTTCATGCGTGCGCTCGGGCGTTGCCGACGCGTCGATGCCGATCACGCGGTCCGCGCGTCCGTCGGCCGCGAAGCCGACGACCATCCCCGCCTGCGTGCTGCCCGTGACCGAGCAGACCACGATGTAATCGAACTTGAAGCCAAGTTGTGCTTCCTGCTCGCGCACTTCTTCCGCGAAGCCGACGAACCCGAGTCCGCCGAGCGGATGCTCGGAGCACCCGGCCGGAATCGGATACGGCTTGCCGCCCGCCTGCCGCACGCTCTCCATCGCTTCTTCCCAGCTGCGGCGAATGCCGATGTCGAAACCGTCGGCAACGAGCCGCACGTCGGCGCCCATGATTCGTGACAGCTGGATGTTCCCGACGCGGTCGTACACCGGATCCTCGTAGTTGACCCAGTGCTCCTGCACGAGCACGCACTTCATCCCGAGATGCGCGGCGACGGCCGCGACCTGGCGTGTCTGGTTCGATTGAACGCCGCCGATCGACACGAGCGTGTCGGCGCCTTGCGCGAGCGCGTCGGGGACGAGGTATTCGAGCTTGCGCGTTTTGTTGCCGCCGAAAGCGAGGCCGCTGTTGCAGTCCTCGCGCTTCGCATACAGCTCGACCTTGCCGCCGAGGTGCGCGCTCAGACGCCTGAGCGGCTGGATCGGCGTCGGGCCGAACGTGAGCGGATAGCGGGGGAAACGTTGCAGGTTCATCGACAAGCTCCGAAAGGCTGTGGGCGGGAATTCGCATCGGACGGGGGCGGCCGGCACGCCGTGTCCCAATGGAAAAATGATAGGCAGGACGGCGCGAAATGAGCTTGCGAAATTAATAACGAGGGCCTACGTTGTCGATGAGATGCGGATCAGATAGATAATTTTCGTTCGTAAAAATTACAGGAAACGCAATGAAATTAGATCGTGGCAATGCCTTGCCGGCCGCCGCCGCGCCGGTGCTCGACCGCATCGACCGCGCGATCCTGCGGCAGTTGCAGCAGGACGCGTCGATCTCGAACGTAAGCCTCGCCGCGAAGGTGAAGCTGAGCGCGCCGGCGTGCCTGCGGCGCGTCGAACGGTTGAAGGAGATGGGGCTGATTCGCGGCATCGTCGCGCTGCTCGACCCGAAGCCGCTGGGTGCCGGGATGCTGGTCGTGATCGGCTTCGTACTCGATCGTTCGACGCCCGAGGCGTTCGCCGAATTCGAGAAGGCCGCGCAGAAGGTGTCGGGGTGTGTCGAATGTCACGTGGTAACCGGCGAATTCGACTACTTCATGCTGGTCCGCACGCGCGACAACGAGAGCTTCAACCGCTTGCACGCGGAACAACTGCTGTACCTGCCCGGTGTGCGGCAGGTACGTTCGTTCATGGTGCTCAAGGAGATTCTGTCCACGCATGCGCTGCCGGTGTAGCGCATCGCGATGTGATCGGCCGCGCAGGCTGCGTTGACGGCATGCGGACCGCGGAGCGCGCCGCATCGCAGGGCAGCTCCGTCGAGAAAACGACTGGCGTGCCGCGCTCTGCGTTGCCGCGTCGCCGCGCCCGTCCGCCGCCGCGTCGCTGCGTCGCCGCGTTGCCGCGCGTGCCGCTCGCATCGTCACGACGCCGCGCGGCACGATCGCGTATGCTCGTCCCGTCAGCGGCGACGGCGGCTGCCGTAGCCGGATCAATCGTGTAACGACCGATCAATCAGCGAGGGCATGATGGCTAGACAGACGATGGCGGAATACCTGGCGAAGACGCTGGCGGCAGCGGGCATCGAGCGGATCTGGGGTGTGACGGGCGATAGCCTGAACGGGCTGTCGTTCAGCCTGAGCCAGATCGGCTCGATCCGCTGGATGCATACGCGGCACGAGGAAAGCGCCGCGTTCGCGGCCGGCGCCGATGCCGCGTCGACCGGCCGGCTGGCGGTGTGCGCGGGCAGCTGCGGCCCCGGCAACCTGCACCTGATCAACGGCCTCTACGACTGCCATCGCAATCACCAGCCGGTGCTGGCCATCGCCGCGCACATCCCGTCGACCGAGATCGGCCTCGGCTACTTCCAGGAAACCCATCCGCAGGAGCTGTTCCGCGAGTGCAGTCATTTCGCGGAACTCGTGACCAACGCATCGCAGTTCCCGCGCGTGCTCGCGCGCGCGATGCGCACCGCGATCGAGGAACGCGGCGTCGCGGTGATCGTGCTGCCGGGCGACATCGCGCTCGGCGACGGCCCGGAAGAAGCGCCCGCGTGGAGCGGCTCGGCGCCGCCGTCGATCCTGCCGGCCGACGCCGATCTCGACCGGCTCGCGGCGCTGCTCGACGCGTCGGACGCGGTCACGCTGCTGTGCGGCAGCGGCACGCAGGGCGCGCACGACGAAGTGGTCGCGCTGGCCGACACGCTCGGCGCGCCGGTCGTGCATGCGCTGCGCGGCAAGCAGTTCGTCGAATGGGACAACCCGTTCGACGTCGGGATGACGGGGTTGATCGGCTTCAGCTCGGGCTATCACGCGATGGAATCGTGCGACACGCTGCTGATGCTCGGCACGGACTTCCCTTACCGGCCGTTCTACCCGACCAACGCGAAGATCGCGCAGATCGACTGCAAAGGCTCGCAGCTCGGGCATCGCGCGCCGCTTGCGTTGGGGCTCGTCGGCACCGTGAAGGAAACGATCACGGCGCTGCTGCCGCGCCTCACGCGCAAGACGCAGCGGCGCTTCCTCGAGAACGCGCTGAAGCACTACGCGGCCGCGCGCAAGGGGCTCGACGATCTCGCGGTGGCCGAGCCGCCGGGCCGCGCGATTCATCCGCAATACCTGACGAAGATCGTCGACGACGTCGCGGCCGACGACGCGATCTTCACGGCCGACGTCGGCACGCCGACGCTATGGGCCGCGCGCTACCTGACGATGAACGGCAAGCGCCAGCTGCACGGCTCCTTCAACCACGGCTCGATGGCGAACGCGATGCCGCAGGCGCTCGGCGCGCAGGGCGCGCATCCGGGGCGGCAGGTCGTGTCGCTGTCGGGCGACGGCGGGCTGTCGATGCTGCTCGGCGATCTGCTGACCGCGCGCCAGCTCAACCTGCCGATCAAGATCGTCGTCTACAACAACAGCCTGCTCGGCTTCGTGTCGATGGAGCTGAAGGCGGCCGGCTATCTCGACACCAACGTCGACCTGAGCCCGACCGACTTCGCGGCGATCGCGAAGGGCGCGGGCATCTTCAGCGTGCGCGTCGAACATTCGGAGAACGTCGAGCAGGCATTGCGCGCGGCGTTCGCGCATGACGGGGCGGCGGTCGTCGACGTCGTCACGTCGAAGTACGAACTGGCGATGCCGCCGAAGATCGAGCTCGCGCATGCGAAGGGCTTCAGCCTGTTCATGCTGCGCGCGATCCTGAGCGGGCGCGGCGACGAGATCGTCGAGCTGGCGAGGACCAACCTGCGGTGAAGTGGCGGAGCGGGGCGAACCGTCAGTTGTCCGACGCGTTACCTCCGGCAGCCGTCCATTCGCGCACGGCTTCGACGAACAGCCGCAGGGCGGCCGGCGGATGCCGGTTCGCCGGATAGTAGAGGCACAGGCTGTCGAACGTCTGCGCCCATTCGGGCAACACGCGCACGAGCCGGCCGTCGGCCAGATGCTCGGCGACCCGCGCGTGCGTGACCCATGCGATGCCGATGCCGGCGAGCGCCGCGTCGACCATCAGGCTCAGGTTACCGAGCGTCATCGGCCCGTCGACGTCGACGCTCACGCGCTTCCCGTCGCGCATCAGGTCCCATCGATAGAGCGCGCCGCTTTCGAAGCGGAACCGGATGCACCGGTGGCGCGTGAGGTCCTGCGGTGTGTCCGGCGCGGGGTGCCGCGCCAGGTAGTCGGGCGACGCCACCGCGACGAAGCGGACAGCGTCGCCGAACCGCACGGCGATCATGTCGCGCGGCACGTCCTCCCGCACGCGGATGCCGGCGTCGAAGCCGTGTTCGACGATGTCGATCAGCCGCGAATCGACGACGAACTCCATGTGGATGTCCGGATAGCGCGCGACGAAGCCGGGCAGCACATGCCGGATCAGCGGGCGCGACGCGGATTCCGACGCGCTGATCCGGATCTGGCCGGACGGCCGGTTGCGGGCGGTCGCGGCGTCGTTCATCGCGTCCTCGAGATCGGCGACGGCGGGCCGCACGCGCAGCAGCAACTGTTCGCCGGCTTGGGTCAGCGCGACGGAGCGGGTCGTGCGGTTGAACAGGCGCACGCCGAGCCGCGCCTCGAGATGACGGATCGCGTGGCTCAGCGCCGACGGCGACACGCCGAGGATGCGGGCCGCGCCGCTGAAGCTGCGCTGTTCCGCGATCGTGATGAAGGTCGTGAGTTCGCCGAGGCCGGTGCGCAGCATTAATGAAATTCCCTCAATAATGCATGAAATGGTACGCCGATTGTTGAGACGTATCCATCAACCTACACTCGCTTCCTCGGGCATCCCGTCAATCGTCTTCACCTTTCAGCAGGAGAAAGTCATGCAAAAGCGCATGCTTGGAAAGAGCGGCCTCGAAGTCTCGGCAATCGGGCTCGGCTGCATGGGATTGAGTTACGGCTACGGTCCGGCCACCGACAAGGCGAGCGGCGTCGCGCTGATTCGCGCGGCGTTCGAACGTGGCGTGACCTTCTTCGATACGGCCGAAGCGTACGGCCCGTTCGTCAACG
Source organism: Burkholderia sp. LA-2-3-30-S1-D2 (assembly GCF_001523915.2). Lineage (NCBI taxonomy): Bacteria > Pseudomonadati > Pseudomonadota > Betaproteobacteria > Burkholderiales > Burkholderiaceae > Burkholderia > Burkholderia sp. LA-2-3-30-S1-D2. The sequence goes on along the minus strand of NZ_CP013383.1, from coordinate 2,507,052 downwards.
AGGAACTGGTGGGCGAGGCGGTGGCGCCGTTTCGCGATCAGGTCGTGATCGCCACCAAGTTCGGTTTCGAGAATGGCGAGCCGATGAAGGGCGTCGACAGCCGGCCGTCGCAGATCCGCGCGGTGGCCGACGCAGCGCTCAAGCGGCTGAAGGTCGACCGCATCGATCTGTTCTATCAGCATCGCGTCGATCCGAACGTGCCGATCGAGGACGTCGCGGGCACCGTCAAGGATCTGATCGGCGAAGGCAAGGTCGCGCACTTCGGGCTATCGGAAGCCGGTGAGCAGACGATTCGCCGCGCGCACGCGGTGCAGCCCGTCGCGGCGCTGCAAAGCGAATATTCGCTGTGGTGGCGCGAGCCGGAGGAGCGCATCCTGCCGACGCTCGAGGAGCTCGGCATCGGCTTCGTGGCGTTCAGCCCGCTCGGCAAGGGTTTCCTGACGGGGGCGATCGATGCGAGCACGACGTTCGATGTGACCGACTTCCGCAATATCGTGCCGCGCTTCTCGGAAGAAAACCGCAGGGCCAACGCAGGCCTCGTCGACCTGCTAGGCCGGATCGCGGCCGACAAGGGCGTGACGCGCGCGCAGATCGCGCTGGCGTGGCTGCTGGCCCGCAAGTCGTGGATCGTGCCGATTCCGGGCACGACGAAGCTGCATCGGCTCGACGAAAACGTGGGCGCGGCCGCGGTGGTGCTGACGACCGACGAACTGTCGGCGATCGAGACGGCGCTGCGCCAGATCACGATCGTCGGCGAGCGGTATCCCGCGCAGCTTCAGCAGCGGGTCGACCGCTGATCGGGCAGCCGTCGGTTGCACGGCCCGCATCGATGACGCAATCAGGGACAATCTTCACGTCGCCTTAAGTTTGCATTTCCTAGAATCGATTGATCGCCGCGCGAGCGCGGCGGACCGATTTGTTCAGGAGGATGCACGTGAAAGAGCCCCGTGTCGTCGTAGCCCTGTTGCAGGCAGTCATTGGCACGTCGAAGCTGAAAGCGCAACCGCGCAAGGTTGGCCGATGATCTGGCCGAACGCGTTGCGTGTCTCGGCACTGTTCGTGCGCGAGTGGGTCGGCCGCCCGGCCGCGGTGGGCGCGTTGTGCCCGAGTTCGCGGCATCTGGCGCGCGAGATGGCCGATGCCGTGCCGGACGGCGACGGGCTCGTCGTCGAGCTCGGCGGCGGCACCGGCGCGATCACCGCCGCGTTGCTCGAACGCGGCGTCGCGCCACGGCGCCTCGTCGTGGTCGAGCGGTCGCCGGCGTTCGTGCAGCACCTGCGACGCCGCTTCCCCGGTATCTCGATCGTGTCGGGCGACGCGCGACAGCTCGAGCGGCTGCTGCCGTCCGACGCGGCGGTCGATGCGATCGTGTCCTGCTTGCCGCTGCGCACGCTGCCGCGCCAGGACGTGACGGCGATCGTCGGGCAGTGCGAGCGCGTGCTGTCAGTCGACGGCGTGATGATCCAGTTCACCTACGATTTGCGCGTGCCCGAGCGTCACCCGCTGCGCGATCCGGCATTTGTTGCCGACGCCAGCCGGATCGTGTGGGCAAATATTCCGCCCGCGCGCATCGTCACGATGCGCCGGGCCGCGATCGGACAGGCGGCGTGATGCCCACATCGTGCCGCGCTTCCTTTCATCGACCCTGCGGATGCCGTCGGCCGCGGCTCATGTCGCGGCGTCCGGCACGCGCGCCGCGGGCCGCGACGCGGCGCGCCGGATGATGCGGTCGAGCGGCGTCGCGTAGCCGCGCGCGACGGCCGCGCTCAATCCGGCCGACAACACCAGATACGCGACGAGCAGCACGAGCTTGCCGTTGCCGTGCATGGTGGCGGGCGGCCACACCGTGCGCAGCGCGCCGAGCGCGATCAGGTGAAACAGGTACAACTCGTAGCTGAGCCGGCCGCTCCAGCGCAGCGGCGCGAGCGCGCGGCCCGGTGCTCGCTCGCCGCGGGCATGCGCGCCGATCAGCAGCACGGCTGTGCCGAGCGCCATCGCGGATACGCCGATCACATGGCTCTGGGCGATCGGCCACGCGAGATAGAGCACGGTCATCGCGATCGCGGTCAGCCATTGCACGGGCGCGGCCGCGAGCCGCTGCCAGCCGGCGCGTCCGGCCAGCACCGCGGTGCAGCAGCCGATCGCGATTCCGTCGAAGCACGCGAAATACGCATACAGAAACCCGCCTTCGTCGCTCGCATGCGTGAAGCGGTACACGGGCCCGATCGCGACGACCGCCAGCCAGAACGCGAACAGTCGCGCGTCGCGGCGCAGGGCGATGCACAGCAGCGGAAACGACAGGTAGAACATCTCTTCGACCGACAGCGACCACAGCACGCCGAGCGCGTAATTGACCCATCCATACGTGCCGATCAACACGTTCATCCAGAACGTCAGCGATGCGAGATTGACGAGCCAGAACGACACGGCGACACCCTGCGGCGCGTGGTTCGCGAAGATCGGCACGCCGGTTGCCGCCAGCCCGTTGACAAGCGCGAGCAGCAGGAGCAGGCACGGGACGATGCGCGCGATGCGCGACACGTAGAACGCGCGCACGTCCACCGCGCCGAGGCTGCCCCAGCGGCGGCGCGCATTCGACGTGATCAGGTAGCCGGAGATCACGAAGAACATCGTCACGCCATAGTTGCCGTTGCGGACCACCGCGTGCACCGCGTCCCAGCCGAACATGCGCGCGACGGACGTGTCGCGCAGCGAATACGGGACGTTGAAGTGATGCAGCAGGACGAGCAGGATCGACACGCCGCGCAGCACGTCGATCCGGGCATTGCGCGGCCCGGCGCTCATTGCGGCCGGCCCGGTTGCGCGCGAGCCGGCCGCGCGGCCGGGAACGTGTCGCGTGAATGCCGCACGGTGTCGGATTGGGCGTCGGGCAGCGTGGGGCGCCAGGGGTTCAAGCAGGACTCCATCGGATCGGGATCGGGGCGACATGTGCGATGCAGGCTGGCCAACCGGAAGCGGTGGAGCGTGCGTGCAATTAAAGCGCCGTCCGGCATCGAGGACGCCGGACATCACGGTGGCACAAGTGTATCGGTGGATCGTTGGCGATTGTCCTGTCAGCGTTGACGGGGCGCACGCCGCGCAACCCGACCGGTATGTGCTGCTCTTCCGGCATGCCGTTTTTTGCACTGCAAAGCCGTTTTTTTGCACGGTATTTATGCGGCGCCTTCTAAGCTCGGGATGTGTCCAACAGCCAGGACGCCCTCCGACCGCACCATGACCTTCATCCATCCCGTACCCGGGTGCGACATCGCCGGCCGCCAGCTGCGTGCCGGCGCGCGCACTACCGTCGTCCCGCTCCCGCCGCCGCGTCCGCGCCTGCGGTTGCCCGTCACGCTGACGGCCGACACCGGCGCGCTCGCGCACGCCCGGCTCGCGGCGCTGCTGCATTCCCCGCTCGGCGTGTATGTGGTCAGCGCGCGTACCGTGCGCGACGTGATCCATGTGGAATTCGACATCGCGCCGGAGAATCTCGACTTCACGCTGCACATGCTGATCGCGCAGCAGGTCGATGCCGTGATCGGTCCCGTTGCCCGCCGTCTGCGCGTGGCGACGCAGGATCGCCAGGCCGGGGAACGCTGATTGCTCGTACGTTACGGTTTGCCGCCGATTCGCTGGCCGTCGTGCTATCCGCGGGCCGGTCGCGGCGCCGGCCCTCGACAGGGAGGATCCATGCACCTCATGGAAGAAGTGCAGACTACGCGTCCGGCAAGCGGCCGCTTGCGCGTGGCGACGTTGCCGTCGGGCACGCAGCTTGCCATGCAGCTGCGGGTGACCGTGCGCGCGGCGGAGGTGCTGCTGCGTCAGGCGATCCGGCTGCCGGATCGCCATCAGTGGTCGGTCGACCTCGAACGTGTCGACGCGGCCGGCGGACCGCTGGCCGCCTGGGATTCGCACGTCACGCTGCGCATCGCGAAGACGTTCGCGCCGTCGGCCGATGCGAACGCGCGCGCCGGCGATCCCGACCAGGTTGCGGTCGACATTCGGCTGTTTCTTCCGGAGCAGGCGTACCTGGGCGAGCAGCGCGTCGGCATCTTCGGCCGGCGGCACGGCGACCGGTTCGGGGCGACGCTGTCGGTGACGGCCGGGTCGCAATGGGGCGGCCGGCGTATCGAATGCATTCCGCCTGCCGGGCGGCATGTGCATGGCGACACGCTGGAAGCGCTCGTCGACACGGTGGCGGGCATCGTCAACGCGGCGCTGCTCGCGGCCGGCCATCCACGGCCCGGCGGTTCGTGACGGTGCAGGCGGCGCGCGCCCGACCGCGGTTCAGGCGTCGGCGGTCTGGCCGGTTTGCCGCTGCAGGTCTTCCATCAACTGCTCCGCGAGAAAGTCGCACGGCGGGCGCTTCGATTTCGTGCTGCGCGCGAGGATCAGCTCGAGCGGCGGCAGATCGGGCAGCCCGTGTGAGCGGCCGAGCATCGACAGCTGCGCGGGGATCGCGCAGCGCGCGAGCGGCGCGACCGCGAGGCCGGCTTCGACCATGCTGAGCAGCCCGAGCAGGCTCGGGCTTTCATAGGAGGTGCGGTACGGCACCTTCGCGCGTTCGAGGCTGCGGATCGCGTTCTCGCGCGCAACGCTGCCCGGCATGAACACCGCGATCGGGAGCGGCCGTTCTTCCCACACGCGCGGCCCGTTCGTCATCGCGGCCCATGCCATCGGCTCATGGCGGATGAAGTCGCCGGTCAGCCCCTTGATGCGCGTGCCGCACACGAGATCGACGGTGCCTTCCTTGATCAGCGGCGCGAGCGCGCTGCTCGGCAGCCCCATCACCTGGATCTCGACCTTCGGGTAGGTCGCCGAGAATTTCTTCAGAACCGACGGCAGCAGCGACGACGCATAGTCGTCCGGCACGCCGATCACGACCTTGCCGGTCACTTCCGGCCGCACCACGGCCGCCCACGCCTCGTCGCGCAGCGCCAGCATTCGTCTGGCGAATCCCAGCAGCACCTCGCCTTCGCGCGTCAGCACGATGCTGCGCGGTTTGCGCACGAACAGCGGCCGGCCGATCGCGTCTTCCAGGCTCTTGATCTGCATGCTCACGGCCGACTGCGAGCGGTTCACCGCTTCGGCGGCGCGGGTCATGTTGCCGGTTTCCGCGACGGCGACGACGGTGGCCAGCACGTCGTGATCGAGCATCTTCATGGGTATCAGGAAAACTGAACGTAACGATCAGCATTATGCGTTTTTATTGTTGCTGTGTGTCTGCCATAGTGGCATCGAGCCTGCCGTATCGTTCGATGCGGTGCGGCCAACACGCCGGCGAGCCCGGCACGCAGCGTTGAACAGGAAGAGTGGTGTACCGATGATGGATCATCCGTTGCGCGCCGCGCTGGCCGCGGAATTGCATGCCCGGCCGTTCCTGCGGCTCGCCGAAGCCGTGTCGCTCACGCACTACGCGATCTACGCGGACGGCCAGCCCGATATCCACGAAACGCTGCTGCACGCACTGTGCCGCGACACCGGCATCGTCGTGCCGCAGGACGGCGCGACCCACTATGCGGTGCAGTCGCCGTGCGGCTGGCATCTGAAGTGGGAGCGGCACACCGAATTCTCGACCTTCACGTTCGTCGCGCCGCGTCGCGACACCGGCTACTTCGACGATCTCGCGATCGAAGGCATTCCGGCTGCGTGGTTCGCGCGGCTCGCGGGCATCCGCTTCGTCGCGGTGCGCATGGAGCTGCTGACGGGCGACGCCGCGCGGCTCGTGTGTGGTGACATGCGCCGCTGGATCGACGGGCCCGCGCTCGTCGGCAGCAACGTGCTCGGCGGTGGCAAGGTGTACTGCGACTGGCACGTGCGCGACGACGGCTTCATGCGCTTTCTCGTCGTCGACGAGGATTTTCGCGAGGAGCAGGGCGGCCGACTGCTGCAGCGCCTGTATGAAATCGAGACGTACCGGATGATGGCGCTGCTCGCGTTGCCCGTCGCGCGCCGGATGAGCCGCGAGCTCGACGAGATCCACGCGGCGCTGCATGCATTGATGCAGCGGATGGACGCGAGCGGCGCAGACGGCGACGACACGGCGCTGCTCGTCAAGCTCACGCATCTCGCGGTGCGGGTCGAATCGCTGTCGGGATCGGGCGCACGTTTCAGCGCGTCGCGTGCGTACGAAAAGCTCGTGCTGGCGCGCATCCACGAATTGCGCGAGGAACGCATCGAAGGGATGCCGACGATCGCCGAGTTCATGGAGCGGCGCTTCGCGCCGGCGATGGAAACCTGCCGCAGCGTGTGGGCGCGTCACGAGCAGATCGCCGCGCGGATCGCGCGAGCGGTCGACCTGCTGCGCACGCGCGTGAATCTTGCTCAGGAAAAGGACGTGACGCGCCTGCTGGCGGGCATGGAGCGCACCGCGCGCAATCAGCTTCATCTGCAGCACGCCGTCGAAGGGTTGTCGGTGGCGGCCATTTCGTACTACGTGCTGTCGCTCGCGACGGCGGCGTTCAAGGCGCTGCACGTGATGAACCTGCCGGTCGATCCCGAACTGGCGGAAGGCCTGCTGATCGCGCCGGTCGTGTTCGCGGTGATTCACATCACGCGGCGCACGCGTGCGCAGCTGGCGCGGTCGGAGGCGGCGTACGACGGCATGCCGGTGCAGGCGGCGGCATTGAAGCAAGTTGGTTAGAACATCGAAAACATAAACAGATAAAACAGGTAAAGGAGTGGAGATGACTTTTTCGCAGAAGAAACCGGGGTTTTACAGTGATTTCGATGCCGCGTTCGACGAACCGGCACCGGATGAGCCGGGCGCGCCGGAAGCGCCGCGCGTGACCTCGTATCAGGCCGTGCTGCAGGAGCCGATGACGTCGCTCGTCGGGAATACGATCGACCGGCCGGACGTCGCGGCGGTGGCGATTCTCGGGTACAACTGACGCGGGGCCGGATGCGGTTCGCGCCCGGTCGCGTGTGCGGCCGGGCGGGCTTGCTGATTGGCGTGGTGTGTACTGCTCAGTCGCCGGAGAGGTCGCCGATCGACGCGCCGTGCGGAATCTGGCCGGACGTGACCTGCCTGACGTATTCGTCCTGCGCGTCCTTGATGTTCTTCGATACGTTGCCGAGGACTTTTTTCACGTAGTCCTTCGCGGCGTCGGTCTGGCGTGCGACCCAGCCTTTCTCCTCGATTTCGCGCAGTTGCATGAATACGCCGTCGCCGAGCGACACGTTGTTGGATGGCGTGATCGTGTTGTGTAGCTGATGGCATTGTGGATCACGGATGTACCGTGAGCGACAATTGTCTGTTCTCCCCGACTGGCAAGCGCATTCTTGCCGGCTTCGGTGACAATTTTCTTACCGGGATCCTTGATAAATTTGTCCTGTGCTTCCTTGCTTAATGCGGACGCGGTATCGGTTGCCACCTTCTTGAGGGTACCGGTTGTTTGAGTCGACAGGTCTCGACCCATTCCCTCGTAGTACGTCGCGTAGATGCCTAGCTCATCGCTGCTTTTTGCGTGGGCGTTATAGAGTCGACCAATATTCGAAAGATGATCGAGGTCGTCAAGGCTTTGTCCGAATCCATCAAAAAAGAAGCTCAGGTAGATTTCTTGAACACAACGAAAACATGGTGTCGGCGGTTCAGGCGGAAGTTGATCGCTGACACTGGCGGCTCGGGCAACGCGTGATGCACCGGATGCGGAGTCAGGCTGACCGGGTGCAGCGCTTTGCGCATACGCAGTTTCGTTCGACATCCTTCCCTCGCTATCCTAGTTGGTATTCGGAATATGCGGCTTCGTCGGCAGTTCGACCCACTTGGCGTCGATTTTTCTGTCCGGCAAGAAATGAAATTCGATGTATCCGTCGTGTTTGTTTGGCAAAGAGGGAACCGGGATATCTGTTTCGTATACGTCGTTCGGCAAATCTTTTTTGTACTGCTCCTGGGTCAGTTCGTAGACGATCTTGATATGCCATGTCTTTCTGTTTCGTGGCACGCTCATGCAACATACCGTTCCTCCGCCTCCGCCGGATTCATGTGCGTTGGAACCGCCGGCACCAAAGCCATCGATCGTGAAAAGCGCAATGCTTCGATCTGTATAGTTGTAGCCCGTAACGCGATAAGGACCGTAGCTCGTTGTCTGCGCATGCACCCACCACGCCCCGCCGAGCAGGAGCACCGCGACGACGATCGGGTTGCGAATGAGACGGCGAAGAAAATTCAGCATGTCGATGTTCCTGTCATTCGGTTCGTCGTGGACGACGCGTTGCTCGTGGTATTCGGGTTGCGCGGACCGGTCGGGTATTCGACCCATTGGGCTTCGATCTTGCGGTCGGGCAGGAAATGGAACGCGATATAGCCGTCGCGTTTGGTTGGCAGCTTCGGGACGGCAATGTCCGTCTCGTAGATTTCCGGCGACAGATTCCTGGCATCTTCTTCAGGCGTCAGGTCGTATGTGACCTTGAGGTGCCAGGTCTTCTTGTCGCGCGGCACCTCCATGCAACAGGCCATGCCTCCACTGCCGCCGAATTGACGGGCGTGCACAGTGCCGGCACCGAAACCGTCGACTACGAAGTTGTACACACCCCGGTCGGTGTAGTTGAAACCCGCGACGCGATACGGCCCGTCGCGCTCGGCATGTGCCTGCATACCCCACAAGCCGCCAGCGATCGCGATCCCTATTGCAGCCACCCGACGCATTCCCCTCAACATCCGCCTCTCCCGCCGCTCAACCGGCTTCGGGCTGCGCATCCACCGCCGCCGTCATTGCCTGCTGCCGCTCGGCCGCATAATCCGCCAGCGGATGCCCATCCAGCAACTCCGTCCACACATCCGCAGCGGCACCACTATCGCTTGCAGCCTTCTTGAGCGTGCCGACCGTCTGGTTGGGTAAATCACGGCCCATGCCTGCATAGTATGTTCGATAGATTCCGGTTGAATTGTCGCTTTCCATATGGGCCTTATACAGGCGCGCGATATTCGAAGGGTTATCGTCGTCGAGGCTTTGTCCGAAGCCGTCAAAGAAGAAGGACTGATAGATTTCCTGGTGGCAACGAAAGCATGGGCTGGGATGCTCGGCGGGAAGCTGTGTACTGACGCTGGCCGCCTGTGCGGCACGCGATGCTCCGGCATTGGCGCTGGATTGCACGGGCGTGGCGCCCTGGGCGGGGATTGTGTCGTTAGGCATGCTTTCCTCCCGGTTACTGCAAGTTCGGATTGTGAGGGTCAGTCGGCAGTTCGGCCCATCGCGCTTCAATTTTCTGTTTCGGCAAGAAATAGAATTCGATGTATCCGCCATGCTTGTCAGGAAGCGGCGGAATAGCAATGTCCGTCTCGAAGATGTCGTTGGGAAGGTTGTTTTTGTATTGTTCTTGAGTCAGCTCGTACTTGAGTTTGATGTGCCAGGTTTTCTTGCCCCGAGGTACATCCATACAGCATACGGTTCCACCGCCACCGCCTGGCTTATGCGCACGCACGTTACCTGCGCCAAATTCGTCGATCTTGAAACTGTAGATACTGCGATCGGTGAAGTTATAACCGATGACGCGGTACGGGCCGAAATCTGTGGTTTGCGCATGCACCCGCCACGCCCCGCCGAGCAGGAGCACCGCGACGACGATCGGGTTGCGAATGAGACGGCGAAGAAAATTCAGCATGTCGATGTTCCTGTCATTCAGTTCGTCGTGGACGACGCGTTACTCGTGGTATTCGGGTTGCGCGGACCGGTCGGGTATTCGACCCATTGGGCTTCGATCTTGCGGTCGGGCAGGAAATGGAACTCGATATAGCCGTCGCGTTTGGTTGGCAGCTTCGGGACGGCAATGTCCGTCTCGTAGATTTCCGGCGACAGATTCCTGGCATCTTCTTCAGGCGTCAGGTCGTATGTGACCTTGAGGTGCCAGGTCTTCTTGTCGCGCGGCACCTCCATGCAACAGGCCATGCCTCCACCGCCGCCGAATTGACGGGCGTGCACAGTGCCGGCACCGAAACTGTCGACTACGAAGTTGTACACACCCCGGTCGGTGTAGTTGAAACCCGCGACGCGATACGGCCCGTCGCGCTCGGCATGTGCCTGCATACCCCACAAGCCGCCAGCGATCGCGATCCCTATTGCAGCCACCCGACGCATTCCCCTCAACATCCGCCTCTCCCGCCACTCAACCGGCTTCGGGCTGCGCATCCACCGCCGCCGTCATTGCCTGCTGCCGCTCGGCCGCATAACTCGCCCGCGGATGCCCATCTTTTCAGAGAAAACGAGTCTTTTATATTGTTTTTCGCTGTAGTGCCAGCGGCAGCGGTACCTTCGAGAATCGCGGATCTGGCTCGGGTCCGTAGACCTTTGTCGCCGGCGTCGTTCATTGCCCGTTTTCGGATATCGTCGGCGACGGCCTTGGCAGGCCCTTTCAGAAACTTGTCGCTTGCCACCTTCTTGCCGGTGCCGACCGTCTGGTTGGCAAGGTCGCGGCCCATCCCGTCGTAGTACATCTTGTAGATGCCGCGCTCATCTTTTGTTTCCTCGTGTGCATTGAACAGTCGAAGGATATTCGACGGGTGATCGACATCCTTTAGCCCATGCGCAAATCCATCAAAAAAGGAAGGATTGGTAGATTTCCTGATGGCAGCGAAAGCAAGGGCTTGGCGGTTCGGGGGGGAGCTGCGCGCTGACGCTCGCTGCGCGCGATGCACGGGAGGCACCGGAGGCGGAATCGGATTGGCTTGAGTTGGCGCTTTGGGCAGGACTGGTTTCGTTCGACATGCTGCGCTCGCTATCTTAGTTTGCGTTCGGGATGTTTGCCTTGATTCGACGTTCGACCCACTGCGCTTCAATCTTTCGATCGGGTAGAAAATGAAATGCGATATACCCGCCATGCTTGTTTGGCAGAGGGGGAACGGGAATGTCGGTTTCGTAAACCTCATTCGGCACATTCTTTTGAGCCTGCTCTTTGGTCAAGTCATAGATGATCTTGATATGCCAGGTCTTTTTCCCTCGAGGGACATCCATGCAGCACACGATGCCACCGCCTCCTTGGGATTCGTGCGCATATGATCCCCCTGCGCCGAAATCGTCGATCTGAAAGCTGTAGATGCTTCGATCCGTGTGGTTATAGCTAATGACCCGATACGGTCCGTATCCTCCTGTCTGCGCATGCACCCACCACGCGCCACCGAGCAGCATCACGGCGATCGCGATCGGGTTGCGAATGAGACGGCGAAGAAAATTCAGCATGTCGGCGTTCCTGTCAGTCAGTTCGTCGCGGGCGACGCGTTGCTCGTTGTATTCGGGTTGCGTGGGTCGGTCGGGTACTCGACCCATTTGGCTTCGATCTTTCGGTCGGGCAGGAAATGGAATTCGATAGATCCGTCGTGTTTGTTGGGCAACGAAGGGACGGGGATGTCAGTTTCATCTACATCGTTCGGCAAATCTATCGATAAGGACCGTAACCAGCAGTCACCGCATGAACCCGCCATGCCCCGACAAGCAGCGGCACGGCGACCACGATCGGGTTGCGAACGAGCATCGTATCGTCCAGCGCGCCGTCGACGAGCGCGATGAGGCGCAACGGGCCCGTGTGCTCGATCCGCCGCGCGCGATGCCAGTCGCGCAGATCGTCGTGCCGCTGCTCCGCGGTCGTGCGTGGCCATTACGTTGGCAGCGGCAACGCGCGCGCCAAATCGCGAAACAGCTTCATGGAGGCAGCGTCGCTCATGTGCGGGGTGTCAGTGCGGACTTCATTTTCGCGGCGCTGCGGCAGCATTCCGAACATACGCCTTCGGGCAGGCGTGGCAGTGGATAGTCGAGGCTGTTCGGCCCCGAGAAGCATTGGCTCCCGGCGTCACGAAACGGCGGGTTCCGGATGTGCCCGTCGTTTGTATGTTCGTCAAGATCGGCACAGTCTCGCGCTGTCGGTGAACGCGCTATAGTCGTGCGACGCCCGCCGCGAACCCTGCACGTTCGGCGGCTCATTCACGCACGTCTCCATTCCATGACCGCGCATCCCGCCGCTTCCCTTCAGCTCACCGACACCGAACAACCGGCTGCCCGCGATTTCATCAGCCGCAAGCTCGGCGAATTCAACCACGCGATGACGGGCCGCAGCGACACGGCGGCGCTCGACGTCTACGTGACCGATCCCGCGACCGGCGAGGTCCTGGGCGGGCTCACCGGCCGAACCTCGCTCGGTCTCTTCTTCGTCGACCTCTTTTATCTGCCGGAATCGCTGCGTGGCGGCGGCTTCGGCAGCCGGCTGCTGCGCGAGGCTGAAACGGAGGCGAAGCGGCGCGGATGTGCCCGCGCGGTGCTGTACACGATTACGTTCCAGGCGCCGGATTTCTACCGGAAGCACGGGTACGAGGCGTTCGGCGAAGTGCCGTGCGAGCCGGAAGGGGCGGCGCGTGTGTTCATGGTCAAGACGCTATGAACGACGTTGCCTGACGTCACCGCGCCGGCGTCGCGCGCTCGACGATCATGTCGTACAGCGCCTGCGCCGCGGGCGACAACTGCGCGGCCCGGCGCTTGACCAGCACGAGCGTACGCGATACCGACGGCTCGACGAGCTCGATCGTGCGGATCATCGGATACGCGTTCTTCTGGATCGCGAGCTTCGGCACCACGGCCGCGCCGAGGCCTTCGGCGACGAGTCCGAGCGCGGTCGAACTGCGCTGCACTTCGTAGAACGAATGCAGCGTCACGCCGCTCGTCTTCAGCGCACCTTCGAGCAGCCCGCGATTGCCGCTTACTTCGCCAGCGAAGATCAGCGGATGCGGCTGCAGCGCGGCCCAGCGGATCCGCCGACGCTTCGCGAGCGGGTGATCGTCGCGGCAGACGAGCACGTACGGATCATGCGTGAGGGGCACGCTGACGAGTTCGGGGTGCTGGTCGCCCGCGATGCTGATCCCGAATTCCGCTTCGCGGCGCAGCACGGCCTGCAATACCGACGCCGACGCGTGGTCGAGGATCTTCACGCGATCGTGCGGCCGGTGCCCGGAGAATGCTCGCAGAATACGGGGGAGATACTGAACGCCGACCGTCGGCACGCACGCGATCGTCACGTCGCCGCGCTGGCTCAGGCCCGTTTCGCGGATTTCGGTCAGCGCATCCGACAGCTCGTTCAGCAGCCGGCGCGCCTGCGGCAGGAAACGCCGGCCGATTTCGGTGAGGGTGGTGCGGCGTGTCGTGCGCTCGATCAGCGCGACGCCGAGAAACGACTCGAGCTTGCGCAGCCGTTGCGTGATCGCCGTTTGCGTGACGTGCAGCGTGTCGGCCGCCTGCCTGAAGCTGCCGCCGTCGGCGATCGCGACGAAAGCCTGGACACCGAGCGTATCGATTTTCATCAGAAACATGAATCAATAACGATATTAAATTCATTTTACTGAAGAACGGCGAGATCGCAGAATGCGCTGCATCGATGACTGTCGGTATTCCGACGCCGTCCACGCCGACCAGGAGGCATACCGTGACGACCCCACTCGATCAATACGCCAACCAGTACGTGCGATTCGAAGACGAACGCACGCGGCCTGTGCGCGACCTGCTGGCCGCCGTGCCGGATACGCGGATCCATACCGCGATCGACATCGGCTGCGGGCCCGGCAATTCGACCGAAGCGCTGATCACGCGCGCACCCGACGCGACGGTTCGCGGGATCGACGCGTCGCCGGACATGATCGCGGCCGCGCGCAAGCGCCTGCCCGCGCTGCGTTTCGATCTCGCGGATGTCTCCGCCTGGGACGATCCGGGCGGCTACGACCTGATTCTGTCGAACGCGGTGCTGCAATGGGTGCCCGCGCACGACACGCTGTTTCCGTCGCTCGTCGGCCGGCTCGCGCCGGGGGGCCATCTCGCGGTGCAGATGCCCGACAACCTCGACGAACCCGCGCACCGGCTGATGCGCGAGGTCGCCGCGGGCGGGCGATGGGCGGACAAGCTCGAGGGCGCGGCGCGCACCGAACGGTTCGACGCACGGTATTACTACGCGCTGCTGTCGCCGTTGTGTTCGCGGGTGGATGTCTGGCGCACGACTTACTACCATCCGTTGCGCGGCGGGGCCGATGCGGTCGTCGAATGGTTCAAGGGCAGCGCGCTGCGGCCGTTTCTCGCGGCGCTGGACGAAAGCGAGCGCGACGCATTCGTCGCGAGCTATCGTGATGCGCTCGCTGGTCCGGACGGCTATCCGCTGCTCGACGACGGCACCGTGTTGCTGCCGTTCCCGCGCCTGTTCATCGTCGCGACGCGGAAGTAAGGCGAAACCAGGACCGGGGCGGTGCGGCGGCCGGTCGTCGGTCAGGATAGCGGCCGCATCGATTCCGGATCGACCGTCCGGCTCTTTGCGGACTGCCCGTCACGCAGATCCTTGTACCAGAAGAGGGCGACTTCCCCGTCATTCGCGCCGTCGGCGTACAGGAAGCGGTCGTGGCCGCCGATGACGAAGCCGGCGCGCGCGTACGTGCAGCAGGCCGCGACGTTGTTCGCCTGCGTTTCCAGCCGCATGAAGCCGAACCCGCGGTTGCGCGCCCATGCTTCCGCGGCCGCCAGCAGGAACTGGCCGATACCTTGCCGCCGGCAACCGCGGTCGACCGCGAGTTCCGCGATCTCGGCCATCCCATTCCAGCTTTCGGTGATCGCGACGAATCCCGCGAGGCGCCCGCCCGCGCTGGCGCGGAACAGCGCGGTGCCGCCGGACGCCTCGCGCGCCCAGCCGGCCGGGTCGAATCCGTAGTCCTTGCGCCGCACGGGCAGCGCGCGCAAATCGAGCAGATCCTGGTACGGCGCATTCAGCTCCCACGCGATCTCGAACGAAAAGTCGCATCCGTTCAGTTCGTCGGCGGGCAGATCGCCCGCCTGTTCGATGCTGATGTGCTCGGCTCGGTCCATGTGTCGGTGTCCTGTCTTCAGCGGGATTGCCGGGTATTCCCCCGGGGCGAGCGCCGCCGCCTTGCGGCGAGCCGGATCGCGCCCGTTCCTGATTCGAATTGCTGCGCTCGCACAATGCTTCCCTTCGCGGCGCGGTTCAACGCCCGATTATGCGGGATATCGGCGGCGACGCCGCACCTGGAACGGGTATGCAACCACGCCATGCATCGGCGCGGAACGCGAGATAGTCGGCGGTGCGTATCGAAATGATGATCGACTGCACCGACCGACATTCACCGGCACGGGAACACCATGCTGAATTCGACGCAGCGGGAAGCCGTCGGCGAAGCGTTTTCGCTCGACGCGAAGCGGCACGCAAGAACGATGACGTGGCACGCCGTCGACGCGATCGCGGATGAGGGGTATCGCGTCAGCGATTTTCCGCACGCGATCGACAAGGCCGGCAATCTCGGCGATTTCGGCGATTTCGACGGCGCGCCGGCCACCGGGCCGTGGATCCTGGAAATCCGAAAGCGCGCATCCGACACGGCCGTTCGGCGCGCTCTGTGAAGACTTGCTGATGCGAGCCCCAGCCGAGCGACGCGCGCCGTGAGCGCGCGTCGCCGGCCGCTCGTCAGATGCTGATCGCGACCGGGCCTGCCAGCGGCGTGTAGCCGTCGTCGAAGAGGAACCACGCATCGTACTGGCCCGACGCCAGCGCGCTGTTCGCCGTGGACGAGAAGAGCAGCGAGCCCGTGCTCTTCGGCAGATACGCCCACGACTTGTAGCCGCCCTTGGTCGGCTGCGCGCCGCGCGGGTAGATGCCGACCCAGTTCTTCGGGCTGTGGCGCCAGGGCGGCACGACGTAGTCGAACCGCAGCGTACCGTACGTCGACCCCTGCGACGACAGCGCGGGCACGAACTTTCCGTTCGTATTGCCAATCGCCGAATCGGTCAGCAGCGCGCCCGCTTGCGTCTGCACGCAGCCGGCCACGCGGCGCAGGAAGTTCGGATCGTTCGCGTCGCGGATGCTCGCGTCGTACCAGCCTGCGTCGCCGTACCACGTGACGGCCTGCGTCGCGCCGGCCGGCACGCTGACCGACTGCGGCGTGTTCATGCCGTACGCGTTGTCGACGAGCTGGAACGTTGCCGGGCTCGATCCGGCGGTGTTGTCGAGCGTGATCTGCACGTTGCCGTTCTGCACGTCATAACAAAGGCTCACTTCGGCCGACGAACCGGTATTTCCCGACGCGCCGACGTTGCCACGGAACGTCTGCAGGAATCCGTTCGGCCCGTAGACCGAATAGTCGTAGCCACCGGCCGAACTCAGCGCGAGCGAATCGGACAGGGTCGTGCACGCGTTCGCGCCGGCGCCGATCGTGTATTGCCGCGGGATCGTGCTGGTGCCGTCGACCCACGCCTGCAGATGCACGCCCGCCGTGCCGGTATTGGTCATCGTCAACGCGAGCGCCTTGCCGGACCGGTTGACCTTGCCCTGCACGAAGAACTCATATGGCAGCCGGCATGCCGCATTGCGGCCGGTCGTTTGTGCCGGCACCGCGGTGGTGGTCGCCGGCGGGATGACGACCGTCCAGCCGTTCGGGTCCATGTTGCTGGCCGGGCTCGGGATCGCGGGCACCGTCTGGTCGGGATTCGTGAAGTCGAACGCCGACGTGAGGTCCCCGCACACGGTGCGCCGCCACGGCGTGATGTTCGTTTCCTGGAGCCCGAAACGCGTTTCCAGAAAGCGGATCACCGACGTGTGATCGAACACCTGCGAGTTGACCTTGCCGCCTTTCGACCACGGCGAGATCACGAACATCGGCACACGCGGGCCGAGGCCGATCGGCACGTCGCCGCTGGCCGAGCCGTCGGACGCTGCGCCGCTGCTGCCGACGAATTCGGCCGCGGTCGAGACCGTCGACAGGCCGGTGCCCGCGTAGGCGCTGGATGGCACGGCGGGCGGCACGTGATCGAACAGGCCGTCGTTCTCGTCGTACATCACGAGCAGCACCGTGCTGGCCCAGACCTTCGGATTCGACGTCAGCACGTTGAGGACGTTGCTCACATACCATTCGCCGCCGCTCGCGGCCCACGACGGATGTTCGCAGTACGCGTAGGGCGCGGCGATCCACGATACCTGCGGCAGCGTGTCGTTCGCGACGTCGGCCTGCAACTGGCTGAACAGGCGCGTGTCGTATTCGGTGCCGCCACCCGTCGGGTCGATTTGCGTGCCGTTGAGCGCCGGCGCAAGCGGATCGTTCGCGCCGAGGTTCTGGTACTGCCTGAAGTTGAGGATGACGTTGTCACCGTAGTTGCCGTTCCACCAGAGATCCTTGCTGGAGCCGTTGTATTCGCCGTAACCGTGAGCGGCATCGAGCCCGTTGCCCTTGTCCTGATAGAACTTCCACGTGACGCCGGCTTCATTCAGCCGTTCCGGCATCGTAGTCCAGCCGGTGCCGGTCATCGTGTTGGTCGTGTACGGTGAATAGCCGGGCACGTTGCCGCAGCAACCGGTCCACAGATACAGGCGGTTCGGGTCGGTCGGCCCGAGCATCGAGCAGTGGTAGCTGTCGCACACGGTGAAGGCGCTCGCCAGCGCGTAATAGAACGGGATGTCGTTCTGCGTGAAGTAGTACATCGTACCGCTGGTCTTCGCGCCGGCCCAGTTGTCGTAGCGGCCGTTGTTCCATGCGCTGTGCGTGCCGTTCCAGCTGTGGTCGAGGTCTCCGTAATAGGTGTCGCCGTTCGCGCTGCCGGCCGGCGGCGACGGGTTGAACGGGAACACGTACGACAGCAGCCACGGCTGGCGCCAGACCGGATACCCGCTCGAGATCACGACGGGGCGCGGATCGCCGAAGCCGCGCGCGCTGCGCAGCGTGCCGAGGTAGTGGTCGAACGACCTGTTTTCCTGCATCAGGATCACGACGTGCTTCACGTCCTGGATCGTGCCGGTGACGGTTGCCGCCGGAATCGACTGCGCGCGCAGGATGCTCTCGGGCAGCATGCCGGTGACTGCCGTGGCGCCCGCGAGCTTCAGCGCATCGGCCAGGAACTGACGTCGTGTCGTGGATTTGTTTTGCATGTTCGCTCTCTGTCATGAATGGCCGGACGCCGCCGCGCTTCAAACGCCGCGCGTTGCAATGGCAGTCGCGCCGGACAAGGGCAGGTGCCCGTCAGTGGCAAGCCGTGGCGCAATGCAGGACCGGCGCGGCGGCCGGGCCCGATGCCGATGCGCGGTTCGCGGCGAGGTTGCCGGTCGCGCCGGAATCGCCATCGCCGCAACCGGCCAGCGTGCAGAGGAGTGCGATCATCAAAGCGCCGCGCCAGTGCGGAAAATGACTTTCCTTGCCGGCGGGCGGAGCGGGGTTGTCGCGACTCGATTCAAGTCGGATTCCTGAGTGATTGACGTGCGTCGTTCCTGTTCCTGCTTTCATTGCCCCTCCAGAAATGAAATGAACAGCGGAGAATAGCGCCCGTATCAGAACAACTTCATGACAGGCCATCCGCGCGTGCCGGCGACATGCGACAGCCTTGCATCGGGATTGGTCGCGACCGGATGCGTGACGTAGTCGAGCAACGGCACGTCGTTGATCGAATCGCTGTAGAAGTAGGTTCGTTCGAAATCCGACGGCGCGTAGCCGAGCGAATCGAGCCAGGCGTTCGTGCGCACGACCTTCCCTTCGCGAAAACTCGGCACGCCGGTGCTGCGTCCGGTGAACCGTCCGCCCGGCGTGCCGTCGTCGGTATCGAGCTCGATGCCGAGTAGATGCTCGATTCCAAACTCGGCGGCGATCGGCCCCGTCACGAATACGTTGGTTGCGGTGACGATGCAGCAGAGATCGCCGCTCTCGCGATGACGATCGACGAGCGCGCGCGCCTGCGGCGTGATGGCCGGCCGAATCACCTCGTCCATGAACTGCGCGTGCCAGCGTTCGAGCTGCGCCCGTGGATAGCGGGTGAGCGGCGCCAGCGTCACCGCGAGATACGCGTCCATGTCGAGCGTGCCGGCCGCGTAGCGGCCGTAGTGCTCGTCGATCAGCGCCGCGTGCGTGTCGTCTTCCAGCGAGCCGACCCGAGTGATGAAGCGGCCCCAGGCCTGATCGCTGTCGAGCGGCAACAGCGTGTGATCGAGATCGAACAGCGCGAGATTCCTGTGCATGTGAAAGTCCTTGTATTGCGTGGCTGCTGGCGTGCTCATGCGCCGATGAGTTTCTCGATCGCGTCCTTCGCGTTCTTCCCGTCGATGGTTGTGACGCCGTCGAGCCACTTCGACAGCACGCCCGGGTTCTTCCTCGCCCATTCTTTCGCGACCGCGACCGGATCCGCGTGATTCATGATCGGCACCATCAGCTGGTTCTCTTCGTCGGTCGTGAATTTCAGGTTGGTCAGCAGGCGGCCGACGTTCGGGCAGCGTTCGAGGTAGCCGGGCGTGACGAGCGTGTAGACCTTCGCCGAGCCGTAGTTCGGGCCGAACACGCCGTCGCCGCCTTCCAGGTACGCGATCTTGTAGTTGATGTTCATCGGATGCGGCTCCCACGCCAGGAACACGATCATTCGGTGTTCCTGCACCGCACGCGTCACCTGCACCAGCATCCCGGCCTCGCTGGACTCGACGAGCTTGAAGCCGCCGAGCCCGAATTCGTTCCTGTCGATCATCCGCTGGATCAGCGCGTTACCGTTGTTGCCGGCGCCGATCCCGTAGATCTTGCCGTCGAGCTGGTCGCGGAACTTCGCGATGTCGGCGAAGCTCTTCAGGCCCTTGTCCGATGCGTATTGCGGCACGGCCAGCGTGTAACGCGCGCCGACCAGGTTCGGCTGCGGCAGCAGGCGCACGGCGCCGGCGTCGACGAACGGCTTCACCGTCGGCGTCATGCTCGGATCCCAATAGCCGAGGAACGCATCGATCTGCGCCTTCTTCACGCCGGCCAGCACGATCGGCGGCGACGCGATCGTCTTGCTGGCTTCGTAGCCGAGCCCGTCGAGCAGCATCATCGCGACGCCGGTCGTGGCCGCGATGTCGCTCCAGCCGACATCGCCGAGCGTCACCTTCCTGCAGACGTCGCCTTCGGATGCGTGAACGGGCGCCGTCGCGATCGACGCGAGCAGCATTGCGGCCAGCATCCATGCCTTCTTCATCATGTTGGTCTCCTAAGCAAGTGTTCCGGATCGGGTTGCGTGAGTGGTCCGACGATCGATCGTATTGATCGGATGAAACGAATGAACTTGGGTCTAGCCGTGCGGTTTTTCGTAACGTATATTAGAAAGCACAAATTCGCAAGTTCGCACAAAAATACAACCTGCGGCGCGTGCGAACCGTCAGCCGGACGAAAGCAGAACATGTCGGGCGGCGGTCCGGGCGGGTCGCGTTTCGTCAAGTCGGTCGAAGAATGGAGGCATCGCATGATCAGTCAGATGGAAATCATCTCCCGCCTGTTGCTGGCCGCGCTGCTCGGCAGCATCATCGGCATCGAGCGCGAACGGCTGTCGTGGGCGGCCGGGTTGCGCACGCACATGCTGGTGGCCGTCGGCGCGGCGCTCGTGATGGTCGTGTCGGCGTTCGGCTTCGCGGACATCCAGAACGCGAAGAACGTGTCGCTCGACCCGTCGCGGGTCGCCGCGCAGGTCGTATCGGGCATCGGCTTTCTCGGCGCCGGGTCGATCATGCTGCGCGGCGAGATCATCCGAGGGCTGACGACGGCGGCGAGCCTGTGGGTCGTCGCGGCGGTCGGGCTGGCGGTGGGCGGCGGCATGTACATCGCCGCGATCGCTGCAACGGCGATCGTGCTGACGATCCTCGCCGGCCTGAAGCCGATCGAGAAGCGCTTCTTCGCCGCGCGGCAGCGCTGGGGCGTGCGCATCCTCGCGAGCCGCGGCGCGGTGAAGCTGACGTCGCTGCAGGCGATGCCCGGGATCGACCAGGCGCGCATCGTCCAGTTCGTCATCGAACAGGACGACGCGACACCGGACGACGACCGGATCCATGTGGTGTTCTCGAAGATGACGAGCCGCGAGTTCCAGATGGTCCGTCAATCCCTGCAGACCCTCGGCGGGGTCAAAAAGATGGAGGAGAGCGCCGCGTAGCCGCGGTTCGAATACCATTGACGTTCATTTCCAAGGACATTTCATGTGGCAAGAAGAGCGATATCAGAGGATCCGGCTTCTGTTATCGAAGATGCAGCGTGTCTCCACCGACCGGATCATGGCCGATCTGAACGTGTCGCGGGAAACCGTGCGCCGCGATCTCGTCGATCTGGAAGCGATGGGGGAGCTGAAGCGCGTGCACGGCGGCGCGGTGCAGGTGGGCGACGAAGCGCCGATCGCCGAACGCGCGCAGACGCACGTGAAGGCGAAGCAGGCGATCGCGCGCGCCGCGGCGCGGCTCGTCACGGGCTCGCAGACGCTGTTCATCGACGCGGGCACGACCACCACGCTGCTGGCCGAGGAGCTGGCGAAGCTGTCCGGCCTCACGGTCGTCACGAATTCGATCGACGTCGCATTGAAGATGCGCTCGAGCGACCCCGGGCAGGCGAAGAACGAAACGATTCTGCTCGGCGGGATGATCGGCAGCCGCGCGGCCGCGACGGTCGGCGACGGGACGATCGCCGAGATCTTCCGCTATCGCGCCGATCTCGCGTTGCTGTCGCCGGTCGGCGTCGACCACGTGCGCGGCGCGACGAACTACGACCGGATGGAAACGGAAGTCGCGCGCGCGATGGTCGCCAACGCGGCGGACGTCGCGATCCTGGCCGACTTCAGCAAGCTCGGCACGAATAGCCGGATCGGCTTTTGCGAACCCGCGCGGATCGGCACGCTCGTGACGGACCAGAAGGCGGAGTCGGTCGACAGCTACCCGAGCATCAGGAAGGTCATCCGGAACATCGTGCTGTCGTGATGCGCGTGGCGGCGCGCCGCGTCATGTGAAGCGGCTGGCACGACGCGCTTGCGCCGCAGCATCGACAGTGACTGCGCCGCGGGTGCGGCCGGATCGTCGGTCGATGCCTGCACCGTCCGTTCGATCGCGCTCGCCTCGGCGCGCAGCGCTTTCACCATCGCCATCAAGTCGTCGAGCCGCGCGCGCATCGCACGCGCGCTTGTCTGTTCCGCCGCCTCGCGGCGGCTCGTGTGCAGCGCAACCGGGTCGTCGTGCTCGGCACGCAACGCTGGCATGTTCATGCCACAGGCCGCACGTACGAAGACGACTGGGCGCATCTGTTCACGATCGAAAGCGGGAAGATCGCGACGTTTGTCGAGTATCACGATACCGAGGCCGAAGCGGCGGCACATCGACCGTGACGACGCCGTATTCGCGCACGGACATCGTCATCATCGGAAGCGTGCATCGCATGCTTCGGCCGGCCGCCCCGGTCAATCGATCGCGCGCATCGCGTGGCGCAGTTCCTGGTAGCTGCGCAGGCCCGTCACGCCGAGTTCGCGTCCGATCCCGCTGAGCCCGAAACCGCCCCAGCACACGTGCGGGTAGATGAGCTGCGGTGCGTTGATCCACACGAGCCCGGCGCGCACGCGTGCCTGGAACTGCTTCGCGATTTCCGCGTCGCGCGTCACGACGGTCGCGACGAGCCCGTAGCGCGTGTCGTTCGCGAGCGCGATCGCCTCGTCGTCGGTGCGGAACGACTTCACGCACGCGACCGGGCCGAACACCTCGTCAGTCCACAGCAGGTTGTCGACGGCCGGTTCGGCGACCACGACCGGCGCCATGAAGAAGCCGTTACCGCCCCCCTCGGCGACGCACCCGCTGAACGCGACGCGGGCGCCGGCCGCGATGCCTTGCTCGAGCATCGCCTCCACGCGCGTGCGCTGCGCGGCCGAGATCAGCGGCCCCATCGCGACGTGTTCGGCGGAAGGCGGCGCGACGACGAGCGCGCGAACGGCCGTCTCGAACGCGGCCATGAAGCGGCGGTACACGCTGTCGTGCACAAGGATGCGCGCGGTGGCCGAGCACATCTGGCCCGCGTTCGTGAACGCACCGGCCACCGCCAGCGACACCGCGACGTCAAGATCGGCGTCGTCGCGCACGATCAGCGACGACTTGCCGCCGAGTTCGAGCGTCACGCGCTTCATGTCCTCGGCCGCGGCCTGCATGACCTTGCGGCCGGCGGCCGTGCTGCCGGTAAACGAGATCTTGTCGATCAGCGGATGCGCGGTCAGCGCCGCGCCGACTTCCGCGCCGCCGTTGACGACGTTGACGACGCCGTCCGGCACGCCGGCCTCGGCGATCAGGTCGAGCAGTGCGTGCTCGGTCGGCGACGTCAGTTCGGACGGCTTCATCACGACCGTGCAGCCTGCCGCCAGCGCGGGCGCGAGCTTCCACGCGGTCGTGACCATCGGGAAATTCCACGGCATGATCAGCGCGGCCACGCCGACCGCATCGTGAAAGCGTTCGGCCGCAACGGTGTCGCTGGGCAGCGCGACCGGCTCGGCCGCGAACAGCGCAGGGTTCTCGCACAGCTGCGCGTAGTACGCGAACGTCGCGGCGACGTCGCCGACGTCGGCGTCGGCCTCGAACGGCGGCTTGCCGCTCACCTGCATCTGCAGCGCCGCAAGGCGTTCGCGGTTGGCGTCGACGCGCGCGGCGATCGTCGCGAGCAGGCGGCCGCGCTCGGCGGGCTGCGTGTCGCGCCAGCCGGCGAACGCGTCGCGCGCGGCGCGGACCGCGGCGTCGACGTGCGCGGCCGTCGCGAATTCCTGCCAGCCGATCGTCTCGCCGGTCGATGCATTGAAGATCGGCGCACCGGCTTCAGCGGAATGCGTGCGCACGGATCGGCCGGCGATGCGCGCGGCCGGCAGCACGATGGCGGTGGCGGAAGGGGAAAGCTCAGCGGTGGACATGAACGTTTTCCTGTCGATCGGGTTAGCGGCAGGCGACGCCCGGCATCACGCAGAGCATCTCGAACGCGAGGTTCGCGCCGACGAGCGCGGTGGTGCCGGTCGGATCATACGGCGGCGACACTTCGACGAGATACGCGCCGACGATGTTCAGCCCCTTCATCCCGCGAATGATCTCGAGACCCTGCTGCACCGACAGCCCGCCGATTTCCGGCGTGCCGGTGCCGGGTGCGAACGACGGATCGAGACCGTCGATGTCGAAGCTGAGATAGACCGGCGTGTCGCCGATGCGTTCGCGCACCTGCGTCATCAGCGGCGCGAGCGACTTGTGCCAGCATTCCTCCGCCTGCACGACCGTGAAGCCCTGCTGGCGGCACCAGTCGAAATCGTCCGCGTGGTAGCCGGTGCCGCGCAAGCCGATCTGCGTGACCTTGTCGCATTGCAGCAGGCCGTCCTCCACCGCGCGGCGGAACGGCGTGCCGTGCGCGATCTTCTCGCCGAACATCGTGTCGTTCACGTCCGCGTGCGCGTCGACGTGCACGACGGCGACCTTGCCGTACTTCTTGTGCAGCGCGCGCAGGATCGGCCATGCGATCGTGTGGTCGCCGCCGAGCGTGATCGGCCGGCAGCCGTTCGCGACGATCTCGTCATACGCTTCTTCGATGCGGCGCACCGAATCCTTCAGGTCGTACGGATTGGTCGCGACGTCGCCGATGTCGGCGACCTGCAGCGAATCGAACGGTGCCGCGCGCGTGGCCATGTTGTACGGGCGAAGCAGCACGGATTCGGTGCGGATCTGGCGCGGGCCGAAGCGCGAACCCGAGCGGTTCGACGTGCCGAGGTCCAGCGGCACGCCGACGAAGCACACGTCGAGGCCGTCGGTGGTGTCGGCCTGCGGCAGGCGCATCATCGTGGCGATGCCGCCAAAGCGCGGCATCTCGTTGCCGCCCATGGGTTGGTTCAGTTCGCGTTGCATCGGGCCGTCTCCTCTTTCTGGTGAAAAGCGATCGGCCGATGGTAGAGGAGAACGCGCATGCGAAGATCGTGAAGTCGCAACGTTTACATCGACGGCGCTCGATGCGAGTGGCGTTGCCGCATCGAAGCGGCGTGACCGTCGGCGGACCGTCGGCGTCGGACCGGATCAGCGCGCGATCGCGGGCGGCGGCGCGCCGTCGCCGTCGTGCGCCGCGGCCGCACGAAACGCCGGCGCGGCCGAGCCCCATGCAGCAAGCTCGCGCTTCGTGCGCACACCGAGCTTCGCGAACGCGCGCTTCACGTACGACTCGGCCGACGCGACCCGCACGCCGAGGATGTCGGCGGTTTCCGGCACGGTCTTGCCGGAGATCAGATGCTTGCAGGTTTCGTATTCGCGCTTCGACAGCTTCACGCCGTCGGCCGCGATCCGCGCATCGAACTGCGCGAGCGGATGCACTTCGGGTGTCGGATGCGCGACGCGCCGCGCGGCGGTGGTCGACGCGTGCAGCTCGAGCAGCGGGAACAGCACATCGCTGACGTTGCGAAAGCGGTTCATCTCGGCGAGCGTGAACGGCGGGCGGTCACGGCCGCGTTCCAGCGCGATCGAATGCTGCGCGTAGCGGGTGCCGCGCGCGAGCACGCATTCGTGGCCGATACGCACGTCGTCGAACAGCCGCTGGCGGAATTCGCCGGGCGGAATCGCCGCGATATCGCGCACGACCAGCATCGTGCCCGTCTTGCCGCGCAGCCCCGCGAACAGCGGGTCGCTGTCGAGAAAGCGCTCGTAGTAGAGCGTCATCACGTCGGAGATCGCGGCAGTCGCGGTGCCGATGCCGCTGCTGCCGATCCATTCGCAGCGGTAGCCGGTGGGCATCGTGCCGTCGACGCGCGAACGTTCGACGTGCGCCACGTCGAGCGGTACCACGTCGTTCAGCAATTGCGTGAGACGCGGCACGAAGTGCGGCGTGCCGACCGTCTCGATCAGCTCGCCCAGCGCCTTGAACGACACGACGAAGCGGTCGGTGTCGCGGTCTGAGGGGTTCACGTTGAGCAGCATGCGGTTCCCCGGTGAAAAGCGGCCGCGATTTTAGCGTCCGAAGTCCGAAACGTCATTAAGGGGAAATGCGGTATGGCGCCCTGCGACCTGGCGCACCCCGGAAAACGCGACTTGTCCCCCCCGAAGGGGGGCATACCGGGGCAGTGTAAATGAGTAACTTTGTCTCTGCTTTTTCAATCCAGAGACGAAAGATTCAGATGACCAAACTGATCAAGGACATCCTGCCGCTCGGCGCAGGCATTGGCGAATTCACGAAGCTCGACTTCGGGATGGACGAAAGCGACTGGCGCGCGGCCGAAGGCAAGAGCGGCAGCTATCTCATCGGCTGGTGGGAAGGCAAGGTCGGCTCGGTGGAGTTTCCGGAAACGGCGGCGGACGAGGCGGTGTGGCTCGTCGAGGGCCGGATCGCGCTGACCGACGTGGACGGCAACCGGAAGGAATTCACGCCGGGCCAGGGGTACCTGCTGCCGGCCGGTTTCGCGGGCCGCTGGGAGACGATCGAGGACGCGAAGAAGTTCTACGTGCTGCTCGAGAAGTCGTGATGCGAGCGACCGCCGCCGTGGTGTCGTCGTCGGATTGACGCGCGGCCCACCGGCGGTTGCGTTTTCGATCGACCGCTAGCGAAGTCCGTCGCGCTTTTGCCGACAGGACGCATCGCGACTTGCAGTGCATGCGCCGCAAGTCGCCATCGGCGAAATCGGCGAAATCGGCGAATGCGGCACGCCGCGCACGCTCGACCCGTGCGGGCCGCGATCACGTGGGATGGCTGGGATCATGGAAATGGAAGTCAACGAAGCAACACGGGCCGCACCGGCGCACGCACACGCCGCGCGTCGCGCACCGGTCGCACTGGGCACCGCCGAGGCGCTCGCGAATACGAAGCTGTTCCCGTACTGGCTCGACAACCCGGCCGCACCGGCCACCGAGCCGGAACTCGTCGGCGACGCGACGGCCGACCTGCTGATCGTCGGCGGCGGCTTCACGGGGCTGTGGGCGGCCGTGCAGGCGAAGGAGCAGATGCCGCACCTGAACGTGGTGCTGATCGAGGCCGGCAAGGTCGCGCACGGCGCATCGGGCCGCGCGGGCGGGATCATCTCGACGTCGGTGATGCACGGGCTGCCGAACGCGGTGCGCGTGTTCCCGAACGACATCGCGCAGCTCGAGGCTTTCGGCCATCGCAACCTAGACGGCTTCGAGGAAACGCTGAAGCGCTACGACATCGACGCCGACATCGAGTGGAACGGCGAGATGACGGTGGCGGTCGACCCCGAGCACCTCGCGCATCTGAAGGGCGACTACGACCTGCATCGCGAATACGGACACGACGTCGTGCTGCTGAACCGCGACGAAACGCTCGAACAGCTGAACTCGCCGCTGTTCGCGGGCGCACTGTGGTCGCGCAACCGCAGCGGCATCGTGCATCCGGCGAAGCTCGCGTGGGGGCTCAAGCGCGCGGCGCTGTCGCTCGGCGTGAAGCTGTACGAACACACGCCGCTCACCAAGGTGACCGACGAAGGCGGCACGGTGTACGTGAAGACGCCGAAGGGCGGCGTGCGCGCGCCGCGCGTCGTGTTCGGTAGCGGCACGGCGAAGGTCGGCATTCCCGACATCAACCGCCGGGTGATGCAGGTGCGCGACCACGTGCTCGCGACCGAGCCGCTCACCGACGAACAGCTCGCGCGCATCGGCTGGAAGAATCGCCAGGGCGTGTACGACACGCGCACACAGCTGAACTATTTCCGGCTGACGAAGAACAACAACATCATCTTCGGCGGGCTGGTCAGCTATCACTTCGACGGCGATCCCGAGCCGCACCAGGACGGCGAGCGCGAAACCTATTACCGGCTCGCGGAGGCGTTCTATCGCACGTTCCCGCAGCTTGCCGACGTGCGCTTCTCGCACGCGTGGGGCGGCCCGATCGACTACTGCTCGCGCGGCTCGGTGTTCGCGAAGCGCTATCTCGGCGACAAGGCCGTGTTCGTCGCCGGCTACACGGGTTTCGGCGTCGCGGCGAGCCGGTTCGGCGCGTTCATGGGGCTGAACATCCTGTTCGATCGCGACAGCCCGGAACGCAAGCTCGACATCGCGAACCAGAGCCCGAGCTACATCCCGCCCGAGCCGATGCGCTGGGTCGCCGCGAAGATCACGTTCCATGCGTTCGACGGCGCGGATGCCGAAGGCGGCTGGAAGCGCGCGTGGATAAACGGGATCAAGGCGATGGGCTTCCCGATGTAGGCGACGCGCGATGTCCGCGAGCGACGCGTATGGCGCGTGCCGTTGCCGATGGCGGCACGCGTCCGGCAAGGTTCATCGGCAAAGACGGCCGGTATCGCGCCGGCCCGACAACGCGCTCAGGCGCAGCGGCTCGAAGCATGTTTTCGAATACCACCGATCTCGATCTCCGGCTCATCCGGGTCTTTCTCGCCGTCGTCGACGCACGCGGCATCACGGCGGCCGAGGCATCGCTCGGCGTGCGGCAGTCGACGATCAGCACGCAGCTGTCCGCGCTGGAAGCGCGCGTCGGTTTCAAGCTGTGCGATCGCGGCCGCGGCGGCTTTCGGCTGACGTCGAAGGGTGAACGCTTCGCGGCCACGGCACGCACGCTCGTCGCGGCGACGTCCGAGTTCGTCGCGCGTGTGCGCGACATCGACCGCAAGCTCGTCGGCACGCTGTCGATCGGCCTGATCGGGCAGGCGCCGCTCGTCGAAAACGCGCGCCTGGCCGATGCCATCGGCGCGTTTCGCAAGCGCGACCAGGCCGTTACGTTTTCGATGAAGGTCGCGTCGCCGCAGGAACTCGAGGAAAGTCTCGTCAACAACCAGCTCGATCTCGCGATCGGGTATTTCTGGCACCGCGTGCCGGGGCTCGACTACACGCCGTTGTTTACCGAGGAACAGGTGATCTACTGCGGGCGCGGCCATCCGCTGTTTCATGCGTCATCGCCGGTGTCCGCCGACGACCTGCACGCGCACGACTGGGTATGGCGCACTTATCCGGTGCCGGAGGAGCAGTATCCGCTGCCGGAGCGGCGCGTGACCGCGAGCGCGGACAGCATCGAGGCCGCGACGATCCTGATCCTGTCGGGCGGCCATCTCGGCTATCTGCCCGCGCATTACGCGGAGCCGTTCGAGCAGCGCGGGCTCGTGAAGGCCATCGGCCGCGCGACGCTCAGCTTCGACGTGCCGCTGCATCTCGCGATGAAGCGCAGCGCGAGCGACAGGCCGATCGTCGACGCGTTCTGCGAGGATTTGCTGCGCGCGTTCAACATCAAGGCGGTCGCGCTGGCCGCGTAGCGCGGCACCTGCTCAGGCATCGATGCGTTCGACCTTGCCGACCAGCAGCCCGTACGACAGGCTGCCCGCGAGCGCCATCGCGGCGATGCAGGTGATGGCGCGCGAGAAGTCCGCGCCGTCGACGAGCAGCCCGATCACGATCGGCGTCGCGATCGCGGCCAGATTGCCGGTGAGGTTGAACACGCCGCCCGTGAGGCCGAGCAGCCGCGCGGGTGCGAGGCCCGACACGAGCGGCCATGTGATCGATGCGAAGCCGTTGCCGAAGAACGCGATCGTCATGAACGCGATCACCCATCCCGTCGACGTGACGTAGTTCGCGCCGATGATGCAGGTCGAGATCCTGGCCGCGTGCGCGGCGGCAATCGATGCGCAGCACGCGGCCAGCAGCGCGCAGCGCAGGAGAAGCGGTTGGAATCGCGCAGCACGCGTCATGGGCGAAGCGCGAACGCGCGAGATGTGAACGCGTGCCGGGCAGGGCGGGTTACGTGCTTGCGCTGTCGTCGCGATATCCGCTCTTGCCGTCGAAGATTTCCTTGAGCGCGGCACGCAGCACGACCGGATCGTGCTCGCCGGGCGCGAGATGAATCACGTAATGTGTGTTGCCGTCGAGACGCGCGGCGGTGCGCTCATCGAGCTTGACTTCGATCGTGTCGCCCGTGAGGCGCACCGTCAGATCCTTCACGTGCGCGGTGAGCTGGTCGAGCACCATCACCTCGATCGACGTTTCCTCCGGAAAGCGCAGCAGCGAGAAGCAATAATTCTGCGCCGCGTCGTGGCAATAGATGTTCGCGCAACTTTCGTCGTCGTCGATGTCGGACGTTGCCGCGCCGACGGTGGCATGTAGTTCCATGATGTTTCTCTCGATGAGGGGTTATCGGGGCAGCGCGGCTTCCGCTTCAACCTCGCAGTGCGCATCGCGCGCCTTCAGCCACAACCCGAACTCGCGCATGACGTCGACGACGGGCCGCAGCCGGTCGCCGTCCGCGGTCAGATCGTACTCGACGCGCACCGGCACTTCCGGATACACGGTGCGCCGCACGAAGCCGGCGTC
Organism: Burkholderia sp. LA-2-3-30-S1-D2; assembly: GCF_001523915.2. Classification (NCBI taxonomy): domain Bacteria; kingdom Pseudomonadati; phylum Pseudomonadota; class Betaproteobacteria; order Burkholderiales; family Burkholderiaceae; genus Burkholderia; species Burkholderia sp. LA-2-3-30-S1-D2. The sequence goes on along the minus strand of NZ_CP013383.1, from coordinate 2,477,031 downwards.
CTCGAGCGCGCGCAGATCGAGCGTCAGCATGCGCTGCGAGATGCCCGGCATGTCGCGGCGCAGGTCGCTGAAGCGCTTCGGCCCGTCGAGCAGATACGACACGAGCAGCAGCCGCCAGCGGCCGGCGAGCAGGCGCATCGCTTCTTCCACGGAACATCCTGTCGCACTCGTTTTCATCCTGCTGAACCCCGGTTGGTAACTTTTTTGTGACTACGGCACAAACGACTGCCTTCTTCTCAGCGCTGCGCCGATGCGAGATATTAGCGCCCGCGTCGCGGCGAATCGAGAGTCGAACCACCCAACCAAGGAAACACATGAAGCTCTATCACGCTCCCGGCAGCTGTTCGCAGGCGATTCGCATCGTGCTGCGCGAAGCGGGCATCGACGCGAAGATCGTCACGGTCGACGCGCGCAAGCACCGGATCGAAGGCGGTCGCGACTATTTCGACGTCAACGAACTCGGCTACGTGCCGCTGCTCGAACTCGACGACGGCACGATGCTGCGCGAAGGACCGGTGATCGCGCAGTATCTCGCCGACCTGCGCCCCGACGCGGGGCTCGTACCCGCGTACGGCACCCTCGCGCGCTACCGGCTGATGGAATGGCTGAACTTTCTGGGCACCGAGATCCACAAGGGCTTCATCCCGCTGCTGTACGCGGTGCAGGCGGGGAAATACGTCGACCCGGCGCGGCAGAAGCTCGACAGCCGCTTCGCATGGATCGACCGCCAGCTCGACGGCAAGACCTTCGTCACGGGCGACTCGTTCACGATCGGCGATGCGTACCTGTTCGCGCTGACGGGTTGGGGCAAGGCTGACTGGATGCGTTCGGTGTACAACGCCGACATCGACTTGAGCCGGTACACGAACCTGCGCGCGTGGTACGAGCGGGTGCGGGCGCGGCCGGCCGTGCAGCAGGTGCTGCAGGCCGACGCCCGGCCCGATGTGTCGTGATTGAAGCGCGTCGCGCAGTCAGCGCGTCAGCGTCACGAACAGATAGCCGACATACCCGGCCCCGTTTGCCAGCAACGCCCAGATCGCGAGCCCGCGCGCGCGGGCATTGACGCGCAGCCACACCGCCGCCGCGAGCGTGATGATCACGCCGGTCAGCACTTCGGGGCGCGGTTCCCACGGCGTCAGCATGATGCCGATCGCCGGCAGCAGCGTGCCCTGGAACACCATCGCGCCGGTGATGTTGCCGAACGCGAGCGTGTCCTTCTTGCGACGGATCCACAGCACGCTGTTGACCTTTTCCGGCAATTCCGTCGCGATCGGCACGATGATCAGCGACAGCAGCAGCGCGGAGATGCCGAGCAGGTGCGACACCCCCTCGACGCCGTGAATGAAGCCCTTCGCCCCGCCGACGAGCAGCGCGACACCGAGCGCGAGTTGCAGCGCGATGGTCGCCAGGTTGGTCGGCAGCCCGACGCGAGACAGGAACATCGCGTGCGGCGCCTCGGTGCCGTGCCCGGCATCGACGAGTTGCGTCGACGCGCGGAACGTCATCAGGACGTACGTCACGTAGATGCCGACCAGCATCGCGGCGAGCAGCGCGCGGACCGCCCACACGTGATGCGGAACGAACATCGCGATGGTGGCGAGTGCGAATGCGGCGATGAAGTAGTTCAGGTCGCGCACGAAGCCGGTGCGCTCGGGCGCGATCGTGCCGGTCAGTCCGCGTGAGCGGATCACGGCGATCGTCATCAGGAAGGTCGTCAGCGTCGCGAGCATCAGCGGCGCGCCGAGAATCGCGCCGACGCCGATTTCCTCGTTCACGGCCGCGTTCGACGTGCCGCCCGCGAGCGCGAGCAGCGGCACCATCGTTTCGGGAAGCGCGGTGCCGACTGCGGCGAACAGCGAGCCGGTCACACCTTCCGAAATCTTCAGCCGCTCGCCGAGATGTTCGAGCGCATTCGTGAAGAGTTCGGCGGCGATCAGGATGACGATCAGCATGACCGCCAGTTCGACGAGCATCAACGTCATGCGGCACCTCCGCAGGCAGGCACGCAGGCAGTGGCGGAACGGACGCAGCGAACGAGACGCAGGGGGAAGGCTGGAAGGAACATGGGGACTCCGTGGTCGGACGTGGACGAACCATGACGCATCTGCCGACGTCCGACCAGGAACGACGCGATGCGTCGATGGTCTCGCCAGACCGATTAGGCCGAACGCGCCACGGCCGCAGGCCGAGTGTGTTGACGCGTTCGCTTTCCGGGGGATGGAAAGCAGGCTACTCCCCAAAGACGAAGGGCAGTCTAGCCGAGCTGGCCGCTTTCGGCAAGCGCGCGCGGCGGCGTCATCCGCGCGTCACGAAACGCGGGCCGGGAAGTGAAGCGCGAAGGTTGTCCGTCCGTCGCGGCTCACGACCTCGACCTTGCCGCGATGCAGCTCGACGATCGACTTGACGATCGCGAGCCCGAGCCCGGTGTTGCGCGCCGCGCCGTGCCGCGACGAATCGATCCGGTAGAAGCGCTCGAAGATCCGCTCGATCTGTTCGGGCGGAATCGCGACGCCGCGGTTCGTGACCTCGACGACCGCGTAACCGGGCTGGGTCGATACGGCCAGCTCGATCGTCGATCCGGCTTCCGCGTGTTCGAGCGCGTTCGAGACGAGGTTGCTGACGGCGCGCCGGAACAGTGTCGCGTCCGCGACGACCCGCGCTGCGCCGTGTACGTCGAGGCGCACGCCGGCCTCGTCGGCCAGCGCCTGGAAATACGACGCGAGCCGGCGCAGCTCGTTGCCGGCGTCGAGTTCGGCGGTCTTCAGGTGCTGCCGCGCATTGTCCGTGCGCGCGAGAAACAGCATGTTCTCGATCATCCGCTGCAGCCGTTCGCATTCCTCTATGTTCGAATCGATCAGCGCTTCGTATTCCTCGGTGGTGCGGGCACGCGACAGCGTGACCTGCGACGCGCTGATCACGTTCGCGAGCGGCGTGCGCATGTCGTGCGCGAGATCGGACGAGAACTGGGACAGCCGCACGAACGCGCGCTCGAGCCGGTCGAGCATCCGGTTGACCGACGTGGCGAGCTCGCGCAGCTCGATCGGGCCGCCGCGCGCATCGAGGCGCGCGGCCAGGTTGTGCGCCTCGATGCGCGACGTCTGCCGGCCGAGGCTCTCGACCGGACGCAGGCCGCGGGACGCGACCGCGTAGCCGAGCGCGCCGACCAGGAGCGCACCGAGCGCGGCCGCGAGCCAGATGTCGACGCGATAGCTTTCCAGCAGCGACTGGCGATCCGCCGCCGTGCGCGCCAGCGCAACCTGAATGGTTTCGCCCGACGGCAGCGTGGCGCGCGCACGGACACAGCGCGACGTGCCGATGCCGGGCGGCGAGCACGTGAATGGGCTGGCGGCCGCGCCTGCTGCACCGGCCGGCTGCGGCCGCGCGATCACCGACGCGAGCGTATGGCCGGCATCGTCGGTGTGTTCGACGAGCGGGCGGTTCGCGCCGTCGTAGATGCCGAGATAGACGCCCGGATGCGACAGCAGCACTTCATGGAAGACGGCCGGATCGGCGCGCACGGCGGCGGTCGAACCGCTCGCCCGCGCGAGCTGCAGGAACTGGTTGAGCTTGCCGGCGATCTCGATATCGTCGCGCCGGGTCAACTCGGCGGACAGCGAGCGATACAGGTACGCGCCGGTCAGCGCGAACACGAGCGCGGCCACGACCGCGAACGCGAGCGTCAGGCGCCGGAGCAGCGAATAGGGCGCGGGGCCGCCTTTCACGCGCGATCCTCGAGCACGTAGCCCATCCCGCGGATCGTGTGGATCAGCTTCTTCTCGTATGCGTTGTCGATCTTCGCGCGCAGGCGCTTGATCGCCGCATCGACGACGTTCGTGTCGCTGTCGAAATTCATGTCCCAGATCTGCGACGTGATGAAAGTGCGCGTCAGCACCTCGCCCTCGCGTTCCGCGAGCAGCTGCAGCAGAGCGAACTCCTGCGCGGTCAGGTCGATGCGGGCGTCGGCGCGTCGCGCGCGGCGCTTGATCAGGTCGACTTCGAGATCGGCGATGTGCAGGATGTCTCGGGAATTGCGCGGCACGCGCCGCAGCAGCGAACGGATGCGGGCAAGGAACTCCGCGTACGCGAACGGCTTGAGCAGGTAGTCGTCGGCACCCAGTTCGAGCCCCGTGACCTTGTCCTCGATCGCTTCCCGGGCCGTCAGCAGCAGCACCGGCGTCTGCTTCTGCGCGCGCAGCCGCCGGAGCACCTCGAAGCCGTCCAGTTCCGGCAGCATCACGTCGAGCACGACGAGATCGAAATCCTCGTGCAGCGCGAGGAACAGCCCGTCCTGGCCGTTCTCGGCCACGTCGACCGTGTAGCTTGCCTCCGTCAGCCCTTTGCGGAGGTACGACGCCATCTTGGGTTCGTCTTCGACTATCAGTATCCGCATGGTGGAGCAGGCCGTTCGTGATTCCAGCCGGTCAGTGTAACGCGTGAGCTTACGGCGCAGCGGGTGCGCGAACGATGACCGCCGGATGACGGAATTTTCATGAAGCGCGCGTGCGATGCGTCGCCGTACTTCATGAAAATTCCGTCATGTTTCGGCCATGTCGTCGTCACGCCGGCGGCGATAAGCTGCGTCCGTCTCGTATCCGGCGCGCGTCGTCGCGGCGCCGCTCCCGTTCATCCGGTCATCGTCTGCCTGATTCCGCATCCATGTCGTATTGGCGCAAATTCATCCTCGTTGTGCTGCTGGCGCTGTGCGTGCCGATCCAGTCGTTCGCGACCGTGTCGACGCAGTGCGCGGGTGCCGCCGCGTCGCATGCGGGGGCCGGCGCGGAGGCCCAGGCTGCGTCGCATGCGATGCCGAGCGCGCACGGCGAGCGGCATGAGCACGACGACCACGCACGGCACGGGGCGCCTTGTTCCGCCTGCGGGTCCTGCTGTTTCGGCTCGGGCATGGCGGAGGTGCCTGCCGTGTCCGTTACGTCGGACGTCGGCCTCGCGGTCGTCACGTTCGCGCCGTCGACGGTCGTCGTGTCGTTCTTGACCGGCGGTATCGACCGGCCGCCGCGCCGGATTCCCGTCTAGGTCGTGTTCACACTAGCGCAGGGCTTCGACGATCAGGGCAAAGTTGATAAAAGCAATGAACATCAAATCGAGTTTGTCGAAGCGGGAGAAGATGCGACGAAAGCCCTTCAACCGGCGAAACAACCGCTCGACTTCGTTGCGACGTTTGTACATTTCCCGGTCGTACTCCCAAGGCTCGACGCGCGTGCTCAACGGAGGAACGACAGGGATAAAGCCGAGATCGAGCGCGAGTTGCCGGGTTTCGTTTCCTTCGTACGCCTTGTCCATCAATAGATGCAGCGGTCGATTCGGCGGTCCCAGGCGTTCGAGCAGTGCACGGCCGTGCGGCGCATCGCCGGCCTGACCGGGAGACAGTGCGAACGTTATGGCTGTTCGAGCATCCGCGGCAACCATATGAATCTTGGTTGTCCATCCTCCGCGAGATTTGCCGATGGCTTGGGGTCCATTTTTTTTAACGCACCGGTACCGTCAGGATGAACCTTCACGATCGTGCTATCCAGCGACACCGCTTCAATTCGAACGCGGATGATCTGTGCGCGCTGCAACTCCGTGAACACTCGGTCCAGGACGCCGTTGCGAGACCAGCGGTTCATGCGCGTGTAGATCGTGTGCCAGCGGCCAAAACGTGGCGGCAGGCCGCGCCATTTACACCCGTGCTCGGCAACATAGAGGATCGCGTTGAGCACTTGCAGGTTCGACAGGCTCACATTACCCCGCTGTCGCGGCAAGCAATGTTCGATCTGTTTGAATTGGGCTTCGGAGATTTCCATCTCCGAAGCATATCCTTAAATCTATGTAGTGTGAACAGGCCCTAGTCCGTGTCCGCGGCCGACCGGCCGCGATCCGCAAACCGTGCCGGCGAACGCTCGACATCCGCCGCACGACTCACGACGAGAAACATCCATGCGATTGATTACTGCGGCGCTGCTTGGCGCGGCGGCGCTCGTGCCGTCGCTCGCGCCCGCGCAAACCGCCTTTCCCGATCCGGCCGACGCGGCCGCGCCGGTGCCGGACGTCACGGTGACGTCCGCGTTCGACGGCTACGCGCCGTATCGGGACGACGCAGGCCCGGGCTGGAAGCAACTGAACCGGGACGTGATGGCGCGGCCCGCGAAGGGCGGCACCACCGGACACGCGAAACCCGAAAATGCGGCAGCCGGCGCGGCCCATTCGATGCACGGAGGGGCCGGGCAATGACGAGACTTGCGATTTCACCGCGGTTCGGCGCAACCGTGCTCGTGCTGGCATTCCTCGCCGGCTGCACGACATTCTCGAAGGACGGCGGCTTCGACGCCGTGTCGTCCGTCGCATCGGAGCGCATCGGGAAGGTCGCGGTCATCGTCAGGACCGACGCCGACCGTGCGGCCGTCGACAAGCGGACGAAGGAACTGCTCGAGAAACCGCTGTCGATGGACGACGCGGTGCAGCTCGCGCTGCTGAACAACCGTGGCCTGCAGGCGTCGTACGCGGAACTCGGGCTGTCGGAGGCCGATCTCGTGCAGGCAGGCCGGCTGCCGAACCCGCGCTTCTCGTTCAGCCGCACGCGGGCCGGTGACGGTGAACTGAGCCTCGGCCGCACGTTCTCGGCCAACGTGTTCGCGCTGCTGACGCTGCCGCTCGCGACGAACATCGAACGCCGCCGTTTCGAGCAGACTCGGCTCGAAACCGCCGACGCGATGCTGAGGGTCGCGGCCGACGCGCGCCGCGCTTATGTCGAAGCCGTCGCGGCCGAACAGGCCGCGAATTATGCGCAACAGGTCCGCGACGCCGCGAGCGCCGGAGCCGAACTCGCGCTGCGCATGCGCCAGGCCGGCAACTTCAGCCGGCTCGACTACGCGCGCGAACAGGCGTTCCATGCGGATGCTGTCGCGCAGCAGGCGAAGGCGCGGCAGCAGGCCGTGGCCGCGCGCGAGAAGCTCACGCGCGCGATGGGGCTGTGGGGCGAGCGCACGCGGTACGCGCTGCCCGAGCGCTTGCCCGACCTGCCGAAGGCACGCCCCGATCTGCCCGATCTCGAACGCTATGCGATGAGCAATCGCCTCGACATCCAGGCCGCGAAGCTGCAGACGCGGGGCGTCGCGTCGTCGCTCGGGCTCAGCAAGGCGACGCGCTTCGTCAACGCGGTCGATCTCGGCTACGTGAACAACTACGAGACCGCCAAGGGGCACGAGCACGGCTACGAGATCAGCGTCGAGATTCCGCTGTTCGACTGGGGCGGCGCGAAGGTCGCGCGGGCCGAGGCCGTCTACATGCAGTCGGCGAACCGGCTCGCGCAGACGGCGATCGACGCGCGCTCGGAAGTGCGCGAATCGTACGCGGCATACACGACGAGCTACGACGTCGCGAAGCACTATCGCGACGAAGTCGTGCCGCTGCGCAAGACGATCTCGGACGAGTTGCTGCTGCGCTACAACGGGATGCTCGCGAGCGTGTTCGAGCTGCTGGCCGATGCGCGCGAACAGGTCGGCGCGGTCAACGGCTACATCGATGCGCTGAAGGACTACTGGCTCGCCGAAACCGATCTGCAGGCGGCCGTCGGCGGCCGGCTGCCGACCGCGCAGCCGACGCAGCCGACGCAGCGTGCGGACGCGCCCGCCGCACCCACGACCGACGCTGCACCGCAGCCGGCTTCTTCACCTGTGGCGCAACCGGCGCCCGCAACGCATCCGGAAGGTCATTGACATGGTGTCCCGTCGACAATTTCTCAGCGGCTCGGGCGCCGCGCTGCTCGGTGCGGCGATGGTCAGCAAGGCCGGTGCGGCGTCGCTGCCCGAAGCGCCCACGATGGCGAAGGCCGGCACGCAGCCGCCGCTCGTGCCGCCCAACGGCCGCCCGTACACGCCTGTCGCGACGCTGAACGGCTGGACACTGCCGTGGCGAATGAAGAACGGCTGGAAGGAATTCCACCTGACGGCCGAGCCCGTCGTGCGCGAGATGGCGCCCGGGATGAACGCGAACCTGTGGGGCTACAACGGCCAGTCGCCAGGCCCGACGATCGAGGCCGTCGAAGGCGACAAGGTCCGGATCTTCGTGACGAACCGGCTGCCCGAGCACACGACGATCCACTGGCACGGGCTGCGGCTGCCCAACGGGATGGATGGTGTCGGGGGCCTCACGCAGCCGCACATTCCGCCGGGCAAGACCTTCGTCTACGAGTTCCAGCTGGAGGCGCACGGCACGTTCATGTATCACCCGCATGCCGACGAAATGGTGCAGATGGCGATGGGGATGATGGGCATGTTCATCGTGCACCCGAAGGATCGCGCGACGATGCCGGTCGATCGCGACTTCGTCTTTCTGCTCGCCGCGTACGACATCGATCCGGGCAGCTACACACCGCGCGTGAACGAGATGACGGACTTCAACATGTGGACGTTCAACTCGCGCGTGTTCCCGGGCATCGACCCGCTGCCGGTGCGGGCGGGCGACCGCGTGCGGATTCGTTTCGGCAACCTGACGATGACGAACCATCCGATCCACCTGCACGGCTACAGCTTCGAGGTGGCCGGTACCGACGGCGGCTGGATTCCGCCGGCGGCGCGCTGGCCGGAGGTGACGGCGGATGTCGCCGTCGGCCAGATGCGCGCGATCGAGTTCACCGCCGATCGCCCGGGCGACTGGGCGTTCCATTGCCACAAGTCGCATCACACGATGAATGCGATGGGGCATCAGGTGCCGAACCTGATCGGCGTGCCGCAGAAGGACCTCGCGAAGAAGATCGGCAAGCTCGTGCCCGACTACATGGCAATGGGCAGCACGGGCGGCGCGATGGGCGGCATGGAAATGCCGCTGCCCGACAACACGCTGCCGATGATGACGGGCACCGGCCCGTTCGGGCCGCTGGAGATGGGCGGCATGTTCACGGTGCTGAAGGTCCGGCAGGGGCTCGGCCGCAACGACTATCGCGATCCGGGCTGGTTCCGGCATCCGAAGGGCACCGTCGCGTACGAATACACCGGCGAATTGCCGGACGGTTGAGCCGCGGGCAGCATGCGGCGGCCGTGACGATGCGGCCGCCGGTTTTCGTTTCATTCACTCAGGAGCACGCACGATGAAGAAGGAACTGGTTTCGATTGCAACGGGTTGCATGCTGGCGTTTTCCGCCGCGTCGTACGCGGCCGGCGACATGGCCGGCATGGATATGAGCGGCGGCGCGATGCAGGGCACCGCCGCAAAGCGCGAGATGTCGCACGGCGAGATTCGCAAGATCGACACGGGCACGGGCAAGCTGACGATCAAGCACGGCCCGCTGGACAACCTCGGGATGGACGCGATGACGATGGCGTTCAAGGTGAAAGACCCGGCGATGCTGTCGCAGGTGAAGGTGGGCGACCAGGTCGACTTCGTCGCCGAGGACGTGGGCGGCACGTTGACCGTCGTCGAGCTGAAGAAGCCGTGACGCCGGGCATGACCATGAAAATCACCACGCTCGGGCGGCTGGCCGCCCTCGCCGCGGCCGGCGCGATCGCCGCCGCCGTGCCGGCCGCGGCATTCGCGCACGGCAAGCTGGAAAGCGCCGCACCGGCGACGGGCAGCGCGGTCGACACCGCGCCCGACACGTTGCGGCTGACGTTCAACGAAGACCTCGAACCGGCGTTCAGCTCGGTGAAGGTGTCGGACGCGAACGGCAATGCCGTCGCGCACGAAAAGGCGAAAGTCGATGCGTCGAATCCGCGCGTGATGACCGTCGGGATACCGAAGCTTGCGCCCGGTGCGTACACGGTGCAGTGGGTGGCGATGACGGCCGACGCGCATCGCACCAAGGGCACCTATGCGTTCAGGGTGAAGGGGTGAACGAGGGCCTCGTCGGCCTTCTGAGGCTCGTGTCGGTGGCGATCCAGAACACCGGGTTCACCGTCATCGTCGGCGCGCTGCTCGGCAGCCACTGGCTCGCGCGCGGCGAGTCGGCATGGCAGCACGGCATCGCGCGGCGTCTCGTCGCGACGCTGCGCATCGCGTCCATCGTGTCGCTGCTCGCGAGCATCACCGCGTTCTGGGCGCACTGCGCGCTGATGAGCGATGTGTCGATGCGCGACGCCTGGCCGGCCGTCCGCGCGATGCTCGCCGGCACCGGCTTCGGCCACGCGTGGCTGGCCGGCGCGGTGTTCACGGCCGTCGTCGTGCTGCTGTCGTTGCTCCGGCGTGCGAACGACACGCGCTTTCCGTTCGTGATGTGGGCCGCGCTCGCAGGTGTCGCACTCGCGCGCAGCAACGGCGGGCATCCGGTCGACGCGGGCCTGTTCAGCGTGCCGATGTGGGTCGACTGGCTGCATCTGCTGGCAATCAGCGCGTGGGTCGGGCTCGTGTTCGTGACGGCGTTCGGCGTGATGCCGCGTCTTGCCGGCATGCCCGCGAGCGAACGCACGACCGGCGCATCGTTCGTGCAGTCGCTGTCCGATGCGTCGACGTACGCGTTGATCGTGCTGTTCGCGACCGGCGCTTACAACGGCTGGCGCGGTGTCGATACGCCCGCGAACCTGCTCGGGTCGACGTACGGGCAGATCCTGCTGTTCAAGCTCGCGCTCGTGCTGATCGCAGCGGCGCTCGGCGGACACAACCGGTTCTTCGAGATGCCGAAGCTGCTGGCCGCGCTGAAGGACCCGGCGGCCGCGACGCCGGCCGACCTGTTGCGACGGTTCGGCGCGGTGTTGCGGATCGAGGCGGTTGTGCTGGCCGGCGCGCTGATGGTGGCCGCCGTGCTCGTGTCGAGCGCGTTGCCGGGGACGGTTTAGCGCCACGGCCGGCAGGCGAAGCCGGTATCGGGAAATCGTCGGAACAGCGGCGGTTTTGATCGGAGGATTTCGCGCTTTCCGACCGTGAGCGCGATGTCGGATTATTACATCCATCTATCTTCTGGTTACTAACAACTGTCATCGAGCGCCGCTAAGCTTTCGCCATCCTCACAACCGGGATTCCCCGTCATGCGCTCGACAATCCGCCTGTTTGCCCCGCTATTGCTGCTGCCCACGCTTGCCGCACCGGTCTTCGCCGCCACCGCCGCTCCCGTCAGTCCGAACTGCGGCGGCAGCACGACGCCGATCGCCGACATCCAGGGGCCCGGCGCGCCGTCGCCGCTCGCCGGCCAGAACGTGTCGATCGAAGCGGTCGTCACCGCCGATTTCGGCGGCACGGACGGCTTCGGCGGCTTCTTCGTCCAGCAGGCCGACGCGCAGCGCCGCAACCAGCCGGGCGTCTCCGAAGGCCTGTTCGTCTATGCGCCGAAAGTGCGCGCGAAGGCCGGCGATCTCGTGCACGTGACGGGCAAGGTCGAGGAAAAATACGGGCAGACGCAGCTCACGCTGTCGGGCGCGATCGCGGTGTGCGCGAACAACCAGACGGTCATGCCGGCGACGCTCATGCTGCCGGTCGACAACCCGAACGCATTCGCCGCATATGAAGGGATGCGCGTGCGCCTGCCACAGACGCTCACCGTCACAGAAAATTACGAACTCGGCCGCTACGGCAGCGTGTTGCTGAGCAACGGCCGCCTGCGCACACCGACGAGCGTGGTGCCGCCGTCGCAGGCGCAGACGCAGATCGATGCAAACGCACGCAACCGGCTGGTCCTCGACGACGGCTCGAACAAGCAGAACCCGGCGACCGTGCCGTATCCGGCGCCGGAACTGTCGGCCGCGAACACGTTGCGCTCGGGCTACACCGTGCGCGACGTCGAAGGCGTGCTCGAGGTGCGCTACGGCGCATGGCGCGTGCAGCCGCTGCCCGGCGCGGCCGCGCCTGCTTTCGACACGCGTTCGAACCCGCGCACCAACGCACCGGCGCGCGATCCGAAATCGAACCTGCGCGTCGCGTCGTTCAACGTCCTCAACTACTTCAACGGCAACGGTCTCGGCGGCGGCTTCGATGATCCGAACAACCGCGGCGCGAAGAACTACCAGGAATTCCAGCGCCAGGAAGCGAAGATCGTCAGCGCGCTGAAGGCGCTCGACGCCGACGTGATCGGCCTGATGGAAATCCAGAACAACGGCTACGGCGAACTGAGCGCGGTGCGTCAGCTCGCGGCGAAGCTCGGCAGCAACTGGCGCGTCGTCGATCCGGGCACGTCGCGCCTCGGCGGCGACGCGATCACGGTCGCGATGATCTACGACAGCCGCGCGGTCGAACCCGTCGGCCGCGCGTCGACGCTCGCGATCGACGACAAGAACCGCCAGCCGCTCGCGCAGTCGTTCCGCCGGATCGGCGGCAAGCAGGCGTTGACGATCGCGGTCAACCACCTGAAGTCGAAGAACTGCCCGGACGCCGCGAACGACGACCTCGACCAGGGCGACGGCCAGGGCTGCTGGAATCCGACGCGCACGCGCGCGGCCGCGAAGCTGGCCGACTGGCTCGCCGGCAACCCGACGGGCGTCGCAGGGCAGGGCACGCTGCTGATCGGCGACTTCAACAGCTACACGTATGAAGACCCGATCCGCCTGCTCGAATCGCGCGGCTACCGCAACCTCGTGTCGCGCTGGATCGGCGCCAATGCGTACAGCTACGTGTACAACGGCGAAGCGGGCTACCTCGATCACGCGCTCGCGTCGCTGCCGCTCGCATCGCACGTGAAGGCCGTGCACGAATGGCACATCAACGCGGACGAGCCGCTCGCGCTGCAGTACACGCTCGCGTACAAGTCGGCCGAGCAGCAGAAGACGTTCTACGCGCCGGATGCGTATCGTTCATCGGACCACGATCCGGTGCTGATCGATATCGCGTTGCCGGGCAACGGGCGCTGATCGCTGAATCGCGTGTCTGAAGTACGGCGTGCGACGTTGCCGCACGTCGTCGCGCGGGCGGTGGTTGTGCCGCTCGCGCTGCCTCTCTCCCCCTCGGCCGTCACGTGCCCGATTCGCGATCGCTGTCATGCGATCCGGAATGCGTGGCGCGAATGACGGCTTCTTCATTGCGAATGCCCTCGCATTACGCATCGATGCCGCTTGGCGCACTCCGCGGTTTAATTCCAATGCCGGGTAAATAATTCCATGGCGTGTCCGGGAGATAATCAGAATCGGTATTTTTTGGACAATGCCGATTTTTATTCAATGAATCGCGCCAATCGATTCGGGATAATTAAAATGAAAGAAAAATCCTGTCGATCTGAAGGGCGTCCATGCGCAATCCCGAAGCCTGGAAGATTGTTCAACATACCAGAACGCCGCCGCATTCCAATAAAAACGACTCATATAACAAGCCAGGCGCGAACAATCGTGTTTTCTTTCAAATGCCAGACACTGATCGCCGTTTGCATCATAAGAGATTTTTTAATATCGGAATGATCTTTGACAACGCGGCGCAGCACCGCCTATTTTTGTGATGTCGTAAATTTTGGTCATACGATAAGTCGTTGAAACTGCAAAGGGGGCGGCGTTACCCGCATCATTCTCCGCCAGCAGTTTGCTGTGTCTGTATCAAGTTCAGTCTCTCGAAGAAATCCAGTCCCCAACCGCCGTCTGCCGACCGTGCAACGCGAGTGGCGGGTATGCCTGCGCGTTTTTCGCCGGCGATGGCGGCCCGTGTGAAGCGGTATCCGACCCAAGGACAGAGATGAAACCAGACAGGAGCAGTACCGGCAGCCGCCGCGCGCGTCGCGGCTGGCCGGCCGGGCTAGGCGCATTGACCGTCGTGACGCTCGTGCTCGCGGGCTGCGGCGGCGACGATTCGTCGTCGGTCGGCGCGTCGAGCCTCGCGCAGGCCACCGCCAGCCAGCAGGCCAGCGCGCAAGCGGCGGCGGACAGCCAGTCGCCGGCGGCGAACCAGCCTTACGTCGACCCCGTCGCCTATTCGATGAACGCGACTGACGGCCTCGCGGCCGCGCAGGTCTCGGAGAAGGCGGCGGTGATGCATTACCAGTGGAAATCCGGCGGCACGACGGTCAGCTACACGACGACCACGGGCCACCTGACTGCGCAGGACGCGAACGGCAACGCGGAAGCGTCGATGTCATACGTCGCGTACACCGCGCCGAGCACGAACGGCAAGCCGCGCCCCGTCACGTTCGTCTATAACGGCGGCCCCGGATCGTCGTCGATCTGGCTGCGCCTCGGCTCCTTCGCGCCGACGCGCGTCGCCACGCCCGATCCGCTGTTCGGCAACAACTGGCCGAACTATCCGCTCGTCGACAACGCGGAAAGCCTGATCGACACGACCGACCTCGTGTTCATCGACCCGCCGGGAACCGGGCTGTCGGAAGCCGTGCTGCCGAACACCAACCAGAAGTACTGGGGTTCGGACGCGGACGTCAACATCATGCGCGACTTCATCCAGCGCTACCTGACCGTCAACAGCCGCGGCACGTCGCCGATCTACCTGTACGGCGAGTCATACGGCACGCCGCGTACCGACATGCTCGCTCTGGCGCTCGAATCGGCCGGCGTGCACCTGACCGGGATCGTGCTGCAGTCGTCGATCCTGAACTACTTCGCCGATGCGGTGGAAGCGGTGGCAATCACGCAGTCGACCGAAGGGCTGCTGCTCGAGACCGATACCGTGGCCGGCTACCTGCCCGGTTATGCAGCGGTAGCGGCGTACTTCAACCAGGTGTCGCCGGCGCCGGTCAACCCGTATCTGTATGCACTGCAGACCGAGTTGTTCACGACGCTGATCTACAACCAGTTGCAGCAGTACTCGCAGTCGTGGGTGCTGAGCCAGCTCGGCATTCCGGATGCGCTCGGCACGCCGGTGTTCCCGAGCGATGCGACGCTGAAGCTGTGGTCGCTGCCGTCGAGCCTCACGCAGCAGGCGCTGCGCGGCTACTTCAACGCGAATCCGTTCGGCACAAGCCTGCTGCCCGGCACGACGATCGGCCGCTACGACGGACGTGTGTCGTTGCCGAACTCGGATCCGCGACTGCAAGCGGACGGCGATCCGTCGGACATCCTGATCTCGCAGCCGTTCACGAACGCGCTCGCGACGCAGATGCCCGACTACCTCGGCTACACCGCGCCGAACGCGACTTACCTGCCGCTGAACGACAACATCATCCAGGTGTGGGACTTCTCGCATGACGGCCAGCCGATGCCCGACTCGATCCCCGATCTGCTCGGCGCGCTGCAGCTCAATCCGAAGCTCCGGGTGCTCGCGGAAAACGGCCTTCACGATCTGGCGACGCCGTTCTTCAACACCGAGAAGCAACTCGCGCGGCTGCAGACCGTGAAGGGCCTGAACCCGAAGCTGCAGGTGAACTTCTTCCAGGGCGGGCATATGACGTATCTGGATGACGTGGCCCGTCCGCAGATGAAGCGCGACCTGAAGATCTTCTATCAGGGCAGGCGGATTCCGACGGCGCTGACGCTGCGCACACTGCCGCCGCCGTGGCCGGACGAGAACCCGGCCGGCACGCCGACCGGCAGCGTGCCGGGCGCGACGGCCGCGACGACGCTGGCGGTGGCACCGTAAACGACGAACTCCTTGCGAAAAGGAACCCTCTATTCATCCATTGAATGCGAGTGATCATGTCCCTAATCAACTTGATGCGGCGTATGTCTGCGTTGACCGTCCTCGGTGCCGCGATGAGCAGCGCCCATGCACTGCCGCCGCAGGCGGTGGCACCGGTGAAGCTGCCGCACGGCGGGCACGGTGTCGACGGTCCGTTCTTTCCTTCGACCCGCGTGGCGCCGATATTGCCGTCGACCGGCGCGACGCTGCAGCAGCAGGCGCAGCGGCGCGTCGACGCCCGGCTCGGCGGCAACACGGTGCTGAGCAACGGCGCGGCGGTGACGAAAGCGCAGGCGCAGAGCAGCGGGCTGGGCTTCGTCGCGAAGCACTTCGACGAGATCGATGCGAAACACACCGGTCGCGTGACGATGAGCGACGTGCGGCAGTTCATTCAGCAGCGACAGGTGCAGGCGGAGCAGGAACAGCAGGAGTGACGGCGTAGCGAGGTCGTGCGCAGGGTGGTGGCCGGTGCCGGCCGCCCCCTGCTGCGGCGGCCTGCTTTCAACCCGCCGCGGCGCATGTCCGGCCGCGGCTTTCTTCATGGAAGCTCGGTTCATGCGCAGGCAACGCGAAGCCGCGTCACGTATCACGTGATCGATGTTCGGCTTCCCGGTGCGCGTAACGCCGCGCCGTCGCCGACGGCAACTCGCCGAACATCGCGCGGTAGTCCTGCGCAAAGCTGCTCAGGTGCCAGAAGCCCCACTTCGTCGCAGCCGACGTCACGGACCCGCCGAGCCGCAGCTCGCGGCGAACGTGATTCAGCCGGACGGCGCGCAGATAGGCGATCGGATTCAGATTGAGCGTGTCGTTGAACGCATATTGCGCGGTACGCCGGCTGATGCCGAGCTGCACGCACAGTTCGGCGATCGACAGCGGGCACGTCGACGCATCCTGCAGCCGCTCCTGTACCGCGTTCACGAGCGACCAGTACTTCGTCCGCCGCGTCGCGAGGGCGTCCGCGTCCGGCGCGGGCATCGTCATCGCTTCGGAAATCGCATACAGCACGGTCCGCTCGAGCAGTTCGATCCGCTCCTGCGTCGTCACGTCCTCGATCAGCGTGCTTTTCGCGGCCGCGGCCATCGTGTGGCGCAGCAGGTCGCGCAATCGGTCCGCGACCTGGGGCGTCATCGGGATCAGCGGCGCGAAGGTACGCGCGCGCAGCGACGCGGCGAGCGTGCGCATCGCCTCCGTCGACAGCTTGTCGGGTTCGATCTCGACGTTCACGAGCACGTGCCGGTCGGGCGAATAGAATTCGAACACGGGCTGGCTCGAGAACACGTGCAGGCTGTCGCGCCCGCTCTTCTCCCCGCACATGCGTGCATGGCCTTCGAGTTCCAGCGGCACGGCCACCGCGATGCGGTCGGACGGCACCGCGCCCTGCTGCAGGATCACCTTGTCGAGGTCCTCGACCAGGAGCCGGATGCCGCCGAGCGACACGATGGACGACGAGCCATGAAACAGGCCGCCCGAGATCTGCGTGTAGTTGAGATCCCAGCCGTCGAAGATCCGCGCCTGTTCCTCCACGTCGGTGAACGCGCAGAACGCCACCGTTCGCGCAAACGGCGGGGCGCCAGAAAAATCGCTCGGATCGGCGGACGGCGTCATCGGAGTCGGGAAGGGGCGGGCCGGATCGATGCATTGTAGCCGCTGCACGAGCCGGTCAAAAACCCCGATGGCCCGATTCCCCGAAGAGACCCTCGCTTGCCGAAATCCGATAGTGAAAAGCCGGCTGGCGCAATACCTTTGGCACGAACGGAACACAACGCATCGCATCGCGCCGGCGCCGGGAGCATCCCGCTTCGTTGCCGGACGAACCGAACACGGCTGCCGGCGTGGGACCGGCGGCACACTTCTGGAGGGACGTCGATGGAGCTTCCACGTGGCGGATTCTGGCGGAACTGGGTGGGCAATCAGTCGTGCGTTGCCGCGCACATCGCGTCGCCGACCAGCGAGGCGGAGATCGCCGAGCTGGTGCATGCGGCGACGAGCCAGGGC
Source organism: Burkholderia sp. LA-2-3-30-S1-D2 (assembly GCF_001523915.2). Taxonomy (NCBI): domain Bacteria; kingdom Pseudomonadati; phylum Pseudomonadota; class Betaproteobacteria; order Burkholderiales; family Burkholderiaceae; genus Burkholderia; species Burkholderia sp. LA-2-3-30-S1-D2. The sequence goes on along the minus strand of NZ_CP013383.1, from coordinate 2,459,574 downwards.
AAGAACGTCCGATGCTCGGGATCGGGACATTCGTTCACGCCGGTCGTCGCGACGAGCGGCCTGTTGCTGTCGCTGAAGGACCACCAGGGCATCGTCGCGGTCGACGAGCAGCGAAAGCGCGTCACGGTGAAGGCCGGCACGCGGATCAACGCGGTGACGCGTCATCTGAAGGACATCGGCTTTTCGCTCGTCAACCAGGGCGACATCGATTCGCAGGCCATTGCCGGTGCGCTCGCAACCGGCACGCACGGCACGGGGGTGACGCTGAGCAATCTGTCGTCGCAGGTCGTCGGGATGCGGATCGTTCGCCCCGACGGCTCGATCATGGAGGTGAGCGACAGGCAGGACCTCGACCTGCTGCACGCGACGCAGGTGAACATCGGCCTGTTCGGCGTGGTGTCGGAGCTGACGCTGCAGATGACCGACGCGTTCTGGCTGCACGACCGCGTGTGGCGCGAGGACTTCGAGGCGCTGATGGAAAAGTACGACGACCTCGCGGCCACGCACCGGCATTTCGGTTTCTTCTGGTGCCCGACGTCCGAAAGCCGCCACCTGTACTGCCTGCCCGACACCGCGAAGGTGTCGAACGCGAAGAAAGACTACGACGTGTGCGAAATCAAGGTGATGGACATCACCGACGAACGCACGTTCTTCGAAGGCGAGCACGAGAAGATCGCGTACAGCGCCGAGGTCTATGCGATTCACTACGTCGCGAACTTCCACGAACTCGAATACGCCGTGCCCGCCGAACACGGCAAGGAAGCGCTGCGCCGCGTGCGCGACCTGATCCTCACGAAGCATCGCGACTGCATCTTCCCGGTCGAGTACCGCTTCACGAAGGGTGATCCGGCGTGGATCAGCCCGTTCAACAATCAGGACAGCGTAACCATCTCGTGCTCGGGCGGGCCGAACGGCGTCGACTACTGGCCGTTCCTGAAGGACGTCGACGACATCCTGCGCGATTACGGTTCGCGTCCGCACTGGGGCAAGCTGCACTTCACGAACCGCGATGACGTGGATCGCTGGTTCCCGAAGGCCGAACCATTCCGCGAACTGCGCCGCAGCGTGGACCCGGAAGGCCGTTTCCTCAACGATCATCTTCGGACGCTGTTCAGCTGAGCGGTCCGAACGAACCAGACTGGAGAGCGACGAATGAATGCCAAGATTGACGGGCGCCTGGCCGGCAAGGTCGCCATCGTGAGCGGCGGCGCGGGCGGATGCGGCGGCGCCGCGTCCGAACTGTTCGCCGCGCAGGGCGCGAAGGTGGCGATCATCGACCGCGACGGCGACGCGGCCGAAACGCTCGCGTCGCGGCTGCGCGATGCCGGCTTGCAGGCGATGGGCGTCGGCGCCGACGTGTCGAAGCAGTCGGAGGTGCAGGCGGCGGTCGATGCGGCACGCCGGCAGTATGGCAATGCGGACATCCTGTTCAATCACGCGGGCACGCTGATCGTCAAACCGTTCCTCGACATCGAGGAGTCGGAATGGGACTGGCTGATGGGCGTGAACGTGAAGAGCATGTTCCTGATGACGAAGGCGGTCCTGCCGCAGATGCTGGAACAGGGGCGCGGCAGCATCGTCTGCACGTCGTCGATCTCGGCCGTCTGCGCGACGCCCGGCGAGGTGCTGTATGACGCGACTAAGGGCGCGTGCCACATGTTCGCGCGGGCGATCGCAGTCGAATACCGCGACCGCGGCATCCGCTGCAACGCGCTGGCGCCCGGGTTCATCCGCACGCCGCACGGGATGCGCGAGCTCAAGGATCTGCAGGCGATGGGCGTGGACGCGACCGAAGCGGCTATCGCGGTGCAGCAAGGCCGGCTGTGCGAACCGTCGGAAGTGGCCGCAGCCGCGCTGTTCCTGGCGTCGGACGAATCGAGCTTCGTCAACGGTACCCATCTGTTCGTCGACAACTGTTTTTCCGCTGTTTAGGCCCCGATATTCGCAGGAGGCCGAAGGGCAGGCACGAATTCTCCAGGAGCGGCAGGTCCCGTCGAAGGTTCCGCAGCGATGCGGGCCTTCGATTTTTTTGCGGGTTCGCCGCGCGATGCGTCCTAGCGGATTGTCGTAATCCTTCTATCTGAACGAATTTGCGTCTGTTGGAATGGCAATGCCGAATCACCGTTCAGCCGGCATCGCGGGGCGGCATGGTTGATGACGTCATCGAGCGCCGGTCCGGCGCTCGGCTTCGCGGGTCCGGGCAAGTCCGGCATACCAGGGTCAATCCATCACTTTCTTTTGATCAATCATCATGTTCAATCGCACTACCAGCACCGTCGCCAACGTCGATCCGGAACTCTGGACTGCCATTCAGGACGAGAACCGCCGCCAGGAAGAGCACATCGAGCTGATCGCGTCGGAAAACTACACGAGCCCGGCCGTGATGGCCGCACAGGGCTCGCAGCTCACGAACAAGTACGCGGAAGGGTATCCGGGCAAGCGCTACTACGGCGGCTGTGAATACGTCGACGTGGTCGAGCAGCTGGCGATCGACCGCGTGAAGCAGCTGTTCGGCGCGGAAGCGGCGAACGTGCAGCCGAACTCGGGTTCGCAGGCGAACCAGGGCGTGTTCTTCGCGATGCTCAAGCCGGGCGACACGATCATGGGGCTGAGCCTCGCGCACGGCGGCCACCTGACGCACGGCTCGCCGGTGAACATGTCGGGCAAGTGGTTCAACGTCGTGAGCTACGGCCTGAACGAAAACGAAGACATCGACTACGACGCAGCCGAGCAACTGGCGAACGAACACAAGCCGAAGCTGATCGTCGCGGGCGCGTCGGCATTCGCGCTGAAGATCGACTTCGAGCGTCTGGCGAAGATCGCGAAGTCGGTCGGTGCGTACCTGATGGTCGACATGGCGCACTACGCGGGGCTGATCGCGGCGGGCGTGTACCCGAACCCGGTGCCGCACGCGGACTTCGTGACGACGACGACGCACAAGAGCCTGCGCGGCCCGCGCGGCGGCGTGATCCTGATGAAGTCGGAATACGAGAAGCAGATCAACTCGGCGATCTTCCCGGGCATCCAGGGCGGCCCGCTGATGCACGTGATCGCGGCGAAGGCGGTGGCGTTCAAGGAAGCGCTGTCGCCGGAGTTCAAGGCTTACCAGGAGAAGGTGGTCGAGAACGCACGCGTGCTGGCTGAGACGCTGGTCAAGCGCGGGCTGCGGATCGTGTCGGGCCGTACGGAAAGCCACGTGATGCTGGTGGACCTGCGCGCGAAGAAGATCACGGGCAAGGCGGCGGAAGCGGCGTTGGGCGCGGCACACATCACGGTGAACAAGAACGCGATCCCGAACGATCCGGAAAAGCCGTTCGTGACGAGCGGGATCCGTCTGGGTTCGCCGGCGATGACGACGCGCGGCTTCGGCCCGGCGGAAGCGGAGACGGTCGGCAACCTGATCGCCGACGTGCTGGAAGCGCCGGAAGATGCGGCGACGATCGAGCGCGTTCGTGGCCTGGTCGCGGAGCTGACCAAGCGTTTCCCGGTCTACGGCTAAGACGCGGCAATCGGGTTCGACCGCCAACGCGGTTGAACCTCGTTCGCTGCGACGCGACGTAAAACCATCCGGCTCGCAAACCGCGAGCCGGATTGTTGCGCTGTGCGCGAATCGGTGTCGCGTCACACGATCGGATCGACATTCGCCTCGAGTTCGCGAATGCGCGCGTCATTGCGCGTGTCCTTGAGCATCGGCGGCCCGGCGAAGGTCGTGCGCACACCGAAGCCGTACCAGATGATCATCAGTACTGCCACGAACGCGACGAGCACGTAGAGCACCTTCTCGTTGGGCGGCTGGATGCCGACGTACGCGAGCACGCAGGCGCCTACCAGCGCGAGCAGCGCGCACGGCTTCGACCAGATGCCCAGCCGGAACGGGCCCATTTCGGTCCACGTGCGGCCTTCGGCGAGCATCCCCGAGCCGATCGGCATCGCATACGAGATGAACAGGAACACGGCACTGCCCGCGCTCAACACCGAGAACGCGTCGCCGTACAGCGTGATGACGATTGCAAGCACCGCGCAGGTCCAGATCGCGGGCCCGGGCGTTCGATGATTGTGATTCACGCTGCGCAGCAGCTTCGACGCCGGCAGCCCCCCGTCGCGCGCGAACGCATACATCATGCGCGAGGTCGACATGATCGCGGCGAGCCCGCACACGTAGTTGATGAAGAACATCGCGAGCTCGAGGCACACGCGCAACGTCTTCGGAATCGGCGCGAGGATGGCTTCGAAGAAGCCGGTGCCCTGCTTCATCGCGGCGGTCAGGTCCGGCATGACCAGCACGAACGCGCACACCATCACGTAGCCGAACGCCGCGGACCAGAACACCGAGCCGATGATGCCGCGCGGCACGTTCTTCGCCGCGTCGTGCGTTTCTTCCGACGTGTGCGCGGATGCGTCGAAGCCCGTGATCGTGTAAGTCACCAGCAGCAGGCCGGACAGGAACGCGAGCGGCATGCTCTGTTTCGGCCAGGCGCTGCCGTCGACGTGCGTGTAATTGGTGAAGGTGACGAGCCGATGCAGGTCGAACGCGACCGGTGAGTAGACCAGGAGCGACACGACCAGCGCGATCGTCACGACGAAGATCAGGTAGCCGGACAGGTCGGTGATCTTGCTCGCGATCCTGATGCCGCGTGCGTTCAGGATTGCCTGCGACAGGGTGATGACCGCGATGAACGCGGTCTGATGCCACCATGTCAGGCTGTCCGGACTGACGCCGAACATCGGTGCGATCAGCGTCTTGAAGAACGGATCGTAGGTGCCGAAGTTGATCGCTGCGATCACGAAGATCAGGCCGATCAGGTTGAGCCATGCCGTCATCCACCCCCATTTCTTCCCGCCAAGGATGGCGCCCCAGTGATAGAGGCCGCCGGCGGTCGGAAACGCGGACGCGATCTGCGACATCGATACCGCCACGATCAGCGCGAACAGCGAGCCGAGCGGCCAGCCGAGGCCGATCGATGCGCCCCCGGCCGCGGAAAACGCCAGTTGAAACGCCGTGATGCCGCCCGACAGAATGCAGATCACCGAAAACGACACGGCGAAGTTCGAGAAGCCGTTCATGCGTCTCGACAGCTCCTGCGCGTATCCCATCTTGTGGAGAAGGCTTACGTCACTGTCGGTGCCCAAGTCAGGCTGGATTTTCGCGTCCATGTTCGCTCCGTCACGAATGTCCTGCATGGCAGGACCGTCATCGCTGCCCGGGCCCGGCACGGCGGCCCGCTCCTGGAATTCGTCGGCGGCACGCGACGTCATGGGTGAACGACGAGTCGCTTTCCGGTCCGATGCGGGAACGTTATGAAGCCAAATCTCGCGGCGCTATCGGATTTCGGCAATGCACCCGAAACTCCGGGCGGATGCACCGTTCGGAGGCATCGCATGCCGGGTTGAAGTTTTGTAAGAAATCCGTACGGATCGCGGATGGTCCGCGCTTGTCGAACCTCGATACCCGGGGAAAAGTGCCCGCTGGAGTGGCATCAACCCGCGTGGCGAAGCGGGTTGACGGAAGAGGCGTCTTCAGGAGACGGGCAGATGGATGCGGAACGGCGCAGTATCGAATTCATCCCGGTCACCGAATGGTACGGGACGCCCGCGCGGCGCTCCACGATCCTGTTCAGCGTGAACATTCGGGTGACGGTGCTCGTGCCCGCGCGATCGCGCACCGTGCCGTTGGCTTCGTGCGCGAACGCGGGCAATGCTCGGTTACATGCGGGTTGCGCTCAGGCCGTTTCGGTCCGCCGCGCCGTCAGGCGATTCCACAGCATCCCGGCGCGGCTCCCGCTGCGGCAATACGCGAGCACCGGCTTCGGCAGCGCATCGACCAGCGCGCCGAACGCATCGACTTCCGCATCGCCGATCCGGTCGCGTTCGACCGGCAGATAGCGCGCGTCGAGGCCGAGTTCGCGCGCGGCGGCGGCGATTTCCTCGAATGCCGGCTGATCGGCGCTTTCGCCGTCCGGCCGGTTGCAGATCACCGCGCGAAAGCCTGCGTTGCGAATCGCCTTCAGGTCCGCCGGCGTGATCTGTCGCGATGCGGTGAACCCGGTCGCCGCCGCGTCACGGCATTGCTCGAGCGCGCACGCGAAACACGCGATCGCGAAATCGACGTCCTGCTCCGTCGTGAAGCGGCCAAAGCTGATGCGCACGGTGCGGCCCGCGGCTTCGGCGTCGAGGCCGATCGCGGTCAACACGTGGGACGGCGCGCCGCTGGTCGAGTTGCACGCGGAGGTCGACGACACGGCGAGCGAATCGCCGAGCATGAACGGGAAGAAGCCCGGCACGTTGACCGTGAGGCTCAACGTGTGCGGGATGCGGCGTGCCGCCGCCGCGTTGTGCGTGACGCCGCCGAGCGCGAGCAGCGCGTCCTTCAGGCGTGCGCTGAGCGCCGCGATCCGCACGGCTTCGCGCTCGAGTTTTTCCGCGGCCAGCTCGCAGGCGGTGCCCATGCCGACGATCTGGTGCGTCGCGAGCGTGCCCGAGCGCAGGCCGCGCTCGTGTCCGCCGCCGTGGATCTGCGGCGCGATGCGATCGGCGATCTCGCGGCGGACGAACAGCGCGCCGATGCCCTTGGGGCCATACACCTTGTGCGCGGACATCGACAGCAGATCGATGCCGAGCGCGCGCACGTCGATCGGTGTCTTGCCGAGCGCCTGCGCGGCGTCGACGTGCAGCAGCGCGCCGGCCGCATGCACGATGCGCGAGATCGCGCCGACGTCGGTCAGCGTGCCGAGTTCGTTGTTGACGAGCATCAGCGACACCAGGCCCGTGTCGGGGCCGATCGCCGCGGCCACGGCGTCGACGGTGATTTCGCCGTCGGCGGTGGGCGACAGGTAGGTCGCGGTCATGCCGCGCTTCGACAGGTTCGCCATCGTGTCGAGGATGGCCTTGTGTTCGATGCGGCTCGTGATCAGGTGGCGCTTGTCGGTCGCGGTCTCCGCATAGCCTTTCAGCGCGAGGTTGTTCGATTCGGTGGCGCCCGACGTCCAGACGATCTCGTCGGCATCCGCGCCGATCAGCGCGGCGACCTGCGCGCGTGCGTGCTCGACCTTTTCCTTCGCCAGCCGGCCGGCAGCGTGTGAACTCGACGCGGGATTGCCGAAGATGCCGTCGGCGCCCAGGCAGGCCGTCATCGCTTCGATCACGCGGGGATCCGCGGGGGTGGTGGCCGCGTAGTCGAGGTAGTGCAGCGGGGTGGTATCGCTCATGTCCTTCTCTGGCTCTTTCTTTTCGTAACGGGAGAAATGATACGAGGAGGAGCGGGGAAAAAGGATCCAAAATGGGTTGGCGCTTCGCTGATGCGTGGAAAAATATTCCATCGACGTTGATTTAAGTGGAATCGTATCCTGTTGTCTCCTGGTGGCACCCGGCAACGATCGGCCGATGTCCATGAGGGATTCCCCCGGTGACGCACGCATTCGCGCTGTTTCGTCCGTGCCGCTGCGCGCTCCGCGCTGCCCGCTGACGCCTCCCGCACCGATGCCCCGATTATTTGCGTTTCGCGAATGGCGCGTTCGCCGGATGTTCCATACCCGATTTGCGTGCGCGCACCTATCGTTCGGGCGTCGGCTGATTGAATTCGACGCCTGCAACCGGAAAGGCGGCCGCCACTTCCTCGCGACTCACGTCGCATCGCACACACAAGACAACGGACCTGGCTCATGCGCGGACGCCCCCGGCGCGTGCAGGCGGACCGGTCCACGGAGACGGACATGAAAGCAAACGAGTGGGATACCTCCTATGAGTGGAAGGCGGTGACGCTGCTGGCGCTCGGTTTCGGGTTGGTCGGCCTCGACCGCTGGCTCATCGCGCCGCTGTTCCCTTCGATCATGAAGGACCTGCACCTGACCGCGCAGGACGTCGGCAACTGCATCGGCGTGCTCGGCCTGTCGTGGGGCATCTTCGCGGCGCTGATGGGCGGCATTTCCGACAAGATCGGCCGCCGCAAGGTCCTGATCCCGGCGATCATCGCGTTCTCGCTGCTGTCGGGCTTCTCGGGGCTCGCGGGCGGGCTGCTCGGGCTGATCGCGATTCGCGCTCTGATGGGCGTCGCCGAAGGCTCGTTCTGCCCGACCAGTTTCGCGGCCACCGCCGACGCGTCGCATCCGCGGCGGCGCGGCCTGAACCTCGGGCTGCAGCAAAGCGGCTTCGCGCTGTTCGGGCTCGCGCTGTCGCCGATCATCGCGACGCAGCTGCTCAACGTCGTGTCGTGGCGCTGGGTGTTCGCGCTCGTGGCGATTCCCGGGCTGATCCTCGGCGCGATCATGTTCGTCGTGATCCGCGAACCGAAGCGCGCGAGGGAGGTGGTGTCGGAACACGCGCCGGCGTCGCTCGGCCATGTGCTGAAGAGCCGCAACATCCTCGTCGCGATGGGCGCGCTGTGTTGTGCGATGACCGGCGTGTTCGTGCTCGGCGCGCTACTGCCGCTGTACCTGACGGATTACCTTGGGCTCGGCACGCAGAAGATGGGCCTCGTGGTGTCGGCGATCGGCTTCGGCGGCTTTCTCGGGCAGTTCGGGCTGCCGGGCCTGTCCGACCTCGTGGGCCGCCGCCTCGCGAGCATCGTCGGTTTCGCCGGCACGGCGGTGATGCTCTACGTGTTCCGCGGGCTGGGTCCGCAGCCGCTCGTGCTGTTCGCGGTGCTGTTCGTCGCATCGTTCTTCACGCTCGGTCTGGTGTCGCTGCTGTCGGGCCCCGTGGCGACCGAAGCCGCGCCCGTCGGCCTCGTTTCGACGTCGATCGGCGTGGTGGTCGGTTGCGGCGAGATCTTCGGCGGCGGCATCGCACCGGCGATGGGCGGCTACGTTGCCGCACACTTCGGAATCCAGAACATTCTGTGGCTGCCGATGGGGGCAGTGCTGCTCGGCATCGTGGTCAGCTTGCTGCTGCGGGAAACCGCGCCGGCCGTGCTGCAGCGTCGCGTGGGCTTGCAGCCGGAGCTGTCGGCAGGCAAGCAGCCGTAACGTACCCTCGGTCATACTCGTGCCAGGCTGTCGGCGGGATTGACACCCGCCAGGTGACAGTGTGACGCGTTCGGCATGACCCAACCGGCCGGCAGGTGCGGTTAGACTGCCGGTTTCGCTTTCGGAAAGGGCGCGGTATGGACCGGTTTCTGAGCATCGAGGCATTCGTCAGGGTTGCGGAGGCGAGCAGTTTTGCGGAAGCGGCGCGACAGCTTGGGGTCACCAGTTCGGTCGTGACGAACCGCATCCAGCAGCTGGAGAAGTTCGTCAACGCGCCGCTGTTCCATCGCAGCACGCGCCACGTGCGCCTGTCCGAAGTCGGCGAGACCTTCTACCGCGAATGCGCCGAGGTGGTCGGGCGCGTCAACGAGCTGACCGACCAGATGCGCGAACTGCGCGCGACGCCGACCGGGCGGCTGCGGATCCAGATGCTGCCCGGTTTCGCGCTCGATCACTTCGGCGTGCCGCTCGCCGAATTCAATCGCCGCTACCCAGGCATTCAGCTCGACATCATCGTCAATGACCGTGTCGTGGACCCTGTCGAAGAAGGGTTCGACATCGCGTTCCAGATCTTCCCGCCGATATCCGAATCGCTGATCGAGCGGCGCCTGTTCGTGGTGCGACGCCTTTTCTGCGCGTCGCCGGCCTACCTCGAAGCGCATGGTGCGCCACAACATCCACGCGAATTGCTGCAGCACACCACGGCGCTGTATTCCGGCTATCCGTCGCGCAACCGCTGGACCCTGACGCGCGGCGACGAGGTCGTCGAGATGGAGTTGCCCGGCATGATCCGCTCGAACTCCGTGCACCTGCTGCGCGAGTATGCGCTGACGGGCGGCGGTGTCGTCTGCCTGCCCACGCTGGTTGCGAGCGACGCGCTCGTTGCGGGCCGGCTGGTGCCCATCCTCACCGATTTCCAGATCGCGCCGCTGAGCTTTGCCGCCGTCTATCCTGCAACGCAGCGACAGGCGTTGAAGGTGAAGGCGCTGGTCGAATTCCTCGTCGAATACATCGGCGACGAGTCGCCGTGGGACCGTCCACTGCTGGAGCGCGGCTGGGTTCGCTGAACGAAGCGATTATTCGCGAATCGCAAATGCCGTAGTCGCGCTCCGTTGCCTTGTTGAGGGGCGCCCTTGCCCCTAGAGTTGAATCCAACAAGCGGTTCAACTCAGGAGACAGCAATGACCGACGCGGCATTCCATACCGTCTTTGGCTCGCTCGACAGCCATACCAAGGGCGAGATCGAAATCACCAGCGGCAGCGCAAAACACTACGCCTTCTCGAACGTATTCGAGATCGCATCGAAGTCGGCTCCCTACGAAAAGGTCGTCGCCGGCAAGAACCTCGAATACGTGATCGAAGTGCTGCGGACCGACGGCCAGTCGCCATGGTTCGCGTGCGCGCACGACGAGTTCGCGATCCAGATGGATGGCGAAGTCCGCATCGAATTCATCAAGCTCGACAACCCGCCGACCACCGGCCGCGGCACCGTGAGCGCCGGCACGCAGCCGGCGGGCCGCGAGATGGGCTACGTCGTCCTGCGCAAGGGGCATCAGGCACTGCTGCCGGCCGGCTGCGCGTATCGCTTCGCCGCCGGCAAGCCGGGCGTCGCGCTCGTGCAGACCGTGCTCGGCGAGCTGTCCGTCGAGAAGTGGGCCGACATCTGCCTGCGCTGATCCATCCGACTGCCCCGTTCAAACATTCCAGGAGACACGTTATGGCCACCCTCGAGACCCTCGATCTTTCCGCTGGCTTTGCCGCCGATCTGGTGCAGGCCACGGAAGCCGATGCCGTCACCGGTTACCGCCGCTTCCGGCTCGGCGAGTTCGCGTTCCAGCGCGACGAATACTTCGTGAAAATCAGCTGGCCTGCGAAAGGCCGCACGCGCACGCATGCGATGCCCGCGGACGCGTTCCTGCGCGCGATGATGCGTGACGTCGCATGGGGTTTCTTCTACGGCTGGGTGAACTTCGATCACGTGTTCGGCACGCGCAATCACTACGGCAAGGTCGACGTCTATGCGGGCACGTTCAACGGGATCCTGAAGGAAGCCGGCGTCGACTACACCGAGACGTTCGAAACACCGACGATCATGGCGACCTTCAAGGCCATGCTGCACGACTGGACCAACGAAGGCTTCGATCCGTTCGCCGCACCCGAGGAAACCGGCACGGCATTCGGCCGCAAGCACGGCGAAAACGGCGCGGCGATCGAACGCACGCGCATCGCGACGCGCCGCATGCCGGGCCTCGAAGGCGACTCGCCGCTGCGCGACGATCTGCCGGTCAACCGCGCGTTCCTCGACGTCGGCCAGGACGAACCTGAAGTGCACGTGAAGCCGGGCTTCGAAGGCGAACTGCACGCGTTCAACCTGTTCAAGTACCTGTCGCGTTCGGACGTGACGTGGAATCCGTCGGTCACGTCCGTGTGCGGGCGCAGCCTGTTCTGCCCGACCACCGAGGAATTCATCCTGCCGGTGTTCCACGGCAACGACCGCGTCGAATGGTTCCTTCAGTTGTCCGACGAAATCGTATGGGACATCGGCGACAAGAACACCGGTGCGCCGCGCGCGCGCATCACGATGCGGGCCGGCGACATCTGCGCGATGCCCGCCGACATCCGCCACCAGGGCTATTCGACGAAGCGCTCGATGCTGCTGGTCTGGGAAAACGCGACGCCGGACCTGCCGCAGCGATACGAGAGCGGCGAGCTGGCGCCGTATCCGATCGAGTTTTAAGCCGCACTTCAGCAAAAAATCGAGGACGATTCATGCAAACCCAACTTTTCATCGACGGGCGCTTCGTTGACGCCGTCGAGCGCGGCACGATCGACGTGCTCAATCCGCACGACGGCTCGCTGATCACGAAGATCGCCGCCGCCACCGCGGCGGACGTGGATCTGGCGGTCGAAGCCGCGACCCGCGCGTTCCCGGCGTGGTCGGCCATGGCGGCGGCCGAGCGCGGCCGATTGCTGCTGCGCCTCGCCGACGCGATCGAAGCCAGCGCCGAGGAACTCGCACAACTGGAATCGCTGGACACCGGCCACCCGATCCGCGATTCGCGCGCGCTCGACGTGCCGCGCACGGCAGCATGCTTCCGCTACTTCGGCGGCATGGCCGACAAGCTGCAGGGCTCGGTGATTCCCGTCGAAACCGGCTTCCTGAACTATGTGCAGCGCGCGCCGATCGGCGTCGTCGGCCAGATCGTGCCGTGGAATTTCCCGCTGATGTTCACGAGCTGGAAGATGGGGCCGGCGCTGGCGGCAGGCAACACGGTCGTGCTCAAGCCGTCGGAGATCACGCCGCTGTCGACGCTGCGCATCGTCGAACTGATGGCCGAGGTCGGGTTCCCCGCAGGTGTCGTCAATATCGTCCCCGGCTACGGTCATACGGCAGGCCAGCGGCTCGCCGAGCACCCCGGGGTCGGGAAGATCGCGTTCACCGGTTCGACGGCAACGGGCCGCCGGATCGTCGAGGCCTCGCAGGGCAACCTGAAGCGCGTGCAGCTGGAACTGGGCGGCAAGGGCGCGAACATCGTCTTCGACGATGCGAACCTCGATGCCGCCATCAACGGCGCCGCGTGGGCGATCTTCCACAATCAGGGGCAGGCGTGCATCGCGGGTTCGCGCCTCGTGTTGCATGAGCGCATCGCCGACGAATTCCTCGAGCGCTTCGTGTCGCTGGCTTCGTCGATCCGCGTCGGCAACCCGCTGGACCCGGACACCGAGATGGGCCCGCTGACGTCGAAGCAGCACCTCGATCGCGTGCTGTCGTTCGTCGACGTCGCGCGCGAGCAGGGCGGCCGCGTGCTCGCGGGCGGCAGTGCGCCGCAGGATGCCGCACTCGCCAACGGCTATTACGTGCGCCCGACCGTCATCGAAGCGAAGCATGCGACCGATCGCGTCGCGCAGGAGGAAGTGTTCGGCCCGTTCGTCACCGTGCTGCGCTTCGGCAGCGACGAGGAAGCGCTGTCGATCGCCAACGCGACCGAATACGGGCTCGGCAGCGGCCTGTGGACCAACGATCTTTCCCGCGCACACAAGATGGCGTCGCAGATCGACGCGGGCATGTGCTGGATCAACTGCTACAAGCGCGTCAATCCGGGCAGCCCGTTCGGCGGTGTCGGCAAGTCGGGCTACGGCCGCGAGATGGGCTTCGAGGCGATGCACGACTACACGGAAGCGCGCTCGGTGTGGGTCAACGTCGACGGCAAGGTGCCGCCGCACTTCAAGCGTTGAGGCCGGGATGGAGCGCTTCGTCTATCAGGGAACGCCGTCCCGCGTCGTGTTCGAATGGGGTGCGCTCGAACGGTTGCCGGACGAGTTGTCCGCGCTCGGCGCGCAGCGGGCGCTGATTCTGTCGACGCCGGAACAGCAGCCGCTCGCCGAACGGGTCAGGGGCGTGCTCGGCGAGCGCGCGGCCGGCGTATGCGCGCAGGCCGTGATGCACGTGCCGGTCGAAGTCGCGCGTGCCGCACGCGAGATGGCCGCCGAACTCGGCGCGGACTGCTGCATCGCGATTGGCGGCGGCTCGACGATCGGGCTCGGCAAGGCGATCGCGCTCGAGTCGTCGCTGCCGATCCTCGCCGTGCCGACGACTTACGCGGGCTCGGAGATGACGCCGATCTTCGGGCTCACGGAAGGCCGGCTGAAGCGCACCGGGCGCGATCCGCGCGTGCTGCCGCGGACGGTGCTCTATGACCCGTCCCTGACGCTGTCGCTGCCGCCGGGGATTTCGGCGGCGTCGGGCGTCAATGCGATGGCGCACGCGGTCGAAGCGCTCTACGCGGAAGATGCGAACCCGGTGATCAGCCTGATGGCCGAGGAGTCGATTCGTGCGCTCGGCGAGGCACTGCCCGCGATCGTTCGCGCGCCCGACGACCGCGAGATGCGCAGCCGCGCGTTGTATGGCGCATGGCTCGCCGGCACGTGTCTCGGCGCGGTCGGCATGGCGTTGCACCACAAGCTGTGTCATACGCTCGGCGGCACCTTCAACCTGCCGCATGCGCAGACGCACGCCGCGATGTTGCCGCATACCGCCCACTACAACCATGCCGCGGCGCCCGACGCGCTGCGCCGTGTCGCGCGGGCGCTGGGCGGCACCGACGCGGCCGACGCCGGCCCGCTGTTGTTCCGGTTGAATCGGCAACTGGGCCTGTCGGCTGCGCTTGCCGACATCGGGATGCCGGAAGCGGGCCTCGACGAAGCCGCCGACCTCGCCTGCCGGAATCCGTATGCGAACCCGCGGCCGATCGAACGTGCGCCGATTCGCGAATTGCTTCAGCATGCGTGGGAAGGGCGCGAGCCGCATTGAGCGGCCGGCTGCATCACAGGAGACGAACGTGACGAATGAGCATCATGATGACGGCGATACGCGGCTGACCGAGCAGGTCGTCGCCAGCTTCGACGGTACGCCGAACCCGCGCTTGCGCGTGCTGATGCAGAGCCTCGTGCGGCATCTGCATGCGTTCGTGCGCGAGACGGAGCTGACCGAGGACGAGTGGATGGCCGCGATTCGCTTCCTGACCGAAACCGGGCAGATGTGCGACGACGTCGTGCGCCAGGAATTCATCCTGCTGTCGGACACGCTGGGCGTGTCGATGCTGGTCGATGCGATCAATCATCGCTTCGCCACCGGCGCGACGGAAACGACCGTATTCGGCCCGTTCTACATCGAAGGCATGCCCGAGCGCGCGTATGGCGAGAACATGGCATTCACGCCCGGCACGCCCGTCGTCGTGCATGGCCGCGTGCTCGACACCGACGGCGCGCCGGTGCGCGACGCCGTGCTCGACGTGTGGCAGACCGCGGAGAACGGCATGTATTCCGGGCAGGACAAGGCGCAGCCGCACGGCAATCTGCGCGGCCGCTACCGGACCGATGCAGAAGGCCGTTATGCGATCACGACGATTCTGCCGGTCAGCTACCCGATTCCGACCGACGGCCCGGTCGGGAAGATGCTCGATGCCACCGGCCGTCATCCGTGGCGGCCCGCGCATCTGCACTTCATGATCGACGCGCCGGGCTACCGCAAGCTCGTCACGCATCTGTTCGACGAGGAGGACGCGTATCTGAACTCGGATGCCGTCTTCGGCGTGAAGCCGTCGCTGATGGTTGCCTATCGTCCGCGTGCGGCGGGCGATGAACTCGCGCGCCGTGTCGGAGTGAGCGGCGCATACCGCGAAGCGACGTATGACTTCGTGCTCGACCGGAGCTGACCAATATGGCGCGATTCTTTGCAGTGTTTGCAACGGACCAGCCCGGGATGCGCGACGTGCGCGACCGCGTGCGGTCCACGCATCGGACCTATCTTCGCGCCGCCGCGCAGCACGGTGTGTATGTGCGGCTCGGCGGGCCGACGCTCGATCCGCAGGGCGATGCGATGAACGGCACGCTGCTCGTCGTCGAGGCGGACGACATCGATGCGGTGATGCAGTTCGTCGGCAACGATCCGTACGTGAAAGAAGGGCTGTTCTCGCGGGTGGAGGTTCGACCGTGGGACTGGAGCCTTGGCAATCCCGAGCGGAGAGCGTGAGTCATGGGTGCCGCGCAACTCTGCCGCTTCTCCGATGTGCCGGATGGCGGGGCACGGGTCGTCGACGAAGCGTGCATCGGGCGTCCTGTCATCGTCGTGCGGCGTGGAGAGCAGGTGTGGGCTTACGTGAATCGTTGCCCGCATTTCTCGGTTCCGCTCGACTTCGTGCCGGGCAACGTTTCCTGTTACCGATCCCAGGTGCTGATGTGTGCGCATCACAGCGCGCTGTTCAGGTTCGACGATGGCGTGTGCATCGACGGACCGTGTTCGGGTGCCGGGCTGGAAGCCGTGGCTGTCGAGGTGGATTCGGCGGCGTGGGTGATCTGTCGGAGCGCTTGATCCGGAAGGTCGGATTGCCCAGCGGAAATCGGGCCGTGCGGTAATCGCATCACGCGGGATGAAATGGGGAATGAGCGGGACTTCATTCGTTCAATTCAATCAGTAAAGCTAATCGAATACCAGTTTTCCGACCTGGATGAATGCGAAGCCGGGCCGGGGAAGTCGTTGTTTCACGAAGCATCGGGCGAGTACCCGCGAGACAGTGGGCGACCGGTTCGCATTGACAGAAAAAAGACGGAGACACAATGAAACTGAGGTTTGGAGCAGTTGCGATGCTTGTCATCGCGCAGGGTGCATACGCGCAGAGCAGCGTGACCATGTTCGGTCTGATCGACAGCGGCATCTCGTATGTCAGCAACGAGGCTGGTGGAAAGAACGTCAAGTTCGACGACGGCATCTTCACGCCGAACCTGTTCGGCTTGCGCGGCACGGAAGATATCGGTGGCGGATATCACGCGACGTTCGCGCTCGTGAACCAGTTCTCGATGGCGAACGGCAGCATCGTCGGGACCGGACTCTTCGGGCGCAACGCATACGTGGGCATCGAGAGCGACCGGTTCGGCGGCGTCAGGCTGGGGAATCAGTACGACTTCATGGTGGATTCCCTGTTTGCGAAGGGGAACGCGATCTCGATGGATCTTACGGGGCTGTACGGGTTCAGGAATGGCCCGTTCCAGCGTCTCGCGCTGCCGGGCAATCCGACCGGCGCATTCGACTGGGACCGCACGGCGGGCAGCAAGCCGGTCGCGAATTCGGTCAAATACAGCTCGCCGACGATTGCCGGGTTTTCCGGGGGCGTGATGTATGCGTTTGGCGGTGTGGCCGGTTCCGTCGGCGCGGACAATACCGTGAGTGCCGGGCTGAACTACGAAGCCGGGGCGTTCGGTGTCGGTGCGGCCTATACGAACGAGAAGTATGGTCCGGCGCCGGGCACACCGTCGACCAGTGTGCGCAACTGGGGCGTCGGGATGCACTATGACTTCGGCGCGGTCACCGCGAAGGCGCTGCTGACCACCGTACGCAATTCGTTCAACGACGCAGGCGTGTGGATGGCCGAAGCGGGTGGGGTGTGGCGCATCCGGCCGGATGTCTTTCTCGGCGCGAAGTACATGTACATGAAGGGCAACGAAGCTGTGAACGACAACCACGCGCATCAGGTCAGCGTCGCGCTTCAATACCTGTTGACGAAACGGACGATGGTTTACGTGTCCGCGGATTATCAGCGCGCGAACAGCGGGGCGAACGCGCAGATCAACGGTGTGCTCGATCCGAACGGAGCGTCGAGTTCAGCGAGTCAGGCCGTGGCGCGCGTCGGGGTGCATACGATGTTTTGACGGGTTGCGGGGCGGAACACGCATCGAGGTCCGCCCCGCACCGGACTATCTCGCAGCGGACGCCGCCTCCTTGGCCTTGTCCTGCTCCGCCGCGAGTGCCGCATCTGCCGCCTGCGCGCGCTGGATGGCCGGGCGAGCCAGCACGCGATCGATATAGGCGCGAATGCGCGGCGTCTCGGGCACCAGCTTGAACATCGTGGTCCAGTTCAGCGCGGAGCCCCACAGCACATCTGCCGCCGTGAAGCGCTCGCCCAGCAGCCAGGGCCCCTGTGCCAGTTGCGCATCGATCGCGTTGATGACGGCATCGAAGTCGCCGTAGGGTGACGTCGAGTAAGCCGCGGGCGGACGATTCATCGAGCGGTCGACGATGGCCGGCTCGAAGCACGAGCCATAGAACGTCATCCAGCGCAGGTACGGGCCGCGCAGTGAATCGCCCGGCGCCGGCGACAGGCCGGCTTCCGGATACAGTTCCGCCGCGTACATGTAGACAGCGGCCTGCTCGGTCACGATCACGTCGCCGTGACGCAGTGCGGGCACCTTGCCCATCGGGTTGATGCGGAGGTATTCGGCGTCGTGATGTTTGCCTGCGGAGAGGTCGAACGCGTGCAGTTCGTAGTCGGCGCTCAGTTCCTCGAGCAGCATCCGCGCGCCGGCCGATCGGCTGCGCGGCGAGTGGTACAGGGTCAGGTGACGGTCTTGCGGCATCGCGGGCTCCGGTGTGCGTTCGGGACAAGTATTCCAATGTAGGACGGCCGCGCGGCTTCGTCTTGGAAAAATCCGCTGTGGCGGTGCATCATCACGCCGTCACCTCAACGGTTCGTCACCATGGCCGACTTGCGTAACGTGACCGAGACGCCCAAAGGCGTCGTCGGCCCGAAAGCCTTCAATCAGCGCTTCCGGCTGAATCGCTATTACCCGTGTGCCGAACTGGCCGGGGTGCTGGATCACCACTGGATCGTCGAATGGGATCTGCGCGACCAGCCGCCGTATGTGCAGCGCACGCTGCCGTATCCGTGCGTCAATCTGGTGTTCGACCGGCGGCAGACGGGGATCTTCGGTGTGGTGTCGGGGGCGTTCGAGACGACGCTGGCCGGCGCCGGGAGGGTGATGGGCTTGCGGTTTCGGCCGGGGGCGTTCCGGGCGTTCTTCGGCAAGCCCGTGCATTTGTCGACAGACAAGGTGCTTCCCGTGTCGACGCTGCTCGATTGTGGCGATGCGCAATCCGAAGACGCCGTGCTCGGTGCCGAGGCGGATGCCGGGATGGTGGCCGCCGCGGAGGCGTTGCTGTTGCGGGTGCTGCCGCCGGCCGATCCGCAGGTCGAGCGCGCGGGGTTGAGCGAGCGCACGCTGCAGCAACTGTTTTCCAACTATGTGGGCGTGTCGCCGAAGTGGGTGATTTGTCGTTATCGCCTGCATGAGGCTGCGGACAAACTCGCCGGCGGCGAGCCGGTCGATCTCGCGGAACTGGCTCAGGCGTTGGGGTATTTCGACCAGGCGCATTTCACGCGCGATTTTCGGAAAATGGTGGGGAAGGCGCCGGCGGAGTATCGGCGGGGGGATGGGCGGGGGTGAGGGGCAGGCTCTTGATCGGCGACCGTACCATGGGTAACTTCAAACGGTGGGTGCGTTGCCGGTCAATCCACCCTATAGTGCTCGTCGTTGACCGATCTGCGAGAAAATCAGGAGTTCGCCGTGCTTCACATCAAATCCGAGTTGCGTCGTTCGAACTTCGCGTGGGTCGTCGCCTTGGCGATGATGCTGGCGCCAGTGGCGGCGCATGCGGAGGCGGAGGCTGTCGACGGCACGGCGCGCATCGCGCCCGTTGCCGATCACGAGACCTCGCCCAGCCGGTCGATTGTCGGCGACGATCCGGTGGCCATCCGGGATGCGCTGAAGAAGCAGCACTTCAGCGCCGCCGCGCCGTCCTTGAGTGCACGGGTTCGCGGCCTGGTCTCCAGCGCCACCGATCGGCATGGCCCGAACCCCGACCTTGCAGCCGTCGATCTCGATCGTGACGTGACGTTCGTGGTGCCGGTGCGGTACGGGCTGAGGTACCGGTCGCAGCAGCACCTGCTGACGCTGGACGTCGACCTGTTCGACGCGGAGCGCGACGACCGGACGAGCATCCTGCTCAGAAAGGTCACGACGGGGCCGCGAGGACGAGGGCTCGTGATTGCACCCGAAGCGAAGGCAAAAGGATATATCCAGCAGGTCGACATCATCGAACTCGAGTCCGGGCAAGGGAAAAAGACCACGGTTCGCAGCCGCATGCGGCTTTCGCCCGCCGTGTACGCCCAAGCGCATGGCGACTTCGCGCTCGTGTTTTCCGGGCGCCTGGTTCGGCCTTACCTGACCGAACAAGTCGAACATGCCGAACCGAGCATCGAGGAGCCCACCGACATTACGACCCGGATCTCCACGTTGCACATGGATCTCCAGTCCATCCGGCTGGTGAGCCCGTCGAGCGGTGTCGTGCTGTCGAAGAAGCTGAGTTTGTCGAAGTAGCGATTTTCTTGTGCGAGGCGATGATTCCGATGGGGCGCCGGCGTGGCCGTGGCGGAAAATCCGCACGGCTACCCTCACTCCACCGTCACCGACTTGGCAAGATTCCTCGGCTTATCGATATCCGTCCCCCGCGCCAACGCCGCGTGATAAGCCAGCAACTGCATCGGCACCGTATGCAGAATTGGCGAAAGCGGCCCGTAGTACTCGTTAAGCCGAATCACCTCGATCCCCTCACTCGGCACCAACCCGCAGTCCACATCCGCGAACACGAAAAGCCTGCCGTTGCGCGCGCTGACCTCGTGCATGTTCGACCTGAGCTTTTCCAGGAGCACGTCATTCGGCGCCACGGCAATGACCGGCATTTCGTTACTGACCAACGCCAGCGGCCCATGCTTCAACTCCCCTGCGGGATAAGCCTCCGCGTGGATATACGAAATCTCCTTCATCTTCAGCGCGCCTTCGAGCGCGATCGGATAGTGCATCCCGCGTCCGAGAAACAGCATGTTGTCGCGTCGTGCGAGCAGCTCCGACCAGCCCATGATCTGCGGCTCCAGCGCGAGCACCTTCGACATCGCATCGGGCAGATGCCGCAGCGCACGCAGATGCGCCTTCTCCTCGTCATCGCTCAACCGCCCGCGCACCTGCGCCAGTGACAAAGTCAGCAAGAACAGCGCCACGAGCTGCGTCGTAAAAGCCTTTGTCGAAGCCACCCCGATCTCGATCCCCGCACGCGTGACGAACTGCAGCACGCATTCGCGCATCAGCGCACTCGTCGCGACGTTGCAGATCGCGAGCGTATGCGTCATCCCGCGCTGCTTCGCGACATGCACGGCGCCGAGCACGTCGGCCGTCTCGCCGCTCTGCGACACCGCGACGACCAGCGTGCGCGGATTCGGTACGCTGTCGCGATAGCGAAACTCGCTCGCGATCTCGACGCTCGCCGGCAGCTTCGCGATGCTCTCGATCCAGTATTTCGCGGTCAGCGCCGCGTGATAACTGCCGCCGCACGCGAGCAGCAACACCGAGTCGATGTCGTTGAACACGCGCCACGCGCCGTCGCCGAACAGCTCGGGCATGATCGACCCGACATCGAGCAACGTATCGGCCACCGCCTGCGGCTGCTCGAAGATTTCCTTCTGCATGTAGTAGCGATACGAGCCGAGGTCCGCCGCGCCGCTGTGCGTGGCCACCCGCTGCACCGCGCGCTCGACGCGCTGGCCGGCCGCATCGACGATCCAGTAGCGATGCAGCTGAATATCGGCGACATCGCCATTCTCGAGGTAAGCGATGCGATCGGTGATGCCCGACAACGCGATCGCATCCGACGCCAGGAAATTCTCGCCATCGCCGACACCGACGACGAGCGGCATCCCGTCGCGCGCACCGACGATCCGGTGCGGTTCGTCGCGGCACATCACCGCGATCGCGTAGCTGCCGCGCAGCCGCGCGACCGCGCGGCGCACCGCGTCGAACAGGTCGCCGTCGTACAGGTGGTCGATCAGGTGCGCGATCGCTTCGCTGTCGGTCTGGCTCGCGAACACGTAACCGTGCGTCTGCAATTCCGCGCGCAGTTGATCGCAGTTCTCGATGATGCCGTTGTGCGACAGCGCGATGCGCGCGTTGTCGTCGCTCGGCGAGAAGTGCGGATGCGCGTTGAGCGTGACGGGCGCGCCATGCGTTGCCCAGCGCGTATGCGCGATGCCGGTGTAGCCGGACAGCGCGTGCGCGGCGATCTCGCGCTGCAGGTTGGCGACGCGGTCGACGCTGCGCGCCCGTGCCAGCGCACGGTCGCGATAGACCACGACGCCGCACGAGTCGTAGCCGCGGTATTCGAGCCGCTTCAGCCCGTCGACGAGGTTCGGCAGGATGTCCCGCTGGGCCACCGCCCCGACAATTCCACACATATCGCGCTCCGTAAATGTCCTGTCTGGACCCGTGACAGCGATGGTAGAAGCAGTCGAGTGGAATTAAATTTCAAAATACACAAGAAGATGAAGCATACGAGACGTCGGCTATCATGTTGAAATTAAATTTCACGAACCTGACCGGAAGGAGCCACCGATGACTGGCATCACGCTCGACGATCTCGACCTGCGCATTCTCGCGATCCTGCAGGACGACGCATCGGTGTCGAACCTGCAACTCGCCGAGCGCGCGCTGTCGTCGCCGCCGACGTGCATGCGCCGCGTGCGGCGGCTGACGGAAGCGGGCGTGATCCGCCGCCAGGTCGCGGTGCTCGACCCGGTCGCGATCGGCACGGCCGTCACGGCGTTGATCGAGATCAGCCTCGACCGGCAGACGGCGGAAGACTACGACGCGTTCGAGGCCTACGTGTGCGCGGAGCCGGCGGTCACGCAGTGCTATCGCGTGTCGCCGGGGCCGGATTTCGTGGTGGTGGCCGATCTGGCCGACGTCGCCGAATACGACGCGTTCGCGCGGCGGCTGTTCACCGGCGCATCGAACGTCCGCAACGTGCGGACGTTCTTCTCGACGCATCGCGCGAAGTTCGAGGCGAACGCGCGGGTCACGCATGCGATGCGCAAGCGCGGCGACGCCTAGACCGCACGACACACGTCGAACGGCACGCGCGCGGCGTCAGAACGCGAACGTCTGCTGCATCGGATGGCGCTCGCCGCGCGCGAACCCGGCGCCTTCGAGCGACAACAACGCGCGTTTGCGATCGATGCCGCCTGCATAACCGGTCAGGCTGCCCGACGCGCCGATCACGCGATGGCACGGCACCATGATCGATACCGGGTTGCGGCCGACCGCGCCGCCGACGGCGCGCGCGGCACTCATCGGCAGCCCGACGCGTTCGGTGATGTCGCCGTACGACACGAGCTTGCCGAACGGAATCGCGAGCAGTTCCTTCCACACGCTGCGCTGAAACGCGGTGCCGCGCAGATGAATGGGCACCGAGAAGGTTTCGCGCGTGCCGGCGAAATATTCGGCGACTTCTTCGGCAACCTTGCGCGCGAGCGGCGACGCGTTGCGTACGTCCGCATCCGGTGCGATCCCGAGCGACGGATAGTATTTCTGGCCGACGAAGAAGAGGCCCGTCAGGGCATCGTCTTCGATACGGATGGCGATGTCGCCCAGCGGGCTCGGAATCAGATGAGCGGGAGTCATCGCGAAGCTTCTCCATGAAGGCGCCACACATGCAGTGCGGCATACGCGCGCCATGGCGCCCAGCGCACCGCTTGCGGCGCCGATGATGCGATGCTGCGCGGACGCTCGGTGGCGGCGGCGCGCGATGCAAGCCACGCGTCGTCTGCGGGGAACGCGTTCGGCCAGGCCATCGCACGCATCGCGACATACTGCACCGCGCGTTCGTCGAAGCCGGGCAGCGCGCGCAACGCAGCGAGCGTCGCATCGAGCGGCGCCATCGGTTCGAGCGCGAGCGTGCCGTCGGCGACTGCATGTGCCAGCGACACGATCGCCCGCGCCGCATCACGCGCCGCGCCGATTGCTTCGAGCGCCGCCGGCGGCACCCTCGCCAGCGTCGCGACGGAAGGCAACGCATGCGTGAGCCCCGGCGGTGCGTGGTCCACCGGCGTGCCGAAGCGTTCGGCCACACGCGCCAGCACGGCGCCTGCCTGCATCGCAGCCAATCGTTCGCCCGCGATCGCACGAATCGCGATCTCGAGCCCGTCGAACGCGCCGGGCACGCGCAAGCCGGGCGAGCCGTCCGCGAGTTCGCCCAGATGCGCGTCGATCACGTCGGGGCGGCTGTCTAGATCGAACAGCCGCCGCACGCGCGCGAGCACGGCCGGGACGACGGGCGTCAGCGCGGGCGACACGGTCACCGCGAGCGCGAACCGCTGCGGCACGTGCGTGACGGACAGCCAGCCCGTCACCGGAGCGTCGCCGTGCCCGTTCGGCAGGGCGACGACGCGTGCATAGCCGTGCGCATCGATACGCTCGACGCCGTCGAGTTGCCGCTGCGCGAGGAAGCGCATCAATTCGGCCCAAGCGAACGGCGGCCGGTACGGTAGCGGGAAGGTCATGTCGCCGCTGGCGGATGCGCCGGCGCCCTTGCGCAGGCGCAGCGGATTGAGACCGTAGCGCTGGCGGAACAAATCGTTGAAGCGTCGTACGCTGCCGAACCCGGCAGTCGAAGCAACCACGGCCACCGGCAGCGCGGTGTCGGTCAGGAGGCGCTTGGCCATCAGCAGACGGTGCGTCTGCGCGAATTCGACCGGCGACACGCCGAACTGCGCGGCGAAGATTCGGCGCAGATGGCGCTCGGTCACGCCGACTCGCCGCGCGAGCGCATCGACGGAATGCGCGTTCAGGAAACCGTCCTCGATCAGCGAGGCGGCTGCGTCGGCGAGATTGCCGGACAGGTCGAGCAGCCCGTGGCCCGGTGCGAGCTCGGGGCGGCACCGCATGCACGGCCGAAAGCCGGCTTTTTCCGCGGCGGCGGCGGTCGGGTAATAACTGCAGTTCCGCGCCTTCGGTGGTTTCACCGGGCAAACGGGGCGGCAATACACGCCCGTCGTCGACACACCGACGAAGAACCAGCCGTCGAAGCGGCGGTTCCGCGAAAGCAGGGCGTCGTAGCAGGTGTCTGGATCGAGGTGCATGAGACGACTGTAAACCATCCGTGCTGCCGATTCCGGCTGGAATCGGACATGTGTATCGACGCGCCGGCTCGCGTCATGGCCCCCTTTCGCACACGGGAAAATCCTCAAAAAACGGTTAATGCCACTTTGCGAAACAGTCGTCTTTTTTGCGCGGCCGGATTTGAGATGACTCATCGAAATCCCCGACTGACACGGTACCGGGCCAAGCCCTATCCTTTGAAAAACGTTTTCCAGAACTCGACGGACGAGCGGCCGTGCCACGCAAGGGGCGGGCCGCCAGTCCGCTCCGGCGCCCGTCGCCGGTCACGGACAGACAACATCCAGCGGCGCGACGGGCGCGGCCGCGCATCGGAGACACTCATGCAATCTGCCGTCGTCGGCGCGGTGCGCGCGGCCGCCAGCCGCTACCGCTGGACCGTCTGTGCGCTGCTGTTCTTCGCGACCGTCATCAACTACATGGATCGACAGATCCTCGGCCTGCTCGCGCCGATGCTTCAGCACGACATCGGCTGGAGCCAGGTGCAGTACGGCCGCATCGTGATGGCGTTTTCCGCGTTCTATGCGATCGGCCTGCTCGGCTTCGGGCGCATCGTCGACTGGCTCGGCACGCGCATCTCGTATGCGGTCGCGATGCTGGTGTGGAGCATCGCGGCGATGCTGCACGCGGCGGTCGGTTCGGTGATGGGCTTCGCGGCCGTGCGCGCGCTGCTCGGGATCGGCGAGGGCGGCAACTTCCCGGCCGCGATCAAGACGACGGCCGAATGGTTTCCGCGTCGCGAGCGCGCGCTTGCCACCGGTATCTTCAACTCGGGCGCGAACATCGGCGCGGTGTTCGCGCCGGCGATCATCCCGGCGATCGCGGTGGCTTACGGATGGCGCGCGGCATTCGTGATCATCGGCGCGATCGGCATCGTGTGGCTCGCGGTCTGGCTGGTGATGTATCGCACGGCCGACACGCGCGCGCTCGCCGCGGAATACGACGAGCCGCGCGACGAAGCCGAAGCGCTCGACGCGGCGAACGCGAATGCCGGTGCGCCGCGCTGGGGCGAACTGATCCGCAAGCGCGAGACGTGGGCGTTCCTGATCGGCAAGTTCCTGACCGACCCCGTGTGGTGGTTCTACCTGTTCTGGCTGCCGAAGTGGCTCAACGAGTCGCGCGGGATGGACATGCAGCATATCGGCCTGCCGCTCGTGTGCATCTATGCGCTGACGACGGTCGGCAGCATCGGCGGTGGCTGGCTGTCGTCGATGCTGTTGCGCGCGGGCTGGAGCGTGAACGGCGCGCGCAAGACGGCGATGCTGATCTGCGCCTGCTGCGTGCTGCCGATCGCGTTCGTGTCGCAGGTGCAGAGCCTGTGGGGCGCGGTGCTGATCGTCGGCCTCGCGGCCGCCGCGCACCAGGGCTGGTCGGCGAACCTGTTCACGACGGCGTCCGACCTGTTCCCGCGCCGCGCGGTCGCGTCGGTTGTCGGCATCGGCGGGATGGCCGGTTCGATCGGCGGCGTGCTGTTCTCGGAAGTGATCGGCCAGGTGCTGCAACGCACGGGCCACTACTGGGTGCTGTTCGCGATCGGCGCGCTGGCCTACCTGCTCGCGCTGGCGGTCATGCACGTGCTCACGCCGAAGATGAAGCCAGCGAAGCTCGACGCTTGATCGCGTGCCGGCAAACGAACGCGCCGCCCGGAGGCGGCGCGTTTTTATTTGCGATGCACAGCGGCGCAGTGACGACGAAGCGGGGGCAGGCCGTGGACGCGACTGCGCAATTCAACTGGCCGCGGCCGTCGATGCACGCATGATCAGTCGCGGCTCGAACGTCGAATAGCTGGCGTCGGTGCGCCCGGCGAGCGCGTCGATCAGTTTCTGCATCGCGAGCTCGCCCATGTTCTCGCTCTGGATGTCGATGGTGGTGAGCGCGGGTGCCGCGTATTCGCCGTACGGCACGTTGTCGACGCCGGCGACGGACACGTCCTGCGGCAGCCGGAACCCGAGCGACGCGGCTTCCTTCATGAAGCCGAGTGCGATCAGGTCGTTGTAGCAGATCACGGCTTGCGGACGGTTCGGGCCGAGCATCACGCGCGAGCATGCGCGCTCGCCGGCTTCGGCGGTCGGCGCATGCGCATCGTGCACGTCGAGCGTGAGCCCCGCTTCGGCGAGACAGTCGCGCGCGCCCTGGATCCGTTCGTCGTTGACGCGCGCGGGGCCGAAACCGAGGTACGCGATGCGCGTATGGCCGAGATTGAGCAGGTGGCGCGCGAGCATGTAGGTCGCGAGCCGGTTGTCGATGCCGACGCTCGGAATCGGCAGGCCGGGGCTGCGCCTGAGCAGCACGAGCGGCTTGTGCAGGTCGAGCATCCAGCCGGCCTGGTCGTCGGGCATCCGCGTGCTGACGATCAGCCCGTCGACGCGCTGCGCGAGCGCCTCGATCAGCGAGCGTTCGCGCGCCTGGTTCTCTTCGGTATCGACGAGCAGCAGCGTGTAGTCGTGCTGGAGCGCGACGCGGTTCGCGCCCTTGACGACGTTCGTGAAGTGCGGGTTGCTGATGTCGAGGATCACGAGGCCGATGGTGCGCGTGCGCCCGGTGATCATCGAGCGCGCGAGCGGGTTCGAACGGTAGCCGAGCCGCTCGATCGCTTCCTTGAGCCGCGCTTCGACGGTTGGCGAAAAGCGTTGCGTGCCGTTTACGTACTTGGATACCGTCGCGACCGACACACCGGCTTCCGCCGCCACGTCGCGGATCGTCGGGGAAACTTTTTTCATCGGAAGGGTAACGTTTTCGTTCGATTGCACCGGATTGTGGCAGAAAAAGCCGGCGTCCGGCCACCGACCGATATCGGGAAAGTGCGGATGGCTGCGGGCAGATTCGACCATTGACGTTCGGCTTTTGTCCCGCGTATAGTTGGAAAACGTTTTCCGATTCCGTCGGGTTCGGACGACGTCCAGGACACTTCAGAACAGATTCAAGGAGATTCGATGAACGCCACATCCACCGGCGCACGCAAGCCGTTCGGGCGCCTGCTGCTGACCGGCGCGGCCGGCAACCTTGGCCGTCAGGTGCGCGGCGCGCTGGCGAGCTGGGCCGACATCGTGCGCGTGAGCGACATCGCCGCGCTGGACGATGCGGCCCCGCACGAGGAAATCCGGGTCGTCGATCTGGCGGACCGGCCGGCGGTGATGGCGCTCGTCGACGGTGTCGACGCGATCGTCCACCTCGGCGGCATTTCGGTCGACGCGCCGTTCGACGATCTCGTCGATGCGAACATCACCGGCACGTACAACCTGTACGAAGCCGCACGCAAGCATGGCGTGAAGCGCGTCGTGTTCGCGAGCTCGAACCATGCGATCGGTTTTCATCCGGTCACGGAAGTGCTCGACGCCGATTCGCCGCTGCGCCCCGACAGCCTGTATGGCGTGACGAAGTGCTTCGGCGAATCGCTGTCGCGTTACTACTTCGATCGCTTCGGGATCGAGACGGTGTGCCTGCGGATCGGTTCGTCGTTCGAAGTGCCGAAGAATCCGCGCATGCTCGTGACGTTCCTCAGCTATCGCGACTTCATCGAGCTGGTGCGCTGTTCGCTGCTGACGAACCGCGTCGGCCATGCGATCGTGTACGGCGCGTCGGACAACCCGGTGAAGTGGTGGGACAACACGAAGGCGGGCTTCCTCGGCTTCCGCCCGCGCGACAGCTCCGAGCAGTTCGCCGGGTTGTTCCCGGTGGCGGCGCCGACCGCCGACTACGACGATCCCGCGCAGCGGTTCCAGGGCGGCGGGTTCGTCGTGGGCGAGCCGATGGAGCGCAACGCGAAGTAAGCATCGCAGGCGCCGCCGGCGTCGCGGATCAGCGCAGGATGTCCGTCGCCTTGTGCCGTTCGTCCACGCCGTCGATCAGGATCAACGGGCCGCTCGCGTGCCGCGCGCGCAGCGGCTGGATCCGCCGGTAAGCATCCGATTCGTACCACGTGCGCGCTGTATCGAGATCGGGAAACGCGATCGCGATCAGGTCGCCGCGCCACACGCCTTCGCGCACGTCGGGCCGCGCGCCGTGAATCACGAAATGACCGTCGAACGGCGCGAGCGTGCCGTCGATGCGTTCGAGGTATTCGACGATGTCGTCGCACATTTCAACGTCGTGCAGGTGGGCGATGGCGTAGGCGGTCATGGCGGGCTCCGTGGCGTCGACGCGATGCGTCGATCGGTGAAGCCATGATCGGCGCGCGGGCGGCGCGCGTCGATTACCTGCGACGTAAGCACATCCATGTGGCCGTGCGCGATGCCGGCCGCGCGTGGGCGCGCATACTGGGTGCCGCGTGTCGCGTGTCGCGTGCGGCACGTCACGGACATCGGGCGCGCGACGCACTCACGCGTGCTTGCGGATCGGCCGCGGGTGCGGCACAGGTTCCGGCTCCGACTCGGCGGCTTCCTTGCACAGCTTGTCGAGCATGCGTTGCGCGGCGCCCGCGCAATCCTCGCCGGCGGGCTTGTTCGCGATCTCGTCGATCAGCGCCTGCAGGTTGCGCCGGTTCTGCGCGAGCCGCTGTTCGAGCAGCGCGATTTCGTCGACCTTGTTCCGCAACGCCTGCAGCAGTTCGTCGCGCGGCCACGCGCCGAGATTGGGCGGCAGCACCGCGCGGATCTCGTCGAGCGCGAAGCCCGCGCGCTGCGCGCGGTCGATGATCGCGAGCCGCGTCAGCGCTTCCGGCCCGTATTCCCGATAGCCGTTCGCCTGCCGGCGCGCCGGTTCGAGCAAGCCGCTCGCTTCGTAGAACCGGATGCGCGATGCCGCGATGCCGCTGGTTCGCGCCAGTTCGCCGATCTTCATCTTTGTGCTCCAGGGGGGCTTGACCTTGAAGCTGACTTTAAAGTTATGGTTGGGCATCGTCAATCGAGGATGTTCACCATGAACCTGTTTGCGCCCCTCACACTGCCCAATGGCGCGGTGATCCCGAACCGGCTCGCCAAGGCCGCGATGGAAGAGAACAT
The DNA here is from genome assembly GCF_001523915.2 of Burkholderia sp. LA-2-3-30-S1-D2. NCBI lineage: Bacteria > Pseudomonadati > Pseudomonadota > Betaproteobacteria > Burkholderiales > Burkholderiaceae > Burkholderia > Burkholderia sp. LA-2-3-30-S1-D2. The sequence goes on along the minus strand of NZ_CP013383.1, from coordinate 2,430,341 downwards.
GGCCGATGCGGACCACGCGCCGTCCGACGCGTTGCTGCGCCTGTACCAGGCGTGGGCGGACGGCCGGGCGGGCCTGATCCTGACCGGCAACGTGATGGTGGACGGCCGCGCGATGACGGGGCCGAACGGCGTCGTGCTCGACAGCGACGCGCATCTCGACCGCTTTCGGCGGTGGGCGCAGGTCGCGCGCTCCGGCGGTGCGCACGTGTGGATGCAGATCAACCATCCGGGGCGCCAGATGCAGGCGGCGCTCGGCCAGACGACGCTCGCGCCGTCGGCCGTGCCGCTCGCGCTCGGCGCGCTGTCGAAGCAGTTCCCGGTGCCGAAGGAGATGACGGAAGCCGACATCGTCGATGTGCGGCAGCGCTTCGTGCGCGCCGCGCAGCTCGCCGAGCAAAGCGGCTTCACCGGCGTGCAGATCCACGCGGCGCACGGTTATCTGCTGAGCCAGTTCCTGTCGCCGCTGACGAACCGCCGGCAGGACGCGTGGGGCGGCAGCATCGAGCACCGCGCGCGGCTGCTGCTCGACATCGTGCGCGACGTGCGCGCGACGGTGTCGCCGGCGTTCGTCGTGTCGGTCAAGCTGAATTCGGCCGACTTCCAGCGCGGCGGCTTCAGCGCGGACGATGCGAAGCGCGTCGTCGAACTGTTGAATCCGCTCGGCGTCGATCTCGTCGAGCTGTCGGGCGGCAGCTACGAAGTGCCGGCGATGCAGGGCGAGGCGCGCGACGGGCGCACGCTGGCCCGCGAAGCGTATTTCCTCGAATTCGCACGGGACATCACGGCCGTCGCGGCCATGCCGCTGATGGTCACGGGCGGAATCCGGCGCCGCGCGGTGGCCGAGCAGGTGGTCGCCAGCGGCGTGGCGATGGTCGGCATCGCGACCGCGCTGTCGATCGAGCCGAACCTGCCGCGCGACTGGCAGGCCGGCAAGGACAGCGCGCCGGCGCTGCAGCCGATCCGCTGGAAGAACAAGGCACTGGGTGCGCTGGCGAACATGGCCGTCGTGAAGTTCCAGCTCGCGCGGTTGAGTGTGGGGCGGCGCACGCACCCGGGCGTGTCGCCGCTGCGCGCGCTGGTGTCGCAGCAACTCGCCGCGCAGTGCCAGACGCGGCGTTACCGCAAATGGATGGCCGGGCGGGCGGCGCGCTAGCCGCGAAGGCGCCGCGTTGGGCTGCCCGATGCCCGCTCACACCGGATACGCATCGTCGACCTTCAGGTTCGCGAGCCGGAACAGCGTGCGCAGCGTCTGCGGATGAATGTCGCGGTGCGCGGCGAGCGACGTCAGCATGAAGTCGAGGACCTTCGCGTAGCGCAGCAGCACGAGGCAGCGCGCGAGATCCGCGTTGCCGCCGCGCATGCCTTCGGCGAAGTGGACCATCTGGGTCGACAGCGTGCGTGCCATCTCGAGTTCCATCTGCTGTTTTTCCGTCCACTCGGGCTGCGGCTGGTCGAGCAGTTTCGCGAGAAAGATCTGGAACGACGTATCGGATGAGTTGGGCAGCGCATCCATGAAGAGCCTCGTAACTTGCGTGGATCGTTCGGGCGTGTCCGATGGAGGGTCCCGATCCGGGTTCATGTCCGCGCCGATCGGCGGCGCGATTGTCATCCGACGGGAATGCACGTTCCGTACCAGCCCCGCGATCCAAGTGTTGAGCAATGTTGACGCCGGGCGTGGCAGCGGTCGTCGCGTCCCGCCGATACTGGCTTGCACGAAAAATCGAGAAGGGAATCCATACGCTGCGCGCGAGCGCGAGCGGCAGCGCGACAGGGGCCGGATGAATGAAATGCTTCAGCGATGTAACGTAACGCCGGGCTGAAACCGGCCGAGTGTTTCGGTCGACGAATCGGGGAATGTCGTGTCTCGCGCGTGCCGGTGCCGCTCCCGGCGTCGGCACGAGGTCGGGACGGTCTCGCGCGGCGAGCCGCGGCGCCACCCGCCTCACGATGAAAGCGCACGATGGATGCGCCGGATGTTTCATATCCGAGACGTCTTGTTCGCGGCCCGCCGGATGCATGCGCAACCTGTGGACGCGCGGCGCCCAACTGGCCCAGCGAATAACCGGACAACTGTCCATGGGCAGCCGCGTCGTGTTTGCGAACAATCATCGCATCATCTCCGCGAGGTTCGACATGAGCGCCCACGCCTTCTTCTCGGCGAATCTGCTGCTGGCCTACACGGCCTATTTCGTCGGTACGGCCAGCCCCGGCCCGAGCAATCTCGCGATCATGTCGGTCGCCGCGAATCACGGCCGCAAGGCGGCGCTCGCGTTCGCGCTCGGCGTCATCTCGGGCTCGATGTTCTGGGCGACGGTGGCCGCGCTGGGCGTGTCGGCCGCGCTGCTCGCATGGTCGCAGTTGCTGGTCGCGATCAAGCTGTTCGGCGGCGTGTACCTGCTGTGGCTCGCGTTCAAGTCGGGCCGCACCGCGTGGTCGGCCAGGGCGGCCGACACGCCGAAGGCGACGGCCGATCGGAAGCTGTCGCGCTTCTACGCACGCGGCGCGATGCTGCATCTGACGAATCCGAAAGCGATCCTGGTGTGGGTGTCGATCGTCGCGCTGTCGTCGAACGGCGCGGGCGCGTCGCACGGCGCCGTCGTGCCGGGCTGCATCGCGATTGGATGCCTGGTGTTCGGCGGCTATGCGCTGGTGTTCTCGACGGACGGCGCACGCCGGCTGTACGTGCGCGGACGCCGCGCGATGGAAGCGTGTCTTGCCGTGGTGTTCGGCGTGGCGGGGATCCGGTTGCTGGCGTCGAACGTGTGAACGGACAACCCGCACGCGTCCAGCCAGACGAACGATCCGCCGCGCGAACACGCGGCGGATCGGCTTCGGCGCTTCAGAAAATGAAGCCCGTGTTGATGAACTTCGAGTGGTGATCCGACACGATCGAGTCGAGCAGCTGCTTGCTGCCGTCGGTCTGCTTCGCCGCGACCATCGAGCGGATCGAGAACGCACGCAGCGCGTCGGTCACCGACAGCGTGCCTTCCGCCGAATCCTTGCGCCCCGCGAACGGGAACACGTCAGGCCCGCGCTGGCACTGGCAGTTGATGTTCACGCGGCACACCTGGTTGACGAGCGGATCGACGAGCGCGCCGATCTGCGCCGGATCGGAACCGAAGATGCTGACCTGCTGGCCGTGCTCCGACGTCGTCACGTAGTCGAGCGCGGTTTCCACGTCGTCGAACGGCGCGACCGGAATGATCGGCCCGAACTGCTCCTCGCGATACAGCTTCATCCCTTCGGACACCGGATACACGACGGCCGGGTAGAACAGCGTCTTGCTGAATTCGCCGCCCGAATGGTTGACGACCTGCGCGCCCCTGGCCTTCGCGTCGTCGATCGCGTCGGTCATGTACGCGGTGCGATGCATGCCCGGCAGCGGCGTGATGCTGACGCCTTTTTCCCACGGCATGCCGATCTTCAGCTGTTCGAGCGCAGCGGTGAAGCGCTTCAGGAATTCGTCGACGATCGAGCGATGCACGAGCAGCATCTTCAGCGCGGTACAGCGCTGGCCATTGAACGACAGCGCGCCGAGCAGGCACTCCTTCACGGTGAGATCGAGATCGGCGTCGGGCAGCACGATCGCCGCGTTCTTCGCATCGAGGCCGAGGATCGCGCGCAGGCGGTGCGACTTCGGATGCTGCTTCTTCAGGTGATCGGCGACCTTGCTCGAGCCGATCAGCGCGAGCACGTTGATCTTGCCCGACGCGAGCATGTGCGGCACGACCACCGCGCCCGGCGCGTAGATCGTATTGATCACGCCTTTCGGGAACGCGTCGCGGAACGCCTCGAGCAGCGGCTCGAACAGCAGCGTGCCGTACTGCGGCGGCTTGAACACCACGGTGTTGCCCATCAGCAGCGCGGGGATCAGCGTCGCGAAGGTCTCGTTCAGCGGATAGTTGTACGGCCCCATGCACAGCACGACGCCGAGCGGCGTGCGGCGGATCTGGCCGATCGTGCCTTCCGCGATCACGAAGCGCGAGTTCGCGTTGTCGAGCTCCTTCAGCGCGTCGATCGTCTGCGTCATGTACGTGACGGTGCGGTCGAACTCCTTCTGCGAATCGGCGAGGCTCTTGCCGATCTCCCACATGATCAGGTTCACGACCAGCTCGCGCTGCGCGACCATCCGCTTGATGAAGTCCTGCATGCACGCGATGCGCTGCTCGACCTTCATCGTCGGCCACTCGCCGCGGCCCGAGTCGTACGCGCGCACCGCGGCGTCGAGCGCCGCATCGCTTTCCGTCTCGCTCATCACCGGATAGCTGCCGATCTCCATCTGCGCGACGCTGCCGTCCGGCTGTCGCACGCACACGGGCGACAGCACGGTCTTGGTCGCGCCGTCCCACGGGCGCAACTCGCCGTCGACCAGCGACACGCGCTGGTGGATCGGCGCGGCGAGCCGGAACTCGGCGGGGATGTCTTGATAGGCGGGAAACAGCTGCTGCAGGGAGGCGGAATCGGGCATGACGGTCTCGTTTGACGGGGTGTGTCCGGGAAGGACGGGCGATGCGGAATCCTGAGCTGAACGATCCTCGAACCTGAATCGGCATCATGACGCGCGGACGAAGCGGCGTCACGCGGCGGCATGGCCGAAACGCGGAATGGAACCAGTTCCATTTAAAAGGAACGCCGAACCGATTGCAAGATTTGCCGAACGCGATCGCACGATACGTAAGCTATTTGAAGGAATGTGTCCGAATGGCGGGTATAAGTCGCCTGGTGCATGCGCAAACGTTTCACTTCGGCCGGATTGGGCGGATAATGGCTCGGCGCGGCGAAGCAAAAATTGCCCCGGAACCTGAGAGAAAACACACGCAGTGAAGAAAAGAGAGAAGGTCCGCCGCGCTGCCGAAGCGAGGTCGGCTGCCCGGAGCGCCGGGTCGGGGTTGCCCGCCCGGCGCGCACCGGACTTTCGCAGCCGGCCACCCGCGTCGCCCGACCTCGCGATGCCTCGCGTTATTCGACGTCCTCGTCGTCTTCATCGTCCTCCATTTCGTTCTCGTCCCGCCCCGGCGCCGCATACGCGCTCGCCTGCTCCAGCAACCATGCACGAAACGACTCGAGCGGCTTGCTGTGACTGAGCTCCGTCGGATAAACGAGGTAGTACGCCGAATCGCCAACCGTCGCCGCGTCGCACGGCACGACGAGGCCGAGCTGCTGCAACTGCTCCTCGACGAAGAACTTCGGCACCAGCGCGATCCCGAGCCCGGCCGCGGCCGCGCTGATCAGCATCGTGTGCAACTCGTAGCGCACGCCCTGCATGGTGCGGATGTCCTCGATGCCGTGCGTCTCGAACCATTGCGCCCAGGCGCCGGGACGCGTGGTCGAGTGCAGCAGCGGATACGCGAGCAGATCCTCCACGCGTTCGACCGGCCCGTCGAGCAGCGCGGGCGAGCAGATCGGCACGACTTCCTCGCCGAACAGGTAATCGGACGACGTGCCGGGCCAGGTCGGCTTGCCGTAGTGGATCGCGGCTTCGAAGTGCGTGTCCTCGAACGAGAACAGGTCGGTGCGGCTGCCCATGTTCACGCGCACGTCCGGCGTGCGGTCATAGAAGCTCTTGATGCGCGGGATCAGCCAGTGCGACGCGAAGGTCGGCAGCACCGCGAGCTCCAGGTAGCCGCCGCCGCTGCCGTGCGCGATGATCGACAGCGTGTCGCGATCGAGCGCCTCCAGCGCGCGCCGCACCTGCGTGCCGTACAGTTTGCCGGCGCGCGTCAGCACGACGCGCTGTTTCACGCGCGCAAACAGCCGCACGCCGAGGCTCGCCTCGAGCGTCGCGATCTGCCGCGATACCGCGCTTTCGGTCAGGAACAGTTCCTTGGCCGCGTGCGTGAAGCTCTCGTGGCGCGCCGCGGCTTCGAAAGCCACGAGCGCACCCATGTTGGGGATCTTGAATTTGCGCATGATGCTCGTTTTGTCTGACGAACGGACCCGCCCGCGGCGGGCCGGAGGACGAGTGCGGAGACGACCGATAATTCCAAAAACTCATCACGTCTCAATTTAATCTCGCTTTACGCCCTGCTGCAACCCTTTGAATAATGCATCCCACGCAAGGCCAGGCGCCCGCTGGGCGGCCGGCCATTCGAGTTGCCGGCACGCTTGCCGGCGGTCCCCCGAACACGAGAATCCTGATGCGCAATCCGAATATCGAGAGCCTGCTGACGAAGCTGCTGGGACAGGCGAAGACCGACGCCCTGTTCGCGACCCTGAACATGCCGGCCATCCTCGACGAATGGGAAACCGACGTCGTCACGCGCGCGGAAATCGCGCAGGCGATGAACATGGCGCTGTTCGAAGGGCTGCTCGAACGTTCGGCGAACGGCCGCGCGTACACGGCCGACGCGATCGAAAACGGCGGCTCGGTCTACTTCGACCACGGCGCGCTGCGAACGGTGCGCTGGCCGCACACGGGCGCGCTGCCGCCGGGCGAAGCCGCGTTCACGCGCATCCTGCGTCCGCTCGGCTTCCGCCTGAACGGCCGTTATCCGCTCGACAAGCTCGGCATGACGGGCCGCGCGTATGCGCATGAAGACGCACCGGACGAGATTGCGCAGTTCTTCGTCAGCGAACTGCATCCGGAGCGCTTCTCCAGGGAATTTCAGCAGGCCGTGACGAACGTCGTGAGCTCGTCGCGCGATCCGCTGTCGCCGGCGTCCGTCGCGCTGTTGTGGGAAATCGAGCGCGAAGGCTGGCTCCCGCTCGACGCCGCGCATGCGCTGCTGCCGGAGATCGTCGGCGCATTCGCGCGCCAGCACGACCTGCCGAACGAACTCGACTACGAGACGCTGCTGCTCGAATCGGCCGAGATGGCGTGGATCGCGACCGAAGGCAATGCGTTCAACCATGCGACCGATCGCGTGGCCGACGTGTTCAAGCTATCCGATGACGAGAAGGCGAAGGGCCGGCCGATGAAGCCGGAAGTCGAGCGCTCGCGTTCGGGCCGCGTGTTCCAGACCGCCTATCGCGCGGACATCGTCGAGCGCGAATTCCGCACGCGCGACGGCGGGACCGTGAAACGCAACGTGCCGGGCTCGTTCTACGAGTTCATCACGCGCCGCCGCACGTTCGACCAGGCGGCGCGCCGCTGGGTGACGGACCTGCGTTTCGACGCGGGCAACGCGCAGGGCATCTTCAAGATGACGGCGAACGCGGCGAAGTAGACGCGACGCATGCAGACAAACGGGCCGGCGGCTGTTGAAAGCCGCCGGCCCGTTTGCGTTGGATGGGCGGCGCGATCGTCAGAACAGGTGCGTGACCAGATAGAACAGCACCAGCACGCCGAGCGGTACGCCGAGCAGCCATGCGATCAGATATTTGCCCATGTCGTGGTCCTCCGCGTGGCCGCGATGCAGGACGCATCGCGGCGGGGTGAGGCGACGTCGCGTCAAAGGTCGCGATCGAACTCCTTCAACTGCTTCTCGGCTTCGTCGCGTGCGATCCCGTAACGCTCCTGGATCCTGCCGGCCAGATAGTCGCGGTTGCCTTCGGCAACCGCGAGATCGTCGTCGGTCAGCTTGCCCCACTTGGCCTTCAGCTTGCCGGTCAACTGCTTCCATTGACCCTTGATCTTGTCTTCGTTCATCGTGTGCTCCTGGAATAAGGGGAAAAAGCGCGACGCTCGGCCGCGCGACGGTTCAGGCCTTCGCCTTCAGGCCGGATGCGTCGACGTGCTTCACGCCCTTGATCGAGCGCGTCACGGCGACGGCCTTCTTCACCGCGGTCTTCGACGGCAGCACGCCCGTCAGCGTGACGACGCCATCGACCGTCTTCACGTTGACGTGGACGCTTTTCACGCCGTCCGTGGTCGCGAGTTCGCTCTTCACCTTGGTCGTGATCCACGTGTCGGTGACGGGCTGGTTCGATTCCGCCTTCATGCCGTCGTCGGACGACGACGATGCCTGTGCGTTCGTGAGCGGGGCGGCGCAAAGCAGGAACGCCGCGCTGACGGCGAGCAGCGCCGACAGGTTCGAGGTCTTGTTCATGGATGTGCTCCTTCGATTGACGTGGTGGATGGGAATCGGCGCAGGCGCGCCGCGCGTTACCGTGCGATCGGCGTGTCGTAGCCGGGCTCGCGCGGCGGCATGTCGGGGCGCGGCACGTCGGGCGGCAGCGGCACCGGCGGATCGGTGCCAGGCGACGGTTCGGGCGGATGGTCCGGGGCCGGCTCGGGTCGCGTCGGATCGGGTGTCTGATGCAGCTTCATCAGGGGATCCTCCTCTGCGGTATGAAAGGGCGGCGCATGGGCGCCGATGCACTACCAGCGTACCGGCGCGAATGCACGCGGACATCGCGCAAATTCACCGGATCGGCTAGTGCGTTTGCACGGGGACGGAACGAAGGAGCGGGAACGGGACGTGCGTCGTGATGCGCGCGATGCGGGATGATCGGCGCGCCAGTCGTGCCGCGCGCCGCTCGGCGGGATAGCGCACGCAGGCGGCGCGGCGTGCGAATGTACTATTGCGCATGGTGCATCCGCGCCTGTCGATTGCATCGGCCGCACGCGATCATCGCGTGCACGCGCCAGCCGGCGCAGGTTGGCGCGGAGGCGACCGGCCCGTCAACCATGTCGACCATGTGGACCACCGATCAATGGACGAACGCGTAAACGAACAGGCGCTGAAGTCGCATACCGACAGGCGCCAGCTGCACCAGATCATCGCGGGGCTCGCCGAGGGCGTGATCCTGATCGAGCCCGACCAGCGCATCGTGTGGGCGAACGAGGCCGCGCTCGCGATGCACGGCGTCACCGAGCTCGACGCGCTCGGCGCGGACGTCACCGAATATCGCGAGCGCTTCCGGCTTCGCTACCGGAACAATCATCCGGTGCGCGACGGCCACTATCCGATGGATCGCGTGATCGCGGGCGAGGAATTCAGCGACGTGACCGTCGAAGTCGAATCGGCCGCCGACGAGAACGTGAGCTGGGTCCACCGCATCCGCAGCCTCGTGCTGACGAACGCGGCCGGCGAGCCCGACTGCCTCGCGCTCGTGCTGCACGATGCGACCGAATGGGCGAGCGCCGAGGACCGCTTCGAGCGCACGTTCAACGCGAACCCGGCGCCGGCCGTGATCTGCCGGCTCGACGACCTGCGCTACGTGAAGGTCAATCAAGGCTTCCTCGAGATGACGGGTCATGCGCGCGACGACGTGCTCGGCCGCTCCGTCTACGAAGTCGACGTGCTCGAACAGGCCGAGCGGCGCGAACTCGCGATCGAGCGGCTGGGTGAGGGCGCGACGATCCCGCAGATGGAGGCCGTGCTCAAGTGCGCGGACGGCGGCACGAAGGCGGTGGTGGTTGCCGGGCAGCCGATCGACATGAACGGCGAGGCGTGCATGCTGTTCACGTTCATGGATCTCGAGCCGCGCAAGCAGGCCGAGCTCGCGCTGCGGCAGAGCGAAGAGCGTTTCGCGAAGGCGTTCCGGATGGCGCCGGTCGCGACCGCGATCGTCACGGCCGGCCGCTTCGAGCTGCTCGACGTGAACGATGCCTTCGTCGGAATGGCCGGCCATGCGCGCGACGATCTGCTCGGCAAGTCGGCGGACGAGATCGGGCTGTGGGCCGACCGCGGGGCCCGGCAGCGCATCGACAGCCAGCTCGCGCGCGACGGCAACGTGCGCAACGCGGACGTGCAGATCCGCACGCGCGACGGCGACGTGCGCGATTGCGTCGTGTCGGCCGAACCGGTCGCGATTCACGGGCAGGATTGCCTGCTGATCGCGCTGCTCGACATCAGCGACCGCAAGCGCACCGAGATGGAGCTAGTCTATGCGATCGAGACCGCGATGCAGGACGCGTCGTGGTTCAGCCGCACGCTGATCGAAAAACTGGCGAACGTGCGGCGCGCGAATGCGCCGGACGCGGGCGCGCAACTGTCGGACCTCACCGCGCGCGAGCGCGACGTGTTCGACCTGCTGTGTCACGGCCTCGCCGACAAGGAGATCGCCGCGCGCCTCGGGCTCGCGCCGAACACGGTCCGCAATCACGTCGCGACGATCTACGCGAAGCTCGACGTGCATAGCCGCGGCGAGGCGATCGTGTGGGCGCGCGAGCGGGGGATCGTCGGCGCGTCCGACGCGAACGGCGTGCGGGGCGAGAAGGGCGGCGAGAAGGGCGCTGACAAGGGCGCTGACAAGGGCGCTGACAAGGGCGCTGACAAGGGCGGCACGAGCGGCAAGGACTGACGCCGGGCGTCGGGCCATCGGTGCGAATGCACCATGCAGGCTGGTGCATCCGCATCTGCCGCGCGCGGCGCGCGGCTGCGATCCTGTCCACTCGGCGGTGCGGCGCAGGCTGCCGTGCCGTCGGCTCTCTCTCCCAACTCATCGCAGGAGACGACCATGGACAGGAATCGCATCGAAGGCAAACTCAAACAAGTGAAGGGTTCGGTCAAGGAAGCGCTCGGCAAGGTGACGGGCGACCGCGAGACGGAAGCGGAAGGCGTGGCGGAACAGCAGGCCGGCGAGGTCCAGGAGAAGGCCGGCGAGGCGGCCGATGCCGTGCGCAAGCAGACGGGCACCGACAGGCATTGACCGGCCCCGCGTCATCGACCGAATCGCGCGATGTGCCGAGCGTTGCCGCTGCCTGATTCGGTGATGATGCTTCATCGGCATTACCCCCGCGCAGCCTCGGTGCAACGGGGCATGCGCGCACGCCGCTGATGTTTGTTCTCCCCGGCCCGCCGTCGCGCGGGCCGCGTGCCGTCGGTAGCGTCGGCACTTGATGATAATTCCTCACAACGTAGTTCCGATATTTCGTTTGCTGCACGCGTATTGGCTACCCACAATCGGTTCACCTCTTTCGCGCCGACAGGTTTCCCGGAGACGGAACCGCGAAGATCGACCGGCAAGTGACGCGCCATCGGCGCCAGGCCGGCGACAGAACAATCACCGGCACGCGGGAGGTCGCCGGCGCGCGATGATCGCGCGTCGCATCCCGACCCACAGAAGAAGGATTGGCTGATGACGTTCCGCATTCGTTCGCTTTCCGGTATTGCACTGACCGCCGCGATCCTCGCATTCCAGACGGGCGCGGCCCACGCGCAGGAGACGGTCGTCAAGGTCGGCGTGGCCGTGCCGCTGACCGGCGGCGGCGCCGCGTACGGCAAGGACATCGAGAACGGCGTGCGCATGGCCGTGGATGAAGCGAACGCCGCGCACACGACGATCGGCGGCAAGCCGGTGAAGTTCGTCGTCGCGTCGCAGGACGACCAGAGCGATCCGCGCATCGGCGTGCAGGCCGCGCAGCAGCTGACCGACGCGCAGGTGGCCGTCGTGATCGGCCATTTCAATTCCGGCACGACGCTGCCCGCGTCGAAGATCTACGCGAAGGCCGGCATTCCGATGATCACGCCGTCGGCGACCAATCCGGACATCACGCGCGCCGGGCTCGGCACCGTGTATCGCGTGATCGCGACCGACGCGCAGAACGCCGGCAACGCCGGTGCGTATGCGGCGGGTGTGACCAAGGCGAAGCGCATCGCGATCATCGACGACCGCACCGCGTTCGGCCAGGGCGAAGCGGACGAGTTCGAGAAGGCCGCGAAGGCGAACGGCGGCACGATCGTCGCGCGCGAATTCACGAACGACAAGGCCGTCGACTTCAGCGCGCAGCTCACGAAGATCAAGAGCACGAATGCCGACCTGGTGTTCTTCGGCGGCCTCGACGCGCAGTCCGCGATGCTGGTCAAGCGCATGCGCCAGCTCGGCATCCGCGCGCAGTTCCTGGCCGGCGGCGGCGTGATGAACGCGAACTTCATCAAGCTCGCCGGCAACGCGGCCGAAGGCGCGGCCGTGTGGGAATACGGGCAGCCGCTCGCGCGTCTCGCGAAGGGCAAGCAGTTCGAAACGAAGTTCCGGCAGAAGTACGGCGTCGACATGCTCGCTTATGCGCCGTTCGCGTACGACGCGACGTGGATCGCGATCAACGCGATGCAGAAGGCGAACTCGACGAAGCCGGCCGATTTCAACGGCGCGCTGAAGGGCACGCGCTACGACGGCATCACCGGCACGATCGCGTTCACGAACACGGGCGACCTGAAGAACCCGAGCTCGACGCTGTATGAAGTGAAGAACGCCGCGTGGCAGCCCGTCACCACGCAAACGGCGGACTGAATACCCGAACGCGCGCGGACTTTCGCGGCGATGCAGGACGTGCTGAAATAGCCGAAGCGATCGGATGCGGTCGCGGTGCACGTCGGGGCGATTCGCCGGGTGGTCCGCTCGCACGGCGCCGCGCGCGACGCGGCACGAACAACCTTCGGCGCGGCCGGCCGCGCCTTTCACGTGCAACTGGAGTCAGTCGTGAGTTCTCAAGTCGTCATCGTCGGCGGTGGTGTGATCGGCAGCTCGATCGCCTATTTCCTGCGTGCTACCGATCCGACGGTGTCCGTGACCGTCATCGAACGCGATCCCACCTATGCGAGGTCGTCGTCGGCGCTGTCGGCCGCGTCGATTCGCCAGCAGTTCTCGACGCCGCTGTCGATCGAGATGTCGCTGTTCGGGATCGACTTCCTGCGCACGATCGGCGAACGGCTCGAGGTCGACGGCACGCGGCCGTCGATCGATCTGCACGAAGGCGGTTATCTGTTTCTCGCGACGCCGGCGGGCGATGCGACGCTGCGCGAGAACCATGCGCTGCAGACGAAGCTCGGCGCCGATATCCTGCTGATGGATCGCGATGCGCTGCGCGCGAAGTTTCCCTGGCTGAACGTCGACGATCTCGTGTCGGGCTGCTATGGCGTGAGCGGCGAAGGGTGGTTCGACGGTTACGGGCTCGTGCAGGCGCTGCGCAAGAAGGCGCAGGCACTGGGCGCGCGGTATGTGCCGGCCGATGTGACCGGCGTCGTTCGCGACGGTCGCAAGGTCACGCACGTGGTGACCAACGACGGCGAGCGCTACGCATGCGACACGCTCGTCAACGCGGCCGGTGCGTGGACGCGCACGCTGTCGTCGATGATGGGCATCGACATCCCCGTGTATGCGCGGCGTCGCAGCATCTTCAACGTGTCGTCGCCGGCGAAGCTGACCGATTGCCCGCTGCTGATCGATCCGACGGGCGTGTATTTCCGGCCGGAAGGGCGCACGTACATCTGCGGAACATCGCCGAGCCCGGATCGCGATCCCGACGACCTGCCGCTCGACGAGGTCGATCACGACCTGTTCGACGAGGTGATCTGGCCGACGCTCGCCAATCGCGTGCCGGAGTTCGAAGCGCTGCGCGTGGAGAACTGCTGGTCCGGGTACTACGAGTACAACGTGTTCGATCACAACGCGATCATCGGATATCACCCCGAACTCGACAACGTGGTGTTCGCGAACGGGTATAGCGGGCACGGGCTGCAGCAAGGGCCCGCGACGGGGCGTGGAGTGAGTGAACTGATCCTGGGCGGGCGGTATGAATCGCTCGACCTGTCGTCGCTCGGCTGGGAGCGTGTGCTCGAAAACCGGCCGATCGTCGAAAAGAACGTCGTGTAGCGCGGCGTGACCGCCCGGTGTGGGGTGGGCGGGATTCTCCTTGTGTCTCAATCTGATTGGCCCGGCTTTGCCGGGCTTTTTTTCGGAGCGGGGATGCAGGATGCGCCGCTCTCGCGCGCGCAACTCACGCCAGCAGGCACGCGATCAGTTCGTGGGTCGTGCGTACCTCGTATTTCCTCAACAAGCTCGCGCGATGAATATCGACCGTGCGCGGGCTGATGCTCAGTTCCTTGCCGATTTCCTTGCTGGTGAGCCCGTGAACCAGGAATGCCGCGACGTCGCGCTCGCGATCGGTCAAGGTGCTGGTGACGTCGGGATGCTTGGCGTTCTCCGACAGGTCGGTGAAGGTCCAGATGGCCAGTTCGAAGGGCCGCTTCGGGTTGTAGCCGAAGCCGCACACGGTGACCCAGAAATGACTGCCGTCGACGCGACGCATGATGCGGTCGTCGCTGAACCCCTCATGTTTCGCGAGCAGCGGCGCGAGGCGGCGGCCCGTCGTCGCGAAGTCCTTCCGCTGCGGATACAGCTTCGCGAACGACTGGTCGATGATGTCGTCGCGGGTCGCCCGGAACAGTTGCAGCGCCTTCTCGTTGCAGTCGAACATGATGCGTTCCCTGGCGACGATGGCCGCGACGGGCAGATGCCTGAAGAGATCTTCGTAGTCGAGGCTTGGCATCGTGTCGGTCATGGTCGGCATCTTGTCGACGGGTCCGAACCGTGTTCGGACCAAGGCTATCGGGCGGGTTCGCTCCCGTCGGATTGTAGCGCTTGCAACGGTTTGCGCCCGACATGAAAGACACAGCAGTCGTGTCCTTCTCCCGCACACCGGACCTCCGAAGCATGCGCGCGCGGGCCCTTGCCCGCCGTGTCGAGCGCGGTGTCGTTGACCCAGTCCATCGCGCCGGCGAACCAGCCCGCGAACATGTAGCAGAGCTTGCCGTGCTTGTCGGGCTGCGCCAGCACGAACGACGAGTGGTGCAGATGGATGCGCGCATGCGACGTCGCCGGATCGGCTTCGGCGATGCTGAACACGCCCCAGCCGCGCTGCGACAGCCGTTTCAGATAATGTTCGAACACGGCCATGCCGCCGATGCCGTGCTGCTTCGCTTCCTTGTCGCACCAGTGATGGGCGGACTTGTAGCCGGCCGTGTAGAGAATCGACGCGTAGGCGGCGCGGCCGAGCGCTTCCTCGACGGCGACATGATTGTTCGTGAAGAAGTGGCGCGGCACGTACAGCATCGGCAGCGCGTCGGTGGTCCAGACACCGGTGTCCGGATCGACGTCGATGGGCAATCGCGGTTGCATGGCGGGTGTGTATGCGTCGTGCGATTCAGGCGTTCCAGACTTCGCCGAACACCCGCAGCCAGTTCTCGCCCATCACTTTGCGGATGCGCGATTCGCTCCAGCCGGCGCGTTGCATCGCGGCCGTGAGGTTCGGGAATTCGCCGATCGTTCGGATGCCTTCCGGATTGACGACCTTGCCGAAATCCGTCAGGCGACGATAGCGGCCCTTGTCGTGCGTGATCCAGTCGAAGAACTCGGTGCTGTAGCCCTGCGTGAAGTCCGTGCCGATACCGACCTTGTCCTCGCCGATCAAGTCGATCACATATTCGATTGCTTCCAGATAATCGTCGATGGTCGCGTCGGCGCCGCGTCGCAGGAACGGCATGAACATCGTCACGCCCACGAAGCCGTTTGCTTCCGCGATCTCGCCCAGCTGATCGTCCGTCTTGTTGCGCGGATGCGCCTTCAGCGCGGACGGGCAGCAGTGCGAATAGGTGACCGGCTTCTTCGAACAGGCGATCGCGTCGGACGACGTCTTCGCGCCGACGTGCGAGAGATCCACCATGATGCCGACCCGGTTCATCTCCTGAATCACTTCGCGGCCGTATCCGGACAGCCCGCCGTCGGGTTCGTAGGAACCCGTGCCGACGAGGTTCTGCGTGTTGTAGCAGAGCTGCACCACATTCACGCCGAGTTCCTTGAATACCTCGATATAGCCGAGGTTGTCCTCGAACGCATACGAGTTCTGGAAGCCGAGAATGATGCCGGTCTTGTTCTCCCGCTTCGCGCGCACGATATCGTCCGTCGTGCGCACGAGCGTGAGGATTTCGCTGTATTCGCGGATCTGCTGCTTCATTTCCGCGATGTTGTCGATCGTCTTCTGGAAGTCTTCCCACACGGAGACCGTGCAGTTGACGGCAGTGACGCCGCCCGCGCGCATGTCTTCGAACACCGAACGCTCGAATCGGGAAATGTTCAGGCCGTCGATGATGATGCTGGAGTCGTGAAGGCTGGTCATGGTGTCTGTCGATGCGTTGGATGCTTGCGGACAGGCTGCGGAAGCGGCGCCCGTGCTCAAACGGCGCCTTCGACGCCGCGCTTGGCGGACCGGACGGCGCCCGCGATCGCCGGACCGGCTTCCTCGAGTGCCGTCTTCGACGTTTCCGGCAGGGACAGGCCGCCGATCATCGCTAAGAGCGACACGGCGATCAGGTAGTACGCGGGCGACAGGTTCGTGCCGGTCGCGGAGATCAGCCACGTGGCGACGAGCGGCGCGGTACCGCCGAAGATCGTGTAGGCGAGGTTGTACGTGATCGCCGATGCCGTGTAGCGCGTTTTCGTCGCGAACACTTCCGACATCAGCGGTGCCGTCACCACGCCCGAGAACACCGCGCCGATCGCAAGCAGCGCGACGCCGATCATCGATTGCGACAGCACGCCCGAGCCGCCGAGCGAGAACGCCGGATAAACCGACACGATGATGAAGATGCCGGTCGTGGCGATCGTCGCGCGGCGGCCGACGAGGTCGGAGAACAAGCCGGCGACCGGGCACAGGGCCGCGGCGAAGAAGAGCGCGAGCACCGTCACGAGAAGCGACGTGCCGCGAGACAAGTGCCCGGCCACTTGAAGGTAGGTCGCGAAATACGTCGTGAACGTGTAGAACGACAGCGCCGTCACGGACACGAACGCGCCGAGCTTCAGGATATTCAACGACTGCGAATGCAGCGTTTCCATCAGCGGGGCATGCGCGATGTCGTGCTTGCCTTCGAGCGCCTGGAACGCGGGCGTTTCATTCAGGTTCACACGCAGGTAGACGCCGATGAGGCCGACCGGTGCCGCGATCAGGAACGGCACGCGCCAGCCCCATTCGACCATGGCCTGCGACGACAGCGACGATTCGAGCAGATAGGCCACCACCGCCGCGCAAGCGAACGACGAGAAGGTCGAGACCGGCACGAAACTGCCGAAGAAGGCGCGGCGGCGGCGCGGTGCATGTTCCATCACGTACGCGCATGCGCCGGCGTATTCGCCGCCTGCGGAGAACCCCTGGACGCAGCGAATGATCGTGAGCAGCAACGGTGCCCAGTAGCCGATGCTCGCGTAGGTCGGGAGCAGGCCGATCAACGTCGTCGAGCCGGCCATCATCAGGATCGTCAGCGCGAGGGTGCGCTTGCGTCCGATCCGGTCGCCGATCACGCCGAAGACGAGGCCGCCCAGCGGCCGGAATGCGAAGGCTACCGCGAACACCGCGAAAGTCTTCAGGAGCCCGATCGTTGGGTCGCCGCTGGGGAAGAATTCGCGCGTCAGGATGGTGGCGAGAAAGCCGTATGCGGCGAAATCGAACCATTCGACGAAATTGCCGATCGAGGCTGCGGCGATCACGCGTCGTAGCGTGCTGGTATCGACGTCCTGGGTGGTCATGGTCGTGTCCTCTTTATGTGGGCGCTTGGATTCGCGTCGAAAACCATGGTAAGGAGGACAATTACCTAGGTCTATACGTGTCAATTACCTAGGTAATCAGGGCGGGCTGCGAGGCTGCCGACCTTTGAACCGGGCAACCGGGGGTTGCCGTTTTGACGGTGTTACCGTCCCGCGAGCATGGCGCTGCGTTGTAAAAGTCGGCGCGCGGCCGATGAAGAGAATGTCGTCAGAACAGGAGTCCCAGAATGGTCGCCTTGACCGCGGCTTCGGTCTTGTTGGACGCATTCAGCTTGCGCATCGCATTGACGAGGTGAAATTTCACGGTGCGCTCGTCGACATGCATGATCTTGCCGATCTCGACGTAGGTTTTCCCCGCAGCAGACCATTGCAGCGACTCCCGCTCGCGAGCCGTCAACTCGACGGCATATTCGGGCGCACGCTGCGCGAGCAGATGCATGCTCATCGCGCAGTTGGCTGTGTTCGCGAGCCATGACATCTGGTATCCCTTTTCCTCGAGTTCGCACTCGTCGATCGGCTCGCTCGATCGCACCATGGTCACGAGTCCAATCGCGCCGGTGCGGCTGACGGACGGCATGCACCAGCCGTGACGCAAGCCGAAGTGATCCGCTTCCTTCCAGAATTCGAAGCTTTGAGTCGGGGTGTCGGCGCGCCAGATCATTGGCATCAACTGGCTGAGCCCGTGTCGGACGGTCGGGTCGACGGCAAAGTAGTTTTGACTCACATAGCGCTTGACCCACGGCTCCGGATAATTGGACTGCAGCATGAACTGCGGATTGGTCACCGGGAACGGAATGCGCAGGCCGAACGAACAATACTCGAATCCGAGTGCTCGCACATCCGCCGTCAACTCCAAAAACACGTCAGCCTCGGATTTTGCCGCGGCGTATCCATTCAGATACTTCTCTTTCCATGCATGCATATCGTTACCTTTGCGGTCAATCTTGCCCCAAGGGATCGTGTTCCCGGGGGCGTTGGCCGGTCCTTCAAAAGTCATTCAGGGCTGGTCTTGCGCTTCGACGTTTCAAGCGTCAAACATGACGTCGAATGCAATTTTCTATCGAATCGATTTCGGGATAGTGTCGGGACTTGCCGTCGATTGAATTGCGCGATCTTGCATGTGGGTATGTATATATTTGGACTGCACGGAGTTCAGACTCCGCAAATCGCAAGTTCGAAAATCCTGGCATTGCTTCGTGATCGTGCGTGATCTCGATGATGCAATGGCATTTCCCGAGTGGTCTGTAATAATCGTAAATAACCTGCGCGTGATCGCAGTGGATATTCACAAGCCGCAACACGAGCGCTACGCGTGTCGAAAGGCCTCGCGGCCCGTTTCCACTGCTAATCTTGCCAGGCTATGCCGTGCCAATTTTAACAGGTGCCACGTTGAGAGAACGAACATGCCAAAAAAGCTGAATGATGGATACGTGCGATTGACCCTGCCGGCGTTCTACGCGCTGCGTTTCCGTCAGCATATGTGTCAGCAAGCCCCGGATTTGTTACATGACTTATGGGGTGAGGGGATCAGCGCCGTCGATGCCGGCTACTACGAACTGGTCTGCACCGAGACGCAACCGGCCGCGAGCGTCGGCTGCGTATGGTACGTGGCAGTGGGGCGGCCCGATGTGAACGTCGGGGCGGACGACATCAGCAGCAATGTCATGCTTCTCGATACGGACGGCGACGATTACGGCGCGCGATACAGCCAGGCGTTAATCCAGAACTGGCTGTGCTCGGGAGCGCGCCAACGCGAACTTGAATCGACTATTTTTGCCGATCACTGATTTCGTGTTCAAGGCGCTTCATTATTTCTCGGCGAGTAAATAATGCTTTGGCATTAAAGTTTCGTGCCGCGCAACCGCCCGTTTCCGCCGATCGTCCTCATCGGCTTCAGCGATGATTCGATGGCGGGCACGATTATCCATACCGTGACGCGGCACCACGAGAGGCTTGCTTCGAGCCGTTCATGACAGGCGTGCTCGCGATGGTTCGTTCGACCGCCCCACTGGCCGTCGCCAGCTAAATCCAGAATCCGCTTTCCCGCCGGAGTGTTTCAGCGCATTCGGCGTGATGAGTCTCGTCCAAAGCGCCCACCCTGCCCATTCGGGCAGCTATGTTGTCGCGGCAATTTCGGGTTCAATCGCGCTAACAATTCTGAGATGAGAGAGAGGGCTTTCAGATGCTGACTTTGTTGTCGGGGCGAAGCGCTGATTTGAGTCGCGAGGTGATGTATCGACTTGCGAAGTTTCGGCATAAGGTCTTCATACAGGAACTCGGTTGGTCATTGCCGACCGACAACGGCATCGAATTTGACGATTTCGATCACGCGGACACTCTTTACGTTGTCGCTTTCGATCGCAACCGTGAAATTGTCGGTTGCGGTCGATTGCTGCCGACCGACGAGCCCTATCTGCTCGGTGATGTTTTCTCGGATTTGATGGGCGACGCTTCTCTCCCCCGTGCGCGTGATGTTTGGGAGTTGTCCCGCTTCGCGATGAGCATGCCGCGCGGCGAGTCGTTGACTGCCGAGGAGTCGTGGCAAAACACGCGCGCGCTCATGTCCGAAATCGTCCGCGTCGCGCACGCACATGGCGCGAACCGTCTCATTGCATTTTCCGTGCTCGGCAACGAACGGCTTCTGAAGCGCATGGGTGTCAATGTGCATCGCGCCGCGCCGCCCCAAATGATCGAAGGTAAGCCGACCCTGCCGTTCTGGATCGAGATCGATGAACAGACGCGCTCCGCGCTGGACCTCGACGGATCGGAGTACGGCGTGCCGCTCGACATGCCGCGCGCTCCGCGTGCGTCGCATGCGTTCGGGCAAGCGGTGTGAGTGCGCGACGCGCATGGTGAACGTCTGCGCTCCGCCCATCCGGCGGGCCCGGGCGCTTCCGGAGTGGCGCGTGCATGCAGTGTTTCAAAGGTGCGCATGAAGATGAACGGCTTTAATGATGTGGCTCGGCAAGTCCCGGTCCGCGAGAGGAATGTGAAATGACGCTTCGAGTGGTAGTAACCGGTATGGGCATTGTGTCTCCGCTGGGTTGCGGCAAGGAATTGGTGTGGCAGCGCCTGATCGGCGGATCCTCGGGGCTTCGCCGGCTCGGTGACGATATCGTCGGTGACCTGCCGGCCAAGGTCGGCGGGACCGTACCGGCGAAGGCCGACGATCCTGACGGTGGTTTCGATCCGGAGTGCTCGGTGCCGAACAAGGAACTGAGGAAGATGGACCGTTTCATCCAGATGGCGATGGTTGCCGCGGATGAGGCGCTCGCGGAAGCGGGGTGGGCGCCGCAAGCGGAACATCAACGCGAGCGGACGGCCACCGTCGTGGCGTCGGGCATCGGCGGATTCCCGGGTCTGGCCGAGGCGGTGAGAATCGGCGAGACGCGCGGCGTGCGGCGGTTGTCGCCATTCACCATTCCGTACTTTCTGTCGAACCTGGCCGCCGGCCAGATTTCGATCAAGCATCAGTTTCGCGGGCCGCTGGGCTGTCCCGTGACTGCCTGTGCGGCGAGCGTGCAGGCAATCGGCGATGCGCTGCGCCTGATCCGGAACGGCGAGGCCGATGTCGTGCTGGCCGGCGGCGCGGAAGCGGCATTCGACAAGGTGAGTCTGGGCGGATTCGCCGCGGCGCGAGCGCTGTCGACCGGCTTCGGCGATCAGCCGGTTCGCGCCTCGCGGCCATTCGACCGCGATCGGGACGGATTCGTCATGGGTGAGGGGGCTGCAATGCTGGTCGTCGAGTCTCTCGACCATGCCATCGCGCGTGGCGCCCGCCCCATCGCGGAGATCATCGGGTACGGAACCACGGCGGACGCCTACCACATGACCGCCGGGCCCGACGACGGATCCGGCGCAATGCGCGCGATGAAACTGGCCCTCGCGATGGGCGACATCGCCCCGGAGCAGGTCGACTACGTCAACGCGCACGCGACATCGACGCCAGTCGGCGATTCCGGAGAAATCGAGGCGCTGAAGACTGTCTTCGGCGTGGGTGCCGGCCCGGCGATTTCGTCGACCAAGTCGGCGACGGGGCATTTGCTCGGGGCGGCCGGCGCGATCGAAGCGGCATTCTCCATTCTCGCGCTGCGGGATGGCGTGATGCCCGGCACGCTGAATCTCGAGCACCCCGACGAGGCTGCCGCCGGACTCGATCTGATCGGACCCTCGGCCCGGCACGTTCCCGTCGAAATTGCGCTGTCCAACGGTTTCGGATTTGGTGGCGTGAATGCGTCGGTGCTGTTCAAGCGATACCCGCCGGATCGGGCTGCAGAAACGCATTGAGCGACGCGCACCGGCTGCGCGCACGCGTCCGATTTCGCAAATACGTCGCATCGTCCGTATCCGCTGCTTCTTCATCGACTCGCTGGTGACGGCGATGGCGAGGTCGCGTCACGTGCAATTCCGGTTCTTGTCGTCATCCTAAGGAAATTCTCCGTGTTAGACACCCTCATCGTTGGCGCCCGCTGCGCGGGCGCCACGCTCGCGATTCATCTGGCGCGCGCCGGCAAGCGCGTTCTGGCAATCGATGCGAGCAACCTGCCGAGCGACCAGCCAATGTCCACGCACTGGATTTCGCCCTACGGCATGGCGCTGCTTGACGAACTGTCGCTTGGCGACAAGGTGCGCCGTTTCGCGCCGCCGGTGCCCAGCATGATGTATGGGGTCGATGACATACTCGGCCGCGTCGAGTATCCCGTCGGCGGACGCTGCTCCTGTCCGCGTCGCATGGATCTCGATGCACTGTTGCTGGAGGAGGCGCGAGCGTCGGGGGCTCAGGTCCGCACGCGGACCCGGCTGGTCGGTCTGTTGCGCGACGGCGAACGGGTGACGGGCGCCGTGGTGGAACATGACGGGGTGCGTGAAGAGATCCGCGCGCGAGTCGTGGTGGGCGCGGACGGCGCGCACTCGACGATGGCGGAACTCGTCGGTGCCGAGGAGTACCACGGCTACGACTGCCCGCGTGCCATGTATTGGGCGTACTGGCCGCGGCCGGACTGGTTCGATACCGATCCGCGCTATCGCGGCGGGGCGATGAACGGCACCTTCGGCGACGATGTTGTCTTCGTCTTTCCCACCAATCGGGACTTGCTGCTGATTGGCGTGGCGTTCCCGAAAACGGAGTTGCCGGAATGGAAAGGCCGCGCGCTCGAGAAGCTCACGGAGACGCTGAAGAGCAACCCCCATACGGCCCCGCTGATTGCCGACGCGCCCGCCAGCAAGCTGCTCGGCGCATTGAAGCTGCGCTTTTTCTTCCGTCAGGCTGCAGGGCCCGGCTGGGCCCTGGTGGGCGATGCGGGCCTCTTCATGGACCCGTCGCCCGGGTTCGGGATTACCGACGCACTTCGCGATGCGCGCGCGCTCGCCCAGGCAATCGTCGACGGGGATGACCATGCGCTGGAGTGCTACTGGCGCCAGCGCGACGCAACCTCGATCGACCTGTTCGAATACTCGCGCGGCCGCGGCGCACTCGGCCACAACAATCCGCTCAGCCGGATCCTTTACCGCAAGCTTGCGAGCGACCCGGTGCTGCAGGCGCGCTTGCTCGCTTCGCAGAGTCGCCAGTGCTCGCCGTTTGCCGTATTCGATCCGAGCGATATCAAGCAGTGGGCGGACGAGGCAATTGCCGGCGGAGAAACCGGCGTGATCCAGCCGTTGATCGACATGTCCCGGCGAGGCGAGGCGATTCGCGCCGAGATGGCGCGGCGCGTGCGTCTTGCAGAAGAGGCGCGTGCCCGGCGGTCCCGCGCGCCCTGGTCGGACGAACTTGAATCGTCCGCAGCCGGCGTCGAGCGCGACGCGTCAGTCGGGGAATCCATGTGAGCGCGCGGAACATCGGTGCGTGGTCGTTGCGGCCACGTGATTTCAAGCCACGGCGCGGCCCGTTCGCCAATCGTCAGCACTGCGTCGCATCAATCGAGGAGAGAGGCCATGACCATCGCAGCCACGTTGGACAGTGACGTCACATTGTCGCGGCTCAAGCTGCCACGGCACTTCCATCGGATCAGCTCGGTCGCCACGATTCTCTATCTGGCACACGCGCTCGCGTTCTTCCTGATTCCGGCCGCGGTGGCGTTCGCCATCGTCGATATTCCGGCGTCGGCGCCGGTCCGTATTGCGATGGCCATCGTCCTGGGTGTGATCGGCGGACATGGCATGCATTTGCTGACCTTCGTCGGGCACGAGGGGATGCATACGAACCTGCATCGCAACAAGTACGTGAGCGCCGCGCTGGCGCTGATCTGTTCGTCATTGGTGCCGGGTTTCCTGATCGTTGGCTTCAGCATGACTCACTGGAAGCACCATCGCTTCACTGGACAGGACATCGATCCGGATGTCCAGATCTATTCGCAGTACAGAACCTTCTGGTCGCGCTTCTTTCTCGCGCGTTCCAAGGGCGTGAGGATTTACACCAGGAACGCCATGCGCATGGCGGCAGGCTTGCCGTGGCCGGAGAACACGCGGCTGCCGTTCAGCCAGCGCGAAATGCGCTGGATTTCGCGGATCAACATCGCGCTGAGCCTGTGCGCGATAACAGCCTACGGATTCATCTGGCATCGCTCGCTGTGGCTCGGTTTCACGGTCATGCTGATTCCGTATATCGGGGTGTACGTATTCAGCACCATCCGCGCGTACATCGAACACACGGATACCGTGCCGGGGCGATATCGCGACAGTCGCAGCTACACGTCGCCGATCTATACCGCGCTGTTCTTCGGCAGCAACTTCCACCTTGAACACCACCAGTATCCGGCCGTCCCGTGCTACCGGTTGCCCGCGCTTCACACGTACCTGTCGTCGCATGGGCTGTTCGAGGCGGCAGGTGCGCCGGTCGAGCCGTCCTTCCTTGGCGCGCTTCGTTATACGACCGGCCGCTTCCAGTATCCCTGCGTCAGTTTGCAGTCGGCGTCGGACGAATTTCTCGAGCGGATGGCGGACGGCCGTCTTGATCGCGAAGCGGCCGGAGCAGAGGCTCGGGACGACGACCAGCTGGTCGCGGTCGCGCGCAGGTAGGACAGATCGAACGCACACGGCGACTCGAGCTCGCGTCGGGTGCGCCATATCGCCGCCCAAGTAGCAAAGTGAGGAATTATGTTTATCCAGAATGCGTGGTACGCAGCAGCACTTTCAGCGGAAGTCCAGCGGGAGCCCTTTGGCCGGACGATTCTGAACCAGAAGATCGTCATGTACCGCACGCAGGCGAATCAGATCGTCGCGCTTGAAGATCGGTGCCCGCACCGGCAGGTTCCGTTGTCGCGGGGGCGGGTGGTCGGCGACGAAATCCAGTGCTGGTATCACGGGCTCAGGTACGACTGCTCCGGCGCGTGCGTCGGCATTCCGAGCCAGAGCGTGATCCCGAAGGGCGCACGCGTGCGGTCGTTCCCCGCCGTCGAGAAATACGGCTTCATCTGGCTGTGGACCGGCGAGCCCGACAAGGCCGACGAGGCGGCAATCCCCGACCACCGGGTGTGTTCGGCGCCCGAGCTTGCCGGGACGATGAGTTATTGCACGATCGCGTGCAGCTACCTGTTCGGCATCGACAACATCCTCGACATCTCGCACGCCGCCTTCGTGCATGCGAAGACGCTCGGCTCGCTCGACATCGTCGAGACGCCGCCCGAAATCGTGATCAACGACGGCGAAGTCCGCGTGCGCCGCTACTTGCGCCGCGAGAAGACGCCGCCGCTCTACACCCATATCCTGAAGCTCGACTACATCGACCGCTTCCAGGAGGTGCTCTACTGGCCCATCGGCAACACACGGGTCGAAACGAGGGCACATGCCTGCGACGATGCGAGCGGCCAGGTCTTCCATGTCTATACGACGACGATCTTCACGCCCGCCACGGATACCACGACGCATGTCTTCGTGGGCATGCATCGCGATTTCGACGTCGACAACGAACGGTTTACCGAGTTCACCGCGAAGGAAGTGTTCGCCACCGTGATGGAGGACAAGGATGTTGCGGAGAGCCTGCAGGCGAACTGGAGCCCCACGGCGCCGATGATCGACATCCAGCTCGATCGGCCGGCGTTCGCCGCGCGGCGGATATTGGAGCGAATGGGTGCGAACGCATCCATTCGGGCGTCCGTATGACGCCCGTCGGGACGGAGCGCGTGCCGCACGCGCAGGAAGAAGCGACGATGATCGGGAAGGACGCGACGATGCATCACCAGGGACAGTCCAGCCTCTATGTCGGCGAGTTGCTGCGCGAACTCGGATCGTCGACGCAGGACGAGGTCAGCTTGCTACATCCCATGACGTTTGGAGCGATCGTCGGTCGCGCCCGCGTCGAGCGTCTTGCGACTGCCGCCGCCGGCATCTTTTCCGAAGTCGAGTCGAAACACGCATGGAGCGGTGCGGACATCGGCGGGCGCGAATGGCTCGGCCACTTCCAGGGCCGTCAAATTCGCGGCGTGACGGTGGCACGCCGGTCCGGCACGCGCATCCAGGTCGACATCTTCCTTGGCTCGTTTCCCGCGCCGGTGCGGCGGGCGCTGTATGACGCGAGCCGGGATCTCGTCGACGCGGACGCGTGGGTGCTGCCCCCGGGAATCGATACCGCGTTGCCGCCGATACCTGCTGACGAAGTGCTGGACGCCAAGTTGCCGTTCCCCATCATCGACGAGATGTTTCTGACCAGCCCGGTTGCCTGCAAACCGATTCGCGGCCGCGATGACGTCGAGCGCGTTTGCGGTCATTCGATGGCGGTCTACGGTGGACGAGCGAGCGGGCCGCGTCTGTCGGAAAGCGCGACGACGCTGAGCCTCTGGACAGGCGAGGTTGGCGGGTTGCCGCTGGAAGTGGCGAACGTCATCTACTGGGAAGATGCCCGGACGGTCAAGGGCATGGCAATGGCGATGCGCCCGTGGCCGGTCGTTGCGCTGTTTCAGGCGCGGATGCAGGCGCGAACGCTCCCGTTTCTCGATCCGTCGTATTTCGAATCCGAATCGCGTGACGGTGTGACGCCCGTTCAGCTTGGCGAGGTGTAAGTCCATGAACGGACCCAGCGTGTCCGCCGCGCAGGCGCAGCCGAGCTTGATTTCACCGTGGCCGGTATTCTGGATCGCCAGCGTGGCGGTGTTTCTCGTCTCGATCGACGTGACCGTGCTCTATGCGGCATTTCCCGCTTTGCGACGGGCGTTTCCCGATGCCGACTCTGCCGGCCTGTCGTGGGTTCTGAACGCGTACACGCTCGTCTTCGCCGCGTTGCTCGTGCCGGCGGGCCGCCTTGCCGACTTGCGCGGCCGCAAGCGCACGTTCCTGTTCGGACTCGCCATGTTCCTGGGAGGATCTTTCGGCTGTGGCGTTGCCACCCATGTCGAGATGCTCTGGGCAATGCGCGCGGTGCAAGGAGCGGGGGCGGCGCTGTTGTTGCCTGCATCGCTGTCGATCCTGCTGGCGGCGTTCCCGGTCGGCAAACGGTCAGTGGCCGTGAGCCTGTGGGGCGCAGTCAGCGGCGTAGCCGGGGCATTGGGGCCGAGCCTCGGATCGTTCTTGGTGGATCGCTTCGGCTGGCCCTGGGCCTTCTTTCTCAACCTGCCGCTCGGCGCAATCGCGCTATGGCAGGGGTGGCGCATTCTCGACGAGTCGCGTGATCCCGAGCGCGGTGCACCGCTCGATCTGGTGGGGGTGGTCCTGCTGATTCTTGGCGTCGGCGCCATCGCGGTCGGCCTGGTGCGGTCCGAGGCGGTCGGCTGGACTTCGCCGGAAGTGGCATTCGCAGTCGCAGGCGGGATGGGCATGCTGGCGGCATTCGTTGCATGGGCTCGCAGGGTGCGTACGCCGGCAATCGATCTCTCGCTGTTTCGGGATCGGACTTACTGCTTCATCAATCTTGCTTCGCTGTGCTTCGCGATCGGCTTTGCGATGATGTTTTTTCAGACGTTCCTGTTCACCACGGGTGTCTGGTCGTATTCGCTGACGCGTGCGGGACTGGCCGGCAGCCCCGGGCCGCTGCTCGTCGTTCCCACGGCGATCGTGTGCGGACGGTTCGCGGCGCGCGCGGGGCACCGGATTCTGCTGGTGACGGGCAGCCTGATCTCCACGGCGGCGAGCATCTGGTTCGCGCTGGTGCCCGGGGTCAATCCGGATTATGTGCATGCGTGGCTGCCGGGTGCGCTCCTCACCGGGCTGGGGGTCGGCATGGTCATGCCTTCGCTGTCAGCGGCGGCCGTCGCGCATCTGCCGCCCGCGCGATTTGGCGTGGGCTCGGCGGTCAACCAGGCGATACGCCAGGTGGGATCCGTTTTCGGCGTCGCGCTGACGGTTGCCATCACCGGCAATGCGATAGCGCGCCTCGCCGAATTCCGCACCCTCTGTTATCTGCAGATCGCGCTTGGCCTGGCTACCGCGATCCTGTGTGCGCCGGTCGATACCCGACCTCGAGCGCTTGCATCCGCGGCCGCGCGCTGATGCAAGCGTGTCGTCCGGCACGGGTTCGCGCACGAAGCTTTTACAACAACAACATCGATTATCCGAGGGCCTCATGATGACCGGTAGTATTCCCCCCTCCGCCGAGATGGCGGAGCGCTCGTCCCTGCTCGACATTCTTCGAGCGCGCGCCGAGCAAACGCCGGAGCGGATCGCATTTCATTTTCTTCGCGACGGCGAGGACGATGTCGTGAACTGGTCGTACGGGCAGTTCGCCGCCGCTGCCGTCCATGTGCGGGACATGGTTCTGCAGCACCCGCTGCACGAGCGGCGCGTATTGCTGCTGCTCGAACCCGGTCTGGGTTACGTCGCGGCGCTGTTCGGCATCCTGCTGGCGGGTGCCACCGCGGTACCCTCGTTTCCGCCGGCAGGCGCGCGCGCGGTGGCCCGCTTCGCATCGATTTGTCGCGATGCTCACCCGGACGTGGTCATAGCCGGCAAGCTTCATCGCTCACTGCAGCCACAGCTCGACGCGCTCTACGGTGGTCAGCGTGACGCGCCTGCATTGCTGACGCTCGACGAAAGTGCGTTCCACGAAATCGAAGCGTCGGCATATGGCATGCGGGACGCGGTGCGGGGTGTCGACCTGGACCGGCCGGCGCTGCTTCAGTACACGTCCGGATCGACGGGCGAGCCCAAGGGCGTAGTCGTCACGCACGAGAACCTCGTCAGCAACTGCGCGGTGATCGCCGAACGGATCGGCCCGGATCGCGATCGTGTCGGGTGCACGTGGCTGCCGCCGTATCACGACATGGGACTGATGGGCGCGCTGCTGCTCGCGGTGTTCAGCGGCTTTCCCCTCGTGATCCTGTCGCCGCAGCATTTCGTCCAGCGGCCGTATCGCTGGCTCAAGGCAATCAGCGATTACCGCGTGACCACCAGCGTCGCGCCGAATTTCGCGTTCGACCTGTGCGTCGACAACATCAGCGACGAAGAGGCAGACACGCTCGATCTCGGCTCGCTGCAGCACGTATTTTGCGGCGCGGAGCCGGTGAGCCACGCGACGCTCGAACGTTTCTTCGCGCGCTTCGGCCGGTATGGCTTCGAGCGTCGCGCCGTGGTGCCCTGCTACGGGATGGCCGAGGCGACGCTCTATGTATCCGGCAAGGTGGGGCGTTCGCCGATCACCCTGATCGATGTCGACAAGGATGCACTTGCTCATGGCCGGTGCGAGCTACACGCGTCGGAATCCGATGTGCGCGGGCGTACCACGCTGGTCGGGTGCGGCCCCGTGGCAGCCGGGCATCGGCTGCTGATCGTCGATCCTGAGACGAAGCGCGTACTGCCGGACCGGGCCATCGGTGAAATCTGGTTCAGTGGCCCGAACGTTGCCGCGGGCTATCTGAATCGCGACGACAGCGCCGACGTTTTCGCGGCCTCGCTCAGTGACGGAGACGGCGAGGGCGAACCCGTGCGCTACCTCCGCACGGGCGACCTCGGCTTTCTGAACGACGGCGAGCTGTTCGTGACCGGGCGGATCAAGGACATCGTGATCGTCGCCGGGCGCAATCTCTATCCGAACGACATCGAAGGATCGGTGCAATCGGCGCACGACGCGATTCGCACGAACGGCGTGGTGGCGTTTTCGATCGACGGCGGTCCAGCGGAGTCGCTCGTCATCGTCGCGGAACTCAAGCGCTCGCGCCGGCTGAATCCCGAGCAAATGCGCGAGGTGCGCGCGGCGATCACGTTGGCGGTCACGCGGGACCACGGGGTGTCGCCGGCGGTGGTGCACCTGGGGCCGACCGGCTCGATTCCGCTTACGACCAGCGGCAAGGTGCGCCGGCAAGCGTGCAAGCAGGCGTTCCAGCAAGGTCGCCTGAGCGCGCTCGAGGCACGCACGTGAGCCGCCCGCCAGCACTTCATTTCCAAATTCCATCGTCGCTTTCTTTCTTCGGAGCCAGTCATGGCTGAAGCGGATTCCTTGGCTTCGCGTACGCCGGCAGCCACCCCTGTCGCGGAAGCCGATACCGACGTGCGCGCACGCAGGCTTGCTTATCTGACCGTGGGCATTCCCGCGCTCGGTTTCGCGCTAGCGATCGCCTACACGTGGATATTCGGCGTTCGCACAACAGACTTCGTGCTGCTGGCGGTGATGTATTTCTCGACCGCGATCGGCGTCGAAACCGGCATGCACCGATATTTTTCGCACCGCTCGTTCAAGGGGCGGCCGATCGTCACCGTGATGCTTGGCGTACTCGGCAGCATGGCTGCCCAGGGGCCGATCCTGTTCTGGGCCGCCACGCACCGGATGCATCACGCGTTCACCGATCAGGACGGCGATCCGCATTCGCCGCGCCCGCGCGCGAACCGGCACGGCAAGCCGAGCCGGCTCGCGGGCCTTTGGCACGGTCACGTGGGCTGGCTGTTCACCGTGCGGCGCGAGAACTGGAGCGCGTATGCCGCGGACCTGCTGCGCGACCGCCTGATCGTCAATCTCAATCTTCGATACGCGTGGTGGGTGGTGCTCGGCCTCGCAATACCCGCGCTCGCGGGTGCGCTGCTCGCGCCCGCGGGGCAGGCCTTGTTCGGGGCCGTCGGTGGCTTCCTGTGGGGCGGTCTCGCACGAATCTTCCTGCTCGATCAATCGACATG
The DNA here is from genome assembly GCF_001523915.2 of Burkholderia sp. LA-2-3-30-S1-D2. Taxonomy (NCBI): domain Bacteria; kingdom Pseudomonadati; phylum Pseudomonadota; class Betaproteobacteria; order Burkholderiales; family Burkholderiaceae; genus Burkholderia; species Burkholderia sp. LA-2-3-30-S1-D2. The sequence continues at coordinate 2,400,107 of NZ_CP013383.1, read as the reverse complement.
GGCCGTCAATTCTCTGTGCCACACCATCGGCACCCGTCCGCACGCGACGCGCGACCACAGTCGCAATCTGGGCCTGCTCGCGATCGTTTCGGTGGGCGGCGCGTGGCACAACAACCATCACGCGCAGCCGGCCTTCGCCAACAACGATCACACGTTCTGGCAACTCGATCCCTCCGCCTGGATCATCCGCCTGCTCGACGCGCTGGGGCTCGTCACGGAGGTGCGCTACGCCCCGAAGCGCCGCGCGGCGGCCCCCTCAACTTCGCCGTAATCCTGTTAGCGTTTGGAGAATCCTATGAATTCGTCGATTCAGGTTGCACCCGGCGTGACTGCCGCCGGCGGGCTGTCGGCCGCCGACGGTGAGATCCCCGGAGTTTCGCCGCTAAAGGGCAGTGGTGCGCGCGTCAAGCGCTATACCGCCCTGGCCGTGATGCTGGTGCCGCTCGCCGGCTTTGCGCTGGCGGCACGCCAACTCGTGCTGGGAGACTTCACCGTCACCGATCTGGTGCTGTTCGGGGTGTTCTATTTTCTGCATATGGGCGGGATCACGATGGGCTTCCATCGGTATCTCGCGCACAAGACGTTCCGGACCTCGAAGTGGTTCGAGGGGCTGCTGCTGATCTGCGGGTCGATGGCCGCCCAAGGACCGATCATGTTCTGGGTGACGACGCATCGCCGTCATCATCTGTACAGCGACCAGCAAGGCGATCCGCATTCACCGAACCTGGTCGGAGAGGGCCTGTTCGCCAAGCTGCGCGGCCTTTGGTATGCGCACATGCCGTGGATGCTGGCCGCGGACGTATCGGGCTGGACGTTCTTCGCACCCGACGTGTTGCGTGATCGCCGTCTGTTTTTCTATCACCGTACCTATGTCTGGTGGATCGTGCTCGGTCTCGTGCTGCCAGCCGGGATCGGCGGCGCCATTGCCGGCTCCTGGCACGGCGCGTGGAACGGTCTGTTGTTCGGCGGTTTCGCGCGGATTTTCCTGGCCAACCAGGCCGCCTGGTGCGTGGGTTCGGTGTGCCACATGTTCGGTGGACGGCCGTTCAGGACAGACGACAACAGCGCAAACAACTGGACGGTCGCCGTGCTCACGTTCGGCGAAGGCCTGCAGAACAACCATCACGCATTCCCGGCTTCATATCGCCACTCGGTGAAGTGGTACGAGCCGGATCTCAGCGCGTGGGTGCTGTGGACACTCGGCAAGCTGGGCGTCGTGTGGGACCTGCGCCAACCCGGGCCGTCCGCAATCCGCAAGCTCGCCAAGCAGCCGTATTGAAGAAAGTTGCCGTCGTGATTTCGTTCATTTCCCTCGTATAGAAGGATTATTCATCATGTCTCAAGCTGGAATTCTGGGTGGTCTGTTCGGCCGCAAGAAGGCGATGGCCGCCGATATCGGCCCCCTCACCGAAGCGTCGATCCGTAGCTGGCTGATCGACCGGCTCGCCAGGCAGTTGAAGGTGGACCGGGCTGCCATCGACCCCGCGAAGCGCTTCGACGAATATGGACTCGATTCGATCGTCGCGGTGCAGGTGTCGGGCGATCTGGAGAAGGTCGTCGAGCAGCGGCTGTCTCCGGCGCTGCTGTTCGAACACAACAGCATCGACGAACTGGCGCGCCACCTGTCGACCGAGCTCGGCTTGCAGGCTGCGTAAGCGGGAGATCGACATGACGAAAAAATACACCGTCCCGAGCGCGCCGCCCGCGCGTTTCGACGAATTCCTGCAGAAATCGAAGGCGCTCGAGGGCGTGCGGCTGACCGACGCGATTCCAAAGTCGTTGTACGAACCGCGTGCGTGGCGTGGCGTTCTCGGTTTCGTGGTGAGCTATGCCGCGTACATCGGCGCGATAGTCGGCATCGCGTACGCACCGCACTGGCTGTTCTATGTTCCGCTGTGGCTGCTCGCAGGGCTGGGCGGCTGGGGGTTGCACTGCATCGCGCACGATTGCGGGCACAACTCGTTCTCCCGCTCTCGATGGTTCAACCTGGCGATCGGTCATTTGTCGCTTCTGCCGCTGTTGTATCCGTTCCACGCGTGGCGCCATACGCACAACCTGCATCACGCGAACACCAACAACCTCGAACTCGACACGGACTGGCGGCCCATTCCCGCGCCGCTTTACGATCGCATGTCGCTCCTGAAGCGTCTCGAGTACGCCGGTACCCGCAAGTGGCTGTTCTGGGCAGGTACGGTCAGCTACTGGAGGGAATCGGGATTCCGTCCGGGCTTCTATCCGAAGCGCGAGATGCGGCGCGACGTGAAACGCTCGATTGCGTTCGTGCTGATCGCGTCGGCGCTCTACTTCCCGGCGCTGATCTACTTCACGGGCATCACGGGCCTGTTCCTGTACTTCGTCGTGCCGTGGCTCATGATTCACGCTTGGTTCAGCGCCACGACGCTGATGCACCACACGTCGGACGACATCCCGTTCCTGCCGTCGCAGCACTGGACGCCGAACGCCAGTCGCCTGCTCGTGACGACCGACTACCGGTATCCGAAGTGGCTGCATTTCATGACTCACAACATTTCGGTGCATACGGCGCACCACGTCGCGCCGATCGTGCCGTTCTACAACTTGCCGAAGGCCCAGGCGGCGCTCAAGGAGGCGTTCCCGGGAATGATCCGCGAAAAGGATTTCACGTTCGGCGATCTTTGGCACGTGATTCGTCATTGCCATTTCTACGACACCGAGTCGGGCTACTACCGGAGCCTGTCCCGGGAAGCCGTGCCCGTCGGCGCGCATACGGCGGCGGAGGGCCGGTGATGGTGTCCGCGAACCATACGGAAGCCTCGCCGATCGCACGGCGCAAGGCGAATGCGCCATCGTTGCGCGTGCAACTGAGTCGCCGTGCGTTCCGGATGCTGAATGCCTTCGCGCCGCGCATTGCCGGGAGGCGGGCGGCCGACGCGTTCGGCTTCACGCGCGGCTACGGGCTGCCTGTCAGCGATCGGGTGCCACTCGGCGCCACGGAGACGCCGATCGAGGGCAATGCGGATATCGACCGGGCTTATTGCTGGGAGGGCGGGGCGTCGCGCGTGCTGCTCGTGCACGGCTGGGGCACCGACAGTAGCAGCATGCTGAGCTTCGTGAAGCCGATGCAGAACCTGGGCTTCTCGGTGGCGTCATTCGACGCGCCTGCTCACGGTCGTTCGCCGGGCAAGCATACGACGATGACGCAGTTCACCCGCGCGACGGGCGCGGTGCTCGACGCGATCGAAGGCGCGCACGTGGTGATCGCGCATTCGCTCGGTTCGATCGCGGCGGTTTCCGCACTGGCGGAACGCTCGCGCCGCGCATCGTTGCGCTGCATCGTGCTGATCGCTCCGACGAGCGGGCTGACCGAGGTGCTGGAGCGCTGGGCGAGCCGCGACATGGCGCTCCCGCGCCCGGTGGTCGAGCGCATTTTTGCGGAGCTGCATCGCCGCAACGGCGTACCGGTCAGCCATTGGGACATTCTCGCGCGCGGCACGTCGCTCGATGTTCCGGTGCTGGTCGTGCACGATCCGGCCGATTCTGTGGTGCCGTACTGCGAGGCGCAGCGGGTCGTGGCCGGTCTTCAGGAGGCGACGCTGTGGCCGGCCCCGGGCGCGGGGCATGGGCGAATCCTGTCCGACGCGAGGGTGCGCGAGCAGGTGCGCGAATTTGTGACGCGACAGATGTCGAATTTTGGAGAGTTGGCGAGATGAGCACGACAGCGGTGGAGATGCGGACGTTGATGTGTCTGGTGTGCGGCTGGATTTATTCGGAAGAACGGGGGGCGCCGGACGACGGCATCGCGCCGGGAACGCGCTGGGAAGACATTCCAGCCAAGTGGAAATGTCCGGAGTGCGGCGTCGGCAAGGAAGATTTCGAAATGGTGTCGATCTGACGTGATGGAGGGGCGCGCGTCGCCTTTCCTCGCGCCCGGCAGCGCAACAGCAGGTTTTCCGCGTGTGCCGGGCAGGCGCTGCGGTACCCCATCCCGGCAGGCGACTCGTGCGGCGGCGGTGCTATCCGTTCAGCCGGAACCGACCTTTGAATGGAGTGTGGAAATGGTTGCACGACAGGTAGTGATCTGCAGTCCCGTCAGAACGCCCATCGGCGCGTTCGGCGGCGCGTTGAAGGACGTTGCCGCGACCGCGCTCGGCGCAGTCGTGGTCCGCGAAGCGGTACGTCGCAGCAACGTCGATCCGGCGGAATTGGCCGCGGTCGTGATGGGCAACGTCGTCCAGGCAGGAAACAAGATGAATCCCGCGCGTCAGGCAGCCATCGGGGGTGGCGTTCCGGTGGCTGTGCCTGCGCTTACTGTGAACCGCGTGTGTGGCTCGGGTGCCCAGGCTATCGTGAACGCGGCCCAGGAAATCTGGCTTGGATTCGGTTCGGTCGCGGTAGCGGGCGGAATGGAAAACATGGACCGCGCCCCGTATCTGCTGGAAAGCGGGCGATGGGGCCATCGGATGGGGAATGCAGGGATCGTCGACAGCATGCTTGGGGACGGCCTCGTCGACGCGTTTTCCAACCGGCATTCCGGATGGCACACGGAGGATCTCGTTGCAGCAATGGGGATCACGCGCGCGCAGCAGGACCGGTGGGCGGCGCGTTCGCAGCAGCGCTTCGCGCAGGCTCAGGGACGCGGGGCGTTCGACCCGGAGCTTGTCGCGGTCGAAATCGAGGGGCGGAAACAGACCGTCAGATTCGAGCGCGACGAGCAGCCGCGGCCGGACACGACGGTCGAGTCGCTTGCCGGATTGAAGCCCGCGTTTCGCTCCGACGGCACCATCACCGCGGGCAATGCGCCCGGATTGAACAGCGGTGCGGCGGCGATGATCGTGGCGGAGCGGGAGTATGCCGAGGCGCGTGGTATCGAGCCGATCGCGACGCTCGTGTCGTATGGCGTGGGTGCGGTCGAGCCAGGCATGTTCGGACTGGGGCCCGTGCCGGCAGTCAGGATGGCGCTCGCGCGTGCCGGATGGTCGTTGAACGACGTGGAGCGTTTCGAGATCAATGAGGCGTTTGCCGCCGTGCCGATCGCGGTCGTCCGGGAGCTCGGCATCGACGAGGAACGGGTGAATGTCGAAGGCGGGGCGATTGCGCACGGTCATGCCATCGGCGCAACCGGTGCCGTCTTGACGACCCGCCTTGCGCGTTCGATGCGCCGCGATGGCGTGAAACGCGGCATGGTGACGTTGTGCATCGGCGGCGGCCAAGGCATCGCCCTCGCCCTGGAGGCCGTCTGACGGCGTCTCGATCGCGACAGGAGCCGGCAACGTCCCGACCATCAGCAATCACGGAGAAGACATGGACCAGCGTTCAGCACTGGAAGACCTGTGTGCCCCTGCCGCGACAGGGCACACGACGACGCAGACGGAACTCGCGCGCATGTGGTTGACCCACTTCGGTGCCGACCGCGTGCAGGACCTCGACGTCGGCATGCTCGAGGCGATTGCCTGCTACGTCAGGAAGGGAGTCTCTCCTCCGGGCGAATAGCTCGCGATTCACGTGCGCCCATTGCGTGTCCAGCGCGCGTGACCGGCCGGGCCAAGGGTGCAAGCGCGGCGCAGCTTGCCCCTGGCCTGGCTCGATCCGATCGCACGCAGGCGTGTCGCCCGGCGTCATGGCGTTGATGGTGTCGCGGCGTGTGCGGGCCGGACGGACGTGGACGAAACGCGGCTCTGCCTCAAGCGCGGACGCCGCGGGCGTGCCTGGAATTCTGCGCAGACCCTGGCCACCCGCCTCGCACACAGCCCTCAACGAACCGTCGCCTCGACGCGCGCATCGCCGCCGACTTCCCGGCGCTTAGTCGCCAATACGGTGGCCGGTACATGCGGTCCCGGCACCCGGAATACGGCGACCCTGCGAATCAGATACAGCGTGATAAAGCTGACCGTCACCGCGATGCATTTCGCGGCGTTATTGCCGAGCAGTGCCGAAGCAACGTGCACGATGCCCCCAGTTAGCAGCGAACCGAACCCGCAGCTCGCCGCGAACAGCAGCGCTTCGCCGAGCTGCCGGCGGCCGGTCGTCTCCGAGCGGAATACGAAGCGGCGCGAAAGCATGTAATTCACGACGCCGCCGATCAGGTACGCCATCCACGCCGACATTCCGGCATCGATCTGCATGGTCGAGGTCAGCGCGAGGAACAGAGACCAGTCGGCGACGAGCGACAGTGCGCTCACGACGAAATAGCTGGAAAACATCATGTCCGCCCCCACTGAACAGTGCGGGCCGGGACCGCGCGCAACCCCGATGCGCCGGCTTGCGGTTCGCGGCCACTCTCGTGATATTCCGCGTCCTCATTGACGGCCCAGACGTCGCGAAGCTTGTGCCCGGCGACGATGTTCTCGACGGTCAACATCGCGGTCATCATCGCGTGATCCTGATTGTTGTACTTGTGCATTCCGTTACGGCCGACGAGATGCAGGTTCGGATAGTGCTCGGCCAGATCCGTGCGGACCTGATCCACGATGTCGCGATATTCGTCGTCGTACACGGGATATGCTTTCGGCTGACGAACGACGCGCGATCCGCGAATCTGGTCGCGCGTTGCAAGACCGATTTTCTCGAGTTCAACGATCGCGAGTTCGGTGATATCGGCGTCGCTGCTTTCCCACATCGAATCGCCGTTGAAGCAAAAGTATTCGAGTCCGAGGCAACCGCCCGTCGCCGCGTCCGGCACCATCTCGGGCGACCACGACGCGAAATTCTGGATGCGCCCGACCTTGACGGACGGGTCGTGGATGTAGATCCAGTTGTCCGTGAATGTGGCGGGCCGATCGAGTATCAGTGCGACCGTGATGAAGTCTCGATACTGCAGCTTCGACGCCGCAGCCGCGGATGACGGAGCGGGTGAAATTGCGTTAAGCGTTTCACGCAGCGGCGCGGTGCACACCACGTCGCGCGCGCTGATGCGATTTATCTGGCCGTCCTGGCCGAGGGTTTCGACGAGCCAGCGCTGCGCGCGGCAGTCGTAGTGCATCGCGCCGGCAGCTTGTCCCATCAACAGTCGTCCGCCCTGATCCTGGAATTTCCGGGCGGCGGCTTCCCACAGCATGCCGGGGCCGCGGCGCGGGTAATGGAAGGATTCGATCAGGGTCTTGACCTGGGTCTTGCGCGACCGGATGCCGAGTGAGCGCTTCACTGCACTGACGATGGCGGTAGACAGGCTCAGGCCCTTGATGCGTTGCGCGGCCCAGTCGGCCGAAATCTCGTCGCACGACATGCCCCAGACCTTTTCGGTATACGTCTTGAAGAAGATCGAGAAAAGTCGTTCTCCGAATTGATTGGCGACCCATTGATGAAAGGACTTCGGGTTCGGGCAAGGCTTGACGCGGGCTGCAAGGTACGAAAGCACGCAGCGAGTACTTTCGATGATGCCGAGATTTAGCAGGGCCTCGATTCCGTCGAGTGGGTAACGGTAGAACTTGTTTCGGTAAAAGATGCGCGAGCTGCGCGGGCGCTCGATGAAGTCGTCCGGCAACAGTTCATGCCACAGTGCGACCACGTCCGCGGATTTGGAGAAGAAGCGGTGTCCCCCGATGTCGAAGCAGTGGCCGTTGAACCGTTCGGTACGACTGATGCCGCCGACATAGTGAGGATCCTTCTCGACGAGTGCGACCGACAGCTCGGTCTGCTTGGTCAGCAGATAGCCGGCGGTGAGGCCGCCCGGCCCCGCGCCGATGATGAGTACGTCAACCGATTGATCCATGTTGTCACCCCGAGTCTTAGGTCGCTGGTCCATTGACTTTCGTATCGGCCGCGCCAGCTGGACGGCAAACTGCCATGTCGAATCGATGATTGGGATTTCGCGTTCAAACGTCGTGTGCTGGCGCGGGCCGAGATCGGGATGCATCGCCTCGAGCGGCAGTTGGTGGTCGCGCGGGCACCGCGTTGATCTTGTTGGCTTGTTGCGTGCTCATGAATGACGCGTTCCGAGCTGCGGCAGTCGTCCTGATGCTGCGGCAGTCGTACAGCCAGACAGTGTTGTTGGGTTCGGGTGACCAGGCGTAGCGGGTCACCAGCTCCGGATAGCGCTGATGCGACACGATGAAATCCAGCACCGGGTCTGCACAGATGTGCTGGATGCCCGCTCGGGTCAGCGGAACGTATTCATACCTGGACACGAAAACGGTCGACTTTTTTTCCGTGCCGTTGTCGCCGCGTGGTCGCGCGGCATACGGGTCTTGCTTGATCAGTTCGACCCGCCGTACGGCCTCGAAGGTAGTCCGGCGGTGGAAGATCAGACCCGCAGCCTGTGTCGACGAGTAATAGCTCGACGTCTTCATCATTAGCCACGGATAGACGACTTCGTCCTCCGGGCCGTCCCAATAGACGATGTCGCCGCGTGCGACCGTACCTTCGAATGGCGCGAGGTCCGCGCGGTCGGCGCCAGCTTCCATTATCTTGGCCGGTTCCGAGCGCTGGTCGATATTGACAAGTCCGTAGCCGGCGAATGCGGCCAGCATGACGGGTAGACCGATGACCGCGATGCGTTTGCGCGACAGATTGAGCATGGCGAACAACGCGACCAATGTGACGGCCAGGTGCGTGTGAATGAGCGTTTCGAGCCACGGGATGTCCAGCATCACGCTGCCGGTCGGATATGCGACGCGACCGACCTGATACGCGCACTGGAAGACGATCCAGACCGTCGCGGCAACGAGCGTCGTGCCGATCCACGTATAGCGAAGTGCCGGGGCGAGGTCGCTGAGAAGTGCCCTCGGAGCGCCGGGTGCCGGCCGTCCGGCCGTCGCGTTGTGCGCCACGGAGATTGCCAGCGCGATGATTCCGCCGCCGACGTCGAGCAGTAGCCAGCAAATCGCGAACAACCAGATCAGCGTCGGTTGCGTGTGACACTCGCGTCGCACGAGCAATATCGCCGCAGGCCATTGCATCAACGTCAGCAGCCACAGCGCGCGCCAAGGTTGCAGCTGTATCCAGACCGCGTCCTGTCCGGTCAAGTCCGCGATCGTGGTTAGCGCGACACCGGCAACACCGATCAGCGTGAGGTTCGACCACAGCGTCCGGTGATCCTGAATTTGGGTCGCACATAGCGTGGCAGGAAGTGCGATAGCCCAACACACCTTGCTCCACACAGTGAGCGACCATAAGGTCGGAAACAGGAATGGCGCGTTGTAGCGCGCGATCGACCGCCATTCCGGATCGAACGGATACAGGTGAAGCGCCTTGAACGGCGGCATCTGGACGACGGCGAAAGCGATCAGCGCGAGCGGCAATAGCCGCCACCACTTCGCCCGTGGCATCCGGCCGAGTACGACGAAGACAAACGAAGCGCCGCCGATCAGCGGATGAACGGCAGTTGCGACGATTGTCAGCGCAATGGCAATGCGATATCGGCGCTCGAGCATCGACGCAAGCGCCCACAGGCCAAGCGCTTCGGCAGGAAGCCGGGCGGTGAGAAAGCCTTCGTCGTACGAGAAGATCAACCCTGCGCCGTAATCGGACGGCATGCAGGCAACGAAGAACAATGCGAGCCAATGCCATGGTTCGGGCAGCAGTTTCTTTGTCAGCCGCCACATGCCGCTCCACCAGAGTGCCTGCGCTGCGATCAGGCACGCGAGATTGCTCGCGCGGAGCCCGAACGCTGAGACGAGCTTCGCGAAGATTCGGCCATAAATCGTCCAGCGATCCTGGGAGCCATATTCAAAGAACAGGTCGTGCGAAAAATTCTCGGGATGAGCGTTATATAGCGCCTGCGCGGTATACAGGATCGCGTCGTGTCGAATGCCTGTATAAGGGTGAGTTATCAGGAACAGAACGACCAGCGAAAGCGCAAGTGCGATGACCGAATAAGGTCGTTTCCGAGTCCGATTCATGATTGAATGGAAGACTTTTATCGACGATATTTCATGAGCCCGGCAATCCGTACGCGGCGGAGCGAACCGTGGGGTTCAGGCTTCGCTGACGGCGGCGGGTACATCCTGACGGTCCGGGCCTTTCGGTGAAAGGCCGGGCGGCGCTCAGGGCGTGCGTTGCGGCTTGCAGTCCATAGCCCGCGATACGCGGGTGCTCATGCCGACGACGTGAGAGGTGGCATGGTGCGGTCGTGCGCGCACAGACTTCCGCGGTTTCTGATTCGGCGCGGATGCCTGTCGGAATGTCCGGCAACTGCCGGAGACCGCTCCCGGTGCGATCGTTGCTGCGCCGCTGCTCATCCCCGACGCCGCCGCGATCGAAATGATGATGCTTGTTCTCATCGTGTCCCCCGATGCGTTCTGCACCGAAAAAGCGCTTTTACTGGTGCGTCGGACGCGGACTCTGTAGAAATTTTTGGTTAAGCGCCGGGACGGCTGGCCCAGCGCGTTTGACGCGAACGCACGGAGCGTGCCACGGCGTTCGGAGCGTGCGTTCCAGGCTCATGAGGCGGCATCGATGCGAGCCGAAGTCCCGGTTGTCGTGCGAAATGTGTCAGTCTTGAAACCACCGGATCGGCTCGGCAGTCCATCGCGGCGCGGTTGAACGTGGACGGCGGGCACATCACGATCGGTTTTGATCTTGAAGCAGCGGCCGGCGAGCGATGGCGAGACCCTCCCCCGGCGAGCGAGTCCTCGGTGTCGGACAGGCAACCAGGCACTCGCCGACCGCGAGCATGGCGGGAATCAGCGGTTGTGTCGGCGCATGTGCGCATGGGGTGCGCCCGGACAACCGGAACGTGCGCAATGTTTCAGATTTGAAACGTTGCTTTGGAAAATGCCCTTGCGATCACGCTGAGCCGAAAGTCGGCAACGGGTCGAGAACCGCCGGTCATCTCGACCACCCGGTCCACCCGGTCGCGTGCTTTCGCACCGCCGGCAAGCACCGGCCTGCTGCCGCCAATTGATGACCAAACCGCAAGACCTAGTGCATAGATATCGTTTGCCGCGGCGTTAATGACTATCGACAATCGTGGCTCGAATTCCCGCCGTTGCGCCAGAAGCGCGCCTTGGCGGGCGGCCCCTGTCGGCTATCCCGGCCGTCGCCGCCACCCAGATCACGACGACATGTACGCGTTCACGCCTTCATTCCAGAATCCCGCCGGTTCGCCGATCCGCGAGCTGTTCAAGTACCTCTCCGAGCCGGGGATGATTTCGTTCGCGGGCGGCTACCCGGCCAGCGACCTGTTCGACGTCGACGGCCTGAACACGGCTGCCGAACGCGCGTGCGCGCAGCCGGTCCGCTGCCTGCAATACGGCCCGACCGACGGCCTTGCCGAACTGAAGCAGCAACTGATCGCGTTGATGGCGCGTCGCAACGTGACGTGCACGCCGGCCGAACTCCTCGTCACGACCGGCTCGCAACAGGGCCTCGATCTGCTGCTGCGCGTGATGGTCGCCCCGGGCGACGTCGTGCTGACCGAACAGCCGGCGTATCCTGCGACGCTGTCGGCGATGCGCCTGCAGCAGGCGCGCATCGTGACGATCCCCGTCGACGGCGATGGCCTCGACGTCGACCGCCTCGCGTCGCAACTCGCATCCGACGCGATCGTGCAGCCGAAGCTGCTCTACACGGTGCCGACCTTCGCGAATCCGACCGGCGCGACGCTTGCGCGCGAACGCCGCCTGAAGCTGCTGCGTCTCGCAGTGCAATACCGTTTCCTGATCGTCGAGGACGATCCCTACGGCGACCTGCGTTTCGCGGGAGAACCGGTGCCGTCGATGCTTGCGCTCGCGAACGAAGTCGAAGGCGCACGCGACTGGATCGTGCACTTCGCAAGCCTGTCGAAAATCGTCGCGCCGGGGCTGCGCGTGGGCTGGACGATCGCGCCGGCCGAAATCGCGCGGCGCTGCGTGATCGCGAAGCAGACGGTCGACCTGTGCAGCGCGCCGTGGACGCAAGCCACCGCCGCCGAATATCTCGCCGCCGGCGCGCTCGAGCGTCATCTGCCGCGCATCACGGCGGCCTACAAGCGCAAGTGCGATGCGATGTGCGACGCGCTGCGCGACGGCTTCGGCGATGCGATCACGTTCCATCGTCCCGAAGGCGGGATGTTCGTGTGGGCGCGGATCGGCGCGGTGTCGTCGGACATGCTGCTGCAACAGGCGATCGCGAACAAGGTCGTGTTCGTGCCGGGCAAGGCGTTCTTCGCGGACAACGTCGACGCCGCTTCGCTGCGGCTGTCGTTCGCCGCGCCCGACGTCGACGCGATCCGGGAAGGCGTGGCGCGCCTCGTGCGCGCGTATGGTGCGGCGCTGGCCGCGTGAGGAGGAGAGACACATGAGTATCGTCGTCAACGACACCGCACGGATGGACGAAGCGCCGCGCATGGCCGGTATCCTTCCCGTCGAACACAAGTCATCGCAGATCGGCGCGGGTCCGCAGTACGTCGCCGACGTGCTCGGCCGCTTCGGCGCGGATTCGACCGACACGCGCGACGCCGCACCCGTCGTCCTCGGCTACAACTGAACCGCATGGCGGGGGCCTGCAACGCAATCCCGCCGCCGAAACGATTAAGCTGGCGTGATCGAACCACGCAGGATCGCCAGATCATCATGTCCGACATCGATATCGAATCGCTCACGGAAACGTACGACCGCCTCTGGTCGTGCCTCGAGTCGGGCGTCGGCGCACAGCGCTCGCCGTTCACCATGGTGCAGGCCGCGACGCTCGGCCTCGACGGCGCGCCGAAGGTGCGCACGATCGTGCTGCGGCAGGTGAGCCGCGCCGATCATCGGCTGTCGTTCCATACCGATGCGCGCTCGGAGAAGGTCGTGGAGCTGCGCCGCGATCCGCGTATCGCGATCGTCGCGTACGATCTCGATTCACTCGTGCAGATTCGCGCGGAAGGCGTTGCGACGATGTGCGACGACGAAGCACAACGTCGCGCGGTCTGGCAATCGAGCCGTCCGCATACGCTGCTGCTGTATCGTGCACCGCTGCGCCCGGGCACACCGATCGAGTCGCCGGAAGACGCGCACGTCACCGCAAGCCCGGGCACGGGCACGGCGACCACCGACGACGGCTACCGGAACTTCTGCCTGCTCCACGTCACGGTGACGCGCATCGACTGGCTCGACCTCGCCCGCGACGGCCATCGTCGCGCGGTGTTCGACGTGAGCGGCGACGGCTACGAAGGCCGCTGGATCGCGCCCTGACGGCGCGGGTCGCGTCCCGGCTACAAACGCGTACAAACCAGACACATCCCCGATACGTCAGACCTTTCAAATGGGCAACGCCGCGCAACCGGCGCCCGCCCGAATGAAAGCGAAAGCGCGCCCCGCCGCGCGGCATGTTCACTTTCCACTTCACGAAAGGAGATGCCGAACGATGTCTTCCACACCGTTTTCCCCGATGCGTCGCCACCTGCTGGCCACTTCCGTGGCCGCCGGCGTATCCGCGATGCTGCCCACCGCGCTGCAGGCGGCAACCGGCGGCGTCGGCATACGTCCGTTTACCGCCCATATCCCCGATGAAGCGCTGGCCGACCTGCGCCGCCGCATTGCAGCGACGCGCTGGCCGGGCCGCGAGACCGTCGCCGACGAATCGCAGGGCGTGCGGCTCGCGCGCATGCAGGCGCTGCTCCGTTACTGGGGCACCGACTACGACTGGCGCAAGGGCGAGGCGCGCCTGAACGGTTTCCCGATGTTCATCAGCGAAATCGACGGGCTCGACATTCACTTCATCCACGTGCGTTCGCGGCACGCGAACGCGATGCCGATGATCATGACGCACGGCTGGCCGGGTTCGATCTTCGAGCTGCTGAAGGCGATCGGCCCGCTGACGGATCCGACCGCACACGGCGCGAGTGCCGACGATGCGTTCCACGTCGTCGTGCCGTCGCTGCCGGGTTTCGGTTTTTCGGGCCGTCCGACGAAGACGGGCTGGGGCTCCGATCACATCGCGCGTGCATGGGGCGAGCTGATGGCGCGCCTCGGCTATACGCGCTTCGTGTCGCAGGGCGGCGACTGCGGCTCGGTGATCTCGCACCGGATGGCGATGCAGCGCGTGCAGGGCCTGGCCGGGATTCACGTGAACATGCCGGCGACCGTGCCGCCGGATATCGCGACGCTGCTTCAGACCGACGCGCCGGCACCGGCATCGCTGTCGCCGAAGGAGAAGGCCGCGTACGAGAAGCTCGCGACGTTCTACCGCGACAACTGCGGCTACTCGGCGATGATGGTCACGCGCCCGCAGACGGTCGGCTATGCGCTCGCCGATTCGCCGTCGGGTCAGGCCGCGTGGATGTACGACAAGATCTCGCAGTGGACCTACAGCGGCGGCGTACCCGAACGCTCGATCCCGCGCGACGAGATTCTCGACGACATTTCGTTGTACTGGCTGACCGGCACGGCGACGTCCGCCGCGCAGATCTACTGGGAGGATCACTCGAACAACTTCAACGCGGTGGACATCTCGCTGCCGGCGGCGATCACGGTGTTCCCCGGCGAGATCTACCAGGCGCCGCGCAGCTGGGCCGAGCGCAGCTATCGCAACCTGATCTACTTCAACGAAGTCGACAAGGGCGGGCATTTCGCGGCCTGGGAGGAGCCGGAGCTGTTTGCCCGAGAAGTGCGTGCCGGGTTCCGGCCGTTGCGTCGCGCGTAAGCGGGGTTTGACGGGAAAACGCGGGCCGGTTGCGATGCCGGCCCGCGTTCATTGCGACGTGAGCGTCTTCAACGCGTGCGCAAACCGCTTGTCGGCCAGATACGCGACGTTGAACCGGCAATACGCGGACGGCTGATCGGCCTGCGGCGAGAACACCGCGCCCGGCGCGAGGATCACGCCGCGCTCCAGCATCGCCTGCGCCAGTGCCATCGAATCCGGCCAGCCGGGCATCGCGGCCCACAGATACAGGTTCTGCTCGCACGGCCGATAGACCTGTGCGCCGAGCCGGTCGAGCGCGTCGAGGGCGGTGCCGGTCGCACGTCGCAGCTTCTCCTGAAGATGATTCGTATGCCGGAGAAAATGCCCGTCGCTGACGATTGCGTCGAGCGTGCGCTCGCAATACTCGGAGCTGCTCACATGGGTCAGCATCTTGACGTCGGCGAGGTCGCTCGCGAGTGCCGCATTGCACGCGAGGAAACCCACGCGCAGCGCTGCCGATACCGATTTCGAGAAACTGCCGATATAGATCGTGCGGCGCAACTGATCGAGTGTCGAGATGCGCGTGAGCGAGCGTGGCCGAAGGTCGGCCAGCGCGTCGTCCTCGACGATGATCAGGTCGTGCGCCTCGGCGAGCTGCAGGATGCGGTGCGCCTTGGCCGCACTGGTATCGGTCGCGGTCGGGTTGTGCCCGACCGATTGCGTGAAGAACAGCTTCGGCCGGTAGGCGGCGATATGCTCGGCCAGCTTCGCGACATCGGGGCCGTCGATCTCGCGCGGCACGCCCACGACGTTCGCGCCGCTCAGCTTGAGCTTGCCGAACAGCGGGTAGTAGCCCGGGTCGTCGACGAGCACGGTGTCGCCGGGGCGCACGAAGTAGCGCAGCACGAGATCCATCGCCTGGTTCGCGCCGTGCGTGAGTACGATCTGCGCGGGCGGTGCCTCGATTTCGTAGCCGGCGAGCTTCTGCTGCAGCGACTGGCGCAGCGGCAGATACCCGAAGCGGCTGCCGTAGCGGAACAGCGACGCGGAGCCGGTACGCATGATGCGCTGCTGGTACTGGTTCAGCCGCGTCTCCTCGAGCCATTCGATCGGCGGGAAGCCTTCGCCCAGATTGAGCACGTCGGGCTTCTCGTGAAGCTGCTCGCGCATCAGCCACACGATGTCCATCGCGCGGTCGAGCGAGCTCGGCTCGTCGATGGTGGGCGCGGCCGCCGCGCGCCGCGTGACGAAGAAGCCGGAGCCGCGGCGCGGCTCGATCAGGCCATCGGCGGCGAGCAGCTCGAACGCGCTGATCACGGTGTTCTTCGAACACCCGGACGCCTCGGCGTATTCCCTGATGGAAGGCAGTTTCGCGCCGGCCGTCAACACGCCTTCCTCGATCTGTCTGGCGAGATTGTCCGCCATGGCGCCAGACAGGCTGGCTCTTGCACGCTGTTTCATCGCGATGTTCCGTCGGGCGGATTCACTGTCATGGGTACGGATGTCCGGCTGTCTGGTCGGTCTGTACCTTTTCAATGGGTACAGCGTGACTATTATTCGGCTATCCGCTGCCCGCCGCAACCGTGGCAGGCCACACCACCACCCCGAGACAGAACGACATCATGTCCATCGATTCCGCGTTGCCGAATTTCCGTGCGCTGACGCCCGCACAACGTTTGTCCCACCTCGCCCGCGTCGTCGGGCTCGGCGATGCCGAGCACGCGCTGTTCGCTTCGCCGGGCGCGCTGCCGCTCGATACCGCGAACGGGATGATCGAGAACGTGATCGGCACGTTCGAGCTGCCGATGGCCGTGGCCGGGTACTTCCGGATCAACGATCGCGACGTGATCGTGCCGATGGCCGTCGAGGAGCCGTCGATCGTGGCGGCCGCATCGTATATGGCGAAGCTGTCCCGCGCGGCCGGCGGCTTTCGCACGTCGAGCAGCGGCCCGCTGATGCGCGCGCAGGTGCAGGTGATCGGCGTCGGCGACCCGTACGGCGCGCGGCTCGCGATCCTGCGGCACGCGGCCGAACTGATCGAACTGGCGAACAGTCGCGACAAGGTGCTCGTCGGCCTCGGCGGCGGTTGTCGCGACATCGAGGTACACGTGTTTCCCGACACGCCGCGCGGTGCGATGGTGGTCGCGCACCTGATCGTCGACGTGCGCGACGCGATGGGCGCGAATACGGTCAACACGATGGCCGAAGCCGTCGCGACCCGCATCGAAGCGATCACCGGCGGGCAGGTACGGTTGCGGATACTGTCCAATCTCGCCGATCTTCGCCTGGCGCGCGCAGAGGTACGGTACTCGGCGCAGACGCTCGCGACCGACGACTATTCGGGCGAAGCGGTGATCGATCGGGTGATCGATGCATACGTATTCGCGGCGACCGACCCGTACCGCGCCGCGACACACAACAAAGGAATCATGAACGGCATCGATCCGGTGGTGGTCGCGACCGGCAACGACTGGCGCGCGGTGGAAGCCGGCGCGCACGCGTATGCGAGCCGCAACGGCCGCTACACGTCGCTGACGACGTGGGAGAGGGCCGACAACGGCGACCTCGTGGGCACGATCGAGATGCCGATGCCGGTCGGGCTCGTCGGCGGCGCGACGAAGACGCACCCGCTCGCGCGTCTCGCGCTGAAGATCATGAACGTGACGTCGGCGCAGGAACTCGGCGAGATTGCGGTCGCGGTCGGGCTTGCGCAGAATCTCGGGGCGCTGCGCGCGCTCGCGACCGAAGGGATCCAGCGCGGCCACATGGCGCTGCATGCGCGCAACATCGCGGTGGCGGCCGGCGCAACCGGCGCGGACATCGACCGGATCGCGCAACGGATGGTCGCGGCGAACGACGTGCGCACGGATTTCGCGGTCGCGTTGCTGGCAGGGCGCAGCGACGGCTGATCCGCGGCCCTCGTGCGGCATGCCGCATGACGCGCCGGTACGGCCGGCGACATATCAATCAAGGAGGAGACACATGGAACAGACCGGTTCAAGCGCCGTATCGGCGGTGCCGCATCGCGGACGGCCAGCCGCGCATGTCGATGCGTCGGCCGACACGCTCGTCGAGGTGTGGGGCGACACGGTCGCCACGAAACACCTGGCATGGTCGGTCCTGCTCGGCGTCGCGATCAGCCTCGGCGCCTTCGAGGCCGGCCGGTTCGCACTCGCGTCGTTCGTGCGGGATGCGGCCATCGCGCGGGCTTATGCAATGCTGATCGGCCTCGGCGGCTGCCTGCTGGGCGGCGTGCTGTGCGCGTTGCTGTTCAAGCCGAAGCGCACGGTGATCGAGCACGCGGCCGGCGGCCCCGAGCGCGACGAAGCGCTCCGGCAACTTGCCGAAGCATCGGGCGGCCTCGGCTCGGCAAGCGACCTGTCACCGAGTGCGCGTGCCGAAATGGAAGAACTCGGGCTGCTCGACCTGTTCGCTTCCTACGAAGCGTCGTCCGCGCGGGCGCGCACGGGAGGCCGCTGATGGACGCATTCGTGCATGCGTTGCCGTCCGCGCTGGCGATGGGGCTGCTCGGCGCGATCGTGTTCTCGGGCATCGGCCTGATCTCCGGCACGGACGAAACGACGACGATCGCGCCGCTTACGCTGCTTGTCGCGCTGCTCGGCGTGCCGCCCGCCGGCGTGTTCACGTTCTTTCTCGCGGGCGCGGTGGCCAAGCACATCACGCATTCGATCCCGACGGCGCTGCTCGGCATTCCCGGCGACACGATGGCCGCGCCGCTGTTGCAGCAGGCGACGCTGCTGCGCGCGCTCGGCGTACCGCACATCGCGCTGCGCAAGATGATTTCCGGCGCGATCGTCGCGGCGTTCGTCGCGCTGCCGCTCGCGGTGCTGTTCGCGTCGCTGCTCGCACCGTTCGGCACGGCGATCGCGAAGGCCGCACCGTGGGTGTTCCTCGCGGCAGCGGTCGGCATCGCATATTTTTCGGCGAGGCGCTGGGCGTCGGTGCTGCTGCTCGTGCCGTTCGTGATGCTGGTGGTCGGGCTGCAGGCGCTGACCGGTCGTTACGGCGTGAAGCTGAGCGTCAGCTACTTCCTCGGGATCGCGATCGGTCCGTTGGTCGCCGATCTGTTCGCGATCCTGTCCCCGGCCGAGCGGCGGCGCATGCGCCGCGACGGGCCGTCGACGTTCGTGCTCGCGCCGGACGTGAAGGGCTGGCGCGGTTACTTCCCGAATCCGCTGAAGGTGCTCGACCGCGAACAGGTCGGATGGACGGTCGGGACGGCCGTCGTGTCGAGCGCGACCTTCGTGTTCAGCCCGGTCGCGATGACGGTGCTGATGGGCGAGATCGTCGGCGCGCGCGTGCGCCATGCGTATCAGCGACTGACGACCGTGATCGCCGCGCGCAACGGCGTGACCGAGGCGACCTACATCGCGGAGGCGCTGATCCCGCTGATCGCGTTCGGGTTGCCGCTGAGCCCGGTGGCGGCAGGCCCGGCCGCGCCGCTGTTCAATGCGCCGCCGCGCTTCACGGTCGACGCGGCGAGCGGGCAAATTCACAACCTGCATACGCTGATGAGCTGGCCGGAGTTCCTCGGCTACGGCCTGCTGTCGATCCTGCTGGCCGCGCTGATCGCGTATCCGCTCGCGATGCATCACGCGCACCGCGCGGCGGCGTTCGTCGCGCGCAAGCTGAGCCACGAGGCGATCATCGCGACATTCGCGGGGCTGATCGTCGTGATCGGCGTGTGGGAAGGGCAGTTGCCGGGGCTCGCGGTGATCGTCACGGTCGGCCTGTTCGGCGGGATGCTGTCGCGCCTGTTCGCATTCAACACGGGCGTGCAGTTCATGGGGTATTACGTCGCGGTGCTCAGCGTACCGGCGATCGTCAAGCTGTTCTGAAGCGCCGGCGCACCGGGTCGCGTGTGCCGCGCGGCCCCGGGACGCGCCGTTTCGCAGGTGATTTTTGAATCGCTGTATGTCGTACCGGAACACAGATACGTTGGGATACAAAGCCTCCGGATGGTTCGGATATAAAACCGGTGAAGCGATTCACAAGGGCGGCGCGGTGCCACGTGCCGCCGCCGTGAACGGCGATACCTGAACGCCCGCACGCGCCGCGGGCCACTTCCTTAGCGATCGACAATGGAGAACGCGTCATGCCTGATACCGTGAACACCCGCCGCCGCCTGATTCTGGGCACGACACTCGCCAGCCTGAGCCTCGCCGACCTCGGGTTCGGCTCGCTGGCACGCGCGCAGTCGGCGCCCGATGCGTCTGCGCCGAAGCGCGCGGCCGGCGCGGCCTCGCTCGGCAAGATCCACCAGATCGACGCGGGCGTGCTGAACGTCGGGTATGCGGATCTCGGACCGAAGAACGGCCCCGTCGTGTTCCTGCTGCACGGCTGGCCGTACGACATCTACAGCTACGCGGAAGTCGCGCCGCTGCTCACGGCGGCCGGCTATCGCGTGATCGTGCCGTACCTGCGCGGCTACGGGTCGACGACGTTCCGCTCGGCCGACACCGTGCGCAACGGCCAGCAGGCGGTGACGGCCGTCGACATCGTCGCGCTGATGGATGCGTTGAAGATCGATCGCGCGGTGTTCGGCGGCTACGACTGGGGTGCGCGCACGGCCGACATCATCGCGGCACTCTGGCCGCAGCGCGTGAAGGCGCTGGTGTCGGTGAGCGGCTACCTGATCGGCAGCCAGGAGGCGAACCGCAAGCCGCTGCCGCCGCAGGCGGAATTCCAGTGGTGGTATCAGTTCTACTTCACGACCGAGCGCGGTGCGCTCGGCTACGCGGCGAACCGCGACGCGTTCAACAAGCTGATCTGGCAACTCGCGTCGCCGAAGTGGCAGTTCTCCGACGAAACCTACGCGCGCAGCGCCGCATCGTTCCAGAACCCCGACCACGTGGCCGTCGTGATCCACAACTATCGCTGGCGCCTCGGGCTTGCGAAGGGCGAAGCCCAATACGACGACATCGAGCGGCGGCTCGCCGCCGGCCCGGCCATCACCGTGCCGACGATCACGATGGAGGGCGACGCGAACGGCGCGCCGCATCCGGAGCCTGCCGCTTATGCGAAGAAGTTCACGGGCAAGTATCAGCACCGGACCATCACCGGCGGCATCGGCCACAACCTGCCGCAGGAAGCGCCGCAGGCATTCGCGGATGCGATCCTGCAAGTGGAACACCTGTGATGCGGGCAGACACGGGTGCGTTGCGCCGCGGCGCGCGCCGTGCGCTCGTCGCGGGCGCGCTGCTGGCGAGCGCGTGGTCGGCGAGCGGTCCGGCCGCGTTCGCGGAGCAGCCGAAGCCGGCGGCGTCGCCGATCTACGGCGTGACGATCCCGCCCGGCTACCGGAAGTGGGAAATGGTTGCGCCGGCCGAGGAAGCGGCGCCGCTCGACGAATTGCGCGTGGTCCTCGGCAATCCCGTCGCGATCCGCGCGCTCGAACGGTCGACGCTACCGTTTCCGGACGGTACGATCCTCGTGAAGCTCGCGTATAAGCGCAAGCAGTCCGAAGAGTTTGCGCCGGCGACGGTGCCCGGCCAGGCGACGACCGTGCAGGTGATGGTGAAGGATTCGCGCCGTTACGCGTCGACGGGCGGCTGGGGCTTCGGGCGCTTCATTAACGGCGTGCCGGCTGATATCGGTCAGCACCAGACCTGCTTCGCGTGTCATCAGGCGCGCGTGAAGAATCACGATTTTGTGTTCACGCGGCTTGCGCCCTGATGTGACCTGACCGGATCGGTCTGACGGAAAGGCGTGCCGCGCGTGGCACGCCTTTTTTCATGGTGGAGGGGCGGGCGAGCGGTGTGTTGGTTACCGGGTTTGTATCGCACTGTATCGGGAACCGCTGCGGAAACATCGGATTGCACAACGCCCCTGTTTCGGAAACATGCCGGATACGTGAGCGGGTTCTACTGTCGACATGCAGCAAACGTTCGGTGCGAGACGTTCGCACCGGATGCCGAGTGATCGATACCCCAACTTCCTCCAAGGAGAAATCTCATGAAAGCCGCTCGAATCCTCGCAGTTGCCGTGCTCGCTTCGATCCCCGCATTGTCGTTCGCCGATACCGGTCACGGCCTCACGCGTGCCGACGTGCGCGCCGACCTCATCCGGCTCGAGAAGGCCGGCTACAACCCCGCCGGCAGTGAAGCGCATTACCCGGACGATATCGCCGCCGCAGAGAGCGCCGTCGCCGCGGCGCAGCAGGTGGCACGCTCGGACCAGAACGGCCCGTCGAAGTCGCAGGACGACAACGTGGCTGCCGCGTCGGCGCCTGCCACCCGCTACGCCGCGGCCGACAAGCGCGCCGCACGGAACGCGCGGACGGACACCGACGATCTGTACGCGCATTCGTGATGCATTGCCGCGCCTGCCGCGCGCGGGCGCGGCCGCATCGGAAACACTTCAGATGAACGACACGACGGAAAGGAGCATGAAGATGATCGGTTTGACGAAACGGGTTCTGGTGTCCGCGGCGGTGCTCGGCGGGCTGTTCGGTGCGGTCGCGGCGCAGGCCGCGCCGAAGGAAGACCTGAAGGGCACGAACGTCGTGCTCGTGCACGGCGCATTCGCCGACGGGTCGAGCTGGAACCGCGTGATTCCGCTGCTCGAAGCGCGCGGCCTGCACGTCGTGTCGGTGCAGAACCCGCTGAGCTCGCTGGCCGACGACGCAGCCGCGACGAAGCGCGCGATCGACGAACAGAAGGGCCCTGTCGTGCTGGTCGGCCATTCGTGGGCCGGTGTCGTGATCAGCGACGCCGGCAATGACGACAAGGTGAAGTCGCTCGTCTACGTCGCGGCATTCGCGCCGGACAACGGCCAGTCGATCGCCGATGTCACGCAGGGGTTGCCGGCGCCGTCGTGGGCCGGCGAGCTGCGCAAGGACGGAGGCGGTTTCGCGACGCTGTCGGACAAGGCGATCGCGCAGGATTTCGCACCGGACCTTCCGCCCGCGCAGCAACGCGTCGTCGCGGCGACGCAAGGGCCGTGGTACGGTGGCTGCATCTCGGAGAAGGTCGCGCAGGCCGCGTGGCATGCCAAGCCGTCGTCGTTCGTCGTCACGACGCAGGACCGGATGATCGATCCGAAGCTGCAAGAGGCGATGGCGAAGCGGATCGGCGCGACGGTCACGCGCGTGAACAGCAGCCACGTCGCGATGCTGAGCCAGCCCAAGGCCGTGGCCGACGCGATCATCGCGGCCGCGGAACGTGCGAAGCAGGATGCGCAGTGAGTGAATGCGGCGCCGCGTGGCGGATGACGTGGCGCCGTCGGTGATTGTGATGTCCTTTCACGAGGAGAAGTCATGACGCAGCAACTCTGGCAACTGTCGGCGACTGAAATTGCGAAACGCGTGCGGCAACGTGAAGTGTCCGCGCGGGAAGTGGCGGATGCCGCACTGGCCCGCCTCGACGCGGTGAACCCGGCGATCAATGCGGTGGTCGAGCACCGCCCCGACGACGTGCGGCGGCAGGCCGACGACGTCGATCGCGCGATCGCCCGCGGCGACGATCCGGGCCCGCTTGCCGGGGTGCCCGTGACCGTGAAGATCAACGTCGACGTCGCGGCGTTCGCGACGACCAACGGCACGCGGTTGCAGGAAAACCTGATCGCGAGCGCCGACAGCCCGTCGGTGTCGAACCTGAGAAAGGCCGGCGCCGTGCTGCTCGGCCGCACCAATTCGCCGACGTTCGCGCTGCGCTGGTTCACGTCGAACCTCGTGCACGGCCATACGTACAATCCACGCAACCGTTCGCTGACGCCGGGCGGTTCGAGCGGCGGCGCAGCCGCTGCCGTTGCGGCCGGGATCGGCCCGATCGCGCTCGGCACCGACATCGGCGGCTCGGTGCGTTATCCGGCCTATGCGTGTGGCGTGCATGGCATCCGGCCGTCGCTCGGGCGTGTGCCGGCATTCAATGCGTCGTCGCCGGAGCGTGCGATCGGCGCGCAACTGATGTCGACGACGGGGCCGATCGCACGCACGATCGACGATCTCGCGCTGGCGCTGCGTGCGCTCGCCGCACCGGACCCGCGCGACCCGTGGCACGTGCCGGTGCCGATCGACGGTCGCCCCGTGCCGAAGCGCGCGGCGCTGTGCGTGCGTCCGCGCGGTCTGGAAGTCGTGCCCGAGGTCGAGGCCGCGTTGCGCGATACCGCGCGACGGCTCGTCGACGCGGGATGGGCCGTCGAAGAAATCGACGATACGCCGCCGATGCGCGAGGCCGCGCTGTTGCAGGAGCAGCTCTGGCTCGGCGACGGATTCGATGCGCTGGCAAACGCGGTGGCGAGCGACGGCGATCCGGGCGCGGCCGCGGTGATCGCCGCCGTGCGCGGCAAGGTGCGCGATCTGCCGGCCGATGTGATCAGCCGTGCGCTCGTGAGGCGTACGACGCTGACGCGGCAGTGGCGCCTCTTTCTCGACGAATATGCGGTGTTGTTGTTGCCGGTGTCGTCCGAGCTTCCGTTTCCCGACGATCTCGATCGGCAAGGGCCGGAAGCGTTCGAGCGCGTATGGGAAGCGCAGCTCACGCTGCGGGCGCTGCCGGCGTTGGGGCTGCCGGGGCTCGCGGTGACGACCGGGATCGTGAACAACGTGCCGGTGGGTGTGCAGGTGGTTGCCGCGCATCATCGCGAGGATCTGTGCTTGCTCGCGGGGCGTGACATCGAGGGGCGCGGCGCGCCGATCGTGGCAGTCGATCCGGTACGCTGATGCCGTGACGGGCGTGGTGCGTCGACGACGCGTCACGCCCGTCGGCCATCGATCCATCGATCCATCGATCCATCGATCCATCGTTCCATCGAAGCGCGCCATTCGACCCGGCGCGCGATTTCATTTCGGATTCCGTTTCAACGTGTGGCGCATCGCGTGCAAGGTGTCGCAAGTTGCCCCTTTCCGTGGCGATGCGGGGCCGCAATGGCGCTCAGCGCCCTGCCAGCATCCGCCCGCCAAGCCCCATCAGCAGCAGCCCGGCCGTCGTGTCGAGCACGGTCTTGCGTCGGATCAGCAGCCGACGCACCGACGGGTGCGACGCGAGCAGCGCCATCGTGCAGTACCACGCGCCCGAAATTCCGATCGACAGCGCGACGACCGCGAGATCGAACCACGCCGGCGCATGAGCCGGCACCATCAACGCGAAGATGCTGCCGTAGAACGCGACGGATTTCGGGTTCGTCATGCTGACCACGTAACCCTTCTTCGCGGCATGCCAATCGGAGGACGCGGCCGGCGCGGAAACGGCGAGCGGCTGGCGCGCGGTCAGCACCATTTTCAGGCCGAGCCAGATCAGGTACGTGGCGCCCGCGAGCCGCAGCGCGCTGTGCACCCAGGCGACGTGGGTCACGAGCAGGCCGAGGCCGGCAACCGCGATCGCGGCCCAGGTGCCCGATGCGGCCGCGAGGCCGAGCCCGGTCATCACGCCGGCGCGGCGCTGCGCGACCGCGGTCGACGTGACGATCACGAAGTTCGGGCCCGGGCTGGCCACGCTCAGGAGCAGGACGCCGGCGAGCGGCAGCAGGGGGGCGATGGTGGTCGACATGGCTTGGGCGGCGAAGCGACGGAAGGAGCGTCCATCTTACCCGCGCGCGACGCTCCGGGCGTTGCACGGCTGCTACCGCGATTGTTGACGGCGTTGGAAAGGTCCAATCCAGAAAGAGCAATAGGTGTTGCGAATATGACCGATTATTCTCCCGAGCGCTATACCGGCAGGCGGACACGAATGCTGTCGGACTGCTTACAAAATCAATCGCTCAGGGAGGCCTTTCATGAAACGCATCGTCGTATCCGGTGGTGTCGGCGCGATATTCGTCTTGACCGCGGCATCGTCCGCATTTGCGCAGAGTTCCGTCACGTTGTATGGCCTCGTCGATACGGCGATCCGTTATCAGACGAATGCCGGCCCCGACGGGAAGGACCTGATCGGAATGACGGTCGGCCCCGAAACGCACAGCCGCTGGGGCTTGCGCGGCAGCGAGGATCTCGGCGGCGGCCTGTCGGCGATCTTTCGTCTGGAGAACGGTTTCGAGCTCGGCGACGGCAAGCTGCACGTCGCGAACACGCTGTTCAGCCGGCAGGCATACGTCGGCCTGTCGAGCGACCGGTACGGCTCACTGACCTTCGGCAACCAGTACGCCCCGCTGTACGACACGATGGGCGACGTGTTCGATCCGATGACCGTCGGCGACTACTGGCAGGACAGCTGGGCGTACAACGGCATCGGCAATTACCTGACGGTGCCGAACTCGGTGAAGTACAAGTTCTCGTACAGCGGCTTCAGCGTCGATGCGATCTACGGGTTCGGCAATCATGCCGGCGCGATGGGCCTCGACAGCACGTACGGCGTCGAGCTGACCTACGCGCAAGGGCCCGCGTCGATCAACGCCGGCTACCAGCAGACCTCGGTGTCGTCGGTGAACGGCAGTTCGGTCAACGGCGCGAAGGTGAGCTTCGTGCACGTGAGCGGCGCGTATCAGGTCACGCCGTCCGTGCGCCTGCTGGCCGGCTGGCTGCACGGTCAGGACAAGACGGGCACGACGGACTTCAACATGCAGCAGGCCGGGGCGCCCACGCTCGGCGGCGGCAGCCCGAATCGCATCGACGATACGTTCTACGTCGGCGCGAACTGGCAGGCCACCGCGCCGCTGCTGATCACGGTGGCCGGTTATTACGGCCATGCGCGCAATGCGGAGCGGCTCGACGGCACGCTCGGCTCCGGGATCAACTACTCGGCGACCGTGCTTGCCGAATATGCGCTGTCGAAGCACACCGAGGTGTACGGCACGGTCGATTTCGCACGCGGCAACGGCGCGTTCGCGGCCGACTATCCGGGTGCCACCAACCGGCTCACCGGCAAGGTCGACCAGATCGGCAGAACCAACAACGTCGGGGCCGCGATCGGCCTGCGCCAGATGTTCTGACGACGGCGCGCGCGGCTGGCGCGAAGCGTGCGGCGAGGAGAAGGCGGCGTGCGCCGCCTTCATCCGTCACGACGCGACGCGAATCACGACCTTGCCGAAATGCTGTCCCGACTGCAGGCAGGCATAGGCCTGCGGCGCTTCGTCGAAACCGAACACGCGATCGACCACCGGCTTGATCCGTTTCGCGTCGACGAGCCGCACGACGTCGTCGAGCATCGCGCGGCTGCCGACCATGAAGCCGTGCAGCTTCCTGAAGCCGCCGATCAGCGAAAGCAGCCCGAGTTCCGGGCCGCCGAAGCTGCTGAGGCCGCCGATGACCGATACGATGCCGCCCATTTTCGTCGCGGCGACCGAGCGCGCGAGCGTATCGCGTCCGCCGACTTCGATGACGAGATCCGCGCCCGCACCGTCGGTGAGCCGCAGCACTTCATGCTGCCATTCGGGTGTCGTGCGGTAGTTGATCGTTGCGTCCGCACCGAGTGCGCGGGCGCGTTCGAGCTTTGCATCGCTCGACGAGGTCACGATCGTGCGCAGTCCGGCCGCATGCGCAAGCTGCAGCGCGATGATCGATACACCGCCCGTGCCGAGCAGCACGACCGTCGCACCCGGTCCCAGCCCGCCGTCGACGAACAGCGCATTCCACGCGGTGATGCCCGCGCACGACAGCGTTGCCGCCTCGTCGTAGTCGAGATGCGCGGGAATCGCGACGAGCGCGGTTTCGTCGGAGACGAAGCGTTCCGCGAGCACGCCGTCGAAATGCGAGCCGGGTGACCCCGAGACCTTCCTCGGCGTGGGCGGCCCGTCGATCCAGCGCGGGAAATACGTGTTGATCACGCGATCGCCCGGCTTGAACCGCGTGACGTCGCGACCGGTTTCGACGACTTCGCCGGCGCCGTCGGCGACGGGTATCAGCGCTTCGGTGCCGATGCCGAGATAGTCGCCGCGCGCGAACATCAGGTCGCGATAGTTCAGTGCGGCCGAGTGGATCTTCACGACGACGTCGGTCGGCCCGACCGGGCGAAGCGTCGCGTCGACGCGGCGGAGCCCGGCAATGCCGTCCCCCGGTTTGATTTGCCATGCATGCATGTCGACTCCTTTTTCGAGATGGACCGGACTATCATAGTGTTGCGCAGCGGGACGCATTGGCGAGAATTCGGCCAATGATTGTCGCCGTGGCGGACACAAACCTGTCATCCCACCGGAGCGGAATTGCATGGACGAGCGGCTGAGAGGCATCGCCGAATTTGTCGACGTCGTGGAGTCGGGCAGCTTCGCGGCGGCGGCGCTGCGCCTCGGCATGACGCGCTCGGCTGTTGCGAAGATCGTCGCGCGGCTCGAACAGCGGCTCGGTGCGCGGCTCTTGCAGCGCACGACGCGCCAGATCGGCTTGACCGACGAAGGGCTCGTCTATTACGAGCAGTGTCGGCGGTTGCTGGCCGAACTCGGCGAGACGGAAGCCGCGCTCGACGCGGGCCGGCGCGAGCCGACCGGGCGCGTGCGGGTCAGCGTGCCCGTGCTGTTCGGCCGGCAATGCGTGGCGCCCGTCGTGCGCCGCCTCATCGAGCGCCATCCGCGGCTTGAAATCGACGTGTCGTTCAGTGATCGCGTCGCCGATCTCGTCAACGACGGCTTCGACATCGCGGTGCGTATCGGCCCGCTGGCCGATACGAGCGCGCTGGTCGGCCGCAAGCTTGGGGTGCAGCGCATGGGCATCTGCGCGTCGCCGACCTATCTCGATCGTCATGGCCGGCCGTCGGGGCTCGACGAACTCGCACTGCACGACGGCATCGCCTATTCGCGCGGCGGGCAGCCGACGCCGTGGCGCATCATCGGCGCGGACGGCGCGGTGCACGACCATCGCCCGGCAGGCCGCCTGCGATTCGACGACCTGCAGGCGATCGCAGACGCGGCGGCATCCGGCGCGGGCCTCGCGTGGCTGCCGTGCTGGCTGATGGCGCCCTACGTGCGCGACGGCCGTCTCGCGCTCGTGATGGACAGCGACAGCGTGTCGGGCGCCGAAGTGTTCGCGGTGCGGCCGGCGTCGCGCAACGTGCCGATGAAGGTGCGCGTCGTCATCGATGCGCTCGTTGACGAGATTCCGCGCATGCTGGCGTCGGACGACGCAGACGGCGAGCGCGTGCCGCAGCGCATCGTCCACGCTTCGTAGCCACGACGCACGCGCGCGCGTTTGCGCACAGGCTCGGCCGCGACCTGCCGACCGAAGCAGAATGGGCATGCGCGGGCAAGGCCGGTCGCGACGACGCATCGCTCGACACCCGGCTACCTCGGCGAGGAGGCATGGGAGAACACCGAGGCGGGGCCGATCCGGAACGTTTGCTACCGGGAATCGGAAGCCGCGCTGCAACGGTTGATTCGGCATCCCGCGCATCTGGAAGCGAAGGCGAAGCAGGCACACTTCCCGGACGTTCGCGTGAACGACGCACCGTTCAGTTTTCGCGTTGCTGGGCGACGTCGCGCGGCGCGTCCGTCTGCGTCGCGCGCTCCCAGATCGGGAACATCGCGTTCTGTACCGACGTCTGCGCGTCGATCACCTTGCGATGATCGATGCCGGGCAGGTCGAGCAGCCGGTCGACCGCCGCCTTCGCGCCTTCCGCGTCCTGCGGGAACGCGCAGGCAAGCTGCTTGCGCGTGTCGAACAGCATCCACCACACGTCCGACACGAACGGCCCCTGGTCGTTGGTCTCGATCGCCACCGCGCCGAGTGCGGATAGCGCGATTCCGCGTATCGCGCCTTGCGGGTCGATTGCGCTGATCTGCGTGTCGGTCGCGGTGACGGTCCATCCGCCCGGCTTGCCGATCGAGCGGATCGGCACCGTGCCGGCATTCGACGCATCGGCGGCGCCGTTTTCGGCCGCGGCGGAAACCTCGCCCGCCGCGACAGCGCCTCTCATCTTGCGCTCACCGACCCACGGCAATGCCGCCGCGCCGACCATCGCCGCGATCCACAGGTAGTACCCGAATCCGAAATCGCTGATCGTTTCGACCCGTGCGTCGGTCGGCAGCGTGTGCCACGCGAGCGCGAGCACCACGACGATGCCGAGCAGCCCCGACACCGTCCGGTTCGGCTTGACCAGCGCGGCGACGAGCAGCGGATTGCCGAGCCAGGCGAACTGCAGGTCGAGCATCCCGAGCCAGCCGAGCGCGAGCACCGTGTAGCCGTGCCACCAGCTCACCGCACCGGCCCCATTGGGCGGCTCGGCGAACGCGGGCAGCAGCAGCGACGCGACATACACGGCGATGACGACGATGCGCGCGCGTTTCAGGGAAGGAGGGAAAGCGGTGCGGGTCTGCATGTCTGCCTTCTTGTTTCTTGTCGTGCAGGGGCGTGCGAAACGATGAATGCCTGACGGCCATGCCGGCATTCACAACGCGAAGCGGGTGTCACAAGTGTCGAGTGCGATTGTGTGCGATTCGCGCGGCGATGTCGAACCACCTCAAAGCGCCTCGACCAGCAACCGGTTGCTCTTTTCGCAATACTCCTGACAGGCAGCCCGCGCCGCGATCGACGCCCCGTGCACGAACTTCGGCGCGTCCGCCCGCCGCGACATCGACACGACGATCGACGGCGGCGACGGCTGCAGCGGTAGCTCGACGACCTCGCCGCTGGCGATCAACGCATCGACGAACAGCACCGGAATTGCCGCCACGCCGTAGCCGTCGCGCACGAGCTGCACGATCACCGAGATCGACGGCGAGCCGGTGATGCGCGTCTCCGACAGCGGCACGCCATGCGCGTGCGCCAGCGTGCGCACGATGTCCTCGAGCGCGCGGTGGGGCGCGGTGCCGCGACCGTAGGTCAGGATCGGCTGGCGCAGCACCTGCCGTGCGAGGCCCGTGCGCGTGGTGGGCAGCAGCCCCGCGCGCGCGATCCAGCGCACCGGATAGTTCGCGAGCGCGTCGCAGACGACCGATGCCTCGTCGCTGCCTTCCACGCGAATGATCAGGTCGAGTTCGCCGGCCATCAGCCGGCGCTGCAGCACGACGCTGACGTCGACGGTCAGGTCGATCTCCAGCTGCGGATAGTCGGCGGCGAGGCGGCGCAGGTAATGCGGCAGCCAGCTGTGCACGACCGTCTCGATCACGCCGAGCCGCAGCTTGCCGCGCAGCGCGCTTTCGCCGGCAGCGGCGGCCTGCAGCTCGTGCGTGGCCTCGACGACGGCCTTCGCATAGCCGAGCAGATATTCGCCGTTCGGCGTGAGCCGGAACTCGCGGCTGTCGCGATCGACGAGCACGGTCTGCAATTCGTCCTCGAGCGCCTTCAGGCGCTGCGAGATCGCGGCCGGTGTCGCGTGCAGCGCGGCGGCCGTCGTGCGGAAGTTGCGCAGCTTCGCGAGCGTGACGAAGGTTTCGAGGAAACGCGTGTTCATGGCGATCGGGCGGACGGTGGATGCGCAGCTTGCCGGTGAAGAAAAGTGAACGGGACCGGGGAAAACCCCGAGATCCGTTAAGAAATTCTATACACGCGGTGCAAAAAAACTCGTTGGCGACGAAATTTTTTCTTTTCTATTCTTCGCCGTATCCGCTGACGCAACCGTCATCCCGACGACATATCGATCTGCCAACGACCATCATGACGCCTACCGAATTCCGCCAGTCCGTACGCAACGGTGCATTCCGCAGCCCGACGGCCGGCCAGTGCGGCCCGTTCGCGCAAGCGAACCTCGCGATCCTGCCGGACGTGTACGCGCACGATTTCCTGCGCTTCTGCCAGGCGAACCCGAAGGCGTGCCCGCTGCTGGGCGTGGGCGAACCGGGTGCGTTCCGGCTCGACGTGCTCGGCGAGGATCTCGACATCCGCACCGACGTGCCGAGCTACAACGTATACCGCGACGGCCGCCTGACCGAGCGGGTCGAGTCGCTCGAAGCGCTGTGGCGTGACGATTTCGTCGTGTTCGCGATCGGTTGCTCGTTCTCGTTCGAGGACATGCTGGCGCGCGAAGGGATCGGGTTGCGCCACATCGAGGAGGGGCGCAACGTGCCGATGTACCGCACGTCGATTCCGAATCGCCGCGCAGGGATCTTCGGCGGCCAGCTGGTCGTGTCGATGCGCCCGCTGCGCGGCGCCGACGCGATCCGCGCGGTGCAGATCACGAGCCGGTTCCCGGGCGTGCACGGCGCGCCGGTCCATATCGGCCATCCGCGTGAGCTCGGCATCGCCGATCTCGGCGCCCCCGATTTCGGCGATGCGGTGACGGTGCGCG
The DNA here is from genome assembly GCF_001523915.2 of Burkholderia sp. LA-2-3-30-S1-D2. Classification (NCBI taxonomy): domain Bacteria; kingdom Pseudomonadati; phylum Pseudomonadota; class Betaproteobacteria; order Burkholderiales; family Burkholderiaceae; genus Burkholderia; species Burkholderia sp. LA-2-3-30-S1-D2. The sequence goes on along the minus strand of NZ_CP013383.1, from coordinate 2,368,500 downwards.
ACGACGAACTGCCGGTATTCTGGGCGTGCGGCGTGACGCCGCAAACCGCGCTGATGGAGGCGAAGCTGCCGCTCGCGATCGCGCATACGCCCGGCTACATGCTGATGACGGACATCACGAACGCGTCGCTGGCCGTGTTCTGATCCGGCTGGCGCCGGCGGCCCGCACGGTTGCTGGTCTGGCCCCGACGGGGCGGCGCGTCGCGACCGCAGACGATCCGCCCGACCGGAGGGCGGCGCGCAGCCGCAGCCCGGCGATCGCTAGCACGACGTACGACGCACCACGCACCACGCACCACGCACCACGCACGACACGCACGGTTTCGACCGCACATTTCGACAGGAGCTTCACCATGGAAAGCAAGACCCTCGCGGCGCCCGCCGCCGACCCCGCGGGCCCCGCGCGCAACGGCCTGTTCGGATGGTATGCGGACGCGCAGCCGCGCGAGCGACGCGCGTTCTGGAGCTGCAAGGTTGGCTACATGCTCGACGGGATGGACACGCAGATGCTGTCGTTCGTGATCCCGACGCTCGTCGCGACCTGGGGCATCTCGCTGGCGGACGCCGGCTTCATCGGCACGGTGACGCTGCTCGCGTCGGCGGCGGGCGGCTGGATGGCGGGCATCCTGTCCGACCGGATCGGCCGCGTGCGCACGCTGCAGCTGACGGTGCTGTGGTTCGCGGTGTTCACCGCGCTGTGCGGGCTCGCGCAGAACTACCACCAGCTGCTCGCGGCGCGCGCGCTGATGGGCTTCGGCTTCGGCGGCGAATGGACGGCCGGCGCGGTGCTGATCGGCGAAGTGATCCGCGCGCGCGATCGCGGCAAGGCGGTCGGCCTCGTGCAGTCGGGCTGGGCGATCGGCTGGGGGCTGTCCGCGCTGCTGTATGCGCTGCTGTTTTCTGTGCTGCCGGCCGAGCAGGCATGGCGCGCGCTATTCCTCGTCGGCCTCGCGCCCGCGCTGCTGGTGGTCGTGATCCGCCGCTACGTGAAGGAGCCCGACGTCTACGAGAAGGAGAAAGCCACGCAGGCGAAGGTGGCAGACGCGCCGCGCCTTACCGAGATCTTCGCGCCGAAGCTGCTGTCGACGACGCTGCGCGCGGCGCTGCTGACGACCGGCGCGCAAGGCGGCTACTACGCGATCACGACCTGGCTGCCGACGTTCCTCAAGACCGAGCGGCACCTGACCGTGATGGGCACCGGCGGCTATCTCGCGATGATCATCCTCGGCTCGTGGGTCGGCTACCTGACGAGCGCATACCTGACCGACCGCCTCGGCCGCAAGCCGAACTTCATCCTGTTCGCGGTCGGCTCGATGGTGATCGCGTTCTCGTACACGTCGCTGAACCTGACCAACGCGTCAATGCTGTGGCTCGGCTTCCCGCTCGGTTTCTTCGCATCGGGCATCTTCTCCGGGATGGGGGCGTTCCTCACCGAACTGTTCCCGACTCGCGTGCGCGGCTCCGGGCAAGGCTTCTGCTACAACGTCGGCCGCGCGATCGGCGCACTGTTCCCGTTCCTGATCGGCGCGCTGTCCAAACAATACGGGCTCGGCATGAGCATCGGCATCTTCGCGGTCGCCGCGTACGGCGTGGTGATCGTCGCGGCGCTGACGCTGCCTGAGACGCGCGGCCGCGAACTCGACGCTGCCTGAACGCGCACCCGCCCGCCACCGTTTTACCTCTCCCTGTTCATCGAAGCCCTCACGCGGCGCGCGACGCGCGCCGTGCGGCGGCGCTCGTCTTTCGAATCAACGACGCATCGAGTTCATCGCCATGACTGATCGACACATCTTCCCCGTTTCCTCCGACGCCGCGCGCTGGCAATTCTGGATCGACCGCGGCGGCACCTTCACCGACATCGTCGCGCGCCGGCCCGACGGCTCGCTCGTCACGCACAAGCTGCTGTCGGAGAACCCCGAGCAGTATCGCGATGCGGCCGTGGCCGGCATCCGCCACCTGCTCGGCCTCGCCGACGGCGAGCCGATTACGCCCGAACGCGTCGACATGGTGAAGATGGGCACGACGGTGGCGACCAATGCGCTGCTCGAACGCAAGGGCGAACGCATTGCGCTCGCGACGACGCGCGGCTTTCGCGACGTGCTGCGCATCGCGTACCAGAACCGCCCGCGCCTGTTCGACCTCGACATCGTGCTGCCCGATGCGCTGTACGAGACCGTCGTCGAAATCGACGAGCGGATCGGCGCGCACGGCGACGTCGTCGTGCCGCTCGACGTGCAGGGTGCGCAAGCAGCGTTGCGCCGCGTGTTCGACTCGGGCGTGCAGGCACTGGCCATCGTGCTCATCCACGGCTATCGCTACACGGCGCACGAACGCGCGCTGGCCGACCTCGCGCGCCGGATCGGCTTCACGCAAGTGTCGGTGTCGCACGAGGTGTCGCCGCTGATGAAGATGGTGTCGCGCGGCGACACGACCGTGGTCGACGCGTACCTGTCGCCCATCCTGCGCCGCTACGTCGAGCAGGTCGCGCACGAGATGCCCGGCGTGAACCTGCAGTTCATGCAGAGCAGCGGCGGCCTGACGCGCGCCGATGCGTTCCAGGGCAAGGACGCGATCCTGTCCGGCCCGGCCGGCGGCATCGTCGGAATGGTGCGCGCCGCGCGCGCGGCCGGCTTCGACCGCGTGATCGGCTTCGACATGGGCGGCACGTCGACCGACGTGTCGCACTACAACGGCGAATTCGAGCGCGTGTTCGAGACGCAGGTGGCCGGCGTGCGGATGCGCGCGCCGATGATGAGCATCCACACGGTCGCGGCCGGCGGCGGCTCGGTGCTCGGTTTCGACGGCGCGCGCCTGCGCGTCGGGCCCGAATCGGCCGGCGCGAACCCGGGGCCGGCCGCGTACCGGCGCGGCGGCCCGCTGACGGTGACCGACTGCAACGTGATGCTCGGCAAGATCCAGCCCGATCACTTCCCGCGCGTATTCGGCCCGCATGCGGACGAGCCGCTCGACCGCGACGTCGTGGTCGCGAAATTCGCCGCGCTCGCCGACGAGATCCACGCGGCGACCGGGCGGCGCGACACGCCCGAGGCGCTGGCCGAAGGGTTCCTGGAAATCGCGATCGGCAGCATGGCGAACGCGATCAAGAAGATCTCGGTGCAGCGCGGCCACGACGTGTCGCGCTACGTGCTGACGACGTTCGGCGGCGCGGGCGGCCAGCACGCGTGCGGCGTGGCCGACGCGCTCGGGATGACGCAGGTGTTCGCACATCCGCTCGCGGGCGTGCTGTCCGCCTACGGGATGGGGCTTGCCGACCAGACCGCGATGCGCGAGCGCGCGGTGGAGGCCGTGCTGTCCGATGAATCGTTGCCGGCGCTGAATGCCGCGCTCGACCGGCTGACCGACGAAGCCGTCGGCGCGCTGCTCGAACAGGGCGTGCCGCCGGAGCGCATCGCGACCGAGCGTCGCGTGCACCTGCGCTATCAGGGCACCGATTCCGCGCTCGACGTGCCGGCCGGCAGCGTCGCGGCGATGCAGCGGGCGTTCGAAGCCGCTTACCGGCAGCGTTACGCGTTCCTGATGCCCGGCACGCCGCTGGTCGCCGAACTGGCATCGGTCGAGGCGATCGGCCGCTCCGATGCGCCGGTCGAGATCGCACCGCTCGTGCCGCGCGACGAGGGCGCGGCGCCGCACGCGCACGGCGCCGTGCGTTTCTATTCCGGCGGCCAATGGCATGACGCGGCGCTGTACGTGCGCGACACGCTGCTCGCCGGCGACGCGATCGATGGCCCCGCGATCGTCGCGGAGAAGAACGGCACGACCGTCGTCGAACCCGGCTGGCGCGCGCGGATGACCGCGCAGGGCAATCTCGTGCTGACGCGCACGACGCCGCTGCCGACGCGCCGCTCGCTCGGCACCGACGCCGACCCGGTGCGGCTCGAGATCTTCAACAACCTGTTCATGTCGATCGCCGAGCAGATGGGGCTGCGGCTGCAGAACACCGCGTATTCGGTGAACATCAAGGAGCGGCTCGACTTCTCGTGCGCGATCTTCGACGGCGACGGCAACCTGATCGCGAACGCGCCGCACATGCCCGTGCACCTGGGCTCGATGGGCGAGAGCATCCGCACGGTGATCGAGCGCAACCGCGGCCGCATGCGCGACGGCGACGTGTTCATGCTGAACGACCCGTATCACGGCGGCACGCATCTGCCGGACGTGACCGTCATCACGCCGGTGTTCGCGGACGGCTCGGACACACCGCTGTTCTACGTCGGCTCGCGCGGCCACCACGCGGACATCGGCGGCACCACGCCGGGCTCGATGCCGCCCGATTCGACGCACATCGACGAAGAGGGCGTGCTGATCGACAACTGGCAGCTCGTGTCGGCGGGCGCGCTGCGCGATGCCGACACACGCGCGCTGCTCGCGTCGGGCCGCTATCCGGCGCGCAACGTCGAGCAGAACATGGCCGACCTGCGCGCGCAGATCGCGGCGAACCAGAAGGGCGTCGACGAACTGCGGCGGATGGTCGAGCAGTTCGGCCGCGACGTCGTGCTCGCGTTCATGCGACACGTGCAGGACAACGCGGAGGAGGCGGTGCGGCGCGTGATCGGTGCGCTGCAGGACGGCGCGTACCGCTATCCGCTCGACAACGGCGCGGAAATCCATGTCGCGATCCGCGTCGATCGCACGGCGCGCCGTGCGGAGATCGACTTCACCGGCACGTCCGCGCAGCTCGACAACAACTTCAACGCGCCGAAGGCCGTCTGCATGGCCGCGGTGCTGTACGTGTTCCGTACGCTGGTCGGCGACGACATCCCGCTGAACGCCGGCTGCCTGAAGCCGCTGACGGTGATCGTGCCGGCGCGCTCGATGCTGAACCCCGAGTATCCGGCGGCGGTCGTGTCGGGCAACGTCGAGACGTCGTCGGCGATCACCAACGCGCTGTACGGCGCGCTCGGCTGCGTCGCATCGAGCCAGGGAACGATGAACAACTTCACGTTCGGCAACGATCGCTACCAGTACTACGAGACCATCGCCGGCGGCAGCGGCGCGGGCGACGGTTTCGCGGGCGTCGGCGCGGTGCAGACGCACATGACGAACTCGCGGCTGACCGACCCGGAGGTGCTCGAGTGGCGTTTCCCGGTGCGGCTCGACTCGCATCGGCTGCGCGCGGGCTCCGGCGGCGGCGGGCGCTGGCGCGGCGGCGACGGCGCGGTGCGGCGGATCCGCTTCCTAGAACCGATGACCGCGTCGATCCTGTCGAACAACCGGATCCACGCACCGTTCGGCGCGGCGGGCGGCGAGGCCGGCGCGCTCGGCCGCAACACGATCGAGCGGGCGGACGGCACGGTCGAGACGCTCGAGCACGTCGGCCGCGCGCAGATGGCGCCGGGTGACGTGTTCGTCGTCGAAACGCCGGGCGGCGGCGGTTACGGCGCGGCGGGCTGAGCGGCGCGGCGAGGCGAAGCAACGCGCGGAAGCGGTGCGGCGGCGTGCCCGCCGGACGGTTTTTGCGCGTCGCGGCCGGGTAATCGCACCGGTTCCATCGCATGCCGCCGCCGTGCCTGCGCGAGGCGGCGATATGGTCGCTCGCACTAATCGGCCCGCTATTGCACGAGTCATGGGAATAATGACGCGCATTCCCGCATGAACGGAAGTGGAAATTCCCCATTCCGCGTGCCGCCCAATGCGATCCGACCCCGCCAGAACGCAATTGGGGGCAAATCGCTGACGGGCGATGGCGATTCCCCGCAAACGCCCGCCTGGCAAGGCGCGCCGAGGGATCCGCCGGCCCCGCTCAGGGCCGCTGCGAGCACCCGCGCGCCGGTCGCCGATCACGAAAAATCCCGCGTGCCAATCGAGTGCCGATTCCTTGACACCCCGTGTCAAATGTGAGTGCCAATCCTTGTCGTCATTTGATAAGATGGCTTCCATCATTCGCTTGGAAACCTGCGCGCGACATGCGCGAACGCCGGTTCGCATTGGTTGGAAACAAGTACGGAACGAGGGCCGCTGGCACAGTCATCACGACTGCCCCGCCGGGTACCCGCGCAGCGCGCCCGGGGATCGGTGGCGGCCGGCTCGCCTCCGTCTACACTGTGCGTTTTTTCTGGATCGGGGCGTGTCCATGGATGACGAAAACGATAGCGCCGTGCTCGAAGCGCATCTCGGTACGCGTAGCCCATGCTGGCGTCTCGGCAGCGACAGCAATGCGCTCGAACTGGCCGCCGTTCGCGGCCTGACCAATGTCGCGGTGGCACTGACCGGCGAGCAGGCTGCGCGGATCCGCGGGCTGACCGGCGTCACGTCGCACCTCGTGCTCGAACTCGCGCTGTTCGGCGATCCGGTCAGCCTCCATCTGGTCGGCCGGAAGGTCGATACCGCCAATTGGGCCGGCACGGCCTCCGCCTATTCCGATACCGCGTCCGTCGCGAGCGACCTCGCGCACGGGCTCGCGTTCGCCGAGCAGGTCGTGTCCGAAGTGAATTCGCTCGTCGTGATCCTCGACCGCAACGGCATGGTGCAGCGCTTCAACCGCCTGTGCGAGGAAGTGACGGGCAAGCGCGAGGTCGACGTGATCGGCCGCAGCGCGTTCGAGCTGTTCATGAGTCCCGAGCAGGGGGCGCAGTCACGCAGCAACATCACCGGCTTTTTCGAGAGCAACCGCTCGTTCGCGGTCGAGCGCTACATCAACACGGTCAACGGCCCGCGCCTGTTCCAGTTCCGCAACAAGTTCGTGCAGAGCGGCAGCGGCGTCGACGAGCAATATCTGATCTGCTCGGGCATCGATGTCACCGAGGAGCGCAAAGCGCAGCAGCGGCTCACCGAACTCGCGAATACCGACGTGCTGACCGGCTTGCCGAACCGTCATGCAATCAGCGAGCGCATTCGTGTCGCGCTGGCCGCGGACCGCACCGACGTGCGCGGCCAGGTCGGCATCCTGTTCCTCGATCTCGACAACTTCAAGCGCGTCAACGACCACTACGGGCACATCACCGGCGACCGCCTGCTGCAGGACGTGTCCGCGGTCATCGGCGGCTGCCTGCCGTCCGGCGCGACGCTCGCGCGGCTCGGCGGCGACGAATTCCTGGTGCTGTTCGAGCACGGCACGCGGCCGCTGCTCGAGGCGACCGCGCAGATCATCCTCGAGCGGCTGCGTACGCCGATCCACCTCGGGCTGGTGGAGGTCTACACGAGCTGCTCGATCGGCATCGCGATGTATCCGCAGCATGGCGATTCGCTCGAAACGCTGATCCGCAGCGCCGACACCGCGATGTACGTCGCGAAGGAAGAGGGCAAGCATACGTACCGCGTGTTCTCGCTGGAGATGAACCAGAAGGTCGCTAAGTACATGTGGCTCGACACGAACCTGCGCAAGGCGCTCGAGGAAGAGCAGTTCGTGCTGCACTACCAGCCGGTCGTCGACATCGCGACCGGCGACGTGCACAGCGTCGAGGCGCTGATCCGCTGGCAGTCGCCGGATCGCGGGCTCGTCGCGCCGATCGAGTTCATCCGTTTCGCGGAGGAGTCGGGGCTGATCGGGCCGCTCGGCCGCTGGGTGATGCGCACCGCGGCCGCGCAGGCCGCCGCGTGGAAGGCGAAGGGGCTCGGCGTGCGGATCGCGGTGAACGTGTCGGCGCGGCAGTTGCAGGACATGAACATCGTCGACCAGTTCGCGTCGATCCTCGACGGCGCGGGGCTGAAGCCGAGCCTCGTCGACATCGAGCTCACCGAAAGCAGCTTCATCGAGGACGAGGAATCGGCGCACGAGCTGATGAAGCAGTTCCGCCAGCTCGGCGCGGAGATTCACCTCGACGATTTCGGCACCGGCTATTCGTCGCTGTCGCAGTTGTCGCGGCTGCCGCTCGATTCGATCAAGCTCGATCGCACCTTCATCACGGGCATCGACCGCAACCCGCGCTCGCAGGCGCTGGTGCGCTCGGTCGTGTCGCTCGCGAAGGCGCTCAGTTTCTCGGTGGTCGCCGAAGGTGTCGAGACGCACGCGGAAGCCGAATTCCTGAAACAGATCAACGTCGATCACGCGCAGGGGTTCTACTTCGCGCGGCCGATGCCGGCCCAGGCGTTCGAGGCCTGGCTCGCGGAAACGAGAAAGCTCAGGCTGATCGCCTGAGCTCCACCGCATGACGGGCGCCGCTGCTTTCGCGGCGGCGCTTCGCTCACATCACACCGTGCGCAGCTTCGACACGCGCCGGTTCTGCAGCATCACCAGACGTTCCATGTACGCGAGATCCTTCGGCTCGATCGTGAACGCCGCGTGAACCCATTGCTCGGTGATGTCCATCAGCTCTGAACGCGTGAGATTGAACACGCGCTCGCGTGCGCGCAGCATCGCGCGGATGCCGTTCAGCTTCGGCTTCATCACGTCGATGAAGGTGCGCGTTGCGAGATACGCGTCGCCCGCGTCGAACGTCTGGTCGATCAGCCCGCGATCCTCGTACCACTCGGCCGCATGCGCCTCGCCGGACGAGATCAGCGATTCCGCGACCCCTCGGTCCGCCTTCCGTGCGACCAGCGAATAACCGCCCATGCCCGGGAACAGGTTGAACGCGATCTCGGGAAAGCCGAGTTTCACGCCCTTCTGCGCGAGCATGTAGTGGTGCGCGAGGGCGGCCTCGAAGCCGCCGCCCAGCGCGCTGCCCTCGACCATCGCGATCGAAATCGAACCGGTGCCGAAGCCCGTGTAGATCTCGTACACGCCGTCGATGCACGAGCGCGCGTAGGCCATCAACTGGTCGCGGCGGCCGCTGCGGATCGCGTCGACGAAGAAGCTCAGGTCGCCGCCGACGTTGAACAGCTCGGGGACGAGCGAGCCCGTCACCCAGAAGTCGAACGGCAGGCCCGAGTCGCGTGCGACGCGCGCGAGATGGATGATGTCGGTGACGAGTTGCTGGTTGAAACACGGCCGCGGCTCCGATCGCAGCATCATCCACATGACGTTGCGGCCTTCTTCGTAGAACGCGGTCAGTTGCGTGAGTTCGCCGGCTTCGTAAAACGGACGGCACGCCGGATGGGATTGGAGTTGCATGGTATGTCCTCGTGAGATGTGGTTTTCAAGAACCGCCGCGGCCGGCGTCGTGGAAACATGCCCCCGGGCGGCGCCGGCCGCGAGGCACCGCCATTGTTGCGCGCGCACAAATGTCGAATTGCGCGGAGCAACGCATGAACGGGACGCGAGTGGGCAGCGCGTTCGGCGCGAACCATGCGAGCCGTGCGAATGACGCAATCGATGTGATCGTTCGGCGGGAAAACGACGACGAGGAAGGCCGGGATTGGGCGCGGGGTCCGGGGCGCGCGGCGGTGAGGGTGGTCGGTGTGACGATGCGGTGAGCGTTCGCGCGACCGGGCCGTCGGCCGGTGCGGTTACGCGGCCGAGGGGCGGCGCGACATGTCGGTCGCTTACGCGTTGAAAGCGGCGCCGCGCCGTCGGTCGCGTCTCTTGGAATGTGCGGACTGGTGCGGCGGCCGATCTTCATCGGCTTCGTCGTCCTGCACTTCGGGCTGATCGTGTATGGCGTCGCCGTGCACGGCAGCAACCTCGCGACGATCGTGCCCGATGCTGTGCACGAGGCGCACGTGATGTCGCAGTCGCTCGGCGTGTTCGTGATGCTCGCGTTCTCGCTCGGCGGCGGCACCTATACGGGCCTCGAGGCCGTGTCGAACAACGTGAACATGCTCGCCGATCCGCGCGTGCACAACGGCAAGGTGACGATGTGGTACATGTCGACGTCGCTCGCGTTCACGGCAGGCGGCATCATCCTGCTGTACATGCTGTGGCACGCGCAGCCGGTCGAAGGCCAGACGCTCAACGCGGTCGTGTTCGGCAGCGTGATCGACCATCTCGGGCTCGGCTCGGCTCGGCTCGGCGTTCGCGTGGCACGCGCTGCTCGCGGCCGTGCTCGCGTTCGAGGCCGGGCTGCTGATGGTCGCCGCCACGGCATCGCCGCCGACTACCGGATCGCGTTCGGTACGAATCCCGTCGTGGAATTCATGAACCTCGCATCGTCGACGCTCGACGACTATCCGAACGCCGTGTGCTTCGCGAGCAAGCTGATCTTCAGGCGCGTGAACTTCCTGACCGCGTGGTTGCACAACCAGACACCGGTCGAGTTGCAGGCGCGCCTGCATGTCGAGGGCAAGCAGATGGTGCTGCTGCCGATGAACGTCGGGTAGCGGTGGCGCGGCAAGCGCGTGAGCGACTGCCGGTGGCAGCCGTCAGGGTTGATGATGCCGATGCGGGCGGTTGGGCCGCCGCAGCGGCGGATGACGGAATTTGGCTCTCAGCCGGTCGCGCCCCGGACGCTTGACGAAGAACAGCACGGCGAGCGCGACGAACGCCAGCAGCACGACGATTTCCACGATCCCGTTTTCCATGGTGCCTCCTCGTCGCGCGCGGACGATCCATCGCCGTCGTTCGGCGATCGAGCCGATGCCGGCGGCCGCACGCGATGACGCTTCCATGTCTCATTGTAGGTCGGCGCGCAACGGCTTGACGCGTGCGGGTGCGGCGCCCACACTGGCCGACACGAGGGGGCGCGGTCAGCCCTGTCCGCTGCGTGACCGCGCTTTCCTTGAACCGCGACGAGGTGCGATGTGGTGCGCTTTTCTGTCGGCCTGGCCGGCTGGATGCTGGCATGCGCCGCCGCGTTCGGCGCATCGAACGCCGTCGGTGCGACGCCGGGCGCGGGCCCGGCCGTGGACGCAGCGAACGACGTGGCCGACGAAGCACCCGTCACGCTCGTCAGCGATGTCCACGAATTCGTGATTCAGCACGACGGTTCGCTCGACGAGCACGACGATTCGACCTTGCGCGCGAACAACGCGAACGGCATCGATGCGGTCGCGCAGCGCTACGTGTGGTTCGACAAGAACCTGGAGAAGGTCGACCTGCTCGCGGCCGAGACGATCGACCGCGACGGCGTCGCGCATCCGGTCGGCCCCGACGGCATCCGCGACGTCCAGGAGCCGCGCTCGGCCGGCGCGCCGACGTTCCAGGACGGGTTGCTGCGCACGGTCGTGTTTCCGGGTGTCGAGGCCGGGTCGGGCACGCGCATCGCGTTCCGCAAGTCGCGCACGAGGCCGGTCAACGCGGGTTATTTCGGCTACTACGTCGAGCCGTCGCGCGAGCCGGTGGAGAACCAGCGGCTGATCTTCGACGTGCCGGCCGACATGACGCTGCACGCGGACGCGCGCGGATACGTCGCGCTGCCGCCCGTGACCGCGAACGGCCGCACGCGCTACGAATTCGACTACCGGCACGGCCCGTACGACCGCATCGAAAATGGTTCGATCGGTTACCCGACCTACGGCGACCGGCTCGTCGTGTCGACGCTGCCCGACTACGCGGCGTTCGCCGCGCGCTACCGCAACGCGGCCGTCGACCCGAGCGCGAACGATCCGGCCGTCGTGCAGCTCGCACGCGCGCTCACCGCCGACGCCGCCGATCCGCACGACAAGGCACGCATCCTGTACGACTGGGTGCAGGCGAACGTGCGCTACGTCGCGCTCTTTCTCGGCGAAACGGCCGCCGCGCCGCATCGCGTGACCGACATCCTGCGCAACCGCTACGGCGACTGCAAGGACCACGTCGCGCTGTTCGGCGCGTTGCTCGCGGCGGTCGGCATCCGCAGCGAACCGGTGCTGATCAATCTCGGCTCCGTGTACACGCTGCCGTCGGTGCCCGGTTACGGCGGCGGCGCGATCAATCACGCGATCACGTGGCTGCCCGATCTCGGCCGCTACGCCGACACGACGACGGCCGGCATCGCGTTCGGCTACCTGCCGCCGATCGTGATGGATCGGCCGGCGCTGCTCGTCGACACCGGCGTGCTGTCGCGCACGCCCGCCATGCAGCCGAAGCGCCGCACCGCGCGCGTGGCGATCGATGCCGTGCAACCGGGCGCCGCGCGGTTTCACGCGCTCGTCGAGGACGACGGCTGGACCGCCGAGCTCGAGCGCACGCTGTTTCGCCGCGCAGCGCCCGACCGCATCCGGCAGCTCGCGAACGAACGCTTGCGGCAAAGCGGGCTGCGCGGTCGCGCACGGATCACGACGAGCGATCGTCGTGCGACGGGCGGCCCGTTCGATGTGACGTATGACGGCACGCTCGATCACTTCGTGTGGCCCGACGGCACGACCGCCGTGCCCGTGCTGTCGAGCCTCACGGGCGGCATCGCGACGCAGGTCGAGGGCTGGCTGGCCGAACCCGTGCGCACGCAGCCGTGGACGTGCATCGGCGGCCGTTTCGAGGAGACCGGCCAGATCGCGCTGCCGGCCGACGTTGCGGTGAGCGACCTGCCGACCGATGCGGCCGTGCACGACCGCTTCGTCGACTTCGCGTCGCATTACGTATTCGATGCGGCCACGCGGATCGTGCAGGTCACGCGGCGGATGACGGCCGAATTCGGCCGCCAGGTCTGCACGCCCGACGAGTTCACGGCGCTGCGCGCGTCGCTCGAACGCATCGAACGCGACACGCAGGCGCAGATCGTCGTGCGGGCGAAAGGGCATTGAGCGGGCAGCGGCAATGAGCGCGTCGCCGTCATCGGCCGGCGCGCAGGAGGGACATCATGACGGAACGGGAACACGAGATCGCCGACCTGGCGAAGGAATTGCTGGGCCGGATCGTGCAGGGCGCGATGACGAACGGCGAGCCGGTCGATGCGCAACAGTGCGCGGCATTGGCCGTGGAGTGCGCGACGGCGCTGGTGGACACGCTCGACGCGCACAGCGGTTGAACGCAATCGTCACGGGCGACGGCGCATCGAGCGATGCCGGCGTGACTCGGCAGGCGTTCGCTTGGCCCCGCGCTGCACGCGAAGCGTTACACGTCACACGTCGGCGTGCGTGTCGCCTTCGGCACGCACGGCGCCCGGCGGCCTGCCGACCACGCGCTTGAACGCACGGCTGAACGCGGCCAGCGAACCATAGCCGAGCCGGTACGCGACGGCTTCGATCGTCTCGCCCTCGCGCGCGATCCACTGCGCGGCGAGCCGCATCCGCAGCTCGGTCAGGTAGCGCACGGGCGTCATCCCGGTCGCCGCGAGAAAGCGCTCGGCGAACACCGAGCGCGACACGCCCGCTTCGGCGGCCAGCTCCGCGACGCTCCAGTTGCGGCCCGGGTCGCGATGCAGCGCGACGATCGCGCGGCCCAGCTTCGGCTCGCGCAGCGCCTGCACCCAGCCCGTCGCGTCGCCGCATCCGCACTCGACCCAGCCGCGCACGATGAATGCCGCGACCACGTCCGCGAGCCGCGCGAGGATGCCCGCGAAGCCCGCGCGCTCGGAGCACGATTCACGTTCCATCGCGTCGAGCATCGGGCGGATTTCCGGGTAGCGCGCGAGCAGCGTGCCGACGTGCATGAACTCGGGCATCGCGCCGACCAGCGGCTGCATGCCGCCGAGGTCGAGCTCCATGCATGCGCTGAAGATCAGCGCGTCGCCGGCGCCCGGCTCCGTCGTTGCGCAGGCCGCGGGCGACGTGCCGGCCGATGCCACCGATGCGACCGTATCGCAGATCTTCGCGGCTTCGAAGCCGTGGATCTCGCGGCACGGCGCATCCGGATCGGACACCAGCGCATGCATGCGCCCGTGCGGCAGCAGGATTGCATCGCCGGCCTCGAGCCGCATCGTTGCGCCGGCTTCGTCGCGCAGCAGCACGGGTCCGCGCCCGACGAAATGGAACTGCGCGCGGCCCGGCGCCTGGCCGAAGCTCAGCCCGAACGGCCGTGCGACCTGGATGCGGCGGTACTGGACGCCGCTCAGGCGCATCCCCAGCAGCAGCTCGCTGACGAGGTCGTGCACGTCGGGGACGGGAGGAAGCAGGGGCTCGGACATCGCGAAATTCGGACGATCGATCAATAAGAACGGATTGTATGTCATAGACCGTCCTGTCGTCGTTCCTTACGATACGCCGTCATCAGTATTTTCCCTACACGACTCGGAACGACGCATGAATCCCGGAATCTCCTCTGCCGCCAGCACGGCGGCCCCCCGCGAGCCGGCCTGGGGCGCTGTCTTCGCGATGACGCTTGGCGTGTTCGGTCTCGTCACCGCCGAATTCCTGCCCGCGAGCCTGCTCACACCGATGGCCGACAGCCTCGGCGTGACCGAAGGCGTGGCCGGCCAGGCCGTCACGGCCACCGCGACGGTCGCGCTCGTCACGAGCCTGCTGATCTCGGCGCTGACGCGCACGATCGACCGCCGGCGCGTGCTGCTCGCATTCTCGCTGCTGCTCGTCGCGTCCAATCTCGCGGTCGCGTTCGCGCCCAACCTGACGACGCTGCTGATCGGCCGCGTCGTGCTCGGCGTCGCGCTCGGCGGCTTCTGGACGATGGCGACCGCCACCGCGATGCGGCTCGTGCCGACGGCGATGGTGCCGCGCGCGCTGTCGATCATCTTCAGCGGCGTGGCGGTCGCGACGATCGCCTCCGCGCCGATGGGCAGTTATTTCGGGCACCTGATCGGCTGGCGCAACGTGTTCCTGATCGCGGCCGGGCTCGGCGGTCTCGCGTTCGCGTCGCAGGTGATGACGCTGCCGTCGATGCCGCCGAGCGGCACGACGCGGCTGCGCACGCTCGTCGACGTGCTGCGCCGGCCGACCGTCGGCCTCGGGATGTTCGCGACGATCCTCGTGTTCACCGGTCATTTCGCGTTCTTCACGTATCTGCGGCCGTTCCTCGAACAGGTCGCCGGCGTTGGCGTGAACGGGCTGTCGGCGATCCTGCTCGGCTACGGCATTGCCAATTTCGTCGGCACGTCGCTCGCGGGCCGCGTGCTCGAACACCGGTTGCGGCCGATGCTGATCGGGATGCCCGCGCTGATGGTCGTGCTCGGCGTCGCGCTCGTCGCGCTCGGCCGCGCACCGATGATCGACGCGGTGCTCGTGGCGTTGTGGGGGATGGCGTTCGGCGGCGTGCCGGTCGCTTGGTCGACGTGGGTCACGCGCACCGTGCCCGATGAGGCCGAAAGCGCGGGCGGGCTGATCGTCGCGGCGATCCAGCTCGCGATCGCGACGGGCGCGGCGGCAGGCGGCGTCGTGTTCGACGCGAACGGCGCGGGCGGCGTGTTCCTGGGCGCGGCCGCGGTGCTGGCCGTGGCGGTCGCGACGATCGTGACCGGCGTGCCGAAGCGGGTGGGCGTGGCGCCGGCGCTCGCCGAGTGAGATGCATGCGGGCGATCGACGCGAGCGCGGATCGGCCTGCTGTTCGGACCGGGGAGAAACCGGCGTGTCTGGATGAAGTGACCCGCGCGGGCACGCTGCACGTTGCGGCGCGCCCGCTGTCACCGCGTGCGCGCCGCGTCAGCCGCGCGTAGCCGGATCCTCCGACAGCGCGCGCAACTGCCCGCGCAACACATCGACTTCGCCCGCTGCGAACGGTCGTTCGATCTCGGCGTGCGTTTGCTGCCATAGCGGGAACGCTTCGGCCAGCAACTGATGGCCGGCCGGTGTGAGTTCGAGCAGGCGGCTGCGCTTGTCGTTCGGATCCTGCGTGATCGTGAGCAGCCCGCGCCGCTCGAGCGGCTTGAGCGCGGCGGTGAGCGTGGTGCGGTCCATCGCGAGCAATGACGCGACCGATTTCATCGCGGCCGGCTGCGGCCGGTTCAGCGACATCAACAGCGAAAACTGGCCGTTGGTGAGATCCAGCGGACGCAGCACATCGTCGAAGATGCGCGCGAGATTACGCGCCGCGCGCTGCATGTGCAGGCACAGGCAGCAATCGCGCACCATCAGCGTCGTTTCGAAAGGGAGCTGTTCTTTGCGTGCCATGTTGCAATTGTGTTGATATCAACCTATTGTGTCAAGGGCGGGGAGCGGCAGCCCGTCGTTCCCGCCATCGGACGGAGGAAGCATGAGTGCGCAACAACAGTTGTATCTCGCGGTATTCCTCGGCAGCAAGCATAGCCCGGGCATGAAGGCGTGGATGGCGCTGCCCGAGGACGAGCGGCGTGCGCGGGAGCGCGAGGGGATCGCCGCGTGGCACGCGTGGGTCGACCGGCATCGCGATGCGATCGTCGAGCTCGGCGGGCCGCTCGGCAAGACCAAGACCATCGGCGCGGGCGGCGTGACGGACACCACCAATGCGATGAGCGGCTTCACCGTCGTGCGCGCCGCATCGCACGACGCGGCCGCCGCGCTGTTCGAAGGCCATCCGCATTTCACGCTGTTCCCTGGCGACGCGATCGACGTGATGCCGGTGCTCGCGGTGCCGGGCATGTGAGCGGCGACAGGCGCTGCGTGCGCGGTCGTCGCGGCCGATGGGCCGTCGCCTGCGCGCGGCGATTTTCCCCGACATTATCGATGGAGACATTGCGATGAAGCTCTACGGATTCGCCGGCACGCGCTCGCAACGCGCGCTCTGGGGGCTCAAGGAACTGGATGCGGATTTCGAGTTCGTGTCGGTCAACCTGCTCGAGGGCGAGCACAAGCGGCCCGAATTCCTGCGCCTCAATCCCGCCGGCAAGGTGCCCGTGCTCGTGGACGGCGACCTGGTGATTCCCGAGTCGGCCGCGATCGTGCTGTATCTCGCGGACAAGTACCCGGAGAAGGCGCTGTTGCCCGTCGATCTGGCGCTGCGCGCGCAGGCCTATCGGTGGGTGATGTTCGCGGTGACGGAGCTTGAACAGCCGCTGTGGCGGATTACGCGCCATTCGTTCCTCTATCCGCCCGAAAAGCGCTCGCCGGCCGATATCGAGCTGGCGCGTGAGGATTTCGCGACGATGGCCGCGATCCTCGACAAGCATCTCGAAGGACGCGAATTCATCGTCGGCGACGCGTTGACGGTGGCCGATTGCGTGACGGTCTACCTGATCGACTGGGCGAGCGAATGCCACCTGATCGAACCGTTCCCGCAATTGCGCGCGTATCTCGAGCGGCTTTATGCGCGACCGAAGGCGCCGCAACGGATCGCGGACGCGCGCAAGGCGGCGTGAAACGGTGGTCGGTCGTGCCGATGGGGGCGATCGACCTCGACCGCGCGAACTCGCAGCCTTGCGGGCTCGCGGTTACGACGCGTCGACGGGGCCGCCGAGCGCACGGCACAGCGCCGACAAGTCACGAACGGTCAGATGTGGGGACGGGGCACGCCGCGCGGCGTGCTCCGCTTCCGTCCCCGGGTGGCGCACGACCCATGCTGCCTGCAGTCCCGCATTCAACGCGCCGACGATATCGAGGCGAAAGTCGTCGCCGACGTGGAGCAGTTCCGCCGCAAGCACGCCGAGTTTCGCGGCGGCCGCATGGAAGATTTCCGGCTCGGGTTTCGCGAACCCGCACGCACGCGCGCTGAGCGTTTCGCGGAAGAACTCGCCGCCGCCGGTCAGCCGAAGGTCCGCATTGCCGTTCGTCACCGCGATCAGCGGAAATCGCGCGCTCAACCACTCGAGCGCCGGCAATGCATCGTCGAAGAACTCGACCTGGTTTCGCATGGAATAGAACACGTCGTACGCGCGGTCGGTCAGCGTGACGTCTTCGTTCGCGCGTTCGAGCGCAAGCCGGATCGATCCGATGCGCAACGCGCGAAAGTCGCTGACGAGGTCCGGCCGCGAGCGTTCGTATTCGATGCGCAGCTGGCCCAGTGCCTGCGACGTGGGCACGACGCTCGCGGTAGCGGGCGCGTGCGCGATCAGCCACGCATGCAGCGACGCCTCGGCCCGTTCGACGGACGGTCCGAACGGCCAAAGCGTGTCGTCGAGATCGAACGAGAGGGCGGAAACTCTGGATAGGCGCATGGCGATGGAAGATAGCACGCAGTGCCGTTCACCACGGCCACGGGATCGAACGTCCCGCGTCGTTTTCGACGGCCTGCCGGTACAGGAAACGCGCAACGGTCAGGTCCTGCAGCGCGAGTCCCGTCATGTCGAACACGGTGATCTCGTCCGGCGATCGATCAACGGGCACGGTGCCGGCAAGCACGTCGCCGATTTCAGCACGCGGCAGATCGGGCGCCCATTGGCATTCGCCGATGCTGCGCGCCTGCTCGTGATCGTCCACGAAAATGCGCGCGCGCGCCAATACGCCTTCGGGAAGCTCGCGCTTGCCCGCGGTGTCCGCGCCGACGCAGGTCAGGTGGGTGCCGGGCTGAACCGCGTCCGCGTCGAACAGCGGGCCGCCGCCCGGCGTTGCCGTGATGACCACATCGCTGTCGGCCACGGCATCGTTCCGGTCCCGTGCGACACGGATGTCGCAACGTTCGCGGAATGCCGATTCGAACACCGCGTCCGGTTCGCCGCTGACGTTCACATACTGCACCGAGCACCGTTGCGGCAGCAGACTGAGCGCGTAGTCGAGCTGGACGCGCGCCTGCACGCCGGTGCCGAACACGCAGATGCGGGTGCTGTCGCGGCGTGCCAGCGCCTGCAGGCCGAGGCCGCCGGCCGCACCGGTCCGGGCGGTGGTGATCGCATTGCCGTCCATGATGCAGAGCGGACGGCCGGTGGCCGGATCGAACAGCGCGATCGTCGCCTGATGCGGCTCGCCGCCCCGGCTTCGATTACCGGGCCAGAAACCGGCTGCCTTGAAGCCGAGCAGATCCTGGCCAGCGACGTCGCCGGACTTGATGCCGAACACGCCGCCGGTGTGCAATCTTTCGCGCACGACCGGGAACACGCGCCCCGCACGTCGACTGTGCAGCACGAAGGCTTCGCGCACCGCCGCCATCACCGGTTCGGCTTGAAGGGCCGGTTCGACGACATCCCGGTCGAGAAGAAGGAGGTGGGCGTCAGTCAGCATGGTGGGAGAGCCTGTCGGATGCGATGCGAATCGCGATCTTTAAAGTTTGTATAGTTTTGGAAAAATAGTCAATTCCGATCGGGCGACGGTGCGGTGGCCGGTTTCGTCGTTCGACATCCGCTGCACCGATCGTCGCCTTCAGGTGTCCTACCATCCGTAGAAGCGCGGCCAGGTCTGCACGGTGCCGTCGCTGCCCAGCGCGTGGTATTCCGGGTGCTGCGCACCGGTCGCGCATGCGTGGTTCGGGAGGATCCGCAAACGGGTGCCGATCGGAAACCGCTTTGCGATCGCGGTGTCGGCCATTCCCGCGCGAGACACGATGCCGTGCTCCTGGTTGGCCGCGCTCATCACGTACTCGCCGAGCACTTCACCGTCTTCGGTACACACCTGCCCGTAACCGAAATCCCGCGCCTGCCGCTGCGTGCCGCGATCGCGGCTCATCGCCATCCAGCCCGCGTCGACGATGGCCCAGCCTTTTTCTTCCTGGTGTCCGATGACGGTGGTCAGCACCGACAGCGCGATGTCGGACAGCGCGCACACACCGACGTTGTGCATCACGAGGTCGAACAGCACGTACACGCCCGCGCGGACTTCTGTCACGCCGTCGAGGTGCTCCGCGGACAACGCGGTCGGCGTCGAACCGATGCTCACGATCGGGCAGGGCAACCCCGCGGCCCTGAGGCGTTCCGCGGCGCGCACGGTCCGGCTGCGCTCCTGTTCGGCGATCGCGACCAGCGCGTCGCGGGTGTCGTAGTCGTAGCTGGAGCCGGCATGCGCGAGCACGCCGCCGAGCGTCACCCCGCCGTCGACCAGCGCGCGGCCGACGTCGATCAGCAGATCGTCGTCGGGCACGATCCCCGAGCGGTGACCGTCGACGTCGACTTCGATCCAGACTTCGAAGCGCTCGCCGTGCTCGCGCCCGAATTCGGCGATGGCGTGCGCGGTCTGCAGGCTGTCGGCGACGATCTTCAGGTCGCAGCCCTGCCGGCGCAGCGCGAGCGCCTGGCCGAGCCTGGCGGGAATCATCCCGACCGCATAGACGATGTCGCGTACGCCGCCCGCGAAGAATTGTTCGGCCTCCTTAAGCGTCGACACCGTGATGCCCTGCGCACCGGCCGCGATTTGCGCGTCGACGACATGCTGGCATTTGGTGGTCTTCACGTGCGGCCGGAACCTGACGCCGAGTGCGTCCAGATGCGCCTGCATGCGCGCGATGTTATGACGCATGCGACCGACGTCGATCAATGCGGCGGGGGTATTCGGAAGCGGAATGACCATAGTGCGTTGCCTCGGTGGTTTGCCGACAGCGAACACTGTAGGGTGTTTGGCCAGAAGCGTGTTTAACGTGTGCCAAATCGATCATTAAGCGCGATTTAATCGCGGGAAGCCGCTCACGCCTTGCCGCGCCACGGCGGCGGATCGAAAAATCGCGTCGCGGCTTCGAGGAAGACCCGTTGCCGCGCGGAGCGGCCGGTGCGCGACGGCAGCAGCGCGGTCACTGGCGCGGGCGGCAGATGCCAGTCGGGCAGCAGCCTGACCAGCTTGCCGCTGGCCAGCAGCGGCGCGACGTCCCACTCGGAGCGTTCGACGATGCCGAGCCCGGCCAGTGCCCAGTCGGTGATGACGGTGCCGTCGTTCGACGAAAGCGCGCCCGTGACGCGAATCACCGCCGATCGCCTGGATTCGCCCTTGCCATCGCCGGCTTGCGAGAAGCGCCAGCGCGGAACGTCCTCGTCGTTTTCGCGCAGGCACAGGCAGTCGTAGCGGGCGAGATCGGACGGATGGTCCAGTTCGTTGATGCGCCGCGCGTAACCGGGGCTCGCGCACAGGAAGCGCTCGTTGGGCGCGAGCGGATGGCCGATCCACGACGACGACTTCAGGCTGCCGACATGGACGACCACGTCGGCCCCCGACGCGCTGGTCAGCGGACTCTCCGACAGGTGCAGCGAGATTTCGAGCTTCGGATGCGCGCGTTGGACGTCACGCACGATCCGCGCGACGTACTTGCGCCCGAAGCCGAACGGCGCGACGACGCGCAGCGTGCCCTGCACGTCGCCGTGATCGCCGGAAATGTTGGCCGGCAGTGCCTCGACGCGCTCGAGAATCCCGACGGCTTCCTGGTACAGCCGCTGACCCTCGTCGGTCAATGCGATCCCTTTCGGCCGCCGCACGGCGAGCCGGACATTGAGTCGCGCCTCCATCCGCTGCAGGCGGATCGTGACCGCGGGCGGGGTGAGGTCGAGCAGGCGCGCGGCGGATGCCAACGAGTGCGACGCGCCGATCGCGCGCACGAGTCGAAGATCGTCGAGGTCGAGCATTTCGTGTCTTTTAATGCTGATGTTGCCGAGCATTAAACACCACATCGCATGATGAATCCATCGACGCATGTTCGGATATCGACAAGCGTTTGTGAGGATCGACGTGCGGGAATGCCTGCCCGGCGAACGGGGTTGGCGTTGACCGGGCCATCGCGCAGGGAAAGCGGGATGACGCTGCGTCACCCCGCACGCCGCTTCGTTCACTTCACGCGTCGAGCCCGAAAATCAACGACCGATGCGCGCCCACGCCGGCCGCGACGCCGGATGCCGACGCGAACGTCGCATTCGTCATCAGGCTCGACGCATCGCCGGCCGCGAACACACCGGGAACGCTCGTCTGCTTCCACGTATCGACGCGAATCGCCGTGCCCAGCGGCCCGTCGTCGAACGCACAGCCGAGCTGTCGGGCGAGATCGCTCGCCATCTCCGTGCGCGCGCCGATGAACAACGCATCGATCGGCACGACTTTCCCGTCGGCGAGACGCAGCGCGTCGATCCGCGGCGCTTCGCCGAGGATCTCGACGGCCGGCGACCGTTCGATACGCACGCCTCGCGCGGCGAGCAATGCGGCTTCCTCCTCGTTCGCTTCGACTACGCGTTGCGTGAACCACGTCGTCGGTCCCCAGTCCGGAATCAGGATCGCCTGATGCACGGAAAGCGGATGCGTCGCCAGCACGCCGAGTTGCCGGCCCGACACCTCGTAGCCATGGCAATACGGACAATGCAGCACGCTGACGCCCCAGCGTTCCGCGAGCCCCGGCAGCGCGGGCAGTTCGTCGCGGATGCCGGTCGCGAGGATCAGCCGCTCGGCGCTTGCACGGCTGCCGTCCGCCAGTGTCACGTGAAAGCGGCCGTTCGCATCGCGCTCGGCGGTGCGCGCCTCGCCGGCGATCCGCTGCAGGGTCGGATAGGTCGCGAGTTGCGCGGCGGCTTCCGCGACGATCTGCGCAGGCGGCTTGCCGTCCTGCCCGAAAAATCCGTGCGCATGTTCGGCAAAACGATTACGCGGCCGCCCGGCATCGATCACGAGCACGCGGCGCCGCGCGCGTGCGAGCTGCATCGCGGCCGACAGCCCGGCAAAGCTGCCGCCGATCACGATCACTTCATGATGGCTCTGCATGTGTTCACTCCTTTCCTGAATCCGTATCAAGCGAAGAACGTGCTCCGATGGCGGCCAACTCATGAAACACGAGAAGTTGCATGATAGGCCGATGGTATCATTCATGCAACTTCATAAGTTTCGAGAGTGGGAGCCAACCGTCCGTGAGAACCGATAGCCGTTTGTCGCGCATGCTGCATGCGCTGATCCACATGGACCAGGCCGACGGCCCGCTGACGTCGGAGGCGATCGCGGCGATGCTGTGCACGAATCCGGTCGTCGTGCGGCGATTGCTCGGCGGGCTGCGCGACTGCGGCTACGTGCAGTCGGAGAAAGGGCACGGCGGCGGGTGGGCGCTCAGCGTCGCGCTCGACGACATCACGCTGCTCGACGTCTATCGCGCGGTGGGCGAGCCGCCGGTATTTTCCGATCTGGTGGCCGAGGATGCACCCGAATGCCTGGTCGAACAGGCGGTCAACGCGCATCTGTCGGCCACGCTGAAGGAGGCCGAAGCGGTGCTGCTTGCGCGCTTCGGGGAGGTCACGCTCGGCATGCTGTCGCGCGATTTCGAGGCGAAGGCGGCGCGCCGCCGCAAGCCGCGCTGACGCGCCGCAACATCGCGACCGTCACCCGACCGCCACTCTATAGCCGGCAGTCCGACGCATCCGGCGCGGCGCGAAACCCGCGCGCCGCCGCGTTCTGTCCCCCAACTTCTGCCCGGTTTGCCCGCCACAGGGCAAAATACGGGTTTTCCGCACCCGAGAGGGCGCGCCCGAATCATGAGCCAGGCGGTGGCAGTGCGCAATCGCACGCCGCCACCGGGCGCCCAGGCAAGATGCTCGCCGTGTCGCGAGCCCACAGGAGTCCAGACCCCATGCCCGAATCCAACCTGTCCTTCTTCGGCCGGCTGTCGCTGGCCGTCGGCACGTTCTTCTCCGTGCTCGGCAACCGCGAGTTCGCGGCCGGCGTGCTGCGCGTACGCGACGGCGCCCCGGCGCCGGCTGCGCCGGCCCCCGCCGCGGCTCCGGCGCCCGCGCCTGTGAAGGCCCCGGCCCCCGAGTTGCGCGAAGCGAGCCCGCAAGCCGCGCTGCAACTGCTCGGCCTGTTGCAGCGCGATGCGCGCTTCATCGACTTCGTCGAGGAAGACATCGCCGGCTACGCCGACGCCGACATCGGCGCCGCCGCACGCCTCGTGCACGACGGCTGCCGCGCTGCGCTGCGCGAGCACTTCACGATCGTGCCGGTGCGCGATGAAGCCGAAGGCAGCCGCGTGACGCTGCCGGCCGGCTTCGACGCGACGGCCGTGCGCGTGACGGGCAACGTGGTCGGTTCCGCGCCGTTCACGGGTACGGTCAGCCATCGCGGCTGGCGCGTGGCCGACGTGCGCCTGCCGAAGCTGACGGGCAGTCACGACGCATCGGTGGTTGCACCGGCGGAGGTGGAACTGTGAGCGATCCGCGCTATTCGATCGGTATCGACCTCGGTACGACCCATTGCGCGTTGTCGTACGTCGACAGCGCCGCGAGCGACGGCGAAAACATCACGCAGCAGGTGCTGCCGATCGCGCAGCTGACCGCGCCCGGCGCGCTGGAGTCGCGCGACCTGCTGCCGTCGTTCCTCTATCTTCCGCATGAAAGCGAGCTGACGCAGGGCGACCTGACGCTGCCGTGGACGGCCTCGCGCGGCTTCGCGGTCGGCGAAATGGCGCGCACGCGCGGCGCGGGCACGCCAATCCGCCTCGTCTCGAGCGCGAAGAGCTGGCTGTGCCACCCGGGCGTCGACCGCCGCGCGGCGATTCTGCCGAGCGATGCGCCGCCCGAGGTGTCGCGCGTGTCGCCGCTGGAAAGCTCGATCCGCTACCTGACGCACCTGCGCGAAGCGTGGGACCACACGCATCCGGATGCGCCGTTCGTCGATCAGGACGTGACGGTGACGATCCCCGCTTCGTTCGACCCGGCCGCGCGCGAACTGACGGCCGAGGCCGCGCGCGCCGCCGGCTACACGCGGATGACGCTGCTCGAGGAGCCGCAGGCGGCGCTCTACAGCTGGATCCAGAAGAGCGAAGGCGGCTGGCGCAAGCAGGTGCAGGTCGGCGACCTGATCCTGTGCGTGGACGTCGGCGGCGGCACGACCGACCTGTCGCTGATCGCGGTGGTCGAGCGCGAAGGCAACCTGGAACTGCATCGCGTGGCGGTCGGCGAGCACATCCTGCTCGGCGGCGACAACATGGACCTCGCGCTCGCGCACGTGGTCGCGCGCAAGCTCGCGCAGCAGGGCACGCAGGCCGATCCGTGGCAACTGCGTGCGCTGACCTACGCATGCCGCTCCGCGAAGGAAACGCTGCTGTCCGACCCGACGACCGATGCGGTGCCGCTTGTCGTGCCGAGTCGCGGCTCGAAGCTGATCGGCGGCTCGATCCGCACGGAACTGACGCGCGCTGAACTCACGCAGACGATCCTCGAAGGCTTCTTCCCGCAGGTCGATGCGGCCGCGCGCCCGGTGAGCCGCGCGCGCGTCGGCCTGACGCAACTCGGCCTGCCGTATGCGCAGGACGCGGGCATCACGCGCCATCTCGCGGCGTTCCTCGGCCGCCAGGTCGCGGCGCTCGACACGCTCGAAGGCGTGCAGCGCACGCTGCCGCAAGGCGCGACGTTCCTGCATCCGACGGCCGTGCTGTTCAACGGCGGCGTGTTCAAGTCGACGCTGCTCACGCAACGCGTGCTCGATACGCTCAACAGCTGGCTCGCCGCCGAAGGCGCACCGCCCGCACGCCTGCTCGAAGGCGCCGATCTCGATCTGGCGGTCGCGCGCGGCGCGGCTTACTACGGTTACGTGAAGCGCGGCCGTGGCGTGCGCATTCGCGGCGGCACGGCGCGTGCGTACTACGTCGCGATCGAGTCGGCGATGCCCGCGGTGCCGGGGCTGGAGCCGCCGGTGCAAGCGCTGTGCGTCGCGCCGTTCGGGATGGAGGAAGGCTCCGACGCGGCGCTGCCGCCGCAGGAGTTCGGCCTCGTCGTCGGCGAGCCGGTGCAGTTCCGCTTCTTCGGTTCGTCGGTGCGCCGCCAGGACCAGGTCGGCACGCTGCTCGACTACTGGTCGCCGGAAGAACTTCAGGAACTCGAGGAAATCCAGGCGACGTTGCCCGCCGAAGGGCGCACGGTCGGCGAGATCGTGCCCGTGAAGCTGCATGCGCGCGTGACCGAAGCCGGCACGCTCGAACTCGAGGCGATCCCGAGCGGCACGGACGAGCGCTGGAAGGTCGAGTTCGACGTGCGCGGCGCCGCCTGAGCACGATGAAGCGCTATACGGTCGGCATCGACCTCGGCACGAGCAACACGGTCGTCGCGTACGTCGAAGCCGGCTCCGACGCGATCCGCGTGTTCGACGTCGAGCAACTGGTCGGCCCCGGCGCGGTGGCCGCGCAGCCGCTGCTGCCGTCGGTCCGCTATCACCCGGCGGCCGGTGAGCTCGCGGCGGACGCGCTGAGGTTGCCGTGGCAGGCGGCCGGCGCGCGCGACGCGGCCGCCCGTTCGGGTGGCGGCCGTGACGGCGCCGCTGGTGACGCGCTGCCGCCCGTGATCGGCCGCTATGCGCGCACGCTCGGCGCGCAGGTGCCGGGCCGGCTCGTGACGAGCGCGAAGAGCTGGCTGTCGCACGCATCGGTCGACCGGCTCGCCGCGATCCTGCCATGGGGCGCGGCCGACGGCGTCGACAAGGTGTCGCCGGTCGACGCGAGCGCGAGCTATCTCGCGCACGTGCGCGACGCGTGGGATGCCCGTTTTCCCGATGCGCCGCTCGCGAAGCAGGACGTGATCCTGACGGTGCCCGCGTCGTTCGACGACGGCGCGCGCGCGTTGACGGTCGAGGCCGCGCGGCGCGCGAAGCTGCCCGCGCTGCGGCTGCTGGAAGAGCCGCAGGCCGCGTTCTACGACTGGCTGTACGGCCAGCGCGAAACGCTGCGCGACACGTTCGCCGACGCGCGGCGCGTGCTGATCTGCGACGTCGGCGGCGGCACGACCGATCTCACGCTCGTCGATGTCGCACCGGGCGACGGCGGCGAGCCGACCTTTACGCGCGTCGGCGTCGGCAATCACCTGATGCTCGGCGGCGACAACATGGACCTCGCGCTTGCGCGCCTGGTCGAAACGCGGCTGACCGAGCCCGGTACGCGGCTGTCGGCCGCGAGCCTGTCGCAGCTCGTCGAGCGTTGCCGTGCCGCGAAGGAGCGGCTGCTCGGCGACGATGCACCGGCGTCCGTCACCGTCACGCTGCTCGGCGCGGGCAGCAAGCTCGTCGGCGGTGCACGTTCGGCCGAACTGACACGGCAGGAAGTCGAACAGATCGTCGTCGACGGTTTCTTTCCGCAGGTCGAGGCCGGCGAACTGCCGCGCCGCGCGCGGGCGGCGATCGTCGAATTCGGGTTGCCGTATGCGAGCGACCCTGCCGTCACGCGGCACGTCGCCGCGTTCCTGAACCGTCACGCGGAAGGCCCGCTGCCCGACACGCTGCTGCTCAACGGCGGCGTGTTCCGTGCGGGCGCGCTCGCCGGCCGTCTCGCGCAGACGCTCGGCGCGTGGCGCGGCGCGCCGCTCGACGTACTGCACAACGCGCATCCGGACGTGGCCGTCGCGCGCGGCGCGGTGGCGTATGGCCTCGCGCGCGCCGGGCACGCGCCGCGCATCGGCGGCGGTTCCGCGCGCAGCTATTTCCTCGTGCTGGACGACGGTGCCGGCGACGCAGCCGCGCGCGGCGTCTGCCTGCTGCCGCGCGGAGCGGAAGAGGGCCGCGAGATCCGGCTGGAGGATCGTACCTTCGCGCTGCAGCTCGGGCAGCCGGTGCGTTTCCACCTCGTGTCGACGGTGGCCGACACCGCGTACCGTCCCGGCGATCTCGTCGCACTCGATGGCGGCGATTTCGTGCGGCTGCCGCCGATCGCGACGGTCGTCGAGCGGCAGGCGGGCAGCGATGCGCGCGAAACGCCGGTGAAGCTCACCGCGTCGCTGACCGAGGTCGGCACGCTCGAAATGCACTGCATCGCGACCGACGACGCGGCACGCCGCTGGCGGCTCGAATTCCAGTTGCGCGGCGACGCGCCGGCGCACGGCGGCGACGATGCATCCGCGCGGCATCCGCGTCTCGACCAGGCCATCGAACTGATCGAGCGCTCGTTCGGCAGCAAGGCCGCGGACGTCACGCCGAAGGACACGCGCCGGTTGCGCGCGCAGCTCGAACAGGTGCTCGGCCCGCGCGAAGAGTGGGACGTCGCGCTCGCGCGCGAACTGTTCGACGCGCTGCTTGCGCGGGCGCGGCGCCGCCGTCGCTCGGCCGATCACGAACGCGCGTGGCTGAACCTCGCCGGTTATTGCCTGCGCCCGGGCTTCGGCCATCCGCTCGACGCATGGCGCATCGAGCAGCTGTGGCCGCTGTTCGACGACGGCATTCAATACGTGAACGACGGGCAGGTGTGGTCCGAGTGGTGGACGCTGTGGCGGCGCGTGGCCGGCGGCCTCGACGACGATGCGCAGACGCAGGTGCGCGACGCGATCGCGTTCCTCGAACCGTCCGACGACAAGCGGCGCAAGCTGCCGTTCGATCCGGGCAAGGTCGGCCCGGCCGACATGACGCGGCTGTCCGCGTCGCTCGAACGATTGCCCGTCGAGCGCAAGGTCGAGCTGGCCGAGCGCCTGATCGCGCAATTGCAGAAGCCGGCCGAGCGTGCGCTGTGTGCGTGGGCGCTCGGGCGCATCGGTGCGCGCCGGCCGTTCTACGGCAGCGCGCATAGCGTCGTGCCTGCGGAAGTCGTCAATGGCTGGCTCGACGCGCTGTTCGCGCTCGACTGGAAGCAGGTCGAGCCGGCCGCGTTCGCGGCCGCGCAGATTGCCCGGATGACGGGCGACCGTTCACGCGACCTGCCGGACGATACGCGCGACGCGGTGATCAAGCGTCTGTCGGCCGCGAATGTGTCGGCCGCATGGATCGACATGGTGCGCGAAGCGATCGCGTTCGACGAAGCCGACACGGCGCGCGTGTTCGGCGAAACGCTGCCGGCCGGGTTGAAGCTGCTGGCCGGGTGAGTGGCGCGATGTGCTCCGGTATCGTTCGGATACCGGAGCATTTCGCGGCGTTGCCGATGCGGGGTGACGCGCGCCGATTCAATGCCCTTCGAACAAAAAACGGCTGCCGTTGCATTGCATCGGCAGCCGTTTGCGCTTTGTGAGCCTGTCGGTCAGATAGGCGGCGTCGTCTCGCGTGGCAATGCGGCCGACTCCGCGGCGATCGCATCCCGCGCCGCCGCCCGCCGCGCGAGATGAATCCCCGCGAGCATGCAGCGCACCGATCCGCCGGCCAGTTCGATCGTCGGCACGTCGAGCGGCAGCAGCCGCGCGGAGCGCTCGATCACCGCACGCTGGTCAGGTGTGAGGCAATCGAACGCACGTCGTGACAGCGCAAGCACACGCCCGTTGCTTCCCGACAATTCCAGCGTATTGCCTGCGAAGTTCGCGATCTGCGACTGATCGAGTGCGATCACCGCACGTCCCGTTTCGGTCAGGCGTTGCGCGATCTCGACGCGGCGCCGGCCGTCGGCGATCAGGTCGAGGCCGACCATCGCGAACTCCGTCGCGACGCTCATCATCACGTTCGTGTGATAGATCGGGCGCCCGTCGGCGTCGGCCGTATCGAAGCAGATCGGCTCGAAATTGAAATGCGTGCAGAAGCGTTCGAGCGCGACCGGATCGGCACGGCGCGACCGTGCGGTATAGGCGATCCGCGCGACGTGGTCGAGCACCATCGCGCCGGTGCCTTCCAGGAACACGTCGTCGTATTCGAGACCCGAATAGTCGATCACGTCCTGCACGCGATACTCGGCCTTCAGCATCTCGACGATGTCCGCACGCCGCTCGCGGCGGCGGTTCGGGCTGTGCATCGGATACAGCGCGACGTGGCCGCCCGGATGCGTCGAGAACCAGTTGTTCGGGAACACGGAATCGGGCGTGTCGCGCTCGCCGTGGTCGTCGAACACGTGCACGCGCACGCCCGCATCGGCGAGCGTCTGCGCGGCGGCCGTGACTTCGTCGCGTGCGGCGGCGGACACCGACGACGTGTCGGTCGAGCCGCCGCCGGTCGTGCGCTGGAACGCGTTGTCGGCCGCGGTCTGCGGGTTCGGCAGGAAACGGTGCGGCCGGATCATCACGACGGCGGCCGGCGCCTGGATCGATACGAGATTCATGGAAGGCAGGAGCGAAAGGCAGGGAACCGGGCAGCGCACGGGCCGCCCGGCGATGACGGTCAGCGCGCGAATGCGGCGACGGCTTCGGTGACGAACGCCGCGTGACCCTGCGCGATCGCGGCCGGGTCTTCGATCAGCGCGAACAGGTTCTTCGGGTCGACGGCCGGCGGAATCAGCGCGATCTCGACACCGGCGTTGTGCTGCTGCGCGAGCGCGTACAGGTAGCGCAGCGCCGAGTAGTCCTCGAGCGCGAAGCCGACCGAGTCGAACACGGTGACTTCGTCCGCGCGTTCGCGGCCGGTCGTTTCGCGTTGCAGCACGCGCCACAGTTCGGTGACGGGGAAGTCGGCCGGCATCTGCTGGATCTCGCCTTCGATGCGCGACTGCGGCTCGAATTCGACGAACACGCGGCCCGCCTGCAGCACGCCCGCTTCAAGCTCGGTCTTGCCGGGGCAATCGCCGCCGACCGCGTTCAGGTGCATGCCGGGCTCGATCATGTCGGCCGTGACGATCGTCGCGTACGCCTTGTCGGCGGTGACGGTCGTCACGATGTCGGCGCCGCGCACGGCGTCGGCGGTCGATGCGGCGCGCACGACGCGCAATTCAGGGTATGCGGCGAGGTTCTGCACGAGCTTGTCGGTCGCGAGCGGATCGACGTCGAACACGCGGATTTCGTCGATGCCGAGCAGCGTGTGGAACGCGATCGCCTGGAATTCGCTCTGCGCGCCGTTGCCGATCAGTGCCATCGTGCGCGAGTCGGGCCGTGCGAGACCCTGCGCGGCGAGCACCGACGTGGCGGCCGTGCGCAGCGCGGTCGTCAGCGTGAGTTCGGCGAGCAGCAGCGGGTAGCCGGTATCGACTTCGGCGAGCGCGCCGAATGCCATCACCGTGTGCATCCCGCGCGTCGCGTTGACGGGGTGGCCATTCACATATTTGAACGCGAACAGCGACGCGTTCGCGACGGGCATCAGTTCGATCACGCCGTCGCGCGAGTGGCATGCGACGCGCGGCGACTTGTCGAAATCGGCCCACTGCAGGTAATCGGCGCGCAGCGTGTCGACGAGTTCGCGCAGGAACGTCGTGACGCCGGTTTTGGCGATCAGGCGGGCGGTGGCGGGAACGTCGAGGAAGCGGGTCATCGGTCTGTCTCCATTGTCTTTGCCGGTACGGGTGTCCTGGCATTCCGGTCGACCGGGCGATGCTTCGGTGCGGGCGCGGGCTTGCTGAAAAGCGGCGGCACGGCGTATTCGGCCGGTCGATGGAGTCATTATTTCCGGGAGTCGAGCCAACAAAAAGACGGCAAAAGTGGCAGATTTATCGATAGACTTGTCAAAATGCCAGCCATGTCCGGCAGTTTGACAGGTTCGCGCTGGTCGGAATGCGCAGCCTCCGGCACGCTGGCGGCCGGTTCACGCTCAACAGGAAGGCCCCGTCATGATCACGCTCGACGACGTCGACCGGCAGCTGATCGCGCTGCTGCGCGACAACGCGCGACTGCCCGTCGTCACCCTGGCGAAGGAGTTGCGCGTCGCGCGCGCGACCGTGCAGAACCGGCTGACGCGGCTGGAGAAAAACGGCGTGATCGTCGGATATACGGTGCGGCTCAAGCCGGCGGCCGAACGGCACCGGATCCGCGCGCTGATGTCGATCGCGGTGCAGGGCAATCGCGGCGCCGAGGTGGTGAAGGTGCTGCGCGGGCATCCGAATGTCGCGTCGATCCACAGCACCAACGGCCGCTGGGATCTCGTCGCCGAGCTGCATGCCGATTCGCTCGAGCATTTCGATCGCGTGCTCGGCGCGATCCGGCTGATCGACGGCATCGCGAGTACCGAGACGAGCATTCTGCTGTCGACGCACAAGGCGTAGCTATCCAGTTGCATTGCTATTGCTGAAGTTGCGATGCTGCGGATGTCAGGAAACGCGCCGACGTCGACACGTTGTGGTGGCCGTTCTGCGACCGCCAGTATGGACCGGCTGGTGCGCGACATGAGGGGCACAATGCCGACGACGATCGCGACAGCGACGACTGAGCGTCAGTCGCCATGTGGCGTTCGATCGGTCGTGCGTCAGATCCTACGGTAACCTAAGCTTTGCCTGCGCGCTGCGTCGCCGCCCTCGGAAACGTCATCACCACCGCGAACCCGCCGGCGTCCGGAAACGCGAACCCGATGCGCCCGCCGTGCGCTTTCATGACTTCCTGCACGATCGCGAGCCCGAGCCCCGACCCGGTTCGACGCTCGCTGCCGTCCGGCGCGATCCGCACGAACGGCTGCAATGCCGCCTCCCAATGCTCGCGCGGAATCCCCCGCCCGTTGTCGGTGACGGTCAGCGTCACCGCTTGATCCGCGTTGCCCGCGCTGGCGACCGACACGACGATATCGTCTGCATGTCCATGCAGCAGCGCGTTGTGCAGCACGTTCGACAACGCTTCTTGCAGGCTGATCGCATCGCCGTCGATCCACGCATGCGGGGCGTCGCTCGCGAACGCGACGGCCACATCGCGCGTGTCCGCGAGCGGAATCGTGCGGCCGAGCACGTCCTTCGCAAGCGCGACGAGTTCGACGGGTTGCAGCGGCACGACCTCGGTGCGATGAATCACCATCGCATGATTGAGCAACTGCCCCGTGAGGCGGCCGACGTCCGCGCTGGTCGCGCGCAGCGCGTCGAGCCGTGCCGCATGGCGCGCGGGATCGGATTCCCCGTCGAGTAATTCGATCTGCGCGTCGAGCCGCGCGAGCGGTGTGCGCATCTGATGCGCGGCGTCGGCAATGAAGCGCTGCATTGCGTTGATGCGCTCGGCCAGGCGGTGTATCAACCCGTTGATCGAGCCGATGATCGCGTCGATCTCGCTCGGGGTGTCGACGGCCACGGGCCGCAGGTCGGCCGGGTCGCGCGCGGCGATGAGCGTGCCGATCTGCGCGAGCGGGCGCAGGCCGCGCCGGATCGCGAGGCCGCTCGCGCCGATCGCGAGCACGCTCATCAGCAGGATCAGCGTCCACACCTTGATGCTCATGTCGTTCGTGAGCTGCTGGCGCGCGTTGGTGGTTTGCGCAACGGTCACGAGCGCCCAGCCGGGCGTGCTTTCCTCGGGCATGTAGCGCGCGATGGTCGCCGTGCGGATCCGGTGCCCCTGGTAGACGGCGTTCGCGAACGCGGGGCCCTGTTTCGCGGCGGCGAGCGTCGCGGGGCTCGCGAGATCGTTGTAGCCGGCCACGACGACACCGCGCGAATCGACGACCTTGTAGTAGACGAGGTCGTAGCGCGACAGCGTCGACAGCGCGGCGACGGGCGGGTTCAGCGCGAGCACGCCGCCTTGCACGTAGAGGTTCTCCGCGACCTGGATCGACGCGCCGGCGAGCAACTGGTCGTACGCGCGTTCGGCCGCGACGCCCGCGTAGTAGCGCGCGATCACCGCGAGCGCGAGCGCGCCGGTCGCGACGACGAGCGCGATGAACAGCAGCGTGCGCCCGAACAGGGTCTTCGGGAACCAGTCAATGCGCGGCAATCTGATACCCCATCCCGCGCGCGGTGCGGATCTCGACCGAGCTGCCCTGCAGCTTCCTGCGCACGCGTGTCACGTACTGCTCGACCGCGTTCACGGTCGGCTCGTTGCCGAAGCTGAACAGCTGGTTCAGCAGTTCGTCCTTGGAGAAGATCCGCTGCGGGCGGCTTGCGAGAATCTCGAGCAGCGCGAATTCCTGGCGCGACAGCGACAGCGGCTGGCCGTCGAGTTCGGCAAGCCGGCTGCTGCGGTCGATCACGAGGCCGCCGAGCGTCAGCACGTCATTCGCATGGCCGCTGTTGCGGCGCAGCAGCGCTTGCACGCGCGCATCGAGCTCGCGGTAGTCGAACGGCTTCACGAGATAGTCGTCGGCGCCGAGGCCCAGGCCGCTCACTCGGTCGTCGATCGCGGAACGCGCGGTAACGAGCAGCACCGGCGTCGTGCTGCCCGACGCGCGCAGGTTGCGCAGCACCGAGAAGCCGTCGAGGCCGGGCAGGTTCGCATCGAGCACGACGAGGTCGAAGCGCTCGACGCGCAGCAATCCGTTCGCGGTCGAGCCGTCGGTTTCGAGATCGACGGCGTGGCCGAGCCGCGCGAGGCGGCTGCGGATCGCCGCGCCGATTTCGGCATCGTCCTCCACGACGAGAATGCGCATGGTGCCGTTTGCAGGTAGATGAGTTAGGGGTTTTCCCGGGGCCGGGATGTCAGCATTTTCTCAGACTCGCTCGATAACCTGTGTTCAGCCGGAACGAGCGATCACGGCATTAATACCAGAGGAGACGGCAACATGCAGCATGTCACGGGCACGACGAAGGCGCGGCCGAATGCACGGCGAAACCTGACGCGGGCTGCCGCGTCGTCGCTTGCCGCCCGCGGTACGCAGGCGTGCGCATGACGACGTCGCCCCGCCGCCGCGCGTTGCTCGCCGCCGGCCTCGGCATGCTTGCCGCACCGTCGCTGGTGCGCGCGAAGCCGCGCACGGTGCGGATATCGAAAGGCTACGGCGTGCTGTACCTGCCGCTGCTCGTGATGGAGAAGCAGCGCTTGTTCGAGCAGCACGCGGCGCGGCACGGCGTGCGCGAGGTCGCGGTCGACTGGGTGCTGCTCGACGGCGGCAATTCCGTCAACGACGCGATGATGGCCGGCACGCTCGATTTCGCGGGCGCCGGCGCGCCGGGCTTCATCGAGCTGTGGGCGCGGGCACGGGGGATTCCGAACGTCGAGGTGATCGGCATCAGCGGATTGTCCACGACGTCGCTGTCGCTCAATGCGAATCGGCCGGGTCTTGCGTCGTTGCGCGACTTCACGCCGTCCGACCGGATCGCCGTACCGGGCATCCGCACGTCGCTGTCGGCGGTCGTGCTGCAGATGGTCGCGAGCCGCCAGCTCGGCGCGAAGCATTTCGCGCAACTCGATTCGATCACCGTGAACCTGCCGCATCCGCAAGCGATGCAGGCGCTGATCCGCCGCGAGAACGGCGTCACGGCGCACTTCACGTCACCGCCGTTCTCGACCCTCGAGTTGCGGCAGCCGGGCATTCATCGCGTCGTGAATTCGGTCGACGTGCTCGGCCCGCTGACGCTCGACGTCGTGTTCGCGCCGAAGCGGCTCGTCGATACGGAACCCGCGCTGGCCTCGGCATTTCTCGGCGCGCTCGACGAAGCGAACCGCCTGATCGCGCAGGACCCGCGCGCGGCGGCCGCGCTGTATGCGGCCTCGTCGGGTGTCGGCGTGTCGCACGACGACGTGATGCAGATGCTCGCCGCGCCGGACACGCGATTCTCGGTGCGGCCGAACCAGCTGATGGACTACGTCGAATTCCTGTATCTCGCCGGCACGATCAAGGCGAAGCCGCGCGCATGGCACGAGATGTTCGCGCCGATGCTCGACGACTACCGGACCGGCTGATCGCCGCCGTCCGTCGCCGGACCCCGATTTCATCGAACACCCCCGCGCCCGCGCGTGCATCGCGCGCGGCGCCGATTCAACCGACAAGCAACCGATTCACGGAGGAGCCCGCAGTGAATACCACCGAAACCCTGGACCCCGCGTCCGCCGAAGAGCAGCGCATCATGTCGAAGATGGCGCGGCGCCTGCTGCCCATCCTCGTCGTGATGTTCCTGATCGCGTTCATCGACCGGCAGAACGTCGGCTTCGCGAAATTGCAGATGGTGCACAGCCTCGGGATGACCGAGGCCGCGTTCGGTCTCGCGTCGTCGCTGTTCTTCATCGGCTACCTGCTGTTCGAGGTGCCGAGCACGCTCGCGCTGCATCGCTATGGCGCACGCGTGTGGCTTGCGCGGATCATGCTGACGTGGGGCCTCATCACCGTGCTGATGGGCTTCACGACGTCGATGCCCGCGTTCTGTTCGCTGCGCTTCCTGCTCGGGATCGCGGAGGCCGGCTTCTATCCGGGCGTGATCTATTACCTGACGCTGTGGTTTCCGCAGAGCTACCGCGCGAAGGTGCTCGGCATCTTCACGCTGGGCAGCGCGCTCGCGAACATGCTCGGCTCGCTGGTCGGCGGCGTGCTGCTGGGCCTGAACGGCGTGTGGGGGCTCGCGGGCTGGCAGTGGGTGTTCGTGGCGACGGGCATCCCGGCGGTGATCGTCGCGATCGTCGTGTTTCGCGTGCTGCCGGCGTCGTTCCGCGATGCGCCGTTCCTCGACGAACGCGAGAAGCAGATCGTCGCGGCCGCGCTCGAACGCGAGAAGCCGGCGCAGGCCGAGCATGCTCAGCCGTGGAAGGCGCTACTCGATCCGCGCGTGATGCTGTTCGCGGCGACCTACATGCTGATGTCGACGTCGTTGTACGGCGTCACGTACTGGCTGCCGACGATCGTCAAGTCGTTCGGCGTGTCGAGCAGCACGAACGGCTTGTTGAGCATGCTGCCGTGGGCGCTCGCGGTATTGCTGCTGCTGTGGCTGCCGTCGAAGCTGCGCCGCGCGAAGAGCATCCTGCGCACGATCGCGATCGTCGCGGCGCTCGGTGCGCTCGGCTTCCTGCTGAGCCTCGTGCTGCCGTCGACGCCGCTGCGCTTCATCGCGCTCGTGCTCGGCGGTGCGTGCATTCCGCTGCTGTATCCCTGCTTCTGGTCGATGCCGCCGCGCTACTTCACCGGCGCGCGTGCTGCGGCAAGCGTCGCGGCGATCAACTCGATCGGCAACCTCGGCGGCTTCTTCAGCCAGAACCTGATGCCGTTCGCGGGCAAGGTGACGGGCACCGCGTTCGGCCCGATGATCGTGCCGATCGTGTGCCTCGCGCTGCTCGGGATCGGCGCGCTGGTCGCGTGGTCGCGATCGGAGCGGGCGATGTCCAGATCCAACCTGGGACGATGCTGAAAGCCGCACGCGCGGCGATGGAGACCGATCAGGCGAATGGCAGCGCTCGACGAAAACGTTCGAACAACTCACCATCCTGACCGTTCGTCACCAGCGGGAAAGGACGACGACTGACCCCCGCAGCGGCATTCCGCCGCTGCATCCTCACCCTTACCCCTGCGTCCGCGACGCCCCCGGTGCTTCATGCGCGATCGCCACATGCGCCGACGCCACCGGGATGTCCACCTCCACCGTCGTTCCCTCGCCGAGCGTCGTATCGATCCGCAGCGTCCCGCCGACGAGATACGCGCGCTCGCGCAAACCGACCAGCCCGAACGATCCCGACTTGCGCGGCGCACCGGGATCGAATCCCGCACCGTCGTCTCGAATCGTCAGCGTGATCGTCTCGTCACGATAAACGAGCGCCACGGTCGCGCTCGACGCGGCCGCGTGCCGCGCGACGTTCGCGAGCGCTTCCTGCGCGATGCGGAACACGGCCGTCGCATACGGTTCGTCGAGGTGCAATTCGCCCGGCTCGACGTGCAGCGCGCACGCCATGCCGTGTCGGTGCCGGAAATCCTCCACGAGCCATTGCATCGCGGCCGCAAACCCGAGGTCGTCGAGCATCAGCGGGCGCAGGTCCGACGCGATGCGCCGCGTGGCCGTTACCGCGCCGCGGGCGAGCGCATGCATCGCCGCGATCTTGCGCGCCAGCGTCGCATCGTCCTGCGGCACGCGGTCGAGCAGCCATTCGAGATCGTTCTTCAGCGTCGCGAGGGTCTGCGCGAGTTCGTCGTGCAGTTCGCGTGCGATGCGGCGCTGTTCGGCCTCGCGTGCGCTCGCGCTGATCGCCGCGATCTCGCGCAGCTCCTCGCGCGACGCCTGCAGCGCCCGCTCCGCGCGCACGCGCTCCTCGACTTCGCGCCGCAGGTCACGGTTCGACGCGCTCAACTGCGCGGTGCGGGCTGCGACACGCTGCTCGAGCCGTTCGTTCGCCTCGTTGAGCTGCGCGCTCTTCTGCACGACGAGCAGGTGCTGATAGCGCGCGCCGGCCAGCGCGCGCACCGTCTGCGCATGCAGCCGGCCGTTCTCGAACAGCAGCGCGAACAGCACGACGCCGGACGCGACGAGCCCGTAGGTCCGCCCGGCGTAGAAGCCGAGGTCGAAGCGTCCGTGGTTCAGCATCGACGACAGCGCGATGTCGAACAGCCATGCGACGAGCACGATCATCACCCACAGGTCGAGCACGGAATGATGGCGCCGCTGCCGCCACATCAGCACGAGCGCGGCAAGATTCAGCGCCCAGACGACCGCGATCGCGTTCGTCATCGTCGAGGCCATCCGGTTGCCCTGCATGATGCGGGGCAGCAGGTCGTGGCCGGCGGTCGCGAGCAGTGCGAGCGCGCCGGTCGCGCCGGCCGTCAGGACGATGCAAAGCAGGAGCGGAATCGCCGCGCGGCGCTGCTCGAGCGACGGCGGATGCGCGCGCGGGGCCGCGCGCAGCAGCGCGTATGCGGCGACTGCCAGCGGAAAGCCACCGTGCCAGAACAGATAAAGCCACGCGGTGGTCTGTTCACCCGCGCCGAGCAGGCCCGTCGGCGCGAACAGCCCCGGAAAGGTCAGCATGTGCGTGCCGGCCATGAAGCCCGTGAACAGGTAGCCGCCGGCGAGCGCGAGCAGCGATTTCTCGCGCAGGATCGCGTACTGGCCGAGCAGCAGGCCGGCCGTCACCATGTCGTTGACGACGATCGCCGACTGGTACACGGGGATGAAGCCCGACACGTGGGCAAGCGGCATGCCGGCGAACGGCGCGAGGGCGATGAAGATCATGGCCGACACGACGACTGTCGCAATCGCGAGCCGCCGCTCCCGCCGGTCGGGCGGCAGCGACGACATGAACAGGCGCGACGGCTCCGACGTGTCGTCGTCATCGGCCGCGGCCGGGCGGAAGCGCAATGCGGGCATCATGCGTCGTCGATGCCGAGATCGAGATCGTGGCGCATCGCGTAGCGCACCAGCGCGGCTTCGTGCGGCAGCTCCATCTTCTCGAGGATGCGCGTCTTGTAGGTGCTGACCGTCTTCGCGCTCAGCGTGAGGTCCGCCGCGATCCGCGTGACCGTCTGGCCCGCGACGATGCGGCGCATCACGTCGAGTTCGCGCTCGGACAACCGCTCGTGCGGCAGGATTTGGGATGGCGCCCGCATCGTGCGCGCGAGGCTTTCGGCCGCCGACGCGCTCACGTACACGCCGCCGGCCGCGACCTTGGTGACGGCCTGGACGAGTTCGGCGGTCGCGCTGTCCTTCGTCAGGTAGCCGGTCGCGCCGGCCTTGAACGTGCGCGCCGCGTACTGCGTTTCCGCATGCATCGTCAGCACCAGCATGCGCAGCGATGGCACCTGCGTCTTGACTAGCCGGATCAGCTCGATACCGGTCGGCGCGGGCATCGACAGGTCGAGCAGCAGCACGTCGGCGGCGCAACGCTCGGCCAGCGCGAGCGTGGCCGCGCCGTCGCTCGCCTCGCCGACGATCTCGAAACCGCCGGCCGTTTCCAGGATGTGACGCAGTCCGTCTCGCATGACTGCGTGATCGTCAGCCAGAATTACCCTGATCATCTAGCGGCCCTCTTTTGGATGACGCGGCGGCGGTTCTTCCGATCAATATATGCCGCCGAATCGGGAAGTGGTGCTCCCGCGGGACATTTTTGAGACATCTGGGGGTCGAATGTGTCTTGAAGCGAAATAATCGTCGTGAAATGGCTCGGGCGGTAGGGGCAGACGGGGAGGGTATTCCCGAGGAATCGTCACGGCCGGGCAGACGGCGTGCCTCGCGGCCCACCCTGATTCAGGGATAAACTGGTGCCCGATTGCATCGTCCAGACCCGAGGAGCCGCCACGATGATCGATCTTGCCGACATCCTGCCGTCCGCGTTGCCCGCCGCCGTCGCGTGGGCCGACGCGCAGGCGGCTCACGGGCTCGTGCGGGGCGTGCCGCTGACGCCCGCGCAGGCCGACGACGCGCGTACCGTGGGCGTCGCGCAACCGGAGCGAATCCGCGTCGTGGTCGCCGACCGGCTGCCGTTCCCCGACACGCCGGCGCTGGGCGCGATCGCGCGCGACACCGGTCTGCTGTCGCCGGGGACGATCGGCCTCACGCTCGGCCATGCGGTGTTCGTGCTGCGCGGCCACGATACGCGACGCCTGCTCACGCACGAATTCCGCCATGTGCATCAGTACGAGGAAGCCGGGTCGATCGGCGCGTTTCTCGCGCGTTATCTGCACGAGATCGCGACCGTCGGCTACCACGACGCGCCGCTCGAGGCCGACGCGCGGCAGCACGAGTTCGACTGACGCCGCCAGCCGGCGCGAACGCGCACACACGCCTATGAACCTTCCTCACGCCATCGCCGGCCCGATGCGGACCCGTCGCGCCGCCACGCCGCGCGGCCCGCGATGAGCGACACGATCCACGCGTGGCTCAGTGCGATTGGCGCGCACCCGGCGCTGGTGCTGGCGATCGTGTTCGCCACGGCCTGTGCCGAGGCGATCGCGTTGATCGGCACGGTCGTGCCGGCCGGTGCCGTGATGTTCGCGGCCGGCACGCTGATTGGCGCGGGCGCGCTCGACGGCTGGACGGTCGTCGGCGTCGCGGCCGCCGGCGCGATCGTCGGCGACGGGATCAGCTACGAGCTCGGACGCCACTACCGCGGTGCAATCCGGAATGGATGGGTCCGGCTGGGCTACGCGGATGCGTATGCGCGCGGCGAGCAGTTCGTGCTGCGCCACGGCACGAAGAGCATCGTGCTCGCGCGCTTCCTGGCGCCAGTGCGCGCGGTCGTGCCGGTGGTCGTGGGGTGCGCGACGCTGCCGCGCCGGTCATTCTATCCGGTCAACGTCGTGTCGGCGCTGATCTGGGCGCCGGTGCACATCGCGCCGGGCATCCTGTTCGGCGCGTCGGCGCTGCTGGCCGCGGCGATCAGCGTGCGGGTCGCCGCGATTCTGCTGGTGGTCGCCGCGCTGGTCGCGCTCGTGTGGATCGGCGTGCGTGTCGCGCTGCGGCGCGGCTGGCCGCTGCTGCACCACGCGCTCGTCGCGGCCATGTACGCGTGCATACGCCGCTGGCCGCGGTTCGGCGCGCGGGTGCACGACATGTTCGTGCGCGTGCGCCGGCTGCCGGGCGCGGTGCCTGTGTTCGCGCTGCTGTTCGTCGGCTGCGTGTGGCTGTTTGCCGGCATCGTTCAGGACGTCGTCGCGAACGATCCGCTGATGCACGCCGACATCGCGCTGTATGCGTTCCTGCAGAACCTGCGCACGCCGCCCGTGGATGCCGCGATGCGCGCGCTCGCGGTGCTGCACGGGCGCGATACCGGGCTGATCGTCGCGGCCGCGTTTCTCGTCTGGCTGATGATCCATCGCTGCTGGGTGACGTCCGCATGGTGGCTCGCGACGGTCGGCATCGCGGTCGTGCTCGTGCCGGCGTTTGGCGCCGGCTTGCCCGGCACGATGCCCGCGAACCTGCCGCCCGGCGCGTTGCACGTGCCGCTGCCCGACGCCGATGCGGCGTTCGCGATGCTCGCGAGCAGCGGCATCGGCTGGGTGCTCACGCGCGACCGGCCGGCGCTGTGGCGCATCCCGGTCGTGACGGCGGTCGTGCTGTGGATCGTGCTCGGTGGTTTCGCGCGACTGTACGTCGGCGATACGTGGTTGTCGGGCTTGCTCGGCGGCTGGAGCCTCGGGCTCGCGTGGTTCGCGATGCTGGCGGGCGCCTATTCGTACTGGCGCGTGCGCGAGCACGTGCAGCCGCGGGGCGCACTCGTCGCGGTGCTCGTCGTGCTCGCGACGACCGGCGTCTGGACCGTGCCCGCGCAATGGCAGCTCGATCGGGCGGCGCGTCCGCACGTGGGCGACGTCGTCGCGATGACCGTCGATCAGTGGCTGCGGGGCGGGTGGCAGCGCGTGCCGACGCGGCGCTCCGAGATCGGCGGCGATCGCGAGGAATATCTGCCGCTGCAATGGTGCGCGACGTCGGACACGCTCGATCGCCATCTGTCGCTGGCCGGCTGGCAGCGCGCGACGCCGTGGTCGCCCGCCACGACACTGCGCTGGCTGCTGCCGCAGGCGCCGGCCGATGCGCTGCCCGTGCTGCCGCGCTACACGCATGGCCAAAGCACGCGCCGGGTGTTCGTGCGTGTCGATCCGGCCCGTCCGGACAGCCGCCTCGTACTGCGGCTGTGGCGTTATCCGTATGTGCTGCAGGACGCGCTCGGCACGCGGCCGCTGTGGTACGGCGCGCTGTATCGCGAGACGCTGCATCGGCCCGCGCGACT
Source organism: Burkholderia sp. LA-2-3-30-S1-D2 (assembly GCF_001523915.2). Lineage (NCBI taxonomy): Bacteria > Pseudomonadati > Pseudomonadota > Betaproteobacteria > Burkholderiales > Burkholderiaceae > Burkholderia > Burkholderia sp. LA-2-3-30-S1-D2. The sequence continues at coordinate 2,327,003 of NZ_CP013383.1, read as the reverse complement.
GATGACGATCGTGCGCACGACGACCGTCGACGATGCGGCGACGATCGCGCAGGCGCTGAAGATCGAGCCGACGATCGAACAGCCGCCTGCGGGGATGAGCGCGGCGCCGGCCGCGATGCTGCTCGTGTGGATGGTGCAGCCTTGAAGCGCGTGCGGCGCATCGGGCGTGCGCCGGTTGCGCGGGGACGACGGACAGGTGCAGGCCGACCGTCTTGAGTGCCGCGAGCAGAAGTCGATCGGCTTGCCCCACGCAACGGGCATGTCCATGTGCACGCCGGCCGTGTATTCGCCAGGCGTGAAGCACTTGCCGGCAACGCCGGAACTTCACGGCGTCGTCGCCGTCGCCGCTACCCGCTGCGCAGCAAACCCTGCCAGCGTGCGCAACGCGTCCCGCGCCGAGCGCAGGTAAAACGCCTGCAGATGAAATACGTGCCAGCGCGCGGTATGGATCTCGAGCCGGCACGGCACGCCGCAGGCGAGCGCATGCGTCGCGAGTCGCTGCGCATCCGACAGCAGCACTTCCTGATCGCCGGCCTGCACCAGCATCGGCGGCAAGCCGCGCAGATCGGTGTCGAGCGGGCCGCGCGCCGCAGCCGAGCCTGCGCCGTGATACCAGCGCAACCCCTGCTCGAGCCAGCCGCGCCGGATCATCGGATCGTCGTGGCGGCGCGATGCGAGCGTCTCGCCACCCAGCGTCGGGTCGGTCACGGGCGAGATCAGCAGCAGCGCGGCCGCGGCCGGCTCGCCGCGCTCGCGCAGCGCGATGGCCAGTGCCAGCGCGAGCGCGCCGCCGGCCGAATCGCCCGCAATCACGATCCGGTGCGGCGCGTAGCCCTGCACGCGCAACGCGTCGTATGCGGCCAGCGCGTCGTTCAACGCCGCCGGGCTCGGATGCTCGGGCGCGAGCCGATAGTCGGGTACCCACACCGGCAGGCCGGCTTCGGCCGCGAGCCGGGTCGTCACGCCACGATGGGTATGGGGGCCGCCGAGACAGAACGCGCCGCCGTGCAGGTAGAGGATCGCGCCGCCCGCGTCGCCGTGCTTCGGCGCGATCACTTCGACCGGCACGCCGGCGGCGGACGTCCGGTAGCGCAGCGTGCCGCTCGCACCCGGCATCAGCGGCGACAGCAACGCGACGACGCGGCGCTGCATGCGCGCGCCGAACGGCGGCCCGATCAGCGGCCGGAACGCGACGCGCAGGAAACCGCGCAACGACGCGGCGGCAAGCGCTTCCACGCGGCCGGCGGGCGGCGCGATAACGGTGCCGTGCGTCGGCGTGACGGCGTCGTGTGCCGGCGTGGCGGTGTCGGGCAGCGGCTGCGTGAAGCGGTACGCGGACAGTCCTGTGAAGCGCGTGATCCATCGATAGGTCAGCGTGAAGCCGGGCCAGTTCGTGCTGTTGTGGCCGGACGCATCGACGTACCAGCTCTTGCAGCCGCTCCACACCGAGCCGTCGAGCCGCTGCTGCACGTGCGTGTTGTAGCGTCGGTAGCGGCGCGGATCGACGTCGATCGCGCGTGCGCCGTCGCGCCGCAGCGCGCGCACGCAGCGCATCACGTGCGCGATCTGGCTTTCGAGCATGTAGACGATCGAGTTGTGGCCGAGGTTGGTGTTCGGGCCGTACAGCATGAAGAAGTTCGGGAAGCCCGGCACCGTGAGCCCGAGATACGCCTGCGCGCCGCGTCGCCAGGCGTCGTTCAGGTCGAGGCCGTCGCGGCCGGTGATGCGCATCGGCGACAGGAACGCGGTCGCCGCGAAACCGGTGCCGTAGACGATCGCGTCGACCGGATGATGCACGCCGTCGTCGGTCTCGATGCCGGTCTCGGTCACGCGCCGGATGCGCTGCGTGACGAGCTCGACATTGTCGCGGTCGATCGCGGCGAGGTAGTCGCTCGACAGCAGGATCCGCTTGCAGCCGATCGGATAGTCGGGCGTCAGCCGTTCGCGCAGCGCAGGGTCGCGCACGTCGCGCGCGAGCAGCTTGAGAAACGGCCGGCCGACCGCGACATCCATCAGCCCGTGCAGCCGCGTGAACGCGATCGCACGCGATTCGTAGCGCACGTAGATCGACGCGCGATGCAGCTTCATTGTCCACGGCAGCCGGCGGAACAGCGCCCGCTCCCACGGACGATACGCGCGGTCCGGACGCGGCATCACGTAGGCCGGCGAACGCTGGAACACGACGAGGCGCTCGACGTCGCCGGCGATCGCGGGCACGAACTGGATCGCCGATGCGCCGGTGCCGACCACGGCGACGCGCTTGCCCGCGAGCGGATAGTCGTGATCCCAGTGCGCGGAGTGGAAAGCGCGGCCGCGAAACGTGTCGATGCCGGGCAGGTCGGGCATCGCCGGGCGGCTCAATTGTCCCGTGCCGCTGACGAGCATGGCGGTGCTGAGCGTCGTGCCGTCGGCGAGCGTGACGTGCCACAACCCACGGGCCTCGTCATACTGCGCGCGCTGGACGTCGGCGCCGAAACGCAGATGGCGCGCGAGGCCGTACTTGCGCGCGCAATGCTGCAAGTACGCATGGATTTCTGGCTGCGGCGCGAATACGCGCGACCAGTCCGGGTTGGGCTCGAACGAGAACGAGTACAGATGCGAGGGCACGTCGCACGCGGCGCCCGGGTAGCGGTTGTCGCGCCACACGCCGCCGACGTCGTGCGAGCGTTCGACGATCACGAAGTCGCGAATGCCGGCGTGTTGCAGTGCGATTGCCATGCCGATGCCGGCGAAGCCGGCGCCGATGATGATCGCCGACAGCGGCGCGGCCGGTTCGGCGCAACGGGAGGCTTCAGGCGACGACATGGCGGGTCTCCTCGGTATGAATCGCATCGTGCGAATCACACGATGCAGGAACGGCGTCGCGATGCGCTGGCGCAAGCGCCGCTTCGCATTCCACGTTGGCGGATGATCGTGCCGGCACGCGCCGCACGTCTCGAATCAGGTCGACGGCCTTCTCGGCGATCATGATCGTCGGCGCATTGGTATTGCCGCCGATCAGCGTCGGCATGACGGACGCATCGACGATGCGCAGCCCCGTGACGCCATGCACGCGCAATTGCGGATCGACGACCGCGAGCGCGTCGTGTCCCATCCGGCACGTGCCGACCGGGTGATACACGGTGTCGGTGCGCCGGCGCAGCACGTCGCGGATCTCGTCGTCGGTCGTCACGTTCGCGGTGAACATGTCGCGCGTGATCCATTCGGCGAGCGCCGGTGCTTCCATCAGCGTGCGCGTGAGCCGGAAGCCGGCGACCATGTCGTCGAGGTCGCGCGGATCGTCGAAGAACGCGGGGTCGATGCGCGGCGCGGCGAGCGGATCGGCGCTGCGCAGCGTGACCGAGCCGCGGCTGCGCGGCCGCAGCAGGCACACGTGGCACGACAGCCCGTGACCGGCATGCAGCCGGCGCGCATGATCGTCGACGAGCGCGACGACGAAGTGCAACTGGATGTCGGGTGCATCGAGGCCGGGCCGCGTCTTGAGGAAGCCGCCGCCTTCCGCGAAATTCGACGTCAGCATCCCGCGCCGTTCGCGGCGAAAACGCGCGAACTCGCGCAGCATGCGCAGGCCGCCGCGCGCGGACACGCCCATCGTGTCGACGCCGCGCACGCGGTAGCCGAGGATGAAGTCCGGATGATCCTGCAGGTTGCGGCCGACGCCGGGCAGGTCGGTGCGCACCGGAATGCCGAGCCGCTGCAGTTCGCGGGCCGGACCGACGCCCGACAGCATCAGCAGCTGCGGCGTCTGCAGCGCGCCCGCCGCAAGCACGATTTCGCGCCGCGCGCGCAGCGTGCGAACCTCGCCGCCCTGCCGTACCTCGACACCCGTCGCGCGCGTGCCATCGAACAGGATGCGCAGCACCTGCGCGTGCGTTTCGACCGTCAGGTTGTCGCGGCGGCCGATGTGCGGCAGCAGGTATGCGCGCGCTGCGCTCCACCGCTCGCCGTGCTTCTGCGTGACCTGGTACAGGCCGACGCCTTCCTGTTGCGCGCCGTTGAAGTCGTCGGTGAGCGGCAGGCCGGCCTGTCGCGCCGCTTCCAGGTAGCGCGCATGGAACGGGTTGCCGGTGCGCAGGTCGCTGACCCACAACGGGCCGTCGCGGCCGTGAAAGGCGTCGTCGAAGCGCTCGTTGTGCTCGCTCAGGCGGAAGTACGGCAGCACGTCGTCGTAGGACCAGCCTTCGTTGCCGAGCGCGGCCCAGCCGTCGTAATCGACGCGATGGCCGCGAATGTAGACCATTGCGTTGATCGCGGACGAACCGCCGAGCGCCTTGCCGCGCGGCTGATAGCCGATGCGCCCGCCGAGCCCCGGCTGCGGCACCGTGTCAAAGGCCCAGTTGTTCACGCGGGTCGGCAGCATCACGACCGCGCCGGTCGGCGCGTTGACGATCGCGTTGTCGCCGCGGCCGCCGGCCTCGAGCATGCAGACGGTGACGGCCGGGTCCTCGGTGAGGCGCCCCGCGACGACGCAGCCGCCCGAACCGCCGCCGACGACGATGTAATCGAACGTTGTGCTCATGAAATCGTCTCCCGATGGTCGATGGTTCACGCGCTGCACGCCTGCGCGTGCAGCGGCGGGTCGAAGCGCCTGTCGGACGGCGCGCTGCGGCTGCGGCGCCCGGTGTCGTTGCGGGACTCGTGCCGCGCGCGCGAGCGTGGTCCGCGATGCCAGCGGTCGAATGCGTTGCGCGGGAGTTCGAAGCGGGCGGCGAGGTCGGATGGGCGACTCGGTCGCATGGTGTCTCCTCCGGGGGGCGTTGGCGTCGTTCACGCGACGACTGATGACGCCGATGGTGCGGGCCGCATGGGAAAACACCAATGCTGCTTCGGGACAATTGTTTTAGTATTTGGGCCAAGTCGGCGCTTCGAGGGTTTCTCCGCATGAGCTTCTGGGACTTCACCCGGAGTCCGGCCAGCGCGCGGCTGCTGGTCGATTTCGGCGACGAACGCGGCGTGCCGCGCACGAAGTTGCTGGCCGGCACGGGCCTCGTGGACGCGCAGCTCGACGATCCGAAGGTCGAGGTGACGGCCGCGCAGGAACTGCGGTTGACCGGCAACCTGCTGCGCGCGCTCGGGCGCGCGCCGGGCCTCGGGTTCGAGGTCGGACAGCGCTATCACTTCTCCGCGTACGGCGTGTGGGGCTACGGGCTGATCGCGAGCGCGACCGCGCGCGACGCGCTGGCGCTCGCGATGCGCTTCCTGCCCCTCACGTATGCGTTCACGGTGATCACGTACCGCGAGGAGCCGGAGACGGGGGTGCTGAATTTCGGCGCGCCCGAGCTCGATGCCAGCCTGAGCCGGTTCCTCGTCGAGCGCGACATGGCGGCCGCGGCCGTGCTGCTGCAGGAGATCGGCGGGGGCGATTTCGCGTTGTCGCGCTTCACGATGCAGGCTGCTCGTGCGACGAGCGCGTCCGCTTCCACGCCCGTGCTGCGCATCGCCGGCGTCGAGCCTGCGTTCGGCGCGCGCGCGAACAGCCTTGCATTCGATCGCGCGTTTCTCGATCGGCCGCTGCCGCATGCGAACCCGCTGACGGTTTCGATGTGCGAGCAGATGTGCAGCCAGTTGGTCGACGCGCGGCGCGCGCGGGTCGGCACGTCGGAGATGGTGCGGCAATATTTGACGGCGGCGCCCGGTAACGTGCCGTTCTCGCTCGAGGACATGGCGCGGCTGATGAGCACGAGCCCGCGCACGCTGAAGCGCCGTCTGCAGGAAGAGGGCACGACGTTCCGGGTGCTGCTCGCGCAGGCGCGCGGCGTGATGGCCGAGACGCTGCTCGGCGATGCGCACTTGTCGCTGACGGAGGTGGCCGAGCGGCTCGGCTTCAGCGACCTGTCGAGTTTCTCGCAGGCGTTCAAGCGCTGGTATGGTGTCCCGCCGGGCGCTTATCGCAGCGGCCTGTTGCGCGACGGCGGCCCGCAATGACGCTCCGACGCCGTGTCGCGCCACGCGCGTCGGCTCGCACGCGCGCATTCCCCGATCCCTTCACGAGAGAACCCGCATGATCACGCTTCGCCCGATGACCGAAGACGATTTCCCCCGCTTCTGGCCCACGTACCACGCGATCGTCACCGCGCAGGAGACCTATGCATTCGATCCTGCGGCGACGCGGGAGGCCGCTCGCGCGCAGTGGCTCGACGCGCCGCTCTGCACGTGGGTCGCCGAGGAGGATGGCGTGCTGCTCGGCTCGTACTACCTGAAGGTGAACGCGGCCGGGCCCGGCAATCACGTGTGCAACTGCGGGTATATGGTTGGCGAGGCCGCGCGCGGCAAGGGCGTTGCCCGCCTGATGTGCGAGCACTCGCAGCAGGTGGCGCGCGAACGCGGCTTTCTTGCAATGCAGTTCAATTCGGTGGTCGCGACCAACGAGGTGGCGGTGGCGCTGTGGCAGAAGCTCGGCTTCGAGATCGTCGGCCGCTTGCCGCGCGCGTATCGCCACGCGCGGCTCGGCTTCGTCGATTGCCTGGTGATGTACAAGTGGCTCGGCGACACGGCGGCCGCCGAGGCCTGATTCGACAGTCAGACGGCGAACGCGCCGTCGAACACGATCCGCTCGTCGAACGCGAGCGTGCCGCGCGCGAAGATCAGGTCGAGGTGGTGGCTGCCGTTCGCGCCGCCGCCGAGGCCGAGATGCAGCCCCGGATGGCGTTCCTCGAACCCGGCGTTGCGGCCATACAGCGCACGGATGCCCAGATTCGTGCCGATGCCGAATTCTTCGATGCGCCGGTGATTGTCATGCCGGTCGAGGTACGACGCGAAGTCGCGGCGGAAGCCCGCGTCGTCGCTGTCGAAATCGACGATCAGGCTGTCTTCGACGTGCAGCGTCGCGAGCCGCTCCGTCACGCGGTACTTGATCGCGAACGGCACGGTGCCGAGGAACGTGCCGCTGAATACGATCGAGCCGTGCAGGTCGGTGACGTGCGTCGCGATCTTGCCGGGCACGACGTCGAGATTGCCCATCCCGTCCACGCTCGTCCATTTCTGGTCCGGTGAAAGCGAGCCGGTCAGCGTGTTGCCGGCTTCGTCGATGAAGCGGATCCGCGATGCGCGCGCGGCCGCTTCGATCAGCCGGCCGTTGCGGGCGGCGATGTCATCGAGCGATTCCGCGAACGCTTCGTCGAGATGTGGGCCGTAATCCTTGAACAGTACCGACTTGCTCCAGTGCTCGACGATCGCGGGACGGATCGCGGCCAGGAACGGCGGGCCGCTCGGCGAGGGTGTCGGCAGGCACGACGAGTCGTACAGCAGCACGAACAGATCCGCGCGCGCGAGCGCGGCGGCGATGTCGGCGGGCGGGGTGGTTTCGAGGCAGAGGGTTGTCGCGTCGAACGAGTCGGGCAGGGCGGAAAACGCGCGCAACGCGACGTCGCGGTTGCGGGTGTCGTAACCGACCAGGAGTTTGCCCGTTTCGCCGCGTGCGAGCTTGTCGCGCAGCGCCGGGTGACAGCCGAGCGCGCGGTGCAGGTTCAGCATGCGTGTCTCCGGAAGCGGCGGAAGGGCCGCGGCCCTTCCGCGGGAACGGGCTGGCCGCTCAGACCGGCCAGAGCGCGGTGCCGAACGGCACCACGGCATCCTCGACCATCATGTCGACGGCCTCGGGGTGCGTGTCTTCCTGCATCCAGTCAAGCAATTCGATCTGCCGGGTTTCCTGCATGTCAATTCTCCTGTGGTGAACATGAGCGATTCAACATGAAAGCGCGGTAAAGGGATTACCGCGCTCGTCCGGAATTTTTTGAATGCCGGGCGAGTGGCGTCGATATTAGTCTGATGATTTACCGAATGCAACGCGTTGCATCGTTTTTAGCTGTGGTGTGCTAAACAAGCAGGTTCGCTGCATATCGCGCAATGAAGGCGAATGAATCGGATCGTGAAGGCCGTGGATTAATTGTTTTGAATATCGAGGCCGTCAATGATGAGTTCATTCATGTGATTTATTTAAATTGCGAGTGCAATCGCGTCGATCGTTTCGGTTTTCATCATTCGCGAACGATGCGCACGCGGCTGGCGTTCATGCGAACTGTCCGCCAGCAGTCGACGAGCCGGCTCCGGCGGCTGCCACGATTTTCTGGCACCATCTGACGACTTCGCGTGCGGGCCGCAGCCGCGCGCGCACCGCCGTCCCGGCGGCACGATGCAAACCACGATGGAGACATGCGATGCGCACAGCGCCGCAACCGGAGCACGCCGGCCGAGCACGGCCGCATGCCGGCGCCACCGAATCCGACCGGATGGCAGCATGGCGGCTCGCGATCTGCCTGTCGCTCGGCAGCGCGATCGCGCTCGGCCTCGCGCGCTTTTCGTATGCGTTGCTGCTTCCGCCGATGAAGGTCGATCTCGGCTGGAGCTTCGCGCAGGCCGGCGCATTGAACACCGCGAACGCGGCCGGCTACCTGATTGGCGCGCTCGTCTTCCCGTTCCTGTCTCGGCGCTGGCGCACCGGCACGCTGCTGGCGGCCGGCTGCGCGCTGACCGCGGTGCTGATGGCCGCATGCGGGTTCTCGTCCGGCATGAACGCGCTGCTCGTCGAACGGCTCGCGACAGGCGTCGGCAGCGCGCTGATCTTCATCAGCGGCGGCGTGCTGGCGGCGCGGCTCGCGTCCGCGTCGCCGCGCGATGCGGGGCTGCTGCTCGGGCTCTATTACGGCGGCACGGGGTGGGGCATCGTCGCGTCGTCGCTGCTGGTGCCCGCGACGCTCGTACATCGCACGCACGGATGGCAACCAGCGTGGTTCGCGCTCGCGGTCGCGTGCGTGCTGTTCTCGGCGATCGCCGTGGCGGCGGCGCGTCGCATCGAGCATGCGCACGCGGCACCGGCCGTGCGGCGCGACGGCGCCGCGCCGGCGGCGAGCGCGAGCCCCGCGCGCTTCGCGCTCGCGCTCGCGGGCTACGGACTGTTCGGCGTCGGCTATATCGGCTACATGACGTTCATCGTCGCGCTGCTGCGCGGCACGGGGATGAGCGGCACGGTCGTGTCCGCGTTCTACGTGATGCTCGGCGTCGCGACCATCGTGTCGGCGCGGCTGTGGTCGGGGTTGCTCGACCGGATGCGCGGCGGCCAGGCGCTGGCCGTGCTCAATGCGTTGCTCGGCGTGGCGACGCTGATGCCGGCGCTGTTCGCGCATCCGGCGGCCGCGTTCGCGTCGGGCGTGCTGTTCGGCGCGACGTTCCTGTCGGCGGTCGCGTCGACGACCGCGTTCGTGCGCCACAATCTGTCGCCGGAAGGCTGGGCGAAGGGCATCAGCGCGTTCACGACGATCTTCGCGTTCGGGCAGATCGCCGGGCCCGTCGCGATCGGCTGGGTATCCGACAGCGCGGGGCTCGCGCGCGGGCTCGTGTATTCGGCGCTGACGCTGTTCGCGGGCGCGGCGCTCGCGGCGGGACAGCGCGCGTTGCGCTCGGCGTAGCCCTGCGCGATCGGCGAGCGCGGCACCGTTTTGTTACCCCGACCGTTACCGCACGCAGGCGGTACGCGATACGCGATGGAACGCGCGGCTGAAGTAGATGAGGCTGTCGCCGTCGTTGCGCACGCGAATCGACGTCGCCTCGATGAACATCACCGAATGCGAGCCGACTTCCTTCATGTCGGCGATCGTGCCTTGCAGGCTCGCGAGCGCATCGCGCAGCACGGGCACATCCTGCTCGCCGCGATCCCACACCGGCAGCTCGAAGCGGCGCTCCATCGGCAACTCGGTGAGTCCTGCGAAATGCCGCGCGAGCAGTTCGTGCTCGGCCGGCAGCACGTTGATGCACACATGACGATTGCGCTCGAAGGTCGCATGCATCGCGCTCGACCGGTTCAGGCACACGAGCAGCGTCGGCGGCGCGTCGGTGACGGAACAGACGGCGCTCGCCGTGATCCCGCAGCGGCCGTGCGGCCCCGCGGTGGTGATCACGTTGACGGCCGCGCCGAGGTGGGCCATCGCTTGCCGGAAGGCCTGTTGCGCGGCGGTGGGTTCGGCGCGCGCCGGTTGCGGGGTATCGGTCGGTGCTGACATGGGCGCTCCTGGGTGAATGAGGTGGCGATCGTGCGAGCCGTCGATGCGGCATCGAATCGTCGACGATGCAGCAAGCGTACGCCGCAAAAAGGCCGGCGAACATTCGCACGAGTGACGATGAAGATGGCGTTCCCGCCAACGCATCTAAAGGTTCTACCTAGATGCGCGGCACGGCGCGCGGAAAAAAGTGCGATGGAGCATCGATGCGGCACGTGAAGGGGTATTCAGCGCATTTTCTGCTCGTTATGATGTGCCGCACACCCCGACGAACGACGCCTGCCTCACCCGCGGCGCGTGCGATGCCGATACCGATATCTTGCGAGACACCCCGATGACGTCACCCGCTCCGATCGTATACATCGTCGACGACGACAGCGGCATGCGGACGTCGCTCGCCTGGCTGCTCGAGTCGGTCGGCATCGCGTCCGAAGGCTTCGCGAATGCCGCCGATTTTCTCGCGCGCTTCGACGTGAACCTGGTCGCGTGCCTGGTGCTCGACGTGCGGATGCCGGAGAAAAGCGGTTTCGACGTCCAGGCGGAACTGAACGCGCGCGGCGCGACGCTGCCGGTGATCTTCGTGAGCGGACACGGCGATATCCCGATGTCCGTGCGCGCCCTGCAGAACGGCGCGATCGATTTCGTCGAGAAGCCGTACAACTCGCAGCAGATGCTCGAGCGCGTGCAGCGCGCGTTGCGGCTCGCGCAGCAGCGGCACGCGGTCGGCCAGCGGCACCGCGGGCTGCGCCAGCGGCTCGACGCGCTGACCGCACGCGAGAAGGAGGTGCTGCGCGGCGTCGTCGACGGCAAGGGCAGCAAGCAGATCGCGTCGGATCTGTCGATCAGCGTGAAGACCGTCGACGTGCATCGCGCGAGCATCAAGGAGAAGCTCGGTGCGACGTCGATCGCCGCGCTGGTGCGCGACGTGATGGTCGTGTGGGGGGACGACGGCGACACGCCGCGCTAGATGCACGAATGCGCGCCGTCGCGCGCGCCGCGTTCAACGCATGTATAACCCGCCGTTGATGTCCCAGCACGCGCCGTTCGCGAAATGCGCGTCGCCCGACGCGAGCAGCACCGCCGCATCCGCGACGAAACCGGCCGATCCGAGCTTGCCGCCCGGCAGGCTCGCGAGCACCTGCCGCAGCTTTTCCGGCGCGACGCTTTCGTAGACGATCGGCAGGTCGAGCGGGCCCGGCGAGATCGCGTTGACGGTCACGCCCTGCGCGGCGAGGTCGCGCGCGAACACCTTGGTCAGCGTCAGCGTGCCGCCTTTCGCGGCCGCATAGTGCGCGCCCGTCGCCGAGCCGCCGTTCTGCCCGGCGAGCGACGCGATGTTGACGATGCGGCCCGCGCTGCGTGTCGCGAAGTAGTGGCCGAACACCTGGCAGCCGAACAGCACGCTGCGCAGGTTCACGTCGATCACCTGGTCGAACTGCTCGGCCGTGATCTCCATCGCGGGCACGACCTTCGATGCGCCGGCATTGTTGACGAGCACGTCGATTGCACCCCAGCGCGCGACGAGCGCATCGCGCGCGGCTTCGAAATCGCGTTTCGACGTGACGTCGAGCGGCAGCGCGATCGCGCGTTCGCCGCTCGGGTCGATTTCGCGCGCGTGCGCATCAATGGCGTCGGCGGCGATGTCGGCCAGCGCGACGCGATAGCCGGCCGCGAGGAAGCGTTCGGCGATGACGGCGCCGAGCCCGCGCGCGGCGCCGGTGACGAGGACGACTCGGTCTGACATGGTGCGTGATTCCCTGGTTCGCGGGCGCGTGGCCGAAGCGGCACCCGCATCGTGGTTCATGCGGCAAGCGCCGTTTCGAAGTGTGCCGCAATCGCGCACACCTGTTCGTCCGCGCCCTTGCGCCCGACGATCTGCAACCCGGCCTTCAGCGGTGTTCCGGCGAGCGGCAGCGGCAGGCTGAGCGCCGGATGGCCGCTCAGGTTGAACGGCCGGATCAGCGACGACATCGCGATGACCGATACGCCCTCGCGCGCCTGTTGAAGCGTGATCGGCAACGCGGGCAGCGTCGGCAGCACCAGCACGTCCGCGCGTTCGAGCGCGGCATCGACCTGAGCGGTGAAGCGTGCGCGTACGGCTTCGGCTTGCACGAGCGCGGCCGGTGTCGTCTGCGCGGCCATGCGCAGCCGCGCATCGAGATCCGCGCCGAGCTTGCCGGTGTCGACGAGATGCCCGAATGCGCGCGACGTTTCCGCGTTGATGACGGCGAGCCCCGCGGCGAACGCGGCAGGCAGTTCGTCGAGCGCGACATCGTGCGTGCGCAGGCCCGATGCGCGCACCGCCGCATCGAGCGCGGCGGCGATGGCCGGATCGGCATCGGCGATCACGTGCGCGATCGTGCAACCGGCAACGGGCGCTGTCGCGCGCGTCGGATCGAAGCCCGGTGCAATGGCGGCCATCACGGCTGCGAGCGTGTGGACGTCGCGCGCGAACGGTCCGACGCAATCGAGCGTGGTGTCGGCGGGTGCGACGCCGCGCCGCGACACGCGGCCGAACGTCGGCTTCAACCCGACCACGCCGCAGCAGGCGGCCGGCCCGCGAATCGAGCCGCCGGTGTCGGTGCCGAGCGCGGCGTCGACGACACCGAGCCCGACGAGCGACGCCGATCCGCTCGACGAGCCGCCGGGAATGCGCGTCGGGTCCTGCGGATTGACCGGCGTGCCGGTGGTGTCGTTGATGCCGGTCATGCCGAACGCGAGCTCGTGCATGTTCGCCTTGCCGGCGATCTGCCAGCCGGCGTCGAGCAGCAGGCGGACCACGTCCGCGTGCTGCGCGGCGGGCGGCGCGTCGGCGAGTGCGCGGCTGGCCGCGCGGGTCGGATGGCCTGCGATGTCGATCGTGTCCTTGATCGCGATCGTCGGACCCGGGCCGCCCAGCGTGAAGGTAGCGATGAAGCCTGTCATGGTGCGATGGCGTGGGAGCGGAGTGAAAGGGTTCAGGATTGCGGCGCGGCGGCGAGTGGCCACGGGCCGTCGAGTACGCGCTCGGTGCGGAAATGGCGGATCAGCCAGGTCGCGCCGCCTCCGGCCGGCGCGAAGTCGACGCTCAGCCGCGCGGCGATCAGCTCCGCCGTGCCGTCCGCGTAGCGCGACGCCTGCAGCATGATCCAGCGGCCCCGTGCGCTCGCATGGTCGGCGCCGACGTCGATCGACTCCGACGTCAGGAAATGCAGGTTCGCCGCGAAATGCGGATCGGGCGGCAGATAGCGACGCAGCATCGCGACGATCGCATCCGTGCCTTCTAGGCGGCCGAACTTGCGCGCGTACTGCGGGCCGATGCCTTCCCACACCGCGTCGGCCGTGAACAGCGCAGCGAGCGCCGGGCCGTGGCCGGCGTCCTCGGGCACGTCGCACAGCGCCATGTAGCGCGTGATCGTCGCGCGCACCGCGCGTTCGGCGTCGAGCGCCGCCACGCGCCGTTCAAGCGCTTCGAGCGCCGCGATCGAGCGCGAAGAATCGGGGCCGGTCATCGCGCGCCTCACGCTGCGGGTGTCGCGGCCGGCGGCACGGTCAGCGCGCGGCCGACCCGCGCCTCGATCTTGCCATAGCGCCACAGGTTGTATTCGCCGACCGGCGTCGTGCGGTACAGGTTGCAGACCGCGACCGTCGTGTCGAAGTCGGCGACGTCGGCCATGATGTAGAACGTCCACGGCGCGCCGTCGGCCTGGCCGACCACGAGGCGGTCGTCATCCATCACGCCGAGCACGCGCACGCCGGGCATCGCCTCGACGGCGGCGAGCATCGCGCCATACGCTTGCCACACTTCGCCGATCTTCTCGCGCGGCAGGTCAAAGAAGTTTTGCGACACGCCGCAGCAGAACAGCACGCGCAGCGGCAGCGGATTCGAATCGGACATGACAGGTTCTCCTGAAGAATGCGTTGAGCGGCGTTCAAGCGAATCGATGCGAATCGACGCGGATTACAGATAGCCGGGAAACGGCGTGACGCCGGTGAACACCGCGCCCGCGCCGTCGAAGTTGCCTTCGCCGAGAAACGCGTGCTGCGTGACGACCATCGCGTCGCGCAAGAGGCGCTGCAGTGGATGCGTGCGATAGATCGCGGCCGTGCCGCCGAGGCGGTACGCGCGCTCGACGACGCTCGCGCCTTCGCGTGCGATATGCGTGGCGGCGAGTCTCAGCAGGCTGACCTGCTCGGGCGTGACCGGGTTGCCGGCCAGAATCGATTGCCAGACCGAGTCGGTCGCGTCGTAGAAGAACGCGCGCGCCGAGCGCAGCTGTGCCTCGGCCTTCGCGAGTTCGATGCGGAAATACGCGCGATCGGCGAGGCGCGGCGCGCCGGTGGTCGTCTGGCGGCCGCCCGACATGCGGTTCGCGACGTCGAGCGCCGCGCGGGCCAGCCCGAGGTTGACCACGGCGAGCACCTGCGCCGCATACGCGACGGTCGGATAGCGGTACAGCGGCTCGTCGACGGTCGCCTCGCCGCCGCGCACGAAGGTCCACGCTTCGGGCACGAAGCGGTCGTCGACGCGCAGGTCGTGGCTGCCCGTGCCCTGCATGCCGACCACGCTCCAGTTCTCGACGATCTCGACTTCGGTGGCACGGAACACGGCCGTGCGGGGCCTGTTCGGCGCGGCATCCTGCGCGCCGGGCACCGCGATGCCGACGCCGAGCCAGTCGGCGCCCTTGCAGCCGCTCGCGAACTTCCACGTGCCCGTTACGCGCCAGCCGCCGGGTGCCGCCTGCGCCGGCTGCACGGGGAACAGCCCGCCCGCGAACACCTGGTCGGGGCCGCTCGCGTACAGCTCGGCCTGCGTGGCGAGCGGCAGCGCGGCGAGATAGGCGTTGGCCGAGCCGAAGCTCGCGACCCACGCGGCCGACCCGTCGGCGGTCGCGATCCGCTCGATCATGCCGAGGAACGCGGTGGGCGCGAGCGCATCGCCGCCGAAGCGGCGCGGCGTGCCCGCGCGATAGATGCCGGCCTCCTTGAACAGCGCGATCACGTCGCGCGGCACATGCGACAGGCGGTCGAACTCGTCGCGGCGCGCGGCGACGGTCTCGATCACCGCGTCGAGCGGCGACATACGTGCGGCCGCTTCGCGGACCGCATGCGGCGAGGGGGGCGCGGCGTCGATGGCGAGGGCGGCGTTGGGCATGGCTGTCTCCTGGGGATGGGGTTCGATTGCGGGGATGGATACGGCATGGACCTAGTCTAGAAACGCCGAAAACACGCAGCAATTGGTGCGTAGGGCTGCGTGACTGGTGTCGCTCCGTGCCGGACTAAAGAAATCTTCAGATGCGGGCCGCGCACGCCGGTGCTATGTTGGACATCCGGCCGCGCGACGCCGCGTGCCTTCATCCGGATCCGATCATGAGTTTTCCAGACGAAGACGATTTCCACCGGCTGCTCGACGCATTGACCACCTGCGTGCTGCTGCACGACGCGCATACCAAGGCGATCGTGTGGGCGAATCGCGCCGCGTGCATCGCGCTCGGCTTTTCCGTCGAGGAACTGCTGCCGCTGAAGGCGCCGGACATGACGCGTCCCGAACCGAAATACCAGCGCGAGATCGCCGTGAGTGCGTGGGATCGCGCGCTCGTCGACGGGCCGCAGGTGTACGAGTGGTGTTACCGCTCGCGCACGGGCGTCGACATGCTGTCGGAGGCGACCGCCACTTACGTGCCGCTGCGCGGTCGCGACGTCGTGATGGTGCAGTTCCGCGACATCAGCGCGGAAGAAGCGGTGCGCCAGCAACTGCGCCGCTACGAAGCACGGCTGCGCGAGTTCATGCAGGACCTCGATGAAGGGATCGCGGTCGTGACGCCGCACGGCGGCGTGCAGTTCATCAGCGAGTCGGGCCGCCGCGTGCTCGGGCTCGCACCGGACGAAGCGCTCGGCGAGGTGCTCGACTATTGCAGCGCGGCCGACCGCGACCGGCTCGTCGCGCAGCTGCGCGATGCGCCGTCCGCATACCCGTCCGAGCCGCAGCGTTACCGGATCGTGCGGCGCGACGGCTCGGCGTGCTGGCTGCGCATCCAGTGCCGGCAGGTCGAGATCGAAGGCGATCTCGACGGGCTGCTCGTGCAGTTTCGCGACGTGAGCGACGAAGTGGCGATCGAGGATGCGCGGCGCGCGCAAGCGCGGATGCTCGAATACGCGAGCCGCTACAACGCGATGGGCGAGATGGCGAGCGTGATCGCGCACGAGCTGAGCCAGCCGCTCGCGGCCGTGCGCAACTTCATCGAGGGCGCGGTGCAGCGGCTGAACGCGCGCGGGGCCGTCGACGACGCGATCTGGGGCCTGCGCAGCGCGGACCGGCAGGCCGAGCATGCGGCGCTGATCATCAAGAGCGTGCGCGAGTTCATCGTGAAGCGCGAGCCGGTCGTCGCGCTCGCCGATTTGCGCGAGATCCTCGCTGACGTCGCGTATTTCATCGAGCTGCGCGCGAAGGAGGCGGGCGTGACGGTGACGATCGTGCAGGCCGATGTGCCGCTGCCGATCCGCTGCGAGCGCGTGCTGATCGGGCAGGTGATGCTCAACCTCGCCTTCAACGCGATCGAGGCGTTCGCCGGCTGCGAGCGCGCACCGTGCATGCTGACGCTCGGCACCGCGAACGTCGACGGGCACGCCGAGCTGCGCGCGATCGACAACGGACCCGGTATCGCCGAAGGTGCGCACGATCGGCTGTTCGACGGCTTCTCGTCGTCGAAGGCCGGCGGCAACGGGATCGGGCTGTCGCTGTGCAAGAGCATCGTCACGCGCCACGGCGGGCGCATCGGCGCGAGCCCGGCCGAAGGCGGTGGGCTCGACTGCCGCGTGACGCTGCCGCTCGCCGGAGCGCACGCGTAGCCGCTGCGCTGCATCGCGTGCATCACATGCGTCACGGCAGGGCAGCGACGCGCGGCACACGGTCAGCGCCCCAGCGCCCGCGCGGTCTGTCCGCCGATCCCGAAATCGGTGTTCGGGATGTCCTTGATCATCACGCGCGTTGCCTGCAACGGCGCATCGAGCACGTTCGCGGCAGCGTCGGACAGCGCGGCGATCAGCGCGCGTTTCTGCGCATCGGTGCGGCCGGCGATCAGGATCGCGACGATCACCGGCAGCGACGGCGGCGCGCCGTCGGCGGCCGTGCGCCCGCCGAGGCCGATATGCGTCGCGGGCAATTCGGTGAGCAACACGCGCACCGATTCGATCGGCGCGCTTGTCGCGTCGACGGTCGCGCTGCTGAGCCGCGCAATCAGCTCGGCCTTGCAGGCGTCGTCGTGGCCGGCCGGCAGGAAAACTTCGAGTGTGGGCATGGTCGTCCGGAAAGGTGAAGGTGACCGGTTCACCGTTGCGGATTCGGCGGTGAACCGGCGGCGGCTTACAGCAGGAAGCCGATCGCGCTGAGCGCTTCGGTCGAGTCGATCAGGCGCACGACCTTCTCCGCGATCCGCATCTCGCCGTCCGCATCGACATGCAGCTTGTGCGTGACATTGGCCGCGAACAGCGTCGCGACGCCACGCTTGTATGCGACGACAACCTGCGCGGATTTCAGCTCGACGGTGTCGGCGCTGCCGCTTTCCAGCGTGAAGCGCGACACGGTGCGCACCGTGCGCGCCGCGTCGGACGCCGACGCCGAATAGCCGGACAGCATCCGCTGCACGCGCTTCTCGCGCATGTCGTGGTCGTCGAACACGTAGTTCAGCGTCGCCGCGAAGTCGGTCGCATCGGGATCGATCGGCACCACGTAATCGCCGGCCGGATCCCACAGGTCGAGCCATGCGCGATAGTCGCGACGGTCGAGCATCTCGGCTTCGCGCCACACGAATTCGACCGCGCGGGCGAAGGTCTGCTCGGAAAAAAGGGCGTTGCGGTCATCCATCACTGTTGCTCCATCATTTTTCGCCATTGCTGGTAGGCCTCGCGCATGCCCGTCTCGTCGGTGGCATGCGCGGTCTTTTCGCCGTTCGCGGCGGTTGTCTCGCGGTTCAGCCCGCGGTTCACGAGGATCGGCACGTCGGGGCCCGCATGCGCGCCGCGCTGCACGCGCTCCCAGGCTTCCGCGTCGTCGGGGCTGCCGAAGCCGAACGGGCCCTGGAAGTGCTCGTGGATGCGCAGCCGCTCGCGGTTCGCCTCGTCCGGGCCGCCGTCCATCGCGAGCGCGACGTGGCGGATTTCGGTCTCGTTCGCCGAGATCGGCCGCAGCACGCGGAAGAACGCCATCGATAGCGCGAGGTTCGGAAACAGGTTCAGGTTGAAGCCGACGCCCATCAGCGAGCGCACGATGCGGCGCACTTCGTCCGGCGCGTGGCGCTCGGCGAGCTTCGCCGCGAGCGGCGCGAAGCGCTCGGGCAGCGGCGCGCCGTCGTCTTCGTCGAGATCGATCAGTTCGGGCATGAGCACCGCGAGGCTGTGGCCGTTGCCCAGCGCGCGGCAGAACGCGTCCTCGCTCGTCATGAAACTCGTGATCGCGGCGGCCGTCTCGTCGTCGATCGACTTCATCCACGACTTGTGCACGACGGGGAAGTGATAGAGGTCCGTCGTGTTCTCGAGCTGGATCTTCCAATTGCCCTTGAACCTGAACTTGTGCTCGCCGTTCGCCTTGATCGGGTAGCCGGCACCCTGCTTCATGAACAGGTCGATCCACGGTTTGGCGCCGCCGAGGAAATCCTCGAGCGGTTCGATGGCGTCGTTGAAGCTCGCGAAGATCAGCCCCTGGTACACGCCGACGCGCAGCTTCACGAGCGGCAGGTCGCCCTTCTCGCACACGCCGTCGTAGCCGTCGCCATACGGCAGCGCGCGCAGCGTGCCGTCGAGCGCGTACGACCAGCTGTGATACGGGCACGTGAAGCCTTTCGCGTTGCCCTTGTGCGATTCGCACACGGTCGCGCCGCGATGGCGGCAGCGATTCTGCAGCACGTTGATCGCGCCGGTCTTGTCGCGCACGACGATCACCGGCTGGCGGCCGATCGTCGTCGTGATGAAGTCGCCCGGGTTCGGCAGCTCGCTTTCGTGCGCAACCCAGATCCAGGTGCGGTAGAAGATGCGGTCGAGCTCGGCTTCGAACAGCGCGGGGTCGTGATACATCGCGGGTGCGATGCGGTCGGGCTGCGCGAAGCCGTGCAGCGCGCGGGTGTCGATCGTCTGGTAGGAAATGTCGCTCATCGTCGTCGTGGGGAAAGAGTCGCGAGGAAGTGCGCGTCCGGTCGGGCGGACCTCGCACGGATAACGGGACCAGTTTCGTCGCCGCGTTTTCATCCGTCAAATTGATCTAAAAAAGGCGATCAAATAAGCGCGATGGATAATTAGACGGGCGACTCGCGGCACGGCATGCCCATGCATGCGATTCATGTTCATCATTTTTGGCGGGAATTTGACCGTATTCCGCTGCGCTCTTATCGTGATTCGGACGCAGTGAACAGATTCGATCGCGGACCTGCCGCCCGATGCGGGACAGGCAGGACAACTGAACTTATCCCCCAACACACCATGAACTCACCAGCGCCCCTGTCAGCGGTTTCGTTGCCCGTTTCCCGCAGCACGAGTTCGGTCCGACGCGCGGTCGCGACCGCCGTGCTCGGGCAGGCACTCGAATGGTACGACTTCTTCCTGTACGGGACGGCCGCCGCGCTGCTGTTCGGCAAGCTGTTCTTTCCGGTCGGCAGCGATCCGCTGACCGGCACGATCGCGGCGTTCGGCGGCTTCACGGTCGGCTTCGTCGCGCGTCCGATCGGCGGGCTGCTGTGCGGGCACATCGGCGATCGCTACGGGCGCAAGACCGTGATGATGCTGACGATGTTGACGATGGGCGCGGCGACGGTCGGTATGGGGCTGTTGCCGACCTATCGCGAGATCGGCGTCGCCGCGCCGGTCGCGCTGGTATTGCTGCGCGTGCTGCAGGGGCTCGCCGCCGGCGGCGAGTGGAGCGGCAGCATCCTGCTGATCCACGAGAACGCGCCGGCCGACCGGCGCGGTGCGCTCGCCGCATGGAGCCCGTGCGGCGCGGCGTTCGGCTTCGTGCTGTCGACTGCCGCGTTCCTGCTCGTGCAGCAGCTGCCGGCAGCCGACGTCGAGCGCTGGGGCTGGCGCATCCCGTTCCTCGCGAGCATCGTGCTCGTCGGGTTCGGCCTGTGGATGCGCCGCTCGATCGGCGAGAGCGCGGAATTCGCCGATGCGCGGTCGACACGGAAGTCCAGCGCGACGCCGCTCGTCGACGTGCTGCGCGAATGCCCGCGCGAAGTGCTGACCGTGTTCGGGCTGCGGTTCGGCGAAGGCGCGGTGTCGTACCTGTTCTTCGCGTTCTCGCTCGCGTACGGCAAGTTCATCGGTCTCGATGCATCGTGGCTACTGAGCGGGCTCGTGATCTCGATGCTGCTGATGATTCCCGTGACGCTGCTCGCGGGCCGCCTGACCGACCGGATCGGCCGCAAGCCCGTCTACTTGCTCGGCGCCGTCGCCGTAGTGCTGATCGCGTATCCGTACTTCACGTTGCTGCAGTCGGGCCGCTTCTCGCACGTGATCGTCGCCCTGCTCCTGGCCAACAGCATCGCGATCGGCATTCTCGAAGGTGCGCAGCCGGCGTTCATCAGCGAACTGCTGCCGGTGCACCTGCGGTTCTCGGGGCTCGGAATCGGTCGCGAGATCGCGTCGGTGCTCGGCGGCGGGCTGTCGCCGGCGATCGCGACCGCGCTGCTCGCGCACTACCGCAGCGCGACGCCGATCGTCATCTATCTCGTGCTGCTCGGCGCAATCACGGTCGTCGCAACCTGCATCGCACCGGAAACCCATCCGAAGGCGATGCGCGATGCTGCCCGATCGCGCTGACCGGCGCACCGTCTTTCCTCCATACCTTTCGCCTTTTCAGGACATCACCATGCAAGCTCATTCCGCCATCCGTGCCGTCGTGCCCGACGTGCCCGTGCCGCCGCAACCGGCCGACCGGTCACCTTTGCCTCTCGATACGGTGATCGCCGAGGTCGAACGCCGGCGCGACGAATTCGACCGGCTGTCGCACGTGCCGCGCGACGTGATCGCGATGATGAAACGCGCGAGCATCTTCCGCGCCGGCACGCCGGCGCGCTTCGGCGGCGACGCGCTGCCGCCGCACGTATTTCTCGCGATGCTCGAACGGATCGCGATCGCCGACGGTTCGGCCGCGTGGGTCGCGGCATTCGGCTCGGCCAACACGTATCTCGCCGCGCTGCCGCTCGACACGCAGCGCGCGATCTACGCGGACGGCCCCGACCAGGTGTTCGCGGGCGGGCTTTACCCGCTGCAGCCGGCCCGGCCCGCACCGGGCGGCTACCGCGTGACGGGCCGCTGGCGCTTCGCGAGCGGCTGCAAGGGGGCGGACTGGATCGGTGTCGGCATCGGCGGTGCGCCGGCCGACGGCGGCGCGCCGGGCAAGCCGTTCACGGCCGTGTTTCGCGCCGAGGACGTCGAGATCGTCGAGAACTGGCACGTGGTCGGCATGCAGGGCACCGGCAGTCACGACCTGGCGCTGAACGACCGGTTCGTCGACGCAGCCTGGACGTTCGTGCGCGGCGGCGAGCCGACCGTCGACGAACCGCTGTACCGCTATCCGGCGGTCGCGTACCAGGCGCAGGTGCATGCGGCCGTGAACGTCGGCATCGCGCGCGCCGCGCTGGACCTGCTCACCGCGATGTCGGGCGCGACGAAGACGACCACCGGCGCGCCGCGCCTCGCCGATCGTCCGTATTACCGCGAAGGGCTTGCGAAGGCCGAGGCCGACTGGCGCAGTGCGCGGGCGTTTTTCTACGAGACGGCGGAAGCCGCGTGGGCGTCGCTGGCCGCTGGCCGGCCCGTATCGCCGCAGCAGGCGAACCTGCTGCGCCTGAGCGCGACGCATGCCGCGCAGGTGTGCGCGAAGGTCGTGATGCAGGCCTACCAGCTTGCCGGCACGGCCGCGATCTATCGCGAGAACCGGCTGCAGCAGCTGGTGCGCGATTCGATCGTGGTCACGCAGCACGCGTTTCTCGGCGAGGCGACCTACGACGGCTCCGGCGCCGTGTTTGCCGGCATCGTACCCGTTACGCCGTACCCGTGATCGGCACCACGCCGATTGTTCGCAGCAGGAGCACAAGATGAACGAAGCAACGATCCAATGCGACGTCCGCCAGGATTTTCGCGAGGCGATGTCGCGCCTGCCGGCCGGCGTCAATGTCGTCACCACCGACGGTGCGCACGGCCGCTGGGGCATCACCGCGAGCGCGGTCTGCTCGGTGACCGATATGCCTCCGACGATGCTGGTGTGCATCAACCGCGGCAGCCGCGCGCACGACATCATGCGCGGCAACGGGCGCGTCGCGATCAACCTGTTGCCGTCCGCGTGCCAGGAGGTCGCGAGGACGTTCGCCGGCATGACGCCGGCGCCGGGCGATACGCGCTTCGACGACACGCGCTGGCTGGACGGCAAAACCGGCGTGCCGGTGCTGGCCGATGCGAACGTCAGCCTCGAAGGGCGCATCATCGACAGCAAGTCGGTCGGTTCGCATTCGGTGATGTTCGTCGAGGTCGATCACATCGCGCTGCATGCGGCGGCCGACGGGCTGATCTACTTCGGCCGCGCGTTCCACCGGCTCGCGCATCCGCTGGCCGCGCAGGCGGGGTGACGGATGGAAGTCTGCCTGTTCCTGATCGTCGAACATGGCGCCGATGCCGCCGCCGACGTGCCGCTGGCCGGCATCGGCGATGCCGTGGCGGCGTTGCGCGCCGCGCCCGGGCTCGAGCGGCTGGTCGTCCATCGGCCCGTCGCATTGGCCGCCGACCGCGCCGACCCCGTGGCGCGGCCGCCATCGCCCGCATGCGTGCTGCAAGGCTATTTCGCCGAGCTCGACGCGCTCGAAGCGACGCTTGCGCCGACGGGCGCCGCATACGCCTGCATGGTGCGATGGCAGGCGGCAGCTTGGCGCGTCGCGCAGCAGGCGATGGCCGTGCGCCGGATTCAGGTGGCGGGCCCGGGTGTGGGCCCGGGCGCGCGAAGCTGTACCTTCCTCGTCAGCTATGAAGGCGAGGCCGAGGATCCGAACGCGTGGCTGTCGCATTACCTCGATCGTCATCCGCCGCTGATGGCGCAATTGCCGGGCATCCGCGCGATCGAGATCTACACGCGCGTCGATTACCGGAGCGCGCTGCCGGCGCCGCGTGCGCACGCGATGCAACGCAACAAGGTCGTGTTCGACGATGCCGATGCACTGGCGCACGCGCTGGCGTCGCCGGTCCGCCTGCTGATGCGCAGCGATTTCGATGCGCTGCCGCCGTTTTCGGGCGCGACGCCGCATTTCCCGATGGCGAGCGAAAGTTTTGAGATAACATCGGCCGAGTAGTCTGCGCCGCGTCGCGCGACCGCTTGCCGGTCGTGCCGACGCGCCCCCGCCGCGGCTTGCGAGCGCCATGACCAAATCCCATCCGGTCGTCACCGACCTCAACCTGTTGCGGGTGTTCCTCGCGATTTCGGAGCTGCGCAGCCTCACCGCGGCCGGCGAGCGGCTCGGGCTCACACAGCCGGCCGTCAGCCACGCGCTGCGGCGCTTGCGCAATCTCTTCGACGATCCGCTGTTCGTGCGCACGCCGGCCGGCATGGCGCCGACCGACGTGGCGCGCCAGCTGCACGGCCCGCTGACGCGGGCATTCGGAATCATCGATCTCGCGGTGCAACAGGTCGCGCATTTCGATCCGGCCACGGCCAGCCGCACGTTCCGCCTCTCGATGTCCGACATGTCGGAGTTCTATTTCCTGCCGCCGCTGCTCGCGAAGCTCGCGGAAGTCGCGCCGGGCATTCACGTCGAGATCGCGAGCGCGGCGGTCGAGGCGGTCGGCGCCGCGATGCGCAGCGGCGAGATCGATCTCGCGCTCGGCTACGTGCCCGACCCGGGCCCCGGCTGCGTGAGCGAGACGCTGTTCTCGGACGAGCACGTATGCATGGTTCGAGCAGGCCATCCGCTGCGCAAGCGCGCGCCGACGCAGGAAGACCTGACCGCGCTGCGCTACGTCTACGCGAGCAGCAACGCGACCGGCCACCGCATGGTCGAAAAGTGGCTCGACGAGCTGCACGTCGAGCGCACCGTCGTGCTGCGGTTGCCACATTTCATCGTCGCGCCGGAGATCGTTCAGCACACCGATCTGGCGATCATCTTTCCGCGCAGCGTCGCCGAGCGTTTCAATCGCGGCCGCGCGTTCCGGATCTTTCCGCTGCCGTTCGTGCTGCCGCCGATCGAGATCCAGATGCACACGCACGTGCAGTTCGCGGCGGACCCCGGCATCGCATGGCTGCGCGGTGTCATCCACGAGATGTTCCATCGGCCGGGAGCCTGACAGCGAATTCTCGCCGCCCGCGTAATAATCCGCTTCACTGATTTAGAATGCGTTCACGCATCAATTGGACGAATAGTGGAGGCGGTCATGACATCGGTCGATCATCTCGATCTGAATCTGCTGCGCGTATTCCAGGCGATCGTCGAGGAGCGCAGCCTGACGAAGGCCGGCGAGCGGCTCGCGCTGTCGCAGCCGGCCGTCAGCTATTCGCTCGGCCGGTTGCGTACGCTGTTCGACGATCCGCTGTTCGTGCGCACGCGCGCGGGCATGCAGCCGACGCCGGTCGCGCTCGAACTCGCGGGCATCGTCGGCAAGGCGCTCGACATGGTGCGTGTGGCGCTGCGCTACGCGGAGCGCTTCGATCCGGCGACCAGCACGCGCACGTTCCGGCTGTCGCTGTCGGACGCGGGCGAGATGGCGTACCTGCCGGCGATCTGCCAGGCGCTGCGCGAGCGTGCACCGCGCGTGACGCTGAGCGTGCAGCCGCTGCCGGTGGAGGAGATCGAGGAAGCGTTGCGCGCGAGCCGGCTGGATTTCGCGATCGGCAACCTGCCGGAGCTGATGCCGCGCACTCGTCACCAGGTGCTGTTCGAGGAGACCTACGTTTGCATGACGGGCCGTCGGCGCGGGCTGCCAGGTGGCGCCGCGCTGAGCCTCGACCAGTTCGTGCGCGCCGCGCACGTCAACGTGAAATCGGTCGAGCACAGCCATCACGCGCTCGACGACGCATTGCGCGCGCAGGGCGTGGGCCGCAACATCGCGCTCGAAGTGCCGCATTTCGTCGCGCTGCCGAGCGTGCTGTCGGTCACCGATCTCTATGCGACGCTGCCGAAGCGGCTCGCGCAGATCCTGAACCGCGATAACGCGTTCCGGCTGTACGACCTGCCCGTCACGCTGCCGCCCGCGCCGGTGACGATGCACTGGCACGAGCATTTCCACGAAGACGAGGGCAACGCGTGGATGCGTGCGCTGCTCGCCGAGATAGTCGAGCGGTTCGACGCGTGACGGCTGCGCGGCGCGTGCGCGCCCGCATGTCGGTTCATCCATGCATCAAGGCATCAGAGATCGAGGACGAGCACCGCCGATCGCGCACGCGACACGCAGCAGCAGATCACCGTATTGCTCGCGCGCTCGGCCTTGCTGAGGCAGTGGTCGCGATGATCGGGCTCGCCGTCGAGCACCGGCACCATGCAGGTGCCGCACACGCCTTCGCCGCATGACGTATCGACCTCGATGCCGATCCGCGCGAGTGCGTCGACGATCGACGTGTCGGGTGTGACGCGTACCGACTGCCCGCTGCGCTGCAGGCGCACTTCGAAGCCGTGTGCGGGGCCGGCGCCGGCATGGTCCGCACCGACGGCGGCCGGTTCGGCAGCGAAGCGTTCGAGATGAATCGAATCGTCGGGCAAGCGCGTCGCGGCTGCCGCGACGACTGCATCCATGAACGGCCCCGGGCCGCACGTATAGACGTGTGCGTGCGCATCGACCGATTCGACGCAGCGGCCCAGTTCGGCCGCGAGCGCATCGGGCTCGATGCCGTAGTGAAACGTCACGTGCGACGCGAACGGTTCGGCCGACAGTTCTTCGACGAATGCCGCGTGCTCGCGGCTGCGTGCGAAGTAATGCAACCGGTAACGCGTGCCGCGCTTGTGCAGCGCATAGGCCATCGACAGCAGCGGCGTGATACCGATGCCGGCCGCGATCAGCACGTGCTCGCTTGAGTCATCCGTCAGACGAAACAGGTTGCGCGGCGCGCCGATCGACAGCTCGGCGCCGACGGTCACGTCGTCGTGCAGCGAACGCGAGCCGCCGCGCGACTGCGCTTCCTTCTTCACCGCGAACAGGTAGCTGCCGCGCTCGTCGGGGTTGCCGCACAGCGAGTACTGCCGCGTGATGCCGGACGGCGCGGTGACGTCGATATGGGCGCCTGGTTCGTATGCGTCGAACGGCTGGCCGTCGACGCGCGAAACCCGGAAACAGCGGATGTCCTGCGCCGCGTCGATCAGCGCGTCGATCCGGACTTGGTGGCGGTTCGCTTGCATGGGTAAATCCGTGGGGGAGGAGGAACACGCGGCGCGGCAGACACCGCGCCGTCATGCGATCGAGAATAGGGAGAGGCATCGCATAAATCAAATCGATTAAAAAGCAATGCCTGAATCAGTGAAATGGATGATGGCCAGGCGACCGATTGCGCTCGATGTTCAGCGGGCGGCGATCGCGTTGGCAGCCTCGGCCGCCTGCGGCGCGGCTGCCGATGCATGGCCGCGTTCGCCGTCGAGGCTGCGGCGATAGTGCCGGCACCCGGCTGCCAGCAGCAGCGCGGCGAGCGTGGCCGCCGCTACGTTGACGATCGACATCGAATGGCCGACCGCGGCCGGCGCGCCGAATACGCGATCGGTAAACAGCGCGACCACGGTCGTGCCGATGCCGAGCGCGATCAGGTTCGACACGAGCAGGAACAGCGCGGAGATCTGCGCACGCATCTGGTTCGGCGCGAGCGCCTGCATCGCGGCGGTCGACGTCGGCATCGGAAACGACGCGAAGAACATCGCGACGACGAGCATCGCGAGCGACGCCTGCAGGCTGTCGAGCTGCGTGAACAGCGTCGCGGGAATCGCCATGCATGCGGCACCGATCGCGCCGGCACGCATCGGCGCATCGGTGCGGCCGCGCCGCAGCAGCCAGTCGTTGAGCCAGCCGCCGCAGAACACGCCGGCCGTATTCGCGACGAGCAGCACGATGCCGAGCGTGTAGCCGGCTTCGACGGCCGTCATGCCGAAGCGGCGGATATAGAACGCGGGCGTCCAGCTCAGCAGGCAGTACAGCGTCATCGCGTAGAACGAAAAGCCGAGGTAATGGCACGCGAAGGTTGTGCGATGCGTGCCGACGAAGCGCAGCGAGTCGCGCATGGACACGCGTCGCACGGCGCCCGAGCGATCCTGCGCGAGCCCCTTGCGCTGCGGGTCGCGCACGGTGGCCGCGAACAGCAGCGCGACGAGAATCCCCGGCAGCCCGACGATCAGGAACGTGACCTGCCACGCATGCACCTGCCCGACGACCGGCAGCGTGAACGCGCTCGCGTGCTTGAGCAGCGCGATCACGTAGCCGCCGATCAGGAACGCGACGCCGCCGCCGATGAACGAGCCGAGCGAATACACGGCGATCGCGCGGCCGAGCCGCTCCTTCGGGAAATAGTCGGCGAGCATCGAATACGCGCCGGGCGACAGCGCGGCCTCGCCGACGCCGACGCCCATCCGCGCGACGAACATCTGCACGAAGTGCTGGCTGAACCCGCAAGCGGCGGTCGCGACGCTCCACAGCGCGATGCCGAGCGAGATGATGCGCGGACGCGCGTAGCGGTCGGCGAGATACGCGACGGGCAACCCCATCACCGCGTAGAACAGCGAGAACGCGAACCCGTTGAGCAGGCTGAACTGCGTGTCGGTGAGATGCAGGTCGCGCTTGATCGGTTCGATCATCAGGACGAGCACCTGGCGATCGACGAACGAAAAGACATACGCGAGCATGCAGATGACGACGACATACCATTCGTACGTATAGCGCTTGCCGTCGGCAGCGCGGGCCGTGGGTGCAGACATGCGGATTCTCCAGGAGCGGGCGGTGGAAAAGCGCGGCGCCGGCCTCGCGGGCCGGGTGCCGTCGCGGCGCGAAAGCGTGCGGGTGACACGATTGGAGAGGCAGCGTAGTCG
Organism: Burkholderia sp. LA-2-3-30-S1-D2; assembly: GCF_001523915.2. Classification (NCBI taxonomy): domain Bacteria; kingdom Pseudomonadati; phylum Pseudomonadota; class Betaproteobacteria; order Burkholderiales; family Burkholderiaceae; genus Burkholderia; species Burkholderia sp. LA-2-3-30-S1-D2. The sequence goes on along the minus strand of NZ_CP013383.1, from coordinate 2,299,006 downwards.
GCCAAATTCGGCCGCCATAGCCGGAGTGACAGCCGCGCCACACTGACATCTACCGACCCGGATAAAGAAAACACCGAGGCCGTGCGCACGGGGCGCCGCGCAGCGCGCGTGCGGCGGGGCGCGTGCGCATCATGCGGCACATCTATAAGCGTTATAGAGCGGATTGCGTCGACGTCCGAAATTGTCGTTCCTAGACTCGGCCCGTTTTTGATCGGCAGCGTTGGCCCTTCGCGGCGAATGCGCTTCACATCAAGCGGCGCGATGCCGACAGGCGCCGCAATCTCTACGGGACGACCAAGATGAACCATCCGAACGGGCGAGCCGACCGGCTTGCCGCACCGCTTGCCATGCTGGCTGCCGCGCTGCTTGCATGCGTATCGCTGCCGGTGGTCGCACAATCGAGCGTGACGCTCTACGGCCGCGTCGATACCGCGATCGAGTACGCGAACGCCGGGCCGAACCACGTGGCACGCATGGGCAGCGGCAACCTGTGGGCATCGCAGTGGGGATTGAAGGGTGTCGAGGACCTCGGCGGCGGCTACGCGACGATCTTCAAGCTCGAGGACGGCTTCAACGCGGCGAGTGGCGCATTGTCGAACAGCAGCGCGCTGTTCGGCCGCGAGGCCTGGGTCGGCATCACGGGGCCGTTCGGTGGCGTGCAGCTCGGCGAGCTCTACACGATCGTGCATACCACGCTCGTCACGTACAGCCTGCCTGGCCTCGGCGCGGGCCTCGCATGGGGCAACGCGACGAACAACTTCGTCGGACCCGCATTCCTGCGCGTGCGCAATGCGATGCGCTACACGTCGCCGCGTTATGCGGGCTTCATGCTGCGCGCGATGGCCGCGCGCGGCACCAACGGCGCGGCCGGCCGGCCGGCATCGCTCGGCGATACGTACGGCGCGGGCCTCAACTACGTGCGCGGCGGGTTGTCGGTCGACGTCGACTACATGCAGCAGAAGTTCAGCCCGGTCGCCGCACCCGCGCTCGGCGACACGAGCCCGGCCGCGAACGGCAACTACACGGTCGGCGCGATCTCGTACGACTTCGACGTCGTGAAGGTCGCCGCGCTGTACATGCGGCATCGCGGCGGCCCGGACGTCGCGGCCGCGATCGACAGCCAGAGCGCGTATCCGCACAGCGACACGATGGAACTCAGCGCGACGGTGCCGATCGGGCGCGCGTCGCTGCTGCTGAGCATCGGCCACTACCGGAAGGTGGCCGACAGCGATGGCAACGCCGATTCGTACGGCATCCGCTTCGACTATCCGTTGTCGAAACGCACGGTGCTGTACGCGGGTGCCGCGATGGTGCGCAACGGCGCACATGCGCGCTTCGTCGTGAACGGCGCGGCGGGCGGCGGCGTCGCGGTCGCCAAGCCCGGCGCGACCGCCAGCTCGATCGTCGCGGGCATCCTCACGTCGTTCTGACCGCCGACGGTTGGCCCTGTCCGCCTGCGCCGCTACGCGCAGGCGGGCGGTTGCGGCGCGAGCCACGCATCGAACGGCGCCTGCCGGCCGATATCGAACAACTCCAGCAGCAGCGCACGCAGCCACCGATGGCCCGGGTCCGCATCGAAGCGCCGGTGCCAGTACGCATTGACCGCCCACTCGCCGGCACCGGCGATCTCGTACAGTGCGCACGGCTGCCGCGCGGCGAACGTGATCGCGATCGTTTCCGGCAGGATCAGCGCATAGTCGCCCTGTTCGAGCAACGCAGGCACCACCATGAAGTCGGGGAGCGCCGCACGCACGCGCGGCATCAGTCCGTGCCGCACGAGCAATTGCATCGACTGCGGATGCGCGGACACCGCGACGAAGCGCAGCGTGTCCGGCGCGTCGCCGTCGAGCACGAAATCGTCGGGCAGCGCGACGCGCTGCGCGGTGCGGCGCGGCATCAGCAGCACGCAGCGCTCGTGCAGCAGCGCGGTGCGCTGGAAGTGGCTCGACGCGTCCGCGAAATGTCCGAGCGCGAAATCGATGCGGCCCGATTCGAGCGCGACGTTGAGCTGGCATTCGTCGACGTGCAACGTCTCGATCACCGCGCCCGGCGCGCGCCGGTCGAATTCCGCGAGCAGCGTCGGCAGGAACGCGCTCGCCGCGAAGTCGCTCATGTGCAGCCGGAACACGCGCTGCGTGCTGTCTGGCGCGAACCGCGAGCCTTCGTCGAGCACGTCTTGCAGGATCGCGAGGGCCTTGGCGACCGACACGGCGAGCCGTTGCGCGCGCGGGGTCGGCTCGACGCCGGTGCCGGTGCGCACGAACAGCGCGTCGCGAAACATCAGCCGCAACCGCCCGAGCGCGTAGCTGACCGACGGCTGCGTGACGCCGAGCCGCAACGCCGCACGGCCGACATGCCGCTCCGTATAGACCGCGCGAAACGTCTTCAGCAGATTCAGGTCGAGGTCCTGCACGCGCAGGCCGTCGGGCGCGTCCGCGTCGTGCGGCGCGGCTTCATGGCGGGCTGGCGGCCGGCCGGTGGCGGAATGCGTCATCGTGCTTGCCTCGCGGTGACGGAAGGTGCGTGGCCGTAACGCCGCGCGTAGGCCTTCGCGAAATGGCCGAAGCCATGAATGCCGTGCGCGAGCAGCACGTCGGTCACGCTGCGTGCGTCGCCGCGTTCCAGCGCGGCGTGCACCGCGGCCAGCCGGCGCTCGCGCACGTATGCGGCCGGCGTGGTGTTCAGGAACGCGCGAAATGCGTGCTGCAGCGTGCGCGGCGCGACGCCCGCGACGGCTGCCAGCGCGGTGAGCGCGAGCGGGTCCCCCAGATGCGCGTCGACGTGGTCGCATGCGCGGCGCACGTGCGCCGGCAGCGGCGGCGTGCCGCGCGCCAGCGCAGCGCTGTACGAATGCGGCAGGTGCGTGAGCAGCAGCGACATCAGCCAGGCGGTGAGATCGGCGCCGAATGTCGTCGTCGACGCGCCGATGTGCGGCTGTGCGCCGAGCCGGCACAGGTATTCGAAGGTCGGCAGCACGAGCGCGACGCCCGTGCCGTTGCCGCCGGCGGCAAGATCGAACTGCAGCGGCCGCGTGAGCGTCGCGTGCAGCATGTCCCGCAGCTTGCGTTCGAGTGCGCCGCGTTCGAGTCGCAGCACCAGGTTGCGGCAATCGGGACTCGTGCACAGGCGGCTCGCGCGCGCCGGCGACGACACGGTCAGCTGGCCCGGGCCCGCCCGCGCGACGCCATCGCCGGCCCGCAGTTCGCACGCGCCCGACAGCGTCAGCCGGAACAGGAAATGATCGGCATCGTCGCCGAAATCGATGCGCGTTTCGCGGCCGTAGCAGAGTTCGAGCAGCGCGCCGTGCTGCAGCGGCACCTCATACAGCTCCGCATGAAAGGGATCGCGGCCGCGCGCGGCCATCCGGTGCGGCCCGAGCCGGTGCGCGACCGCGCGTTCGACTTCGTCGGGCGCATGCAGCGTGCCGAGCCGGTTCGGTGCATGTCGGGAGAGCGCGATATCCATATGGTGGCCTCGTATTGGATGCGTGAGCGCGGCGGCGTGCGTGTTGTTGCGATTGCGTTGCGCGAACGGGCGTGCCGTTGCGCGTTTCGAAGCGACGCGATATGCGCCACCGCGTAGTCTCGGAACCATTCACTCACCGGGAGACAACGATGAAGGTATGTGTACTGGGCGGAGGCCACGGCTGCCATGCGGCCGCGATCGACCTGTTTGAGAAGGGCCACGACGTGACGTGGTGGCGGCGCGACCGCGAACCGCATGCGCGGCTGCGCGAGCTCGGCGTGTTGCACGTGACCGACTATCGCGGCAAGCGCGCGGTGCCGCTCGGCGACGCGCCTGGCGCGATCCGCCTGACCGACGATCTCGCGGCCGCGCTGCGCGGCGCGCGGCTCGTCGTGGTGCCGCTGCCGGCCGTTTCGCACGACGCGCTCGCCGCGCAGGTCGCGCCGCTGCTCGAGGACGGCCAGGTCGTGTTCCTGCCGCCCGGCACGTTCGGCAGCTTCGTGTTCGCGCGCGCGGCGGCCGACGCCGGCAACCGTGCGCGCGTTGCGTATGCGGAGACGGGCACGCTGCCGTATCTGGTGCGCAAGCACGGTGAGAACGCGGTCGTGATCAGCGCGTATGCGACGCGCCTGCCGACCGGCGTGTTTCCCGCGAACGCGGCCGGCTGGGCGTTCGACGTGCTCCGCGCGGGCTATCCGCCGGTCGAGCCGGTCGAGGATGCGCTGTCGGGCGCGCTGATGAATGCGGGCCCGGTGATCCACCCGCCGCTGATCCTGATGAACGCCGGGCCGCTCGAACACTTCGACGCGTGGGACATCCACAACGAAGGCACGCAACCGTCGATCCGCCGCGTGACGAACGCGCTCGACGCAGAACGCATCGCCGTGCGCGAAGCGCTCGGCTATCGCGCGCCGCATTTCCCGCTCGCGGACCACTATGCGACCGACGGCGACGAATGGATGTACGGGCGCGGCGCGCACGGCAAGCTGACCGACAGCGGCGACTGGCGCGAGAAGATCGATCTGTGCACGCATCGCTACATGCTCGAGGACACCCGGCTCGGGCTGTCGTTCATCGTGTCTTGCGGGCGTTGGGCGAACGTGCCGACGCCCGTTGCGCAGGGGCTGCTGAGCGTCGCGTCGGCGGTGACCGGGCGCGACCTGTATGCGCAAGGCCGTACGCTGGACGGGTTCGGCCTTGCCGCCCTGTCGCGCGATGCGATGCGCGCGCTGCTCGATGCGGGATACGCCGCATGACGCCCGCCACCGACGTGACGCGCGTGCACGTGCTCGGCGCCGGACGCATGGGGCAGGGGATAGCGCTCGTCTTCGCATTCGCGGGCCTCGACGTGACGCTGATCGACTTCAAGCCGCGCGACGCGCAAGGATGGCGTGTGTTCGAGGATCGCACGCGAGGCGAGATCCTGCGGCCGCTGCATGCGCAGGTCGCGCTCGGGCGTATCGACGACACGCAGGCCAGGGCCGTGGTCGCGCGTATCGCACTGGTCGCGCGAGACGGCGCGGCAGACGCCGTGCGCGGCGCCGGCATCGTGTTCGAAGCGCTGCCCGAAGTGCTCGATGCAAAGGTCGACGCGCTGCGCTGGCTGGGCGAGCATGTCGATGCGTGCGCAACGATTGCGTCGACGACGTCGACGTTCGTCGTCACCGAGCTGCAGCGCCATGTTGCACACCCTGAACGGATGCTGAACGCGCACTGGCTGAACCCGGCGTTGCTGATGCCGCTCGTCGAGATCAGCCGCAGCGGCGCGACCGATCAACGGGTCGTCGATGCACTGGCCGCGCTGCTCGAGCGCGTCGGGAAGAAGCCGGTGATCTGCGGGCCGGCGCCGGGCTACATCGTGCCGCGCATCCAGGCGCTCGCGATGAACGAGGCCGTGCGCATGGTGGAAGAGGGTGTCGCGAGCGCCGAGGACATCGACACCGCGATCCGCACCGGCTTCGGCCCGCGCTTCGCGGTGCTCGGGCTGCTCGAGTTCATCGACTGGGGCGGTTGCGACATCCTGTACTACGCGTCGACGTATCTCGCCGGCGAAATCGGCCCGCGCTTTGCGCCGGCCGACAGCGTCGTGCGCAACATGGAAGCCGGGCGCGACGGCGTGCGCACGGGGGCTGGCTTCCACGACTATGCGGACGTCGACGTCGCCGCGTACATGCGGCAGCGGCTTGGCGAGTTCGGGCGCTTGCTCGATCATCTGGGGCTGGCGCCGGTGTTCGACGGCGCGGGGCGGGCATCGGGTATGTAGCCGTCGCGGCAGGGCCGCGTGGGCGCCGGGCGGTGCTGGCAGGGTGGGGATGCCTGCGCCGCACGACGCGCTGCTGCATCGGCCACGGCCGGCTGGCGCACGTGGCCCGACCTGCGTGCGGGCGCGCCGCACGCTCACGCCCCGTCGCCGTGCGAATCGCCGGCCCGCACGACGCGCGTCTCGCGCATCGCGCATAGCGTCACGACCGTCACGAGGCCGAGCGCAACGAGGAACAGCGACACAGGCCACGAAGCCTGGTAGCGCGCGAGCAGCGCGGTCGCGATCAACGGCGACATCCCGCCCGCGAAGATCGACGCGACTTCATGACCGAGCGCGACGCCCGAATAGCGCACCTCGGTGCTGAACAGCTCGCCGACCAGCGCGGGCAGCGTGCCGATCATCGCGCCGTGGCTCACCGCGGTTCCGACCGTCAGCGCGAGCCACACGAGCGGCGTCGCGCGCGTGTCGAGCAGCCAGAAGAACGGGAATGCACACGCGATGAGGCTCAGCGCGCCGATCAGGTACACGGGCTTGCGGCCGATCCGGTCGGACAGGCGGCCCCACGCGAGCATCGCGGCCATCTCGACGACCATCGCGATCATCACGCCGGTCAGCATCACGCCGTTCGGGATGCCGACATATCTGCCGTAGACGAGCGAGAACGCGAGGAAGATGTACGCGCCGCCGTTTTCGGCGACACGGAGCCCCATCGCGAGCAGGATTTCCTTCGGATGGCGGCGGAGGCATTCGACGACCGGTAAATGCGTGTGCGCGCCGCGCTTGCCGGCCTGCTCGTAGTCGCGGCTTTCCGGCAGGTGGCGGCGGATATAGATGCCGATCGCGAAGATCGCGATGCTCGCGAGGAACGGCAGCCGCCAGCCCCAGGTGCGGAACGCGTCGTCGGGCAGTGCCTGTGCGGCGAGAAACGCGGCCGACGACAGCACGAAGCCGCCGCCGACGCCGAGCTGGCTCCACGCCGCGTAGTAGCCGCGCTGCTCGGGCGGTGCGTTCTCGCTGATCATCAGCACACCGCCGCCCCATTCGCCGCCGGACGCGATGCCTTGCAACAGCCGCAGCACGACGAGCGCGGCCGGTGCCCACAGGCCGACCTGCGCGTAGGTCGGCAGCAAGCCGATCGCGAACGTCGACGCGCCCATGATCAGCAGCGTCCACACGAGCGACGCCTTGCGGCCGTAACGGTCGCCGACATGGCCGAACACGATCCCGCCGAGCGGCCGCGCGACGAAGCCGAGCGCGAACGCCGCGAACGCGGCGAGGCTGCCAGCGAGCGGCGACGCGCCCGGTGGAAAGAACACGTGGCCGAACACGAGCGCGGCGGCCGTTCCGTAGACAAAGAAGTCATACCATTCCATCGCGTTGCCGGCGACGGAGGCGATGACGATTCGGCGAAGCTGCCGGTCGGCGAGCGGCCGGGCGGCGCTCGGGGACTGCACGGTGTCGGTCGGGTACATGGCGGACTCTGAAGGGGGCGGGTGCGTGCCGTCTCTGGAACGCATGCGGCACTGCGGGCTAGTGTTGTCGGCGCCGCCGCCCCGGTCAAATCCGCAGAAAAAGGGGAGTGTCATCACTCCCGCAAATGATGGTCGCGGCGCGCACGGCCGTGCCCGCGCGCGCCGACGCCTGTTAACGCTCGATCTGCCGGTTCCAGCGCGTGTCCCACTGCGCGCGGCGCGCGTTGATCGCCGTCCAGTCGACCACCGTCACCTTGCGCACCAGATCGTCGACGTTGCCGAGGCTTTGCTGCATCGCGGCGGGCATCTTCGCGAGACGGTTGGTCGGGATCTGCTTGCCGGCCTCGGCCGCCTTCGTCTGCGCCGGCGCGGACAGCAGGAACTGCGCGAGCTTCTGGGCCAGTTGCGGATCCGGGTTGTTCGCGACCACGCACAGGTCGACGAGCAGCAGCACCGGGCCTTCCTTCGGGGTCGCATACGCGACCGGAATGCCCTTGTCCTGCAGGTCGCCGACGCCGGTCGGCGTCAGCGGGAACAGGCCGGCCTCGCCGGTCTGCACCATCTCGGAGATCTTCGCCGAGTTCGGGATGTACTCGACGACGTTCGGCCCGACCGTGCTCGCCCACTTGCTGAAGCCGGGCTCGACGTTCTGTTCGTTGCCGCCGAGCAGCCGGTTGATCGCGAGAAATCCGTGCAGCCCGAACGTACTGCTCGACGCCGACTGGAACACGACCTTGCCCTTGTATTTCGGATCGGCGAAATCCATCCACGACGTCGGCGGCGCCCAGCCTTTTTCCGCGAACAGTTTCTTGTTGTACGCGATGCCGGTCATCCCGAGCTGCACGCCCGCGCCGACGTCATCCTTCATCCGCGCGAACGGGTACAGCTCCTTCAGCACCGGCGAATCGTCGAGCTTCTGGCACACGCCGAGGCTGACCGCGCGTGCCATCACGCCGTCGTCGAGGAAGGCGACGTGGATCTGCGGCTTGTTGCGGTTCGCGAGCAGCTTCGCGAGCACGTCCGATGACGTGCCGGGTACCACGACGACCTTCACGTTATTCGCCTTCTCGAAGTCGGGCAGCACCTGGCTCGTGTAGGCCTTTTCCATCGGCCCGCCGTTCATGCCGACGTAGATCGTCTTCGTTTGCGCGAACGCGGGCGCGCCGGCGCCTGCGATGCAGAGGGCGGCAGCCGCCGCGATCGTTCCGAGCAGTTTCATCGTTGGGTCTCCTCTTGACGGAAAGGGGCGGTCGGCATGGTTCGCGGTGCGAAGCGGCCGATCGAGAATGCATCGAGTGGCGTGGCGGTTTCGCCGGTCGTGACGAGATCGGCGAGCACCTCGCCGACGCCCGGCGCGAGCAGGAAACCGCCGCCGGAAAAGCCGAACGCATGCAGCAGGTTCGGCGTGGTGCGGCTCGCGCCGATGATCGGGTTGTGGTCTGGCGTGCAGCCTTCGACGCCGCTCCACGTGCGGATCAGCAGCGCGTCGCGCAAGGCGGGCAGCAGCGCGCACGCATCGCGCATCACCGAGCGTGTCGTATCGACCGACGGCTGGCCGAACTCGCCGTCGCCGCTGCCGCGCCCGCCGCCGATCACGCAGTTGCCGCGCGCGACCTGCCGCGCGTACACGCCGCCGCCGTACACGCCGAGGTTGTGCGTGATGAACGGCGGCAGCGGTTCGGTCACCCACATGTTCGGATAGATCGGCTCCATCGGCACGGCTTCGCCGAAGCGCTCTGCGATCGTGTTCGCCCAAGCGCCGGCCGAATTGATCAGCCACGTTGCGGTGCGTGCGCGGTCGCCCGCATGAACGTGAAAGCGCGTGCCGTCGTACCGGACATCGTCGACCGGCGCGTGCTCGAATACGTCGGCGCCTGCCGCGCGGGCAGCACGCGCGAACGCGGGCGACACGACGCGCGGGTTCGCGTGTCCGTCGGTCGCGCACAGCGAGCCGCCGACCGCCGCGCGGCCGAGCCACGGATAGCGGCGACGGAACGCATCGCCGCGCAGCACCTGCAGCGGCAGGCCGTGCTCGCCGGCGAGCGCCGCATAGGCGTCGAGTGCATCGAGATCGGCGTCGCTGCGCGCGAGGCGCAAATGGCCCGACACGACGAACTCGCCGTCGATGCCGATCAGCTCCGGCAGGCGATCCCAGATGCGGCGTGCGCGCAGCGCGAGCGGCAGCTGTTCGGCCGGGCGGCCCTGGCAGCGCACGCCGCCGTAGTTCACGCCGCTCGCCTGTGCGCCACAGTCGCGGCGCTCGAACAGGGCGACGCGCAAGCCGCGCCGCGTCAGTACCAGCGCGGCCGATGCACCGACGAGCCCGCCGCCGACGATCGCGACGTCGTAGTGGCGAAGTTCATTCATCGCGCGCCTCGTCGGGAATCGCCGCGACATCGTCGCCCGCGAGCGCGGCGGAGATCGGAAACGGCTTCACCGGCGGTTGCGCGCGCAACCGACCGACGTCCGCGAGCGAGCGGCCGGTTTCCGCGGCGAGCACGAGTGCGGTCGCGTCGCCGCACATGCGGCCCTGGCAGCGGCCCATCCCGGCGCGTGTCAGCGCCTTCAACCGATTCAGCTCGGTCGCTTCGCCGCCGCGAATGCAGCGTCGCAGCGTACCCGCGTCGATTTCCTCACAGCGGCACACGATCGTGTCGTCCGGGCAGCGCGCGGCGAGTGCGGCGGGCGGCGCGAACGCTGCTTCGAGGCCCGCGCGGAACGTGCCGAGCCGGGCGAGCGTGCGTTCCAGCATCGCCGCGTCGGGTTTGCCGGAACGCGCGGGCGACGGCGTCTCGATGCCCGCATCGTCGAGTAGCGCCAGTGCCGCGCGTCGCCCGGACGCCTCGGCCGCGTCGGCGCCTGCGATGCCGGCACCGTCGCCCGCGACGTAGATGCCGTGCACCGACGTGCGGCCGGCCGCGTCGCGTTCTGGCAGCCATGCGTGGTTGAGCGGATCGAAACGGAACCGGCAGCCGGCGAGATCCGCAAGCTGCGTTTCCGAACGCAGCCCGAAGCCGAGGCCGAGCGCATCGCAGTCGAGCAGCCGCGGCGGCGCGTCACCGCCGGCCGCGCGCCAAGCGAGTCCCGTCACATGCCGCTCGCCGAGCACGCGCTCGAGCGTGACGCCCGTTTCGATCGCGACGCCGTGCGCGCGCAGCCAGCCGAGGTAGTAGAGCCCCTTCGCGAACGTGGACGGCATGCGCAGCAGCGCGGGAGCGGCCGCCGCCTGCTGGCGCAGCGGGCTCGTGTCGAGCACCGCCGCGACCTGCGCGCCGGCCTTCGCGTACTGGTAGGCGACGAGGTACAGCAATGGTCCCGTGCCCGCGAACACGATGCGGCTGCCGATCGCGCAGCCCTGTGCCTTCAGCGCGACCTGTGCGCCGCCGAGCGTGTAGACGCCGGCGAGCGTCCACCCCGGCACCGGCAGCATGCGATCGGTCGCACCGCTCGCGACGATCAGGTGCGAGAACGGCACGGTCGTCTCGCGGCCGTCCTGGAGCGCGTCGACGCGGCCCGCGCCGCACGCCCATGCGAGCGTGTTCGGCCGGTAATCGACGTGCGGCAGCAGCGCGGCCATGGTCCGGTGCACGGCATTGGCCTTCGCGGCCTCGAAGCCGTACAGTACGCGCTTGCCGCGCGCGAACGCACCGTCGGCCGGCGGTTGACGATAGATCTGTCCGCCCCAACGCGCGTTCTCGTCGATCACGACGGGGCGCAGCCCCGCGTCGACCAGCGCCTCGGCCGCGCGCACGCCGGCCGGTCCCGCGCCGACGATCACCGGTCGCAATGCGTCGTTCATGATGCATCTCCGGCTGCGGCGGGCTGCGCGCCGGTGAGAATCCGCATGCCGTCGACGATCGGCGTCGAGCATGCGCGCACGCGTGCGCCGGCCTCGGTGCGCACCCAGCAGTCCTGGCACGCGCCGATCAGGCAGAAGCCCGCGCGCGGCTTGCCGCTGAACTCGCTCACGCGCACACGGCGCTGCGCGACGAGGATCGCGGTAAGCACGGTGTCGCCGGCGAGCGCGTGCGCGGGTCGGCCGTCGAGCGTGAACGCGACGGCGTCGCGCTCGCGTTCGGCGATGCGCACGAACTGCGCGCCGTCGTCCGCGATGCCGGTGGAACGGGAAACGGAAGTCGTCATCAGTGTTGGCCGATCAGGATGCGGTTCAGGCCGTACACGCGATCGAGCAGCAGCATCGCGCCGGCGGTGATGAAGATGACGAGCGCCGACACCGACGCCATCATCGGGTCGATCGATTCGGTCGCGTACATGTACATGCGCACCGGCAGCGTGACCGTCTGCGGCGACGTGACGAAGATCGACATCGTCAGTTCATCGAAGCTGTTGATGAACGCGAGCAGCCAGCCGCCGGTGATGCCGGGCACGATCATCGGCAGCGTGATGCGGCGGAACGTCGTCCACGGATCGGCGCCGAGCGAGCACGCGGCCTGTTCGATGCTGCGATCGAGGCCGGTGACGGATGCGAGCACGAGCCGCATCACGAACGGCGTGATGACAATCATGTGCGCGAGCACCAGCCACGCGAACGAGCCGGTCGCGCCGATCAGCGCGAAGAACCGCAGCAGCGCGATGCCGAGCACGAGGCCGGGGATCACGAGCGGCGACAGCAGCAGGCCGTTCAGGAACGCGCGGCCGGGAAATGCCGCACGGCCGATCGCGAGCCCGGCGGGCAACGCGATCGCGAGCGACAGCGTCGCCGACGCGAACGCGAGCTTCACGCTGTTGGCAAATGCGGTGACGAAGTCCGGATAGTCGAGGATCGCGCGGAACCAGCGCAGCGACAGGCCGTGCGTCGGCAGCGTCAGTGTTTCGTCGGGCGTGAACGCGACGAGCACGACGATCACGAGCGGCGCGAGCACGAACAGGATCACGAGCGTGTGGAACGCCAGGGCGAACGGGCCGTTCTTTCTCATCGGGAAGCGCCTCCGAGGCTGCGCGCATAGCGGCGTTCGAGCACGCGGTAGTAAGTGAGCATCACGACGAGGTTCGCGACCAGCAGCAGCACCGCGATCGTCGCGCCGAGCGGCCAGTTCAGCGAGCCGAGGAATTCGTCGTAGACGGCGGTCGCGGCGACCTTCAACCGGCGTCCGCCGAGCAGGCCCGGAATCGCGAACGCGCTCGCCGACAGCCCGAACACCATCAGGCTGCCGGACAGCACGCCCGGCATCAGCTGCGGCACCACGATGCGGCGCAGCGTCGTGAACGGCGACGCGCCGAGCGACAGCGCCGCGTGCTCGGTCTGCGGATCGAGCCGCTGCAGCGCGGTCCACACGGGGATCACCATGAACGGCAGCATCACGTGCACCAGCGCGATCACGATCGCGAACGTCGTGTATTCGAGCTTGTACGGCCCGAGACCGACGAGCCCGAGCGCCTGGTTCACGAGCCCGCTCGTGTTGAGCAGCATGCTCCAGCCGAACGCGCGCACGACGACCGACACGAGCAGCGGCGCGAGGATCGCGAGCAGGAACAGCGAGCGCCACGGGTCGCGCATTTTCGACAGCACGTACGCTTCGGGCGTGCCGATCGCGACGCAGATCGCGGTGGTCAGCGCGGCGATGCCGAACGTGCGCGCGAAGATCGTGTGGAAGTACGACGAGCCGAGCACCTCCGCGTAGTTGCCGAACTGGAACGCAGCAATCGGGCCCGTGGCCGGATCGTAGCGGTAGAACGTGAGCGCGAAGGTCATCGCGAGCGGCACGAGCACGAGCGCGGCGAAGAGCAGGAACGCGGGCGCGCACATCAGCCACAGGGGCGCATGGGCGCGCCATGACGCACGCAGCGTGCGGCCACCGGTGGCGCGGAGCGGCGCCGTATCGACCGAAGCAGCGGCTCCGGCCGATTGCGCGAGCGCGGCCGGCGTGCCGTCGGTCGGGAGCGGTCGGGCAGGCTGTCCCATTCAGGCCTCCCGCCGCATCACGCGCACCGCGTCGCTGTGCCAGTCGACGCCGACCGGCGCACCTTCCGAGAGCGGCTCCGCGCCTTCGTTCTGGCAACACACGAGCACTTCTCCGAGCGCGCTGTCGACGCGGTACAGCCACTGGCTGCCGAGGAAGAAGCGGCTCGTGACCGTCGCGGCGAAACGGCCCGCGCCCGGCGCGCACAGTCGCAGTTTTTCAGGGCGGATGCACACCGACACGGCGTCGCCGATGCGCACGTCGCGCTCGCGCGCCGGCAGGTGCGCGGTGCGGCCCGTCTCCGCGAGATCGTGGCCGAGGTCGATGCGGATCGCGTCGCCGTCGTTCGCGACGATGGTGCCGGGCAGCAGGTTCGCCTTGCCGATGAACTGCGACACGAAGTGGTTCTCCGGGCGCTCGTACGCGCGGTACGGCGTATCGGTCTGCGTGATGCGGCCGGCTTCCATCACGACCACGCGATCGCTGATCGACAGCGCTTCCGATTGATCGTGCGTGACCATGATCGTCGTCGTGCCGATCTTGCGCTGGATGGCGCGCAGTTCGAACTGCATCTCTTCGCGCAGCTTCGCGTCGAGGTTCGACATCGGCTCGTCGAGCAGCAGCACCGGCGGTTCGATCACGACCGCACGCGCGATCGCGACACGCTGCCGCTGGCCGCCGGACAGTTCGCGCGGAAAGCGGTGCGCGAGCGCATCGAGACGCACGAGCGCGAGCGCCGCGCGGATGCGCTCGGCGCGTTCCGCCTTGTCGACGCCGCGCATGTCGAGGCCGAAGCCGACGTTTTCCGCGACGCTCATGTGCGGAAACAGCGCATAGCTCTGGAACACGATGCCGAGCCCGCGGCGGTTCGGCTTCATGTGCGTGATGTCCTGACCGTCGAGCGCGATGCGGCCGCGCGTGACGTCGACGAAGCCGGCGATCATCTGCAGCGTCGTGGTCTTGCCGCAGCCCGACGGCCCGAGCAGCGACACGAATTCGCCTTGTTCGACCGACAGGTTGACGTCGGCGACGGCGGTGAGTTCGCCGAACGATTTCGTCAGATCCGTAAGCGTGAGAAACGACATGGGGAGCTCCGGGTTCGCACACCGGATGGCCGGTGCGTCATTGACGCGGACTCTAGCCAGCCATATTGTCGAGCGTCAATTTCGAATTCTGCTCAGCGGGATGAATTTCTGAGAAATTCCGACTGGCGGAATACTTTTGAGCATGGAAGAAAAATCGTTCCGTTGAATGAAGGCTGGCCAGGCGGTGAAAAGCGCACGTCAATCCCGTGCACACCCGGATGCCCGACGCATTTCGGCGGCACGACAATGGCGTCTGGCATATTCCGTTCAATGAAATCATCGAGGAGAACTCGCATGCAGGAACCGCATTCGCGCGGAACGTCGCGTGCCGCACGCATGCCGTCCCCGGACGAGGACGCCGCTGCCGATGCCGCCGATGCTGCCGATGCGGCCGGCGCGCCGGGCACCGGCATGCTGCAGCGCGCGTTCGCGATCCTGCGCGCGCTGGCCGGCATGCAGCAGGACGGCGTGCGCGTCACGCACCTCGCGAAGGCCGTCGGCCTCACGCAAGGCACGGCGCACCGGATCCTGCAATCGCTGATCGCGGAGGGGATGGTCGAACAGGACGAGCAGTCGAAGCTGTACCGGTTGAGCGTCGACTTCTTCGCGCTCGCCGCGCTGGCCGGCAACCCGAGCAGCATGCGTACGCTGTGCCGGCCCGCGCTGCTGCGGCTGTGCGCGAGTCTCGGCGAGACGATCTTCCTGCTCGTGAAGAGCGGCTTCGACGCCGTGTGTCTCGATCTGTGCGAAGGGCCGTTCCCGATCCGCTCGTTTACCGGCGACATCGGCGGGCGCATCGCGCTCGGCGTCGGGCAGGGCAGCCTCGCGATCCTCGCGTTCCTGCCGGAAGCCGAGCGCGAGGAAGTGATCCGCTTCAACGTGCCGCGCATTCGCGGCTACGGCGTGCTCGACGAGGTGTACCTGCGCACCGAGATCGAACGCGTGCGCCAGCTCGGCTATGCAGGGCGCAACAGCGGCGTGCTCGACGGGATGGCCGGCGTCGCGGTGCCGATCCTCGACCGCACCGGTTATCCGGTCGGTGCGCTGAGCGTCGGCACGCTGGCGTCGCGCCTCGGTGACGACCGGATGCCGATGGTCGTCGAACTGCTGCGGCGCCAGGCCGACGCGATCGGCCCGCGCACGAACCCGTTCGATGCCGCATTGCGGCGGCCGATGCACGGGCTATCCGGGAAAACCGCGTAGCCGCCGCATAGCCGCATCACGCGTCGCCGTTTCGTCAGCTTGCACGTGCCATTCACGTCTGAGCAAAGTGCGCCACGTCACGCGGGCCTCGATGCTTTCTGTTTGCTTGCAGTCGCGCGCTTTTCCCGCCCACCTCCGCTTCGTCCGTCTCCATTCGATTTTCAACTGCCGGCCAGTTGAACATTTCATTTCTTGATGCGATTGCGGCTGGATACCATCCAGCCACTGTCCATACAAGCCGACCGGCGCGTATGGCCAGCATCGAGAAAACACAACACAACATCGACAAGACGGTTTGGAGAGGAGAAGACGGAGATGGTGCGAACGATGGGCAGGAAGACGGGCGTCGCGTGCATGAGCGCGGCCATTGCGATGATGTTCGCCGGCGCCGCGCATGCGCAGTCGACGGTGACGCTGTACGGGATCGTCGACGCCGGCGTGACCTACACGAACAACGCGAAGGGCCATGCGCTGTGGCAGTTCACGGGCGGCAACGAATCGGGCCCGCGCTGGGGCTTGATCGGCACCGAGGATCTCGGCGGCGGCCTGAAGGCGAACTTCCGGCTCGAGAACGGCTTCAACGTCGCGAACGGCGCGCTCGGGCAGGGCGGCCGGATGTTCGGCCGCTCGGCATGGGTCGGCCTGAGCGGCGCGAGCTGGGGTGCGGTGACGCTCGGTCGCCAGTACAACTCGACGCAGGACATCCTCGGTTCGCTGCAGATGAGCAGTTTCCTCGCGCAGTACTCGACGCATCCGTTCGATAACGACGACATCAACAACACGTTCCGCACCAACAACGCGGTCAAGTACGTGTCGCCGACGATCGCGGGCCTGCAGGCGAATTTGATGGTCGGGTTTTCGAACTCGACGGGCTTCTCGAACGACAACACGTGGAGCGCGGGCGTCACGTATGCGAACGGGCCGCTGAACGCGGGTGCCGCCTATGCGCGCGTGAACCATCCGGCGGCCAGCGCGACGGGCGCCGTCGCGTCCGACAACTACTACCCGGGCTCGGCGTCGGTGTTCGGCGCCGGCCTGTCGAACGCGGTGCGCCAGCAGATCTGGGGCGCGGGCGGCAGCTATGCGATCGGGCAGGCGACGCTCGGGCTGCTGTACACGGGCTCGAACTTCGGCCAGGCGACGGGCGGCGCGCTGCGTTTCAGCAATTACGAAGGCAGCGTGCGCTACCTGATCACGCCCGCGTTGATGGCCGCGGCCGGCTACACGTATACGAAGGTCGCGCGCGGCGGGGACGACGGTCACTACCAGCAGGTGTCGGCCGGCGTTCAGTACCTGCTGTCCAAGCGCACCGACGTGTACGTGAACGGCTTCTACCAGAAGGCGTCGTCGGGTGTGGGCCATGCGTGGATCGACGGCACCGACGGCCCGTCGTCGACGACGTCGCAGGTGGCGGCGGTGGTCGGCATCCGCCAGAAGTTCTGATGCCCTGACGCGTTCGCGCGTCTTCCGGAGGAGACATAGATGAAATTCAAACTGTTGCTGGCGGCGTTGCCGTTCGTCGGGATGTACAGCGGCGGCTCGATCGCCGAGGTGCGGCCGCTGCTGTTCGGCCTGCCGTTCCTGCTCGTATGGAACCTGATCTGGATGGCGGCGACCGCCGCGATCCTCGCGATCCTGTTCCACCTCGACGAGCGCGGCGAGGGCCATCAGGCCCGCGACGGCCGCACGGGAGACGCGCGATGAACGCATCGATCCTCATCATCGCGGCGTTCGCCGTGTTCGCGCTCGCGATCGGCGTGATGGCACGGCGCGGCCGCAAGCTCACGCTCGAACAGTGGGCGGTCGGCGGGCGCGGCTTCGGCTCGCTGCTCACGTTCCTGCTGATGGCCGGCGAGGCGTTCTCGACGTTCTCGTTCCTCGGCGCGAGCGGCTGGACCTACAGCAAGGGCGTGCCTGCGTTCT
This sequence comes from Burkholderia sp. LA-2-3-30-S1-D2, assembly GCF_001523915.2. Classification (NCBI taxonomy): domain Bacteria; kingdom Pseudomonadati; phylum Pseudomonadota; class Betaproteobacteria; order Burkholderiales; family Burkholderiaceae; genus Burkholderia; species Burkholderia sp. LA-2-3-30-S1-D2. The sequence goes on along the minus strand of NZ_CP013383.1, from coordinate 2,281,674 downwards.
ACATCCTGTCGTACGGCTGCCTCGCGTTCGTGATCGGCTACTGGATGCTGCCCGCGGTGTGGCGCTACGCGAAGGAGCGCGGGCTCGTGTCGTTCGCCGATTACTTCGCGTCGAAGTACGACAGCCGCGCGATCGGCGTGCTGGTATCGGTGGTGGCCGTGTTCGCCATGGTGTCGCTCCTGATGATCCAGCTGCGTGGCCTCGGCGTGATCGTGTCGGAGATGTCGTACGGGCTGATTCCGCAATCGGCCGCGATCTGGATCGCCGCGTCGTTGATGGCGGTCTACATGGTCGTGTCGGGCATTCACGGCTCCGCGAGCATCGCGATCTTCAAGGACGTGCTGATCCTCGCGATCGCGATCTTCCTCGGCCTGTACCTGCCGATGCACTATTACGGCGGCCTCGGCGAGATGTTCGCGAAGATCGACGCTGCGCATCCCGAACTGCTGCGCATGCCCGAGCACGGCTTCAACCTGAGCTGGTACAACTCGACGATCCTGCTCACGTCGCTCGGCTATTACCTGTATCCGCACGGCTTCACCGCGATCTACGTCGCGAAGGACGAACGCGCGCTGCGCCGCAACGTGATCCTGATGCCGCTGTACCAGGTGCTGATCGCGTTCCTGTTCCTCGTCGGCTTCGCGGCCGTGATGACCGTGCACGGGCTCGAAGGCGCGCAGACCGACCTCGCGCTGCTGCGCCTCGTGAAGCAGACGTTCCCCGCGTGGTTCGTCGGCATCGTCGGCGGCACGGGCCTGCTGACCGCGCTGGTGCCGGGCTCGCTGATCATGCTGAACGCATCGACGACGATCGCGCGCAACATCTACCGCGATGGCTTCGCGCCGAATGCGACCGATCGCGAGGTGACGAGCGTCGCGCGAATCGCGCTGCCGATCTTCACGCTGGTCGTCGTCTACTTCGTGCTGCGCGGCGGTGCCACCTTCGTCACGCTCGCGATCTTCTCGTCGAGCCTGCTCACCCAGCTCGTGCCGATGCTCGCGTCGAGCTTCCTGAAGCGGCCGTTCGGCACGCGGGAAGGGGCATTCGCCGGGATCGTCGCCGGTGCGATCGTGATCGCGATGACGAACTACTACGGCGTGACGCTCGCCTCGCTGTTCCCCGGCGCATCGAGCACGTTGACGTCGATCAACCCCGGGCTGGTCGCGCTCGCCGTGAACGCCGTCGTGTTCATCGCGATCAGCGCGGCGCAGCGCAAGCTGAAGGCGCGAGTGGCGGCACCCGTCCGCTCCGCATGACGTCACGATCGACATGCCGCCGTCGAGCCGCCGGGCAGCCGCCCGGCGGTTTTTCCGTTCGGCGGCCCCCTAACCATTTCGCATTCCAACAGGACACCAGGCGATGACGACCGAGGACAAAGCCGACGACCGGCGCGAAGCAATCGATACGCTGATCGCGAACGGCTGCGTGATCACGATGGACCCGCAGCGGCGCGTGATTGAGAACGGCGCGGTTGCCGTGAAGGGCGATCGCATCGTCGCCGTTGGCGACACCACCGGGTTGCAGGCGCGTTTCCGTGCCGCGCGCACGATCGACGCGCGCCGCAAGGCCGTGCTGCCGGGCCTGATCGATTCGCATGCGCACGCCGGCCACGCGATGCTGCGCACGATCGGCGGCGCGGACGGCGATGCGTGGTCGGCCGCGGCCGAGACGATCTATACGCGCGCGTCGGACGAGGCGTTCTGGGAAACCGAATCACACCTCGCGGCGCTCGAACGGCTGAAGGCCGGCGTGACGACGGGCGTGTCGCTGCTCGGCGGCGGCAACTCGATCATGCGCGTCGACGATCCCGTCTACGCGCGGCGCCATTGCGATGCGGTCGTGCGCACCGGCACGCGCTCGATCGTGGCGGTTGGCCCGTCGCGCCCACCCGCGCCGCGCGCGTACACGCGCCACGGGCCGGACGGCAGCGAGACGCGCGACGTCGATTTCGACACGATGTACGACGTGTGCGAGCGCATCGTCGACGCATGCCATGGCGATGCCGGCGGCCGGATCCGGATCGCGCTCACGCTGCCGGTGTACGGTCCCGAGCACGACCCCGAAGTCGCGCGGTACGAGCGCGACTTCCGCGACCAGGCGGCGCGCTACGGCGCGCTGGCGCGCGCACGCGGCCTGACGTTCACGCAGGACGGGCATCGCGCGGGCACGCTCGCGTTCGCGCATCGCGAACTCGGGCTGCTCGGCCCGACGTCGTTCATGTCGCACAGCATCGACCTGACCGACGACGACATCGCGGCGTGCGTCGAAACCGGCACCGCGATCGTCCACAATCCGAGCGCGATCATGTCGATCATCGGCCGCTGCCCGGTGCCCGAGCTGATCGATGCGGGGGTGACCGTCGCGATCGCGTCCGACGGCGCGGCGCCAGATCGCGGTTACGACATGTTCCGACACATGTGGCAGTGCATGCACTACCATCGCCGCCACTTCCGCGACCCGGACGTGCTGCCGCACGGCAAGGTGCTGGAGATGGTGACGATCGACGCGGCGAAGGCGCTGTCGCTCGATCGCGAAATCGGTTCGCTCGAAGCCGGCAAACTCGCCGACGTCATCCTCGTCGATCTGTTCCGCCCGCACATGATGCCGATGAACATGCCCGTGTATCGCGTGACGTGTTTCGCGAATGCGGCCGACGTGTGCATGACGATGGTCGGAGGACGCGTGCTGATGGAGGATCGCCGCGTGTTGTCGGTCGACGAGAACGAGATTCTCGAGCGCGTGACGACGGTCGCGGAGACGATGATCGCGCGCAGCGGGTTGCGGCACCTGCTCGATGAGCCGAAGACGCTGTGGGGGCGCAGTCGCTACTGAACGCCGCCGTGGCGGCAGTGGTTTGCGCGGTGCAATGACGGCGAGGTCGGCCCGGTTCGGGCCGGGTTTTTTTCTGGTTTCGCCGCCGACGGACATGCTAGGATTTCCGTCAAACAACTCCGGAGACTGCTATGCCGTTCATCTGCGAAAACGTTGAATGCCGCGCCGTGCTGGCTCGCGGTCAGGTCAAGCCCAGTCGCGAAGAAGCGGGGTGGTGTTTCTACTGCCCGGACTGCAAGGCCAGGAACGAGTTGACGATTGCCGGCGTGCCGGACGGTCCTGTCGAGTGGCATCAGCCGGAGAGAGCCAGTCCCCCGCACAAGGTCGTCGCGACGGCGCGCCCGCTGGAAGACGGCGGGTTCGCAGCCCATCTGCGCGTTCAGCGGGCGCTCGCCGTGAAAGGAACCTACGCGGCCGAAGAGCGCTGGGAGCAGCTCGGCGTATTCCCCGACGCGCAGGAGGCCGTCGCGCACGCGAAGTCCTTCGCGATGGACCTGCTGGCACGGGCGGCCTAGGCGCGAGCGGCCCGCCGGGCGATCCAGATTTTGCCGGCAACGACACCGGGCCGCGGCTCGGGTGTCGTGCCGCGCCGGCAGGCCCGACACCGGTCGGGCCGGTCACATCACGCCGCCGCCACATCTCGAAGACGGAATTGCGCGACGGCATCGCTCAGTCGTGCGCTCTGATCCTCGAGCGACAGCGCCGCGGCGGCTGCTTCTTCCACCAGCGCGGCATTGCGCTGCATGGTCTGCTCCATCTGGATGACCGCGGCATTCACCTGCTCGATGCCGGCGGATTGCTCGTCGAATGCGATGCTCGTTTCGCCCATGATCGCATTCACGCGCTCGACCGCGGCGACGAGATCGTTCATCGCCGAGCCGGCGAGTGCGACGAGGCCGCTGCCGTCTTCGACGCGCTGCGCCGAGTGGCCGATGAGTTCGCGAATCTCCTTCGCCGCCGACGCGCAGCGCTGCGCGAGCCCGCGCACCTCGGTTGCCACCACGGCGAAGCCACGCCCCTGTTCGCCCGCGCGTGCCGCTTCGACCGCGGCATTCAACGCAAGGATGTTCGTCTGGAATGCGATGCTTTCGATCACGCCGACGATGCCGGAGATCCGCGTGGAGCTGTGCGAGATCGCCGACATCGTTTCGACGACGCGCTGCATCGCGTCGCCGCCTTTCGATGCGATGCCGGCCGCGCCTTGCGCGTAAGTGCGCGCATCGCGCGCGTTGTCCGCGTTCTGCCGCACGGTCGCCGTCAGCTGTTCCACGCTCGCCGCCGCCTGCTGCAGCGACACGGCCTGCTGCTCCGTGCGCGCGGACAGGTCGACGTTGCCGCTCGCGATCGTGCGGACGTCGCCGACGATCGTCTCCGTGCTCGAGCGCACCTGATTCACGGTTTCGACGAGGCCGTCCTGCATCCGCTTCAATGCATTCAGCAAATACGCCATTTCGTTTTCGCCGGGAATGACGACCGTGCCGGTCAGGTCGCCTTTCGAAATCCTGTCGAAATGCGCGACGGCGAGATGGATCGGCGTGATGATCGCTTTCGCGAGCACGCGCTGCGCCAGGAAGCCGACGATCAGCGCGAACAGCGCGACCGCCACCATGGCCCACACGATCCGGTGGAAGCGCTCGCCGGCCGCGTCGTAGCGCGCCTTCTGGCGGGCGACCTGAAACGATTCGAGCGCGTCGATCGCTTCCTGGTAGGCGGTGAAGAGTGCCGGCGGCGCGGTGCGGTGCGTGTCGAGGAAGTCGAATGCGTTGTCGTGATCGAGTTGCGACATCGCCTTCAGGAACACCTGGTCGAGCAGCGTGCGACGGCGATTGCGCAGTGTGTCGAACAGCGTTTGCTCGTCGGCGTCGCGCGTGTGCAGGCGCGTGTACGCGTCCAGTTCGTCGTCGCTCTGCTTGAGGAGCGTGTGGAGCTGCGCGATTTCCGCCTTCGCGGGCTGGCCGGCGCTGATGATCTGCGCGACGTCGCTCACGCGTTCGCGCAGCACGAGCATGCGCTCCGAGCTGGTTTTCAGGTGCAGCAGCGACGCGGTGTCGTCGCGGTACATCGCTTCGAGCGAGCCGTTGCCCGCGTAGAGTGCGGCGATGCACGCGCCGACGACCAGCACGAGCAGCGCCGTATAGCCGGCGATGGTCGCGACGAGCCCGCCGCGGATGGTGAGTTTTCGCATGACGTTCCCTTGCCGGCGGCCCGACGGGCGGCCGACGGCGGATGTGGATTCCGGATCACGAACGACGACGGCGCGCCGCGTCGAAATGCGGGGCGCCAGGGTTGCGAACGGGTTAACGGCAGGCGCGGCGCGGAGGTTTTATCTGCACGCGACACGAATCTGGACGAATGCGACAGAAGGGCGGCGGTGGAGGGCGGATACGTTGCCGTGGTGAACGGCGTGCCGACGGCCGAGGCACGCATCGCCGCCGCGAAGCGACGCGCACTCGCCGCTGGCGATCGCGAGCGGGCGGGATGCGCTGGGCACGGCCGTCGTGCGTTCGCCGTCGTCCGTTGCGGTCATCGCGGGGCATCGTTCGCGCCACATGTCGATCGCGCGGTGGTCGTCAGACGATCGAGCGGCGCAATTGCACAGGCGGCTGGTCAAAAAGAACTTCGCGGACCGGTTGCTGAAAGCAGGAACGGGGCATCGCGCTCGCGCGCGACGCCCCTTCGCATCGGCGGGCGGCCGCAGCCGCTCGCATCCGTCAGTTGTAGATATCGAACGAGAAATACTTCTTCGCGATTCGCTGATACGTGCCGTCCTGAATCAGGCTCGCGAGCGCCTGGTTGATCTGCGTGCGCAGCGCGTCGTCATCCTTGCGCACGCCGATCGCGGAGCCGACGCCGAGCGTCTTCGGATCGTGCAATGGCGGCCCCGCGAATTCGAAGTTCGCTCCCTTCGCCGTCTTCAGGAAGCCGAGATCGGCCTGCACCGACGATTGCAGCGACGCGTCGAGGCGGCCCGCAATCAAATCCTGATAGACGAGATCCTGCGTCTGGTACGTGCGCACGATGACGCCCTTCGGTTCCCAGTACGTGCGCGCATAGGTTTCCTGCGTCGACCCCTGCTCGACGCCGACGCTCTTGCCGGCCAGCGACCCGGCCGTCGGTTGCAGGTTCGAGCCGCGTCGCGCGACGAGGCGCGGCGGCACGTTGTTGATCTTGTCGGTGAACGCGATCTGCGCGAGGCGCTTCTCGGTCACGCTCATCGACGACAGCACGCCGTCGAACTTGCGCGCCTTCAGCGCGGGGATCATCCCGTCGAAGGCGTTCTCGACCCACACGCAGCGCACCTTCATCCGTTCGCAGATCGCGTTGCCGAGATCGATGTCGAAGCCGACGAGCTTGCCGTCCGGTGCGAGCGATTCGAACGGCGCGTAGCTGGGATCGACGCCGAGGCGCAGGACGGCCGGGTCTTTCGCGGCGGCGGCGCCTGCCGTCAGCGCAAGCGCGACGGCGATGACGAGCTTTTTCATGATTGTCTCCATGATCGATTGTTGTGGTGTGCGGTGAAGCGAATGTGCGGCCGGTGGGCATGACGGCCCGCGCCCGGCCATGCGCGGGCGGCTGGACGAGCGCCGGCGGATGCCGGCGATCGTCCGGATCGGGGAATCCGGTGGTTCGGTGTCAGTGCGCCGCGCTGGCGATGCACGCCATGCTGCGCCGATAGCCGTCGGGAGAGAACGCGGCGTTCAACGCGGCCATCAATGCGATCACGCCGACATGCAGCCACCACGCGATCGCGAAGCCGCCGCCCGCGTCGCGCAGCCAGCCGATCAGCCAGGGGCTCGCGGCGACGATCAGGAAGCCGATGCCCTGCACGAACGCGGCGAGCGCGCCCGCGAGCCGCGCATCGGGCAAGTGGTCGAGCGTGACGATCAGGCTCATCGAGAAGAATCCGCCGAGCCCGACGCCGACGCTCGCGACCGACAGCCACGGCGCGAGCGCGGGCACCGTCGCGAAGCCGACGAAGCCGACCGCCTGCAACGCGAGCGTGAGCCACAGCACGGGGCGGCGATCGTGCGAGCGTTTCGCGAGCAGCGGCATCGCGAGCGCGCCTGCCGCCTGGAACAGCGCCATCCAAGCGAGCAGGTTGCCGCTCGCCTGCGAGCTCATGCCGACGCTGTGATAGAACGCGGGCAGCCACGCGACGAGGCTCGCGTAGCCGCTGTTGCTGAGGCCGAAGAACAGCGCGAGTTGCCATGCGCGCGGAATCCGGGCGAACGCGGTGACGGGCGCCGATACCGTCGCGGCATGCACCGCGTCGCGCGGCGCCTTCGCGCGCCACAGCGCGAGCGTCACGAGCGCCGGAACGGCCCAGACGGCGAGCGACAGATGCCAGCCGCCGTGCGCGGCGAGCCACGGGCTCGCGACCGCGCCGAATGCGCCGCCGCCGACGAGCGCCGCCGAATAGAGCCCCATTGCGAGCGGCAGCCGGTCGGCGAACCAGCGCTTGGCGAGGCCCGGCGCGAGCGACTGGACCACCGCGACGCCCGCACCCGCGACGACCGCCGTGACGACCAGCCCGGTGCTGTTTCCGGTCCACAGCCGCGCGATGCAGCCCGCGGCGATCAGCGCCAGCGCGGTGGCGAGCGCGCGCTGCTCGCCGACGTGTCGTGCAAGCCCGACGCCGACGCCGGCGACGACGCCCATCAGCACGAACGGCAGCGTGGTCAGCAGCGCGGCCGCGCGGAAACCGAGGCCGGTGTCGGCACGCACGATGTCGAGCACGGGGCCGAATGCGGTCAGGAACGGACGCAGGTTGAGGCCGGCGAGCACCAGCAACGCGAGTGCGCCGCAGGATACGGAAGCCGTGTGCGGGCGGGAAACGGCTTGTGCGGTGCCGGGGTCGGTCATCGGAATGCTCCAGGGGCCAGTGGCCTTGTGATGCGATGCCGAAAGGGTAAAGGCGTGCTTACCCAGGTGAAAATTAAATATTCGACTGGGTGTCAGTGCGGAATGTGATGGCGGGGCGCGGCGTGACGGGGCCCGATGGGCGACGCAGTCGGGGCGGGCGGCGTGGCGCCGGCGCATGGGCGGCGTGGCCGTTTCGGGCGCGGCGCCGGGTGCGAATCCGGGAGCGGCTCCGGGCGCAGATTCGACACGCTAGGCGGCCGGCACGTGCGGTCCGTCGTCCCGTTCGCGGGCCTTTTCACGCGCGGCGACGAGTGTCCGGATGCGCGCACGATCGGCCGGCGTCGCCGGCGTGAAGATCACGAGACTCAGGTCGGGGCGGCCGGTCACCGAGAACGCCGAGTATTCGAGCGCGATCCGGCCGGCTCGCGGGTGACGAATCTCCTTCGTCCCTTCGTCATGCGAATGAATGTCGCGGTCGCGCCACATCGCGTCGAACTCGGCGCTCGTCGCGCGCATCTCGTCGACGAACGTTTGCACGGCCTGCGTCGCCCCGCCGCGCGCGATGTCGGCGCGAAACGCGCCCACCGCGAACCGCGCGACGCGTTCCCAGTTCTGCTGCGCGTAGCGCACCCCGGCATCGACGAAGATCAGCCGCAGGATGTTGCGCGCGGGCGGCGGCAGCGTCGCATAGTCGGTCAGCGTCGCGGCGGCCGCGTCGTTCCACGCGACGACGTCCCACGTCGCCGTGCGCACGATCGCGGGGCTGGCGTCTAGCGAATCGAGCACGTGCTGCAGGCGCGGCGTGACATCGCTGCTCGCGTGATAGCGCACCTCGGGCGGATGGCCGAGGCCGATCAGGAACAGATGCTCGCGTTCGGCGTCGTTGAGCAGCAGCGCGCGGGCGAGCCGGTCGAGCACGTCGGCCGACGGCGCGCCGCCGCGGCCCTGTTCGAGCCACGTGTACCACGCGGCGCTCACGTGCGCGCGCTGCGCGACTTCCTCGCGCCGCAGGCCCGGCGTGCGGCGGCGCGCGACGGGCAGCCCGAGCGCGGCCGGATCGAGTTTCTCGCGGCGGTCCCGAAGGTACGCGCCGAGCAGGTTGTCGGATGCGTCAGCCATAGCCTGTTAGTTCGTTTACCGGTAAACCGTCACGTCTTCACCGCGCGCGACGGTCGACAGATAGTAAGCCTCTCGTTCATTCGGAGGTGTCGAAATGCGTGTCTTTGTAACGGGAGCGTCGGGCTTCGTCGGCTCCGCGGTCGTTGCCGAACTCGTGGCCGCCGGGCATGCGGTGCTCGGTCTCGCGCGGTCCGACGCGGCCGCTGCGGCGGTCACGGCCGCGGGCGCCGATGTCCATCGCGGGTCGCTGGAGGATCTCGACAGCCTGACGCGCGGCGCTGAGGCCGTCGACGCGGTGATCCACACGGGATTCAATCACGACTTCTCGCGCTTCGCGGAAAACTGCGAGCTCGACCGCCGCGCGATCGAGACGATCGGTGCGGTGCTCGCCGGGTCGGCGCGGCCGCTGGTCGTCACGTCGGGCCTCGCGCTCGTCGCGCCCGGCCGGGCGGCGACGGAGGACGATCCGCATGTGCCGGTGTCGGCGACCTATCCGCGCGCGTCGGAAGCGACGGCGGCGGCGCTGGACGCGCGCGGCGTATGCGCGTCGGTCGTGCGCCTGCCGCCGTCCGTGCACGGCGACGGCGATCATGGCTTCGTGCCGCGCCTGATCGCGTTCGCGAGGGAGAAGGGCGCCTCGGCGTATCTCGGCGACGGCGGCAACCGCTGGCCGGCCGTGCACCGGCTCGATGCGGCGCGCGTGTACCGGCTCGCGGTCGAACGCGGCGCGCCCGGCGCGCGCTATCACGCGGTCGACGATACGGGCGTGCCGTTCCGCGAGATCGCGGAGGTGATCGGCCGCCGGCTGAACGTGCCGGTCGTGTCGAAATCGGCCGCGCAAGCCGGCGAGCACTTCGGCTGGTTCGCGATGTTCGCGGGAATGGATGCGCCCGCAACGAGCGAGCGCACGCGGGCGTCGCTCGACTGGGCGCCGGTGCAGCCGCGGTTGCTGGCCGACATCGACCGGCCGCGGTACTTCGAGACCTGATGCGCGAATGCGCGAGGCGTGCCGTCGTTACCGACCGGCACGCCTGGCGCCGCAACGTTCAGACGGTCACGACGATTCTGCCGACCTGCGCGCCGGCTTCCATGCGCCGACGGGCCTGGGCGATGTCGTCGAACGCGAACGGCTCTCTTCGCACACGGTTCGACGCCGGGGCGCCGCGCGCAACGCACGCAACGCACGCAACGCACGCAACGCACGCAACGCACGCAGCGCACGCAGCGCACGCGCGGACCGGACGCGCGGGAAGCGGATGCGCGCCCGCCGGTCGCGCCTCATTCGCGCCTCATTCGACCGGATGCAGGTCCTGCAGCAGCGTCGGCACGAGCTCCGACACGGTCGGGTGAATGTGCATCGCGCGGCTGATCGTCGTGTACGGCGCGCCGGCGGCCATCACGTCCAGCAACCCGTGCACGACTTCGTCGCCCGTCACGCCGAGGATCGACGCGCCCAGGATCGCGTGGTTGTCCGCGTCGACGATCACCTTCATGAAGCCCTGGCTCTCGCCTTTTTCGACCGCGCGGCCGACCCGCGTCATCGGCCGCGTGCCCACCAGCAGCCGGCGGCCGGTCTGCCTCGCTTCCGCGAGCGTCATGCCGACGCGGCCGAGCGGCGGGTCGATGTACATCGCGTACGCGGTGATGCGGTCGGACACCTTGCGCGGATCGTCGTCGAGCAGGTTGGCCGCGACGATTTCGTAGTCGTTGTACGCGGTGTGCGTGAATGCGCCGCGTCCGTTGCAGTCGCCGAGCGCCCAGATGCCGGGCACATTGGTGCGCAGCTGGTCGTCGACCGTGATGTAGCCGCGCGCGTCGACCGCCACGCCTGCCTGCTCGAGCCCGAGATCGTCGGTGTTCGGCACGCGGCCGACCGCGAGCAGCAGGTGCGAGCCCGCGACCTCGCGGTGGCCGCCCGTGCAGTCGAGGCCGACCACGACGCCGTCGCCGTCGCGCCGTGCGGTCAGGCAGTTCGCATCGAGCTGCACGTCGATGCCTTCGTTCGCGAGAATCTCGTGCACGGCTTGCGAGACGTCCTCGTCCTCGCGACGGATCAGGCGCGACCCTTTCTCGACGATCGTGACCTGCGCGCCGAAGCGGCGGTACATCTGACCGAATTCGAGCCCGACGTAGCTGCCGCCGACGATCACGAGATGCTCGGGCAGGAAGTCGACGTCCATCATCGTCGAGTTGGTCAGGTACGGCACCGAGTCGAGGCCCGGCATCGGCGGGATTTGCGCGCGCCCGCCGACGTTGATGAAGATGCGGCCGGCTTCGAGCACTTCGTCGCCGACGCGTACCGCGTTCGCCCGCTCGAATCGGGCATGACCCTGAAACACGGTGGTGTTGTCGAGCCCCCGCACCCATTGCTCGACGCCGTGGTTCGAGCGGCCGGAGATCTGGTCCTTGCGCGCCTTCACGGCCTTCATGTCGACGCTGACGGTGCCGACCGACACGCCGTATTCGGCCGCACGACGCGCAAGCTGCGCCGCGTACGCGCTCGCGATCAGCGTCTTGGTCGGAATGCAGCCGGTGTTCACGCAGGTGCCGCCGAAGCGGCCGCGCTCGATGACCGCGACCTTCATGCCGGCGCCCGCGAGCCGCGCGGCGAGCGGTGGACCGGCCTGGCCCGTGCCGATGACGATCGCGTCGAAGTGTTGCGTCATGACGTCCTCCTGCGCTGGTTCAACGTGGGAAGGGTGGCGCGCAAGACGCATGCCGCGTCGGCGCGCGCCCGAACGGCGACGAGCGCTTATGGTAGACCGGTTGGCGGGGGGAGGCGAGTTGCGTCGATGCAAGCGGCGGAGCCTCGTTCGCCCACGGTTTTTCAGTCCGTGCGCCGCCATTGGCCGAACGTCACCGGCCGGTGCGCATCGGCGCGCATGACGGTGACTTCGTCGGGCTTGTCGTCGAGCGGAAACGATTCGGTGTAGATCTCGCTGGAGAACAGCCAGCCGTGGGTGCGCGGGTCGTAGCGGAACGTCACGTAGTCGCTCCAGTGCTGTCCGCACGCGACGAAGTTCTGCACGGTGAAATAGCGGCCTTTCACCGAGAGGCCGCTGTCGGCGGCGTCTTCGGGATCGAACGGATCGCACTGGCCGCCTTCGTTCGCGCGCAGGACCACGTGGTCGTTGCGCGCGGCGAGCCGGTACGCGTGATCGGGCCGTTCCTCGAAGATCAGCAGCGGGCGGGGCGACGGCTGCCCGCGCGAATCGGCCGCGCGATGCACGACGACGAGAAAGCTGCGCCGTCCGTCGCCGAGGTCCGGCCCTTCCTGCGCGACGAACGGCTGGTAGCCGGACGGCAGTTGCGTCGCGATGGATTGCGGCAGGCCGTCGGCCCGTGCGCCGGACGACAGCGCGGCGAGCAGCGCGAGGAGGGCACGGTGCGCGCTCGTGCCCATCACAGATCCCGCCCGAGAAACTCGGTGCCGGGCACCGGATTGAACGCAACGGGCGGTGCCGGCGTGAAGCCGAGCGAACCATACAGTTGCCTTGCGGCGACGAATTCCGGCAGCACGTCGAGACACATCCGCGCATAACCGGCCGCCTTCGCGTCGCACAGCAGCCGCTCGACGAGCTGGCGGCCGACGTTCAGCCCGCGCGCTTCGGGACGCACGTACACGCGCTTCATCTCGCACGTCGTCGCGTCGATTTCGCGAAACGCCGCGCAGCCGACCACGCGCCCGGCGCGCCACGCGAGCAGCAATTGCCCGCGCGGCGCCGCGTATTTGCCCGGCAGCGCGGCGAGTTCCGGCTCATAGTCCTGGAACGCGAGGCTGACCGTGGGGCTCGCGATGTACTCGCGGAAAATCGCTTCGACGACGGCGGCATCGTCGGGATAGCGGGCGGCGCGAATCTCGATCATGGGGGTGTGGCGCGATGGCGGGAACGGCACCCAGCATAGCAGTGCGCGGATGCTTCCGGCGGCCCGCGAAGCGTGCCAGAATCGTCGACTTCACCGTCGGGAATCGACACGCAGGCGCCGGCGCTTCGGCGTCGCTGATCAAGGAGACTTCGATGACTGCATCGGCTGCCGTACTCGCCATTCTGGCCGCGCTGTGGCTTGGCGCGATGATTCCGGGCCCGAGTTTCGTGCTGGTCGCCCGCAATTCGATCGGGCTGTCGCGCCGCGACGGGCTGGCGACCGCGCTCGGCATGGGCGTCGGCGGGATCGCGTTCGGCGGCGTCGCGCTGGCCGGGCTCTACACGCTGCTGCAGGCCGTCGAATGGCTGTACGTGGGACTCAAGCTGGCGGGCGGCGCCTACCTGATCTACATGGCGTCGAAGATCTGGCGCGGCGCCGACAGGCCGATCGCGATGGAAGATGCGCAGGCCGTCGTCGCCGGCAGCGCGCGCAAGTCGTTCTGGATCGGCCTCACGACCCAGCTCAGCAACCCGAAGACGGCGATCTGGTACGGCAGCATTTTCGCGGCGCTGTTGCCGCAGCATCCGCCGCTCTGGTGCTACCTGGCGCTGCCGCCGCTCGTGTTCGGCGTCGAATTCGGCTGGTACACGATCGTCGCGCTGTGCTTCTCGACCCGCCGGCCGCGCGAACTCTACCTGCGCGCGAAGAAGTGGGTCGACCGCGTCGCGGCCGGCGCGATCACGCTGCTCGGCCTGCGGCTGATCCTGAACGCGCCGAAGGCGGGGATCTGACGGCAGGCGGTGTCGCCGGGGGCGCGCCGCCGTTGCATTCCTGACAGGCATGCCGCCACGGCCGCTCATTCCGGCACATGGCGTGGCGGGCGCAGCCACGGCCCCGAATCACCGCGCCCTGCGCGCGCCAAGCGCGCGTCAAGCCGCCGGAAACCGTTCGAGCAGCGCCGCGAACCGCGCGTCATCCGGAAACGCCGTCACTTCATACCGCACCGGCCGGTGCGCGGTGGCCGTCATCAGGTCGCCGCATGCGTCCCGCAGCGCGGCCATCGGCACGTGGGCCGACTGCCGCGTCGCTTCACGATAGAGCACGACGATATCCGTCTCGGGCAGCAGCGTCGGCACGCCGTCGCTCCACACGCCGACGCTGAACAGCTCGCCGTTCTGCCGCCGGTACACGGTGTACGACGCCACGAAGACGTCGGTGCCGTCCCGCTTGTGCAGATCGTCCAGCAGCGTCCGCTGATCCTGATAGTCGCCCGCGAGTTCGTCCACGCGCAGCGCGTGCAGCTTGGCTTCCAGCCCTGCCGGGACGAAATTCCGCCACGCGGCGCCGTCCCAGCGCAGCATCAGCGGCGGCAGCGGACGCGGCTGCGCGCGCGCCTGTTCCGCGAGTTCGACCATCGTCGCGAGCCCGGCCGCGTTGCGGTCGCCGGTGAGCAGCAGCACGGCCCGGTTCGGCGCCATCACCACCGGCGCGCCGGAGATCGGCTGGCGGTGCAGCAAGTCGGTCAGCAGGAGCCGCGCCGCGTCGTAGTAGTCGCCGAACTGCGAAACGAACACGCCGTCGCGCAACGCGGCCCACGGCGCCGACGACGCACCGCGCAGGTTGTCGATCGCGATGTCGCATGCGTCGTCGAAGCTGACGCCCCATTCGGCGAGCCGCGCGCTCGTCAGCCGCGCGACGCTGAATTCGCCGTCATACGCGATGCCGATCTCGAGGTTCTCGCACAGCGTCCGGAACGCGACCTCCGACGCGGCGGGCTGTCCGGCGAGCTGCAGCGCGACCGTGCCGCGCTCGGTCGCGCTGCGGATCACGGGGCGCAGCCGTGCGCGGACGTCCGCGAAGTTCGCCGGAATCTCGTGCTGCATCATCGCGCTCGCCTGGCGCTGCAGCGTCGCTTCGCGCTCGGCCGGCTTCGCGTCTGCATAGTCGCGGAACAGGTTGTGCAGGTTGATGATGTTCGACGGGACATCCGCTTGCACGAGACGGCCCTTGTCGTCCTCGTGAAGCCACTCGCGCGTGTCGCCGGTCGCGCGCAGCGCGGCGATCAGGCGGTCGGCGAAGTCCTGCCGGGTAGGCGGTTTGCTGAAGCGCTCGCGCAGGCGCGCGACGAAGTCGGAAAGCATCGTGAGCGGTCGGGCAGGCCCGTCTGTTATCAGTCGTTGTCATGGGCGGCGGCGCCGGTCTCCCGGGGCGCCGCCTGCGTCCCGCGGATATCGGCCGGATATCCATGGTGCGGGCGGCCCGCGCGCCGGCTGCAGGGCGGCGCGGGCCCGCATCGGGCACGAATCGGGGGCGAATCGCGCGGCGGGTGTCGCGATGGTACCGCACGTCCGTGACGGAATCGTATGCGGGCGAACAGGATGTCTGGCGTGAACCGGCGCCCGCCGGGGCTTCGGAAGGCGTCCGGATGCGTGGCCGGCGCCGCGCCGGCGCACCGGGAAACCCCTGCGATCGGCCCGCGAGCCTTGTGCTGCGGGCGTTCGCGCCGGTTGCGCGGCGTACCGGGCCGAGCCGCTTCCGCGATTCTGGCGGTCGACCTCCCGACGACGTGTAAACTGCTGCCTTTTTTGACGGTTTGCAGCATGGTGCAAGCACCCCCGCGCCCGGCAATGAGCGGCCCGACGCTCGTCCGGCTGCTCGCGCGCCTGACCGATGCCGACGTCGCGGAATCCCGGCTGACGCTGTCGGACCGCCTGAGCCAGTGGCTCGGCTGGACCGACGCGATCACGCTGTCGTCCGCGCTGAATGCGAGCCCGCCCGGCGTCGCGGCCGGCGTGCGTGGTTACGACGCGGAGCGTGACTGCGCGCGCGTGCGCCACGACCTCGCGCAGGCGATCACGGCCGCCCTCCGCCCGCGCACGCGGCGGCGTCCCGGCGAGTTGCCGCCGCCGTCCGCCGACACGGCCGACTTCGCGGATTTCCGCCAGAGCTGTCTGTCGCTCCAGCAGGAAATGGAGACCGCGATCGGCCAGTTGCGCGGCCGCTTGCGGGTCGCGGTCGCCGCGCGCTCGTCCGGGATGGCGCGGCTCGCGACGCTCGACGCGATCATGGAGCGCGTGCTCGGCGCGCGCGAGCGCAGCCTGCTGTCCGCCGTGCCCGCGCTGCTCGGTACGCGCTTCGAGCGGCTGCGCGACGCGGAACGGCAGGCACTGGCCGACGCGCAAGCGGCGGCCGATGCCGAGGGCGACGCCCCGCCCGCCGCGGCGATCGTGCCCGGCACGTGGCTCGACACGTTCCGCAACGAGATGCAAAGCATCCTGCTCGCCGAACTCGAAGTCCGGTTTCAAACGGTAGACGGGCTGCTCGCGGCCCTTCGTACCTGCTAATCCCTACGCTATGTCCAGAATTCGTCTTGATCTCGTTGTCTTCATCGCCGGTCTGCTCGCAGTGTGCTGGATCGGCATCGGCTATGTCGCGTCGAACCCGCTCGCGACGGCCGTCACCCTGCTGATCGGCGCGTGCTACGTCGCCGGTGCGTGGGAACTGCAGCGCTACCGGCAGGCCACTGTCACGCTGGCGCGCGCGGTAGCCGGCCTGACCGAACCCCCGGCGACGCTCGACACGTGGCTCGATACGCTGCCCCCGGGCCTGCGCGGTGCCGTGCGGGCACGCGTCGAAGGCGCGCGCGTCGCGCTGCCGGGCCCGTCGCTCACGCCGTATCTGGTCGGCCTGCTCGTGCTGCTCGGCATGCTCGGCACGCTGCTCGGGATGGTCGTGACGCTGAAGGGCACGGGCGCCGCGCTCGAAAGCGCGACCGACCTCGACGCGATTCGGGCCTCGCTGATCGCGCCGGTGAAGGGTCTCGGCTTCGCGTTCGGCACGTCGATCGCGGGTGTCGCGACGTCCGCGATGCTCGGGCTGCTGTCCGCGCTCGTGCGCCGCGAACGGCTCGACGCGGGCCAGCAGCTCGACGCGAAGATCGCGACGACGCTGCGCGTGCATTCGTCCGCGCACCAGCGCGACGAATCGTTCCGGCTGCTGCAGCGCCAGGCCGACGTGATGCCGGCGCTGGTCGACCGGTTGCAGACGATGATGACGACGCTCGAGGCGCGCAGCGTCGCGCTGCACGATCGCCAGATCGAAAGTCAGCAGACGTTCTTCGATCGGACCGAGCGCGCGTATGCCGGCCTGGCATCGAACGTCGGCGACGCACTGAAGGAAAGCGCCGCCGAGAGCGCGCGCGTGGCCGGGGCCGCGCTGCAGCCGGTCGTCGCGGCGACGATGACGGGGCTCGCGCAGGAGATGGCCGCGCTGCGCGACACCGTGACGAGCGCCGTGCAGCGTCAGCTCGACGGGCTGACCGACGGTTTCGAGAAGACCACCGGGAACGTGACGGCCGTCTGGAACCGCGCGCTCGACGAGCAGCGCCGCGCGGGCGATGCAGTCGCGCAGCAGTTGCAGACGACGCTCGGCCAGTTCACCGACACCTTCGCGCAGCGTTCGACGGACCTGCTCGACGGCGTCGCGACGCGCCTCGAATCGACCGAAAGCCGGCTGTCCGACGCGTGGCGCGATGCGCTCGCGCGCCAGGAACAGGTCGGCGAGACGCTGGCCGGCCAGCATGCGCACGCGCTCGGCGAAGCCGCCGCGACGTTCGAGCGGCATTCGAGCGCGGCGCTCGCCGCGATGCGCGAGTCGCATGCGGGGCTGCAGACGCAACTGGCCGCGCGTGACGAGGAACGCCTGTCTGCGTGGAATGCGTCGCTGGCCGCGATGGCAGCGAAGCTCGGGGACGAATGGCAGCGCGCGGGCGTGCATAGTGCAGGCCGCCAGCAGGAAATCTGCGATGCGCTGGCGCAAACGACGCGCGATCTCACCGCGCAAGCGTCCACGTTCGAGCAACGCTCGGCCGACCTGCTGTCGACGATTCGCGAATCGCACATGGGCCTGCAAACGCAACTGGCCGCGCGCGACGAAGAACGTCTGGCGGCATGGAACGATTCGCTGGCCGCGATGGCAGCGAAGCTCGGCGACGAATGGCAACGTGCGGGTGTGCATAGTGCAGGCCGCCAGCAGGAAATCTGTGATGCGCTCGCACAAACGACGCGCGATCTGACCGCGCAAGCGTCCACGTTCGAACAACGCTCGGCCGACCTGCTGTCGACGATTCGCGAATCGCACACGGGCCTGCAAACGCAACTGGCCGCGCGTGACGAAGAACGTCTGGCGGCATGGAACGATTCGCTGGCCGCGATGGCAGCGAAGCTCGGCGACGAATGGCAACGTGCGGGCGTGCACAGCGCGGGCCGTCAGCAGGAAATCTGCGACGCGCTCGCACAAACGACGCGCGATCTCACGGCACAAGCGTCTAAGTTCGAACAACGCTCGACCGACCTGCTGTCGACGATTCGCGAATCGCACACGGGCCTGCAAACGCAACTGGCCGCGCGTGACGAAGAACGTCTGGCGGCATGGAACGATTCGCTGGCCGCGATGGCAGCGAAGCTCGGCGACGAATGGCAGCGTGCGGGCGTGCATAGCGCGGGCCGTCAGCAGGAAATCTGCGACGCGCTCGCACAAACCACGCGCGATCTCACGGCACAAGCGTCGACGTTCGAGCAACGCTCGACCGACCTGCTGTCGACGATTCGCGAATCGCACGCGAGCCTGCAAACGCAGCTGGCCGCACGCGACGAAGCACGCCTGTCCGCATGGAACGACTCGTTGGCCGCGATGGCCGCCACGCTGCGCGACGAATGGGCGCAGACGAGCGCACAGGCCGCGGCGCGCCAGCAGGACATCTGCGACACGCTGACCCGCACCGCGAACGACATCACCGCCCAGGCGCAGGTGCACGCGAGCGACACGATCAACGAAATTTCGCGCCTCGTGCAGGCCGCGTCGGAAGCGCCGAAGGCCGCGGCCGACGTCGTCGCCGAACTGCGCCAGCGCCTGTCCGACAGCATGGTGCGCGACACCGCGATGCTCGACGAGCGCAGCCGCCTGCTCGCGACGCTCGAGACGCTGCTCGGCGCGGTCAACCACGCGTCGACCGAACAGCGCACCGCGATCGACGCGCTTGTCAGCACGTCGGCCGATCTGCTCGACCGCGTCGGCGCGCGCTTCAACGACACCGTCGATGCCGAAACGCGCAAGCTCGATTCGGTGGCCGCACAGGTCACGGCGGGAGCGGTCGAGGTCGCGAGCCTCGGCGATGCGTTCGGTGCGGCCGTGCAGGTGTTCGGCGAATCGAACGACAAGCTGCTGAACCACCTGCAGCGCATCGAGGCCGCGCTCGAGAAATCGCTCGCGCGCAGCGACGAGCAGCTCGAGTATTACGTCGCGCAGGCGCGCGAGGTGATCGACCTGAGCATGATGTCGCAGAAGCAGATCGTCGAGGACCTGCAGCAGATCGCCGGTCGGCGGGCATCGGTCGGAGCGTAACGCATGCACGACGAAATCGACGACGGCGCGCCGTCCGCGCCGGTGTGGCCCGCGTTCGCCGACCTGATGTCGGTGCTGCTCGGCGCATTCGTGCTCGTCCTCGTCGGCGTGATCGGCATGCAGCTGCAGCTCACGTCGAAGCTCGAGGAAGCCGTGCGTGCGCGCCAGCAGGAGGCGCAGCAGCGCAAATCGCTCGAGGAAGCGCTCGCCGGGCCGCTCGCGGCCGGCCGCGTGACGCTCGTGAACGGTCGGATCGGCATCAGCGGCAGCGTGCTGTTCGCGCTGAATTCCGACCAGCTGCAGCCCGAGGGCCGCGATCTGCTGAAGACGCTCGCCACGCCGCTGGCCGCGTACCTGAAGACGCGCGACGAGATCCTGATGATCAGCGGCTTCGCCGACGACCAGCAGGTGCGCGCCGGCAACCGCCAGTTCGCGGACAACTGGGAACTGTCGGCCAAGCGCGCGCTGACGGTCACGCGTGCACTGATCGACGCCGGCGTGCCGGCGCCGTCGGTGTTTGCGGCTGCGTTCGGCTCCGAGCAGCCGGTCAGTTCGAATGCGGACGATGAAGGCCGCGCGAAGAACCGCCGCGTGGAGATCGCGCCGGTGCCGCGCAAGACCGCATCGAACGGAGGGCGGGCGAAGTGACGGACGACGTGACGCACGTCCGCGCGACGCTCGACGCGTGGCGCGAGCAGGGCGCCGACCGGCTCGATCCGGTGCGCTTTCATCGGCTCGACGCGCTGGAGAGACGCGCGGCCGCGCTCGACGGCGACGCGCGCGCCCTGCTCGATGCACGGCTCGCGACGCTGCTGGAAGCGTTTGCGGAGATTGTCTCGCGAGCCGGCGAAACGTCAGCCGCGAGCGGGACGGCGCAAGCAACCGCACCGGCGCCCGCGCGCAGCCTGCTCGGCGGGCTCGTCGAGCAGCTCGCGCGCGATGCGCAGGCCGACAGGCGCGGGATCGATCCCGCGCTGATCGATTACTTCCGCACGATGTGGTCGAAGGTCCGCACCGAACAGCAGTATCGCCAGTCGCTCGACCAGGTGCCGCGCAACGCGGGACCGCTCAATTCGAACAGCCTCGTGCATCGGTCGCTCGCGACGATGCGCGAGTTGTCGCCGGAATACCTGCAGCAATTCCTGTCGTACGTCGATGCGCTGGCGTGGCTCGAGGATCTCGCCGGCGGCGGCGCGCAGCCCGAGAAGGAAGCGCCGCGCGCGAAGGGCGCGAAGCCCGCGAAACCCGCGAGGAAGACCACGCGCGCCAAGGCGCGATAACACACGCTTTCAGCCACGCCGGTCGTCGCCTAGCGACCCGGCGCCTGTGCGTCGATCGCCGCGCGCAGTGCATGCAACGCGTCGGTCAGCGCCGACGCGAACGGCGGATGCGCGGCGATGCCCGCAGCGTCGAGCTGGCTGCCGAGGATCGGCAGCGTGATCGACGCGCGCTCGACGATGCGCGCCGACATGACGAACAGCGTTTCGCGCAGCGCCGCGTCCGCATGCGTCGCGCGCGGCGACGCGTTCAATACCGCGACCGGCTTGTACACCACGGCTTCGCATCCCACGACCCAGTCCAGCGCGTTCTTCATCACACCCGTCACGCCGTGCGCGTATTCCGGGCTCGCGATCAGCACGCCGTCCGCGGCGTTCAGCCGCTCGATCAGGTCGCGCACCGCGGCCGGCGATGGATATTCGGTATCGGGATTGAACAGCGGAAACTCACCGAGACGATCGAAGCGCGTGATGCGCATCCCGCGCGGCGCGACGCGTGCGGCTGCATCCAGCAGCGCCACGTTGTACGACTGCGCGCGAAGGCTGCCGCACAGCGCGACGATGTCGATGCGGCGCTCGGAATCGGTTCGGGGTTCGGTGACCATCGAGGAGCGTAGGGAATGGTGGCTTGCGCGGCGACGCCGCGCGGCTCCGACGGATTATCGCATCGGTGCGTGAGCGACGTGGCGCGCGTTCGCGACGCCGCGCAGGTGATGCCATTCGCGTCCTTCCCGCGGAAACGTCACGTCCTGACGCGCCGCGGCGAGCGTATCGATCATCCCGGTTGCGCGTGCCAGGTCGCCAAGTGTCCATCCGTTGCCGAGCAACAGCCGGCGCGTATGCAGCGCACCGTACACGTCGTCCGCGACGGCTTCGCCGAGATAGCGCAGCGCGCGGCCTTCGACGTCGACGAAGCCGTGCCGGTAGTCGTGCGCGAGCGCGGTCCACAACTGCGCCGCGCCGATCGACTGACGTGCGCCGCTGATCAGGCACAGGCCCGCGTCGAGCCCCCATCGATACAGCGTCGTCGCGAGCCCCTTGCGTTGCGCGGACCCGCGCAGCCGCGTATGCGGCGCGCGCAGGTAGCGGTCCGCGCGGCGCGGCAGTTCGGGGAGCCGGTTGAAGATCGTGTAGCCGGCGAGCTGCCGGGCCGACGGATCCTCGACGTAAAGGAAGTATTCGCCGTCGGCCTCGCGGTGGCGGACGACCAGGCCCGAGTCGCCGAGCGCGACGGCCGGCAGGCCGTGCAGGCGATGGCCCGGCTGGTGCAGACGCGCGTAGAGCGTGTCGAGTTCATCGTCGATGTCGTGCTGGGAATGCTGTACGTCGATACGCATGGCAAAAGGCGCCCGTCCCGGGCGCATCGGGAAAGAGGTTCATCGCAATGGGAAAGGAAGTGGCAGCGGCCCCCGGGCTCGGCGAGCGAGCCGGGGCCGCGAATCAGCTGGGGATGTGCTGGAAACCGGCGGCGATCGCGGCGAGGCCCGCGATGCAGAGTGTGAACAGGATCAGGACTTTGTGGATCACGCCTCTCTCCTCATGAACGCGCGGCGCCGAAGGGCGGTGCCGCGGAGACGGTGACGGCGGGCATGGCCCGCGCGCAGACGGTCAGCACCATACGCGACGGGCACAGGGCGGGCAACCGGACTGCGGGAGAAAAGCGACGAAACGCGGGGAATCGGGGTGTTTCGCGACAATTGGTCGCAAGGGGGCTCGGTGCGATCCTGAGCTTGCGCGTTGCCGTTCGACTTCAGGTGTATCCGCTCAGGAACACGTGCGAAATCTCCTCATTTTTTCGCACGCGTTCCGCCGGGCTTCCATGATCGAGGCGCTCATCGAACCGATGATCGCGAGACCGCCTCACACCGCCCGCCGCCCCCCGAACGCCTGCCTGATCCGCGCGAACAGCCCATGCTGCGCGATCCACTCGGCATACGCGCGATAGTCAGGATCGCGCATCAAATGCCGCTCCTCCGTCTTCGCCCGCGTGTAGTAGATCAGGTTGACCGCGACGAGCCCCGCGCAGTGCATCAGCCCGACCTGCCAGCCGAGCGGCTCGACGAACGGCACCGACACCATCCAGTACGACAGGTTCTTCGTGATGTATGCCGGATGCTTCGTGAAGCGGTACGGGCCCGACGTGATGATTCCGCGGTTCGTGAGGTTCGAGAACCGCAATCCGAACGAGATCGTCGATAGTGCATAGGTCATCAGCAGCAGGATGATCACCGCACCCCAGATCACGCGCAGCGTCGGCGCGGACAGCAGCCAGTTGTCCCAGAACAGCGAACCTTCGTAGCGGATGTAGTTGTTCGAGATCAGCGACCAGAACGGCTGGTAGCACATCAGCGCGGCGACCCAGCCGAGCGTGGTCGGCTCGACGGTGCGCACGTGGCTGTCGAGGATGCGGAACGTGCACAGGTAGCCGACCGTGCCGAACATCAGGTCCATCGTGAACGACAGGTCGTACAGGAACACGAAGGTCGCGATCGTCATCGGCGCGTTCACGGCGTGCGCGAGCGACGCGCTCAGGTGATCGGCGTCCTTCGACAGGTAGACGGTCATCAGCGGCAGGAAGAACGCCTTCACGCCCCAGCCGGCGAGCATCTCGCGCACGGGCTGCCAGCTCGCGGGCTGCTCGTGACGGAACAGGAAGCGGCCCCACAGCAGGTACGCGTCGTCGGTTTCGCGCTGGTGGCGATCCATCCACGCGAAGTAGAACGGCGCGGCGACGATCACGTACGGCGCGAGCGAGCGCAGCAGCGACCAGAACGGCAGGTAGAACGCGCCGTGATATTCGGGCAGGAGCCAGTAGATGACGCCGATGCCTGCGTAGATCGACGTCAGCGCGCCGAGCCGCGTCGCGACACGGGCGAGCCCGAGCGGGCGCACGGCCTGCCGCGACAGTCCCGCGCTCGCGCGCAGGTAGACGCGCGAGATGAAGATTTCGTGCAGCGCGATCGTGCCGATGATCGCGAGGCTCGCGATGACCGCACGGGCGGCCGCGTCGAGGCCCGGCTGGTCGCGCGTTGTCCACAGCGTGAACAGGCCGGCCGCGATGCCGAGCAGGCCCGCGCGGAATGGCGTGGCGGAACGGGGCGGGCGGTCCTGGACCGCGGCGATGCCGTCGATGGTGGAGTTCATGATCGGATCCTCGTCGGGATGACGGCCGGCGCCCCCGCCTGGCGGGTGACGCCGGCCATCGGCCGGGCTTTGGTTTGGTATCTGCCCGGCCATTGGCCTGTGGTTCTGATACGTGAAGCGTTACTTCTTGGGGGTGGTGCCGCCGAGCAGACCGCCGAGCAGGTTCGTCACCGGCGCCAGCAGGTTGGTCGCGCCAGCCGTGCTGCCGCCGTTCGAACTGCCGGTCAGGCCGGCGGTGACGGTGCCGCTGCCGGACGGCGTCGTCACCGTGCCCGCCGCGCCGCTCGGGCTGGCCGTGCCGACTGCGCCGAGCGTGCCGGCTGCAGAGGTCAGCGAACCCGTCAGCGTGCCGACCGGGCCGTTCGTCAACGCACCGCCGAGGTTGCCGGTCAGGCCGCCGCCCGGCGTCGTGACCGTGCCGGTGAGGCTTGCGCCGAGCGGCGTCAGCGAGTTGACGAGGCCGGTGATCGGCGCGAGCAGGCCGCCGACGCCCGAGCCGCTGGTGCCGCTGGTACCGCCCGTGCCGCTCGAACCGAGGCCGCCGAGCGCGCCCGTCACCGTGCCGAGCAGGCCGGTGATCGGCGCGAGCGGGCCGCCGCTGGTGCCGCTCGTGCCGCTGGTGCCACCCGAGCCGCTCGAGCTGCTGCCGCCGCCGAGCGCACCCGTCAGCGAACCGAGCAGGCCCGTGATCGGCGCGAGCGGATTGGTGCCGCTGCTGGAGCTGCCGCTGCCGCCGGACAACAGGCCGCCGGCCGATGCCACGGTGTTGCCGAGTTGTGACACGCTGTTGCCGGCGCCCGTGCCGACCGGGTTGCCGGTCGCGCTGCCGATCTGCGAACCGGCGAGGCCGAGGCCGCTGCCGAGCGTGCTCAGCAGGCCGTTGAGCGGGGCGCCGAGCAGGGTGACACCGCCGAGGGTCTGCGTCGCGCCAGGCGTCGTGACGCCGCCGGTCAGCGTATTCGTGATCGGGTTGATCACGCTGCCGAGCTGCGTCTCGAGTTGCTGGACCGGTGCGCTGTTCAGTGCCGTGTTCAGCGCCGATGCGGTCGAGTTGACGGCCGTGCCGACCGTGTTGACGAGGCTGCCGACCAGGGTCGTGGCCGGCGCGAGCGGCGACAGCGGGCCGGTGCCGAGGCTCGTCACCGCGTTGCCGAGGTTGTTGACCGCGCTGCCGGCGCCGGTCAGCAGACCGGTGGTCGACGTGAGCGTCGGGCCGAGCGGGTTCGGCGACACGCCGATCGAGCCGAGGCCGGCCGCGACGCCGTTGCCGAGCGACTGCACGCCGTTGCCAAGGCTGGTGACCGCGTTGCCGATGCTGGTGGCCGTCGTCGGGTTCGTGCCCGGAACTTGCACGCCGCCGATCTGCGAACCGCCGTTCGCGACCGTCGTGCCGAGTGCCGTGACGAGCGTGCCGGTTTGCTGGAGGACGTTGCCGAGCGGGGTGACGTTGGTGCCGGAGGTGCCCGACGTGCCGGAGGTGCCCGACGTGCCGGAGGTGCCTGACGTGCCGGAGGTGCCCGACGTACCGGAGGTGCCTGACGTGCCGGAGGTGCCCGACGTACCGGAGGTGCCCGACGTGCCGGAGGTACCCGACGTACCGGAGGTGCCCGACGTGCCGGAGGTGCCCGACGTGCCGGAGGTACCCGACGTACCGGAGGTGCCCGACGTGCCGGAGGTACCCGACGTACCGGAAGTGCCCGACGTGCCCGAAGTACCGGAAGTGCCTGACGTACCGGAGGTGCCCGACGTGCCGGAAGTACCCGACGTGCCGGAGGTGCCCGACGTACCGGAGGTGCCCGACGTGCCCGACGTACCGGAAGTGCCCGACGTACCGGAGGTACCCGACGTACCGGAAGTGCCCGACGTGCCGGAAGTGCCCGACGTGCCTGAAGTGCCCGACGTACCGGAGGTGCCCGACGTACCGGAAGTGCCCGACGTACCGGAGGTGCCCGACGTACCGGAGCTACCCGACGTACCGGAGCTACCCGACGTACCGGAGCTACCCGACGTACCGGAGGTGCCCGAGGTACCACCGCCGGACGTACCCGACGAGCTCGGCTTGATCGACGGTGTGACCGGTCCGTCGACCGAGCCGCAACCGTACAGTGTGAGCAGCGACAGGACGGCGAGCGATACTGCCGTCTTCTTCAAGTAATGGTGCATGGTGGCCTCGACATTGGAAGTTGTGTCCGGGCCATCACTGCAAATTCCGCGCCATGACACCTTTCGCGCAATGCGTCAGCGCATTGTTGTGGGAATCGGGAATATCGGCGCGATTTAAACGGAGGAATGGCGGTTTCGCGCGACGGAGACGCCAGACCTGCCGACGCGCTCGCCGTGATGTTCCCGTAAGGAACCGTAACGCCGGGCCGGATGTTACGTAGCGTTCGACCCGACGTTCCGTGTGTGACGTGGCCGGCCGCGACCCGAGGCCGGCGTCTTTGACGAAACGCCCGTGCGCCGGGAACATGACGTGAACCAACCCGGCCGCGGGCGACGCCGAAGCGGCCACGACTCGAGACAGGGACACGACATGAGCGAACAGGACAGGGAGCAGGGCAAGGCGCGCCGCACCGAGGTGATGGGCGAGGCGTTCGTCGAGCGCGCGATGCGCGACCTCGACGGTTTTTCGCGTCCGTTGCAGAACTGGCTGAACGAGCACGCGTGGGGCAGTACGTGGCAGCGCGGCGGGATCGACCTGAAGACGCGCAGCCTCTGTACCTGCGCGATGCTGGCCGCGCTCGGCCGCAGCACGGAGCTGAAGGGCCACGTGCGTGGCGCCCTCAACAACGGCGCGAGCCTCGTCGAGATTCGCGAGGTGCTGCTGCATAGCGCGCTGTACGCGGGCGCGCCGGCGGCGGTCGAGGCGTTCCGCAGCGCGCGCGAGGTCATGACGGAGCTCGGGCTGTCGCTGCCCGACGACGAAGCCTGACCGGCACACGGCGCATCCCGGCCGTCAGGCCCGCCGACGATCAATGCTCGACGTGCGTGCCTTGCGTCGGCGCCTCGACCGGCGCGGCGGCGACTTCGAGCAGCCAGTCGGCCGTCGCGTCCGGAATCGTGACCGGCAGCATGTGCCCGCCCTCGACGACCTTCAGCCGCACGCGCGCCGACTTCCGCGCCAGCGCTTCGCCGTGCGTACGCCAGTTCAGGATCGGATCGGCGCGGCCATACAGCACGTCGACCGGCAACGAGAGGTCCGCGTAGCGGCGCTCCATCGCAGGGAGGTCGACGGGCGCCGACAGCAGGTCCGTCGCCGTCGCGTAGAACACGTGCGGCCGCAGCCCGAGCAATCCGCCGCCCTTCACCGGGAAGTCGCGCGGCACGGCTTCCGGCGCGAACACCTGGCTCACGGCCTTGCGGCCGGTCAGGATCGTCAACGGGATCGCGAAGGTCCACGACACGAAGCGGCGCACCAGCGGCGACGGCAGCATCAGCGGCTTGAACGGCGCCGGCGGCTCGGTCTGCTCGTGCGACAGCGGTGCGATCAGCGCGAGCCGGCTGACGCGCTCCGGATGATTGAGCCCGACCGCGAGCGCGATCGCGCCGCCGAGCGAGTGACCGACGAGCACGGGCCGGTCGAGCTTCAGCGCGTCGATGAACGCGGCGACCGTGCGGGCCTGCGCGAACACGTTCGCCTGCGAACTGGCGCCGCGCAGCGAGCGGCCGGCGCCGGGCCGGTCGACGAGGATCACGCGATGGTGCTGCGCGAGCCGCGTGAGCGGCAGGTACGCGAAGTTGCGCCACTGCCCGGCGAGCCCGTGCACGAACACGAGCGGCGGGCCGCTGCCGTATTCGACGTAATGGATGTGGTCGCCGCCGATGTCGACGAAGCGGCCTTCGGGCGGAAACGCGCGCGTCACGCGGCGCGCGACGTAGCCGGAAAACAGCGCAAGCGCGGCGAGCACCGCGACGACGCCGAGCAGCACGTTCTGGATCAGGTGGAGCGTATGGGTCATGTCGGCCTCAACGGGATTCGAGTACGGGTTCGGCAACCGGCGCGGCGGCCGGGCCGGCTTTCGCGCGGCGTTCGAACTGCATCGCCGAATCGGCGAGCCCGCTGAACTTCAGCGACGCGAGATCGAGCACGTAGTTCTGATGGAATTTCCAGGGCTTGCGATGCCCCTGCTTCGGCAGGATGCCGGCCGCGCGCTGGATGTAGCCCGAGCTCAGGTTCACGGCCGGCACGTCGCCGAGGTCGCCGGCGCCGAGCCGCGGCACGCAGGTGTCGTAGCCGTTCGCGCGCATGTGGTTCAGCAGCCGGCACACGTAGCGCGCGATCAGCTCGGCCTTCAGCGTCCACGACGCGTTCGTGTAGCCGAACGACGACGCGAGGTTCGGCACGTCGCTGTACATCATTCCCTTATACGACACGGTC
Source organism: Burkholderia sp. LA-2-3-30-S1-D2 (assembly GCF_001523915.2). NCBI lineage: Bacteria > Pseudomonadati > Pseudomonadota > Betaproteobacteria > Burkholderiales > Burkholderiaceae > Burkholderia > Burkholderia sp. LA-2-3-30-S1-D2. The sequence continues at coordinate 2,253,792 of NZ_CP013383.1, read as the reverse complement.
TGCGGCAGATCGACCGCGCGGCCGTCGACCGTGACGCGCGCGCCGCCGAGCATCTTCACCTTCAGACCGGTCGCGGTGACGATCACGTCCGCGTCGAGTTGCTGGCCGCTCTTCAGCTTCAGGCCGGTCGGCGTGAAGCGCTCGATCTCGTCGGTGACGATCGAGGCGCGGCCCGCACGGATCGACTTGAACAGGTCGCCGTTCGGCACGAGGCACACGCGCTGGTCCCACGGCATGTAGCGCGGCGTCAGATGCTTCGCGACGTCGAAGTCGGGGCCGAGCTGCTTGCCGGCCGCGCGGATGATGAACCGTTTGGTCTGCTCGGGCTTGCGGCGCGACACGTTGTACAGGTACATCGTCAGCAGTACGTTCTTCATGCGCACGATCCGGTGCGCGAGCCGCGACGGCAGCACGCGGCGCAACGCGTTCGCGATCTTGTCGCGCGCAGGCAGCGACACGATGTAGGTCGGCGAGCGCTGCAGCATCGTCACGTGTTTCGCATCGGCCGCCATCGACGGCACGAGCGTGACGGCCGTCGCGCCGCTGCCGATCACGACGACGCGCCGGTTTGCATACGACAGGTCCTTCGGCCATTGCTGCGGATGCACGATTCGGCCTTCGAACGAGTCCATGCCGGCCCAGTCGGGCAGGTAGCCGCCGTCGTAGTCGTAATAGCCGCTGCACATGTAGAGGAAGCGGCACGTGTAGGCGAGCGTGTCGACCGCGCCGTCGCGCGTGCGCTCGATGCGTACCGTCCAGCGTGCGCGGTTCGAATCCCAGTCGGCCGCGACCACCTTCTGGCCGTAGCGGATCATCTTGTCGATGCCGTGCGCGCGCGCGGTGCCGTGGATGTAGTCGAGGATCGTCTGGCCGTCCGAGATCGCCTTGTCGCTGTGCCACGGGCGGAAGCTGTAGCCGAGCGTGAACATGTCGGAATCCGAACGGACGCCGGGATAGCGGAACAGATCCCAGGTGCCGCCGATCGCGTCGCGCGCCTCGACGATCGCCACGCTCGCATACGGGCAGCGCTGCTTCAGGTGATAGGCGGCACCGATGCCGGACAGGCCGGCGCCGACGATCAGCACGTCGAGGTCGCGGTTGTCGCCGCAGGCGGACGGCGCATCGCGCCGGTCGGTCGTCGTCGAGGTCATGCGGCGTCCTTGGTCGGTGTGGTCGGGAGCGCGGCCGGTGCATTCGTGCGGCCGAGATTGCGTGCGCGGGCACGGCGCACGTGGCGCAGCACCAGCCGCTGGTAGCCGGCGCCGAGCAGGCGCGCGAGCTTGTCGAGGCGGCGGGCATCGGCGCCGACCAGCACGCGGCGCGCGTTGCGCTCGACGCCGGCGAGGATCTGCCGAGCGGCATCGTCGGCCGTCGTCGCGTTGATCAGGCGATTCGCCTGACGGCGGTGGGTTGCTTCGTCCTGGCCCGTGAGCGCGCGGATGCTGGTGTCGACACGGCTCGCGTCGACGATGTTGGTCGCGACGCCGCCCGGATGCACGCAGGTCGCGCTGACCGGCGCGCCGTCGAGTTCGAGCTCCATCCGCAGCGCCTCGGTGAAGCCGCGCACGGCGAACTTGGTCGCGTTGTACGCGCTTTGCGTTGGCATCGCGACGAGCCCGAACAGGCTCGACGTGTTGATCACGTGCCCGTCGCCCGACGCGCGCAGATGCGGCAGGAACGCCTGCGTGCCGTGCACGACACCCCAGAAGTTGATGCCGACGATCCATTCGAGATCGGCGATGCGCGCGGTCTCCGCGCTCGCGGCCAGCGACACACCCGCGTTGTTGAAGATCAGGTTGACCTTGCCGTGTTCGGCGCGCACGAAATCGGCCCACGCGAACACCGCATCGCGATCGGCGACGTCGAGCCGACGCGTGCTCGTGCGCACGCCGTGCGTCGCGCACGCGGCCGCTGTGCCGGCGAGCCCGACCTCGTTGACGTCGGCGAGCGCGACGTCGCAGCCACGCCGCGCAAGCTCGACCGCGAGGCTGCGTCCCATGCCCGAACCGGCGCCCGTGATCGCGGCGACCTTGCCGGAAAAACCCTTCATCCGTCGTTCCTCCCGTTCCGCTTGCGCTGCGTCGGCGGCGCGCTTATTGTGGTGTTGTTCGTCACCACTTTAGTTTTCGGGTGTCCTGATGTCAAATAGCGAAATGGAGAAAGCACTCGAAACGGAAAAACGGGGCCGGGCATACGGCGGCGTGGCGCCCGAGGTGCGGGCCGCCGAGCGGCGCGATGCGCTGATCCGTGCGGCGACGCGCGTGTTCGGCACGGTCGGCTTCCGCAAGGCGACCGTGCGGTCGATCTGCCAGGAAGCGAAGCTCAACGACCGCTATTTCTATGCGGCGTTCGACAGCACCGAGGATCTGCTGCGCTGCACCTACCTGCATCACGCGCAGCAGTTGCACGACGCGGTCGAGCGGGCGGTGGCCGAGCGCGGCGGCGATTTGCGCGAGCGCATCGATGCGGGGCTCGCCGCATTCTTCGGATTCCTGCGCGACCCGTGCGCTGCGCGCGTGCTGCTGCTCGAGGTGATGGGCGTGAGCGCCGACACCGACATGACGTATCAGCGGATGCTGATCGACTTCGGCAAGCTGATCATGGCGATCGGCGCGACGGGCGAGGCCGTGACGCCCGCCGAGCGCACCGAGCAGCGGCTGGTCGGGCTCGCGCTGGTCGGCGCGATGACGAACGTCGGCGCGGCGTGGCTGCTCACCGGCTATCGCGACCCGGAGGCGCAGATGGTCGCGAGTTGCAGGAAGGTGCTGCTGGGGACGTTGCGGGAAGCGGGCTAGGATGCGGCGACGAACGGACTTGCGCGATTCGCATCCGGTTGCGTCGCAAAGCCATCCGACGCTTCACCTTCTCGAGCGTTTCGATCGTGCCGCCATCACTGACCGCGCGTCCCCGATCCTCGCCTTCATCGCATCGATGAACGCACGCACCTTCGGCGAAGGCAACCGCGTCGACGGATACACCGCGTGAATCCCGGCCCGCGCCGAGCGCCATGCGGGCAGCAGCCGGACGAGCCGGCCGGCCGCGACATCCTCCGCGATCGAGAAATCCGTCAGGAGGCCGAAGCCACCGCCCGCGAGCGCGATTGCACGGCAGGCCGTCGCCGTGTTCGACACGACCGGCGCGATGCAGCGCACCGACGCGTGGCCGCCGCTCGCGTCGTGAAGCTCGAGCGTATGCGGGCGCGACAGCGTCGACAGCATCACGAACGGCAGCGCGGCGAGCGCGTCCGGATCGCGCGGCAGCCCGTGCCGCGCGACGAACGCGGGGCTCGCGACCAGCCACTTCTCGTACTCGCCGAGCTGCACCGCGCGATAGTTCGAATCCGCGAGGCGGCCGATGCGGATCGCGACGTCGAGATTGTCCGCGACCAGATCGACGATGCGGTCGTTCGCGATCAGCTCGACGTCGAGGCCCGGATGCGCGTCGCGCAGCGCGACGATGGCCGGCGCGACGACCAGCGAGCCATAGTCGATCGGCACGCTCACCCGCAGCGTGCCGCGCAGCGGCCCCGTGTCCGACGATACCGCGTCGAGCGCGCTTTCGGTCGCGCGCACGATGTCGCGGCATGCATCGTAGAACGCGCGCCCCGCATCGGTCACGCTCAGCCGGCGCGTGGTGCGTACCAGCAGGTTCGCGCCGACCTCTGATTCGAGGCGCTGCATGTGCGTGCTGACGACCGTTTTCGCGAGACCGAGCCGTTCGGCCGCGGCCGTCAGCGAGCCGGCATCGACCACCGCGACGAAGATCGCCAGCCGGTTCAGGTTCACGTCGCGCAGATCGGCCATCGTCGATTGTCCTATGGGAGAGGATAATGTTTCAGCGATTATCCGTCTTCTGGGCGTGAACGGCGAGCGCTACGCTGGGGCCGTTCGTCGCCGATTCCCGGCGGCGCGAGATCCAGGAGCCTTTCCATGCCCGCCGCCAGCAAGCCCGCCCGTCCGGTTCGTGTCTATTCGTTTCCGTTGTCGGGGCACGCGCATCGCGTCCGGCTGTTCCTGTCGCTGCTCGGGTTGCCGTTCGAGACGATCGACGTCGACCTCGCGGCCGGCGCGCAGCGCGAACCCGCGTTCCTCGCGCTCAATCCGTTCGGCCAGGTGCCGGTGATCGACGACGACGGCACCGTGCTCGCCGATTCGAACGCGATCCTCGTCTATCTCGCGAAGCGCTACGGCGACGCGCACTGGCTGCCCGACGATGCCGCCGGCGCGGCGACCGTGCAGCGCTGGCTCTCGTACGCGGCCGGGCCGATCGCGTCCGGGCCGGCCGCCGCGCGGCTCGTCACCGTGTTCAGCGCGCCGCTCGATCACGACGCCGCCAAGCGCACGGCCGCGAAGGTACTCGCGGTGATCGACGGCGAACTCGCCGGCAAGCCGTTCGCCGCTGGCGCGCAGCCGACGATCGCCGACATTGCCGCCTACACGTACATCGCGCACGCGCCGGAAGGCGGCGTGTCGCTGGAACCGTATCCGCACGTGCGCGCGTGGCTCGCCCGCGTCGAGGTCCTGCCGGGTTTCGTCGCGATGCCGCCGACCCGCGCCGGCCTGCTTGCTGCCTGACGCGAAGACGCGCCTTTACCGGGAGAACGCGATGACCACGCCGACCGCCGCCGTACCGGGCTGGGAACTCGACGTTGCGCCGTTTCATGCGGGCGAACTTGCCGTGCAGCAGCGCGCGGGCGTGACGGAGGCCGCGGGCACGGCCGGCCGGCGCGGAATTCGCCGCTTCATGCCGGACCAGCACCGGACGTTCTTTGCGCAGTTGCCGTTCTTCGTGCTCGGCGGCGTCGATGCGGGCGGGCAGCCGTGGGCGACGCTGCGGGTCGGGATGCCCGGTTTCGTGACGGCGCCGGACGCGCGCACGCTGCGCATCGACGGCGATGCGCTGCCCGGCGATCCGCTGGCGGGCGCGTGGCAGCCGGGCGCGCCGCTCGGCGGGCTCGGGATCGAGTTCGACACGCGCCGGCGCAATCGCGTGAACGGCATCGTGCGCGCGGTAGACGGCGGTGCGCTGACGATCGCGGTCGAGCAGAGCTTCGGCAACTGTGCGAAGTACATCCAGGGGCGCAAGCCGACGTTCGTGACGCGCAAAGGCGATGCGCTCGGCGAGGCCGACGTGTCGGACCGGTTGACCGATGCCGACCGCGCGCTGCTCGCGCAGGCCGATACGTTCTTCGTCGCAAGTGCGAACACGTCGGCCGGTGCGGGCGCCGCGCGCGGCGCGGACGTGTCGCATCGCGGCGGTATGCCGGGCTTCGTGCGCGTCGACGACGCGCAGACGCTGACGACGCCCGATTTCAGCGGCAATCGCTTCTTCAACACGCTCGGCAACCTGCAGCACGATCCGCGCGCGGGGCTGCTGTTCGTCGACTTCGACAGCGGCGACCTGCTGTATGTCGCCGCGCGGGCGGAGATCGTGTGGGACGGGCCGCTCGTCGCGTCGTTCGACGGCGCGCAACGGGTCGTGCGGTTTCATGTGCGGGAAGTGCGGCGCATGCGCGGCGTGCTGCCGTTCCGGTGGTCGGCGGTCGAGCGGGCGCCGCAGTTTGCGGGGATGGCGGGGGCCGCGAGCGCGGGCGGGGCGGCGGCGGCGTCTGTCTCATCGTCGGCATCGGCTTCTGCTTCAGCATCGGCATCGTCATCGCCCTCCACCTGGCGCCCACTGCGCATCGCGAAGATCGTCGACGAAGCGCGCGCGATCCGCTCGTTTCATTTCGAACCGGCAGATGGCGGCGCGTTGCCGGCCTACGAAGCCGGTCAGCATCTGACGCTGCGCGTCGCGCTGCCGGACAGCGATGCACCGACGATCCGCAGCTACACGCTGTCCGATGCGCCCGGCGCGTCGCATTACCGGATCACCGTGAAGCGCGAAGGACGTGTATCGGCCTGGTTGCACGACCATGCGCGCGCCGGGATGACGATCGACGCGCAGATGCCGCGCGGCCGCTTCACGTTCGACGTCGCGAGCCCGCGTCCGGCCGTGCTGGTGTCGGCCGGCATCGGCATTACGCCGATGATCGCGATATTGCGCCACGCGCTGGCCGACGACGCGCCGTCGCGCCGCGTGGTGTTCGTGCACGGCGCGCGTGATACGGCCGATCGGCCGTTCGCGACGGAACTGACGCGCATCGCGGACGCCGACGCCCGCGTATCGCTGCACTGGTTCGACAGCCGGCCGCAGCGCGACGGCGCGGCGCGACCGGGCCGCATCGACGTCGCGCAACTGAAGCGCATCCTGCCGTTCGACGACTACGACTTCTACCTGTGCGGGCCGTCCGCGTTCATGCGCGATTTGTACGACGGATTGCGCGCGCTGAACGTGCCGGACGAGCGGATCCGCTTCGAGGCGTTCGGGCCGTCGAGCGTCGTGCGCAGCGTGGCCCGCACGGCAGCGGCGGCGGTGGCAAGCATGCCCGTCGTGTTCCGCCGCTCGGCGCGCGACGCCGCCTGGACCCCCGCGGACGGTACGCTGCTCGAATTCGCCGAAGACCAGGGGGTGGCGGTGCCGTCCGAATGCCGGTCGGGGGCGTGCGGTACGTGCGCGACGCGCGTGCTGTCCGGTGCGGTCGATTACGTGCAGCCGCCCGATGCGACGGTCGAACCCGGCTGCGCGCTGCTGTGCGTCGCGCGGCCAGCGGAAGGTGCCACGGAGCCGCTCGTGCTCGACCGCTGAACAACCCATGCGACATGCCGCCGCAGACGGCCTGCTGCGTGAAAAGCGCGCGCATCTGCTTCTTTTTTCGGATGCCGGTCGGATCGACGATAGCGTCAACCGATTCGATGAAAGGAGCATAACCATGAAACTGCTCGGCATGATCAAGCTGGTCCTGTGGAGTTTCTTCGGCGTACGAAACAGCAAGGCGCACGCCGCCGATCTCGCGAACGTCAACTACACGTTGTTGCCGTTCGTGGCGATCGTGCTCGCGCTGCTCGTCGGCGCGGTCATCTACGGTGTCGTGCATCTGGTCGTCGATCCGACCGCGACGATGCAGGGGTTCTGACCGACCGCCGAATCGCGGGCGGGCGAACGTTCCCGCTCCGGTTTCCGGCCGCGTGACCGGCACGTGACTGTGCCGGTCATCGACATGGCCGCGCACAACGCCAGTCACGCGCACATCAACACCGTCGCCGTGCCGCGTGAGTCGCGCGGTTTCCGTTCCCGCCTTCCACGCCTCCGATTTGCCCGATTCCAGGGCGGTCGGCCCTGCCCGGGGTAAAATGCGCGCCGCGCCGCGATGTCGTGCGCGACGGGCACGCCGCCGTTCCAGCGAATGGCGCGCGCAAGTACGTCGCGCCCGTGACGGGGCGTTCGAAGCGTCCCCCCGCATGACAAGACCGCGCGATGCCGCCGTCCGCCCGACACGCCCCCGACGAAGCGGTCGACGGCTGTGTCGTTGCCCGGCGCGTCATCGTCATCCGATGTCCCATCCTGCGCTTTCCCGAACGATCGGCACGCATGCGGCCCGATCGTCCGACTCGTCTGGCGAATGTCGTGTCGACGTTCGTGCCCGGCGGCCGCAGGGACCGTTGCGGATTCTTGCGCGAGGTCGCGCTTCGCGGCTGCATAACGAGTTTCGAGTGTTTCGACAGGGTCGAGTGGCGAGTTTTCCATCCAGAACAATGACGGTGAATAGAACAACAGCGGCGCCCGCACGGCGGCGGCGCACGAAGGCCGGGCTTGGCGTCGGTCTCGGCATCACGCTTTTCGCGGCGCAGGCCGCTGCGGCACAGGGCGACGCACTGGCGCCGGACGCCGATGCGGCCGGCAGCGCCGCGCTACCGACGATCACGGTTACCGGCGCGCGCGGGAACACGTTTCGTGCGCGCGAAGCATCGGTCACGGGGCTCGACGATGCGCCGCTGCGCGACACGCCGGCGTCCGTCAACGTCGTCACGCGCGCGCAGATCGACGACCAGCAGGCGAAGCGCCTGAGCGACGTGGTGCGCAACGACGCATCGGTCGTCAACGACTACGCGCCGGTCGGCTATTTCGAAGGCTTCGCGATCCGCGGCTTCCCGGTCGATCTCGCGAGTGCGATCCGGATCGACGGTCTGACGGTGTCCGGCGAGCAGAACGTGCCGCTCGAGAACAAGGAGCGCGTCGAGATCCTGAAAGGGCTGGCCGGCATCGACAGCGGCGTGGTCGCGCCGGGCGGCGTGATCAACTTCGTGACGAAGCGCTCGGCGAACGTCGCGAGCGTGACGGGCGGCGTCGACAGCCGCGGCTCGACGTCGGCGGCCGTCGATCTCGGCCGCCGCTTCGGCCCCGACCATCAGTTCGGGTTCCGGATCAATGCCGCGAAGGAGAACATGCACTCGTACATCGACGGCACGAACGGACGGCGCACGTTCGGCTCGATCGCCGCCGACTGGGACATCAGCCCGCGCGCGAGCCTGCAGCTCAACGCCGAATTCCAGCAGTGGATCCAGCGCTCCGCGCCCGGCTACCAGTTGCTCGGCGGCACCGTCGTGCCGTCGGTCAAGACGACGTCGAAGGCGCTCGGCACGCAGCCGTGGGCGAAGCCGGTGACGACCGATGCGCTGAACCTGAACGCGCGCTTCGACTACCAGTTCAACGACGACTGGAAGGCGTATGTCGCGGCGGGCCGCAGCCGCACGATGATCGACGACAACAGCGCGTTCGCGTACGGCTGCTATTACGCGGCGAGCTGCGCGGCCGGCACGACGTCGCCGTTCTTCTTCGGCGCGAACGGCGACTACGACGTCTACGACTTCCGCAGCCCCGGCGAATACCGTCGCAACGACGACTTGCGTGCGGTGACGACGGGCAAGTTCGCAACGGGCCCGCTGCGCCATGAACTGACGCTCGGCGTGAGCGTGCAGCGCCGCGTCGTGCACATGGCGAACGCCGTGTACGACTATGTGGGCAGCGAGAACGTCTACGGGCCCGACGTCGCGTTCGCGCCGTCGCCGAATACGGCCGGGCCGTCGTATCCGCAGCTCGATTCATGGCAGTACGGCGTGTTCGGGCTCGACCGCATCAGCATCGGCGAACACTGGCAGGTGCTCGCCGGCGGCAAGGAAGTGCTGCTGCGCCAGCGCAGCTGGAGCAGCCTCGACGGCGAGGCGACGCACACCGATCGCTCGGTGTTCCTGCCGCAGGTCGCGCTCGTCTACAAGCCGGTGAACGTGCTGTCGCTGTACGCGTCGTACAGCAAGGCGCTGTCGCTCGGCGACCAGGCGCCGGTGCGCGCGACCAACGCGTATGCGTTCCTGCCGCCGGTCGAATCGCACCAGTTCGAGCTCGGCGCGAAATACGACTGGCTCGACCGGCTGAGTCTGACGGCCGCCGTGTTCTCGATCAGCAAGCCGTTCCAGTTCGCCGATCCCGATGCGTCCGGCACGAGCTATACCTTCGTGCAGCGCGGCACGCAGCGCCACCAGGGGATCGAGCTCGGCGCGGCCGGACGGCTCACGGAGCGGCTGTCGCTGACGGCGAGCGTCGCGGCGATTCGCGCGCGCGCGTACGATTCGGGGTCGCCGGCGTACGAAGGGCACCAGATCATCAACGTGCCGGCGCTGCGCGCGTCGCTGTATGCGGACTACGCGGTACCGGGCGTCGCGGGACTGAACATGCTCGGCGGCGTCGAATACAGCGCGGGCCGCAACGCGAACGAAGAGGGCACCGCGCGCGTGCCGTCGTGGTTCGTGTTCAATCTCGGCGCGCGCTACACGACGAAGATCGCGGGCCATCGCACGGTGCTGCGAGTGTCGGTGGACAACCTGTTCAACAAGTTCTACTGGCGCGACGCGGGCGAGCAGCAGGGCGACGCGTACCTGTTCCCGGGCGCGCCGCGCACCGCCCGCGTATCGTTGACCTATGATTTCTGATCGTCCGGACCCGGCCGCGTGATGCGCGGCCCCGGCAGCCAACCAGGAGAGTACAGACGATGTCCCCACTCGAAATCGCCGGCGTGATCGTCAGCGCGCTCGCGATCTGGCTGACCGCGAAGCGGCGCATGCTGTGCTGGCCGGTCGGGCTCGCGTCGGTCGCGCTGTACGGCTGGATCTTCTTCGACGCGAAGCTGTATTCCGACATGCTGCTGCAGGGCGCGTTCGCGGTGCTGCAGGTGTACGGCTGGCGCCGCTGGATCGCGCAGCGTACGCTCGAGGCGAGCGGCGGCGCGGCGCCGGCAGGCGACGTCGCGCCCGTCACCGGCGTGCGGCCCCGGCAGATGTTGCCCGACCTGATCGCGGCCGTTGTCGGCAGCGCGCTGCTCGGCGGAATGATGGCGCGCTGGACCGATGCGGCGCTGCCGTTCGTCGATGCGTCGCTGACCGCGTTCAGCCTCGTCGCGCAATACTGGACCGCGCGGCGCTACATCGCGTCGTGGGGGTTGTGGATCGTCGTGAACGTCGTGTACGTCGGGATGTTCGTGTTCAAGGAACTGTATCTGACGGCCGGACTCTATGCGCTGTTCATCGCGCTCGCCGTCATCGGCTGGCGCGACTGGAGCCGGACGGCCGACGCGCTGCGCGCAACGGCAAGCCCGGCGGGCTGATTCACGGGCCGATTCAACTACGGAGCTGCGTCGTCCATGACATTTCCTCTCGAGCCGAACGCGCCTGCGTCGCGTGACGCTGCCGCCGCGCGGGACGTCGCCCCGCCGCAATTCGGCGTCGACGGCGAGCAGGCCGAACGCGACTGGCCGCTGATGACGCACAACGAAGTCGCGGGCGTGCTCGCGCGGATCGATGGCGTCGGCGCGCCGGCGCGGCTTGCGTGGCACAGCCCGCGGCCGTTCTCGGCGGCCGTGCTGGTGCGCACGACAGACGAGCGCACACTGTTCGTCAAGCGTCATCACGTGAGCCTGCGTGATGTCGCCGGGCTCGAGGAAGAGCACCGCTTCATCGCGCATCTGCGTGAACGCGGCATTCCGGTTGCCGACGTGCTCGCCGGTCGCGACGATGCGACCGCGTTTGCATCCGGCGACTGGACCTACGAAGTGCACGCGGTCGCGCCCGGTGTCGACGCGTATCGCGGCGTGATGTCGTGGCAGCCGTTCACCCATGCTTCGCATGCGTACGCGGCCGGCCGCGCACTGGCCGAACTGCATCGCGCGTCGGCCGGCTACGATGCGCCGGCGCGGCCCGTGCGCACGCTGTTGTCGAGTTTCCGGGTGCTGTCGTCCACCGATCTGGCGGGCGCGCTCGAACGCTGGGTCGATGCGCAGCCGCTGCTGGTGCGCGCGCTCGGCACGCGCGACTGGCGTGGCGCTGTGGCGGATGCGATCGGCCCGTATCATGCGCGCCTCGTGCCGCTGCTGCCCGCGCTGCCGCCGCTGTGGACGCACGGCGACTGGCATGCGTCGAACCTGCTGTGGACCGATGCCGGCCCCGGCGCGCGGGTGCGCACGGTGCTCGACTTCGGCCTGTCCGATCGCACGTGCGCGGTGATGGACGTCGCGCTGGCGATCGAGCGCAATGCGATCGACTGGATGGCGCCGGCCGATGCGCGCCGCATCGAATACGCGCACATCGATGCGCTGCTCGACGGCTACGAATCGCTCGAACCGCTGAGCGACGATGCGTACGCGGCGCTGGTCGCGATGCTGCCGATCGTGCATGTGGAGTTCGCGCTGTCGGAGGTCGCGTATTTCGGGTGCATCATCGACGCCCCGGCGATCGTCGACATCGCGTACGACGGCTACCTGCTCGGGCACGCGCGCTGGTTCGGCGAACGCGACGGACGACACCTGCTCGACTGGCTGGTGCAACGCCGGCGCGCGAAGCGGGGCAGCGTGTAACGCTGCGTGCCGGACATTGACGAGCCGGCAGTGTCGGCTGGCCGGGCTTCGTTTTTCTTCCGCGCGGCGATCGCACCGCACATTCACTGAAATCCACTGATCTACGAAGCGGATCCTGCTGCCGCAGGACGCCGCACGTCCGCACTCCGTCGCATTCAACATGACGGAATTGTCATCTTCGGCTCATGTTCGCACTGCACCCGATCCGTAGCATCGGTGCGAACCGTTATCGCAGAACCGAACATGCTCAAGCTCACCCTCGCCGCGGCCGTCGTCTTCGCGACGGCCGCGACGGCCCATGCGCAGTCGCTGCAGGTCGCGGCACCGGCCCAGGCCTTGGCCCCGACGGCTTCCGGTGCCGCGCCGCCGTCCGACACATCTTCTTCCCCGTCGCTGACGCTGTCCGACGCGCTCGCGGCGGCAGCCAGCAACAACCCGGCACTGCGCGGCGCGCGTGCGGACGTCGATGCATCGGCCGGCGCGCTGATGCAGGCCGGCGCACGTCCCAATCCGGAAGTGTCGTTCCTGCAGGAAGGCTTCAGCCGCGCGGAACGCACGTCGACCGCGCTGATCAACCAGACTCTCGAGCTCGGGGGCAAGCGTCGCGCGCGGCTCGACGTCGCATCGTACAGCCGGGAGGCCGCGAACGCGTCGCTCGACGAGCAGGTTGCCGCTGTGCGCGCCGATGTGATCGCGGCGTTCTACGGATTGCTTGCCGCGCAGCGGCAACTTCAGGTTACCGAAGAGTCGGCCGCGATCGCCGCGCGCTCGGCGGACCTCGCGGGGCGCCGCGCGCAGGCCGGCAAGGTGTCGCCGGTCGAGGCGACCAAGGCGCAGGTGGCGGCGGCCGGCGTGCAGATCGAGGTGACGACCGCGCGCGGCCGTGTCGACGTCGCGCGCGAGAAGCTGAATGCGGCGATGGGTGAAGCGCGCGGCGACCGGCGCGTCGCGCTCGGCGATCTGGAAACGGTGCCTGCGGTCGAGCCGCTGTCGGCGCTGACCGCGCAGCTCGAAGACGCGCCGCTCGCCCGCGTCGCGCGTGCGGAGATGCTGCGCTCGAACGCGGCCGTGTCGCTCGAACGCGCGCGGCGTATTCCCGACGTGACGGTCAGCGCCGGCGTGAAGCGGGTGACGACCGGCGGCGTGCCCGACAACCAGGCGGTCGTCGGCGTGTCGATTCCGATTCCGCTGTTCGACACGAACCGCGGCGCGCTGCTCGAAGCGACGCACAAGGCCGAGCGCGCAAATGCCGATCTCGACCGCGAACGTACGCGGCTGCGGCTCGAACTTGCACGGGCGTATGCGAATTTCGACGCGGCGGCGCAGGAAGCGCGGCGGCTGAAGACCGACATCCTGCCTGGCGCGCGGCGCGCGCTCGATGCGATGTCGCGTGGCTACGAGCTCGGCAAGTTCAGCTTCCTCGACGTGCTCGACGCGCAGCGCACGCTGTTCCAGGGGCAATCGCAATACGTGCGCGCGCTCGCCGACGCGCATGCGGCCCGCGCCGACATCGGCCGGCTCGTCGGGACGCCGCTCGCGGCCGTCGCGCAATAGCCGCGCTTCTTACCTGAAGGATCATCATGTCACGCAGCAGAATCTTCATCATTGCGGCGGCCGTGCTCGGCGGCGTCGGGATCGTGCTCGGCGCGCTCGCCGTCACGCGAGGCAGTGTGTCCGCCCCCGCGGGCACCGAAGCCGCACAGGCGGCCGACGGCGTTGGCACCGGCTCGCACGGTGGCGTCGTGCTCACGCGCGGCAAACTGTCCGTCGAGATCGTGATGACGGAAAAGCCCGGCGACGCGCGGCTCGTCGTCTATCCGTTCGTCGACGGCAAGCCGGTCGACACGGGCGTTGCCGTGTCCGGCACGCTGGTGCGGTACGACCGCTCGCACGAACCGATGCGTTTCGACGCGGCAGGCCAGAAGTTCGTTTCGGCGCAGTCGATCGCGAAGCCGCACGTGTTCGACGCGACGATCGACATTACGGCGGGCAACCAGGCCGCGTCGTTCCCGTTCGCCCGCGCGGACGGCGCGATCGCGCTGACCGACGCGCAATTGCGGACGTCGAAGATCGCGCTCGCGAAGGCCGGCCCCGCGCAGATCGCCACGCCGTTCCAGCTCCCGGGCGAGATCAAATTCAACGAGGATCGCACCGCGCACGTCGTGCCGCGCGTGGCCGGCATCGTCGAACAGGTGTCGGTGTCGCTCGGGCAGAACATCGCGAAGGGGCAGGTGCTGGCCGTGATCGCGAGCACCGATCTCGCGGACCGTCGCAGCGAACTGCTGACCGCCGAACGCCGGTTGTCGGGTGCGCGCGCGACCTATGAACGCGAACGCACGCTGTGGCAGGAGCGCATCTCGGCGGAACAGGACTACCAGCAGGCGCAGGTTCAGTTGCGCGAGGCCGAGATCGCCGTGCAGAACGCGCGGCAGAAACTGGCCGCACTGAACGCGCCGGCGGGCGCGGGCGCGCTGAATCGCTACGAGTTGCGCGCGCCGTTTGCGGGCACGATCGTCGAGAAGCATGCGACGCCCGGCGAAGCGATCGCGGCCGACGCGAGCATGTTCGTGATCTCCGACCTGTCGACGGTGTGGGCCGAGATGGCCGTGCCCGCGCAGCGGCTGAACGACGTGCGTGTCGGCCGCGACGCGACCGTCAGCGCGACCGCATTCGAATCGCGCTCGAGCGGCCCGATCGCTTACGTGGGCTCGCTGCTCGGCGAACAGACGCGCACCGCGCCCGCGCGCGTCGTGCTGCCGAACCCGGACGGCGTGTGGCGGCCGGGAATGTTCGTGAACGTGTCGGTCGACGCGGGCAAGCAGGCCGTTGCGCTCGCGGTCGCGAGCGACGCGCTGCAAGACGTCGACAGCGTGCCGTCGGTATTCGTGCGCTCGCCGAAGGGCTTCGTCGCACAGGCCGTCGAGACGGGGCGGCGCGACGAACGCGCGACCGAAGTGCTGAAGGGGCTCAAGCCGGGCCAGGAATATGTGGCCTCGAACAGCTTCGTGCTGAAGGCCGAGCTCGGCAAGGGGAGTGCGGAACATGAATGAACGTCACGCACCGACGGCCCACGCAGTGGCCGGTCCCCGCCTCAAGGAATCCTGCCATGTTTGAACGCCTGATCCGCTTTGCGATTGCGCACCGCTGGCTCGTGATGCTGGCGATCGCGGCCGTGGCCGCGCTGGGCGTGTTCAGCTACCAGAAGCTGCCGATCGATGCGGTGCCCGACATCACCAACGTGCAGGTGCAGATCAACACGGCCGCGCCCGGCTACTCGCCGCTCGAGGCCGAGCAGCGCATCACCTACCCGGTCGAGACGGTGATGGCCGGGCTGCCGGGCCTCGAACAGACGCGCTCGATTTCGCGCTACGGGCTGTCGCAGGTCACGGTGATCTTCAAGGACGGCACCGACATCTATTTCGCGCGGCAGCTCGTCAACGAGCGCATCCAGGAAGCGAAGGACAAGCTGCCGGCCGGCATCGCGCCCGCGATGGGACCGACGTCGACCGGCCTCGGCGAGATCTACCTGTGGACGGTCGAGGCCGACGCCACCGCACGCAAGCCCGACGGCACGCGCTATACGGCGGCCGACCTGCGCGAGCTGCAGGACTGGGTCATCCGGCCGCAGCTGCGCAACGTGCGCGGCGTGACCGAGGTGAACTCGATCGGCGGCTACGTGAAGGAATACCGCGTCGCGCCCAATCCGGCGAAGCTGATGTCGTACGGGCTGACGCTCGCCGACGTCGTGCGCGCGCTGGAGCGCAACAACGACAACGTCGGCGCCGGCTACATCGAAAAGCGCGGCGAACAGTATCTCGTGCGCGTGCCGGGCCAGGCGCGCACCGTCGACGACATCGCGAACATCGTGCTGACCAACGTCGGCGGCGTGCCGGTGCGGATGAAGGAGGTCGGGCAGGTCGACATCGGCCGCGAGCTGCGTACCGGCGCCGCGACGTCGAACGGCGAGGAGGTCGTGCTCGGCACGGTGTTCATGCTGATGGGCGAGAACAGCCGCTCCGTTGCGAAGGCCGTCGCCGCGAAGATGGAGGACGTGAACCGCACGCTGCCGGCCGGCGTGAAGGCGATTCCCGTGTACGACCGCACGGTGCTCGTCGAGAAAGCCGTCGCGACGGTGAAGAAGAACCTGCTCGAAGGCGCGGTGCTGGTGATTGCCGTGCTGTTCCTGTTCCTCGGCAACATCCGCGCGGCGCTGATCACCGCGCTCGTGATTCCGCTGTCGATGCTGATGACTTTCACCGGCATGGTCAACGCGAAGGTGAGCGCGAACCTGATGAGCCTCGGTGCGCTCGACTTCGGGATCATCGTCGACGGCGCGGTGGTGATCGTCGAGAACTGCGTGCGGCGGCTCGCGCATGCTCAGTCGGCGGTCGGGCGGCCGCTCACGCGCGACGAGCGCTTTTCGGAAGTGTTCGGCGCGTCGCAGGAAGCGCGGCGCGCGTTGATCTTCGGGCAACTGATCATCATGGTGGTGTACCTGCCGATCTTTGCGCTGACCGGCGTCGAAGGCAAGATGTTCCATCCGATGGCCGTGACCGTCGTGATGGCACTCGCGGCCGCGATGGTGCTGACCGTCACGTTCATTCCGGCGGCCGTCGCGTTGTTCATCGGCGAGCGGGTCGAGGAGAAGGAGAACCGGCTGATGGGTTGGGCGCGGCGCGCGTACGAGCCGGTGCTCGCCGCGTTCATGACGCGCCCCGCGCGCGTGATGCTCGGCGCCGGTGCGATCGTGCTGGCAACGCTCGGGCTCGCGACGCGGCTCGGCAGCGAGTTCATCCCGAGCCTGAACGAGGGCGATCTCGCGGTCGCCGCGCTGCGGATTCCCGGCACGAGCCTGTCGCAGTCGGTCGAGATGCAGAAGGCGATCGAGAAGACGTTGAAGGCGCGCTTCCCGGAAATCGAGCGCGTGTTCGCGCGCACCGGCACGGCCGAGATCGCGGCAGATCCGATGCCGCCGAACCTGTCTGACGGCTACATCATGCTGAAACCGGCCGACCAGTGGCCCGACCCGAAGAAGCCGCGCGATCGGCTCGTGCGCGAGATCGAGGCGGCGCTCGCGGAACTGCCGGGCAACGCGTACGAGTTCTCGCAGCCGATCCAGCTGCGCTTCAACGAGCTGATCTCGGGCGTGCGCAGCGACGTCGCGGTGAAGATCTTCGGCGACGACATGGCGGTGCTGAACCAGACCGGCGAGCAGATCGCGGCCGCGCTGCAGAAGGTGCCGGGCGCTTCCGAAGTGAAAGTCGAGCAGACCACCGGCCTGCCCGTGCTGACCGTCAACCTGGACCGCGACAAGCTCGCGCGCTACGGCGTGACGGTCGCCGACCTGCAGGATACGGTGGCCGCGGCCGTCGGCGGGCAGAAGGCGGGGACGCTGTTCCAGGGCGACCGGCGCTTCGACATCGTCGTGCGGCTGCCGGACGAGCTGCGCTCCGACATCGAGGCGATCAAGCGGCTGCCGATCGCGCTGCCCGCGCCGGCCGCGGGCGCCAGCGCGCCGCTCGCGCAGGCGCCGTACGTGCCGCTTGCCGAACTCGCGACGATCGAGGTCGCGCCGGGCCCGAACCAGATCAGCCGCGAGGACGGCAAGCGGCGCGTCGTCGTCAGCGCGAACGTGCGTGGCCGCGACGTCGGCTCGTTCGTCGCCGACGCGCGCGAGCAGCTGCAGCAGGACGTGCGCGTGCCGGCCGGCTACTGGGTGTCGTGGGGCGGCCAGTTCGAGCAGTTGCAGAGTGCGAGCGAGCGGCTGAAGCTCGTCGTGCCGCTCGCGCTGTTCATGGTGTTCGTGCTGCTGTTCGTGATGTTCAACAACGTGAAGGACGGGCTGCTGGTGTTCACCGGCATTCCGTTCGCGCTGAGCGGCGGCGTGGTGTCGCTGTGGCTGCGCGGGATTCCGCTGTCGATCACAGCCGCGGTCGGCTTCATCGCGCTGTCGGGCGTTGCCGTGCTCAACGGCCTCGTGATGATCTCGTTCATCCGCAACCTGCGCGACGAAGGGATGCCGCTCGACGCGGCCGTGCGCGAAGGCGCGCTCACGCGGCTGCGGCCCGTGCTGATGACCGCGCTCGTCGCGTCGCTCGGCTTCCTGCCGATGGCGTTCGCGACCGGCACCGGCGCCGAGGTGCAGCGCCCGCTTGCGACGGTCGTGATCGGCGGTATCCTGTCGTCCACGGCGCTGACGCTGCTGGTGCTGCCGGTGCTGTACCGCGTGAGCCACGCGGTGTCGTGGCGCGCGGTCTTGCGCGGCGGGTTCGGCGCGGGCGTGCTGCGGCGGCTGGGTTTCTTCAAGGGTAATGCGTGATGCGAATTCTGATTGTCGAGGATGAACCGAAAACGGGCGCCTATCTGCGCAAGGGCCTGACCGAAGCCGGCTATGTCGTCGACTGGGTGGAGGACGGCATCACGGGCCAGCACCAGGCCGAGACCGAGGAGTACGACCTGCTCGTGCTCGACGTGATGCTGCCGGGGCAGGACGGCTGGACGCTGCTGCAGAACCTGCGCCGCAGCAAGTCGACGCCCGTGTTGTTCCTCACCGCGCGCGACGACGTCGGCGATCGCGTGAAGGGGCTCGAACTCGGCGCCGATGATTACCTGGCCAAGCCTTTCGACTTCGTCGAACTCACCGCGCGCATCAAGTCGATTTTGCGGCGCGGCCAGCCGCGCGATTCGAACACGCTGCGCGTGGCCGATCTCGAACTCGACCTGACGCGCCGCAAGGCCACGCGGCAGCGCGACACGATCCTGCTGACCGCGAAGGAATTCGCGCTGCTGTGGCTGCTGATGCGTCGCGAAGGCGAGATCCTGCCGCGTGCGACGATCGCGTCGCAGGTGTGGGACATGAACTTCAACAGCGATACGAACGTCGTCGATTCCGCGATCCGGCGACTGCGCTCGAAGATCGACGACGCCTATGAACCGAAGCTGATCCACACCGTGCGCGGGATGGGCTACGTGCTCGAAGTGCGCAACGGCGCGGCGAAATGATCGCGCGCCTGCTGCCGCGCACGCTGCGCGGACGCCTGACCGCGCTGATCATCCTGTCGACGTCGGTGATCCTCGCATCGAGCGGCGTCGCGCTGTACGAGGCGTTGAGCAATCGCATCGAGACGACGGCGGCCGAGCAGATGGCCGGTATTTCGGCCGCGCTGGGCACGCACCTGGCGGAGGCGCGTTCGACGGCCGACGTCGCGCGCAACCCCGATATGTGGGTCGACCAGTTGCATGGGCATCCGAACATGGACCTGGCGATCTACGATGCGGCCGGCACGCGCATCGTCGGCACGCCGGGATTCCGGACCTACGCGCCACTGCTGTCGACGGATGCGGGCCGCCTCCCGGTATTCGTCGCGCCGCCCGGCGTGCGGCACCAGTATCTGGTGATGACCGTGCCGCTCGCCGGCGCGGGCGCGCCCGTCGTGCGCGTCGCGGTGCAGTACGACCGCAGCACCGACATGCTGCTGCTGCGCACGCATGCCTATACGATCGTCGTGATCGAGGTGTTCGGCGTCGTGCTGGCGGCCGCGATCGCATACGGCATCGCCGCGCTCGGGCTGAGCCCGCTTCGGCGCTTCGCGGCGCGGGCCGAGCAGATGTCGACGAGCCGCCTGGCCCATCCGCTGCCGGAACTCGATACGTCAGGCGAGCTGAAGGAGCTGGAGCATGCGTTCAACGGGATGCTTGCTCGCCTGGACGAATCGTTTACGCGGTTGAGCCAGTTCTCGTCGAATCTCGCGCACGACATGCGCACGCCGCTCACGAACCTGCAGGCGGCCGCGCAGGTCGTGCTGTCGCAGCCGCGTAGCGCGGACGAATACCGGAGCGTGATCGAGTCGAGCATTGACGAGTATCAGCGGCTGTCGAGGATGATCGAAGACATGCTGTTCCTCGCGCGCTCGGAGCAGGCCGGCACGTCGATCGACGTGCGGCGGCTCGATGCGGCCGAGGAAGCCTCGCGTGTCGCCGGCTATTACGAGCCGCTTGCGGAGGATGCGGGTGTGTCGGTGAAGGTCGACGGTTACGCATGGGTCGATGCGGATCTCACGCTGTACCAGCGCGCGTTGAGCAACCTGCTGTCCAATGCGCTGGCGTACGCACCGCGCGGCAGCGTCGTGACGATCGATTGTTCGGAACAGGCCGGCGCGACGACGATCGCCGTATCGGATACGGGGCCGGGCATCGATGCGCAGCATGTCGCGCGGATTTTCGAGCGCTTCTATCGCGTCGATCCGTCGCGGCACAACTCGGCGTCGGGGACGGGCCTCGGCCTCGCGATCGTCCGGTCGATCATGAACAATCATGGCGGCGAATGCGGCGTCGACAGCGATCCCGGCCGGCGCACGACATTCTGGCTGCGCTTTCCGCAGCGGCCGCCGGTCGCGCCGAACACGGTGCCGGCGGCCCATGCTTGAGATCGCACGCCGGCACGGCCGCGCGTTCGCTGCGATACGGCAGCGCGCGGCACGCTGCCTGCGATTGCGCGGCAGCGCCCGCGCCTGACCGCCATCAGCGGGTCGCGAGGCTGTCGTGATTGTCGGCCTGCGGCGCCTTCTCGCCGGCATGTACCGAAAGCCCGTGAAGCTCCTTGTTGCGCGCGACGATCTCGCTGGCCGGCGGGTACTGCGTCTTGCTCGTCGGCACCACGCCGTCGTGCTGCGCCTGCTTCAGTTCGTTGATGACTTGTGCGCGGGTCTTGCCCTGCGTTTGAGTTTGCGCGAACGCGGCTTGCGAGGCGATGCCGAGCGACAGCGTCGCGGTGACGAACAGGGCAGCGAGTTTGACCGTTTTCATTGAGTTCTCCTTGGTGAGGCCGCCGGGTGGCGATCCATGGACCCAGTATGCGAAAACAGCCGAGCGTGACGGTGATCGGCAGATGAAAAATCCGTCAGATTGCGTGGCGGCGTGTGCAACGTGCGGGCCGCGCCGACATGACGCAATCGTCATGTTCGGGTCATGCGTGCGATGAGCGGAAAGCGGAGCATGGCGCATGCCGACGGCCGATGGTGTCGACGGCATGCGCACCGTTCGCCGCGCCGGCATGGAAGGCGGGCGGTCTCGTTTCGACTTTCGTTCCGGACCCAACCGTGGATCGCCTCGCCATTCGCCTGTCGTTGTTTGCCCTGCTGATTGCCCCGTTGGTCGCCGGTTGCGCTTCATCCCGTCCCGATACCGGAATGGCCGGATCGTCCGCACCGAAGGCCGAGCGCAATTCAGTGCCGACCGGCCTGATGCCCGGCGAGCAGATCGACTATGCGGGGCATCGCTGCGGCAATCCGAACTTCTACGTGAAGACCCATCCGTGCCTGTTCCCGAAACGCAACGTCACGCGTTGATCCGTCAGGCGTACGAAAAAAGGCCCGGCACACGCGGTGTCCGGGCCGAACGCGTAATCGTGCCGTGTGACAGCGATCCGCTTGCGTGGATTGCAACGGGCATCGCCCGTCGCGCATTCGATCGTAGCGACACGATCCATCGCGAACCTGATCGGAAGATGAAATTTTCGTCACGTATGTGCCCACGCGTTGCCGCTGTCCCGATCAGAAGCGATGGCGCAGCCCGAGATTGACGGTCCGTTGCGTGCGCGTGCCGTCGTAGCCGTAGGAGCCGATCGACGCCTGCGCCGTCTGCGTGCCGTCGTCGAACGTGCGTTGCTCGACGTTCGCGCGTTGCCACGCGCCGACCGCATAGAGATCGGTGCGTTTCGACAGCACGTAGTCCGCGCCGGCGGACACCTGGTGATAGGTAGCGCTCGTATCGCCACGGGCTTTCGTGTAGCGGTAGCCGACGCCGATGAGCAGGCTCGCGCTCGCCGGATAGTTGAAGAAGCCGCTGTCGTCCGCGCGTCATGCGTGCCGAAGCATCCCGTTGATTTGCTTCGCACTACGATCAATGGAGAAGCGCGCGATGACGAAATCGTCATCCTGTGTTCATGATCGCGCACCGCCGCCGGATCAATCTTGGAACTCACGTTACCCATTCCGGACAAGGAGCCAATTTCATGAACATGCGACGACCCCTGATTTCGATCGCCATTGCCACGCTGTCGATCGCCGCTTTCTCGCAGTCGGTCACCGCGCAGTCCAGGACCCGGCAGGAAGTGCGCCAGGAAATGCTGCGCGCCCGCCACGACGGCGTGATCCCGAGTCCGAAGCACGACTATCCGCCGAGCCCGGCCACCATCGCCCGCAATCAGGAAATCCATCGCTCGACGGTGCATCGCGGCGAATCGGCGCCGGTCGTCGATGCGCATGACGACAGCTTCGCGGTGCGTTGATATTTTTGCGAGGAGGAGTGGACGATGCGCAACATGATGAAAGCGATCCTACTGGCCGCGTGCCTGACGACGACGGGCGCGATGGCGGCCGGCTGGCCGGAACGCGCGCTGTCGCATGCGCCGGAGCACGACATCGGCCGCCGCGCCAGCGAACGGATGCGCTGCGAGTTCGCGACCGTGCCGGCGGGCGAGTGGAGCGCGACGTTCACGCGCGGGCAATGCGAAGTCGGGAACGGGCAGCTGACTTTGCTGCCCGCCGCTGCGGGCGCTGCGCCGGCTCCGCTCACCGAGCAGCGGATCGTGCTTCGCGAGGTCCGTACCGCGTCGCATCAGTCGCGCAAACTGAAGGAGCAACTGCAACTGACCACGCGTGACGAAGTGATCGCGCTGAACGTGCTGACCGACGACGGCAGCCGCAAGTCGCGCGAACATGCGATCGACCTGTGGGCCGCATTGCGCAACGAGGGCGTGACGCCCGTCAACGGCACGCGCATCGTCGATACGTATCCGACGGCCGCGACGACGTGGTGACGCTCGCGCTTCAGCCGGCCTTCACCGAACCTTCGATCAGGAAGAACACGATGAAGCCGATGAAGAATGCGGCGGTTGCAAATGGCGTCTCCGGCACTTCGTGTGCTTCGACCAGCAGTTCCTCGGTGACGAGGTAGAGCAGCGCGACCGTGCCGAGCCCGAGCAACGCCGCGTAGAGATTCGCCGGCAACCCCGCGAACACCGCATTGCCGGCGACGGCAGCGATACTCAGCAGCGCCGCCAGCGCAACGGGCACGACGATCGCGAGCAAGCGGCCGACGCCTGCCGAAGCCAGCACCGCACTGACCGATAGCGCGAGGAACAGCACTTCGAGCGTCAGCGCGATGGTCAGGATGATGCCGCTTTCGTCGCTCGCGGAGAACGCGATGCCGAGCACGAGGCCGTCGACGACGAGATCGATCGCGGTGACGAGGATCAGGCTGACCGGTAGCCGCGCGTCCTCGAAGCGCGTTTCGACCGCGCCGGACAGCGCACGGATCGCGAGCATCAGCGCGAGGCCGAACACGAAGCCGACGACGACCGGAAACAGCGCGTGCGCGCGGTCCTGCGGCAGCAACTCGAGCGCCGCCGCCGCGAACACGATGCCGCCGGTGAAATGCTGGATGACGCTCGACGTTTTCGGGCCCGGTGCGCGCCATGCGGCGGCGAGGGCGCCGAAGCAGGCCGCCAGCAGCGGCGGTAACGTGAGCAGCGCGAGCTTCGCGGTCGGTGTCATGGGGCCTCGGCAGTGGAGCGCGCCGCAGCGGGCGCTGCAGCGCACGGCGGTTTCGTGCCGGGCGTCGCCCCGGCATCAACCGGGGATTGAACACCTTGAAGCCGCTTCAAGGTCAAGACATTTGAAGCGGGCGTGTCGGCACGCCCGCGTCGGGTCACAGCTGCGCGAGCGCCTGGTCGAGATCGGCGAGCAGGTCGTCGATGTGCTCGATGCCGATCGACAGCCGCACCGTTTCCTCCTTCACGCCGGCCTTCGCGAGTTCGGCCGGCGACAGCTGGCGGTGCGTCGTCGAGGCCGGATGCGTGGCGAGCGATTTCGTGTCGCCGATGTTGACGAGCCGCGTGAACAGCTTCAGCGCGTCCTGGAACTTCGCGCCGCCGTCGCGGCCGCCCTTCACGCCGAACGTCAGGATGCCGGGCGCGCGGCCCGACAGGTAGCGCGCGACGAGCGGATGATCCGGGTGATCGGGCAGCCCCGCGTAGTTCACCCACTCGACGTGTTCGTGGCGCGCGAGATGCTGCGCGATCTTCAGCGCGTTGTCGCTGATGCGCTCGACGCGCAGCGCGAGCGTCTCGATGCCCTGCAGGATCTGGAACGCGTTGAACGGCGAGATCGCCGCGCCCATGTTGCGCAGCGGCACGACCCGCGCGCGCCCGATATAGGCGGCAGGCCCGAACGCTTCCGTGTACACGACGCCGTGATAGCTGACGTCGGGCTCGTTGAGCCGCTTGAAGCGGTCCGCGTGCTGCGCCCACGGGAACTTGCCCGAATCGACGATCGCGCCGCCGAGGCTCGTGCCGTGGCCGCCGAGATACTTCGTCAACGAGTGCACGACGATGTCCGCACCGTGTTCGAACGGGCGCAGCAGGTACGGCGACGGCACCGTGTTGTCGACGATCAGCGGGATCCCGTGGCGATGCGCGACTTCCGCGAGCGCGGCGATGTCGGTCACGTTGCCGAGCGGGTTGCCGACCGATTCCGCGAAGATCGCCTTCGTGCGCGCGTCGATCAGCGGCTCGAACGACGCCGGGTCGCGCGGATCGGCGAAGCGCGTCGTGATGCCGTATTGCGGCAGCGTATGCGCGAACAGGTTGTAGGTGCCGCCGTACAGCGAACTGGCGGACACGATGTTGTCGCCGGCTTCGGCGATCGTCTGGATCGCGTACGTGACGGCAGCCTGGCCCGACGCCAGCGCGAGCGCGCCGATGCCGCCCTCGAGCGCGGCGATCCGCTGCTCGAGCACGTCCGTTGTCGGGTTCATGATTCGCGTGTAGATGTTGCCCTGGACCTTCAGGTCGAACAGGTCCGCGCCGTGCTGCGTGTCGTCGAATGCGTACGCAACGGTCTGGTAGATCGGCACCGCGACCGCGCGCGTGGTCGGGTCGGGGCGATAGCCGCCGTGCACGGCGATGGTTTCGAGGCGCCAGTTCGAAGAGGCCTGATCGGTCATGGGTGCTCCGTCTGTTGTTGTCGTGGTCGAGCGATTATAGGAGCAGGTGCGCGGCTGCCCTTAGAACGAATGGTTGGTTGCTTATGGGGCCGTCGCGCATAGAATGCGTTTTTCCGCAGACGAAGGGTGCGCGATGGATCAGAATCAGTGGAACAGGGTGGATGCGTATTTCTCCGCGACGCTCGTGCCGTCCGACGACGTGCTCGACGCCGCGCTTGCGGCCAGCGACGCGGCCGGGCTGCCCGCGATCAACGTCGCGCCGAACCAGGGCAAGCTGCTGCAACTGCTCGCGACGATTCGCGGCGCGCGGCGCATCCTCGAAGTCGGCACGCTCGGCGGCTACAGCACGATCTGGCTCGCGCGCGCGTTGCCGCCGGGCGGCACGCTCGTGACGCTCGAACTGAACCCCGAGCACGCGAAGGTCGCGACGCGGAACATCGCGCGCGCCGGGTTCGCGGAAGCGGTGTCGGTGATCGTCGGCAGCGCGAAAGACAGCCTCGCGCGGCTCGTCGATGCGGGCGAGGCGCCGTTCGACTTCATCTTCATCGATGCGGACAAGGACAACAACGCCGTGTATCTCGACGCGGCGTTGAAGCTGTCGCGGCCGGGCACGGTGATCGTCGTCGACAATGTGGTGCGCGGCGGGCGCGTGGCCGATCCGGACAATCGCGAGCCCGATGCGGTCGGCGTGAGGGAAGGGTTCGCGCGTCTCGCCGCCGAGCCGAAGCTCACGACGACAGCCGTGCAGACGGTCGGGCAGAAGGGCTGGGACGGGTTCTCGATTTCGATCGTCGGCGATTGAGGTGACGGCGGCGCGCGTGTGCGGCGCGCACATTGCTCACCGGCCGCGGCCGGGCGCGTCCCGATGCGGAAACGGCGCGATGCCTGCGGGCATCGCGCCGTTCGTTTTTCACCGACCGTCGACCACGTCGCGCAGGAACCTGTCGAGCATCGCGACGTCGCCCCACGGTCGCTTGTATTCGCGATCGTGTTCGGCATCCGCGAGCATCGTCTCGACGAGCGCGTGGATCGCGGGTCGGCATGGCCCGTATTCGCTTTCGTTCGCGCTCATCTTCAACGCGAGCAACGCATCGAGTTCCGCGCGCACCGCTGGTTCGTGCACGGTGCCGTCGACGAGCGCCGCGAAGCGCATCGGCGGCATGCCGAGCCCCATGTCGATCCAGCGCACTGCGAGCAGCGGCCGAAGCACGTACAGGTACTTCTTGTAACGCACCGTGTCGCCTTGCAGGTAGCCGCGAAAGTTCTTCTTCGCCATCGCGAGGTAGTGATGGCGCCCGCGCACCGGCGAGAAGAACGCCGACGCCAGCGACCTGAGCCGCGGCGCCCAGCGCGCGTCTTCGCGATACACGACAGGCGAGTCGAGCCATTCGAGCAGTGTCGGGTTCGACCGGCGCAGCAGTTGCAGCGCCTTGCGCAACTCCCAGCCGCTTACGTCGAGCTCGTCGTCGAGTGGCCGCTCGATCACGTCGCGTTGCGGTTCGACACTCAGGTACCAGTCGCGCCGGTGCACGTACACGAAGCGCACGTCGTAATCGCTGTCCGGCGATGCGAAGCCCCAGCCGCGGCTGCCCGATTCGCATGCGAACAGCACGCTCACGTCGTGGCGGCGCTCGACTTCCGCGAGTTCCGCCATCACGCGCGCACGCACGGCCGGGTCGACCGGATGTGCGCTGCGCTCGGTTGTCATTGCCTTTTCCGTTTTCATTCTTGTCGTTTCCCTTTCATTGCGCGCGGCCGCCCGGCCTTCGGCCGCGCGCCGCGCTATCCTTTCACGCACACCACCTGGCGCAGCGTGTGCACCACTTCGACGAGGCTGCGCTGTGCCGCCATCACCGCATCGATGTCCTTGTAGGCCATCGGAATCTCGTCGACGACACCCGCGTCCTTCCGGCATTCGACGCCGCGCGTCGCTCTCACCTGGTCGTCGACCGTGAAGCGGCGCTTCGCCTCGGTCCGGCTCATCGAGCGGCCGGCGCCGTGGCTGCACGAACAGAAGCTCTCCGGATTGCCGAGCCCGCGCACGATGAAGCTCTTCGCGCCCATCGAGCCCGGAATGATCCCGAGCTGCCCCTTCTGCGCGGACACCGCGCCCTTGCGGGTCACGAGCACGTCCTCGCCGAAGTGGCGTTCGCGCTGCACGTAGTTGTGGTGGCAGTTCACCGCGTGCTCGTCGACCGCGAACGGTTTCGCGATCACGCCGCGCGCCGCACCGATCACCGCGTCCATCATCGCCTGCCGGTTGCGGCGCGCGTAGTCCTGCGCCCAGCCGACCGCTTCGACGTAATCGTCGAAGTGGCGGCTGCCCTCGGTGAAATACGCGAGGTTGCGATCTGGCAGGTTCGCGACGTGCTGTCGCATGTCGGCCTGCGCGAGCTCGATGAACAGGCTGCCGATCGCGTTGCCGACGCCGCGCGAGCCGCTGTGCAGCATGAACCACACGCGATCGGCTTCGTCGATGCACACCTCGATGAAGTGATTGCCCGTGCCGAGCGTGCCCAGATGCGCATAGTGGTTCGTCTTCTCCAGCTTCGGATACTTGTCGACGATCCGCTGAAAGCCCGGCAGCAGCGACTTCCACGACTCGGTCACGGCGGCCGGCGTGCGATCGCCCCATGCACCCGGATCGCGGCGCCCCGGCACGCGGCCGTGCGGCACCGCGCGTTCGATCGCGCTGCGCAGCCCGCCGAGCGAGTCCGGCAGGTCGGACGCCGTGAGCGTCGTGCGCGCGGCCATCATCCCGCAGCCGATGTCGACGCCGACCGCGGCCGGAATGATCGCGCCTTTCGTCGGGATCACGCTGCCGATCGTCGAGCCCTTGCCGAGGTGGACGTCCGGCATCACCGCGACGTGCCTGAAGATGAACGGCATCTGCGCGGTGTTGCGCAATTGCGCGCGCGCGTCGTCCTCGACCGCGACGCCTTGCGTCCACATCTTCACCGGCTTGCCGTTCGCCAGTTCCATCACCTGATAATCCATGTCAGTCATTTGCTTCACCTGAGTCATTCTTGCGGCGCGGCACCCATGCGCCGCGCCGTTTGCTTCGAGCATCACGCGCCCTTGATGCTGACGAGTCCGTTCAGCACCTGGTCGAGGCCGCCGAACACCGAGATGCGGTCGATCCGTTCCGCGACGCGCTCGAGCGTTTCCAGCTCCTTGAGCCGCAGCGCGGTCGGGTTCTCTTCCATCACCTTCGCGGTGTTCAGCAGCGAACGCGTCGCCGCCGTTTCCTCACGGCGTCGGATCACGTTCGCCTGCGCGGCCTTTTCGGCCTCGACCACCTGCGCGAGGATCGTCTTCATGTCGCCCGGCAGCACGATATCCTTCACGCCGACGCTGCGCACGTCCACGCCCGATTGCTCGAGCCGCGGGCGCACCTGGGCAATCACGATGTCGTCGATCGCCTGCTTGTCCTCCAGCAGCTCGTCGAGCGAGCGCGTGCCGACCGCCGCGCGCAGCGCGAACTGCAGTTCGCGATACAGATGTTCGACCGGCTTCTGCAACTGGCCGAACGCATGCAGCACGTTCGCATAGCGCCACGTTGCCGACAGGTTCAGCCGCAGCGCGACCTTGTCGCGCGTCAGGATTTCCTGGCCGGCGACTTCGAGCGCCTGCAGGCGCAGGTCGACGAGCTCGACCGCGACATCGCGGTTGAAGCGCCAGAACGCTGCGACACCCGCATCCAGCAGCCGCTCGATCTTGCCGTCGATCTTCAGCACACCGACGTGATACGCCGGCACCTGCGCGAGCAGCACGCCCGTCAGGCCCGCCACGCCGCGCGCACGCAGCGCCGGTTGCGCGATGCGCTTCGCGAGCGCGGCCGGCAGCATGCTGTCCTGCGCGAGGTCGACGCGCTCCAGCCGATGGGCGATGAGGCCGCGCCAGTACAGCCGGCGCGTGCCGGGCGGCAGGATCTCGACGAGCACGTCGTCTTCGTAACGCAGGCCCGCTTCGTCGTCGGCCAGATCCATCGCGACGAAGTGTTGCGCGAGCACGTCCTGTGCGTCGTGACGCAGGTAGTCGGCCAATGCCGCGTCGGCGAGCGGCGCGTCGAGACGCGTGGCCTGCACCGACAGACGCTTGAACGGATCGAAGGCCTTGAACACGCCCGGTTCCAGCACCTTCACGAAATCGCCCTCGTTCATCAGCAGCGCGCGTTCGTTCTTTTTCACCACGTGACGCTTCCACATATTCTTGTCCTTTTCTTCAATGGCCGCCGGGCGACACGCATCGCACGGATCGGGGTGCGACGCGATCGGGCGGGCGGCGCGTGGGTCCGGCGCGGCTGCACGCGGCGACGCATCCTGCATCGCGTCGTCGAGCGCATTCGCGCGGGCCGTCCGGCCGCCCGGCCGATCGTGCGGAACCGCAACCGGTCCGACGCGCGGCGGGCCTGTCGGCCCGCACCGGCGGGTACTGCTTCTATCGACAGACCGTCCTTGCGGACGGGGTTCGGACGGGATTCGAACCCGCCACACACCGGCTCGCGCCGGCTGCTCCACCTGAATGAGCTTCCGAACAGTGGGCGCTCCGGGATTCGAACCCGGACAAGGCTGCCTCGCGCGCCCCTTTGCCTTCATCTGTCCATGGCGGCATGCGCTGCCGCGACGAACCAGGTTCGGCGGCGGCGCACCAGCAGGGCTTTGTGAACCCTGGCTCGCGGGCCAGCGGGACATCCGGCGTCTTCTATTTAGCGAGGAGCGTGCCAGCGGGCGGGGCAGGCTGCGGGGAATGCGATCAAGACTTTGAAGAGAAAGGACAATTCATGATTTCCGATGATTGCGGAGGGAAGGCCGCCGTATCGCATCGTCGCCGAGTTCCGATACAATCGGATCGTTTTTTATCCCATGAGATAAACATGCGCAAGACCGTCGCCATCGGCTTTCTCGGCACCGTGCTCGACCAGGGCGGCCGTGCGCCGCGCCGCTACCGCAAGTGGCGGCCGACGGTGTCGCTCTGCATGCAGCCGGACTTCGCGATCGACCGGCTCGAGTTGCTGCATCCGCCTGACTACGCGCGCCTCGCCAATCAGGTGCGCGACGATCTTGCGAACCTGTCGCCGCATACCGAGGTGCGGCTCACGCCGGTCACGATCCACGACCCGTGGGATTTCGAGGAGGTCTACGCGACGCTGCACGACTTTGCGCGCGCCTATCCGTTCGACCTCGACCGCGAGGACTACCTGGTCCACATCACGACCGGCACGCACGTCGCGCAGATCTGCTGGTTCCTGCTGGCGGAGGCGCGCTACCTGCCCGCGCGCCTCGTGCAGACGGGGCCGCCGAAGCAGACAGACGAGGGGCCGAGCGGGCCGGGCACGGTGTCGGTGATCGATCTCGACCTGTCGCGCTACAACCGCATCGCACAGCGCTTCACGCGCGAGCGCGACGAGACGGTGTCGTTCCTGAAGGCGGGCATCGCGACGCGCAACGCGCGCTTCAACGCGCTGATCGAGCAACTGGAGCGCGTGGCCGTGCGCTCACGCGCGCCGATGCTGCTCGTCGGTCCGACGGGCGCCGGCAAGTCGTTTCTCGCGAAACGGGTGTACGAACTGAAGCGCGGCCGCCATCGGCTCGCGGGGCCGTTCATCGAGATCAACTGCGCGACGCTGCGCGGCGACGCGGCGATGTCGACGCTGTTCGGTCACGTGAAGGGCGCGTTCACCGGCGCGCAGTCCGCACGTGCGGGCTTGCTGCGCGCGGCGGACGGCGGCCTGCTGTTTCTCGACGAAATCGGCGAACTCGGGCTCGACGAGCAGGCGATGCTACTGAAGGCGATCGAGGAGAAGCGCTTCCTGCCGGTCGGCGCGGACGTCGAGGTGGCCAGCGATTTCGAGTTGATCGCCGGCACGCACCGCGATTTGCGGCAGATGGTGGCGGCCGGCACGTTCCGCGAGGATCTGTATGCGCGGATCAATCTGTGGACGTACGACTTGCCGGGGTTGGCGCAACGGCGCGAGGACATCGAGCCGAACCTCGAATTCGAGCTCGATCGCTTCGGCCGCGAGCAGGGCGAGCAGGTGCGGTTCAACGTGGAAGCGAAGCGGCGCTATCTCGCGTTCGCGGCATCGCCGCGCGCGGCATGGGCCGGCAACTTCCGCGAGTTGTCCGCATCGGTCACGCGGATGGCGACGCTCGCCGATGCGGGGCGGATTACCGAGACGATTGTTGAGCAGGAGGTCGAGCGACTGACGCGCACGTGGTCGCAGCCGGGCGGCGCAAGTGCGTCGGACGGATGCGTCGACGCGGTATTCGGCGCGCGTGCGGCGGAACTCGACCTGTTCGACCGCGCACAGCTCGAACGCGTGCTCGACGTGTGCCGTGCATCGGCGAGCTTGTCGGAGGCCGGCCGCGCGCTGTTCGCGGTGTCGCGGCAGAACAAGAAGCAGCCGAACGACGCGGACCGGTTGCGCAAGTATCTGGCGCGGTTCGGGCTCGATTGGGACGGCGTGCGGGACGCGCTGGGCGCGAGGTAGTCAGGCGGGCGCCGCATTCAACCGCTCACGCGCGGCAGGCCGTCGAGATCGCACGCGAGCCAGCCGGCCGCGCCGGCGCGCGCGTCAGCGCTGCTGGACCGCGACGCGCAGCCCGAGCGCGATGAAGATCGAGCCGATGATCTTCCCCTGCCAGCGCGTGAGCCACGCAAGCCGCTTCACGAGGCGGCCGAGCGGGCGGATCGAGCACGCGATCAGCGTCGTGTAGAGCGAGCTGAGCACGACGAAGATCAGCCCGAGCACCGCGAACTGCACGAACGTCGAGCCGCGTTCCGGATGCACGAACTGCGGCATGAACGCGAGGAAGAACAGCGCAGTCTTCGGGTTCAGGACTTCGGCGGGAATCGCCTGCAGGTACGCCTTCAGCGGCGTGACGGGCGACACCTTCGGCAGCGACGGATCGGACGGCCTGTCGAGCAGCGCACGCACGCCGAGGTAGATCAGGTACGCGGCGCCGACCACCTTCACGACGTTGAACGCGAGCGCCGACGTCATCAGCAGCGCCGACAGCCCGACCGCCGCGAACAGCGTATGCACGAAGTCGCCGCTCGCGACGCCGAGCCCGGTCAGGATGCCGGTCTTGCGGCCGCCCTGCACGGTGCGGCTCAGCACGAGCAGCACGGCGGGGCCGGGAATCAGGAACAGACCCAGTACGACGGCGGTGAAGGTGGTCAGCGTGGTCAGGTCGAACATGGCGGCTCCGGCAAGGTTGGCGCAGCGGCGAGCGATGATGCGGCGGCGCAAATTTCCCGATCATTCAGTGGTCGATTCGCCAGAATATCAGCGTTTCGGGGCACCCATGCCCGCTCCGCCCGCCGCCCGTCACCCGCCGAGCTCCTCCGCCAGAAAATCCACAAAGGCCCGTATCCGCGCGGACATCTGATGCCGCTGCGCATACACCGCATAAATATCCGCGCTTGGGGTCTCGTAGTCCGGCAGCACGACGACGAGACGCCCGTCGGCCAGATAGTCGCGAATATCCCACTCGGCGCGCATCAGGATCCCGTGTCCGTCGAGCGCCCACTTCACCGCGATCTCGCCGTCGTTCGTCGTCAGGTTGCCGTTGATCCGCACGGCTTCCGTGTTGCGCGCCGCGCCGCGTCCGCTCGTCAGCCGCCAGATCCCGTAGCCTTCGTCGCCCTGCCGGATGCCGATGCAGTTGTGCCGCGTCAGCTCGTGCGGCGTGCCCGGTGTCCCGTGTCGCGCGATATACGCGGGCGCCGCGCACAGCAGCCGCCGGTTCGGCGCGAGGCGCCGCGCGACGACGCGCGTATCGGGCGGCTCGCCGAAGCGGATGCACACGTCGAACGCGTCGTCGGTGAGCGGCGGCGGCATCACCGACAGCTGCAGCTGCACCGACACCTCCGGATAGCGCGCGACGAAGCGCGAGATCGCCGGGCCGACGTGGCTGCGTCCGAAGCCGAGCGTCGCGTTCACGCGCAGCAGCCCCTTCGGCCGCTGCTTCGCGCTGCCGAGCAGTTCGCCCAGCTCGTCCATCTGATCGAGGATCCGGCGCGCGTAGTCGAGATACACGTCGCCCTCGGGGGTCAGCATCATGCGCCGCGTCGTGCGGTTGACGAGCGTCACGCCCGCGCGCCGTTCCATCTGCGTGAGCCGCTTGCTGACGGCCGCCGCGGTCAATCCGAGTTCGCGCGCGGCCGCGCTCAGGCTGCCGGACGCGGCCAGCGTCGAGAAGAAGGCGAGATCGGCCGGCTGGACGGTATCCGTCATGACGGGATTCGTGAATTGAAGTTAAAGATGCTTTGAGTCTAGCACCGGTTCCCGCACTTCCAGTTGGGTAAAGTGCCTTCACGCTCACGATCAATCGAGGATGTGGCATGAAGACCTACCGTATCGCGACCATTCCCGGCGACGGCATCGGCAAGGAAGTGGTGCCGGCCGGCAAGCAGGTGCTGGAAGCGCTGGCTCGCGGCAGCGACCGCTTTGCGTTCGAGTTCGAGGATTTCGACTGGGGCGCCGATTACTACCGCCGGCACGGCGTGATGATGCCGGCCGACGGCCTCGATGCGCTGCGCGGCAAGGACGCGATCCTGTTCGGCTCGGCGGGCGACCCCGACGTGCCCGATCACGTGACGCTGTGGGGCCTGCGCCTGAAGATCTGCCAGGGCTTCGACCAGTACGCGAACGTGCGCCCGACGCGCATCCTGCCCGGCATCGATGCGCCGCTGAAGCGCTGCGGGCCGGACGACCTGAACTGGGTGATCGTGCGCGAGAACTCGGAGGGCGAATACGCGGGCGTTGGCGGCCGCGTGCATCAGGGTCATCCGATCGAGGCCGCGACCGACGTGTCGATCCTCACGCGTGCCGGCGTCGAACGCATCATGCGCTTCGCATTCCGGCTTGCGCAGTCGCGTCGGCGCAAGCTGCTGACCGTCATCACGAAGAGCAACGCGCAGCGTCACGCGATGGTGATGTGGGACGAGATCGCGAAGCAGGTCGCGCAGGAATTCCCCGACGTCACGTGGGACAAGGAACTCGTCGATGCCGCGACCGCGCGCATGGTGAACCGCCCGGCGTCGCTCGACACGATCGTCGCGACCAACCTGCACGCCGACATCCTCAGCGATCTCGCCGCCGCGCTGGCCGGGAGCCTCGGCATCGCGCCGACCGGCAACATCGATCCCGAGCGCCGCTATCCGTCGAT
The DNA here is from genome assembly GCF_001523915.2 of Burkholderia sp. LA-2-3-30-S1-D2. NCBI lineage: Bacteria > Pseudomonadati > Pseudomonadota > Betaproteobacteria > Burkholderiales > Burkholderiaceae > Burkholderia > Burkholderia sp. LA-2-3-30-S1-D2. The sequence continues at coordinate 2,219,829 of NZ_CP013383.1, read as the reverse complement.
GTTCGAGCCGATCCACGGCTCCGCGTTCGACATCATGGGCAAGGGCCTCGCGAATCCGGTCGGCACGTTCTGGTCGGTCGTGATGCTGCTCGAGCATCTCGGTGAAACGGAAGCCGCGGCGCGCGTGATGCAGGCGATCGAGGCGGTGACAGCCGATCCGTCGCTGCATACGCGCGATCTCGGCGGCAGCGCGACGACCGCGCAGGTGACGGCGGCCGTCTGCGAGCGCGTCGCGCACGCGGCGGTCGCAGTCTGACGGCAGCACGGACTGCGACGGTAGCGCGCGTGCGCAGCCGGCCGCCTTCCGTTCACCGCTCACCGGATTTTCCTGCCCGCGACTCGCGCATTCGACGTGAGCCGGGCGCCGGCGCACACGATTCGTCGTGACGCCGGCAAGCACCCACGGGGCTCGTGCGGACAGCGTGCGGCCCGACCTCGAAGGAGGAGACACATGCAAGCGGATCTGGAAACCCGCGTCGCGCGGAAACTGATGTGGCGCATCATTCCGTTCGTGATGCTGCTTTACTTCGTCAGCTTTCTCGATCGCGTCAACGTCGGCTTCGCGGCGATGACGATGAACAAGGCGATCGGCCTGTCGCCGACTGCGTTCGGACTCGGCGGCGGCCTGTTCTTCATCGGCTACTTTCTCTTCGAAGTGCCGAGCAACCTGATTCTCCATCGTGTCGGCGCCCGCATCTGGATCGCGCGCGTGATGATCACGTGGGGCATCGTGTCGGCGGTGTCCGCGTTCGCGGCCGGGCCGACGAGCTTCTACGTGCTGCGCTTCCTGCTCGGCGTTGCGGAAGCCGGTTTCTTTCCCGGCATCATCCTGTACCTGAGCCTGTGGTTTCCCGCGAAGCAGCGCGCAGTGGCCGCCGCGTGGTTCATGGCGGCCGCGCCGATCTCGACCGCGATCGGCTCGCCGCTGTCGGGCGCGATCATGCAGATGCCACCGATGTTCGGCCTCGCCGACTGGCAGATGCTCTACATCGTCGAGGCGCTGCCCGCGGTCGCGCTCGGCTTCGTCGTGCTGAAGTGCCTGACCGATGCGCCGTCGAAGGCCGCGTGGCTGCAGCCGGACGAGCGCGACTGGCTGATCGCGAAGCTGAAGTCCGAGGCCGACGCGCGGCACACGCATGCCGGACACACGGCCGGCGCGTGGCAGGCGCTGCGCGACCCGCGCGTGCTGGCGCTCGCGCTGATCTACTTCGGTACGTCGGCGGGCCTCTATACGCTCGGCCTGTGGGCACCGCTGATGGTCAAGCAGTTCGGCTTCACCGCGTTGCAGACGGGCTTGCTGACCGGCATCCCGAGCATTGCCGCGGTGGTCGCGATGATCGGATGGGCACGACATTCGGATCGCAGCGGCGAGCGCACCTGGCACGTCGTGATTCCGTGCGTGCTTGCCTGTATCGGCTTCGTGTTCGCGGGGCAGGCGAACACCGCGCTCCTGACCGTGCTCGCGCTGGTCGTCGTCAACATCGGGATCAGCGCCGCGAAGGCGCCGCTGTGGGCGATGCCGAGCGCGTTCCTGTCAGGCGCCGGCGCGGCCGCGGGGATCGCGATGATCAACTCGATCGGCAACCTCGGCGGGTTCGTCGGGCCATTCGCGATCGGCTGGCTCAAGCAGTTGACGGGCGGGTATGCGGCCGGGCTGTACGTGGTGGCGGGCACGCTCGCGGTGTCGGCGGTCGTCACGCTGCTGCTGAGTCGCAAGGGGGCGCGCGAGCAGGGCGTGTCGGGGGTGCGGCAGCAACATTGGGCGCGCGCATGCGAGCCGCGGCGAGTGCGCGGAAGCCGTGCGGCCGCTGATACACTGGGGCGCACGGGCCGGCATTCACGCCGCGCCCGATATGGAGACGACGAGCCGCATGGAACCCATCACCGACGCATTCGCGCGGCACTTCGCGCAGGAATGGATCGACGCATGGAACGCGCACGATCTCGACCGCATCCTGTCGCACTACGATGACGCCTTCGTCATGCATTCGCCGATGATCGTGCGGATCGCAGGCGAGCCGAGCGGATGCCTGCATGGCAAGGCGGCGGTGCGCGCGTACTGGGCGAAGGCGCTGCAACTCATTCCGGACCTGCGTTTCGAGTTCATTGCGGTGCTGGCGGGCGTGGACAGCGTCGCCATTCACTATCGCGGCGCAAACGGACGCGGCGCGGTCGAGGTGTTCCGCTTCGGAGCCGGCAATCGCGTGAACGAGGCATTCGCCCACTACGCGGCGTGACGCGGTGCCGCGAATCGTTCGCCGGGGCGTTGCCGCTATGCGCGCGACGCGTGGACGCGTTGCGCAATCTCTCGCGCGCATGCATCCACCGATGCTTTCGACGTATCGATCACGCAATCGCTGAATGCGCGCGCCGCATACCCTTCCCGATACATCTCGGCGATACGTTGCCGCTCCCATTCCGTCAGCACCCGCGTGCCGCGATCCGACGCCGCGATCGCCTCGGGCGGCGCGAGCGTGACGACGATCAACCGTGCATCACGCGCATCGCAGGCCGCGCGCAGCCGTGCGAATTCGGCTTCGCCGATCGGATAGGCGATCACCAGATGACGTTCTCCGGCCTGCGCGATCTGCGTGACGAGGCGCTCCAGCGCGATCGCCCACTGCACGTCGAACGGTGCGTCTTCGGGGGCAGCGTGATCGTCGCCGTCGATGAAGCACGCATCCGGCAGCACGCGGGCGAGCGCGCGACCGATCGTCGTCTTCCCGCTGTTGATCGGGCCGTTCAGGTGAATGACGGTGAGAGGCGGGTTTGCTCGAGGAATCATGAAGGCGTGCTGGATCGGAACGCCTGCATTGTGCCTCGACATGCAATCTGTTTGTAATGCCGAAGCGATTAGAAAAATTATTCGACGAAGCGCCCTAAAGAAACCTTGACCCCCGCCGTTACCCTTTCTCGGTAGCTCACCAAAGTATCACTCGAGCCGCACGACAATTGCCGGGCGGCGCTGCGCGCGTCCGATTACAGCTTCGACGCCTACGGTCAGGTCATCAAACAACAAGCATACGGCCGACTCGCGCGCAGCACCTTCACGCGCCACGTGCGACGGCTCGGCGAAAGCGTTCCGTCAACAACAAAAAGCCACTCACTGCATGAAGAACTCATCCAAAGCCACCCTGTTCGGTTGCGGCCTGCTCGTGACGCTGCTGTCCGGCTGCGTCACGTTGCCGAACACCGACATGAAGCCCGAAGCACGTCAGAAGCTGCATTCGATCGCGATCCTCGAAGTCAACGAGCCGAAGCGTGTCGCGGTCGTCAATATCGGCGGCGCGGCGGGCGGGTTCGGCCTGATCGGCGCGCTCGCGCAAAGCGCCGTCAACGCGAGCCATACGAGCACCTATACGGATCACGTGGCGGCCGGCAAGATCGTGTTCGCGCCGGACATCGTGGACGGCGTCACGGGCCGCCTTACCAGCAACGGCTATCAGGTCGTGAAGCTGGACGGTCAGAAAGTGAAGCTCGCCGACGACGGCAAGTCGGACGACTACTCCGCGATCCAGACCGACGCGGATGCCATCATGAACGTATGGTTCACGTCGTTCGGCTATATCTCGCCGCCCAACCAGCCCGATTACATTCCGTGGGTGGTCGTCCGCGCGCGCATTCTCGACGCGAAGACGAAGCAGGACATCTATTTCAAGACGTTCGCGTGCGGCTACGACATCAAGTCGAACAGCGTCCACATCGACAGCGATTTCGCCTATACGTACGGCAGCTTCAGCGATCTCGAGAAGAATTTCGACAAGTCGGTGGAAGGGATCAAGTCGTGCGAGAAGTCGGTCGCGGACACGATCGGTCAGGATCTGGCACGCACGCCGGCGGCTGCGGCTGCGGCTGCGACGACGACTGCGGTTGCGACGACTGCGACTGCGACCGGGACGGCCACGGCATCGAAATGATCCTGATGCGACTGCAGGATCGTCGTGATGCGCGTTCCGAATCCGGCAGTGCCTGAAGAAAGGCGGGAGGGGAGTGCTGCATGCGGCCGGGCGGTTCTTACGCCGCCCGGCCGCTCGCGAAAACGGCTTGCTTACTCGCCGCTATCGCCCTTGATCTGCGGCAACGCCGACGATTCACCCGGCGTGAGCAAACCGACCTGCGTATAAACGCGCAGCTTGTCGCGCGTATCGGTGATGTCGAGGTTGCGCATCGTCAGCTGGCCGATCCGGTCGCGCGGCGAGAACGTCGACGCCACCTTCTCCATCGACAGGCGTTCCGGCTGATACGTGAGGTTCGGCGACTTCGTGCTCAGGATCGAGTAGTCGTTGCCGCGGCGCAGTTCGATCTTCACTTCGCCGGTGATCGCGCGCGCGACCCAGCGCTGCGCCGTTTCGCGCAGCATGATCGCCTGCGGGTCGAACCAGCGGCCCTGGTACAGCAGGCGGCCGAGACGGCGGCCGTTCTCGCGATACTGCTCGATCGTGTCTTCGTTGTGAATGCCGGTGACGAGACGCTCGTACGCGATGTACAGCAGCGCGAGGCCCGGGGCTTCATAGATGCCGCGGCTCTTCGCCTCGATGATGCGGTTCTCGATCTGGTCGCTCATGCCGAGGCCGTGGCGGCCGCCGATGCGGTTCGCTTCCAGCAGCAGTTCGACCGGGTCCTTGAACTCGACGCCGTTCAGCGCGACCGGCTGGCCTGCTTCGAAGCGCACCGTCACTTCCTCGGCGGCGATCTTCACGTCGTCGCGCCAGAACGCGACACCCATGATCGGGTTCACGATCTTGATGCCGCTCTCGAGGCTTTCCAGATCCTTCGCCTCGTGCGTCGCGCCGAGCAGGTTCGAGTCGGTCGAATACGCCTTCTCGGCCGACATCTTGTACGCGAAGCCGGCCTGGTTCATGAATTCGGACATTTCGGCGCGGCCGCCGAGTTCGTCGATGAACGTCTGGTCGAGCCACGGCTTGTAGATCTTCAGATCCGGGTTCACGAGCAGGCCGTAGCGGTAGAAGCGCTCGATGTCGTTGCCCTTGTACGTGCTGCCGTCACCCCAGATGTTGACGCCGTCTTCCTTCATCGCGGCGACGAGCATCGTGCCCGTCACGGCGCGGCCGATCGGCGTCGTGTTGAAGTACGTGACGCCGGCCGTCGTGATGTGGAACGCGCCGCTTTGCAGCGCGGCGATGCCTTCGGCGACGAGCTGCGCACGGCAGTCGATCAGGCGGGCGCCGGCTGCGCCGTATTCGATCGCGCGTTTCGGGATCGCGTCGTAATCGTCTTCGTCGGGCTGGCCGAGGTTCGCCGTATATGCGTACGGGACGGCGCCCTTCAGTTTCATCCAGTGCAGCGCGGCGCTGGTGTCCAGGCCGCCGGAGAAGGCGATACCGACCTTCTGGCCGGTCGGGAGGCTTTCGAGAATCGTGCTCATAGGAATTACCGTGGATTGAAGCCGGTGGGATCGTATTTCGCGGAATATGCGAGTATCGGCTGTCCGGGAAGTTGGGGCAAGACCTGATTTTCGCGCCAATACGTCGTCGGGCCTGTCGCGGCGGGCCCGGCGGGCGGCGAATCAGGCGGAGAACGCCGCGCAAACCGGTGCCGAGCGGCGGCCGAAACGGTCGCGGCCGAGCGCCGTCGCGGGCCGTGCTTCCGGGGCCGGATCGGCTGAAGGGCGGGGCAGCCGCCGTCGGGATGCGAGCCCGCCGCGCCGAAAGGATTATGAAAGATTTTGGCGTGAAGCCCGGCGTCCCGCGACCTTCAGATATTCCACGCCGGCGCGGTATCGAGCAGTTTCTCACGCAACTGATCCACTTCGCCGGCCAGCTTGGCCGTGATCGACACGTAGCCCGACAACTGCGGCGGAGGCATGTCGTGCGGCGGCTCGGCCGGCCGGCGGCGCGCCGCGAGCCGGCTCGGCGTGCCGACCTTGAGCGCGCGGCTCGCGCCGACGAGCGTGTCGCGGATGCGCCGGTTCACGGCCTTCATTTCGTAGCGCATGTATTCGCGGGCAGTCACGTCGTCGCGGGCCGGCACCGTGCTCGACAGGATCTCCAGGTAGCCGATGCACAGGCGCAGGCTGCGCTGGATCGCTTCGAGGTGCGTGACCGAGATCTCGCATTCCTTCGACACCGACGGCATCAGCGAACGCAGCTGCACCAGCAGTGCGCTCAGCGCGGCCATTTCCTTCAGGTGCGCGTCGTCGCTCACGCGGCGGTCGCCCGCGAGCCGCGTATGCACGGCCGCGCACGCGCGCAGCGCATCGGCGAGCTTGTAGCGCCACGAGTAGGTCGCGTAGAGCGGCAGCGCGAACGAGAACGCCAGCGCGATCGCGATGCCGGTCAGGACGTTTACCGCGCGCCACAGGCCGTCGACGATCTCGTTGTCGCCATGCCCGGCGACGATCACCATCGTGATCGCCGACAGCAGCGCGATGTAGCCGGCCTTGCCGATCGCGTGATACGCGCAGAATCCGCACGCGATCGCCATCAGCAAGTAGATCGCGAACGGCGCGTGCAGCACGGAGTAGAGCAGGATCAGCCCGAGCCCCGCGAGCGCGCCGATCGACGTGCCGAGCGCGCGCTCGGCCGCCTTCTTGCGGATGTTCCCGTGGTGCTGCAGCCCGCCGACGACGATCAGCACGGTGATCGTCGACCATTCGCCGTGCGGCACGCGCAGCCCGGTGGACAAGGCGATCGACACGAGGATCGCGAGCGCGACGCGCGCCGCATGGATCAGCTTCGCGTGCCGGTAGCGGCGGTAAGGGTCCAGCAGGGGACGGAGGGCGTGGCGCAGGAGCGACGGCAGTCGGGCAGGAAGCTGGGCGGTCATGACGGAGCGGAGATGGCCGGCGGGGTGGCCGGAATACGCGCGGGCGGCCCGCGCGGGCCGGCGCCGCGCCGCACGCGCAGCTGACGTAACGCTAGCCGAACGCGCGCGGGCTGTCCACGGCGACGCGGTGCGGGCGCCGCTGGCCGCCGGCCGCCGCGTTACGCGTCGACGGTGTTCGTCTCGGCGTTCGATACGCGATTGCGTCCGCCGGACTTCGCGCGGTACAGCGCCTCGTCGGCCTGCCGCAGCAGCGTCGCGGCGTCGATGCGCCCGCCGGCGGCGGTCGCGGCGCCGATGCTCGCCGTCACGTGGCCGTACGGGCTGCGGCCGTGCGCGATGTCGAGCCCGGCGATCGCGCGGCGGATCCCTTCGGCGACGGTCGCCGCGCCCCGCGCATCGGTGTCCGGCAGCGTGACGACGAATTCCTCGCCGCCGTAGCGCGCGACGTGGTCGCTGTCGCGGCGCAGGCAGCGCGACGCCGATTGCGCGACGCGGCGCAGCACATCGTCGCCGGCGAGGTGGCCGTAGTAGTCGTTGAACGCCTTGAAATGATCGACGTCGACGAACAGCACCGACAGCGGGCGGCCGCTGCGCGACGCGCGCAGCGCTTCCTTCGCGAGCACCGTGTCGAACGTGCCGCGGTTGTCGAGCCCGGTCAGTGAATCGGTGTGCGCGAGCCGGTACAGCTTCGACTCGGCGATCTGCCGGCGCTTGAGTTCGCGCGACAGCGCGAGCGAGCCCCACGCGATGAACACGGTAAACAGGGCCATCAGCACGGCGGTCCAGATCGTGCGATGGCGCCACGACGCGTAGATGTCGATCTCGGCGGGCGCGACGTCGACGACCAGCGGCAGATTCGCGAGATGCTTGTAAACATAGATGCGCCGCACGCCGTCGATCGCGCCGACGCCCGTCAACGCGCCTTCGCTGCTGCGCTGCGCCTCGATGAAGAGCGGGGCGTTGTGAAGGTCGAGGCCGACCACGCGCGCATCGAACGGCAGGCGGGACACGAGCGCGCCGTTGTCCTCGACGATCGCCGCGCTGCCGTGCTTGCCGACCGCGAGACCGTCGAGCAGCGCGCGGAAGTAGTCGATGCTGAGCGTGCCGACGACGATCCCTCCGAAGCGGCCATCGGCCAGCGTGATCCGTCGGCTGAGCGCGATCGTCAATGCGCCGCCGCGCAGCCGGGACGCATAGGGCCGGCTGATGAAGAGGCCCTGCGCGAGCCGGTCGCGATGCACGGCGAAATATTCGCGGTCGGCAAAATTGCCTTGTCGCGGCGGCGATTCGGCCGAATCGATCACGATATTGCCGTGCGGATCCATCACGAAAATGGCGCCGAGATACGCGCCGCTCGCGGCGCGGTCGAACAGCAGCCGGTGACGCTGGTGCGGCGGCAAAGCCATCAGTTCCGGATCGGCGAGGCCGTCGACGACGTTTTGCAGCGACAGATCATACAGTTCGATATTGCGGGAAATATCGCGCTCGATCAGCAGCATCAGGTTGCGCGCATTTTCGACCGCATGATCGTATGCGTCGTGGCGTGCCTCGATTAAAAGCGACGTCGAGAGTCCCCAGCTGAACAGGAGCAGCATGATGCCCGCGACGAGTACGCCGCGGGGCGACAGAATGCGTGCCACGGCCGACGCGGTATGACGGCGCGCCGTGGCGAGCGGCGTGTGTGGCTTCATCCTCGGGGGTGGGCGGCGGAAATTTGCGTCGTAGACGATTCCGCGCAGTGATTAATTCGCATTAACCGGCATTATCTCGCGAATCCCGGAATTTCGCCGCGTGATGCAAAACATGCATGCGCCGATCGCGATTCGGAACGATTACACACCATTACTGTGAGCCGGGTGTCAGTTTGATTTGAATCAATTGTGAGTGGCCGGTATTTTGTCTGATTATTAGCGGCGCTTGCGGATCGATTTGTCGTTTTAATACAGGATCGGGCGATTGCGCCGGGACGATTACGCCTTGCACGGTTCGCCATCGCGGATGACCACTCGAATGGCATGACCTGTACCGCGCAACCCGCAGCCGTGCCGCCGTCTCGTCGCCCCGCCGTGTCCAACTTGTTGATTCTGCTGCGTCTGCATGCGGCGGCGGGGCGTTCGGCGCTCAGCTGCCCCCGCAGCGAATCAGGTAGAATCCGCGCTTCGCCGCAGGCGCCCGGCGCGCAACGCGTATCGGGGCCGCATCGAATGCATCGCAGCAGGCGGCGCGCCGCGCCCCGATCCCGCATGCGCCGGCTCCGGATGCCGGCCCGCTCAACGTTCGTCTCGTTTATGTCCGCAATTCCGAATTCCGACCAACCCGGTTCGTCCGCGAACCCACCCAAGCTTCATCGCGCGCTGAAGGCGCGCCATCTGACGATGATCGCCATCGGCGGCTCGATCGGCACGGGCCTGTTCGTCGCGTCCGGCGCGTCGATCTCGCAGGCCGGCCCTGGCGGCGCGATGGTCGCGTACATGCTGATCGGCCTGATGGTCTACTTCCTGATGACGAGCCTCGGCGAAATGGCTGCGTTCATGCCGGTGTCGGGCTCGTTCGCGACCTACGGCGCGAAATACGTCGACGAAGGCTTCGGCTTCGCGCTCGGCTGGAACTACTGGTACAACTGGGCCGTGACGATCGCGGTCGAACTCGTCGCCGCGCAGCTCGTGATGCACTACTGGTTCCCGGACGTGCCGGGCGTCTGGTGGAGTGCCGCGTTCCTCGGCGTGATGTTCCTGCTCAACGCGCTGACCGTGCGCGGCTTCGGGGAAGCCGAATACTGGTTCGCGCTGATCAAGGTCGTCACCGTGGTTGCGTTCATCGGCGTCGGCCTGCTGATGATCTTCGGCATTCTGAAAGGCGCGCCGGGCAACGGCTGGGGCAACCTGACGATCGGCGACGCGCCGTTCGCGGGCGGCCTGCCGGCGCTGATGGGCGTCGCGATGATCGCGGGCTTCTCGTTCCAGGGCACCGAGCTGATCGGCGTCGCGGCCGGCGAATCGGAGAACCCGCGCACGACGATCCCGCGCGCCGTGCGTCAGGTGTTCTGGCGCATCCTGCTGTTCTACGTGCTGGCGATCTTCGTGATCGGCGTGCTGATTCCCTATACCGATCCGAACCTGCTGAAGAGCGACGTGACCGACATCGGCGTGAGTCCGTTTACGCTCGTGTTCCGCCACGCGGGCCTCGCGTTCGCTGCCGGCGTGATGAACGCGGTGATCCTGACGGCCGTGCTGTCGGCCGGCAACTCGGGCATGTACGCGTCGACGCGGATGCTCTACAACCTCGCGACGGAAGGCCGCGCGCCGAAGCTGTTCGCGAAGCTGTCGCCGGGCGGCGTGCCGCGCAACGCGCTGTACGCGACGACCGCCGTCGGCGCGCTGTGTTTCTTTACGTCGCTGTACGGCGACAAGACGGTGTACCTGTGGCTGCTGAACACGTCGGGGATGACGGGTTTCATCGCGTGGCTCGGCATCGCGATCAGCCACTACCGGTTCCGCAAGGGCTACGTGACGCAAGGCTACGCGGTCGACCAGCTGCCGTACCAGTCGAAGTGGTTCCCGTTCGGCCCGCTGTTCGCGTTCGTGCTGTGTCTCGTGATCGCGCTCGGCCAGGACTATCAGGCGTTTCTCGCGAATCGGATCGACTGGGCGGGTGTGGCCGCGACCTACGTCGGCATTCCGCTGTTCCTCGTCGTGTGGCTCGGCTACCGGCTCCTGAACAAGAGCCGCTTCGTGCGTTACGAGGACATGGAGATCGCACCGTGGGTCGCCGCGAGCCGCGGCGCGCAGCTGCAGCGCGTGGAGAACCGCGAAACCGCGGGCTGATGCCGGCGCGGCACGCGGCCGCGCGATGGCGCAACGAAACGGGAAGCCGCACGCTTCCCGTTTTTTTTGTCCGCTTTCCCCTGCACGGGGTCAAAGCCGGTTATATTGCCCGACCCTACCGGGCCACACGGCCCGGCCGGCGCGACGAGCGCGGCGCGGATCGGGCATCCGGCGCGTGCCTCTCGCGGCGGCCGGCGGCGCCCGGCGTTTCCATCGTTCCGCCGCGCCGGCACGGCCCGCGGAGCGCGCAACCCAGAGGAATCCATGAGTGCATCACCCGCCGAGCGGAAGGCCGGACCCGTTTCCATCGTGCGAATCGAAGCCGCGATCAACGCGTGGCGCGAAGTGTATCCGCCGGCGCCGGACGGCGAGGACGGCTACGCGCTCGACGCCGGCAGCAACTGCCTGGCCGAGCTGTACGGCGCGATGATCTGCTATCGGCTGCCGGACGTGCCGCTCGACTCGTTGAGCGACGCGCAGCGCGATGCGCTGTACGCGACCGAGGCGTGATGCGCGGTCGAGACGCTGCCGCGACGCGGCGTCGATGAAGAAACGGGAAGCCTGGCGGCTTCCCGTTTTGCTTTGCGCGGTGCCGGACGCGAGGGCGGCACGACGCTGCTCGCGCCGGTTTCGGCGCGGGCTGAGGTATCGTCATGGCATCGGGATCGGGCGATCACGGAACGACCGGCTCGGCACGCGTCTGCGCGGGGCCGAATGAACGTCCGTTGCCGGTCCGGGAGGGATCGAAAAATGGAGTTGAGACATCTCCGCTACTTCGTCGCGGTTGCCGAGGAGCGGAATTTCACGCGTGCGGCCGAGCGCCTGCACATCGCGCAGCCGCCGCTCAGCCGGCAGATCCAGCAGCTCGAGGAGGCGCTCGGCGTGCCGCTGTTCGAGCGCAACGCGCGGCCGCTGAAGCTGACCGACGCGGGGCGGTTCTTCTATTCGCACGCGGTGCAGCTGCTCGCGCAGACGACCGAGCTCGAATCGATGACGAAGCGGGTCGGCAAGATCGAGCGCAGCATGTCGGTCGGGTTCGTCGGTTCGACGCTGTACGGGATGCTGCCGAAGATCATCCGGCGCTTTCGCAGCGAGTATCCGGCCGTCGAGCTGAGCCTGCACGAGATGTCGACGATGGACCAGATCAAGGCGCTGAAGGAAGGGCGCATCGACGTCGGGTTCGGGCGCATCCGTCACGAGGATCCGAGCGTGCGGCGCGTCGTGCTGCGCGAGGAGCGGATGATCGTCGCGCTGCCGGTCGGTCACGTGCTCGACGGCGCGAAGCCCGTGCTGTCGCTGCACGATCTCGTGAACGACACGCTGATCATCTTCCCGAAGGCGCCGCGGCCCAGCTATGCGGACCAGGTGCTCGCCGCCTTTCACGATCGCGCGTTGCAGCCGCGCAAGATCTACGAGACGCGCGAACTGCAGATCGCGCTCGGACTCGTCGCGATGGGCGAGGGCGTGTCGGTCGTGCCGCACAGCGTGTACGGCCTGAAGCGCGACGATATCAGCTACAAGCCGCTCGACGACCCGAACCTCGTGTCGCCGATCATCATGAGCATGCGGATGCTCGACGAATCGGAGGACATCCGCGCGATGCAGGCGCTGATCTACCGGCTGTACGACGAAGCGCAGATGGAGTATCTGCCGCCGCAGCCCGAATGAGCGTGCGGGCGGTGGGGCCTTGCTTGACGTCGCGTGGGTCGCCGGGCCACCATCGTCGGCATTCGATGCGGCCCGCCCGCGTGCGGCCGCCTTCATGCAGACGACGACACACATGACTGAAATCGTGACCGAGGAGACCTGGGTCGAGACGCCGCAAGGGCGTCTCTTCGCGAAGCGCTGGCGCGGCGTGCCCGCGCGGGCACCGGCTGCACCTACGCCCGTCGCACCTGCGCCGGCCGCACCGATCGTGCTGCTGCACGATTCGCTCGGCTGCGTCGAACTATGGCGCGACTTCCCCGCGCAACTCGCGCGCGCCACCCGGCGCGACGTGATCGCATACGACCGGCTGGGCTTCGGGCGGTCCGATCGTCATCCGGGGCAACTCGGCATGACGTTCGTGCGCGACGAGGCCGATCACGGATTCCATGCGCTGCTCGAGCGGTTCGGCATCGATGCGTTCGTGGCGTTCGGGCACAGCGTCGGCGGCGGCATGGCGGTCGGATGCGCGGCCGCGTATCCGGCACGTTGTCGCGCACTGGTGACGGTCTCCGCGCAGGCGTTCGTCGAGGATCGCACGCGCGACGGCATTCGCGAGGCGGGGCAGCAGTTCGACGCGCCCGGCCAGCTCGACCGGCTCGCGCGTTATCACGGCGACAAGGCCGAATGGGTGCTGCGTGCGTGGGTCGACACGTGGTTGTCGCCGGCGTTTCGCGACTGGAGTCTCGACGACGAACTGCCGCGCGTGCGTTGCGCGACGCTCGCGATTCACGGCGAGCAGGACGAATACGGGTCGGACGTGCATCCGAAACGGATCGCCGCGCGCGTCGCGGGGCCGTCGTCGTTCCTGCTGCTCGACGGATGCGGACACATGCCGCATCGCGAGCGGACCGACGACGTACTCGCGGCCGTGGCGACGTTCCTGCGCGACGCGCTCGCCTGAACGCCCGGGCGCCGGCGCGCGATGCAACCGGCGGGCCCGGCCCGCCGGTGCTCAGAACGACAGCTGGATTGCGAGGTCGACGGCGAGAATCGCGATCGAGCAGCCGATGCCGAGAACCACGTTCGGCAGCCGGTGTTCGAAGTCGCGATTGTCACGGCGCATCGCGGCACCGAGCAGGAAGACCGCCTCGACGACGATCTGCAGCCCGACGAACAGCAGCATCAGCAGATACTCGTAACCCATCTGCTTGAACACGGCGAATTGCATCCCGTGATCGCGGATCCATTGGCCGACGCGCAGCAGTTCGTAGACGAACAGCAAGGCGGGAAACAGGTAGCTGATGAAATACGTCGGCGCGGTGGCGTGCCGTAGTTCGAGGTGGAAGTGCGGATGCGTGGTAGCCATCAGGAAGCCCTCCTTGCAACGCATGATTGCGGTCGCGACGGCGGCGCGACGACGTGCGGACTAAGGGATTGCCCGAGGCATCGTGCGCGGTCGTACGGCACCAGCATACTGCTGCGCGGGAAATTTGGCATCCCGTCCGTGCGATCGTTGTAAAAATCCCTCCGCATCACGCGATGCCTTCAACGGTCGCCGCTCGTGGTGCGCGGTGTGTCCGCCGGCTGCGTGTCGCCGGCAGTGCCGGGCACCTGCCGTTCCCGATGGCGTTCCGGATCGCCGGCCGGCGCGCGGTGCGCTCGACGTGCGCGCGAATGGCGTGAGCGCGGTGCACGTCCGATGCGGACGCATCTTCCCGACCGTGCGTCGCCTGCGCGGGCGCTCACGCTTTCGCGTGCGCGCCTTCGACGAACAGCTTCGCGACCGACCGGAATTCCCGCTTCAGCGACAACCCCGGCACGGTCAGCCAGCGCAGCATCGCCGCGAGATACAGGTGATGGAACCACGTGGCGAGCTGGTCGGCCGCCAGCGCGGGGTTCAGTTCGCCCGTCTGCTGTCCGGCCGCGATCAGTTGCTGCCACACGAGCGCGATGTCGCCGCCGCCATTCTCCCCGCTTTCCGCTTGCGCCACGCCGATGCTCAGGAACCGATGCCGCAGGTATGCGAGCAGATACACCGGATGCTGTTCGCACCATGCGGCCGACGCGTCGAGCACGCAGGCGATCCGCGACGCGAAGGTCTTCCGTCGCGCGACGTCGCGCTGCAGGTGCGCGAGGTCGCGCGCGAGTTCGCCTTCGAGCCAGTGCGCGAGCACGGCCTCCTTCGTCGGAAAGTGGTTGTACAGCGTACGTTTTGCGACATCGGCCTGCGCGGCGATCTGTTCCATCGTCACTGCGTCGTAGCCGTGCGCATCGAACAGGCGTGCGCCGGTGTCGGCGAGATGCGCGAGCATCTGGATGCGCTTGCGTGCGCGGCGGCCCGGATCGTCGGTCGTCGTTGGCATGGTTCGGTATCGACTTAAAGTGCACGAATTGCATTAGTATACGACGTGCACTTTTATGAATCCACTCGCCTGCATCATGCAGGAGGAGCCACGCATGAAGCTCGTCATCGCCACTTACGGCACCGAAGGCGACACGCGCCCGCTCGCGGCGCTCGGCCGCGCGCTGCTGGATGCCGGCCATGAGGTCCGGTTGCTGGCCGACGTCGCGACGCTCGGTTCGGCCGCCGCGCTCGGCGTGCCTTGCGAGCCGCTGTCCGGCGACATCCGCGCGGCGATCGCGCCGGATGGTGCGTTGTCCGAAGCGGTGCGCTGGCGCGGCGGTTTCAACGACACGTCGAAGGCGCTCGCGGCGATCGCGAATGCGAACACGGCGGCATGGATGCGCGAAGTCGCCGCCGCATCGGCCGGTTGCGATGCGATCCTGGTGTCGGGGCTGGCGTCGTTCGTCGGGCTGTCGGTTGCCGAGTATCGCGGCGTGCCGGCGATCGGTACGGGGATGATCCCGATCACGCCGACCGCGACGTTCGCGTCGCCGTTTCTGCCACCCGGCAAGGTGCCGCGCTGGCTGAATCGCGCGAGCCACCGGTTCGTGAACGCGCTGCTGTGGGACGCGTTCAGGCGGGCGACCAATGCGGCGCGCGCCAGCATTTGCGGACTGCCGCCGCGCCGGGCCGTATGGACCGATCATCCGATGCTGTACGGCGTGTCGCCCGCGCTGCTGGCCGATCCGGCCGACTGGCCGTCGCATGTGCTGGCATGCGGTCAATGGCGCGTCGACGCGCCTGCGTGGACGCCGCCGCCCGCGCTGTCGAGCTTTCTCGACGCGGGCGATCCGCCCGTGTATATCGGCTTCGGCAGCATGGCCGGGTTCGACCGGGCCGCGATGGTCGACGCGCTGTTGCAGGCGCTCGACGGCCGGCGCGCGTTGTTTTATCCGGGCTGGAGCGGCATCGATGTGTCGATGCTGCCGGCGCACGTGTGCGTGATCGGCGAGACGCCGCACGACCGGTTGTTTCCGCATGTATCGATGGCGATCCATCACGGCGGATCGGGGACCACGCATTCGGCCGCGCGGGTGGGCATTCCGTCGGTCGTCGTGCCGTTCGCGGGCGATCAGTTCTTCTGGGCGAGCCGGCTGCAACGCGCCGGTGTGGCCGATGCGCCGGTGGCGGGGCGGCGTGTGGACGCCGCGGCGCTTGCACGCGCGATCGCGTTCGCGGCACGAGCCGACACGCAAGCGCGTGCCGCCGAACTCGGTGCGCGGATCGCGCGGGAGGACGGGGTGGGGCTGGCGGTTGGCGCGATCGAGCGCTGGGGGCGCCCCGGCGTGCGCTGAACGCGTTCGCCCCGCGTCAGAAATGCCCGGTGAACCGGTAGCGACTGCCCGGATGCCACAGATTGGCCACCGACGCGACCATCCCTTGCGACCACGTGCGCCGATGCAGCAGCAGGCACGGCTCGCGTTCGTCCGTCGTCAGGTGCCGGCGCGTTGCCGCATCCGGCATCGCAGCCTCGATCCGGTATTCGACCCGCTGCAGCGGCGCGACGCGCGTCAGGTACTGGTTCGGCGTCGTCGTCGTGAAGTCCTGCAGCGCGTATTCGGGTGCGCAGGCCGGGTTGACCCAGCGCTCCTCGAGCTGCACGGGCGTGTCGTTCTCGAAGTGCAGCACGCGCGAATGGAAGATCGGGCTGCCGGTGTCGAGCTGCAGCTCGTCGGCGAGCTTCGCGTCGGCGACGGCCGCGCCGACCTCCAGCACCTGCGCACGATACGCATGGCCGCGCGCGGCGACTTCATCCGAGATGCTGCGGATCGCGACCAGTGTCGATTCGTATTTCGGCGACGCGACATACGTGCCCGAGCCGCGCGTGCGCGTGAGCACCTGTTCGGCCGTCAGCTCGCGCAGCGCGCGGTTGACCGTCATCCGCGCGACGTTGAATTCGCGCGCGAGCTCGTTCTCCGACGGCACCTGGTCGCCTTCCGCCCACTCGCCCGCATGAATGCGCGCGAGGATGAAGTCCTTGATTTCCTGATAGATCGGTGTGGTCATTGCATTGCTGTTCAAGAGACGGCGGCCGCATGCCGTCGCGGGCCGGCCTTCGTGCGGTGTTCGGGCGGAGTGTACCGGGTTCGACGCGGTGCGGGCCTGACTGTGGGCCCGGGATTCGGGTTATTCCGGCCTGCATCCGGAGCGCCGGTCGGGGGCCGGCAGGGGTCGTCCGGATCGCGGCCACCGCGTCGGCGAGCGCGACAGGCGGAAAAGTATAGACAAATGCAGACTCGACGACGACATGTCGAAGCCGCACAGAAAGCTGGATTTTATCTGCATGTAATCTGTAGCGAATTGAAATATAAGGGAAATTCGCTCATGGAAACAATCCGCCGACAATTAGAGATAAACACGGATTGCTGGCAGTGACCTGAAAAAGGCAAAGTTGTATGTACAACTTCGGAGGTCACCGGACAGGCGGCTTCCGGGTTGGAAGGGTTCGCGGCGGCGACGCCCGACCGGACCCGTGCCCAGTTCGCCTATGACAGGAACGCCATGAAGAAACTCGCGCTCAGTATTGCCCTTGCCTGCCTCGCGGTCGGTGCCCACGCCAAGGATTGGTCGACGATCCGGTTTGGTGTCGACGCCAGCTATCCGCCGTTCGAATCGAAGGACGCAAGCGGCAAGGTCGTCGGCTTCGACGTCGATCTCGGCAACGAGATCTGCGCACGGCTGAAGGCGAAATGCGTGTGGATCGAGAACGACTTCGACGGGATGATCCCGGCGCTGAGGGCGAAGAAGTTCGACGGCGTGCTGTCGTCGATGTCGATGACGCCGGCGCGCGCCGAGCAGATCGCGTTCTCCGACAAGCTGTTCAACACACCGACGCGCCTGGTCGCGAAGAAAGGCGCGAACCTGCAGCCGACGGCCGAATCGCTGAAGGGCAAGTCGGTCGGCGTCGAGCAGGGCACGATCCAGGAAACCTACGCGAAGGCCTACTGGGCGCCGAAGGGCGTGCAGGTCGTGCCTTACCAGAACCAGGACGGCGTGTACCAGGACCTGATGTCCGGCCGCCTCGACGCCGCGCTGCAGGACGCGGTGCAGGCCGACCTCGGTTTCCTGAAGACGCCGCGCGGCGCGAACTTCGAATTCGCCGGCAAGGACATCGACGATCCGAAGACGCTCGGCAACGGCGCCGGCATCGGGCTGCGCAAGGACGACGCCGACCTGAAGGCGAAAATCGACCACGCGATCGCCGACATGATCAAGGACGGCACGTACAAGAAGCTCGAGAAGAAGTACTTCGCATTCGACGTCTACGGCGGCTGACCGTCGATGCGGCGCGCATCCGCTGCGGCGCGCCGTGTCGTGTCGGTTCCCGGGTGCCGCTTGCTTCGCATGACGCGTCCGGCTTGATGAGCGGACGACATCAGGTAATGCGCAGATATCGTTTGATGCGCGGGTAATGGCTATTGACAATCCAGCCACATCGTTCTGGATCCCAAACATGATCTTCCAAGGATTTGGCCCGCTGTTGTGGGCCGGCACGGTCGAGACCGTGAAGCTCGCGGTGCTGTCGCTCGCCGCGTCGCTCATACTGGGCCTCGCGGGCGCGGGCGCGAAACTGTCGACCAACCGCGTGCTCAGGTCGGTCGGCACGTTCTATACGACGCTGATCCGTGCGGTGCCCGATCTCGTGCTGATGCTGCTGCTGTTCTACGGGATCCAGATCCTGCTGAACGACGCGACCGACCTGCTCGGCTGGGACCAGATCGACATCGATCCGTTCGTTGCCGGCGTCGTGACGCTCGGCTTCATCTACGGCGCGTACTTCACCGAAACGTTCCGCGGCGCGTTCCTCGCGGTGCCGCGCGGCCAGCTCGAAGCCGGCTTCGCATACGGGATGAGTGGCTGGCGCGTGTTCCACCGGATCATGTTCCCGCAAATGATGCGCTTCGCGCTGCCGGGCATCGGCAACAACTGGCAGGTGCTCGTGAAGGCCACCGCGCTCGTGTCGATCATCGGCCTCGCCGATGTCGTGAAGGCGTCGCAGGACGCCGGCAAGAGCACGCTCGACTTCTTCTTCTTCACGCTCGCGGCGGGTGCGATCTACCTCGCGATCACGACGGTGTCGAACGTCGTGCTGCACCACCTCGAGAAGCGTTATTCCGTGGGCGTCCGGAGGCTTGCACTGTGATCGAACTCATCAGCCAGTACTGGCAAAGCTATCTCTACACCGACGGCTACCGCTTCAGCGGCCTGGCGATCACGCTGTGGCTGCTGGTCGTGTCGATCGCGCTCGGCTTCGCGCTGGCCGTGCCGCTCGCGATCGCGCGCGCGTCGTCGAACCGCTGGATTTCCGGCCCCGTGTGGCTCTATACGTACGTGTTCCGCGGCACGCCGCTCTACGTGCAGCTGCTGATGTGCTACACCGGCATCTACAGCCTGCAGGTCGTGCACAACCACGTGCTGCTCGACACGTTCTTCCGCAACGCGATGAACTGCACGCTGCTCGCGTTCGTGTTGAACGAATGCGCGTATGCGACCGAGATCTTCGCGGGCGCGATCAAGGCGACGTCGGCCGGCGAGATCGAGGCCGGGATGGCTTACGGGATGTCGCGCTTCAAGCTCTATACGCGCATCATCCTGCCGTCCGCGCTGCGCCGTTCGCTGCCGAGCTACAGCAACGAAGTGATCCTGATGCTGCACGCGACGACGCTCGCGTTCACCGCGACCGTGCCCGACATCCTGAAGGTCACGCGCGATGTCAACTCCGCCACGTACATGTCGTTCCAGGCCTATGGCATCGCGGCCGTGCTGTACGCCATCGTCGTGTTCGCGCTCATCTGGGCGTTCCGCAAGCTCGAGACGCGCTGGCTCGCGTACCTGTCGCCGCGCGGCCATTAACGCATTCGCAAGATTCGCAAGGAAGGACCAAGCATGTACAAGCTCACCGTTGACAACCTGCACAAGAAATTCGGCGACAACGAGGTGTTGAAGGGCGTGTCGATGAAGGCGAAGGCCGGCGACGTGATCAGCATCATCGGCTCGAGCGGCTCCGGCAAGAGCACGTTCCTGCGCTGCATCAACTTCCTCGAGCAGCCGTGCTCGGGGCAGATCACGATCGGCAGCGAGCCGATCGAGACCACGCGCGACCGCAACGGCTCGCTGCGCGTGGTCGACCAGAAGCAGCTGCAGCGCATGCGCACGAAGCTGTCGATGGTGTTCCAGCACTTCAACCTGTGGGCGCACATGACGGTGCTCGAGAACGTGATCGAGGCGCCGATGGCCGTGCTCGGGATCGGCAAGGAAGAGGCCGTGGCGCGGGCGCGCAAGTATCTGGAGAAGGTCGGCCTCGCGCCGCGCGTCGAAGGCATGTATCCGTCGCACCTGTCGGGCGGACAGCAGCAGCGTGTCGCGATCGCGCGTGCGCTCGCGATGGAACCGGAGGTGATGCTGTTCGACGAGCCCACGTCGGCGCTCGACCCGGAACTCGTCGGCGAAGTGCTGAAGGTGATGCAGAAGCTGGCCGAGGAGGGCCGCACGATGGTCGTCGTCACGCACGAGATGGGCTTCGCGCGCACCGTGTCGAACCACGTGATCTTCCTGCACCAGGGGAAGATCGAGGAAGAGGGCGATCCGCGGGAGATTCTCGTCAATCCGAAGAGCGAGCGGCTCGGGCAGTTCCTGTCGGGCCGGCTCAAGTAAGCGGGCGCTGCTGCGGCCTGGAACGCTAAATGCTTGTCCCGGAAGACGCTTTCGATCGAGGAGCACCGCGATGAGCACGCCGACCCCTACCGCGTTTTCCCACGTGAGGCCGCAGGACACCGCGTATCAAGGCGAAGGCCTGCGCGACTTCTTCCTGTATCGCGATCTCGGCATCGCGGCCGCGACGAACGGCAAGGTCGTCGCGCAACTCGTCAGGGCGAATCATGCACCGGCGGCGGGCACCGGCTGGCACCGTCACGAGGCCGAGTTCCACATCGTGATCATGCTGAAGGGCTGGGCGCGCTTCATGTACGGCGACCGCGAGACGCTGGTGAACGCCGGCGACTGCGTGCACCAGGCACCGGGAATCGTGCATTACCTGTTCGACTATTCGCCCGACATGGAGTATCTGGAGATCGTCGGGCCGGCCGATTTCAAGTCGATCGACGTCGACGGGCCATGCGAAGTGCCTGCGCCGACGCCATGGGGCGACGCGGGCGCGTAGCCTCCGCTGTTTCGCACGCGAGGCATCCACGTGCCTGTGAAAGACCGCCTTCGGGCGGTTTTTTTATTGATCTTGTGGACACCTCGTCCTGCTTCGGTCATTCGATATCCAAAGCATTCGCCGTGTAATGAAATGGAAAGAACTGACGGTTGTTTGTCAGTCACGCGTGACGTTTCGTTACACGCTGTCAAAGATCGTCAATTCGACACGGGTGCGGTGCACGGCGCATCGGCGGCCGGCGTTAAGGGGATAACAGCCGGAGCGCCGGCTGGCTTACCCAGGAGAATGTCATGACCCGCATCGCGAAGATCCTGACCGTGACGGCCGTCGCCTGCGCTGTGCTCGTGCCGGCGCTGGCCGAAGCCCATTCGCACCGCGTGTGCCATTTCGATCACCACCATCACCGCGTGTGCCGCTGGGTCCGTTGACCCGCGGCGCGGTATTCCCGCATCGCGTCGGGACGTTGTTCCCATTCAGGCAAATCAGGAGAGGACTATGAAAAAGACGATGTTGATCGCCGCGCTCGTCGCGGGCATGGGCATGTCGATCGGTGCGTTCGCACAGGTTCCGGCCAGCGCGCCGGCCGGCACGACCGGGCTGTGCAAGGACGGATCGTTCTACTCGGGCGCGTCGAAGAAGGGCGCATGCGCCGGTCACAAGGGCGTGAAGACGTGGTACGGCGCATCGTCGGCAGCCGCGGCCAGCGCACCGGCCGCAGCCCCCGCGACCGCGGCTTCCGCTTCCGCCGCATCGGGCGCGGCACCGGCGAAGAGCGCGCCCGCGACGACCGCGGCAGCGGCGCCCGGCGGCGGCGCGGGCAAGGTGTGGGCCAACGACAGCACGAAGGTCTACCACTGCTCGACCGACAAGTACTACGGCAAGACGAAGCACGGCAGCTACATGTCGGAAGCCGATGCGAAGGCGAAGGGTTACCACGCATCGCACGGCAAGGCCTGTTCGTAATATCGACGGCATGCGCGAGCCCTGGCCGCTCGCGCACTGACCGACATCGCGCCCCGCCATCCGTGCGGGGCGATTCGTTTGCAGCGCCGATGTGCCGCGTACATCGCTGCCGTACCGCGCGCGTTCAGTGCACGCGATCGGATTGCGTCGCGGTCGCCGCCGCATCGTGATCGGCCGCGCGCGCGTCGAGCAATGACCGCAGCGTCACGTAGTGCGCGCCGCTCGCTCCGCCGTCCGTATCGGCGCTGCGATCGTACGGTTCGTTGTCATGGATCGTCGCACGTACGATCGGATAGATCTGCGTTTCCCAACGGCTGCCGTTGAACACGCCATAGTGACCCACGCCCGTCTGCACGTGGTGCGTTTTCAGGTAAGGCGGCAATCCCGAACACAGCTCCTGCGCGGCCACTGTCTGGCCCACGGCGCAGATGTCGTCCTTCTCGCCCTCGATCGTCAGCAGCGCGGTGCGGTGGATCGCCGCCGGTTCCACCAGCCGGTCGCCGACCATCAGTTCGCCGCGCGCGAGCGCGTATTGCTGGAATACTTTCTCGACCGTTTCCAGATAGAACTCCGCGGTGAGATCGGCCGTCGCGAAGTATTCGTCATAGAAGTGGCGCAGCGTGTCGGCTTTCGCCAAGTCGCCTTTCGCACGCTCGTAGTAGAGGTCGGCAAACGAAGCGGCATGGCGATCGGGATTCATCGACATGAACGCGCCGACCTGCACGAAGCCCGGATACACGCAACGCTGCGCGCCGACGAAGCCCGGCGGCACGACACTGATCAGGTTGCGCGCGAACCATTCGATCGGCCGGCTCGTGGCGAGCGCATTGACTTTCGTCGGATTCACGCGGCAGTCGATCGGCCCCGCCATGAGCGTCAGGCTCGCGGGTTGGGTCGGATCTCCGCCGGCGGCCATCAGCGCGACTGCCGACAGCGCGGCGACGGTCGGCTGGCAGATCGCGAGCACGTGCGCGTCCGGGCCGATCTGGTGAATGAAATCGATCACGTGCCCGACGTATTCGTCGAAGCCGAAACGCCCGGCCGAAAGCGGGATGTCTCGCGGGTTGTGCCAGTCGGTGATGTACACGTCGTGATCGGCCAGCATCGTGTCGACGGTGCCGCGCAGCAGCGTCGCGAAATGCCCGGACATCGGCGCGACGATCAGCACCCGCGGCTGGCGCGCAACCGGCCGCGCCTTGCGGAAATGCAGCAGCGTGCCGAACGGCGTGGCCGCCGCGGCTTCCTCGACGATCGGCACCGATTCGCCGTCGACGACGACCGACGCGATGCCGAACGGCGGGCGCCGGTGCGAGAACGCGCAGCATTCGAGCAGTTCGCACAGCGCGTCGACCATGCGGCCCGTCGGCGTCGACGTGGCGGGCGGCCACATCGACATCGTCGCGCGTGTGGCGGCCGCCCATGCGCGCGCCGGACGCAGGCATTCGGCAGACCATTGGTAGAACGGATAGGCAAGCAGGTTCATGGTCGTCGCTCGTTGCGTCACGTTGCATGGAGCGAGGCAAGCCGTATGCCAGCATGCGGCTGGCACGCGCGTTGCACGCGGTTCGCAAACACGGCGATTCACACGGCGACCCATGTGGCTCCGTGCAGCCGGACGACCGAACGCCACGCGCAACTGCAGCGGTTCGGGGTAACGGCCGTGCCGCCACACCGTGCGGCGGTGCGCCAGTTCGGCGAACGCGCCGCACTGGCGTGGTGCGGTTCGCGTGGCGCGGCGCGCTTTCGGTGCAGGGGCACGAACGGCAATCAGCAGGAGAGCGACATGGATGCTACCGGACGGACGACGTTGACCATCAGCAGCCGCAACTACTCGTCGTGGTCGATGCGCGGCTGGCTGCTCGCGAGGTTGAGCGGGCTCGTGTTCGAGACCGTCAGCGCGCCGATCGACGCGGCATCGCGCGCGGAACTGCTGCTGCTGTCGCCGTCGATCCTCGTGCCGTGCCTGACGCACGACGGCAGCAGGGTGTGGGACACGCTTGCGATCGCCGAATATCTGAACGAGATCCGGCCGCAGGCGCAACTGTTGCCCGACGACCGGCATGCGCGCGCGCATTGCCGGTCGATCTGCGGCGAGATGCATTCCGGTTTCAGCGCGCTGCGCTCCGCGCTGCCGATGAACCTGCGCGCGCATTTTCCCGGTTTCCGGATTTGGTCGCGTGCGCAGCACGACATCGAACGCATCGTGACGATCTGGCGCGATTGTCTGGCCGCATACGGCGGCCCCTGGCTGTTCGGCGAGCGGATCGGTGTCGCCGATGCGATGTACGCGCCGGTCGTCACGCGATTCCTGACCTACGACGTGAAACTCGAACCCGATATCGCCGAATACTGCATGCGGATCCTCGCGCATCCGTTCGTCGCGGAGTGGATCGATGCCGCGAAAGCAGAGCAGGAAGACATCGACGAACTGGACATGGAGTTCTGACGCGCGACGCACTTTCGTTCCCTGAGCCAGGCGCGGCAGGATCGTCAGGGCGTCGTTGCGGCGGGCCCGGATGCGGGCGGCCTGGGCGTGCCGGTGACGAGTGCTCGGGTGAGATTGTCCGACACATAGTGCGGACCGTCGAACAGATAGACCTGATAGCCCCGGTAAGCCGCCAGCTGCTTGCCCAGTTCCTCGGCGGTGGCCGGCCGGAATCCACCGTGCTCGCCGGGCCGGAAGGCTTCCGCGATCACCCGTACACGTCGTTTCCCCAGGCGCGAGGCCAGCTCGTCGGCGTAGGTGCGCGCGACGTACGGTTCGCGCGCATAGACGCCGCAACCGTCCTGGAAGAATACGCCGACGTCCGGAGGAAGCCAGGATGAGAGCCAGTCGGCCAGCGCTTTCCCGCCGATATTGGTCTGGTCGTACACGCTCACCCACAGCGGCCGCGGCAGCCGCTTCAGGATCTCGACGAGCCTGGGCGCATCCTGCCAGGTCGGATCGATTTCGACCGGGAAGTAGTAGCCGGTGACATGCAGCGGAACGTGCGCGCGTGCCACTTGCGCTGACTGGTCCGCCAGTGTCGACAGATGGGTACGCGCCCGCTTTTCGTCCTGATAGCCGGCCAGGCCCAGAATGACGTTTTCGGCCCACGGCTCGCGGCCGATGCGGGCCCAGTCCGGAAGCTGCGCCGCGGAGCGGATGCCCGTGCCGGGTACGTACGCGGTGTCGTCGACGACGCTCCACTGGATCAACAGATCGTGTACGCCGAGCATCTGCCAGTTCCCGACCGGACGGGTCGTCGCGTTGTCCACCTGCCAGACGATGCCGTCGGCCTGCACGTCGTGTGGCGTCCAGCTACACGCGGCCATGACGAGCGACGCGCCGATGGTCACGAGCGTCGCCGTGCGCGACGCATGCGGCGCGGGCGAGCGCCGGTGCGCCCGGCTTGCGCGCCGGAACCGGTCCATACGCTGTCGAATGCCGCGCAAGGCCCGGATGGCGTACGTGATCATCGCTGCCTCCCCCGGGAGCGTTCCCGCGCGTCATCGTAGCCGACCCCATGCAAATGTGCGACCCGCATCACCGCAGCGGGTCGCACGAGGCTTTCGCCGGCGCGTGTCACTTCGCCGTCGTGCCGTCCACCCACGTATAACCGAGGTTCGTAATGCCGGTGATCAGACTCTGGAAGTCCTTGTAGGCCGGCAATTTGAGATCGGGCTCGAGCCAGTACGGGTGGAAGAAGAACGACGCGAAGCCGTCCCGCACCGCCAGGCCGTACTGCGCGTTGGTGACGAGTTGCTGCCATGTGTACGAGATGCACGAGAACGGGTCGATATTGCAGATGTTGTACTGGATGCTGCCCAGGTTCTCCGGAATGATTCGCTCTCCGTAGTAATCGGAATTGATGATGTACGGGAAGAACTGCCCGGCCGAAAAGTCCTGGTTGGCCGCTCCCGTCCCGAGTTGCGGATTGGTCGACGTGTAGTAGACGGCCCGCTGGAACGTGGTCGGGAAGGTCTGCGCCGTGGCCGCCGCTGCGTTCGGCGACATTTGGTACTGCGGCGCAGCCCAGCCGACTATCTTGTAGCCGTTGAGCGTGAACTCGAGCAGGCCGTCGGCCATTCTGCCTTTCGCCCACTGCACGGAGTCCTCGTCGACCGGACGATTCTGCACCGCATACCAGAACTCAAAGTCGCTGCCGCTGACTGCGGTCAGAAGGTTCGGTGTCGAGTCGTACTGGTGCGTGTAGCCGTGCATCACGATCGAGCCGCCGCGCAAGAGTGCATAGTTCAGCGCACTCTTGAGGCCCGTTGCCTGCGCGAGGTGAATCGTCTCGGAAACGCCGCCGTTGTAATACCCGTTCGGATCGGTATATAGCGGGATGGTCGCCATCGTGAACTTGATCTTCTTCGAGTGCAGGTAGTCCGTCAGCTGTTTCATCGAACTCGTCGTCGTATATGCGTCGAGATCCTCGAGACGAACGAGCGCACGGTGATTCACCGGTGCATTGGTCTGCAGGATGTCGTGCAGGATGTCGCAGATCACCAGGTAACGATCCGTCGGGCCGATGTACGAGAACGGTACGTCCGCGAAATACCAGAGCTTGCCCGAGCGAACGATATACGGCGTGGTGGCGCCGCTCTGGCTGTTCTTCATGGTGACGAGCACTTGCGCCTTGGTGGTGTCGACGACCTGGGTCAGTCCGACATCGGGGTCCGCTTCGATGGCGCCCGTCGATGCGTTATATGCGTAGTACTTGACCATCGACAGGTTCTTGTACGTGACCGTGTCGTAGAAGCCGGGGTTCGGATTGCTCGACGAAGGCGTCGCGTTCATCCCGGCAAGGCCCAGGAAGCTGAACCCGAAGGTCTGGTTGAACGTATAGGCCGTGTTCCAGGCGAGCTGCCACAGGTTGTACTTGAACCAGACGACGGTCTTCGTGGCGGTCATCACGTCGCTCATGAACGCCGCCGGAATCGGATTGTTGTAGTAGTCGCCGATGTAGAACGTGGCATCGTGGCTGCCGATCATGCCGGCCGTGTAGTTCTGTATCGGCACCATGTCGACCGTCGTATTGAAGTGGCCGAGCAGGTTCCTCAACATGATGCTGTACATCAGGCCGAGCTTCGAATACGGGTCGTTCGACGGGTTGTCGTACAGCACGAGCGTATGGGCGGTGGTGGCCTGCGCGTGTGCCGTGCCCGGCAACGTCATTTGCGCGAGTCCGGCAAGCAGTGCTATGACGATCAAGATCTTCTTCATGGCCGTTTCTCCCTAGTCACGTTCAACGTTGCCGTTGTTCTTCTTGACGAGCTTCCTGTTGAACTTGGGGCGCCCCGTCTCTTTGTATGCCTTGTCCCAATCCTCGTCGGACATGCCGGCCTTCACATTGGCCTGGGCGGAGCCGATCGGCAGCGGCGGCGGCTTGATCTTGCCGGTCGACGACTGGTTCGTCTGCTGCGCACTCGCTTCCTGCGTCGCGCCGATGACGACGAGCGCGGGGGCCAACGCGACGAGTAGCCCGACGGCGCTCAACCCGTTTCGAAAAGATTGATTGCGATGCGAAGGCATGATGTTCATCCTTTGATATGCAAATTGAGTTCATCTCGTTTACGAAACGAGCCTGCCGAAGTGCCATTCAGCATTCAGAATCGGGGTGTTATGTCGTTTCTTTTGCGCGCTTGGTACCGGATGAAAATACGCAACCGGATCGTCCTGTATTCAAGCTAAATCCGTACCATCCGCCGCAAATGAGCACCAGGCCGACACGCCGAAATCGGCACGTCTCGACTGTCTGAAATTTGTTTCGATAAACGTTTCACGCATGCAACGCGGCCGCTGTCGCGTATTCCGTCCAGCGAATTCGTCGAGCTTGTTCGGACGATTCAGGGAAAACCAGTTGCGCGCTGCGCGCCGCATACTGCAACGCGGAAATCGGGCCGGCCAGCTTGCACATGCAACAGAGATTCGGATACCGGATCGTTTCGTTGGACGACGCTCATTCCGGTCACTGGCTGCCGAACCGCGTGATGCCGCGCCGATCTCGGCAACCAGAGCGCGGTGTTCGACCGGCCATCGTGCGTTCATCGGTTGGCTCGACAGCGTGTTTCAGCACTGAAACGTTTGGACCGGATTCGATTCGGCAATCGCGCGACGCCCGCGCCAGGCCTCCGAAGGCCAAGGGTGGCGCGACGATGGCGCACGACTTGCTTGAAGAGCTGTGCGAGGGGAAGGCGGCGCACGGGGCGCACTGCGCGGCGCCGGATCGGAAACGGCTGCAAGCGTCGGCGAATGCAGGGGCGCAGGCAAGCAAGCGAGGGAAACCGGCTGTCAAAAGTCATCCACTGAACACGTTGCATTTTTACTGATGTTACGTGGTCGTATCAATAACGCTCGATGCGTCACCGAGTCTTTTGGGTGCGACAGGAGTCGATGTGGCGCTGGCCACGAAGTGGACGTGACGGGGTCGACGGGGACGGGCGAGATTCGTCTTACGTTGGTGCGGCGGAGAGGAAGCACGAACAAGAAACGAACGCGGAAAAAAGTGATGGATAATATGATATGGAGTACGTATTTATATGCGCTCAACATTGTCGCCATTGTGACCGCCATCGTCATCCTGGTCAGCACGCTGGATGACCTCACGCTGGATGCCTGCTACTGGTCGTTTGAACTCGGTCGAATCTTGCGACGCGAGAAATCGCAGACTGTCGATATCGGCATGCTGCGCGCGCTGGACGAGCGCCATCTGGCACTCATGGTGCCGGCGTGGAAAGAGTATGACGTGATTGCCAAGATGATCGAGAACACGCTGGCGACTCTCGAGTACGAGCGCTACGTCATCTTCGTCGGCACCTACCACAACGACGCTGAAACCACGGCGGAAGTCGAGCGGATGGTCCGCCGGTATCCGGGCAGGGTGACGCGCGCAACGGTCATGAACGATGGGCCGACCTGCAAGGCCGATTGCCTGAACTGGATCATCGAAACCATCCTGCGCTACGAAGAAGTCCATCACGTCCGGTTCGCGGGCGTTGTCATGCACGACTGCGAAGACGTCATTCATCCGGTCGAACTCAAGTACCTCAATCATGCGGTAGCGGAAAGCGATCTGGTCCAGCTCCCGGTTCTGTCCTTGCCGCGAAAATGGAACGAGTTCGTCGCCGGCTGCTACCTCGACGATTTCAGTGAAACGCACCAGAAGGACGTGCCGGTGCGCGCCCGCTTGACCGGCGTGGTGCCGGGCGCGGGCGTTGCATCGTGCTATAGCCGGCGTTCGATCGAAGCGGCGATGACGGAGCGCGACGGTTGCCCGTTCAACACGAGTTCGCTGACCGAGGACTACGACTTCAGCTTCCGGTTGAGAGATCTCGGCATGAAGGAAATGTTTGCCTGCTTTCCGCTCTCGGGCCTCGTGCGCGATGATGGCGGTGAGCGCGCGGGGTCCGACGCGGACAATCGAAACCTGCTGGCCACGCGCGAATATTTCCCGAAGACGTTTCGCACCGCTTACCGGCAGCGAGCGCGCTGGATCCTCGGCATCGCCTTCCAGGGCTGGGAGCAGCTCGGCTGGAAGGGCGACCTCCTCACCCGCTACATGTTCTTCCACGATCGAAAAGGCATCTTGACGTCGCTGTTTTCAGTGGTTGCCTACGGCGTGCTGCTCAATTTCGTGTTGCTTGCCGTCCTTCAGAAAAGCGGCCACATCATCCCCGCCGGCACCCACGTGTTGATGGCCGGTGCATGGGTGACGCCGCTGCTTTGGATCAACACCGTCATGCTGTTCGCCCGCGCCGGTCAGCGCTTCCACTTCGTCAGCAAGTTGAATGGGCCACTCCAGGGGTTGTTGTCGATCCCCAGGATGTTCGTGAACAACCTGATCAATTTCTGCGCGGTGAGCCGCGCGTGGCGCATCTATGTCGGCCACCTCGTGAGCGGCAGGCCGATCGCGTGGGACAAGACCAGTCATACCTATCTGTCGAACGAAGAACTCGGAAAGGCGCGGCGCAAGATCGGCGAGATCCTGGTCGGTTGGGGCGTGGTTTCTCTGGAGCAGTTGCAAGCAGGGCTCGAGAAACAACTGACATGCGGCAAGCGGCTGGGCGAACTGTTGCTCGAATGCGGCGCGCTTTCCACCGAATCGCTGGCCGACGCGATCGCCGAGCAGGCGGACCTGCCGCGCGTGAGCCTGGGCAACGTCGCGGTAGGCCATTTTGCGGATTCGCTGGCCTTCGAACTGCAGTATGCGTATCGCGCCGTCCCGTTTTCGACCGCGGACGACGGGACACTCAATGTTGCGGTCGGGCGCCCGCTCACGCAGGACGAACAGGACGTCGTGCGGCGCGGTGCCAGATCGAACGTCGCCTATTTCATCGCTTGCGATACCGAGATTGCCGCCGAACTCGCGCGGCACTCGCGCTTCGTCGACATCGCCCGGCTGCGCGACGGCGACGACGGGACGCCGCCGGCATCTCCGGCCAAAAGGCCGTCGGGAGAACAGGCATGAAGCGCTCGACACGTCCGATCCCGGCCGGCCTCACGCGGTGCGCACGGCTGAGTGCCCTGGCCCTCGCCATGTCGCTCGCCTGGCAGGTGCCGGCATCCGCCGCCCAGCACCTTACCGCCAAGGCCTACCGGCTCGCCGACGGCGCATACAAGGCGATCAATGCCGGCGACCTGCCGCGCGCGGAAGCGTATGCGTCGCGCGCCGTCAAGATTCAGCCGGGGAGCGAGCAGCTCGGGCTGCTGCTCGCGGATGTGTACCGGCGCGAAGGAAAAGTCGACGAAGCGGACGCGATGCTGGAATCGCTGAGCGTCCGTTTTCCGGCGAGCCCGACGGTGCTGGCGCAGCATGGCTACCTGGCGCAGCGGCAGATGCGCTACGACGTTGCGTGCCGCGATTTCTCGGCCGCCGTCGCGACCGGAAAATGGAGCAGCGAGCAGCAGCGCAACTTGCGTCTCGCATGGTCGGACAGCGCGCTCGCGGCCAATCGCCCGCATGAAGCTGGCGTTGCACTGGTGCCGCTGGCCGATGAAAAATCGGCCGTGATCCAAGTGCGCATCGCGCAACTGAGCCTGCAGGCCGGCGATCGCGAAAGCGCCATCCGCATGGCGGAGCTGGCGGCGAGCGATGCATCGACGGATGCGGAACGCAACATGGCTGCGTCGATCGCGGCGCAGGCGCGGCAAGTCGATCCGCCGCCGCAGACGCCGATCGACGATAGCGCCCAGCAGAAGCTGCAGCACGCCTATGACCTCGTGCGCGAACACAAGGATCGCGAGGCGCTAGACGCATTTCAGGAGGGTTTCGCCGGCGGCGCCGGCAACGCGATGAACTACGCGGACGCCGGCTATACCGCCAAGCGGATCGGATTGAACGAGCAATCCGTCCAGCTGTTTGAACGCAGTCTCGATGCCGATGAAAACGAACACGCGTTCGATACGCAGCGCAAGTTCGGCTATCGGCGGGAAGTCGAACAGCTGGAGCGCACCTGGGGTTTCGTGCTGAGTGCGCCATACCAGTCGGCCGCGTTCGGCCCGCAAGGCACCATCAACGTGCTCCAGCCGGGTGTGGAGGTGTACTGGCAGCCGCCGAAGATCGGCTATCAGAACGGCCGTATTTTCCAGTTCTTCGTGCGCGGATATGGCACGGCCTACGACGGCAGCGGCAACGTGACCGGCATGCCGACCGTGCAAGGGTCGGTGGGTGCGCGCTACAAGCCGATACCTGACCAGAACGTGGTGGTGACCGCCGAGCGGCTGTTCCATGTCGGCAGCCTGTCGATGACGGACTGGCTGATGCGCCTGGGCTATTCGTCGGAGGCGGGCACCGATCTGCGGGTGACCGAACCGAGCTGGCGGAGCTGGCAGGCTTATGTCGAGGGGGCGTATTTCATCAAGGCGGGCCGCTACATCATCTATTCGGAACTGCGCTACGGGCATACGTGGCGTCTGTCGGCGCTCAGCGACCGGCTGACCATCTACCCGCACGTCGCGGTGGCAGGCGATCACGACAATCGTCAGCCGGACGAGACGGCAATCGGTGCGGGGCCCGGCGTCCAGATCAGGTACTGGTTTCGCGAAGGCAGGTATACCGCGCCGGCGAGCTATCTCGACGTGACGGTGCAATATCGTTTTCCGTTGACGTCAGCGGCACGCGCACGTGGTCTCGTGGTACGCGCGACATTATGGTTCTGACCGACTGCGCTGACGCTGGAACGACTTGCGGATGAGCCCGATCAGTTGGGCGACTTCAGCGTGATGATGGTTTGACGCAACAGCTGGAAGTACGAGCTTGTGGAATACGGGACCATCTGCTCGACGTAGTTCCACCAGAAGAATCCACCGATGAAACGCGGATCGGTCATGCTGTTGACCATCGGGTAATAGGTCTTGATCAGATTCTGCTGCACCGACGCAGGCGCGGAAATTTCCGATGTGCCGATTTCGCCGAAGCCGACCTTCGCGTTCGGGAAGATGCTTTCCAGTGCCGCGAAATCGCTATTCCACGACGGATTGAGCCCCGGGCAATCCTGATACGGGTAGTAGCTGAACAGCGCGTAGTCGGCCTGTTGGCGCACCGTGGCCGGCAGGAAAGCCGTCGGCCAGGTCTTCCAGTAATCCTGCGGCTTCTCCCAGCAGTTGTTGCCCTTGCTGTCGTCGTTGTAGTACAGCGTGATCGCGGTCTTGCCACCGTTCGATTTGACGATCGTGTTGGCCGCGGCGACCATCTGGCCGATCTGCTGCTCCTGCGAATTGACCGTGGTGTTCGAGCCGCTCGGATTGGGGCGCAGCCATTCGCCGTTGATTTCGTTGGCGATCTCCCACACGTCGACCGTGTTCTTCAACTGCGACACGAGTTCCTGCGTTCGCGCCTTGTAAGTCGCGAGATCCGTCGGGAAATAGTAAGAATCGTAGACCTCGCCCATCACGTACGCGACGGCGTGCAGGCGTAGCAGCGGCGCGTAGTAGTCGGCGGCCGACGTGCCCGGATCGAACACGACGCGCACGGTCGGCCGGTACGGCAGGTTCTGCAGCGACGCGATGATCGCATTCAGCTTCGTCAGATCGTCGAGCGTAACGCCGTAGACCGGATTCTTCAGCGGTTCGACCTGGGCGCTGGCGGATTGGGACAGGGGCATCAGCCCGGCATAAGCAACGCATGCGGCAATGGCCGTGCGCGAGATAGTTTTCGTCAGTTTAATCAAAACTTCATTCCGTCCTAAAGTAAGAAGAAGCGGGATTTTAGACGAAAATAAAAGGTAATTATCGGATGATATGGGGTATAAAGGGGCCGGATAATGCGCTGGAGAAGCCGCGTCCGCAGGCTGCGGCAAGATAAAGGCAGCATCCCGAAACGAATGCCGGCGACACCGATCCGGCCGGTTGGCCAGCTGAACGGGAGGCTCCGTCGCTGCGCGGTTGCGCCTTGCGCGCCTCACGCGCCGCACGGCCATCGCCGTGCTGTCGATCGGCGGCGCACGGTTGCAGATGCATCGAATGGAATCTTCCGACGAAGCGCGTCCGGTCGCAAACGTTTCACCTTGATTTGCGATGAAAACGAGCGCGAATTCCCTAAAGGATGCTGGTCCCGATGACGTTAAGCGGGCACGGGGATGACTGTCGATCGCATGCATGCGACATGCGACGCGCAGTCCGCAACAACCAGCGCAGCAGGGGAATCGACTTGAACCGTCAGCAAGCTTGGACGCGCACGGCCGCGCCCGGCGAAATCATCTATTCGGAGGGCTTCGCCGGCGAGCCCGTCATTTTTCTGATCGCCGACGGCAAGGTCGAGCTGTCGACGCGCTGCGAAGACAAGCGCGTCGTCGTCGCCACGCTCGGGCGCGGTGAGTTCTTCGGCGAATCGGCGCTGCTGGCATCCGAGCCGCGCGCGCATACCGCAAAGGCGCTGTCGTTCTGCCAGCTCACGGTCGTGCCGGCCGCGCTGCTCGACGAGGAAATCGAGCACGTGTCCGCGCTGCTGCGGCATATCGTGCGCACGATGATCCGGCGCGTGAAGCGCAAGGACGACCAGCTCGCGACCTATACGCACGCGGACTTCATGCCGGGCGTGCTGTCGTACGCGCATGTGCTGTCGCTCATGGCGGGCGCCGACACGCGCGGCGCGGACGACGCGTGGTCGCGGCGGCCGATGCAGGCGCAAGCGGCCGAGGCATCGGTGCCGCTCGCGGACGTGATTCGCCGCTGTCGCGCGATCGCCGGCCATTCGCGCCCGCACGTGCTTGCGATGCTGCGCCGCATGGAGAAGCTCAATCTCGTCACGATCGAAGCCGCGCAGGCCGACCATGCCGGCGGCGCGGCCGATTACACGGCGTCATCGGATGCGCGCCAGGTCGTCACGTTCGATGCCGCGCGCGTGGTCGATCGCGCGCAGCAGGTCGCCGATCACGATCTCGACCTGTCGATCAACAGCGAGCTCGAACTGATCGAACTGGCCGATCTCGAGGCGCTGATCGGCGTCGACCGGAAGTTGCTGCTCAACAAACTGTCGCACGGCGAGATCGCCGACGAGGTGTTCGCGTTCCGCAAGTCGAAAGTGCTCGGTTACGTCGAGCAGAAAGGCGTTGCGTATTTCTCGCGGCGCAGCCCGCGCGCCGGCGGCGACGTGCGTGCGCTCGAGGATATCGTGTGGGTCGATCAGCGAACGCTGTTCGACGTGATCAGCGCATTCGATACCTACGATCTCGCAAAGCTGATCGCGAGCCTCGACGATCGCGCGGTGGCCGACAAGTTGTTCTCCGTGATGACGGAAGCGCGGCGCAACGAGGTGTCGTGGGTGATGCGCCGTGAGCTGAAGCTCGACCCGATCGAGATCGAAGAGATCGAACGGCGCGTGCTCGATGCCGTGCGTGCGGCCAAGGCGCCGGCGGCAGGTGCGGCGCCCATGCCGCTGGCTTCATCCGACGCGTGACGCGCGACCCGACGGAGACACCTATGGACTTGTTGACCCTGGCCGGCGTGCTGCTCGGCGGCGCGGCCATCGTGTTCGGCTTCGCCCTGGAAGGCGGACATTTTTCGACGCTGTTCCAGTTCGAGGCGCTCGTGATCGTGCTCGGCGGTACGCTCGGCGCGGTGATGATCCAGAACACGTGGGCGCGGTTCTTCGATGCGGTGAAACAGTTGCGACTCGCGTTCGTGCGTGCGCAGGAAGTCGACCGCAAGGACCTGACCGACCTGCTGGAGTGGGGCGATCGCGCGAAGCTCGACGGGTTGCTCGCCTTCGAGTCGATGGACGTGAGCGGCATCCATCCGTTCGCGCGGCGCGGGCTCGAACTGCTCGCGAACGGCGTGTCGACCGCCGTGCTCGAGGACGCGCTGCACCGCGAGCTCGACGCATACGAGCGCAGCCGGCTCGCGGCCGCGCGCGTGTGGCACCAGGCCGGCGGTTATGCGCCGACATTCGGCATTCTCGGCTCGGTGCTCGGGCTGGTCCAGGTGACGAGCCACATTCTCGAACCGGCGCAGCTCGGGCCGGGCATCGCGGTCGCGTTCATCGCGACGCTCTACGGCCTTGCGTTTGCGAACCTCGTGTTTCTGCCGCTCTACGGCAAGCTGCGCGCGCAGATCGACAGCGAATTGCGTTTCCGCAAGCTCTATCTCGACGGGCTGCTCGCGATCTCGCGCAAGGAATCGCCGCATACGATCGAGACGCGGCTGACCGGCGACGTGCGCGGCCGCGCGGCGGAGTCCCTCGCATGACGCACCGGGAGCTTCGACATGACCGCTCGAACTGACGGCGCGCGGGCGGGCTCGGCCGCCGCCGATCGCGACGACGAAGCCGAAGGCACGCAGTCCGGACGCTGGCTGATTTCCTACGCGGATCTCATCACGACGCTGATGGTTCTGTTTCTCGCGCTGTACGTGCTGCAGCTCGCGAAATACAACGCGCTCGACGCGCGCTATCAGACGCTCGCGCGGCACGACAGCGGGACTGCGAGCGCGCCGGGCGCAGCGATGCCCGAGCGTGCCCCCGCATGGCTGGCATCGCTCGACGCGCTGAAGTCGAACGGGCGCATCTCGCTTGTGCGCGCGCCGCACGGCATCGAGATCGGCATCGACGCGAAGGTCCTGTTCAACGTCGGCGATGCACGTTTGCTGTCCGATGCGACGCCGGTGCTGAGCCAGATCGCGCAGGCGCTGAGCGAGCATGCGACCGGCGACATTCTCGTCGAAGGGCACACCGACAGCGTGCCGATCGCGAATGCGAAATACGAATCGAACTGGGAGCTGTCGTCCGCGCGGGCGGGCAGCGTGGTGCGCTATCTGGCCGATCGCGGCGTCGCACCTCACCGGCTCGCCGCGATCGGGCGGGCCGATACGCAGCCGCTCGTCGCGGGCGACGATGCGGCCGCGCGGGCGCGCAACCGGCGCGTGACGATCTTCGTCGCGTATTGAGCGTGCGAGCCTCGACAGGCGCGCGACGGTTATCCGTCAACGACATATCGGATCCCGCATGACGAACATGTGAACCCGGCGATGCGATTCCGCGCGCGCCTGCCGATAACCCAAGCTGGCTCAGACCGAGCGGTTATCGAGGGTTCCCCATGCATTTCTGGCGCACGCTGTCCATTCAGAACAAGCTGGTTCTCAGCATGACGAGCTGCCTGCTCGTGTTCGTCGCGATCTCGAGCGGGTTGAGTGTCCGCCTGATCGGCAACGCCGTGCGCGATCGCGTCGTCCGCGAAGAGCTGCCGACGGCCGTGAGCGGCATCCGCGCCGACGTGCAGCGGCAGATGGCCGGGCCGATCGCCGCGTCGCGCGTCCTCGCGCGCGATGCGTTCCTGCTGCAATGGGAAGCCGACGGCGAGCCCGACGCCGGCACGCGCAGCTGGACCGAGCTGGCGAGGAACGTGAAGGACGAGCAGAAGGCGGCGTCCGTGCAGTGGGTGTCGGTGAAGAGCGGCAACTACTACAACGAGGCCGGCCTGCAGCGGAAGGTCACCGACAACGATCGCTGGCTCGCGACCTTCCTCGCGTCGGGCAAGACCTACGAAGTGAACATGGATCGCGAGGTCACGGCCGGCGGCTACATGATGTTCATCAACAGCCGCGTGGAACTCGACGGCACGCCGGTCGGCGCGACCGGCATGAGCCTGTCCGTCGATGCGCTCGCGAAGGGGATCGCCGCGTACCGGATCGGCAATACCGGGTTCGCGTTCCTCGTGCGGCCCGACGGCGCGATCATGATGCATCGCGATACGTCGCTGATCGACGGCAAGCACTTCCTGAAGGACGAACCGGGGCTGCCCGGTGATGCGTCGTCGACGCTGCTGGCCGGCAAGCCGTATGCGTACCTGAGCTACGACGGCGACGGCGGTGCGCGCTTCATTGCGACGTCGTTCATTCCGGAACTGAATGCGTATGTGGTCGTCGAAGTGCCGCAGGCCGAACTGCTCGGCCCGGTGACGCGTGCGATTCGCAGTGCGGCGCTGGTCGCCGCGGTCGCGGGCCTCGGCGTCGCGCTGATCGTGATCTGGCTGGTCGGACGCGCGATCGCCGCGCCGATCCGCCGCGCGGCGACGCTGCTGTCGGAGATCGCGAGCGGCCAGGGCGA
Source organism: Burkholderia sp. LA-2-3-30-S1-D2 (assembly GCF_001523915.2). NCBI lineage: Bacteria > Pseudomonadati > Pseudomonadota > Betaproteobacteria > Burkholderiales > Burkholderiaceae > Burkholderia > Burkholderia sp. LA-2-3-30-S1-D2. The sequence continues at coordinate 2,182,521 of NZ_CP013383.1, read as the reverse complement.
CCTGACGCGCCGGATGACGGTCGAGAGCGAGGACGAGATCGGCCAGCTGTCGGACGCGTTCAACCGCTTCGTGTCGTCGTTGTCGACGCTCGTCCACCGCATTCGCGCTGCGTCCGCGTCGATCGCGACCGGATCCGCGCAGATCGCGTCGGGCAATGCGGACCTCAGCGAGCGGACCGAAGGGCAGTCGAGCAACCTCGAGCGGACGGCTTCGTCGATGGAGGAAATCACGGCGGTCGTGCGCAACAACACCGAAACCGCGACGACGGCCGCGAAGCTGATCACCGGCGCATCCGATACGGCGACGCGCGGCGGGCACGTCGTGGGTGAAGTCGTGACGACGATGGAGCAGATCAGCGATGCGTCGCAGCGGATCTCCGAGATCATCGTGATGATCGACAGCATCTCGTTTCAGACCAACATCCTCGCGCTGAATGCGGCGGTCGAGGCCGCACGCGCCGGCGAGCAGGGACGCGGGTTCGCGGTCGTTGCGTCGGAAGTGCGCAACCTCGCGCAGCGCAGCGCGCAGGCGGCGAAGGAGATCAAGGCGCTGATCGAGCACAGCGCGGGGACGGTGAACGCCGGGTCGCGGCTCGTCAGCGAGGCCGGGAAGGTGATGAGCGACGTCGTATCGCAGGTGCAGGGCGTCAGCGCGATGATGAGCGAGATCGCCGAGGCGAGCCTTGAACAGAGCGCCGGCATCGACCAGATCGGCGACGCGGTGCAGTCGCTCGATCAGATGACGCAGCAGAATGCGGCGCTGGTGGAGGAAAGCGCGGCGGCAGCGGAAAGCCTGAAGCAGCAGGCGGCGGAACTGACGCGGCTGGTATCGGCATTCAAGGTTGATGAATGAAGCGCGCACGACGTTAGAATGATGTGCTTCTCAGGGACGTCGGCCGCGGGATCACGGCAGACGTTTTCGCTGTCGGCGCGGGATTCGGTACGTCATAAAAATGAAGCGCATTTCAAGACTGAAGGTCGGGGTAGGGGCGGTGGTGGTCGCGGCGGCGCTCGCCGCAGTCGGGGCGAAGGTGATCGCATCACCGGCGGATTCGTATCTTGCTTATCGGAAGAAGGCCGCGGCGGCCGTGGCGGCGGCGCGAACGGAAGATCGGCCGAGTGTCGACCGACAGTACACGGCCGACGTGAATGCACGGCTCGCCCGGCTCATCGGCACGGTGCGGGCGAAAGGGTTTGCCACGAAGGCGGCGGGCACGGTGCAGAGCGTCGGCCCCGTCGACGGGGTGCCGCCGGGGCCGGACGGGCTGGCCTTCAAGTCGGCCGACGGCAAGACGAATCTCGTCGTGACGACGGTTCCCTTGCTGAAGGCGTGGGCGAGCACGGCGGACGCGGGCATCAAGCCGACTGACGACGTGGCCGCGATTCTCGACAATGACACGCTTTACACGGACGTATTCAGCGACGACGCCGCTGCGTTTCGCTTCGCCGAGTTGCCCGTCAAGCGGCAGCCGGCCGACGGCGTGGTGAAGGCATGGCTGCTGGGTGAAAGCCAGGACGGCGTGCCGGACGGGCCGAACACGCTGGCCGTGTCGGTCCGGCAGGGCGAACGGGTTTATATCCAGTGGAAGAGCGTGACGCTGCGCCCGATCGTGGCGTGCAGCGTGGGGCGCGTGCCCGAGGACGCGCGGCGGGCGTGTTTCGCCAGGCAGGTGGTGTCACAGCGGATCTACCCGCGGCTCGTCGCACTGGCGCAATCGATGGCCGATGCCGTGGTCCGGTAGCGGCCGGCAGCGGACGGCGTTCGCACGGCGCGATTCGACGGCGAGGGACGTCGGTTCGCATCCGGCCAATGACGGGCGGCGACATCGCGCGTCGTCGCCCGTCGGCATATCGTCCGATGACCGGATTCAAGGCGACCGCAACGCCTGCAACCCCAGCGTGAGCGCGTTGAACGGCATCTCGGCGGCCCCCAGCGAAAAGCTCGTCGCCTTCGCAGTCGCGCCCGGCGAATGCATCAGCGCGTGAACGATCCGCTCGCTCGCATGGCCGTCGCCATACGGATTGCTCGCGCGCGCCATTTCCTCGTACGCGCTTTCGCTGTCGAACAGCCGCGACGCCTCCCAGACGATTCGCTCCTGGTCCGTGCCGACGAGCCGCGCGGTACCGGCCTGGATCGCTTCGGGTCGCTCGGTCGTCTCGCGCGTGACGAGCACCGGCTTGCCGAGCGCGGGCCCTTCCTCCTGGATGCCGCCTGAATCGGTGATGATGAAATGCGAGCGCGACATCAGGAATACGAACGAAAGATATTCCTGCGGCTCGATCAGGTAAATATTCGGCACGCTGCCGAGCAGCGCACGCGCCGGCTCGCGCACGTGCGGATTCAGGTGCAGCGGATAGACGAACTGCGCATCGCGATAGCGGTTCGCGAGCGTGCAGAGTGCCTCGCAGAAATGCCGGAACGGCTCCCCGAAGCTCTCGCGGCGATGGCCGGTGATCAGCACGACGCGGCGGGACGGATCGAGAAAAGGAAAGTGCGCGGCGACCTTGTCGTTGAGCACGGAATCGTGGTCGAGCATGCGTTTGACGTCGTGCAGCGCATCGATCACGGTGTTGCCCGTCATCACGACCGCACCGACCGGCACGCCTTCGCTGAACAGGTTGTCGCGTGCCTGGCCGGTCGGCGCGAAATGCCATGACGACACCGCATCGGTTACGCGGCGATTCAATTCCTCCGGCCACGGCGACCAGATGTCGCCGCTGCGCAGTCCCGCTTCCACGTGTCCGACCGGCAGATAGCGGTAGAACGCCGCGAGACTGACGGCCAGCGTCGTCGTCGTGTCGCCGTGCACCAGGACGACGTCGGGGTGAAAGTCGTCGAAGACGATCCCGATCGCCTGAAGAATGCCGGTCGTCACGTCGGTCAGCGTCTGGCTCTGGCGCATCAGATTGAGATCGTAGTCGGGCTTGATGTCGAACAAGGTGAGGACCTGATCAAGCATTTCCCGATGCTGGGCGGTAACGCACACACGGGCGTCGACATCCTTGCGCGACTTCAGCGCGCGGACGAGCGGCGCCATCTTGATGGCTTCCGGCCGGGTCCCGAATACAAGCAAGATCTTCTTCATCGTTTTCCTCGTTGAGCATCTTCGCGCCGGAAGCCCCGGCATCTGGCGCCAAGCTTGGTTGCAGGCGACCCGTCCCGTCCCCGCGTGCGGCCGCGCCGGCCGGCATCGGCCGCGCGACATTCAGCGATGTGGCGGGGCGAGCGCACCGTTCTTGTCCGCGCGGTCTCCGCCACGCAATCGTCGGACTACGGCCGTCACCGTTGTCTGTTCAATCACGTCATGAGTGTTCCTCGCTGTGTAGATCGCCACGTCTGCCGGTCAGGTTGTGCACGTCATCGCGTCGCGGCGCACTTGTACCTGTTGCTGCTACCGATAGAGCAATATTCAAACCAGCGGCCCTGTGAGCGGGCCAGAGTCGCTTCGCAAACGTGGATTGCCGCGGAACGTTTCATAATTGCTACGAGCGCAGTCGCGGCGCTCTGCAATGACGCGGATAAACATCTGACCGTTCGCTACATCGCCCCGGTCATGCGATTCGAAGCATGGCGACTTGCGTCGCCCAGCAGCTGAAGATAGAACTGCATGCGCCGTTCCAGGCGCCTCGAATCATTTCGATATGCGAATTTTGTATGGAAAATATGCGGGACATCTTCGGATTTCCGGCACTGTCTCTGTGCGAATGCTTCTCCCGACGCATCGGGTCGTGCGCATCGCTGGACCCGGCCGGCGAGAAACGTTGCGCATCTGTAACGCAAGCCCGGGACGGGTCGTCTCGACCCGCACGATGACGGATCGACGAGCAGGTACTTGCCGAACAGAGGCCATGCAACGACTCCCCGCAGCGGTTGGTTTACCGAAATGGTGTCGCGCGAGGCATTCGTGTTCGGCAGGCGGAAGATCCCCACTTGCGAAGGACGCGAACGCTGATTCGCAGGTGAATCAAAAACTCGCGATCCGTGTCGGGTGTGTGTCGATCGAGCATGCGCAGGCCCTTGCACCACGCGGCGGGGCGATTCATGGCTCACCGCTTGCTTGTTTCAAGAGGACGGGCCTGCCCCCACGCGTTCGAGCGGCGACGAAAGGACGGGAAGATCAATACGACGAATCCGGCGGGCGAGGCGGCATGCGCCGAGCTGGTCGGCGTGCATGTCGCGCTTGATCGCACATCGCGGCCGGTAGCCGACGCGCTTGGGTCTGCCGAACGACGGTTCACGACGGCGGGCATTGCGGTGACCGGATCGCACTGACACCACGGCGCACGGTCCTTGAACGGGAAAAGGGAGGAAGACGTGTCATGTGTGGCATCGTCGGCGCGGCCGCGCAACGGGACATCGTTCTGATTCTGACTCGGGTTCACCGGCGCCAAGGTGAGCGGAGCCACACCGTCGACACATTCGCCGGGCGCGACGCGGCCTACGTCGCGTTTGGCGACGATTGCGCAGGACTGCCGCGCAGGAGCCCCCGATCATGAAATGGCCCGCGCTTTTTCCGGATGCACGCGTGTGCGTGGCGGTCGCCGTCAGGCTGTGCCGCGCGTGGCACGTTGCCTGTTGCGTCGCCGCGTGTTGCTCCGTGCTGCACGCGGGCGCGGCCGAACTCCAGCTCGACGGGCTGTATCAACGCCCGGACGGCGCGATCACCGTGCGCCTGAACGGCGCCGGCATCGATCCTTATTTCGCGGCGAAGGCACTGCTTGCCGCCGCCGACACCCGCATGGATGCCCGTCAGGCGGCGCTCGCATGGATCGCATGGGTGTTGCCGCGCCAGCGTCTGGACGGCGGCTTCGATCGCTATTGTGTGAAGGCCGGACAGGTCAGCCCGTGCGCGGAAGCCGACGCGGACGACGCGATGTTGGCGACCTGGATCGAACTGCTCGCGCGCTTTGCGCCTCCCGACGGGATGCCGGCCGCATGGGAGCTCAGCCTGAGCCGATCCGGCGTGCATCTCGATACGCTGCTCGACAAGACGAGCGGCGTCTACGAGATCTCGTCGTCGCTGCACGTCGCGCTGCTGATGGACAACGTCGAGGTGCACAGCGCGTTCCAGGCACTTGCCGCGTATTACGTGCGCCGTGCCGAGTACGCGCGCGCGGCTCCCTGGAGCCAGCGTGCCGACCGGCTTTCGGCGGCGATCCTCAAGGTGTTCTGGCGCGGCCCGCAATCCGGCTTTCGGGCGAGCACGCAGAAGATCGGCGACACGAGCTTCTATCCGGCGAAAGTCGCGCAGATCTTTCCTATCCTGTCCGACATCCACGTGCCAGACCAGTCGAACGAGACGATCTATGCGCAGTGGATGCAGAAGTACGGCAAGACCTGGATGCAACTCGCCGGCTCCGATTTTCCGTGGGGGCTGATCGCGCTGGTCGCGTTCAAGATGAACGACTGGAGCACCGTCGCCTGCTGGTATGCGCGATCGGGCCCGTATCGACACGGCACGCACTGGAACGTAATGGAGGAGGCGCTTTACCTGGCACTCGAAAGCCGGACGGCCGAGCCGCTCGCACACGCTCAATGCGGTTTCACGACGACGTCGGCAACGGTGACCGGATCGCGCTGACGTAATGGCGCATAGTTCATGATGGAACAAAGGGAAGGAGACGTGTCATGTGTGGCATCGTCGGCGCGGTCGCGCAACGGAACATCGTTCCGATTCTGATTGAAGGTTTGCGCCGCCTCGAATATCGCGGCTACGATTCATGCGGCGTGGCGACCGTCGTCGACGGGCAGGCGCGCCGAGAGCGCAGCGTGTCGCGCGTCGCCGATCTCGACGCGCACGTGCGCAGTGCCGGGCTGTCCGGCAGCACCGGCATCGCGCACACCCGGTGGGCGACGCATGGCGCGCCCGCGACCTGCAATGCACATCCGATCTTCTCGCGCGACGAAATCGCGCTCGTGCACAACGGCATCATCGAGAATCACGAAACGTTGCGCAGGCAACTTTCTGACGAGAACTACCAGTTCGATGGCCAGACCGATACGGAGGTCGTTGCCCATCTGATCCACAGCAAGTATCGCGGCGATCTGCTCGCCGCCGTGCGCGATGCGACGTCTCAGCTGCACGGCGCCTACGCGATCGCGGTGTTCAGCAAGCATGAGCCGCAGCGGCTGATCGGCGCGCGGGTGGGATCGCCGCTCGTCGTCGGCCTGAAGGATGACGAATGCTTTCTCGCGTCCGACGCGCTCGCGCTCGCCGGCATCACGGATCGCTTCATCTTTCTCGAGGAAGGCGACATCGTCGAACTGACGCCGGGCGGTGTGCGAATTCTCGAACGCGGCGGCACGCCGGTCGATCGCCCGATCCAGACCGTCTCGTCGGCGCAGGCCGCGGTCGAGCTCGGGCCGTACCGGCATTTCATGCAGAAGGAAATTTTCGAGCAACCTCAGGCCGTGGCCGCGACGATTCCCGATGCCGGGCTGTTCGATCCGGCGATATTTGGCCCGGATGCCGCGCGCGCGTTCGAACAGATCGACAACGTGCTGATTCTCGCGTGCGGCACGAGTCACTATTCCGGCCTGACCGCGCGCCGCTGGCTCGAGACGATCGCGCGCCTGCCCGCGCAGGTCGAGATCGCGAGCGAATACCGTTACAGCGACGCGCTCGCGCTGCCGAATACGCTGGTGGTCAGCGTGTCGCAATCCGGCGAGACTGCCGACACGCTCGCCGCGCTCAAGTTTGCACAGGCGCTCGGCCACATCGATACGCTGGCGATCTGCAACGTGCCGACCAGCGCGATGATGCGTCAGACCGGCCTGCGGTTCCTCACGCGCGCGGGCCCGGAAATCGGCGTCGCGTCGACCAAGGCGTTCACGACGCAGCTCGTCGCGCTGTTCATACTCGCGGTGACGCTCGGCCGGCTGCGCGGCTACGTCGACGATGCGCAACTCGCACGTTATACGACGCAGTTGCGACGGCTGCCGAGCGCGCTCGAGGATGTGCTCACGCTCGAACAGCAGATCGAGCGCTGGGCTGCGGAATTTTCGCGGCACGAGAACGCGCTGTTCCTCGGGCGCGGGCTGCATTACCCTATCGCGCTCGAAGGGGCACTGAAGCTGAAGGAGATTTCGTACATTCACGCGGAAGCGTATCCGGCCGGCGAACTGAAGCATGGGCCGCTTGCGCTCGTCACGCACGCAATGCCGGTCGCGACGATTGCGCCGAACGACGCGCTGCTCGAGAAGCTCAAGTCGAACATGCAGGAAGTGCGGGCGCGGGGCGGGCAGCTATACGTATTCGCCGATGCCGATACGCGGATCGACAACGGCGAAGGCGTGTCGGTACTGCGAATGCCGGATTACTACGGGCTGCTGTCGCCGATCCTGCACGTCGTGCCGCTTCAGCTGCTCGCGTATCACGCCGCTTGCCTGCGCGGCGCGGATATCGACAAGCCGAGGAACCTGGCGAAATCGGTGACGGTGGAGTAGCGGGTGGTGCGACGTCGACGAGACTGCCGAGTTGCATCGATTTCCGTTACGGGGCCTCGTTTCGGTTTCGGTTACAGAGGCTCCTGCCTGGCGATGAGCGTTGCCCGACAAGGCGTAACCAGAATTAATGTCAACGGGTTAGCCAGCGACGTCGCTGGCGAAGGCCCAACCGTCAAGGTGCGGTTCACAAAGAAACAAGGCGCTCCCGTACGCGTTGTTTCAGGCGATGCATCCCGATGCGGCGGCAGCCATTCGCGAAGGCGACTTTCAGAAGAAGTACTACCTAAGTCATCAACACGTGGCAGAGCAGCTAAAGCTTGCCGCCCCAAAAGTGTAAGGCTCTACGGGACTACGTCGACGTGGATCCGAACCCGGCAAACATGCTGGTGTTCGAGTGTGGTAGTCAGCGACATCCGAGGTACTCGGACAATGCGTTACGCAAGCTGCAGGAAGCGAATACTGCAGAAAGCGTCGAAAACGCTTGGCACAAAAAAACGATAGTCAGCCACCTCGGCGGACGGCAATCCGTTGCACTCTCCTTTACACCTTACTGGCAAAGGAGTTTGGCCCGAATTGACGGACAGGACAACGCGCGATCGGGAAGGCAACAAGACATCTCTTGGGCGCTGATGCTGCCAATTTCCGCCCGAGAAGAGAACCGATGTCGAGCGTCGGAACTCACATCACGACGGGCGCACTCGAAAGATCATCGAGCCGCGGGCCGTGACGTGGAAAGTGTTTTTGCAGCAGCTCGGTCACCTGCTCGATACCTCGCAGAACACCGGACCGATAATGGCCTTGCCGGAAGTGCGCCTCCATGGCCTGGCAAATCGCTTCCCATTCGCGGCCATCCACCTTGGCGTGGATGCCTCGGTCCGCGACGATTTCGACGTCGCGGTCCGCAAGAAGCAGGTAGATAAGAATGCCGTTGTTGTGCTCCGTGTCCCAAACCCGGAGGTCCGAGAAAACCTCGATGGCGCGGTCCCTCGCAGATGTGCCCTTCAGCAATGCGCGGATGTGCAGCGCACCCTCTACAGCAAACCTGACTTGACCTACGTGCGCGCGATGACTCATACGTACAGCCTCTTCAATAGCGATAAGCTCCCGCCGTGAGAATGCGCTGTTGACCCGCCAGTGGGTCGTGAAGAGATGCCGGAACAGGCGTTTCAGGTCCATGCTCACCACCGTCCCGATGCGCCACCGCCGCCGAAGCCTCCGCCGCCTCCGCGAAAGATGTCGCGATTCGAATCACGACCGAAACGGCCACCGCTACCGCCAATGAAGCGCCCACCCGCCGCTCCCATCCCGCCGCCCAGCAACGTGAAGAGCAGCGCCATCAGTCCTGCCGCGATGGCGATAAAGAGCGCCCCCGACAAAACCCATGCGAGCACTCCGACGACTCCGCCCGTAACGGCTGCACCCGGCAGTCTCCCGAGCATGGCGCGCAGAAGGCCGCCCGCCATGACCGTCAGGAGGAAGAGGACCGGAAGCAACCGTCCGGCGCCGTCGCTCGTCTGATGTCGCCGCTGCGGCGGAGGTAACTGCTCGCCGCTGGTGACGCGCATCATGTCGTCGACGCCGGCAGTGATGCCGCCGTAGAAGTCTCCGTTTCGGAACCGCGGAACTATCGCCTCGTTGATGATGCGATTGCTCGTCGCGTCGGTGAGCACGCCTTCGAGGCCGTATCCGACCTCGATTCGAAGCGTTCGGTCGTTCTTGGCGACAATCAGGAGCGCGCCGTCGTCGACATTCTTGCGCCCAAGCTTCCATTGCTCGACGACTCGCATCGAATACTGTTCGATGGTTTCGGGCTCCGTGGTCGGAACGACGAGAACTGAAATCTGCGCTCCTCTTTTCGCCTCGAACTCTTTCAACGTCTTCTCAAGGCTGGCCATCTGGTCGCTGGTCAGGGTTCCAGTCTCATCGGTTACTCTCGATGTCAGCGGCGGGACAACGACGTCGGCATGGGCGCAGGCAGCCCCCAAGACAAAGAAAGCCAAGACGACGGCCGTCGCCAGCCGGAACACGTTCAATTGGAACCCCTGCCTGCAGATGCCGGCGTCGAACCGAAGTCGACCCGCGGCGGTTTGGAAATCTCGGCTTCGTTGCTCACCGAGAAGTTGGGACGTTCCAGATAGCCGAATGCCTTTGCAGTCAAATTGTTCGGGAAGGAGCGTACCGTCGTGTTGTACGTCTGGACGGCGCGAATGTATCGATTGCGGGCCACGGCAATGCGATTTTCCGTACCCTCGAGCTGCGCCTGCAGGTCGCGGAAGTTCGCATCCGACTTCAATTGCGGATAGTTCTCCGATACCGCCAGCAGACGTGACAGAGACGACGTGAGCTGCCCCTGTGCCGCTTCAAACTTTGCGAAAGCCTGCGGGTCGGCAATGAGTTCGGGCGTGGCGCGAATCGAACCCACTTGCGCCCGGGCCTCAGTCACACGGACCAGCACTTCCTTTTCCTGGTCCGCGTACCCCTTCACTGTGTTGACGAGGTTGGGAACAAGGTCGGCACGCCGTTGATACTGATTTAGAACTTCTGACCAACTGGCCTTCACCTGTTCGTCTTCGCTCTGGATGGCGTTATAGCCACACCCTGAGAGAGACAGCAGGCTCAGCGCCAATGCGCCTGTCAGAAGTGCGCGGGCCAGACGGCGCCGTGTGGAGATTGCTGAGAAATATGTCGACATGGACGCGCCTCTGTCCTGTATTCCCCGGCATTCCGCCGCTCACCGGTGCACTGCCTATCGTAAGTAGCTGGGCGGTCGCAGGGTTGATGCACGTCAATGCTGCATTGTCGAGCGTGCCCGGAGTGATGCACCGTCTCGGTCGCATGTCGGCTCCACGGCCGCGCTACATATGAAAAATTCGGTGCGTGATCCGTTGAGCCACGTCAAGCCATCGAAGGGGCGTCGGCATAGAGTGATTCTAGGGTTCGACCAGCGCTCGAGAACCATGCTCACGGAGAACAAGGCGGCATTCCCGCAAAAACTCGCAATTGCAATTGCGACCGTTAGCCTGGTCAGTGCCGTTGCAATCGCTGGTGCGCCGGCGGCCGCCGACGATGCCCGTCATCCGAACAAAGCAGCCGAAAAAGCGCCGATCAAGTCAAACCGCGAAGCGGACGACCAAATGCAGGCCATGCGCGTCATGCACGAAAAGATGACGAACGCCAAGACGCCTCAAGAACGCGTTGCCCTGATGGACGAGCAAATGAAAGTCATGCAAAACGGCATGTGCATGATGGAAATGACGAGTGCTTACTCGTCCAGTATGCCGATGTCATCGCGGCAGGGGAGTATGGAAATGCGCATGGATATGATGCAGATGATGATGCCCGACACATTGCTCCGTCGTCGGTGGCGCCCTCTGATGATTTGACAATATAGTACGCACTGTACGCAACCGAGGTACCGGCTAGCCTCGGTAAAGGTAACTCACGTCGTAGCACGGCCGTCACGTCAATATCGAACGCGCAGGGCGAAGAGCCTCGATGGAAGCGGAACGGGTGAGCAAAGGAGCGTCAAATGAGCGGCCAACCCGGCGAAGACAAGCTTGATCAACCACGGATTTCTGAGCACTTGTCATCGGGCGAGCATCACGCACGCGAGACGGACAAGCACGGCCATTCCGCCGGCCACGGACACGACGCGCATGCGCCTCACCAACATGGCCAGGATGAGCACGTTCGACCCGCAGATTCGCTTCGCGACCCCGTCTGTGGAATGACGGTGGCCGACGAGTCAAGCTTGCGCTGCGAACACGATGGCAAGTGGTACGCGTTCTGCAGCCAGGCTTGCTTGACGAAATTCCAGGCTGCGCCGTCCAGGTACGTCGAGCCCTCGACCATTGCGCAGCCACGAGCAGTGCCTGAGAGCACCATCTACACGTGCCCGATGCACCCGGAAATTCGCCGGGACCATCCTGGGCAATGTCCGAAGTGCGGCATGACGCTGGAGCCGGTTCTGCCCGGTATCGACGAAGGCGAGAATCCGGAACTGGTCGATTTTCGACGCCGATTCTGGTGGACGTTGCCACTGACAGTCATCGTTTTCGTGCTGGCGATGTTTGGCCATCGCCTGCGATTGATGGGAGCCGGCACCGAAAGCTGGGTTGAGTTCCTCATCTCCACGCCAGTCGTCCTGTGGGCGGGCCTTCCGTTTTTCGAGCGGTGCATGCGCTCATTCGTGAACCGCAGCCCCAACATGTGGACGCTCATCGGGCTCGGGACGGGGTCGGCCTATATCTACAGTGTCATCGCCACCATCTTCCCCGGCGTGTTTCCTGAAACGTACCGTGCGCACGGCCGGGTCAGCGTGTATTTCGAAGCAGCGGCAGTCATCATTTCGTTGACGCTTCTGGGGCAGTTGCTCGAACTGAAGGCCCGCTCGCAAACATCCGCGGCCATCAAGGCGCTGCTCGGGCTCGCACCCAGGACGGCCCGACGCATCAGCCCGGATGGTTCCGAGGAAGACATTCCGTTGTCCCATGTGCATGTGGGAGACCTGCTTCGCGTGCGGCCAGGCGAGAAAGTCCCCGTGGACGGCGTAGTGACGGATGGCTCGAGTTCGCTCGACGAGTCCATGATTACCGGCGAACCGATTCCCGTCACGAAGCGCGTTGGCGACCACGTCATCGGCGCAACGATGAACGCGACAGGCAGTCTCGTCATTCGCTCGGAAAAGGTCGGCTCCCAGACTGTCTTGTCGCAAATCGTGCAGATGGTCGCGCAGGCGCAGCGGTCCCGTGCCCCGCTGCAGCGTATGGCCGACAAGGTGGCCGGCGTGTTTGTCGTCGGCGTCGTCAGTGCCGCTCTTCTGACATTCTTCGTGTGGGGCATCTTTGGGCCGGAGCCCAGCTGGGTGTTCGGTCTCATCAATGCGGTGGCGGTGCTCATCATTGCTTGCCCCTGCGCGCTGGGGCTTGCGACGCCAATGTCCATCATGGTTGCAAGCGGCAAGGGAGCCACAACCGGGATTCTCTTTCGAGATGCGGCCGCGATCGAAAATCTGCGCAAGGTCGATGTGCTCATCGTCGACAAGACGGGGACGTTGACGGAGGGGCGTCCAGCGTTCGAGCGAGCCGTGGGCACAAACGGATACACGACCGACGAAGTACTTCGTCTGGCGGCGAGTCTCGACCAAGGTAGTGAGCATCCGCTTGCTGCGGCCATCGTTGCGGCTGCCCGTGAGAAGAAGCTGACTTTGGATCGCACGGAAAATTTTGAATCCGCTACGGGTATCGGCGTGAGAGGACTTGTCGCCGGCAGGAAACTTGCGCTTGGCAACACCGCGCTGATGCAGACTGACGCGGTATCCGTCGAATCGCTGGCCAGGGAGGCGGACGGCATGCGCGCGCAAGGCGCCAGTGTCATGTACTTGGCGGTCGATGGCAGTTTGGCCGGACTGCTGGCAGTCGCGGACCCGATAAAGACGACAACGCCGGAAGCGCTTTTGACGTTGAAGGAAAACGGCATTCGAGTCGTGATGGCGACCGGTGATGGTGTAGTCACTGCCAAGGCCGTGGCCGGAAAGCTCGGCATCGACGAATTCCATGGCGAGGTGAAGCCTGCAGACAAGCTCAACCTGGTGACACGGCTTCAGCAAGCCCGGCACGTTGTCGCAATGGCCGGCGACGGCATCAACGACGCCCCCGCGCTTGCCAAGGCCGATGTCGGCGTGGCCATGGGAACAGGCACGGATGTGGCGATGAGCAGCGCTCAGGTGACCCTCGTCAAAGGCGACTTGCGCGGTATCGCGCGTGCTCGAGAGCTGTCCGAGGCAACCGTCGCGAACATGAAGCAAAATCTTGGCTTCGCGTTCGTATACAACGCACTCGGGGTTCCGCTGGCGGCAGGGGTACTTTATCCATTCACCGGTTTGCTGCTTTCGCCGATGATTGCCGCACTTGCAATGAGTCTAAGCTCCGCTTCGGTCATTTCGAACGCACTGCGACTGCGCAACGCGAAGATTTAGCTTGTCACGCAGCTTGCGGCGGTCGCATAACGACAGCACACCTTTCGTCGCAGTGGGCCGTCCGCGCAGTTCCCACTAGTATCGTATGTAACCCGAACTATTGGAAAAGCGAGTGTTCGGATGTTCGCGGTGCACACGCAAGCATGCGTTGGATTGGACGTCTTCGGGCCCGGTCACGCAGGTCATTGATTTGCCTATAGCGCTCGGGCGCAATCAGAACCAGCGGTGACGCGTAACCAGAATTAATGTACCTCGGGAGATCACTCGGCGCGCGGCGGAGCGGTCCCGTGACGGCAGCGGCGAACGAAGGCGATTCATGCGCGATCGCCCGCGCCGTTACGATTCCGGGTTGAAGGCAGACGTGTCGCCGTCGATCCGGAACACAATCGGATCGCGTGGATAGTGCTTGATGTCCGGAGAGAAATCGTACTTGCCCTCGGTCCAGTAGTACGCGAAGGAGACGAGCAGAATCGCCAGCGAAAATGGCAGCGACAGGCGCCCCCATGTCCAGAAGGCAAGCAGCCCGAGTGCGGCGACGATCGCAAAATAGATCATGGCTGGGCGTCGCGCCTTTGCGAGCGGCTGCCACGTTTCGGGATGAATTCCTGCGGCAATGAATGCGCTCGGATTGAAACGCAACCCCTGATGTGCGAGGCCGCACAGCAGTGCGACAAGCAATTCGTGACGATTCTTGAAGCGAATGCAGCGAATGGCGTCGTGGGCGTCGTAATCCACGAGGCTCGTGCGCAGTGTGTATCGCTTCGCCGGTTCGCGCTTCCCACTTTGTCGCCAGAACTGGAAGTTCGCCGCGCTCATGGTCACTCGGGAAGGCGGGTTGAAGTCAACGTCGCAGCACATGTCCTCGTTCCGCACGACTTCACGCCATTCGATGCACCGTTCCTGCTGCAGGGCCGCCTGGTCCGAGTGCTTGCCGACGCCATATCGGAAGCCGGTTGCGTCGACTTGAAACCAGCCGCCGATATTCATCGTCGCGCGAATCACGATCACCACCGCCCAGGCGAGGCAGGCCAGAATGCAAAGCCATAGAACGAAACCGATGAACCCGGCTCGCGAGGAGGATGCATCGTCGAATGGCGCAACGAGCAATCCGGCGAACATCGTGCCGAAAAACAGCATGAAACCGATATTCAGCAGATAGGTATTGAACCGATCTGGAATTCCTTTGCATGTCGGTATCTGTCGAAGGTGTGCAGGCAGCGTGATGACTCGCGGTTTTGCGCTTGTGTCCGGGGCGAATTGCTTCGACGCGTCGTCAGGGCGGGGCGGCAACGCGTCGTCCGAGCGGGTAGTCATGGCGCGTGGTCCCTTGTTCGTAGGATGTGTTTTGGAAATCGGCGAATCGTTCGGATGGTAATCGATCTGGCGGAACGGCTCGCACCGGAATCAGGGTTCCCTGCACGAAGGCAAAAGAATCCGGCCGATTGTTTTCTTCTGTGTCGGAAATCCGGAAAGTCGACTGCGTTAGTTGTGACGGCGGAACCCCAATGCTCGACCGGTACGCTCGGGGCGACCCGAACCGACACCGCCATACCCACGCCTTCGTGCGAAGATTGAGCGATATTCCACCCGCATTCCATCGAGACCGTCGTGATCCGATCGAACCCCGAGGGCAACCCGCAAGCCGGCCATCCGCCGTGGATGGCCGTCGCACTGGCCGAGCTGGGCATTCGCCGCTTCCCGCCCGGCAGCATCAATCCGCGCATCGTCGAGTACAACAACCACACGAACCTCGTCGGCTACGACGACAAGATTTCGTGGTGCTCGTCGTTCGTCAACTGGTGCATGACGCATGCCGGCATACGCGGCACGGGGTCGGCGCTCGCGCGTTCGTGGCTCGAATGGGGGCGGCCGCTGGAGCGCCCGGTGTACGGTTGCATCGCGATTCTGACGCGCGACGACCCCGTGAGCTGGAAGGGGCACGTCGGGTTCTATCTGCGTCACGACGACGAGCGTGTCCACCTGTTCGGCGGCAATCAGCTGGAAGAGGTGCGCGAACTTGCGTATCCGGTGAGCGAGGTGATCGGTTACCGGTGGCCGGACGCGGGCTGATCGCGCCGCACGCCCGGCCGCCCGCGCACGGACGACGGCGCCGGCGTCGCACGGCGGTCGCGGTCAATCCTGCGCGGCGGTGGCAGCGGCGGCCACGGCCTGCGCTTCACCCGCCGCCTCGTTCCTGCTCCACCCGCCGCCGAGCGATCGATACAACGCGACCGCCGCCAGCGCATGCTCTCGCCGGACCTGATTGAGCGCATCCGAATCCCGCAGATACACTTCCTGCGCCGACAGCACGTCCAGAAAATCCGTCGCGCCGCCCTTATAGAGCTGGTTCGCCAGCCCGAGCGCCTTGTCCGACGCCGAGAGTGCGCTGTCGAGGCGCCGCGTCGCTTCATCGCTGCTGCCGAGGTTCGCACGCGCATCCTCGACTTCCCGCAGCGCCTGCAGCATCGTCTGCCGCAACCCGAGTTCCGACTCGCGCATTCGGCTTTCGCTTTGCGTGATGTCGGCGGTGATTCGCCCCGCGTTGAAGATCGGGCTCGTCGCGCTCAACGCCGCGCTGAACAGGTTGTCGGTCAGCGTCGGCAACCCGAGATACGACGCGGCCAGAATCCCGTCCGTCAGGTTCAGCGAGAACTTCGGATACCGCTCGGCCTTCGCGGCGCCGACCTGCGCCGCGCGCCGCTCGACCTGTGCGTAGGCGGTGAGCACGTCCGGCCGGCGCAGCAGCGCCTGCGATGGCAGCGTGGCGGGCGACCCGGCAGGCGGCGCCGGAATCGCGCCGGCCTGCGCGAGCATGATCCGGTCGTTCGACTCGGGCGTGCGGCCCGAATACACGGCGATCAGGTTGAGCTGATGCGCGATCTGCGCGCGCGTCGGCGGAATTCGCGCTTCGAGCGCATCGAGCTGGTTCTGCGCGCGCGTGACGTCGAGCTCCGTCGACAGCCCGAACGCCTGCCGCTTGCGCGTGAGTTCGAGCGCATGCCGGCGGATCGCCGCGTTGTCCTGAAGGATCTTCAGTTCCTGCTGCGCCCAGCGCAGGTCGACATAGGCCGAGGCCGCATCGGCCGCGAGCGCGAGCCGCATCGCGTCTTCCGCGTGCTTTTGCCCGACCAGCCCGGCCTGCGCGGCCAGCAGGTCGAGCCGTTCGCCGCCGAACACGTCCGGCGACCAGCTCAGCGCGAGTCCCGCGCCGGCCTGCCGCACGTAGCCGAGCGGCGGCGGCGTATTCTGGCGCGCGTCGGACGCACGCGCGGTCGCGTCGAGTTCGGGCAGCAGCACCGCGCGCTTCTGCACGGTCAGCGCCTGCGCCTGCTTCACGCGTTCGGCCGCGGCCTGCAGATCGAGGTTGCCGTCGAGCACGGTCGCGATCAGCCGGTCGAGCACGGGGTCGTTGAACTGCGCCCACCATGCGGCGGCGTCGATGTCCGCACGCGGCACGTCGGTGTCCCACGCGGCGGGCGCGAGCGATTGCACGGAATCGTGCAGCGCCGGGTGCTGCGCGGGCTGCACCGCACACCCTGCGGCGAATGCGCTGACGGCCAGCGCGACGAGTAGC
Organism: Burkholderia sp. LA-2-3-30-S1-D2; assembly: GCF_001523915.2. NCBI lineage: Bacteria > Pseudomonadati > Pseudomonadota > Betaproteobacteria > Burkholderiales > Burkholderiaceae > Burkholderia > Burkholderia sp. LA-2-3-30-S1-D2. The sequence goes on along the minus strand of NZ_CP013383.1, from coordinate 2,165,523 downwards.
TTTTTCATGATGACGACCTTGGCTTCAGTGCGCGTCCGGCGGCGGCGCGTTCAGGGTGATGGGACGGGAAAACGCGACGGCAACCAGAGCGACCACGAAGCACAGCGACAGCGCGTAGTACGCATCCGCGTAGGTGAGCGTCAGCGCTTCGCGATAGATCAGGCGATGCAGGTTCGCGAGGCCGGCCTGCGCGGTATCGAGCGTGTTGCCGGCCACCGAGGTCCAGTACGCGGCCTGGCGGTCGAGCAGCGACGCGACCTGCGGCTCGCCCGCGCTCACGTGTTCGTTCAGGCGCAGGTAGTGGAAGTTGAGCCGGTCGTTGAGCATCGTCGCGCTCACCGCGATGCCGATCGCACCGCCGAGGTTGCGCATCAGGTTGAACAGGCCGCTCGCCGACTTCAGCCGCGACTGCGGCAGCGAGCCCAGTGCCATCGTGACGATCGGCGGCACGCTGAATTGCTGGCCGATGCCGCGCAGCGCCTGCGGCAGCAGCAGCTCCCGCCAGCCCCAGTCATGCGTGATCGGCGTGTACAGGTAGCAGCCGAGGCCGAAGCAGATCAGCCCGAACACGAGCAGCACGCGCATGCTGAAGTAGCGTGCGGCGAATGCATACGCGCAGAGCGCGAGCAGCTGGAACGCACCGACCGACAGCAGCGCGATGCCGATCTGCAGCGAGCTGAACGCGCGCACCTGCGCGAGAAACAGCGGTGTCAGGAACACGGTGACGAAGATCCCGATGCCCGTCACGAACGACAGCAGGCTGCCGATCCCGAAGTTGCGCACGGCGAGCGCGCGCAGGTCGACGATCGGGTCTTCCGCGGTCAGTGCGTGCACGATGAACAGGAAGCCGCAGATGCCGGAGATCCACGCGCAGATGACGATCGCATCGTCGCTGAACCAGTTCTTGCGCGGGCCTTCTTCCAGCACGTATTCGAGGCAGCCGAGGAAGCCCGACATCAGCGCGATGCCGAGATAGTCGCCGCGCTTGATGAGGCTGAGATCGGGTTCGTCGATGTGCACGTAACGCGGCACCAGCGCGGCCACTGCGATGCCCGGCACGAGATTCAGGTAGAACAGCCAGTGCCACGACCATTGATCGGTGATCCAGCCGCCGATCACCGGCCCGATCGCCGGCGCGAGCGACGCGAGCGCGCCGATCGTCGTCGACGCGATCAGCCGCTGCTTGCCCGGAAACAGCACGAACGCGGTCGTGAACACGGTCGGGATCATCGCGGCGCCGAGCGCGCCCTGCAGCCCGCGGAACAGGATCATCGAGTTGATGTCCCACGCGAGCCCGCACAGCATGCTCGTGATCGTGAAGCCGACGGCCGACGCGACGAACAGCCAGCGCGTCGACATCACCCTCGACAGCCAGCCCGACATCGGGATCACGATGATCTCGGCGATCAGGTAGGCCGTCTGCACCCAGGACAACTCGTCCTGGCTCGCGGACAGGCCGCCGCCGATGTCGCGCAGCGACGACGCGACGATCTGGATGTCGAGCGTCGCCATGAAGAAGCCGACGCACATCAGCGCGAACGCGAAGACGCGCTGCTTCGTCGGCTGCGACGCGGGGTCGCCGGAAAAGGCGGTGGTCATCACAGGCTCCCGTTCAGTTCGCGTGGTCGGTATGCACGGTCACGACCGCGGAGAGGCCTGGACGCAGCACATGCTCGATGCCCGGCTGCGGATCGAGATGCACGCGCACCGGCACGCGCTGGACGATCTTCGTGAAGTTGCCGGTCGCGTTCTCGGGCGGCAGCACGCTGAAGGTCGCACCGGTCGCGGGCGCCAGGCTGTCGACGCGGCCGTGCAGGCGCGTGCTCGACGCGTCGAGCGCGACGTCGACGCGATCGCCGGCGCGCATCTTGCGCAGCTGGTCTTCCTTGAAGTTCGCGTCGATCCACAGCCCGGACACGGGCACCACCGTCAGCAGCGGCACGCCGACGTTGGCGAGCATCCCGACGCGGCCCGTGCGGTTGCCGACGTAACCGTCGACGGGCGAGCGGATCGTCGTGTACTCGACGTTGAGCGCCGCGACGCGTTGCGCGGCGAGTGCCGTGTTCACGCGGGCCCGCGCATCGGTGAGCTGCGCGCCGAGCACGTCCAGCTGCCGCTTCGATGCGAGCAGCGCGGCGTCGCTGCGCGCGACGGCCGCATCCGCCTTCGAATAATCGGCATCCGCGCGTTCGACGATCTGGTTCGACACCGCATCGGATTTCACGAGCTCGCGGTAGCGCACACGGTCGGACGACGCACGCGTGAGCTCTGCCGACGACGCATTCCTGTCCGCGGCATGCTGGCCGATCACCGCGTATTGAAGTTGTTGCTTCGCTTCGAGTTCGGCCACCGCGGCGCGCGCGCTGTCGACTTCGGCAGTCGCCTGCGCGAGCTTCGCATCGTAGTCGCGCGCATCGAGCTGCACGAGCACGTCGCCGGCCTTCACGCGCTGGTTGTCGGTCACGAGAATCTTGTCGACGAAGCCGTTTACCTTCGGCGCAAGCACCGTGACGTCTCCGCCGACGTATGCGTCGTCGGTGCTTTCCTGGAAGCGCAGCACGAACAGCCAGTCGAGCGCCGCGGCCGCGACTGCGACGACGACGGCGGCCACCGCGATGCGCATCCACGGCACGCGGCGCTGCTGCCTTGCCGGCCGGTCGGTTGTGGCTGCCTCGCGGGAGGCGGCGGCTTGGGTCGTTTCCATCGAATCACCTATGTATATGCACTTACTGAAGCGACCGACGATGCGTCGCCGATCGGGGAGGGGGTTAGCGTTCCGGGAGGTTGTGCGTGATCCGGAACAATTCGTCTCTGAGGCGGGCGGCCTGCGCCGACCCGAACCGCTGCTCGAACGCCTCCTGCGCGGCGAGCCAGTGCACCTGCGCTTCGGCGATCTTCGTTTCGCCTTGCGCGGTCAGCGCGAACGTCTGGCGGCGGCACCGCGGCTCGATCCTGCCGGTGACCAGCGCCGCGCCGACCAGCGGCTTGAGCGCGCGCAACAGCGCGGTGCGCTCGATCACCAGCACCGCCGACAGCATCGCCATCGTTACGCCCGGGCGCTCCCGCAGCAGCGCGAGAATGCTGTACTGCGACGGCGTGACGCCCGCCCGCGACAGGTAGCGCTCGTAGAACTGCGAGATTCGCCGGGCGGCTTGCCGGACCGCGAAGCAATCGTCATCGGTAAGCGTGGTCTTGTGCATGTGCACATGTTAGGTGGCAGAGCGGGCGGAAGCGAGTGGCGGTGCGGGATCAGATTGGTGCCGTGGCTGTACCAATCGACGATGGAACGGCGCGTTTTTGCGCCGGATCAGGCAGCGGCCGGAACAATCCCGCCTTGGCGGTCGCAGTACGCGGCCGTGTAGTCGATGAACGCCTTGACCTTCGCCGGCAGCAGCGCGCGGTTCGCGTAAGCGAGCTTGATTTCGACGAACGCGTCGACGAGGTCGGCACCGTCGAGCAACTGCACGAGCGCGCCCGACGCGAGCTCTGCTTCGACGAGCGTTCTCGGCACGACGCCGATACCGAAGTCATGCATCACCATTTCGCGGTTGAAGACGGGGCTGTTCGACGAGATGTCGAAGCTCAACGGCACGACCAGCGTGTCACCGTCGACGCGGAACGACAGCGCGGGCCGGCGCAGCGACGGCGACATCGGGATGAACGCATGACCGGCGAGGTCGGTCGGCGTTTCGGGACGCGCATGCGTGCGCAGATACGCGGGCGTCGCGACGATCACGACGGGTATGCGTTCGACCAGCCGCACGACGGTCGTCTCGCTCGTCAGCATGTACGGCACGACGATGCCTATGTCGTAGCCTTCGCCGACGAGGTCGACCGGGCGCTCGGTCAGCGTGACGTCGAGGCGCACCTTCGGATGCGCGGCCTTGAAGCCGGCGATCAGCGGTACGAGCCGGTTGAGCGCGGCCGTCGTGTGCGCGACGAGGCGCAGCAGCCCCTCGGGCTCGCGCGTGTGCGACTGCGCCTGCGCTTCCAGCGAATCGAGTTCGTCGAGCACGGCCGCGCAGCGTTCGTAGATGCGCTCGGCGGTCTCGGTCAGCGAGACCTGGCGCGTGGTCCGGTGCAGCAGGCGACTGCCGAAGCGCGCCTCCAGATCCGCGACCGCCCGCGACACGACCGGCCGCGCGAGGCCGTGCATGTCGGCGGCGCGCGTGAAGCTGCGCATTTCCACCACCGACCGGAAGATCCGCAGCTTGTCGATGTAGTCCATGTCCGTCTCCTCGAGGCGATGGCGGGGCGCCTGATGCACGCGGCCGGCCCGGCCATGTTACGGCGGAGTGTACATTGACTTTATGCATATGCACATATAAATTGCCGATCATGAACGATATCCAGATCGCCCAGGCCTGCAATTGCCTCGCGCTGCGTCAGGCGGCGCGCTTCGTCACGCAACTTTACGAGCGACATCTGGCCCCGGTCGGCGTCACGCCCGCGCAGTTCTCGATCATGGCGAATCTGTCGCACCGGCCCGGCCTGGTGATGAGCGAACTCGCCGACACGCTGGTGATGGATCGCACGACGCTGTTGCGCGCGCTGAAGCCGCTGCAGCGCGACGGCTTTGTTGCCGCGGCCGCATCCGAGCACGACGCGCGCGCGCACGCGCTCAGCCTGACGAAGCTCGGCGAGCGCACCTACGCGCAGGCGAAAGTCGCGTGGCAGGCCGCGCAGGACGAGTTCGAGACGCAGTTCGGCCGCGGCCGCGCCAAGGCACTGCGCGACGAGCTGTTCAGCCTGACGGCGCAGCGATAGGCGCAACGCGCGCGGTAGTATGACAAAAGCGATCCGGATCCACCGGACGAGACACGAGGAGTCCCCCATGCTGCAGTTGAGCGAGCGCGACGATGCGATGTTGCGCGGCGCATTCGGCGACGGCGTCGCGCGCGCAATGCGCATCGTCGCGCGCACGGCCGACGTCATGTCGGCGCCGCACCTGATCGACATCACGTCCGCGCATATCGACGGCTGTCTTTACCACGGCCAGACCAGCCTCGACTTCGTCGAATATTTCGTCGACACCGGCGCGCAGGTCGCGGTGCCGACCACGCTGAACGTCGGGTCGCTCGACCTGATCCATCCCGAGCTGTATCACGGCGACCGCACGATCCAGCGCGACGCGCAACGCCTGATGGACGCGCATCTCCAGCTCGGCTGCGCGTCGAGCTTCACGTGCGCACCGTATCAACTGAAGAATCGTCCGCGCCTGGGCGAGCAGATCGCGTGGGCCGAATCCAATGCGATCGTGTTCGCCAACTCGGTGCTCGGCGCGCGCACCAGCCGCTACGGCGACTTTCTCGATCTGGCCGCCGCGATCACCGGGCGCGCGCCGTATGCGGGGCTGCACGTCGAATCGAATCGCGCGGCACGGATCGTGTTCAACGCGCCGGACTTCGGCAACCGGCCGTCGCGCGACATCTACTTCGCGGCGCTCGGATTGCTGATCGGCCGGATCGCCGGTGCAACCGTGCCGGCGATCGTCGGGCTGCCGGCCGACACCACCGAAGACGAACTCAAGGCGCTCGGCGCGGCCGCCGCATCGAGCGGCGCGGTCGCGCTGTTCCATGCGGTGGGCGTCACGCCCGAGGCGCCGACGCTCGACGCCGCACTGCACGGGCAGGCGGCGCAGCGAACCGTCGATGTCACGATGGCCGATCTCGACGAGATCCGCCGCACGCTGAACCACGGTGCGGCCGGCGATGCGCTCGTCGCGGTCGCGCTCGGCACGCCGCACTTCTCGCTGGCCGAATTCCGCACGCTCGACGCGCTGCTCGACCAGTTCGACGGCAAGCCGAAGTGCGATTTCTACGTGAACACGAGCCGCTTCATCCTGTGGGAACTGGACGAGCTCGGGCTTGCCGGCAAGTTCGACGCGCGCGGCATCCAGATCGTCGTCGACACCTGCACGTACATCACGCCGGTGATGAAACAGCTGTCGGGCCTGGTGATGACGAACTCGGGGAAGTGGGCGTCGTACGCGCCCGCGAACATTGGCGTCACGGTGGCGTACGGCAGCATGCGCGAGTGCGTGCGCTCCGCGTTCGAGGGAAAGGTGCGATTCGATGACTGAAGCAATGGTTCGGAAACTGACGGGCGATACGCTCGTGCCGGGCAGCGCATGCGCGAAGACGATCGTGCTCGACAAGCCGCTCAGCTTCTGGGGCGGCTACGACTCGGGCGCGGGGCGGATCGTCGATCGCGGGCATCCGCAAGCGGGCGCGAGCCTGGCCGGCCGGATCATGGTGATGCCGCACGCGAAGGGATCGAGTTCGAGCAGCAGCGTGCTCGCGGAAGCGGTGCGCAATGGCACGGGGCCGGTCGGGATCGTGCTGAAGGAGCGCGACCTGATCATCTCGATCGGCGCGATCGTCGCCGCCGAACTGTATGCGATCGCGGTGCCGGTGGTGTGCGTGAACGATGCGGTGTACGACGCGATCGTCGCCGCGACGGGCGATGTGCGGATCGAGGCAGGCGAGGGTGACGGCTGCGCGCGGATCGACGTCGGCAGCTGACGCGTCACGCGCTCGCCGGCTCGGAGGAAGCGGGTGCGCGGCGGATCTTCCCGCACGAGCGACAGCGCATTTCTTGCCGGCCGGTCGTGCGGGCCGCCGGATTTCGGACCATACAATCAGGCTGAACGGTGAACGGTGAACGGTGAACGGTGAACGCCGAACGCCGAACGCCGAACGCCGAACGCAGGATCGTGCTCGGCACGAAGCGGCCGATTGCCGTTCGACCCGACGATGAAATCCCGACGGGGCGCGTAGTGCCGCCTGCGTTCGCCGGTCATTCGCGCGTGGTTGCGGCGGCCGCTTCCCGATAGGCGCTCGGCGTCTGCCCGGCCCAGCGCCGGAATGCCCGCGTGAAATTCGCCGGATCGGTGAACTGCAGCCGCTCGGCGATCGTCTTCAGGTCGAGATCCGACGCGGACAGCAACTGCTTCGCGTCGCGAAACCGCGCTTCGTCGAGCAGTTGCCGGTAGCTCGACCCGGCTTCCTCGAGCCGGCGCCGCAACGTGCGCGTCGACACGAGCAGCGCGTCGGCGAGCGCCTCCGGACTTGAATAGTTGCCGGCCGTTCGCGCCAGTTCCGCGCGCACGCGCCCGACGAGATCGCCTTCCTCCTGACGCACCTGCGCATACTCGCGCTCGACCTGCACGAGCGCTTGCCGGTGCGCGACTTCGTCGGCGAGCGGCAGCGGCCAGTCGAGTACGTCGCGGGCGATCCACAGCGCGTTCGCCGCACAGCCGAATTCGACCGGCGGCAGCTGGTCGCGATAGCGTGCGAAGTAATCGGGCTGCGGCCATGCGAAGCGCAGCGCGATCGGCGGCGATGCGCGCCCGGACCACTGCGAGATGTTCTGCGCGAGCCCCGTCAGCACGAACTCGAACATCACGTGATGTTGCAGCACCGGGCTTGCCTGCACGCCGTGCAGTTCGAGCGTCGCGCCGTGTTCGTCCTCCGCATAGGTCAGCCGATACTGGCGGTTGCGCATCCGGAAGTAGCGCTGCGTGACGACCAGTGCTTCGCGGATGTCCCGCGCGGTCAGCGTCGCATAACCGAGGAAGCCGTGCACGGTCGGCTTCAGCAGCAGCCCGAACGCGAGCCCGATGCCCGGATCGCCGCCGATCTCGATCGCGTTGAGCACGAGCCGGCCCCATTGCGACGGCGCGACGCGCGCGTCCGGTTCGGCCAGCACGGCGTCGCGCAGCCCGGTTCCCGCGCGCACGGCGGCCGGATCGACGCCGCGCTCGGCGAGCGCCTGCAGCAGCAGGCGCGTATAGGCGACCGGAATCGTCGGCCGGCGTAGCCCGAGGTGGTCCTTGCGTGACGGGGAGGTCATGTCGATTTGGCCGGAAATGACAAGCATTATGGCTGTTTGCCCCCTCACGTTCAAGGCGGCGCGCGGCCTACGATGGACGTATCGATTATCGGCAGACTCACCATGACGACTTCCTTTCCCCACCTGCTCGCGCCGCTCGACCTGGGCTTCACCACGCTGAAGAATCGGGTGCTGATGGGCTCGATGCACACGGGCCTCGAGGACAGCCGCAAGACGCTGCCGCGGCTCGCCGACTATTTCGCCGAACGCGCGCGCGGCGGCGTGGGCCTGATCGTGACCGGCGGCTTCGCGCCGAACGTGGCCGGCTGGACCAAGCCGTTCGGCGGCACGCTGATGACGTCGGCCGGCGCGCGGCGCCATCGCGTGATCACCGATGCCGTGCATGCGGACGACGGCAAGATCGCGCTGCAGATCCTGCATACCGGCCGCTACGGCTACCACCCGTTCGCGGTCGCGCCGTCGAAGATCAAGTCGCCGATCTCGCCGTTCGCGCCGCACGAACTCAGCGCGCGCGGCGTCGAGCGGCAGATCCGCGCGTTCGTCCGCTGCGCGCAGCTTGCGCGCGAGGGCGGCTACGACGGCGTCGAGATCATGGGCTCCGAGGGCTACCTGATCAACCAGTTCATCTCGATGCATACGAACAAGCGCAGCGACCAGTGGGGCGGTTCGTACGAGAACCGGATCCGGTTGCCGATCGAGATCGTCGAGCGCACGCGCGAGGCGGTCGGCCGCGACTTCATTCTGATCTACCGGCTGTCGATGCTCGACCTGATTCCGGACGGCAGCGACTGGAGCGAGACCGTGCAGCTCGCGAAGGCCGTCGAGCGCGCGGGCGCGACCATCATCAATACCGGGATCGGCTGGCACGAGGCGCGCGTGCCGACTATCGCGACGTCCGTGCCGCGCGGCGCGTTCGCGTGGGTGACGAAGAAGATGAAGGGCGAGGTCGGCATTCCGCTCGTGACGACCAACCGGATCAACCGGCCCGAGGTGGCCGAGCAGATTCTCGCGGACGGCTGCGCGGACATGGTGTCGATGGCGCGCCCGCTGCTCGCCGATGCCGAGTTCGTCGTCAAGGCCGCGCAAGGCCGGGCAGACGAGATCAACACCTGCATCGGCTGCAACCAGGCGTGTCTCGATCACGCGTTCAAGAACAAGATCGCGTCATGCCTGCTGAACCCGCGCGCATGCCACGAGACCGAGCTGGTTTATACGCGCGTGCAGCAGCCCAAGCGGATCGCGGTGGTCGGCGCCGGGCCGGCCGGGCTCGCGTGCTCGACCGTGCTCGCGCAGCGCGGCCACCACGTCGACCTGTTCGACGCGGCGCCGGAGATCGGCGGCCAGTTCAACATGGCGAAGCGGATTCCGGGCAAGGAGGAGTTCGACGAAGCGCTGCGTTATTTCGGCCGTCAGGTCGAGCTGACCGGCGTGAACCTGCACCTGAATCGCCGCGTCGACGCGAGCGACCTGATCGCCGGCGGCTACGACGAGATCGTGCTCGCGACCGGCGTGGCGCCGCGCGACCCGAAGATTCCCGGCCAGGATGGGCCGAACGTGCTCAGCTACATCGACGTGCTGGCTGGCGGGCAGCCGGTTGGCCAGCGTGTCGCGGTGGTCGGCGCCGGCGGCATCGGCTTCGACGTCGCCGAATATCTGGTGCAAGGCGGCGAGTCGCCGACGCTCGATCTGGAAGAGTGGAAAGCGGAGTGGGGCGTGACCGATCCGGCCGCGACGCGCGGCGGCGTGACGCGCGCGCAGGTCGCGGCGCCGGCTCGCGAAGTGACGCTGCTGCAGCGCAAGGCCGCGCCGCTCGGCAAGGGGCTCGGCAAGACGACCGGCTGGATTCACCGCGCGACGCTGAAGATGAAGCAGGTGAAGATGATCGGCGGCGTGAACTACGAACTGATCGATGCGCGCGGGTTGCACGTATCGTACGGCGAGCAGCGCACCGATCATGAACTGATCGAAGCCGACACGATCGTGCTGTGCACGGGGCAGGAACCGCAGCGCGCGCTGCTTGCGCCGTTGCAGGCGGCCGGACGCTCGGTGCATCTGATCGGTGGTGCGGAACTGGCCGCCGAGCTCGATGCGAAACGGGCGATCGATCAGGGATCGCGGCTCGCGGCGCGGCTGTAACGGGCGTCGTTCCGGGTTGCGAAGCGGCGGAGTGCGTCACGCGGCGATGGCCCGCCTGCGCGACGCCTCGCGACTTCCCGCGCGGTGATTCATTCGACGTGCCGGGGCATGCGGACAATCTGGAAAGGATGCACCGCGTCGCCATGCAACGTGGCGACGCGATTCTGGCAGAACACCATTCGCCACTGGCCGGCGGACGTCAGGCCGCTTCGGCCCGCTCTTCCTCTTCCGCTTCCAGCATCGCCTTGACGATCAGGTAGACGGCCGGCAGGTCGTCGTCGTCGCGACGCCAGTCGACCGGTTCCTCGACATCCGCCGCGACCAGCCGGCTATCGCGCAGGCGGATGAACGCATCGACGACGGTCGGATCGTTGCGGCTCAGGAAACCGGTATTCGAAAACGCGAGTTCCTCGACGTTCAGCAGCGCCTGCCAGCTCATTGTGCGGACGGCGGCTGGATGCGTGCGGCGTCGCAGGCCGAGCGCGCGTTGCGCGGGCCCGCCGACGACACGCTGTAGGTCGACGACTGCCCGCTGCGCGGCACGCTCGAAGTGCGCGGGGTTGAAGCCGGGTTGCTCGGGATCGAATGCGGATGACTGGAACATGGTCGCCTCACAAAAGTCCGTCCGTCATGGGTGACGGAATTCGGGTCAAATGGTGCAAAAGCACTGTAAATATATACAGTGTTCGAGGCGGTTTCAAGTCCTGAATGCATGTCTGTTTGCCGGCACGGGGGCGAGCGCGGCGGCGACGCTGCCCGACGCGCGCACCGCGCGGCTTTCGCGAACGATTTACACCGACGCCGCGATCGTCTCCCGCAACCACCGATGAGCGGGATCGCGATGCACGCGCTCGTGCCAGAGCATCGACATTTCGTAGCCGGGCACCTCGACCGGCGCTTCCACCACGCGCAGCGCGGGCACGTCGCGCACCAGCCGCTCGGGCAGCATCGCGACGAGATCCGTGCTGGCGACGGCCGACATCACGAACAGGAAATGCGGAACGGACAGCACGACACGCCGCGCGGCGCCCGCCTTCGCGAGCGTTTCGTCGGTCACGCCGATGAAGCCGCCCCCGTCGGGCGACACGATCACGTGTTCCAGCGCGCCGAACTGCGCGAGCGTCGGGCGCCGCTTCAGCTTCGGATGCCCGGCGCGGCCGACGAGCACGTAGCGCTCGACGAACAGCGGCAGGCGCCGCATCCCCTCCGGCGAACCTTCTGTCGTGTGGAAGGCCAGGTCGATGCCGTTTCGCTCCGCGTCCTGCCCGATGCGCGGCGGTACGAGCTCGACGACGGCGAGTCGCGTCGCGGGGGCGGCCGATCGCAACGTGTTCAGCGCGGGCAGGACGATCGTCGATTCGCCATAGTCGGTCGCGGCCACGCGCCACGTGTTCGTCGCGATTGCTGGATCGAACGGCGTGGCCGTCAGCACCGCGCGTTCGACGGCTTCGAGTGCATCCCGTAGCGGCGCGCGCAGCGTTTCCGCGCGCGCGGTCGGCCGCATCCCGCGCGGCCCCGGCAGCAGCAGCGGATCGCCGAACAGATCGCGCAGTTTCTGCAACTGCACGCTGACCGACGGCTGCGACATGTTCAGTTTCTCGGCCGCCCGCGTGACGTTGTGCTCGGCGAGCAGCACGTCGAGCGTGACCAGCAGGTTCAGATCCAGTCGTCTGAGATTGTTCATGGCTATACCTGGAATATCCGGAATTCATTTCCAATATACCGTCGGCGACGGCATCCTGCAGTCATTCAATCAACGGAGTGACGAACATGAATGTGCTGATCGTTTATGCCCATCCGGAACCGCGTTCGCTGAACGGCGCGCTGCGCGACTTCGCGGTCGAGCATCTCCAAGCCGCGGGCCATGCCGTGCAGGTGACCGATCTGTACGCGATGAACTGGAAGGCCGCGTTCGATGCGCATGACGTGACCGACCGTGCGCCCGACGCGCGCTTCGATCCCGCGCTCGATTCGAAGCGCGCGTTCGAAACGGGCACGCAGCGCGACGACATCGCGCGCGAACAGGCCAAGCTGAAGTGGGCCGACGCGGTGATCCTGCAGTTTCCGCTGTGGTGGTTCTCGATGCCGGCGATCATGAAGGGCTGGGTCGAGCGCGTGTATGCGTATGGCTTCGCGTACGGCGTCGGCGAGCATTCCGACCAGCATTGGGGCGACCGTTACGGCGAGGGCTCGCTGGCGGGCAAGCGGGCGATGGTGATCGTCACGACGGGCGGCTGGGAGTCGCACTACAGCGCACGCGGCATCAACGGGCCGATCGACGACGTGCTGTTTCCGATCCAGCACGGGATCCTGTATTACCCGGGGTTCGACGTGCTGCCGCCGTTCGTGATCTACCGGACGGGGCGGATGAACGACGTGCGCTTCGACGAAACGCGTGCTGCGCTCGGCAAGCGTCTGGACGAACTGTGGACCGCGCAGCCGATTCCGTTCCGGCGGCAGAATGCGGGCGACTACGAGATTCCGGCGCTGACGCTGAAGGCGGAGATCGCGCCGGAGAAGGTGGGGTTTGCGGCGCATCTGGCGCACGGGCGGTGAGGATGTGCGATCACGACCGGTCGATGCGCCGTTCGACGCGCAGGCGGCCCGGCGGTTCAAAATAGGTGCCGAAGCGCACGAGCCCGGTGTTCTTGAGATGGCATGTCATCTCGAAGCTGACCAGGATGCCGGGATCGCGATTGTCGACGATCCCGACGTCGATCGAACGGATGCGCGGCTCGTATTTCAGTAGCGTGGCTTCCATCTGCTGCTTGAGCAAATGCGCCGACGCGGGCAATGCCTTGTAGATATTCGTGAGGTCGGGCAGCCCGTAGTCGGGCAGGTGCTTGAGCGCGCCGGCCCGCGTATTGAGAATGCGGCGCACGTTCTGTTGAACGCTCAGGCATTCGAGCGTCCGGTCGCTGTAAGCGCCGATCGGCTCGCCGTCGATCTGGCCGAGCAACATGTCGTAGAGGGACGGGCTGGCGGTCATCAGTGGCTCCATCGCGTGGCGCTGCCGTCGACCTTCGCCGGCACGTCGACGAAATTGATCGTCAACGCGCCTTCGGCCGTCGAGGACAACGAGATCTGCCGTGGCGTGATACCCGACGCCATCCGGGCAAGCAATTCGCGGGAAACGACCGGCAGCACGCGCTGGTTCAGGAACGCGTCGACACTGCGTGCACCGGATTCCCGAGACACGCAGTGCCGCGCAATCGATTCGACCAGATCGTCCGCGTACGTCAGTGTCACGGCATGTTGCCGGTGCAGGCGTCCGGCGATCTTGTCCAGTTTGATCCGCACGATCGACGCGAGCGTCGCGGCATCCAGCGGCCGATAGACGAGCGTCTGGAAGCGCGCGAGCAGCGCCGGCTGAAAATGCGCGACCAGTTGCGGATGAATGGCTTCACGCAACGCGGCCTGCGTGATCGACGCATCGTCGGCCGTCGCCTCGTCGGCCGTCGCCTCGTCGATCTGCGTGCTGCCGAGATTGGACGTCATCACGATCACGCAGTTGCGGAAGTCGATCTCGCGCCCCTCGCCGTCGCGCATCGTGCCGCGATCGAATACTTGATAGAAGATGTCGAGTACGTCGCGATGCGCCTTCTCCACTTCGTCCAGCAGCACGACGCTGTAAGGGCGCTGACGCACGGCTTCGGTGAGAACACCGCCGCGGCCGTACCCGACGTAACCGGGTGGCGACCCCTTGAGCTGCGACACAGTGTGCGCTTCCTGGTACTCGGACAGGTTGATGGTCGTCAGCGCAGCTTCGCCACCGAACAGCAGATCGGCGAGCGCCAGCGCGGTTTCGGTCTTGCCGACGCCGGATGGCCCCGCCAGCAGGAACACGCCGAGCGGCGCGTGTTCGCTCTTCAGCCCGGCCTTGGCGGTGCGCAGGCTCTCCGCCAGCGCGTCGATCGCGTCGTCCTGTCCGACCACGCGTGTCGCGAGCGTCGACTCGAGTGCGAGCAGGCGCAGCAGTTCGTCCTCGACGAGATTGCCGACCGGCACGCCCGTCCATTCGGCGACGACGCGTGCGATGGATTGTGCGTCGACGTCGGGGGAGATCATCGGCGCTTTGCCCTGAATCGTCGACAACGCGTCGAGCGTGTTGGAAACGGCTGTCGGGTCGGGCGCCTGCTCGGTCGAGCCACGGAGGGTGCGCAGGATGCCGACGAGTTCGCGTTCTCGCATGTACTGGCCGAGCAGTGCATCGGCGGTGTCGCGCACGTCTTCGTGTTCCGAGTCGATCGCGACGTACCGCCCGGCGACGTCGGCAATGCCGGCGCGGGCGTCCGCATCGAGCGCGGCGCGCTCCAGTTCGAGCGCCGCCAGCGTGGCGCGCGCCTGCTGCAGTTCCGCCGGCGGTACGTCGAGCGCCATCCTCACGCGCGCGGCCGCCGTATCGATCAGATCGACGGCCTTGTCCGGCAGTTGCCGGGCCGGAATGTAGCGGCGCGACAGCCGCACGGCCGCGACGATCGCCTCGTCGCGGATGTGGACATCATGATGCTTCGCATAGCGGCTCGCGAGCCCGCGCAGCATCAGGCAGGCTGCTTCGTCGTCCGGCTCGTCGACCTTGATGACCTGGAAGCGCCGTTCGAGTGCGGCATCCCGTTCGAAGTATTCCTTGTATTCGGCCCACGTGGTGGCCGCGATCGTGCGCAGCTCGCCGCGCGCGAGCGCCGGCTTGAGCAGGTTGGCCGCGTCGGCGCCGCCCGCCGCGTTCCCTGCGCCGATCAGCGTATGCGCCTCGTCGATGAACAGCAGGATCGGTGTCGTCGAAGCGCGTACCTCGTCGATCACGTTCTTCAGCCGTTGCTCGAATTCGCCTTTCACGCCTGCCCCGGCCTGCAGCAGCCCCAGATCGAGCGTGAGGATGCGTGTGCCGCGGATCGTTTCCGGCACGTTGCCATCGACCACGCGCAATGCGAGTCCTTCGACGAGCGCGGTCTTGCCGACACCCGGTTCGCCGACCAGGATCGGATTGTTCTTGCGGCGGCGTGCGAGCACATCGATCATCTGGCGGATCTCGCGATCGCGTCCGAAGACGGGATCGATTTCGCCGCGACGCGCCTTGTCGGTCAGGTCGAGTGCGAAGCGGGCGAGCACGTCATGCTCGATCGTGCGCGCGGGCGCGTGCGGCGCGGAGGAGGGGGTCGTCGCCGTTCCGTCGCCCGGCAGCGTGTCGACCGGGGCGGTTTCGCGTGTCGACACGGGTTCGTGAACGGCGTTTTCGCAAGATAGTCTTCCGAGCCGGGGCAGCACGCGCCGGATTTGCACACTGGGGATTGACAGCAACGGCCAAGCCCGCTGGGTGCGCAGCACGTGCGGCGCGTCGACGATAGCCTGCAGCAGATGTCCGGAGCGAATGGTGCTGTCGGGGTCGTCGGCCATCGCATGCGTCCACGCATCCTCGATCACCGTCGCGAGTTGCCGCGACAGCGTCGGCATGTCGCGCAGCGTGCGGGGCATGCGGTCGATCACGTCGAGCATGGCGTCCCAGACGGCGTCGATGTCGAGGTCGTAGTGGCGCAAAAGCGCGGGAATGTCGCCGTCGTCTGCTTCGATCAGCTTCAGCACCCAGTGCTCGACCGTGATTTCATCCGCGAGCCGAGTCTGGCAAAGACTCGCGGCGGCCTCGAGCGCACGCGTACAGTGGGGATTGAGGCGACGAATGAGATGGGAAGCGTCCCGGAGAGGCGGCGTCATGTCGGTAGCGGATCACGAAGGGAAGAGGGCGGGCGCCCGGAGCGGCGGAATCCCGCCGTGCAAACACGAAGGATTCCGCCAGCAGGTCAGCACATCAGGAACGTTCGTTCCAGGTGTCCTTGTGGATGATGTTGCCGTCCTTGTACGACCACGTGATCGTCTCGTAACGCAGTTCCACGTCTTCGAGATGGTTGTGCTTCTCGTAGTCGGGGTTCTTGATGTCGAGCATCTTCGGCTTCACTGCCACGATCTTCACGTTGTCGAGCTTCGTGTTGAAGTACTCCTTCTCCTTGCCCGCATCGTCGATGCGGTACCACTTGATCTCGACCGACTTCAGCGTCTGGCCGGTCGTCACGGCCTTGTACAGGTATGGCGTGGACGCGTCCGTTTCCTTCGTCAGCGTGATCGGCTTGTGCACGCGCGTGCCGGTCAGCTTGCCCGTATTGCCGTCGGTCGGGATGTGCACACCATGATCGAACGCAACCAGTTCGATGCTCCCTTCACGATCCTGTACGGTCACCGAACCCTTGATGTCCGCGCCACCGTCGTCCTTGAGCCACATGTAGGCCGGAATTGCCATTCTTTCACTCCTTCTTCTTCGTACTGCGAATCGCCGGAACCGGAGCCCGGCGCTGACAAGCCCGGGGCGGTCGCCCCGGGAACCCAAATGCGTATTACTTCACGGTGCTGGTCGGGATGACCGGCGCCGGTGTATCGGGGACGAGCGTGATTTCGACTCGGCGATTCTTCGCCCGCCCTTCCGGGGTGGCGTTGTCCGCGACCGGCCGCGTATCGCCGTAGCCCTGGATCGCGAACTGTGTCGGCGGGATGCCGGATGCATCGACAAGCCAGTCACGCACGGCCGAAGCGCGATCGATCGACAGCTTCAGGTTGCGATCGGGACGGCCCTTGTCGTCCGCGTAGCCTGCGATCAGCACGCGCTTGCCGGGGTGGGTCTTGATCAACTGGAGCGCATCGACCATCGCGCGCATCGTGCCGGTCTTGAGCTGTGCCTTGCCGCTGTCGAACAGCGACATGCTGTCCAGCGTGACGACGGTGGGCGGCGGCGCGGGTGGTTCGTACGAGGCGATCGCCTCGTTGAGGATCGGCAGCAGCGCCGCGCCCCGGTAGGTGCCGAACGATAGCCGAAGCGGAACGCCGACGCGCGCGTACCCGTCGAGCTGATCGCGGTCCGACGCAAGGGACCCGAGCGCATCGCGCCTTGCCGCGTCCCGCGTGGCCGGGATACCGTTGTAGCGTTCGAGATGCTCGCCGATGCGTGTCATCAACGCAGCGTTGTTCTTCGCGGCTCCGCAGATGGCGGCGATTGCGGCGCAGGCGACGATCGCAACGACGTGCGCGACGGCAATGAGGCGGGGAGATCGCCGCGGCTGGCGCGGCACCGCGTCGATCAGCGGCTGCGGCAATGGCCAGGGCAGCGGCGATGCAGGCAGTGCGGCCGGGGTGATACCGGTCAGGTCGCGCACTTCACGTTCCCATGGTTTGCCCGGGCCGGTTGCCGGGCCATGGTCGATCCAGCAGGCGCCGAACAACGGCCAGGGAGATGCGGGCTGGCGTCGGTCCGTCAGCGTGTCGAACACGCTGCGCCGGGTCCACCCGATCATCGACGCGATTCCGGTGGCGCGTGCCGCGATCGTCGGGCCGCTGTCGGCATGGAGGGCATCCGACTCGGCTGCATCGATTGCGGTGTCGAAGCGGTGCATGTCGACGATTGCCGATCCCGTCGACATGCCATACCACTGGGCAGCCGATTCACCGGCCACAGGCGTGGCAACGGCATTCGCGTCCGAGAGCCGCTGGTAGATGGCGACGTAGCCCGGCAGCGACGTGCCGAGCATGCGGCACGCATCCGCCACGGCCTGCCGAGTCACGCGCAGCGACTGCGACAGCGTATCGTCGTTCGCATGAAGGCTCGGTGCGACCGACAGCACGATGCAATCGGGCGCATGGCCGTCTCGCCACTGGCGGACCGCCACGGCCAGCCGGGGGAGGTCCTGAGGTCGATCGGCGCGCAACCAGATTGCGCCGTCGCCGACATGGACGAAACGCGACCGGGCCGCATCGCGATTGAACAACGCGGACAGGCCGTCACCGGTGACGAGCGCGAGCGGCATTCTCGTGCGCAATGCGACAGGCAGGTCGGCTGTCGCCGCGCCGAGTTGCGCAATCACGTGCGCGTTCCGTTCGCGGGCTCGCGTCAATGTGCGCGAATGCCACCAGAGGATCAGCGCGGAGAGTGCGACGACGATCGCGACCCATCCCCACAAGACGCCGCGATCGAGGGGCAAAATCCATCCGATGACGGCCAGCGCCAATGCAGCAGACAGCGTCACGACCGTGCTCAGCGGATAGCCCAAGCCCGACAGGGCTGCACGTGCGGCATCGGAATCGGTGCGGGTCGCCGTCGATGGGAGCGTGGTGTCCGAAGTCACGGCTGTTTCACTTTCTGGACGAGTCGTGCCAGTTCCGCATCGAGAATGCGATCCCACGCGAACCAGACGAGTAACGCGATTACGCAGGCCATTCCCGCGATCGCCCATGGCGACAGGCTCCTGAGACGGTCGATCAGTCGAGTGTTCGAGCGATCGGTGACGAACCCCGGCCGTGCGGCCGGTCGCAACCGATCGATCTGCGCTACCAGCGCGGCGATCAGTGCGTGACGCTTTGCCTCGCCGTCGCGGGCGTCGGCCGGCGAGCCGGACCGGGCAGCATAGCGGCCGCGGAACCCCAGGCCGAGAACGACCGCATAGCATTCGAGCAGGTCGACGTTCGGAACCGGTTCGCGCATCCGGTACTCGAGCCGTTCGTACACGCGCGTACCGGCGTCGTGAGTGCCGAATCGGTCGACCTGCAGCGGCGTGGATTCCCAGTTCGCCTTGTCGGAAGCCGACAAGTGCCGCAGTGCGGTTTCGTCGATCAGCCCGCACTGGGCGACGACGGCGTCATCTCGTACGTCCGCGGCGATGCCTTGTTCATCGAGCGCAGTCGCGAACTGTGCGACAAGCAGACGGCACTGCTGACGCAGGCTTGCAGCGTTGTCGACCTGGCCGCCGTTCGACAGGTGAGTGACGAGCAATGCGGTATCGCGCAGCAGCGCGCGCATCGACGGTCGATGGATGTGACCGGGTGATGGATCGCGTGCAAGCAGCGCAGCTTTGTGACGCGTGGAGACGACGGCATTCATCATCGCAGCACCGCATACAGTTCGAGCGACGCGTCGGGAATCGAGGCGGGCAGATAGATCTGGCAAGCGCGGGCGGCGATCATTCGCGCATGCGCGGCGTCGTGCGCGTCAAGCGCGAAATAGTGGTTGTCCAGTCGGACCGGTATGGCGCCGGGTACTCGCTGCACGGCTTTGAGCGGAATTCCCGCCACGGCGGAATTGACGATGTGCTCGACGTCATCCGGCGCGCCGATCTTGCAAAGACGTGGAAACTGCTCGATCAGCTCGAACGCCGGCAGCGCGGCGTTGACGGACAGATACCAGTCCGCAGCATCTTCGACGATGCGTTCGTCCCGGAACCGACCGACCCAGGTAGTCGGCGTCGTATGGGAGAGCCCGATCGAGACGACACGTGACGGAATAATCGCATCGAGCAGATCGCGGATCAGCGATTCGAGCGTCGCGAAGACGTCATGGGCAATCGCATGGTCGTAGGGCGGAATGTCGGTAAGCGAGACGCGCGTCGAGAACGTGGACAGCGAACCGGCCAACTGCGCGAGTACCTGGTACAGGCGATCGGTCGGCTGCCCCGGGTGCGACGCGAGGAAGCGCAGGTGCGGCCAGGCCTGGTGAATGCAGTGCAGGAGCCAGAAGAGCTGAACGTCCGCGACACCGTACTCGGCTACCTGCTCGATGCGCTCGCTGCGGCGCGTACCGAGGAGCGCGCTTTTGGCGGCGAGGATATCGGCGATTCGCTGGATGCGCTCGATATGCAGCGTGTGGCCGGACAGCGTCAGACATGGCGGGACGTATCGGCGATCGACCTGAAACTGCCCGCTCGTCGTGCGCGTCAGACGTGCGATCGGACATACGGTGTCGTCCGTATGCGATTCGGAGCCGAACAACAACCGTACGGCATGGCGCTCGGCGGCGATTTCGGTCTCGCTTGCGCCATTCAGGTCCGTCACCTTGACGAACTCGCGATACGTGCGGCGTGGGCGGGCCAGCGCCGTTTCGTCGAAACGGCAGTTGCTGCCGTTCGCGTCGGGTAGTGCAAGTGCAGCCAGCACGTCGATGCGCTGGGCATCGGCGGGAATTTCGCCGACGAGGTCGCGCGCGGGCGGCAACGCATCTGCGACGGTCGTGTCGATTGGCGTACCGTCGGGGAAGCGCAATTGCAGCCGGGTGAGCTTCAGGCGACCCGAAGCCAGTGCCTCCTCGTCGACGTCGACGCTCAGCGTTCCCCAAGGAGCAACGGTGGTCGCCGAAGCCAGTTGTTGCAGCGCGAACCCGTTCCAGCGCTCCTGCTGCTGGAAATGCTGCTGCGTAAGAATCAGCCCTTCATGCCAGAGCGGTTTGTCGATCCGCATGGTGTGGTCAATACCGATGTAGGAATTATGAGGCGCCGATTCTATACGTCGTTTTCTGCTTTCGTATACCCCGCTTTTTGGAATTTGTTGAAAAGTGTCTCGGTTAAATTGAGATAAGTGTGGTGTTTATTTTGAGATTTGTTGGATGGGGGTGTTTCCCGGGTGTGGAGTGTTGATGTATGGTCTTTTTATTGAGATTTCGAGCTCATATTTACTTTGGATATGTTCATGTAAATCAATGGCTTGTGGTGTTTAATTGGATTTATTTTATAACGATTGATGGAGGGTGTTTAGGTATCGGTGTGCGTGTTTTGATAGGTGGATTGGAGTCGGACTTGTCTTATTTGGGTGAGGTATTGTTTTGTCAATTTTAGATTATTCGAGTTTCGTGTTTACTTGCCGATAGGGGGCATGATATTTTCTGCCGCCTGAGTCGAATATCGGACCGCGAATATCCGACTCGGTCGTTCGTCGATGCACGTTGCGGGGCTCGGCACGGGCGGGGCGGACGACGGAGCATCCGTGGTCGTGGGTGCGTGTCGCGGAATCTTCAAGCTTTCTGAGATAAGGAGAACGAATTGGATAGCTTTCAGCGAGAGATCCCGAAGAGCCGGGTGTCGATCACCCTCGATCTGCACACGGGCGGGGCGCAGAAGAAGGTCGAGTTGCCCCTGAAGCTGCTGGTGGCCGGTGACTTCAGTGCCGGGCGCGAGCAGGCGCCGCTCGCCGAGCGCAAGAAGATGAACATCGACAAGAACAACTTCGATGCCGTGCTGGCCGACTACGCGCCGGATCTCAAGATCGCCGCGAGCAACACCCTGGCTGGCGACGGTTCGGAGCTGCCCGTCAACCTGTCGTTTCGGTCGATCAAGGATTTCGAGCCCGAGCAGGTCGCGCGCCAGATTCCGGAGCTGCAGGCGCTCCTCGCGATGCGCAATCTGCTGCGCGACCTCAAATCGAACCTGCTCGACAACGGCACGTTTCGTCGCGAGTTCGAGAAGGTGCTGAAGGACGACAGCCTGTCCGCGAAGCTGCGCGGCGAGCTCGCGCAGATCGCGACTGCCGCGACGCAGCCGGAAGGGCATGCGTGAACGGCGCTGGGCAAAACGCGCGTTCAGCGCATTCCGCAACATCGTAACGAATCGACCGCAGACAGGATTCGACATGAAATCGACTGAAACCCAGCAGAGCGGCACGACCGAGACCGTCGTGCTGGACGCCCCGCACGGGGATATCGACAGCGTCTATGCGTCGCTGTGCAGCAAGATCAACCTGAAGCCCATCAGCGAAGCGCGCCCGCTCGAGGCGTTCCGCGACAACGACATGCTGTCCGAGGCGTCGGCCGATGAGCGGATCGCGCGCGGGATGGGAGCGTTCCTCGAACTCGTCGCGAACGCGAGCCAGCCGGTGGACCGCCTCGACAAGTCGCTGCTCGATTTCCATATCGGCCAGATCGACCGGCAGATCAGCCGCCAGCTCGACGCCGTGATGCATACGTCGGCATTCCAGGCGCTCGAAGCACGCTGGCGCGGCCTGAAGATGCTCGTGAGCCGCACCGATTTCCGCAAGAACGCGCGCATCGAAGTACTGGACGTGTCGAAGGACGCGCTGCAGCGCGACTTCGACGATACGCCGGAACTGATCCAGAGCGGCCTGTATCGGCTCACCTACATCGAGGAATACGATACGCCGGGTGGCCAGCCCATCAGCGCGATGATCAGCGACTTCGAGTTCGCGAATTCGCCGATGGACGTTGCGCTGCTGCGCAACATCTCGAAGGTGGCGGCTGCCGCGCATATGCCGTTCATCGGCTCGGTCGGGCCGGCGTTCTTCGGCAAGCAGTCGATGGAAGAAGTGGCCGCGATCCAGGATATCGGCAACTACTTCGATCGCGCCGAGTACATCAAGTGGAAGAGCTTCCGCGATACCGACGACGCGCGTTACGTCGGCCTGACGATGCCGCGCGTGCTCGGCCGCCTGCCGTACGGCAAGGACACGGCGCCGGTGCGGGCGTTCAACTACGAGGAGGCCGTCAAGGGCCCCGATCACGACAAGTACCTGTGGATGAACGCGTCATTCGCGTTCGCGGCGAACATGGTGCGCAGTTTCGTGAGCAACGGCTGGTGCGTGCAGATCCGCGGGCCGCAGGCGGGCGGCAAGGTCGAGGACCTGCCGGTTCATCTGTACGACCTCGGCACCGGCTACCAGCCGAAGATCCCGACCGAAGTGCTGATCCCGGAAACGCGCGAGTTCGAGTTCGCGAATCTCGGTTTCATCCCGCTGTCGTTCTACAAGAACCACGACTTCGCGTGCTTCTTCTCCGCGAACTCGGCGCAGAAGCCGGCGTTGTACGAGACCAAGGAAGCGACCGCGAACAGCCGCATCAATGCGCGGCTGCCGTACATCTTCCTGCTGTCGCGCATCGCGCACTACCTGAAGCTGATTCAGCGCGAAAACATCGGCACGACCAAGGATCGTCGTCTGCTTGAGCTCGAGCTGAACAACTGGATCAAGGGGCTCGTGACCGAGATGAAGGATCCGGGCGACGAGCTGCAGGCGTCGCATCCGCTGCGCGAGGCGAAGGTGACGGTCGAGGATATCGAGGACAACCCGGGCTTCTTCCGGATCAAGCTGTTCATCGTCCCGCACTTCCAGGTCGAAGGGATGGACATCGGGCTGTCGCTCGTGTCGCAGATGCCGAAGGCGAAGAACTGATCTGTCGTGTGATCCCGATCCGCCGGGGTGACGATGGTTGCCCCGGCGGCAGCGTGTGGTTGTGCAACCGAGAGAGTCGATGTCGATGATTTTGCCTACGCAGGCTTATGAGTTGAAGCTGGCGCCGCATCCGGCGCCTTTCTCGATCCTGAAGTTCACGGGGCTGGACCGCGTGAGCCAGCTTTATCGATACGAGATCGAATTCACAAGCCCGGCGGCGGGGATTCCGATGGAGCAGGTGCTGGGACGGCTGGCGAAGTTCATTGCGGACCCGGTCGATCCGGACATGGATTACTTGCGGAAGATGTTCGGGGAGAACGCGGCGCAGTTCAGCGCGAAGCCGGCGGCGTATACGGTGCACGGCGTGATCACGCAGTTCGACGAGCTCGAGACGTCGGCGGACGAGACGCGCTACCGGGTCGTGCTGGCGCCGACGCTGGCGGATCTCGATCGTGGCGTGACCAGTCGGCTGTTTCAGAAGCAGTCGGTCGAGGAGATCGTGACCGACACGCTGCGACATTACGGATACCGAGCGGGTGTCGATTTCCAGTTCCAGTTGCGCGGGCAATACAAGCGTCGCGAGTACGTGACGCAGTATCACGAGACGACGTTTGCCTTCATTCAGCGCATTTGCGCGGAAGAGGGCATCTGGTTTCGCTGGGAGCAGAAGAAGGATCGCGCGGTGGTCGTGTTCGGCGACGACCTGGACGCGTATGCGCGCAAGCAGCGCACGGTACCTTATCGGCGGGACTCGGGCCTCGAGAGTGTCGGTGCCGAGGCGATCAAGACGCTCGGGCGCGAGATGAAGCGCGTGCCGGAGGCGGTGCGGTTGCATGACTACAACCATCGGCAGGCTGAGGTGTCGTTGCTTGTCGAGGAAAACACGGCACGCGACGACAAGACGACGAACGCGGTCGACTATCGCTGGGGCGAGCATTACGAGACACCTGAAGAGGGTAAGCAGATTGCTCGGCTGCGGCACGAAGCGTATCTAGCCGGGCAGATTACGTTCAAGGGGACGGGCAATCCGTTCTGGCTCGAAGCCGGCGAAGTGATGCGGATCGAGCCGAATCCGGCCGATGCGAAGCACGGGGTTTTCATTACTTCGGTTGAGTCACACGGCGGGCGGAGCGAGTCGTACTGGGTGGCATTCGAGGGGATTCCGTCGGATCGCGTATGGCGCACGTCGATGGCTTCGGTTTCGCGGCCGGTGGTCGACGGGATTCTGCCGGCGCGGATTACGTCGCCGGGCAACTACAAGTATGCGTATCTGACCGAGCAGGGCTGGTACGTGATCAAGCTACCGTTCGATCTGGATGAATGGAGCCCGGGTGGGACGAGCCGGCCGGTGCGGTTTGCGAAGCCGTATAGCGGAGACAACTACGGGCATCACTTTCCGTTGATCGACGGGGCGGAGGTGGCGATCGTCCATACGGACGGCGATCCGAACAGGCCGGTGATCATCGGGGCGATGCATGACAGCGTGCATCCGGATCTGGTCAACAACCTGAACCATACGCGGAACCTCATTCGGACGGCTGCGCGGAATGAGTTGCGTATGGAGGATAAAGACGGGGTTGAGCATATTCATCTGACGACGCCAACTCAGACCAGTGAGCTGAATCTCGGGCATATGGTCGACGATGCCCGTAACGAACGAGGTCAGGGGGCCGAGCTACGTACCGACGGGCATCTTGCAGCGCGTGGCCCGAAGGGCATGCTGTTGAGTACCGAAGCGCAGTTTGGAGCCGCGGGGCACCAACTCGACATGAAAGACGCGCAGGGGCAGTTGCAGCGGGCGATCGATCGCATGGAGTCGCTTTCCGAGGCAGTGCGAGCGGCAGAGGCGACCGTTGCCGAGTTGCAGCAACAGAAATCGTTCTATGCGGAAGCACTGGACGGCTTGAAGCGCGCTGCAATTCTTGCGAGTGCACCGTCAGGTATCGGGCTCACGTCCGGGGAGCATTTGCAGGTCAATGCGGACCGGAATTTGATCGCGACGGCCGGCGGGAATTTCGACGTCGGAATCATGCGGAACTTCACCGTTGCGGCGGGAAGACAGGTATCGCTCTTCGCGCAAGCACAGGGGGTGCGGGTCACAGCCGCCAAACAGGATGTCGTCGTCCAGGCCCGCACGGGTGCGATGTCGCTGTCGGCGTCGAAGGACATGAACTTCACCAGCACCGATGGAGCGATTCTCGCAGCCTCGAGCGGTGCGCTGACGCTGACAAGCGGTGGCGCGTATCTCAAGATCGATGGCGGCAACATCGAACTCGGATGCCCGGGGGATATCACGCTCAAGTGCGGAAATTTCCACTGGACTGGCCCTGCCTCGCTTTCGGCTCCTCTGCCAAGTATGCCCATTGGGCCATGCAAGGAGTGTTTGCTGGATGCACACCGTGGTGTCGAAGCCATGACGGAGGTCGCGTGATGACCGGAACGGAGCTTGTCATGTCAACCGGTGACTCGGACGTGGCATGGGAGGTGTGGCGTAATCGATTGTCGGCGCAATTCGAGGCGTTCGATGCGCAGGACGTTTCGGCGTACTTGTACATACTTGCTGATGCGCGCGCCAATCCGGACCTCGACAAACTGCTGGTTCACGTCCC
Organism: Burkholderia sp. LA-2-3-30-S1-D2; assembly: GCF_001523915.2. Taxonomy (NCBI): domain Bacteria; kingdom Pseudomonadati; phylum Pseudomonadota; class Betaproteobacteria; order Burkholderiales; family Burkholderiaceae; genus Burkholderia; species Burkholderia sp. LA-2-3-30-S1-D2. The sequence goes on along the minus strand of NZ_CP013383.1, from coordinate 2,139,946 downwards.
GAGGCTTGAATGGCGATCGCTGTGGGACGGCACCGTTCTCGAGTCCTATACGGACATTGCCCCCTATCTGATTGCGATCGATCGCTTCGCATTTGATGATCCGCGCGACCTGCAGAGTCGGCTTGTCCGCCGGCTCTGGAGAGAGTCGAGCGGATTGCACATGCTGACGTGGATATGGTCTCCGTTACCGATTCGGTCTCTGGCCGAGCATTTTCGATCGTTCTGCCGTTACTCGACGCCAGACAAGCGTGCGTACTTCTTGCATTTCTACGACAACCGGATTCTTGGCCGGTTGCGGGCAGTCTGGAGCGCAGAACAGGCTCAGACATTTCTCTTGCCGTGTGCCGAGATTTGGCATCGCGATCGTGAATTGAACGAGATCGTATGGCGTAACGATGCGGGTGCGGTCGATGCGGTCGCCGAGGGAGAACAGGTGATGACAGCCGAGCAACATATGGCGTTGCTGCAGCTCGGTCGTGCCGACAAGCTCGCGATGCAGTTGCGCACGATGTATGGAGCGATGCTCGATGAGTTCACGGATTTGACGCTATATCAACGTGTTTCGGAACAGCTGGAACGTGCAAGTCGATACCGTATAGCTGACGATGACGACCTCTTGAACTACGTTTCAAAAGGTGTCGTCATTGCGCCGCTGTTCGATGAACATCCAGTGATTCGGGAGCGGTTGGCTCGCGCGATGCTCGGTGAGCAGACGTTTAGGGATGCGTTGAGTTGTATCGATGCTGATGTCTTGCGGGAGGTATTTCGAATGGCCTCGGATTCCGAGAATGCTGGAGAGGCCTCGCATGACTAGACGGCTCTTTGCCTTATTGACTGTAGCGTTGGCGCTGGCTGGATGTGACGCCTTCTCATCCGAGCCAACCTACCGTGGAGTCAGCATCATGGGGCTCAACTACACACCGTTCAATCTGAGCGATTTCACGATTCGTGACAAATACGGCAACCGAGCGAGTGGAGGGGGCGACCTGCCGCCGGGCGCTGGCGCTGGAAGGTTGAGCTGTTGCTACAAGTTGAAGGGAACGGATTTCACGGTTGAGTGGGAAGTCTATGACGCGGATGAAGCGATCAAGGATCTATATGCACCCATCAGGAAGATCCACAAGACGACAGGGGTCAAATTTTCCGCGGCAAAGGTCAAAGGCGGAGCAGGGGAGGACGTGCTTGCCGTGCACTTTTATCCGGACGATCACATCGAGTTTGAGATTCGTAACGACATGAGTGGATCGAGGATCTCCTATGCGAAAGTCTATCACTGGTTCCAAACCAAATACGGGAAAGCGGCCAACCCCGATGATGCGGACATGGCTGTTGCGTTCAGACGCACCGCACGTGTTGCGGCACAAGGCTGGTTGAAGTATCGCCTGACTGATACGACCGATCTTGAGCAGTACGTGTACTACACGCAACTCGTTAATCCCAAGTTCGATGAGCATCTGACCGTGCAGCAGATCTCGAAGAAGACGAACAGCCAGCCAGGCGCCTTCGGTGCGGCGATGCAACGCCTGCCAGATGATGTTGTGCAAGAGATGAAGCAAGGTCGATTTGAGTAGGCATTGTTTCGCGATGAGTATCAGTCATCCGAGTCGGCACTGCTCTGATCAGACGAACTCGTTTTCGAGATGAAGTTGACGAGATGGATTGTGTTCTTGAATCTGAGGTATTCCAGTAATGATTAAACGGCTTGCCATCTTGCTCGCTGTCGTATTGACGTTAGCCGGCTGCGATGCGTTTTCATCCGAGCCGACCTACCGCGGAGTCAGCCTCATGGGGCTCAATTACACACCGTTCAATCTGAGCGATTTCACGATTCGTGACAAATACGGCAACCGAGCGAGCGGAGGGGGCGACCTGCCGCCGAGTGCTGGCGCTGGCAGCTTAACTTGCTGCTACAAGCTGAAGGGAACGGACTTCACGGTGGAGTGGGAAATCTATGACGCGGATGAAGCGATCAAGGATCTATATGCACCCATCAGGAAGATCCACAAGAAGACAGAGATCAAATTTCCGCCGACGAAAGTCAAGGGCGGAGCAGGGGAAGACGTGCTTGCCGTGCACTTTTATCCGGACGATCACATCGAGTTTGAGATTCGTAACGACATGAGTGGGACGAGGATCGATTACACGGAAGTGGATCACTGGTTTCAAACAAAATACGGAAAGGCGGCTAACCCGGATGATGCAGATATGGCCGTAGCGTATCGACGCACGGCGCGTGTCGCGTCACAGGGGTGGTTGAAGTACCGCTTGACTGATTCAACGGATCTTGAGCAGTACGTGTACTACACGCAACTCGTCAATCCCAGGTTCGATGAGCATCCGATCGTGCAGCGCATCTTGAAGGAGACGAACGGCCAGCCGGGCGCCTTCGGTGCGGCGATGCAACGCCTGCCGGATGCCGTTGTGCAAGAGATCAAGCAAGGTCGATTTGAGTAGGCGTTGTTTCGTGATGAGTATCAGTGATCCGAGTCAGCACTGCTCTGATCAGACGAACTCGTTTTCGAAATGAAGTTGACGTGATGAATTGTGTTCTTGAATCTGAGGTATTCCAGCAATGATTAAACGGCTTGTCATCTTGCTCGCTGTCGTATTGACGTCAGCCGGCTGCGACGCGTTTTCATCCGAGCCGACCTACCGTGGAGTCAGCATCATGGGGCTCAACTACACACCGTTCAATCTGAGCGATTTCACGATTCGTGACAAATACGGCAACCGGGCGAGCGGAGGGGGCGACTTGCCGCCGGGCGCTGGCGCTGGCAGCTTAACTTGCTGCTACAAGCTGAAGGGAACGGACTTCACGGTCGACTGGGAGATATATGACCAAGACGAGTTCATGAAAAATCCGTACTCGCCGATCAAGAAGATCCGCAAAACGACAGAGGTCAAATTTCCGCCGACGAAAGTCAAGGGCGGAGCAGGGGAGGACGTGCTTGCCGTGCACTTTTATCCAGACGATCACATCGAATTTGAGATTCGGAACGACATGAGCGGATCGAGGATCTCCTATGCGAAAGTCGATCACTGGTTCCAAACCAAATACGGGAAAGCGGCCAACCCCGATGATGCGGACATGGCTGTTGCGTTCAGACGCACCGCACGTGTTGCGGCACAAGGCTGGGTGAAGTATCGCCTGACTGATACGACCGATCTTGAGCAGTACGTGTACTACACGCAACTCGTCAATCCCAAGTTCGATGAGCATCCGATCGTGCAGCGGATCTTGAAGGAGACGAAAGGCCAGTCTGGCGCCTTCGGTGCGGCGATGCAACGCCTGCCAGATGCCGTTGTGCAAGAGATCAAGCAAGGTCGATTTGAGTAGGCGTTGTTTCGTGATGAGTATCAGTCATCCGAGTCAGCGCTGCTTTGATCAGACGAAGTCGTTTGCGAGATGAAGTTGACGAGATGGATTGTGTTCTTGAATCTGAGGTATTCCAGCAATGATTAAACGGCTTGCCATCTTGTTCGCTGTCGTATTGACGTTAGCCGGCTGCGACGCGTTTTCATCCGAGCCGACCTACCGAGGAGTCAGCATCATGGGGCTCAACTACACACCGTTCAATCTGAGCGATTTCACGATTCGTGACAAATACGGCAACCGGGCGAGTGGAGGGGGCGACCTGCCGCCGGGCGCTGGCGCTGGAAGGTTGAGCTGTTGCTACAAGTTGAAGGGAATGGATTTCACGGTCGACTGGGAGATATATGACCAAGACGAGTTCATGAAAAATCCGTATGCGCCGATCAAGAAGATCCATAAGAAAACCGAGGTCAAATTTCCCGCGACAAAGGTCAAAGGCGGAGCGGGGGAAGACGTGCTTGCGGTGCACTTTTATCCGGACGATCACATCGAGTTTGAGATTCGTAACGACATGAGTGGATCGAGGATCTCCTACGCGAAAGTCGATCACTGGTTCCAAACCAAATACGGGAAAGCGGCCAACCCGGACGACGCGGACATGTCCGTGGCCTTTAGGCGAACGGCGCGTATTGCGTCACAAGGCTGGTTGAAGTATCGCCTGACTGATACGACCGATCTTGAGCAGTACGTGTACTACACGCAACTCGTCAATCCGCAGTTCGACGAGCATCCGATCGTGCAGCGGATCTTGAAGGAGACGAAAGGCAAGCCGGGTGCCTTTGGTGCGGCGATGCAGAGCTTGACTGATGTAGTTGTCGGAGAAATCAAAAGTAACCGCTTTGAGCGAGACACCGCGAGAGGGCAGCATGACTGATAAGAATCCCCCGGATCCGTCCGATCGAACCCCGCCGGAAGTGCGGGCTGCAATCGGGGAGAATCAGAAGGCGTATCCGAAAGACGACTGCATTCCGTGTGGTGCCGTGATACACATCGGCTTCTTTTTTGATGGGTTTGGCCGTCATCGTGACTACGATGAAAAGAATACGTCTCGATACTCGAACATATGTCGACTCTGGGAGGCCCATCGTGATAACGAAGACCCACGCCGGGAACAAGAGCCAAACCAATTTTGGTACCCCCTCTACTATTCTGGGCTGGGAACCGAGTTGAATGAGGAGGCCAGGAAAGGTCAGATCGTCTCCGCTGTATTCAAGCTTGGGAAGCAAGGGGCCGACGCAGCAGGTTCGATCGCAGTTAGCGCAGGCGAGAACGTAACGGGCGTGAAACGGCTACCCATCAATCCGAAAGACACCATGACGGAAGGGCTCAAGAAGGGGCTCAAGGAGTTTTCGTATCGGCCGATCGTGAAGTCGTTCAAAGACTTGGTCGACTCCGTCGAATCAGCGCCACGCAATATCGGGCGAGTGTTGCAATTGCAACGCGACAACCGCTGGGTTCGACGCGGCCGTGCCGCCACTCGCGCAATTCTTTACGATGCGAAGAGGAATTTTCTGTCGACTGCGCAGAGTGCCGCCAAGTCGGTGTTCTTTGGCGTGGTGATTGATTCGATTCCATGGTTTCGTGATAACCGCGCTGTCGCACGGGTATTTGGAACGGGCGTCCAGGACCGGCTGGTGGCCGCGATGAAGCAGTTTGAGAAATCGATCGAAGACGTCAAGCAGAAAATGCCGAAGGTCCAGCGAATCCAGGTATCCATCTTCGGTGCGGATCGTGGGTGTGTTAACGCTCGGGCGCTGGCGAACGAGTTGACTCAAAGATACAAGCGTCCGAGCGATACGAAGCTGGCTTATACAGATCCCAAAGATCCCAATCAAACCGCCATTCCGATCGAAATCAAGTTTCTCGGGCTGCTGGACGCCGTGTCTTCGGTGATGGAAGAAAACAAGCTGCTGGGAATCGTGCCGGTGCTCGGTCTGCTCAAGCAAAACTACGGGGATCGCGAGCTATCGGTACCCGCTTCGGTACAGCGATGTGTGCACTTTGCGGCGGCTCACGAACTCCGGTTTTATCAGCGGCTCGATAGCCTCGAGAAAACTCGTGGACTGCAGTACCTCTATCCAGGAACCAGCGAAGACATTACGGGCGGAGCGCCGCCTGGTACGCTCGGTGCACGTGCGGAACTGCAGCGCGTCGTTTTGCGCGACATGCTTAACGAGGCGGTTTCACATGGTGTCGTGCTCGATACGATGGAGAATCTGTTCAAGTTCAAGGGTGAGACGTTCGCGAAATTTACCCTTGCAAAACCCATCTCCGACGGCAAAACCTCCTACAAAATCGGAGAGCTGATCGATGCCTACCGGCAGATGGTTCCCTACGTCGCGCGTCTGAATTTCGTCGAGCACATGCAGATATTCCTGCGCTGGATGGCGGTTCGCTATCAGTCTCCCGCGTTTCGCGCAACCGTGACGAGTCGCTTCGACGATCTCGCCTCTCGGCACCGGGAGCGTCTTAAGGAGCGCAACGACGCGGAGGCGGCGTATATCGCACTGCGTAATCAGCGACCACCAGCCGATAGCGTGACGCTCGGCAAAGCTTTGGCTCGCTGGCAGGATTCGGTCCTGCCGGAGATGCTTTCCAATCGCGATGCAGGTGTCGAAAAGGACCGCCCATCCGTGGGCGTCTGGGAACGCATCCAAAGCGAATCCGAAGAGCTGATGCGGCGCGATTCCCAGCAAACCGGGCTGCAGCAATCGGCCAATCGCATACGTAAAATGGCTCAAGAGGGGGCGTTGCCTTGGGACGCCGACCCGGAATTCAGCGCATCGATGATCGAGGCCTGGATGATGACGCCGGAACAGGAGACGCTGATCCAGGCGTGGAAGATGGGCCTGAGCGGCAAGAATCCGCTGCCACCCAAAGTCATGGCGCTGTTCGACCTGCTGGTTCACGACACGATGCTGACGAGCTGGCACGACCACGTGCTGTCGTCGACTCTGTACTTCCAGACACGTGCAATCGACACATTCGGAAGTAGCGATTACGTCAGCGAAGAAAAAAAGCGCAAGCGCGACGAAAAGCATGGCGAGCGTGTCAGGAAGGCCAGCGAGGCGATGACGCCCGCTGCCCGGTTGCCGGGGCGCTGACAACTCAGTATCAATCTCTCACTGTCGAATTGCAGTGACGACATCAGTTTATTTCGGGGGTACATATGGCGGGTATCGTTCGCGTCGGCGACAGCCATACCGGCGGTGGCCACGTAACAGCCGGGTCAGACACGCGCTTTTTCATGGGGCGTCCGCTCGCTCGGCTTCACGATCCCGTGACCTGCCCGCGGCACGGCGACAACCGTATTGCAACCGCAACGTCGGGTGCATTCGATGATGGTCGCGAAGTCGCCCAGCATGATGACTTGTGCCAGTGCGGCTGCCGTTTGATTTCTTCTCTTCCGAATAGCGGGCGCAGTTAAGCAATGGCACTCGATTTCTCGTGCCTCCCGCCTGAGAAGCCGCTTCCTGATGGAGCGCCGTCGCGGGTTCTCTGGTTGGCGGTGTTCATCGTGCTGACGGCGGTCGGCGTATTGGCCGTGCTGATGCTCTGGCCCGAGGATGAGCCGACTCACACGCCGTGGTTCTGGGTATGCGTGTCCGTATATCCGACGGTTTTTTCCGCCTTCTTCGTGTCGCGGCGCTATCGGGCGTACGAGCTCGAACGCGCGAACGTTCAGGCCTGGAACGATGCAAGCAGGAAGTACAACGCGCAGGCCTTTGCGCGAGAGAGCGTGCCTATGCTTGTCCTGGCAACGGCTGCGCGTGTAACCGCGGACGATACGGAAAACGGTATCGACCGGATCGTCGACGGAACGATGAAGTTGCGTGCCAAGGCTTCGGCGCAGAAAGAGAACGAAGCGGTTTCAGCAAGATGGCTTGACCCGATTGAAGCTCGCCTGGCCGCCGACGATCGGGAGCGCCACGAAGAGGTTCTTGAATGGCTGTACGAGCGACTGCTGAACGACTTGAAGAAAACCCTGCATGCACTTCCTGCGGATCTGCCGATGCGCGTCTTGCTCGATATTTCCGGGTATGTCGGAGAGTCCGACCTGATGGAGCGATGGCGGAAGAAATGGAGGCACCACAAGTTGCGCGTTGCGAGAATGGACCGCGCACCCGAATCGCTCGGCTTGATGGCGGTCGACTCGTGGCTTGACGATCCGAACGGACCGTTGCATCAGCACGCGGTGTTACTCATATCCGTGGTGCTCAACAGAGTGATTGCCGAGCCGCCGCCACCCGGGTCGGCCGAGGCTGGCGTGGGAATGTTGCTGGTTTCCGAGGCGCTTGCGTCGCGTTTCGAATTGCGCCCGATCGCTGCGCTCCACCGTCCCCGTCGAGCCGGTCACGACGATCTTGATCATGCGCTTACCTACGGGCTTCGTTGGGGCAGCGCCGAGCCGGATGCCATCGGAGCGCTGTGGATGAGCGGATTCGACAGTCGAGCGGCGGGTTCCTTGCGTACGGCGTTAAGCGCGGGCCGTCCGGTAGGAGAGAGCGACGAAGCCGTGCCGGAGTTCGAACTCGATCGAATTGTCGGCATGGCGGGAGCCTCGGCAGGATGGCTGGCCGCAGCTTGCGCAATACATATGGCCGGTCAATCGCCAAAGCCGCAACTGGTCGCGCAGCGCGACGAAGACCATATGTCCGTCGCGGTCGTGACGAACGTGGACAACGCATCAACAACATACGTACTTCCGCATGAACCGGATATTCAAACTTGATCTGTTCGGAGCCCTTGCTTTCGTCGTCGTTCCTGGGGGGATCGTATGGATGCGACCGCACTGGCTCGGCCTGTCCGAGGCGGATCGAGGATTGGCGCTCGCCATTTTGTGCGCCATATTCGTGGCACTCTTGTTGATTTTCAGCTTCAATGATTCGTCTCGGCCGGCCAATGGCTGGCGTGCCGTGAAGAAGTGGGTCAATGATCGCACTCGTCGCACGCCTGCTCCGTCGGGAAGCGGGCCGACGGTCAATGCCGAAACCCGCGCCGAATCGCTCAAGCAAATTCAGAGGGAGAGGCACGGATGGCAATGGCGGTATCGCGATCGCTGGGTGCTTGTTGCGGGTGACTATCCGGTCATTCGGCGGCTTGCGCCCGGGTTGGCCGACACCGGCTACGCGATTCTCGGCAATACGGTCATGCTGTATGCGCGACAAATTGACGACAAACTCGACACGGAATGGCTCGATCGGATTCGTCGCCTGCGTCGTCGGCGTCCGATCGACGCGATAGTGACCGTTACTCGCCAACGAAGTTCCATGGATGCATCGATCGAGGTGGATGAGCTCGCTGCACGACTTGCTCGCCATGCACGCGCGTTGCGCTGGGCCGCACCGGCGTATCTTCTGGATGTGACGGATTTCGGCAGCGAACGCGCCGGCCCGGATGAAGCGATGGGCTTCACATGGGCGAACACACGCTTGAGCGAGGAGGTGATCGACGAATCGCTGCGAAATCTCGTCGACAATCTCTCGGACACCGGCGTCGTGCGCCTCGCGGCGAATGCCAACGATCGTTACCCAGCCGAGCTGGCGCAGCATGTTTCGAGGTTGCGCGGAGCGATATCCGACGTGCTGCGTCGAACCGCTGAATCCACCATTTCGAGACATACGCTTCACGGCTTGATGTTTGCGCCGCTATTCAAAGAGCGGGCCCTGATGTCTCCAGATTTCGATTTTCCGAATGGCGATTCGAATGATGGTGACCCAACGACCGATCCTCAACCCCGAACCCTCTGGCAAACCATCGCCAACCACAGCCGCAAGGTTCACGGCCGCCGCGTCGGCTTTTCGCTGTCGACCACGGCAGCCTGGATGACGACCGCCCTGTTCGGCTGCTGGTTTGCCGGCATGCTGCTGTCCGGCTTCGTCAATCGCGCGACGATCGGGAGCGCAACGGAGGCGGTCGCAAAGCTCGCCGGACCTCAAGATCCGACGCAGTCGCTACAAACGCTGACCGATCTCAACCGGCAAATGGACACGCTTGAAATCCGCCAGCGCGCTGGTGCACCGTTGACCGCCCGTTTCGGCCTGAACCGCGATCACGCGCTGCTCGATGCCCTCTGGCCTTCCTACGCCGAAGCCGCAAATCGCATCCTCGTCGGCCCGATCCGCCAGAAGCTCGAAGCGAGACTGCATCAGCTCGCATCTCTGTCCGACGCGGAAATCGCCAGCGGCGGCGATGCTCAGGTACAAGCCGCTTACGACACGCTCAAGACCTACATGATGCTCGCCAAACCCGAGCGGGCGGCAGCCGCCTTCCTGATGCCACAACTTGTCGCGACGTCCGCTCCCGTACGCACGATCGATTCCCAACTGTCGAAGGGCCGCTGGGAAGACCTTCGTCAGCAAGCGATCTCATTCTTTGCCAATCACATCGGGCGCGGCGGCGCGTCGAACCGAACCGCGCTCGCGATTGTCCCGGACGGCAGCCTGATCGCGTCGACCCGCCAGACGATCATCGGTGTCCGAGGCATCCAGAACTCCGGCGACGCGATCTACCAGCAAATCATCGACGAAGCGACACCGAAATACCCGCCGCTATCGCTCGCAACGCTGCTCGGCGACGCGGCATCGCAATCCTCTGCCGGCAGTGCAACGAGCCGCGGCCTGTTCGGCACGACCGCGACCGTACCGGGCGTATTCACGCGCGCCGCGTGGGAGGAACGGATCTCGAAGGCAATCGACGAAGCCGGCGAGCAACGCGATGTGGCGAGCGACTGGGTGCTCTCCGACACCAAGGTTGCCCACGCGTCGCCTTCGACATTGAAGGCTGATTTGCGCCAGCGCTACTTCGACGATTACGCGCGAGCATGGGGACTTTTCCTCAACAGCCTGCGTTGGCAACCTGCACCGACGCTTTCTGCCACTGCCGACCAGCTGACGTTGCTGGGCGACCCGCAACGCTCGCCACTCGTCGCATTGATGAATGCGATCGTCTACCAGGCGGGTACGGGCGCCAATGCACAGTCGCTGTCCGACACGCTGATCAGCAAGGCGCAGCAACTGGTTGGCGCCGATGAGAAGGATCCGTCGAAGCAGGCAAAGCCTCAGCTTGCACCGCTTGCCGCCGCGTTCAACCCGATCCTGCGTCTGACCGGTAGCGATCTCACTTCCGGGGCGCCATCCGGCGGCAAGGGCAACACACCGCTGCCCGCAACCGGCGACCTGAGCCTGGCACGCTATCTGGAGCGGATCACGGCGATGCGCCTGAAGACGTCGCAGATCGTCTCCAGCACCGATCCTGACGCGATCGCGCGTCTGGCCGCGCAATCCGTGCTGCAGGGCAAGACGTCCGATATCGCCGACAGCCGAGATTACGCGAGTCGAGTCGCGGCGAGCCTCGGTGAACAGTGGTCCGGCTTCGGCGCACTGTTCCGCGCACCGTTCGATCAGGCGTGGCAGGTCATCCTGCAACCGGCAGCTTCGAGCCTGAACGAAATCTGGCGCACCGCGATCCTCGCCGACTGGAACAAGACGTTCGGTGGCCGCTATCCGTTCGCGGACTCCGACAACGATGCATCGCTTCCCGAGATGGCCCGCTTCATGCGGCCGGACAGCGGCTTGATCGCGCAGTTCGTGGCATCGCAACTGGCCGGTGTCGTCGAACGCCATGGCGACCGATGGGTCGCTGCGCAGGGAGCCGATACCGGCGCATTGACGATCGATCCGGCTTTTCTCAACGGCCTGAACAAGCTTACGCGGACGTCGACGGTGCTGTTCCCGTCCGGCGATGCAAGCGTGCGCTACGAACTGCGGGCCGAGCCGACGCCGGGCGTCACCGACATGCGATTCGTGCTGTCCGGCCGCGAACTGCATTACTTCAACCAGAAGCAGGAATGGACACCATTCGAATGGCCTGGCCAGTCGCTCGAAAACCTGTCGCATATCGAATGGCAGACGGAGCAGGGCGGCTTGCGCACCGCGTTCGATTCGCAGGGTCGCTTCGGTTTCATTCGGCTGCTCGAGCGCGCAAAGGTCGCACAGCAGGACAACGCGCGCTATCTGCTGACCTGGACACCCGACACGAGCCAGAGCCTCCCGCTCAAGGTGCAGTTGCGCAGCGAAGCAGGTGGTGGCCCGCTCGAGGTTCTCCAGTTGCGGAATTTCACGTTGCCGCCTCGCGTTTTCGTGACGGGATCTCGAAACGCAGGGCCGCGGGCGTCGACGATCGGCCCGCCGCCGTTGCCGGCATCGGCGATCGCGGCTGCGAAGCATGCGGCTGTCCCGCTACCGCCGGGGCTTCCGGGTGGGCACCCCTTGCCGGATGTGGCCAAGCCGGCGACGACGGAGTCGGCGGCCAGTCAACGCAGCACGCCTGAACTCGCTCAGGCGAAAACGCGAGCCGCCAAGTCCGGCGCGACGAACCAGACACCGGCGCCGACGGCCGCGATTTCGTCATTGGCGGCCACTTCAGGACTTTCCGATTCCCCATCGAGCCCGTTCGGGCACGCCCTGATGCTGCTGGGCGACGCATTCGTTTTCTGAGGCCTGCCATGACGCTTGCCAATTTTATGAAGACTCTCGTTAGCGGTCCCCGCATCGATTCGCTCCAGCAAGCACGGACGGAATCCTGGGCCACATGGGTTGCGCCGGTTCCCGGCGAGCATGCATGCGGACGTGATCCCGGCTACGAAGACGCGTTCTTCGAACTGAAGGACGAAGCCGGCAAGCTGTCGGGAATCGATGATGGGTTGATCGTCCGCGCATGTGAGCACCTGCTCAAGGAGACCGGCAAGGATTTGCGCCTCGCCGGCTACTACGCGTTCGCACGGCTGCGGCAGGACGGCCCGGCCGGATTCGCCGACGGGCTCGAACTGGCCGCCGCGCTCGTCGACCGGTTTGGCGAGGACGCATTACCCGCTCGTCACGAAGCGAAGAAGGCCGCGCTTGAAATGTTGGCGACTGCGCGTGTGATCGAGACGCTGGATAGCCGTGGTGACTTTCTGCCGTCCGATCTGGAACGCACCTTAGCCGCTCTCGACGTACTCGTGATGCGGACGGCGGCATGGCCTGATGCTGCCCGTCCGAATCTGCAGTCACTCGTATCCCGCTTCGAGAAAAAGGAAACGCTGGCACGCGGCGTCGATCCCGGCGTCGCGATGCCGCCTATGCCAACCGCAGGCAAGTCGTTGGCCGGATCGATCGTGTCGACACGCGACCTGCTCGATCAAGCGCGCGCGATGTCGGCGTGGCTACGGGATCAGGAAAACGGCTACTTGCCTTCGGTACGCGTCGTGCGAAGCATTCGATGGGACACGTTGCACGACGTGCCGCCGTCGGACGCCGCGTCGCATACGCGTCTGGTGCCGCCACGTGCCGAATTGCGTCAACAGATGAAACGCCTCGTTTTGCAGAAGCACTGGCACGAGCTACTGGAGCGTGTCGAGGGCGCGTTCATGGAAGGCGTGAATCACCTGTGGTTCGACCTGCAGTATTTCCAGCACGTCGCGCTCGACCACGTCGGTACGCCGTACAGCACGTGGCGAGAATTGCTGCGCGCCGACTTCGCGCTTTTCCTCGAACGATTGCCAGGCATCGAACGGCTGGCATTCAGCGACGGCACGCCATTCGCCGACGACACGACACTCGAATGGATTGCCCGGCATGCGGTCGTGCGCAACCTGGAAGCGGGTGAGACGGTTGCGCCGCTGCCTGTTTCCGCAGATAGCGAGAACGATGCAGCGGGCGACTGGCCGGAGATCGAAACCCAGGCCCGCGAACTGGCCGCCCGTGAAGGTATCGAGGCGGCTTTCGCCTGGCTCGAAGCACTGCCCGGCATGAAAACCGACCGACATCGCTATTTGCAGCGGCTCGTGATGGCTCGCCTGGCCGACCATGCCGGCCGCCACGATGCGGCGCTCGCGCTCCTTGCCGAGCTCGACGGAGCCACCCGCTCGCTGCCGCTGATGCGCTGGGAGCCGGCGCTGACGTTTGAGGTCAAGCAACAACTGGTCAAGGCATTGAAAGCGATGAGCAGCCGCAAGGATGCCGACAAGCCGGCGCTCGGCCGCCGCATCAGCGAGCTGCATGCGGAACTCACGGTACTCGATCCCGCCCGCGCATTGACCCTTTCGTAACGGATTCCCATGGACAACAACGATCCCATCCTGCGCTACTACGAAGCAGAAATGCGTTACCTGCGCGAATCCGGCAAGGAATTCGCGAAGGCGCACCCCGACCGTGCGCGTTTGCTCAATCTCGACCGCGTCGGAGATCGCGATCCGTACGTCGAGCGTCTATTCGAAGGCTTTGCCTTCCTGACGGGCCGACTTCGGCAGAAGCTCGACGATGAACTGCCCGAATTGACCGAAGGGCTCGTCAGCCTGTTGTGGCCGCACTATCTGCGGATGATTCCGTCGCTGTCGATCGTCGAACTGACGCCGTTTGCGGAGAAACTGCAGAAGACGGTGGTCGTGCCGGCCGGCGTGCCGGTGCGTTCCGCGCCGATCAACGTGCCTTCCCCGGACGGCGCGGAAAGCGTGGCGCAGCAGACGGTGCAATGTCTGTACCGGACGACGCAGGCCGTTGCGCTGCAGCCGGTCTCGATCACGCATGCCGGGCCTGCGGTGCTGCACGACGGGCGATCGGTGATTCGTGTCGGCTTCGCGTTGCAGGGATCGGCGCTGCGCAAGGAGACGGATCTGTCGCGGCTGCGTCTCCATCTGAATGCCGATCTGCCGACCGCATTCGCGATGCATCTTGCGTTGACGCGCCAGGTCGATGCAATTTACTGGCGTGTTCCGGAAATACGTGATGGCGAAGCCGTGCCACTTCCGGGCGTCAAGATCGAGGCGGCGGGATTTTCGACGGAAGAACGGCTGTGGCCCAAGGCCGATGCAGCGTTTTCCGGATATCAGCTGTTGCTCGAATACTTCACATTCCGCGAAAAATTCCTGTTCGTCGATCTGTGCGGGCTGGATGTCTCGACACTTCCCGAAAAATCGATTCGCTTCGAACTGGAAATCCTCCTGAACGACGCCTATCCGTCGGACCATCGTTTCAACGCGGAGAACGTGCGACTGTTCTGTTCGCCAGTCATTAACCTGTTCGAACTGGATGCCGAGCCGATCGAGATCGATCATCACGAAACCGAATATCGCGTCGTGCCGGCCGGTCATCAGGGCGAGCATGTCGAAACATATTCGGTCGATGCGGTCGTGACGTTCGATCACGATACGGCCGAGCGATACGACTATGTGCCGTTCGCGACGTTCCGGCACCGCGGTGGCATGCTGCGGCACGAGGCGCCTGAACGCTATTTCCACACGCGCGTGCGCTCCGGGGTATCGGGACTCCACGAAATGTGGGTCGTTCTAGGCGGCCATGCGTGGGAGACGATGGATACGCTGCCAGAGGAAAGCCTGTCGCTGCGCGTGACGGGCACGAACGGACTGCTGCCGCGCAAGGGGCTGCGCGAGGCGAGCCTCGACGAGCTGGCGGCCAGCACGCCGAACGTCGCAGGGGTGCGCAATCTCGTATCGCCGACATTGCCGCTGTATCCGCCGACGGAAGATCGTTTCCAGTGGCGTGTGCTGTCGCATCTTGCACCGAATTTCCTGTCGATGATGAACGCGGAGGTGTTGCGTGGCGCTTTGGCACTGTACGACTGGACGAACGAGGAACTGAATCGGCGGCGACTCGCCGGCATCCTGCATGTGTCGCAGGACATGATCGAGGAAGTGTCGGGCGGCGCGGTCGAGCGCGGTGTACTGATCGAGGTCACGCTCGATGCGCATGCGTTTTCCGGCGAGGGCGACGTGATGCTGTTCGGCGAGTTGCTGCACCGGTTCTTCGGCGCGTATGCGGAAATCAATCTGTTCACGAAGCTGGTGGTCGTCAGCCTACCGTCCCGCGCGCGGACGGAATGGCCGCGCAGCAAGGCTCAGCGGGCGCCGCTATGATGCCCTCGATTGATCGGGCGGGCGCTGAAGTCGCTGCGTCGAAGGGACGGTCGGCGTTAGCCATGACGCTGTTCGAGGGAGCGCCGACTATGACTTTCATGCAGTTCTGTCGTCTTCTGGAGGCGTGCATGCCCGAACGTCCCGGGTTCGGCACGCGCGATACGCCGGAGCATGAGCCGGTGCGGTTTCGGCCGCGTCCGCACTTGGGGTTTCCGGCTGGTGAGGTGGCCGCTGTCGAATTCGACGACGAGCACGTCGATGCGCCGCCGACCGTGCGCACGACCTTCATGGGGCTTTACGGCGTCGATGCAGCCATGCCGTCGCACATGATCGACGAGATCGTGTTGCGGGAGGAGGGGCATGAAGCGGTCGAGGCTTTTCTCGATCCGTTCAATCACCGCGCGGCGACGCTGCTGTATCGCGCATGGAAGAAGTACCGCTATCCGGAGCGCTTTCGGGCCGGCGGTGTCGACGATTATTCGCAAAGCCTGCTGTGTCTGGCGGGATTCGGATGGGGCGACAAGCCCCAGCGGGCGGGTCTGCCGAATTCGCGGATGCTTGCGCTATTGGGGTTGTTGATTCAGCGCACGCGCACGTCGGAAGGGCTGGCCGGTGTAGTGGCGCTTGCCGTGCCTGGGGCCGATGTTCGCGTCGACGAGTTCTGGGCGGTGACGACGAGTGCCGGGCGACCGAACCCGTTGACGTCGGTGAAGCCGGATGCGAAGTGCAGCGGACTCGGGGGCGGTTACGTGCTCGGCAGGCGTCTCGCCTATCGCAGCCGGGCGGTGCATTTGACGTTGCGACCGACCGATGCGCGGCAGGCTCAGGATTTGTTGCCGGGCGCATGGCTGCATCGAGAGGTGATGGCATTCATCCAGCTGTATGTCGGCATCAAGGCCGATGTGCATGTGCGGATGGAAGTGTCGTCGCGGTTCGTTCCGCGTCCTGTCGTCGGGATCGTACGAGTCGACCCGGCGCCGCGGCTCGGCTGGACGACGGTGTTGCCGTCAGCCGACGATCGCCTGATCAACATCGCGTTGGGCATCTATGAGGCGTTCCCCGTGCCGCAACCCAACCCGCATCTCGTGCCGCGCACGATCTGATTCCGGAGTCTTCATGTTCTATCGAATGAGTGCGGCCACTGCTGCCGCCGTATTGCTGCTGTCGGGGTGTGGCGCTTGGCAGTCGGTATCGGATGCGTCGTCGAATGCATACCGCGCGGTGTTCTTCAAGCAGGTCAAGGTGCTTGATGTCGATCTGACTGCACGCTCGGCGCTGAACCCGGACGACGCGGGACGACCGACGTCGGTTGCCGTTCGCGTCTATCAGTTGAAGGATCGCAAGATGTTCGATGCGGCGTCGTATGACGATCTGTTGAAGAACGATCGGACCGTGTTGGCCAAGGATCTGCAAGCGGTTATGTCGACTGTTGTGAGCCCCGGGGCGTCGTCGAGCTTGTCTCAACCGATGCAACGAGAGACGGTGTATGTGGCGATTGTCGCGTTGTACCGTGTCCCCGGCGCCGCCGAAGATTGGAAGCGCATCATCGAGAAAAAGAGGCTTGATCCGGATGCGCCTCTACGTATCGGATTGATGTCGAATGGACTTCAGATGACGGGAGATATCCTCAAGTGAATGGGGCTACGGGTCATCGAGACAATCGGGGCGGGAAACTGCGGGGAAGTGGCGACCCATGCGCCGGATAACCGGCGGCACGGGTCGCACGGAAATCACCGATCGTCGTCGCGAATGGACGACGGATGCCGGCACAGCGCCCGCACCTCCATCTCCATATACGGAAACAACGGCAGTTGGCTCAACAGGTCATGCAGCTGCTGCACGCTTTCCACATCGAAAATACTCACGTTCGCATACTGCCCCGCGATACGCCACAGATGCCGCCAGGTCCCTTCGTTCATGAGCCGCTGGCACATCGCCTTCTCTTCGGCCTTCAGCGTGGCCGCCTTGACCGGATCCATGTCCGTCGGCAGACGGACGGTCATTTCCACATGAAACAGCATCCTGTGCTCCTTGCGTTGTCGATTCGTCGAACGGGACGGCCGCTCAGGCCTGCGCCCGTGCCCGCGCGACTTCGCTCGCCGGCACGTCCTGCTTGTCCTTGAGCAGCGAGAAATCGAAGTCGATCAGCGCGAACGGCCCGTCGATGCCATACGGCTTGCCTTGCGCGCCCTCGGCCTGCTTGACCTTCGGGATCAGCCCTTCGCGGGTCGCGAATGCGAAGTCGTCCCAGATGTGCGGGTCGCCTTCGATGTTGATCTGCGTCGTCAGCTTACGATATCCGTCCGCGGAAACGAAGAAGTGGATGTGCGCCGGACGATGGCCGTGGCGGCCGAGCTGGTCGAGCAGCTGTTCGGTCTTGCTGCCCGGCGGCACGCTGTAGCCGACCGGCAGCACGCTGCGGAAGCTGTAGCGGCCCTCGGCATCGGTGCGGATCGAGCGGCGCAGGTTGAACGCCGGCTGCGACTGATCGAAGTACGAATAGTTGCCCAGATGGTTCGCGTGCCACACCTCGACGAGCGCATTCGCGATCGGCGCGCCGTCCTGACCGAGTACCTGACCGCGCATGATCAGCGTCTGGCCCGGATCGGTGCCGTCGTCGAGACGCGCATGGCCGACCGATTCCGGCGCGCCCGCGACGTACAGCGGCCCTTCGATCGTGCGCGGCGTGCCGCCCTGGAAGCCGGCTTTCTCCTCGGCCTCGTCCATGCGCACGTCGAGGAAGCGCTCGAGGCCGAGCCCCGCGGCGATCAGCCCGAATTCACGGCCGGCTTCGTTCAGGAAGTTGAGCGCGGTCCAGAACTCGCTCGGCTGCACGTCGAAGTCTTCGATCGTGTAGCAGATGTCCTTCACGATCCGGTTGACGATCGCGCGCACGCGCGGGTTGCCGGGCTTTTCCGCGGCGTCGTCGAAGGTTTTCAGCAGGGCGTCGATGGCTTGCTTGTTCATCTGTGTCTCCGGTTTCGGTTGTCGTGTCATGCGGGATCAGCGGGCGTCGCGTCGCATCCGTTCGATGCGGGCCCAGTCGAAGGTGATGCCGAGGCCGGGCGTCGCCGGCAGGTGCAGCTTGAAATCCTGGTAACGCAGCGGCTCGACGAGGATTTCCTCGGTGAGCAGCAGCGGGCCGAACAGCTCGGTGCCCCATTTCAGCGAGCCGAACGTGCTGAACAGTTGCGCGGACGCCATCGTGCCGGCCGCGCCTTCGAGCATCGTGCCGCCGTACAGGTCGATGCCGGCGGCCGACGCGATCGATGCGACACTCGCCGCACCGAGCAGGCCGCCCGATTGCGCGATCTTCACCGCGAACACGTCGGCCGCGCGGTCCTGCGCGAGCGCGAATGCATCGACGGGGCCGTGCAGCGCCTCGTCGGCCATGATCGGAATCTGCGCGAGCTGCGTGAGGCGCTTCAGCCCCGCACGGTTGGTCGCCGCGATCGGTTGTTCGACGAGGCTCACGCCGGCCTCCGCGAGTCGGGCGCCCGCGCGGATCGCGTCGGTTTCGGTCCATGCCTGATTCACGTCGACGCGGACGTCGCCGCGCTCGCCGAGCGCGCGCTTGATCGCGATCACGTGCGCGACGTCATCGTCGACCGCATTCGAGCCGATCTTCAGCTTGAACGCGCGATGGCGGCGCGCGTCGAGCATCGCCTCGGCTTCCGCGATGTCGCGTTGCGTGTCGCCGCTCGCGAGCGTCCACGCCACGTCGACCGCATCGGTCGTGCGGCCGCCGAACAGCTCGGACAGCGGCACGCCGAGGCGGCGCGCCTGCGCGTCGAACAGCGCGGTTTCGAGCGCGCATTTCGCGAACCGGTTGCCCTGGAACAGTTTGCGCGCACGCGCCATCGCGGCGCCGGGGCGCGTCGCGTCCATGCCCTGCAGCAGCGGCGCGAAGTAGGTGTCGATGTTGACCTTGATGCTCTCGGGGCTTTCCTCGCCATACGCGAGACCGCCGATCGTGGTCGCTTCGCCGACGCCCTCGATACCGTCCGTGCATCGAACGCGAACCAGCACGAGGGTCTGGCAATTCATCGTGGCGACCGACAGTTTGTGGGGCCTGATCGTCGGCACGTCGACGAGCAGCGTCTCGACGCGTTCGATGGTGGCGGTAGTTGCTATCATGCGATTCCTCCTGTTGGTGCACATGGTAGGAATTTCCGCCGAGCGGCGTCCAACACTCTTTCCGACTACTTCCATACCTTTGAGGCATGAAATGGAATTGCGCCAGCTCCGGTATTTCATCGCCGTCGCGGAGGAAATGAACATCACGCGGGCGGCGGAGCGCCTGCACATGACGCAGCCGCCGCTGAGCCGCCAGCTCCAGGCGATCGAGGACGAGGTCGGGCTGCCGCTGTTCGAGCGCGGCGCGCGGCCGCTGAAGCTGACCGACGCGGGCCGCGTGTTCTATGCGCAGGCGACGCGCGTCGTCGAACAGGCCGACGAGCTCGGCCCGCTGACGCGGCGGCTCGCGCAGTTGTCGGAGCGGATCGTGATCGGCTTCGTGCCGTCGACGCTCTACGGCGCGCTGCCGGACGTGATCCGCGCGTTTCGCGAGGCGCACCCGGGCGTCGAGCTGTCGCTGATCGAAATGTTCACGCTCGAGCAGCTCGGGGCACTGAAAGGCGGGCGGATCGACGTCGGGTTCGGCCGCCTGCGTTTCGACGACGACCAGCTCGTGCGCGAGGCGCTGATCGAGGAAAAGCTGATCGCGGCGCTGCCGGTCGGGCATCCGCTCGCCGATCCGGGCCGGCCGTTGACGCTCGCGGACATCGCGAACGAGACGCTGATCGTCTATCCGAGCACGCCGCGGCCGAGCTTCGCGGACCAGCAGTTGTCCGCGCTGCGCGACGGCGCGCTCGTGCCGGCGGCCGTGCACGAGGTGCGCGAACTGCAGACGGCGCTCGGGCTCGTCGCCGCGCAGGTGGGCGTGTCGCTGGTGCCGGAGAGCGTGGAAGGCGTGCGCGTGAAGGGCGTCGTCTACCGGCGGCTGCCGGAACCCACGGCGACGTCGCCGATCATCATGAGCCGCCGGCTGCACGGCGAAAGCGCCGCGACGACCGCGTTCTGCGCGATCGCGCGGGAGATGATTGCGCCGGCAGCGTAGGGGCGGTATTTCCGTACTGGCCGCAACTAACGGTCAAATTCGGCGTGCCAGGCCGAATGCGGAGCGGGTGTCGCGATGCGATGTCATCTGCCGCTGATGCAGGCGGACAGCGAGCCGGCAAGCCGACCCGGCCGGCAACCGGCAAGCCGACGTCCCCGCTACCACTTACCACTTACCGCTTCCCGTCGAGCGTCTCCGAAGGCGATTCGCCGAACTTCTCCCGGTACGCGATCGCGAATCGCCCGAGGTGCGTGAACCCGCAATCGAGCGCGATATCGGCGATCCGTCGCTCGGACACCGACCCGCGCAGCAACTCCCGCGCATGCTCGAGTCGCGTCGCGCGCAGGTATTGCATCGGGCTCATTCCGCGGAACTGCAGGAAGGCGTCACGCAGTGTCCGCTCCGGTACGTTGGCGGCCTGGACGATATCGATGAGCTGCAACGGCTGCGCGTAGTGTGCGTTCACGAACTCCTGCGCGCGCCGCACGAAGCCCGGCGCGGGATCCTGGCGCGCGCTCGGTACCGACGGCGGGTGGCCTTCGATCAGCAAATCGATCAGCAGATGCTCGAGCTGCGACGCGACGCGCGGGTTCGCGTTCGCCCGTTCGAGCAGCGCCGGCGAGCGGGCGACGAGCATCAGCTGCTGGCGCCACGCGGTGAGCGCGGCATCGCTGATGTGCAGCACGGGGTCGAGCATCGCGCGCGGGTCGCCGGTCAGCGAACCGACGGTCGCGGCATCGATGCGCAGCACGAACTGCTCGCAATCGGCGGACAGCACCGCGTCGAAGCGCTCGCCGGGCGCGCACAGCACGCCGGTCTGCCCGTCGACGCCGAGCCGGCGCCCCATCGCGTGGACTTCCGCCTGCCCGGACAGGCAGAACATCAGCAGGTA
The DNA here is from genome assembly GCF_001523915.2 of Burkholderia sp. LA-2-3-30-S1-D2. Lineage (NCBI taxonomy): Bacteria > Pseudomonadati > Pseudomonadota > Betaproteobacteria > Burkholderiales > Burkholderiaceae > Burkholderia > Burkholderia sp. LA-2-3-30-S1-D2. The sequence goes on along the minus strand of NZ_CP013383.1, from coordinate 2,118,648 downwards.
ATAACCGTCGACGGCGTCGACCTGCACGCGCATCGCGTCGCCGAACGCGATGGTGCCGATGCCGAGCCCGCCGAGCCGCACGAAATCCATATGCGATGCGCCTTGCACGCGGCCGCTCGGCAGCAGCGCGTGCGGCTGCATCACGCGCGAGATCCGCTCGCGCGTCTCGTCGAGATCGCGGGATTCGAACAGCCGGTGCGCACGCAGCGCAAGCGGCTCGAACGACGTTGGGGACATGGGCATCGGCCTTGGTATGAACGACGGGCGCTTCGATCCGACGAATGGGTCGGGATCGCGCTCGGGTCGCGTGTGTCGCCATGCTAGCGCAGAAATCCGCCGAAAGTGGATATTGCGCCGCCGCAATCGCACTTTCCGGATAGACGCCGAATTTTAGCTTTTCAAAAATCGGCTCCATGCAATCAACGAAACGGAACCAGAAGGAGTCCGACATGGAGCAGACAGAATCGCCCGTCGTATTCGCCGCGCGTGACGACGCGTCCGATGTGCGCTTTCCGCACGACGACGGCTCGCGCGTGCCGTACAAGGTGTTCAGCTCGCAGGCCGTCTACGATCGCGAGCAGGAACGCATCTTCCGCGGGCCGACATGGAACTTCGTCGCGCTGGAAGCGGAAATCCCGAACGCCGGCGACTTCAAGAGCACGTTCGTCGGCGACACGCCGGTCGTCGTCACGCGCACCGAGGACGGCACGCTGTCCGCATGGGTGAACCGCTGCGCGCACCGCGGCGCGCAGGTGTGCCGCAAGTCGCGCGGCAACGCGAGCTCGCACACGTGCGTCTATCACCAGTGGAGCTTCGACAACCAGGGCAACCTGCTCGGCGTGCCGTTCCGGCGCGGCCAGAAGGGGATGACCGGGATGCCGGCCGACTTCGACCCGAAGCAGCACGGGCTGCGCAAGCTGCGCGTCGACAGCTATCGCGGGCTCGTGTTCGCGACGTTCAGCGATGAAGTGGCGCCGCTGCCCGACTATCTCGGCGAGCAGATGCGTCCGTGGATCGACCGGATCTTCCACAAGCCGATCGAGTATCTCGGCTGCACGCGCCAGTATTCGAAGTCGAACTGGAAGCTGTACATGGAGAACGTGAAGGATCCGTATCACGCGAGCATGCTGCACCTGTTCCATACGACCTTCAACATCTTCCGCGTCGGGATGAAGGCGCGCTCGATTCCGGATGCGAACCACGGGCTGCACAGCATCATCACGGTGACGAAGACGAACGACGACACGTCGGCCGCGTACAAGCAGCAGAACATCCGCTCGTTCGACGAGGGCTTCCATCTGGAAGACGAATCGATCCTCGATCTCGTGTCGGAATACGACGAGGACTGCACGAACCATATCCAGCCGATCTTTCCGCAGCTCGTGATCCAGCAGATCCACAACACGCTGGTCGCGCGCCAGATCCTGCCGAAGGGGCCGGACAACTTCGAGCTGATCTTCCACTTCTTCGGCTACGCGGACGACACGCCCGAACTGCGCGCGCTGCGCATCAAGCAGGCGAACCTGGTCGGGCCGGCCGGCTACATCTCGATGGAAGACACGGAAGCGACCGAGCTCGTGCAGCGCGGCACGGTGCGCGACGCCGACGCGACGTCGGTGATCGAGATGTCGCGCGGCAACCCGGATCAGCAGGACACGGTGATCACCGAAAGCCTGATCCGCAAGTTCTGGGTCGGGTACCAGAAGCTGATGGGCTATCGAAGCGGGAGCGCGCAATGATGGAAAACCTGACGGAAGACATGAAGACGTGGTTCGAGATTTACATGCTCCAGAACCGCTACATCGGCCACCTCGACAACGACCGGCTCGAACACTGGCCGGAAATGTTCACCGAGGACTGCACGTACGAGATCGTGCCGAAGGAGAACGCGGATCTCGGGCTGCCGGTCGGGATCGTCCACTGCACGAACCAGCGCATGCTGCGCGACCGCGTGGTGTCGCTGCGGCACGCGAACATCTTCGAAGAGCACACGTACCGGCACATGACGTCGGGGCTCACGATCGTTGCGGAGCGCGACGGCGAGATCGACACGGAGAGCAACTACGTGGTCGTGCAGACGCGCAGCAACGGCGAATCGAACGTGTACCAGGCCGGCAAGTATTACGACACGGTCGTGCGCACGCCCGACGGGCTGCGCTACAAGACCAAGCGCGTGATCTACGACACGTCGCGCGTGCAGACGCTGCTCGCCACCCCGATCTGACAGCCAAGGAAACGACATGACCGAAGCAACGCTCGCCGAATGGCATCCGCTGGGCGCATTCGACGAATTCTCCGAAGACGAACCGGCGGCGCGCGTCGCCGGCCAGAAGCCGATCGCGGTGTTCCGGATCGGCGACGAACTGTTCGCGATGCACGACCTCTGTTCGCATGGTCACGCGCGGCTGTCCGAAGGCTATGTGGAAGACGGTTGCGTCGAATGCCCGCTGCACCAGGGGCTGATCGACATTCGCACGGGTGCGCCGAAGTGCGCGCCGATCACCGAGCCGGTGCGGACTTATCCGATCCGGATCGTCGACGGTCAGGTGGAAGTCAATGTCGGGTGACCCGTTCGTGATCGTCGGTGCCGGCCATGCGGCGCGGCGCACGGCCGAGGCGCTGCGCGCGCGCGACGCCGACGCACGCATCGTGATGATCGGCGCGGAGCGCGAACTGCCGTACGACCGGCCCGCGCTGTCGAAGGACGCGCTGCTGGGCGACGGCGGCGAGCAGCGCGCGTTCATCCGCGATGCGGCATGGTACGACGCGCAGCGCATCGAGCTGCGGCTCGGCACGCGCGTCGATGCGATCGAGCGCGATGCGCAGCGTGTGCGGCTCGACGACGGCGCGACGTTGCCGTTCGCGCGCCTCGTGCTCGCGACGGGTTCGCGCGTGCGTGCGTTCGGCGGGCCGGTCGACGAAGGCATCGTCCCGCATTACGTGCGCACCGTTGCCGACGCGCGTGCGTTGCGTGCGCAGCTCGCGCCGGGGCGCCGCGTGGCGGTGCTCGGCGGCGGCTTCATCGGCCTCGAGGTGGCGGCCGCGGCACGCCAGCTCGGTTGCGACGTGACGGTGATCGACCCGGCCGCGCGCTTGCTGCAGCGTGCGTTGCCGGAAGTCGTCGGCGCGTATGCGCGGCAACTGCATGACGCGCGCGGCGTGGTCTTCCAGATGGCGACGCTGCCGCGCGCGATTCGCCGCGCACCGCGCGGCGGCGCGATCGTCGAGACCGATCGCGGCGACGTGCAGGCCGATATCGTCGTGGTCGGCATCGGCGTCGTGCCCAACGTCGAACTCGCGCAGGCGGCCGGCCTCGAGGTCGACAACGGTATCCGTGTCGATGCGGGATGCCGGACGGCCGATCGCGCGATCTTCGCGGCGGGCGAGGTGACGATGCACTTCAATCCGCTGCTCGGGCGCCACGTGCGGATCGAGTCGTGGCAGGTCGCGGAGAATCAGCCGGCGGTCGCGGCCGCGAACCTGCTGGGTGCGGACGAAACGTATGCCGAGCTGCCCTGGCTGTGGTCCGATCAGTACGATTGCAACCTGCAGATGCTCGGGCTGTTCGGCGGCGAGCGAACGATCGTCGTGCGTGGCGATCCCGCGAGCGGGCCGTTCACGGTGTTCGGGCTGGACGACACCGGGAAGATCGCTGCGGTGGCGGCGGCGAACCTGGGGCGCGACATCGGTGCATCGCGGCGCCTGATCGCGGCAGGCGCCGTGCCGGATCCGGTGAAGCTCGCCGATCCGGCGGTGAACCTGAAGACCTTTCTCTGAGGCAGTGCGCGAACGCGGCCGGCGCGGCCGTGTTCGCGCCGGGTAGCTGAAACGTCGAGCGTGACCTGTTCCGGACAACCTTTCCGGCTCGGGCAACGCGCGCGGGTTTGTCGCGGGCCGGCGATCGGTGCATATTAGCGGCATTGCCGTTTCACCGGTCGCCCATGACGCCAGACAAAGCCCTCGAACTGAAACGCAGCAAGCGCCGCGCGCTATGGCTGCTGCTGGCCGCGGTCGCGGTATTCGTCACGACGATCCTGCTGCCGCGCGGCCCGTGGGTCGACGGTTTCAAGGCGGTGGCCGAGGCCGCGATGGTTGGCGCGCTCGCCGACTGGTTCGCGGTCGTCGCGCTGTTTCGCCGCGTGCCGATTCCGTTCGTATCGCGCCACACCGAAATCATCCCGAAGAACAAGGACAAGATCGCCGACAACCTCGCGGTGTTCGTGCGCGAGAAATTCCTCGGTCCCGACGCACTCGTCGCGCAGATCCGCCAGCACGATCCCGCACGGAAACTCGGCGCATGGCTCGGCGAGCCCGCGAACACCGACGCGCTCGGCGGCTACGTGACGAAGCTGATGAGCTTCGCGCTCGACATGACCGACGATGCGCGGATCCAGTCGTTCGTCCACGACGCGTTCCGCGCGGTGATCGACCGCATCGACCTGTCGCAATCGCTGGGCGCGATCCTCGACACGCTGACGAAGGACGGCCGCCACCAGGCGTTGCTCGACGATGCGATCGAGCAGGTAGTCGACGTGCTCGACAAGGAGGAGAACCGTGAAGTGATCGCGGGCTTCATCGTCGAATGGCTGAAGACGCAATACCCGAAGGTCGAGAAGATCATGCCGACGCAGTGGTTCGGCGAGAACGGCGCGCGCATGCTGGCGAGCGCGGTGAGCCGCGTGCTCGAGGGCGTGGCGGCCGATCCGGAGCACGAGTTGCGGCAGCGCTTCGACCGCACGGTCGTGCGGCTCACCGAGCGGCTGAAGCATGACCCTGCGTTCATCGCGAAGGGTGACGAGATCAAGCGCTACATTCGCGACGGCGACGCGTTCAATGACTATGTGCGCGATCTGTGGGACCAGTTGCGCGCATGGCTGAAGGCCGATCTCGCGCGGCCCGATTCGACGCTGCACCGGCAGGCCGCGACGCTCGGCGGCTGGCTCGGCGCGCGGCTCGCGCAGAGCCCGGCGCTGCGTGCGTCGCTGAACGAGCACATCGAGAAGGCCGTGCACGATATGGCGCCGGATTTCGCGGATTTCCTGATGCGTCACATCCGCGATACGGTGCGCAACTGGGATGCGCGCGAGATGTCGCGGCAGATCGAGTTGAACATCGGCAAGGACCTGCAGTACATCCGCATCAACGGCACGCTGGTCGGCGGGCTGATCGGGCTCGGGCTGTATCTGGTCTCGCTGGTGCCGCGCTGGGCGACGGCGTGGCTGCATTGATGCGGGCGCGGCCGGTCGGTTGTCCGGACACTGAACGTGGCGCACGGCAGGGCATGGGTCGCAGTATGTAAGCCATGGTTTACATGTTGGGTGAATGAAATCGGCGTGCCTCCGACAATACGGTACGGCCGCGCGCGCCGTTTGACGTCGAATTGACCGTCAGGCCGATCCTTTCGCGCGGCCGGACCCGGCCATTCGGCCGAAGTCGGAATTCCGCGAATCCGTCTACAATCAAAAACGTCCTTGCCGCCCGTGCGTGCTTGCCGCGCGCGGGCGAATCCGTTTGTCCTCCTGCACAGGGAGGCGCCGCCGTGCGTTGCGCGGCGGGCAGTGCCGTGGTCAGTGTCCAGTAGGTAAAGCGTCCGCGTGCCGTAGGCCGGCGCGCGTTCTGAACGTCGCGCGCCCGTAAGCCGGGCAGGCGGCATCAACCGAGAGTCCCCCCATGAAAGCATCGGATCTGTTCGTGAAGGCGCTGGAAGCCGAAGGTGTCGAGTACGTGTTCGGCATCCCCGGCGAGGAAAACCTCGATCTGCTCGAATCGCTGCGGCGATCGAAGATCAAGCTCGTGCTGACCCGGCACGAGCAGGCGGCCGGGTTCATGGCTGCCACCTACGGCCGCCTGACGGGCCGCACCGGCGTGTGTCTCGCGACGCTCGGGCCAGGCGCGACCAACTTCGTGACGGCTGCCGCCTATGCGCAGCTCGGCGGCATGCCGATGCTGATGATCACCGGGCAGAAGCCGATCAAGTCCAGCAAGCAGGGTCACTTCCAGATCGTCGACGTCGTCGGCATGATGCAGCCGCTCACGAAGTTCACGCGGCAGATCGTGTCGATCGGCAACATTCCGTCGGCGGTGCGCGAGGCGTTCCGTCGCGCGGAGGAGGAGCGCCCGGGCGCCGCGCACCTCGAACTCCCGGAGGACATCGCGCACGAGGAGGGCGACGGCAAGCCGATTCCGCGCAGCTACAGCCGGCGGCCGGTGGCCGAGGAGAAGGCGGTCGCGCACGCGGTCGACGCGATCCAGGCCGCGCGCCACCCGCTGTTGATGATCGGCGCGGGCGGCAATCGCAAGACGACCTGCAAGATGCTGCTCGAATTCGTCGACAAGACGGGCATCCCGTTCTTCACGACCCAGATGGGCAAGGGCGTGATCGACGAAACGCATCCGCTGTGGCTCGGCAACGCGACGCTGTCCGACGGCGACTTCGTGCACCGCGCGATCGAGCATGCGGACTGCATCATCAATGTCGGCCACGACGTGATCGAGAAGCCGCCGTTCTTCATGCGCACGGACGACAAGACCGTGATCCACGTGAACTTCCTCGGTGCGCAGGTCGATCCCGTCTACTTCCCGCAGATCGAGGTGGTCGGCGACATCGCGAACGCGGTGTGGCAGATGAAGGAGGCGATCGCGCCGCAGCCGCATTGGGATTTCGCCCGCTTCGCGATGATCAAGGAGCATTTCGACGCGCATCTGGCGAAGGGCCAGCACGACCCGCGCTTCCCGATGTACCCGGTGCGGATCGTGAACGACCTGTACAACGCGCTGCCGACCGACGGGATCGTCTGCCTCGACAACGGGATGTACAAGATCTGGTTCGCGCGCTACTGGCGTGCGCACGAGCCGAACTCGCTGCTGCTCGACAACGCGCTCGCGTCGATGGGCGCGGGCCTGCCGTCGGCGATCGCGACGAAGATCGTGCATCCGCAGCGCAAGGTGATCGCCGTGTGCGGCGACGGCGGCTTCATGATGAATTCGCAGGAACTCGAAACCGCCGTGCGACTGAAGCTCGACATCGTCGTGATGATTCTGCGCGACGATGCCTTCGGGATGATCCGCTGGAAGCAGGAGAACATGAACTTCCCCGATTTCGCGATGACGCTGCAGAACCCCGATTTCGTGTCGTATGCGCAAAGCTACGGCGCGCACGGGCATCGCGTCGAAGCGGCCGACGATCTCGAGCCGCTGCTGCGCGAGTGCTTCTCGTCGCCTGGCGTGCACGTGATCGACGTGCCGATCGACTATTCGGACAACGAGCGCGTGCTGAACCGCGAGATCAAGCGGTTGTCCGCGCAACTCTGAATTCCCCGTTCACAGGAAGGAGTCGTTCCATGCTGAAGGAAACCTATCCGTACTATCTGGCCAACGAAGCCGTCTACGCGAACACCGATCTGGAAGTGACCGACAAGTTCAGCGGCAAGGTCGCGACGCGCGTCGCGCTCGCCGACGCGAAGGCGATCGATGAGGCTATCGGCGCGGCGGTCGGCGCCGCGAAGCCGATGCGCGAGTTGCCGGCCTACAAGCGACAGGCGGTGCTCGACCATTGCGTCGCGCGCTTTCGCGAGCGTTTCGACGAGCTGGCGGAGGCGCTGTGCATCGAGGCCGGCAAGCCGATCAACGATTCGAAGGGCGAGGTGACGCGGCTGATCGATACATTCCGTGTCGCGTCCGAGGAGTCGGTGCGCATCGACGGCGAGGTGATCAACCTCGAGATCTCGGCACGTGCGCAAGGCTACACCGGCTATACGCGGCGCGTGCCGATCGGCCCGTGCTCGTTCATCTCGCCGTTCAACTTCCCGCTGAACCTCGCCGCGCACAAGGTCGCACCCGCGCTGGCCGCAGGCTGTCCGTTCGTGCTGAAACCCGCGAGCCGCACGCCGATCGGCGCGCTGATCATCGGCGAGGTGCTCGCCGAAACCGACCTGCCGAAGGGGGCATTCTCGGTGCTGCCCGCACATCGCGACGGCGCGGACCTGTTCACGACCGACGAGCGTTTCAAGCTGCTGTCGTTCACGGGTTCGCCGGCCGTGGGCTGGGCGCTGAAGGAGAAGGCCGGGAAGAAGAAGGTCGTGCTGGAGCTCGGCGGCAACGCGGCGGCGATCGTCGACGCGGATCAGCTCGAGCAGCTCGACTACGTGGTCGAGCGTCTCGCGTTCGGCGCGTATTACCAGTCGGGCCAGAGCTGTATCGGCGTGCAGCGGATCCTCGTGCATGCGGACCTGTACGACGCGCTGCGCGACAAGCTGATCGCGAAGACGCGTTCGCTGAAGATGGGCGATCCGAAGGATCCGTCGACGTTCGTCGGCCCGATGATCTCCGAATCCGAATCGCGCCGGCTGTCCGGCTGGATGGAGGCGGCCGTCGCGGCGGGCGCGAAGATCGTCGCGGGCGGCAAGGTCGACGGCGCGATGTTCGAGGCGACGCTGCTCGAAAACGTCGGTCGCGAACAGGACCTGTACCGCAAGGAGGCATTTGGTCCCGTCGCGATCCTCGAGAAGTTCGAGCGCTTCGACGATGCGCTCGCGCGCGTCAACGACAGCGACTTCGGGCTGCAGGCCGGCGTGTTCACCGATTCGCTCGCGCATGCACAGCGCGCGTGGGACGAGCTGGAGGTGGGCGGCGTCGTGATCAACGACGTCCCGTCGTTCCGCGTCGACAACATGCCGTATGGCGGCGTGAAGGATTCGGGGCTCGGCCGGGAAGGGATCCGTTACGCGATCGAGGACATGACCGAGCCGCGCCTGATGGTCGTGAGGCGCCTCTAGCGCGAAGGGACGCGGCATGACGGCACGCGGGCAGGCGAGAACGCAGGCCCGCGTGCCGTTTTCGTTTCGGCGTGCACCGAAGGGCGCGGCGCCGCCCGCGCGGTGCGCCATCGTGACGGCACCGCGTGCCGTGCTCGCCGAACGCGCTCGACTGCGCGCATCGCATCGTGATGTAATCGCGCGAATTGGCCAACCGGGGTACGACATCGGCTGGCGTGCGCATTCATTCTTCACGAGATCGATTCATGTCTCCTGTCTCGGCATTCAAACTGGTTCTGTTGTCATTCCTCGCGATCGTCGCGCTCGAATGCATCGCCAAGCGGCTGCGATTGCCGCCCGCGGCCGCGCTGCTGATCGGCGGCATCGGCATCGCGTTTATTCCCGGCCTGCCGCCGATCAACCTCGATCCGGAGCTCGTGCTGCTCGTGTTCCTGCCGCCGCTGCTGATGGACGGCGCGTATTTCTCGGTGTGGGAGGAGTTCAAGCACAACGTCGGCGGCATCCTGATGCTCGCGATCGGCGCGGTGGTGTTCACGACGTTCGCGGTCGGTTTCGCCGTGCACTGGGTCGTGCCGTCGCTGCCGTGGGCCGCGTGCTTCGCGCTCGGCGCGATCGTGTCGCCGCCCGACGCGGTGGCCGCGAAGGCCGTGCTCGAACGCGTCGCGCTGCCGCGCCGGCTGATGGTGCTGCTCGAAGGGGAAAGCCTGTTGAACGACGCGGCGGGCCTGGTGCTGTTCCGCTTCGCGGTCGCTGCCGCGCTGACGGGTGCGTTCAGCCTCGAGCACGCGGTCGTGCGCTTCGCGGAACTCGGGCTCGGCGGCGTCGTGGTCGGCTTCCTGGTCGGAAAGCTCGTCGTGTGGTTCCTGAAGCTGCTCGATGACGACTATCTGGTGATCACCGTCGCGGTGATCGCCGGCTGGATCGCGTACATCGCGGGCGAGATGGTCGAGGTGTCGGGCGTGATCGCGACGGTCACGGCCGGCATGATCGTCGGCTGGCATCAGCACGAGGTGTTCTCGGCGGCCGTGCGCACGCGCGGCACCGCGTTCTGGCAGGTCATCGTGTTCCTGCTCGAAGCGCTGGTGTTCGTGCTGATCGGGTTGTCGCTGCGCGGTGCGATCCACCGGCTCGGCGGCTTCGAGCAGGTGCTCGCGACGATGGTCCCGCCGGTGCTCGCGGTGCTGGTGGCGGTGGTCGTGTCGCGCTTCGTGTGGATCTATGCGGTCGAGGCGCTGAAGATGCCGGTGCGCGGGATCATTCGGCGTGGTGTCGCACCCGACTGGAAGGCCGCGACGATCATGAGCTGGGCCGGGATGCGCGGGGTCGTGACGCTGGCGATCGCGCTGTCATTGCCGGAGGCGATGCCGGGCCGCGACGTGATCCTGGTCGCGTCGTTCGCGGTGATCCTCGTCACCGTGCTCATGCAGGGCACGACCATCGGGCCGCTGATCCGGCTGCTGCGCCTGCCTCAGCGCGAAGAGCGCGCCGCGCATCACCTGACCGAGCCGCAGGCGTGGGCGCATATCGAGGCTGCGCAGCTCGCGGCGATCCAGCCGCTGGTGCGCGACGAGAGCGGCAAGGTGATTCACCCGCGCCTGCTGGAGCAATACACGTATCGCGCGGAACTGACCGAGCGGGCGAAGAACGAGCCTGCTTATCCGGCGGAGGTACGCATCGCGCACTACGACGTCGTGCTGGCCGCGATCAAGGCCGGGCGTGTGGAATTGTTGCGCCTGCATCGTTCTGGCCGCATTCACGACGAGATGCTGCACATGCTCGAGCGCGATCTCGACCTGCAGGAAGTGTCCGCGCAGCACGCGCGCGGGTAACTGGCCGCGCAAATCGGGTTGGGCGCGCGGTGCCGCGAGCCTTCGCGTCGCGCCGATCCGGTCGCGGCGCGCGATTTTCCCCCTCCATCTCTGCCGATTCCATCGCATCGGAATCCGGCCCCAAAACGTTCGATACGACGGCTTGCAGCGCATGCAAACCTCGTGGCGCCGGCTGCGCAAACGTTATCGTCTTTCGCGTCCGGAAATGATCTGATTTAACTAAATCCCGCTCTTTCACCATATTTGGCAAAACTAAACCGGAAGGAGATAGATGCTGTGTTCTAATTTCATTTAGAATCAGCCGGTTATCTTTATTGAGAGAAAGCGCGCGGAGGTAATGCGACCGTCGTCGGGGTGAAATCGGCGTTCGGATCCCCGCGAGGCAATGCCGACAGGCCAGATCGGCAGCAATAGGCGGATTTCTTCGCCGCCATATTTAAGATGGCGTCCAAGTCGGATAAACAACTCCTATGAAAGAATCAATTGGAGATTTGGCGTTTGAAACGGTATTTATGAAAGAATCCGGCGGTGAAAATGCGCTGGATTGTCTCGAGTCCGGGCTATCGGTTCTGCTCGTCGACGATCAGCCGTTCGTCGGCGAGGTGATCCGCCGCGCGCTGCGCAGCGAGCACGATATCGACTTGCATGTGTGCACCGACGCACATCGGGCGATGGCGGTCGCGCGCGACGTGAAGCCGACGGTCATCCTGCAGGATCTCGTGATGCCGGAAATCGACGGCCTCGATCTCGTTCGCGCGTGGCGCGCGAACACCGAGACCGCACGCGTGCCGATCATCGTGCTGTCGGCGAAGGAGGAGCCGATCGTCAAGCGCGAGGCGTTCATCGCCGGCGCGAACGACTACCTCGTGAAGCTCCCGGACGCGATGGAGCTGACCGCGCGCATCCGCTATCACTCGAATTCGTACCTGATGTCGCGCCAGCGCGACGAAGCGCTGGATTTCCTGTCGCACGACATGCGTTCGCCGCAGACGTCGATCCTCGCGCTGCTCGAGGTCTACCGGACCGAGCACGGCGACATGCCGCCGATCATGGAGCGCATTGCCGGCCACGCACGGCGCGCGCTCGCGCTCGCGGACGGCTTCATCCACCTGACCCGCGCGCAGTCGGAACGCCGCGCGCACGAGGTCCTGAGTCTGAACGAGATCGTGCTCGACGCTGTCGACCAGCTGTGGGAGAAGGCGGCCGGATTCGGCAGCCGGGTCGTTGCCCACGTGCCCGACACCGAGTGCGTGACGATGGGCGACCGCATGATGCTCACGCGCGCGGTCGCAAACCTGATCGACAACGCGCTGAAGTACGGCCCGGCCGGCACGGACGTGCACTGCACGCTGAGCGACGACGACGGTGCGTGGCTGATCGGCGTCGAAGACGCCGGCTCCGGCATCGCGCCCGAGCAACGCACGGCCGCGACCGAGTCGTTCGTGCGGCTCGAATCCGTGCATGGCGCGGCGCGCAGCGGCTTCGGCCTCGGGCTTGCGTTCGTCCGCGCGACGGCCGCACGGCATCGCGGCCAGATCCTGATGCGCAATACGGTGCGTGGCTTCATGGTCGCGCTTCGGCTGCCGGCGCAAGCGGACCGATGATTTCGCGGCGCGGCCCGGTGCCGCGCTGCCCGAGAGACCCCGATGCGCTCGTGGCGCGCCGTCCGGCGCGCGGGCGGGCGCGGTTTTTTCAACGCTGATTCTAGAAAGCCCATAACGAACATGGCCACCGTGACGCCCCGCGCGACCAATGAAAGCCTGCACCCGACGATCGGCGCCGCCCGGCTGACGCTCGGCAACCGTATCCTGTTCAGCTTCGGCGTGCTGTTCGTGCTGATGCTGGTGACGGCCGGCGTGTCCTACGAGCGCCTGCGCGCGATCAACGCCGAGGCCGTCAGCATCGAACACGACTCGCTGCCGGGCGTGTATCTGGCGGCGTCGCTGCGCGGGACGGTCAATGAATCGTTCGCGATGCTGCAGCAGGCGACGTTCGTCGATACCGATCCCGAACTCGTGCAGCGTGATTTCGCGAGGATCGGCGAGACGCTCAAGGAGGTCGAGTCGCTGTCGGTCGATTACCAGAACACGACGTTCCGCGATGACGACCGCCAGCGCTTCGCGGCGTTTCGCGGCGCCTTCGACCGCTATCTGCCGCTGCTGAACGACGCGGTGCAGAAGAGCCGCGTGTCGCGCGAGGAGGCCGTCGCCGCTTATGCGAAGGTGCAGCCTGCGTGGGCCGAGGTCGTGCGCAACGCGAATATCCTGGTGCAGGAAAACCGCAAGTTCGCCGACCAGTCCGCGAAATTGATCCGCCAATCCGGGCAGGACACCGAGATCGTCCTCGCGACCGCGCTGGCGATCGTGCTGCTGTCCGCGCTGGGGCTGGGCTACGGGCTGTACCGTTCCGTCACCGTGCCGATGGCGCGGCTCGTCGAGGTGCACGACGTGATGCGCACCGGCAACCTGACGCGCCGCCTCGACCTGCGCCGCCGCGATGAGTTCGGCACGCTCGAGTCGGGCTTCAACCGGATGGCCGACGAGCTGACCGAGCTGGTCGCGCGCGCGCAGCAGTCGTCGCTTCAGGTGACGACGTCGGTCGCCGAAATCGCGGCGACGTCGCGCGAGCAGCAGGCGACCGCGAACGAGACCGCGGCGACGACGACCGAGATCGGTGCGACCTCGCGCGAGATCTTCGCGACGTCGCGCGACCTGCTGCGCACGATGAACGAGGTGGCCGGCGTGGCCGAGCAGTCGGCGACGCTCGCGGGCGTGAGCCAGAGCGGCCTCACGCGGATGGGCGAGACGATGCGCAGCGTGATGGACGCGGCCGGTTCGGTGAACGCGAAGCTCGCGATCCTCAACGAGAAGGCGCTGAACATCAACCAGGTCGTCGCGACGATCACCAAGGTGGCCGACCAGACCAACCTGCTGTCGCTGAACGCGGCGATCGAGGCCGAGAAGGCCGGCGAGTACGGCCGCGGCTTCGCGGTCGTCGCGACCGAGATCCGCCGCCTCGCCGACCAGACGGCGGTGGCGACGTACGACATCGAGCAGACGGTGAAGGAGATCCAGTCGGCCGTGTCGGCGGGCGTGATGGGGATGGACAAGTTTTCGGAGGAAGTGCGCCGCGGGATGCTCGACGTGCAGCAGGTCGGCGGGCAGCTGTCGCAGATCATCGCCGAGGTGCAGACGCTCGCACCGCGCTTCCAGATGGTCAACGAAGGGATGCAGACCCAGGCGAACGGTGCCGAGCAGATCACGCAGGCGCTGTCGCAACTGTCGGAAGCCGCGCAGCAGACGGCCGAATCGCTGCGCCAGTCGTCGCAGGCGATCGACGACCTGACGCTCGTCGCGAACCAGTTGCGCACCAGCGTGTCGCGCTTCAAGGTCGACGCGTGATGCGCGCCGAGGCGCACGGCGGCGCGCACGCGCTGTTCCTGATGTTCGAGCTCGACGGCGAGCGCTATGCGCTCGATGCCGCCGACATCGACGAGGTGCTGCCGCTTGCGACCACCAAGGCCGTACCCGGCGCGCCCGAATGGATTGCCGGGTTGCTGATGCGCGGTGGTCAGCCCGTGCCCGTGATCGACGTGCCGATGCTGGCGCTCGGACGGCGCGCGCATGCGCTGCGCTCGACGCGGCTGGTGATGGCTCGCTATCGTGTCGGGCAGCTCGACCGCGATCGCGTGATCGGCCTGATCGTCGAACGCGCGACGCAGACGCTGCGGATCGACCGCACCGCGTTCCGCGCCAGTGGCGTATCGACCGCGCGCACGCGCTGGCTCGGGCGCGTCGCGAACACGCCCGACGGGATCGTGCAGCAGGTCTCGGTGTCCGACCTGATCGACGACGTGGCGCGCCTGTATCTGTTCGACGACCTGCCGGGCCACGGAGGGGCATCCGCATGAAAGAGTCCGATTCGCGATTTCGCGGCTGGCTGCTGCGCGAGACCGGCATCGACCCCGATTCGCTCGGCAACGATTTCCTGAGCCGCGCGCTGACGGAGCGCGTGCAGGCGCTGCAGGGCGACGGCGAGCGGCTGCCGTCGGCGGCGCGGCCGCCCGTCACGCCGGAAGCGCTCGACGCCTACTGGCAGCAGCTCAACGCGTCGGCCGACGAGCGGCGCGCGCTGATCGAACTGTTCATCGTGCCGGAGACGTGGTTCTTCCGCGATCGCGAGGCGTTCGCGACGCTCGCGCGGCTCGCGGCCGAGCGGCTTGCCGCGATGCCCGGGCGCGTGATCCGCGTGCTGAGCGCGCCGTGCTCGACCGGCGAGGAGCCGTATTCGGCGGCGATGGCGCTGCTCGACGCCGGGCTCGATCCGGCCAGCTTCACGATCGACGCGATCGACCTGAGCGCGCGCGCGATCGAACAGGCGCGGCTCGGCTGCTACGGGCGCAATGCGTTTCGCGGCACGACGACCGAGTTCCGCAGCCGCTACTTCACGCCGGTCGCCGACGGCTGGCTGCTCGACGAGCGCGTGCGCGCGTGCGTGCAGTTTCGCCAGGCGAATCTGGTCGAGCCGGGCTTCGACACGGGCATCCGCTACGACTTCGTCTTCTGCCGCAACGTGCTGATCTATTTCGACCGCGACGCCCAGGACCGCGTGATCGATTCGCTCGAAAGCTCGCTCGCCGACGACGGCATGCTGTTCGTCGGCCCCGCCGAAACGGGCGTCGCGATGCGGCACGGGATGCGCTCGGCGCGCGTGCCGCTGGCGTTCGCGTTTCATCGCGCGTGCGGTGGTGCCGCGGCGGACGGCTATGCGGCACCGATGCCCGCGATCGCGCCGTACCGGCGCGGCGAGCGCTTCGCTGTGGTGCCGCCGGCCGCGACGCGCCCGCTGCTGGCCGTCGTGCCGCCGACGTGGAGCGATGCCGCGCCGTCGCGCGCCGCGTTCACGCCGGCCGAGCGCCCGACGGCGCCCGAGCCGCGGGCCGACTGGCGCGTCGACTCGCCGGCCCATGTGGCCAACGTGGCCGAGATGCCCGCGAAGGGGGCGCCGGTCGCCGACAGCGCCGCACCGACGCTCGAGGAAGCGCAGGCGCTGGCCAATGCGGGCGCATTCGACGAGGCCGAGCGCGTGCTCGCGCAGTTCTCCGCGCACGCCGGGCCGCACGCCGACGCGTTCTACCTGAACGGGCTGATCGCGGATGCGCGCGGGCGCGTCGCGGAAGCGGGCGACTTCTACCGGAAGGCGCTGTATCTGCGGCCGACGCACCACGAAGCGCTGACGCATCTCGCGACCTTGCTCGACGTCGGCGGCGACGGCGCCGGCGCGCGATGGCTGCTCGAGCGTGCGCGGCGCTCGGCCGGATAACGAGAATACGGGTTGGGAGCCGACATCGGGATGACCGAGGAAAGAATGAACCGCGACGCCGTTGCCACTGACGACACCACCATCGGCGTCGACGATTGCTGGAACCGGATTGGCACACGCGGCGATCGCTCGTGCGAGCGGCTGGCCGACTGCCTGCGCTGCCTGAACTGTCCGGTCTACGCGTATCACGCGGCGAAGCTGCTCGAACGCCCGCTCGCCATCGCCGAGATGGCCGACGCCACGCAGCGGATCAGCGCGTTCGACGCGACCCGCGCGCACGGCAAAGACGATACATGCCAGGCGGCGCTGGTGTTTCGCGTCGCCGACGAATGGCTCGCGCTGCCGATTGGCGTGCTGCGCGAGATCGCCGGCACGCGCCCGATCCATTCGCTGCCGTATCGCCGGCATTCGGCCGTGCGCGGCGTGGTCAACATTCGCGGCACGCTGCGCATCGCGATCTCGATCGGCGCGCTGCTCGGCCTCGACGCGGGCAAGGGGGGCAACGGCGGTGGCGACGGCCGTTTCACGCGGCTGCTGGTCGCCGCGCACCAGGGCGAGCCGGTCGTGTTTCCGGTCGACGAAGTCGAGGGCGTGCTGCGCTTCGGCGCATCCGAATGGGTGCCGGTGCCGGCGACGGTCGGGCGCGCGAGCGCCGGCCTGTCGCGCGGCGTGCTGTCGTGGCGTGGCAAGTCGGTAGGCCTGCTCGACGACGATCGGCTGTTCGACGCCGTGACACGGAGCATGCGATGAGCGGCGATGACGATCTGAGCCACCTGTCGCTGCTCGAGCTGTATCGCGAGGAGACGCGCACGCAGACCCAGGCGCTGTCGGAACGCCTGCTCGCGCTCGAATCGGGCGAGCCCGACTCCGTCGCGCTCGAGGCGTGCATGCGCGCCGCGCATTCGCTGAAGGGTGCCGCACGCATCGTCGGCGTGCCGCTCGGTGTCGACATCGCGGGGCGCATGGAAGAATGCTTCGTCGCCGCGCAGGCCGGCACGATCGCGCTGACGGCCACGCACATCGATGTGCTGCTCGCCGGCGTCGACCTGCTGGTGCGCGTCGCCGATCCGGAGGCGCAGCCCGTGTCGTCGACCGAGATCGAGGCGTTCGCGCTGGCGCTGACAGGTGCCGACGGCGCGCACGCGATGCCGGCCTCGGCCCCGGCGTTCGCGCCGCCGCCGGCACCGCCGTTCGTCGTGCCGCTTCGCGAGCACGACGGCGCCGCGAACGAATCCGTTGGGGCCGGCGCCGCGGTGCCGCCGCTCGCGGTGTCGGCGGCCGTGCCCGATCCGGTCCAGGCGGGCCGCGCGGCCGGCGCGGGTGCAATGCGCCGCGTGCGGGCCGATACGCTGAACCGGCTGCTGAGCCTGTCCGGCGAGTCGCTCGTCGAATCGCGCTGGCTCAAGCCGTTCGCGGAGTCGATGCTGCGCGTGAAGCGTGCGCAGCGCGATGCGGCCCGGTCGCTCGATCTGTTGTACGAACAGTTTGCCGACGATCTCGACGCGGGCGTGCTCGCGTCGGTGAACGAAGTGCGGCACATGCTCAACGACCTGCAGCGCTCGCTCGCCGAGCGCATGGACGAATTCGATCGCTTCGAGCGGCGCAGCACGCACATCGCCGAGCAGCTGTACGACGAGGCGCTGCAGTGCCGGATGCGGCCGTTCGGCGACGCGACGCGCGCGTATCCGCGCATCGTGCGCGATCTCGCGCGCTCGCTCGGCAAGCAGGTGCGTTTCTCGATCGTCGGCGAAGGCACGCAGGTCGATCGCGACATCCTCGACCTGCTCGACGCGCCGCTCGGCCACCTGCTGCGCAACGCGATCGATCACGGCGTCGAATCGCCCGACGCGCGTCGGGCGCGCGGCAAGGCGGCCGAGGCGAGCGTCACCCTGGAGGCGCGCCACAGCGCCGGCTCGCTGCTCGTCAGCGTGATCGACGACGGGCCGGGCGTGGACATGGACGCGTTGCGCGCGGCGGTCGTGCGCCAGCGCCTGACCGACGACGAGACGGCCGCGCGGCTGTCCGATCCCGAACTGCTCGAATTCCTGCTGCTGCCGGGCTTCTCGATGCGCGATGCGGTGACCGACGTGTCGGGGCGCGGCGTCGGCCTCGACGCCGTGCAGGAAATGGTGCGCGGCGTGCGCGGCGCGGTGCGCATCTTCAACGAGCCTGGCGCGGGCATGCGCTTCGTGCTGCAGCTGCCGCTCACGCTGTCGGTGATCCGCAGCCTGCTGGTCGAGGTCGGCGGCGAGCCGTACGCGTTTCCGCTTGCGCACGTGCGCCGCACGCTCGAACTCGCGCACGACGATATCGACGTGCTCGAAGGGCAGCCGCATTTCCCGTTCGATGGCCGGCGCGCAGGCCTCGTCGCCGCACACCAGTTGCTCGACGCGGGCGAGCCCGACGTCGCCCGCACGAGCACGGCGGTCGTGGTCGTCGGCGGGGAACCCGAGCTGTATGGCGTCGCGGTCGACCGCTTCCTCGGGGAGCGGATGCTCGTCGTGCAGCCGCTCGACAGCCGCCTGCACAAGATCCAGAACATCGCGGCCGGCGCGCTGCTCGAGAACGGCGACCCGGTGCTGATCGTCGACGTCGAGGACCTGATCCGCTCGGTCGACAAGCTCGTGCGTGGCGGGCAGCTCGCGCGGCTCACGCGTGATCCGCAACTCGCGCTCGTCGATCGCCGCCGCCGCGTGCTCGTCGTCGACGATTCGCTGACGGTGCGCGAGCTCGAGCGCAAGCTGCTGGAAAAGCGCGGCTACGACGTGACGGTCGCGGTCGACGGGATGGAGGGCTGGAACGCGGTGCGCAGCGACGCGTTCGATCTCGTCGTCACCGACGTCGACATGCCGCGCATGGACGGCATCGAACTCGTCACGCTGATCAAGAACGACCCGATGCTCAAGCGCGTGCCGGTGATGATCGTGTCGTACAAGGATCGCGACGAGGATCGCCGGCGCGGGCTCGATGCCGGCGCCGATTACTACCTCGCGAAGAGCAGTTTCCACGACGAGGCGCTGCTCGATGCGGTGCACGACCTGATCGGGGACGCACGCGGATGAACATCGGCATCGTCAACGATCTGCCTCTGGCCGTCGAGGCGCTGCGCCGCGTGCTCGCGCTGCGCACGGACCACCGCGTGCTGTGGGTCGCGACCGACGGCGACGAGGCCGTGGATTTCTGCATTGCCCATCCGCCCGATCTCGTGCTGATGGATCTCGTGATGCCGAAGGTCGACGGCGTGGAGGCGACACGGCAGATCATGGCGCGCGCGCCGTGCGCGATCCTGATCGTGACGGTCAGCGTCAGCGCGAACACGTCGTCGGTCTACGAGGCGATGGGTGCCGGCGCGCTCGATGCGGTCGACACGCCGACGCTCGCGCTCGGGCTGTCGACCGACGCGTCGCCGCAGGCGCTGCTCGCGAAGATCGACCAGATCGGCCGGCTGCTCGAAAGCCGGACCGTGACGCTCGTGCCGCCCGGCCCGGCCCCCACGCGCCGCTTGCCGACGCTCGTCGCGATCGGCGCGTCGGCGGGCGGGCCGACCGCGCTTACCGCGCTGCTGCGCGCGCTGCCGGCCGATTTTCCGGCTGCACTCGTGATCGTGCAGCACGTCGACCAGGCGTTCGCGGTCGGCATGGCGGAGTGGCTCGACGGCTATACGCAGTTGCCCGTGCGTGTCGCGGGGGAGGGCAGTGTGCCGCGGGCGGGCGAGGTGCTGCTCGCGGCGACCAACGATCACCTGTACATGTCGCCGCGCGGCGTGCTCGGCTATACGCGGCATCCGGCCGAGACGCCGTACCGGCCGTCGATCGACGTGTTCTTCAACAGCGTCGCCGACGGCTGGCAGGGCGACGCGCTCGGCGTGCTGCTGACCGGAATGGGCCGCGACGGGGCGCTGGGGCTGAAGGCGATGCGCGCGAAGGGTTGCTACACGATCGCGCAGGACGAGGCGACGAGCGCCGTCTACGGGATGCCGAAGGCGGCCGCGGCGATCGGTGCCGCATCGGCGATCCTGCCGCTCGAGCGAATCGCGCCGCAGTTGATCTCGCGCGTGACGCGCATGCCGCGCGACTGACGGCGCGCGGCGGCCCCGGCGGGGCTGCATTGCGCGCGCCGCGCGGCGTCGCGTACAATTGCCGCCTGCGGAGATGGCATGCCTCCCTGCGGTCGATCCCGGCGCGTCGCGCGCGGCTCGGCCCTCAACCGCCGGTGACCCGGCTGATGATGCCTGCGTGTTCCTGGGTCGTCAGGAGGTCGCAGGCCGTCCTTGCGGTATTCTGCCGCCCAGGTTTTGATGTCCCGTCGAATCTGGAAATCATGTTTTTCTCGACTTCTGCCGATTTTTTCGCGACCGTGCGCTACGTGTGCCGCTGGCTCGCGCTCTCCGCCCTGCTTGGTGCGCTGGCCGGCACGGCTTCCGCGTGGTTCCTGATCGCGCTCGAGTGGGCGACCGGCACGCGTGTCGCGCATCCGTGGCTGTTGTGGGGACTGCCGGCAGCCGGTTTCGCGACCGGCTGGGTCTACCACCGGTTCGGCCAGTCGGTCGCGCGCGGCAACAACCTGCTGATCGACGAAATTCACGACCCGAAAGCGCTCGTGCCGAAGCGGATGGCGCCGCTCGTGCTCGTCGCGACCGTCGTCACGCACCTGTTCGGCGGGTCGGCGGGCCGCGAGGGCACGGCCGTGCAGATGGGCGGCGCGCTCGCCGATCGCGTCACGCACCTGTTCCGGCTCGATCGCGAGCACCGGCGCGTGCTGCTGATGGGCGGCATCGCGGCCGGGTTCTCGTCGGTATTCGGCACGCCGCTCGCGGGCGCCGTGTTCGGGCTCGAGGTGCTCGCGATCGGCCGCGTGCGGTACGACGCGCTGCTGACCTGCGTCGCGTCGGCGATCGTCGCGGACATCGTGTGTCGCGCGTGGGGCGTGCATCACACCGTTTATGCGATTCCGTTCGTGCCGGCCGTGTCGGCCTCGGGGTTGATCGCGACGGTCGTCGCGGGTGTCGCGTTCGGCGTCGTCGGCCGGCTGTTCGCGTTCGCGACGCATGCGCTGAGCGCATGGTTTCGCCGCGTCGTGCGCTACGCGCCGCTGCAGCCGGTGCTCGGCGGCGCGCTGGTGGCGGTGGCCGCCACCGTGCTGAAGGTGCCGCAGTATCTCGGGCTCGGGATCCCGACGATCGAGGCCGCGTTTCAGGGGCCGCTGCCGGCTTACGATTTCGCGGGCAAGTTCGCGTTTACCGTCGTCACGCTCGCGTCGGGATTCAAGGGCGGCGAAGTGACGCCGCTGTTCTATATCGGCGCGACGCTCGGCAACGCGCTCGGCCAGGTGCTCGCGCTGCCGGTGCCGGTGCTCGCGGGGCTCGGCTTCGTCGCGGTGTTCGCAGGCGCGGCCAACACGCCGGTCGCGTCGACGATCATGGCGATCGAACTGTTCGGCGCGGATATCGGCGTCTATGCGATCGTCGCCTGCGTGGTCGCCTATCTGTTTTCCGGACACGCGGGGATTTATCGATCGCAGCGGGTGGCGGTGGGGAAGGGGGCGCGGGTGGAGGCGGACTGACGGCGCGGGCGGGGCGGCCGACCTCGGTGTGTCGACGGAAACGGACACCCGGTGATCGCGCCGATCACCGGGAACGGGGGACGTCCGTCACGCCTTCGGCAGTTTCGCGACGTTGCGCGCGAGCAGTTCCTCGATGTCGATGCCTTTCTCCGCGAGCAAGGTCGTCACGACACCGGTCAGTTCCCCGAGCGTTTCCTTGACCGACTCTCGGATCGTATCCACGACGACCTGGGTGCTGCGCTCGATCTCGATATTGACCTTGTCGTTGACGCCTTTGGCGTCGAAGGTGGTCGCGCGTCGCGTTTCGGGAATCAGCCAGACTTCGAACCAGCCTTCGTCGCGATTGACGTCCGATACGGTGAGGCTGCAGCCGTTGATCGCGATATAGCCCTTCGCGAACACATAGCGTTTGAAATCGGCCGGCACGCCGATGCGGATCATCCGGTTGTGTTCGGACGACGCGATATGCAGGATGGTCCCCATGAAGTCGACGTGACCGGACAGCGGATGCCCGCCGATTTCCGCGCCGTCCTTCGCGGCCCGTTCCACGTTGACCCGGGCGCCGGTCGTCAGGTCGGCCAGCGTGGTGATTCTCAGGCTTGGCAACATCACGTCGAAGTCGATCAGCAGCGGCGAGTGGATGGTCGTCACCGTCAGGCAGACGCCGTCGACCGAGACGCTCGCGCCGATCTCGATGTCGGTGGTGAACCGCTCGGGGAATTCGATGCTGAACGTTCTCAGTTCGCCGTGATCCTTGATGGCCTTGATGACGCCAACACCCTGAACAATGCCTGTAAACATGATCCGCCTTTGGTCGCAAATTGCCTGGCCGGTATGATAAGTGATCGCGGAGGGTGGCGTCGGGGCCGGAAGCGCGGTGGCAGTGCACCGCACGTCCGGCCGCAACCGGGTTGCCATCAAGCCTCCGCCGGCTGCCCCCGCGGGCCGGCATCGCCGTCGACCGCGCGCGGCGGCGAATCGATCAGGCCCTTCGCCAGCTCCAGCGCCTGCCGCTCGAACAACCGGCGATAAATCCCGCCGTCGATGCGGATCAGCGCGTCGTGGTTGCCTTCCTCGATCACCTTGCCGCGATCGAGCACGAGCAGGCGGTCGAGCGAGCGCACCGTCGACAGCCGGTGCGCGACGACGAGCGTCGTGCGGCCGACCATCAGCCGCTCCATCGCCTGCTGGATCAGCACCTCGCTTTCGCTGTCGAGGCTCGACGTCGCTTCGTCGAGGATCAGGATCGGTGCATCCGCGAGGAACGCGCGCGCGATCGCGACGCGCTGGCGTTCGCCGCCGGACAGCTTGATCCCGCGCTCGCCGACGAGCGTGTCATAGCCGTCCGGCAGCGCGACGATGAAGTCGTGCGCGCTGGCGAGACGCGCGGCGCGTTCGATCTCCGCACGGCTCGCGTCGGGGCGCGCATACGCGATGTTCTCCGCCAGCGTGCGGTGGAACAGCACGGGCTCCTGCTGGACGATCGCGATCTGGCTGCGCAGCGAATCCTGCCGCACCTGCGCGATATCCTGGCCGTCGATCGTGATGCGGCCGCCCGACACGTCGTACAGACGCTGGATCAGCTTGATGAACGTCGTCTTGCCCGACCCGGAATGGCCGACGAGGCCGACACGCTCGCCGGGCGCGATGCGCATCGAGAAGTCGTCGTACAGCGGCACGGGATGGTTGCCGTAACGGAACGTCACGTGCTCGAAGCGGATCTCGCCTTGCCCGATCCGGATCGCCGGCGCGCCGGGACGATCGTCGATGCCGAGCGGCTGGCGCTCGAGCGCGACGAGCTCTTCCATGTCGTTGACCGAGCGCTGCAGGTTGCGGATGTGCATGCCGACGTCGCGCAGGTAGCCCTGAAGCATGAAGAACATCGTCAGCGAGAACGCGATGTCGCCGACGCTCGCTTCGTCGTTCGCCCACAGCCGCAGCGCGACGCCGATCATCGCCGCCTGCATCGCGACGAGCATCGCACCCTGCAGCCCGCCGTTGAGCGTGCCGCGTACCCACGTGCGGCGCGTGCGCTGGCGCCACTTGCCGATCACGCGCGCGAGCCGCGCTTCCTCGCGCGTTTCCGCGCCGAACGCCTTGACGACCGCGTTGCAACTCACCGCGTCCGCGAGTGCGCCGCCCATGCGCGTGTCCCACATGTTGCCGAGCCGCGCGGCCGGCGCGACGATGCCGAGCGACACGGTGACCGTCACCGAGATGTACAGCAGCGAACCCGCGCCGACGACGAACCCCATCACCGGCCAGTGCGTGCCGAGCAGCACCGTCGCCCCGACGAGCATCGTGACCGACGGCAGCAGTGCGATCAGCACGGTGTCGTTCAACAGGTCGAGCGCCCAGATCCCGCGCGTGATCTTGCGCACGGTCGACCCCGCGAAGCTGTTCGCGTGCCAGTCGGTCGAGAAACGCTGCACGCGATGGAATGACGCGGCGGCGATCTCGCTCATCATCTTCAGCGTAAGCGTAATGATGTTCAGATAGACGCCCTGCCGCAGCAGCGTCGCGCCGATGCCGAGCGCGGCGAGCGTGCCGAACGCGACGACGGCCGAATGCCACGCGGCGGCGCGGTCGGTCAGGCCGATCGACAGCGCATCGACGAGGCGCCCGGCGAACAGCGGCGTGAGCACGTCGGCAAGCGCGCCGAGCAGCGCCAAGGTCGTGATCGTCGCGATGCGTACCGGCTGCTTGCGCCAGTAGCGGAACGTGAAGCCGAAGACGGCCTGGAATGCCTGGCCGCCCTGATGGGTGGTTTTTCTGGTCATGTATCGTTGCCCGGCGCATCGCGCGACGGGACTTTCCGGTTCGGAGAACGTCGAAAACGCAACAGTCCGGCCGCGCGGACGACGCGGGCGAAACGAAACGGACTGTCGGAAAATGCGCGGGCCGTCGAGTTAGCGGAGCACTCGGGAGCCGGCGCGGACGACGGGCTGGATCAGCCGCGCCGTGGGACCACGTTCGGGAAGGCTGCTGGCATTCGGAACATCTGCACCTCCCTGAAGTGAACGGTTGAAAGGACGCCGAAAAGACGTGAAGGGATTTTATCAGCAGTGCCGGAGTCGCCGCAACGTCTGACGAATGCCGCGTTGCAGCGTCGATACGGTTAGTATTCAGGGTTTCGGCCCTTTTTCATGCGGATTCCGCGGTGCGGTGCCGCACGGGTCGGCGAGCCGCATCGATTACACTTTGCCGTTGCGCGCCGGCCGCTGCGGCCCCGCGGATTCACCCCGATACATTCCTGAGGAAACGATGAGCGACGTTCAGCAAGGCATCCTGGCTCCGATCGACACGGCGGCCCGATACCTCACTTTCACGATTTCGAACAACGGCAACGTGGCAGCGGCGCTGAGGGCTTTGCGCGAGCTCGTCGACGGGCGCGACACGGTCGCGGGCTTCGGACAGGCGCTGGCCGCACACCTCGGGCGTTCGGTCCCGGGCCTCACCGAATATCCGGCGTTCGCGGTGAACGATCGCACGCTGCCGATCACGCCGGCCGACGTCTGGGTCTGGCTGCGCGGCGACGATCGCGGCGAGCTCGTGCTGCGTGCGCGGACGATCGAACGGGCGCTTGCGCCGGCGTTCGCGCTGCAGGACGCGGTCGACGGGTTCCGCTATTCGAACGATCGCGACCTGTCGGGTTATGAGGACGGCACCGAGAACCCGAGCGGCGACGACGCGCTGGCCGCGGCGATCGTCACGGGGCAGGGCGCGGGTCTCGACGGTTCGAGCTTCGTCGCGGTTCAGCAATGGCTGCACGACTTCGACCAGATGGAGCGCATTGCGTCCGGCGACATGGATCACATCATCGGTCGCCGCCGCTCGGACAACGAGGAACTCGACGATGCGCCCGAGTTCGCGCACGTGAAGCGCACCGCGCAGGAGAGCTTCGAGCCGGAGGCGTTCATGCTGCGTCGTTCGTCGCCGTGGTCCGACGCGCGCCGCGCGGGGCTCTACTTCGTCGCGTTCGGCCGTTCGTTCCGCGCGTTCGACGTGCAGATGCGCCGGATGAGCGGCGCGGACGACGGCATCGTCGACGGCCTGTTCCGTTTCACGCGACCGCTGACGGGCGCGTATTTCTGGTGCCCGCCGGTGAAGGACGGCAAGCTGGACCTGTCCGCGCTCGGACTGTAAACGCCGGACGACATTCGCAAACGGGCGGGCCGCGCATCATGCGCGGCCCGCCCGTTTCACTTGTTGCGTATCGATCGTGTGCGGCGCGGTGCGTCGTCCCGTCAGTTCAGCGTCGTTTCGATGCGCGTGCCGCGCTTGATGAACAGCGTCACCGGCGTCTTCTCGCAGATTTCCGCAAGCCGCTGGCGCTGCGCATCGTCGAGCGGGCCGTCGAGCGTCACGACGCGGCGCACGTATTGCTGCCCTTCGCGATCGGCGTGCAGTTCGGTGCGCACGTCGATGCGCACGGCCGGCCACGTCTTGCGCTGCATGTACATGCGCAGCGTCGCGGCCGTGCATTGCGCGAGGCCGGCCAGCACGAACTCGAACGGCGCCGGCCCGAGGCCCTGTCCGCCTTCGCGCGGCGCTTCGTCGCCGGTCAGCGCGTGCGTGCCGGCCTGCAGCTGGACGACGTAGTCGGGTGCGTCGGCGGCGAGGGTGGCGGCAGCATGGATGAGCGGCATGGCAAGAACTCCGGCAAGCAGGGAAAGAGGCGGCCGCGACGATGCGGCGTACGAGCCGCCAGCATACCGTCTCGCGGAAAATCGTGGGCGCTGTGCGCGTCGGCGGGGCTCGCCAGGATCAGCCGGCGACGCCGGCACTGCGGCGCACGAGCATGGCGACGCGTTCGCGCACCCACTGGTGCGCGCGGTCGGTTTCGCGCGACTCGTGCCAGTACGCGAGCAGCGGAAACGGCTTGAGCCGCAGCGGCAGCGGCTGCACGGCGATCGGCAGCATCGCCGCCATGCGCAGCGCATACGTGCGCGGCAGCGTCAGCAGCAGGTCGCCCGTCGCGGCGATCTGGCAGGCGGCGAAGTAATGCTGGCAGACGAGCTGGATGTGACGGAGGCGTCCGTCGTTGCCGAGCAGCACGTCGAGCGATTGCGGTTCGCCGAGCGACGACACCGCGACATGCCCTGCGGCGAAATAGTCGCCGCGCCGCAGCGGACCGCCGGTCAACGGATGATCGTGCCGCATCGCGACGACGAGCGAATCGTCGAGCAGATGTTCGGTCGCGATGCGCGGACCGGTCTGCACGCGTCGATCGACGACCAGATCGAGATTGCCTGACGCGAGTTCGCGTTCGATGTCGTGCACCGCGATGCGGCGGCTCACGAATCGCAGGCCCGGCGCTTCGTCGGCGAACGCGGCGACGATCTGCGGCAGCGCGATCGATTCGAGCACGTCGCGAATGCCGACCGCGATGCTCAGGTCGAGCGTCGCCGGGTCGAATGCCGACGGGGCGCGCACGGCGCGTTGCAGGCCGGCGAGGTGAAGCTGCACGTCCGCGATGATCGTGCGCGTGCGCTCGGTCGGCACGACGCGGTTGCCCTGGCGGACGAACAGCGGGTCGTCGAAATGCGTGCGCAGACGGTTGAGCGCATGCGTGACTGCCGGCTGCGTCAGGTGCAGCGCACGGGCGGCCGCGCCGATGCCGCCGTGCACGTAGACGGCATCGAGCACGCGGAACAGGTTCAGGTCGAGACGATGATCGGCGGGCACGGACGAAGTCGGCGTGGTGGACGGTGGAGCGATTCTACGGGATGCGCGAACAACGGAACGCGGGTGCGTGCATCAGAGCGACGATCGATGCCGTTCGATGCGTGTCGATGACGATCGAGCCGATACGTGCGTGCGCGCATCCGATGCGCGACGCGAATCATGCGCACGATGCGAGCCTGCCCATCGGCATGCGCATTTGCGCGCGGCCGCACCAGCGGTCGGCGACAGCCTGTTGAAATCCGCCATCATACTGTCCCGGTCTGCCATTTCATGCCAAAGACACGACCCGTTCGGCTAAGATGCCGTCGCTTCATATTTCGAAATAGCCGTCGCTGTCGCACGAGTTCAAACCAAATATAAGCCTGACAGTTCGACGGTATTACAAGAAGTCGAAAAAGTCCGGGGGCTTGGCAGTGGAAGCAGCAGATCAGAGGTGGGTCGTAATCTATTTGAGTACGGGGTTTTCCTTGGCGCAGGCCGCGCGCCTTGGCGAGGCCTTCAACCTGGCGAATCGCCTGCACGCGTTCAGTGCGGATTACGAGTTGAAGTACGTATCGGAAAGCGGGGGGTTGCTGCAGTCGTCGTCGGGCGTGCAGATCGCCGCCGATCCGCTCGGCGACGAGCACGGCCCTCGTGCACTCGCGTTCATTCATCTTCATGGCGACCGCGCGTCGATCAACTGGAACGATGCATTGCGGCGTCGCCTGAGCGACATCCGCCGGCATGCGCGATGGATCGTCGATGCGATGGACCTGTCGACGCTCGCGGCGTCGCAGCGGCAGACGGATGCCGGTCGCGCGCGAACCGGTCGCGCGCGCGGCGCGGCGGCCACGATCGAACTGCAGGCAGGCGAGGCCGACGTGTTCGCGGCCGTGCTCGACATGTTCCGCGCCGATCTCGGCGACAGCGCCGCGCAGGAGATCGCCAGCAACCTGATGCGGCCGGTCGAGCAGCGCTACGCGCAGTCGATGTGGGCGTTTCGCGAGCTGAGCGCGAGCCCGTCGATCAGGATGTCGGCGCAACGGCTGCGCGCGCAGAGCGCGAACCGCATTTCGATCGCGGAAGTCGCCCAGACAGCCGCGATGAGCGAGCGCAATTTCCTGCGGCGCTTCAAGAAGGAAATCGGCGTGACGCCGACCGAGTTCGTGCAGCACGTGCGGCTCGAGCGCGCATGCCACATGCTGATCCACACGACGCTGCCGGCCGACAAGGTCGCGCGGCGCACGGGCTTCGGCAGCGGCGAGCGTCTGGCGAAGCTGTTTCGCCAGCGCCTGCAGGTGTCGCCGACCGAATTTCGCGTTGCCGAGCGCGAGCGGATCCTGACGAACGGCGCCGGCCCGGCCGATCCGCAACTCGTGCCGCGGCCCGCGAAATCCGGCGGCGAGCGGGCGAGCCGGGGCGCGCGTGTCGATGCGCGGGAGAAAACGGGGCGGATGACCGTAAAATCACCGTGTCGCGATCACGATCCCCGGTTTCCATGCCCTTGCTCCCCACTACCGCCACCGCCCCCTTCTGCCCGTCGGAAGTAAAGGGCAGCATCACGATCGACGCCGGCGCGTCGCGCTGGATGAAGCTCAAGCGCTTCTTCGGCCCGGGCCTGCTGGTCGCGATCGGCTACATGGATCCCGGCAACTGGGCCACCGACATTCAGGCCGGCTCGCAATTCGGCTATTCGCTGCTGTGGGTCGTGGCGTTCTCGAGCCTCGCCGCGATCTTTCTGCAGATGCTCGCCGCGCGGCTCGGCCTCGTCGCGGGCAAGGATCTCGCGCAGGCCAGCTACGACCGCTATGGCCGCTTCGGCCGCATCGTGCAGTGGGTGACCGCCGAGGTGTCGATCATCGCGTGCGACATCGCCGAAGTGCTCGGCTGCGCGCTCGCGTTCAAGCTGCTGCTCGGCGTACCGCTCGCGTGGGGAATCGTGCTCACCGCGCTCGACACGGTGATCGTCCTCGGGCTGCAGGGCAAGGGCGTCCGGCAGATCGAGGCGATCGTGCTCGGGCTGATCGCGACGATGGCGTTCTGCTTCGTCGCGCAGGTCGCGATCACGCCTCCCGACTGGCATGCGGTCGCGGCGGGGCTCGTGCCGGGCGATCCGGGCCATGACCGCAAGGACGCGATCGTGCTCGCGCTCGGCATCGTCGGCGCGACGATCATGCCGCACAACCTGTATCTGCATTCGTCGGTCGTGCAGACGCGTCATGTCGTCGGCGGCGCGCGCGGCCTGATCCGCGACACGCTCGCGCTGGTGCGGATCGACACCTGCGTGTCGCTGTTCGTCGCGATGCTCGTCAATGCGGCGATCCTGGTCGTCGCGGGTGCGGCGTTCCATGCGACCGGCCAGCACGACGTGACCGACATCGAACAGGCGTACCGGCTGATCACGCCGATCGCGGGCGGCGCGGCCGCGCTGCTGTTCGGCATCGCGCTGCTCGCGTCGGGGCAAAGCTCGACGCTGACCGGCACGATCGCCGGCCAGGTGATCATGGACGGCTTCCTGCACACGAAAATCCCGTGCTACCAGCGCCGGCTGATCACGCGCGGGCTCGCGCTGATGCCCGCGCTGATCGGCGTGCTGTGGCTCGGCGAGAATTCGGTCGGGCAACTGCTCGTCTGGAGCCAGGTGCTGTTGAGCCTGCAGTTGCCGTTCGCGATGTGGCCGCTGATCCGCTCGGTGAGCGATCGCGACACGATGGGCGAGCATGCGATCGGCCGCAGGATGCAGGTTGCAGCGTGGACGCTGTTCGCCGTCATCACCGGCACGAACCTGCTGTTGATTACGGGTGTCGCGGCTTGATACAGCCTGTCACAGGCTGAAACAGGCGCGTGGCGCGCGTGCGTTAAACTGCGCGTTTTGCCAGCCGTTCGACGTCCGTTATGTGGAGTGAAATCAGCAACATCGGCGACGCCGCGCTGACCCTGCCGGTCGCGCTGACCTGCGCGGTCTGGCTCGCGTTGTCCGACTGGCGGCTCGCGGTGCGCTGGATCGTGCTGCTCGCGGCCGGCATGAGCCTGGTCGGGGCGACCAAGATTCTCTATGCGGGCTGCGGTGTCGAAATTCCGCAGTTCGACTTCCGCGTGATCAGCGGCCATACGATGCTGTCGACGTCCGTGTGGACCGTCGCGCTGTCGATGCTGTGGCAGGCCTTCCGTGCCGGCAAGGTGCCGGGTGTGGCGGCGGGCCTCGCCGTCGGCGCGGTGACGGCCGTCGCGCGCGTCTTCGACCATTCGCACACGATTCCCGAAGTCGTCGTCGGCTGGCTGCTCGGCGCGCTGGTCGCGCTGGTGTTCCTGCGGATCTACGACCGGTCGCACAAGCGCTCGCTCTCGCCGCGCATCGCAGCCGTCTGCCTGCTCCTCGTGTCCGGCATCGCGTACGGGAATCGCGCGCCGTTCCAGCAGATGATCGATACGCATTCCCCGCAGTTCTGCGCATTCATGCGCACGTCCGGCAACGGGTCCTGATGGCCGTTCTTTCCGGGGCGTCAGCGCCCCCGGTGTCACGGTGTCAGGTGAGGTGGTCACCCGCGGTGGCGGCACCTCCGACTCTCATCCCGTTCTTTCCTCGTCATTGTCAAAATCCGGCGTTCTGCCTTCATTGAATCGATATTCGCGGTGATTCCGGCGCGCGGCACAGGCTCGTCCCGTCGCCCGGAGATACGAAGGTCATGAACCGTGTCTATGACCGGGCATTACGAATATTCATTTCATCGATCGCCGGCAATCGCGTACGCTGGCGTTCGTTCGATCGTGGCCGCAGCGGCGGCTTGCCCGATTTGTCCGGCGCGGTGCGGCCGGCTCGCTATACTCGCGCAAACCATGCGGCGGTCGGCCGGCGCACGGCAACCGCCGTCGCGGCACCGGTCCGCCTCGACGATTCACGATAGGAGCAGGTTCCATGACAGTCGTTTCCCCGCGCCTCGCAGGCAAGTGCGCGTACATCACTGGTGCCGCCGGTGGCCTTGGCCGCGCGATCGCGCGCCGGATGGTCGAGCAGGGCGCGCGCGTGTTCCTGACCGACATCGCCGACGCGGCGGTGCTCGACGCGTTCGTGCATGAACTCAACGCGGGGCACGCGGCGCCGGTCGCGTTCGCGGCCACCCAGGACGTGCGCGACGAGGCGCGCTGGCAGGCGCTGCTCGCGCAGGCGAACGCAGCGATGGGCGGGGTGTCGGTGCTCGTCAACAATGCCGGCGTCGGGTCGATCGGCGCGCCCGCGCAGCTCCAGCTCGACGAATGGCGGCGCGTGATGGCGATCAACGTCGAGAGCATCGTGCTCGGCTGCAAGCACGCGCTGCCGTACCTGGGCGCAAGCCGTCCTGCGTCGATCATCAACATCTCGTCGGTGGCCGCGTTCAAGGTCGAGCCGGATTTCACGGCGTACAACGCGTCGAAGGCCGCGGTCGCGTCGCTGACGAAGTCGGTCGCGATCGACTGCGCGCGCCGCGAGCTCGACGTGCGCTGCAACTCGATTCACCCGGCATTCATTCGCACGGGCATCGTCGAGCCGCTGTTCCAGTCGCTCGGCGAACGCGATGCGACGCGCAAGCTCGCACGCGGCATTCCACTGCGCCGGCTCGGCGATCCGGACGACGTCGCGCATGCGGCCGTCTATCTGGCATCCGACGAAAGCCGCTTCGTGACGGCCGCCGAACTCGTGATCGACGGCGGCATGTGCGCGGTCTGACGCGCATCGACGACAACAACCGGAGGAGAACATCATGTCGACACCCGTGAACCGCCAGCTGCTTCTGAAGACGCGCCCGGAAGGGCGGGTCGGCCGCGAACACTTTTCGCTCGTCGAAACGCCGGTGCCGGCGCTCGCCGACGGCGAAGTGCTCGTGCGTGTGCTGTATCTGTCGATGGATCCGACCAACCGCGTATGGATGAGCGACGTGCCGCAATACCTGCCGCCCGTCGCGATCGGCGAAGTGATGCGCGCGCTCGGCATCGGGCGCGTGGTCGCATCGCGCCATGCGGGTTTCGCGCCAGGCGATCTCGTACAGGGGCTGGTCGGCTGGCAGGACTATGCGGTCGTGCCGGCCGACCAGGCCGCGCAGCTCGTGAAGCTGCCCGCGCAGTCGGGCCTGCCGCTGCCGACGCTGCTCGGCGCGTGCGGGATGAGCGGCCTGACTGCGTATTACGGGCTGACCGACATTGCGCCGGTGCAGCCCGGCGAGACGCTCGTCGTGTCGGCGGCGGCCGGCTCGGTCGGTTCGATCGCCGGCCAGATCGGCAAGATCCACGGCGCGCGCGTGGTGGGGATCGCGGGCGGCGCGGACAAGTGCCGCTACCTGACCGAGACGCTCGGCTTCGACGCGGCCGTCGACTACAAGGCCGACGATTTTCGTCAGCAGCTCAAGGCAGCGACGCCGGACGGCGTGCATGTGAACTTCGAGAACGTCGGCGGCGAGGTGATGCGCGCGGTGCTGTCGCGGATGGTGATCGGCGGGCGCGTGGCGCTGTGCGGCGTGATCTCGAACTACAACAGCGGCCGCGCAGCGGACGACGTCGGCGTGCTGATCTCGAAGCGGATCACGATGCGCGGCTTCCTGATCCTCGACTACCGCAAGAGCCGCGAAGCCGTGCAGACGCTCGCCGGATGGCTGCGCGACGGCCGGCTCAAGGCCGAGGAAACCGTCGCCGACGGGCTCGAGAATGCGCCCGACGTGCTGAATCGCCTGTTCGACGGCGACCATCGCGGCAAGCTCGTGCTGCGCGTCGATCCGGACGCATGAGCTGCCGCGCTGACGCGGGTTGAGTCTGCATAGTCCGGGATCAATTTAGGACGTATCCCATATATCGTTCCGGCCGCTCTCCTTAAAGTGATTGCCAGCAAACGGCGGCGTGACATGCGCGTCACGCCGCCGTTTTTCATTTGCACGGCAAAGCGGGAGGCGAAACATGCAAACGAAGACGGGGCAGGCAGCACCGGCGGCGGTGCGCGATCGAACGAAGCGGTGCATCGACGCCAGACTGCGGAGCGTCGCAGCCGGGTTCGGCATCGCATTCGCGATGTCGGGCGCGGGTGCGGCTGAGCCGGTGCACGCGAACGGCATCGTGCGATTCAGCGGTGCGCTCGTCGATCTGTACGACGTGAGATTCGACGCGCCGTCGATCGGGGCGTCAAGCAGTGCGACCGCGGCGACACTCCGGTTCGATGCGCATGGCCGGCGCCTGCCCGGCGCGCATGTGGCGCTCGTGGAACTGGATGGCCAGCCGCTTTCGCGGCCCGCGGGAGCGGAGGTTCGCGCGACATGGCGCGATGCGCGCGACGATCGAATCGTGCCGCTGGATTCGGGGCGCGCGTATCGTGTCGGCCCGTATGGCGGCGTGCTGACGGTCGCGGGGCCGGACATGGAAACGGGCGCCGTGGCGCCCGTCGTGATCAGGATTCGACATCCGTGACGCGTTGCGTCATTCGTCCTGTTCGGCACGCGCGTAAATATCCCAGCTCGCCATGAACAGCGCAGCGACGAGAGGTCCGATCACGAAGCCGTTGATGCCGAACAGCGCCATCCCGCCGAGCGTCGAGATCAGCACGACCCAGTCGGGCATCTTCGTGTCCTTGCCGACGAGGATCGGGCGCAGCAGGTTGTCGACGAGGCCGATCACGCCGACGCAGAACGCGACGAGGATCACGCATTTCCAGATCGCGCCGATCGCGAGGAAGTAGAGCGCGGCGGGCACCCACACGAGGCTCGCGCCGATCGCCGGCAGCAGCGACAGGAACGCCATCAGCGCGCCCCACAGCACGACGCCCTCGATCCCGAGGATCCAGAAAATCAGGCCGCCGAGCGCGCCCTGCACGAGCGCGACCGCGATGTTGCCCTTCACGGTTGCGCGTACCACCGTCGTGAACTTCGCGAGCAGCAGGTTCTTGTGCTCTTCGTCGAGCGGCATCGCGCGGCGCACGCGGCGGCCGATCTCGCCGCCGTCGCGCAGCAGGAAGAACACCATGTACAGCATCACGCCGAAGCTGACGACGAACTGGAACGTGTTCTGGCCGATGCTGAGCGCCTGGGTTGCCGCGAACTGGCTGATCTGCGCGGCACCGTCGGTCAGCTTCTTCTGGATGCCGGGGATGTTGGTCAGCCCGTATTTCTGCAGCAGGTTCTGAATCGACGTCGGCAGCGCGTGAATGATGTCATGGAAGTACTGCGAATAATTCGGTTGCGCGCTCTTCAGCTCCTGGTACACGTACGCGATTTCCTGCACGAGCGTCGCCGCGACGAATACGAGCGGCAGGATCACGATCAGAATGATCAGCGACATCGTCACGAGCGCGGCGAGGTTGCGCCGCTTGCCGAAGCGCGCGGCAAGCCAGCGCTGCACCGGCTGGAACAGGATCGCGAGAATGGTGCCCCAGAAGACGGCGCCGGAGAACGGCGCGAGTATCCAGCACAGTCCGACGGTGACCGCGAACAGCAGGAAATAGAAGAATTTTTGGTGATCGTGTCCGCTTTCCATGGATGGTTCGCGCAGATTGATGCGTGGTTTGATTGAATCTCGTTGCCTCGGGCGCGATCGGCTCGCGAACGTCACGGGTTCGCGGCGAAGCGCGCGCAGGGCGGCCCGATGGGCAGTATGCCCGCAAAGGTGCCGCCATCATAGCCGCCGCGCGCGGCGCACGCGAAAACGCCGCGACCGGAGTCGCGGCGTCGCCGGGAAGCAAATCGGCCGTGGGGCCGTGTCGACGCGTCAGATGTGGAGCCGGGTGATCTTGGTGCCGTTGACCGACAGGTCGCCCATCAGGCCCGCGTTGGTCAGGATAAGCACCTCGACTGGAGCGGTGGCCGTATTGGAGTCGACCGCACCGTTCGCGCCGACCTTCACGACCGCGACGGAGGCGTCGGCGCCGGCCGACCAGCCTTCGGACTTGCGGAACGAGTCGAGCGCATCCTGCGTCATGAACAGGAACACGATGGCCTTCGATTGCGCACCGGCCTGCAGGCCCACCGACAGCGACGACGTGTTGTAGTAGCCGACGGTGCTGCCGCCGACACGCAGCGCACCGTTGCCGGACTGGCCGCCGACAATGAAGCCGGCCTGCAGCACGTTCGGGAACACGAGCACGCCGCGCGATTTCGCAACGAGCTCACGCGAGCCCGGCACCGTCGAATAGAGGCGCGACAGCGTCGCGTTCACGCTCGCATCGATCGACTCGCGTTTCGACGCGCTGGCCGATGCGTTGTCGGGTTTGTCGGGCGTGGTGGTGCAACCGGCAAGGGCGAGACTGCCGAGCATGACGGCGGCGGCGGCTTTCAGGGCGAGAGACTTCTGCATGGCGTTTCTCCTTCGTTGTCGGGTTGAGAACGGATGGGCGGCCAGCCCCGTTCAACGGCGGGCAAGCAGCAGGCCCGCGACGAACGCGAGGCCCGCGACGACGCCCGCCGTCTGCCACGGGTTGTCGTGTACGGCTTGCGACACGCGCTCGGCCGAATCGCGCAGCCGGGCGGCCGCTGAGCCCGACGCGTAGTCGAGCGTGCTGCGCGCTTCGTCGAGCCGTGACTGCACGCGCTTGCGCAGCGCGGCGATATCGCCGTCGCCGTCGTTCTTCAGCAGGTCTTCCAGTTCATCGACCAGCCCGCGCAGATCGTCCGATACGTCCGCATGCAGGTCGCGGGCGGCCGAGCGCGCCGAGCGTCCCACGCGCCGGCCGGTACGACGGATATCGGACAGGCCGCGGTCCAGCTTGTGTTCGATCGAGTCAGTGAGCGCCATGATGTTTATCCTCCTTGGATTTGATTTGCTGGCCGGATTTGCAGGCCAATTTGAAGATAAGACCAATCCCAGCAACCAATGTGATTCACATCAGCCAATTGAGTTTCGAGACAAATTTTCAATTCGTCGGCAAGTTTCCCGGGAAGCCCCGCGCGACTGGGCGGGGCGGTGGTTGAAAAAATTTCGCGCATCGGGCGAAACGGCGTAGCGAGCCGTTGCGCGACATGAAAGTCCGGTAAATATGGCGTCGCGCGATGCGTCAGGTAAATAGTGCCGTTGCATCTGCCAGACCCATGCAATTGCACTAGTCGTCCATTTCTTCGTGGAGCAGGGTTTGTGCCCGCGACGGCTCAGGCGGCACTGTCGTCGAGCGCCAGGTCGATGACGACTGGATTCGAGCGCGCGCAGCGGAGAGGACGAGCGACGCGGCAAGCATGAGCGGCGGCAGGCGTGACAAGGCGCGCTCCACGAGAAGAAAATTCGAAGGTTCGTGCAAGCATCCTGACGGCAACATCGCGTGTTGTGATCGAATTGGCCATCAGGCCAGTGCCGAACGGCCAACGATGACGGCAGGGCCGGCCAAGGCTGCTACGCTTCGCATCTGACACGTCGTTCCGGCCTGCGATCCGAACGCTTGCGCGCACGGCCCCCACAGGAGAATTCCATGTCCTACATGCTGTTGATTGTCGAACCGACCGGCCAGCGCGCCGAACGCACGCTCGAAGACGGGCAGGCGCTGTACGCGCGAATGGTCGATTTCGCGGAGACGCTGAAAGCGCGCGGCGTGCTGCGCGGCGTCGAGTCGCTGGAGCGCTCCGAACGCGCGACGCGCGTGCAGGTGCGCGAAGGCGAGACGCGCCTCGTCGACGGCCCGTTTGCCGAGGCGAAGGAAATGGTCGGCGGCTTCTTCATCGTCGACGTCGACACGCGCGACGAAGCGATCGAGATTGCGCGCCAGTGTCCGGCCGCGCAGTGGTGCACGGTCGAAGTGCGCGCGGTCGGCCCGTGCTTCCTGTGACAGCTGCGTCTCGGTATTTACCCTGATTCGTCGCGCGGCACGTCGATCCTGCGGTCTGCCGCCCGTCGTCCGGATAAGGCGCCGATGAGCGGACGCCCTTTTCACCGATGACAAGGAGTGAGCGATGCGATTCATGATCATGATCCGGGCGAACGCCGTCAGCGAATCCGATGCGTTGCCGGACAACCGGCTGGTCGAGGCGATGACGGTCTACCACGAGGAACTGGCCAGGGCCGGCGTGCTGCTCGATGCGAACGGCTTGCGGCCGAGCGCGCGCGGCTGGCGCGTGCGGTACACCGGCGGCAAGGGCACGGTAGTCGACGGCCCGTTCGCGGAGACGAAGGAATTGATTGCCGGCTACACGTTGATCCAGGTGCGCTCGCGCGACGAGGCGCTCGAATGGACGCGCCGGTTTCCCGCGCCGTTCGGTGCCGAAATGGACTGCGAGATCGAGGTGCGGCCGTTGTTCGAGCTCGACGACCTGACACCGAGCGACGCGGTCGAGCGGTTTCGTGATCTCCACGTCGGCCGCACCCACGCCTGATTCTGCGCGAATCCAATCTCACCGGAGCATCCGTCATGCACAAGATGGTTTTCATCAACTTGCCCGTGGCCGACCTGCCGCGCTCGAAGACGTTCTACCAGGCACTCGGCTTCGAGGTCGTGCCGGCCTATACCAACGAACAGGCCGCCTGCATCAAGATCAGCGACACGATTTTCGCGATGCTGCTCGTGCGGCCGTTTTTCCAGACCTTCACCGGCAAGACCATCGTCGATCCGGCGACGCAGGTGCAGGTGCTGTCGTGCCTGTCGTGCGACAGCCGCGCCGAGGTCGACGCGATCGTCGCGAAGGCGCTCGCGGCCGGCGGGTCCGCGCCGCAAGCGCCGCGCGAGTATCCGAACATGTACGGCCACGGATTCGACGATCCGGACGGTCACGCATGGGAGCTGATGGCCATGCCGCTGGATGCGTCCGCCCAGGGGCAGGCGTCGTGACGCGTGAGGCGACTCACCGTGCGATCGAAGCGGTCTGGCGGATCGAGGCGCCGAAGATCATTGCCCGCGCCGCGCGCGTGGTGCGCGACGTCGGCGTGGCCGAGGAGCTCGCGCAGGACACGCTCGTCGCGGCGCTCGAGCACTGGCCCGTCGACGGTGTACCCGACAACCCGGCCGCGTGGCTGATGACGGCCGTGAAGCGGCGCGCGCTCGACCGGGTCCGGCAGGAGTCGCTGCATGCGGCGAAGCGCGACCAGCTCGGGCATGAAATGGACGCGCTCGAAGCGCATGTCGTCCCCGACATCGCGGACGCACTCGCCGATGCGAGCGCCGACGATATCGGCGACGACCTGCTGCGGCTGATCTTCACGTCGTGCCATCCGGTGCTGTCGACCGATGCGCGCGTTGCGCTGACGTTGCGGCTGCTCGGCGGGTTGACCACGAGCGAGATCGCGCGCGCGTTCCTGTCGCCCGAGCCGACGATCGCGCAGCGCATCGTGCGCGCGAAGCGCACGCTCGCGGCGGCGCGCGTGCCGTTCGAGGTACCGGCCGCCGATGCGCGGCCCGCGCGGCTCGCGTCGGTGCTCGAAGTGATCTACCTGGTGTTCAACGAAGGCCATGCGGCGACCGCGGGCGACGACTGGACGCGCCCGGCGCTGTGCGACGAGGCGCTGCGTCTCGGCCGCGTGCTGGCGGGGCTGGTGCCGGATGAAAGCGAAGTGCTCGGGCTCGTCGCGCTGATGGAACTGCAGGCGTCGCGCATGCACGCGCGGACCGATGCGCAGGGGCGGCCCGTGCTGCTGCTCGACCAGGACCGCAGCCGCTGGGATCCGCTGCTGATCCGGCGCGGCCTCGCCGCGCTCGAGCGGGCGACGAAGCTCGGGGGCATGCGTGGCCCGTACGCGCTGCAGGCCGCGCTGGCGGCGTGCCATGCGCGCGCGCGGCACGCATCGGAAACAGACTGGGCGCAAATCGTCGCGCTCTACGACGCGCTTGCGGAAGTCGCGCCGTCGCCGGTCGTCGAGCTGAACCGCGCGGTGGCGGTGGGGATGGCGTTCGGGCCCGCCGCGGCACTGGAAATCGTCGACGTGCTGCGCGACGATCCGGCGCTCGCCCGCTATCACTGGCTGCCGAGCGTGCGTGGCGACCTGCTCGCGAAGCTCGGCCGCGCCGACGAAGCGAAGGTCGAGTTCCGTCGTGCGGCGGAGTTGACCCGGAACGAACGCGAAAGGGAATTGCTGCTGAAGCGTGCGACGGATGCGTGACGCATGACGAGCGACGCCGGTGCGAGTGCACCGGGCGTCGCGCCGGAAGCCCGGAAGCCGAATCTCGAGCGAAACGCCGACCCACCCGGCGACGCGCCCATCAACTTGTCCCTTATTCCCGCCCTCCGCTATCGCGCGGATTGAAAAAGCCTATTGGGGGATGCGAACGCCAGCGCCTAGATTAAAAGGCACGAAGCGTGCGCGTCCGGCATACGCTTCGTGCCCCACATACATCATCGGCCAGGCTTCGCACGCGGCCGCGCCGGCTCGAACGGAGGCACACATGGCTCAACTCAAGGGCAGCAAGACCGAAGAGAATCTGAAGGCCGCATTCGCGGGCGAATCGCAAGCGAACCGGCGCTATCTGTATTTCGCTTCGAAGGCCGACGTCGAAGGCCAGAACGACGTCGCCGCGCTGTTCCGCTCGACTGCCGAAGGCGAAACGGGCCACGCGCACGGCCACCTCGAATACCTGGAGGCAGTCGGCGATCCGGCGACGGGGCTGCCGTTCGGCTCGTCGCGGCTGAACCTCGAATCGGCGATCGCCGGCGAGACGCACGAATACACCGACATGTATCCGGGCATGGCGAAGACGGCGCGCGACGAAGGCTTCGACGAAATCGCGAACTGGTTCGAGACGCTCGCGAAGGCAGAACGCAGCCACGCCAACCGCTATACGAAGGCGCTCGACGCACTCGTCGACTGACGCGGGTCCGGCAGCAAGGCAGCACGGCCCGGCCGGACATCCGCGGCCGGCCGTGCGTCGATCGCTGCCCGCATCACGCGGGCGGCGAGTCCGCGCGCATGCGCGCCACGCTGGAGCGCCCCATGCCACACAAGGAAGGCAGTCTCGAAGCCCCGACGCGGCATCCGCTCGACTGGCAGTCCGAAGCGTTCTACGACCAGGCCGCGATCGATGCGGAAATGACGCGCGTGTTCGACATCTGCGCCGGGTGCCGGCGCTGCGTGTCGTTGTGCGGCGCGTTTCCCACGCTGTTCGATCTCGTCGACGAAACGCCGATGGGCGACATCGAGGAAGTGCCGAAGGACGCGTTCGGCAAGGTCGTCGACCAGTGCTACCTGTGCGACCTCTGCTACATGACGAAATGCCCGTACGTGCCGCCGCACGCATGGAACGTCGACTTCCCGCACCTGATGCTGCGCGGCAAGGCAGCGCGCTACAAGCGCGGAGAGGCGCCGCTGCGCGACAAGGTGCTGTCGAACACCGACGCGCTCGGGCATTTCGCGGGCATTCCGATCGTCACGCAGACGGTGAACGCGGTGAATCGTACGCCGCCGGCGCGTCACGCGCTCGAGGCGGCGCTCGGCGTCGATCGCAACGCATGGCTGCCGGAGTTCGCGCCGCGCAAGTTTCGGCGTGCGGCGAAGCGCTCGGACGGGCTGCCGGTACGTGACGGCGAACGCACGCCCGGCAAGGTCGCGATCTACGCGACGTGCTACGTGAACTTCAACGAGCCGGGTATCGGCCACGACCTGCTTGCGATCCTCGCGCACAACGAGATCCCGTACGAGCTCGTCACGCGCGAAGCGTGCTGCGGGATGCCGCTCCTCGAGCAGGGCAACCTTGCGGGCGTCGCCGCGAAGAAGGCTGTGAACATTCCGGTGCTGGAGCGTTATGCGCGCGAAGGCTATGCGCTGATCGGCGCCATCCCGAGCTGCGTGCTGATGTACAAGAGCGAACTGCCGCTGATGTTTCCCGGCGACGACGCCGTGCGCGCGGT
Source organism: Burkholderia sp. LA-2-3-30-S1-D2 (assembly GCF_001523915.2). Taxonomy (NCBI): domain Bacteria; kingdom Pseudomonadati; phylum Pseudomonadota; class Betaproteobacteria; order Burkholderiales; family Burkholderiaceae; genus Burkholderia; species Burkholderia sp. LA-2-3-30-S1-D2. Next base: position 2,077,731 of record NZ_CP013383.1, on the reverse strand, counting down.
GGCCGATGCATTCTGGGATCCGTTCGAATACGTGATCGCGCGGCATCGCGACGGTTTGCTGAAGACCGACTTCAAGCAGGGCCTCGGCACCGTGTCGTATCACGTGCCGTGCCACGCGCGTGTGCAGAACATCGGCCGCAAGACGGCCGACACGCTGTCGCTCGTGCCCGATACGCGCGTGAACGTCGTCGAGCGCTGCTCGGGGCACGCGGGCACGTTCGGCGTGAAAAAGGCCTTCCATGCGGACGCGATGCGGATCGGTGCGCCGGTGTTCAAGGCGATGGCCGAGCCGAAGCCGGATGTCGTGTCGTCGGACTGCGCGCTCGCCGGGCATCACATCGTGCAGGGCATCGACGAGAAAGGGTTGCCCGCCGCGCCGCTCGCGCATCCGCTGACGCTGCTGCGCCGCGCGTACGGTATCTGAAGCGGCCGCTCCACGAAGACATCGACGCTATCCAAGGACACGCCATGACGCTGACCCGCGACTCGCTGCTGACGCTCGAAGCGTACGCGAAGATCCGCAAGACCGAACACGCGCGGCTCGTCGCGTACAAGCGCCGCCGCGCGGTGGCGCTGGGCAACCATCTGCGCCTGCTGTTCGAGGACGAGACCACGATCCGCTACCAGATCCAGGAAATGCTGCACATCGAGAAGATCTTCGACGAGGCCGGCATCGAAGGTGAACTGGAAGCCTATCTGCCGCTCGTGCCCGACGGCACCAACCTGAAGGCAACGCTGCAGATCGAATACGAGCACGAGGCCGAACGGCGGGCGGCGCTCGCGCGGCTGATCGGCGTCGAGGATCGCGTGTACCTGCGGGTCGACGGGCACCCTGACGTCTATGCGATCGCCGACGAGGATCTGGACCGCGACAACGCGGAGAAGACCTCGGCCGTGCATTTCGTGCGCTTCGAACTGGGCGAGCCGATGCGCGCGGCGCTCAAGGGCGGCGCGACGCTGTCGATCGGCTGCGATCACCCGGCCTACACGATGCCGCCGCAACGGGTGGACGCGGACGTCGCCGCGTCGCTGGCCGGCGATCTGCGCTGATGCGTGCGGCCGGGTGCCGCTTTTCGTATCGCGCGATTCCCCATCGTTCCGACCCGGAACGCGGCGCCCGATCGTCGCGCCCGCCGCTGTCGGCCGTCTGCTACGCCGAGGATGTAACAGACCCGTCGACGCTTGCATGCCGGGAAACGATGTGCATCGACCCGCGATCGCTTTCACTACTCGCAGAGAAACAATAAAAAGATTGTGCACGGGGAAAATTCAGTTCAATCGAGTTTGAACGATTTACCGATCCGTGAATATCTTGTTACGAATTTTTCCCTGATTTACCGATTTTCGGCGGCAATTCCCGGAATTGTTTCAGGCAAGGGTCGGAACAAATCGGGCGGCCTGCCGGTTGGGCCGCATCCGCACCCCGCAGAGCCCCGCCAGACGGGGCTTTCCAGCACCCCGCATAACGATCGCGTAAAAAAATTCAAGCGTAAATGGATTGCGCATCCATGGCAGGTTGTTTCAGTGCGTAACATTAAGTCATTGTCATATTGAGATAAACCCTGAGGATGGTATGCTTCGTGCACAAAAATTCCCACATTGGAGTGAGACCGTAGTTTGTGCGCCATTGCCGTGAATGGCGGCACCGTGAAAGTGCGGTGTCGCACCGGCATGCACAACGACCGGATAACCATAATGTGCAACCGGGCCGCCCCGTGACGCGATGCGTGACGACGGCGCCGACAATCGCAGCCCCGGCCTGGCTGCGTGGAGAAATCGACTATGTTCTTCGATGAGCTTAACGATGAAGAGTGGTTTCGACTTTCAACGCTGATCGCCGATGAACCCATTCGGCTGAACCGTCGAGGCCGTCCGCGAGCCGAACCGCGCGTTGTCGCCAACGCGGTTCTCTGGATCCTGACGACCGGTGAAGCGTGGTCCAAACTGCCCGGGCGCTATCCGTCCGGGCCGACGTGCCGTCGCCGCTACGAGGAGTGGCTCGCGAACGGCACGCTGCTGCAGATGATCGACGTGCTGACCCAGTTCAGCGGGCGCACGTTCGCGTACGTGCCGCCGCCGCCGGTGCCGGTCGCACCGGCATGCCGCGCGGAGCCCGTGCCCGACAACGACCGTCTGCGCGGCGTGTTCTGGCAGAACCCCGAGTCGTGGCAACTGCCGGTCGCTGAGGCAAACGTTTGGGATGGCGAGGGCGCGACGCTGACCGCGATGCCGAACGCCGCCGACGACGCGTCGCGCGGTGCATCGTTCGCGGTGCCGGGCGCGCAGCCCGCGGGGCTGCGTCACGGGCGTCCGTCCGCCGCGAGCTTCGCCGCGGCCGAGCCGCAAGTCGACGAATACCGTGGCTATACGATCTGCGGCAGCGCGCAACCGGTGCAGAACCTGATGTATCGCGCGTGGGCCGAGATCACGCAGGACGACCGGCGCGTCGAGCGCTCGGGCCTGATCGGCCCGCGTTTCACCGATGCGGAGGAAGCGGAGCAGTACGCGCTCGACTGGGCGCGTCAGTGGATCGATCGCCATGGGGCGAGCGACGAACCGGTGCGTGCGCCGCAAAGCGAGGTGCTGGCCGGCCTGTCCGAGCTGGCACGTGCCGAGTCGGACATCAAGCGCTTCATCGCCGAGCGTCGTGCGGGCGCGTTGTCCGAGAGCCGCAACGACCCCGTGCAGGCGGACCGCCGCGAATACGCGTATCGCGTAGGTTGATCGTCGTCCGAACGAAAACGCGCGGGTCGTCGTCCGTCACGACGCCCGCGCGTTTTTTTGTCTTCGGCATGCCCGTGATGCCGGGTGCACCGTCGAGACGGCGCGCCCGGCAGGCGTGGCATCACTGGCGACCGTAGGTATCGTCGAAGCGGACGATGTCGTCCTCGCCGAGATACGCGCCCGACTGCACTTCGATCAGCTCGAGCGGCATCTTGCCCGGGTTCTCGAGACGGTGCGACACGCCGAGCGGGATGTACGTCGATTCGTTTTCCGACAGCAGGAAGGTTTCGTCGCCGCGCGTGATGCGCGCGGTGCCGCGCACGACGATCCAGTGTTCGGCGCGGTGATGGTGCATCTGCAGCGACAGTCGTGCGCCCGGCTTCACGACGATGCGTTTCACCTGGAAGCGCTCGCCCATGTCGACCGAGTCGTAATGACCCCACGGGCGATGGACCTTGCGATGATCGGTCGCTTCCGCGCCGCGTTCGGCCTTGATGCGCCCGACGATCTTCTTCACGTCCTGCACGCAGGATTTGTCGGCGACGAGCACGGCGTCCGGCGTTTCGACGACGACGAGATTGCGCGTGCCGACACACGCGATGAGCCGGTGTTCCGAATGCGCGAAAGTCGATTCGGCGTTTTCGAACAGCACGTGGCCGCGGCCGACGTTCTCGGCTTCGTCCTTCGGCAGGATCTGCCAGATCGCGTCCCACGAACCGACGTCCGACCAACCCGCGTCGAGCGGCACGACGACGCCTTCGCACAGCTGCGGCAGGTTCACGAGCCGCTCCATCACTGCGTAGTCGATCGAGTTCGACGGCGACGCGGCGAACGCGTCGCGGTCGACGCGGAAGAAGTCGCCGTCGTCCTTGCCGCCTGCGACGGCCTGTTCGCACGCTGCGAGGATCTCGGGTTCGAGCTGGCGGATCGCGTTCAGCCACACCGACGCGCGCACGATGAAGATCCCGCTGTTCCACCAGTATTCGCCGGACGCGACGTACTGCTGCGCGAGTTCGAGATGCGGCTTCTCGACGAAGCGGTCGAGACGGCGCACGTCGAGGTTGCCGGTAGCGGCGTCGCCGAGCGGCGCGCCGACGCGGATGTAGCCGTAGCCCGTTTCGGCACGGCCCGGCACGATGCCCATCGTCGCGATCTTGCCCTGGGCGGCGCAGTGCACGCCGGCCGCGACGGCCGCATGAAAGCGCGGCTGGTCGGCCACCGCGTGGTCGGCCGGCATCACGGTCATCACGGCATCGCCGCCGCCGGCGACGATCCGCAGCGCGGCGAGCGTCAGCGCGGGCGCGGTGTCGCGGCCGAGCGGCTCGAGCATGATCGATGCACGCTTGCCGGTCAGGCGCAGTTGCTCGGCAGTCGTGAAGCGGTGATCCTCACCGCACACGATCAGCACGTCGTCGTTCAGCGGATGACCGGTCGCGAGGCCGTCGAGCCTCAGCGCGGTGGATTGCAGCAGCGAATGATCGCCGAGCAGGCCGATCAGCTGTTTCGGATAGTGTTCGCGCGACATCGGCCACAGACGCGTGCCCGAACCGCCTGCAAGGATCACCGGCTGCACCGCGACCCGCGTCGCGGCGTCGGTTGCGGCGGAAGAAGAAGGGCGCGTATCGGCTGCCACGGCCGGAGCATTCATGATGACACTCTCCTCGATTGAAGTCAGTGCCTGTTTGTAGCATGAAGTAAATCGACAATAAAACCGGGGCGATTTGCGCGATATTCGAAGCGCACATGTCAGGAAAATTTTTCTTCGATGGCACGCGATGCAAATAAAAAAATAAAAAATAATTCGACGAATCGGGCTGGAGCCCCGTCCTGAAAAGGGCTCGTGGGAACCGTAAAGTTCTCGAAAAAATCCCGATTCACGATCGATTCGGGAAAACGTGCCGATTTAATTCGGAAATGTCGCGGCAAGAATTTCCGATTATTTTTCGAAATACTTGAGCGCTTGAGGAGCGATTTTCTTGTCGCTTCAATAGCGTCATGCAACGTTTGAATCGAAGGTGCGGCACGGGCTGCACGAGGAGCTGTTCGGCAAACGCCTGTTCAAAGAGGAAGCGGACATGTTGAGCGTGCTGGCGAGAGTCATCGATATTGCGATGGTCGTGTTGGGGGCGTTGATCGCCGCCGCGCTGCACGGCGGCAGCATCTGGCTCAACGACCTGCAGCGCACGACGGTGCTGTTCGACTGCCTGCTGGTCGTCGTGTTCTTTCCGGCCATCGGCATTTACCAGTCGTGGCGCGGCAAGCGTCTCGTCGGTCTGGTGGGGCGCGTCGCGTTCGCGTGGCTGGTGGTCGAGCTCGCTGGCATCCTGATGAGCTTCAGCTTCCACCAGTCGGGCGACCTGTCGCGACTGTGGCTCGGTTACTGGGCGCTCGTGACGATGGCGCTGCTCGCTGGCTCCAAGGCTTGCGTGCACGTCGTGCTCCGGCAACTGCGCCGCGGCGGCTACAACCTGAAGGCAGTGGCGATCGTCGGCGGCACGCCGGCGGCGCGGCGGCTGATCGCACAGATGCGGGCGCGTCCGGAAGCGGGCTTCAACCCGGTGTGCGTGTACGACGAAAGCGAAGTACCGGGCGAAGTCGCGCTCGACGACGTGCGCATCGAGCGGCAGTTCGAATCGCTGGTGTGGCTGGTGCGCAGCCGCGCGATCAGCGAGCTGTGGCTCACGCTGCCGATCACGGAGGAGCGCCGGATTCACCAGATCGTGACGGTGTTCCGCCACGACTTCGTGAACATCCGTTTCATTCCGGACGTGCGCACGCTGTCGTTCTTCAACCAGGAAGTGGTCGAGGTGCTCGGCGTGCCGGCGATCAACCTCGCGGCGTCGCCGATCACCGACGTGCGGATCCTGCCGAAGTTCGTGTTCGACCGGCTGTTCGCACTGGCGGCGCTTACCGCGCTCGCACCGGTGATGCTGCTGATCGCATGTCTGATCAAGCTCACGTCGCGCGGGCCGGTGTTCTTCCGCCAGAAGCGCAAGGGCATCGACGGCCACGAGTTCGAGATCTACAAGTTCCGCTCGATGAAGGTGCATCAGGAAGTCGCGGGGCAGGTCACGCAGGCCACCAAGAACGACACGCGTGTGACGCCGGTCGGCCGCTTCCTGCGCCGCACGAGCCTCGACGAACTGCCGCAGTTCATCAACGTGCTGAAGGGCGAGATGTCGGTCGTCGGTCCGCGTCCGCATGCGCTTGCGCACGACGACATCTACAAGGATCTGGTGAAGGGTTACATGTTCCGCTACCGGATCAAACCGGGCATCACCGGCTGGGCGCAGATCAACGGCTTTCGCGGCGAGACCGACCAGATCGAGAAGATGATGGGACGCGTGAAGCTCGATCTGTACTACATGCAGAACTGGTCGTTCTGGCTCGACATCAAGATCGTCGTGCTGACGCTCTGGAAAGGCTTCACCGGCAGCAACGCTTACTGACGCGGTTTCGTTCCGCGCAGACACTCCGGTTTCACGAATTTCGAATCATTGGTCACGAGGTCCGACACATCATGAATCTGACTATCATCGGCAGCGGTTACGTAGGTCTTGTCACCGGCGCCTGTCTCGCCGACATCGGGCACGACGTGTTCTGTCTCGACGTCGATCAGGCAAAGATCGACGTCCTGAACAACGGCGGCGTGCCGATCCACGAGCCGGGCCTCAAGGAAGTCATCGCGCGCAACCGCGCGGCCGGCCGCCTGCGCTTCTCGACCGACATCGAGGCCGCGGTCGCGCACGGCGACGTGCAGTTCATCGCGGTCGGCACGCCGCCCGACGAGGACGGCTCGGCCGACCTGCAGTACGTGCTCGCGGCGGCGCGCAACATCGGCCGCTACATGAAGGGCTTCAAGGTGATCGTCGACAAGTCGACGGTGCCGGTCGGCACGGCCGAGCGCGTGCGCGCGGCGGTGGCCGAGGAACTTTCGAAGCGCGGCGGCGACGCCCCGATGTTCTCCGTCGTGTCGAATCCGGAATTCCTGAAGGAAGGCGCGGCGGTCGACGATTTCACGCGGCCGGACCGCATCGTGATCGGCTGCGACGACGACGTGCCGGGCGAGCGCGCGCGCGAACTGATGAAGAAGCTCTACGCGCCGTTCAACCGCAACCACGAACGCACGCTGTACATGGACGTGCGCTCGGCCGAATTCACGAAATACGCGGCGAACGCGATGCTCGCGACGCGCATCTCGTTCATGAACGAACTGGCGAACCTGGCCGACCGCTTCGGCGCGGACATCGAGGCGGTGCGCCGCGGGATCGGTTCCGATCCGCGCATCGGCTATCACTTCCTGTATGCGGGCTGCGGCTACGGCGGCTCGTGCTTCCCGAAGGACGTCGAGGCGCTGATCCGCACGGCCGACGAGCACGGCCAGTCGCTGCAGATCCTGAAGGCCGTGTCGTCGGTCAACGCGACGCAAAAGCGCGTGCTTGCCGACAAGATCGTCGCGCGCTTCGGCGAGGACCTGACGGGCCGCACGTTCGCCATCTGGGGGCTCGCGTTCAAGCCGAACACCGACGACATGCGCGAGGCACCGAGCCGCGAGCTGATCGCCGAGCTGCTGTCGCGCGGCGCGCGCATCGCGGCGTACGACCCGGTCGCGCAGCAGGAAGCGCGCCGCGTGCTCGCGCTCGATCTCGCGGATCACCCGAGCTGGCTCGAGCGTCTCACGTTCGTCGACGACGAGGCGCAGGCCGCGCGCGATGCCGACGCGCTCGTGATCGTCACCGAATGGAAGGCGTTCAAAAGCCCGGATTTCGTCGCGCTCGGCCGTCAATGGAAATCGCCGGTGATCTTCGACGGCCGCAACCTCTACGAGCCGGAGACGATGAGCGAGCAGGGCATCGAATACCACCCGATCGGCCGCCCCGGCTCGCGTCAGGCCGTCGCCGCCCGCGTGCCGGGCGCCGCGCGCGCGAACGCGTGACCCGCGCGTCGCCGTTACCCATAACCCGAATCGAGACGCCATGTTCCGGAACATCCTGATCGTCTGTCATGCGAACGTCTGCCGCAGCCCGGCGGCGGAATTGCTGTTCAAGTCGCACGCGGCGTCGCGCGGCGGCCCGCGCGTGACGTTCCACTCCGCCGGCGTGCGTGCGAACGACGGCGACGGCATCGATCCGGTGATGCGGCAACTGCTCGCCGAGCGCGGCGTCGATGCGACGACGCACCGGTCGCGGCGGCTGTCGCGCCGGATCGTGCGCGACGCCGACCTGATTCTCGTCAGCGAGCGCGAACAGATCAAGGCCGTCGAATCGGTCGATCCGTTCGCGCGCGGCAAGGTTCACCTGCTGGGCAAGTGGGAGGACGCCGAGATCGCGGATCCGCATGGCGGCCCCGAGGCCGACTATCGCGAGAGCTACTCATTGATCGAACGTCTGGTTCAAGGATGGCTGCAAAAACTATGCTGAAACGTCCCATGCGCCCGCTGGCGCTCGCCGTCGCGATGACGACCTTCCTGTCGGCCTGCGCGACTGCGCCCGGCAACTATCTCGACTCGTCGAACCTGAAGGACGAAGGCCGGCAAGGTCAGGCCGAAACCTATCCGGTTCATTACATCGACGCGAAGCTGGTGATGGATCAGCTGCAGAAGCAGCAGGTCGAACACCCGCTGCCGCCGGGCCGTTACACCGATCCGTCGCAGTACGTTTACCGCATCGGCCCGCAGGACATTCTCGGCGTCACCGTGTGGGACCATCCCGAGCTGACGACGCCGCAGGGCCAGTCGTTCTCGAGCGGCGGCAACACGACGCAGACGATCGCGGGCGCGCTGCAGCAGCCGTATTCGTCGTCGCTGCCGGGCCAGGCCGATCCGTACGGTCAGACCGTGGCCGCCGACGGCACGATCTTCTTTCCGTTCGTCGGCCGCATCCACGTGGCGGGCAAGACGATCGCGCAGACGCGCGACGAGTTGGCCACGCGCCTTGCGCGCTACGTGAAGAATCCGCAGCTCGATGTGCGCGTGCTGTCGTTCCGCAGTCAGAAGGTGCAGGTGACGGGCGAGGTGAAGACGCCCGGCCCGCTCGCGATGAGCGACGTGCCGCTGACGCTCGTCGACGCGATCTCGCGCTCGGGCGGCTCGACCGCCGAGGCCGACCTGCAGCGCGTGCGCCTGACGCGCGACGGCAAGCTCTACACGCTCGACGCGAACGGCGTGCTCGACCGCGGCGAAGTGAAGCAGAACGTGATGCTGCAGCCGGGCGACATCGTCAACGTGCCGGACCGCAGCGACAGCCGCGTGTTCATCATGGGCGAGGTCAAGACGCCGGTCACGGTGCCGATGCTCAAGGGCAGGCTGACCATCGCCGACGCGCTGACGGCCGGCGGCGGCATCCTCGACACCGATGCGAACCCGCGCAAGATCTACGTGATGCGCGGGATGCGCGACAACCCGACGAAGCCGGAAGTGTTCCGTCTCGACATGACGCAGCCGGATGCGCTGATGCTGTCTAGCCGCTTCCCGCTCCAGCCGCTCGACGTCGTCTACGTCAGCACGGCCGGCTCGGTGCAGTTCAACCGTGTGCTGCAGCAGGTGCTGCCGACGATCCAGACGATCTTCTACATGCGGCAAATCACGCGCTGATAGCCCGCCGGGGTGGCGTCTGCCCCCCGGCACCACTCAAGCGGGAACGAATGGTGAACACGCAAGCAAAACACGCCTACGCGGATCTGACCGCGAAAACCGAGGAAGAGGACGTCGTCCTCGGCCAGCTGCTCCAGGTGCTGATGGACGACATCTGGCTGCTGCTCGGCATCGCGGTGACCGTCATTGCGCTCGCCGGCCTCTACTGCTACATCGCGAAACCGGTGTACCAGGCCGACGTGCACGTGCGGGTCGAGAGCAACGACAACACGTCGCAGGCGCTCACGCAGACGCAGACGGGAGCGGCGATCAACAGCGGCCCGCAGCAAGCGCAGACCGACGCGGAAATCGAGATCATCAAGAGCCGCGGCGTCGTCACGCCGGTCGTCGAGCAGTTCAAGCTGAACTTCTCGGTCGTGCCGAAGACGATTCCGCTGCTCGGCAGCCTGTCCGCGCGCGTCGCGACGCCCGGCGAGCCTTCGCGCGCGTGGTTCGGCCTGCGGTCGTACGCATGGGGCGGCGAAGTCGCCGACATCGACACGATCAACGTCGTGCCCGCGCTCGAAGGCAAGAAGCTGACGCTGACGGCCGGTCCGAACGGCACCTACACGCTCGTCGACGCGAACGGCAGCCGCCTGCTGTCGGGCCGTGTCGGCGAATCGGAGCAGGGCGGCGGCGTGACGCTGCTGGTGCAGAAGCTGGTCGCGCGTCCGGGCACGCAATTCACGGTGGTCCGCTACAACGATCTCGATGCGATCACCGGCTTCCAGTCGGGCATCCAGGTGTCCGAGCAGGGCAAGCAGACAGGCGTCGTGCAGATCTCGCTCGAAGGCAAGGACCCGGACCAGACCGCCGCGATCGCGAACGCGCTCGCGCAGTCGTACCTGAACCAGCACGTGATCGCGAAGCAGGCCGAAGCGACCAAGATGCTCGACTTCCTGAAGGGCGAGGAGCCGCGCCTGAAGTCCGATCTCGAGCGGGCGGAAGCCGCGCTGACGCAGTATCAGCGCACGTCCGGCTCGATCAACGCGAGCGACGAGGCGAAGGTCTATCTCGAAGGCAGCGTGCAGTACGAGCAGCAGATCGCGGCCCAGCGCCTGCAGCTCGCATCGCTCGCGCAGCGCTTCACCGATTCGCACCCGATGGTGATCGCCGCGAAGCAGCAGCTCGCGGAACTGCAGGGCGAGAAGGACAAGTTCAGCAACCGCTTCCGCAGCCTGCCGGCGACCGAAGTGAAGGCCGTCCAGCTCCAGCGCGACGCGAAGGTCGCCGAGGACATCTACGTGCTGCTGCTGAACCGCGTGCAGGAGCTGTCGGTGCAGAAGGCCGGCACGGGCGGCAACATCCACCTCGTCGATTCCGCGCTGCGCCCGGGCGCCCCGGTCAAGCCGAAGAAGGTGCTGATCCTGTCGGCCGCGGTATTCCTGGGCCTGATCCTCGGCACCGGCGTCGTGTTCCTGCGCCGCAACCTGTTCCAGGGCATCGAGGATCCGGATCGCGTCGAGCGCACGTTCAACCTGCCGCTGTACGGGCTGGTGCCGCAAAGCGCCGAGCAAGTGAAGCTCGACGCGATGGCCGAGAAGGGCGGCGGCCGCGCGCGGCCGATCCTCGCGAGCCTGCGTCCGAAGGACCTGAGCGTCGAAAGCATGCGCAGCCTGCGCACCGCGATGCAGTTCGCGATGATGGATGCGAAGAACCGCGTGATCGTGCTGACCGGCCCGACGCCGGGCATCGGCAAGAGCTTCCTGACGGTCAACCTCGCGGTGCTGCTCGCGCATTCGGGCAAGCGTGTGCTGTTGATCGACGCCGACATGCGTCGCGGCATGCTCGACCGTTACTTCGGCCTCACCGCGCAGCCGGGCCTGTCCGAACTGCTGAGCGATCAGTCGCCGCTCGAGGAGGCGATCCGCGAGACGCCGGTGCAGGGCCTGTCGTTCATCTCGGCCGGCACGCGCCCGCCGAACCCGTCGGAGCTGCTGATGTCGACGCGCCTGCCGCAATACCTCGAAGGGCTCGGCAAGCGCTACGACGTCGTGCTGATCGACTCGCCGCCGGTGCTGGCGGTGACCGACGCGACCATCATCGGCCGCATGGCCGGCGCGACCTTCCTGGTGCTGCGCTCGGGCATGCATACCGAAGGCGAGATCGCCGACGCGATCAAGCGCCTGCGTACCGCGGGCGTCGATCTGGAAGGCGGGATCTTCAACGGCGTGCCGCCGAAGGCGCGCGGCTACGGCCGCGGCTATGCGGCCGTCCACGAATACCTGAGCGCCTGACGGCATTGCACGAAACCGGGCCGGCGTGCGCAGCGCCGGCCCGGCCGACTGGAGAACCCTCGATGAAAATTTCCGTGCTCGTTCCGACCTACCGGCGTCCCGCCGACCTCGCGCGCTGCCTGCTGGCGCTGCAGCGCCAGCAGCGGCTGCCCGACGAGGTGATCGTCGTCGCGCGCCCGGAGGACGATGCCACGCACGAGCGCCTCGCCGATCCATCGGTCGGCGGCATGCTGCCGCTGCGGATCGTGCCGGTGGACGTGCCGGGGCAGGTCGCCGCGCTGAACAAGGGGCTCGACTCGGCGAGCGGCGACATCGTCGCGATCACCGACGACGACGCGGCGCCGCGCGCCGACTGGCTCGCGCGCGTCGAAGCCGTGTTCCTGGCCGACCCGCGCGTCGGTGCGGTCGGCGGCCGCGACTGGGTGCACGAGAAGGGCCGCGTGCTCGACGAGTCGCGCGAGCTCGTCGGCCAGCTCACGCTGTCCGGCAAGATCGTCGGCAACCATCATCTGGGCGTCGGCGGCGCGCGCGAAGTCGACATGCTCAAGGGCGCGAACATGAGCTACCGCCGCGCCGCGATCGAACGTCTGCGCTTCGACACGCGGCTGCGCGGCGCCGGCGCGCAGGTGCACAACGACATGGGTTTCAGCATGCAGGTGCAGCGTGACGGCTGGAAGCTCGTCTACGACCCGGCGATCGCGGTCGATCATTTTCCGGCCGAGCGTTTCGACGACGACCGGCGCGATGCGGCATCGCTGAATGCGATCAGCAACGGCGCGTACAACCTGCACCTGATCCTGCGCGAGCATCTGCCGCCGGTGCGGCGCGAAATCGCTTGGTGGTGGTGGACGCTGATCGGCACGCGCGTCTATCCGGGCTTCGCGCACGTGCTGCTGTCGCTGCATACCGCGCGGCGCGACCGTGTGCGCGAGCACTGGCGCGCGGTGCGCCGCGGCGCACGCGATGCGCGCCGCGCCGACCTTGCCCCCCATCGTGCGGCGATGCCGCCGGTGACGTCTTGAACGGGCTGCGCGCACGACGCGCGGCCATCCCCGGAGGGCTTGCATGAATTCCACGAAGGTTCACGTCCACCTGTTCTACGGCGCCGATCCGCGTACTTACCGGAAGGGCGAGAACATCGGCTGCCTGTACGGCTATCACCACGCGGAATCCGACGAATTCCGGCTGACCTATTCGCAGGACCGGCGCGAGAACCGCGTCGCGAGCCTCGTGCGCCGTGCGCTGAAGGCGGCGCTTGGCTTCGACGTCGTGCATGCGTGGCGCAATCGCGCGGCGTTGTTGGGCACCGACGTGATCTGGACGCACACCGAGCAGGAGCATCTCGCCGCCGCGCTGATCCTGAAGCTCGCCGGCGCACAAGGCAAGCGCCCGCTGCTGCTCGCGCAGAGCGTGTGGCTGTTCGACAAGTGGAACACGTTCGGCGGCCCGCGCCGCTGGCTGTACCGCAAGCTGCTCGCGCGCGCCGACGCGCTGACGACGCTCGCCCGCGACAACGCCGAGCTGTGCCGCCGCTTTCTCGGGCGCGAGGCCGAGTTCGTCTACTACGGGCTGAACACGCAGGACTTCCCGCTCACCGAGCCGCAGCAGTGGCAGCCGAACCGGCCGCTGCGGATCGCCGCGATCGGCAACGACCGCGACCGCGACTGGCGCACGTTCCTCGCCGCGTTCGGCGGCGACGAGCGCTACGACGTGCGGCTCGCGACGCGGCGCCGCGTGCCGCGCGAGTGGCATGCACCGAACGTGAAGATCGGCTCGGCGTCGGGCCTCGCGAAGCAGCACGAACTGTACGCGTGGGCCGACGTGATCGTCGTGCCGCTGCGGCCGAACTTCCACGCGTCGGGCATCACGGTGATGCTCGAGGCGGCGGCGGTCGGCAAGCCGATGATCGTGTCCGACGTCGGCGGGCTCAGCGACTACTTCCCGCACGATACGGCCGCCTACGTGCCGGCGTTCGACGCAGCGGCGATGCGCCAGGCCGCCGATCGCTTCGTGGCCGATCCGGCCGCCGCGCTCGAATGCGCGCGTGCCGCGGCCGCGTGCCTGCGCGAGCGCGACCTGACCACGCAGGCGTTCGCCGAACAGCACGTGCGGATCACGCGCGACATGCTGCGCCGGCGTCGCACGCCGGCGGCGGCCGGTCTCGCGATGCCGCTCGCGGATTCGCGCCCGTCGTCGCGGTGAGAACGGATCGATGAGTACGATTGCCGCCGAACGCGCACCGTCGCGCAGCCGCAGCCGGTTGCCCGAACCGAAGCACTGGGTCGGGCAGGCGGGGTTGTGGACGTTTACCGCCGCGCTGATCGCCATTCACCAGGGCAAGGTGCTGACGCTCGCGTTTCCGGTGCTGGCCATCGCGGTCGGCATCTGGCTGTATTTCAAGAGTCCGGCGCGCTACGTCGGCTTCATGTGGTGGGTGTGGTTCCTGAGCCCTGAAGTTCGACGTCTCGCCGACTGGTCGAAGGGCGCGTTCACGCCGACGAGCCTGATTCAGGTCGCGCCGCTCGCGGTGACGATGATCGCCGGGTTCGGGCTGCTCAGGCATTACCGCGTGCTTGCGCAGCGGCGCGGGGTTCCCGTGCTGCTGATGCTGTTCGGGCTGACGTATGCGTATCTGGTCGGGATCGTGTCGAGCGGCGTGATGGCCGCGACCTACGACCTCGCGAACTGGGTGTACCCGGTGCTGATCGGCTTTCACATCATGGTCAACTCGCGCGACTATCCCGAGTACCGCGACGTGCTGCTGTCCACGTTCATGTGGGGCATGCTCGTGATGGGCGTGTACGGCGTCGTGCAGTACTTCGTGATGCCGCAGTGGGACGTGCTGTGGATGATCGGGTCGGACATGGGTTCGCAGGGCGAGCCGGTGCCGTACGGTGTCCGCGTCTTCAGCACGATGAACTCGTCGGGGCCGTTCGCGTTCGCGATCATGGGCGCGCTGGTGTTCGTGTTCGCCGCGCCGCAGAAGGTCCGCTGGCTCGCGGGCGCCGCCGGCTTCGTGTCGTTCGCGCTGTGTCTCGTGCGCTCGACCTGGGGCGGCTGGGTGATCGCGCTCGCGATCCAGCTCGTGCAGTCGAGCAACCGCGTGCGGATGCGGATCCTGATCAGCGGTGTCGTGCTGGTCGGGCTATGCGTGCCGCTGCTGACCGTCGGCCCGGTGGCCGACCGCCTCGGCGCGCGCCTGCAATCGATCACGAACCTGAAGGACGACCGCAGCTACGACGACCGCAACAAGTTTTACGCGACCTTCGCGCAAACGGCGTTCACCGACGTCGCCGGCGAGGGGATGGGCGCGACCGGCGCGTCCACCAAGCTGTCGAGCGACAGCGGCGAGCTCGGCAAGTACGGCAGCTTCGACAGCGGCGTGATGAACGTGCCGTTCGTGCTCGGCTGGCCCGGCACGCTGCTGTACCTGTCGGGCGTCGTGATGCTGCTCGCCCGCACCCTGCGCGCGGCGTTCAAGCTGCGCAAGGACAAGTTCGTCGGCGCATGCCTGAGCCTGTGCCTGTCGGTGTTCGCGATGCTCGTGTTCACGAACTCGCTGATCGGCACGGGCGGCCTGCTGCTGTTCACGGCCATTTTTTCAATACTATCCGCGGCGCACTGGCAGAAGGCACAGCGCCTGCTGGCCGCCGCGCGTTCACGGGGAGGCGACCATTGAGAATCGCGATCGTCACGCACGTCGTGCGACATAACGACGGGCAGGGCCGCGTCAATTACGAAATCGCGCGCGCGGCGCTGGCCGAGAACTACGAGGTCACGCTGGTCGCGTCGCATGTCGCGCCCGAGCTGCTTGCCGACCCGCGCGTGCGCTGGGTGCCGGTGAAGGTCGGCGGCTTCTGGCCGTCGAATCTCGTCAAGCAGCAGGTGTTCGCGCTGAAGAGCGCGTGGTGGCTGCGCGCGCATCGCAGCGAGTACGACGTGCTGCACGTGAACGGCTTCATTTCGTGGATCAAGGCCGACGTGAATACCGCGCACTTCGTGCACGGCGGCTGGTTCAAGAGCCCGTATTACCCGTTCGGGCTGACGAAGGGGCTGTGGTCGGCCTACCAGTACGTCTACACGCGCGTGAATACGGCGCTCGAGCGCTGGGCGTACCGGCGTTCGCGCGCGATCACGGCCGTGTCGCAGAAGGTGGCCGACGAGATCGCCGGGCTCGGCATCGACAGCGGCAAGATCAGCGTGATCTACAACGGCGTCGACGGCAGCGCGTTCGCCGGCGCGCAGGCCGATCGCGCGGCGTTCAAGCTGCCGGACGATGCGTTCCTGCTGCTGTTCGTCGGCGACCTGCGCACGCCGCGCAAGAACCTCGGCACCGTGCTGAAGGCGCTGACGAAGCTGCCGGCGAACGTCCATCTCGCGGTGGCGGGCTATCTGCCCGGCAGCCCGTATCCGGACGAGGCGCGCGCGCTCGGCATCGATTCGCGCGTGCATTTCCTCGGTCTCGTGAAGAACATGCCGACGCTGATGCGCTCGGTCGACTCCTACGTGTTTCCGTCGCGCTACGAAGCGATGAGCCTGTCGCTGCTGGAAGCCATGGCGGCCGGGCTGCCGGTCGTCACCGCGCGCACCGCCGGCGGCGCCGAAATCATTACGCGCGACTGCGGGATCGTGCTGGAGGACCCCGACGATCCGGACGCGCTCGCGCAGGCAATCGGCTCGCTCGCGGCGTCGCGCGACTCCTGTCGCGCGATGGGCGACGCGGCCCGCGAACTGATGACCCGTTTCGGCTGGGCCCACATGGGCGCCCAGTATGTCGCGCTCTACCGGCGCATCGGCCAACCCTCGCAGCCGTCCGCCTTCGAGCGGGTCGAGCATGCGGTTACGCAGGAGCAGTCGTAATGTCCCAATCTTCCCGGCCGATCAAATCGTTGCAGATCGGCATGCACTGGTTCCCCGAACGCGCGGGCGGCCTCGACCGGATGTACTACTCGCTCGTCGGCGCGCTGCCCGGTGCGGGCGTCGAGGTGCGCGGGCTCGTTGCCGGCTCGCCGAAGGTCGCCGACGACACGGGCGGTGCGATCCAGGGCTTCGGACCCGCGTCGCAGCCGCTTGCGCGCCGCATGCTCGCCGCGCGCCGCGCGTTGCGCGACGAGATCCGCAGCGAGCGTCCGGAC
Source organism: Burkholderia sp. LA-2-3-30-S1-D2 (assembly GCF_001523915.2). Taxonomy (NCBI): domain Bacteria; kingdom Pseudomonadati; phylum Pseudomonadota; class Betaproteobacteria; order Burkholderiales; family Burkholderiaceae; genus Burkholderia; species Burkholderia sp. LA-2-3-30-S1-D2. Next base: position 2,061,004 of record NZ_CP013383.1, on the reverse strand, counting down.
GTGATTTCGTCGCACTTCGCGCTGTACACGTTCCCGGGCCTCGACGTGACGCGCGGGATTCCGCAGGTGTCGCATTTCCAGGGGCCGTGGGCCGACGAAAGCCAGGTCGAGGGCGCCGCGTCGCTCGGGCAGCGCGCGAAGCGCTATCTCGAACAGGCCGTCTATACGCGCTCGTCGCGCCTGATCGTGCTGTCGCAGGCGTTCGGGCAGATCCTGACGAACCGCTACGGCATCGATCCGTCGCGCGTGCGCGTGATTCCCGGCTGCGTCGATACCGCGCAGTTCGATACGCCGCTCACGCCGGCCGAGGCGCGGCACAAGCTGCAACTGCCGCAGGACCGGCCGATCGTGCTGGCCGTGCGCCGGCTCGTGCGGCGCATGGGGCTGGAAGACCTGATCGACGCGATCGGTCTCGTCAAGCACCGTCACCCGGACGTGCTGCTGCTGATCGCCGGCAAGGGCAAGATCGGCGAGGAACTGCAGCAGCGCATCGACGACGCGGGGCTGCAGGACAACGTGAAGCTGCTCGGGTTCGTGCCCGACCATCATCTCGCGGCGCTGTACCGCGCGGCGACGGTCAGCGTCGTGCCGACGGTCGCGCTCGAAGGCTTCGGGCTGATCACGGTCGAATCGCTGGCGTCCGGCACGCCGGTGCTGGTGACGCCGGTCGGCGGGCTGCCGGAGGCGGTGGCCGGGTTGTCCGACGATCTCGTGCTGCCGTCGACGGGCGCGGATGCGATCGCGGAAGGGCTCGGCGGCGCGCTGTCGGGCGCGATCACGCTGCCGGACGAGGCCGCGTGCAAGCGCTACGCGCGCGAACATTTCGACAACGCGGTGATCGCGCGACGCGTCGCCGGCGTGTACGAAGAGGCGATCCAGGCGGCGGGGTAAGCGAACGCGGCACGCCGCCGCGACGGTCGGGCCGGCGCACGCGCATGCGTCCGGTCCGCATGCCGGCCGCTCGATCCGGGCGAGCCGGTTTATTTCGTTCCGTGCGAGGCACGCCGCGATTCGCGCTCTATGTTCGACACTTCGACACGCGTCATGCACGCCGGAGCGTCACGGCCCATACGGCGAATGCACCCACGCTGACCGCCGCCCCGAGCCCGCAGACGCCGATCCATCCGGCGTGCGCATACATCATCGTCGACGCAATCGCGCCGAGCCCGCTGCCGACTGAATAGAACAGCATGTAGCACCCGACAAGGCGCGCGTGCGCATCGGGCCGCGCGCCGAGGATCATGCTCTGGTTCACGACGTGGACGGCCTGCCCACCGACGTCGAGCAGCACGATGCCAACGACCAGCAGCGCGATCGACGTACCGGCGAACGCGAGCGGCAGCCACGAGAGCGCGAGCAGCGCGAGCGCGGTGCCGGTCGCGGCTTCGCCGAGGCCGCGATCCGCGAGCCGGCCGGCGCGCGCGGCGGCTGCCGCACCCAGCGCGCCGACCAGACCGAATGCGCCGATCTGCGTATGCGACATCGCATGCGGCGGTGCGCTCAGCGGCAGCACGAGCGCGCTCCAGAAGATGCTGAACGCCGCGAACAGCAGCAGTGCGATCGCTCCGCGCACACGCAGCACACGCTCGTCGCGCAGCAGCGTGACCATCGAACCGAGCAGCGCCGCGTAGCCGATGCGCTCGCGCGGCGCGTCCGCATCGGGCAACAGCCGCACCAGCACGACCAGCATCGCGATCGCGAGCGCGCCCGACACCAGATAAACCGCTCGCCAGCCGGCGACATCCGTGACGACACCCGCGAGCGCGCGCGCGGCGAGCAGGCCGATCACGACGCCGCCCTGCGCCGCGCCGACCACGCGGCCGCGCTCGCCGGCGCCTGCAAGCGCGGCCGAGCAGGCGATCAGCCCTTGCGTCATCGCGGTGCCGAGCAGCCCGACCGCGACCATGCCGGCCAGCAATGCGATGCGCGTCGGCGAGGCGGCCACGCCGATGCATGCCGCCGTCAGCAGCAGAAGTTGAACGGTGATCAGGCGTTTGCGGTTCAGCAGGTCGCCGAGCGGCACGACGAACAGCAGCGCGAGCGCGCAGCCGAGTTGCGTCGCGGTGATGACGCCGCCGACCGCCGCCTGCGATACGCCGAAGTCATGTGCGATCGAGTCGAGCAGCGGCTGTGCGTAGTACACGTTCGCGACGCTCGCCGCGCAGCAGACGGCGAGCAGCACGACGCGCGCCGTCGACACCCGCGAGACGGCGATCGGACGAGCGGTGCGCGACGTCGCGTTCGACGCGACCGTTCCTGAACTGGGTGATTCCATGGGGTGTCTCACGCTCACTCAAGTGGTTGCAATTTGAAACTAGTGCGAGTGTAGGAAAAGTGGTTTTAAAATGCAACCTGTGTGACGGCGGGCGATGGGCCCGCGCACGGACGGCCGGCGGCCCGCGAAGGCGCCGGCGCGACAGCGGAGAGCAATATGGCCAGGCAGAAAAGTCTCGCGGATTCGCCGTGCCCGGTGGCGCGGGCGACCGATATCGTCGGCGATCGCTGGGCATTGCTGATCGTGCGCGATGCGTTCGACGGCGTGCGCCGGTTCGGCGATTTCCGCGCGAGCCTCGGCGTCGCGAGCAACATCCTGTCGGACCGGCTCAGGATGCTGGTGGACGCTGGCGTATTCGAAGTCGTGCCCGCGTCGGACGGCAGCGCATATCAGGAGTACGCGTTGACGAAGAAGGGCGAGGGGTTGTTTCCGGTGATCGTGATGTTGCGGCAGTGGGGCGAGGCAAACCTGTTCGAGCGCGGCGAGCCGCATTCGGTGCTGGTCGAGCGCAAGACGGGCCGGGCGATCCGCAAGCTTGCGCTTCGGCACGACGACGGCCGGCCGCTGAAGGCGGCGGAGACGGTCGTGCGGAAGGTGGGCGACGAGGGGGGCGGGACGCGGGCGTGAGTGTTCGTTCGCCACGGGACGCAAGAACCGATCGTGTCCGCTTCGCGGCGTCGACGCACCGGTCACGCGCCCGATGACGGCCGACCGCACCGTTCAATCGGCTGCCGACGCCGCGCGACGCGCACCGGATGCACCGCGATGCGCAGCCGGCCTGACCAGCGTCGCGAGCAGCGCGGCCGCGACCAGCAGCCCGGCCGATACGCCGGTTTCGACATGCAGGCCCTCGACGGTCTGCCACGCGGCGCCGCTGCCCGCGACCGCGCCGAACGCGGCGACGCCCATCGCGCCGCCGGTCTGTCGTGCGGTGTTCAGCACCGCCGATGCGATACCCGCGCACTCGTGCTCGACCGACGCGAGCACGGCCGTCGTCATCGCCGGCACCGCGAAGCCCATGCCGGCCGGAATCAGCAGGAACGGCACGAGCAGCAGCGGCAGCGGCGTCGACGCATCGATGAAATGCAGTGCGCCGTAGCCGAGCGCGGCAACCAGCGCGCCCGCGAGCATCGGCGCGCGCGGGCCGTGACGCGCGACCGCACGGCCGCTCGCGAGGTTCGCCAGCAGGAAGCCGCCCGTGAGCGGCAGGAACGCGAGCCCCGCCTGCCACGCCGATTCGCCGCGCACGCGCTGCAGGTACAGCGCAAGCACGAACACGGTGCCGTAGTACGTGAGGTTCACGCAGATTCCGAACAGGACAGCCGCGCTGAACGTGCGGCGGCGGAACAGCGACAGCGGCAGCATCGGCATCGCGGTGTGCGACTCGACCGCGACGAACGCGAGCCCGGCCAGCGCCGCGAGCGCGAAGCCGCCGGCGACGACCGGATGCGTGAAGCCGAGCGGTTGCCATTCGATCACGGCGGCGGTCAGCGCGGTCAGCATCGCGATCGCGATGAGCTGACCGCGCAGGTCGAGTGCCCGCACGGCGCGCACGGGCGTCGTCGGTTGCTTCGATGCAGCGCCGATGTGACGCGCGGGCACCCATGCGAACGTGGCCGCCAGCCCCGCCGCACACAGCGGCAGGTTCACGAGAAAGATGCCGCGCCAGCCCCATGCTGAGATCAGCAGGCCGCCCACGACCGGGCCGGCCGCGATCGAGATCGAGCCCGCGGCAGTCCACCAGCCGACGGCACGGGCGCGCAGAGGCGGATCATGCCGGCACGCATCGTTGAGCAGTGCGAGCGAATTCGGCAGCATCGCCGCGGCGCCGACGCCTTGCAGCGCGCGGGCCGCGATCAGCATCGCGGGCGCGATGGCGGCGCCGCACGCAAGCGACGCGAGTGCGAACAGCACGAGGCCGACGACGTACATGCGGCGTGCGCCAAAGCGGTCGCCAAGTGCGCCGCCCGACAGCATCAGCACCGCGAACGCGAGCGTATACGCATCGACGACCCACTGCAGGCCGGCGACCGGCAGATGCAGATCGCCGGCCAGATGCGCGAGCGCGATGTTGACGATCGTTACGTCGAGTTGCGTGACGACGAAGCCGATGCTGACGGTCGCGACGATGCGGGCGAGCCCGTGCTGAAAGGCGGCGGAGCGGGTGGTCGTGTCCATGCGCCCATCGTAGGACGCGACGGGCGGGCGACGTTTCAGGGAGGCGTGAAGCATCGATGCCGTCGCGATGTGGCCGGCTTGCCGGCCGCAGCGCGACAGGGGAACGGAGGCCGTGAGGCTCAGCGAGCCGTGACACGGCTTTCCGGCACGCCGGGCGACGCGCGTGAGCGCTCAGTGCCGCTCGCCGCGCCAGCGCCCCGGCGCGACGCCGAAGCGCTTCTTGAAAGCGTGCGTGAAGGTGCTCTGGTCGGCGAAGCCGACCATGCCGGCGATGTCGACGAGCGGATGGCGGCCGTCCGCCAGCAGCACGACGGCGGCGTCGAGCCGCAGCCGCTGCAGGTAGCGATGCGGGGTTTCGCCGAACGCGTCGACGAACAGTTGATGAAAGCGGCGCATTCCGTAACCACAGTGCGCGGCGAGATCGGCGATGCGCAGTGGTTCCGCAAGCCGCGCGCGCAGCCAGCGGTCGATGCGCGCGAAATCCAGGCCCGCCGCGGGCGCGGCGAGGCCGGCATCGTCGAGCAGCGCGTCGCACAGACGCGCGGCGGCCTGCCACTGGAAGCGATGCGCGCGCTGCGTGTCGCCGGCTGTCCCGTCGAACTGCGCGGCCGCCGCCGCGACCTGCGCGACGAGCGACGTGAGCGCCGGGTCGATCGACACGGCACGCGCGCTGCCGAACAGCCGCTGGGGCACCGCGAGCGACGCGGCGGGCAAGTCGAGCACGAGCTGGCGATTCTCGCCGAGGCCCGAGTAATCGTGGCGCGCGCCGGCCGGAATCAGCCACGCCGCGTGCCGGTCGATGCGCTGGCCGACGCCGTCCACAGCCATCACCATCGCGCCGTCGACGCCGATCACGACCTGATGAAAGTCGTGCACGTCGGATGCTTCGCACGTGTCGTAACGGCGCAGCGCGATGGCGGGAGACGGGATGCGTTCCATCGGAAGGACGTCGGCCGACGGCGTCGTCAGACGGCGAGCAGTTCGACTTCGAACACGAGCGTCGCGTTCGGGGGGATCACGCCGCCTGCGCCGCGCGGACCGTAGCCGAGTTGCGGCGGGATCGTCAGGCGACGCACGCCGCCGACCTTCATGCCCTGCACGCCTTCGTCCCAGCCCTTGATGACCATGCCGCCGCCGAGCACGAACGCGAACGGGTCGTTGCGGTCCTTGCTCGAATCGAATTTCTGACCGTCGGTCAGCCAGCCCGTGTAGTGGACGCTGACGGTCTGGCCGGCTTGCGCTTCCGCGCCGCTGCCTTCGGTCAGGTCTTCGATTTTGAGGCCCGATGCGGTCGTGGTGACAGACATGACTTCTCCTGAAAGGGGTTGGGTAAAACCGCTATTGTAGGCGAGCGGGCAGGGGGCCGCCTTACGCGACAAGCGCCCCGCGGCATGCCGATCGCGCGCCGGCCGCGGTGGTGGTCATGCATTCCGCCTGAAACGCGAATGGAACGCGCGTTTGAATTTTTCGCGAACCGGATCGACGGGGTTGCGCCGCGCGAACGGGGCGCGCGTATGAATCGGTGCCACCCGGCTGCTCGGCGTCACGTCGGGCGGCACCGCGTGATCCCGCGAAACGCCCGTCGCGCGGGGTGTGTGTGCCGATTTCGGCGCGTGCGTGCGCCGTCTGGCTGCCGGTCGCGTCCCGGCGTGCGCGTTCGAATCCCGGCGCGCCCGAATGCCGCTCGAACCTCGTTTTTTCCGCGCTGCCGACCGTGCCCTGTTTGGAAGCGCGCGTCTACCGCGCGGCTTGCGCGCAGCGCCGGCCGGCGCCTATCTTTACAGTTATCGATGTCAAGATTTCGGCGTTGCGCGATGCGCTGCCCGGGCCCGCGCCGACAAGGCCGCGACGGCTGGCGGGCCGCCCGAAAACCAGGAGAACGACGAACATGAAGTCAGCCGCTTCAGCCATTGCAGCCGAGGTGATGCCAGTGCGCCGCGACTTGCGCTTCGACCTGCCGGTCGAGCGCGCGAAGGACTGGCATGGGCTCGGCCCGCACGTGACCCACTTCTTCAACGCGCTGTCGCTGCTGTTTCCGGCCGGCGAACGCTTTTTCATGGATTCGGTGCGCAATTATCGCGACCGGATCGACGACCCGGTGCTCAAGCGGCAGGTGCTCGGCTTCATCGGCCAGGAGGCGATGCATACGCGCGAGCATGTCGAATATAACGAGCTGATGCAGGCCAACCGCCTGCCCGCGCGCAAGCTCGACAAGCGAGTATGGACGGTGCTCGGCTTCATGAAGCGCACGCTGCCGCATTCGGTGCAGCTCGCGCACACGGTCGCCGCCGAACACTACACGGCGATGCTCGCGGACTGGCTCCTGCGCGACCCGACGCGCCTGGACGGCTCGGTCGAAGGCTACCGGCAGATGTGGCTGTGGCATGCGCTCGAGGAAACCGAGCACAAGGCCGTGTCCTACGACGTGTGGAACGCCGTGATGAAACCGGGCCTGCGCCGCTACCTGATCCGCGTCGGCGTGTACCTGGTGACGACGCTGACGTTCTGGCCGACCGTGTTCCTGATGCACGTGACGCTGCTGTCGCGCGATCGCGACATCAGGCATCGTGTGCGCGGCATGCTGCGCATGATTGCATTCCTGTACGGGCCGCGCCGCGGGCTGTTCCCGCGCATCGCGGGTGAATGGCTGAGCTTTTTCCGGCCCGGCTTCCATCCGTGGGACCACGACAATCGCCACCACCTCGCGCGCGTCGATACGCTCGCCGCCGCCTACGGAGAACACGACGGCGCGTCGGCCGGACGCGGCCGCGCGAACGCACTCGCGCCGCTCGCATCGGGGCGCTGACGCCGCCACGCCGCGCGGCACGTGTTGCGTTCGTGCATCATCCCCACTTCTTCTGACGATTGACCGGCGTCAAGCGGAAAACGGTTGCGCGAGCGCGTGCCGGCGCGGCCGCCGGGGCCGCGCCGGCGCCTGCCGCCGGGCCGATTCCACGTGCCCGGCGCCGCGCGCCGCACCCGCGCGCCCGCACCGGCGCGGCTTCGCGCGCCCGATATCCGTACGGCCATGTTTTCGCAGCCGCCTCGCCACCGGGATATCACCCATCTAGCCGCGCACCGGCGGCACCGATATACCGTTCATGAAAGGATCCGCCCGGCGCGCGATTATTGCCCGGGGGGATTTTATTCGGACGGAAATGCGGCCAATATGTCGGTTCGATCGAGGTCCTTCGGATGCGGCGGCGAGCCGGCGCACGATACCAACGCCAAGCGGGGAACAACGATGGTTGCAAGGTCACCCGACGCAAGCGGGACGGCGGCGTCCGAGATGCCGCCCGTGTCCGTTACCGCTCCCGAGGCTGGGCGCAAGCTGTTCGTCATCATGCGTTCGCCGGACGAGCCGTTGCTGGCGCAACTGCGGGAGCTCGGCTGGGACATCTCGGTCGCGAAGACGGCCGGCGCAGCGCAGAACATGACGTCCGGCGTGAATGTCGCAGCCGGGCTCGTCGATTTCTCGGGCTTCACGTCGCGCGACTATCCCGCGCTGAAAGCGTGCCTGAGCCAGCCGGCGATCGGCTGGATTTCCGTCGCGCAGGCCGGCATCACGATCGGCGTTGCCGTGCGCGAACTGATCCGCAGCTATTGTTTCGATTACGTGACGCTGCCGTTGCCGTACGAATGGATTTCGCACGTGCTCGGCCATGCGCGCGGGATGGCCGCGCTCGATCGCGTCGACGGCGCGGCGTACGCGGCGTCGATCGGCGAGCACGGGATGATCGGCAACTGCGAAGCGATGCAGCAGCTGTTCAGCACGATCCGCAAGGTCGCGAAGACCGACGCGAGCGTGTTCATCTCCGGCGAGTCGGGCACCGGCAAGGAGCTGACGGCGCTCGCGATCCACGAGCGCTCGGTGCGTGGCAAGGGGCCGTTCGTCGCGATCAACTGCGGCGCGATTCCGCATCACCTGCTGCAGTCGGAACTGTTCGGCTACGAGCGCGGCGCATTCACCGGGGCGAACCAGCGGCGCGCGGGCCGGATCGAATCCGCGAACGGCGGCACGCTGTTTCTCGACGAAATCGGCGACATGCCGATCGAAAGCCAGGCGAGCCTGCTGCGCTTCCTGCAGGAAGGGAAGATCGAGCGGCTCGGCGGCCAGGAGTCGATTCCGGTCGACGTACGGATCATCTCGGCGACGCACGTGGATCTCGACGGCGCGGTCGAAGCCGGACGCTTTCGCGCGGACCTCTATCACAGGCTCTGCGTGCTGCGCATTCACGAGCCGCCGCTGCGTGCGCGCGGCAAGGACATCGACATCCTCGCGCATTACGTGCTGCAGAAATACAAGGCCGACAGCGGCCGCAAGATCAGCGGCTTCACCTCGGCCGCGCTCGACGCGATGCGCCGCTACGAGTGGCCCGGCAACGTGCGCGAGCTGATCAACCGGGTGCGCCGCGCGATCGTGATGGCCGAGAGCCGGCTGCTGACACCGCACGACCTCGGGCTCGAGGTCCCGGGCGAAACGGAGCCCGTGACGCTCGAGCAGGCGCGTTCGCTCGCCGAGCGCACCGCGATCGAAAACGCGCTGCTGCGCAACGATCACCGGATCAACAAGGCCGCCGCCGAACTCGGCATCTCGCGCGTCACGCTTTACCGGATGATGATCGAGCACGGGCTCAACGACCACGACAACAACGGCGGAAAGGACGGCGTGCCGCCCGACGACGCCGACCATCAGCGAGTCGGCTGAACGACGGCGGGAAGCGTCCACGGCCGTCCCGTGCGCGGGCGTCCGGCGCCATGTAAAGAGCGTGAAACGTTTCGTGCCGGCGGCCACCCGGATCGACCCGGCAAACGTGCGCGGCGGCGTGCCGCCCGTGCCGGGAAAATATTCCGGATCGTCCGCGCGCCTTGTCCGGCAAGGCATCGCCGCCACACGGGCGCGCCCGCTTGCGCCACGCATGTTTCAGTTTCGCAACGTCCTGCCTGCCCCGCCCGTTCCGGTCGCGGGCTTGTCCGATGAAAGCCTTGTGCGGCCGGCCCGGAACGAAGCTGGCCCGCTCCTTGCGGAGTTTGAGGTGCGAAAGTCGATGACGTGGCGTCCGGCCGGTCCGGCAGCGAACCATGCGAGGACCGGCAAGGACGCAGTCCACGGGGATGACCGGACGGACGGGCAGCATAGCCCTGCTCCGAACGGCATGGGCCGTCATCGACGGATCGTCGGGGCGCCGGCTGTGTCCGGTTGCCGGTACAAGCTACGGATCGAATACGGGGTAGAAAAATGACGAACGATCGCCACACGCAGCGGCCGGCAGGCCGCGATCGCAGTGATTCGACCCATCGCCGGTCGACCGCGCATCTTGCTGCCGGCCGGCATGCGTCGACAGGCCACCTCTCCGCGCCCGGTGCGAGGCGGATCCGGCTGATACCCGGTCATCCGCGCCGGGCCGGCGCTTTCTCGCTCGCCAACCCGATCCGCATGGGGATGTGCACGCGGGCACCGGTTCCCCGGCGCCCGATCTTCGCTTATTGACGACGTCGAGCGCCTGTTGTCGCCAGAGCAGGTGATCCGTTTGCAATGCGAATGACGTGCGGCGTCCGGATGCGCGATACGGACGATGAACCGGCACGACGGCGAACGTCAGGGAGGCGTCGCCGTCCGGCGAGCAGGGGAGGGGCGGTCAGACCGCGCGCGACGGGTATCGCACCCGTCCGCGCGCGGCGCCGCTTCAGCCGCCGTAGATGTCGAAGTCGAAGTACTTCGACGCGAGCCGCTTGTACGTGCCGTCCTTGACCATGTCGAGGATCGCGCGATCGATCTTCGCCTTCAGGTCGGTGTCTTCCTTGCGCAGCCCGATGCCGGCGCCGATGCCGAGCACCTTCTCGTCGACGAGTTCGGGCCCGACGAACTGGTAGCCCGCGCCGCGCGGCGACTTCAGGAACCCGATCGCGGCCTGCACCTCGTCCTGCAGCGCGGCGTCGAGGCGGCCCGACGTCAGGTCCGCATACACGCCGTCCTGGTTCTGGTACGACACGACGTTCGCACCCTGCTTCGCCCAGTACGCCTTCGCATACGCTTCCTGCGTCGTGCCCTGTTCGACGCCGATCGACTTGCCTTTCAGCGATTCGGCCGTCGGCAGCAGCGGCGAACCCTTCTTCACGACGAGCCGCGTCGGCTGGTTGTAGATCTTCGTCGTGAAGCCGATCTGTTCCGCGCGCTGCGGCGTGATCGACATCGACGACAGCACCGCGTCGAACTTCTTCGCCTTCAGCGCCGGGATCATCCCGTCGAAATCGTTCTCGAGCCACACGCACTTCGCCTTCAGCCGTGCGCAGATCTCGTTGCCGAGGTCGATGTCGAAGCCGACGAGCTTGCCGTCGGGCGCCTTCGATTCGAACGGCGCGTAGCTGGCATCGGTGCCGAAGCGCAGCGTGGTCCAGTCCTTCGCGACGGCGGGGCCTGCCGATACCGCGAGCAGGGCGATCGAAACGGCGGCAATCAGTATCTTCATGGTGGTTCCTTGGCGTGGTCTATCCGGTTCTGGGCGACACGGTTGCTGCGGGGGACGCGCCGCGTCCCGGTGCGCTGTCCGCACGGTCATTAACGCAGAAAATAAAATAACAGTCCAGAATGGACAAAAAATATCGATCCTTCGGACGGAATGCCGACGCCTTGGGGGGCGACCCTTGCAAAAATGCGAAAATGGACTAATCTTGTTAGTAAATTCGTTTCGAGACTAACGATCATGTCACAGCCCGCTTTCGATTCGCATTCCGCCCCGCGGCAGGCCTCGGTCGCGCGGATGTCGGCGGCCGGCCTGCGTGCGTTCTTCAACATCGCGCGCGACTGGGAGCTGACGATCGACGAACAGATCGTGCTACTCGGGTCGCCCGGCCGCTCGACGTTCTTCAAGTGGAAGGCCGCGCCTGAATCGGCCCGCCTGCCGCGCGATACGCTCGAGCGGCTATCGCTGCTGCTCGGCATCTACAAGGCGCTGCAGATCCTGCTGCCGCAGCCGGCCGCGGCCGACACCTGGGTCAAGCGGCCCAACGACGCCGCACCGTTCGGCGGCAAGCGCGCGCTCGACCGCATGCTCGCCGGCAACGTCGGCGACCTGGTTGCCGTCCGTCAATATCTCGACGCGATGCGGGGTGGCTGGGCGTGACGATGCCGATTGAAGAAGTACAACACTGGCCCACGACCGTCGTCGACTGGGCACCTGCCTATCGCGTGATTCCCACCCGTTTTCCGGCCATCAACCTGTTCGACCGCGTGGCGGCCGCCGAGGATTTCGACGCGCTCTATGCGCTGGAATCGCTGACCAACGACCGGATCCGCAACGAAGTCGGCACGCTCGACCTCGTGCCGCCGGCCGAGCGTCGCTACGGCCCGGGTTGGGGGCCGATCATGGCCGCGTTCACGCACCTGAATCCGCAGGGCAGCCGCTTTTCCGACGGCAGCTACGGCGTGTTCTACTGCGGACGGTCGCGCGATACGGCGATCGCCGAGACGCGCTATCACAGCGGGCTGTTCCTGGCCGCGACGAAGGAGGCGCCGATGCGCCAGCAGATGCGGCTGTACACGGTGTACGCGCAGGGCGACGTCGCCGACGTGCGCACGTGGCCGCAGCGCAGCCCGGGGCTGCTCGATCCGCTCGACTACAGAGCCGGGCAGGCGCTCGGCCGCGCGGTGCGCAATGCGGGCGGCGCGGGGATCGTCTATCCGTCGGTGCGCGACCCGCGCGGCGAGTGTCTCGCGGCGTTCCGCACGACGTTGCTGCGCGACTGCCATCACGCGGCGTATCTCGAATACAACTGGAACGGTTCCGCGATCGATGCGGTGTTCGAACTGAACCAGGTCGGCTAGCCAGCGCGTCGGGCATGCCATGAACGCTGCCGGCCCCAAGCCCCGTCATTGGCGTGATCAGGCTTTAAGGCAGCGGCAGGTCGCCCGCATGACGTGCGCGCGCGTCGGCCTGGGTGAGCGACCACGTCTCGCCCGTGCGCGGCTCGACGATCGTCAGGCGTCCGGACGGTGCGAACGCGCCGGTGTCGATGAACCATTGCGCGCCGATGCGCTGCGGCGCGCGCACGGGCGTGTGGCCGGTGCAGGTCAGCGACAGGCCGGCCTGCCGGGCCGGGTCGGCGAGCCCCTGCACGAGGTCGCGCCCCCAGATCAGCCGCTCGCGCACGTCCGGCGAATAGCTGCCCGTGTCGAGTTCGGCATCCGAACCGAAGAATTCCGCATGCAGCACGTTGAAGCGCGCGGGGCCGTCGCCGATCACGCGCACGAGCGGTAGCGCGTCGACGCGTGCCGCATGCGCGTGCAGCCGTTCCGGCGGAAGATCGGCGCCCCAGTCGCCGCCGATTCCGCGCCACGCGTCGGGCGACAGCTTGCCGCGCGACACGAGGCTCAGCACTTCTTCGTGATTGCCGCGCACCACGTGGCACCACGGGCGGTCCAGCAGCTCGAGCGCGGTTTCGGACGCGGGGCCGCGATCGACGAGATCGCCGACCGAGAACAGCCGGTCGCGAGCCGGGGCGAAGCCGATGTCGTGCAGCAGCGCGCGCAGCACATCCACGCAACCGTGCAGATCGCCGACGACGAAGTCGCGGCCGGCCGCATTCGCGGGATGATGGCAGAGGACGGGAGTCATCCCGATATCTTAGGCGCTCACGCCCATCGCGACGTCATGCAGGAATCGCGATAATCGGGGCGGTACCGCCCGGCACGGCGCAGCGGGCCGTTCGCACGCCGGCTGAACCCTTTCCATCCGCTTTCGGAATCGTACGATGACGCTGTATCCGCAGGTGTTACGCAATCGGCCGCGCATGGTCGCGGCCTTCGCCGCCGGCGTGCTGTGCGCGGTGCTGCTGCCGTGGCAGTTGAGGCCGACCGCGCGCGCGCTGATCGGCTGGGATTGCACGATCTGGCTGTATCTCGTGCTGATGTGGGTGCGCATGGTCACCGCGCATCATCACCAGGTGCGCGAGATCGCGATCCGCGAGGACGAGAGCGCGACGACCGTGCTGACGGTCATCTGCATCGCGACGGTCGCGAGCGTCGCCGCGATCGCGATCGAACTCGCGACCGCGAAGAACGTGGGCTTTCGCGCCGGGCTCGGCCATTACGCGGTCACGGGCGCGACGCTGTTCGGCGCATGGTTCCTGATTCCGACGATCTTCACGTTGCACTATGCGCGGCTCTATTACGGCTCGCCGAGCGGCGATCGCGCGCTGCGGTTCCCCGACCGCAACCCCGAGCCCGATTACTGGGATTTCCTGTATTTCGCGTTTACGCTCGCGGTCGCGTCGCAGACGGCCGACGTGTCGCTCGCGAACCGTTCCGCTCGGCGCGCGGTGCTCGCGCAGTCCATCCTGTCGTTCTACTTCAACATGGCCGTGCTCGGGCTGTCGATCAACGTCGCGGCAGGGTTGTTGAGCTGACGCGGGTGACTCGAGCCGTTCGTAAGGACTGCCACGCTCGAGCGTGAGGCGGTCGGCGGCGCGCGCGTGGATCGCTTCGAGAAAGCGCGCGATTGCCGTGTGCGTGCCGCCTCGCGCCGTTGCTCGTTGTCACGCGCCGCGCCGCACCGCGATCCACGCGCCCCAGAACAGGCTCGAGAAAAAGCGCAGCGGCGCATCGAAGCCCGCATCGTGCAGCAACGCGAACACGGCTTCCTCGGCAGCCGGCGGATCGGCGCCCTGCAGGATTTTCGCCAGCTGCGCACGCACAGCGTCGGGCGTCGCGCCCTTCATCCGCCAGCGCTGTTGCCACGCGTCGAGCAGGCGAGGGTGGTCCGCATAGCGGCGATAGTTGCCCGCGATCACGAGCGGTGCGCCGGGCTTCAGGCGGCGCGCGATCGCGTCCAGCAGCGCGACCTTCGCCGCGTCGCCGGGAACGTGATGCAGCACGCCGATCAGCGTCGCGCCGTCGAAGGCCGGCGCATCGGGCAGCGCATCGACGCCGGCCTCGACGAATTGCGTGCGTGCGGCAAAACCCGCCGCTTCGACGTTGGCACGCGCGAGCGCGAGCATCGGCGCGGACGGATCGACGGCCGTGAACTGCCAGCCGGGTTCCAGGGCCGCGGGTACGCAGATTTCCTGCCCGGTGCCGCCCGCTCCCACGACGAGGAGCCGCGCCTGCGGCACACCGATCGCCGACGCCAGCATGCACGCGGCCAGCTCGTGGCACGCGTCGTAGCCGGCGAGTGCGATGCGGGATTGTTCGGCATATTCGTGCGCGCGTGCCGGATCGAACTTCGCGGCGCTGGCGGGGAGCGACATGGCGGATTCCTCGGGTTCGGGCGCGGACGGGGTGCCCACGCGCATCGCACGGAGCGTAAGCGCGGGTCGGCCGCGCAACAAGGCGAGCGGCCGTTCCGGTATGCGGACTACCCGACTCGGCGCGCCACATGCGCAACCATTGACGGGGTCGATTCGCATTAAAAAATGTGAGGAGTCGATGCATCGCGGCCGTGAAACCGGCGCATACTTTTCTTCCCCCCTGCCTGGCCGTCGCATGCCGGGCCCCGATGCGCCGCGTCGACCGCGCGGCCATGCCGCTCGGCACGCACGAGGAGCGCATGATGTCAGATTGTCCGCACGATCCGTATGCGCAGCACTACATTCACTGCCTGCCGTCCGGCGCGCAGCCCTGCGGCGCGCTCGGCACGTCGCCGCGCACGCATTTCCGCGTATGGGCACCGGGCAGCACGCATGTTCAGCTCGAACTCGATACCGGTATGGGCCCGACGCTCGTCCCGATGACGGCGGCCGGTCCGCACTGGTTCGAGGCGTTCGTCGAATGCGGTGCGGGCGCGCGTTACCGTTATCGGCTCGACGACGTCACGTCGATTCCGGATCCCGCATCGCGTTCGCAACCCGACGGGCTCAACGGCCCGAGCGAGGTCGTCGATCCGCGCGCATTCACGTGGCGCAACACGTTCTGGCGCGGACGTCCGTGGGAGGGCATTGCGCTGTACGCGATTCGTCCGCACGCGGTCGGCGGCTTCGAGGGCGTGCGCCGCCGGTTGCCTCAGCTTGCCCGTCTCGGCGTGACCGCGCTGGAGGTGCTCGCGTCGCCGCACGACAGCCTGCCATTCGCGCCGCTCGCGGCGGAGGGCGGCCCCGACGCACTGAAGGCGCTGATCGACGATGCGCACGGCTACGGTCTCGCGGTGCTGCTGGAGCTCGATTACGCGCGCTTCGGCAGCGGCACCGACGCGCTGCGTCATTACGCGGCACCATTCTTTCATACGCGCGACGATCCGCTGCAGGTGCCGCCGCTCGCGCTCGACCATCCGGAGGTTTGCGACTTCTTCTGCGACAACGCGCTGTACTGGATCGACGAATACCGTTGCGACGGCTTGCGGCTGCGCGAGGCCGACCGGATCGGCACGTCGTGGCTGCGGGAGATCGCCGATCGCGTGCGCGCGGCCGTGCCGGCCGACCGAATGATCCACCTCGTGCTCGGCAGCGAGCGTCATCCGGTGCATCTGGCCGATACGCATTTCGATGCGCAGTTGAACGGTTGCGGAGAACGTGCGCTGCATCGGCTGACGGGGCGCGACGTGTCGGTGCACGAAGGGATTTCGCCGAACCAGTCGATCCACACGCTTGCTCGCGCGCTGACCGCGGCAGGCGCGGCATTCCAGCCGGCCACGGCGGGCGACGGTCCAGGCGCCGAAGGGTTGTCGCTCACGTCGCTGGTGCTGTCCGACGGCGCATGGCGCGAAAGCGAGCATGGTGACCACGAGCAAACTCCCGACCTCGCGGCGCTTGCGCTATCGCTGCTCACGCCGCAGATCCCGCTGATCTTCGACGAAACCGCGCGCGATGTCGATCGTGCGCATTTCGTGCAGTCGGCGCTCGCGGTGCGCGCGAAGCTGATTGCGCCGCGGCTGTCCGATTGCCGGCCGCAGGACGCGCATGCGCTGAAGGCGAGCGGTGACGGGGACGCCGATGCGCTGCTTGCATCATGGCGGCTCGCCGATGACGAGACGCTGACCATCGCATTGAACCTGTCGCCCGACGCGGTGCCGTTCGATGCGCCGAGCGGGCAGGTCGTGTTCGAGACGCCGGCACGCGCACGCGACCGGGTCGATGAAGGGGAGTTGCCGCCGTATTCGCTCGTCGCGTGGCTGACGGGCGACGTCAACCGGTACGCGCTGACGCACGACGTGCGCCGGATCGACGGCAGCGCACGGCACGCAATGCGTCCCGTTCCGGGCGCATGATGCCTGCGGCCGGCCGGATGCTGGCGCACCCGGCCGCACTTACCAGAAGCTGCGAATGCCCGCGACGCCGTACGCGCCGTGGCGGCGCGCTTCGTCGAGATGCGCGCGTGTCATGCCGCCGAGCGCATAGACCGGCATCGCGGCCTGCACGGCCAACGCGGCGAATCGCGTCCAGCCGAGCGTCGGCGCGCCGGGATGGCTGAGTGTCGGCAATACGGGCGACAGCGTGACGAAATCCACGCCCGCGCGCGCGGCCAGCACGAGATCGTCGGCCGCGTGGCATGCGGCCGACATGAGGCGCGCGGCCGGCAGCGGCCGTTGCGCGACCGCGCGCAGCGCGGCGCCGTCGAGGTGCCAGCCCGCGCCGTCGAGCTGCATCACGCCCGCCACATCGATCGGCCCGTTGAGCATCAGTTGCGCGCCGGCCGCTGCGCAGCGCGCGAGCGCATCGGCGGCCAGCCGCGCGAACGCGTCTGCATCGAACGACTTCACGCGCAACTGCACGAGCGTCCCGCCGCGCGCCAGCACGGCCGACAGCCTGTCGAGGAATGCGTGGCAATCGGCGGCCGACGCGGACGCCGGCTCCGGCGTGATCACGTAGCAGCGCGGCAACGTCGGACTCATCGCGCGCGGCGAGCGGCGGCCGTCATTCGTCCGCCTCCTTCGCGATCTTCGGGTAGACGCGCACCAGCACGATGCGCGGCCCGTTCATCTTCTTCACGACGACGTCGAAGCGATCGAACGACACGCGCTGCCCTTCGGTCGGCAAATCGTTGAGCGCCTGGATCACGAGGCCGCCGACCGATTCCGCGCGCCCTTCGTCGATGTCGATGCCGAGCGCCTGCTCGAGCGACACGACGGGCAGGCTACCCTTGCCCATCAGCGTGCCGTCGTCGAGGCGGCTCCAGTCCGCATCGCCCTGGCGGAACTCGTCGTGGATCTGGCCGACCAGCGCGCCGAGCAGGTTGTCGAGCGTCAGGAAGCCGATCGGCTTCTCGCCCTTGTTGCCGACCAGCGCGAAGTGCGGCGCGCCCTTGCGGAAGCGGCGGAACAGGTCGAGTGCCGGCGTGTCGGGCTTCACGTACTGCACAGGGCGCACGTAGTCGGACAGGTCCTCGAGCGCAGCCCCGGCATGACGCGCGAGCAGCAGGTCCTTCAGGTGGATCAGCCCGCTCACCTCTTCGCGCGACGCATCCTCGAACAGCGGATAGCGGCTGAAGCGATGCCGCGCGACGATCTCCATGTTGTCGGGCAGCGGCAGGTCGCGGCGCAGGCCGATCATTTCATGGGCCGGCCGCATCAGGTCCGATACCGTCATCGACGAGAAATCGAGCGAATGCGCGAGCGTGTTCCACTCGTCGTTGGAGTACGTGCCGCGGGCCGGCTGAGCCGCGTTGCCCGCGCTGCGGCGGCTGCGCAGGATCAGCTTCAGCTCGTCGGTCGAGTAGTGCGCATCGCCGCCGTGGTCGGCCGACAGCCCCGCGAGCTTCAGCACCGCATTCGCGCTGCTGTTGAGCACCCAGATCGCCGGATACATCGCCCAGTAGAACGCGTAGAGCGGCAGCGCGACCCACAGGCCGACCTTTTCCGACTGGCGGATCGCCATCGATTTCGGGGCGAGCTCGCCAACCACGATGTGCAGGAACGAGATCAGCGAAAACGCGAACACGAGCGAGATCAGGTGGACGATGCGTTCGGACTGCACGCCGATCAGGTCGAGCAGCGGGCCGATCAGTTCCGCGAACGCCGGCTCGCCGACCCAGCCGAGGCCGAGCGACGCGAGCGTGATGCCGAGCTGGCAGGCGGACAGATAGGCGTCGAGCCGGCCGTGCACGATGGCGAGGATGCGCCCGCGCAGGCCGTGCTTGCGGGCAAGTGTCTTGACGCGCGTCGCGCGCAGTTTGACGAGGCCGAATTCGGCTGCGACGAAAAACCCGTTCAGGGCCACCAGGAACAACGCGCCGATGAGCGCGAAGATCTGTAACAAAGAATCGCTCCAGTCATGAAAGGCCCATCAGTATAGGGCCTGAAAGTGAAGTGTAATGAGTCGGGCTGCCGATCGCTTACACCTGCGCCTCGCAGGGGACGCAGAGCGAGAGGGTGGCGGCGGAGTTGTCGGCGAACGGGGTGTGGGTGAAGGTGCCGCCGTGCGCGAGGGCGACACGCTGGCACAGCGCGAGCGTCCCGGCGACGCGCTTCGCGTCGCGCGCGCGCAGCATCTCGTGGCGGGCGAACGGTTCGAATGCGTGCGGCAGCGCGGGATCGGCGAGGGCGTCGGCGTTCACGTCGCAGGTGACGTGCGCGACGCACAGCGCGCCGTCGCGCGTGCATGTGAGGGTCACGCGACTACCGGCGGCGCTGGCTTCGACGGCCGTCGTCAGCATCGTCCAGAACGCCTGCGCGATGCGTTCGCGATCGGCGGTCAGCGACGGTTCGCCGTCGGGCAGCGTCGCGTCGATGGTCACCCGCCGCGCGTCGGCGAGCGCGAAGCGCACCAGCGCAAGCGTGTCGTCGAGCAGCGGGCGCAGCGCGAACGGCTGCACGGCGATCGCGAGTGTGCGCGTTGCGGCGCGCGGCGCGTCGAGCACGTCGTCGATCAGCGCGACCTGCTGGTCGATCCCTGCGCGGATGCCAGCGAGCGCGCGTTGCAGGTTCGGGTCGGCACCGGCGAGCTGGCGCTCGAGCACGTACGCCCAGCTGTGCATCGCGTTCAGCGGGCTGCGCAGGTCGTGCGATGCGGTGGACAGCGCCTGGTCGCGCAGGAACAGCGCCGCCTCGGCGGCATAGTGCGCTGCGCGTTCGCGCAGGAGGTCGGCGGCGGGATCGACGGAATTGGACGTCACGGAGCTGGCCTGTCGGAAGCGGTTGGCATGAAAAACACGCGAACCGCCATTATAGGGATCGCGCGTGTCACGCCGGCAGCGCGTCCTCGTCCTTTTTCCGGGCGTCGCCGTTCGGCAGCAGCTGGCAGGCGAGCAGGCCGGCCAGCATGAGCGCGCAGCCGACCAGCGCGCGCAGCGTCAGCGTCTCGCCGAGCGCGGCCCAGCCCGCGATGGCCGCGAACACGCCTTCCATGCTGAAGATCACGGCCGCGTGCGCGGGCGCCGCATCGCGCTGCGCGACGACCTGAAGCGTATAGCCGACGCCGACCGACAGCAGCCCGCCGTACAGCAGCGTCGGCAGCGCGCTGCGCAGCATCGCGACGCTGACCGGCTCGATCACGAGGCCGGCCGCGAGGCACAGCGCGCCGCACGCGACGAACTGCAGGAACGCGAGCACGAGCGGATCGTGCCGCTTTGCGAAATGGCCGACGGCCATCACG
Organism: Burkholderia sp. LA-2-3-30-S1-D2; assembly: GCF_001523915.2. Classification (NCBI taxonomy): domain Bacteria; kingdom Pseudomonadati; phylum Pseudomonadota; class Betaproteobacteria; order Burkholderiales; family Burkholderiaceae; genus Burkholderia; species Burkholderia sp. LA-2-3-30-S1-D2. The sequence continues at coordinate 2,041,032 of NZ_CP013383.1, read as the reverse complement.
TGCGCGGCGATGATCACGGCGCCCGCGAGCTGGAACCAGTCGCCGTAGAGCACCGAGAAATGCTCGTCGATGCTGAGGAAGTACAGGCCGATCGCCGCGAGCAGCGCGCCGAACCACGTGCCGGCGCCGATCCGGTGGCGCGCGAACACGCCCATCAGCGGCACGATCACGACGTACAGCGAGCTGATGAAGCCCGCGTTCGCGACCCGTGTGTACTGCAGGCCGAACTGCTGCAGCGAGATCGATACGGCGAGCAGCCCGCCGAGCGCGAGGCCCGGCGCGAGCAGCGCCGGCTCGCGCCGAATCGCCGCGAGCTGTGCGCGCGAGCCCGCGTTGAACGTCAGCAGCGGGATCAACACCAGTGCGCCGAGCAGGAAGCGCAGCCCCGTAAACAGAAACGGCCCGATCACGTCGAGGCTCAGTCGTTGCGCGACGAACGCCGAGCCCCAGATCGCGGCGGCGGCGAGCATCAGCAGGTTGGCACGGAGGTGCTTGCGGGCTTCGGGCTTCATCGGAATTCTTCGGAAGATTGCGAACGGCGGAACCGACCAGTTTACGCCGAGATTGCAAGACTGTCGGAAAACCTTCGGAGTGCGGCCGCCGCGCGGGCGTCGCGCACCCGCGAATACAGCACGACCTGCGAGTGCGGCAGCGGTGGCAAGCCGAATTTCGCGCCGACGTCGACCAGCGTGCGCGGCGCGACGCGACGCGCCAGCGGACAGACCGCGAGCCCGGCTGCGGCCGCCGCCGTGACCGCTGCGACGCCGCCGCCCGTAAAGCGCTCGCGCCACGGCCGTCCGGCATGCTCGAGTGCGCGCAGCGCGGCGGCCCGCACGCCGCAGGGCCCGGCCAGCACCGCGAGCGGCAGCGGCTCGCCGGCGCGCGGCGCCCAGTCGGGCGCGGCGAGCCACGCGAGCGGTTCGGTAAACAGCAGCGTGCCGTCGTCGCGCGGAGGATCCTCGCCTGGTTCGTGCCGCACGATCGCCGCGTCGAGCCGCCTTTCGTCGTATTGCACGATCAGGCTCGCCGACGTGCCCAGGTGCATTTCCAGCGACAGCCCGGGATCCTGCCGGTGCAGGCTCGTCAGCACGGCCGGCAGGTCGGGCACCGCAACGTGTTCGCTGACGCCGAGCGACAGGCGGTGCGTGCCGGCCGAAATCGCGCCGAGCGCCTGATCGTGCGCGTCGAGCAGCGCACGGGCGGCGGGCAGGAAGTTCTCGCCGTCAGCGGCCAGCTTGACGACGCGCGGCGTGCGCGCGAGCAGCGGCTTGCCGAGGTGCGTTTCGAGCCGTTTCAGCTTCAGGCTGACGGCCGATTGCGTGGTGCCGAGCGCGTCGGCGGCGCGCGTGAAGCTCGCGAGATCGGCGACCAGCACGAACGCGCGCACCGCATCGAGGTCGAGGACTTTCATTTCAAACGTAAATGGATGAAATATTGATTGATGACTGTTAATTATAGTCAGGCGCACCTAACCTGACGTTTCCATTTTTCAACGTCACCGAAAGGAGCAGGATCATGCCGTTCACCCGTATCGCAATGCGCGAAGGCAAACCGGCCGCCTACCGTGCGGCGCTCGTCGACGGCGTGCATCGCGCGCTGATGCACACATTCAACGTGCCCGAGGACGACATCTTCATGGTCGTGACCGAGCATTCGGCCGAGAACTTTGTGTTCGGCCGCCACTACCTCGACATCGAACGCAGCGACGATCTCGTGATGATCCAGATCACGGCGAACAACACGCGCACGCTCGAGCAGAAGCAGGCGCTGTACCGGACCATCGCCGAAAACCTCGCGCAGCAGCCCGGCGTGCGGCCGCAGGACGTATTCATCGGTCTCGTCGAAGTGCTGAAGGAGGACTGGTCGTTCGGCAACGGCATCGCGCAATACGTCGTCTGATACGTCGTTTGATGCGCGACAGGCGCGACAGGGCCAGGTCGTCTCCCGCGCGATTTTGCGGCGTGTACTATGGAAGCTGCTTTACGGGCGACGCCGGCGCGGACGATGCGCCGGCGATTCTTCATGTGCAGGAGCCTCCATGTCGCGTGTGCTGGAAATCGTGTTGTGCCTGTCGCTGGAAGGTTGGCCGGTCAAGACGGGAAGCCGGGCCCGTGGCGAGCAGCGCGACTTCGGTGCCGAACTCGTCCGTGCTTGGCGGATCTGCCCGCAGGTGCGGATGCGGCGCGGCCAGGAGCGCGTGACGATCGAGCCGTGCCAGGTCGAGGAAGCCGAGACGAACCCCGGCGAGTGCTGGTGGACGTGGATCGAGTCGAACGCGCAGGGGCGGCGGGTCGTCGCGTCGCGCACGAAGGCATTCGCGCCCGGTGTCGTGGCGCGTGAGTTGTTCGATGCCGAGCATGCGGGCATCGTCGTGGCCACGCCGGCGTCGGTGCCGATCGCCGATTCGGAATCCGCGGAGGCCACGGGCGACGGCGACCGCGTGACGGCCGGCGCCGTCGACGAAGCGGCGGTTGCCGCATCGTCGGCGCCGGCACCGCCGCGGCTCGTCAGCGAGCGGCGGCGCGGGCGCTGGGCGGACGACAGCGGCGTGGTGGTCGAGATGACGCTCGACGACATCACCCTGCACGGCGGCACCGAGCCGCCGCGCCGCCATGTCGAGCTGCGCCTCGCGGCACCCGACTGGGAAACCGCCGCCGCACGCATGGCCGCGCTGCGCGCGCTGTTTGCCGCCGCGCGCGAGCTCAGCGGCGCATGGCCCGCGTTCGTGCAGCTGACCAGCGTGATCGATCGCGCGTGCGCGGGCGAGCCTGCCGTCGCCGGGCCGGTCAAGGCGCAACTCGTCGACCTGACCGGCATCCGCACGCAGCGGGCAGCGCTGTTCGCGCTGTCGGGTGACATCGCCGCGCAATGGCTCGGCAACGAGGGCGGCGTGCTCGACCGCGACGATCCCGAATTCGTGCACCAGATGCGCGTCGCGCTGCGGCGGCTGCGTACGCTGATGCGCTTCTTCCCGCGTTTCGCGGACGATCAATGGCAGAACACGTTCGGCGTCGACTTGAGCTGGCTTGCGGCGTTGCTCGGCACGGTGCGCGACTGGGACGTGTTCTCGACCGAGAGCCTGCCCGCGCTGATCGCGGCCGACGGCGGCAGCGCGGACTGGGACGGCACGCTCGACGCCGCGCGCGTACAGGCGATGGCCGCGCGCGTCGAACTGCGCCAGGCGCTGCATTCGGCGCGCTATGCGCGACTGACGCTCGGGTGGCTCGAGTGGCTGAGCGGGCTTGCGCTACCGCCGACCGATGCCGACGACGATGCACCGTCGCTGCGGCGTCACGCAACCAAGCGCGTGCGGCGGCTGTTCGGTCACCTGTATGCATCGCCGTCGCTCACGTCGCTCGACACGGCCGCGCGGCACCAGGTGCGGATCGACACGAAGCGGCTGCGCTACGCGCTCGAATTCTTCGCGTCGCTGGCATCGCGCCGCACGCGCAACGAAACGGTCAAGACGCTCGCGCGCGTGCAGAGCGTGCTTGGCGAGGCGAACGACACGATCGTCGCGCTGCATCATCTCGAGCAACTGGCGGCGCCCGCTTACCAGCTGGGTTTCGTGCGCGGCTACGGCGCCGCACTCGAGCAACGCGCGGCGAGGGACGCCGAGACGCTGCTCGCGAGCCTGCGCCCGCCGAAGCTGGATGGCAAGCCGCGTTGAGCGGCGCGCGCTCACTATAATGGCCCCCCGTTTTCTTGAGACAGACCGATGAGCGACGCGTCGCCTCCTTCCTCTTCTGCCGGACCGCTCGAGCTGGGCGGCGAACTGTGGCTGCGCGCGGGCGAGCAGACGCTCGGCGGCGCCACCCGCATCGCGCTGCTCGCCGCGATCGGCGACACCGGGTCGATCACGCGCGCGGCGAAGGCCGTCGGCCTCAGCTACAAGGCCGCGTGGGATGCGATCGATACGATGAACAACCTGGCCGGCGAGCCGCTCGTGACGCGCTCGACGGGCGGCAAGGGCGGCGGCGGCACGACGCTGACGCCGCGCGCAACGTCGCTGATCGCCGCGTTCCGCACGATCGAGCGCGAGCATCGCCGCTTCATCGACGCCGCGAGCGCGGCGGTGTCCGGTTTCGACGTCGACTGGGCACTGATCGGCCGGATCGGGATGAAGACGAGCGCGCGCAACCAGTTGTTCGGCAAGGTCGAGTCGATCGTGCGCGGCACGGTGAACGACGAGGTGACGCTCGTGCTGCCCGGCGGGCAGGTGATCGTCGCGGTGCTGACGCACGAAAGCGCCGATGCGCTCGGCCTGCGGCCGGGCGCGGATGCGTGCGCGCTCGTGAAGGCGTCGTGGGTCGTGCTGGCCGTCGACGACGAAGGCGGAGCCGAAGCGTCGCTGAAGGTATCCGCACGCAACCAGTTGCACGGGACGGTCGGAACCGTCGCGGCGGGCGCGGTGAACAGCGAGGTGACGCTGGCGCTCGACGGCGGCGGGACGCTCACGGCCGTGGTCACGAACGACAGCGTCGGGGCGTTGCAACTCGACGCCGGCCGGCGTGCGATCGCGCTGTTCAAGGCATCGAGCGTGATTCTCGCGGTGACGGGCTGATCGCGCGCGGCGGCGGTGTGGGCCGTTTCCGGCGATGACCGTGGGCGGGCGAGGCGAAACCGGCGCCGCCCAACGTACGCGAGGCGCCGGCTTCGATCCCGTTTTCAGCTTGTGCCGCCAGTGCGGCTTCTCTCAGGTCAAACGTGGCCGCTTGGGCCACCGCCTTCGCGCGATCAGGTGACGCGCGTCGGCCACTCGGCGTGCGGCGTGGCGGCCTGCACGCGTCCTTCGCTCAATTGCACGACCTGGTCGCCGAATGCGGCGACGTCGTCGGGGTCGTGCGTGATGAGCACCATCGGGATATCGAGCCGCGCCTGCAGTTCGGCGAGCTCGTGGCGCATGCGCTGGCGCATCGCGCCGTCGAGTGCCGCGAACGGTTCGTCGAGCAGCAGGATGCGCGGCTGCGCGACCAGTGCGCGGGCAAGCGCGACACGCTGCTTCTGTCCGCCCGACAGCTGCGACGGGAATTGCCCGGCGAGCGTGTCGAGTTCGAACGCATGCAGCCAGTATGCGACTTCGGGCGGCACGGTCTTCGCACGCGGATTGCGCAGGCCCGACGTGAGCCCGAACGCGATGTTCTGGCGCACGTTCAGGTGCGGAAACAGCGCATAGTCCTGGAACAGGTAGGCGACGCGGCGCGCACGGGTCGGCACGTCGATGCCGCGCGCGGAATCGAACAGCGGTTCGCCATTCAGCGCGATCGTGCCTTCGTCGGGCGACAGCAGGCCGGCGATCGCCTGCAGCGTCATGCTCTTGCCTGCGCCGGACGGCCCGAACAGCACCACGCGCTGCGTGGCGGCCGTGAACGACACGTCGAGCGTGAAGCGGCGCTCCGCATTCATGTAGGTCTTGCGGATGTCGACGGCGACGCTCATGCCGGTCTCCGTCGTGCCGCGCCGCGCGTGCGGGAAGCCGATCGCGCGACGGCAAGGCGTTTTGCCGCGACCCGTGAGGCGCGGCGGTACGGATGCGGCAGGCGCGTCATGTCAGCTGGCTCCGCCCGGCGCGCGACGGCACGAGCCAGCCGGTCGCGAGCAGCACGAGCACGCAGGTGATCGACGTCACCAGCACGAGGAAGTTGGCCGTGCTGTCGTCGCCGGCCTGCACCGCCGCATAGATCGCGACCGAAAGCGTCTGCGTGCGGCCGGGCAGGTTGCCGGCGATCATCAGCGTCGCGCCGAATTCGCCGAGCGCGCGCGCGAAGGCGAGCAGCGCACCGGCCAGGATGCCGCGCGTGGCGAGCGGCAGCGTCACGCGGAAGAACACCGCGGCTTCGCCGAGCCCGAGCGTGCGTGCCGCGCGCTCGAGATGCGGATCGACGCTTTCGAACGCCGTGCGCGCCGATTTGAGGATCAGCGGGAACGCGACGACCATCGATGCGATCACCGCGCCCTGCCACGTGAAGACGAGTTCGATGCCGAGCTTGTCGAGCCATGCGCCGAACACGCCGCGCCGGCCGAGCAGCACGAGCAGGTAATAGCCCAGCACCGTCGGCGGCAGCACGAGCGGCAGCGTCAGCAGCGAATCGACCACGTCGCGCATCGGCGAGCGCCAGCGCGCGAGCAGGAAGGCGGCGGCGACGCCGAGCACGATGTCGAGCGCGGTCGCCCAGCCGGCGACCTTCAGCGACAACAGCAGCGGCACCCAGGCGTCCTGCATCATGCTGCGCTCACTTGCCCGCGGGCTTGAAGCCGAACGTGGCCAGCACGGCCTGGCCCTGCGGCGACGCGACGAAGTCGATGAACGACTGCGCCTGTGCGGCATGGCGGCTGTCCTTGACCACCGCGATCGGATAGGTGATGGCCGTCTGCGTCGGCACGGTCAGCACCACCTTCACGCGGCCCGGCATGATCGCCGCGTCGGTGCCGAATACGAAGCCGGCGTCGACTTCGCCGCGTGCGACGTAATCGAGGCTCTGGCGCACGTTGGCGGCCAGCACGCCCTTCGCGCTGACGGCGTCCCATACGCGTGCCGCACGCAGCGCGCCTTCCGTGTAACGGCCGACCGGCACCGACGCCGGGTCGCCGTACGCGATGCGCTTCACGCCGGGCGCCGTCAGGTCGTTCAGCGACGTCGGCGCGGCGACGTCGCTGTCGGCCGGCACGATCATCACGAGCGAGTTCGCCGCGAAATCGCGGCGCGTACCCGGCACGATGACCTTTTCGCCGACCGCACGATCCATCGCCTTCTGGTCGGCCGATGCGAACACGTCGGCCGGCGCGCCCTTGGCGATCTGCTGCATCAGCACGTCCGACGCGCCAAAGTTGAACAGTACCTTGGTGTCCGGATGCTGCTTCTGATAAGCATCGCCGACGGCCTTGAACGCATTCGTCAGGCTTGCCGCCGCCGACACGACCAGTTCGTCGGCAGCGGAAGCCGGCCCGCTGAACGAGACGGCTGCGGCAAGCGCGGCGAGCGGCAGCAGGCGGAGCAGGGTGCGGCGAAGCGGGCGGACGGTTGAGCGCATGGACTGGTCGTTCGAATGGAATGGTTGGAACCGTAATCGTAATATAGGGCGGGTTATAACGCTCGACATACCGTTCATGCGACCGCGCGCATGAAATCTTCAGGCCTGAATGGCGACGGGAATGACGTGCGCGCGGCCCGTCACGCGTGCAGCAACGGCGGCGATCCGGTGCGGTGCAGCGACGACGGCTGATATGCGGGCCGGTAGTTGGGATTGGCTTTCCAGCGGGCGCGGACGAACGGCCGCTCGTGCCCCGACAATTCCAGCGCCACCCTGGTGACCCAGCGATGCGACGGCACCGTGACGCCGTGCAGCGCGACGGTGACGAGCGCGAGGCTCACGACGACCGCCGGCACCGACCAGCGGTGCGGCACTGCGTGCCACGAGCCGGCGATGAATGCCAGCGCGGCGATCGCGCCGACGATGCAGCCGGTGATCGATTCGGACGGCGAATGCGCGTCGAGCGCGACGCGCGACACGCCGACCGCGATGCCGGCCGCGAGCCCGAGCGCGATGCCGGCGATCCGCACCGTCGTGCGCGTGCGGATCAGCGCGAGGAAGATCGCGACGGGATAGACCGACGTCGACAGCATCGCGTGGCCGCTGAATCCCGTGAAGTCCCATGCGCGGATGCCGACGCCCCAGCCGAGGAATGCGATCTTGGTGAGCGCGACGACCCCGATCGCGACGGCGAGCACGCCGAGCCACGCGGCCGCGCGCTGCCACGAGTAGCCGAGCGCGAGCCACACGGCGATCGTGATCGCGAGCGGCAAGGTCAGTCCGGCGCCACCGAACGCGGTGATCGTGATCCACAGGTGAGAGGACAGGTCGAACATCGGGAGAGGAACGAGCAGAGGCGGGACGAATGCTTAAATCAACGCACGAGCCGGAGAGAACGACTACAACGGATACAAGCGGCTAAACCCCAGTATAGCGCCGCGTATGCTCGAGGCCCGTTTTTTGCGCCGCGGGGGAACTATCCGCGTGCAGGAAAAATCCCATAAACAATGCTATGGTGCATTGCACAAAGTCGAACGATCCACCGAGTGTTGTATCCCTATTTTTCCTGAACGCGAGCCCGATCGATGACCAAAAGTCTGACGAAGGTATGGCTGGGCGGCATGAAACGTATGCTGTCTCCGGCTGCCAAACGAGCGGCACGTGATGCACAGCGTATCGCGCGCGATACGCTCGAGGCCGCCGCGTCGCCCGCCGCAACCGATCTGTCCCCGCCGCGTGAGTCGCGCGTGCGGCCGCGCGCGGCTGCATGGGCGGCCGGCGAGTGGACGCGCGGCGAGCATCCGATGGCGCCCGCGCTCGGTCGCCTGGTCCAGCAGCTCGCCTACGGGCTGTACGTTCCACCTGGCCGCCGGCGCGGTGCGATACCGCTCGTGGTGATGCTGCACGGCTGCCAGCAATCGGTCGACGAGTTCGCGCAGGGCACCCGGATGAACCTGCTGGCCGACAAGCATGGCTTCGCGGTGCTGTATCCGGAGCAGTCGCTGCGCGCGCACGCGCACGGCTGCTGGCACTGGTACGAAGACACCGACCGCGCGGGGCGCGGCGAGGCGGACGCGGCCGCCTCGCTCGTCGACGCCCTCGTCGACGAGCACGGCTTCGACGCATCGCGCGTCTATGTCGCCGGGCTGTCGGCCGGCGCGGGCCTGGCAGCACTGCTCGCGCTGCACCACCCGGATCGCTTCGCGGCTGTGGCGCTGCACTCGGGCCCCGCGCTCGGCGAGGCGAATTCCGGGATCAGCGCGATGGACGTGATGCGGCGCGGCCTGCGGCAGAACCCGGCCGCGGTGGTCGACACGCTGGTCGATGCGGGGGCGTATCCGGGCATGCCCGTGTTGATCGTGCAGGGCGACCGGGACCATGTCGTCGCGCCGAAGAATGCGGACCAGTTGATGGTGCAGTTCATGCGCCTGAACGGGCTCGCGGACAGCCGCGGCGCACTGCGCGGCGGCGAGCGTGTGGAAACGCGCGAGGCTGGCGCGCAGATCACCGACGTGCGTCGCGATGGCGAGTCGATCGTGCGGCTCTGTCACGTGAAAGGGCTCGATCATGCCTGGGCGGGCGGTGACGAAGCGGTGCCGTTTCATGCGGCGGTCGGTCCCGATGCGAGCGCGATGATCTGGTCATTTTTCGAAGAAAATCGGCGCACTGTGGCGACCGAACGACGCACCGTCTGATCGACGCTGGCCAAAGCCTAGGGTTTTCCCTATAATTCGGGAAAACCCTAGTCAAAGAACCTTTGGATTGCGAGATCAAACATGTACCTGCTGAGCCACCTCTTCCTGATGTTGACCAAGAACGCTGAAAAGGCCGCGAAAGAGCGCGCCGATGCCTATCTGGCCGAAGCAACCGACATCTACGATCTCGAATTCCGCATGCGCAAGATCGATCGCGAAGCGGCGATGAACCGTCCGTTCTCGTTCGGCTCGCGTTAAGCAGCGCAGCGCGGGCCGGCTCACCAGCCGGCCCGGCGAATCACGCAAAAGGGCGTGTGTGGCGAGCAGCCGCACACGCCCTTTTTGCATTCGGCGCCGCGCGTTGCGTCAGACGACCGTCAGGCGCACCGGCACGTTGTTGCGGGTCGCGTTCGAGTACGGGCACACGTGGTGCGCCTTGTCCACCAGCGCCTGTGCGTCGGCCTTGTCGAGCCCCGGCAGCGACACGCGCAGTTCGATGTCGAGCCCGAAGCCGCCGGCGTCGTTCGGGCCGATGCCCACTTCCGCGGTCACTTGCGTGTCGGCCGGCAGCGCCTGCTTGTTCTGGCCGGCGACGAACTTCATCGCGCTCAGGAAACAAGCCGAGTAACCTGCGGCAAACAGCTGCTCCGGGTTGGTACCTTCCGCGCCCGTACCGCCGAGCTCGCGCGGCGCGGCCAGCTTCACTTCCAGCTTGTTGTCGGCGGATACCGCGCGGCCGTCGCGGCCGCCCGTGCTGGTGGCGCTGGTCTTGTACAGAATGTTCATGGTGCAGCTCCTGTCGGAAGAATGGTAGGAAGCGGTCCGGTCGGACGGGGTGTCGCCGGCCACGAAAGAAATATAGAACACAAATGATTTGTGTGCAAATGAAATTTGGAAAAAAGCCCGGCAGTGCCGGGCATGTTTGAGATCGACGTGCCGTCAGCCTTCGTTGGCGGCCGACAGTGCGTTGCGTAATTGCTGGAGATCCGCGCGCAGCCTGACCAGGAACTCGGGCGTTTGCTGCATCGCGCAAAAGAGATCGGCTGGCACCGAGCGCGCCTTGAGCTTCAGCGCTCGGCCTTCCGTCGTCACGCGCACGTTCACGACGCGCTCGTCGGTCGCACTGCGCACGCGTTCGACGTAGCCGAGCGCCTCGAGCCGCTTCAGCAGCGGTGTGACGGTGGCCGGGTCGAGGTCGAGGCGGGCGGCGATATCCTTCACCGCGATATCGTCACGTTCCCACAGCACGAGCATCGCCAGATATTGGGGATAGGTCAGCGACAGCTTGTCGAGCAGCGGCTTGTATGCCTTCGTCATCGCATGCGAAGTCGAATAGAGCGCGAAGCACAGTTGCTCGTCGAGCGTCTGGGGCAGCGGGGGCAGGCGGTCCATGATTCGGGTGGCGCGGCGGACGCGCTAATGATTTGCATGCAAATTATTTTGCGCGCAACGGATTCGATTGAACAGGGGGCAGCGTGAAGGTTGGGGCGGCCGGCGGCGTGCGCCGGCCGAGTCTGCGTCAATGGCCCGGCTCAACGGCCCGAGGCGGGCGTTGCGGCCCCTGGTTCCTGCACGCCGAAGCAGCCGCGATAGGTCGCATAGAACGAGCAGTACATCATCGTCACGATGATGATCGTCACCGGCATCATGATCGTCAGCACGTAGGCGCCGGCGCCGAGCGCTTGCAGCAGCAGCGACAGGCCGAACGACGTGCCGAGCGCAACGCCGAACCACAGCAGCCCGTACACCACGAATGCGCCGCGATTGCGCCAGCAACTGACGATGCTGAAGAACAGCGCCTTGGCGGGCGGGATGTCGTGCCACGCGGTGAGCACCGGCGCGAACCAGAACAACATCGCGACCGGCGCGTAGAGCAGCGTCGCCAGCAGCAGGGCGCCGAGCGTGCCTTGCGCGGCAAGCGCTTCCGGCGTCGGGCTCGTTTCGCTCGTCGCGCCCAGCATCATGGTGAGCAGCCCGCCACCGTCCACGATGGACGATGCGGCGAACACCAGCACCATCAGCGCGACGTAGACCACGCCGAGCACGAGCAGCCGCTGCGTCGTCACGGAGCCGTACGAGCGAAAGCCGTCGATGAGGATCGTCGGCATCACCGGCTTGCCGGCCACCGTGTCGCGGCACGCGGCCATGAAGCCGACGGCGATGCCGGGGATGAACAGCAGCGGCAGCGCCGCGCCGATGACGGGCACCATCGACACCAGCGTGATCGCCAGCAGGTACGTGAAAAACAGCGTGATGAACGCGAGCGGGTTCCGGCGGAACAGCCAGATACCTTGACGGAACCAGACATAGCCCGCTTTCGCGGGCACTTCGATCAGTTGCATGCGGTATGGGTCTCGGGAAGCGCGGGCGTGTGGGCGATACGCTCACGCAGGATGCGTTCGAAATGACCGGGGTCGTGCGGTTTGAGCATTTCGGCCGCGCGCGGCAGGTAGAAGTCGTACAGGCGCGACACCCAGAAGCGGTACGCGCCCGCGCGCAGCATGTTGCTCCAGTGGCGGCGCTCCTCGGCCGTGAACGGCCGGACCGTCTGGTACGCGCGCAGCAGCGCGTCCGCGCGCGCGACGTCGAGCACGCCCGTCGCGAGGTCGACGCACCAGTCGTTGACGGTCACCGCGACGTCGAACAGCCATTTGTCGCAGCCCGCAAAATAGAAATCGAAGAAGCCGCCGAGCCGGATGTCGTGACCGGTGCCGGGCGCCGCGTGCGCGAACAGCACGTTGTCGCGGAACAGGTCGCAGTGGCACGGGCCGCTCGGCAGCGCCGCGTAGTCGTCCGACGAGAAGAACGCGGTCTGGTGCGCGAGTTCGTCCTCGAGCAGCGTGCGCTGCGCGTCGGAAATGAACGGCACGATCGCCGGCACGTTCTCCTGCCACCACGGCAGGCTGCGCAGGTTCGGCTGGTGGCGCGCATAGTCGCGCCCCGCGAGGTGCAGGCGCGCGAGCATCTGCCCGACTTCGATGCAGTGTTCGACCCCCGGTGTGAGTTCGGCGGCGCCGTCGAGCTTCGTGACGATCGCCGCCGGCTTGCCGTGCAGTTCGCCGAACAGCGCGCCGTCGTCGCGCGGGACCGGATCGGGCACCGGCACGCCGTGGCTGGCCAGATGGCGCATCAGGTCCAGGTAGAACGGCAGCTGTTCCGCCGTCAGCTTTTCGAAGATCGTCAGGACGTATTCGCCGCGCGTCGTCGTCAGGAAGAAGTTGCTGTTTTCGATGCCGGACGGAATGCCGCGGAACGCCAGCACGTCGCCCAGTTCGTAGTGGCGCATCCATTGCGCGAGATCGGAGTCGGAAACAGCGGTGAAAACGGCCATGCGAGATGCGTCTGGTCAGTTGTCGGCACGCGCGCGGCATGCGGCGCGACAGGAGGTGAAGGGAAAGCCGGCGCGCCGCGTCGGGATCGACGCGGCGCGGCAGGAAATCAGTAGCGGAGGTTGACCGACGGCAGGCGCGTAATCGGGACGCCCGCGTCATGCGGCTTCGGCGAGGTGTCGAGCGTCGAGCTCATCTGGTAGCGCGTGCCGAAGTTCGACTTCACGTCGATCTCGACCGGCTTGCCGCGATCGCGATACTCGGTGACCTCGGTGCCGTTCTTGCTCTTTTCATGGAAGCTCGGCGTGCGACGAATGTCGGCGAAGTCGACTTTCGACGTGACTTCGGCGCCGGGCCGGTTGATCTTGCGGAGATCGGGCAGGCCGGCGGCTTCGTTGGCCTCGGCCCGGGCCTGCGTGTCGGCGTCGGGCGTGCCGCCGGCGGCGTAGGCGGCGGCAAACGTGCCAGTGAGCACGGCGGCAGCGGCGACGAGAATGAGCGGCTTCATGATGAGTCTCCAGTGAACCTTTGGATTTTAGCAAATACTGCGCGCGGCCCGGCCCTCGCGTGCAAGCGGCGTGCGAGCGGGCGGCCATGAGCGTGACCGGGTTCCGTGGTAATGTCGTCCGATCAGACGAGGTGATGAAAATGAAGAACGATTTGAGCCGCCGGCATCGGGTGCTGACGCCTGAGAGCCCGCCCGTCGAAGCATTCGACGATTCCGTCGCCGCCGTCGCGCGGCTGTCGGCCATCTACGACACCAATACCGGCTTCCTGCGCGACGCGTTCGCGCGTTATCGCCGCCATGAATCGATCACCGAGCACGTGCGCGCGTGCTACCCGTTCGTGCGGATTCGCACCGACGTCAACACGCACGTCGATTCGCGCCGTTCGTACGGCTTCGTCGCGGGCCCCGGCGTGTTCGAGACGACCGTCACGCGTCCCGACCTGTTCGCGAACTACTATCGCGAGCAGCTGCGCCTGCTGTCGAAGAACCACCATGTGAAGATCGAGATCGGCGTGTCGTCGCAGCCGATTCCGGTTCACTTCGCGTTTCCCGAAGGCATTCACCTCGAAGGCGAGCTCGACCGCGACCGGCTGCTCGCGATGCGCGACATCTTCGACACGCCCGACCTGTCGTACCTCGACGACCGCATCGTCAACGGCACGTTCGAGCCGGCACCCGGCGAGCCGCATCCGCTCGCGCTGTTTACCGCGGCGCGCGTCGACTTCTCGCTGCACCGGCTGCGTCACTACACGGCGACATCGCCCACGCACTTCCAGAATTACGTGCTCTACACGAACTACCAGTTCTATATCGACGAATTCGTGAAGCTCGGCCGCACGCTGATGACGGAAAGCACCGATCCCGACGTGCGCGCGTACCGCAGCCAGTACAGTTCGTTCGTCGAGCCGGGCGACGTCATCACGTACAACGCGAACCTCGGCAGCGAGCCGGCCGAGGGCGCCGCGCCGCCGCGGCTGCCGCAGATGCCCGCGTATCACCTGAAGCGCGCGGATGGCAGCGGGATCACGATGGTCAACATCGGTGTCGGTCCGTCGAACGCGAAGACGATCACCGATCACATCGCGGTGCTGCGTCCGCATGCCTGGGTGATGCTCGGTCACTGCGCGGGCCTGCGCAACACGCAGCGCCTCGGCGACTACGTGCTCGCGCACGGTTACGTGCGCGAGGATCACGTGCTGGATGCGGACCTGCCGCTGTGGGTGCCGATCCCTGCGCTCGCCGAAGTACAGCTCGCGCTCGAACGCGGCGTGGCCGAGGTCACCCGTCTCGAAGGCGCCGAACTGAAGCGCGTGATGCGCACGGGCACGGTCGCGAGCGTCGACAACCGCAACTGGGAACTGCGCGATCACCGCGAGCCCGTGCAGCGGCTGTCGCAGAGCCGCGCGATCGCGCTCGACATGGAAAGTGCGACGATCGCCGCCAACGGTTTCCGTTTCCGCGTGCCGTACGGCACGCTGCTGTGCGTCTCGGACAAGCCGCTGCATGGCGAGCTGAAGCTGCCGGGCATGGCCGACACGTTCTATCGCGGCCAGGTCGACCAGCATCTGCAGATCGGCGTGAAGGCGATGGAGATTCTGCGCACGAACGGGCTCGACAAGCTTCATAGCCGCAAACTTCGGAGCTTCGCGGAAGTGGCGTTTCAGTAATAAGCCCTTGCGGTATAAGGCTCCCCGGATGATCCGGGGAGCCTTCGCGTCCAACATGGGCGGCGGTGTCTAACTTGAACGTGTCAATGGAACGGGTTGAACGCGTTCTACTTCACGTGATTTCGTGTGGTGCGCCGTCATGCTTTCGGTCGTGTGGCCGGCCAATGAATGCGCTGCCGCGGCCCCCCGCTGCCGCTTCAGATCGGTCAGTGCTTTCGCCCACAGGTCGTGGAAGTGCGTGCCGATCTGAACGCACGTACCAACATCCGAATCATCAACGGGTCGGACGGAGCACCGGCCTTTGTGGTGATCCCCTACGCGGACTACATGGCGCAGCACGAAGTGATCAGCGCCACAATTGACGGGGCGACGCCCCTGCGCGCATGGCGCGAACATCTGAAACTGACGCAGGCCGATATCGCGGCCCGACTCGGCATCAGCCAGTCCGCATACGCGCAGCAGGAGCGAAGCGAGAAGCTGCGCAAGTCGACGCGCGAGAAGGTCGCCGCCGCGCTTGGCATCACGGCCGCGCAGCTCGATTTCTGACGCGCGGTCAGCCGCGAAAGAAAGCCGCCAGACACTACGGTGCTGGCGGCTTTTTTAGGGTTCTTCGTGGAATTTCGTGAACCGATGACGATGCGTATGCTTCTGGCCGCGAAAATCCCAACCGTGTCGCCGCGATGACCGTGGTCATCCTTTGTGCGCGAATGCCAGCACGATCGCGTTGCCCAGTTCGTCGACAACCCTGGTCGACGCGCCCGGCGCCGCGAACATCGTGAATTCGACATCGGGCAGGGCCGGCAGGCCGGCATCCGGCGGGATCGCACGCAAGCCGTGCGCAAGTTGTGTGTGCACGATCGGTGTCACCGCAAAGCCCGCGTGCGCGGCGGCGCACAGGCCGGCACCGCTCGGGCACACGAGCACGATCCGGTAATCCACGCCCGCGCGGGCCAGTGCTGCCAGCGAGGCCTCACGATACGGGCAGGGTTCCGGCAGCAGCGCAATCGGCACCGGTACGCCAGGCGTGAGCGTCATCCAATCTGCACCGGCCCACACAAGCGGCTCGCGCCAGAGCACGCGTCCGGTGGGCCCGTCATGGCAGCGTCCACCCATCACCACATCCAGTTCACCGTGATCCAGCGCCTGGAGCAATTCGCCCGGGATACCGACTCTGATGCTGAATGCGATGCGCGGGTACCGCACGGCAAACGCCTGTATCACATGCATCAGCCTGACATTGGCGAGGTCTTCCGACAGCCCCACGCGGATCGCGCCTGCACTCGGTTCGCGTAGCAGTTGCGCGCGCGCGTCCTGATTAAGCGCGAGGATGGCGCGCGCGTAACCCAGCAGCAGTTCGCCGTCCACCGTGAGCGTGACCGAGCGCGTGGTGCGCACGAGCAGGTCACGGCCGGTCTGTTTTTCCAGGCGCCGCAGATGCGCGCTGACCGCGGACTGCGTCAGATTCAGACGGGCCGCGGCATGCGTGAACCCGCCTTCCTGGACGACGGCCACGAAAGAGCGCAGCAAAACGGTATCGAACATGACATGCCCCGAAATACAGTGCGAATGCTACTGAGTACCGCGATGATACTTCGTTTATATTTTGAATCGAACTATGTTCTGATGAGGGCCGTCAACCCGTCAGGAGTCGTTTCATGTCGACCTTGCTGCATATCGAATCCTCCCCGCGCAAGTCGCGGTCCGCATCACTCGACGTTGCGCGCGCGTATCTGGAAGCCTGGCGCAACGCGCATCCGGAGCGTCGGGTCGACGTGCTCGACTTGTGGGCGACGCCATTGCCGGAGCTCGACGGCGATGCGCTCGATGCCAAATACGCGGACTTGAGCGGTACACCGCTCAGCGAAGGCCAGCAGCAAGCGTGGGCAGGTTTCCGGCAGCTGGCGCAGCGGATGCACGACGCGGATACGCTGCTGTTCTCCGTGCCGCTGTGGAATTTTTCCATCCCATACAAGCTCAAGCATTTCATCGACGCCGTGTCCCACCGCGGCGTCCTCTTCTCATTCGACGAGCGTGGGTTAGCGGGATTGCTGAACGGCAAGAAAGCAGTCGTGATCTATGCGAGAGGCCTCGACTATTCAAGGCAATCGAGCACGCCTGCCGAGTCGTTCGATTTTCAGCGACCGTTTCTTGAAGCGTGGCTGCGCTTCATCGGTATCACCGACATCGAATCGATCATCGTCGAGAAAACGCTGTTCGGACCTGAAGTCGATCACGCGGGCAGAGAGGCTGCGCGCAAACGGGCGGTGACGCTGGTACACGCAGCATCAGCATCGGCTTCGGTTGATGGCTGAACTGGCCAATGGCTGGAGACCGCCGAGCACCGACGGGCGAATGCCGCGCAAGCCGCGGGCGTAACGACAAAGGCCGCACGCGAACTTTCGTTCACGTGCGGCCTTGTTCTTTGTCCTGCGGTGCGCGACCCCGATCGACCCCGCACTCAGATGCTCAGCACTCACCCTTCTTCGCGTGTCCCGGCGGGCAATGGTAGCCGCCGTGACCGCGATGGCGCTGATGATCTTCCCACTCGCGACGCTCCCAGTAGCGGCGGCCGTCCCAGTAACGATCGCCGTGCCAGCCGATCACGACCGCAGGCCCCGGAGCGACCGCGACAGGCGCGGGCGCGACGACGACCGGCGCGGGCGTGCCGATGTTGACGTCGACGTTGACGGCTTGGGCGAGGCCGGACAGCGAAAGACCGAGGCCGGCGAAGGCGAGGGCGATCAGCGAGCGTTTCATGTTGTTTTCCGTGATGTCGTTGTCAAAAGGCCGGCGCGACGCGATGGACGCGAGGGGGGATCGTTCCACCGGGGGACGCCACGCCGACGAGATGCAGTGTGCAGGCGCCACGCGAAAAAGGCGAGACGGGTTTGTTACGTCGGATTGACGTCAGGTGCGCCGGCCGGATCGATGACAGGCCGCATGATTTGACAATGGCGGGCCACGCATGGGAGGCGTCGACCGCATTGCGCGATGCAGGCTGCCCGGATTTGACATTCGCCGGCGCGCGGCTGCGCGGCGGGATTAATACGGCGTTACAAAATGACGCGCGACGGGTGGCGGAACTACCGTGCCTGCCGCGCGGGAGACGCGACGCCGGCCGCGAGGCCGGCCATCGCACCGATCGAATTACAGATAGAACATGCGGTCTTCTTCGGGCCGCGGCGGATGGTCTTCGCCGTCCGCGCCTTCTTCCTCGCCGCTGTCCTCGTAGAACGCGAGCACGGCGTCGAGCACCTGGTCGGGATCGTCGATCACCTGCATCAGATCCATGTCTTCCGGATTGATGAGGCCCATCGGAATCAGCTGGTCGCGGAACCATTGCAGCAGCCCCTGCCAGAACGTGCTACCCACGAGAATGATCGGCACGAGGCGCGACTTCTTCGTCTGGATCAGCGTGAGCACCTCGGACAGTTCGTCGAGCGTGCCGAAGCCGCCCGGCATCACGATCACCGCGTCGGAGTTCTTCACGAACGTTACCTTGCGCGTGAAGAAGTGGCGGAAGCGCAGCGAGATGTCCTGGTAGTGGTTGCCCGCCTGCTCGTGCGGCAACTCGATGTTCAGGCCGACCGACGGCGCCTTGCCGGCGTGCGCACCCTTGTTCGCGGCTTCCATGATGCCGGGGCCGCCGCCGGAGATCACAGCGAAGCCCGCGTCGGACAGCTTGCGCGCGATCTGCACGGCCAGCTTGTAGTGCGGCGTGTCGGGCTTGAGACGGGCAGAACCGTAGATGCTGACGGCCGGTCGGATCTCCGACAGGTACTCGGTCGCCTCGATAAACTCTGCCATAATCGTGAACATCTGCCACGATGCGCGCGCCTTCTTGGCCGTCGCGCGTTCTTGATCTGCGAGCGAACGCAGACTCGGAATCA
This sequence comes from Burkholderia sp. LA-2-3-30-S1-D2, assembly GCF_001523915.2. Classification (NCBI taxonomy): domain Bacteria; kingdom Pseudomonadati; phylum Pseudomonadota; class Betaproteobacteria; order Burkholderiales; family Burkholderiaceae; genus Burkholderia; species Burkholderia sp. LA-2-3-30-S1-D2. The sequence continues at coordinate 2,022,412 of NZ_CP013383.1, read as the reverse complement.
CTTTTCTCTTGTTCATAATGCCTGAAGAACGAAATCTGGAAGGTAAGACCCTGCTATTGGTTGACGGTTCGAGCTATCTGTATCGGGCTTACCATGCGATGCCTGATTTGCGTGGCCCTGGCGGGGAGCCGACCGGAGCGCTCTACGGAATCATCAACATGCTGCGCCGTATGCGCAAGGAAGTCAGTGCAGAGTATAGCGCTTGCGTGTTCGATGCAAAGGGCAAGACGTTCCGTGACGACCTTTATGCCGACTATAAGGCAAACCGTCCGTCGATGCCGCCCGATCTTGCACTGCAGGTCGAGCCGATTCACGGCGCGGTACGAGCGCTCGGCTGGCCGCTGCTGATGGTCGAGGGCGTCGAGGCCGACGACGTGATCGGCACGCTCGCGCGCGAAGCCGAGCGGCACGGGATGAACGTGATCGTGTCGACCGGCGACAAGGACCTCGCGCAGCTCGTCACCGATCACGTCACGCTCGTCAACACGATGACCAACGAGACGCTCGATCGCGGCGGCGTGATCGAGAAGTTCGGTGTGCCGCCCGAGCGGATCATCGACTATCTCGCGTTGATCGGCGACACCGTCGACAACGTGCCCGGTGTCGAGAAATGCGGGCCGAAGACAGCCGTGAAATGGTTGTCGCAATACGACAGCCTCGACGGCGTGATCGAACATGCAGGCGAGATCAAGGGCGTGGTCGGCGACAACCTGCGCCGCGCGCTCGACTTCCTGCCGCTCGGCCGCAAGCTCGTGACCGTCGACACGGCCTGCGATCTCGCACCGCATCTCGAATCGATCGAAGCGTCGCTGAAGAGCGATGGCGAAGCACGCGACCTGCTGCGCGACATCTTTGCGCGCTATGGCTTCAAGACGTGGCTGCGCGAAGTCGACAGCGCGCCCGCCGAAGGCGGCGGCGCCGACGCGCCGGAAGGCGAGCCGGCACAGGTGGTCGCGGCGGACATCGTCCGTGAATACGACACGATCCAGACCTGGGAACAGTTCGATGCATGGTTCGCGAAGATCGATGCGGCCGCACTGACCGCGTTCGACACCGAAACGACCTCGCTTGATCCGATGACCGCGCGGCTCGTCGGCCTGTCGTTTTCGATCGAGCCGGGCAAGGCCGCGTATCTTCCGGTCGCGCACCGCGGCCCCGATCTTCCCGAGCAGTTGCCGATCGACGACGTGCTCGCGCGCCTGAAGCCGTGGCTCGAATCGGCCGACCGCAAGAAGGTGGGCCAACACCTGAAGTACGACGCGCAGGTGCTCGCGAACTACGACATCGCGCTGAACGGTATCGAGCACGACACGATGCTCGAATCGTACGTGCTCGAATCGCACCGCACGCACGACATGGACAGCCTCGCGTTGCGTCATCTGGGCGTCAAGACGATCAAGTATGAAGACGTGGCCGGCAAGGGCGCGAAGCAGATCGGCTTCGACGAAGTGGCGCTCGAGCAGGCCGCCGCGTACGCCGCCGAAGATGCGGACATCACGCTGCAGCTTCATCATGCGCTGTATCCGCAGGTTGCGCGCGAACCGGGCCTCGAGCGTGTGTATCGCGAGATCGAGATGCCGGTGTCGCTCGTGCTGCGCAAGATGGAGCGCACCGGCGTGCTCATCGACGACGCACTGCTGCAGGCGCAAAGCAGCGAGATCGCGACGCGTCTCATCGAGCTCGAAGGGCAGGCGTACGAACTGGCCGGCGGCGAATTCAATCTCGGCTCGCCGAAGCAGATCGGGCAGATCTTCTTCGAGAAGCTGCAGTTGCCGGTCGTGAAGAAGACGCCGAGCGGCGCCCCGTCGACCGACGAAGAAGTGCTGCAGAAGCTGGCCGAGGATTACCCGCTGCCGAAGCTGCTGCTCGAGCATCGCGGGCTGTCGAAGCTGAAGTCGACCTACACCGACAAGCTGCCGCGCATGGTGAATCCCGCAACGGGCCGCGTGCACACGAACTACGCGCAGGCCGTCGCGGTAACGGGCCGCCTTGCGTCGAACGATCCCAATCTTCAGAACATTCCGGTGCGCACGGCCGAGGGCCGGCGGATCCGCGAGGCGTTCATCGCGTCGCCGGGTCACCGCATCGTGTCGGCGGACTATTCGCAGATCGAACTGCGGATCATGGCGCACATTTCGGGCGACGCGTCGCTGCTGCGCGCGTTCTCGCAGGGCGAGGACATCCACCGCGCAACGGCCGCCGAAGTGTTCGGCGTGACGCCGCTGGAAGTCAACTCCGACCAGCGCCGGATCGCGAAGGTGATCAACTTCGGGCTCATCTACGGGATGAGCGCGTTCGGCCTCGCGTCGAACCTCGGCATCACGCGCGATGCGGCGAAGCTGTATATCGACCGCTATTTCGCGCGCTACCCGGGCGTCGCGCAGTACATGGAGGACACGCGTGCGGCCGCGAAGGAAAAGGGCTATGTCGAAACCGTTTTTGGCCGCCGCCTGTGGCTGCCGGAGATCAACGGCGGCAACGGCCCGCGCCGTCAGGCCGCTGAACGTGCGGCCATCAATGCACCGATGCAGGGCACGGCTGCCGACCTGATCAAGCTGTCGATGATCGCGGTGGACGACTGGCTCACGCGCGACCACCTCGCATCGCGGATGATCATGCAGGTGCACGACGAACTGGTGCTCGAGGTGCCCGACGACGAACTGTCGCTCGTGCGCGAGAAACTGCCGGAAATGATGTGCGGCGTGGCGAAGCTGAAGGTGCCGCTGGTCGCTGAAGTGGGTGCCGGCGCGAACTGGGAAGAGGCACACTGACGCACCCCCGCGTGATTCCCGCGTCCCGCGGCATATTGTTGCAGGGATGCTGAATATCGAGATGGTTTGCTTGTGGTCAACGCGCAAGCTCCCGGACAATGCATGTCAGTCAGGTCATTGTCGCGGGGGCAGCGCGCCCCGCGTTCCGGGATCGGCGCATCGAAGTGTTTCGAACTGCACATCGATGATGTCCGAACCGGTTAATCCAGCGGGCGGCGCGAACGCATCGCGTCTGCATCGTCCGGCGGCAGCAGTTTCGAATCGCAAAGGGGGAATCGGATGCATCGGATCATCATCGTAGGCGGAGGCGCGGGCGGCCTGGAACTGGCGACGCGGCTCGGCGATCGTTACAGCGCGCGCGGCAATCGTCCCGCGCGTGCGCTTGTCACGCTCGTCGACCGCAATCCGACCCACATCTGGAAGCCATTGCTGCACGAAGTCGCGGCCGGCAGCATGGACCCGTTCACGCAGGAACTCGAATACGCGGCGCAGGCGCGCTGGCATGGCTTCGAGTTTCAGCAGGGCGAACTGACGTCGCTCGATCGCGCGGCGAAGCGCATCACCCTGTCGCCCGTCAACGACAGCGACGGCGAGGAGCTGCTGCCGGCGCGCGACCTGGAATACGACACGCTCGTGATCGCGATCGGCAGCACGACGCATTTCTTCGGCGTGCAGGGCGCGGCCGAAAACGCGATTGCGCTCGATACGGTCGGCGAGGCCGAGCGCTTCCGCAAGCGCCTGATCGCCGCGTGCATGCGCGCCGAGCACCAGGCGCCGGCGCAGCCCGCGCCGGGAGCGCCGGACGAGCCGCGCATCCAGGTGGTGATCGTCGGCGGTGGCGCGACGGGCGTCGAGTTGTCCGCGGAACTGCGCAACACCGCGCAGGTGCTGTCCGTCTATGGGCTGCACAAGCTCGACCCGCAGCACGACGTCGGCATCGTGCTGATCGAATCGGGGCCGCGGATTCTGCCTGCGCTGCAGGAACGCGTATCGACCGCAACGGCCGAGTTGCTCGAAAAGCTCGGCGTGCGATTGATGCTTGCGGAGCGCGTGACCGAGGTCGCGCCGGGTTTCGTGCATACCGCGAGCGGCAAGTCGGTGCGCGCGGATCTCACGGTCTGGGCGGCCGGCATCAAGGCGCCGTCCGTGCTGTCGAATCTTGACGGCCTGCAGGTCAACAAGCTCGGCCAGCTCGACGTGCGTCGCACACTGCAGACCTTCACCGACGACAACGTCTTCGCACTCGGCGATTGCGCGGCATGCGTATGGCCCGGCAACGAGCGCAACGTGCCGCCGCGTGCGCAGGCCGCGCACCAGCAGGCGAGCTTTCTGCTGAAGGCGATCGGCTGCCGGCTCGACGGACGTCAGCTGCCCGAGTTCACATATCGCGATTTCGGTTCGCTCGTGTCGCTCGGTCACTTCAGTGCGGTCGGCAACCTGATGGGCGGCCTGATCGGCGGCAACATGCTGATCGAAGGGCTGTTCGCGCGCTTCATGTACATGTCGCTGTACCGCCTGCACATCGCGGCGCTGCACGGCTATCCGCGCATGATGCTCGATACGTTCGCGCACTGGCTGCGCCGCACGACGCTGCCGCGCGTCAAGCTGCACTGACCGCGCGGTTCGTGCTCCGACGGGCAGGGAACGCGTATCGAGCGCGTTTCCTGCCCGTTGTCGTTTCAAGTGCGGTTGACCCCGGATTCGCGCACCGGCCTGTTTATTGCGCATCGTTTCGTTTCAATCCGTGGACATTCGAGCGCGCGACGGCGCTCGCCACATGCGTGCCCCGCATGGACTTGCCGGGCCGGGGCGCCGCGGTTGTCGATACCGTTGGATGCCACCGTATGACACCGTCGTAATCGAGTCTTACACATCTGACAGTTGACGCGACAACGGATTATTGGGCATCTTGTCCGGGTTTCCGCTTGCGGCGGGGTGCCAACCGCCGCGACATCCGCGCCGTCCGCCGGCATGACGCCGGGTCGAGTCCCTGGCCGCGACGGCGGTGCCCAATCGAGGAGTGCATTCATGTTGAAACCCGAAGTCGACAGCCTGGTTCCCCACGTTCCGTTCTCGCGCCGCAAGTTCATGCAGGCCGCGCTGGGCGGCACCTTCGCGGCGGCCGTGCTGCCTGTGTCGGCGCAGACGATCACGACCGACAGCACCGGGCTGGACGTCGACACCATCGAGATCCGCTCGGGCGACGCGAGCATCCCCGCGTATCGCGCGCAGCCGGTCGACAAGACGAACCTGCCGGTCGTCATCGTGATCCACGAGATCTTCGGCGTGCATGCGCATATCGCCGACGTCTGCCGCCGCTTCGCGAAGCTCGGCTATCTGGCGATCGCGCCGGACCTGTTCGCGCGCCAGGGCAATGCGTCGAAGTATCCGACGATGAAGGAGCTTTTCGACAACATCATCAGCAAGGTGCCTGACCGGCAGGTCACCGAGGATCTCGATGCGGCCGTCGCGTGGGCCGGCAAGAACGGCGGTGACCTGTCGCGTCTCGGCGTGACGGGGTTCTGCTGGGGCGGCCGCCAGGCGTGGCTGTACGCGGAGCATAATCCGCACGTGCGCGCGGCCGTCGCATGGTACGGGTTCGTCGAGGGCAAGACCGACGAGATGACGCCGTTCAATCCGGTCGATCATGCGTCGTTGCTGAAGGTACCCGTGCTCGGGCTGTACGGCGAGAAGGACACGAACATCACGCAGGCGTCGCTCGCGGACATGCGCAAGGCAATCCAGACGAGCGATTCGAAGCTCGCGCGTCAATCGGAGATCGTCGTGTATCCGGATGCCGGCCACGCGTTCTTCGCCGATTATCGGCCGAGTTACGTGAAGGGCGACGCCGAGGACGGCTGGAAGCGCGCGATCGAGTGGTTCCACAAGTACGGCGTGATGTGAACGACAAGGCGGCAGATGCCGCCGCCTTGTCGTCGCGCCGCGCAGGTGCTTACGGGTTCGGGCCGGTCGCGATCGGACGCGACGGATCGGCGCTCCATTCGCTCCACGAGCCCGGATACAGCGACGCGCCATGCAGCCCCGCGATTTCGAGCGAGAGCGCGTTGTGGCATGCGGTCACGCCGGACCCGCATTGCAGGATCACGCTGTTCGGTTCGGTGCCGGCCAGCAGCGTGGTGAATGTCTCGCGCAGCTCATGGCCGGTTTTGAAGCGGCCGTCGGCGGCCAGGTTGTCCTTGAAGAACCGGTTGCGTGCGCCGGGAATGTGGCCGCCGACACGATCGATCGTTTCGTTTTCGCCGCGATAGCGATCCGGTGCGCGCGCATCGATCACGACGCGCGTGGCCGACGTCACGTTCGCGAGCACGGCTGCCGCGTCGACCGTCGATTCGAGCGGGGTCGTCGCGCGGAAGTCGCCGGCGGCCGGATGCGGCACGTCGGTGGTCAGCGGCTGGCCGGCCGCTTCCCATGCCTGCATGCCGCCGTCGAGCAGCGCGACGGAATCGTGCCCGAGCCAGCGCAGCAGCCACCAAAGCCGCGCCGCATAGGCGCCGCCTTGTGCGTCATAGGCGATGACCTGCTGGCCCTGCTTGACGCCGCGGCTGGCGATCAGCGTCGCGAATGCGTCGCGGGTCGGCAGCGGATGGCGCCCGTTGGTGCCGGTCTTGCGGCCGGACAGGTCGCGGTCGAGATGGAGATACTGCGCGCCGGGGATATGGCCGGCCGCATAGGCGGCTTCGCCTGCGCCCGGATCGACGAGGTCGAAGCGGCAGTCGAACACGGCGACGCTGCCCGGCGCCGCGGCCAGCCGCTCGGCGAGATTGGCTGCGGAGATGAGTGTGGTGTAGTGGGTGTGTGGCATGACGGCTCCCTGGAGTGCAAACGGCCTGATACTCCAAGTCTAAACAAAAAAAGACGGGCCGAAACCCGTCTTTTGATATGCCGAATGCCATGCGGCGCTGGCGCGCCGCGCACGGTCAGATGTCGCCGAGGTGGCGGCGCAGGAACTCGTGGAAGTGCTGCATGCCGTCTTCCATCGGGCTCTGGTATGGCCCGACCTGCGATTCGCCGCGCGCCATCAGTGCACGGCGACCCGCGTCCATCCGCATCGCAATTTCGTCGTCCTCGATGGCCGTTTCCATATAGGCTGCGCGCTCGGCCTCGACGAACTCGCGTTCGAACAACGCGATTTCCTCGGGGTAATAGAACTCGACGATGTTGGTCGTCTTCTGCGGCCCGCGCGGAATCAGCCACGACACGACGAGCACGTGCGGATACCACTCGATCATCAGGCCCGGGTAGTAGACCATCCAGATCGCGCCGAACTCCGGCGGCACGCCGTTGCGGAACTTGAGCACCTGCTCGTGCCACTTCTGGTAGGTCGCGCTGCCCGGTTTCGCGAGGGCGTTGTGCACGCCGACCGTCTGCACGCTGTACCAGTCGCCGAACTCCCATTTGAGATCGTCGCACGACACGAAGCTGCCGAGGCCCGGGTGGAACGGGACGACGTGATAATCCTCGAGGTAGACCTCGATGAACGTCTTCCAGTTGTAATCGCACTCGTGCACTTCGACGTGATCGAAGTGATACTCGGAGAAGTCGAAGTGATGCTTCGTGCCGAGGTTCGCGAGATCGCGCGCGACGTTGCGGCCTTCGGCCTCGAACAGCAGCCCCTGCCAGTTCTGCAGCGGGCTCTTGCCGAGGTTCAGGCACGGCTTGTCGGGGAAGTGCGGCGCGCCGAGCAACTGGCCTTCCAGATCGTACGTCCAGCGGTGCAGCGGACACACGATGTTCTGCGTGTGGCCGCGCCCGTTCAGCATGATCGCCTGCCGATGACGGCACACGTTCGACAGCAGTTCGATCTGGTTCGCCGGGTTGCGGACCAGCACGCGACCTTCCATCTCGGACGGCAGCGCAAAATAATCCCCCGCCTCGGGCACCATCAATTCGTGCCCGACGTAACGAGGTCCTTTCTTGAAGAGGGTTTCGATCTCGCGCTCAAGGAGCGCCTCATCGAAATATGCAGTGACTGGAAGCTGGCTGTGGGCCGACTTCAACTGAAGCGCATCGCTCAGATTGGACATTCCCACTCCCGGTGTTAGCGTGAAAGCAGTGAACAACCCAACCATCGAAAAATCGATTTAGGGAAACGGGGAATTATACCCGGTTCGCCTCGCAAGGCTAGGATTAAGTGCCTGATTTGTGTCAATTTTTTGTCGGGAGACAATCGGGGTGCGCACCCCGTGTGTCGAAGATGGGGCCGGAAGATGTGCCGGGCTGCCCACGTCGGCAGATCGGAGAATTCTCTTTTGCCGTAGAATGTCCGACTTGTTTTGAAATTTGACACCCTCGTCCATGGCGAAAACCGCATCCCCAGGCGCCACGCCGCCCGGCAATGGCACCGAACCGTTGCCGGACAATTATGAGATGGCGCTCGCGGAACTCGAGACGCTGGTTGCACGGATGGAAGGCGGCGCGTTGAGCCTCGAGGATTCACTGGCGGCGTATCGCCGCGGTGCGACCCTCGTTGCGTTTTGCCAACAGCAGCTCGAGAAAGTGGAGCAGCAGGTTCGCGTGCTGGACGGCGCGACCCTGAAGCCGCTTTCGTCCGGCACGGCCGCCACGGACGGCGAAGACGACGATCTATGACATTCGAACAATGGATGCGGTCCGTGCTCGACCGTGTCGAGGACGCACTCGGCCACTATTTGCCGGCTGATAATGTGGTGCCCACGCAGCTTCACGAAGCGATGCGTTATGCGGTCCTCGGCGGCGGCAAACGCGTTCGCCCGCTGCTGTGCCATGCAGCAGGCGAACTGACCGGCGCGACCGAAGCGGCGCGCAACGCAGCGGCGGCGGCGCTGGAGATGATCCACGTTTACTCGCTCGTGCACGACGACATGCCGTGCATGGACGACGACGCGCTGCGACGCGGCAAGCCGACCGTGCACGTGCAGTATGACGAGCCGACGGCGCTGCTGGTCGGCGATGCGCTGCAGTCGCAGGCATTCGTCGCGCTGACCGACGCCGTGGCACTGACTCCGGTGCAGCAGGCTGCGCTCGTGCGCGAGCTCGCGCTGGCGAGCGGCTCGATCGGCATGGCCGGCGGGCAAGCGATCGACTTGGCGAGTGTCGGCCTCAAGCTGACGCGCGAACAGCTCGAGACGATGCACCGGATGAAGACGGGCGCGCTGCTGCGTGCCGCCGTGCGGATGGGCGCGCTGGCCGGCGACACGCCGTCGGCGGAAGCGATGGCCGCGCTCGACGTTTACGCGGGCGCCGTGGGTCTGGCCTTCCAGGTCGTCGACGACATTCTCGACGTCACGACCGATTCGGCGACGCTCGGCAAGACGGCAGGCAAGGATGCGGCGAACGACAAGCCGACCTACGTATCGATCCTCGGCCTCGACGCATCGCGTGAGCTCGCGGCCCAGCTGCGCGCCGAAGCGCACGATGCGCTGAAACCGTTCGGCGCACGCGCACAGCGTCTCGCCGAACTTGCCGACCTGGTGGTGAACCGGGTCAGCTGACGCGAAGCCCGCCGCTGCGCACACGCTACGGTGCGTGCAATAGAATGCGGGCGCGTTTGATTTCCTACAATGGAACGACGATGTACGACTTGCTGAAAACCATCGACGACCCGGCGGATCTGCGCCGCCTCGATCGTCGCCAACTCCAACCGCTCGCGGATGAACTGCGCGCGTTCGTGCTCGACAGCGTGTCGAAGACGGGCGGCCATCTGTCGTCCAACCTCGGGACGGTCGAGCTGACGATCGCGTTGCACTACGTGTTCAACACGCCGAACGACCGGATCGTCTGGGACGTGGGTCACCAGACCTACCCGCACAAGATCCTGACGGGCCGCCGCGACCAGATGCATTCGCTGCGCCAGTACGGGGGCATCTCGGGTTTCCCGCGCCGCAGCGAGTCCGAATACGACACGTTCGGCACCGCGCATTCGAGCACGTCGATCTCGGCGGCGCTCGGGATGGCGATCGGCAGCCAGCTGAACGGCGACGACCGCTTCTCGATCGCGGTGATCGGCGACGGCGCGATGACGGCTGGCATGGCATTCGAGGCGATGAACAACGCGGGCGTGTCGGAGGATGCGAAGCTGCTCGTGATCCTCAACGACAACGACATGTCGATTTCGCCGCCGGTCGGCGCGCTGAACCGCCATCTCGCACGCCTGATGTCGGGCCGCTTCTACGCGGCCGCGCGTGCGGGCGTCGAGCGCGTGCTGAGCGTCGCGCCGCCGGTGCTCGAACTCGCGCGCAAGCTCGAGGAGCACGCGAAGGGCATGGTCGTGCCGGCCACGCTGTTCGAAGAGTTCGGCTTCAACTACATCGGCCCGATCGACGGTCACGATCTCGATTCGCTGATCCCGACGCTGCAGAACATCCGCGAACTGCGCGGCCCGCAATTCCTGCACGTGGTGACGAAGAAAGGCCAGGGCTACAAGCTCGCCGAAGCCGATCCCGTGCTCTACCACGGCCCCGGCAAGTTCAACCCGGCAGAAGGCATCAAGCCGTCGGCCACGCCCGCGAAGAAGACATACACGCAGGTGTTCGGCGAATGGCTGTGCGATGAAGCCGAGCGCGATTCGCGCGTCGTCGGCATCACGCCCGCGATGCGCGAAGGCTCGGGCATGGTCGAGTTCGAGAAGCGCTTCAAGGATCGCTACTACGACGTCGGCATCGCCGAGCAGCACGCGGTGACGTTCGCGGGCGGCCTCGCGACCGAAGGGCTGAAGCCCGTTGTCGCGATCTACTCGACGTTCCTGCAGCGTGCGTACGACCAGCTGATCCACGACGTCGCGCTGCAGAACCTGCCGGTCGTGTTCGCGATCGACCGCGCGGGCCTCGTCGGCGCGGACGGTGCGACGCACGCGGGCGCGTACGATCTCGCATTCATGCGCTGCATTCCGAACATGACGATCATGGCCGCGTCCGACGAGAACGAGTGCCGCCAGATGCTGCACACGGCGCTTCAGCAGCCGAACCCGACCGCGGTGCGTTATCCGCGCGGCGCGGGCACGGGTGTGGCGACGGTGAAGGAATTCACCGAAATTCCGCTGGGCAAGGGTGAAGTGCGTCGCCGCACGTCGCAGCCGGAAGGCAAGCGCGTCGCGATCCTCGCGTTCGGCACGATGGTTGCTCCGTCGCTTGTGGCCGGCGAGGAGCTCGATGCAACGGTCGCGAACATGCGCTTCGTGAAGCCGGTCGATGCCGCGCTCGTGCGCGAACTCGCCGAGACGCACGACTACCTTGTCACGGTCGAGGAAGGTTGTGTGATGGGCGGCGCGGGCTCGGCCTGCGTGGAAGCCCTGATGGAGAGTGGGGTTATCCGACCCGTACTACAATTGGGTCTCCCTGACCAGTTCGTCGATCACGGCGACCACGCAAAGCTGTTGTCGCAATGCGGCCTCGACGGCGCGGGCATCGCGAAATCGATTCGCGAACGCTTCCTCAACGCGGCGGCCGATGTCGCCGGTCAGGCGAAGCGCGTCGCATAAGCTGGCGCCGCCTGCGGGCGGCGTCGGTGCGACTGGCGCAACCGGTCTACATTGATGCGGAAAACATGGGCCTGCGGGCCCATGTTGCTTTTCCGGCTGCCGCATGAAGCGGCGTGCGCGTCGTCGGACGCGCGGCTTACAAGGATTGAAAAAGATGAACCAGATGAATCCCGCCTTCGTGATGCCCGACGTGCAGAGCACGGTGGATACCCGCCAGATTCCGATTCAGCGCGTGGGCGTGAAGGCGGTCCGGCATCCGTTGACGGTGTGCACCGAGAGCGGCGACGTGCAGCCGACCGTCGGCGTCTGGAATCTCGACGTGCGCCTGCCTGCCGATCAGAAGGGCACGCACATGTCGCGCTTCGTCGCGCTGCTCGAGGAGAATCGTGCGCCGCTGACGGTCGAGCGCTTCCGTGCGATGCTCGCGTCGATGCTCGAGAAGCTGGAAGCCGAGGCCGGCCGCATCGAGGTCACGTTCCCGTACTTCGTGAACAAGACGGCACCGGTGTCGGGTGTGCAGAGCCTGCTCGACTATGAAGTGACGCTCGCGGGCGAAAGCCGCAACGGCGAAGCGCGCCTGTTCCTGAAGGTGCTCGTGCCGGTGACGAGCCTGTGCCCGTGCTCGAAGAAGATCTCGCAGTACGGTGCGCACAACCAGCGCTCGCACGTGACGATCGACGCCGAGCTCGCGGCCGACCTGCCGGTCGAGGCGCTGATCCGCATCGCGGAAGAAGAAGCGTCGTGCGAGCTGTGGGGCTTGCTGAAGCGTCCGGACGAGAAGTTCGTCACGGAGCGTGCGTACGAAAATCCGAAGTTCGTCGAGGATCTGGTGCGCGACGTCGCGCAGCGTCTCGATGCGGACGACCGCGTCGTCGCCTACGTGCTCGAAGCCGAGAACTTCGAGTCGATCCACAATCACAGCGCGTATGCGCTGATCGAACGCGACAAGCGGCACGCTGCGTGACGTTGTGCCGCTGTAACGGAAAAGGCCGCTCGATCGAGCGGCCTTTGTGTTTTGGCTGGTGATTTCCGGTGCGTGCCGGTGCGTCGTGCGAATCAGCGTGCGAGCGACGCGAGATCCCAGCGCGGTTTCACCGTGAACGCGTAGTCGGCGTTCGCCTGCTCGGGCCAGCGGCCGAGCCGCAATGCGCCGGCAAGCGCGATCATCGCGCCGTTGTCGGTGCAGAGCGCAAGATCCGGATAGTGCACGTCGAAGCCGCGCTTGGCCGCGGCGGCCGACAGCGCGGCCCGCAACTGGCGGTTCGCGCCGACGCCACCCGCGACGACGAGGCGCTTGAGCTTCGTCTTCTTGAGTGCGGCGAGCGACTTCGCGACGAGCACGTCGACGGCCGCGTCGACGAAGCCGCGCGCGAGATCGGCCTTCGCGCGTTCGAGCGCTTCGCCTTCGAGTTTTGCCGCCTCGAACTTCTTCATCTGCGTGAGCACGGCCGTCTTCAGGCCGCTGAAGCTGAAGTCGAGATCGCCCGAATGGAGCATCGGGCGCGGCAGCACGACGGCGCCCGGCGTGCCCGTTTCCGCGAGCTTCGACACTTCCGGGCCGCCCGGGTAGCCGAGGCCGATCAGCTTCGCCGTCTTGTCGAATGCTTCGCCGGCCGCGTCGTCGAGCGTCTCGCCGAGCGTCTCGTACACGCCGACATCGGTCACGCGCATCAGCTGCGTGTGGCCGCCCGACACCAGCAGCGCGATGAACGGGAACGGCGGCGGTTCGTCGACGAGCAGCGGGGACAGCAGGTGGCCTTCGAGGTGATGGATGCCGACGGTCGGCTTGTTCCATGCCAGCGCGAGCGCATTCGCGATGCTCGCGCCGACCAGCAGCGCGCCGGCGAGGCCGGGGCCTTGAGTGAATGCGATCGCGTCGATGTCTTCGCGGCGCGTGCCGCTTTGCGCCATGACTTCCTCGAGCAGCGGCAGCGCGCGGCGGATGTGGTCGCGCGATGCGAGCTCGGGCACGACGCCGCCGTATTCGCGGTGCATCGCGATCTGCGAATGAAGCGCATGCGCGAGCAGGCCGCGCTGCGTGTCGTAGAGCGCGAGGCCGGTTTCGTCGCAGGAGCTTTCGATGCCGAGAACGAGCATGGGTAGAGGCGGTGCGAGCTGCGTTGAGCGCGCCGCACAAAGGTAAACGTAACCGCAAATTATAGCAGGCGAGGGCCTGCCGCCGCTGGGGTGCGGCCCGGGTGCGCTGCCAGGCAGGTACAATCCGCGCCATGGAAACTTACGATATCGCCGTGATCGGCGCGGGCGCCGCCGGGATGATGAGCGCCGCAGTCGCCGGGCAACTCGGCCGCCGCGTGGTGCTGGTCGACCACGCGCCGCGGCTCGCCGAGAAAATCCGCATCTCGGGCGGCGGCCGCTGCAACTTCACGAATCTCCATGCGGGCCCCGACAATTATCTGTCGTCGAATCCGCATTTCGCGCGCTCGGCGCTTGCGCGCTACACGCCGCGCGACTTCCTCGGGTTGCTCAAGCGCCATCACGTCACCTGGCACGAAAAGCACAAGGGGCAGCTCTTTTGCGATCACGGCAGCGACGCGATCATCGACATGCTGAAGCACGAATGCGATGCGGGCGGGATTGCCTGGCGCCGGCCGGTGGCCGTCGACGCGGTGCGCCACGCGCCGGCCGACGGCTTCACGCTCGACACGCAGCAGGCGGGGTCGATCCGCGCACGCGCGCTGATCGTCGCCACCGGCGGACTGTCGATCCCGAAGATCGGCGCGACCGACTTCGGCTACCGGCTCGCGAAGCAGTTCGGCCACAAGCTCGTCGATACGCGGCCCGCGCTCGTGCCGCTCACCTTTGCGCAGCGGGACTGGGAGCCGTTCGCGGCGCTGTCCGGCGTGTCGCTCGAAGTGCGCGTGTCGACCGGCGACAAGAAGCACGGCGGCGAATTCGTCGAGGATCTGCTGCTGACCCATCGGGGCTTGTCGGGCCCCGGCATCCTGCAGATTTCCAGCTATTGGCAATCCGGCGACCCGATCCGCATCGACCTGCTGCCGCAGCGCGACGTGGTGGCCGACCTGCTCGACGCGAAGCGCACGTCGAAGCGCCAGATCGGCTCGCTGCTCGCGGACTGGGTGCCGTCGCGCCTCGCTCACGTCTGGCTCGACACGCATCGCGTCGCGGCGGACGCGCGGCTCGCGGACCTGCCCGACAAGATGCTGCGTCAGATCGGCGATGCGCTGTCCGGCTGGACGCTGACGCCGAACGGCACCGAGGGCTACAAGAAGGCCGAGGTGACGAAGGGCGGCGTCGATACGCGTGAACTGTCGTCGGCGACGATGATGAGCGCGCGGGTGCCGGGGCTGTTCTTCATCGGCGAGGCGGTGGACGTGACGGGCTGGCTCGGCGGCTACAACTTCCAGTGGGCGTGGGCATCCGGCACGGCGGCCGGGCAGGCGGCGGCGGAGTTTGCGCGGGGCGCCTGACACGGCTGCGCGGGCTCCCCATTGACGGGGGCCGGCCCTTATGTCTTTGCGCGGCGCTCTGCTATACTTGCAAGTCTTCCCTGCAAACCTTTATTCGTGTCGGATCATGACGATCATTCGCGTTAAAGAAAACGAGCCGTTCGAAGTCGCCATGCGCCGCTTCAAGCGCACGATCGAGAAGAACGGTCTGCTGACCGAGCTTCGTGCGCGGGAGTTTTACGAGAAGCCGACCGCCGAGCGCAAGCGCAAGAAGGCTGCCGCAGTGAAGCGTCATTACAAGCGGATCCGCAGCCAGACGCTGCCGAAGAAGCTGTACTGAACGATTGAGCGCCGCGCGATTCACCGAGCGGCGCACCGGCGACCTCCGCACGATCGGCCTCGATCTGGGGCTGCGAGTCGCCGATGCCGGATTCGAGCAACCCGCTTGAGACTTAGTCCCAAGCGGGTTTTTGTGTTGACGCCCGTTCGCGGGCGTTGAAGTCACGTTTCCATCCCGGGTGCAAGATGAGTTTGAAAGAGCAGATCAGCGAAGACATGAAGGCCGCGATGCGCGCGAAGGAAAGCGAGCGTCTGGCGACGATTCGCCTGCTGATGGCCGCGATCAAGCAGCGCGAGGTCGATGATCGGGTGACCCTCGACGACGCGGGCATCACCGCCGTGATCGACAAGATGATCAAGCAGCGCAAGGACTCGATCAGCCAGTTCGAAGCCGCAGGCCGCGACGATCTCGTCGCGAAGGAACAGGCCGAGCTGACCGTGCTGGGCGCCTACATGCCCGCGCAGCTTTCGGACGCCGAAGTGGCTGCCGAAGTCCAGGCCGCTGTCGCGGCAACGGGCGCGGCCGGCCCGCAGGACATGGGCAAGGTGATGGGCGTGCTGAAGGGCAAGCTTGCCGGCCGGGCCGACATGACGGCCGTTTCCGCGCAGGTCAAGGCCGCGCTGTCGAAGTAAAACCCGCTTCCCGGCGCGCCGCATGCGCGTGCGCCGGGGCGTCGTATTGTCTTTTTTTCGCTCGATCCCACGGTGATTCCGCATTCGTTCCTGCAGGATTTGCTGAACCGCGTCGATATCGTCGACGTGGTGGGCCGGTATGTGCAGCTCAAGAAGGGCGGCGCCAACTTCATGGGGTTGTGCCCGTTCCATAACGAGAAGAGCCCGTCGTTTACCGTCAGCCCGACCAAGCAGTTCTATCACTGCTTCGGCTGCGGCGCGCACGGCACGGCGATCGGTTTCCTGATGGAGCATGCGGGGCTCACGTTCCCGGAAGCCGTGCAGGAGCTCGCGCAATCGGTCGGACTGACCGTGCCGCACGAGCCGTCCATGCGCGGCGGAGGCGGTGCGGGTGGCGGTGACTATCCGGCGCCCGTGTCGAAATCGGTCGCGACCGCGCTGTCCGACGTGATGTCCACCGCGTGCGACTACTACCGCAAGCAATTGCGCGGCGCGACCGTTGCGATCCAGTATCTGAAGAACCGGGGCCTGACCGGCGAGATTGCCGCGCGCTTCGGGCTCGGCTATGCGCCGGACGGCTGGCAGAACCTCGAAACCGCGTTCCCGGACTACCGCGACGACTCGCTCGTCGAATCCGGGCTCGTGATCGTCAGCGAGAAAACCGATGCACAGGGCGTCGCGCGACGCTACGACCGGTTCCGCGAGCGGATCATGTTCCCGATCCGCAACGTGAAGGGGCAGGTGATCGGGTTCGGCGGCCGCGTGCTCGGCAGCGGTGAGCCGAAGTACCTGAATTCGCCCGAAACGCCACTGTTCAACAAGGGCAGCGAGCTGTACGGGCTGTTCGAGGCGCGCCTTGCGATCCGCGAGCGCAAGTACGTGCTGGTCGTCGAAGGCTACATGGACGTCGTCGCGCTCGCGCAGCTCGGCTTCCCGAACGCGGTCGCGACGCTCGGCACGGCGTGCACGCCGATCCACGTGCAGAAGTTGCTGCGTCAGACCGACACGGTCATTTTCAGCTTCGACGGCGACTCGGCCGGCCGGCGTGCGGCGCGCCGCGCGCTCGAGGCGTGTCTGCCGCATGCGGCGGACAACCGGACGATCCGATTCCTTTTCCTGCCGTCCGAGCACGATCCGGACAGCTATGTACGCGAATTCGGCGCGGACGCGTTTTCCGAGCAGGTCGAGCGCGCGATGCCGCTGTCACAATTTCTGTTGAACGAAGCAATTGCCGGCAAGGCGCTCGACCAGCCGGAAGGTCGAGCGAAGGCGCTGTTCGACGCGAAGCCGCTGCTGCAGGCGCTGCCGGCGAACGCGTTGCGCGCGCAGATCATGCACATGTTCGCCGACCGGCTCGATATCCCGTTCGAGGAAGTCGCGGCGCTGTCGGATGTCGATGCGCGCATCGCGGCGCCAGCGCGCCAGGCGCCCGCGCGCAGCGAGCGGCGGCGTGTGACGGACAGCGAAAAGCGCGCGTTGCGTACGCTCGTGATGCATCCGCGGATCGCGTCGCAGCTCGACGACGAACAGCTTGCGACCCTGCGCGCGCTGCCGCGGATCGGCGAGCTGTTCGCCGAAGTCGTCGAGCATGCGCGTGCGCTGGGCGACGGCGCGGAGTTCCGGCTGCTGTCGGATGTCCTGCGGACGTCCTCGAACGGCGCGACTTACGAGGAAATCTTCCGCGAAATTCTGGACTATGATGAAAACGTCCGCGATTTGCTGTTACAGAATCCGGAAGACGAGACGGTGCCCGAGCGGCAGCGTGAACAGGAACGGATCGCGGGGGAGGAACTGCAGGCCGCGGTGCTCAAGATGCGCTATGACGCCTGCTGCGACCGGCTCGATCGGCTTGCGCGGCAGTCCACCTTCACACCTGAGGAACTGGCGGAATTGACGGAATTGAACCAGCAGCGAACCGACATGAAGCGTCGGCTCGGGCTGTAGGCGGCCGGGGCGTCAAGAGAGGGCGCCCCAGCGTGCTATAATATAAGGTTTCCAGCGGTTTGTTTTCTAAGCAGAGGCGAGATTCGCGATGGCAAAGACGACAGGCGGAAAGAAAGCAACAGGCAAGGGCTCGACGGAGCCGACCACGAAGGTCACAGCGGCCAAGTCTGCTTCTTCCACCAGGACAGTGTCTTCAGCCACGTCAGCCCCGGCAGGAAAGAAAACCGCGGCCGGCACTGCTCAGGCTGCGCCGGCGCCGGCAGCCAGAACACGGGCTGCCGCCAGACCCGACTCCGGGCCGGCCAAGCCGGCGGCGAAGCGGGCAAGTGCGAAAAGCGCAAGGGACACGACTGCCGCCGCGGACGAAACGGCAGTACGTACTACTCATGCACCCACGGTTCAACCGGCTGTCGTCCAGCAGCCGCGAGTCGATATAGCCGGTACGGCGAACTCCATGACCAAAAAGCTGAACGAAGTATCCGTCGATGACGACGCAAATCAGAGCGACGAGCAGCCCGCAGCCGCGGCTGCCCCGGGCAAATCCAAGGTGCGCGATCGTCGCGCCAAGGAAAAGGCGCTGCTGAAGGAAGCGTTCGCGACGAGCACGCCCGGCACGGCCGAGGAGCTCGAAGAGCGCCGCGTGAAGCTGCGCGCGCTGATCAAGCTCGGCAAGGAGCGTGGCTTCCTCACGTATGCCGAAATCAACGACCACCTGCCGGACAACTTCACCGAGACCGAAGCCCTCGAAGGCATCATCGGCACGTTCAACGACATGGGCGTGGCGGTTTACGAGCAGGCGCCGGACGCGGAAACGCTGCTCCTGAACGACAACGCGCCGGCCGCGTCGTCGGACGATGAAGTCGAGGAAGAAGCGGAAGTCGCGCTGTCGACCGTCGATTCGGAATTCGGTCGCACGACCGATCCGGTCCGGATGTACATGCGCGAGATGGGCACGGTCGAGCTGCTCACGCGCGAAGGCGAAATCGAGATCGCGAAGCGGATCGAGGACGGCCTGCGCCACATGGTGATGGCGATTTCCGCGTGCCCGACGACGATCGCCGACATCCTCGCGATGGCCGAGCGCGTCGCGAACGAAGAGATCCGCGTCGACGAACTCGTCGACGGCCTGCTCGATCCGAATGCTTCGGACTCCGCCGATACGGACGGTTTCTCGGCGAAGGAAGCCGAAGCGATCGAGAACGAGGACGAGGAAGCCGAAGAGGAAGAGGAAGAAGAGGAAGAGGAGGACGATGACGGTGCCGCCCAGGCAACCGCCAACGCCGCCCAGCTCGAAGCCCTCAAGCGCGCATCGCTCGACAAGTTCTCGCAGATCAGCGAGTGGTTCGACAAGATGCGCCGCGCGTTCGAGAAGGAAGGCTACAAGTCGAAGTCCTACCTGAAGGCGCAGGAAACGATCCAGACCGAACTGATGACGATCCGCTTCACCGCGCGTACCGTCGAGCGTCTGTGCGACACGCTGCGTGCGCAAGTGGACGAAGTGCGTCAGGTCGAGCGCCAGATTCTGCACATCGTCGTCGACAAGTGCGGCATGCCGCGTTCGGAATTCATCGCGCGCTTCCCCGGCAGCGAGACGGATCTCGACTGGGCCGAGAAGATCGCGGCCGAAGGTCATTCGTACAGCGCGGTCCTGTCGCGTAATATCCCGGCGATCCGCGAACAGCAGCAGCGTCTGCTCGACCTGCAGGCGCGCGTCGTGCTGCCGCTGAAGGACCTGAAGGAAACCAACCGCCAGATGGCGGCCGGCGAACTGAAGGCGCGTCAGGCGAAGCGTGAAATGACCGAGGCGAACCTGCGTCTCGTGATTTCGATCGCGAAGAAGTACACGAACCGCGGCCTGCAGTTCCTCGACCTGATCCAGGAAGGCAACATCGGCCTGATGAAGGCGGTGGACAAGTTCGAATACCGTCGCGGCTACAAGTTCTCGACCTATGCAACGTGGTGGATTCGCCAGGCCATCACGCGTTCGATCGCGGACCAGGCGCGCACGATCCGTATTCCGGTTCACATGATCGAAACGATCAACAAGATGAACCGCATCTCGCGGCAGATCCTGCAGGAAACCGGTCTCGAGCCGGATCCGGCAACGCTCGCCGAGAAGATGGAGATGCCGGAAGACAAGATCCGCAAGATCATGAAGATCGCGAAGGAGCCGATCTCGATGGAAACGCCGATCGGTGACGACGACGATTCCCATCTCGGCGACTTCATCGAGGACAACAACACGGTCGCGCCGGCGGATGCCGCGCTGCATGCAAGCATGCGCGACGTCGTGAAGGACGTGCTCGATTCGCTGACGCCGCGCGAGGCGAAGGTGCTGCGGATGCGCTTCGGTATCGAGATGAGCACCGATCACACGCTCGAGGAAGTCGGCAAGCAGTTCGACGTCACCCGCGAGCGGATCCGTCAGATCGAGGCCAAGGCGCTGCGCAAGCTGCGTCACCCGAGCCGTTCCGACAAGCTGAAGTCGTTCCTCGAAGGGAACTGATTTCCAGCATCTTACTTGCGAACGCCGCCGGTATCCGCGTGATGCCGGTGGCGTTTGTCCTCTTTAGCGTCTTTGTTGTTACAATGCCGGCCCGGCTTGGTTGCCGGAGTGGCGTGTAGCACACGTTGCTTCTTGTCTGGGCCCCTAGCTCATGCTTGGTTAGAGCAGCGAACTCATAATTCGTTGGTGCCGGGTTCGACTCCCGGGGGGCCCACCAGATTCCCTTCCAAGGCTATCCAAGGAAGTCTCGAAACCCGCGACGCCGCAAGGCTTCGCGGGTTTTTCTTTTGCGTGCTGCCTGAATGTGTCGAGCGTGTTGAATGCGTTCACGCCGGCGTCGCGTGTCGCATCGCCGCCACCGGGAAAACGCGCGGAGCGTGCCGTGCCGATATCAATCGAAGTATGCTGTAGCGCGGTCGGCGCGCATGATCGAGAATCGTCGAGTGCGCGAACCGCAGGGCAGCGCCGCGTTCCGTCCGGCAGCCAGAACAAACACAAACAGACTTCGCCCGACAGTGGGGGCGGCCATCATGATCACGTTGCGTTCGTGGAGTGCGATTCTGTCGTTGCTGATGCTTGCCGCATGCGCCAGCCTGCCGCCGCAGGCCGGTCGCGCGCCAACGCACGCATTCACCGATACGGAAACCACGCGCCTCGGCGTCGCATTCCGCCAGCAGGCCGACGCCCATCCAGGGCAGGACGCGTTTCATCTGCTGCGCGATCCCGTCGATGCACTCGATGCGCGCGTGCTGCTCGCCGATCGCGCGGACCGCTCACTGGACCTTCAGTACTACATCTGGCACGACGACCTGACCGGGCACGAGCTCGCGGATGCGATCATCCGTGCGGCCGATCGCGGGGTTCGCGTGCGCGCGCTGCTCGACGATCTCGGGACGAATGCGGACGACCAAAAGCTGCTCGAGATCAGTTCGCATCCGAACATCGAGATCCGGCTCTTCAATCCGGTCGCCACACGCCACTTCAAGAAGATCGGCACGGTGCTCGAATTCTCCCGCGTCAACCGGCGCATGCACAACAAGGCGATGATCGCGGACAACCAGGCGGCGATCGTCGGCGGCCGCAATATCGGAGACGAATATTTCGGCGCGTCGTCGATGCTGGAGTTCGGCGATCTCGATGTGGTCGTGCACGGCCCCGTCGTGAACGACATCTCGACCGAATTCGATACGTTCTGGAATTCGCCGTATGCGTATCCGATCGATGCGCTGGTCGGGCACGACGCGGGGCCGGGCGGCCTCGACCGGGAGCGCGAACGGTTGCGCGATTACCTGCGCGCGATGGAGGACAATCCGTACGTGCTCGAGGCGCGACACAGGCTCGACCAGATCGTGCACGGGCAGGGCACCGAGCTGTCCTGGGGCCAGGCGACGGTCCTGTACGACGATCCGGCGAAGATCGCACGCTCGCCGAAGGACAGCGACGGGCACCTCATGCCGCAACTGCGCGCACTCGCGTTGCGGCCCGAGCAGGAGCTGCTGATCGTGTCGCCGTACTTCGTGCCGGGCAAGGACATGGTCGAACGGCTGCACGCGCTCACGGCACGCGGCGTGCGCGTGACGATCCTGACCAACTCGCTCGCATCGACCGACGTCGCGGCCGTGCATGCCGGCTACCGGCGCTATCGGCGTGCGCTGCTGGAAGCCGGCGTGAGGCTCTACGAACGGCGGCCGTCCGGCGACAAGAGCATTTCGAAGCAGGTCATCATCGGCTCGTCGCGTGCTTCGCTGCATGCGAAGACCTATGTGTTCGATCGCAAGAGCATCTTCATCGGATCGATGAATCTCGATCCGCGCTCGCTGAATCTCAATACCGAGATCGGCGTTTACTGCGAGAGCCCGGCGATTGCGTCGGAAGTCGCGGCGGACCTGGAGCCGCGGCTCGATCAAATCGCGTGGCGAGTCGAATCGAGGACCGACCCGGCCGGGAAGGGGCGGCTCAAGTGGATTCAGACTGACGCGGACGGGAAAGTGACCGAACTCGATCACGAACCGGAAGTATCGGCGGCGCGGCGCATGGAAGTGTGGTTTCTGGGCTTGTTTCCGATCGAATCGCAGCTGTGATTTCGCTTGCCCGCGACGACCACGGGCGGCGTGTGCCGACGCGCAGCGTCGATCCGGAGGCCGTGCGCGCACTGGCGCTGATGCGGCTCCGGACGCGCAAAACGACCCGCACCCGGAAGCCGCACCATTCATCGCGCGATCAGCGCGCGAAATCAGACGTGCTCTGGATGAACGTGTTCAGCTTCGAGATGTTCACGCTGCCGAAGCCCGTCGTCGCGTCCCAGCCGGCCTTCGCCTTGTAGCCGTACGTGCCGCTGCCGTTGTTGCCGGACGTCACGTCGTGCACCAGCGCCGCATTGCTCGGAAAGTACTTGTAGATGCTCGACGCCGGGAATCCGAGCGCGTTGTTGTTGGCCGATTGCAACCGCGCCCAGATGCCGGTGAAGATCGGTGCGGCGAGGCTCGTGCCGCCTTCGTTGTTCAGGTAGCCCGAGCCCCAAAGCGTGTCGGACGTCTGGCCGTTCACCACGAGGATCGCGCCGGTACGCAGGTCGGCGTCGAAACCGACGTCCGGCAGTGCGCGCTTGGTCGACCCGGTGAGGCTCGACGATTGCCACGACGGCGCCGCTTCGTACTTGCTGTAGCCGCCGCCCGTCGACCATACGGTGCCCGGCTGCCAGCTCGGATCGTTCCACACGATTTCGCTGTTGTATGCGTTGGTCGACGTGTTGGTGAATAGCGTCGTGCCGCCGACCGCGATCACGTACGGCGACGTCGCTGGCTCGCTCACCGTGTAGGTCGAGCGCGACGGCGTGCCGCTCGCGCATTCGTACGCGCCGTGGTCGCCGGCCGATACGGAGAAGGTCTGACCTTGCGCGATGGCTTGCTTGAAGATGGTGTCGTCGGTCGCCTGCGAGCCGGTGCTGTACGCGGACGATTCGCACACGCCGAGCGACACGTTGATGACCTTCGCGACGTTGTCGCTCACCGCCTTGTTGTATGCGGCGGTGATCGCGGTGAGCGACATCGACGGCGCCACGTAGAACACGACCTGCTTCACGCTGCCGCCGGCGGCGCCGACGATAGACTGGCTGTCGAGGTTCCATTCGACGGTGCCGGACGTATCGGTGTACGAACTACCTGACGGACCCGTCTGCACGACGCTGCTGCTGATCGTGCCGAGGCCGTTGTTGGCGGCGAACGTATTGAGGTCGCTGACCGTCTGCGACAGGTCGCCTTCGGAGATGATGCCGACGGTGGTTTGCGAGGCCGTCGGCGTGCCGTCGCCGCCATAGAGCGACGAGAATTCCGTCGGGTAGTGCGGCACCGCGGATGCGCCTGCCGGAATCGTCAGGTTGCTGGTGTTGCCTTGCGGTTTGCTGCCCGCGCCGGTATGCATGAGCTCGACGTTCTGCAGCCCCAGCACGGCACCGACGATGCCTGAGATTGCGTTCGGCACCTGCGCGGCATCGGTGTTCGCGTAAACGTTGCGGCCGTTTCGCGTGAAGCGCTTGAGCGTCGTGCGGAACGCCGATTTGACCGTTGCCGCGGTGCCCGACGCGGACACGAGCAGGCGGTTCGGCGCAACGACGATGTTGACGAAGCCGGCCTGGCGCAGGTGCGCGACGACGGAGGCAACCTGCTGGTCGGTCGGCGCGTATTGCGCGGCGAACTGCGCCGACGTGAGGAACTGCTTGTAGTGCGGCGAGCCGGGTGTATGCAGATCGTGCAGGTACTGGTCGAGTTGCGCTTCGCTGCGCAGGTTCAGCCCGAGCACGATGTCGACCGATTCGCCGGGCGCCATCTCGGTGGCAGCCGCGGCAGCGGCGGCGGTACTGGCCGCCGGCGCGCCGGCGGTACTGCTGCTTTCACCTTGCTGGACGAGCGGCAGGAATCCCTTGGTGCGCGTTTCCGTCCAGCCGGCGGCCGGTGCGGCATGGGCGGCCGTCATGCCGAACGAAGCGGCTGCTGCTGCGGCGAAGGCGAGCTTGGCGATGCGGATGTGCTTTAGTTTCTTGTCTGCAACCTGATTCATTTTGAATTACCCCTCCGGTTGAACATCGAACTGCACGAACAACAACGGTCGACGGCGGCGCGGATCGTGCGCCGCCGATATCCGCCGCGCTCGCGCGGATGGCGCGGACGCGACGGGGCCTTTCGCCCGACCCGGATGGGTGGTGATCCTCCGGGGGCGAAATGCTGGAATGCTCGGTAACGGGGGCGCTGCGCCGCGATGCGACCCGGCCGCGCCGGCAGGCCTGATGCAGGCGAGCTAGAGCAAAAGTTTCGGTATCCTGCTCATCTGGTTCGGTCCTTCGGCCTGCTGCCGGACGGCAGCTGCCCAATGAATGCATCGGGATGTTGCATGCGCCAACGGAAGAAGCGACGGTCGGCGGCGAGAACTTCGGTGCGGCGGAAGCGAGAGATGCGTTGAGCGGGAACGATTGCGTGGTCTGCAGTTCGTCGGATTGCTTGCATCGGACGGTATCAAGAACGAAAGTTCGGTGTCAAACTTTTTCTGATTATATGAAACAAAGTTAAATAGAATTGGATGAAATGTTTTTGAAAAGTCATGAGGTATTTTGTAATTTTAAAACCATAAACCGAGTGCAATTTCAGCTCCGTCCTTCGGATAATTCTCGATTCGATTCGTAATGCACGAACCGTATTCGAGAAATCATTCGAATCTCCCGTGCCCGTTTTCCGTCCCGGAACGCAGGGTTCGACGCGCGTCGGGCGCGTCCGGCGAGTCAACCTGATCAGATCGACGGCTCGTCGCGAGCAGTCCAGCCAGCGACAGCGTCTCGAGAACGGGGTGGGTCGGCGCATCGTGATGGATCGCATCGCGCGGCGAAGCGACCGGATGACACAACGTGTCGACGATCAGCACGGCGACAACCAGTTGCGCGCGATGAGTCCGTTCGGCCAGTTGACGGTATTCCACCTCGTGCCGCGTTCCACGCTGCAACTGCTCGATTGGGATCGTTCTAGCGGTGAAGGTGCCGCGCGCTGCTGGTGGCGACCATTGCGGATCAGACGCGGGTTCTGCGCGAACACTGGCATGTGCCGCGCGGCGCATCGGGTGGCGAGCGGGCCGCCCCGGCGAATGCGGCGAAGCGCGTTCTGCGCGCGATGAAAACCGCCGCGCGTCGAGCGCGGCTATCGGTCGTTCGATGGCACGGGCACAGGCACGGCGCGACGCGCGGTGGCCGGGTCAACGGCATCCGCACGATCAGTCCGGCTTGCGCTCCGGTGCAGCACGCGGTGGCGGCTCGGCGACCGGGGTGCCGGCGGTAGGGCCACCATTCTCATCGTTCTCGGGCGCCACGGGCCGCGAACCGTCGTCATACGCGACGAGGCTGCGCTGCGGATTCGCGATCCGGATTCCGCGTTCGCGGAACAGCACCGCGATGCGCCGGTTGAATTCGCGCTGCACACCCCAGCGCGCCGAGTCCTTGCACTGGATCTGTCCGACCAGCGCGATCGTCGCGCCGTCGACCTGGTCGATGCCCCAGTAGCTGAAATCCGACAGGATGCCGTCCTTGTAATTCGGATCGTCGCGCAACGCGGCGCCGATGTCCTTCAGCGTCTCGATCGCGCGATCGATGTCCTGGCCGTACGCGATGCTGACCTTGACGGCTGCGTTGCCGAGCCCGCGATTCGTGTTGTTGACGGTCGTAACGGAACTGAACGGGATCGTGTACAGCGACCCGTCACCCGCGCGCAGCCGCACGGTGCGGATCGACAGGTATTCGACCGTGCCTGACACGCCGGCGAGCGTGACCCAGTCTCCCACCTGCATCGCGTTCTCCATCAGCAGGAAGATCCCGGTGATGAAATCCTGCACGAGCTTCTGCGAGCCGAAGCCGAGCGCGACGCCGAAGATGCTGGCGCCGGCGAGCAGCGGACCGATGTTCACGCCGATTTCGCTGAGGCCCGTCAGCACGACGACGAGCGCGATCATGATGAACAGCAGCGAACGCAGCATCGGCAGCAGCGTGCGCAACCGCGCCGCGCGCACGAGGTTGCCTTCGTGTGTCCACTGCTGCAGGCGGCGCTCGATCGCGATGTTCGCGGCTTCCCATACGATCAGCGCGACGACGGCCGCGATCGCGATCGTGATCAGCGCCGACGCGAGCCGATGGCCGATCGTGCCGGTCTGGAAGGCGTGGAAGATCGGCACGCCCCAGATCTGCAGCAGCACCACGACGGTCGCGACGGCGATCACCGCCGACACGATCTGGCGCACCAGCGGGTAGTAGCGGTACGCGTGCAGGTGGACCAGCGTGCGATCGTCGTCGCGGCGCTGGAACAGTCGAGCGAGCGCACCGAACACGACGATCGACACGATCCGCATGCCGATCATCGCGGCGATCGAGCGGCCGCCGAGCGTGATCAGCACGCGGTAGCCGTTGTGGACGTCGAGCGCCCAAACGAACCACAGCGCCATCACGACGAATACCGAAACGGGCGCCCACGCGTCGGCGAGCGCGTTGCCGATCATCGTGAAGGCCGGCAGATCGTCGCCGGCCGCGCGGATGCGGGCGGCGACCGGCTGGCGGCACCTGAGAATCAGCGCCGAGATCATCACGTGGCCGACGAGCGCGACGGCTTTCAGCAGCGCGACGTGACCGGCGTCGCTGAGGCCGAAGCTCGCGGCGATCTCGACCGCGGCCGTGCAGACGCCGACGACGATCGCGATCCGCGCGATCGAGCGCTGCGCGATCGCGGCCCATGCGTCGCTGACGTGCAGCAGCCGCAATTGCGGCGCATCGGGCTGGAAGAACAGCCGGCTGACAATCGTCACGAGGCGGCAGATCACGTAGATGTCGATCAGCGATTCGAGTGCGGTTTCGGTCGGCGTGCCGGCGCCGTCGAGCACCGACATCGTCAGGCTCGCGACGCCGATGAACGCCAGCAGCGGCACCACGCGCAGCGCGAGGCTGACCAGCGCGCGCGGCATCCGGCGCAGCAGCGTGGTGTGGCGCCGCGCATGGCCACGGCCTTGCGACGACGCATCGGGCGCGGCGGTGCCGTCGGCGCCGGCGCTGGCGTCGGCCGGCGCTGACGGGCTGGCGTCGTCCGGCCCGGCTGGCTCGGGCTCGGCCCGACGCGACGATTCGGCCCGACGCGTGCCCATGGCGGCCAGCGCGCGCCACAGGAGCCGCTTCGCGAACCATTCGACGACGAACGCGGGCACGAGCACGGCGAGGATGACCAGGATCGCGCGCGTGAGGTCCGCGCGTTCGTCGGTTCGCACCAGCCGCTCGTGCCACCAGCGGCCGACGGAGCCGACATCGAGCAGCGAGCGCAGCGATTCGTTCAGCGCGGCGCCGATTTCACCGGCCCAATGTGCCCCCTGCCGGACGAGCATCGACGCGAGCCCGTTCGTCGTGAGCGCGGCTGGGGCGGCGGATGCCGCGCTGGCCGGTGTCGCGGCGCTCGCCGGAAGCGCGGGCGTGCTCAGCACGCCGACGGCCGCGATCGCGCGCAACGTCGTTTCGACCTGCTCGCGCTCGCGTGGATTTTGCAGGACGGAGAGGGCCTGCTGCGCCTGTTGCGGCGTCAATGCAGGCACGGCGCCGGAGGCCGCCGATGGGGCGGCTGGTGCAGGGGTAGCCGCGTGGGCGATCGATACGACGGCGGCGAGCAGCCAGCCGAGCAGGAAATGTCGCATGGGGAGGCGTGCGGGCGCACATCGAAATGTGGCCCGCCGGTCTGGACGATGGACGGAAGTTAACATGATCGCGAACGGACCCGAATAGTTCCGCCGACGAACATTCGCTTGCGACGTGGCGGGTCGGGAACGAAACGTGCTCGCCGGCACATCGATTCGGTGCAAACCACGACTGCGGCTACATGCGGCGAACTCTGGATTCCTGATGAATCAGCCCTGCTCGTCGTGAAAGATCGGCAGCACGTGCTCGGCGATTTCCTCGATGACCTCGCGCACGGGCCGGTCCGAGCCGGGATTCAGCGTGACGTGGTGCGTGCCGGCTGCGCGCATGTCCCGCAAGATGCCGACCAACGCATTCCGTCCGGTCGCGTAGCCGAGCGACAGCGCGCGGGCCGGCGCATCGCGATTCGCATCGAGATCGAGCCGCATCGACACGCCGAACGCGCGAAAGCCCGGTTGAGCGAGCCGGTCGACGGCCGCGCGCCACATCGAATAACGAGAACGCTGCGTGTCCGGATCGCGGTGGTACGTCATCCAGCCGATCGCGTTCCGAGCGATCCAGTCGACGCTTTGTCCGCCCGAACCGACCGCGAGCATCGGCACCGCGGCATCGCCGCGCGGCAGCAGCGTGAAGTCGGGCGCGTCCGGCGGTGTTTCGTCGGGCAGCACGCGAGACGGCACGCCGAGCGCGGCCGCAACGATGTCCCAATGCCGGCGATACCGGTCGCGCCGCGTTTGAGCATCGACGCCAAACGCCGCATATTCGGGTGGCCGGTCGCCGGAGCCGAGGCCGAGGATGAAGCGCCCGCCGGACAGCGTCGCGACAGACAGCGCGCCTTTCGCAATATGCAGCGGATGTCGCAGCGGCAGCACGATCGCGCCGCTGGCGAGCACGATCCGGCGCGTGCGCGACGCGAGCGCGCCGAGCAGCACCCACGGATCGAGGTGCCCGACCGGGTCGGGATAGTCGGCGCTGTTCAGCGGTACGTCGCGAATCCACAGTGCGCGAAAGCCGAGCGAATCGGCCCGCGCCGCGAGTTCGAGCTGCTCGTTGAAATCGGCGACGGTCCGGCCGCTGCGCAGCAGCGGCAGCGTCAGGCCGATCGACAGCCGCTCGGCCGAGAAGATGCGCTGCGCGACGTCGGCGCGGCCGGAGGCGGGCAGGGGCATGTCCATTCCTTGAAGACGGGGCGAAGCGGGCGCGCTCCGTACGGTGTTCGCATGCTAGCGTGTTTGCACGACGCTTGCGACGCGCGGCGAGCGATACACGGCGGCATCGGCGGGTCCGGCATGATCGGCGCCTTCGGTCATCGGGCAATCAATCGGCATGAACTGACCTTGGCAAGTGTTGGTCGGTCTCGTGGCGGGCACGGTGCTGTTCGTGTTCGGCGGCGCTCGCACGGTTGAGGCGACGCACGCCGATCTATGCAGGACCGCCGAGGAGTCGGGCATCACGGCGGGCCTCCGGGATGGGTTGCCTCGGATCACGTGCGCGCTCGACCACGCATGCGCGGCCAGGGGCGGGCGATTGTAAGCGGATCGTCGGGTGTCGTGCAGGTGCAGACGTCTCGCCGGCGCACACGTCACATTCCTGCAACACCGGCGCCGCGCCCGCCCGCCGATCGCGCGCGCCGTTTCCCGTCGTTTCACTTTCGAAACGTTCACGCATTTCTGTCGCCGCTCGATCTGCATCGGGGTCACTTCACCGGCCGCGCCGCCTTGCGCCGCGAAGCATGGTGCGCTCCTTGCATATCTGTGTGTGCCGTGAGCGCGATCGCCGGCGCGGTAGAGGGCCGGCCATCGCTTCAGTGGGTCGGACGCATCGAAGACGGGGACAAGAGAATGAGAACAGACCGAATCGCAACGTGTCGTGTTGCAAAAATGAATCGCCGACCTGCCCGAGAATTCGTTTCGCCGTTGATTGCGGTGACATGAGCGTGCGGCTTTTCGTTCCATCCGAACAATCCGGGTTCGTTCCGAACGACGACGTGCAGGCGTGACGCACCAGGCCGACCGGTGCCAGTCGGCCGTCGGGGATGAACCGCCGAGCACGTGGATGGGCAATCAATCATGAGATATGGATCGTCATGCCGACGCGCGAAACGCCTGCGTGCCGAGCGCGACGCATGCGTGTGCCTGCCGCACGCACCGCCGCGCGGCGATCCGCCCGACATCGGGAAATCGAAGGTGTAGTCCAGGGGAAAGGTCCGCCGGCGGCGCCGCGGTGGATCCGACGACATTGTGCTGTCAGTTGATCCACTACCCCGATGGATCAATTGTTGGAGCGCCCATCGCCATGTGGTCGATGGGCGTCTTTTTTTGCTGCGCCGGTGTCGCGCACGCCGCCGGCCCGATCGCCCGGCGTTCTGTATCATGTGCTGGCGCGCTGGCCGCACGGCTTGCCACCGCGCCCGATCACGCGCCGCCAACATGAACGACATCGCCTTGCCCGACCCCTCATCCGCCAGCCTCGATCCGGCCGCGCTCGATGCGCTGCACGCGTTCGTCGAGCGCCATCCGCAGCTGCTCGTGCTGACCGGTGCAGGCATCAGCACGGATTCCGGCATTCCCGGCTATCGCGACCGCAACGGTCAATGGATGCGCTCGCCGCCGATCCAGCTCCACGAATTCCTCGGTTCCGACATCGCGCGCCGCCGCTATTGGGCGCGCAGCATGATCGGCTGGCCCGTGGTGGGCCGTGCGCGGCCGAACCGCTCGCATGTCGCGCTCGCGCGGCTCGGCGGCACCGGCCGGATCGAGCGCCTCGTCACGCAGAACGTCGACGGGCTGCACCAGCGTGCAGGCAGCGGCGACGTGATCGAACTGCATGGCGGCATCAACGGCGTCACGTGCCTCGATTGCGGCGCGCATCACGCGCGCGCGACGATCCAGACCCTGCTCGAAACGGACAACCCCGAGCTGCTGGGCACACAGGCGGAACCCGCCGCCGACGGTGACGCGCACCTCGAATGGGCCGCGCTCGACACGTTCCGCATCCCGGCCTGCCCGGCCTGCGGCGGGCTGCTGAAGCCGGCGGTGGTGTTCTTCGGCGAGAACGTGCCGCGCGAACGCGTCGCGCTGGCGTCGCAGGCGCTCGATGCGGCCGATGCGCTGCTCGTCGTCGGCTCGTCGCTGATGGTGTATTCCGGCTACCGGTTCTGCGTGTGGGCCCAGGCGCAGAACAAGCCCGTCGCCGCGTTGAACCTCGGCCATACGCGCGCCGATCCGATGCTGACGCTGAAGGTCGAGGCGCGTTGCGCGCCCGCGCTCGACGCGCTGAACGCGCGGCTGGGCGTCGCCGGCGGCGCGCCGGAGCACGCATCGTGACCGGGCCGACGTCCTCGCCCGATCCGTCCGCGCGGTTGTCGGCGCCGGCGGCCGAGCGCAATCGCGGGCCGATCCTCGACGTGCTGCGTCGCGTGCTGCCGGCCAGCGGCGACGTGCTCGAGATCGCGAGCGGCACCGGGCAGCATGCGGTCCATTTCGCGCAGGCGCTGCCGGCGCTGCGCTGGCAGCCGAGCGATCCTGACGCACACGCGCGCCGCTCGATCGCCGCGTGGGTCGCGCATGCCGGCCTCGCGAACCTGGCCGAGCCGCTGGCGTTCGACGTGCGCGATGCGTCGTGGCCGGCCGCGGCGTTCGACGCGATCGTCTGCATCAACATGATCCACATCTCGCCGTGGGCCTGCACCGACGCACTGTTCGCCGGCGCGTCGCGCGTGCTGCGTCCGGGCGGCGTGCTGTTCCTGTACGGACCGTATCGCCGCGAAGGCCGGCACACGGCGCCGTCCAACGAAGCGTTCGACCAGCAGTTGCGCAGCCGCGACCCGTCGTGGGGCGTTCGCGATCTCGAGGCGGTCGTCGCGCTCGGCCTCGACCGCGGGCTCGACTGCATCGAGGTCGTCGAGATGCCGGCGAACAATCTGAGCGTTGTGTTCAGGCGCCTGCCGCACGCGGAGCAGTGACACGCAAGCGCGCATCGCAGCCGGGTTTCCACTATCCTTTCGCCTGTGCGCGCGACCCGGTTCGGTCGCGCCCTGTTTTTTCCGGAGAATTGACTAATGGGCAAACAAGCAATCGGTGTGATCGGGCTCGCGGTGATGGGCCGCAATCTCGCACTCAATATCGAGAGCCGCGGTTACGCGGTGTCGGTGTATAACCGCAGCCGCGAGAAAACCGACGAACTGATCGCCGAATTCCCCGGCCGTAATCTGGTACCGACCTATACGCTCGAAGAGTTCGTCGCGTCGCTCGAGACGCCGCGCCGGATCCTGATGATGGTGAAGGCCGGCGAAGCGACCGATGCGACGATCGCATCGCTCAAGCCGCTGCTCGAGAAGGGCGACGTGCTGATCGACGGCGGGAATACGCACTTCACGGACACGATCCGCCGCAACCAGGAACTCGCGCAATCGGGCCTGCACTTCATTGGCACCGGCGTGTCCGGCGGCGAAGAGGGCGCGCTGCGCGGCCCGTCGATCATGCCCGGCGGCCAGCGCGACGCGTACGACCTGGTCGAGCCGATCCTCAAGCAGATCGCCGCGAAGGCGCCGTCGGACGGCGAGCCGTGCGTCGCGTACATGGGTCCGGACGGTGCGGGCCACTACGTGAAGATGGTCCACAACGGCATCGAATACGGCGACATGCAGTTGATCGCCGAAAGCTATGCCGTGCTGAAGGACGTCGCGGGCCTGACCAACGACGAACTCGGCGCGGTGTACACCGAGTGGAATCAGGGCGAGCTCGACAGCTATCTGATCGAGATCACGTCGAAGATCTTCGGCAAGAAGGACGAAGAAACCGGCAAGCACCTCGTCGACGTGATCCTCGATCGCGCCGCGCAGAAGGGCACCGGCAAGTGGA
The DNA here is from genome assembly GCF_001523915.2 of Burkholderia sp. LA-2-3-30-S1-D2. Taxonomy (NCBI): domain Bacteria; kingdom Pseudomonadati; phylum Pseudomonadota; class Betaproteobacteria; order Burkholderiales; family Burkholderiaceae; genus Burkholderia; species Burkholderia sp. LA-2-3-30-S1-D2. The sequence goes on along the minus strand of NZ_CP013383.1, from coordinate 1,989,754 downwards.
CGAGCCAGAACGCGCTGGATCTGGGCGTGCCGCTGCCGCTGATCACCGAGTCGGTGTTCGCGCGCGTGCTGTCGTCGTTGAAGACCGAGCGCGTCGCGGCCAGCAAGATCCTGTCGGGCCCGGCCGCCGCGTCGTTCGACGGCGATCGCGCCGCGTTCGTCGAAGCGGTGCGCCGCGCGCTGTACCTGAGCAAGGTGATCTCGTACGCGCAGGGTTTCGCGCAACTGCGCATGGCGTCCGAAGAGTATGGCTGGAACCTCGATCTCGGGACGATCGCGAAGATCTTCCGCGCGGGCTGCATCATCCGCGCGCGATTCCTGCAGAAGATTACCGACGCGTACGCGAAGGATCCGGCGCTCGCGAACCTGCTGCTCGACCCGTATTTCAAGGACATCGCCGCGAATTACCAGGCGTCGCTGCGCGACGTCGTGGTGGCTGCCGTAAAGGCAGGCGTGCCGGTGCCGGCGTTCGCGTCGGCGGTCGCGTACTTCGACAGCTACCGTTCCGAGCGGCTGCCGGCGAACCTTGTGCAGGCGCAGCGCGACTTCTTCGGCGCCCATACGTTCGAGCGTACCGACCGGCCGGGCAGCTTCCACGCGAACTGGTCGTGACCGGCTGGCGAGGACGGTATTGTTGCGAAATTCTATTCTTTGAGTAGGGTTTTTCGTTCCCGGATCCCGAAATTGTTGGCTCCGAGGAAACAGTGTTTTCGTTCTTTCATGGTTTTCCCTAGGTGATCTCGGGACTAAACTTTGTTCAATCGCTGCAGACATGGTGTGTGCGGCGGAGCAAAAAAATCCCGGAGGTAATCATGAAATCGCTGATCGCAACGTTCGCTGCTGCTGCTGTCCTCGCCGTTCCTGCCGTCTCGTTCGCCCAACAGAACGCCCCCGTCACCCGTGCGCAGGTGAAGGCCGAACTGGCCCAACTGCAACAGGCCGGCTACAAGCTCGGCAGCGACCGTACCGACTACCCGGCAAGCATCCAGGCAGCTGAAGCCCGTGTGAACCCGCAACAGAACGTGGCCGCTGCCGATACGAGCGGCTACGGTGCGCAACCGGCCGCTCAGCAGGAATCGGGCGCTCCGGCGGCCGCCAGGATCGGCTGGCAGGTCAAGCGCGTGTCGGATGGTGCACCGGTCTACAAGGGTCGTTAATCGTCATCGATCGCCGGCCGCATGTGCGGCCCGATGCGACCCCACGCAGTACCCGCAGCCCGTCGTTCCGCATCACGGAACGACGGGCTGTTTTCATTGGCGGCACCCGTCGTGTCAATGCAGCGGCCGTGGCCCGCGGCCGATGTCCCGGAACAGCGCGTCAGCCGGCTCCAGCGCCTGCAGCCAGGCCTCGTCGTAGCCGCTCAGCGTGTCGAGCGCGTCGCGCAGCCGCTCGATCGCGAGCACCGGCAGCTCGACGCTGTGCCGGGTGGCGCCGCTCAGGTGCGCGACGCTCGCCAGTTGGACGAGTGCGTCCGCTGCTTCGGCGACGTCCGTCGCGAACAACAGGTGCCGGTTGAGTAATTCGACGAGGCCGCTGGAACCGGCGAAATCCTCGGCGTTGAGCTGCACGGACAGAAACGTCGCATTGTTCATGGTTTTCTCCTCGTTATCGCTGGATCGTGCGGTGCACCTCCGAGTATAGGAGGCGGCCGGCAGCGGGGCGGCAGTCATCGGTGCGACACGGCTGGCGGCCGTGGAACCGTGGCCCGAAGCCTCTGGACGCCCCGCGCGATGCGGCTCGCGGCCCGCCGACACACGTCAGCGATACCGCAAGATTGTTGCCGGATCGGGCGCCTGCCGCGGTCCTGTCCACGACAGATGGTATCTTTGACGGCCGGGGCGATACGAAAATGGCGCGAAAAAGGGGCTGATGAGCCCGTTCGCGCCGACGTCCCGCTGTGGAAACTGACGGCCGCGAGAGCGGTCGGATACTGGTTGGTCCGGCCCCCTGGCCGGACATCGTGCGTCGCACGCCGGAGGGCGGTGGGCGGCGCAACGACGCAAATCCGGGAGGACCCTTGAGAAAAACGATTCCGATCCACGATGCACTGGCGCGCTGGTTGCCGCAGGCGGCGCTCGTCGCCGCGGCCGCCGTGCTGACGGGCTGTACGATGACGCCGTGGACCGACAGCTGGCAGCCGGTACGACCGTCGACGCCGGCGTCGGTCGCCACGCCGGGCGTGATTGCCGGCTATTACCGCGTGAATCCGGGCGACACGCTCGCCGGCGTCGCCGCCGCGTACGGGCAGCGCGTTCAGGACGTGGCCAGCTGGAACCACATGTCGCCGAATGACGCCCTGTCGCCCGGCCAGGTGCTGCGCGTCGCGCCGCCGCCTGCCTCGACCTCGCTCGGGCAGGTGCCCGCCGCGGCCGCGCAACCGGGCTCGCTGGCCTGGCCGGCCACGGGCATGGTTGCCGCGCCATTCGTGGCCGGCAAGACGCGCGGCATCGTGATCGCCGCGACCGGGCCCGACCGTTCGGTGCGGGCCGCGGCAAACGGGCGCGTGGTCTATGCCGGGTCTGGCGTCAAGGCATACGGCCCGCTCGTGATCCTGAAGCACGACAACGGGCTCATCACGGCCTACGGGCACAACGGCAAGCTGCTCGTCAACGAAGGCGACGCAGTGCGTGCGGGCCAGCCGGTCGCCGAGATGGGCAACGATGCGAGCGGTCGCGCGACGTTCGAGTTCGAAGTCCGGCAGAACGGCAAGGTCGTCGATCCGATGAACTTCCTGCCGCGCAACGGCGGCTGACGCGCCGCGTCACGACGTGTGCGCCGCGCGGCGCACACGTTCCCGTCTTCACCCTTCCTCGAGCTCCGCGGTGCCGGACTGCCGCGCACGATTGCCGAGCCAGCGAATGCCCAGCGCGAGTCCCGCCGCGCCGAGCGCGATCAGCGAACACTGGATCGCGACCGGCAGGTACCCGTGCGGCCGCGGATCGACGAACGGATAGGGATACCAGTTCTCCAGCGCGCCGCGCACGAGCGTATAGCCGAGATAGACGACCGGAAAACCGAGCCACGCGAACGCGCTGCGCCACGCGATCGGCGAGCGCGGTTCCACGTACAGCCAGTCGCACAGCACCACGAGCGGCACGATCCGGTGCAGGACCCAGTTGTTGAGGGCCGGCGTGACGTGGCGCAATGCATCGAGCCGGGCGAGCAGCAGCTCGTAGACGATCGCGGTGATCAGCATGTAGAGCACGGCGGCGCCGCGCATCGATTCGTAGCGGGCCGAGCCGGGACGCGTGACACGCGACAGCCCCACGACCAGCATGGCCGAGGCATAGAGGCTGCTCAGTTGCGTGAAGTAACTGAGGTAGTTGCCGAGATGGACGGCAGGCATGCCCCAGTAGCCTGCGACGCTGTGCAGCGTGGTCGACACCGCGAGCAACGCGGCGATCAGCCGGTAGGCTGCAACGAAGAACGCTTTGCTCATGATGCCCGCGCAACGTCGCACCAAAGCTTCATCCTGCCACAGCCGCAGGCCCGCGCGATTCGGACTTTCCATATGCGGGCCAGTGGCCGGGCCGCGCGGATTCCTCGGATATTTGATCCGGTCGCACAACGATGGTCGCGCGTGAGGCTACAATCGGGGCAACCGCCGGGGTGCCGTCAGCCGCGGCGTGTGTCTGCCCCGCATACCACATGAGAAATTTCGAGACACAGCATGAAAAACATCCTCGCGAAACAGACGCGCTACAGCTCACCCGCGATCTTCTTCCACTGGGCCATCTTCCTGCTGGTGGCGCTGACCTATCTGGCCATCGAGATTCGCGGACCGAAAGGCAGTGACAGTCGCGTGTTCTGGATGAACGTGCACCTGCTGGCCGGTACCTTCGTGCTCGTGCTGTCGGTGCTGCGCGTGCTATGGCGGATGATCAGCCGCGTGCCGGAAGCCATTCCGCAGACGACGCTGCTCAAGTGGATGTCGAAGCTCGCGCATTTCGCGCTGTACGTATTCATCATCGCGCAGCCGCTGCTCGGCATCATGCTGGTCAACCTGGGCGGCAAGCCCGTGTCGCTCGACTGGATCGGCGTGTCGTTCACGCTGTTCGGCCCGGACAAGGCGCTGCGGCCGACGATCAAGGAAGCGCACGAACTGATCGGTAACGCGTTCTACTTCGTGATCGGCCTGCATGCGCTGGCCGCGCTTTACCACCACTTCATCCGGCGCGATGACGTGCTGCGACGCATGGCACCGTGATTGCCGCGCGCTGAAGTCGCGCAGCAGCCGGGGGCGCATGGTTGTATCGACAACCATGCGCCCCCGGTCCGTTTACCGCAATGCGCGACTGGCCATCGCGGCGAACATTCTGTAACATCTCGGCTGCTTTTACATTCCGCTTACGCATCGCCGCGCATGCTGCACCGACATCGTCACCTGACCGCCTGGCTCGGCGTGTTCGCGATCTGGCTCGCGATCGCGGCACCGCTGGTGTCGCAGTGGCGCATCGCGCAGGCGGCCACCCCCGACGCAATCGTCTGCAGTGCAGAACATGGTGCACACCGCGCGCCCGATGCGGGCCGCGCGCAGGACCATGCACTGCATCTCGATGCGTGCGGCTATTGCGGCTTCTTCGCGCACAGTCCCGCGATCGGCGGCGCGGCCGCCGTATCGTTCGCCTTCGTCCCCCCTCATGCCGTTTCCGCCACCGCGCCGCATGCGGTCGCGGCACGCGCCGACCGCTATCCGCGCGCGTACCCACGCGCACCGCCCGAGCGCGCCTGACGCGCTGTCTTCCGTTCCATTCATCGCCGATATCCGTGCGGTCTGTCGAGGTCGCGTGGAGGGCGTCACTCGGGCTTTCGATCATGACCATTCTTTCCTTGCGCGCGCCGAGGGCGGCGCGCCATTCCCGTGCGCGGCGCGTGCCGCGCATGCTGAAACTCACTGTTCCCGCGCTGGCCGTCGGCGCGATGACCGCGGCCGCGACCGAATCCGCGCAGGCCGCCGGTGCGCCGACGAACGACGCGGCCGCGCTGCTGCCGCCCGTCGAGGTCGTTGCGTCGCCGCTGACGACACCGCTCGTCGTCGTCACGGATCCGAAGACGCCGCGCCAGCCGCTGCCGGCGAGTGATGGCGCGGACTACCTGAAGACGATTCCCGGCTTCACGTCGATCCGCAGCGGCGGGACGAACGGCGACCCCGTGCTGCGCGGGATGTTCGGGTCGCGGCTGAACATTCTCGCGAACGGGATGCCGACGCTCGGCGCGTGCCCGAACCGGATGGATGCGCCAACCTCGTATATCGCGCCGGAAAGCTATGACAAGGTCACCGTCGTGAAGGGCCCGCAAACCGTGCTGTACGGTCCCGGCGCATCGGCCGGCACCGTGCTGTTCGAACGCGTGACGCCGCGTTTCGACCGCCCCGGCATGCGCTTCGACGGCAGCCTGGTCGGTGGATCGTTCGGCCGCAACGACCAGAACGTCGATGTGACGGCCGGCACGCCGGATGTCTACGGCCGCGTGACCGCGAACCATGCACATGCGCAGGACTACGAGGATGGCAACGGCAACACCGTGCCGTCGCAATGGGACAAGTGGAACGCGGACGCGGCGCTGGGCTGGACACCCGACGATCACACGCGCGTCGAACTGACGGCGGGCACCGGTGACGGTTATGCGCGCTACGCGGGGCGCGGCATGGATGGCGCGCATTTTCGCCGCGAGACGTTCGGCCTCTCGTTCGACAAGCGGCATCTCGGCGACGTGCTCGACCGGATCGAAGCGCGCGTGTACTACAACGAAGCCGACCACGTGATGGACAACTACACGCTGCGGCAGCCCGACCCGACCAGCAGCATGCCGATGCGAATGGCATCCGAGGTGCGGCGCCGCACGCTCGGTGCGCGGGCGGCCGCGACGTTCCGTTTCGGCGACGACTTCAAGCTCGTGACCGGCGTCGATGCGCAGTCGAACCGGCTCGATGCCCGCTCGGCGATGGGGCGACAGAACTACGGCGACCAGCCGTGGGATGCGCAGGCGACGATGTGGAACGCGGGCGCGTTCGGCGAGCTGACGTGGTATGCGAGCGATGCATCGCGCGTGATCGGCGGCGCGCGGGTCGACTACGCGAGCGCGCGCGACAAGCGTACGACGACGAGCGGGATGATGGCGAGCAAGCCGAACCCGACCTTCGACGACGATCGCGCGCGCGTGCTGCCGAACGGTTTCGTGCGGTACGAGCGCGATCTCGCGGCGCTGCCGGTCACGTGGTACGCGGGGATCGGTCACGCGGAACGCTATCCGGACTACTGGGAGCTGTTCTCCGCGAAACGCGGGCCGGCCGGTTCGATCAACGCGTTCTCGGCGGTGCAGCCGGAGAAGACCACGCAGCTCGACATCGGCGCGCAGTACAAGAGCGACCGGTTCGATGCGTGGGTGTCGGCCTACGCGGGATATGTGCAGGACTACATCCTGTTCAACTACGCGGCCGGGATGATGGGTCCGACCACGCAGGCGACCAACGTCAACGCGCAGATCATGGGCGGCGAAGCCGGCGTGTCGTGGCGGCCGGTCGCACCGCTGCGCGTCGAGACGTCGCTCGCGTATGCGTGGGGGCGTAACGCGACGAGCGGCGATCCGCTGCCGCAGATGCCGCCGCTCGAGGCGCGCTTCGGGCTTGAGTATACGCACGGCGCATGGTCGGCCGGCGGTCTGTGGCGGGTCGTTGCACCGCAGCATCGCTATGCCCTGAACGAAGGCAATGTGGTGGGCAAGGACTTCGGTCCGAGCGCCGGCTTCGGCGTGCTGTCGCTACATGCGCAGTACAACGTCAGCAAGAAGGTGCAGATCTCGGTCGGCATCGACAACGTGCTGGACAAGGCCTACACCGAGCACCTGAACCTTGCCGGCAACGCGGGCTTCGGCTATCCGGCGAACGCGCCGGTGATGGAGCCGGGGCGCACGGCATGGTTGCGTGTGAGCGCGAAGCTGTAACGCGCGGCGCGCGTGTGCGATGCAGCATGCGCATGCGTGAGCGCAGCCCCGCCCGAATGGGCGGGGCGCGTCAACCGATTAGAGAACCGTATCTAGTCAGGGCGCAAACGTTCGCGACTCGTGATTCACTCCCGCATTCGACGCACACGTTGCCCGCGACCGTTCGCGACCTGCCGTGCGCGTCGAACCGATCTCATTCGCACCGGCAACACAATAATCAGGAGAACAAGCATGGCCAGATCGATGCGTTCCAGGGTGGTGGCAGGGGCAGTGGCTTGCGCGATGAGCGTTGCGCCGCTCGCGGGGACGACCGCGCTGATGACGCTCGCGACGACGCACGCGGCGATGGCGGCAACCGCGCCGGCGGACGACTACGCGACGACGCGTTATCCGATCATCCTCGTGCACGGGCTCACCGGCACCGACAAGTACGCGGGCGTGCTCGAGTACTGGTACGGCATCCAGGAGGACCTGCAGCAGCATGGCGCGACCGTCTACGTCGCGAACCTGTCGGGATTCCAGAGCGACGACGGGCCGAACGGGCGCGGTGAACAACTGCTCGCTTACGTCAAGTCGGTGCTTGCCGCGACCGGTGCGACCAAGGTGAACCTGGTCGGTCACAGCCAGGGCGGCCTCACGTCGCGCTATGTCGCGGCCGTCGCACCCGATCTCGTCGCGTCGGTGACGACGATCGGCACGCCGCATCGCGGCTCGGAGTTCGCCGACTTCGTGCAGAGCGTACTCGCCTACGATCCGACCGGATTGTCGTCGTCGGTGATCGCAGCGTTCGTCAATGTGTTCGGGATCCTGACGAGCAGCAGCAACAACACCAACCAGGACGCGCTCGCCGCACTGAAGACGCTGACGACTTCCCAGGCCGCCACGTACAACCAGAATTACCCGAGCGCGGGCCTCGGCGCGCCGGGCAGCTGCCAGACGGGTGCGCCGACGGAAACCGTCGGAGGCAATACACACCTGCTGTATTCGTGGGCCGGCACGGCGATCCAGCCGACCATCTCCGCGTTCGGCGTGACGGGCGCGACGGATACCAGCACCATTCCGCTGATCGACCCGGCAAACGCGCTGGACCTGTCGACGCTTGCGTTGTTCGGCACGGGCACGGTGATGATCAATCGCGCCTCGGGCCAGAACGACGGGCTCGTGTCGAAGTGCAGTGCGCTGTACGGGAAGGTGCTGAGCACGAGCTACAAGTGGAACCATCTCGATGAGATCAACCAGTTGCTCGGCGTGCGCGGCGCGAATGCGGAAGATCCGGTCGCGGTGATCCGCACGCATGCGAACCGGCTGAAGCTCGCGGGCGTGTGATCGATGACGGCACGTGAAGGACGCGCGCCGCTCGCGCGACGCGTTGCGGTCTACGGCGCGGTGGGGCTGGCGGCGATCGCCGGCGTCGCGATCTGGAGCGGCACGGCATCGCAGCGCGGCGCCGACGCGGTGCATGTGTCGGCCGGCGCGGCAGTGCTCGGCGGCACGAGCGCCGCACCGCCGCAGGCCGCATTGCCCGCGAGCGCGGGACTGCCGCCGCCGCTTGACGGTTCCAGTGCGCCGAGGCTGCCGCTCGATGCCGGCGGCCATCTCGCGAAGTCGCGCGCGGTGCGCGATTTCTTCGACTACTGCCTGACCGCGCGGAGCGACCTGAACGCGGCCGCGCTCGATGCACTCGTCGTGCGCGAGATTGCCGCACAGCTCGACGGCACGGCCGCGCAACCCCAGGCGCTCGACGTCTGGCATCGATATCGCGCGTATCTCGACGCGCTGGCGAAGCTGCCGGAGGCGGGCGCGGTCGACAAGTCCGATCTCGGTGCGCTGCAGCTCGCGCTCGATCAGCGCGCGTCGATCGCGTCGCGCACGCTCGGCGATTGGAGCCAGCCGTTCTTCGGCGCGGAGCAGTGGCGGCAGCGCTACGATCTCGCGCGGCTGAAGATTGCGCAGGACCGCACGCTGACGGATGCGCAGAAGGCGGAGCGGCTCGCGGCGCTCGCGCAGCAGATGCCCGCCGACGAACGCGCGGCGCGGCAGAAGGCCGACCGGCAGCAGGCCGCGATCGACCAGATCGCGCAGTTGCAGAAGAGCGGGGCGACGCCCGATGCGATGCGCGCGCAACTGACGCAGACACTCGGCCCCGAAGCCGCCGCGCGCGTCGCGCAGATGCAGCAGGACGACGCATCGTGGCAGAGCCGCTACGCTGACTATGCGGCGCAGCGTGCGCAGATCGGCGCGGCCGGATTGTCGCCACGGGATCGCGACGCGCAGATCGCCGCACTGCGGCAGCGCATGTTCACGAAGCCCGGCGAAGCGATGCGCGCGGCGTCGCTCGACCGCGGCACGGCTGCCGCGCAGTGACGCACGCGGTCATGCCGCGCGCGTGAAGTGCCGCGGCAGATGCTGTTCGATGGCAGCCGCGAGCGTGTCGAACGCGGGGCCGATGCCTTCGTGCGCGACGCACGCATAGCCGAGCAGCAGCCCGCGCCGCGCGGTGTCCAGGCTGCTGTAGTAGCTGGTCAGCGGGCGCACGATCACACCCGCGTCGAATGCGCTTTGCGTGACCGCGCGATCGTCGCACGTGTCGGGCAGGCCGAGCACCAGATGCAGGCCGGCCTCGTCGCCCATCACGGGCAGCGCATCGCCGAAGCGCGCATGGATCGCATCGATCAGCAATTGCCGGCGCTCGCCGTACAGCGTGCGCATCCGCCTGACGTGTGAAGTCAGGTGCCCGTCCATGATGAATTCGGCGAGCACGGCCTGCTGCATCAGCTGGCCCTCGCGATACAGTTCCGACAACCCGGTGCGAAACGTGTCGACAAGATGCTCCGGCACGACCATGTAACCCATCCGCAGGCCCGGGAACAGCATCTTGCCCAGGCTGCCGACGTAGATCACGCGGCCGCCGTCGTCGAGCCCCTGCAGCGACGCGAGCGGGCGGCTGCCGTAGCGGAATTCGCTGTCGTAGTCGTCCTCGATGATCCAGCAGCGATGCTGGCGCGCGTACTCGAGCAGCATCCGGCGCCGTGCGAGGCTCATCACCATCCCGAGCGGATACTGGTGCGACGGCGTGACAAGCACGAGCCGCGGCGGATGCTGCATGTCGCTCGCGCTCGGATCGATGCCTTCCTGGTCGACCGGCACCGGCGTGAGCGCGAGGCCGGTCGCCTGCAGCACGCTGCGCACGCCCCAGTAGCACGGCTCCTCGACCCACGCACGATCGCCGATGTCGGATAGCAGCCGCACCGCGAGGTCGATCGACTGGTGGATGCCGGTCGTGATGATCACCTGGTCCGGCGAGCATTTGACCGAGCGCGCGACGCGCAGGTAGTCGGCGAGCGCACGGCGCAGCGGCCGGTAGCCGCCGCCCGGCGAATAGGTCAGCAATTCGGGATTCGCTTCTTTCCACAGGCGCGCCTGCAGGCGGCTCCATGTCCGGCTCGGGAATTCCGACACATCCGGCACGCCCGGCATGAACGCGCCCCACTGGCGCCGCGACACGCCCGCATGCTCGATCAACTGCCGGCCCCGCATCGACAGGCTGCCTTGCGCGTCCTGCTGCGCCGCCGCACCGGCGTCGGACGGCGGCGCGGCGCCCGGCACGCGGATCGCGGCCGCGTCCGGGCGCGTGTCGGCCACGTAGGTGCCGCTCCCGGTCGTCGTCAGCACATAGCCTTCGGCCGTCAGCTGGTCGTACACGTGCAGCACGGTATTGCGCGCGATCGACAGGTCTGCCGCAAGGGTGCGCGAACTGGGCAGCTTTGTCCCCGGCCCTAATTCTCCGGTAAGAATCGCTTGCTGCATCAGTTGCAGCAACTGCCGGTACATCGGCTCGGACGAGCTGCGGTCGAGACGGGCGGAGAGCCAGTCGGCCAGGATCACGGTATCCAAAGTGGTCCTACTAGGAATATTGAAATGGTTCCCTATTGTAGAACCGTACGCACCGTATAGTGGGTTCATCTCAAAAACGTTTGTCGCGCAGCAAGGGGACAGCCACGATGAAGTCCGATGATGTGATCGTCAGCTTTCGCGGCGTGCGGAAGACCTACGACGGGGAGACGCTGGTCGTCAAATCGCTCGACCTCGATATCCACCGAGGGGAATTCCTGACGCTGCTCGGGCCCTCCGGCTCGGGCAAGACCACCTGCCTCATGATGCTGGCGGGCTTCGAGTTTCCGACGGGCGGCGAGATCCGCCTCGACGGCGAACTGCTGAACACCGTGCCGCCGCACAAGCGCAACATCGGCATGGTGTTCCAGAACTACGCGCTGTTTCCGCACCTGACGGTCGAGCAGAACGTCGCGTATCCGCTCTCGGTGCGCAAGCTGCCGGCGGCCGAGCGCGCGGAGCGCGTCGCGCATGCGCTGAAGATGGTGCAGATGGAGCGTTTCGCGAAACGCTATCCGGCGCAGTTGTCGGGCGGCCAGCAGCAGCGCATCGCGCTCGCGCGGGCGCTCGTGTTCGAGCCGAAGCTCGTGCTGATGGACGAGCCGCTCGGCGCGCTCGACAAGCAGTTGCGCGAACACATGCAGTACGAACTGAAGGCGCTGCACGAGAAGCTCGGCGTGACCTTCGTCTACGTGACGCACGACCAGGGCGAGGCGCTGACGATGTCCGATCGCGTCGCCGTGTTCGACAAGGGCATCGTGCAGCAGCTCGATACCGTCGATCGCCTGTACGAATCGCCGTGCAATGAATTCGTCGCGAACTTCATCGGTGACAGCAACCGGCTGCGCGGCACCATCGCGCGCGTCGACGGCGAATTCTGCGAATTCCGGCTCGACGACGGCACGCAGCTCGTCGGTCGCCGCATCGGCGACGCAGCTGAGGGCGCGCCGGCCGTCGCGTGCATCCGCCCCGAACGCATGAGCCTCGCGAACGGGCACGCGAACGGCACCGCCAACCGCGTGACCGGCGAAGCGCGCAGCCTCATCTATTTCGGCGATCACGTGCGCATGCGCTGCGCGCTGCCCGGCCAGGACGAATGCTTCGTGAAGGTGCCGCTCGGCACGGGCGCGCTCGATGCGTTCTCGCCCGGCGCGCCGGTATCGCTCGCATTCGCGCCCGAGCATCTGCGCATATTCGCCTGACGCAAGGTTTTCCCGCTTTATCGCAGCACGTCGTCAACAACAACTGCCCACTTCCACCACGAGAGGAGAGGAACCATCATGAACGGAGCAAGCTCTACCGCGCGTCGCACTGCGCTCGCACTGGCGCTCGCCGTCGTCGGCGCATCGGCCACCGCGGCCGAACTCACGGTCGTCAACTTCGGCGGCGCGAACGGCGACGCGCAGAAGGCCGCATTCAACCAGCCGTTCGAAAAGGCGACCGGCAACAAGGTCACGGCCGTCGAGTACAACGGCGAGCAGGCGAAAGTGAAGGCGATGGTCGAGGCGAAGCACGTCAACTGGGACGTGGTCGAAGTCGAATCGGGGGACCTGAACCGCGGCTGCGACGAAGGGTTGTACGAGAAGCTCGACTGGTCGAAGATCGCGAAGAAGTCCGACCTGATTCCCGAATCGCCGCAGGTGTGCGGCGTCGGCTTCTTCGTGTGGTCGACCGCGCTGTCGTACAACGCGGACAAGCTGAAGACCGCGCCGACCGGCTGGGCCGATTTCTGGAACGTGAAGAAATTCCCCGGCAAGCGCGGCATGCGCAAGGGCGCGCGCTACAACCTCGAGTTTGCGCTGATGGCCGACGGCGTCGCGCCGAAGGACGTGTACAAGGTGCTCGGCACGAAGGCCGGCCAGGACCGCGCGTTCAAGAAGCTCGACGAGCTGAAGCCGTACATCCAGTGGTGGGAAGCGGGCGCGCAGCCGCCGCAGTTCCTGGTGGCCGGCGACGTCGTAATGTCGACCGCGTACAACGGCCGTATCGACGCCGCGCAGAAGGAAGGCAAGAACCTGAAGGTCGTGTGGAACGGCAGCATCTACGACCTCGACTACTGGGCGATTCCGAAGGGCTCGCCGAACAAGGCGCTGGCCGAGCAGTACATCGCGTACACGCTGACGCCGAAGCCGCAGCAAGGGTATGCGCAGCACATCGCGTACGGCCCCGCGAACGTCGCGGCGATCAAGTCGCTCGACGCGAAGACGCTCGCGAACCTGCCGAACTCGCCGGCCAACGGCAAGAACGCGGTGCTGGAGGACATCGGCTTCTGGACCGACCACAGCGACGAGCTCGAGCAGCGCTTCGCCGCGTGGGCGACGAAGTAACCGCTACTCAGGTGTCCTGATGCAACCTGCCGCGCGGCGCATCGATTGCGTCGTGCGGCATTCCGCCGGATCGAGCCCGGCCGGAGAGAACCGTTGAACACGATGACGATCGCTCCTTCCTCGCCGTCGTCAGCCGCGCTCAAGCGCGAGCTGAAGGCCGCCGAGGCCCGCAAGCGCACGATGGCGTTGCTGCTGATCGCGCCGCTCGCGATCTTCCTGCTGCTCATTTTCGTCGTGCCGATCGGCACGCTGCTCACGCGCGCGGTGCAGAACCCCGAGATCGCGACCGCGCTGCCGAACACGATCGCCGCGCTGTCGGGATGGGACCGCAAGGCGCCGCCGGCCGACGCCGCGTACGTCGCGCTCGCGGCCGACATGACGAAGGTCGCCGACAGCGAGGCGATGGGCGCACTCGCGCGGCGCCTGAACACCGAGATTCCCGGCTACCGCTCGCTCGTCGCGAAGACGGCGCGCGCGATGCCGCTGAAAGGCGACAACGACGCGGCACTGACGCCCGCGCAAACGCGCGCGAAACTGATCGACCTCGATTCGCGCTGGGGCGACGTTGCGTACTGGCAGTCGATCGCAAAGAACGGTAGCCAGCTGTCGCCGTTCTACCTGCTCGCCGCGCTCGACCACAAGCAGGACGGCTTCGGCCAGATCGTGCAGGCCGATCCCGATCAGTCGATCTATCTCTCGATCTTCGGCCGCACGTTCGTGATCGGCGTCGCGGTCACGCTGTTCGCGCTGTTGCTCGGCTATCCGCTCGCGTACTGGATCTCGACGCTGTCGGAGCGCCGCGCGAACCTCGTGATGATCCTCGTGCTGATTCCGTTCTGGACCTCGGTGCTCGTGCGCGTCGCCGCGTGGATCGTGCTGCTGCAGAGCGAAGGGCTCATCAACACGGCACTGATCGGCAGCGGGCTGATCTCGCATCCGCTGACGCTGCTGTTCAATCGCGTCGGCGTGTACATCTCGATGACGCACATCCTGCTGCCGTTCATGATCCTGCCGCTCTACAGCGTGATGAAGTCGATCCCGCCGACTTACCAGCGTGCGGCCGTGTCGCTCGGCAGCCATCCGTTCGCCGCGTTCTGGCGCGTGTACGTGCCGCAGACTTATCCGGGCGTCGGCGCCGGCGCGCTGCTCGTGTTCATCCTGGCGATCGGCTACTACATCACACCCGCGCTGCTCGGCGGGCCGAGCGACCAGATGATCAGCTACTACGTCGCGTACTTCACGAACGTGACGATCAACTGGGGCATGGCGTGCGCGCTCGGCGGGCTGCTGCTCGCGGCGACGCTGGTGCTGTATGCGGTGTACGGGCGCTTCACGCGCACCAACGTGAGCCTCGGCTGAGCGCCCGGGCAGCAACACGCAACGAAACGGGAAGAGATGCCGACCATGAAACTCGCCAGGCCGCTATTCGCGCCGCACATGTCGTTCGCCGAGCGCGCGTGGTATGTCGCGCTACGCGTGCTCGTCGTGCTGACGCTGCTGTACCTGATCCTGCCGGTGCTTGCCATCGTGCCGCTGTCGTTTTCGTCGAGCACGTTCCTCGTCTATCCGATTCCGGGCTTCTCGACGCGCTGGTACGAGAACCTGATCGCATCGGACGAGTGGCGGATGGCCGCGAAGAACAGTTTCATCGTCGCGCCGTCGGCGACCGTCGTCGCGACCGTGCTCGGCACGCTCGCCGCGATCGGCCTCACGAAGGCGGACTTCCGCGGCAAGGGGCTCCTGATGGCCGTGCTGCTGTCGCCGATGATCGTACCTGTGGTCGTGGTCGGCGTCGGCATGTACCTGTTCTTCGCGCCGCTCGGCCTCGCGAATACCTACACGGGGCTGATCGCCGCGCACGCGGCGCTCGGCGTGCCGTTCGTCGTGACGACGGTGGCCGCGACGCTGCAGGGCTTCAACCAGAACCTGGTGCGTGCGAGCTTGTCGCTCGGCGCGAATCCCGTCACGACGTTCTTCCGCGTGACGCTGCCGGTGATCGCGCCGGGCGTGATGTCGGGTGCGCTGTTCGCGTTCGCGACGTCGTTCGACGAAGTCGTCGTCACGCTGTTCCTCGCGGGCGCGGACCAGACGACGCTGCCGCGCCAGATGTTCACCGGCATTCGCGAGAACATCAGCCCGACGATCGCCGCGCTCGCAACGATCCTGATCATCTTCTCGACGAGCCTGCTGCTCGCGCTCGAATGGCTGCGCGGCCGCAACGCGCGACGCGCGGTGTCTTGACGGCCGGAACCACAGCGGCCGCCGTATCGTCGATCGTTGCGGTCTCAACGATACCGCGCACTCGACGCGGCGCACGGAAGCTTTCGTTTCGCTGACTGGCGACGCGGTTGCCTGCACGCTCGATGAGGCTCTGCAACAATACGGCTCGCGATGCCGCGCGTTCCGTTCTTGCAGCAGGGGGTGCCCGGTGCCGCGCCGCTCAATCCGCGACGCCGCGCGTCGCCAGTCAGCCGAGCCTCATCTTGTCCGAATTCGCATCCCCTGCCGGCGCCCGGGAGCCGGCCGTCAACTGGCGCGCGATGTCCGCCGTGCTGCTGGCCGTCGCGCTCGCGACGCTCGACACGGCAATCGCGAACACCGCGCTGCCCGCGATCGCCACCGACCTGCACGCGTCGCCGGCCGCGTCGGTGTGGATCATCAACGCCTACCAGCTCGCGATGGTCGCGACGCTGCTGCCGTTCGCGTCGCTCGGCGACATCGTCGGTCACAAGCGCGTGTATGTCGCGGGCCTCGCGGTGTTCACGCTCGCGTCGCTCGGCTGCTCGCTCGCGGCGACGCTGCCGCAGCTGACAGCGGCGCGGATCGTGCAGGGCTTCGGCGCGAGCGCGATCATGAGCGTGAACGTCGCGCTGATCCGCAACCTGTTTCCCGCGCACCGGCTCGGGCGCGGCGTCGGCTTCAACGCACTGGTCGTCGGCGTGTCGTTCGCCGTGGGGCCGACGATCGCGTCGCTGATCCTGTCGGTGGCCGCATGGCCGTGGCTGTTCGCGGTGAACGTGCCGCTCGGCGTGCTCGCGCTTGCCGTGGCGATTCCGTCGCTGCCGAAGACGGCGCGCGGCAAGCATGCATTCGATCCGCTCGCCGCGCTGTTCAACGTGATCACGTTCGCATCACTGATCTTCGCGCTCGGCGAATTCGCGCAGCGCGGGCCGCTGTCCGTCGTGTTCGCGGCTGCCGCGGTCGCGCTCGCGTTCGGGTCGCTGCTGATCCGCCGCCAGGCCGGGCACCCGGCACCGATGCTGCCGGTGGACCTGTTCCGCCGGCCGGTGTTCACGCTGTCCGCGCTGACGGCCGTGTGCGCGTTCGCCGCGCAGGGGCTCGCGTTCGTATCGCTGCCGTTCTACTTCGAAACCGTGCTGCATCGCGACGCGGTGGAGACTGGCTTCCTGATGACGCCATGGTCGGCGATCGTCGCGCTCGCCGCACCGATCGCGGGCCGGCTGTCCGATCGTTATCCTCCCGGATTGCTCGGCGCGATCGGGCTCGCACTGCTGAGCGCGGGAATGGTGTCGCTCGCCGCGCTGCCGGCGGCGCCGAACGTCGTCGACATCGGCTGGCGGATGATGCTGTGCGGCGCGGGCTTCGGCTTCTTCCAGTCGCCGAACCTGAAGGCGTTGATGTCGAGCGCGCCGCCCGAGCGCAGCGGCGGCGCGAGCGGCATCATCGCGACCGCGCGGCTGATCGGGCAGGCGACCGGCGCGGCGCTCGTCGCGCTGTCGTTCGGGATCGCCGGGCGTCACGGGCCGACGCTCGCGCTGATGCTCGGTGCGGGCTTTGCCGGCGCCGCGAGCGTCGCGAGTGGGCTGCGGCTCTTCGCGCCGTCGCATCGGGCCGGCGCGCCGGTCGCATCGGTCGCGGCGACGCCGGCGAAGGAGCGGGCGACGGAGTAGCGCTCCGTGCGCGACCGCTGCCCGAGAGTTTCCCGGCCGGCGCGCGGCAAACGACCGCCGCGCGCCGGCCTTCGCATCACGCTCAGAAGCCGCCCGTCTGGATCAGCTTGTTGAGGTTCGCGATGTTCAGGCTGCCGAAGCCGGTCGTCAGATCCCAGCCGGTGCCTGCGTTGTAGCCGTACCCCTGATAGCCGTTGTTCCCCGACACGACGTCATAGCGCACGAGCGACGGGTTCGACGGAATGTCCGCATAGAACTTGCCGGCCGGGAAGCCGAGACCCGTGCCGTTCGCCGCGAGCAGACGCGCCCAGAAACCGGTGAAGATCGGCGCGGCGAGGCTCGTGCCGCCGATCTGCTGCAGCTGGCCATAGTTGTAGATGTACGCGCCCGTGCTTTGCGCGGCGTCGAACGACACGTCGGGCAACTGACGATTGCTGCCCGACTGCCACGCCGGTGCCGGGAGGACCGTGCTGACGCCGCCGCCCGTGGCCCACAGCTTGCCGTTCCCGTCGAGGCCTTCGTTCCACACCGTTTCGTTCGAGAATGCGCCCGCGGACGTGGTGTACAGCGTCGTGCCGCCGATCGCGAGCACGTGCGGCGACGCAGCCGGCCACGACACCGTGTAGTTCGCGCCGTCCGGATAGCCGCGGTTGTTGCACTCGTACACGCCTTCGTCGCCCGACGATACCGAGAACGTCTGGCCCTGCGCGGCAGCCGTCGTGAAGATCTGCTCTTCGGCGTCGATCGTGCCGTCCGCGTTCGCGTCGGTTTCGCACCAGCCGAGCGACACGTTGATCACCTTCGCGGTGTTGTCCGACACCGCGCGGTTGAACGCTTGCGTGAGGCCCGTGTTGCCTGAGGCGTTCAGGTCCGCCATGTAGAACACCAGCTTGCCGACCTGGCCGCCGGCCGAGCCCACGATCGACTGGCTGTCGAGATCCCATTCGCCCTGGCCGTCCTGGTCGTCGCTGTAGCTGCCGCTCGTGCCGGTGCCGTTGGTCTTGACGGTCTGGGTCGTGACCGTGCCGTAACCGTTGCTCGACGTGAACTGCTTCAGGTCCTGCAGTGTCTGCGACACGCCGCCGATCGTGATGATGCCGACGGTCACGCCGGCCGCGGTCGGCACGCCGGTCGCGTTGTAGAGGCCCGGGAATTCCTTCGGATAGTGGCCGGTGGCCGTGCCGGCCGCGAGCGCCTGCGGCTTCGCCACGTTGCCGACGCGCAGCATCGGATGCGCACGCGCGACGTTCTGCAGCCCGAGCACCGAACCGACGACGTCGCCGAGCGCGCGTGGCACCTGGGCGGTCGATGCGTTCGCGAAGCCCGAGCGGCCCGCGTACTGGAAGTGCACGAGCGACGTGTTGAACGCGGTTTTCACCGTTCCTGCCGTGCCGCGCGCGGACACCAGCAGCCGGTTCGGCGCGACCTCGATGTTCACGAAGCCGCTCTTGCGCAGATAGTCGACGACCGACTTCACCTGCGCGTCGGTCGGCGCGTAGCTGGCGAGGAACTGCTCGTGCGTCAGGTACTGGCGGTAATGCGCGTTGCCGGGCCGGTTCACGTCGTGCGCGAGCTGCTTGAGCTGCGCGGCATTGCGCAGCTTCAGGCTGACGACGACGTCGGTCGTCTCGCCGGCCGCGAGTTCGAGCGACGGCGCCGCGCTGCGCGCCATCAACTGCGGGCCGGTCAGAAAGGCCTTCGTGTGGGTATCGACCCAGTCCGTCGTCGCGTGTGCGGCGCCGGCGGCGAGCACGAGCGGCCACACGCATGCAAGGCGGCGGGGCGACGGAAGGGGCAGGGCAAACCGGGCGTTCCTTTTCATCGGGAGTCCTTTTTAGGAGAGACGACGTTGCTGGAGCCTCCGGCCCTTGTGGGGCCGCGAGCGGTGACGAGCGTAGGGCGTCGGTGCCGTTCCGGTAGCTGCCAGTTTCCATAGCTGTCAGTTCTGACATCGGCGTGTTCGCGCGCATGCGCCGGCGTCGTCGATACACGCGGCATCGATGCCGGAAAAGGGAACCGGTTCGCGACGCGATCGCGCTGCGGTCGACGACGTTTGCACGCACGACTCGTTCGTTGCGGGTTCGGAATGCGCGCGATTGCGGAGCGAATCGCCGCGAGAGCGCTTCGCGTGCGATCGGGCGCGGGTGCGCCGCGCGTTGCACTATGTGGTCAGGTGCCGCCATGATGGCAACGCGACGCCGCCGCGACGCGCGGATGCACAAAAAAGGGGCCGGTCGATCGCGAGCGTTTCCCGAACTGTGGAACAGCCCGTAGCCGAGTCTTGCAGCGTGCTTTCGGTGCGCGGGTCAGGTGAGCGGATTAGAGGAAATACTCGAATGCGGGCGATGGCGCCGACTCGGCGCGCGCCGGATGTCCATCGCGAGCCGGTTCGTTGCCGCGCGGCTCGCTCCGGCGAACGAGCGCGCTTCGGGATCGAACGATGTCGCAGCGAAACGCCTCCTTGACGCATTTCGTTCGGCGGCTATTCTTCAATCCATAACCAACGGGTTATTAATCAGGACATGCAACGCGCTCACGACATGCTTTTCAGGACACTTGCTGATCCGACGCGCCGCGCGCTCTTCGAGCGGCTGTGCGAGGAGGGCGAGTTGACGGTCGCCGCGCTCACGGCCCATGCGGGCGTGTCGCAGCCGGCAGTATCGAAGCATCTGGGCGTACTGAAGCAGGCCGGGCTCGTGAGCGACCGTCACGAAGGCCGGCAGACGCACTACAGCGCGCAGCCGCAGGCGCTGACTCCGTTGATCGACTGGACCAGCCAGATGGCCGGCTTCTGGCAGACCCGGTTCGACGCCCTCGAAGATCTGCTCAAAAGGATGGATCAGTAATGAACCAGGCCACTACCGAAACGCGCTCCGTCGTCGTCGAACGGGAGCTGTCGCATTCGCCGGAGAAGATCTGGCGTGCGCTTACGCAACCGCACCTGATCGAGGCGTGGCTGATGCAGAGCGACTTCGAGCCCGTCGCGGGCCGCGCGTTCAGTTTCCGCGCGGACTGGGGTTCGGTCGACTGCACGGTGCTGACGATCGAGCCGCAGCGCGTGCTGTCCTATACATGGGCCGCGTATGGCCTGGAAAGTGTCGTCACGTGGACGCTCACGCCGACGCCGGGTGGCACGCTGCTGCGCATGGAGCAGGCCGGCTTCCGCGCAGATCAGGAACAGGCGTATCGCGGCGCGCAGCACGGCTGGGTACGGTTCTTCGAATCGCTCGAACAGGTGCTGGCGCGGCCCGATGGAGAATCGGAGGCCGGGGCATGAGCGCATCGGACCTGGAGCCGTCGGCACGCATCGACGCGCTGATCGCGGGAATCACCGACTGGCGAGGCAAGACGTTCGCCGAGCTGCGCGAGACGATCCTTGCTGCCGAAGACGGCATCGTCGAGGAATGGAAATGGATGGGCAGCCCGGTGTGGTCGTGCGACGGGATGATCGCGGTCGCGAATGCGCACAAGGGCAAGGTGAAGCTGACGTTCATGCACGGCGCACAGCTGCCCGATCCTGGCGGGCTGTTCAATGCGGGCCTCGAAGGCAATGCGCGGCGCGCGATCGATTTCCTCGAAGGCGACCGGATCGACAAGCGGGCGCTGAAGGCCCTCGTGCGCGCGGCGATCGAATACAACCGCACCCACCTGAGGAAGAACACGCGAGGAGCGGGCGCGAAGGCGCGCGGCGGCAAGGCGGCGTGACACGCCGGACAAGCGACGGCATCGCGTAGCGAGCAGGCAAAAAAAGCCCGACACGAGGTCGGGCATCCAAATCGGCCGCAACCGCCCGCGAGGCGGCTGCGGCACCTGCAACGGCAGGGCGCTTACGCTGCGAGCAGCGAGCGCAGCACGAACGGCAGGATACCGCCGTGCTTGTAGTAGTCGACTTCGATCGGCGTATCGATGCGCAGCAGCACCGGTACGCGGGTCGCTTCGCCGTTCTTGCGGTGGATCACGAGCGTGACGTCCTGCTGCGGCTTGAAGTCGTCGCCGAGGCCTTCGATGTCATAGGTCTCCTCGCCGGTGATGCCGAGCGACTGGACGCTGTCCGAGCCCTTGAACTGCAGCGGCAGCACGCCCATGCCGACCAGGTTCGAGCGGTGGATCCGCTCGAAGCTGCGTGCGATCACGGCCTTCACGCCGAGCAGTTGCGTGCCCTTCGCCGCCCAGTCGCGCGACGAGCCCGTGCCGTACTCTTCGCCCGCGAACACGACGGTCGGCGTGTCGGCCGCGACGTACTTCATCGCCGCATCGTAGATCGACAGCTGTTCGCCGCTCGGTTGATGAATCGTCAGGCCGCCTTCGACGCGCGTGCCGTCGGCCTTCACCGGGATCATCAGGTTCTTGATCCGGACGTTCGCGAACGTGCCGCGCATCATCACGTCGTGGTTGCCGCGGCGCGAGCCGTAGCTGTTGAAGTCGGCCTTCTGCACGCCGTTTTCCTTCAGCCACTTGCCTGCCGGCGAGTCTTCCTTGATCGAGCCTGCCGGGCTGATGTGGTCGGTCGTGACCGAGTCACCGAAGATGCCCAGCGCGCGCGCGCCCTTGACCGTCGGGATCGAATCCGCCGGCTCCATCGAGAAGTCGTTGCCGAAGAACGGCGGCTCGGCGATGTAGGTCGACTTCGGCCAGTCGTAGACCTGGCCCGTTTCGCCCTCGATCTTGCTCCAGAGGTCGCCCTTCTTGGTCAGCTTCGAGTAGTTGTCCTCGAACTTCTTCGGGTCGAGTGCGAACTTGAGCAGCGCGTGGATTTCCTCGCTCGTCGGCCAGATGTCGCCGAGGTAGATGTCGTAGCCGTCCTTGCCCTTGCCGACCGGCTCGGTCATCAGGTCGCGCGTGATGTTGCCGGCGATCGCGTAGGCGACGACCAGCGGCGGCGACGCGAGGAAGTTCGCGCGGATGTTCGGGTGGATACGCGCTTCGAAGTTGCGGTTGCCCGACAGCACCGCAGCCGCGACGATGTCGTTCTTCGTGATCGCTTCGTTCAGTTCCGGCGTCAGGTCGCCCGCGTTGCCGATACAGGTCGTGCAGCCGTAGGCGGCGACTTCGAAGCCGAGCTTCGCGAGGTAGGGCAGCAGGCCCGTCTTCGTCAGGTATTCGGTGACGATGCGCGATCCCGGCGCGAGCGACGTCTTGATGTGCGGCGCGACGGTCAGGCCGGCTTCGACGGCCTTCTTCGCGAGCAGGCCGGCGGCCAGCAGCACGCTCGGGTTCGACGTGTTCGTGCACGACGTGATCGCGGCGATCAGCACGTCGCCGTTCTTCACGTCGACGCCGTTGCTCGTCGTGTACTGCGCGTTCAGGTCGTCCGCCTTCTTCGCGAAGCCGTTTTCCGCGACCGGCTTCGAGAACAGGTCGGTGAACGTCGACTTGACGTTGCCGATCTCGATGCGGTCCTGCGGGCGCTTCGGGCCGGCCAGCGACGGGGCGACCGTTGCCAGGTCGAGCGTCACCGTCTTCGTGTAGTCGATGTCGCCGGCCTTCGGGATGCCGAACAGCTTCTGTGCCTTGAAGTAGTTTTCGAACGCGGCGATTTCGGCCTTCGTGCGACCGGTGCCTTCGAAGTACTCGATCGTCTTTTCGTCGACCGGGAAGAAGCCCATCGTCGCGCCGTATTCCGGCGCCATGTTGCCGATCGTTGCGCGGTCCGGCAGCGACAGCGACTTCGTGCCTTCGCCGAAGAACTCGACGAACTTGCCGACGACCTTCTCCTTGCGCAGCATTTCGGTGATCGTCAGCACCAGGTCGGTGGCCGTCACGCCTTCGCGCAGCTTGCCCTTCAGCTCGACGCCGACGACGTCCGGCGTCAGGAAGTACACCGGCTGGCCGAGCATGCCGGCTTCCGCCTCGATGCCGCCCACGCCCCAGCCAACCACGCCGATGCCGTTGATCATCGTCGTGTGGCTGTCCGTGCCGACGAGTGTGTCCGGGTAGTACACGGTGTCGCCGCCGTCCGTCTTCTTGTGGACGCCGCGCGCGAGATACTCGAGGTTCACCTGGTGGACGATGCCGACGCCCGGCGGCACGACCTTGAACGTGTCGAACGCCTGCATGCCCCACTTCATGAACTGGTAGCGCTCGTTGTTGCGCTGGAATTCCAGCTTCATGTTCAGGTCGAGCGCGTCCTTCTGGCGGAAGTAGTCGATCTGGACCGAGTGATCGACGACGAGATCGACCGGGACCAGCGGCTCGATCTTCTTCGGGTTCTTGCCCGAACGCTCTGCCACACCACGCATGGCCGCGATGTCGGCGAGCAGCGGCACGCCCGTGAAGTCCTGCAGCACGACGCGCGACACCACGAACGGAATCTCGTCGACGCGCTTCGCGGTCGGCTTCCAGTTCGCGAGCTGCTCGATGTGTTCTTCGGTGATCTTCTTGCCGTCGTAGTTGCGCAGCACGGACTCGAGCACGATACGGATCGACACCGGGAGGCGCTCGATCTTCGTCTTCAGTTCCTTGCCGAGCTGCGGCAGCGAGTAGAACTTGCCTTTGCCGGAACCGCTGTCGAATTCCTTGAGGGTCTTGTGGAGATTGTGGGCCATGGTGATTTTCCTGGGTTTAAGGCTAGGAAACAAAGAGTCCTGTAGATGACCTGGGGGCTGTTTGCGGATGAAACGGACATGCGTTGCCCCGAGAAAGGCCGCTCGCGAGGACTGCGACGCAGCGAACACTGGACGTATTCGCAAGGAGCGTGACGCAGCGAGCGGCCTGTCTCGGGGCAACCCCAAATTTAAACTTTATTCCACGGGAATGCCCCAAATCGGCCGCATGACGGCGTCGTTCGTCACTTGTTTGGCACGGCCAAACGGCGCTCATCACTTCTTGTCCTGCGGCCGATTTGGGGCATTCGCATGTCCGTTTCATCCGCAAACAGCCCCCTATATCACATACAAGTCGACGTACTCATCGACCGGCATCGCTTCGAGCTTTGCCTGGTCCAGCGACACGTCGAGAATCGCTTGTTGCTGCTTTGCCGGGAAGCGCCGGGCGAGGTTGGTTCTGAACTTCTCGACCAGGAGCGGGATGCCGTCCGCACGGCGTCGCTGATGACCGATCGGGTATTCGACCGCCACTTCGGCAAGCTTCGACCCATCCGCGAATTCGATCGTCAGCGCATTCGCGATCGATCGTTTGGCCGGGTCATGGTAATCCTTCGTGAACTGCGGATCCTCGACGCACACGGTTTTTGCGCGCAGCGCGTCGATGCGCGGATCGGCGGCGACCGTGTCTTCGTAATCGGCCGCGGTCAGCCGGCCGAACAGCAGCGGCACGGCGACCATGTACTGGATGCAGTGGTCGCGGTCGGCCGGATTGGAGAGCGGACCCTGCTTGTCGATGATGCGGATCGCGGCCGCATGCGTGCGGATCGTGATCCGGCTGATCTCGTCGGTCGTGCGGCCGGCCGCGGCGAGCTGCGCGTGCAGCGTCAGCGCGGCCTCGGCGGCCGTCTGCGCATGGAATTCGGCGGGGAACGCGATCTTGAACAGCACGTTCTCCATCACGTACGTGCCGTACGGGCGCTGGAAGCGGAACGGCTGCCCGTCGAACAGCACGTCGTAGAAGCCCCAGGTTTTCGCGGTGAGCGCCGACGGGTAGCCCATTTCACCCGTTTTCGCGATCAGCGCGAGGCGCACCGCGCGGGACGTCGCGTCGCCGGCCGCCCACGACTTGCGCGAACCGGTGTTCGGCGCGTGGCGGTACGTGCGCAGCGCCTGGCCGTCGACGAATGCGTTGGATACCGCGTTGATCAGCTCGTCGCGCGTGAGTCCGAGCAGGCGGCCGACGACGGCCGTCGACGCGACCTTGACGAGCAGCACGTGGTCGAGCCCGACCGCGTTGAACGAATTTTCGAGTGCGAGGCAGCCCTGGATCTCGTGGGCCTGGATCATCGCGACGAGCACGTCGCGCATGGCAAGCGGCTTCCTGCCGGCCGCGACGGCCGTGCGGGACAGCCAGTCGGCGGTCGCCAGAATTCCGCCGAGGTTGTCGGACGGATGGCCCCATTCGGCGGCGAGCCAGGTGTCGTTGAAGTCCAGCCAGCGGATCATCGCGCCGATGTCGAAAGCGGCCTGGACGGGATCGAGCTGGAAGGACGTGCCGGGCACCTTCGCGCCGTTCGGCACGATCGTGCCGGGCACGACGGGGCCGAGCAGCTTGGTGCAGGCAGGGTAGGACAGCGCCTCGAGTCCGCATCCGAGCGTATCGATCAGGCAATGACGCGCCGTCTCCAGCGCGAGCGCGCTGTCGATTCCGGTGTTCAGCACGTAGTCGACGATATCGACGAGTACCGTATCCGGAGCAGGGCGGACGTTGGAGACCGGGGCGGACATCGAGGGGCCGGGGGAAACGTGCTTAGTTCGTTGCCGGCTTCAGCTCGTTCGACTGCGTCGGTGCCGGCGTGCCTTGCGCCATTTCCGACGTCACGCACTCGTCCGCGAGGCGCTCGCCGCCGTTTGCGTCGGAGAACAGCATCGCCTTGCTCGGAATCACGACCAGCTTGAAGCCAGCTGCCGGATCGTAGAACGTGTCGGCGCCCGTCGTCGTGGCCTGACGCGGCAGCTTGTAGTTCTTCTTCGCCCAGTGAACCGTGACGACCTGGTCGCGCTTCATGTCGCCGGCGAGGTCGAACGACAGGCCTTCCTTACAGGCCCACTTGACCGCGCCGTCCGGTACCGGATCGACCTTGGCAGCGGCACGCGCCTGCGCCTTCTTGCTGCGCGGGATGATGCGCTTGGCCGGCGCCGGGCGCTTGGCCGTCTTCTTCGCGGTCGTCGCCGTATCCTGGGCGAACGCGCTCGGAGCTGACACCAGCATCATGGCGGACAACGCGCCGATGGCGGTAGCGATCAGGAGTTTCTTCATGGAGTCAGAACCTTTCGATAATCAGTTGACAAGGGCCGGCGGCAGACACCGTCGGCCGGTTTGAAACTGCACGCGCCCCGGAAGCGCGCAGCGGCCGCTATTTTCACCTATTTGGCCGCGCATATTTCAGGTTTTCGGGCTCCGTTACGTTTTTTGTCGTTTCGCAAACCTGTCTCGGGTTCACGCTCCGGTGATTCGATGAAATGCGTGTGTCGGCGCGCGCTCACCGCCCGTCTCCGGCGGGCGGGCCGAACAGCGGCGCAGCCTCGGCCGGCACCGGCTGGCCGGTCGCCCGCGCGCGGCGCAGCACCGACCAGTAATAGCGGTAGCTCGCGCGGTCGTGCAGTGTATCGCCGTGGCGCGTCGGGCCCCAGTTTGCGGCCTGCGCGGCCAGCAGGATCTCGGCGGCCAGCGCGACTTCATCGGTGCGCGGCGCGAATGCGTCGACGATCGGGCGGATCTGCGCGGGATGGATGCTCCACATCCGCGTGAACGCGAACTCGTCGCGCGCGCGGCCCGCGTCGCCGGCGACGACGGCCATGTCGCGCACTTCCGTCGTCACGTTGTGCGATGGCGTCTTGCCGTGCGCGTGGCAGGCCGCGGCGATTTCCAGCTTCGCGCGGCGCACGAGCGGGTGGTCGAACTGGCCGGGCGAGCGCATCGCCGCATCGGGAATCGCGCCGTGATGCGCGGACACGAAGTCCATCAGCCCGAAGCTGAGCGTGCCGACCAGCGGCAGCGCGGCGAGGCTGGCCGCCTGCGCAAGCGCGCCGTGCGTCTCGACCAGCACGTCGACCGGGATCGGCTGCGCGAGACCGAGCTCGCGGCGCGTGCCTTCGATGAACGCGACCATCTCGGCCGCGTCGGCGGCGCTCGCGATCTTCGGCAGCGTGACGTAGGCCGGCGCGCGCGCGGCGCGCAGCACGATGCGCACGTCGTCGCGCCAGTGGGGGTGGGAAAAGTCGTGGATGCGGACGCCGACACGCCCGAAGCGGTTCTCGGCGCTGCCGAGGAATTCGGCGACGAGTTCCGCGTGCGCGGCTTCCTGGCCGACGGCCGCGCCGTCCTCGCAGTCGAGCGTGATGTCGAACACGGGGCCGAGTTCGGCCTGGAGCGCGAGCGACTTGCGCATCAGCTTCTCGCTGCCCGCGTAGTGATCGCAGCAGGGCAGGATCGCGGGCGGGGACGCCCCGTCGTACAGCACTTGTGCAGGAGTGAGCGCGGACATCTCTTCTACGTCAAGGAGGCGGGCAACGTGGAGAAAATCGGATTCGGGCGCGTTCTGGGCCGGCGCGCGGGGCGCCTGGAGCGGCAAAACGTGCCCGGATCGGATCGGGCGGCGGGGCCGGCTGCCGGCCCGCCGCCCGTGCCGTGACCGGGCCGCCCGCAGGCGGCCAGGCCGTGCAGTCTGCTTAGTTCTTCAGCAGGTGGGCGACGCCATCGCGCTCTTCGAGCAGCTCGGCCAGCGTGCCGTCCATCTTCTCGCGCGAGAACGCGTCGATTTCCAGGCCTTCGACGCGCTTGTACTCGCCGTTTTCGCACGTGACGGGCACGCCGTAGATGATGTCTTCGGGGATGCCGTACGAGCCGTCCGACGGGATGCCCATCGTGACCCACTTGCCGTTCGTGCCGAGGACCCAGTCACGCACGTGGTCGATCGCCGCGTTCGCTGCCGACGCTGCCGACGACAGGCCGCGCGCTTCGATGATCGCCGCGCCGCGCTTGCCGACGGTCGGGATGAACGTGTCGCGGTTCCACACGTCGTCGTTGATCAGCTTCAGCAGCGACTCGCCTTCGACGGTCGCGAAGCGGAAGTCGGGGTACATCGTCGGCGAGTGGTTGCCCCACACGGCGAGCTTCTCGATCGATGCGACTGGCTTGCCCGACTTCGCTGCGAGTTGCGACAGCGCGCGGTTGTGGTCGAGGCGCAGCATGGCCGTGAAGTTCTTCTTCGGCAGATCCGGTGCCGACTTCATCGCGATGTACGCGTTGGTGTTCGCCGGGTTGCCGACGACCAGCACCTTCACGTCGCGGCTCGCGACTTCGTTCAGCGCGGCGCCCTGGACCGTGAAGATCTCGGCGTTCGCCGACAGCAGGTCCTTGCGCTCCATGCCCTTCGAGCGCGGACGTGCACCGACCAGCAGCGCGACGTCTGCATCCTTGAATGCAACCTTCGGATCGTCGGTGATCACGACGCCCGCGAGCAGCGGGAACGCGCAATCGTCGAGTTCCATCACGACGCCTTTGACGGCGGCTTGGGCTTGCGGGAGGTCGAGCAGTTGCAGGATGACCGGCTGGTCCTTGCCGAGCAGGTCGCCGTTCGCGATGCGGAACAGCAGGGAGTAAGCGATTTGACCTGCGGCGCCGGTGACGGCAACGCGCTTTGCGGGCTTAGCCATTGAAAATCTCCAGGACGGGTGAAGCGGTGGACGCTAGGCAAAACGCCATTCTATGCGCGTTACGCGTAGCGTTGCATTGAAGCAGGGCGGAGGACTCGCGAAAGGCAGACGCGGTGAACCTGGAGACGGCCGTGGCACGTAGCCGGGGACGCGATTTGCACCCGCGAACCCTTGCTCGCCCCGGAGTGTAGGAGCCGACGGGCCCAAAGTCAAACGGTATCATATGTCTTATATAAGACAGATGTTTTGCGGAATTTGAGTGGACGGAAAAGCGCGGTTTGTGATGAAATGCGCGCCATGACATCGAACCAGGCGAACAACGCGAATCCGACCGGCGCAGGCGGCCCAGGGCAGCCGGGCGCGGCCGATTCCGTGCCGGCGCCTGTCGCGTCGCCGTCGCCGACCTTCAGCCCGTTATACCAGCAGATCAAGTCATTGATCACGCAAAGCCTGGAGTCCGGCGAGTGGAAGCCGGGCGAAATCATTCCGAGCGAAGTGGAGCTCGCGGCCCGTTACAAGGTCAGCCAGGGCACCGTTCGCAAGGCGATCGACGAACTGGCCGCGGAAAACCTCGTGGTCCGGCGGCAGGGCAAGGGCACTTTTGTTGCGACGCACAACGAAGATCGCGCGCAGTTCCGCTTCCTGCGTCTGCTGGCCGACGACGGTGCCGAGCATCCGCACGTGAGCCGCCTGCTCGAATGCCGTCGCCTGCGCGCGCCGGCCGAGATCGCGCGGCAGCTCGAGCTGAAGCCGGCCGACCCCGTCGTGCAGGTGCGCCGCCTGCTGGAGTTCGAGAACGAAGTGACGGTGCTGGACGAGATCTGGCTGCCGGGCGCGATGTTCCGCGGGCTCACGTTCGAGCGGCTGAGCGAGTACAAGGGGCCGCTCTACGCGATGTTCGAGACGGAATTCGGCACGCGGATGATCCGCGCGACGGAGAAGATTCGCGCGGTGGCGGCGGAGCCGGCGGTGGCCGACCTGCTGCACGTGCCGGCCGGTTTTCCTTTGCTATCGGTCGAGCGCGTGTCCTATACATACGGAGACCGGCCGGTGGAAGTGCGACGCGGCTGGTATGTCACAACCGGGTATTACTATCAGAATGACTTGAGCTGACGACGTATCGGCACAAGCAGCGTGTGCGCGTACTCCCCATGTTCGCGTAGCACGTTTCGGGCCGCCTTTATTCCCGTTCGCGTAATGATCCAGAGCAGACTTTCGCTGCAGCGCGATATAAAAAGGCGCTAAAATCGCGGATTAGTGTGACAACATAGTAGGGGTCTAGCATGACTGACGCAGTAAGAAAGCCGAGGCCGGAATACCGGAACATCGGATTCGGCGATATCACGATGAAATATCGCATGCCCTTGGCGGCGATATTGTCGATTCTCCATCGAGTCAGCGGCGCGCTGCTGTTCCTGTTCCTGCCGTTCCTGCTGTTCCTCTTCGACCAGAGTCTCACCTCCGAGCTCAGCTTCGAAGTCTTCAAGGCTTTCCTCTCCAACATCGTCGTCAAGCTGATCGTCCTCGCGCTGTCCTGGGCGTTCCTCCACCATTTCTGCGCCGGCATTCGCCACCTGCTGATGGACGTCAACCACGACGCCGTCTCGAAGGAAGGCGGCAAGCGGACGGCCGTCGTCGTCTTTGTCGTCTCGATCGCCCTGACGATCGCCATGGCACTCAAACTGTTCGGAGCATTCTAAGAAAATGGCAGCCAATAACCGAATCGGCTCGAAGCGCCTCGTCGTCGGCGCTCACTACGGCCTGCGCGACTGGCTCGCGCAGCGCGTCACCGCCACGATCATGGCGGTCTACACGGTCATTCTGCTCGTCCTGTTCTTCGGCGCGCACGACTTCTCGTACGAAGGCTGGGCATCGATCTTCTCCGCGCAATGGATGAAGCTCGCGACCTTCGTGACGCTGCTTTCCCTCTTCTACCACGCATGGGTCGGCGTGCGCGACATCTGGATGGACTACGTGAAGCCCGTCGGTGTGCGCCTGCTGCTGCAATCGCTGACCATCGTCTGGCTGCTCGCATGTGCGGGCTACGCCGCGCAGATTCTCTGGAGAGTGTAAAGAATGGCTGCAATCAAAACTTCCCTGCCGCGCCGCAAGTTCGACGTGGTGATCGTCGGCGCGGGCGGCTCGGGCTTGCGCGCAGCGCTGCAACTGTCGCGTGCGGGCCTGTCGGTCGGCGTGCTGTCGAAGGTGTTCCCGACCCGTTCGCACACGGTGGCCGCACAAGGCGGCATCGGCGCGTCGCTCGGCAACATGAGCGAAGACAACTGGCACTTCCACTTCTACGACACGATCAAGGGTTCCGACTGGCTCGGCGACCAGGACGCGATCGAGTTCATGTGCCGCGAAGCACCGAACGTCGTGTATGAACTGGAACACTTCGGCATGCCGTTCGACCGTAATGCGGACGGCACGATCTACCAGCGTCCGTTCGGCGGCCACACCGCGAACTACGGCGAGAAGCCGGTCCAGCGCGCGTGCGCGGCCGCCGACCGTACCGGTCACGCGCTGCTGCACACGCTGTACCAGCAGAACGTCGAGGCGAAGACGCAGTTCTTCGTCGAATGGATGGCGCTCGACCTGATCCGCGACGCGGAAGGCGACGTGCTCGGCGTGACGGCCCTCGAGATGGAGACGGGCGACGTCTACATCATGGAAGGCAAGACGACGCTGTTCGCGACGGGCGGCGCAGGCCGGATCTTCGCAGCGTCGACCAACGCGTTCATCAACACCGGCGACGGCCTCGGCATGGCCGCGCGCTCGGGCATCGCGCTGCAGGACATGGAGTTCTGGCAGTTCCACCCGACCGGCGTGGCCGGCGCGGGCGTGCTGATCACCGAAGGCGTGCGCGGCGAAGGCGGCATCCTGCGCAACGCGAACGGCGAGCGCTTCATGGAGCGCTATGCGCCGACGCTGAAGGATCTGGCGCCGCGTGACTTCGTGTCGCGCTCGATGGACCAGGAAATCAAGGAAGGCCGCGGCGTGGGTCCGAACAAGGATCACGTGCTGCTCGACCTGTCGCACATCGGCGCCGAGACGATCATGAAGCGTCTGCCGTCGATCCGCGAAATCGCGCTGAAGTTCGCGAACGTCGATGCGATCAAGGAACCGATCCCCGTCGTCCCGACGATCCACTACCAGATGGGCGGCATCCCGACCAACATCCATGGTCAGGTCGTCGGCACGTCGCGCGGCCACAAGGATCCGGTCAACGGCTTCTACGCAGTGGGCGAGTGCTCGTGCGTGTCCGTGCACGGCGCGAACCGCCTCGGCACGAACTCGCTGCTGGACCTCGTGGTGTTCGGCCGTGCGGCCGGCAACCACATCGTCGAGCACGTGAAGAACCAGAAGGAACACAAGCCGCTGCCGGCCGATGCAGGCGAATTCTCGCTGGCGCGTCTGAACAAGCTCGACAAGTCGGCCTCGGGCGAGTACACGCAGGACGTCGCCAACGACATCCGCGCGACGATGCAGAAGCACGCAGGCGTGTTCCGCACGTCGGCACTGCTGAAGGAAGGCGTCGATCAGATGGCCGGCCTGAAGGCGCGCGTGGAAAGCATCCACCTGAAGGACAAGTCGAAGGTGTTCAACACCGCGCGCGTCGAAGCGCTCGAACTGGAGAACCTGATCGAAGTCGCGCGCGCGACGATGGTGTCGGCGGAAGCGCGCAAGGAAAGCCGCGGCGCGCACGCCCACAGCGATTACGAACACCGCGACGACGACAACTGGCTGCGCCACACGCTGTGGTACAGCGAAGGCGATCGCCTCGACTACAAGCCGGTTCAAATGAAGCCGCTGACGGTCGACTCCGTGCCGCCGAAGCCGCGCACGTTCTAAGCCGAGTCAAAGGAATCCGAAATGGCAAAACGCATTTTTGAAGTCTACCGCTACGATCCGGACAAGGACGCGGCGCCGCGCATGCAGACGTACGAGCTCGAGATCCAGCATGAACGCATGCTGCTCGACGCACTGGTGAAGCTGAAGGCCGTGGACGAGACGCTGTCGTTCCGCCGCTCGTGCCGCGAAGGCGTGTGCGGTTCGGATGCGATGAACATCAACGGCAAGAACGGTCTGGCGTGCCTGACGAACCTGAACGACCTGCCGCAGAAGATCGTGCTGCGTCCGCTGCCGGGCCTGCCTGTCGTGCGCGACCTGATCGTCGACATGACGCACTTCTTCAACCAGTATCACTCGATCAAGCCGTACCTGATCAACGACGCGCCGCCGCCGGAGAAGGAACGCCTCCAGTCGCCGGAAGAGCGCGACGAGCTCGACGGCGTGTACGAGTGCATTCTGTGCGCGAGTTGCTCGACGTCGTGCCCGAGCTTCTGGTGGAACCCGGACAAGTTCGTCGGCCCGGCCGGCCTGCTGCAGGCGTACCGCTTCATCGCGGACAGCCGCGACACGGCCACCGGCGAGCGCCTCGACAACCTGGAAGACCCGTACCGTCTGTTCCGTTGCCACACGATCATGAACTGCGTCGACGTTTGCCCGAAGGGCCTGAACCCGACGAAGGCGATCGGCAAGATCAAGGAACTGATGGTTCGCCGCGCGGTTTAAGGCCGGTGCAATGAGCGACGATTCGCATCAATCCGACCCGCACCGTCGCGCGCGCCTCCGCTGGCGCGCGCGGCGGGGTCTGCTGGAAAACGACATCATCTTCGAGCGTTTCTTCAGCAGATACGAGCATGACCTCACCGATGCAGACGTAGGCGCGTTGTCGCGCCTGCTCGATCTGAGCGACAACGACCTGATGGACTTGCTCCTCGCGCGCAAGGAACCAGAAGGCGACCTAGACAGCCCGGACATTCACCGGCTGTTGGAGATGCTGCGCAACGTGTAATGCGTTACGCCCGTTATCGAATCCCGTTTCTTTATTTCGATTGAGGATGTGCCATGACTCCGTCTGATGTTAAAGCCACGCTATCGTTCAGCGACAACTCGCCGAGCGTCGAAATGCCGATCTACAAGGGTACGATGGGCCCGGACGTGATCGACATCCGCAAGCTGTACGGCCAGACCGGTAAGTTCACGTACGACCCGGGCTTCATGTCGACGGCAGCTTGTAATTCGGCGATCACGTACATCGACGGCGACAAGGGCGAACTGCTGTACCGCGGCTACCCGATCGACAACCTCGCGCAGAACGCAGACTTCCTCGAGTCCTGCTACCTGCTGCTGAAGGGCGAACTGCCGAACGCGGCGCAGAAGAAGGAATTCGTCGACACCGTCACGAAGCACACGATGGTGCACGAGCAGATGCACTTCTTCTTCCGTGGCTTCCGCCGCGACGCGCACCCGATGGCGGTGCTGGTGGCGGCCGTCGGCGCGCTGTCGGCGTTCTATCACGACTCGCTCGACATCAACGATCCGCGTCACCGCGAAGTGTCGGCGATCCGCATGATCGCGAAGCTGCCGACGCTCGTCGCGATGGCGTACAAGTTCAGCATTGGTCAGCCGTTCGTTTATCCGAAGAACGAACTGTCGTACAGCGCGAACTTCATGCACATGATGTTCTCGAACCCGTGCGAAGAGTACAAGGTCAACGACGTGCTCGTCCGCGCACTCGACCGTATCCTGATCCTGCACGCCGATCACGAGCAGAACGCATCGACGTCGACGGTCCGCCTGGCCGGCTCGTCGGGCGCGAACCCGTTCGCATGTATCGCTGCCGGTATCGCATGTCTGTGGGGCCCGGCGCACGGTGGTGCGAACGAAGCCGCGCTGAACATGCTCGAGCAGATCGGTTCGCCGGACAACATCCCCGAATTCATCAAGCAGGTGAAGGACAAGAATTCGGGCGTGAAGCTGATGGGCTTCGGTCACCGCGTGTACAAGAACTACGACCCGCGTGCGAAGCTGATGCGCGAAACGTGCTACGAAGTGCTGAACGAACTCGGCCTGCACGACGACCCGCTGTTCAAGCTCGCGATGCAGCTCGAGAAGATCGCGCTGGAAGACGAATACTTCGTGTCGCGCAAGCTGTACCCGAACGTCGACTTCTACTCGGGTATCGTCCAGCGCGCGCTGGGCATCCCGACGTCGATGTTCACGTGTATCTTCGCGATGGCACGTACGGTCGGCTGGATCGCACAGTGGAACGAAATGATCGCGGATCCGGAACAGAAGATCGGCCGTCCGCGTCAGCTGTTCATCGGCGACACGCCGCGCGAAGCGAAGCCGCTCAACGCACGTTAAGTCGTGCGCGGCGCGAACGGCTGCAAGGCCGCTAGCGCCGGGCAATCGCAACGCCCCGACACCCCGGTGGGTTTATCCCGCCGGGGTGTTTTCATTTGTGCGCCGGATTCGCGCGACGCTCCAGCGACGGCGGCCGCGTGTCGAGCGCCGGCGCGTCTTCGTCGGGCGCGTGGCCGTGCTGCAGGAAGAACTGCCGGTACGCGCCCGGCGTCATTCCGCGCGCGGCGAGGAACTGGCGGTTGAAGTTCGCGGCATTCGGAATGCCGCAGCGCGCGGCCACTGTCGTGATCGGCCAGTCGGTGCCGACGAGATGACGGCATGCGTGCGCAAGCCTGAGCCGTTGAACGTAGCGGCCGACGCTTTCGCCGAGATGCCGGACAAACAGGCGCTGCAACGTGCGCTCGGACATGTGCGCGGCGGCGGCGAGCGCATCGATGCGCAGCGGTTCGTGGAAGCGCCGGTCGATCGCATCGAGCACGCGATCAAGGCGCTCGGCTTCGGGCGCGGCCGCGTCGGCGCGCGGTGTCGTGCCGTCGGGCCGGCCGTACGCATGCGCGGTGGCGAGCGGCTCGCCGCCTGCTTCCGCGAGATCGGCGAGCGTGTCGAGCGCGGCCGCGAGTCTTACGCGCGGAGCGGGATCGAGCAACTGCGGCAGCCGTGCGCGCATCGCGCGGGCCGTGTTGGTGTCGAAGCGCAGGCCCGGCGCCGCGCGCCGCAGCAGCGAGCGCAGCGGCGCGTATTCGGGGCAGCAGTCGGCGAGCCGCCGTGCCCAGTCGCCGTCGAACCAGACGACGAGCGCGACCTCGGGCGCATCGCGATCGATGCGCGCATTTGACGACCAGGTGTGCGGCAGGTTCGGCGGCACGAGCACCAGATCGTCGTCCGCGTAGCGCGCGACGTGATCGCCGATGAAGCGCTGGCCGCGGCTGTTGAGCGTCAGCGTCAGTTCGTATTCCGGGTGGCGATGCCATTCGAACGGGATGCGCGCGAGCTGGCGGTGATACACGCGGATCGAACAGCCGGTGGCGAACGTCACATGCTCGTATTGCGGCTTCATCGCGATCTCCGGTCGAGCGAGGCAACGCGCCGTGGCATGATCGTGATCGATCGTCACGACGGGAGCGATGCCATGTTTTCACATGTTTGCGTAGGCGTCAGCGATACCGCGCGCGCGTACGACTTCTACGCGCCGCTGTTCGCGGAACTCGGGCTGCGTCTGAAGTTCAGCGAGCCGGACGGTTGGTCGGGCTGGATGCCGGCCGATACCGACCGGCCGCTGTTCTTCTTCGGCCCGCCGCTCGACGGCCTCGCGCCCGAACCCGGCAACGGCCATACGATCGCGTTCGCCGCTCCGACGCGCGCGCAGGTCGACCGCTGTCATGCGCTCGCGCTGCAGCAGGGCGGCACCTGCGACGGGCCGCCGGGCCTGCGGCCGCACTATCACCCCGACTACTACGGCGCGTATTTCCGCGACCCGGACGGCAACAAGCTGTGCGTGGTCTGCCATCGTTCCGAGTAGCGAGTGATTGTCAGGATTGTATCGATAGTTGACCGGATAGTGTCGATGACGGCGACGCGTCGGCCGTACGCTGAATGCTCACCACGACACACGATTCAGCGAGGAGACGACGATGCACCTGACGATTGACGATCTGCCGACCGCGATCCGCACGGCAAAAAGGGCGCTGCGCGCCGATTTGCCCGGTTGCGCGGCCACGTTCCGCGAGCTGGAGGGTGACATCGCTCGGCAGGTCGACGCGATCCGCCGCGCGCACGCGCAAGGCCGCGACGTGATTCCGGTGCTGCGATTCGCGGATATCGCGAACGGCACCGCCGATCAGCAGGTGGTCGCCGCGATCCGTACGCATGGCGCGGCGGTGATCCGCGGTGTGTTCGACGCACAGCAGGCGCGCGACTGGAACGACGAGATCGGCGCCTATTTGGATGCGAACCGCTTCGCCGAGCGGCTGCATGCACGTGCCGAGGACCGTTATTTCGGCAACCTCGCGTCGGGCAAGCCGCAGATCTACGGCGTCTACTGGTCGAAGCCGCAGGTGGCCGCGCGCCAGTCGCCGGCCCTCACGCAGGCACGCGTGTTCCTGAACCGCCTGTGGCGTCATGCAGACGGCCCGCGCAGGCATTTCGATCCCGACCAGGTGCCGGCCTACGCGGACCGGATCCGCCGCCGGCCGCCGGGCTCGACGTCGCTCGGACTGTCGCCGCACGTCGACGGCGGTTCGGTCGAACGCTGGCTCGGCGCGAATTTCCGGCAGGTCTATCGCCACGTGCTGGCCGGCCGCTGGCGCGATTACGATCCGTTCGACGCCGCGTTCCGCCCCGACGTCGAGGAAATTCCGTCGCCGGCCGTGTGCTCGATGTTTCGCACGTTCCAGGGTTGGACCGCGCTGACGCCGCAAGGGCCCGGCGACGGCACGCTGCAGCTGATCCCGGTCTCGAACGCAATGGCGTACGTCGTGCTGCGTGCGCTGCAGGACGACGTCGCCGACGACGACCTGTGCGGGGCGCGTCCGGGGCGCGCGCTATCGATCTTGCCCGAATGGCATGCGCTGCTGCTCGACGCGCTGGTGCCGATCCCGCACATGGAGCCGGGCGATGCGGTGTTCTGGCACGGCGACGTCGTGCATGCCGTCGAGGATGCGCATCGCGGCAGCGGCGACAGCAACGTGATGTACATCGCGGCCGCGCCCGGTTGCGCGAAGAATGACGCGTACCTGCAGCGCCAGCGGCTCGCGTTCCTGCGCGGCGACAGCCCGCCCGATTTCCCGGCTGACCATTTCGAGGTCGATTTCGACGGACGAGGCGGCGAGGGCAATCTGACGGCGCTGGGGCGTGCGCAAATGGGGTTCGTGCCTGTCGCTGCATAACGGACGCAGCGGACGAGTCAGCCGCTCCGCTACCCGCGCACGGCGCGTTTGCGCCGCGCACGCCAGCCGTCTGCCGAATCCGCTGCGTCCCGCCTGCAATTCGACGCGATCGGCTGCGGGCACGCCCGAATTCGACGCGAATTGCGCAATTTGGCTTCCGATAATGGTCCGGACACAACGCAGCTGCCCCGTGCGCCGCACGGGGGCAGCGTGACCATGGAGGAGTCGATGCAATTCACGCAAGCGATCGTTCGCCGTCCCGCGCCGTCCTGCGGCGCGGGTCTCACCACCGCCGCGCTCGGCGCGCCCGACTACGACAAGACGCTCACGCAGTTCCACGCCTACTGCGACGCGCTGCGCGGCCTCGGCGTCGAACTGACCGAACTGCCGCCGCTGGACGCGTTCCCCGATTCGCACTTCGTCGAGGACGTCGCCGTCGTCACCCCCGAATTCGCGGTGATCACGCGCCCCGGAGCACCCGCGCGGCGCGGCGAGACGGCACACATCGAAGCAGCGCTCGGCGCGCATCGCGATCTGCTGCCGATGCAGGCGGGCCGCCTCGACGGCGGCGACGTGATGCAGGTCGGCAAGCGCTTCTACATCGGCCTGACGGGCCGCACCGATGCCGAGGGCATCGCCGCGTTCGAGTCGCTGGTGTCGCGCTACGGCTATGCCGTTGTCGCGGTGCCGGTCGGCGCCGGCCTGCATCTGAAATCGGTGGTCAACGCGCTCGGCGACGACACGCTGCTCGTGACCGAGGCGCTGGTCGAGCATCCGGCGTTCGCGGACTATCGCCGGATCGCCGTCTCGGCCGTCGATGAATACGCGGGCAACACGTTGCGCGTGAACGGCACGCTGATCACGCCGGCCGGCTATCCGCGCGTGCACGACGCGATCGGCTCGCTCGGACTGCCGCTGCATGTGATCGACACGAGCGAGTTCCGCAAGATGGACGGCGGCCTGACCTGCCTGTCGCTGCGCTTCTAGCCGATTGGCGCGCGGCCGCTTCAGCCGGATAATGTGGCCCCCGCGCGGAACTGGAGGAGATGCTCCGCGCACCAGCCACGACCCGACCGGAGCGAACGCCGATGACCGACAAGAAGATGCAGCTCGACAAGATCGACCTCCGGATCCTCGACATCCTGCGCACCGACGGACGGATCTCGTACCGGAAGCTGTCGGAGCTCGTGAACCTCACGCCGCGCCCATGCCAGGCCCGCGTGGAGCGGCTCGAGGCGCTCGGCGTGATCGAAGGCTATCGCGCGGTGATCAAGGCGCCGCGTGCGGCCAAGCCGATCGTCGTGATCGCGCAGATCGTGCTGGCCGACCACGGGCGTTCGCAGGCGCCGTTCGAGGACGAGATGCGGAACAACCCGGCGGTGCTCGACTGCTGGCTCGTCAGCGGCACGTTCGATTTTCTGGTGCGGCTCGCATGCGAGGATCTCGACGAATACCGGCGGATCGCGAACATGTGGCTGGAGAGTCCGCGGTTCCGGATCGAGAAGATCGTGACGACGGCCGAGTTGCAGGCGATCAAGCGCAGCGTCGTCTGACTCGGCCGTGCGGCCCGGCGTGCAGGACTGGTTTTCGACGCGAATAACCGGGCTGATCGATTGGTATTCCGAATCAATCGGAGCGGCCCGAATCCAATCAAGGTGAACACTATGGATGCTTTGCAAGCGGCAGTGGAGACGGCCGCGCCGTCCGGGACGGCGCTGAAGCGCCGGCTGCAGAGCCGCCACATCGCGATGATCGCGATCGGCGGCTCGATCGGCACGGGGCTGTTCGTCGCGTCGGGCGCGTCGGTCGCGCAGGCGGGGCCGGGCGGCGCGATCGCCGCGTATGTCGCGATCGGGCTGATGGTCTACTTCGTCGTCACCGGGCTCGGCGAGATGGCGGCGCTGATGCCGGTGTCGGGCTCGTTCGCGATCTACGGCGAGAAGTACGTCGACGAAGGCTTCGGCGTCGCGCTCGGCTGGACCTACTGGTACAGCTGGGCAGTGACGATCGCGATCGAACTCGTCGCCGGGCAGATCGTGATGCGCTACTGGTTTCCAGCCGTGCCGGGCGTGTGGTGGGGCGCCGGGTTCCTGGTGCTGATTTTCCTGCTGAACACGCTGTCCGTGCGCGGCTTCGGGGAATCCGAATACTGGTTCTCGCTGATCAAGGTCGTCACCGTGATCGCGTTCATCGCGGCGGGGTTGCTGATCGCGGCGGGCCTGCTCGGCAACGGGCATCCGGTCGGCTGGCGCAACTTCAGGACCGGTGATGCGCCGTTCGTCGGCGGCGTGCACGCGATGATGAGCGTCGCGCTGATCGCGGGCTTCTCGTTTCTCGGCACCGAGCTGGTCGGGATCACGGCCGGCGAATCGGAAAACCCGCGCAAGACGATCCCGCGCGCGGTGAAGCAGATCTTCTGGCGGATCATGCTGTTCTACGTGCTCGCGATCTTCGTGATCGGCCTGCTGGTGCCGTACACCGACCCGAACCTGCTGAAGAGCGACGTGACCGATATCGGCGTGAGCCCGTTCACGCTCGTGTTCAGCCATGCGGGCTTTCCGCTCGCCGCGGGCGCGATGAACCTCGTGATCCTGACGGCCGTGCTGTCGGCAGGCAACTCCGGCACGTATGCGGCCACGCGGATGCTGTACAACCTCGCGGCGGAAGGCCGTGCGCCCGCGATGTTCGCGACGCTGTCGCCGGGCGGCGTGCCGCGCAACGCGCTTTACGCGACGATGGCGGTGGGCGGGCTGTGCTTCCTCACGTCGCTGACCAACAACCAGCGCATCTATCTGTGGCTGCTCAATACGGTCGGCATCACCGGCTTCATCGCGTGGCTCGGCATCGCGGTCTGCCACTACCGGTTCCGCAAGGGCTTTCTGAAGCAGGGCTACCGGCTCGATCAACTGCCGTATCGCGCGAAGTGGTTCCCGTTCGGGCCGCTGTTCGCGATCGCGATCTGCATCGTGATCTCGCTCGGGCAGGATTACCAGGCGTTCTTCGCCGCCCGCATCGACTGGATGGAAGTGTTGTCGATCTATGTTTGGATCCCGCTGTTCGTCGCGATCTGGTGGGCGTATCGCCGCGCGCGCAAGAGCCGGCTCGTGCGGTACGAGGAGATGGAGATCGGGCCGTGGCTGACGCGCCCGGTCGGTGACGCGGAGGAAACGCGCGAGCGGTAGGCGCGCGGCGCATCGTGTGCGTGCGGCCGCGGGCCGGGATACCATCGCGTTCGCGCAGCGTGTCGGAGAGGGCCTCCGGCACGTTGCGCGTTTCCCGATCGATTCCGCGTCCAGCACACAACATGACAACACAGCCGACCCGCGTTTCTTCCCCTTCATTCGTTTCCGCCGCGTGCGTGCACGAGCTTGCCGATGCCGTGCGCACGGCCGAGCGCCGCGCTGTCGACCTCGCCGACGACGCGCTCGCGCGTCTCGCGGCGATCGCGCCGCTCAATGCGATGGTGCACGTCAATGGCGAACTCGCGCGCCGCACGGCCGAGCACGTCGACGCGCGCGTCGCCGAAGGCGCCGCGCTGCCGCTTGCCGGCGTGCCTTTCGTGATCAAGGACAACCTCGATACCGCCGGGATGCCGACGCTCGGCGCGAGCCCGGCGGTGCGAGGCTACCGGGCGGCCGCGGACGCGCTGACCGTGCGGCGCCTGCTTGACGCCGGCGCGGTGCCGCTCGGCAAGGCGAACATGCATGAGCTCGCGTTCGGCATCACGAGCGGCAACCGGCACTTCGGCGCAGTCGGCAATCCGCATGATCCGCGGCATATCGCCGGCGGGTCGAGCGGCGGCACGGCGGCGGCCGTCGCGGCCGGTATTCCGTTCGGTCTCGGTACCGACACGGGCGGCTCGGTGCGGATTCCGGCCGCATTCTGCGGTGTCTACGGATTGCGGCCGTCCGCGCAGCGCTATTCGGCGCACGGCGTGCTGTCGCTGTCGCCCACGCGCGACACGGTGGGGCCGATCGGTCATGGCATCGACGATCTGCTGCTGCTCGACGCGGTGCTGACGCGCGACGACAGCACGGCGACCGCACCCGAATGGCCGCAGTTGCGCATCGGTGTGCCGGGTGCACCGTACTTCGACGAGCTCGATCCGGGCGTCGCTACTTGCATCGAGCGTGCGCTCGCGTCGTTCGCGGCGGCCGGCGCGACGCTCGTGCCGTTGCCGGCGATGCCGCTGCACGACGCCAGCGAAGCATGCGGCTTTCCGCTCGTGGGATACGAGGCAAACCGATACTGGCGCCGTTTCGCGACGGAACGGCTCGGCATCCCGTTCGACATGTTCGTCGAGCGGATCGCGAGCGACGACGTGCGCGCGATCTTCCGTTCGTTCGTGTCCGCGCCGGTCGATGCGCAGACCTATGCGGACGCGATCGCGTGCCGTCAGCGTCTCGTGCGCTGGTACGACGACGCGTTCGGTACGCCGGTCGACTGCATCGCGATGCCCACGGTGCCGGGCGAGCCGCCGTCGCTCGACGACACGGCCGCGATGACCGCTGCGCAGGATGCGGCGCTATTCGCGCGCGTCGTACGCCAGACTTCACCGGCGACGCTCGCCGGCGTGCCGTCCGTCTCGATCCCGGCCGGACGCTCCGCGCAAACGGCGCTGCCGGTCGGGCTGATGCTGGAAGGGCCATGGGGCGGTGATCGCCGTCTGCTCGCGATCGCCCGGCGGATCGACGCGCTGCTGCGGGACGATGCGGCGCGCGCGTGAGTCGCCGCGCTCCTGCCGCGTTCACGCCGCGTTCAGGCGAGATATGCCTTCATGAAGTCGACCCATGCACGTACTTTCTGCGGCACGTGCGGGGTCGACGGGTACAGCGCATAGACCGCCTGCGGCGGAAACCGGTAGCCGGGGAGCGCATCGACCAGCGCGCCGCTCGCGAGATCGTCGCGCACGAGCCATTCGGGCAGCAGTGCGACACCGCTGCCCTGCCGCGCGAGCACGCGCAGGACCGACGCGTTGTCGACCACGACGCGCGGCTTGGCGCCGGGCCGGAACGCGTGCGGGTTGCCGTCGCGATCGGCGAGCGGCCACGTGGCGATGCGCTCGAGCCGCGTATGGCCGAGCTGCGGCAGCCGGGCGAGCGTGTCCGGCGACTCGATGTGCGACAGGCCGGCCGCGGCGAGCAGTGACGGCGCGATAACGGGTCGCACTTCGTACGTCGCGAGGCACGCGCCGCGGTACGGCAGATCCTGGAACTGTTCGAGGCGACCGAGCCGGATCGCCACGTCGACGCGCTCGCGCACCAGGTCGACCTGCGATGCATGCGTTTCGAGCCGCACGCGCAGCGCGGGATGCCGCTGCATGAACGAGTGCAGTGCGGGGGCGACGACCATCGTCCCGTACTCGACGGTCGACGTCACCCGCAGCACGCCGTGCATCCCGCCATGCTCGCTGCGCGCATCCTCGATCGCGCTTTCGGCTTCCTCCAGCACGCGCAGGCAGCGCGCATGGAAGCGCTCGCCCGCGTCGGTCAGCTCGACGCGCCGCGTGGTGCGCGTGAGCAGGGTGACGCCGAGCTCGGCTTCCAGTTGCTTGATGTTGAAGCTCACCGCGGCCCGGGCCTGGTTCAGCTGGGCAGCGGCGGCCGTAAACGACCCTGCTTCCACGACGGCGCGGAAGACGGCGAAACGATCGAGACTCACCATGGCGTGTCGGATACGAGACGGAAAACCGACATGGTGCCCTGATTGTCAAAATTTTTCGACCAGTCTTGCCGTCCGGCCGGGCTTATCGACGTGCGCGGCGAACCTTACACTGCGGCGTTTCGTTCGTTTTCCGCCGCCATGACCGATCGCTCGAAAATCGCCGCCGTCTACCTGCTCGGGTTCGCGATCGATCTCGCCAACATGTTCGTCATCAACGCCGCCTATCCGACGATCCAGCGCGAGCTGCACGCGTCGATCGCGCAACTGGCGTGGATCGGCAACACATACGTGCTCGGGCTGACGGTCGTGATCCCGCTCGGCACGTGGCTCGCGCGACGCTTTGGCGAGCGCCGGCTGCTGATCGCGTCGCTGCTGCT
The DNA here is from genome assembly GCF_001523915.2 of Burkholderia sp. LA-2-3-30-S1-D2. NCBI lineage: Bacteria > Pseudomonadati > Pseudomonadota > Betaproteobacteria > Burkholderiales > Burkholderiaceae > Burkholderia > Burkholderia sp. LA-2-3-30-S1-D2. The sequence continues at coordinate 1,946,281 of NZ_CP013383.1, read as the reverse complement.
GTTCGCGCTCGGCAGCCTCGGCGTCGGCCTGTCGGCGTCGATCGGCGCACTGCTGGCATGGCGGCTGATCCAGGGGCTCGGCGGCGGATTGCTGATCCCGGTCGGGCAGACGATGGCCTATCGTGCGTATCCGCCCGATGCGCGGGCGCACCTGACGTCGATCGTGATGATGGTCGCGCTGCTCGTGCCGGCGCTGTCGCCGGCGCTGGGCGGCGTGGTCGTGGATCGCGTGTCGTGGCGGGCGATCTTCTTCGGCATGCTGCCGCTCGCCGCGGTCACGAGCATGCTCGCGTTCGCGTGGCTGCCGGCCGACGAACCGGATGGCAGCCCGCCGGCGCTCGACGTGCGCGGCCTCGGGCTGAGCGTCGTGGCGCTCGTTGCGCTGCTGCTCGGCCTGACGTTCGCGGGACAGCCGGGCGCGGGTCGCGACGCGTTCGTTGCGCTCGCGATCGCGCTCGTCGCCGGCGGTGCGTATGCCGCGCACGCGCGCCGGGCTGCTGCGCCGCTGCTCGACCTGCGCCTGGTTGCGCAGCCGCTGCTGCGGATCGGGCTGATCGTCTACCTGTGCGTGCCGGGCGTGTTCACCGGCGTGAACCTCGTCTCCGCCCTGTATCTGCAGAACGCGCTCGGGCTCAGCGCGACGCACACGGGTGCGCTGATGGTGCCGTGGGCAATCGCGTCGTTCGTCGCGATCGCGACGACGCGCCGCTGTTTCCCGAAGTGGGGGCCGAAGCCGCTGTTCGTGTGCGGGATCGCGATCGACGCGCTTGGGATCGTGTTGCTCACGACCCCGCTTGCCGGTTTCGAGGCCGGGCGCGTACTCGCGTTCGTCGCGATGGGGCTTGGCGCCAGCATGTGCACGAGCACGTCGCAAAGCGCGGCGTTTCTGGATGTCCCCGCCGCGCGAATGGGCGACGCGAGCGCGCTCTGGAACATCAACCGGCAACTGAGCTTCTGCCTCGGCGTCGCGGTGCTGGGCAGCGCGTTGAACTTCCTGCTGTCGCTGCACGGGGACGACGGGCCGCTGCCGTACCGGCAATGTTTCGGCCTGGCCACCCTGGCGACGCTGCTGCCGCTGCCGTTCGTCGCGCGCCTCGCCGCGCACCGTGCGCCCGCCGGGCGTGCGGCTTCTCAACGTTCGTGAGTTTCGAGATGAATTCGTCAAACCCGTTTTTCCAGGAAGTGGTCGACGCACACGTCGACATCGAGCAATGGTTGTCCGGCAGCGCGGCGCGCGACGGGCTCGCGCCGCTGCTCGCGCGGTTTTCGCGGGACTTCTCGATGATCTCGCTGCACGGCCATGCGCTCGACTACGCGGATATCGACATCCTGTTCTCGCGCGGCTTCGGCGCGCGACCCGGCCTGCGGATCGCGATCGACGAACTGCACGAAGTGAGCGCGTGGCAGGATGGCGCGACGATCGCCTATCGCGAGACGCAGACCGACGCGGCAGGGCGGCGAACCGTGCGCCGTTCGACCGTCGTGTTCGCGCGCGACACGGATGGCCGCATCGGCTGGCTGCGCCTGCATGAGACGCCGGTGACGGGCTGACCGTTACCCGTATCGCCTGCCGCCCGTTGCGCGGCGGCAGGCACACGCTCCCCCGAGCGGCATACCAACCAGAACCTGAGAGATGACAATAAAAGCAATCGACATTGCGCGTCGCGAGGACGCGCGGCCGCATCGCGTCCGCAGTCGGGGCCGCGCATGACGGCACCATCGTTCACCGATGCGGTGGCTTCGCTCGTGCGCGATACCGAGGTGCACAAGGACCTTTATCTGTCGCCGCGCATCTTCGAGCTGGAGATGCGCCATCTGTTCTGGAACACCTGGGTCTATGTCGGCCACGTCAGCCAGATTCCGGCCACGGGCGACTACGTGACGACGACGATCGGCGCCGAGCCGGTCGTGATGGTGCGCCACGTCGACGGTTCGGCGCGGGTGCTGCACAACCGCTGCTCGCACAAGGGCACGCAGCTCGTAACGGATGCCTGCGGCAACACGGGCACATTCTTCCGCTGCCCGTACCACGCATGGTCGTACCGGACCGACGGCAGTCTCTACGCGATTCCGCTGCGGCGCGGCTACGAAAACACGGGCTTCGAATCGTGCGAGGCGAGCAAGGGCATGCAGGCGGTCGGCGCGAGCCATGAGCATCGCGGTTTCGTGTTCTGCCGCCTCAGTCAGTCCGGTGTCGATTTCGATGCGTACTTCGGCAACGCGCTGTCGTCGCTCGACAACCTCGTCGATCGTTCGCCGCACACTTGCGTCCGCTCGACGACGATTACGCGCGCAATGTCACGAGCCACGACTGGTTGTCGGACCGCTATGCGCTCGGGGCATTCAAGTTGAACTATCCGGGCGAGGACATTCACTCGCAGGCGCTGTTTTATCAGTTCCAGACGGCCGCCGATCCGTCGTCGGACCGAGGCATCTACCTGGCCGGCTGCTGCTGCTCGTTCACGGGCGGTTGGATCGAGGGCGCGGTGCAGACCGCGATCAACGCGGCGAGCGCGGTGATCCGCAGTCTCGGCGGGACGCTCGCCGACGGCAATCCGCTCGACGCGATGCGTAGCCGCTATCGCTACGGCGACTGACGTGGCGTCCGGCGCTACCGGTCCAGCTCCGGATAGTGCCGGAAGATCCCCATGTCGTTGAACGGGATGCGGCGTGCCGACGCCAGATAGCGCGCGACGGGCGGATGCCGTGCAACGCGGTCGTGCAGGCCGACGAGCCCCGCGACCTTGCGCTCCGCGCGCTGCATCGCCTTCGGGAACGCGTAGCGCAGCCCTTCGATCAGCTGGAAGATCGACAGGTCCGCATAACTGAGCGCGCCGCCGGCGATATAGCCGCCTTTGTACGGATTCTGCTCGAGCACGCGATCGAAGTAGCCGAGGAACTTCGGCAGGCGGTGCGCGAGGAAATCGGCCGCGCGCTCGGCGGCCTCGGCTTTCTGGTCCTCGTAGTACAGGCCGCTGCCGATCGGGTGATGCGTGTCGTGGATCTCGGTGACGAAATCGGCGACGGTCAGCTGGAGTTGATGCACCCACAGCCGTCCGGCTTCGTCGTCGGGCGCGAGCCCGAGCCGCGCGCCGAGAAACAGCAGGATGTTCGCGGTCTGTCCGACGAGCACATCGCCGGCCTTCAGGAACGGCGGCGCGAACGGCACGCATTCGGTCTTCGTGCTGTCCATCAGCCGCATCATTGCCGATACGCCCATGCCGCGCCCCGATTCGCGCGCCACGTCGACATAGTCGGCCTCGGCCGCCTCGAGCGCGAGCCGCACGTATTCGCCGCGGCCCTGGATCTCTGGCCAGTAATAAAGTTCGTATCGCATGCCGTGCTCCTGTCCGGTCGATGCGCCGGGCGATGCGCGCATCGTGATGGCGGGGAGGGCGGCCGCACCGCCCGTTGCGAATAGACAGTCTAGGAGATCGTGCGGGAAGCGCGGCGCTTGCCGCGCGTCACGCACCGCGCTCGTCGCGTTCGCCGCCTTCGGGGCCGTAGAAGAACACCCAGGTCGAGAAATCGTCGGAGAAACCGACGAAACGGTGCGACGCGAAGGCGGGGACGAACAACACGTCGCCCGTCGCGACGCTGCATTCGCGCCCGTCGACGACGAAGCGGGAGGTGCCGGCGGCGATCACGTAGACCTCGTCGCGCGTATGCGGCGTCTGCAGGTCCTCGCCGCGCGGACGGTACAGCTCGACGTCGAGCGTGCCGTGGCGAAACAGCGTCGTGAACAGCGTGCCTTCGTCGTCCAGGCGGGCAAGCGATGGGTTGATGCCGAGCTTCATCGTCGTGGGCTCCGGGTCCGGACCGTTGGGACGTGCGAATGCACGTCGTCCCATCGTATGCCGGAACCCGCCTCGAGGCGAACATCGCCAGTGCGGGGCGTCGCGGCGTCCGATGCCGCAGTTTGGCTGGTAATGCCGATACAGGTATTGGCACTACCAGCCAAACCACTGTTTTTAATGGGTTTTTTCGCGTCTGGCCTGCGCCGTGGCGCGTTCTGCGTGGCATAATCGACCGCATCCGCAAGGCTTGTAGTCACAACGACCCCGCATACCCATGGCACAGACTCTCTACGACAAACTGTGGAATACCCACGTCGTCCACACCGAGGACGACGGCACGGCATTGCTCTACATCGACCGTCAGCTGCTGCACGAAGTCACGAGCCCGCAGGCGTTCGAAGGGCTGAACGTCGCGCACCGCCCGGTGTGGCGCATCAGCGCGAACCTGGCCGTGTCGGACCACAACGTCCCGACCACGGATCGCAGCCACGGCATTGCCGATCCGGTCTCGAAGCTGCAGGTCGACACGCTCGACGCGAACTGCGACGCCTTCGGCATCACGCAGTTCAAGATGAACGACGTACGCCAGGGCATCGTGCACATCATCGGGCCGGAGCAGGGCGCGACGCTGCCGGGCATGACGATCGTCTGCGGCGATTCGCACACGTCGACGCACGGCGCATTCGGCGCGCTCGCGCACGGTATCGGCACGTCGGAAGTCGAGCACGTGCTCGCGACGCAAACCTTGCTGCAGAAAAAGAGCAAGAACATGCTCGTGAAGGTCGAGGGTGCCCTGCCGCGCGGGTGTACCGCGAAGGACATCGTGCTCGCGATCATCGGCAAGATCGGCACGGCCGGCGGCACGGGCTACGCGATCGAATTCGGCGGCTCGACGATCCGTGCGCTCACGATGGAAGGCCGGATGACCGTCTGCAACATGGCGATCGAAGCCGGCGCGCGCGCGGGCATGGTCGCCGTCGACGACACGACGATCGACTACCTGAAGGGCCGTCCGTTCGTGCCGACCGGCGCGGAATGGGATCAGGCCGTCGAGTACTGGCGCGAATTCAAGTCCGATGAAGGCGCGCAGTTCGACCGCGTCGTCGAGCTGAACGCGGCCGAGATCGTCCCGCAGGTCACGTGGGGCACGTCGCCGGAAATGGTCACGTCGATCGACGGTCGCGTGCCCGATCCCGAGCGCGAGAAGGATCCGGTCAAGCGCGACGCGATGGAACGCGCGCTGGCTTACATGGCGCTCGAGCCGAACACGCCCATCGAGTCGATCAAGGTCGACAAGATCTTCATCGGTTCGTGCACGAACGCGCGCATCGAGGACATCCGCGCGGCCGCGTACGTCGTGAAGAAGCTGAATCGCCGCATCGCATCGAACGTGCGCCTCGCGATGGTCGTGCCGGGCTCGGGCCTCGTGAAGGCGCAGGCCGAGCGCGAAGGCCTCGACAAGGTGTTCACGGATGCGGGCTTCGAATGGCGCGAGCCGGGCTGCTCGATGTGCCTCGCGATGAACGCCGACCGGCTCGATCCGGGCGAGCGCTGCGCATCGACGTCGAACCGCAATTTCGAAGGCCGGCAGGGCGCGGGCGGCCGCACGCACCTGGTGAGCCCCGCGATGGCGGCGGCGGCGGCGATCGAAGGCCATTTCGTCGACATTCGCAAGCTGGGGTAACGCGTGACGGCATCGAAGCTCATCGCGCGGCTGGTTGCCGCGCTGGCACTCGCGGGGCTGGGCTTCGGCCTTGCGGGCTGCAATACCGTCCGAGGCTTCGGCCAGGACGTCAATGCCGCCGGCAACGCGCTGCAGCGCGCCGCGGAGTGACATCCGCCGAGAATTTGTCGATGTGCGCCGGCTGAATGCCGGCCCCTCAACCGGATAGACGGATCATGGAAAAATTCAATGTGCATACCGGCGTCGTGGCGCCGCTCGATCGCGAGAACGTCGACACCGACGCGATCATCCCGAAGCAGTTCCTGAAGTCGATCAAGCGCACGGGCTTCGGTCCGAACGCGTTCGACGAATGGCGTTACCTCGATCACGGCGAGCCGGGCCAGGACAACTCGAAGCGCCCGCTGAACCCGGATTTCGTGCTGAACCAGCCGCGCTACCAGGGCGCATCGGTGCTGCTCGCACGCAAGAACTTCGGCTGCGGCAGCTCGCGCGAGCACGCGCCGTGGGCGCTGCAGCAGTACGGCTTCCGCGCGATCATCGCGCCGAGCTTCGCCGATATTTTCTTCAACAACTGCTACAAGAACGGGCTGCTGCCGATCGTGCTGACCGAGCAGCAGGTCGATCACCTGTTCAACGAGACGTACGCGTTCAACGGCTATCAGCTGACGATCGACCTCGACGCGCAGGTCGTACGCACGGGCGACGGCCGCGAGTATGCGTTCGACATCACCGCGTTCCGCAAGTACTGCCTGGTGAACGGTTTCGACGACATCGGCCTGACGCTGCGTCACGCGGACAAGATCCGCCAGTTCGAAGCCGAGCGGCTCGCGAAGCAGCCGTGGCTCAACAACAAGCTGGTCGGCTGAGATTGCCTCCGGGCGGGCGCGCGCATGAGGCGCGCTCGCCGACCTGCCATTCATACCTACCCAGTCAGGAATAACGCATGAAGATTGCAGTGCTGCCCGGCGACGGCATCGGTCCGGAAATCGTCAACGAAGCGGTCAAGGTGCTGAACGCCCTCGACGAGAAGTTCGAACTCGAACAGGCGCCGGTCGGCGGCGCGGGCTACGAGGCGAGCGGCCATCCGCTGCCGGACGCGACGCTGAAACTCGCGAAGGAAGCCGACGCGATCCTGTTCGGCGCGGTCGGCGACTGGAAGTACGACTCGCTCGAGCGCGCGTTGCGCCCCGAGCAGGCGATCCTCGGTCTGCGCAAGCATCTCGAGCTGTTCGCGAACTTCCGTCCGGCGATCTGCTATCCGCAACTCGTCGACGCGTCGCCGCTGAAGCCCGAGCTGGTCGCGGGCCTCGACATCCTGATCGTGCGCGAACTCAACGGCGACATCTACTTCGGCCAGCCGCGCGGCGTGCGCGCTGCTCCCGACGGCCCGTTCGCCGGCGAGCGCGAAGGCTTCGACACGATGCGCTATTCGGAACCGGAAGTGCGCCGCATTGCGCACGTCGCGTTCCAGGCCGCGCGAAAGCGCGCGAAGAAGCTGCTGTCGGTCGACAAGTCGAACGTGCTCGAAACGTCGCAGTTCTGGCGCGACATCATGATCGACGTGTCGAAGGAATACGCTGACGTCGAGCTGTCGCACATGTACGTCGACAACGCGGCGATGCAGCTCGCGAAGGCGCCGAAGCAGTTCGACGTGATCGTGACCGGCAACATGTTCGGCGACATCCTGTCGGATGAAGCGTCGATGCTGACGGGCTCGATCGGCATGCTGCCGTCGGCGTCGCTCGACAAGAACAACAAGGGCCTGTACGAGCCGTCGCACGGTTCGGCGCCGGACATCGCGGGCAAGGGCATCGCGAACCCGCTGGCGACAATCCTGTCGGCCGCGATGCTGCTGCGCTACTCGCTGAATCGCGCGGAGCAGGCCGATCGCATCGAGCGCGCGGTGAAAACGGTGCTCGAACAAGGCTATCGCACGGGCGACATCGCGACGCCGGGTTGCAAGCAGGTCGGCACGGCGGCGATGGGCGACGCGGTGGTCGCTGCGCTGTAACGCGCACGGCAATGCAGTAGTGCAGTGAATTGTGGAAAGGGCGCGAACGGGCCGCGAAATCGGCCGGTTCGCGCGTGGTTGGCCGTTGTGCGGCCAACCGGCTTTGTGTAGACTCGAACGATGGCGCTGATTTCCCTGATCTCCCCGGTCCTGAAACTCCACGGCAACACTGCCCGTGCGGGTACGCGCGCCATCGTCATCACGAAAACCATTACCACGAAAACGATCATTAAACGCTGATCGTCCGTCGTGCCCGCCTGTTTCCCCGCGCGGTCACGCCGGGGGCGGAAATGGCGGGGAAGCTCCATTCAAAGGGTTAGTCATGAACGTAGGTCTCGTAGGTTGGCGCGGCATGGTCGGCAGCGTGCTGATGCAGCGCATGCAGGAAGAAGGTGATTTCGACCTGATCGAGCCGGTGTTTTTCAGCACCAGCAATACGGGCGGCAAGGCGCCGTCGTTCGCGAAAAACGAGACTACGCTCAAGGACGCGACCAACGTCGACGAGCTGAAGAAGTGCGACGTGATCATCACGTGCCAGGGCGGCGACTACACGAACGACGTGTTCCCGAAGCTGCGCGCGGCCGGCTGGAACGGCTACTGGATCGACGCTGCGTCGTCGCTGCGGATGCAGGACGACGCGGTCATCATCCTCGATCCGGTCAACCTCGACGTGATCAAGGACGCGCTCGTCAAGGGCACGAAGAACTTCGTCGGCGGCAATTGCACGGTCAGCCTGATGCTGATGGCGCTCGGCGGCCTGTTCCGCGAGAACCTCGTCGACTGGATGACGGCGATGACCTACCAGGCCGCATCGGGCGCGGGCGCGCAGAACATGCGTGAACTGCTGTCGCAGATGGGCGCGCTGCACGGTTCGGTGCAGGAACAGCTCGCCGATCCGGCTTCCGCGATTCTCGACATCGACCGCCGCGTGCTCGCGACGATGAACAGCGATGCAATGCCGACGAGCCAGTTCGGCGTGCCGCTCGCGGGTTCGCTGATTCCGTGGATCGACAAGGATCTCGGCAACGGGATGTCGAAGGAAGAGTGGAAGGGCGGCGCGGAAACCAACAAGATCCTCGGCAAGCCGGCCATGGGCGAGCCGGGTTCGATCCCGGTCGACGGGCTGTGCGTGCGGATCGGCGCGATGCGCTGCCACTCGCAGGCGCTGACGATCAAGCTGAAGAAGGACGTCCCGCTGGACGAAATCAACGGCATCCTCGCGTCGGCGAACGACTGGGTGAAGGTCGTGCCGAACGAGCGCGAAGCGTCGATGCGCGACCTGTCGCCGGCGAAGATCACCGGCACGCTGACGGTGCCGGTCGGTCGCCTGCGCAAGCTCGCGATGGGCGGCGAATACCTGTCGGCGTTCACGGTCGGCGACCAACTGCTGTGGGGCGCGGCCGAGCCGCTGCGCCGCATGCTGCGCATCCTGCTCGACAAGTAAGAATCGGGCTGCGCCGCGCGCGCCCCGTCGGCGCGAGACGCGAAACGCCTGCCAGCCCTTCGCGGGGCGGCAGGCGTTTTTTTATTGGTTGGCGCCGCGGCATACGCGCGAAAACCCCGAGACGCTTGTGAGCGGGACGGGACGCGATCTATACCGACATGAATTCATGTCGGGGGCGATGCGGTTGCCACAATTTTCATTGATTGATGATCCATTTTTGATAAAACTGCCGTGCGCGATTGATGGTGAGGATCGGCGTGGCCGTCGCGCGATTCGCGCGCCGGCGGTGCGGTGCGGGTAGCAGTCGCGCCGATGCGCCGGCATGGACGGCCGCATCCGCCGGCGACGAATTCGGCCGGAACCCGATCGCGTGAAGTAAACTATGCGGTTACGACGCGCGGAGTCGCCAAAAGCGTCGCGTTCAGCGCGACGCTTTTGCATTTCTGCGGCGATTTTATTGACGCTTCCCTACGCGAATCCGAGCCGCGCCCGCGCGCGGCGATTGAGTCTACGATGTCCCGAATTTCCTTGTTTCCGCGTCAGTCCCGTCTGTCGCGCGCCGTGCGTGGCGCGCTGGCGATCCTGGCGCTCGGCGCGGCCGCGTCGGCCTGGGCGACCGGCGCCGTCGAACTGCCGGCTTCCGCCGCAGGCGGTCCCGCGCCGCTTACCGTGACGGTCCAGCCGGGCCAGTCGTTGAACGATCTCGCGAAGGCGGCCACGCAGTCGCACGATCCGGGCGTGCTCGCGCGCGCCGGACGCGCATTGTTCGACGCCAACCCGCAGGCATTCATGAAGCGCGATCCGAGCCGCCTGAAAGTCGGCGCGACGCTGACGGTGCCGGCGCTCGACGCGACGGGCGCGGCGCTCGCGGCGCTCGCGGCGGCCGGTGCTTCCGGTGCGTCGGCAGTATCCGCGGTGGCCGCCGCGTCGGGTACGGTCGCGGCTGCGCAGCATGGTGCGTCCGCGCCGCATCCGGGGTCGGCCGTGCAAACGGCGCCGGCCGCACCGGCTGCGCACGCGGCACCGGTCAGCGGTGCAAGCGTCGCGGCGGCGGTCGTGGCAGGGGCGTCGGCTTCGACCGGCGCGTCCGCAGCATCCGCCGCGCATGGCGCGTCGACGGTCGAACCGGTTCAGCCGGCCGCGCCTGCGGCCGGTGCGAGCGGGCCGCACGTGTGGAGCGGCGCGATTCAGTCCGCGACCCCGTCGTCCGCGAGCGATGCCGCCATCCCGCCCGCGCAGGGCGGCCCGGCTCAAGGCATGCACGAACCATCCGCGGCGGCACCCGTCGCGGGCGCATCGCAGCCGCGGCCGTCGAGCCTGCAGCAACTGCTCGCGCTGAAGAACCGCGTGCTGATGGAGCTGCAGAAACACGGCATTGGCAAGCCGGCCGCGACGAACAACGTTGCACTCGCGCCAGCGCCTGCTGCCCCGCGTCCCGCTGCGAATGACGGCGCATCTGCTGCCGCGTCGTCGCCCGCCGCGAGCGAGGCGGCGTCCGGCGTGGCCGCCAGTGCGGCGCAGCCGGCATCGGCACCCTTGCAGCCGGCCGTGCCCGTGGTGGCGACGCCGTCCGCGCGTGGTTCCGAACAGATCGACTGGCGCCCGGCTGCGGCGGCCGGCGCGGTTGTTGTCGTTCTCGCGGCCGGGTTTGCGTGGCGCAAGCGCCGGAAAGCGCGGCGCGCCGATGCGTTCACTCCGGAATCCGGCGGGGCGGCTGCTTCGGACACCAGCGCCTCGTCGTCCGTCGAACCCGTGTCGCCGATTCTTCCCGAGACGCCGGTCGCACGCGACGCAGCCGCCGATGTGAATCTCGTTTCGGCCGCTGCGGTAGCGGCAGAGGTGGCCGAAACGCGCGATCTCGACGGACCGTCGTCGTCGGAAGCGGCAACGACGCAAGACGATCAACAGGAAGCGCCGGCCGCGCCTGCCGCGCTGGCGGGCGCCGCAGAGGCGGCACCGCACGACGCGCAGCCCATCGCGGAGACACCCCCGGGTGAGCCGATCGAAGCACCTGCCGCGCCGGCGACGCACGACGCGCAGCACGCGGCGCTGATGCAGAACGCGATCAGCGCGCTGAACAGCCTCGACATGCCGCTGCCGCCGCGTACGGCGGAAGAGCCGGCCGCCCCGGAAGATCAAGCCGAAAGCGATCGAATCGCAACTAACGGTCAACCCGCATCGCACCCGCCCGTTGGTGCGAACGATCCGGCACCGGAACACCCGGCCGACCAGGACGACGAGTTCGACTGGGATCCGGATGCGGCAACGCCCGCGCCGCACGCGGGTGGCGCATCCGCGCCGTCGTCGCTGCCGCCGCTCGGCGGCGCGCAGTTCGGTGCGTTGAAACTGGATTTCGATCTCGACCTGCCGTCCGCGCCGGGCGCCGTGCTGCCCGCACTGACACCGGAAGAGCTTGCGCGGATCGCGCGCAACAAGCTGGATCTCGCATCCGAGTACGTCGAGCTGGGCGACCTGTCCGGCGCGCGCACGCTGCTGCAGGAAGTCGTCGATGCGAACGACGCCGCGACGCGCGACGATGCGCGCGCGCTGCTCGCGAAACTGGCGGACGAGGCGTGATGCGGATCGCGCTGGGGATTCAGTACGACGGCGCCGCGTTCTGTGGCTGGCAGGCGCAGCCGCACGGCAAGACCGTGCAGGACGCGCTCGAGCGCGCGCTCGGCGAATTCGCGTGCGTGCCGTTGCATACGACGGTCGCGGGACGGACCGATACGGGCGTGCACGGGCTCGGGCAGGTCGCGCATTTCGACACGGACCTCGACCGCGCGGATTTCTCGTGGGTGCGCGGTACCAACGCGTTCCTGCCGCCGACCGTTTCCGTGCAGTGGGCGAAGCCGATGCCGGACACGTTCCATGCGCGTTTCTCGGCGTTCGAACGCACCTACTACTACGCGCTGTACGTACATCCCGTGCGCTCGCCGATGCTGGCTGGCCGGGCGGGCTGGATCCACACGCCGCTCGACGACGACGCCATGCGCGCCGCCGCCGCGCACCTGATCGGCGAGCATGACTTCTCGTCGTTCCGGTCGTCGGAATGCCAGTCGAAAACGCCGGTCAAACACCTGTACCAGATCGACGTGCGGCGTGCGGGCCACTTCATTCATTTCCGCTTCCGCGCGAACGCGTTCCTTCACCACATGGTGCGCAACCTGATGGGCTGCCTCGTCGCGGTCGGCCGCGGCCGCTACCCGGCGGACTGGCTCGCCGACGTGCTGGCCGGGCGCGACCGCAATCTCGCCGCGCCCACGTTCATGGCCGACGGGCTGTACCTCGCTCATGTCGGCTACCCGGCGGAATTCGCCGTCCCGCCCGCGCAGCTCGGCAGCGTGCCGTGGAGCAGCGTCTGGGCCGACCTGGACCCACAACCATGACGAATCACGCCGTGTCTTCTTCGACTCCCGCCGCGAGTGGCCTCGCACCGCGTACGCGCATCAAGCTGTGCGGCCTGTCGCGGCCCGAGGACGTGCTGCACGCCGCCGCGCTCGGCGCCGACGCGATCGGCCTCGTGTTCTATCCGAAGAGCTCGCGCGCGGTGTCGATCGCGCAGGCAGCCGAGCTTGCACGCCTCGCGCCGCCGTTCGTGTCGGTGGTCGGACTGTTCGTGAACGCGACCGAAGCCGAGATCGACGCGGTCGTGCGCGACGTGCCGCTCACGATGCTGCAATTCCACGGCGACGAGACGCCCGCGCAGTGCGATGCCCTCGGCCGCGCGGCGCGCCTGCCGTGGTTGCGCGCGGTGCGCGTCGGCCCCTCGACGCAGCCGGCCGATTTGGTAGAATCGACTCTTCATTATTCGAAAGCGCGCGGCCTCCTGTTCGACACCCTGGTGCCGGACTACGGCGGTAGCGGCAAGGTCTTCGATTGGTCACTTATTCCCGCAGAGCTCGCGCATCGGGCCGTTTTGAGTGGTGGCTTGAACGCGCAAAACGTCGGTGATGCGATCCGCCAGTTGCGTCCGTTTGCTGTCGATGTCTCGAGCGGCATCGAAGTGGACGGCGCGAAGGGCGTGAAGGATCACGCCCGGATGGCGGCGTTCGTACGCGCGGTGCGCGAAGCGGACGCCAGGTGATGCAAGCCGGTGCGGCCCCGACAGCGGGGCGCGCCGACCGATCGAGAGTGACACCATGTACAACCTTCCTGATGATCACGGCCACTTCGGCCCGTATGGCGGCGTGTTCGTCGCCGAAACGCTGATTCACGCGCTGGACGAACTGCGCGCGGCGTATGAAAAATTCCGTCATGACCCCGATTTCGTCGCCGAGTACGAGCGGGAACTGAAGTATTTCGTCGGTCGTCCGTCGCCGATCTATCACGCGCAGCGCTGGAGCGAGATGCTCGGCGGCGCGCAGATCTACCTGAAGCGCGAGGACCTGAACCACACCGGCGCGCACAAGATCAACAACGTCATCGGCCAGGCGCTGCTCGCGAAGCGGATGGGCAAGAAGCGCGTGATCGCCGAGACGGGCGCCGGCCAGCACGGCGTCGCGACGGCGACGATCTGCGCGCGCTTCGGGATGGAGTGCATCGTCTACATGGGCGCCGAGGACGTGCGCCGCCAGGCCGCGAACGTCTACCGGATGAAGCTGCTCGGCGCGACGGTCGTGCCGGTCGAATCGGGTTCGCGCACGTTGAAGGACGCGCTGAACGAAGCGATGCGCGACTGGGTCACGAACATCGAAAGCACGTTCTACATCATCGGCACGGTCGCGGGCCCGCACCCGTATCCGGCGATGGTGCGCGACTTCCAGCGCGTGATCGGCGACGAGTGCAAGGTGCAGATGCCGGAACTCGCCGGCCGGCAGCCGGACGCGGTGATTGCGTGCGTCGGCGGCGGCTCGAACGCGATGGGCATCTTCTATCCGTACATCGACGACACGTCGGTGCAGCTGATCGGTGTCGAAGCGGCCGGCGACGGCCTCGACACGGGCCGTCACGCGGCGTCGCTGATCGCCGGCAGCCCCGGCGTGCTGCACGGCAACCGCACGTACCTGCTGCAGGACGACAACGGCCAGATCATCGAGACGCATTCGGTGTCGGCCGGGCTCGACTATCCGGGCGTCGGTCCCGAGCACGCGTGGCTGAAGGACAGCGGCCGCGCGCAGTATGTCGGCATCACCGACGAAGAGGCACTGAAGGCGTTCCACGACTGCTGCAGGATCGAGGGGATCATCCCCGCGCTCGAGTCGAGCCACGCGATCGCGTACGCCGTGAAGCTCGCGCCGACGTTGTCCAAGGACAAGATCCTCCTCGTCAACCTGTCGGGCCGCGGCGACAAGGACATGCACACGGTCGCCGAGCGATCGGGCATCGCGCTCTGACCCCGACCGATGCGTGACCTGATCGAACAACCGGGCGGCGGCGCCGCGAGCGAAGCGGAGGCGGTGCAGTCTGCCGTCGCCGTGCCGTGCGCGTTGCCGTCCGGGATCGAGCTGCACAACCGCGATTTCATGTCCGAAGCCGCGCGCCTGCCGGATGCGTCGATCGACCTGATCGTCGCCGATCCGCCGTACGGGCTCGGCAAGGACTATGGCAACGACTCGGACAAGCGCTCGGGCGACGATTTTCTCGCGTGGACGCGCGAGTGGCTCGAACTCGCGATCCCGAAGCTCAAGCCGAGCGGGTCGATGTACATCTTCTGCACGTGGCAGTACGCGCCGGAAATCTTCAGCTTCCTGAAGACGAAGCTCACGATGGTCAACGAGATCATCTGGGACCGGCGCGTGCCGAGCATGGGCGGCACGACGCGCCGTTTCACGTCGGTGCACGACAACATCGGCTTTTTCGCGGTTTCCAGGGCGTATTACTTCGATCTCGATCCGGTCCGCATCCCGTACGACGCCGACACGAAGAAGGCCCGCTCGCGCAAGCTGTTCGAAGGCAGCAAGTGGCTGGAGATGGGCTACAACCCGAAGGACGTCTGGTCGGTCTCGCGCCTGCACCGGCAGCACGCGGAGCGCGTCGATCATCCGACCCAGAAGCCGCTGGAAATCATCGAGCGGATGGTGCTCGCAAGCTGCCCGCCGGGCGGCCGCGTGCTCGATCCGTTCATGGGCAGCGGCACGACCGCGGTGGCCTGCGCACGGCAGGGGCGCGACTTCGTCGGCTACGAGATCAACGAAAGTTATTGCGCGATCGCGCACGAGCGCGTGAACGCGCTCGCCACGCCGGCGTGCGCGTGAGTCGCGCCGCCGCTGTGCCGATCGCTGCTTTGCATGGAACCGGAGTAAGCGCTGAAGCGCTTACTCCGGTCGACAAAGGAAAATTGCCATGAATCGTATCCAGCAGACCTTCGCCGCACTCGCCGAACAAGGCCGCAAGGGCCTGATCCCGTTCATCACGGCCGGCGACCCCGATCCCGCGAAAACCGTCGAATTCATGCACGCGCTCGCCGAAGGCGGCGCCGACGTCATCGAGCTCGGCGTGCCGTTCTCGGACCCGATGGCCGACGGCCCGGTGATCCAGCGCTCGTCGGAGCGTGCGCTCGCGCGCGGCGTCACGCTCAAGAGCGTGCTCGCCGACGTGAAGCGCTTCCGCGAGACCGACCAGAAAACCCCCGTCGTGCTGATGGGTTATGCGAACCCGATCGAGCGGATGGGTGTCGACACGTTCGCGACCGAGGCGCAGGCGGCCGGCGTCGACGGCGTGCTCGTCGTCGACTATCCGCCCGAGGAAGCGGGCGTGTTCGCCGAGAAAATGCGCGCCGCGCAGATCGATCCGATCTTCCTGCTCGCGCCGACGTCGACCGACGAACGCATCGCCGACGTGGGCAAGATCGCGAGCGGCTACGTGTACTACGTGTCGCTCAAGGGCGTGACCGGCGCCGGAAATCTGGATGTTTCGAGCATTGCGGGTAAAATCCCGGCCATCAAGTCGCGCGTGCCGGTTCCGGTGGGCGTCGGCTTCGGCATCCGCGACGCCGAAACGGCGCGCGCGGTGGCCGAAGTGTCGGACGCCGTCGTGATCGGCAGCCGGCTGGTGCAACTGCTCGAGAGCGCCGCGCCGGAAGGCGCCGTCGCCGCGCTGAAGACTTTCATCGCCGAGCTGCGCGCCGCCCTGGACGGCGCCGGCAAGACGGCGCGATAAACACAACACAGGAAGCGGGAACGGGCCGGTCGGCCCGCCCCGCCACGGAACAGGAAACCATACGATGAGCTGGCTCGACAAACTGTTGCCGCCGAAGATCAAGCAGACCGACCCGAAAAGCCGCAAGGGCATTCCGGAAGGCCTGTGGGTCAAGTGCCCGTCCTGCGAGGCCGTGCTGTACCGCAACGACGTGGACGCGAACCTGCACGTGTGCCCGAAGTGCGATCACCACATGCGCATCGGTGCGCGCGAGCGTCTCGACGGGCTGCTCGATCCGGAAGGCCGCTATGAAATCGGCCAGGAAATCGTGCCGGTCGACTCGCTGAAGTTCAAGGACAGCCGCAAGTACCCCGATCGTCTGAAGGAAGCGATGGACGAAACGGGCGAGACCGACGCGATGGTCGTGATGGGCGGCGCGATCCATACGCTGCCCGTCGTCGCTGCCTGCTTCGAGTTTTCGTTCATGGGCGGCTCGATGGGCTCGGTCGTCGGCGAGCGTTTCGCGCGCGGCGCGCAGAATGCGCTTGAGCAGCAAGTGCCGTTCATCTGCTTCACGGCGTCGGGCGGCGCACGGATGCAGGAAAGCCTGCTGTCGCTGATGCAGATGGCCAAGACCACCGCGATGCTGACCAAGCTGGCAGAGGCCAAGCTGCCGTTCATCTCGGTGCTGACCGACCCGACGATGGGCGGCGTGTCGGCGAGCTTCGCATTCCTCGGCGACGTCGTGATCGCCGAGCCGAAGGCGCTGATCGGCTTCGCCGGCCCGCGCGTGATCGAGCAGACGGTTCGCGAGAAACTGCCGGAAGGCTTCCAGCGCGCGGAATTCCTGCTGAAGACGGGCGCGATCGACATGATCGTCGACCGCCGCAAGATGCGCGACGAGATCGCGCAATTGCTCGCGCTGCTGCAGCGGCAACCGGCCGACGCGCTGGCCTGATTGGCGCGAGGTTGTGAACACTGCGCGTCGCCTGGCTTCAGCGTCAGGCGGCGCGCTTCGTTTTTTGGCGTAGTGGCGGTCCCGATCCAGATTTGAACCGATGAGCACTTTTCCCACTCTCGACGCGTGGCTTTCGCATCTCGAACGCGCGCACCCGGTCGGCATCGACATGGGCCTCACCCGCATCGGGCAGGTCAAGGCGGCGCTGCAGCTCGAATTCGCGTGCCCCGTCATCACCGTCGGCGGCACGAACGGCAAGGGCTCGACCTGCGCGTTCCTCGAGACGATCCTCGTGCGCGCGGGCTACAAGGTCGGCTGCCATACGTCGCCGCACCTGCTCGAATTCGGCGAGCGCGCGCGCGTGAACGGCCAGCAGGTCAGCGACGCCGAGCTGCTGCCGCACTTCGAAGCCGTCGAGGCAGCGCGCACGTCGCTGCCCGAGCCCGTGTCGCTCACGTACTTCGAATTCACGACGCTCGCGATCCTGCACCTGTTCGCGTCGCGCGGGCTCGACGCGGTGATCCTCGAAGTCGGCCTCGGCGGCCGGCTCGATGCGGTCAACATCATCGATACCGATTGCGCGATCGTCACGAGCATCGACATCGATCACACCGAATACCTCGGCGACACGCGCGAGAAGATCGCCTTCGAGAAGGCGGGGATCTTCCGTGCCGGCAAGCCGGCGATCTGCGGCGATCCGGCCGCGCCGCAAACGCTGATCGATCACGCCGAAGCGATCGGCGCCGACCTGTGGCTCGTCGGCCGCGATTTCCGCTACGAGGCGCAGGCGGGCGCCGAGCGCCAGCAGTGGAGCTACCTCGGTCGCGAGAAGCGCTACCCGGCGCTCGCGTATCCGGCGCTGCGCGGTGCGAATCAGCTGATCAATGCATCGGCCGCGCTGGCCGCGCTCGAGGCGCTGCGCCCGGTGCTGCCGGTGTCCGCGCAGGACATCCGGCTCGGGCTCGCCAACGTCGAACTGCCGGGCCGCTTCCAGGTGCTGCCCGGCAAGCCGGCGATCGTGCTGGACGTCGCGCACAACCCGCATGCGGCGGCCGTGCTCGAGCAAAATCTCGGCAACATGGGCTTCTTCCCGTACACATACGCGGTATTCGGTGCAATGCACGACAAGGACATCGACGGCGTGTTGCGGCACCTGAAGGGCGAGGTCGACCACTGGTGCGTGACCGACCTGCCGCTGCCGCGCGCGGCGAGCGCGGAGCAGCTCGAAGCCGCGCTGCGCAAGGTCGGCGTGGAGGAGGGGGCCGATTCGAGCGTGACGCGGTTCGCGTCGCCCGCCGAAGCGTTTCGCGATGCACTAAAAAGAGCATCCGAGAATGATAGAATCGTGGTTTTCGGCAGTTTCCATACGGTGGCAGGTGTGATGGCCTACCGGAAATCGCAGCAACACTGACTGACGGGCAGTTTCGGACTCAGCCATTCATGGGAATTTTCTCGTTCGGCAAGAAAGACGACGACGCGCCCCCGCGGCGCGGCGGTCGTACCGGGGCCTCCCGGAACGTGCGCACGGAGCGCACTGAACGCGTCGAGCGACGCACGCGCCGCACCGAGCGTCCGGAATCGGACGCACTGCTCCTCGATCCGACCCTTCCAGAAAAGCAACGCGCCCGCCGGCGTCTCGTCGGCGCGATCGCGCTCGTCGTCGCCGCGGTGATCGTGCTGCCGATGGTGCTCGATTCGCACCCGAAGCCGGTGACGGACGACATCGCGATCGACATCCCGAACCGGCCCGCGCATCAGGCGGTCGCGCCGCGCGACGACGACGCGTCCGACGTGCAGGCGGGCGTCGCGCATGACGAGCCGCCGGCATCCGATGTCGCCGTGGCGGCCGTGCCCGCGCCGGCGGCCAAGGATGCGGCCAAGCCGGCCGCGAAGCCCGATACCACGGCCCCGACGACCACGGCGAATGTGGCGCCGCCGAAGCCCGCTGCGAAGCCGGCCACGGCCGCACCCGCGCCGAAGCCGGCGCCCGCGACGGTCGCGAACGCCGATGCAGCGGCCGACAGCGGCGACGCATCGTCGGCCGGTGCGCGCTTCGCGGTGCAGCTCGGTTCGTTCAAGGACGACACGACGGCCCGTTCGTGGGCCACCAAGTTGAAATCGGCGGGGGTGCCCGCATATGTCGAGCATCGCAAGCAGGCGGACGGCAGCACGGCTACACTGCTGCGTGCCGGCCCGTTCGCGGATCGCGCGGCGGCGTCCGCCGCGATTGCGAAGGTGCGCGAAGCCGGACTCACGCAGTAACGTGCGATGCTGACGGCTTTCGACTACGCTGTATTGGCGGTGATCGCGTTGTCCGCGCTGCGTGGCGCGTGGCGCGGTTTCGTCTCGGAGATTTTCGGGCTGATCGGCTGGATCGCGGCGATTGCGATCGCGGCCCGCTATGTCGGACTGGTGGTGCCATATATCCCGGCGAACTGGCCGGGCGGCGCGCTGACACAGTGGGTGCTGGCGTTCGCGCTGATCGTGATTGGCGTGGTGTTCGTCGCGGGTGTCGCGAACGCGCTGTTGTCGCGGATCGCGCAGGCGACGGGCCTCGGCGGAGTCGATCGCTCGCTGGGCATGATGTTCGGGCTCGTCCGCGGCTGCGTGCTGGTGGTGCTGCTGGTCGCGGCGGCCGGGCTGACCGAATTGCCCAAACAGGATTTCTGGCGCAATGCGCTATTGCGTCCTTTCGCCGAACAGGGCGTGCATGAGCTGAAGCAGCTCCTGCCCGACGGCATGGCCCAGTACGTACGCGTGTGACGACGCGGCCGGGCAGGACGGAACCGATTTTGTCATTCTGAAGGACATGCCATGTGCGGCATCGTAGGCGTTATCTCCCAATCCCCGGTCAATCAGCTGATCTATGACAGCCTGCTGCTGCTGCAGCATCGCGGTCAGGACGCAGCGGGCATCGCGACGGCGGACGGCAGCAATTTCCACATGTACAAGGCCAACGGCATGGTGCGCGACGTGTTCCGCACGCGCAACATGCGCAGCCTGCCCGGCACCTTCGGCATCGGCCAGGTCCGCTATCCGACGGCCGGCTCGGCGTCGAGCGAAGCCGAGGCGCAGCCGTTCTACGTGAACGCGCCGTTCGGGATCATCCTCGCGCACAACGGCAACCTGACGAACTGGGAACAGCTGAAGGACGAGATGTTCCGGATCGACCGCCGGCACATCAACACCAATTCCGACAGCGAAGTGCTGCTCAACGTGTTCGCGCACGAGCTGCAGCTGTCGACGACGGGCCTCGAGCTCGATCCGGCCGCGGTGTTCAAGGCGGTCGCGGGCGTGCATCGCCGCCTGCAGGGCTCGTACGCGATCGTGTCGCTGATCGCCGGCTACGGCCTGCTCGCGTTCCGCGATCCGTTCGGCATTCGCCCGCTCTGCATCGGCAAGCTCGAGACCGAACACGGCACCGAGTGGATGGTCGCGTCGGAGTCGGTGGCGGTCGAAGGCATCGGGTTCGAATTCGTGCGCGACGTGCAGCCGGGCGAAGCGATCTTCATCGACAAGGCCGGCAATTTCCACAGCCAGCAGTGCGCGGAGAACCCGACGCTGAATCCGTGCATGTTCGAATACGTGTATCTCGCGCGTCCGGATTCGTGCCTCGACGGCGTGCCCGTCTACAACGTGCGCCTGCGCATGGGCGACTACCTCGCCGAGAAGATCAAGCGCGAGCTGCCGAACGTGCCGATCGACGTCGTGATGCCGATTCCCGATTCGTCGCGTCCGGCCGCGATGCAGGTCGCCGCGAAGCTCGGCGTCGAGTATCGCGAAGGCTTCTTCAAGAACCGCTACGTCGGCCGCACCTTCATCATGCCGGGCCAGGCCGTGCGCAAGAAGTCGGTGCGCCAGAAGCTCAATGCGATGAGCATCGAGTTCAAGGACAAGAACGTGCTGATCGTCGACGACTCGATCGTGCGCGGCACGACCTCGCACGAGATCGTGCAGATGGCGCGCGATGCGGGCGCGAAGTCGGTGATCTTCGCGTCGGCGGCACCGCCCGTGAAGTTCCCGAACGTGTACGGCATCGACATGCCGACGCGCGGCGAGCTGGTTGCCCACGGCCGCACCGACGAGGAAGTCGCGAAGATCATCGGCGCCGACCACCTGATCTACCAGGACGTCGACGACCTGCGCCGCGCGGTGCGCGACATCAACCCGAAGCTCGAGCAATTCGAGGCGTCGTGCTTCGACGGCAACTACATCACCGGCGCCGTGACGCCCGAGTACCTCGATGCGATCGAGCGCGCGCGTCTCGCACCGGCGTCGCAGGCTGATCGCGACACGGCCGGCGATGCCGCGCGTTCGCAGATGAACCTGCAACTGTCGGTCGAGTGATGCAGCCGCACGCTTCCGACGAAGCGTGATAGGATGTCGCCGTGCGTCGATTTGATTCAGCTTGCGGACGCGGGGCGACTTCCCAAAACAGCTAAAGCGAAGGCCGGCGGCAGCCGGCCCGAGTCGATCGCTGTCGTACCGCACCGAAGCCCGCTGATGCCGACGCATAGCGGGCTTTTTGTTTTGGCCTGATTTTGTGGCTGGGTTCGCGCCCGAAGCATGACCTGCGACGCGACCCTCGAATACGGAAAACGGAACATGGACGACTCCCTCAACTTCGACACGCTCGCCGTGCGCGCGGGCACGTTGCGCAGCAACTTCAACGAGCATTCGGAAGCGCTGTTCCTCACGTCGAGCTTCTGCTTCACGAGCGCGGCCGAGGCGGCCGAGCGCTTCGCGAATTCGGAAGACTATTTCACCTATTCGCGCTTCACGAACCCGACCGTCACCATGTTCCAGGATCGTCTCGCCGCGCTCGAAGGCGGCGAGGCCTGCATCGCGACGGCGTCGGGCATGGCCGCGATCATGTCGGTCGTGATGTCCGCCCTGCAGGCGGGCGATCACCTCGTCAGCTCGCGCAGCCTGTTCGGCTCGACGCTCGGGATGTTCTCGCAGATCTTCAGCAAGTTCGGCATCGCGACGACCTTCGTCGATCCGACCGACCTGAACGCATGGCAGGAAGCGGTACGGCCCGAGACGAAGATGTTCTTCCTCGAAACGCCGTCGAACCCGTTGACCGAACTCGCCGATATCGAGGCGATCGGCAAGATCGCGAAGGCCGCGAACGCGCTGTTCGTCGTCGACAACTGTTTCTGCAGCCCGGTGCTGCAGCAGCCGCTGAAACTCGGCGCGGACGTCGTGATGCACTCGGCGACGAAGTTCCTCGACGGGCAGGGCCGCGTGCTCGGCGGCGCGCTGGTCGGCTCGAAGGAATTCATCATGGGCAAGGTGTTCCCGTTCGTGCGCAGCGCGGGGCCGACGCTGTCGGCGTTCAACGCGTGGGTGCTGCTGAAGGGGATGGAGACGCTGTCGCTGCGCGTCGAGAAGCAGTCGGCGAACGCGCTGGAAATCGCGCGCTGGCTCGATTCGCATCCGGCCGTCGCGCGCGTGTTTTATCCCGGGCTCGAATCGCATCCGCAGCACGAACTCGCGAAGCGCCAGCAGAAGGCGGGCGGCGCGATCGTGTCGTTCGAGCTGAAGGGCGACACGCCGGAGCAGCAGCGCGCGAATGCGTGGCGCGTGATCGACAGCACGAAGCTGATCTCGATCACCGGCAACCTCGGTGACACGCGCACGACGATCACGCATCCAGCGACGACGACGCATGCCCGCATCACGCCGGAAGCGCGTGCGGCCGCGGGGATCACCGAAGGGCTGATCCGCCTCGCGGTCGGCCTGGAAAACGCGGGCGACCTGCGCAACGATCTCGCGCGCGGTCTCGCGGGCTGAGCGCGGCGGCAGGTTACAGGGCCGACATGACGACGGGCCGCTCGATCTGATCGAGCGGCCCGTGTTTTTTGGCCGGCGCCGCGCGCGTTGACGCAATCAGCCGGCGTGCCCGGCCTGCGCGGGCCGATGCTCGTCACGCATCGCTTCCATCATCCAGCGCAGCGTGTCGTCGAGCGGCGTCACCGGAAGCTCGCCCACCGCGCGCCGCAGCTTGTCGCGCGACCCGCTCAGGCGCTTCACTTCGTTGTGTCGGACGAAACGTGGATCGATCGTCACGTCGATCACGTAGCCGGCGATCCGCGACAGCATCGCCAGCACTTCCTTCAGCGAATACGCGCGCTCCGAGCAGACGTTGAACGTCTCGCCGGCCGGCGCGGTTTCGAGCAGCTTCAGATAGGCGGTCGTCACGTCGCGCACGTCGGAGAAATCGCGGCTCACGTCGAGATTGCCGAGCGAGATGCGCGGCGCATTGCGCGCATAGTGCGACACGAGTTTCGGCAGCAGATACGCCTCGTCCTGGCCGACGCCGGTGTAGTTGAACGGCCGCGCGATCACGATTGGCAGGCGGTCGGCCCACAGCTTCGCCGCGTATTCCATCGCGAGCTTGCTGACCGCATAGTCGTTCGCGGGGGCGGGTGAGACGGTTTCGTCGAGCACGCCGGCCGTCGAATTGCCATAGATGTTCGCGCTGCTGGCGAGCAGCACCGCCGACGGGCGGCGATCGAGACCCGCGAGTGCGGCCAGCAGGTTGCGCGTGCCGACGATGTTGACCGCGTAAGTCTGCGACGGCTCGTCCTGCGCGACGTGTGCGCGCGCAGCCAGATGCACGACCGCATCGGGTCGCGCATCGGTGGCCGCCGCGCGCATCGCCTGCGCGTCGAGCAGGTCGACCGGCAGCAGCGTGCAGTTCGCGAACGCCGGATCGTCCGGCCGCGCCGCGCCGGGCGCAACGGTGCCCCACACGTCGTAGCCGGCCGCCTCGAGCTGCTGCGCCATGTAGCGGCCGGTGAAGCCGGTCAGGCCCGTGACGAATGCGCGGCGCGACGAGCGTCCGGCATCAGTACGTGTCATGGTGACGATTCCGCGTCAGGTCCGCTTCCACCATCATCTGGCAAAGCTGCTCGAGCGTCGTTTCCGGCGCCCAGCCGAGCTTGGATTTGGCCTTGTCCGCGCAGCCGATCAGCAGGTCGACTTCGGCAGGGCGGTAGAACTTCGGATTCACTTCGACGAGCACGTCGCCGTTCGACGCGTCGAGGCCGCGTTCCTGTTCGCCCTTGCCGGTCCATTCGATCTGGTAGCCGGCCGCCGCGAACGCCATCTGCACGAAGTCGCGGACGGTCTCGGTGCGGTTGGTCGCGAGCACGTAGGTGTCGGGCTCGTCGACCTGCAGCATTCGCCACATCCCTTCGACGTATTCGAGCGCGAAGCCCCAGTCGCGCTTGGCGTCGAGGTTGCCGAGCTCGAGTTTGGTCGCCTTGCCGAGCTTGATCTTCGCGACGGTGTCGGTGATCTTGCGCGTGACGAACTCGCGGCCGCGCAGCGGCGATTCGTGGTTGAACAGGATGCCGCTGCAGCCGAACAGGTCGTAGGACTCGCGGTAGTTCACGGTCATCCAGTGCGCGTACAGCTTCGCGACGCCGTACGGGCTGCGCGGGTAGAACGCGGTCGTCTCCGTTTGCGGAATGGCCTGCACCTTGCCGAACATCTCGGACGTCGATGCCTGGTAGAAGCGCGTCTTCGGGCTGACCACGCGGATCGCCTCGAGCAGGTTCAGCGGGCCGATGCCGGTGACTTCGGCGGTCGTCGCCGGCTGATCGAACGACACGCCGACGAAGCTCTGCGCGGCCAGGTTGTACAGCTCGTCGGGCTGCGTGCGTTCGAGCAGCCGCAGGCTCGAGCCGGCATCCGTCAGGTCGTGCTCGACGAGCGACAGGTTCGGGTGCGTATCGACGCCGAGCTCGGCGATACGCCAGAAGTTCACCGAGCTGGTGCGGCGGTAGGTGCCCGTGACTTCGTAGCCCTTGTCGAGCAGCAGCTTGGTCAGGTAGGCGCCGTCCTGCCCGGTGATCCCCGTGATGATGGCCTTCTTGCGAGTTTGGCTCATGGCAATGTCCTGGTCGAATCGATGGATTGAGAAAGTCAGGCTGTCGTGCGCACGGTGGCGGGCACCGTGGCGCGTGCGGGGCCGCGCGTCAGGCGCCGCTCAAAGCCGTACCAGCTCACGGTGGCGTACGCGAGCGTGATGGCGAGGGCGAGCGCGGCCGTGACGAAGCGGTTCAGGTGCAACGGCCACAGCGCGTACAGCACGCTCAGGTGAATCAGGTAGACGGTGTAGCTGACGGTGCCGACGTACACGAGCAGCGGGTTCGTCAGCACGCGCTGCACGAGGCCGCGTCCGCGCAGCGCGATCACGACGATCGACGTGCACAGCAGCAGCGAGATGCTGTAGAGCGCGGCGTTCGACAGCGGCGTGTTCGCCGCGCGGAAACGCGGGAACGACAGGTGCAGCCAGCCGAGGATCGCGAGCGACACGAGCGCGCCGACGATCGCGAGCGGATAGAACGGCTCCAGCGCGCGCCGGTCGCGGCGCAGCACGATCGCGAGCAGCGCACCCGCGGCGAGCAGGTCCATGCGGAACGGCGTCAGGTAGTAAATCGGCCAGAACGAATCGAACCACGGCGTCGCGATCGCGCGCAGCACGGGCGCCGCGACGATCAGCGCGGCGGCGATCCACAGCAGCGCTCGCTCCGAACACCACAGCACGACGAACGGCCAGAAGATGTAGAACTGCTCCTCGACGGCGAGCGACCACAGCACGTTCAGGCTGTCGTGGCCGATGCTGCCGAGCGACAGTCCGATGTTGGTCGAGAAGAACGCGAACCACGGCCAGTGCGGCAGCCAGCTCGCGCCGAACAGCAGCGTCGACACGATCAGCAGCAGCACGTACGGCGGCAGGATCCGGCGCACGCGGCGCGCGTAGAAGTGGCTGAAGTACGACTGTCCGCGCGCCTTGCGATCGAGCAGGATGCCGGTGATCAGCAGGCCGCTCAGCACGAAGAACAGGTCGACGCCCATCCATAGCGGCGCCTTCAGCGCGTGCTGGAGGAACACGGCGCCGACGGCGATCGCGCGCAGCCCGTCGAGCTGCACGATGCGGCCGTGTTGCGGCGGGGCGAGGTCGGTGGTGCGCGAGATGCCCGTCATCGCGCCGCTCCTTCGCGACGCGCGGCCGATGCCGCGGCGCGCCGCGCATCCGATGCGTGAACGTAATGCATGCGTTTAAATGAAATATTGAATCGAAATCGATTCTAGGGAAAAGAAATCGGCAAAAAAACGCATGTCATTTATCCGGCTGAAAACATTCGAATGCCGGTTGTTTCAATCGCGACATGAAAGGTTTGCAGGCTACGCGCCCCGGCGCGCGGGCCGGAGCGGCATTTTCTACGGATCGCCGCGCGAAAGGCGGTCGATATTTCCGCTTTGTCAGGCCAATTTCTCGTTGTTCCGGCTCGATATTTCAGCTCGAAACATCCCCAAATATTTCCAAATTTCTTGTGATTATTTTTGCTTGTAACCTGCATCGCGACGTTTGAAACCTATTTAGCGACAGGGCATCAGGCCGGGCAGCATGCCGCGGCGCCAGTCGCTTCCGTATCGAGTCTGGAGAGCGCATTGCGACGTCTGATTCTGGTTGGCATGACGGTATGCTCGGCGCTGTCCGCGAGCGCCGCTTCGGCTGAAACCGTGTTGCCCGCGA
Organism: Burkholderia sp. LA-2-3-30-S1-D2; assembly: GCF_001523915.2. Classification (NCBI taxonomy): domain Bacteria; kingdom Pseudomonadati; phylum Pseudomonadota; class Betaproteobacteria; order Burkholderiales; family Burkholderiaceae; genus Burkholderia; species Burkholderia sp. LA-2-3-30-S1-D2. The sequence continues at coordinate 1,919,754 of NZ_CP013383.1, read as the reverse complement.
CTACGTCGTGGATCGGCAACACGTTCGGCTATGGCGACGGCAGCTGGACGCAGATCGACATTCGCGCGATCGCGGTGACACCCGACGGCAAGGTGTATACGAACGCGCCGTGGGACGAGAGCGGCGCCGAGGCGAGCGTCTACCAGGACGGGAAGATGCTCGGCTTCGCCGGCGGCACGCACGGCTGGGGGAACCTCGGCGGCAACGCGGTCGCGGTGAACGGCAAGTATGCGTACGTCGCGATCGGCGTGGGCAACGAGCGCGGCCATCTGCAGTCGCCCGGCATCTGGCCGGACAAGGGCAAGCAGTGGTTCGGCATTTCGCGCCGCACGATCGGCGACATGAAGCAGCCGGCGCCGTTCCGCGCGGCGCCGCAGGTTGCGCATGGCGGGCGTGCCGATGCCGGTCGCGCGCGGATGGCCGCCAGCTTCATGATGGTCAACGAGGTGCCGGCCCCGGCCCGGTCGGAAGTGGGCGAGGCGAAGGCGGAAGTCGGTGGCCTCGCGGCCGACGACAAGACGCTGTTCGCGACGAATCCGTCGCACGACGCGGTGGACGTGTACGACGCCGAGACGATGCAGAAGAAAGGCGCGTGGAGTGCGCACGAGCCGGGCCGCATCGCGCTCGCCGGCGACGGCACGCTGTGGCTGCTCACCGATACGATCGGCGGGCCCGCGCATCTCGTGCACGTGCGCGCGGACGGCCGCAAGCTCGACGACGCGCCGCCGCTGCCGGAAGGTACCGATGCGGTGGACGTGGCGGTCGACGCGAAAGGGCGCGTGCTCGTCGCGGACAACGGGCCGCGCCAGCAGATCCTGATTTTCTCGAAAGGCGGCAAGGGCTATGCGCCGTCGGGCACGCTCGGCGAGCGCGGCGGAATCTTCGCGGGCCCGGTGCCTGGCCGTCCGGGGCCGCAGCGCTTCAACGGGCTGACGGGCGTGGGCGTCGATCGCGCCGGCAACATCTATGTGTCGATGAACGGGATCGGGCCGCGCCACGACACGATCGGGGCTGGGCTGGGCGCGGTGCTGGAAAGCTACACGCCGGACGGCAAGCTCCGCTGGCAGGTGCAGGGGCTGCTGTTCGTCGACGGCGCGTGGCTCGACCCCGCGCGGCCGAACAGCATGTATACGGGCAACAAGCGCTTCGAGCTCGACCTGTCGAAGCCGCCGGGCCAGGACTGGAAATATGTCGGATTCCTGTCGAACCGCTTCAAGTATCCGGACGACCCCGTGTTCCACACGGACCAGTATCCGGGCATGCCGATGGCGCGGCGCGTCGACGGCCGCACGTTCCTGTACCTGACCGACATGTACGCCGATCACCTGAAGATCTACCGCTTCGATGCGAAGCGCGACGGCGAGGTGGCGATTCCGTCGGGCCTGATCGCGGGCCGCGCGCGGCCGGTCGACAAGGTGCCGAACAAGCCGCCGGGTGGCGACTGGATCTGGCGCGACGCGAACGGCAACGGCCGGCTCGACGAGGACGAGTTCACGACCAACACGACGGGCAAGGCGAAGGCGGGCGGCTGGGGCTGGTGGGTCGACACGAAGGGCGACATCTGGCGCACGAGCGACGTGCGCGGCATACACCGCTTCCGTTACGGCGGTATCGACAAGGCCGGCAACCCGATCTACTCGTACGACAAGGTCACGACCTATCCGATGCCGCAGCCGTTCACGCAGCTGCGCCGCGCGATCTACGAGCCGCAGACGGACACGCTGTACGTGACGGGCTACACGGCCGACGCGCCGCCGCAGCCGGGCATCAACAAGGAAGTCGGCCGCGTGCTGGTGCGCTTCGACAAGTGGTCGACCGGCTCGCCGGTGGTGCGCTACACGGTCGCGCTGCCGTGGCAGCTCGACGCGAAGCCGATCCTCGACCTGATCGGCATCACGGTCGAGGGCCGCTACATCTTCACGGTGGAGCCTGTCGGCAAGATCCACGTGTACGACAAGGAAACCGGCAAGGAAGTCGGCGTGATGAGCCCGGGCGCGGAGGTCGGCAAGGCGTCAGGCTGGGTCGACGTGCCGTTCGGCATTAGCGCGTTCCGGCGCGAGAACGGCGAATACCTGGTGTTCGTCGAGGAAGACGCGCGCGGCAAGGTGCTGATGTATCGCTGGAAACCGTGACGGGCGGCGCGCCGTCGTCGTTGGCGTCACACAAGGCAGAAGCATGGACAAAGGCATACTCAAGAACGTTTCGATCAACTTCATCGGGCTGATCCTGCCGACCTTCGTGTCGCTGGTGACGGTGCCCGCGTATATCCACGCACTGGGCGTCGAACGCTACGGCGTCGTCAGCCTCGTGTGGACGCTGATCGGTTATTTCGGGATCCTCGATCTCGGGATGAGCATGGCCGCGCAGAACCACATCTCGAAGGCGCTCGCGAGCGGCAACGCGGACGAAAGCGCGCGGGTCTTCTGGAGCGCGTTCTGGCTGAACCTGGGCACCGGTATCGTTGGCGGCCTGCTGATCTATTTCGGCGCGTTCGTCTACACCGCGTATTTCACGAAGGTGTCGGCGGCGATGCAGCACGAGGTGTATCTCGCGTTGCCGTGGCTCGCGCTCGCGATTCCGCTCGCGAACGTGTCGTGGGTGTTCGCCGGCGCGATCAACGGGGCCGAACGGTTCGGCGTGTTCAACACGAACCAGACGATCGGCACGTTCCTGTTCCAGTTGCTGCCGCTCGGCGCCGCATGGTGGATCGCGCCGAACCTGCAGACGGTGCTGGCCGCGGCCGTCGTCGCGCGGCTGATCGCGGCGGTGATGCTCGGTCACGCAAGCATCAAGGTGCTCGGGATCCGGCGCATCGATCCGCCGCAGTGGGGCACCGCGAAAGGGCTGTTCAACTTCGGCGGCTGGATGCTGATCGCGAGCACGACGAGCATGATCGCCGACACGCTCGATCGCGTGATGCTCGGCGCCGGCATGGGCGCGAAGTTCGTCACCTATTACACGGTCCCGCAGAACCTCGTCACGCGGCTGAACATGCTGCCGAACGCGCTGGTGCGCACGCTGTTTCCGCGCCTGTCGGCGGTCGGCCGCGAGCATGCCGACGCGCTCGCGCGCCAGTCGCTCGAATTCCTGAATGGCGTGTTCACGCCGGTCGGCATCATCGCGATCTTCGCGCTCGCGCCGTTCCTCACGTTGTGGGTCGGCGCCGATCTCGCCGCGCATTCGGCGCCCGTCGGGCGCGTGCTGGTGATCAGCGTATGGCTCGTCGGCCAGGCGAGCGTCACGCGGATCCTGATCCAGTCGCAGGTCAATCCGGCACGGGCGGCGTTCGCCGGGCTCGTCGAGATGCCGTTCTTCGTCGGCGGCCTGTGGTTCGGCATTCATCACTTCGGGCTGATCGGCGCGGCGGTGGTCGTCGCGACCCGCGCGCTGGTCGATTACGGTGTGCTGCTTTACCTGTCGGCGATCCGGATGCGCGCGATCGTGCTCGACATGCTCGCGCATCTCGCCTTCCTGCTCGCGAGCCTGTTTCTCGCGCAAGCGTGGTCGGGGCTCGGTGAGTCGATCGGCCTCTGCGCGGTCGTGCTGGTGCTGAACCTTGCGTGGTCGTTCACGATGACGCCGGCCCTGCGCGCGCTGGTGCGCGACCTGTTCGTCCGTCTCAATGCGAGGAAAACCGTATGAATCGCGATCTGGCGGAACACGCCATCCTGAACCTCGCCACGGCCGGTGCCGCCGTGGCCGAAGCCGGCGACACCGCCGCGCTGCGCCGGGCCGAACCGGCCGCACCGGCGGGCGCACGCGATGCGTCGCGCCCGCTGCGCGTGGCGATCGTCCACGACTGGCTCGTCACGTACGCCGGCGCCGAGCGCGTGCTCGAACAGATCGTCGCGTGCTTTCCCGACGCGGACCTGTTCAGCCTCGTCGATTTTCTCGACGATCGCGCATTCGTGCGCGGCAAGCGGGTGACGACCTCGTTCATCCAGAAACTGCCGTTCGCGCGCACCAAGTACCGCAGCTACCTGCCGCTCATGCCGCTCGCGATCGAGCAGCTCGACGTGTCGGACTACGATCTCGTGATCTCCAGCAGCCATGCGGTCGCGAAAGGCGTGCTGACCGGGCCGGACCAGATGCACATCAGCTACGTGCATTCGCCGATCCGCTACGCGTGGGACCTGCAGCACCAGTATCTGGAACAGTCGAACCTCACGCACGGGCCGAAGTCGCTGCTCGCGCGGATGATCCTGCATTACATCCGCAACTGGGACACGCGCACCGCGAATGCGGTGGACGGCTTCGTCGCGAACTCCGCGTTCATCGCGCGGCGCATCCGCAAGGTGTATCACCGCGACGCGGCGGTGATCTTCCCGCCGGTCGACGTCGACGGCTTCTCGCTGAACGAGGCGAAGGACGATTTCTACCTGACCGCGTCGCGGATGGTGCCGTACAAGAAGATCGACCTGATCGTCGAAGCGTTCTCGCGCACGCCGGAGCGCAAGCTCGTGGTGATCGGCGACGGCCCCGAGATGCAGAAGATCCGCGCGAAGGCCGGCCCGAACGTCGAGATCATGGGCTATCAGCCGTTCGCGGTGCTGCACGACCGGATGCGGCGCGCGAAGGCGTTCGTGTTCGCGGCCGAGGAAGATTTCGGGATCTCGGTGGTCGAGGCGCAGGCATGCGGCACCCCCGTGATCGCATACGGCAAGGGCGGTGCGCTCGAGACGGTGCTCGAACCGTGCTCGCACGCGAATCCGACCGGGCTGTTCTTCGACGAACAGACGCCGCACGCGATCGTCGCGGCGGTCGACGATTTCGAACGCGCGCCGCAGCGCTTCACGCCGCACGCGTGCCGCGCGAATGCGGAGCGCTTCTCCGCCGACACGTTCCGGCGGCGCTTTCTCGACTACGTGGAGGCGGCGCTGCCAGGCTCGACCGCGCAGCGCGGCACGGCCGTCGCGCCGATGCCGCCCGCGCGCGGCCCGGCGACGCTCGTGCTGGACCAGAGCGGTGTGCTCGGCGGCGCGGAGCTGTCGCTGCTGGAGATCATGAAGCACATGCGCGCGAACGCCGACGTGGTGCTGTTCGACGACGGCCCGTTCCGCGCGGCGCTCGACGAGATCGGCGCGCGCGTCGACGTGCTCGACCAGGGCGCGCTCGCCGGGGTACGCAAGCAGGGCGGCGTGTCGGCCGGCGCGTTGAAGCAGCTTTTCGCGCTCGTGCGGGACGTCGCACGGCGCGCACGCCGGGCCGAGGTGATCTACGCGAACACGCAGCGCGCGATGGTGGTCGCGGCGCTGGCCGGGCGGCTCGCGCGCAAGCCGGTGGTCTGGCACCTGCGCGACATCGTCAGCGGCGACCATTTCGGCAGCAAGCAGCTGATGGCGATCAAGTACTGCGCGCGGTTCGGCGTCACGCGCGTGATCGCGAACTCCGACGCGTCCGCGCAGGCATTCCGTGCGCTGACGGGCTTCACGCCGCAGCACGTCGACGTCGTGTTCAACGGCATTTCGGCCGAACCGTTCGACGCGCTGGACACGACCAGCCAGGCCGCGCTGCGCGCGCGCTTCGGCTTGCCGGAGCACGCATGGCTGGTCGGCTCGTTCAGCCGCCTCGCTCACTGGAAGGGGCAGCACCTGCTGCTGGAGGCCGCGGCTCGTCATCCCGAGATGCACGTGGTGCTGGTCGGCGCACCGCTGTTCGGCGAGGACGAATATGCGGCGCAGCTGCACGAGATCGTCGCGCGTCACGGGATGGACGATCGCGTGCACTTCCTCGGCTTCCAGCGCGACGTGGCCGCGTGCATGAAGGCGGTCGACGTGGTCGCGCATACGTCGATCACGCCGGAGCCGTTCGGGCGCGTGATCGTCGAGGGCATGCTCGCACGGCGGCCGGTGGTTGCGGCCCACGCGGGCGGAGTCGTCGAGATCATCGAGGACGGCGAAAACGGGCTGCTGTGCGAGCCGGGCAATGCGGCCGCGCTGGCCGATGCGCTGGGCAGGCTGCGGCACGACGCCGCGCTGCGCGAGCGGCTCGTCGCGAGCGGGCGGGCGACCGCGGTGCGCCGGTTCGGCACCGAGACCTATGTGGAGCGGGTCGAGAAGGTCCTCGCGGATACGGCGAAGGCCGCGAAGGCGAAGAAGCGGTAGGTGCGGTGCGGCGGCGCGAATCGACGCCATGCGCCGGGAAACGGGCCCTCATGCGGCGGTGTGCTGCATGAGGGTTCCGCTTTTTGGGCGGGCGGGAGCCTGATACGCGTCAGGCGCGGGTTGCCGGAGGCGAGCTGGTGATGCGTTCGCGCACGGGGCCTTGGGGGAACCCTCGCCGTCTGGATCGGCATTGCTTCACGGAACGCCGTGAGGCCATGCGGTGAGGCCGGCGAGGGGGCGGGCGATGCGACGGGTAGTGCAGCCGCCCGGGCGGCGTGTGACGCCGCATGTGCACTTCGGTGCCTCATACCAGCCGCACCCGACGCGCAAATGCATCCCCCGCGCGCGTCACGCCCATGAAAACGCCCCCGCACGACTCGAGGCCGCGCGGGGGCAGGGCGCGCCGGTAATGGCGCGCTCAGACAGCCCGTTCGGGTGCCGGTGCCACGACGCGAGCCGCGCGCGTCGGCTTCAGGCTGGCCGACCACATCATCGCAGGGCGTTCGAACAGCCGGTAGAACACGTAGGCGACCGGAATCGCGGCGGCCATGAACGCGATCGACGGCCAGATCGACAGTTGCAGTTCGGAGTGGAACAGCACCGAGCCGAGGCAGACGAACAGCGGCAGATGGATCAGGTACAGCGAGTAGCTGAAGTCGCCGAACCAGCCGAGCACGCGCGAGAGCGGCGTCGGGCGCGGCGGGCAGGCGAGCGCGCGGTACAGGAAGCACGCGAAGCCGGCAGCCCACAGCTGGAACGCGCCGTACTGGCCGAAATGGAACGCGCCGCAGCCCGCGACCAGCAGCGCGGCGGCCGCGAGATACCAGGCGCGCGACGGCACGGCGGCCGTGCCGCGCGCCGGCTGCGCGCGCACATCGGCGATCCACGCGCCGACCGTCCAGGACAGCCAGTAGGACGTGAAGAACTGCAGGTCGTGCCGTTCGAGCAGCCACGCCGACGCGACGTTGACGATCGCGACGGCCGCCACGATGGCCGGCATGCCGATCCGGCGGCGCAGCGCGAACAGCAGCGGGTAGATCGCATAGAACTGCACTTCGAGCGACAGCGTCCAGAGCGCGCCGTTCGACCCGTACGTGTAGCCGGCGACGCCCTGCAGCGAGAACAGGTTCACGAGGAACGCGGTGAGGCCGACGTCGCGGATCTTGTGGCTGACCGGCGCGATCTGCAGGCTGACCGCGTCCATCGCGAGCGTGAACAGCAGCGCGGCGAGCAGCACCGGGTAGATGCGCGCGAAGCGGCGCGCCCAGAAGTTCGGCGCGTCGAGCCGGTACGCCGGGTTGGCCGCGAGCTTGAGCGCCGCGTTGCGGTGGATGCAGTAGCCGCTGATCACGAAGAAGATCGGCACGCCGGCGGAGCCCCACGCGAACGGGAAGGTCAGGTAGCCGGCGATCACGCTCGGGTTCAGCGCATGACCGTAAGCGTGATGGAAGCTCTGCATGCCGACCCAGACGACCTGGCGGCAGTGGAAATAGGCGACGAGCAGCGCCGCGAACCCGCGCATCGCGTCGATCACGTGTTCCTTGTGGTCGGCGACGGGTGGCGCGGTCAAAGACGATCCGCTGAAAGCTTGCATGCGATTCGATTCCTTGCGACGGATGAAGGGGATGGTCCAATCGTAATGCGCAAGAATTCGATCGAATGAATAAAAAAATCTCGCCGGGAAATAATGATGTTTCAGATGGTGGTTTTATTCCGGTCTGAAAGCGGTTCGGTCGCCACCACAATTATTTGCCGATTTTTTTCTGATAGCTTGAAGCTCCAGTTGATTGATGCAAGGAGCGGCAAGATGGACATGCATTGGATCGCGAGCGCGGCAGTACTGCTGGTCATGGCCGTGCTGTCGGCGTACCGCGAGGCGCTGAAGAACGAGCCGATTCGCCCGGGCCTCGAGCGGGGCGGCGTCCCGTATATCGAGGAATTCGAATCGTAAGAATTTGTATCCGGAAAATCGGTAATTTGTTTATGTTTCGGCACTGGGTTCGGCAATATCGACCGGGTGCGCGGATTATCCATTTTCCGGAAACATGGGCAATAGGTCCATATCGAAAATGAGCGGAGTGGAATTGGCCGTGCCGCCGGTTCTCGATATGCCGTTCGAAAAATAATCGCGCCGGGTCGTCCAGTGACGCGGCGCAGTCAACGCAACCAGGATGCGAACATGTTGAAAGTCACCAAGGCCGTGTTCCCCGTCGCCGGTCTCGGCACGCGGTTCCTCCCGGCAACGAAGGCGAGCCCGAAGGAGATGCTGCCCGTCGTCGACAAGCCGCTGATCCAGTACGCGGTCGAGGAAGCGATCAACGCAGGTATCACCGAGATGATCTTCGTGACCGGGCGCAGCAAGCGCGCGATCGAGGATCACTTCGACAAGTCGTACGAGATCGAGGCCGAACTCGAGGCGCGCGGCAAGGAAAAGCTGCTCGAACTCGTGCGCGGCATCAAGCCGAGCAATGTGAACTGCTTCTACGTGCGCCAGCCGGAAGCGCTCGGTCTCGGCCACGCGGTGCTGTGCGCGGAAAAGCTCGTGCACGGCGAGCCGTTCGCGGTGATTCTCGCCGACGACCTGCTGCACGGCGAACAGCCGGTGCTCAAGCAGCTCGTCGACGTGTTCGACCACTATCACAGCTCGGTGATCGGGGTCGAGACGATCCCGCGCGAGGACAGCCGCTCGTACGGTGTCGTCGAAGGCCGCGAGTGGGAAGAGGACATCATCAAGCTGTCGGGCATCATCGAGAAGCCGGCTCCGGAAGACGCGCCGTCGAACCTCGGCGTGGTCGGCCGCTACGTGTTCATGCCGACGATCTTCGATCACCTGCGCAAGCTCAAGCCGGGCGCCGGCGGCGAGTTGCAGCTGACCGACGCGGTCCAGACGCTGCTCGCGAACGAACAGGTGCTCGCGTATCGTTACTACGGCACGCGTTTCGATTGCGGCAGCAAGATCGGCTACCTCAAGGCGACCGTCGAACTCGCGCTCCAGCATCCGGAAGTGAGCCGCGAATTCGAGGCGTACCTGCGTACCTGTCTGCCCGCGCTGGCTGCTGTCGCATAAGCAGCCGCGCTGCTCCGTTGTTTCAGGTGGTGGTTGTTCCGTTGGCCCCGGCTGCCTCGTGCGTCGGGGCTTTTTTGCGTGTGGACGAAGCGCGGGCGTGCGGCGGCGGGTGAGCGGCGATGCTGATTTCGGGCGCATTCCAGCGGGTGCGTGCGCGACGATTCTGGTATGCCGCCAGACGTTGAGGTCGGCTCGAGCGCGCGTTGCGCGTTGCGCCGGATGCCGGACATCGCGGTGATGAAACCGGTGCCGACGCGCCGGTCGCTTGCGGCCTGACGAGCGACGGTTGCTTCCCGGCTGCGTGGCGTCCGAGCCGGTATCGCGCTCAGCGCGGCGACGTGCTCGGCCGCGCGACGAAGTACCGGTCCAGCATCGCGGCGATCGGCTTCTTGAAGTCGAGCAGGCGCTTTTCCAGATAGCGCCACGACAGATGGGCAAGCAGCACGGCGAGCGCGAACTGCAGCAGTTCAGGCAGCAATTCCCGGACGATTGCGGGCATCGGCACGTGCGCGAACAGCGCGGGCATCTCCCCGAAACGTGCCGGAATCAGGTTGTGGAACAGATAGAAGCCGTAGCTGATCGTGCCGAGATAGACGAGCGGTGCCCAGTCGAGCAGTGCCACGGCCGGATGGTCGGGTTCGGTGACGATCCACAGCATCAGCGCGCCGAGTGACGCGGACAGGCCGAGATCCGCGAGCCCCGTGACGACGTCCGGCAGCATCGTGAACGCGGGCAGTGCGAGGAAGAACACGACGCCGGCGGCGCCTAGCCAGCCGGGCGGAATGCGGCGGACGACGTCCTGGCCGCGATCGGCGAGCGTCATCGCACCGACGCCACCCAGCGCGATCAGCGCGAAATTCCACGGGGAAAACGCGTAGATCAGCACCGGCGATGCGTCGACCGCGTAGAGCGCGAGATGCGCGAACGCGCAGAGCGCGACGGCCGCGACGCCGAGCACGACGTGGCGTGCGGCCGGCACCGCGAGCAGCGTGAGCGGCGCAATCAGATAGAACTGCTGCTCAACCGCGAGGCTCCAGAAGTGCGACGTGGCGCCCGGCCAGCCGTCCTTGACGACACCGATCCAGTAATTCGACAGGAACGTGGCGTGCCACGCGAGCCCGAGATCGACGCCGCGCTGGTAGAACAGCGCGTGCGCGATCGCGAGCGCGGCGAGCAGCAGGTAGTAGACGGGAAAGATCCGCAGCGCGCGCTTCGCGAGAAACAGCGCCAGCGCATGGCGGCGCGTCATCGCGCCGCACTCGATCGCCTGACGATTGCGATGCAGTTCGCCGACGATCAGGAATCCGCTGATGAAGAAGAACGTCCACACACCGAGCTTGCCCACGTCGACAGCGAGGACGTGGCCCTTGTGGGACAGGAAAACGAGGATGACGGCGATGGCTCGCAGGCCGTCGAGTCCTTTGACGTATCTGACTTCGCGCATGAAGGCATCCGGGGCACTGAGCGAAGTCAGTATAGGTGCGCAAATATCGAACGTAATTCGCGATCGGACGCGTTTGGACGTATACGTGAAGGCGTTTTTCGATGCCAGGGTCTGTTTGCGCATGCGCGTTCCAGGCGTAAACAGACGCTGGCGTGCCGTCGAAGTCGGTCGCGCGCAACAAAACCTGCGGGAAACCCCGCGAAAACGCATAAAAGTACTCCACGAAGCGTCAAGGCGCTTGTAGAATCCGGCGTTGAAGCGCGCGCGTTGCACGCTTCGTGTATCCAACGACCACACCTGGTAGGAGAAACATGGCGACTTCCGCAAAAAAGGTGGCCAAGAAGGCTGCCGCACCGGCCACCAAGAAAGTGGCTGCCAAAAAGGCTGCGCCCGCGAAGAAAGTAGTGGCCAAGAAGGCTGTCGCGAAGGCAGCACCGGCTGCTCCGACGCCGCTGAAGGACAAGTTCACGAAGGCATCGCTCGCAACGCACATCGCTGAGCGCGCAGCTGTCGAAGTGAAGGCGGTCAAGGCAGTGCTCGTCGCACTCGAGAACGTCGTGCTGGGCTCGGTTCACAAGAAGGGCGCAGGCGAGTTCACGCTGCCGGGTCTGCTGAAGATCACGGCGCAAGTCGTGCCGGCGAAGAAGAAGCGCTTCGGCAAGGATCCGTTCACGGGCGAAGAGCGCTGGTTCCCGGCAAAGCCGGCCAGCGTGCGCGTGAAGGCACGTGCGCTGAAGAAGCTGAAGGACGCGGCTGCGTAATGCCGCGTAACGGTCGCCGAATGCGGCGGCCGTTGCGATGTCCGACGGTCCCCGTACGCGAAAGCGTGCGGGGATTTTTATTGCGCCGCGCAAATCGCGCGGTCGCGTCGGCATCGCATGGCGCGGATACGGCATGACGTGATGCGCATCCGGTGTTGCGGGCCGCTTGCACGGATGGCCGGATCGTCGTGTTCGTGCCGGCGCGCGGCTGTGCATCGCCACGCGTTGTGCGTGTGTCGCGCGGGTATCGTCGAGCCGGCGTGCGTCGATCACGATCTGGCGATTCTGTTGACCGAGGTGCGGCAGCACGACGTTGCGCTGCGCGGGCCGCGCGCGGCCGCATGGTTCGACGCGGTGCCCGCAAGCGACTTCGTCGCCGCGCTCGTCGCCACGGTTGGGCAGTGGGATGCCGAGCCGGACTGGCGCGGCGACGAATGCAACGTCGTGCTCGCGCTCGCACGCATCTGGTACAGCGCCGCAACCGGCGGGATCGCGCCGAAGGATGTCGCCGCGACGTGAGCGCCGGCGCGCCTGCCCGACACGTACCGGCCCGTCCTGTCGGCCGCGCGTACCGTCAATCTGCGCGGCCGCGGTGAGGGTGCCGACACGCTGTTGTCGGGCGAACCGGGCGCCGCATTCGTGCGTTCCGTGCGACGGATCGTCGAAGCCATGTCGTCGGCGTAGCAGCGCGCGAACGGCCGCTGCCCGCGATTGCATCGCGGTGCGAGGCAACCGCGTCGACGACCGCGATCACGCGCGTATCGCACGCGCTCCACAGGCGTGCCGATGCCCGCGCGAAGGAGGCCGCAGCGAGCGTGCTTCGTCAGCCCGCCGTGCCGGCGTAGGCGGCCTTCAGCGTGGCGACGTCGAACTTCGTCATCTGCATCATGGCCGCGGCCACGCGCGCCGCCTTGGCCTCGTCGCGGTCGGCCATCATCGGGATCAGCGCGTCGGGCACGATCTGCCATGAGACGCCGAAGCGGTCACGCAGCCAGCCGCAGCCGTCGGCCGTGCCGCCGTTGTCGAGCAGCGCGCTCCAGTAGCGGTCGAGTTCCGTCTGGTCGGCGCAACTGACCATCAGCGAGATCGCGTGGTTGAACGTCTCGGTGCGCGGGTGGCTCATCGCGATGAACGGCTGGCCGAACAGCTCGAATTCGACCATCCGGGTGCCGCTGGTGCCCGCTACCGCCGTGACGCGCACGACGCGCGAGTTCGGGAAAATGCCGGCGTAGAAGGCCGCGGCTTCTTCGGCTTCCGTCGCGTACCAGAGGAACGGCGTGATCTTCTGAATCGTCATGGAGCGTCTCCTGTCGGATGTCGATGAGGGACGGCGCAATCTGCGTGCCGCCATCGATACGACGGACGAAGGCCGTCGAAATCGACACGTCGAAGCATAGTGCTTCGCGTCACGGCATCGAAATCGGCTGGGCACGGACAAGCATCCGTTGCGATGACGGATCCCGTTGTCACGCGTCAAGAGGGATATGGGATGGTCCGCGTGGTGACGCGCGCCTGACCGGCCGTATGCAGCCGTCGGACAGCAAGGGGTGTCCGGATGCCTCCGGACAGGCTTCCAGCGCGCGACAGGCGGCTCAGGAACCGCTCCCGGCCGGTTGCCGTACCCAAGTGCCGACCGCGGCCATCGCCCGCCACGGCGCCGCCGGCAACGGACGAAAAAAAACCAGCCATGGCCGAAGCCGGTGACTGGTTTTGCAGTTCGGCGACATGGCGTCGGAGACGCCATGCACACCGGAAACGTACTTCTTAGAACTTGTGGCGAATGCCGACCGCGACCAGCTCGGCCGAGCTCTTGCCGGCGAAGCCGTACGAAGCGATCGACGCTTGCGCGCTCTGCTGCACGCCGTCGACGAGCTGCGTACCGCTCGCGTGCTGGTATGCGCCAACCAGGTAGACGTCCGTGCGCTTCGACAGCGAGTAGTCTGCGCCAACGCCGACTTGGTGGTACTTCGCCGACGTGTCGCCGCTCGCCTTCGTGTACGAGTAGCCGAGGCCCAGCAGCAGCGGCGGCGTGACCTGGTACGTCGCGAAGCCGCGGATCGTGTTGTACTTCTCGGTCGAGCCGAAGCCCGAGAATGCGTCCGGCTTGTACTGTGCGTTGCTGTAGCCGATGCCGAAGGTCACCGGGCCGAGGGCATACTGGCCTGCGACTTGCGCGATGGCGATCGACTTCGCCGTTGCGTAACCCGAGTTGATCGGGCCGTCGAAGATCGCGTCGGACGTCGTCGAACCCCAGCCTGCGCGGCCGACAGCCGTCGTCGGCGACGGGTTGGCTGCGTAGAAGTAGCCTGCTGCAACGCCGACCGGGCCGTTGTTGTATGCAGCTGCGACCGACCACGTCTGGCCCGAACCCGTCTTGCCTGCAACGCCGCCGAGGGCGTACATGCCTTCGACCTGGAAGCCTGCCCAGACCGGCGACGTGTACTTGATTGCGTTGCTGACGCGCAGCGAGTTGTCGTTGTTGTCGACGTCGCCCGGCGTTGCCATCACGCTGCCGAAGTAGTTGTCAGCCGTGACTGCCTGGACCAGGTCGACCAGCGGGTCGTACTGGCGGCCGAGCGTCAGCGTGCCGTACTGGTTGCTTTCGAGGCCGACGTATGCCTGACGACCGAACATGCGACCGCCCTGGCCCAGGTGGCCGGTGCCCGGATCAAAACCGTTTTCCAACTGGAAGATCGCCTTCAGGCCACCGCCGAGGTCTTCAGCGCCTTTCAGGCCCCAACGGCTGCCTTGCAGGTTGCCCGACAGCATTTGCCACGAGTTGTTGGCTTCGCCGTTGTTGCCGTGAACCCATGCGATCGACGTATCGATCACGCCGTACAGCGTGACGCTCGATTGAGCGTGAGCAGCGCCGGCGGCGCCCAGCAGGGCGAGCGAGAGGGTCGAGAGTGCGAGTTTCTTCATCGTTGAGTATCTCCACGCAAATGAATCGTCATTCGTTATTTGTTGCGGATTGGAGAATAGCTCAGTGCCATACATGCAAGAAAGCTTAAAAAATAAAGTGTCTCGAAAAGGTAACAGCGGGGAAAAGTCCATATATATCAAGCACATCAAGGACTGTTCCTCTTTTTGAAATAGTTGACAATTGCTGCGCTGCGATTGTTGCGGCGGGTGATGCGCCCGGCAGGAGAAGGGCAAGTTTCGCGGGTTCGCGCACGGAAATCGAGGCATGCAAACGTTTGCCTTCGCAGCGCGCATCGCCTGCCTATGTAAAGAGCGCATCAACCTGCAGGAATGCCCGGCGGGGCCGGGTGGTTGCGCAAAGGGCGGCGGTCGCGTAGGGCGGCGATACGATGCGCGCGGTGCGCGGGAAGCAATACGTGGGGATTCAGTCGCCGCTTGCGCGATCCCTCTGTGCGGACACGGCCGCATCGCTGCCGCCGCGCCGATGCGCATCGCCGCGCGCGGCCGCGAATTCCGCGCCGAGCAACAGCACGGCCGCCGAGAAGTACAGCCACATCAGCAGGACCGCGAACGATCCGGCCGCGCCGAACGCGCTTGCCGTGCCCGCATGCGCGAGATACAGCGCGAACAGCTTCTTGCCGCCCGAGAACAGGATCGCGGACACGATCCCGCCGGTCATCGCGTCGCGCCATGCGACGCGCGCATCGGGCAGGAACTTCATCAGCGCGGCGAACGCGCCCGCGAGCACCGCGATGCCGACGAAGAACTGCAGCAGGTTGGTGATCGCGACGTACGGCGAATCGCCGAGCAGCCAGGTGCCGATGAACGTGATCGCGGTATCGAGCACGAGCGACACGATCAGCAGGAACGCGACGCCGAGCACGAGTCCGAACGAGATGAGCCGCACCCGCACGAGCCCGAGCATGCTCGACCAGCGGTTTTCCGTGCTCGGCCAGATCACGCTCAGCGCGGTGTTCAGCGACGCGAACGTCGCCGATGCACCGATCGCGAGCGCGGCGAACGAGATCAGCGTCGCGATTCCGCCGCTCTCGCCCGCGCGATGGGCGTTCTGCACGATCGTCTGGATGCTGGCCGCTGCGTCGTCGCCGATCAATTGATGCGCCTGCTCGAATACCTGGCCGCGCGCGGCGTCGTCGCCGTAGAACCAGCCGGCCACGGCGATCACCATCACGAGTGTCGGCGCGAGCGAAAAAGCGGAGAAGAACGCGATGCTCGCGGCCATCGCCGAGCAGCGGTGGGAGGAGAAACGCTTGAAAGCGTTGAGCGCCCAGTTGGCCTGCTGTTGCGCGAGGCGGGTAGCTTCGGACGTGATTTGTCGTTTCATGACGGTTCGGTTGCGCGCTGATCGCCGGACATCGGTGGATCAGACAAATCGGTATTGATCCGAGGATTGCATCATAGTTGCGCTCAATGTCTATAATTCCTTTCAGTTTCACCTCACCCCACAAAAACGCCGAGACCATCATGCTACAAATGTCCAGGCGCCAGTTCCTGAAGGTGACGGCCACGTCGCTTGCCGGATCGAGTCTTGCCCTGATGGGCTTTTCTCCGACGGAAGCGCTCGCCGAGGTCCGACAGTACAAGCTGGCGCGCACAGTCGAAACGCGCAACACCTGCCCTTATTGCTCGGTGGGTTGCGGCATCCTGATGTACAGCCTCGGTGACGGCGCGAAGAACGCGCAGCCGAGCATCATCCATATCGAAGGCGATCCCGACCATCCCGTCAATCGCGGCACGCTGTGCCCGAAGGGCGCGAGCCTGATCGACTTCATCCACAGCCCGAACCGCCTGACGCATCCCGAATACCGGGCGCCCGGCTCGGACAAGTGGGAACCGATCTCGTGGAACGACGCGCTCGACCGGATCGCGAAGCTGATGAAAGCGGACCGCGACGCGAACTTCGTCGAGACGACCGATGACGGCGCGAAGGTCAACCGCTGGCTGACCACCGGCATGCTGGCCGCGTCGGCGGGCAGCAACGAAGTCGGCTACCTGACCCACAAGACCATCCGCAGTCTGGGGATGCTCGCATTCGACAATCAGGCGCGTGTCTGACATGGCCCGACGGTGGCAGGTCTTGCCCCGACGTTTGGCCGTGGAGCGATGACGAACCATTGGGTCGACATCAAGAACGCGGACGTGATTCTCGTGATGGGCGGCAATGCAGCCGAGGCCCATCCGTGCGGTTTCAAGTGGGTAACGGAGGCGAAGGCGCAACGCAAGGCGCGGCTGATCGTCGTCGACCCGCGCTTCACGCGTACGGCCTCGGTGGCCGACTACTACGCGCCGATCCGCACCGGCACCGACATCGTCTTCCTGGGCGGTGTGATCAACTATCTGCTGACGAACGACAAGATCCAGCATGAGTACGTGAAGAACTACACGGACTTCTCGTTCATCGTGCGCGAGGATTTCGCGTTCAACGACGGCATCTATTCCGGCTACGACGCGGAGAAACACGCGTACCCGGACAAATCGAGCTGGGACTACGAACGCGGCGACGACGGCTTCGTGAAGGTCGACCCGACGCTGCAGCATCCGCGCTGCGTATACAACCTGCTCAAGCAGCACTACGCGCGCTATACGCCGGACATGGTCCAGCAGACGTGCGGCACACCGAAGGAGAAATTCCTGAAGGTGTGCGAAATGCTCGCGACGACGGCCGTTCCGGGCCGCGCCGGCACGGTGCTGTACGCGCTCGGCTGGACCCACCATTCGATCGGCTCGCAGATCATCCGCACCGGCGCGATGGTGCAGTTGCTGCTCGGCAACATCGGCATCGCGGGCGGCGGGATGAACGCGCTGCGCGGCCACTCGAACATCCAGGGGTTGACCGACCTCGGGCTGATGTCGAATCTCTTGCCGGGCTACATGACTTTGCCGATGCAGGCCGAGCAGGATTTCGACGGCTACATCAAGAAGCGCGCGCAGCAGCCGCTGCGGCCGAACCAGCTGAGCTACTGGAAGAACTACAAGGCTTTCCACGTCAGCTTCATGAAGTCGTGGTGGGGCGACGCGGCGACCGCCGAGAACAACTGGGCCTACGACTACCTGCCGAAGCTGGACAAGCAGTACGACCTGCTGCAGGCGATCGAGCTGATGAATGCCGGCAAGATGAACGGCTACATCTGCCAGGGCTTCAACCCGCTCGCGGCGGCGCCGTCGAAGGTGAAGACGGCGGCAGGCCTCGCGAAACTGAAATGGCTCGTGATCATGGATCCGCTCGCGACCGAGACGTCCGAATTCTGGAAGCCTCACGGCGACTTCAACGACGTCGATGCGTCGAAGATCCAGACCGAGGTGTTCCGTCTGCCGACCACGTGCTTCGCGGAGGAAAGCGGCTCACTCGTCAGTTCGAGCCGCGTGCTGCAATGGCACTGGAAGGGCGCGGAGCCGCCGGGCGTGGCGAAGAGCGACCTCGAGATCATGGCGGGGCTGTTCCTGCGCATGCGCAAGATGTACCAGACGGACGGCGGCAAGTATCCGGATCCGATCGTGAACCTGACCTGGCCGTATGCGAACCCGGAAAGCCCGACTCCCGAAGAGCTCGCGATGGAGTTCAACGGCCGTGCGCTCGCCGACTTGCCCGACCCGAAGGATCCGGCCAAGACGCTCGTGAAGAAGGGCGAGCAGCTCGCCGCGTTCGCGCAGTTGAAGGACGACGGCACGACCGCGAGCGGCTGCTGGATCTTCTGCGGTGCCTGGACACAGGCCGGCAACCAGATGGGGCGGCGCGACAACTCGGACCCGACCGGCATCGGCCAGACGCTGAACTGGGCGTGGGCATGGCCCGCGAACCGGCGGATTCTGTACAACCGCGCGTCGTGCGACGTGAGCGGCAAGCCGTTCGACCCGACCCGCAAGCTGATCGGCTGGAACGGCAGCGCGTGGAAGGGTGCCGACGTGCCGGACTTCAAGGCGGACGAACCGCCGGAGAACGGGATGGGGCCGTTCATCATGAACCCGGAAGGCGTCGCGCGCTTCTTCGCGCGCGCGGCAATGAACGAAGGTCCGTTCCCCGAGCACTACGAACCGTTCGAGACGCCGCTTGCGGCGAATCCGCTGCACCCTGACAACGCGCGGGCGCTGAACAACCCGGCTGCCCGCGTGTTCCCGGACGACCGCGCGTCGTTCGGCAAGGTGTCGGAGTTCCCGCACGTCGCGACGACTTACCGGCTGACCGAGCATTTCCACTACTGGACCAAGCATGCGCGGCTGAATGCGATCATCCAGCCCGAGCAATTCGTCGAGATCGGCGAAGATCTCGCGAAGGAAGTCGGCGTCGCGCACGGCGATCGCGTGAAGGTGTCGTCGAAGCGCGGCTACATCGTCGCGGTCGCGCTCGTCACGAAGCGGATCAAGCCGCTGACGATCGAGGGCAAGAAGGTCCAGACGGTCGGTGTCCCGTTGCACTGGGGCTTCAAGGGTCTCGCGAAGCCCGGCTATCTCGCCAATACCCTGACTCCGTCCGTAGGCGACGGCAACTCGTACACCCCGGAATTCAAGTCGTTCCTGGTGAAGGTCGAAAAGGCGTAAGGGGGAAGAGATGGCATTGCAATCGCTGGATATCAAGCGCGTCTCGGCCACCACGACGCCACCGCCCACGGTGCGCGAAACGGTGACCGGGAGTGTCGCGAAGCTGATCGACGTATCGAAGTGCATCGGCTGCAAGGCATGCCAGACGGCATGCATGGAGTGGAACGACCTGCGCGACGAGATCGGCACCAACGTCGGCGTGTACGACAACCCGGCCGACCTGACCGAGCACTCGTGGACGGTGATGCGGTTCTCCGAATACGAGAACCCGGCGGGCGACCTCGAGTGGCTGATCCGCAAGGACGGCTGCATGCATTGCGAGGATCCGGGCTGCCTGACGGCGTGTCCGTCGCCGGGCGCGATCGTGCAGTACAACAACGGAATCGTCGATTTCCACGAGGAGAACTGCATCGGTTGCGGCTATTGCGTGACCGGCTGCCCGTTCAACGTTCCGCGGATCTCGAAGAAGGATCATCGCGCGTACAAGTGCACGCTCTGCTCCGACCGTGTCGCGGTCGGCCAGGAACCGGCCTGCGTGAAGACCTGCCCGACGGGCGCGATCGTGTTCGGCACCAAGGAGGACATGAAGCAGCACGCGGCCGAACGGATCGAGGACCTGAAAGAGCGCGGCTTCGAGCATGCGGGGCTGTATGACCCGCAGGGCGTCGGCGGCACGCACGTGATGTACGTGCTGCACCACGCGGACAAGCCGTCGCTGTACCACGGGCTGCCCGACAATCCGTCGATCAGCCCGATGGTGAAGCTGTGGAAGGGCATCGCGAAGCCGCTCGCGGTCGCCGGTCTCGCGCTCACCGCGCTGGCCGGATTCTTCCACTACACCCGGGTCGGTCCGAACGAGGTCAGCGAGGACGAGGAAGCCGCCGCACGCGACGAGGCGCGACGCATCAAGGAGGACGGAAAATGAAGCACGACGACCCCAACCTGATCGTCCGCTACTCGGCGAACGAGCGCACGAACCACTGGATCACCGCGATCACGTTCGTGCTGCTCGCGCTGTCCGGGCTCGCGCTGTTCCATCCGTCGATGTTCTGGCTCACCGCACTGTTCGGCGGCGGCCAGTGGACGCGGATCCTGCATCCGTTTGTCGGCCTCGTGATGTTCGTGTCGTTCGCGATCCTGGTGGTGCGCTTCTGGCACCACAACGCGCTCGACGCGGACGACCGGCAGTGGCTGAAGCAGATCGGCGACGTGCTGACCAACCAGGAAGACAAGCTGCCGCCTGTCGGGCGCTATAACGCCGGGCAGAAGCTGCTATTCTTTACGTTGGTGGCGTGCCTGCTGCTGCTCCTGCTGTCGGGAATCGTGATCTGGCGGCGCTACTTCTCGTTCTACTTCCCGATCGGGGTGATCCGCGCGGCCGCTGTCGTGCATGCCGTGGCGGCCTTCGTGCTGATCGCGAGCATCATCGTGCACATTTACGCGGCGTTGTGGGTGAAGGGCTCGATCGGCGCGATGGTGCGCGGCACCGTCACGCTGGGCTGGGCTCGCAAGCATCACCCGAAGTGGTTCCGTGAAAGCGTGAAATAACGCACCGGAGCGGGGTGGCTCGCCGATCGCGGCGGGCCGGCCCGTCCACCGTCGGAACCGCCCGAAGCGCCGACCTGTCGGCGCTTGTTTATTTGGAAGACATTTTTGTGACACAACGCATTCTCGAACCGACCGAGATCTCGGCACTCGATCATTCGGCCATCCCGCGCTTTCGCCTGCCGGAGCGCGCCACCGCGTTCTCGGCCCGCGCCGCGCGGCTGCGCAAGCTGGCCGACCTGAACCCGATCAGCGGCTACCTGCGGCTGATGGCCACCGTCGCCGATGCGCAGCACGCGACGCTGCAGACGCTGGAGCTGCCGCTGCCGTCGAAGGAAGCGATCGCACGTGCTCAGCAGCATTCGATGCCGCTCGTGCCGGCGCTCGACGGCGAGCGCGACCCGCGCTGGCGCGCCGTGCTGTACGAACTGCTCGACCGGGTCGAAGGCGCCGGGCTGGTCAACCCGCAGCTCGCGAAGCTGCTCGACCGGCTGCGCCTGATGGCGCCCGCCGAACTCGACGCGCAGGCCGACGCGGTCCTCGCGCTGCGCTTCGCCGAAGTCGACCCGGCCACCGCGCCGTTCCTGATGGCGGCGCTACAGGTCGTCTGGACGGATCTCGCCAGCCGCGTTTCGCCGGCCGACGTCCCGTACCTCGACCAGCCGGGGTTGTGCCCCGTGTGCGGCACGCATCCGGTCGCGAGCGTCGTGCGGGTCGGCGGCCAGTACCAGGGCTACCGCTTCCTGCAATGCGGGCTGTGCACGACCGAGTGGCACATGGTGCGCACGAAGTGCTCGCATTGCGACTCGACGAAGGGCATCGCGTATCACGGGATCGAGGGTGGCAGCGAAGCCGTCAAGGCCGAATCGTGCGACGAGTGCAAGACCTATCGCAAGATCGGCTATCAGGACAAGGACTACGAGTTCGAGCCGCTGGCGGACGACCTCGCGAGTCTCACGCTCGACCTGTTGATGAACGAGGCCGGCTACCAGCGCAGTTCGCCGAACCCGCTGCTGTGGCCGGACGTCTCGCGGGAAGCGGATTGACGGCAGTCGCCGGGGCGGTGCGCGAGCGCCGGTGCCGGCCGACTGCGAAGCATGAGACTGGAGCCACCACGACGTGACCGAACCGGGTTTGAATGAACTGAATGCCGTGCTGGCGCGCGTGCCGTCGGTCGAGCGTGTGCTGTCGTCGGCGCCGCTGCAACCGCTGCTCGCCGACTATGGCCGCACGCGCGTGCTGAACGCAGTGCGCGCCGAGCTCGAACGCTGGCGTACCGCCGCGCAGCACGATCCGGCGGCTGCCGAACCGCTCGACGAGCCGCGCATCGCCGCGGCCGTCGCGCGCACGCTGGCCGCGCAGAGCGCGGGCGCGGTGCGTCCCGTGTTCAACCTGACCGGCACCGTGCTGCACACGAACCTCGGGCGCGCGCTGTTGCCCGACGACGCGGTGCGCGCGGTGGTCGACGTGCTCACGCGGCCGGTCAACCTCGAATTCGATCTGGCCACGGGCCGTCGCGGCGATCGCGACGACCTGATCGACGATCTGCTGTGCGAACTGACGGGCGCGGAAGCCGCGACCGTCGTCAACAACAACGCGGCGGCCGTGCTGCTGGCGCTGTCCGCGCTCGCGACGAAGCGGGAAGTCGTCGTGTCGCGCGGCGAGCTGGTCGAGATCGGCGGCGCATTCCGCATCCCCGACATCATGAGCCGCGCGGGCGCAAGGCTGCGCGAGGTCGGCACCACCAACCGCACCCATCTGCGCGACTACGCGGACGCGATCGGCCCGCGCACCGCGCTTCTGATGAAGGTGCACTGCAGCAACTACGCGATCAGCGGCTTCACGAAGGAAGTGACGCTGGCCGAACTCGCGCCGCTCGCGCGCGAGTACGGGCTGCCCGTCGCCGTCGATCTCGGCAGCGGCACGCTCGCCGATCTGTCGCAATGGGGCCTGCCGCACGAGACGACAGTGCAGGAGACCGTCGCGGCCGGCGCGAACCTCGTCACGTTCAGCGGCGACAAGCTGCTCGGCGGGCCGCAGGCCGGCCTGATCGTCGGCGATCGCGCGCTCGTCGCGAAGATCAAGAAACATCCGCTCAAGCGCGCGCTGCGCGTCGGCAAGCTGACGCTCGCCGCGCTCGAACCCGTGCTGCGGCTCTACCGGGCGCCGGAGTTCCTGCGCGAGCGACTCACCACGTTGCGCCTGCTGACGCGGCCGCAGCGCGATATCGCCGAGGCCGCCGAACGTGTGCGCCCGGCGTTGCAGGCCGCCCTCGACAGCGGTTTCGACGTGACGGTCGAGCCGATGTTCAGCCAGATCGGCAGCGGTGCGCTGCCGGTCGATCAGTTGCCGAGCGCCGGGCTCGTCGTGCGCACGTCGGACGGCAAGCGCGGCGGCCGTGCGCTCGCGCAACTCGAAAAGAAACTGCGCGAATGGCCGCGTCCGGTGATCGGCCGCATCGCCGACAATGCGCTGCGGCTCGACCTGCGCTGCCTCGAAGCGGCAGATGAAGCGGCATTCGTCGCGCAATGCGTGCAGGTCGCGGGGCCGGCTGCATGATCGTCGGAACCGCAGGGCACATCGACCACGGCAAGACGACCCTGGTGCGCGCGCTGACGGGCGTCGATACCGACCGCTTGAAGGAAGAGAAGGCCCGCGGCATCTCGATCGAACTCGGTTATGCGTATACGTCGCTCGAGAATGGCGACGTGCTTGGCCTGATCGACGTGCCGGGCCACGAGAAGCTGATTCATACGATGGCGGCCGGCGCGTGCGGAATCGACTTCGCGCTGCTCGTGATCGCCGCCGACGACGGCGTGATGCCGCAGACCCGCGAGCATCTCGCGATCCTGCAACTGCTCGGCATCACGCATGGCGCGGTCGCGCTGACGAAGTGCGATCGCGTCGACGCCGCACGCCTGTCGGCGGTGCGCGACGAGATTGCCGCGTGGCTGCACGGCACGACGCTCGACGGCGCGCCGATCTTCGAAACCTGCGCGACGCGCGCGGACGATCCGGGTGTCGCCGCATTGCAGCGTCATCTCGCCGATGCGGCGCTCGCGTGGCGTGCACGCCGCGACGACGGCCTGTTCCGGCTCGCGGTCGACCGCGTGTTCACGCTCGCCGGGCAGGGCACCGTCGTGACGGGTACTGCGTTCGCGGGCCGCGTGGCGACCGGCGACACGCTCGCGATCGTGCGCACCGGCGCCGCCGCGCGCGTGCGCAGCATCCATGCGCAGAACCGGCCGGTCGGCGCGGGCCGCGCGGGCGAGCGCTGCGCGCTGAACCTGGCCGGCATCGACAAGGCGGACGTCGAGCGTGGCGATACCGTCGCGGATGCGCGGCTCGTCGCGACGTCGCCGCGTCTCGACGTCGACCTGAAGTTGCTGGCCGATGCGGGGCTCACGCTGACGCACTGGGCGCCGCTGCACGTGCATCTCGGCACGCTGCATCGCGTCGCGCACGTCGCGCTGCTCGACGGCGATACGCTCGCGGCCGGCCAGCAGATGCGCGTGCAACTGGTGTTCGACGAACCCGTATTTGCGCTGCCGGGCGATCGCTTCATCGTCCGCAATCCGCAGGCGACGCGCACCGTCGGCGGCGGCCGCGTGCTCGACCCGTTCGGTCCCGCACGCAAACGCCGTACGCCCGCGCGTCGCGCATGGCTCGACGCATTGGCGGCATGGCTCGACGAAGGGCGGCTCGATGCACTGCTTGCGCAGGCGCCGCTCGGTATCGCACGCACGATGCTCACGCACCTGACGGGCTTCGCGCCCGGCGCGCTCGCGTTGCCGGACGATGCCCTGGCGATCGGCCAGCGCGAGCGCGCGTCGAACGACGGCGCGGTGATCGCGCGCGCACACTGGCATACGCTGCAGGCGCGGGCGATCGACACGCTGCGCGCGTATCACGAGCGCATGCCGGACGAGCAGGGGCTCGATGCGGCGCGCCTGCGGCGAATGGCGGCGCCGCTTGTCGGCGATGCGCTGTGGCGTGCGCTGGTCGATGCGCTGGTGGATGGCGGGGAGGTTGCGCGAAGCGGGCCGTGGCTGCATCTGCCGTCGCATTCGGTGAGTTTCGATGCGCGCGAGGAAGCGCTGGCGCGGCAACTGCTGCCGCTGATTCGTGCGGGGCGCTTCGATCCGCCGTGGGTCCGCGATCTGGCGCGCGACACGGGCGCGGCCGAGGATGCCGTGCGCACGCTGCTGCGCAAGCTCGCGCGACGCGGCGACGTGCAGCAGGTCGTGCGCGACCTGTTCTATCACGCGGATGTCGTGCGCGAGCTGGCCGGGCTGGTGGCGCTTCTCGCCCCGACGCGCGGCGGCGGGCTCGATGCGGCGACGTTTCGCGACGCGACCGGGCTCGGCCGCAAGCGCGCGATCCAGATTCTCGAATTCTTCGATCGGGTTGGGTATACTCGCTTCCACCGCGATCTTCACTTCCTGCGGCCTGACAGCGGTTGGGTGGGTATACAGGCGTAGGCGCTCGTCGTTCTTTTGTTTTTCCCACGGAAGGCATTCGTATCCGGTGGTACGGCCGGACTTCAAATCCGGTTGGGGGTGTCAGACACTCCCGGGTAGGTTCGACTCCTGCTGCCTTCCGCCACATGGGTTTTCGGCGATTCAGGGCACTCCAAACAGAGGCCCCGAATGCACGGGGGTGTGGGTTTTTCTGCCCGATTCGTGCAGCCGAGTCACGATCGCCCGATCTTCTTGACGGCTTCCGCGAGCCGATCGGTGACCAGGTGGGCATATCGCTTGGTCGACGTAGTCGTCTTGTGCCCCAGCACTCCGGCGACCGTGTATAGGTCGATTCCTGCGTTGATCATTTCTGACGCGGCACTGTGCCTCAGGTCGTGGAAGCGAGCGTCGAGATGGCCTGATTTGCGGCGCGCCTTGATCCATTCGTCTTTGATTTTCCAAGCCGGGACGGTGAACTTGACCCGGCGCGCGATCACCGCGATGCGGGGATGAATCGGGATCAGCCGCGGGCGGCCGTTCTTTGTCGTGCCGAGGGAGAACCCGTCTTTGGTCGGGATGGCACGAAGGATTTCGCTCATGCGCATCCCGGAATAGAACGCGGTACGGATTGCAGCTCGAGTTTGTCGGTGTGAGCACGCTTTCGCAATCTCTAGCATTTCGCGACGCCCTTTATAGACGTGACGCTCTTCGCTCTGTCTCGGGACGACCATTTTTGCGGTTTGATCGTATTCGAGCTTCCCGATCTTGTGCGCGTACTTAATCGCCGCCCGAAGATACCCGAGCGTGTTGTGAATCGTCCCGTCGGTGCTCGGCTTCTTCGGCTGGCCCTGACGGTCGACGTTCGAACGCATGTACCCGGCGAAACGGATCGACCAATCGTATAGATCCAACGCGTCCTGGTCCTCGTACTCCGTCGCGTACTTTGTCCGAATTTGCAGGCGCGCCTTTCGATCTTTCCACTCGGAGCTCTTATCGTTCACGTGGACAGCGTCAGATGGTCTGACTCAGTTCGGCCATGAAGAGGCGTTCGCAGTCACCCCGCGAGCGCCTGCTTACCGGCCGAGTCCGGCCGTTTGCGGTTTTCCTGTCGACCTTGGCGCGACGACTTCGAATCGTCCGCATGCTCAAGCTCTTCGGGCGTGATCGGGAGCGCCGTACCGGTAACGTTGTTGCCGTAGTCCCTGCTATAGATGGCTATAGGGTGATTGGCTGCGAGGTTCCAACGGGATGGCGCTAATGGAAGCAGCGGTCGCTGCCGCAGTGGCCGCGATGACGGTGATTGCGCTCCAACCAACGTTCGCTACGATTGTCCCCGCGATGGCCGTGCCGACGGCGCCAGCCGCGTAATAGAGCGTGAGGTACGCGGCGTTCAATGAGCCGGAGCGTGCCGGGTTGATGGTGACGATGCTTGCCTGGTTTGCCACCTGTGCAGCGAAGCATCCAGCATCGAAAACAGCCAGCGCCGTCGCCAACCAGGCTGGGTGGCCGAGCGCCGAAGTGAGTGAGATTGCCGAGAGTGCTGCCACTGCCAGTCCGATGAGAGTAACTGCACGGCTACCGAAACGGTCCGCGAGGCGACCGGCTATGCGAGTGACGAAGAGTCCGAGGACGCCGGCAAGGCTGTAGAGCCCGATGGCAGCTGCGCTCAGACTGTACGGTGGAGCAGCCAGTCGGATAGCAAGGCCGACCCAGATCAGGTTGAAGGCGAAAAACCAGAGCATGCCAGCGCAGGTACGTCGGCGTAGTTGTGCCGATTCGCGCAGTAGCAATGGAATCGTACGCAATGTGGCGAGGTATCTGCCATGCCAGTGTGGTCGTTCTGCGGGCAGGAAAGACCGCGCGCACAGCGCTGCAAGAATCGCGAACCCGGCGAAGACGAGGAGCGCGCCACGCCATCCACACCAACGGGTCAGAAGTCCCCCAACAAACCGACTGAGCAGGATTCCCGCCGAGATGCCAGCGGATATGGCGCCCATACTGCGTGCTCGGTTGTCGCGTCCTGCGTGTTTGCCGACGACAGCGCTGCATTGAGCCGCAACTGTCGTGGTTGCGCCGACAAGGATGAAACAACCGATCAACACGGCCGGGCTTTGTGCTGCGGCTGCGAGAACCAGGGCAAGCGCGAGTGCCCCCATCTGTCCAGGGATGAGTGCCCGCGGGCTGACCCTATCGACCAGCGGAACCAGTAGCACCAGTCCCAGGAGGTAGCCAATCATCGTTGAAGACGCGACCGTGGTGATGAGCGTAACGGGAACGCTGAAGTCGCGTGCGACATCGGACAGCGCTGGCTGTATGGCGTAGTCGTTCGCGATGGCTCCGCCGGCGGCAATGGCGAGTACCGCGACTGCGGTACTCGATACCCGCGCATTCCTGTCACCGGCGTTCACTTCTTCGTCCTGACCGCGACGGCTTCGACTTCGACCAGGATCGTGTCCTCTACGAAAGGCAGGGCGTGCACTAGCGAGAACGCCGGGCGGATTTCACCGTAGACCTCACCGTGAGCGCGGGCTGCGTCTTCCCAATGCTCGAAGTCCGAGACGACCAGGCGGCTCTGGACAACATCAGAAAGGGAAAAACCGCTGTCGGTGAGCACTTTCTCGATGGTTGCCAGCGCATCGCGGGTCTGCGAGTACACATCCGATCCTTTGCCTGCGGTCCCCGAGATATAAATCGTGTCGTTCAGGACTACTGCCCGTGAATATCCGACCTTGGGCTCCCACGGGGAACCCGTGCTGATGAGTTGACGCATGCTGAACCTTCCTCTCACAATGGTTTGGACAGAATAACTACTTGGGTAGTAGTCGAAGACGATTGTATACTACTGAGGTAGTTAATCAAGTGCCATGGTCGTTATTCAGGTAGCCAACAGGAAAGGTCAACGCATGACCGCAGACTCCGAGCTGATCGCCTCCCTAACCCGTCTGGGTTTCACGCAATACGAAGCGCAGGCGTATACGGCGCTCGTCGGCCAGGCTCCGATTACCGGTGCCGAGGTTGGTCGGAGGGCCGCCATGCCACCCTCGAAGGTCTACGAGACGCTGACCCGTCTTGAAGCGAGGGGGGCGGTGCTGGTCAATCGGTCCGAACCAGTCCGCTATGCGGCCGTGCCTCACACAGCGCTGCTGGATGAATTGCGTACGCGTTTCAATGCCGATCTCGACTCGGCGGCGGCGGCGCTTGATCGCCTGCCGGTGCAGCAGGAACCTGGTCTAGTTTGGTCACTTAGTGGCAGGGAGCCCGTCGTTCAGGCCTTTGCACGCACCATCGCGAATGCGAAAGCGAGTATTTTCGCGGGCATTTGGGATGAAGAACTCGACGAGCTGGGGCCGTTGCTTGAAGCGGCAGCCGCACGAGGGATTGACACCCATGTAGCCATCTACGGTACTAAAGCCCTAAATGGTCCCCATACGTACGACATGGCCGAATGCGGCGCCAGTGCCAGGCTGAGACTCTCAGGCCGACGCCTGGCCGTGATGGTTGCCGACGACAACGATGCTGCAGTGGCAGAGTTCGGTGACCGTACGCCGGATCAAGCCACCCTCACCACCAACCCGGTTATCGCTCTGCTTGCAGTTGAGTACATCAAGGCCGACATCAGTGGGCGTCTCATGATTAATAGCATGACGCCGGCCGCGTATAGGAAACTTCTGGCCACACCTGACATGCAGGCAATGCTTCGTCCCGTCGCGAACCAATAGCCATCGACTGTCTCTTCGCAACAGATTCAGTGGCCGCTGTAGTGTTCATTGAAGACGATCAAGTTGACGTAGCGAATGGCCGGGAAGGGTTGCGGATTCAACCCGTCGATGAGGTGACGTCCAAGCAATCTCAGACCTGATCTGACTCTGACCGAGAGGTCAGGTCTAGACCTACACACATTAGCGCATACCGGCGCGTGTCGGGAAGGCCGCGTCATGATGAAGCACATTGTGACGTTTCGAAAGTTCGCCGACGTGCGGCGGCAAGCCGAACTGGATCGGCCGATCTGCAGGGACTATGTGCTGGAGTCGTCTTTAGATAGCCAAGCCGACTTGGAGCGCTATCTGCCACATCCGTCGCACGTGTCGCTGATTCAGGCGCTCAAGACCTACTTCGAATGGGTCGCTTGCGACTACACGTTCGAGTACGGCTGGCGGTATCGACACAGCGTGACTCGGCGGAAACGCCGTCCCCACAGATCTCCAGCCGCTCGATTGACAATCGAGTGGGTATTGGGCGACGCGAGCACACTTGCTTCGTGACTGCTTATCTCCTTGTGCAGGGATACTTCCGACTGTCGGTCGTCTGTTGTGTAAGCGCGACACAAGGTGCCAAAAACTGACGATCTGATCCGGCGTAGGTTTTGGCGTAGGTCAGTCGATAGGAGTATTGTTAGACAAGGCCGATGCATTATTTCGAAGAAAACGAATAGTCAAAATTTGGTTCATCGCGGATTACCGGGGAACGCGGCGCGGATCTTGAGGAAGAAGTATTCCTCGTCGCGGTACCCGTAGGCCCAACGCTTGATGTGTAGAAGTTCAGACGCGTTACGGCGGGCCGAATCTCTCCGGCCGCCACACTGGCGAGCGAATTCCGCCGATGTGATCTGCGAAATTCTTGCTGGCCAGGATCACAGCGGCGTATCGGCTAGCTACCACCACCTGCTAATTCCCCGGTGCATCGAGCGCGCTCGTCATTTCCTGTGCGGCGTGCTGCAGCGAAGGCAGAAAGCGTTTCACGGCCTCGGCCGGATTGATCGCGTGCTCGAGGTAGATCACGTTCAGCGCCGCCATCACCCGATCATGCGCGCTGACCGCGACGGCGAGCGAGCCGATTTTGCGTTGTTCGGTCCAATCCCCATGGTTCGATCCGAAACCATCGGCGCGCGTCCGCCGCACAAGATTGCGGATGAATGCGTCGTCCGACGCGAGTTGCTGCTGTTGTTCACCGCCGGCACCGGCGCGTAGCAGGTCGAGAATATCCTCGCGCTCCGCATCCTGGCACGACGCGAAGTAGATGCGCCCCGATGCCGTCAGCAGCATCGGCAGCCGGCGCCCGACCATCGAACGATGAAACGACAGCGGGCTGAAGCGATGCGTCGTCTCGCGAATGATCATCGAATCGCCGTCGGGTGTCGTCAGGTCGGACGGCCACACGATGCGTTGCAGCAGCCGCGCCATGATCGGTGGCGCGACGGTGGCGATGTGCTCGTCGTCGGTGAATCCTTCGCTCAGCTCGCGCACGCGCAACGTCAGACGAAACGTGTCGTCCGACTCGCTGCGCCGCACGAATCCGCCTTCCACCAGCGTTTCCAGCAACCGCCGCACGGTCGTGCGGTGCAGCCTCGTGACTTCGCTCAACTGCTGGCTCGTCGCGCGACCGTTCTCCAGCGCATTGAGGGCCTGCAGCACCTGCAGGCCGCGCGACAATCCTCGGACATTTGCGTACTTGCTCATCGAAAAATGTATTAAAAATCAACGATGTGCAACCCTTGCACATTTGGTTGAAATTGTTGAGCGGGTGTCTCTCGCTCCCTAGACTTGTCTCCATCCCGCCGCCACACGACGCGACACGGAACCCGCGACGTGCCCCGGCCGGAATCCATCGGCATACGCAGCGACCACCGAGTCGCGCGAGGAAGGAGACACATGAATCCCTCACCCAGTCCCACCACGCATCGCGACCGGCGCGACCCGCTTTCCACCGACGTCGCAATCATCGGCGCCGGCCCGGTCGGCTTGATGATCGCCAACATTCTGGGCCTTCAGGGCGTGCGTGTCACGCTGATCGAGAAGCTCGAACGGATCATCGATTACCCGCGCGCCATTGGTCTGGATGACGAAGCATTGCGCGTGTTCCAGTCGATCGGCCTGGCCGACGAACTCGTGCCGCACACGACGCCCGATCACTGGATGCGTTTCGTGACGAAGGACGGTCACTGCTTCGCATCGATCGAGCCGCGCACCGACGAATTCGGGTGGCCGCGCCGCAACGCGTTCATCCAGCCGCTCGCGGATCGCGTGCTCCACGAAGGCCTCGCGCGTTTCCCGCATGTCCAGGTGCTGTTCGGACACAGCGTTGCATCGTTCACGCAGGACGCCGACGGCGTCAGCATCGACGTGGACGATGCGAATGGCGAACGCCGGACCGTGCGCGCAGCGTACATGGTCGGCGCGGACGGCGGCAACAGCTTCGTGCGCCGCGTGCTGAACGTGCCGTTCGAAGGGCGCACGAAGCCGAACCAGTGGATCGTCGTGGACGTGCGCAACGACCCGATCGGCTCGCCGCACATCTATCTGCATTGCGATCACGAACGGCCGTACGTGTCGGCGGCGCTGCCGCACGGCATTCGCCGCTTCGAGTTCATGGTGATGCCGGGCGAGACCGAGGAAGAACTGTCGAAACCCGAGAACATGGCTGCACTGATTCGCAAGGTGGTTGCGGATCCGGATGCAGTCGACTACATCCGCAAGCGCGTCTATACGCACAATGCGCGTCTCGCGTCGACGTTTCATGTGGGCCGCATCCTGCTCGCGGGTGACGCCGCGCACATCATGCCGGTGTGGCAGGGGCAGGGTTACAACAGCGGAATCCGCGACGCGAACAATCTCGGCTGGAAGCTCGCGATGGTCGCGCGGGGGCTGGCAGACAGCCGGCTGCTCGAAACCTATACCGTCGAGCGCCGCGCGCATGCGCGTTCGATGATCCATCTTTCCGAAGTGGCGGGCGATATATTCGCGCCGACGACACGTTTCGGCGCGCGCTTTCGCGACACCTTCGTGCGTGCGCTGACCCTGTTCCCGGCGGTGAAGCGCTACTTCGTCGAAATGCGCTTCAAGCCGATGCCGCGTTACGAGGCGGGCGCGGTACTGCTGCCCGCGCATGCGCCCAGGCGCGGCTGGCTTGCCCGCGTGCTCGACCGATCGGGCAATTCCGCACCGGGCCGGCTGCTCGGCCTGATGAGCGAAAAGCGCGATTCCTTGATCGGCCGGCTCGCGTACGGTCGCGATCCGTTTGCCGCGTCGCCGGTCGGGCGCATGTTCATCCAGCCCCGCGTGCGGCAGCCCGAGGGCCGCACCGTGCTGCTCGACGACGCGATCGGCACCGGTTTCGTCCTGCTGGGCTGGGGCGCGGATCCGACCTTCGGCATGACGCCGCAGGCGCGTGCGTTGTGGGCGCGGATCGGTGGCCGCTTCGTGATCGCGAAGCCGGACGCCCAGCTCGCTTACGCCGACGACGTGCCCTCGGACGTGCTCGCGATCGGGGACGAGACGGGCCGGCTGAAGGACTGGTTCAGCCGTCTGCCGGAGTCGGTCGTGCTGCTGCGTCCCGATCGTTTCGTTGCGGGCGTATGTACGCCACAGCAGGTGTCTTCGGCCATTGTCGCGCTCGCGGGAAAGCTAGGCATGACGGCAGGCGCGCGGCACGAACACGGCGACGTTGCGCCATCCTCGCAGGGCCCGGTGCGCGATCGCGATGCCCTCACACACGTGGCAGGAGCATGAGCATGCCGATTCATCTCGAATGTCTTTCCCATACGCCGCTGCACGGCTACTTCGATCCGGCGCCCGACGTGGTTGCCGAAGTCGAGCGCATCGGCCGGGCCGCGCGCGAACGCGTCGAGCGTTTCCGGCCGGACCTGATCGTCGCTTTCGCCCCCGATCATTTCAACGGATTCTTCTACGACATGATGCCGCCGTTCTGCATCGGCGCACGCGCCGACGCGATCGGTGATTTCAAGAGCCTGGCCGGCACGTTGCCGGTGCCCGGCGATCTCGCGCACGGGCTGGCGGAAAGCGTGCTGGCCGCCGACGTCGATGTCGCGCTGTCGTACCGGATGCAGGTCGACCACGGCTGCGCGCAGGCACTCGAAGTACTCACCGGCGGACTCGATCGCTATCCGGTGATCCCGGTATTCATCAACTCCGTCGCGCCGCCGATGGCGACGCTGCGCCGCGCGCGTTTGCTGGGCGATGCGATCGGTCGCCAACTCGCGCGCACCGACCGCCGCGTGCTGGTGGTCGGCTCGGGCGGCATCTCGCACGAGCCACCTGTACCGGAACTGATCGGCGCGACGGCCGAAGTGGCGGAGCGGCTGATCGCCGGTCGCGATCCGTCGGCCGAGTCGCGCGCGGCGCGCCAGGCGCGTACCGTGGCCGCCGCCCGTTCGTTTGCCGCTGGCGACAGTCCGCTGCATCCGCTCAATCCCGAATGGGATCGCGCGTTCCTTGCCAGACTCGCATCCGGCGAATTGACAGCGCTGGACGGCGTGGCCAACGACGCGATCACGCGCGACGGCGGCAAGTCCGCGCACGAGATCCGCACATGGGTCGCCGCATTCGCCGTGCTCGCCGCGTATGGCCCGTACCACGCGTCACTCGACTACTACCGCGCGATTCCCGAATGGATCGCGGGTTTCGCCACCATGCACGCCACGCCGTCGACCGCCGTCGCGGCGCTGGCGTGACAGAACTCCAGGAGACCTCGATGTCCAATTCGAACCTTGTGACGACACTGGCCGCGCGACTGAGCGAAGCCGAGGCGTCGCTCAGCACGATCGCGCCGCTGCGCGGCGAGGCCGCCGCGGGCGGCATCCCGCTCGACGCGATGACGATGGCCTACGCGGTGCAGCAGGCCAACGTCGACCGGCGCGTCGCGAACGGCGAGCGCATCGTCGGCCGCAAGATCGGCCTGACGTCGCTCGCGGTGCAGGCACAGCTGGGCGTCGACCAGCCCGATTTCGGCGCGTTGTTCGCGAGCATGGCTTGCGGCGACGGGGCGCCGATTTCGCTCGCGCAACTGATCCAGCCCAAGGTCGAAGCGGAGATCGCGCTCGTGCTCGATCACGACCTCACGCAAGACCGGCACACGTTCGTCGACATCCTGCGCGCGAGCGCGTATGCGCTCGCCGCGATCGAGGTGGTGGACAGCCGCATCCGCGACTGGGACATCCGCTTCGTCGACACGGTCGCCGACAACGCATCGAGCGCGCGCTTCGTGGTCGGCAGCCGTCCGGTACCGCTTTCCCGGCTTGATCTGACGGGCTGCGCGATGACACTGGCCCGCGATGGCGAAGTGCTGTCGAAGGGCAGCGGCGCCGCCTGCCTCGGCAATCCACTCAACGCTGCCGTGTGGCTGGCCGACCGGATGGTGCAACTCGACACGCCGCTGCGCGCCGGCGACGTGGTGCTGACCGGCGCGCTCGGTCCGATGGTCGCCGTCCGCGAGGCCGGCACCTATGTCGCGCAGATCGACGGGCTCGGCAGCGTCCGGGCAACTTTCACGGCTTAACTCAGGAACTCGCATGGCTTCCGAAAAACTCAAGGCTGCGATCATCGGCTCCGGTAACATCGGCACGGACCTGATGATCAAGATCCTCCGTCATGGCAGGCATCTGGAAATGGCGGCGATGGTCGGTATCGACGCGAACTCGGACGGTCTCGCGCGCGCCGCGCGACTGGGTGTCGCGACCACGCACGAAGGTGTCGAAGGGCTCACGCGTCTGCCGGTATTCGACCAGATCGATTTTGTGTTCGACGCGACGTCCGCAGGCGCGCACGTTCGCAACGCAGCGCTGCTGCGCACGCTCAAGCCGTCGATTCGCATGATCGATCTGACGCCCGCCGCGATCGGTCCGTACTGCGTGCCGGTCGTCAATCTCGACACGCACATCGACGCGCCGAATGTGAACATGGTCACGTGCGGCGGCCAGGCGACGATTCCGATCGTCGCGGCTGTGTCGCGCGTCGCGAAGGTGCACTACGCGGAGATTGTCGCGTCGATCAGCAGCAAGTCGGCGGGCCCCGGTACGCGCGCGAACATCGACGAATTCACCGAAACGACGTCGAAGGCGATCGAGGTGGTCGGTGGCGCCGCGAAGGGCAAGGCGATCATCGTGCTGAACCCGGCCGAGCCGCCGCTGATGATGCGCGACACGGTCTATACGCTGTCCGACCTCGCGTCTCGCGCGGAGATCGAGGCGTCGATCGAGGACACCGTCGCGAAGGTGCACGCGTACGTGCCTGGCTATCGACTCAAGCAGAAGGTGCAGTTCGACGAGATTCCTGCGAGCGCACCGATCCGTATTCCGGGCCTGGGAACATTCAGCGGCCTGAAAACGTCGGTGTTCGTCGAAGTGGAGGGCGCCGCGCACTACCTGCCTGCCTACGCGGGCAATCTCGACATCATGACTTCCGCCGCGCTCGCGACCGCCGAACGCATGGCGCAGGCGCGCGTGAGCGCGTAAGGAGCAAACGGCGATGAGCAAGAAACTGTATATCTCCGACGTGACGCTGCGCGACGGCAGTCACGCCATTCGACACCAGTATTCGATCGCGAATGTGCAGGACATCGCGCGTGCGCTGGATGGCGCCAGGGTGGACAGCATCGAGGTCGCGCACGGCGACGGCCTGCAAGGATCGAGCTTCAACTACGGCTTCGGCGCGCACACCGATCTCGAATGGATCGAGGCGGTAGCGGACGTCGTCGAACACGCGAGGATCGCGACGCTGCTCTTGCCGGGCATCGGCACGATTCACGACCTGAAGGCCGCGTACGACGCCGGCGCGCGCATCGTGCGTGTCGCGACGCACTGCACCGAGGCGGATATCTCGAAGCAGCACATCGAATATGCGCGCGAACTCGGCATGGACACGGTCGGCTTCCTGATGATGAGCCATATGACGACGCCGGAGAATCTGGCCGTCGAGGCGAAGAAGATGGAAAGCTACGGCGCGACCTGCATCTACGTCGTCGATTCCGGCGGCGCGCTGACGATGTCGGACGTGCGCGACCGGTTCCGTGCGGTGAAGGCGGTGCTGAAGCCCGAAACGGAAACCGGCATGCACGCGCACCACAACCTGTCGCTCGGCGTCGCGAACTCGATCGTCGCTGTGGAGGAAGGCTGCGACCGGATCGATGCATCGCTCGCGGGAATGGGGGCGGGCGCCGGCAATGCGCCGCTCGAAGTGTTCATCGCGGCGGCCGAGCGGATGGGCTGGAACCACGGCACCGATCTCTACGCGCTCATGGATGCCGCCGACGACATCGTGCGACCGTTGCAGGACCGTCCGGTGCGCGTCGACCGCGAAACGCTCGCGCTCGGCTATGCGGGGGTGTATTCGAGCTTCCTGCGTCACTCGGAAGCGGCCGCGAAGAAGTACGACATCAGGACCGTGGACATCCTCGTCGAACTGGGCAAGCGCCGCATGGTGGGCGGCCAGGAAGACATGATCGTCGACGTCGCGCTCGATCTGAAGAAGCGCAGCGAAGCCGCATAGGAACGGACGGCCGGACCGCGCACGACGCGGTTCGATACATGACATCCGCCGGCAAGAGCGGCCTGCATATCGATTATTGGAGACTTTGAATGAATGCGTCACGAAACGAAGGCGATACCGCGCGACATCGACGCACGGGACACGCGACGATCATGTTGTGCCTCGCGATTGCGTTGCTCGAAGGGTTGGACCTGCAATCGGCGGGGGTGGCTGGCCCGCGCATGGCGAAGGAGTTTTCGCTCGCCGTCGCGCAGATGGGCTGGGCGTTCAGCGCGGGCGCGCTCGGCCTGCTTCCGGGCGCTGCGCTCGGCGGCCGGCTGGCCGACCGGTTCGGCCGAAAGCGCGTGCTGATGTGGTCGGTCGCGATGTTCGGCCTGTTCTCGCTCGCGACGACGCAGGTCTGGAGCTTCGAGAGCCTGCTCGTTGCGCGACTGATGACGGGCTGCGGGCTCGGCGCTGCGATGCCGAACCTGATCGCGCTGTGCTCTGAAGCGGCGGGCCCGCGGCAGCGCGGCACGGCGGTCGGCGCGATGTACTGCGGGATGCCGTTCGGCGCGGCGATCGCCGCGGTGATCGGCATCGCGAGCGCAGGCGATGCGAATTGGCGTCACGTGTTTTACGTCGGCGGATTCGGGCCGCTCGTCATGGTGCCGCTGCTCGGGATGTTCCTGCACGAGTCACGGCAGTTCGTGGCGACCCGGTCGACCGTGGCGGGCCATGTCGCCGGCCTGCCCGGCGTGAGCGACGCGCTGTGGCGACACGGCCGCGCGCGTACGACCATCGCGCTGTGGATCAGCTATCTCGGCACGCTGGTCGTGTTGTATTTCCTGATGAACTGGCTGCCGTCGATGGTGCTGTCGCGCGGACTGACACGCGTGCAGGCCAACGTCGTGCTGATGATGTTCAACATTGGCGGCGGTATCGGGGCCGTCGCGATCGCGACGCTGATGGACCGCTTTGGACGGCGCGGCACGGTGATCGGCATGTATGTCGGCGTCGCTGTCGCGCTGACCACGCTGGCGAGCGCGGGCGGCGCGACGTCGATGGCGATCGGCGGTTTGCTGTGCGGGCTGTTCCTCGTCGGCGGCCAGTCGGTGCTGTATGCGCTGGCCGGCCATGCGTATCCGACCGAAGTGCGCGGCACGGGCGTGGGTGCGGCCGTTGCGGTGGGGCGGCTCGGTTCGATTTTGGGGCCGCTGGTGGCAGGGCAGTTGTTCGCGCTCGGTCAGAGCCCGTCGATGCTGGTGTCGGCGAGCATCCCGCTGATCGTGATCGCCGCAGTGGCGGCGTTGACGGTGGTGGGCGCGTTCGCGCGGCAGCGCACGGGCGAGCCGCAGCGCGTGTAGCGATTCGGGCGGGCCGCGCGCGTGGCCCGCGATCGAGATCATTCATTTTTTCGGAAAGGACATCATCATGACTGCGACGACATCACCGATCACGGAAGCGTCGACGAGCCAGTTTGCCCGCGTGAAGGACGGCGACCTCGAACTGCGGATCCACTATAACGACACGGGCGCCGGACCGACCGGTGAGACGGTCGTGATGCTGCATGGTTCGGGTCCTGGCGCGAGCGGCTGGGCGAACTTCAACCGCAACGTCGAGCCGCTGGTCGCGGCCGGCTATCGCGTGATCCTGATGGACTGCCCGGGCTGGAGCAAGAGCGATCCGATCGTCTGTGCGTCGTCGCGCTCGGAACTCAACGGCCGCGTGCTGAAGGGGCTGCTCGACGTGCTCGATATCGAGCGCGTGCATATTCTCGGCAATTCGATGGGCGGGCATAGCGCAGTTGCGTTCGCGCTCGGCAATCCCGGGCGCGTGGGCAAACTCGTGCTGATGGGTGGCGGCACCGGCGGCCCGAGCAACTTCGCGCCGATGCCGACCGAAGGCATCAAGCTGTTGCAGGGGCTGTATCGCGAGCCGACGATCGAGAACCTGAAACGGATGATGAACGTGTTCGTCTATGACTCGAGCGCGCTGACGGACGAGTTGATGAAAGCACGCCTCGACAACATGCTCGCGCGGCGCGATCACCTCGAGAACTTCGTGAGGAGCCTCGCGGCCAATCCGAAACAGTTCACCGACTACGGCCCGCGGTTGGGCGAGATCGCGGCGCCGACGCTCGTGATCTGGGGGCGCGACGATCGGTTCGTGCCAATGGATACCGGCCTGCGGCTCATCGCCGGAATGCAGAACGCTCAACTGCATGTGTTCAACCGGTGCGGGCACTGGGCGCAGTGGGAGCATGCGGACGCGTTCAACCGGATGGTGGTCGACTTTCTGCAGCATTGAGTGCAGCGATGCGAGCACTGCTTTCGAACGGCATTTCACCGATCCGGGGCTTGCGCGTCGGCCGGATCGTCGCGTTGGCCTCGATTCGGATCACAACGATCGCTTCCGGCCATTTCCGCGGCGATCCCCCCTCGGGGGCGTTGTGGTCCGGTTCAACGGGATGATGGCGGCTCGTCTTTCGCGCGGCCACCCATGATCCTGCGTAGTTGCGCACGATCCCGCCACTTCGAATGCGCTGGGCGCGATCTTCGTCCGACAGCGCATCGTGTTCAGTCGTGGTGGCTGAAGGTTGCGCGGCGCATCAGGTCCACGAGGGCGCCCAGCTCCCGGGAATGCGGCTCCGCGCGCGTGACCATCAGCAGATCGATGCGGGGCGCTGGACCGGCAAGCGCGCGGCAGCACATCGATTCACCAACCAGCGCCGCGACGTACGCCGGCAGCAGGGCAACGCCGAGCCCCATCCCGACGAGGTTCAGGTTCAGCAGGATGTTCGTCGCGACCTGCACGACATCCGGGTCGATCCCGTGGTCGGTGAAGTACCGGTCGACGATGTCGTACAGCTGCCCCGCGTAGGCCGGATTGGTCTGGATGAACGGCTGGCCGTCGAGCATCGCGGGTGCGATGCGCGCATGCGCGGCGAGCGGGTGATCGGCCTGCATCAGCACGATGAGCGGTTCGGTTAGCACTACTTCTGCATGCAGATTCGGCGCCTGCACGGGCCGACGCATGAACGCGATGTCGATGTCGCCACGCAGCAGCGCGTCCTCCTGTTCCATCGTCGGCATGCTCCGCAGTTCGACGTGCACACCCGGACACTGCATCCGCAGCTTTGGCAGGATCGCCGGAAAGATGGCCACTTCCGCTGCCGGCACAAATCCGATTCTCACCGTCAGTGCTTGCCGCCGGCCCGTTTGACGTGCCCGTTCGACAGCGCGATCCGCCTGCGAGAGCACCAGCCGCGCTTCCGCAAGGAACACGTGGCCCGCTTCGGTCAGCTCGACCTTACGCTTCGAGCGCTCGAGCAGCCGCGTGCCGACCTCGTCCTCGAGATCGCGAATCTGTTGGCTCAGCGACGGCTGTGCGGTGTGCAGCCGTTGCGCGGCGCGCGTGAAGTTCAGCTCGTCGGCGACGGCAACAAAATATCGTAAGTGTCGGAGTTCCATTCGGCTGTCATCGCCAAAACGTCTAACGGCAAACAAACAAACTATTTCACAACGAACGCACGACCGACGATCATCCTCGCGTGCCTGTCCGTATGGAACGGATGGTGCCACGGAGGAGACGCAAATGACAGAGAAGCTTGACATCGACGCACTGGTCGACGCACGCAACGGCCGCGTGGCGTCGTCGATCTATACCGATCCGGCGATCTACTCGCTGGAGCTCGAACGCATCTTCGGACGATGCTGGCTGTTCCTCGCGCATGTGAGCCAGATTCCGAAGGCCGGTGATTTCTTCAACACGTACATGGGCGAGGACCCCATCGTCGTCGTGCGGCAAAAGGACGGCTCGGTGAAGGCATTCCTGAACCAGTGCCGGCACCGCTCGATGCGCGTGAGTTTCGCCGACTCCGGCAATGCGCGCTCGTTTACGTGTCCGTATCACGGCTGGTCGTACGGCACGGACGGCGCGCTGATCGACGTGCCACTTGAGGCTCGCGCGTTTCCGCATGGCCTCTGCAAGCAGCATCTCGGGCTGCAGAAAGTCACACGGGTTGCGATCTACAAGGGGTTGGTGTTTGGTAACTGGGACGCCGATGCGCCGGATCTCGACGCCTATATGGGCGACATGGCATGGTATCTCGATGGCGTGCTGGATCGCCGGGAAGGCGGCACCGAGATCGTGGGCGGCGTGCACAAATGGGTGATCGACTGCAACTGGAAATTCCCGGCCGAGCAGTTTGCGAGCGACCAGTATCACGCGCTGTACTCACACGCGTCGGCGATCGAGGTGCTCGGCGTGAAGGCCGGTGCCGGCGACAAGGCCCTCGGTGCGGGGCAGACCGCGCGCCCCGTGTGGGAGACCGCAAAGGACGCCCTGCAGTATGGTCAGGCCGGCCACGGCAGCGGCTTCTTTTTCACCGAGGAGCCGGACGCGAACGTATGGGTCGACGGTGAAGTGTCCCAGTATTTCCGCGATACATATGAAGAAGCGGAGGCGCGCCTGGGGACGGTGCGCGCGCGCCGTCTCGCGGGCCACAACAACCTGTTCCCGACGATGTCCTGGCTGAACGGCACCGCGACCTTGCGCGTGTGGCATCCGCGCGGCCCGAACCAGGTCGAGGTGTGGGCGTTCTGCATCGCGGACAAGCAGGCGTCGGACGAAGTGAAGGCCGCATTCGAGCGCAGCGCGACACGCGCGTTCGGCCCGGCCGGCTTCCTCGAGCAGGACGATTCGGAGAACTGGGTCGAGGTGCAGAAAGTGCTGCGCGGCAACCGCGCGCGCAAGACGCGGCTCTGCGTCGAAATGGGCCTGGGCGGCGAGCGTGTGCGCACGGACGGCATTCCGGGCATTACCAACTACATCTTCTCGGAAACGGCGGCGCGCGGGATGTACCGCCGCTGGGCCGACCTGTTGCTGTCTGACAACTGGGGCGAAGTCGAGCGCCGGACGCGCGAATATGAACAGGAGCTGCTGAAATGAACGACGCCGCCACGATCGAACGGGTGCCCGTGACAGCGGGGCTGCATCACGACATCACGCAGTTCTTGTATCGCGAGGCCGACTGCCTCGATACATGGCGCTTTCGCGACTGGCTCGCGCTGCTGAGCAACGACGTGCAGTACACGATGCGCACGACCGTCAACGCCCAGACGCGCGACCGCCGCAAGGGCGTTCAGCCGCCCACCACGTGGATCTTCAACGACACGAAGGCGCAGCTGGAGCGCCGCATCGCACGGCTCGAGACGGGCATGGCGTGGGCTGAGGAGCCGCCTTCGCGCACGCGGCATCTGCTCGCGAACGTCCGGGTCGAACCGACCGACGCGCACGGAGAATACAACGTGTACGTCAACTATCTGCTGTACCGCTCGCAGAAGGAGCGCGACGAGACGTTCTATGTCGGGGCGCGCCGCGACCGCGTGCGTCGTGCGGACGACGTCGGCGATTGGCACATATGCCGCCGAGAGATCGTGCTCGACCAGGCAGTGCTGTCTTCCCATAACCTCAGCGTGCTTTTCTGATCATGGCTCGAATCCTCGTAGGACCCATCGACGCGCTCGCCGACGGCGACGCGACGCGCGTCAACGGTGCACACGGCGCGATCGCGGTGTTTCGCGTGCAGGGCACGTATTACGCACTGTCCGATCGCTGCACGCACGGCAACGCGTCCATGTCCGACGGCTATGTCGAAGACGATGCGACTGTCGAATGTCCATTGCATGCCGCGCGCTTTTGCCTGAAGACCGGTGCGGCGCTGTGCCAGCCTGCGACGGACGCATTGCGTACGTTCCCGGTCGTCGTCGACGCCGGTGCGCTGTACGTCGACGAGCCGGAGCTCGCATGAGCTGGCTCGATGGAGACGTCGCGCTGATCACGGGCGGCGGGTCGGGCCTCGGGCTCGCGCTCGTCGAGCGCTTTCTCGCCGAAGGCGCGCGGGTCGGCGTGCTCGAACGTTCGGCGGAAAAAGTCGCCGCATTGCGTGCGCGCTTTGGTGCGGATATCGAAGTGGTGTGCGGCGACGTGCGCGTGTACGACGACAACCGGCGCGCGGTGGACGCGACCGTCGAGCGTTTCGGCAAGCTCGATACGTTCGTCGGCAACGCCGCGCTGTGGGATCACGGCGCGGGCCTGCTGGGCCTGTCACCGGAAAGGCTCGACGCCGGGTTCGACGAATTGTTCGCGGTCAACGTGAAAGGGTACCTGCTGGGTGCGAAGGCGGCTGCAGACGCGCTGGTGGCATCGCAAGGCAGTATGATTTTCACGCTGTCGAACGCGGCGTTCTATCCGGGCGGCGGCGGTCCGTTGTATACGGCGAGCAAGCATGCCGCGGTCGGTCTGATTCGCGAGCTGGCGTACGAGCTTGCGCCGCACGTGCGCGTGAACGGCGTCGGGCCGTGCGGAATGGCGAGCGACCTGCGTGGCCCCGACGCACTTGGACAGTCGCAGCAGCGCATCATGGATACGCGGACCCCGGAGGCGATCGCCAGTATTCTCCCGCTGCAGTTTTTTCCAGCGCCGGCGGATTTCACCGGACCGTTCGTGCTGCTTGCATCGCGTGCGAACAATCGCACGCTATCCGGTGTGATGATCCAGGCCGACGCAGGCCTCGGCGTTCGCGGGATCCGTCATGTCGCTGGAGGCCTCGATGTCGCTCGACCGTGAAGCGGGTGGTGCGGCCGGCGAGGCCGCCTGCGTGATCGTGGGCGCGGGGCAGGCGGGCACGACCGCGGCAGCCGAGCTCCGGCGGCGCGGCTTCGACGGACCGGTCGTGCTGATCGGCGATGAACCGCATGTGCCTTACGAGCGACCGCCGCTGTCGAAAGAGGTGTTGCTGAAACCGGATGGCGCGTGCATTGCGCTTCGTCCGGAGACGTTCTACGCCGACCAGCGGATCGAGCGCAGGCTCGGCACCCGCGTCACGGCGATCGATCCGGCGCAGCGCACGCTGACGTTTGCCGATGGGACGCTGCTCGAATTCGGCAAGTTGCTGCTGGCGACAGGGGTGCGGGTCAGGAGGCTGCCGATGCTCGACCGTCTGGGCCCGGGTGTGCATACCTTGCGTACACTCGACGACGCGCATGCGTTGCGTCGAGCGCTTCAAGGCGGCACGCGGCTGTTGATCGTTGGCGGTGGCGTGATCGGGATGGAAGTCGCATCGAGCGCGATCGAGCTTGGGGCCCGGGTGACGGTGATCGAGCAGGCACCAGACGTGATGGCGCGCTGCGCGCCGTTGCCGGTGCGTTCACATTTGCTCGCGCTGCATCGTGCGCGGGGCGTGGATGTGCGGACCGGAGTGAAGCTGCTCGACGCGGCGCGCAACATCGATGGGTTCGTGTTGACGCTCGAAGATGGCACCGCCGTACGTGGCGATGCCGTTGTTTACGGGATCGGCGTCGAACCGGACGATGCGCTCGCGAGGGATGCCGGCCTGCGCACGGACGGCGGGATTCTCGTCGACTCTGCTTGCCGGACGTCGCATCCGGACATCTTCGCCGCAGGCGACAATACGGCCGAAGTAGACCCACGCGGTGGCCCGCCTCTGCGTCGGGAAAGTTGGGATAACGCAAATCGACAGGCCGTGCGTGCGGCCTCGGCGATGCTCGGTGAGCCGGATGACTTACCGCAGATGCCGTGGTTCTGGACCGATCAATGTGGCGTGAACCTGCAGTTCGCAGGCGACATGACAGCCTCCGAGTGGATCGAGCGTGGTGATCTCTCCGGATCCGCGTGCGTGCTGTTCGGATTGCGCGACGGGGTGGTGACGGCTGGTGTGACGCTCAATCGCGGGCGCGACATGCGCTTCGTACGTACCCTAATCGAGCGACGCGCCAGGCTCTCGGCGGACGTCCTCAGCGATTGTGCACAAGATCTGCGTGCGCTCGCGAATAATGTGTGACGTAGAGCGAACTGGTCCGTGATTTCGTCGGCGAGGCATATCGTGAGGTGCGGTAGCGCTATTGAGGTCGACCGCATGCCGTGGGACGCTGCGCCTCCGCCAGTCTATTATCCCGTCACGGTATTTTGGGCGGCGCGCGCTTCATCTCCGTCCACAGCGGAGAGCGCGCTTCTGGTGTTGGCATTCGAGATATACCGAGTGGCGTGAGCCGACCGTGCAGGCGGCACCGGGACGGGCCACGGGGCGGTGGCACAGCTGCACGGACGGCGTTTCAATCGGGGCGAGCGTGCGGGTTGCCCAAGAGGGTCGGGGGATGCGCTTCGTTCGGACGTGTCCTGCTGTAGTGCGAATGCCGCGCTTACGCGCCGCTGATTCTCGGGCACGCCTTCGATCTGCGCGCGATCGGCATCATTGAGGTTCTCGCCCGGCGTGGCAGTTGGCGAGCCGATCGGATTGCGGAACTGCGTCCGTGACAGCACTACGTTTGGCGGTCCGGCATAGCTTTGGCTACGCTCGACATGAATTTTTGACTTGACATAAATGTATCTCTCGCCGGATCGCATTCCCGCATCGTACCGGCTTGTGGGGAGCGTCCCGAACGCAGGCGAGTCCGTGAAGGTAGAGTTTTTTGTTGAATTTTTGCGGGAAACTGCTCAGCCGCCGTTTCTCATCAGGGCGTTGCGGCTGATATTGGATTGCCGCTGAGCTCAATATGGGTAGGATTGTGGGTAGGAGGCTATCT
This sequence comes from Burkholderia sp. LA-2-3-30-S1-D2, assembly GCF_001523915.2. Taxonomy (NCBI): domain Bacteria; kingdom Pseudomonadati; phylum Pseudomonadota; class Betaproteobacteria; order Burkholderiales; family Burkholderiaceae; genus Burkholderia; species Burkholderia sp. LA-2-3-30-S1-D2. The sequence continues at coordinate 1,875,027 of NZ_CP013383.1, read as the reverse complement.
GCGATTGCGGGAGTCTTACCTGGCGGATCCGTGCGAGCGATGATCAGAGTCTGCTGCCTTCCGCCACATGGGCCTTCCGGCCTGTTCCGATCTCTTCCGGTGACGTCCTCTGCATCGCTGATTTCAAAGCGTTTTGCGGGTGGCGGCGTGCTTGCGGCTACCGTTGCCGTCCCGCACGATTTCCTCACGAAGGATGGGTCGCGATGTGGGTTCGTGGGTTGGGAGGGCGACATGGCTGGACGACGGTTGCATCGACTCAGCGCGCTGCGGGTCGCGGAGGCGGTGGCCTCTATATGCAGATCGCGTGTTGATTTTCACCGAGGCCGCATCCACGGTAGGTCAATTCGTCATGCTTATCAAAGCGGGTGGATCATCATGATCTATCCCGACTGGAACCGGCTCGAGGTTGCGCGCCGGTTCGGCGCAACCGACTGCATCGACGCTCGCGCGGGCGACACGGCCGGCGAGATCATGACCTTGACCGACGGGATCGGCGTCGACTGCGCGATCGAGGCGGTCGGCATCGCCTGGCGCGAACGGGGGGGCGCTGCGAGTCGTCGACGGCGCAGTCGGGCAATCCGGGCGGCGCCGCGTTTTTTCTAGGGACAGCCGGAGCCGCGCCAGCGCTTGATAAAAGTCAACGCTGCGGATTCCGAAGCTTCGAAGATGAACGTGTGGCTTCGCCTGCCGCGTTCGATGGTTTCGTGCGGCAGGCGGCGCGGGCGGGTGCAGAACCCGGTCTGCCGTCTTGCAGGCCGCCGCCGCGGCATCCGGCGCGCAGTGCCGGGCAGCGTGGCCGTGCGGTTCCCGCGCGTGGCCGACTGTCCGGTGCCGATAATTTCCGCGGCCCGGGCTACCCATGAGGATGCCTTAAAGGTCGTAGTCGTCATCCCTTTCCAGGAGAGCGGCATGTTTCCCAACGATTTGCGCCAGTGTTTTGCCAACGTTGCGATCTTCGCGTCGCAAGCCGGGCTCATCGCAACGGTGCACGCCATGCTGGCCCACGACGGCTGGGCGCGCTATGTCGGCATGCTGTCCTGTTGTTCGGGCGTCGGGGGATTGATCGCGATGCGGCGGCCGGCGATCCCGCGAGTCGTGCGGGTCCGGCGCGATCGCCAGTAGCCGGATGCCTGATGGCGCCCGGGATGAAACCGCCCCGGCTTTCGTGCGGGTCCAGCCGTGTGTGGCGCCGAAAGTCCGGTTGTCCGACCCGCGCACCGATCGGGCCTGCGGCTGTTGCCGGTGCGGATCGCCGATGCCGGCACCGTCTCCAGCTGAACGAGCCGGCGGCGGGATGCCGCCGCGCTGCCGGCCGGCTGGATGCTCGGCACCGACTTCGCGAGACCGGCGCGGGTTGGCGGGCAGCGTGCGGCGATGTCCGTCGCTTGACTCATATCAACGATGCAGAGCCAGCGCCACGGAAGATGGATGCACGAAATCGGGCATTGCGAACGCACCACACTGAAGATGAAGAACCGGCTCTCGCCGTCAATCGGTGCGATCAACAGGAGCGGAACATGGGAATCGGGATGCAGATCGCTTACTTCGGCTTCGCCGGGTCGGCTCGGCTGGAGGCGGAAGCGAGCATCCAGCTGATGCGCCTCGAGCCGTTCTGTACGCAACTGGCCGGCTGCCATCTCGCGATCGAGGCCATGGGCATGTCGGCCCGCGAGCCGACGTATGACGTACGACTCGATCTGATCACCCGCAACGGGGAATTCCGTCCCGTTCCGCATATGACGGGCGCGGATCCCTTGGAGGCGCTGCAGCGGGCGTTCGATCTTGCGGAGCGGCAGCTCGCCGGGACCGCAACCGCCGAAACCCACGAGAACCCGCGCTGACACGTTCCGCGCATCGGACGCGATTCGCCGTGGCACGACGCTTCGGTCCGCCGCGGTTCGCCTGGCGTGAGTCGATCCGCCAGGGCGACGGGGGCGGCGCAGCCGGCGCCGCTGGTCCGGCTAATCTTCTTCGTCGCCCGTGAATATCTCGTGCTCCGGGATCTCCGCCGTATCGTCGACACACTGCACCCGCCATTCGCCAGGCACGGGCGCCTGCCGGGCATCGCGCAGCCAGCGCGCGATGCCGGCCTGGCCTTCGAACGGCGCGGACGATGTGTCGAGGCTGAAATCGTCGAGCCAACACAGGGCGCTGGCGTTGTCGGGGCCCGTCATCAGGGTGGCGCTGCCGTCGCGGACGAGCGTCCCCCACGCGGGCAGGTCCATCCCCGCATGACCTTCGCGCGACCAGCGGCCCATGGCCGTGTCGATCCAGAGAATGGCATAGGCGGAAGGGTTATCGCAGGCGAAAGTATCGAGATGCAGGGTGATTCGCACGATGGGCTCCGAATCGATGAAGGAGGGCGGCCGCCGTCACCGGCGGCCGACGTTTTTGCTGGCTCATGACTCAGCGAGTCAACGTATGCGCGTGCCAGGAGGACAGCGAGCCGCCACGCTCGGCGGGCAGCCGCATCGCGGTGTCGCCCCAGTGCGCGCGGCCGCCCAGTTTCAGCTTGTTCGCGAGCAAGTCCTCGACACGCGGTGTGTCCCGATACCGCTCCGCGATCTGGTGTAACGACGGTGCGAGGAACGACATGTCGGCGGTGTGGCAGAACATGCATTGATGCGGGTCGACGAGCGCGGCGGGCGCCGGCACCTGGGCGGACGCCGTCCCAACCGCGAGCCACGCGAGTGCGGGCAGGTCTCCCGGCATGCGTGTCACAGGAGCGCTCGCCATCGCGCGGTGTCCGGCAAGTTGTCCGATCCAGTCTATGCGTGGTCCCAGGTCGGCGATTGACGCAAGTCAAACTCCGGAACACCCTCGCCGGCCGGCTGGATCCGCGGCCGGGGCCGCGCGTCGATCCGGGGCTTGTTGACTCACGTCAAGCGCGGTGGCGCTGCCGCGCGTTTGAATGGATTCAGCCAGGACGACCGTGGATGAAGGCCTTGGCCTTGCGGGAGGGCGGTGATGAACCAGGATCGGTTGTTCGCGTCGTTGGCGGCCTTGGCGCGCGACCTGTCGATTTCGGATGACGCGTTGCGACGGATGCTCGACGACGAAATCGCGACGCTGACGAAAGATGCCCGCGTGCATGATTACCTGCGGATATTCGCGATCCGTCGCCTGAGCCTGCGCATGCGGTCGCCGGACGCTACAGGCCGGTATCCGGGCCCGAAACCGGGAGGATAGGCGGCGGCCAGCGCTCAGACGCGCGCGAGCCCGGCCAGATCGATGATATGGATCTGCTTGCCGTGCGGCGCGATCAGTCCGTCGCGCTGGAATTTCGACAGCATCCGGCTGACCGTTTCGAGCTTGATGCCGAGATAGCAGCCGATCTCCTCGCGCGTCATGCGCAGGTTGAAATCCGCCGACGAATAGCCGCGCGCCTTGAAGCGTTCGGACAGGTTCAGCAGGAACTCCGCGACTCGCTGTTCCGCCGACATCGTGCCAAGCAGCATCATCAGGCCCGACTCGCGCACGATCTCGCCGCTCATCATCTTGTGGAGATGGTGCTGCATCGACCGCACCTTGGCGCAAACCTTCTCCAGCTGGCCGAACGGGATGATGCAGACCGTGCTGTCCTCCAGCGCGATCGCATCGCCGTTGTGACGCCCGCTGCACACGCCGTCGAGACCGAGCGTTTCCCCGACGATCTGGAATCCGGTCACTTGCTCCTGGCCGTCGCGATGCATGACGATCGTCTTGAATGAGCCGGTGCGGACCGAATAGAGGCTATGGAACGTATCGTGCGCGCGGAACAGCGACTCGCCCCGCTTGACCGAGCGGGTCGTGCAGACGACCTCGTCGAGGATGGCCAGGTCTGCATCGTCGAGTTCCGCCGGCATGCACGCCGAACGGACCGAGCAGGTCGAGCAGCGCGTGCCGGGGTGCTTCACTCGCTCGTCCCGATCGACGGGATGAAGTGCGAGCGTCATCCCGTACGCGACGGCGGGACGGGCATTTTCGCGGGCTGGGGCGGTCAGCATGATCTGCTCCTCGTCACTCGGTCGGGTGCGGCGCCACTGCATGGATGGTGCGTCATGCAGTGGCGCGGTCGATCTGGCCGAAAAATTCGTTCCTGGTCATGTGCCGGCCGTGCACAGGTCGGAATCTGGCGATCCAGTCTGCGCGACGGCCGCGATCCGGTACGCGGAACAACGGTGCTGCGCCATTGTCGCGCGACGCTGGCGACGGCATGATCGGCGCCCGGACCTCTATATGGATCATTATGGTTCGCGCGCGGTCGGACCGAAATCGGCAGGGATGGAAAGTCACGTAGGGTTTGGAGAACGGCTGTAGGAGGATGCTGACAACGGCTGCGGCGGTTGAAAACCCTCGTTGGCGTCGCCCGGGTGCTCCAGCGTGGGCAAGCGCTTGCCGTCGGCTGTCAGATGCTGTCCTGGTCGTCGAACCGCGAGTGCTGCATCGCATGACGCTCGAGCGCCGCATCGTGCGACATGGCGCCGTCCCGGATCAGAAAGGCTGCCGCTGCCATTGATGCGATGCCGCCGCCGACCAGATAGAACCGGCTGCTGTCCGGATCGATGCCGGCCGCGCGTTGGCGAGCGGCTCGATCCGAATCCTGTGTGCTGCGTTGCATGGAAAAGCCCTTGGGAAGATTGGTTGAAACCTCTGTCGACGTTCGAGGACGCCGTATCGCGCTGCTGCAATTCGCAAGCGCGCGAGGCCCTGTAATGCGGGTACGGCGCCGGATGGGCTTGATGTGAGTCAAGGTGCTCGGTTGCCCGAGGGGCGAGATTGAGCATGGGCGTGGCCAGGACGAAGCACGGCCGCCACGACTGCGATCCGAGGAGAATCGACGATGGGAAACGACTTTCGACAGGGGGCGCGAGCAGAAGAGTCGCCGCGCGTATTGGGCGACGACGACGTCGGCCTTCGGCAGTATGTGCGGCGCATCTACAACTATATGGCCGGGGGCCTGGCGCTGACGGGTGCCGTTGCGTACCTCGGCGCGTCAACCGGGTTTTACCGGTCGATCGCCGGAACACCCGTCTTCTGGGTGCTGCTGCTCGCACCGCTGGCGCTGGTCATGTTTCTGAGCTTCCGCATCGAGCACATCAGCTTCGGCGCGGCGCAGATCAGTTTCTGGGCCTACGCCGCGCTGGTCGGGCTCTCCCTTTCCGGCATCTTCCTCGTGTATACGGGCGAGAGCATTGCGCGCGTTTTCTTCATCAGCGCGGCCACGTTCGGTGCAACGAGCCTCTATGGCTACACGACACGGGCCGATCTCTCGCGCTTCGGCTCCTTTCTGTTCATGGGACTGATCGGCATCATCATCGCGGGGGTCGTGAATCTCTTCCTGGTTTCGTCGGCGCTGCAGTTTGTCGTTTCCGTGATCGGCGTGCTCGTGTTCACGGGACTCACCGCGTACGACACGCAACGCATCAAGCGCATCTACATAGCGGACGAAGAATACGAGATCGCCGGCAAGAAGGCGATCCTGGGGGCGCTTGCGCTCTATCTCGACTTTCTCAACCTCTTCCTGATGCTGATGCGGCTCTTTGGTAATCGCCGCAGCTAGGCGAGCGGTGGCGGCCAGGGGCAGGGGGCCGTACGACAAGCCCCGGCGGGATCACCGCCGGAGCAAACAGGCGCCGGGATGAATCTGGCCCGGCCACCCGACACCGGTCGCACATTACGTCGGTTTGGTTTGAACGTTGACGCCGCCCAACGCCTCGAGCGCGGCGAGTCGGGCATTCACCAGCTCTGCATGCAGCTTGATCGCCCGGATCAGAAATTGCACATCCTCGTTTTCGCTTTTCGAAGCAAGGTCATCAAATTCGGCCCATAGCTCATTTATCCGTTCGGTGCGCATGGCGACCTCCTTTGGCGTGTATAGATGACGTTGTACGGCAGGCTGGAATACCCTTGACGCCGTATGAACAGCATCGGCACGTGCCCGTCTTGCGTGCTGATCTGGATCAAGGGGACGCCACTTCGGGGGATCGCTCGATATTCGGCACCGGATTCGACGGACCCCTGCCTCGCCCTAGGTGCGTGTGTCGCGGCGCTCGGCCCGTGCCGCCGGACTTTGTACGGCAGCGTGCAGACGAGACGCATTCCCGATCCCATGCTTTAAAACAAATCAGTGCCAGTAAATCGACCGCCATCGCGGGTTGGTTCGCTTACCGAATGAATGAGTGTCTGCCATGATCAAAATGGTGATTTCCGATGCGCATGCCGTCATGCGGGCAGGTGTGCGTAGCGTCCTCGTGGAGGTTGACGACGTCGAGGTCGCCGGTGAAGCCACAGATGGCGCCGGCACGCTCGAACTCGTGAGCGCTGTGAAGCCGCGCGTGTTGTCGCTCGGATTGGCGATGTCCGGTATTCACGGGGTCGAACTCATCAGGAAAATCAAGAAGGAGCATCAGGAGGTTCGGGTGCTCGTTCTGACCGCGCAGTCCGAACAGACCCATGCGGTGCGGGCGTTCAGGGCCGGGGCTTCGGGATATCTTTCGAAGACTTGCTCGCGGTCGGACCTGATCGACGCGGTTCGAAAGCTTGCCGACGGTGGGGTATACGTGAGCACGATGGTGGGCGATCTGCTGGCGCAAGTCACCAACGGCGACAGTGAGGCGCTCGCACATCATCGCCTGACCGCGCGGGAGTTCGAGATCCTGGTCGGCCTGGCATCAGGACAATCCATTTCGCAGATGGCCGGAAGCCTGGACCTCAGCATCAAGACAGTCAGCACATACAAGTCGCGCATTCTGGAAAAACTGGACCTGAATAACGAATCAGACATGGTTCGCTTTGCGCTACGCCACCAGTTGCTGGATCTTGGTGTTGACGGAAGCCGTTAAAAGGACCGGGAATCGTCCGCGTGGAAGCGCATCGCTCGCTAACGTCGAGATGCGGAGCCGCCGTGCGATGCACGATCGTTCTTGAGTTCGATAATGGCAATGGGAGTGCGGTGAGGGGTGCGCAGGTCATGCGGTTTCACAGGGCCACAGAGGAAGTGGAGTGGTCAACTCATCCCGGACGCTGCATTAAGCTTTTCTTCCGCAAAAGCGGGCGGCAGTCCGTCGTTGAACTGATGGGGCCGTATCCAGTTGTACCGGTTTCAGGAGTAGTACGGCGACGAGAATTCGACTGCAGTAAACCGCAGCGGTAATGACCGGCTGCCGTCCGGATAAATTGTGGCGCAAAATTTGCGCACGGGTCCCCGCCCTGAAAGAAGCCGAGAGCGACTCGGCATCTATCTGTCTGGAATCAAGGTGATGTTCCTGATCGCCCGGAGTGATAGGATGACAAAATATGAATGAAGGGCCATCATGGACGATCTCATATTCAGTACAACAACACATTGCGCACGCATTCGTGTAATGGAATCTGCTCACGGTACGTTCCGGGGATATGTGTATCTGCGCCGCGCCGCTGAAGGGCCGAACGATGATTCCCCATACCAGACTGATACTGACAGAGAGCAGTACGATCTCGCGCTGGAAGACGCCAAGATCCTCGCGCAACGTCTGCTTCGCGAACTCGAGTCCTAAGCGCAACGCCTCGGGTCGCCGGAGCATGTGGTAGAGGCTGCATCACGAGTGACGTGCGTCTGGTCAGCAATCCATCATCGAGAATCATTTTCTGGCAGCATTGCCGGAAGCAGATCCCGTGCAAATTTCGCACGCGTCCTGAAAGACGAGTTCCGCCAGGGCGCGTCGGTGCAGCGACTGTTGTTGCGCTACATCCAGGCGCTCATCACTCAAGTGGCGCAGACTGTTGATTTGCATCGAATCCTGACCCTCCATGGGTCAAGATTTGGTACAAATCAACAGTCATAGATCTCCGGGAATCCATCGACAAGAACCGCAACAGACGGGCTGCTGCTCACGGCGAACCTCGGGGCCGTGACAGCCTCTTGTGCTGACGTGTGGACCTCGAGCAGTCTTCGGTTGCCTGGCGCGAACGCGCAGTTTCCGCAGAAGGTATACGCAATGGATCAGCCGGGATCTTACTTTTGGAACCAGCCTTCTGCGGCACTCCAGGCCCGTTTAGCATCATCGGGTGAGGGCTTGAGCCAGTCGGAAGCACGCCAAAGGGCAGTGCGCTTCGGCCCCAATACACTGCGCTCGCGGGGTGAACGATCCCTGTTGCTACAGTATCTGAACCACTTCAGGAATCCCCTCGTGATGATCCTGCTCGCCGCCAGTGCCGTGTCGGCGCTGACTGGCGAGGTCACCGGATTCGTGGTCATTTGGGTCATCGTTCTTGTCAGCGTGACCCTGGATTTCGTTCAGGAGTATCGGGCCGGGCGGGCTGCGGAACAGCTCAAACAAACGGTTGCCGTTCGCGCAACGGTGATACGCGATGGACATCCACAGGACGTGCCGATCGCCACGCTGGTTCCTGGCGATGTGGTTCTGCTCACCGCTGGCGATCTCATGCCGGCCGATTGCCGCTTGATCGAGGCTAAGGATTTCTTTGTCAACCAGGCGTTGCTGACAGGCGAATCTTACCCAGTTGAGAAACATGCAGCCGACCTCGCTGAGCCGACGGGCGACCTCAGTCAGGCCGAAAACGCCGTCTTCATGGGAACGTCCGCCATAAGCGGGATGGCAAGGGCGATGGTGTGCCAGATTGGTTCGGATACCGCCGTTGGCAGCATCGCCGATTCGCTGGTGGAAAAGGCTCCGCCCACGGCTTTTGAGCTGGGTACGCATAGTTTTGGCATGCTGATCATGCGCCTGACCGTGCTGCTGGTGCTTTTTGTGTTTCTGGTCAATGCGGTCTTCCATCGCCCCTTCCTGGAGTCGTTTCTGTTCGCTATCGCGCTTGCGGTCGGGCTGACGCCGGAACTCCTGCCGATGGTGGTTACAGTAACGCTCTCGCGCGGCGCACTGCGCATGGCCCGGCAGCATGTCATCGTAAAGCAGCTCGCTGCGATTCATAACCTCGGCAGCATGGACGTGCTGTGCACCGACAAGACCGGCACGCTGACCGAGGCACGCATCCATTTGGAACGGCATCTGGATGTGCAAGGGCGAGACAGCGCGCAGGTGCTGCAGTTCGCTTACCTCAATAGCTATTTTGAAACCGGCCTCAAAAGCCCCCTGGACGCCGCCATCCTTGAGCACACCGAGATCGAGGTCGGTCATTGGCGCAAGATCGACGAAGTGCCGTTCGATTTCGAGCGCAGGCGTGTGTCGGTGTTGCTCGATGATGCCCAGCAGCGGTTGCTGGTGGTAAAGGGCGCGCCGGAGGATATTCTCAGACTGTCCACACAATACGCGCGTGGAGAAGCACTGGCGACGCAACCTCTGGATGAAGCCACGCTGGCGACCGTCCAGGCATTGCACGACAGTCTTGAGCGAGAAGGCTTCAAAGTGCTTGGCATCGCGTGGCGATCGGTCGCGTCGGACTGCGTGCACGCGGTACTGAGTGACGAAACCGAGCTGATCTTTGCCGGCTTTGCGGCCTTCCTGGATCCCCCTAAGCCCAGCGCGTCCAAGGCGCTCAAAGAGTTGGCGGACATCGGCGTGGACGTCAAGATCGTCACCGGTGACAGTGAGCTGGCCACCCGACACGCGTTTACACAACTTGGCGTACCAGTCACGGGGGTACTCACCGGCAACGAAATCCAGCAAATGGACGATGCCGCACTAGCGGTGCAGATCAAGAAGGCGAACCTGCTTTGCCGCGTCACGCCCGCGCAGAAAAACCGCGTCATCTTGAACCTGAAAGCCCAAGGACATACCGTCGGTTATCTTGGCGACGGGATCAATGACGCACCCTCGCTTCATTCCGCGGACATCGGTATTTCGGTCGATAGCGCGGTAGACGTGGCCAAGGCGGCGGCAGCGATGATCTTGCTGCGGCAAGACTTGAACGTATTGCGTGCTGGCGTGCTGGAGGGCCGACGGACCTTCGCCAACATCATGAAGTACATCATGATGGGAACCAGCTCGAATTTCGGCAACATGTTCAGCATGGCGGGCGCAACGATGTTTCTCGCCTTTTTGCCGATGCTGCCGGCGCAGATTCTCCTCAACAATCTGCTTTACGATGTTTCGGAATTGCCTATTCCGATGGATAACGTAGACGACGATTTTCTTGCTCATCCCAAGCATTGGGATACGAAGTTCATTCGAAATTTCATGTGGGTGGTCGGGCCAGTGAGCTCGGTCTTCGATTTCTTGACGTTCTTCATCATGCTGAAGGTGTTCAATGCGGGCGAGGCACTATTTCACACGGGCTGGTTCATTGAATCGATTGCCACTCAGGTGCTGGTGATATTTATCATTCGAACGCAGGGCAGTCCGTTCAAGAGTCGGCCAAGCCGTGTGTTGACAATTACCTCGCTCGCGGTCGTGCTGATCGCCGGTGCATTGCCCTTCACGCCGGTTGCAGCGCTTTTCGGCTTCGTCGCACCCCCGCCGCAGTTCTTCCTGATTCTACTGGCAATGCTGCTCTGCTATTTGGTCGCGGTGGAATGGATTAAACAATTGTTTTACCGATTTTTTGCCGCGCATTGATCCGGCGCAACACGACTGCGGCCTCTGGTTTTCCGATAGCCAGGGTCGTCGACATGCGGTCTCACTTCTATGCTGCCGTCTTGAGCGTCGGCGCCGAAGTCGAATCGGTCACGTCGTGCCCGGCAATTGCCAATGCCAGAACCGGGTTCAGGCTGTCCACCATCGAACTCGGAATCAGAATCGACCGAGCGCCGTTCATCGTGACGGGCGACGTGCAAAGGTAAAAAGCCGGCGTTTCGGCCGGCTTCCCGTTCCGCCTTGCTGGGGCGGCTCCCCGTTCTGTTTGAGCGCGAGGAGGTTGACTACGGAAACGTTACAGGGTCGATAGAAAACCCATGCCGAGACGTTTCCTTGCGTCGGAAATATATCGTCTGGGCGTGACGGCTTTCCACAAAAGGGGATAGCGCTTTTTTCGCTGCTGACCCACGACCGGCATGCCGTCGTCGGTTGCGCGCGCCTCAGCCTGTTCTTGTTGGTTGTCCTTGGTATTTTTTTCTCGCTTCGGGTGATCTTTCATCAAACGGCTCCGTCAGGGAATCGCGTTGCGTCATGGTTCAGGCATGTACTGCTTGAGTCGAATCAAACAGCGCAGACGATATGGGGCGAAACGGGGGCGCAACGGCCTACGTCCATCATGACGTCTCCCTCGTCATGAAGTCCACGGTCCATCGCCAATCTGCGCGTGAACTACCACCATGCGTCTGCCCGCTTCGGCAGTCGGTACGCTGCCGTACATGGCCGATGGAGTATATGGGCGTGCGGGATCGCGCCCCTCGCGCCTCAAGCGCGATCAAACACGCCGCGCAGACTGTTCTTCAGCGTACAGATTCGTCGAGCCCCGCCATGCATGATGACTTTCGTTGCATTTTCCGTCAGGAGCGCGTCATGAAATATCCGGTCTATATCACGCGGCGCGGGAATCCTCGCTATCACGGCGCGCTTCCGGATTTTCCGGAAATCGATGTGGAGGGTGACTCGTATGACGAGTTGCTGGTGGCTGCGGCGCGACAGGTCAGGGCCTACTATGACCGTTCCGAGCGTCTTGTACCGCCGCCGACCACGGATATGTCGATATTGCAGGCGTCGGATATCGACGTGGGTGATGGAATCTGGCGGTTCTTCGATATCGACCTGACCGGCATGACCTCGAGTTCCGTGAGGATCGAGCTGTGCCTACCGAAATGCATTGTGCGCGACATCGACCTGAAGGCGAGCGCGCTGCACACGACTCGCGATGCATTCGTGTCGATGGCGTGTGCGAATGCCACCGACCGATCTGTACCGCACGTCGCGGTGCGTTTCGAACCCGACGTGAAATCGCTGTCGGAAGCGGTTTGACGGTGCGACGCTTCGTGCGTGAAGCCTGGGCGGATGGAGTGGTCATTCGGGAGAAGGGGCCTTGAAGATTCCCGTTGCGCGTGTTTCGCGACGCCGGACATCGCCATGGAGCAATGCACGGCCGATTCGCGAGGAGTTCCTCGGGGATGAACGGCTGGCGCAGCATGCGGGAAGTCTGGCGCGTGCGCAGAAGGTAGTTCCCGGGGCGGCCTCTGGCCCGTCTCTGGCGACGCGGCTGAAGGACAACGCGGATCATCTGCTGAACGCGTACCGGAATACCGTGGCCGCAGACGCGCGCGGCGAAGAAATCACGCCGGCAGCGGAGTGGCTGCTCGACAACTACTATCTCGTCGCGGAGCAGGTGCGGCAGATCCGCGACGATCTTTCCCCGCGCTATTACCGGCAACTCCCCAAGCTCGGCAACGGGCCGTTTGCCGGTTATCCGCGCGTGTTCGAGATCAACTGGTCGTTCATCGCCCACACGGACAGCCGTTTCGATCCCGATATGCTATGCCGGTTCATGCTTGCCTATCAGGCCGTGGAACCGCTGACGATCGGCGAACTGTGGGCGGTGGCGATCACGTTGCGGATCGTGCTGATCGAAAACCTGCGGCGACTCGCAGATCAGATCATCGACGACCGGCGCGCGCGGCTCGACGCCGACGCACTTGCGGATCGCCTGCTGGGCGAACGCGGGCATGCGCGGGTGGAGGCCGAGCCGCTCGTCACCCGTTACGAACAGGCCGTATTGCACGATGCGTTCGCGGTGCAGCTGATTCAGCGGCTGCACGATCCCGATCCGGCCGTCGCGCCGGCACTGGCGTGGCTGCATCGGCACCTGGCGGCACGCGGCGCGACGCCGGATCAGATCGTCGCCTCCGTCAACCATCAGCAGGGCGCAGCCAGTCTGACCGTGCGCAACGTGATCACCAGCATGCGGCTGATTTCGGAAGTGGACTGGACCGTTTTGTTCGAGCGCATCAGTCTGGTCGATCAAGTGCTGCGTAATCACCCGGGCTTCGCGGAGATGGATTTCCCCACGCGTAACCTGTATCGCGACGCGGTTGAAGTGCTTGCCCGTGGCGCACCCGTCAGCGAACTCGAGATTGCCCGCCGCGTCGTCGCCGATGCGGCGGCGCAGGGGACGCGCGGCACGCTGGCCGCGGGTGCCGTGCCGGGGCGCGAGACGGATCCGGGTTACTACCTGCTGGCGGACGGCCGCGCCGCATTCGAGGCGGAGATCGGCTATCGGCCGCCCGTTGCGTTGTGGTTGCGACGCCTGACGCGCCGCGCCGGTCTCGCCGGCTATCTCGGTCGTATCGGGCTAATTGCGGCACTGCTGCTGACGGCCATGCTGGCGTGGCTGACTCGCATCGAGCCGCCCGGCCACTGGCTGATCTGGCTCGGCGTCGCCGGCCTGCTACCCGCGCTGGATGCCGCGGTCGCGCTCGTCAATCGCAGCGTGATGCGCGATGTCGGCGCGAAGATCCTGCCCGGCCTCGCGTTGCTTGACGGCATTCCGCCGGACCTGCGCACCCTGGTCGCGGTGCCGGTGCTGCTGACGACGAAAGCGGCGCTCGCCGAGCAGATCGAGCAACTGGAAATTCATCACCTGTCGAGCCCCGATGGCACGCTTTACTTCGCACTGCTCTCCGACTGGGTGGATGCGCCCACCCCGCACACCGACAGCGATGACGGGCTGCTGGCATTCGCGGTGGCGGGTATCGACCGGTTGAATGGCCTTTATCCGGCGGCGCCGGGGGAGAGCGAACGCTTTCTGCTGCTGCACCGCAAGCGCGTGTGGAATGACGGCGAACGCTGCTGGATGGGCTGGGAGCGCAAGCGCGGCAAGCTGCACGAGCTGAACCGGCTGCTGCGCGGGGCGTCGGACACGACGTTCGTCGCGCCGGGAGGCCGACCGCCGCGCGTGCCGCCTGACGTGCGCTACGTGATTACGCTCGATGCCGATACGCGGCTGCTGCGCGATACCGTGCGGCGCCTGGTCGGCAAGATGGCGCACCCGCTCAACCGGCCGGTATTCGACCCGGCGAGCCGGTGCATCGTCGAAGGCTACGGTGTGCTTCAGCCGCGCGTTGCGTCGTCCCTCGCGAACGGCGACGAGGGGTCGCTTTTTCAGCGCGTGTCGTCGAGCGCGCACGGCATCGATCCTTACGTGTCGGCCGTGTCGGACATTTATCAGGACCTGTTCGACGAAGGCTCCTATGCGGGTAAGGGCATCTACGACGTCGATGCGTTCGAGGCGGTGCTCGCCGGCCGTGTGCCGGAGAACACGGTGCTCAGTCACGATCTGTTCGAAGGCATTTTCGCGCGGGCCGGGCTGGCGTCGGATGTCGAGGTCGTCGAAGCGTCGCCGTCGCGCTACGACGTCGCGGCGGGACGCCTGCACCGATGGGCGCGCGGCGATTGGCAACTCCTGCCATGGTTGATCTTCGGCCACGAACCGCTGACGGCGGTCGGCCGCTGGAAGATGCTGGACAACCTGCGCCGCACGCTCACGGCGCCCGCCATGCTGATCGCGCTGCTGGCCGGATGGATGCAGCCGCTCCCCGTATCGCTCGGCTGGAGTGCCTTCGTGCTAGTGACGATCGCGCTGCCGTTCCTGTTGCCCGTAATGAGCGGACTGGTGCCGCGCTGGCGGCGCACGCACGTGAAGATGACCACGCGCAGCGTGCTCCATGCGTGGTCGACGGAGCTGCAGTTCGCGCTGACGCGGTTCGGCCTGTCGATCGTCATGCTGCCGCAGCAGGCGTGGTCGATGGGCGACGCGATCGCGCGCACGCTGTTTCGCTTGGGGATCAGCCATCGCCACCTGCTCGAGTGGACCACGGCGGCCGAAGCCGGCGCGCGCGACCGCCGGACCCTGGCGTCCACCTATCTGCAGATGCGTGGCGGCTTGACGCTCGCGCTGCTTGGCGCGACCGCCAGTCTGATGGTGGGCTGGCGCGTCGATCGTCATGCGGGCTGGCTGACCGCCCCGTTCGCGCTAGTCTGGCTCGCGGCGCCCGCGATCGCCTACTGGTTGAGCCGCGCACCGCGGCCGGCGGGCGAGTTGGCGGTGACGCCGCACGATGCGCGTCAACTGCGGCGCGACGCGCGCCGGACCTGGCGTTATTTCGAGACATTCGTGACGGCCGACGATCAGATGCTGCCGCTGGACAATTTCCAGGAGAACCCGAAGCCCGTTTGTGCGCACCGGACTTCGCCCACCAATATCGGGCTGTACCTGTTGTCCGTCGTCAGCGCCCGCGAGTTCGGCTGGCTTGGTACGCTGGATGCGGTGTCGCGTCTGGAGGCGACGCTCGCGACGATGCGGCTGATGTCGCGCTATCGTGGCCATTTCTACAACTGGTACGACACGCGCGACCTGCGGCCTCTCGAGCCGCGCTATGTGTCGACGGTCGACAGCGGCAATCTCGCCGGGCACCTGATCGCGCTCGGCAACGGTTGCCGGGCGTGGGCGAATCAGCCCGCTGGCGTGGGACGGCAGGCCGCGCATGAAGGGATCGGCGATACGCTGGCGCTGTTGCGCAAGGCCGTGTGCCGGGATGGCGACGCCCGGACGACCTTGCACGGCGAATTCGAGCGGGCCGCCACCGAACTGGAGGACATGCTCGCCGCGACGGAATGGAACGCGATCACGATCCTCGCTGCGACAGTCGCCGATGTCGCGCGCGCGCTGATGGACGAGATCGGCCGGGTGCGAGGCGGCGACGTCGACGACGTGTTGTTCTGGGCGCAGGCGCTGGAGCACGTGGTGCAAGGGCATTGCCGTGACGCGACGCGCACGCCGGACGAGGCGGACGTGCTGAACAAGCGTCTTCAGGCGCTGGCCGATACTGCGTTGCAGATGGCCTATGCAATGGAGTTCGGTTTTTTGCTCGACCCGGTGCGCAACCTGCTGTCGATCGGCTACGCGGTGGCGGATGGACGGCTCGATCCGGGCAACTACGATCTGCTGGCGTCGGAGGCTCGCCTGGCGAGTTTCGTCGCGATCGCGAAGGGCGATGTTCCGGCGCGCCACTGGTTCCGGCTAGGGCCTGTTCACACTACATAGATTTAAGGATATGCTTCGGAGATGGAAATCTCCGAAGCCCAATTCAAACAGATCGAACATTGCTTGCCGCGACAGCGGGGTAATGTGAGCCTGTCGAACCTGCAAGTGCTCAACGCGATCCTCTATGTTGCCGAGCACGGGTGTAAATGGCGCGGCCTGCCGCCACGTTTTGGCCGCTGGCACACGATCTACACGCGCATGAACCGCTGGTCTCGCAACGGCGTCCTGGACCGAGTGTTCACGGAGTTGCAGCGCGCACAGATCATCCGCGTTCGAATTGAAGCGGTGTCGCTGGATAGCACGATCGTGAAGGTTCATCCTGACGGTACCGGTGCGTTAAAAAAAATGGACCCCAAGCCATCGGCAAATCTCGCGGAGGATGGACAACCAAGATTCATATGGTTGCCGCGGATGCTCGAACAGCCATAACGTTCGCACTGTCTCCCGGTCAGGCCGGCGATGCGCCGCACGGCCGTGCACTGCTCGAACGCCTGGGACCGCCGAATCGACCGCTGCATCTATTGATGGACAAGGCGTACGAAGGAAACGAAACCCGGCAACTCGCGCTCGATCTCGGCTTTATCCCTGTCGTTCCTCCGTTGAGCACGCGCGTCGAGCCTTGGGAGTACGACCGGGAAATGTACAAACGTCGCAACGAAGTCGAGCGGTTGTTTCGCCGGTTGAAGGGCTTTCGTCGCATCTTCTCCCGCTTCGACAAACTCGATTTGATGTTCATTGCTTTTATCAACTTTGCCCTGATCGTCGAAGCCCTGCGCTAGTGTGAACACGACCTAGGCCGTCTGGCGACGCCGATCGGGCACGGCGCGGCGTTGATCTCATGGTCGGGATCGATGTTCGAATACCTGATGCCGTCGCTCGTGATGCGCGCGCCGGACAGCAGCCTGCTTGCACGCACCAATCACCTGGTGGTGCGACAGCAGATCGCCTATGGTGACGGGCTGCGCCTGCCGTGGGGCATGTCCGAGTCGGCATACAACACGCGCGACATCGAGCTGATCTATCAGTATTCGAGCTTCGGCGTGCCGGAGCTGGGGCTCAAGCGCGATCTCGACCAGAATCTGGTGGTCGCGCCCTATGCGACCGCGCTTGCGGCGATGGTCGCGCCGCATGCCGCCGCGTGCAACTTCGAACGGCTGCGTACGGCCGGCGCGTGCGGGCGCTTCGGCTTCTACGAAGCGCTCGACTATACGCCCGCGCGCGTTCCGGAAGGCATGCCGGTTGCCATCGTGCAGGCATTCATGGCGCATCACCAGGGCATGTCGATCGTGTCGATCGCCAATGCGTTGCTGGGCGGGCGCATTCGCACCTTCTTCCATGCGGAACCGGCCGTTCGAGCCACCGAGCTGCTGTTGCAGGAGCGGGTGCCGGGCCGGGTCGCGGCAGGGAGGCCGCGGGTCGACACGCGCCCCGCCGGCAGGATGCATGGGATCGATGCCGGCGTCGCGCGGCGCCTGCTGTCCGCGAACGATCCCACCCCCGTCACGCATCTGCTGTCCAACGGCCGCTACGCCGTGATGCTCACGGCCGCGGGGTCCGGCTACAGCCGTCGCGACGATCTGGCCGTTACGCGCTGGCGGGAGGACGCGACGCGCGACGATTGGGGCAGCTATCTGTATCTGCGAGACGCCGAGAACGGCGACGTCTGGTCGGCCACGTGGCAGCCCACTGGCGTGGTACCGGACAGCTACGACGTGACGTTCACCGAGGATCGCGCCGAGTTCGTGCGTCGCGACGGCACCTTGACGACGTCGCTCGAGGTGGTGGTATCAGCCGAGGACGATGCAGAGGTGCGTCGGGTGTCGGTGGCCAACACGGGCACCCGGCCGCGCGTGATCGAATTCACGTCGTACGCGGAAATCGTGCTCGCGCCAGCTGCCGCCGATCACGCGCATCCCGCATTCTCGAAGCTGTTCATCGAGACCGAGTACATGCCGGCGTCCGGCGCCATTCTGGCGACGCGCCGCAAGCGCGCGCCGAACGAGACGGAGGTGTGGGCCGCTCATCTGGCCGTGACCTCCGGCGAAACCGTCGGCGCGGAAGAATTCGACACCGATCGATTGCGTGTCATCGGACGCGGACGCAGCGTTCGCTTGCCGCTTGCGCTGACCGAACGGCGTGCGCTGAGTGCTTCCGAAGGCGCGGTGCTGGACGCGGCGTTCACGTTGCGGCGGCAGCTGCGGATCGAGCCGGGCGCGAAGGCGAGCATCGTCTACTGGACCATCGTCGCGGATTCGCGCGCGCAGTTGCTCGATCTGGTCGACAAGCATCGCGACGGTGAATCGTTCGCGCGCGCGGCGATGCTCGCGTGGACCCAGGCGCAGGTGCAACTGCGGCACAGCGCGGTGAGCCTCGACGAGGCCGCGTTGTTCCAGCAGCTGGCCGGATACATGCTCTACAGCGATGCGTCGATGCGGCCGGGCTCCGCCGCGCTGCTGCGCCATGCCGCGGCGATATCGGCGGCGGGTGGCGTGGGCGCGTCGCCGTTATGGACGCATGGCGTATCGGGGGATCTGCCGATACTGCTTGTCCGGATCGACGACATCGAGCACATCGCCATGGTGCGGCAGTTGATTCGCGCGCACGAGTACTGGCGAATGAAGCGGCTCGAGGTCGATCTGGTCATTATCAACGAGCGTGCGGCGTCGTATGTGCAGGATTTGCAGGCGGCGCTCGAAGGGCTGGTGCGGCCCCGGCAGCCGCCGGGCGAAGCCGGACGCGGCAATATTTTCGTCCTGCGCGAGGACCTGATGGCGGTGGCGGCGCGCGCACTGTTTCCGGCCGTTGCGCGGGCCGTGCTCGCCGCGCGCAACGGCCGGCTGGTGGACCAGTTGCGGCGCCTCGCGGCTTCGCCGCTGCCCGCGCGCCCGGATGCCGCGAGCCCGCCGCTGCCACCGCCCGCGATTTCTCCACCGAAGGGCGCACGGGCCGGCGCCGGTCTCGAATACTTCAACGGCATCGGCGGTTTCGCGCGCGGCGGCCGCGAATACGTCGTGATCCTGCAGCCCGGTCAATGCACGCCGATGCCGTGGGCCAACGTCGTCGCGAATCCATCGTGCGGCTTCCTGATATCGGCGGAGGGGGGCGGCTATACCTGGGTGACGAACAGCCGCGAGCATCCGCTGACGCCATGGTCGAACGACCCGGTCACCGATCCGCCGAGCGAAGTGTTCTACATCCGCGACGACGAGACTGGCGTGCGCTGGGGGCCGCAGGCGGGTTCCATCGGCGACGACGCGCCGAGCGCGAGCGCTTTCGTGGCGAGTCATGGCCAGGGCTACAGCCGGTTTGCGCATTCCGCCGCCGATGTCGCCGTCGAGTTGCTGCAGTTCGTGCCGCTGGCCGATCCCGTCAAGATTTCCCGCCTGAGCTTGCGCAACCTGTCGGACCGGCCCCGCCGGCTGTCCGTCGCAATCTATGCGGAGTGGGCGATGGGTGCGTCGCGCAGCGCCTCGGCGCCGCACACCGCGAGCGAGATCGATCCGCCCACCGGCGCGCTGTTTGCCCGCAACGACTGGAGCCAGGTGTATCGCGGCAGAGTGGCGTTCGCCGATCTATGCGGCCTGCAAACCTCGTGGAGCGCGGACCGGCGCGAGTTCATCGGCCGTAATGGCATCCTGAGCGATCCTGCCGGTTTTCCGGGCAGGGCCGGCGCGTCGCCGTTGTCGGGCCGCGTCGGCGCCGGGCTCGACCCGTGTGCCGCGTTGCAGACCACGGTCGATCTCGAACCCGGCGGCAGCGTGGAAATCGTCTTGCTGCTCGGCGAAGGCGCCGACGCGGCAACGGCGCGACAGTTGATCGCGCATTACCGTCAGGCGAATCTCGACGCGATATTCGCCGCCGTGACGGCGTTCTGGGACGAGACGCTCGGCGCCGTTCAGGTCGAAACGCCTGATCGTGCGATGGATCTGATGCTGAATCGCTGGCTGCTGTACCAGACGCTGTCGTGCCGGATCTGGGCGCGTGCCGGCTTCTATCAGGCGAGCGGCGCGTACGGTTTTCGCGATCAGCTGCAGGATGGCATGGCGCTCGCGGTCGCCCGCCCGGCCCTGACGCGCGAGCATCTGCTGCGGGCGGCGGCGCGCCAGTTTCCCGAGGGCGACATGCAGCACTGGTGGCTGCCCGAAAGCGGCAGCGGCGTCCGCACGCGGATCTCCGACGACCGGGTCTGGCTCGCCCATGCGGTTGCGTACTACGTCGACGTCAGCGGCGACCGGGCGATTCTCGATGCGTCGATTCCGTTCATCGACGGACGACCGCTGGCCGCCGACGAGCAGGACGCGTTCTTCATCCCGCGCATCTCGGAGACGAGCGCGTCGCTGTTCGAGCATTGCGCGCGCGGGTTGGAGTGCAGTCTGGCGCATTTCGGCGAGCATGGTCTGCCTCTGATCGGCACGGGCGACTGGAACGACGGCATGAACCGGGTCGGCGAGGCCGGACGCGGTGAAAGTGTCTGGCTCGGGTGGTTCCTGCATGCGACGCTCACGGCGTTCGCCCCGCTCGCCACGGCGCGCGGCTCGGGCGAACTGGCGGCGCGCTGGCTGACGCGCGCCGACGCGTTGCGCGACGCACTCGCCGATGCGGGGTGGGATGGCGCGTGGTATCGGCGCGGCTACTTCGACGACGGCACGCCGCTCGGCTCGGCCGGCAACGCCGAATGTTCGATCGACTCGATCGCGCAGTCGTGGAGCGTGCTGTCGGGCGCGGCGGACCCGGCGCGCGCCGCGCAGGCGATGGGCGCGCTGGACGCGCGACTGATCCGCCGCGACGATGGCCTGGCGTTGCTGTTCGCGCCGCCGTTCGATCGTTCGCCGGTCGATCCCGGCTATCTCAAGGGCTATCCGCCGGGCATCCGGGAAAACGGCGGCCAGTACACGCATGCGGCCACGTGGTCGGTGCTCGCGTTCGCGCAAATGGGCGACGGCGATCGCGCCGCGAATCTGTTCGCACTGCTCAATCCGATCAATCGCAGTCGCACGCGCAGCGGCGCGAATCGCTATCGGGTGGAACCATACGTGGTTGCGGCCGACGTCTATTCGGTCGCGCCGCATGTCGGCCGGGGCGGGTGGACCTGGTACACCGGCTCGGCGGGCTGGCTGTATC
Source organism: Burkholderia sp. LA-2-3-30-S1-D2 (assembly GCF_001523915.2). Lineage (NCBI taxonomy): Bacteria > Pseudomonadati > Pseudomonadota > Betaproteobacteria > Burkholderiales > Burkholderiaceae > Burkholderia > Burkholderia sp. LA-2-3-30-S1-D2. Next base: position 1,853,997 of record NZ_CP013383.1, on the reverse strand, counting down.
GCGCGGGCGTCGAAGGCCTGCTCGGCCTGCGCAAGCATGGCGACATGCTGTCCGTTCAACCGTGCATCCCGCGGTCCTGGCCGGGCTTCAGGGCCACGCTGCGTCACGGGGCGGCGCACTACGACGTCGTGGTCGAGAATCCCGACGCCGTCAGCAGCGGCGTGTCCAGCCTCGTCGCGGATGGTGTGCGGCTCGCCGCCGGCGAAGTGGCGGTACGACTCGTGGACGACGGCCGGCGCCACCGCGTGGTCGTGACGCTGGGGGCGGCGCAAGCGGTGCTTCTGTGAGGCGACAGGCCGGCATCCGGGCCGGTACGTTAGCGGACGGACTGCGCGCGATGTACCGCCCATCATGAAGCGACGTCCCGAATTTCATCGGGATGTCGGCGCATGGGCTTCCGTGCATCGTGCCGGATTGGACGGCGCGGCGGCAACCCGAGGGGATGATCATGAGAAAGCTACATTCCGTGGCAGTCGAGATGGCGATAGTCACGTTGACGATTGTCGTGCTGGCGGGTTGCGGCGGTATGTCTCGCCGCGGAACGGATACCGTGATCGGGGCGGGCGTCGGTGGCGTCGCCGGCGCGGTCCTGACGGGCGGCAGTGCGTTGGGCACGGTGGGCGGCGCGGCCGTCGGCGGCGTTGTCGGCAACCAGGTCGGGAAATAGGCCGGCCGAACGGTAGGGAATCGGCACGCGCACTCGCCGTCACGGCGAAGCGCGTGGATACGGGCGTGACCCGGAGTGCGACCGGTATGTCGGCATTTCTCCTGAACGGCGGGCTGAGGCTGTCCTGGTGGCAGCTTGCGTGGGTCGTGTTCGCGCTCACGCACGTCACCATCATCAGCGTGACCGTGTACCTGCACCGCTGTCAGGCGCATCGGGCGCTGGATCTGCGCCCGTGCGTCAGCCACTTCTTCCGGTTCTGGCTGTGGTTGACGACCGGCATGCTGACCATGCAGTGGGTCGCGGTGCATCGCAAGCATCACGCGAGGAGCGAGACCCCGGAGGATCCGCATAGCCCGCGAACCCGTGGCCTCGCGACCGTGCTGCTTCGCGGCGCGGAACTGTACCGGGAGGAAGTGCGGAACGAGGAAACGCTGCGCCGGTATGGATCGGGCACGCCGGACGACTGGCTCGAACGCCACGTCTATGCCCGCTATCCGAATCTCGGCGTCGGGCTGCTCGCCGTGATCGACGTCGGGCTGTTCGGGCTCCCCGGCGTGGCGGCATGGGCGATCCAGATGATGTGGATTCCGTTCTGGGCCGGCGGCGTGATCAACGGTTGTGGCCACTTCAGCGGTTACCGGAATTTTGCGACGCCCGATGCGAGCACCAACCTCTTCCCGTTTGGCATCCTGATCGGCGGGGAAGAACTGCATAACAATCACCACGCATACGTGACGTCTGCCAGGCTGTCGAACCGATGGTTCGAGTTCGACATCGGCTGGCTGTACATCCGCCTGCTGGCGGCGTTGAGACTGGCGACCGTTCGGCGCGTCGCAACGAAGCCGCGCCTGCTCCCGAACAAGGCAGTGGTCGACGACGCAACGCTGCAAGCGGTCATCCGCAACCGGCATGCGGTGATGGCCGCTTATGCGCGCATGCTCGAACCCGCCTGCCGGCGGGAGTTGCGCCGCATCAAGGACATGAGCTGCGACGACAAGCGCGCGTTCGCGCTCGCCATGAAACGCTGGCTGCGCCAGGCCTGGGGCCATCGGGGCAAGCCCGATCTGCGGGCGCTGACGAGCCCCAATGCCAACCGGCGAATGCGCGTGTACGTCGATATGTACGAGGCGTTGCTCGAGCTATGGACGTGGTCACACGCGTCGCACGAGCAATTGCTGGTTCAGTTGCAGGATTGGTGCCGTTGCGCGGAGCAGAGCGGCATCGAGGCGATCGCCGATTTCTCGATGCGCTTGCGCCGGTATGCGTGATTATCCCGAGCCGCCCGCGACCTGCGATACAGGACACCGGCGTGCCATGGCGTGTGCACGTGCCGCTCATTTCGCCCGATTGTCGGGGCGCAAATAGCGCCACTTGCTCGCATTCGAATTGATGCCGGCATCCTGACGGATGCGCCTTTCGGACCGCTCGATGTCGGCGCGGGCGAGATCTTCCCGCTGCTTTTGCCGGGTCGCCTGATCGCGTTGATCAAGTGGTGTGCCTGAATGTTGTTTCATAGATCCTCCTGACTGGAGCGTGCCGTGTATCGATATCGACCACTGCCGCGAATGCGTGCAGACACAGAATGGGCGAGAAAAAGGGGGGAGTCGGTACGATGCCGTGCAGTGGCGGTTAGCGTCGCTTCAAATCTTCATGCAGATGCTTTTCAGCGATGTCCGCCGTGACCCGCGTGCGCCCGGTACTTTGCCGGACAGACTCCACGCTCGCGCTCGTCCACCTTGAGATCGAAAGAGTCGATGCACGTGACGAACCGGGTGCATCGAGCACGTGGCCCGCATGAAGGAGCTGGGCAACTTACGTCCCGGCTGCTCCGGCATTCGAGATGCGGCACGGCATATTTCGACGCGAACGGCGCGTGCGCGTGTCGAGGCTGGCGGGTTGCGTTGGCTGCGCCTCGCGCGGGTCTGCGTTACCGGTCTGCGTTCCAGTAGCCATGCTTGCCGTAGAACTCATGCAATTCGATTTCGTAGCTTCGATGAACGAGCTGCGAATCGTCGTAGAGAGGGCTCCGGCGGATTGCATCGCGCGTGAGCGTGGTCGATACCGTTTTCGTTGACCAGTCCACGTGGTCGAGCCAGTGGGTCGCGATCAGCACTTCCTTGCCGGTCGACCACCAGCTCGACGTGTCGATCGCCAGGTAGCGGATCACCCACGCTTCGTCGTCGTAAATGAAGTCCGACACGTGGCCGATATGTCCGTCCGTGGCTTCGAGCCGATATCTGTCGACCTCGCCGGTGCTATGCAAATGCGTATCCGCCGGTGCGCTGGACGGCGCGGTGCCCGAGAAAAGCGGATCGCCCGCTTCAGGGTCCTGTGACGGCCCCACGGGATCGAAAGCCGGGTACGCGCCCATTCCCCAAAGGTTTGGCCCGCCCCAGTAAGTCGGGTAGTTGTAGTAACGCAGGATCTCGACTTCGTGCTGGCGGGATACCGGCTTGTGCGTGTCCAGATTCGGGCTATCTCTCACTTGCTGTTGCGTCAGGTTGACATATAGCGTGCGGAACTCGGCATGCGTGACGGAATACGGCGAGATCAGCACCTGCCTGTCGTGCAGCCAGTCGCCCGTCTCGACGACGAGGTAACGGATGCACCAGTTGTCATCGTCGAAGTAGGCCTGGTGGATGTGCCCGATATCGCCGTCCTTCGCTCGAACCGTGTCGCCGTGCAGCTTTCGGATGCTTCGCAACATGATGTCCTCGCCAGAGCAATGCCCGGCGCTTTGCTGATCCGGCCGACATGCCTGCCGTGCGGTGGCATCCAGCCGTTCGTCCGCCGATGCGGAGCGTTTCTTGCCGAGCGCGTCCCCTCGGATGGCCGGCATATTTGAAACGCTACACGCGACGAATGGCCGATGCGGTACGAAACCGTACAAAGCGCGAACGGAGGCAATAGGTCGGCCCTCCTGCAGGCATGTCGCGACATCCAACCTGACGCTACCATGAGGATGGCGAATAAGTTAGGGTTGACACGTTGATGAGCTACCGGGCCTCATTGGGGCAGCGGCGAATTCGGTCAGGTGGCATAGCTCTACGCGCGACGCGCGGGCTCAGTCTGTCCGATGCCGACGGTTTGTCGGTGCGCGTGAGGAGCGGAACCGGAGCGGCTCCGGAGCGTGCGCGGACCGGCTGCGTGTTTGTCAGCGCGGTCCGGCTGAGCCGAGGTCCCGGTCGATGCGACGGCAATGCGAAGCCGCGAGCGTGTTCGTCCCGCAATGTCCGGTGTGTTGCGGCGAAACACGCGCATGCCCGGCGGAATATTCAGATCGGGCCTATGCTGGCGTTGTGACCGGCGGCATTCCACGCTGGCGTGTTGTCAGCACGCAGCCCGTCGAATCCGGGCCAGCCTCATCCGGCACTCAGCTCCACGGAGGTGGATATGCGCAGCAGGTATCGAGAGCAGCATACGAATGGTGGCAAGAGCGAACGCAATGTCGACGAGGCGGTCGAGGGGACGTTCCCCGCCAGTGATCCGCCGTCGATCGGCGGTGTCACCCGGATGATTTCCCGCCCGGCCCATCGAAAGCATCACCGGAAGTCGCACCACATCAAGCACCGATAGCGCAGGTTGCGCGGCGCGGGTTGGCGCGTTGCGTGACCGGGCTACTGGGTAGCCTGAATGTAGCTAATCAGTCTCGTCGACAGCGCGAAGGTGTCGATCCTCCGGTTTCGCGCCTTCGGGAGCGTCACGGAAATTTGCGGTGCGATAGCGGCTAGAGTCGCTTCAGATCGGGAAGCAGGCGATCGAATTCGCGTTTGACCACTCCATAGCATTCGCACACGCGCTTTTCGAGTCCGGGGCGGTCCAGCACTTCGATATGGCCGTAGTTGTAGCGGATGAGGCCTGCGTCTTGCAGCTTCAATGCCGCTTCCGTTACTCCCGACCTGCGCACGCCCAGCATGTTGGCGATCAGCTCCTGCGTCATGCGCAGCTCGTTCGAAGGCAGGCGGTCGAGGCTGAGCAGCAGCCAGCGGCACAGTTGCTGATCGATCGAGTGATGCCGGTTGCACACCGCGGTCTGGGCCATCTGCGTGATGAGCGCCTGGGTATAGCGCAACAACAGGCGTTGCATCGAATTGCCGCGCCGGAATTCTTCCTTCAGGATGCGCGCGTCGAGCCGGTAGGCTTGCCCCGCGCTTTGTACCACGGCGCGGCTCGGCGTCGTTTCGCCGCCCATGAACAGCGACACGCCGATCATGCCCTCATGGCCGACGATCGCGATTTCAGCGGAAGAGCCGTCCTCCATCACATACAGCAGGGAAACGATCGACGTGGTCGGAAAATAGACGTGATGAAGCTGGCCACCCGACTCGTACAGCACGTTTCCCAACGGCATGTCGACAAGGGTCAGGTGAGGGGCGAGGTGATCTCGTTCATCTTCTGGCAGCGCGGCAAGCAGGTGATTTTCGGCAATGGGCGGGTTGTCCAGCATGCGTGGCTCCTGCGCTCGCGCGCGGCTGACGATGGAGAATCCGGCCGATATGGGCGCAGCGGGAATTGGCGGGACGGGGCAACCATCATACTTTACCGATCCGACGACCGGACAGGATGGTGGGGCAATGCGTCCTTTTTTTTCGATGAGTTCGGAATGACCGTTCGAATGCGAATCTACCTTCAAGAATTATAGTGTCGGCACATGTCTCATCAAGGTTGCGCGCTCTCGATACGGCACCGATATTTCACTGCGCGGTTGACGGAAAATCGTGGTCGCGCACGCGTGCGCAGCGTCGACCGCGGAAGATACGCGTCGATGAATCGGGTGCGTCGGTGTTCAGCGTTCAGGTGGGGGTACGTCGAGGCGGTGGATCCAATCGAAGCGCGCGAAGCCGGAGGGAACGCGAGGCACTGGCGATATCATGCCGCTTACGAATGCCATTGAAAGTCTGATCACGCAACTGCGCAAGATCATCAAGACGCGTGGTCACTTCCCGAATGATGAGGCGACTGCGAGCGACATCCGATTGACGGAGTGCCCGCAAGCTGGGCGCTTCATTTCCGGCGCCGCAGTCGATTTAGAAGCTCGAGCGCTACCATGTCAGCATCGTTGTTCATCATCTCCGCTCGCAGCAGCAAACCGCCGACACGAACGGCCGCATCCCAGCTCGCCTCCGACATCGTCTGGTGATTGGTGGCCAGTTGCTCGGCGAGAGCAAGTAGCGCCGTCATCGTTCCCGGCTCGCCGGACGTTCGGCACTCTTCATGCCCTGCAACTAGCTGGAACAGAGCTAGAATCGATTCGGCAGTGATGGGAGGGGTGGCCATATGATCCTTATACGCCCTTTATCCTTGCCGGGCGAACTTTCAAGTCTGGCCCTTGAGCTCGCCTAGTATCGCCGCGCGTACCCTTCTCGATACAGAGTCGCACCGATAGACGTCAGCAGGGCGATGTCTTCCTCGCTCAATGTGTTCCATGCCTCTGCCAGCCAACCAGCAAAGCCTGCGCAGGCGTGGTCCATGTCGACCATCGCTCTTCCTTCGGCGTTCAGTTGTTCGAAAACAGTGATCACATCGTGGGGAGTCATGAAGTGCTCCTGATGAGCTTCCAGCATACTCGGTATCCAGTCCGGCGCCACCTAAATCGACCGACGCAGTTGATGTCCACGCTGAATTGACCCATCGGGGACGCGATATGCATATCGGCAAATGCGGGCTTCGACGCCATGTGTATTCACTACCTGTACGCCATTCGTGATTGCCGTCTGTGGGGAGGCCGCCAATGTTTTGAAACGGCACTTGCCATGCTTGGTGAATCACCCAGGCAGGTCGGCACGCCAGCTCCGGCTGATGCGGACATTCATGCAGGGGTAGACAATGGCCGATGCGATGCAGCGGTATAGGAGCGAACTGTCCGCAGCCACGCGCGGCAGAGGTGCACCGGCTTCTATTTGCCCTGGAAGTAGCGTGAAGCAGGCCACTGTGTTCCTCCCAGAACGTTAGCAAGACCTGTTGCATGCTGACTGGCACGAGGAGACAGCCGGCGTTCAGGTCAACGGCGTTTGCTGGCTCCGCCCGGATTGCGCTGGATCGAGTTTGACGGTAGCGACGACGGTACCTCGACAGAACTCGTCTTGAGATATCGCGCGTTGGTGATTATTCATAGAAGGCGTGCGATGATGCTCCAGTGCACGCGACCCAAAGCCGACAACAGCCGACTGAATTTATCGGTATCGTGGACGGGGTCGTCATTGCCCGACTGCGCGGAATGGAGTACTTAATAGTGCGTCTTGAGTGAGCCCTTCACCAATAAGCAATTGTCGTGGGGGCCCAGTGCGCTGCGGAACATTTTTATATCCATGGTCTTTGCGGCCGGCTCCCAAGGGTCGTTGTAAAAGACAACTGTATCCTTGACTCCAGTCACGACGATGGCATGCTGCTGCCCCATGTGGAAGGCGCCGCCGGCCCAGATTGGACCGTATCTCCATAGAGCGTCTTCCAACCATTCCGTTGTGACTTCTGTTTTGAATGGCTTCGGGGGATCGAGGGCCATGAGGCCCTCGACACGGATAAGCTTCGAGATGGACGCTTGGGCCATCCCCTGATCCTTGCGCCATACATCCGGTAAGCCAAGCCGTGGCCCTGGACGAAAGTAATATGAAACCATGCACGCGGCTGCGTACCAGCAAGCCATGTCTCCATGTGGTTGCGGGCCTTTGCCGTCGCCCTTGTCGAGCGTCAGCCACTCACCGTCGGAATTTCTTCGTTGCCCGACGAGAGGCACAGTAAGTAACCGATAGTTCGGGCGCTTCATTCCTGATCTCCCGAGCGATGCTATGTGCTGAAGAATAGGAAGTATTGCAACGCGAAGCAACGGCGGGACTCAACTCGCACCGCGATGCGAATTATTCAATTGCTGCAGAATAGCGCGTCGTGCGCTGTCCCATTGCAGCGTCGTGGCAAGGATCGGTTCCGCTACGATGAGCACGCCCAGGATTTTGAGCCAGAGGATCAGGCGCGCGTTCGCGACCATACTCCCATCAGCGCTGTCGTGACGATTCGGCGCGACTTCGTCAACACGCAAGGGCCACGACGGTGGGGTGTTGTTTGTGGCGAAGAGCGCGTCCAGGCGGTCTGGCCGATCCGGTCGATGTTCGCGCTGACTCGTAGCGAGCAAAGCGCATGGTCCTTGCTCCAGACGACAAGCACTTCGGAAATCGTCTCATCGCAGCCGGCCGTAGGCGGAACGGTCCTTCCCGGGCTTAGACGCGAGATCGACGCGATGGATCTCCGCATCGCCCGGATTGCGACCGTCAGCGGCCGGTTGATCACGGCCGCCGAGATGGTGATCGTGGCAGGCGCGGCGTTGACCGGGCTCGCTGCGTACCCGTTGCGGCAGCGTTGAAAATAGAAGGCCCGCGATACGCGGGCCTCGTGCAATCAGCAATTGCCTTTCTTTGCCTGTCCGGGCGGGCAGAACCCGTTCCTCGGTCCGCCTTGCGGCGCAATGACCACCGGTGGGCCCGGCACGTATGCGACGCACCCGCTGAGCGCGCCGACCACGCTCGCCGCTGCAAGCAATGCGATAACCCCTTTCTTCACTTCGTTCTCCCGTTTATTGAGGAAAGGGCCGTGCGGCCCTTTCGATGATGCTGCCGACGCGTCAGAAGCTGAAATTGACGTTCGACTGGCTGGTCGTTGCGTTGACGTTCGTCGATTGCGTTGCGCCCGACGCTGCGTCCGCCTCGATCGTATATTGTGCCGCGGCACCCGGCGACGCAGCCAGCGCGACCGGCAGCGAGCCCGAGTAAGTGCCGACGATCGGCGCGGCCGTGGGTACATTGAGCGCATAGGCGCCCGTATCCATGTTCGCGTTGATCGACGTGATCTCGTACGCGTTTGCATCGACGGTCTGCAATGCACGCACGAACGCGTCGGCGCTTGCCGTCACCGTGCCGCTGACCGTGCTCATCGTCGATGCCGGCAGCGTGATCGGCGCGTTCGACGCCGACACCGCCGTGGTCGTGTTCACGACGACAGGAACCGAGCGCACGATGCCTGACGCGAAGTTGTTCTGCACGATCACGACGTCGTAGTTGCCTTGCGTCGAGCTCTGGATCAGCGGCGACAACACGAACTTCCCGGTACCGTCGGCAACCGTGCCGCGGACCACCTTGCCGCCTTGTTCCGCATACACCGTCGCGCCTGCTTCGGCCGATGCGACGTAACCGGAGATCGCACCGCTCACGACGGTCGGGATCGCGGTGACGACCGGCTTCAGTGCGTACGTGCCGTTGCCGCGCTGGACGATCGACTTGCACGCGTCGAAGTCGAGCACGAGGTCGACGAGCGTGTTCGGCTGAACCGTGAAAGGCTGGATGATCTTGTAGCCGCTTTGCGTTGCGCTCGGCGTCGCGAGCGCCTGTTCCGTGCCGCCGGTCGGAACGACCGAGTTCGCGAGGGTATTGCCCTGGTTCTGCGCGAGAACCAGGCGGACCTGTTGATACTGGCCCGCCGGCAGCGCGGTCTGACCGATATCGGCGAGCACGCCGTTGGTCAGCGACAGCAGGTCGATCTTCTGTGGTGTCGCCAGCGTGATCGTCGACCAGCCGGCGTCGTTGTCGGAGGCATTCCCATTCGCATTGACGCGGACCTGCGAGACGGTTATGTAGACATGATCGAAGCCGCATGAAGGCGCATCGGTCATCGCGACATGCAGCGTGCCGGTTTGCGGGCTGCCGCCATCACCGCCGCCGCATCCTGCGAGCGCCAACGGCACCGCTGCCGCACATAGTGCGGCCTTCCAGAACGTCTTGTTCATTGTTTTGTCCCCCTCCGAATTTATTGTGGGTGCAACGAAGCATAGCGTCGGGAAGTGCCCACAGTATGGGCAGTTTTGAAACGAACCGTAAATTCTGCGTCGGAGCGTAAGGACTGACGCTTCTCGATCGGTATTCGCGATGCAAGGGCAGGTAATGCAGTTCGCGGCGAATGAATCACGTCCGGGAACACGGCCCGTTTCGCGATCGGCGAAAACTTGATCGGTGAAAGCACTGAATCCGCCCCGATTATTTCGCCGCTATAGTCGAAGCACGAACGGTAGTCGCGTGCGCCATGCGCCGCCACCGTTCAGGTAACGACTGTAGACGGGTGCTGTATGAAAAACACAATCGAAAAGACCACCGGACCGGTGTGGGGTGTGGCGGCAGGCGTAATCCTGGCTGCCGCGGGACTGAGTCTCGGCATTTTCCCGAAATCGCTGAACAGCATGGGAACCGTAAACGACTTCATGGCATCCGGCGTCGCGATGCTGGGGATCTTCCTCGTCGTCTATTCCACGCACGAACTACGACGAAAACGCCTGAACTGAGCGTCGGGGCACCGTCTCCGCGCCGAACGCTCCAGGCCGACCGCCGGCTCAGGAATGCGCGCGCCCGTCGGCGGAGCCGGAATCGACCAGCAGGTCGTCGACGATGATTTCGCCGGCCGCCCGGCCCGCGCGCAACGCGTTAAGGGTGTCGTCGAACAGGCGGCCGCCATCGTCGCCGAGCCGGACCGGCGCCAGCAGGCGCGGCGCGCAGCCGGCCGCGCGAACCTGTACGACCGCCACGAACCCGAACCGAAGCGTGGCGGGTGGCGGCGCGTGGTCGCGCGGTTCGTCCAGCCGGAATTCGCAGCGGACATCGATGGTGTATCCGCGGTAGGTGTACGCACTGTTCATCTGCAGCTCGCTCGGAAGGGAACGCGACGACGGACCGTGGGCGCATGATATCGGCTCGTGCGAGCCGGTGGGGATGGGGTGTCTACCTACTTGAGGATTTCGTGCCGGTAGACGAGCTCGACGATGCGCTTCGTCGGGATGCTCGCGCGCAGCGCATCGACATTGTCGATACGAAACCACTTGCACGTCTCGATCTCGTTGCTGGCCTGGGCCGTATGCTCCGGGCCGACTTCCGCGAAGAACACATGGTGCACCTTCGCGAGCCCCGTGAACTGCATCGAATAGACGAGATTCTGGCCGACGATGCCGGTTTCTTCCAGCAGTTCCCGATGTGCAGCCTCGAGCGGCGTTTCGCTGCGCTTGATCGTGCCGCCGGGCAACGCCCAGCGCGACGATACGCGCGCAACGAGCAAGACCTGTTCTTCGCGGTAGCAGACGACGGTTGCGCGTTCCTTGACGGGAACCGCACTGGCTTCCGGCGTATTCGTGGAGACGGGAGCTTGAGGCATGATCCGATTCTAGCGAGAGTCGGCCGCCCGTCCAAGCGGGAGCCGCCGAGCGCGCCGCGGCCCGTCGGTCGGGCCGCGTTGCGATGGAATCCGTAGCGTTACTTCTGTTCCGGCAAGAACCAGTTCATCACGAGCGCGCAGATGCCGCCCGTCGCGACGCCCGATTCCAGCACGTTCTTCAGTGCATGCGGCAGGCTGTTCAGGATATCCGGCACTTGCGACACGCCGAGGCCGAGCGCGAGCGACACCGCGATGACCAGCAGCGCACGGCGATCGAGATGGACGCCGGACAGGATGTTGATGCCCGATGCGGCCACCGCGCCGAACATCACCATCGCCGCACCGCCGAGCACGGGCTCGGGCACGGCCTGCAGCGCGCCCGCGACGACCGGGAACAGGCCGAGCACCACGAGCATGCCCGCGATCCAGATGCCGACGTAGCGGCTCGCGACGCCGGTAATCTGGATCACGCCGTTGTTCTGCGCGAACACGGAGCTCGGGAACGTGTTGAACACGCCGGCCAGCAGCGAGTTCGCGCCGTTCACGAGCACGCCGCCCTTGATCCGTTGCATCCACACCGGTCCCTCGACCGGCTCCTTCGAGATCTTGCTGGTGGCGGTGACGTCGCCGATCGCCTCGAGCGACGTGACGAGGTAGATGATCAGCATCGGCACGAACAGCGACCACGAGAAACCGATGCCGAAGTGCAGCGGCGTCGGGACCTGGAACAGCGCGGCCTGATGCACGCCGGTAAAGTCGAGGCGGCCCAGCACCGCAGCCGCGGCATAGCCGATCACGAGCGCGATCACGAGCGCGGTGCTGCGCACCCACACGATCGGCACGCGGTTCAGCAGGATGATCGTGCCGAGCACGAGGCACGACAGCGTCAGGTTCTGGGCGCTCGCGAACGTGCCGTTGGCCATCGCGCCGTAGCCGCCGCCCATGCTGATCAGGCCGACCTTGATGAGCGTGAGGCCGATCAGCAACACCACGATGCCGGTGACGAGCGGCGTGATCAGGCGCTTCACGAACGGCAGGATGCGCGACACGCCCATCTCGACGAACGAACCGGCGATCACGACGCCGAAGATCGCGGCCATCACGGTCTCGACGGGCGTGCCCTGCTTGACCATCACGCTGCCGCCGGCGATCAGCGGGCCGACGAAGTTGAAGCTGGTGCCCTGCACGATCAGGAGGCCGGCGCCGAGCGGACCAAAGCGCTTGCACTGCACGAAGGTCGCGATACCGGAAATCACCAGCGACATCGACACGATAAGGGTCGTATCGCGGCTCGATACGCCGAGCGCCTGGCAGATCAGCAGGCCGGGCGTGACGATCGGCACGATGATCGCCAGCAGGTGCTGGAGCGCGGCGACGAAGGCGACCATCGGCGCGGGCCGGTCATTGGGGCCATAGACGAGGTCGCGCGACGAATCGGCGTCGTCGGTGCCGTGGGAGGCAGATCGGGCGGGGGAGGCGGGTTGCATGGCGAGCGGGCCGGACAGGATGGAAAGTGCGGCATTTTAGCCGAAGGGCCGGCTGGCGCCCCCGGCGCGATGCAATGGTCGGGATTCGGGAAAGCGGTGCCGGATCCGTGTCGTCGAGTGCGCGGCGCCGCCCCGGTTTGTCGGCGCGTGCGGCCCGGCGGGCGCGCCGGCGGACAGCTGGCGGGCAACTGGCGGACCGTCCGTCCGGGCAGGGCACGTCGGTCATCGCGGCCGCCGTGCGCGGCGTCGAGGCGCTGGCACAGTCGCTTGCGCTGGAGCTCAGGCCGATTCGCGTGAACGTCGTCGCGCCCGGTTTCGTCGACACGCCGCTGTACGACGCATTCGGCCCGCAAGCGCGCGACGCGATCCTCGGCGGGGCCGCGTCGTCGTTGCCGGGCGGCCGCGTCGGTCGCGCCGATGAAGTCGGGGAAGCGATCGCGTTCCTGCTGGGCAACCGCTTCATGAATGCCGAGATCCTGCACATCGACGGGGGCGGCCGGCTGGTGTGAGGCGCGGGCGTTGCGTGCGGATCGTGATGCTTCAGTCGGCGGCGCCCGTTTGCGTGCCGCGCGCCCGTGCGCGCGGTGCGCGGGCCGCCGGATACGCGCGTTTGCACACGTCGATGACGACATCGCGCAGACGGCGATGCACCGGGTCGCGCTGCATCCGCGGATGCCAGAGCGCGGAGATCAGGATCTCGGGCAGCCGGACCGGTATCGTGAAGGTGCGCAGCCCCAGCGCGTCCACGAGCCCCGGCGTGAATGCGTTGCCGAGGCTCGAGCGCGGCACGAGCGCAATCAGGTCGGTGCCGGCCGCGACGCGCATCGCATCGGGATAGCCGGGCACCACGACCTGAACGACTTGGGCGGGCGCGAGCGTGCCTGCCGGACCGTTCGCCGGCCCGCCGAAGTCGCCGAGCTGCGATGCGATCACGTGACGGCAGGCCGCGTAGCGCGCAGGCGTGATCCGGGCCGCCGCGAACAGCGGATGCCCGGCGCGTGCCACCGCGACGTGTCCGTCGTGAAAGAGCTCGCGCGTGTGCAGTTCGGGCGCGTCGTCGCCGCGCTTGCCGATTTCCAGGTCGACCGTGCCGTCGCGCAGCGGCCCCGGATCGCGGTCGAGCCTGGCGACGAAACGCATGCGCACACCGGGTGCGATTTCGCTGATCGCGGCGACCACCGGGCCGGCGAGCATGTCCATGAACGACGCCGCCGCACGAATGGTGAACGTGGACGACAGCGTGGCCATGTCGAGATCGGCCGTGGCCGGACGAAGCACGGCCCGGGCATCGCTCGCGATGGCATGCACGCGATCGCGCAACGCCGATGCGTGCGGCGTCGGCACGAGCCGGCGTCCGGCGCGCACGAGCAGCGGGTCGCCCGTGGCGGTGCGCAGCCGCGTGAGCGTGCGGCTCATCGCGGAGGTGCTCAGTCCGAGCCGGCGCGCGGCGCCGGTCACGCTCCCTTCGGTCAGCAGCACGTCGAGCGCGGTGACGAGGTTCAGGTCGATGTCGTCCATCCGGACAGCATACGGCATCGCACGCCGTGACAGGGCGTTTAATGCAACTATTGATTGAGTTCGGTGCGTCTGGTGCATGTGAAGGTGCACGCCTATAGTGGCTGGATGACGAACGCCGGCAAAGGTGAAATCCATGCAATCGACTTTATCGAACCCCAGGACACCATCGATCCTGCTCGTCGCGGCCTCGCGCGGCCTCGGGCTCGCGATGGCGGAACAGTTCCTGAACAAGGGCTGGCACGTCACCGGAACCGTGCGCGCGGCATCGGGGCGCACGCAGCTGCACGCGCTCGCCGAACGCTTCGACGGACGGCTCGAGGTCGAGACGCTCGACATCTGCGAGCCGGAACAACTGACCGCGCTGCGCGCGCGCTTGTCGGGCCGGCGCTTCGACATGCTGTTCGTGAACGCCGGCACGACCAACGATCCGAACGAAACGATCGGCGAAGTCACGACCGACGAATTCGTGCGCGTGATGATCACGAATGCGCTGGCGCCGATGCGCGTGATCGAGGCGCTGCAGGATCTCGTGACCGCGGACGGCCTGACCGGCGCGATGTCGTCGGGGCAGGGAAGTGTCGCGAACAACGTGAGCGGAATGCGCGAGGTCTACCGCGGCAGCAAGGCCGCGCTGAACCAGTTCATGCGCAGTTTCGCGGCGCGCCAGGCCGGCACGCCGCGCGCGATGGTGCTGATGGCGCCGGGCTGGGTCCGCACGGAACTCGGCGGGCCCGATGCGCGATTGACGATCGACGAAAGCGTGCCGAGCCTCGTGAACGTGTTGATCGAGAAGCAACGGCGCGCGGGGCTCGAATACCTCGATTACCAGGGGCGCACCGTGCCGTGGTAGCGGCCGGAGCAGCGGCGCGCGTGACGCGGGCAAAGCCGGCCGGCCAGGGCATCGCGCCGGCATGCGACGAACCTGCCGCGAACCCACCGCGAACCGGTCGCGCGGAGCGCTGCCGCCGCGTGCGTGACGATGCGCTGCGCGCACGGCGCCGATTCAATACAATGCGACGTCTGGGCGTCGGCATCGTGTCGGGCCGCCGACCGCCACCTTCGACGAGCAACCGCGCATTGTGGAATGACGACCCGTCATGACGGGCGCTGGCGAATACGGAGCGCAGCATGAACGAACCTTACCTGCAGGTCATCGCGCATTTCTTCGCGAAACCCGGCAACGGCGACCGCGTGATCGAACTGCTGGCCGAACTCGCGCCGGCCACGCGCGCCGAGCCGAAAAACCTCGACTATGCGTACTTCCGGTCGCCGGTCGATCCCGACCACATCGTGATCCTCGAGCGCTACAGCGAAGCCGACGGCCTCGACGTCCATCGGGAAACGCCGCATTTCCAGCGGATCGGTGTCGGCGCGATCATTCCGCTGCTCGATCGCCGCGACGTGACGCGCTACATGGTGCAGCCGGACACCGGCACGGCGACGCCACCGGGAGACGCCCGATGAACCCGTTTCAATTCCGTACCGTTCCGACGCAGATCGTCGAATTCGGCGCCGCGCGCCGGCTCGGCCCGCTGTTGCGCGAA
This sequence comes from Burkholderia sp. LA-2-3-30-S1-D2, assembly GCF_001523915.2. NCBI lineage: Bacteria > Pseudomonadati > Pseudomonadota > Betaproteobacteria > Burkholderiales > Burkholderiaceae > Burkholderia > Burkholderia sp. LA-2-3-30-S1-D2. The sequence goes on along the minus strand of NZ_CP013383.1, from coordinate 1,838,602 downwards.
CGCTTTCCGGCGCTCGCGCGGCTATGCGTCGTCACGGACGCGTTCCTGCATCGCAGCGGCGTGCTTGCGCCCGCGCTGGAGAGCCTCGCCGCGCACGGCTGGCAGGTGACCGTGATCGACGACGTGATCGCCGATCCGCCCGAGCACGTCGTGCTCGAGGCGACCGCGCGGGCGGTGGCGGCCGATGCGGAAATCGTGCTCGGCCTCGGCGGTGGTTCGTCGATGGACGTCGCGAAGCTGATCGCGGTGCTCGCGCCGGGGCGGCAGGCGCTGGCCGACATGTACGGCGTCGACAAGGTTGCAACGTCGCGTCTGCCGCTCGTGCAGATGCCGACGACGGCCGGCACCGGCTCCGAAGTGACGGCCGTGTCGATCGTCACGGTCGGCGAGGCGCGCAAGATGGGCGTCGTGTCGCCGCACTTGTTCGCGGACGTCGCGATCCTCGACGCCGAGCTGACACTCGGTCTGCCGCGCGCGGCAACGGCCGCGACGGGCATCGACGCGATGGTGCATGCGATCGAGGCCTATACGTCGTCGAGGCTCAAGAATCCGGTGTCCGACATGCTGGCCGTGCAGGGATTGACGCTGCTGTCGCGCAACCTGCTGAAGGCCTGTGACGACGGCCGCGATCGGCACGCGCGCGAAGCGATGCTGGTCGGCGCGATGTTCGCCGGCCAGGCATTCGCGAACGCGCCGGTCGCGGCCGTGCATGCGCTGGCCTATCCCGTCGGCGGCATTTTCCACGTGCCGCACGGGCTGTCGAACGCGCTCGTGCTGCCGCATGTGCTGCGTTTCAACGCACCGGCTGCCGCGCCGCTGTATGCGGAGCTCGCGGCGATCGTCGCGCCGTCGGCGAGCGGTAGCGACGAAGCGAGGACGCAGGCGCTGATCGACGAGATCGATCGCCTGATCGTTGCGACGGGCATTCCGCGCACGCTGCGCGAGGTCGGCATCGGCGAGGGCGACCTGCCGAGGATGGCGTCGGACGCGATGCTGCAGACGCGCCTGCTCGTGAACAATCCGCGCGAAGTCACGGAAGCCGATGCGCTGGCGATCTATCGGCAGGCGTGGTGATGCGGCGCGCGTGACTTGCCGCGCGCGAGCGCATTGACGCAGGCCTGTGCCTGCACGACGCCGATGCCACCGCAGGCCAGGATCGTGTCGAACATCGGACGCCAATGGCTCGTCGTCCTCACCGTCTGGGTCCGCGCGTATTCGAGCTTGTTGTCTTCGCTCTGCAGCGGCAACTGCTCGTTCGCGAAGATGCCCTTGACGCGGATGAAACGGGTGCTCCACCAGGTCGGCCTTCGTTGCGATCGGGCCGAAGCGGTCGAGACAGGCGGGGGCGGCCACGAGCACGCGGTCGACTGTGCCGAGCGGATGCGCGAGGAACCGATACTCGGTATTGGTTCGGCGGCACGCGCCAAAGGCGCATGAGATCACCGATACCGTGAGCGAAAATCCGGTTCATGCAATCGACGGGAGACGACGACATGACGCAACGGGACGAAGCAGCGCGCACGCGATGCGTCGCGTGGCAGGTCACGCAGACCTGGCACGCGGCGGAATGGTGCCGGCTCGTCGAGACGCGCGCGGGCATCGACCTGTCGGGCGCGGTGGCGGGCGCGATCGACGGCACGCCGTTTCGCGTCGACTATACGATCGCGTGCGGCGCCGACTGGCTGACGCGATCGGTGCACGTGACGGTCTGGCTCGGCGCAGCGCCGGCCCGGCGATTCGCAATCGAGCGCGACGCGGGGCGCTGGACGATCGACGGCGTCGACGCGCCGGCCCTTGCGGGCGCGACCGACATCGATCTCGGCTTCAGTCCGTCGACCAATACGCTGCCGATCCGGCGTCTCGGGCTGGCGGTCGGCGCGTCGGCCGTCATCCACACGGCCTGGCTGCGATTTCCCGCGTTCGAGATCGTGCGCGGCGAGCAGCGCTATACGCGCACGGCGGAGCACGTTTACCGCTACGAGAGCGGCACGTATGCGGCCGATATCGCGGTCGACGATGCGGGCCTCGTTACCGATTACGACGAGTGGCGGCGGACCGGCGCGACGTGTTCGCCCTGACGCGACGCAGCGTCAGCGCGCGTTGGCCACGGTCACCTTGCCGGGAATGAGCTTCAGTGCGCTGAACGCGTCGGCGATGTTCTGCTGATACGCGAGCGTCGCATCGGTGACGGGCTGCACGCCATAGCCGGTGCGCTTGAGCGCGACTTCGAGCGTCGGCGCGTCGAGGCCGACGAGCGGCGACAGTTGCGCGGCGACTTCCTGAACGTGGTCGCGTCCCCAGCGATCGACCGCGTCGACTTCGTCGAGCAGCGTGCGCAGCACCTGCGGCTGCGCGACGGCATACTTGCGCGCGGCGAGGTAGTACTGTGTGTTGCGCACGAGCCCGTCGCCGTTCGCGACCACGCGTGCGCCGAGCTGCCGTTCGGCGGCCGCCAGGTACGGATCCCAGATCACCCACGCGTCGACGCTGCGCTGCACGAACGCGGCGCGTGCGTCGGCGGGCGTCAGATAGATCGGCTGGATGTCGGCATACGTGAGGCCCGCGTGCTCCAGCGCCTTCACGAGCAGATAGTGGACGTTCGAACCCTTGTTGAACGCGACCTTCTTGCCGCGCAGCTGCGCGACGGTTCGGATCGGCGAATCGGGCAGCACGACGATCGCCTCGCCGTGCGGCGCGGGCGGTTCGTTGCCGAGATAGACGAAATCGACGCCCGCGGCCTGCGCGAAGATCGGCGGCGTCTCGCCGACCGTGCCGACGTCGATCGCGCCGGCGTTCAGCCCCTCGAGCAACTGCGGGCCGGCCGGGAACTCGAGCCATTGGACCGTCACGCCCTGGCTCGCGAGCCGCTTCTCGAGCGTGCCGCGCGCCTTGAGCACGACGAAGTTGCCATATTTCTGAAAACCGATGCGCAGCCGCTTGTCGCTGCCCTGCGCCAGTGCAGGCGTGCCCGCGAGCGGGCCGAGCGCGAGCCCGGCCAGTCCGGCGGCCGCGCCGTGCAGCCACTGGCGGCGTCGCGGATTTGCCGGGGTCGTTTCAAGATCTGCGTACGGTGTGTCGTTCATCGAGGCGTCCTGCTGACGGGTTCACGGAAGCGCGCTTGCGGCGCGACCGGCACAGGACGCAGCCGGATGCGTGCGCTGCGCGCGGCCGGCCGGCCCGCGCCGGATGCACGACGATACGGCCGCGCGAATCGGCGGCCAACCAATGAATCCGCATATGCAAATCAGCGGCCGGACGATACGTGAACGACGAGCCGGCAGGGCGTCGCCGCACTCAATCGGTGCCGAGCGGGCTTTCCTCGATCGAGTCGACGCGATCAGGGTAAAACGCGAGGTGCGCGCGAATCGATTCGACGGCCGGGTTCGGATGCTCGTACGTCCACACCGCGTTGGTCGCGCGTTCGCCGCCGACGGGAATCGAGTAATACGCGCAATCGCCCTTGTACGGGCAGTACGTCGCATGGTCGGTGCGTTGCAGCAGCGCCATGTCGGCGTCCTCGCGCGGAACGTACAGTACGACCGGATAGCTGGCCTCGCGCAGCGCCAGCGCGTGGCGCGTATCGGCGACGATCTTGCCGGCCACCTTGACCACGACGCGCGATGGATGCGGTTCGATCGTGATCGGGTGATCGGGGCCCGGAGACTTCACCGGACGAGAGGGCGTATCGTGGCTGATCGACATCGTGGGTCCTCCAGGAAGGGGAAGCGCGCCGACGGGCACGCCGTGCCGCAACGTGCGCGCGGGCGAATCCCCGCGCGCCGGTGCTGGCGTTGACCAACCGATACGATGCGCCAATTCCGGAGAGCCTGCAGGGGGCCGGAAGGCATTGCGCGAATGGCGTCGCTGCATGACGCACAACGGCGGCGCATGGCAGCCGGAATTCGCCGGCATGTCCTCGACGCTCGCGCGGACATCTTCATGCAGCGGCAGCGGGATGCATCCGCTGCGACAAGCAACGCGGAATTAATTGGTAAGCGATCGGCGGGCGGCGCGCGAAGATAGGCGGTCGTCATTTGCATGACAGTCCTTTGATCGCCACCATGAAGATGCCATTCGTCTCGTTCGCCGCGCATCGTCGGGACGGGGCCGTTCCAGCTGCGCGCGTACCAGAAGGACGCGACGATCCGTTACGACGCGAACCCCGACTACTGGAAGCCGGACGACGTGAAGCTCGCGCATCTCGTGTTCGCGATCACGCCCGATCCGGCCGTGCGGTTGCAGAAGCTCACCGCGGGCGAGTGCCAGGTGTCGGTGTTCCCGCGGCCGGCCGATCTCGAGACGGTGCGGCGTGATCCGAAGCTGACGCTGTTTTCGGGGACGGGCTTCAACGTCGGCTTCGTCGCGTACAACACGCAGCATCCGCCGCTCGATCGTGTCGACGTGCGGCGCGCGCTCGACATCGCGATCGACAAGACGGCGATCATCAAGACCGTATTCAACGGCGACGCGACGATGCGACGAACCCGATGCCGCCCGCGCAATGGTCGTACAACCCGCGCCTGAAGGACGCGCCGCGCGATCCGGCCGCAGCGAAGGCGCTGCTCGCGCAAGCAGGATTCCCGAACGGTTTCGACCTGACGCTGTGGGCGATGCCGGTGCAGCGCCCGTACAACCCGAACGCGCAGCTGATGGCGCAACTGATCCAGCAGGATTGGGCGAGGATCGGCGTGCGCGCGAAGATCGTCAGCTACGAGTGGGGCGAGTACAACCGCCGCGCGAAACGCGACGGGCAGCACGACGCGATCCTGTACGGCTGGTCGGGCGACAACGGCGACCCCGACAACTGGCTCGGCACGCTGCTCGGCTGCGACGCGGTGCACAGCAGCAACCTCGCGAAGTGGTGCAATGCGGATTTCGAGCGGCTCGTCGGTGCGGCACGCACGAACGCGGACGTCGCGAAACGCACGTCGCTTTACGAGCAGGCCCAGGTCGTGTTCAAGAATCAGGTGCCGTTCACGCCGATCGCGACATCGATCGTGTCGCTGCCGATCTCGAAGCGCGTGCACGGGGTGACGTTCTCGCCGCTCGGCGGGCACCGGTTCGACGGTGTCTGGCTGGATTGAGGAAGGGAAGCCGGCGCGCGTGCGCCGGCTGTCGCCGCGGAGGTCGGTTCCGTGCGATCGCGGCGTGCAATATTTTCCTGATCGTGCTGGCGTGCACGAAAAGAATGCCGGGCAACGCACGCGAGAGTTTGTTCTGAATTCGCAAATGCGGCGCGCGCTTCATTTCGAAAAACTGAATAAAAATCATCGAATTGCACGGCGGTAAAAATGACGCGTCCGGGTATTAACATTCTTACTTCGAGCCGTGACTAGTCTGCCGCTCCACAAGGAAAAAGCGGTAAATGACGTGCGCGTATTTCATCGCTGACGTGCTCCGCCCATAAATGCATTCCGACGCCAAATTATTTGAATTCATCCAAAAAATTGTCTATACCCTAGACGAATTGGCGTGATCCGCATCGTGTCAATGCGGCCTCGCGAAAGACGCGCGAATGTAGCGGCCAATGCCGTTGCCGTACACCGCACGTGCAGCGATCGAATGGATTGCGGGGAATGCGCACGGCCGATGCCGGGGCCGCCGCATGAGTCACGAATGGGGGAACGCCGTGCGCACCACCCCGTGTAACACCGCGTCATTACATTCAACGGTCGATCACCGACCCCGCCACACGGAGGTTGTCATGCTGCAATACGTCAAGACCTTGCTGCGCGATGAACGTGGTGTCAGCTCGCTCGAATACGCGGTTCTGGCCGGCATCGTCGTTGTCGCACTGGCGGCGGTCGGGGTGATTCTCAGCAGCACGTCCGGCGGCTTGCCGGCCGTGTTCACCGCGCTGATCAACAAGGTCACGGCGTTGATCTGATCTCCTGAACCCGCGCGCCGTCGGCGGACACACGGATCCGCAGCGGTACGACGTATCCAGCCGGGGCGCGCCGACGGACGGCTCTCCGATGCTCTTTCTCGTACAGTCGGCGGCGACGCTCGTGCTGGCGTTGCTCGCGACGCAGGACCTGCGCGAGCGGCGCTTGTCCAATGGCGCCGTGCTGGCGTTCGCGATGCTGTATCTGATCGCGGCGGCACTCGCGCGCGACGGGCTCGCGCAACTCGCCGGTCACGTGGCGACTGCCGCGGCGATGCTGTTGCTGTTTGCCGGCTTGCATCATGCGGGCTGGATCGGTGGCGGCGACGTGAAGCTGGCGGCGGCGGTGTTCCTGTGGACCGGCCCGACGCTCGCGTTCCCGGTGTTGACGATCGTCGCCGCGAGCGGCGCCCTGTACGGCGTCGCCGCGCTCGCGGCCGTCGCATGGCGGCGTCATACCGCGCCGGCACGTGCGATCGCGCCGCGCGGCGTGCCGTATGGCATCGCGCTCGCGCTCGGCGGCGCGCTGGCCGTCTGGGTGCCGTTTCCTCACGCCGTTTCGCTTACCTAGGCCGGGGGACGCGCGCCGCCATGCCCAAACCCCTGAGAATGGCCGTGCTGATCATCGCCGCCGCGATCGGCGCGTTCATCCTGCGCCAGCTGTATGTCGCCGCGTCCACGCCGTCGGCGCCCGGCGAAGCGGCCGAGGTGAGCGTGCGCGTCGCTGCGGCGGACCTGCCCGAAGGGCTGCTGTTGCGCGACAACGATCTCGCGTGGAAGCGCATGCCGCGCACGCAGGTGCCGGCCGGTGCGTTCGTCGAGTCGCAACCGGGCGCGGACCTGAAAGGCGCGCTGCTGCGCAACCGTGTCGACGCCGGTGCGCCGATCCGCGCGGACAACGTGATTGCGGCCGGCGCGCCGGATTTTCTCGCGGCCGCGCTGCAGCCCGGCATGCGCGCGATCTCGGTGCCGGTCGACGACGTGTCGGGCAATGCGGGGCTGATCCAGCCGGGCGACTTCGTCGACGTGGTGCTCACGCAGGAGATCGGCGGTTCCGCGACGACGCCCGGCACGTTCGAAGCGGAGACGGTCGTGCGGCGCGCGCGCGTGCTCGCGGTCGGCTCGGAATTCCAGCGTGCGAAGACGCCCGCGAGCGCGCCGGACGTGCCGGTCCGCGCGCGCACGGTCACGCTCGAGGTCGCACCGCGCACCGCCCAGGTCGTGCTGGTCGCGACGCGCCTCGGCTCGCTGTCGCTGGCGTTGCGCAGCTTTGCGACGAGCGATCGCCGCCAGGCGGCGGGCGGCGACGAACAGGAGCCCGATACGCCGCCGGTGTGGGCCGGCGACGTGTCGCGCGCGGCCCGCGACGCGGCGCGGGCACCGTCCGGGAGAACGGACGGCGGCGCGCGGCCGCCATCGCAGGGCAATACGGTCGTGATCTATCGCGGCTCGTCGGTCGACGACGGGTCGCGCGGCAGCGGCATCGGCACGCCGGGCTTGCCGCCGCTGCCGTCCGGTTGGCCGAGCATGCCAGCCACGCCAGGCATGCCGGTTGCGCCGGCTGCGCCTGCGGGCGGCAATGCCGCCGCGGACGCAACGGCGCACGCGCCGCGGGCGTCCGTGCCGCAGTGACGGGATGACGATTCGGGCTGGCCGCCCGGCGGCCGGCATTTGACGGGAAGACGCATGGTGCGCATGGTTCGTTGGATCGCTTTCTGGTGCCTGGCCTGCATCGTCGCGCCGGGCGTCGCGCTCGCGCAGCGCGCGCAGGCGGCGGACGTCGGCGCGGCGTTGTCGATTGCGACGGGCAAGGGCGAGATGCTGTCGCTGTCCGAACCCGCGACCGCGATGTTCGTCGCGGACCCGAGCATCGCGGACATCCAGGTGCCGTCGCCGCGCACCGTGTTCGTGTTCGGGAAGAAGGCCGGCACCACCACGCTGATCGCGCTCGGTGCGAACCATCGACCGATCCTGCGCCGCACGGTGATCGTGCAGGTCGACACCGCGTCGCTGCAGGCGGTGCTCGACAGCCGCTTTCCGCAATTGAAGCTGTCGGTGTCCGGCGCGCCGGGCTCGCTGATGGTGTCGGGCAAGGTGCCGAGCGCAGCCGACGCGGACGCCGTGATGCAGTCGCTCACGCCTTATCTCAACGACAAGGAAAAGATCGTCAACCGGCTCACGCTGTCGCGCCCGATCCAGGTGAACCTGCGCGTGCGCGTGACCGAGGTGAGCCGCAACGTCACGCAGCAGCTCGGCATCAACTGGAGCTCGCTCGGCGCGGCCGGCAACTTCGTCGGCGGACTGTTCAACGGGCGCACGCTGATCGATCCGACGACCAAGCTGTTCAACCTGTCGCCGACCGGCGCGTATTCGATACTCGGCGGTTTCCACGCGGGGCGCTGGTCGATCGACGTCGTGCTCGATGCGCTCGACCAGGAAGGGCTGATCACGATGCTGGCGGAGCCGAATCTCACCGCGATGTCCGGGCAGACCGCGAGCTTCCTCGCCGGCGGCGAAATTCCGATTCCGGTCGCGCAGGCCGGCACCACGACCGGCGCGATCACGGTCGAGTTCAAGCCGTTCGGCGTGTCGCTCGATTTCACGCCGACCGTGCTCGCCGACAACCGGATCAGCCTGAAGGTGCGGCCGGAGGTGAGCGAAATCGATACGAGCAACAGCGTGACGACGGGCGGCGTCACGGTGCCGGGACTCTCCGTGCGACGCGTCGACACGACGGTCGAGCTGTCGAGCGGGCAGAGCTTCGCGATCGGCGGGCTGCTGCAGAGCCAGACGGCGGATACCGTGTCGCAGATCCCGGGGCTCGGCCGGCTGCCGATCATCGGCCGGCTGTTTTCCTCGAAAAACTTCCAGGACAACAAGACCGAGGTCGTCGTGATCGTGACGCCGTACATCGTGCAGCCGACGGGCCCCGGCCAGCTCGAGCAGGCGCTCGACACCGTCGCGCGGCCGAGCAGCGATCTCGAGTTCGCGATCCAGCGCAATCTCGGGATCGACCTGCTGTCGGGCGACACGCCGCGCCTCGTCGGCGCCGCGGGCTTCGTGTACTGACCGGAGGAGCGCGCATGCGAATTCGAACCATCGTCTTCGTCCTGTTGCCGCCGGCGCTGGCGGGCTGCCTGTCGGCGCCGCCGCCGATCAACCTGCCCGATGCGCGCGCGATCGGCTTCGACGGCGTGCACGCGGTGCCGCCCGACTGCGCGAAGCTGATGCAGCCGTCGCATCTCGTCGATGCGGGGTTCGGGCGGCCCGGCGTGCCGTTCGGCTGCGCGACCTACACGAATCTCGCGACGATGCTCGCGCGCCCGGAGGACCTCGTCGCGCCCGTGCCGTACGGCGGCGCGGACGCGCAAGTCGCGGCCGATGCCGTGCGCCGCTACGTCGAGGATCGCGTGAAGCAGCCCGTACCCGACAAGACGTTGACGACGACCGGCTCGCCCGGCCATTGACCCACTCCCGATGCGAAGCGCGATGCCGCCCATGAACGTCCTCGACCGCCAGAACGCCAAACGCGCCGCCGCAGCCGGAGCGGCGGATCTCGTCGCGGTCGTGTCCGATGCCGGCAGCGAAGACGTGATCCGGCGCGTCGCACAGGATCTGTCGATCACGCGCGCCCATGTGCAGCCGGGCAACTGCGACGACGCGATCCGGCTGTTGCAGCAGCACGAGCGCTCACCGCGCCAGCTGATCGTCGACGTGTCGGATTCGGTGCTGCCGGTATCGGACCTGATGCGGCTCGCCGACGTGTGCGATCCGTCGGTGAGGGTCATCGCGATCGGCACGCAGAACGATGTCGGGCTGTTCCGCAACCTGCTCGGCATCGGCGTGCAGGACTACATCGTGAAGCCGCTGACCGTCGAGTTGATGCGGCGCGCGCTGACCGCGACGGAATCGGTCGTGCAGGCGCGCACCGGCAAGATCGTCTCCTTCGTCGGCGCGCGCGGCGGTGTGGGCGCGACCACGATCGCGGTGAGTCTGGCGCGCTGCCTGGCGGGCGAGAAGCGCCGCCGCGTCGCGTACGTCGACCTCAACCTGCATGGCGGCGGCGCGAACTCGATGCTCGGGCTGTCGAGCAACAACGGGCTGATCGAATTGCTGAACATGGACCAGCGTCCCGACGACGCGTTGTTCGACCGCATGTTCGTCACGAAGGGCGACCGCCTGCACGTGCTGTCGGCCGAACTGGCGTACGGCGAGGACGCGCCGCTGCGCGACAATGCGCTCGCGTTGCTCGTCGACATGCTGAAGGACCGCTTTCACTACGTGCTGTTCGACGCGGGTATCCGCGCCGGCAAGCTGTTCGAGGACGCGCTGGGGGTATCCGATCTCGTCTATATCGTCGCCGACCGCTCGGTGCACGCCGCGTACGAAGCCGCGCGGCTTGCGCGCTTCGTGAAGGAGCTGCCCGGCGATCGGCTGCTGTCGATGATGCTGAACAACCCGCTCGAACCGGTCAACGGGCGCGTCGCGCAGACCGACTTCGAGGACGCATTCGGCGGCGTGAGGCTGCGCGAGCTGCCGCACGAGCCGCAGCCGCTCGCAGTCGCCGAGAACCTCGGCGAACCGATCGAGCGCGCGAAACATCATGGCTTCCTGGACGAGATCCGGTTGCTTGCGAACGGCATCACCGGCGAATCGATGGCCGTCGCCGAGCCGTGGTACGCGCGCTTCGTCAAATGGAGAAAGGGATCGTGACGTTCGGTACCCGCAAGCAGTCGACGCCGGACCGTGCGCCGGCAGAAGCGCCCGCCGCGCCGCGCGACGGCGCGCCCGGATCGGACCCAAGCGCGAGCCCAGGCACGGGTCCGACCGCGAGCCCGGCGTCCGCATCCGCGCGCGCGCTCGCTGCGGCCGATACCCAGGAGGCGCTCATTCGCTCCGGCAAGTTCGATGCGATTCGCAACGCGGTGTTCTCGTCGATGAACATGTCGGCGGCGCTGATGAAGACGCGCGACGAAGTGCGTGCGGGCATCGAACAGGTGGCCGCGCACACCGTCGAGCGCGAACGTCTGAAGATCACGACGGGCGAGCAGGTGCTGATCGTCGACGCGATCCTGAACGACATGTTCGGTGTCGGGCCGATCGAACCGCTGCTCGCCGACGACACTGTCTCCGACATTCTCGTGAACGGCCCCGACCAGGTGTACGTCGAGCGCGCAGGCCGGCTCGAACTCACGCCGCTGAAGTTTCGCGACAACGCGCACGTGACGAGTGTCGCGCAGCGGATCGCGGCGGCGGTCGGGCGTCGCGTCGACGAAAGCAGCCCGATGGTCGACGCGCGTCTCGCCGACGGCAGCCGCGTGAACGTGGTCCTGCCGCCGATCGCGATGCGCGGCGCGTCGATCTCGATCCGCAAGTTCGCGAAGCGCGACATCACGCTCGCGCGCATGGCGCACCAGGGCAATATCTCGCACGGGATGCTGCAGGTGCTGAAGGTCGCGTGCGCGTGCCGGCTGAACATCGTGATATCGGGCGGTACCGGTTCGGGCAAGACGACGCTGCTCAACGCGCTTTCGCAACATATCGAGGAGCACGAACGGATCGTGACGATCGAGGACGCGGCCGAGCTGCAACTGCTGCAGCCGCACGTCGTCAGTCTCGAGACGCGGCCGGAGAATACGGAAGGGCTCGGCGGGATCTCGCAGCGCGACCTCGTGCGCAACGCACTGCGGATGCGGCCCGACCGCATCATCCTCGGCGAAATCCGCGGCGCGGAGGCGTTCGACGTGCTGCAGGCGATGAATACGGGACATGACGGCTCGATGACGACGATCCATGCGAACTCGCCGCGCGACGCGATCAGCCGGCTCGAAAGCATGGTCATGATGGCGAACGCGAACCTGCAACTGCTGTCGATCCGGCGCCAGATCGCGAGCGCCGTGCACCTGTTCGTGCAGGTCGAGCGGATGCGCGACGGCGTGCGCCGCGTGACCCGGATCACCGAGATCGTCGGGATGGAGGGCGAGGTGGTGATCACGCAGGATCTGTTCGCGTTCCGCCAGGGAGACGACACCACGCGGGACGTGGTGAAGGGCGTGTTCGAAGCGTCGTCGCTGCGGCCGGCGTTCGCGCCGCGCGCCGCGTACTACGGTGTCGAGGACGCGCTTTCCGAGGTATTCCGGCAATGAGGGGCGCGGATCTGTTCGCGATCGGCGCGTTCGTCGTGATCCTCGCGGCGGGCCTCGCGCTGTCCGCGTTGCTGGAGCGTGCGCGCCATACGCCGGAGCAGCGCATACGCGCGCGGATGCGGCACCTTGCGCCATCGCTGGCCGGCCGGGAGGCCGGTGCGGCCGCGGCGCCCGGCGTCGCGCTGTTCAACCTGCCGCGCCGGCAAAGCCGCGCGAGCGCGTGGCTGCAGCGTTATGTGACGCGCGTGCGTGCGGTCGGCGGCGAACGCGGGATGCGGATCGTCGTCGCCGGCACGCTCGCCGGAGCGATCGCCGCGATCGTGGTGGTGGAGCTCGTCGCGCTGCCGCGCGTAATTCATCCGCTGATCTACGTCGGGCTGCCGCTGGTGACGATGCGCGCCAGCTACCGCGCGCTGGTCGAGCGGTTCCGGCTGCGCTTTCTCGAAGCGTTCCCGGACGCGATCGATCTGATCGTGCGGGCGGTGCGCGCGGGCATTCCGGTCACGCAGGCGATCAGCACGGTCGGCGACAGCGCGGCGGAGCCGGTGCGCTCGACCTTCCGCACGATGGGCGACAGCCTGCGCGTCGGCGCGGATCTGAAGGACGTGCTGACGCTCGCGGCGGACCGGCTGATGATCGCGGACTTCTCGTTCTTCACTGTCTACCTGCTGCTGCAGCGCGAGACGGGCGGCAGTCTCGGCGAAACGCTCGACGAGTTGTCGAGCATCATCCGCACGCGCCGCGACATCCGCCTGAAGACGCGTGCGTTGACCGCCGAGGGGCGGATCACGACGAAGATCATTTCGGCGGTGCCGTTCGTGATGATCGGTGCGCTGTTTCTCGTGAATCGCGCGTATGTGATGCTCCTGTTCGACACGCATGCCGGACGCGTGATGCTGACGATCGCCGCGGTGCTGCTGACGATCGGACTGCTGACGATTCGCAAGATCTCGAAACTGGATACCGCGCGATGACGATGTCGATGCTGGCCGCCCGCGGCCTTGAACTTTTGTTGTTGCTCGCGTGCGTCGCGGCGGCGCTCGTGCCGCCCGGCGGCGGCACACGCCGGCGGATCGCGGAGCGTGTGCAGCAGGCGGCCGGGCAACGTTCGCTGTCGCTGGCGTCGGGGCGGCTGCAGCCGGGCGAGGTGCGTCAGGACCTGACGCGGCGGCTCGCGCAGCTCGGTGAGCGGCTGCCCGTGCTCGACCCGATGCAGCGCGTGAAGCTCGGGTTGCAATTGACGCGCGCGGGTTTTCGCGAGCGGCGTGCGGTGTCGTCGATGATCGGCATCAAGCTGAGTTGCGGCGTGCTGTTCGCCGGCATCGCGATCGTGTTCAGCCCGTACATTCCACGCTTCGGCGAATACCTCGTGATCCGGGCGCTGGCGATGGTCGCCGCGTTCGTGATCGGCGTGATTGTGCCCGAATACGTGCTCGGCGCGATGATCCGACGGCGCCGGCGCATCATCTCCGCGTGCTTTCCGGATGCGCTCGACCTGCTCGTGATCTGCACGATGGCCGGCAACAGCCTCGTATCGGGCGTGCGACGTGTCGCGCGCGAACTCGAGCGCATTTGCCCGCCGCTCGCCGACGAGCTGAAGGTGTGCGCGGACGAGCTGACGCTGAGCGGCAACGTAGCCGAAGCGCTCACGCACTTTGCGATACGCGTCGACTTCGCGTCGGCGCGATCGCTTGCCACGACGCTCACGCAATCGCAGCGATTCGGCACGCCGATCACGCAGGCGCTGCGGACGCTGTCGCGCAGCGAGCGGACCGAGCAAATCGTCGCGCTCGAGGAACAGGCCGCGAAGCTCGCGCCGAAGATCACGCTGCCGATGATGCTGTTCATCCTTCCGACGGTCGGCCTGATCGCGGCGGGCCCGGCGGCGATCCGCCTGCTCGAGGTGTTCAAATGACACGATCCGTCTTCCGTGCGTTCGCGTTCGCGGCCGTGTTGCCGGTGCTGGCCGGCGGCTGCGCGCCAGGCATCCAGACGCGGCCGGCGCTGTCGCACAAGAGCGACGACCCGCAGGCCGAATTGCGCATTGCCGATAGCGCGCTTGCCGGCGGCAACGTCGATCTCGCGTCGACGCTGTACGAGAAGGTGCTTGCCCGGCATCCCGATTCGCTCCCGGCGCGCCTGGGGCTCGGCGACGTCAACTACCGTGCCGGCGATCTGGAGCGCGCGCGGATTCTCTACGAGCAGGCACGGCAGCAGGCACCCGCCGAACTCGGGCCGCAGATCGGGCTTGCGCGGGTCGCGTTGCGGCAGCGTCGGCTCGACGAGGCCGCACGGCGCTACCGTGACCTGCTGGCCGCGCAGCCGAACCTTCCGCTCGCGGCGGAAGGGCTCGGCACGGTGCTCGATCTTCAGGGCCGCCACGCGGACGCGCAGGCCGTGTACCGGGATGCGCTGCGCGCGCATCCGGACGCGCAGGGGCTGCGCGTCGACCTCGGGCTCTCGCTCGTGCTGAGCAACCGGCCGCGCGAGGGTGTGAACGTGTTGCTCGATGTGGCCGGGCTGCCCGATGCGCCGTGGCAGGCGCGCCAGAATCTCGCGTTCGCGTATGGCGTGCTCGGCAACACCGATTCGGCGAAGAAGCTGCTGTCCGCGGATCTGCCCGCGTCGGCGGTGGCTGACAATCTGCGCGTGTACCAGACAGTGCGCGCGCGACTCGCGTCGCGCCCTGCGTCCGCCGCCGCACGCCCGTCGACGGGCGCCGCGCTCGAGCCGCGCGCGGTGGCGCACGCCGTGGAGGCCGGAAAATGACACGCGGGGCGATGGGCGCGCGCCGCGCGCGCGGCGTCGTATCGCTCGAATTCGTGCTGATGCTTCCGTTCCTGTTGATGGTGCTGATCGGCATCATCGACACGAGCCTGCTGCTATGCGACAAGGCCGTCATCACGAACGCGAGCCGCGAAGCCGCGCGTGCCGGCGTCGTGCTGCGTGTGCCGATGCTGACCACGGCACAGATCGCAAGCGTCGCATCGAGCTACACGCAGAACAGCTTGATCACCGGCGGCACCGCGACGACGCCGACGGTGACCGTGACGCAGGCGAACGGCACGACGTCGGGCACCGCGCTGACGGTGACGGTAACCTACACATATTCGGGGCTGGTGCTGGGTTCGGCATTCAGTGCGCTGACCGGCCCGGTGACGATCTCGGCCAGCTCGGTGATGCTCTATGAATGACGCAGCCGACACGCCGGGGATCGGCGCAGTGCGTGAGCGCGGTTCCGTCGCGCTGTTCTTCCTGATGTTCCTGATTCCGCTGCTCTCGTTCGGCGCGCTGGCGATCGACATCGCGTGGGTGGCCACGGTACGCAACCAGCTGCAGAACGCCGCCGACGCGGCCGCACTTGCGGCGGCCGACGCGATGATGTCGCCGAGCGGCGGCGCGCTGAACTGGTCGCGGGCCGCGCCGGCTGCGAACGGTGTGATCGCGCAGAACGCGGCGGCCGGCGCACCGCTGGCGACCGGCGCGGTGACGACCGGGTACTGGAACGTGACGCGCAGTCCCGCAACGATGCAGCCGACCACGATCACGCCCGGCTCGTACGACGTGCCGGCGGTGCAGGTCACGGTATCGCGCGCGCCGGGTGTGAACGGCGGCTCGATTCCGCTGCTGCTCGGCGGGCTGCTCGGCATTGCCGGCGCGTCCGGCAGCGCGACCGCGATCGCGGTGCTCGCCGCGCCGGGCGGGGTCGCGGCGGGTGGGCTCTTTCCGGTCGCGATCGACCAGTGCGTGTACAAGCAGTACTGGAACACGCTGACCAATCAGCCGCTGATCAATCCGCTGACGGGTTTGCCGTACGAGTTTGCGATCACGAACGGCCAGACTTATGGCTCGCTGTGCATGGGCGGCCAGTGGACGTCGTTCCAGTCGACCGCGAGCGACACGACGACGATGGGCGGCCTGATGGTGACCGGCAATCCGACGACACTCAATATTGGCGACAGCATTTATCTCGCGACTGGTGTGAAGGCGACGCTCTACACGTCGGTGCCGGTCGGCACGACGGTCGTGCTGCCGGTCGTTACGCAGACGGCAAGCAGCACCAACGTGCCGATCGTCGCGTTCGCGGCGTTCCACATCGATGTGTCGCTCGGCGGCTCATACAAGTACATCCAGGGGCACTTCGTCGCCGGCGTGAAAATGACCGGCGTCGCGACGGGCGTCGGGCCGTACTACGGTGTATACGTGCCGCCGCGGCTCGCGCTGTGAGCGTCGTGGCGCGTGCGGCGCAGCAGCACGAGCAGCGCGAAGAGCGTCACGGCCGGGCCGATCTGCGGCAGTTGCAGCCACGGGTTCAGGTATTCGGCGATCGGCAGCGCCCACATCAGCGCGATCGCGGTCTGTTCGCCGCGCAGCCAGCCGTCGCGCCAGCCGATCGACAGCATGCAGGCGATCGCGATGGCGAGCCATGTGAGTTCGTAGTGCCACAGGTACGGGTTGGCCACGAGCGTCGCGACCGTCAGCACGGTCGCGCGCACGCGGGTGTCGCGCGACTGCGTCCATGCGATGCAGGCGGCCGCGATCGTAATCGCGGCGATGCATGCATGTGCCGCATACGCGGCGCCGAGCGGCACGCCCGAGAGCCGGAACGCCGCGAACGGCGTCGGCGACGCGAGCCAGAACACGACACCGTGTTCGAGAACGATAGAGCGTGCGAGGCCCGCGCTGGCGACGAACTGGCGCCACGACTCGATGCCGCAGACCAGGACGCTCAGCGCGACGAACGTGCCGGTGGCGAGCGCAGCCCACGCGATCGTGCGCCATGCGCGTGTCGCCACCAGCACGAACGGGAACAGCAGCGCCATCTGCGGCTTGACGGACAGCAGTCCGATGCAAAGCCCCGCCAACATCGGCCGCCGCTCGGCCCAGTGGACGGCCAGCGCCGCGCACGATGCTGTCACGAACGTGTTTTGCCCGAGTGCCGCGGTGACGAACACGCACGGCGCGACGGGCAGCGCAACCATGCCGGCGCGCCATGCGCCGGGAATCATGCCGAGACGGGATACGCGCCACGCGGCGAGGCCGAGCACGGCGACGCCGAACGCGACGAACAGCGGATAACCGAGTGCGAAGCGCAGCAGCGCCAGCGGCGTCACGAGCAACAGATAAGTGGGCGGGTACAGCCACGGGGCGAAGGCGTCGCGACGAAGGTTGGGGAACAACTCGGCCGACAGCCGCGAGAATACCGAGAAATCGTATGCCTGCGAGGGCGAGCCGTGCAGCATGACGTACGACGCGGACCAGAACACCGAGAAGTCGGCGCCGACGCGTGAGAGGACGCCGCCGTGTGCATGACGCACGACGGATATCCAGATCGCGATGAACAGCGCGGACAGCGCCAGCATCAGCATGCTGTACAGGACGACGCGTCGCGGTGTGAGCCACGCGACGACCGGGCGCTCCGCCGAGCGCAGCGATTGCCGGGGAATGTCCAATTGCCGCTGCCCGGTTCTACTTGAACGACGCTTTGCGAGCGGCGGCGCCGGTTGCCGCCGGCAGCGCCGTCCGGCGACGTGCCGAGTTTGCACGCTTCATCGGGAACTGCAGTAGCTTCGATGCCGGCTGCCCGGCGGCATCGCGCTCGGCACGGTAGCGTCGCCTCACGAGATAGACGGGGCGCTGCTTGGACTCGTGATAGATCCGGCCGAGGTATTCGCCGATCACGCCGATGCCGATCAGCTGGATGCCGCCGACGAACAACACGACGGAAATCAGCGACGGGTAGCCATGCACCGGATTGCCGAACAGCAGCGTTCGCACCACGATGAAGGTGCCATACACGAGTGACAGCATCGCGAACGTGAGGCCGACGTAGGTCCATACGCGCAGCGGAACGGTGCTGAAGCTCGTGATGCCCTCGAGCGCGAAGTTCCAGCGGCGCCATCCGGAGAACTTCGAGCGGCCGCCACTGCGCGGCGCGCGCGTGTATTCGACGATCGCGGTGCGAAAGCCGACCCACGCGAACAGCCCCTTCATGAACCGCCGCCGCTCCGGCAGCGCGCGCAGCGCATCGACGACCTCGCGATCCATCAGGCGGAAATCGCCGACGTTTTCCGGCATTTCGACTTCGGACAGCGCATTGTGCACGCGATAGTAGAGCGTCGCCGCCGCGCGCTGCAGGTACGGATCGCACATCCGGTCGGTGCGTTTCGCGGCGACGACTTCGGCGCCGCCGCGCCAGTGTTCGATCATCGCGGGAATCAGCGCGGGAGGGTCCTGCAGGTCGGCGTCGATCAGGATCACCGCGGCGCCGGCGGCCTCGTCGAGGCCCGCGGTGAGCGCCGCTTCCTTGCCGAAGCGGCGCGTGAGATCCACGACGTGCACGCGCGGGTCGCGGCCGGCGACCGTGACCAGCCGGTCGAGCGTGCGATCGCGGCTGCCGTCGTTGATGCAGACGATCTCGAAGCGGACCCCGGCGATCGACTCGAGAACGGGCAGCGTTTCTGCAAAGAATGCGTCGATCGTTTCCTCTTCGTCGTGAAACGGCACGACGAGCGATATCAGCGGCTTCCTGGCGTGCGTGGACATGCTGCGGTCCCCCGAGAGATCCGGCCTGCGCTGCACCGTATGATTCCGGTTGTCTGTGCCGAACGCGCGCGGCCCGGTTCGGCGTGAAGTCGGTTCCGGCCTGCTCGTCCACTGCGTAGCGGACGACGGGCGTTGCGTTCATTGTAGGCAGGAATCGCCGATTCGTAACACGTATCGGTTGAGTTGCGCGCCGGACTGGTTCACCGGGGAAGACATCGGACGGCGGTTGTCCGCGAATCGCACGCGGTGGCGCTAGGATGACGTTTTCGAGACCGCTGGAGGGCGCGATGCAGGTTCAGGACCTGGCCGGTGCGCCGCTCGATTTCTGGGTGGCGATGGCGGAAGACCTCGGCGCGCCGCGCGTCGACGCCGCGGGGTGCACGATCATTCGCAAACCGGGTGGCATGCCGGTGCCGTATGCGCCGTCGTCGTCGTGGGCGGACGGCGGCCCGCTGGTCGAGCGCTTGCCGTTCGGCGCGTTCGAGCGCGACGGCGGGCACGGCGCGTGGCGCGCGGTGCTGCATCGGGCCGTGCCGGCGGCGGGCGAGCGCTGCACGTTCAACCAGTCGGGGCCGACGCTGCTGGTCGCCGCGATGCGCACGCTGGTCGCGTCGACGTTCGGCGACGACGTGCCGGATCTCGACATGTCAAAGCCGCGTTGAGCGCGCGTGAAGCCGGTCATGCGGCCGACAGGTTGCGTACCGCGATCGACGCGACGTCGACGCGCTTTGGCAGGATCGCGTCCGCGGCTGCGCGGTCGGCGACACGCTGCAGCACGTCGATATCCGCGCCGGTGACGCCGCGCTGCGCGAGCGCCGCCCGGCGCACGATGTCGGCGGCCGCATCGCGCGGCAGACGCGTGAGCGACGCATAGACGGCCGCGTAATCGACAGGGTGCGACAAGGCCCACTGGCCGGCGCGCGCCAGCCGCGCAAGCACGTCCGACAGCGCCGCGCGCTTCGATCGATCGGCGAGCGTGTCGACCGGCGACGTGAGGAACGCGAGCCCCGAATTGATCCCGCTGCCGTCGCGCACGATGCGCGCACCGCGCCGCACCACGTGCCCGTAATACGGATCGAAGGTCGCCCAGATGCCGATCTGCTTCGCCTCGAACGCGGCGAACGCATCGACCGGCAGCACGAAGCGCACGTCGACGTCGCCCGGTGCGAGGCCATGTTCGCGCAGCGCGCCGTACAGCTGGTATTGCGAGATGCTGCCGCGCGCCGACGACACGACGACGGTGCGCCCCTTCAGGTCGGCGACGGTCCGCACCGGCGAATCGGGCTGCACGACGATGCCGAGCGACGCCGGTGAGCCGACGCGCGTCGCGACGATCCGCAACGCCGGATCGCCGAGCGCGGCCGTCAGGACGGGCAGGTCGCCGGCCGGCGCGAGATCGATCGCGCCCGCGCGCTGCGCTTCGAACAACGGTGCCGCGCCCTGGAAATTCGCCCAGCGAAACCGGTACGGCACGCCGTCGAGCACGCGTGAGGCGTCGGCCAGCGCACGCAGGCCGCCGGCCTGATCGCCGAGCACCAGGGTGACGTTCGACAGGTCGGGGTCGGCCGCGCGCACGGGCAGTGCGGCGCTGCCGAGCAGCGGTGCGGCGGCCAGGGCGGCCACGCGCAGCAGGGCGCGGCGGCGGGCCGGGGCGGGGGAAGAAGTCATCGACGGCGGGTCCTCGGTGATCCGCGCGCACGCCGCGCGGCTGCCGGGCAGGTTACGGAATCGGTTTCGCGCCGGCAAACATCGAATCGCGAAATGCTTATTCGTTTATTCGCGTGAGTGCGGTGCATGGCGGCGGGGAGAGGCCGAGGCCGCGGCTGCCCCGGCGCCGTTCATGTCGAGCCTGCTGGCCGGCGATCTCGCGCAGGCGCTTGCGCACGTGCCGCCGTCGGCCTCGCGTACGCTCGCGAATGCGGCGCCCGTGGCCTGTGCGCGCGGATTCGCCGCCGCGCTGACGGCGAGCGGCGTGCTCGCGCTCGCTGCCGCCGCCATTGCATGCAAATTGCTTGCGCAACCGATGCGCGATGCGTGACGCATGCCGCGATGCGCGCACCCCCCCGTTGCACGCGACGGCGCCGAGCCATCGAGCGTGCGATTCAGCGCGGCTTCGTCGCGAGGCGATGGATGCGCGCCGCGCGCGCGACGCGCGATTGCCGCGATGAACCGCAATGCGTCGCCTGCCGGCGGCGTGTGCGCCGCGTCGCTTCGGGCGGGGCATCGGCAATCGGCGCGTTCGTTCGCGTGTCCGCATCCGCGTCCACGTTCGCGGCGACCGCCGCAACGGACGGCTGTGCGGCCTCCGCGTCGAGCCAGCTGCGCGTCGCTTCGGCGATCAGTGCGCGCAGCCAGCGCACGCCGTCGGCGCATGATCCCGCTTCGTTCCACGTCATCCGGTACACGATGTCGGGCGGCTCGGCCGGCAGCGCAACCGCGCCGAGCGGCAGCAGCTTCGCGTAGTGGCGCGCGAGCCGGTACGTGGTGGTCAGGATCAGGTCGGAGCGCACCAGCGCATGCGCGGCGAGTTCGAAGTGCGGCAGCGTGACGACGATCCGCCGCTGCAGGCCGACGCGTTCGAGCTGCCGGTCGATCGCGCCGGATGCTTCGAGCCACGACGGCGTCGGGCACAGCTGCGGCGCCTGCGCGAATTCGGCGGCCGTCATCGCGCCACGCCGCGCGAGCGGATGCGTCGCGCGCATCAGGCACACGACGCGATCGTCGAACAGGTCGTCCTGCCGGAACCGGGACGAGCGGGCGGGACGGTTGTCGATCACGACGTCGAGCTCGCCATCGGCGAGTGCCCGTTCGTCGTCGAAGCCGTCGCCGAGCGGATGGAACACGAGCTGCGCGTTCGGTGCGCGTTCGCGGAACAGCGCGACGAGCTTCGGCACGAACAGCACGTTCAGGTAGTCGGGGCAGCCGATCCGGTAGGTGCGCACCGACGTGCGCGCGTCGAAGGTCGGCTGCTGGATGCGGATGAAGTCGATCACGCGCAGCGCGTTGCGCAGCGGCTCGATCAGCCGCGCGCCGAACTCGGTCGGCACCATCCCGTAGCGGCTGCGCACCAGCAGCGGATCGCCGAGCAGCGTGCGCAGGCGCTTGAGCGCGGCGCTCGTCGCCGGCTGCGACATGTTCAGCCGCACGGCTGCGCGCGACACGGTGCGCTCGGTGAGCAGCACGAGCAGGATGCGCATCAGCCGCGCGTCCAGCACGTCGAGCGCGCCCGTTGCGTCGGACGCGTCGAGGGCAAGGCCGTTCGGCTCCGGTGCGTCCCGCATGTCGCTACGCGTTTGCGCGGCCCGTCATCTGGCGAAGGTGCCCGGCCAGCCGACGATCCGCTTCGGACGCGGCGGCGCATACGTGCGCAGCTTCGACGTCTTCAGCTTCAGTCGCACCAGCGACTCGGCGAGGGCGACTGCGGCCGACACGCCGTCGACAACGGGCACGCCCGTGCATTCCTCGATCTGCCGGTCGAGGCCGGCCATCCCGCCGCAGCCGAGGCAGATCACTTCCGCGTGATCGTCCTTCACCGCGCGCGCGGCCTGGTCGACGATCGACTCGATCGCGCGGGCCGGGTTCTCCTCGAGTTCGAGCACCGCGAGACCGCTCGCGCGCACCGACGCGCAACGCGCATCGAGTCCGGCGAGCTTCAGGCGATCCTCGATCAGCGGCACCGTGCGGTCGAGCGTCGTGACGACCGAATAGCGGTGGCCGAGCAGCATCGCGACGCTCGCGGCCGCTTCGGTGATGTCGACGACGGGCACCGTCAGCAGTTCCTGCAGCCCTTCGCGGCCGTGTTCGCCGTAGCCGGCCTGGATCACCGCGTCGTATGGCTCGTCGTAGCTCAACACGCGGTCCATCACGGCGATCGCCGCGAGGTAGCTCTCGAAGTTGCCCTCGACCGACTCCGCGCCGAAGCGCGGCGTCAGCCCGACGATCTCCGTGCCGGGCGATGCGGCGGCGCGCGCTTGCGCGGCGATGGCGTCGGTGATCGATTCGGTCGTGTTGACGTTGACTACCAGGATTCTCATCGGTGCACTCCGTATGCTGCGTTCAGTGTCGGGCGCAGGCGACCGCGATGTGTTCGCCCGAGCGCTCCTCGTATTGCCGTTTGCGATCGGCCGTCAGCCAGTACACGCTGCCCGCGATGGCCGCGCCGAGCAGCCAGGAGAACGGCGTCATCGCGCTGAAGGCCGGCACGACGGCGAGCGTGATCGAGATCAGCGCGGACGGCACGAGGGCCGCAAGCGCCTTGCGGTTCACGCCGCGCGTATGGAAATAGGCGCCGGTCGGCGCTTCGGTATAGAGATCCGGCACGTTCACGCGCTGCTTGCGCACGAGCCAGTAGTCGACCGTGATGATGCCGTACAGCGGGCCGAGCAGCGCGCCGAGGCCGGACAGGAAATAGACGATCACGACCGGGCTGTTGTACAGGTTCCACGGCAGGATCAGCACCGCGACCGTCGCGCTGATCAGGCCCGCGCGGCGGAACGTCAGGCGGTGGGGCGCGAGGCTCGTCAGCACGAAGGCCGGCGCGACGAAGTTCGCCATGATGTTCACCGCGACCGTCACGATCAGGAAGGCGAGGCAGCCGAGCACGAGGAACAGCTTGTTCGGCACCGTCGCGATGATTTCCGTCGGGCTGTGGATGATCTGGCCGTTCAGCTTGAACTGCGCGCCCGCGAGCACGAAGCTGATCGCCGCGAACACCAGAATGTTCACCGGCAGGCCCCAGAAGTTGCCGACCCGCACCGTCTTCGCACTCGGCGACGAGCGCGCGAAATCGCAGAAGTTGAGCACCAGCGTGCCGTAGATCGCGAGCCACAGCGCGCCGCCCGCGAACACCTCGATCCACATCTTCAGGCCGGTCATCGGCTTGCCGATCGACATTGCAAGATGGCCGCCGGTGCGGCTGAACATCCATGCGGCGAGCGACAGCGTCGTGACGAGAATGACCGGGCCGGCGAGCCCCTCGTACTTGCGGACCATCTCCATCCCGTAAGCGAGGATGCCGATCTGCACCAGCCAGATCGCGACGAACGTGATCCAGCCGAGCGTGGACAGCCCGAGGATCGCATCCTGGTCGAAGGCGGCGAGGCCTGGCCAGATCGCGGTGAGCAGCACGCGCAGCACGACCGATGCGAGATAGGTCTGGATTCCGAACCATGCGATCGCGATCACCGCGCGGATCATCGCGGGCAAGAGCGCGCCGTAGATGCCGAAGCTCATCCGGCTGATCACCGGGAACGGCACGCCGGTCTTCTGGCCCATGTAGCCGGTGAGGTTCATGAAGCAATACACGAGCACGGCGCCGATCGCGAGCGACGCGAGCATCTGCCAGCCCGACAGGCCGAGCGCGAACAGGCCGATCGCGAACGAGTAGTTCGCGATGTTGTGCACGTCGTTGGTCCACAGCGCGAAGATGCTGTAGCGGCCCCAGGTGCGGCCCTCGGCCTTGGTGGGCGCAAGGTCGGAATTGTGTAGTCGCGGGCTCAGCGCGGGATCGCGCGTGGCCCTATCGGTTCGATGCAATGCGTCGTCCGCGCCGGGCACGATGCCCGCGCGGTGGGTGGCTTCCAGTTGCACGCCGTGTCTCCTTCCATGTGCGGGGCGCGAACCGGCAGCGTGTGCACGCAGCGCGGGCCCGGCCGCCGTGGACGTTATGTCTCGGATTTGTTCGCGAGTATGGGCGGCGGGCACGGCGATGGGAAATTAAATATTCGGGTAGGCGTCATTTGAAAAATGAATGGGGCTGGATCGGCGGCGAGGCATGCGAATTGCGTATTGGCGGGCTCCATCCACATCGACATCAGCGGAGGTGTCATGCAGCGATATTCCATTCGTCACGTATCGCGGGCCGTCTTCGCCGGCATCCTGATCGCCGGTCTGGCAGCGGGTGCGGGTTGTCAGAAAAAGAGCGACACGGGCACCGGCGCGAGTTCGGACACGAGCGCCACCGGCGGCATGGCGCCGGCGCCGTCCACCGCACCGTCGGGCATGCCGGGCAGCGGCGCGGCCGGCGGCGAGGCGAGCATGCCGGGCGCGGCATCCGCGCCAACGGGCGCAAGCGGCGGCTGATCGGCGGGTGCGCGCGGCGTGCGCGGGCAGGTTGCCCGTGTGCCGCCGTGACGGCATTGCGGCTCGGTACGTGCGTCCCAGGACGCGCGGACAGTGCGCCGCGCGTGAAAGATTTGCAAGGACCGTTGTAGCGATTCCCGGCGCGGCGCCGGCATGCGTCATGCCGGCGCACGCCGTCGGGAGCAGGAGGTGCGATGCAGAACGCGGAATCGAATCCAACCCCGGAACAGCAGCGAGAACAGATCGAGAAGAGCCCGGTGAAGACGCCGGCGGCCGGCGACATGCCGGATGCGGCGACCCAGGCTGCCGAGGTCGCGAAGCGGCCGCTGACGCCGGAGGCGGTCGCGGCGAAAATGCCGACCGGCCTGCCGCCGATCGACGTCGACGCACATGCGGTCGACAGCGGCGACCCCGTGCGTCGCGCGGCCGGCCGGATCGTCACGCTGGACAACGCCAATATGGCGATGACGGACAACACCGTCGACGTCGACGGCAAGGGCCTGGAGGCGCGCGCAGGCGCGACCGAGTGGCACGACAACGTGATCTATTCGAACGCGTCGCTCGACGACGCGGTCGACACGCCCGACGAAGGGCTCGGCGGGATCGAGAGCCGGCCGGGCGGTAACGTGCCGCAGATCGCGACGCGGCCGGGCTGGCGCGTCCAGTATGTCGGCGACGTCGATGTCGAGCATGGCGACAGCACGCGGGCTGAGCACGTGATCCGCCTCGAGCGGACCGACTGACGTATCGACGGGTGCCGGGCGGACCGCCGGCCGGCGGTCCGCCGATGGCCATTACTGCGGGCCGAGTTCCTGCGCGGACGTGTCCGCATCGTTGCCTTGCGCGACGAGCACGTGGACGTCGTTCGGTGTCACGTCGCCGATGCCGCCCGACGGAATCGTCACCAGCAGCCAGTCGGCGTTGTTGTTGATGCTCACGGGCGCGGTCTTCAGGATCGGCGTCTTGCTGCCGGCCGTCGTGACGATCACCTGGTAGCTGCCGCCGTTCAGGTAGATCGAATCCTGTCCGGAGGCCGGCACGGCGTTCTGATATGCCGCGCCCGCCAGCGTCGGGCTTTGCGCGTTGATGTCGGTGCCGGGAGGCACGACGTACACGTCGACGTTCTGCGCGTTCGGCGACGCGTTGAAGCTGCGCACGCGCGCCTTGTCGGACAGGAGCTTCTTGTCGAACGGATCATCGATCACCGAAATCGCCGACGACGTGCTGGGCAACGCGATCGTGGTGTAGTGATGGCCGTTCGCCGCGCCGAAGGATTGCGACGCGACCGTCGCGGTCGTGCCCGAGATGTCGTAGCTTGCGGTCGTCGTTCCCGAGTCGATGTCGTGATAGCGGGTCACGCCCTTGTACGCGACACCCGACGCGTCGACCTTCGCATTCAGGTAGTAATCGAGATTCGGGCCCGCCGGCACCGCGTTGATGAAGCGCGCCTGCGGTTTCGAGATACCGAGTTCGGTGCCGACGTCGTTGCCGTCTCCGCCGCATGCCGCGAGCACGGAAATGACCGAGCACAGGGCCACTATCGTTCGAATGGATTTCATTGTCGTCCTCTCGTTCAGGGAGCCTGGTTGCGATGCGGTGTTGCCGCGCGAGGCATCGCGCGGTACGCAGCGCCGGATTGAAGGAAGGAATTGCCGTCCGCCGGGGTGGCGGGCGCACGGATGTCGCAAGCGACGTGCCCGCGCGACGGAATCGGCGCGCGCGCCCGTATGGCGAAGGTGTGGCACGCAGTGCCGTTGCGTGCCGTGCCGGATCGTGCGAGTCCGGGTTGCATGCTTGTAAAAAGGCGATGCAACCAGCGAGAGAGCGACGCGCGCCGCAAGGGCGTTTCAAACGTCGTCCGTTGTGCGCTGCGGGCGACGATTTTCGCGCATATCGTTGCGTGCGCATCGATATGAGGAGAATCGTGCAGTCGCGCGACGACCTGGCGCCGCCGCGCGCGTGATGTGCATCAGCGATTCACGAGCTTCGCCGGATACGCGAGCGCGAGTGCGCAACCGACCAGCATGCATGCGGCGAAGGCATACAGTCCCGCGCTTTGCGAATGGAACGTGTCGCGCAGCCAGCCGATGAAGTAAGTGCTGCCGAAGCCGCCGAGGTTCGCGATCGAGCATGCGAACGCGATCCCGCCGGCCGCGGCCGAGCCCTTCAGGAACGTGGACGGCAACGCCCAGACGACCGGCATCGCGGCGGCCGCGCCCGCGTTGATCAACGAGAACAGCAGCACGGTCGCGAGCGTGCCGTGCGACGACGCGGCGGCAAGTGCGAGCGCGACGGCCGACACCAGGAACGGCACGACGATATGCCAGCGGCGCTCACGCGCACGGTCGGAGCTCGCGCCGCAATAGAGCGTCGCGAGAACGGCCGCGGCATTGGGGATCACCATCAGCCAGCCGATGTGATACGCGTCCTTCACGCCGGTGTCGCGCAGGATCGTCGGCAGCCAGAAGCTCACCGCATACAGCCCGAGCAGCACGCACAGGTCGATGAGACCGAGCGCCCACACCCTCGGGTCGGTGAATGCACGGCCGAGCGCATGGCTCTTGTTGCCGGACGGGTCGGCGTCGAGGTTCGCGCGCAGCGCGCGCTTTTCGTCGGCGTTCAGCCAGTGCGCGGTTTCGATGCCGTTGGGCAGCCAGCGCAGTACCGCGAAGCCGAGCAGCACCGACGGCAATGCCTCGAGCAGGAACAGCCACTGCCAGCCGCCGAGCCCGTGCGCGCCGTCGAACGCGCGCATGATCCAGCCGGAAATCGGGCTGCCGATCATGCTCGACAGCGGCAGGCCGACCATGAACAGCGCGACGATCCGCGCGCGGCGCGCATCGGGATACCACTGCGTCAGGTACAACAGCACGCCGGGCAGGAAGCCGGCTTCGGCGGCACCGAGCAGGAAGCGCACGACGTAGAACTGCATCGGCGTCTGCACGAACATCGTCGCGCCCGACAGCAGGCCCCACGTGATCATGATCCGCGCGATCCACATCTTCGCGCCGACGCGCTGCAGCACCAGGTTGCTCGGGACTTCGAACAGGATGTAGCCGCCGAAGAACAGGCCGGCGCCGAGCCCGTACACGGTGTCGCTGAACTTCAGCGCGTCGAGCATCTGCAGCTTCGCGAGCCCGATGTTGATGCGGTCGAGATAGGCCGCGAAATAGCACAGGCAGAACAGCGTGATCAGGCGCAGCGTGACCTTGCGGTAGAGCGCGCCGTGCAGCGTGTCGTCGGCGGAGACGGCGGCGCTCGGGTGTGCGGTAGACATGGGATTGCCCCTGTTCGAATGTGACGGATGAAGTGGGTGGCCGTTCGACGCGAGCGAAGATTCACCGCGCGCTGGAGTCTGTATAGCACGCCAATTACATAGCGTACACACTAGAAAATACGGAATCGCACAGGCATGAAAACGGATGGATGAAGATCGCTCGATGGGCCGGATAAACCTCATGTTTTTCGAGGAATTATTCGGAAAAATGCACGTATCTCCGTGAGCGTCATGAACGGGTCGGGATGCACGAAATTCGTGCGTATGCACTCAAAAGTGAAGTGTATGCACGCAAGTGCTCCGGCGCTGCGCATACGTGCGTCCGGCTTCGTGCATCCGGCGACCCGCCGAACGGCGCGAATGGCTGGCCCCGCGGTGCGATTTTCGTGAGCGGGCCTGCACGGTCGGGCAATCGTCAGGTGAAAGACGGAAAGGGCGCGACGAACCTGACGTACCGCAAGGAAGCGGCCGGCGCGCGAACGATCGTGCCGATTCGAGGGTGTACACTGCTTGCCTTTCTCATTCATGCCGCGCGGGCCCTCATCTTCATGGCGTCTTCCAAGGATTCCTACGACTTTCACGACCAGGTCGGGCACCTGCTGCGCCGCGCCTACCAGCGGCACGTTGCGATCTTCCAGGAAGCGATCCCCGATTCGGACCTGACGGCCGCGCAGTTCGTCGCGCTGTGCGCGGTCAAGGAAAAGCAGGCGTGTTCGCTGAACGACATCGTCAAGGCGACCGCGATCGACCAGGCGACGATCCGCGGCGTCGTCGATCGGTTGAAGACGCGCGCGCTGATCGAGGTGCTGCCCGACCCGAACGACGGCCGCAAGCTGATCGTGCGCGCGACCGCGGCAGGCCTCGCGCTGATCGACCGCACGGTGCCGTTCGCGCGGCAGGTGACCGAGCGCACGTACGGGCCGCTCAATCCGGGCGAGCGCGTCGCATTGCAGTATCTGCTGCGCAAGATGATGGAGGCCGACGGCGACGCGTAACGCGCGGCGCGGCCCGGCTCTCGACGCATACCACCCTTACACGGCGCGTGCTGGGACAGGCGCTTTCCTACCGGGAAGCCGGCCGGCCTCGCGAAGCGCGGCGCGCACCGTTTCGGGCGTGAACGGCGGCGCGTAGAAGCGCACGCCGGTCGCGTCGAACAGCGCGTTCGCGACGGCGGCGGGCCCCGGCACCGACGCCGATTCGCCCGCGCCGAGCGGCGGCTCGCCTTGCCGCGGCATCAGCACCACGTCGACCTCCGGCACTTCGTCGAACGTCAGGATCGGATAGCTTGCCCATTCCCGCGACGCGACCTTGCCTTCGGCAAACCGCACACGCTCCTTCAGCGTGCGGCTCAATACCTGGATCACGTTGCCGTGAATCTGGTGGCGCACGCCGTCCGGGTTGATCATCGTGCCGGTGTCCTGGCCGACCGTCACGCGTTCGATGCGGATTTCGCCAGACACGCGATCGACGCTCAGGTCGACGATCCATGCGGACCATGCCGCGCCGAAACCGGGGAAGCGACTGTGCACGTAGCGCGCATACGCGACGCCGCGTCCGCGCACGACGCGCAATCCGTCGTGTTCATGGTTGCGGCCCGCACGCGGCGTCCAGCCCGCGCGATCGGCCACGGCCTGCAGCAGTTCGCTCGCGCGCGTGTCCTTGAGATGCCGAAGCCGGAACGCGAGCGGATCGATGTCGACCAGCGCCGCGCATTCGTCGACGAACGCGTCGTGCGCGAACGAGTTCGGCAACGCCGACACGCCGCGCAACCACGATGCGCGCACGAGCGGCGCGAGATCCTCGCAGACTATGCGACGGTTCGGGCTTTCATACGGCGACACGGCCGTGCGGTCGCCCATCTCGAATACGCGCGGCTCGGGCGCGATCGCGCCGGTCAGAAGCGTCGCGAGCAGCGGCGCGTCGTTCGACGGATAGCGGGTCGTGAAGTCGTAGCCCAGCAGGCGGCCGTCGCGTGTCACGGTGCCCGTCACCCGCATCAATTGCCCGGCGCCCTTCGGTTCCCACAGATGTTCGTCCGCGCGTGACAGTTGCACGCGCACCGGACGGCCGACCGCGCGCGACAGCAGCAATGCGTCGCCGCATACGTCGTCCGCGCCGTTGCGGCCGTAGCAGCCGGCTGCTTCCATTCGCACGATGTCGAAATCGGCCTCGTCGCGCGCCACGAGCGTCGCGAGGTCGTAGCGCAGCGATACGGGGTTCTGCGTGCCGGACCATACGGTGATCCGGCCGTCGCCCGGCGCGCGATAGTCGGCGAGCGCGCACGACGGGCCGATCGAGCCGTGCATCTGGAACGGCCAGGCATAGGTGCGCGACACCGTGATCGTGTCGGGTTGCGTGCGTGCCGCGTCGACGTCGCCTTCGTCGAGCAGCACACGGCGTTGCGCGGGCGCGGCGGCGATCGCGGCCGCGGGCGTATCGAGCGGCGGCAGCGCGGGATGCGGCCGCCACGTGACGCACAGCTGGCGCGCCGCGCGGATCGCGTGTTCCTCGCGCTCGGCGACGACGCCGACGAAATCACCGATCGCGACGACCGCGACGAGCCCCGGCACGTCGGCGACCGACGCGCGATCGACGTCGACCAGCGACGTGCCGACGAACGCGCCGCTGTCGTGGCCCGCATACGGCGGCCGCACGACGCGGCCATGCAGCATGCCCGGCACGCGCATGTCATGCACGAACGTGAGCTGGCCCGTTGCTTTCGCGGGCAGGTCGACGCGCGGCGACGATCGGCCGACGATCCGGTAGTGGGCGGGGTCCTTCGTGCGGGCGCTCGGATCGAGCATCAGCGTGACGCGGTGCCCCGCGACGAGCGCGGCGAACGTCGCGGCGTGCCCGTGTGCCGGCGCGGAGATCGTTCCGTCGTCGATGCTCAACTGCGCGAGGTCGACACCGAAACGCTCGGCGGCCAGCGCCAGCAATGCGTGCCGTGCCTGAGCGGCCGCGCAACGCAGCGGCGTCGCGGAAATCTGGATTGTCGCGCTCGCGATGGTCGGACCCTGGTTCGGTGTCGCGGCCGTATCTCCGAGCACCATCGTCACGCGCGCGGGCGGCACGTCGAGTTCCTCGGCAACGATCTGCGCGAGCGACGTGCGAATGCCGGTGCCGAGATCGACGTGGCCGTTGAACGCGAGGATGCGTCCGTCGTCGAGAATCGCGACGAACACCTCAGGCAGCGCCGGCACGTACGACGACAGGCTGCCCGGTTGGCCGGGCGCCGGCTTGACGGGCGGCGCGGGTGGCCGGAGCACGGTCAGGCAGCCGTCGCGCGCAAGCAGTTCGGAGCGGTTCACGATCGAGGTGTCCTGTCGGGGAGGGGAGGTCGGCGGGCGCGCGGGCTTTGGTGCGCGAACGCGGCGTGCCGCGCGCGGGGTGACGGCCTGGGCTTGCGCGACGGCGCACGCGGTCAATCTAGGTCGCCAAAACCTCAGCGTCAATCACGGGCGGGTGAGGGTGCGGGCGACGGCCGGGCCGCCGCCCGCGCGGCGCGGCGGCTCAGCGCGCACGCACGTCATCGATTGCCGCGATCGCATCGTCGAGCGGCATCACGGCCGCGTATTTCTGCTGCATGTCGAACAGGTTCGCGTCGTGCGGCGCAATCGCGCGATCGCCGACGCAATCTGCGATCACGAGCGGACGGAACCCGTGCGACATCGCGTCGACCACGCTCGCGCGCACGCAACCGCTCGTCACCGCGCCGGCAACGAGCAGTGTTTGTACCGCACGCTGCGTGAGCCAGGGTGCGAGCTGCGTGCCGAAGAACGCCGACGGCACGGTCTTGCGCACGACGAGTTCGCCGGCGGCGGGCGTGAGTTCGGGCACGATCGCGCTGTTCGGATGGTGCTCGGTCAGCGTCGCCATGCCCGGCACCTTCAGCGAGAACACGTTGTCGTCGCTGCCGTCGTCCGCATACACGATGCGGCTGTGCGCGACCGGCCAGCCGCGTTCGCGCGCGAGCGCGAGCGCCCGCGTCGTGCGCGCGATCGCCGGCGCGATGTTGCCGCCGCCGAACGTCGCGGGATCGGCGAAGCCGACCACGAAGTCGACGATCAGCAGCCCTATGTTGCCGTGCGGCGGCAGCGGCGTGCCGAAACCCTGCTGGCGGTAGACGTTCGCTTCGGCGTGGTGGGAAAGATCGGTCATGGTGTCGGGCACTCGTCTGTCAGGCGGGTTGATCGGTCACGCGGCCTTCGCGCACGACGGTCTCGCCGTCGAGTTCGACCGTACAGCGGCGCAGCGGGATGTCGATATGGCAGGTCGTCGTGCGGCTGCCGCCGCCTTCGTTGTTCGGGCCGAGCGAGAACAGGAAGTTGCCTTCGAACGCGCGCGCATCCATCCCGATCGTCGCTTCGCGGTCGTACAGGCCGAGCGTCGACCAGCGGGCGCGCGGCTGCAACCCCCAGCCGATGTGCGAGATCGCATAGCCTTCGGGGTCGGCGAAGGTTTCCATGTAGTCGCGCAGCAGGTCGGCGTCGACGCCGCCTTCGATGCGCGTTGCGTAACCGCCTTCGACGGTCAGCGCGATCGGCTCGCTCACGTAGTGCTTCTG
This sequence comes from Burkholderia sp. LA-2-3-30-S1-D2, assembly GCF_001523915.2. NCBI lineage: Bacteria > Pseudomonadati > Pseudomonadota > Betaproteobacteria > Burkholderiales > Burkholderiaceae > Burkholderia > Burkholderia sp. LA-2-3-30-S1-D2. The sequence continues at coordinate 1,806,101 of NZ_CP013383.1, read as the reverse complement.
AGGCAGCAGGATGTCGCCGCGGTCGATCACGATCGTGCCGCGTGCGGTGCGGTCGTTCGGGTAGGTCAGCGCGAAGCCGCTCGGCCAGTGGTCCCAGCGGCCCGGCGCGTCGACGAAGCCGTATTCGGCCGTCGGCGGAAACTCGCCGAGCGGGCATACCAGCGCGGTGCCGGCGGCCGACGTCACGCGCATCTCGCGCGCGGCAGCGATTTTTTTCGCAGCGGCGAGCACACGCGTACGGTCGGCCAGCGTCGGCACCATGCGCACCAGCACCTCGGGCGGCTCGACCGCGAGCAGGATCTTCGTGCCCGCTTTCAGGATGTCGTGCTGTTCGGGCGAGAACAGCAGCGTCATCAGGTCGAGCACGAGGTCGCTCTCGCGCAGCGCGGCGATCGCGGCCTTGTTGCCGGTCAGCGGCGTCGTGCCGAGATACGCGAGCGGGTCCCGGCTGAACGCTTTGTCGCCATTGACGGGCGGCAGGTCGAGCCGGTTGACGATCGCGCCCATCGATTGCGTCGCGATCAGCGCGCACGACAGCGTCTGCGGATGGGTGGCCGCGCTCGTCAGGATCGTGACGGTCTGGCCCGGTTCGAGGCGCGACAGCGTGAGGACCTGCTTCCACGCGTCGATCAGTTGGGTATCGCTGACTGGCATCGTCGGCTCCGGTAAAGGCGTGAGAGAAAGGGGCGGGCGCCGCGCGATCAGGCCGCGAGCGGCGCGCCGAGGAAATCGCGGAACGCCGCGTAGAAGCCCGCCGCGTTGTCCCACGGAATCATGTGGCCCGCGTCGGGCACGCGCACGTGCCGCATCGACGGCGTCGCGCGCTGCAGTTCGGCGACGTCGTCGTCGCGCACCACGTCGCCGCGCTCGGCCGTGATCAGCAGCGACGGCACGGTCAGTCGCGCGGCATCCGCGTGGAAGTCGTCGGTGTGGAAGCCTTCGTATGACGTGCGCACCGCGCGCTCGTCGCAGGTATGCAGCCATTCGGCGCGCAGTTGCAGTTCGGCATCGGTCCAGGTCGGGCAGAACGCGCGCATCCCTTCGGCGTCGGTGCCGGCGCGCGCGAGCGCCATCGAGTCGATGTACCACGGCAGCTTGCCCGGATAGTCGCGGCGCTTCGGGCCCGACACCGGGGGATCGACGAGTACGACCGACTCGAGCCCGCCGATGCCGCGCAGCGCCGCGCGCGCGGCGATCCGCGCGCCCATCGAATGGCCGACGAGGCTCGTGCGCGGCAGGCCGAGTGCGGCGACGAGCGCCGCGACGTCGTCGGCCTGCGCGTCGAGGCCGTAGTCGAGCGACGGCGACGCGTCGGACAGCCCGCGGCCGCGCACGTCGAGCACATAGGTGTCGAACGCCGCGCCGAACACGTCGCCGACGAAGCCCCACGTGATCGCGGGGCTCGTGATGCCGGGAATCAGCACGATCGCGGGGCGCGACGCGCGTGCGCCCGTCGCGCCGCCGTAGCGCAGATAGTGCTGGCGGATGCCGTTCGCGCGGACGTTCGCGCCGTACAGGAAAGTCGAGGGCATGGAGAGGCTCCGAAGTGGCGGGATGCTCAGTACGCGCCGGACAGCAGCGCGCCGGCGCCGGGTACGACCGGTTCGAGATCGAGTTCGCGCAGCATCGCGTAGGTCGTCGCGATCGCGGCCGTGATCACGGGCTTGCCCGTCATCGCCTCGACCTTCGCGACCGCCGGCAGCGACGGCATCTGCACGCACGCGGACAGGACGATCGCATCGGCGTCCTGGTACGGCAGCGTCTTCACGATGTCCGGCAGGCGTGCCGGGTCGTGGCGGCCGACTTCGAGGTTGTCGGGAATCTCGAGCGCGCGGTACGCGATCACTTCATAGCCTTCGTTGCGGATGTAGTCGACCACGAGTTCGGTCAGCGGCAGCATGTACGGCGCGACCACCACGATGCGCTTCGCGCCGATCACCTTCAATGCGTCGACGAGCGCGCCCGCGCTCGTCAGCACGGGCGCCTGCGCGCCGTTGTCCGCCGTGTGCTTCGTGAGGCGCGCCTGAGACACGCGGTGATAGCCGTGGCCCATCGCCATGATCGCGACGAGGCACGCGTAGCCGAGCACGTCGACGCGCGCATCGCTCAGCTCCACCGCGCAGCGGTCGGATTCGGCATCCATCGCCGCGAGTTCTTCCTTGACGACCTTCTTCATCCGCATCCGGCTCGAGTGATACGTGAAGCGCTCGGGCCGGATCGCCTCGCGCAACCGCAACATGGCGGGAATCTCGGTTTCCATCGTCGTGTTGGAACTCGGCACGATCTGGCCGATGCGGTAGATCTTGTTCATGACGGGAGGCTCCGTGTCGGTAAGAGTGGGGCGGCACGCTGGCGCGAGATCGCCTAGTTTCGAGCAAAGTCTAGTGTGTACATTTGAAAATGACAATGGATCAAAAAGATTTTCGTCCGGCCACCATCGTTGATGGGTGCATTAATTCGCGAATTTATTGGTGTTTTCCCGAATAACTGGATTGCCAAAAACAATCCGCTTGTCCTGAATAAATGGAGTGTGTACGCTACATACACGCCATTCAATCCGCCCGTTCTCGTACCGCGTTCGGCGACGGGCTCACGATCAGGAGATCCGCATGAGCAAACCCCGTATCGCAATCATCGGCGCCGGTCTCGGCGGCACGGCCGCCGCGGCGCTGCTGCAGCGCCGCGGCTACGATGTCGCGCTGTACGAGCAGGCGCCGGCGTTCTCGCGCCTCGGCGCGGGCATTCATCTCGGCCCGAATGTGATGAAGATCATGCGGCGCATCGGCTGCGAGGACGCGCTGGAGAAGATGGGTTCCCATCCGGATTGCTGGTACAGCCGCGACTGGCGGACGGCCGACGTGCTGTCGAAAATTCCGCTCGGCGACTACGCGCGCACGACCTATGGCGCGAGCTACCTGACCGTGCATCGCGGCGATTTCCATGCGTTGATGACGCAGGCGGTGACGCCCGGCACGATCCGCTTCGGCAAGCGGCTCGCGTCGGTGGAGGACACCGGCGACGCGGTGCGCCTGACATTCACCGACGGCAGCGTCGAGACGGCCGACATCGTCGTCGGCGCGGACGGCGTGAATTCGCGGATCCGCGAGCATCTGCTTGGCGCGGAACCGCCGCGCTATACGGGCTACGTTGCGCATCGCGCGGTGTTCCCGGCATCGCTGCTCGGCAACAAGCCGTACGACATGTGCGTGAAGTGGTGGTCGGAGGATCGTCACATGATGGTGTACTACGTGACCGAGAAGCGCGACGAGTACTACTACGTGACGGGCGTGCCGCAGGCCGAGTGGCCGGAAGGCGTGTCGATGGTCGACAGCAGCCGCGATGAAATGCGCGAAGCGTTCGCGGGTTTCCATGCCGACATCCAGCATCTGATCGACGTGTCGCCCTCGATCACCAAGTGGCCGCTGCTCGAACGCGACCCGCTTCCGTTGTGGAGCCGCGGCCGTCTCGTGCTGCTGGGCGATGCGTGTCATCCGATGAAGCCGCACATGGCGCAGGGCGCGGCGATGGCGATCGAGGATGCGGCGATGCTCGCGCGCTGTCTCGACGAAGTCGGCATCGGCGATCACGCAGGCGCGTTCGCGCTGTACGAGGCAAATCGCGCGGCACGCGCGTCGAAGGTGCAGCTCGTGTCGCACAACAACACGTGGCTGCGCACGAACGAGGATCCGTCGTGGGTGTTCGGCTACGACGTGTTCGACGTGCCGCTCGTGTCGCCGTCGCCGTCGCGCGGCAACGTGGCGGCTGTCGCCTGACACGCGCCGTGTCCGAGCCGGATGCCACGCCGCCGTATCGTCGATCGATGCCACGCCGCCGTATCGTCGATCGATGCGGCGATACGCGCGCATTTCGGCGTGTTATACCTGAGCGCTGTGCGCGACGCCGGCCATCGCGAGCCGGCGGCCGTGCCCGCCGCCGGCCCCAGGCATCGGCCCGCCGGTCTTCCGGCCCGCGCCCCCATTCCGGACCCGTTCATGTCCCATCCCGCTTCCCCGTCGCGGCCGCTCGCTTTTCGCGTGAACGGCATGCCGCATACGTTCGACGCAACCGCGCCTGACGCGCCGCTGCTGCTGATCCTGCGCAACGACTGCGCGCTCAACGGCCCGAAGTACGGCTGCGGATTCGGGCAGTGCGGCGCGTGCACGGTGCTGGTCGACGGGCAGGCCACACGCGCGTGCGTCGTGCCGGCCGCCGCCGCGCACGGGCGCGACGTGACCACGCTCGAAGGGCTCGGCGCGCGCGAGGCGCCGCATCCGATCCAGCGCGCCTTCATCGACGAGCAGGCCGCACAGTGCGGCTATTGCCTCAACGGGATGATCATGAGCACGAAAGCGCTGCTCGACCGCAATCCGTCGCCGGACGATGCAGCGATCCGCGACGCGCTGCGCTTCAATCTTTGCCGCTGCGGCACGCACCTGGAGATCATCCGCGCGGTGCATCGGGCCGCGCGCTATCTGCGGGACGACGGCGATGAAGCATGACCCGAGCGTGCTCGCGCAGCCCGAAACGGATGCTGGCGATGTGCGATGCGATGAAGTGGCGGTGGGTTCGGCGCGGCGTGCGGACGACGCGGCGCGCATGCATCGCGCGCGTTACGAGTGGCCGATCGGCGATGCGCGCGCGCAGGCGTCGTTCGATGTCGAAACACGGACCGCCGCCGACGGCCGGATGACGACGTGGCGCTATCGCGCGCAGGCCGGCACGGTGGCGGACGCGCGGCGCGCGACGGCGGAGGGCGGGGCGTCGACGCCATCGTCGCCGTTCGTCTATCGACATGCGCAGACGTCGATCGAGATGGCCGACACCCACTACACGATTCCCGGCCACGCGCACGCATTCGCGCGCGAATCGTTCGTCGACGAGCTGGCCGGTGCGCTGAAGCGCGATCCGGTCGCATTGCGTCTGCAGCATCTCGATGCGTCGCGCGATGCAGGGCCGCGCGAGATTATCCGGATGGTCAGCGAACGCGCCGCGTGGGGCGAACCGGCGACGGCGCGCATGCCTGACCGCTTGAGCGGACGCGGCTTCGCGTTCGACGGTGCGGGTGCGTCCGATGCGTTGTCCGCGGACGAAAACCCGCAAGCCGATGCGGGCGGTGACAACGCTCCCCACTGGTCCGCGTGGGTCGTCGATCTCGACGTCGATCGCGCGACGGGCGACGTCGCGGTGCGCCGCGTCGTCGCCGGGCAGGGCGCGGGCGAACCCGGGCAGGCGTCGATGGCGGGCTTGCCCGCGTGGCAGATCGAGGCGGCGATTTCGCGCGTGATGGGCGCGCGGCTGTCCGCACGGCCGGCGCATGACGAGACCGGCGGCGATGTCGCGCCGGATGCGATCGCGCATGAACTCGTTGCGTTCGACGACGCCGCGCCGGGCGCGGATCGCATCCGGTCGCTGTCGGCATACGATGCGCAACGGATCGAGCAGGCCGCTGCGCCGGCCGCGGCTGCGATCGCGAACGCGCTGCATGACGCGACGGGCGTGCGTTTTCGCGCGCCGCCGTTCGATGCCGCGCGCATTCGCGAGGCACTGGCCCGGCCGGCGCCGGTCGATTCAGGTGCGAGCCATTCCGGCACGCCGCGTCGTGCGTCATCGCGCTGGCGCCGCTGGCTGGCCGGTGGCGGCGCGGGCGGGGTGGTCGGCGGGCTGATCGGGCTCGCGTGCGCGATCCTGCCGGGCCCGGCGCCGATTGCGCCGGTCGCGACGGGCGGCGCGGACAGCGCGATGTGGAGCGCGGCGACGCTCGAACGCGGCCGCCTGATTGCGCTCGCCGGCGATTGCGCGGTCTGTCATACCGCGCCCGGCGGGGCGCCCAACGCGGGTGGTCTCGCGCTCGACACGCCGTTCGGCACGATCTACACGACCAACATCACGCCCGATCCGGAAACCGGCATCGGCGCATGGTCGTATCCGGCGTTCGCGCGTGCGATGCGCGAAGGCATCGGCCGCGACGGATCGCATCTGTATCCGGCATTTCCGTACACCGCGTTCGCGAAGCTGAGCGAGCCCGACCTGCTCGCGCTCTATGCCTATCTGATGTCGCAGCCGCCGGTGACGCATGCACCGCCGAAGACGAAGCTGCCGTTCCCGCTCGACCAGCGGCGCCTCGTCGCCGGATGGAACTGGCTGTTTCACGATGCGCGGCCGTTCGCACCCGACCCGGCGCGCTCCGCGACGTGGAATCGCGGCAAGTATCTGGTTGACGGCGCCGGGCACTGCGGCGCGTGCCACACGCCGCGCAACGCACTCGGCGCGGAACAGGGCGGGCGCGCGTACCTGGCCGGCGGCGAGGCCGAGGGATGGGTCGCGCCGCCGCTCATCGCGTCGCCGGCGTCGCCGGTGCCGTGGACCGAAGGCGCGCTGTTCGACTACCTCCGCACCGGTTTCTCTGCCCAGCACGGCGTCGCGGCCGGGCCGATGGCGCCGGTCGTCGCGGGGCTCGCGGCGCTGCCCGAATCGGACGTTCGGGCGATCGCGCATTATCTGACGTCGCTGTCACCGCCCGTCGATGCGGCCATGGCGGCCGACGCGGCGACCCGCCGTGCGCACGGTGCGGAAGCCGTCGCGACACTCGGCCTCGAGAGCGGCCGGCGTGCGTTCGATGCCGCGTGCGCGGTGTGTCACGCGGAATCGGGCGGGGTCGGGCATTTCGGCGTGCGTCCGCTGATGGGGCTCAACACGAGCGTCAGCCAGGCGGCGCCCGACAACCTGCTGCGTGTGCTGCACGACGGGATCGACCATCCGGCCACCGACGCGCTCGGCTACATGCCGGGCTTCCGCGACGCGTTCGACGACCGGCAGATGGCCGAGCTCGCCGCATATATCCGCGCGCGCTACGCGCCCGGTCAACCGGCGTGGCAAAACCTGGAGGAGGCCTCGGCGAGAATCCGGCAGGCGCGCTCGCACTGACCGGCGCACGTGAAGAAGGCGCACGGCGGTCGGGAAAAGCGACTCACGGGGCAACGCCAGGCGCGACGCGGCCCGTAAATCTTGCCTGGATCACCCATCGTTTAACCATTCGAAACAATGTGTTCACCGAAAAGGGCATGATCTCCGGCAATCGGGCAGGCATACTGTCGCCTATGTTGCTCAATGCCGTCGAATCGACGTGCGCTTGCCTCCCATGTCCATCCCTGTACCTTTTCGATCCCTGCGAGGGTTGACCATCGCGGCCGCTGCATGCTTGCTCGCCGCGTGTTCGACCGCTTCCGACGTGACCACGACGTCGAACCCGAACGTCTTCACCGTGACGACGCGCACGCTCGGCGTGTCGACGACGTGGGCCGACGCCCATGAAAAAGCCGTCAACGAAGCGACCAACTATTGCACGCAGCGCGGCATGCGCGCGAGCCTGAAGCAGGAGTCCGTGACCGGCGGCCGCCGCGTCGACGCGCGCTCGGAACTCGCGTTCGAGTGCCATCCGACCTTCGAGACGGCGTCGAACCCGCGCGGATAAGCGCCGCGTCGCCCGTGCGGCCGCGGCCTGCGCGCCCGCGCTGCTCCGGAAGTGAATCGACCCGCGGTGCCATTGATGGGCATCGCGGGTCGGCGCACGTCCGTCGGCCGCGTTACGCGGGGTGCGCTTCGTACAGCTTCACGCAAGCGGAGAAGTCGAGCGTGCCGAGCCCCTGCTGGCTCATCGACTGATAAAGCTGCTGCGCGAGCGCGCCCATCCACACCGGTTGCCGTGCGCTGCGCGCGGCTTCGGTCGCGAGCCCGAGATCCTTCAGCATCAGGTTCGCGGCGAAACCGCCCGAGTAGCCGCGCGCGGCGGGCGCCGCGTCGTTCACGCCCGGGTACGGGTTATATGCGTCCGAGCTCCAGCAGCGGCCGGTCGACGTGTTGATGATGCCGGCCAGCACGGCCGGATCGATGCCGAGCGCGGCGCCGAGCGCCATCGCTTCCGACACGCCCATCATCGAGATCCCGAGCAGCAGGTTGTTGCAGATCTTCGCGATCTGCCCGGTGCCGGTGCCGCCGCAGTGCACGACGTTCTTCCCCATGTCGAGCAGTACCGGGCGGATGCGCTCGAACAGCGCGCCTTCCGCGCCGACCATGAAGGTCAGCGTGCCGGCCTGCGCGCCGCCGGTGCCGCCCGACACTGGCGCATCGGCGAGCGGGAAGTCGCGTTGCGCGGCGGCGTCGGCCACTGCGCGCACGGTGCCCGGATCGATCGTGCTGCAGTCGACGAACGTTGCGCCGGCGCGCGCGCCGGCCAGGACGCCGTCTTCGCCGAGATAAACCGCGCGCACGTGCTGCGCGGCCGGCAGCATCGTGATCACCAGCGACGCGCGGGCGGCCGCCTCACGCGGCGACGCGGCCGCCGTCGCGCCCGCGCGCGTCGCGGCGTCGACTGCGTTCGCGTCGAGGTCGAACACCGTCAGGGCGTGTCCGGCCTTGAGCAGGTTGGCGGCCATGGGGCCGCCCATGTTGCCGAGTCCGATGAATGCAATTTCCATGTACAGGCTCCAGTGTCGACCGGACTTGGCGCTTTAGCGCCTAGTCCGGTCCCATGCTTCGCGGTCGACCGGACTTGGCGCTTTAGCACCTAGTCCGGTCCCATGCTTCGCGATCAACCGAACTTGACGCTTCAGCGCTTGGTCCGGTCCCATGCTTCGCGATCGACCGAACTTGACGCTTCAGCGCTTGGTCCGGTCCCATGCTTCGCGGTCGACCGAACTTGGCGCTTCAGCGCTTGGTCCGGTCCCATGCTTCGCGATCAACCGAACTTGACGCTTCAGCGCTTGGTCCGGTCCCATGCTTCGCAATCAGCGCAGCGCGATCGTCGTGTTCACGCCGCCGGCCGTCGCGTCGTCGTCGAACCAGCGCGCGGTGACCGTCTTCGTCTGCGTGTAGAACTGCACGACCTGCTTGCCGTACGGGCCGAGATCGCCGAGCTTCGAGCCGCGCGAGCCGGTGAAGCTGAAGTAGGGGACCGGCACCGGGATCGGGATGTTGATGCCGACCTGGCCGACGTCGATCTCGCTCTGGAACTTGCGCGCGGCCGCGCCGCTCTGCGTGAAGAGGCCGACGCCGTTGCCCATCGGGTTGCGGTTCACGAGCGCGATCGCTTCGTCGAGCGTGTCGACTTCCATCACGACCACCACCGGCCCGAAGATTTCTTCCGTGTAGATCGACATGTCGGTCGTCACGCCCGAGAAGATCGTCGGGCCGACGAAGTTGCCTTGCTCGTAGCCGGGCACCTTCACGTCGCGGCCGTCGAGCAGCAGCGTCGCGCCTTCCTTCACGCCCGCGTCGATCAGCGACAGGACGCGCGCCTTCGCCGCCTTCGACACGACCGGGCCGACGTCCGTGCCGGATTCGGCGCCGGCGTTGACCTTCAGCGCCTTCGCCTTTTCGACCAGATCGGGCAGCCAGTCGCGCGCGTGGCCGACCAGCACGACGACCGACGTCGCCATGCAGCGCTGGCCGGCCGCGCCGAAGCCCGCGCCGACCAGCGCGTTGATCGACTGCTCGCGATGCGCATCCGGCAACACGACCGCGTGGTTCTTCGCGCCCATCATCGACTGCACGCGCTTGCCGTGCTGGCTGCCGAGGTTGTACACGTGCGTGCCGACGCGCGTCGAGCCGACGAACGAGATCGCCTTGATGTCCGGGTGCGTGCAGAGGCGATCGACCACCGTCTTGCCGCCGTGCACGACGTTCAGTACACCTTGCGGCACGCCGGCCTCGATCGCCAGTTCGACGAGCTGCATCGTCGACAGCGGATCCTGTTCGGACGGCTTCAGCACGAACGTGTTGCCGCACACGATCGCCATCGGGAACATCCACAGCGGGATCATGCCGGGGAAGTTGAACGGCGTGATGCCCGCGCACACGCCGATCGGCTGGCGCAGCGTGTAGGTGTCGACGCCGCCCGCGACGTTCTCCGCGAATTCGCCTTGCTGCAGCGTGCCGATCGAGCATGCATGCTCGACCACCTCGAGGCCGCGGAAGATGTCGCCCTGCGCATCGGGCAGCGTCTTGCCCTGCTCGGCCGTCAGCGTGTGCGCGATCCGTTCGAGATTGCGGCGCACCAGATCCTGGAACTTCAGCATGATGCGCAGCCGCGCGCCGATCGGCGTCGTCTTCCAGGTCTGGAAAGCGCGCTGCGCGGACGCGATCGCGGCATCGACCTCGTCGAGCGTCGCGTACGGCACGCGGCCGATCACTTCCTGCGTCGCGGGGTTGACGATGTCGCCCCATTCGGCGCTTTGCGAATCGACGAACGCGCCGTCGATCAGCAGCTTGGCGGTGGGCAGGGCGAGGGTGGTCTGGGGAACTGCGGCGTTCATGGAACTCTCCGGGAAACGATGGTGCGACGAAAAAGGGGTGGCTTGCGTCCGTCGCGCGTGCAGCCACGGCGGACGGCAAGTCGTATGGAAAACCGGGTAAAAACGGGCCGGCGTGCGTCGATGCGTTATGTACGTGCCGGCCGCATCAGTGCGGTACACACGAGCGCGAACACACCGAAGCCGACGAGGTACGCGATCACGTAGTGCGGCTGGCCGCCGCCGGCCTTGAGCAGCGACGTCGCGATCATCGGCGCGAAGCCGCCGCCGATCACGCCGGCGAGCTGCACCGACAGCGAGATGCCGCTGTAGCGGATCTCCGCGGGGAACTGCTGCGCGAACAGCAGCGACTCCGGTGCATAAAGAATCGGGAACACGACGCCGAGGCCGAGCACGATCGCCCACCATGCGTACGACGTCTGCTGCGTGCCGAGCATCAAGAAGAACGGTGCCGCGAACGCGCACATCAGCACGAGGCCGATCGCGAACATCCGGCGCTGGCCGATGCGGTCGCTGAGATGCCCGCACAGCGGCATCGTGACGAGCGACAGCGCCGCGCCGGCCGTGATCGCGTGCAGCATTTCGGCCTTCGGCAGATGCAACTGCTGCGTTGCATAGGCGAGCGCGAACGTGACGACCATGTAGAACCACGTGTTCTCGGCGGCGCGCGCGCCGACGATCGTCAGCACCTCGCGCGGATGGCGACGCAGCGCGGCCGTCACCGGCGACTTCTCGGCCTTGCCCTGGCGCTGCATCTTCTCGAAGTCCGGCGACTCGGGCACCTTCGCGCGGATGAACCAGCCGAGGCCGACGAGCGCGATGCTCGCGAGGAACGGCACGCGCCAGCCCCACGACAGCATGTCGGCTTCCGGCAGCGCGGCCACCGCGGCCATCGCGACCGACGAGAGGATCAGCCCGAGCCCGACGCCCGTTTGCGGCAGGCTGCCGAACAGCCCCTTGCGACCCTTCGGCGCGTGTTCGACGGCCATCAGCACCGCGCCGCCCCATTCGCCACCGACCGCCATCCCCTGCAGGAAGCGCATCGCGATCAGCAGGGCGGCGGCCCAGTAGCCGATGCGGTCGTACGACGGGATCAGCCCGATGATCATGCTCGGCACGCCCATCAGCAGCAGCGTGATCATCAGCATCGACTTGCGGCCGATGCGGTCGCCGAAGTGGCCGAATACGATGCCGCCCATCGGCCGCCCGATGAAGCCGACCGCGAACGTGCCGAACGCGGCGAGCGTGCCGACGACGGGGTCCAGCGACGGGAAGAAGATGCGGTTGAACACCAGCGCGGCGGCGGTGCCGTAGAGGAAGAAGTCGTACCACTCGATCGTGGTGCCGGCCATGCTGGCCCAGCCGGCCAGCAGGTAGTGCCTCGCGGTGCGGGCGGGGGCCGGCGTCGCGACGGCTGCATGCTCATCGAGGGTGGATCGTGTCTGCATGGTGTCTCCGTATTTTTTGCCCGCGGCTCATGGTCCGCAGGTCACGGTCGAGTATAGTTATGCGCAGATCCACAATGTACCGACAAGAAAACCGGTTGGATGTGCATTTATGCATATCGACGGCCGGCCCGGAGATTCCTGTCTTTTTTCCCGCAGATGCGACACGCCACCGAGCCGGTTTCCGGCAACCTGAACTGGGACGACCTGCGCTTCTTCCTCGAAGTCGCCCGCACGCAGCGCGCGAGCGGGGCGGCGAAGCGTCTCGGCGTCGACTACACGACCGTCGCGCGGCGCATTCGCGCGCTCGAGGCCGCGATGGGCACGCTGCTATTCGACAAGTCACGCTCCGGCGGTTTCACGCTGACGGCCGAGGGGCAGCGGCTCGTCGCGTATGCGGATGCGATGGAGACGACCGTGCAGTCCGCGTGCGACCAGGTCGCGAATACCGGCGAGGCGTTGTCGGGCCACGTGCGGATCGGGTCGACCGAAGGGTTCGGCTGCTTTTTCCTTGCGCCGCAGCTTGCGCGGTTTCGCGTCGAGCACCCGCACGTGACGGTCGATCTGCTGCCGGTCCCGCATTTCGTCAACCTGCCGAAGCGCGAGGCCGACCTGGCGATCACGCTCGAGCGGCCCGAACGCGGGCCTTACGTGGTCACGAAGCTGTGCGACTACCAGTTGCGGCTCTATGCGACGCGCGACTATCTGGCGAACCACGCGCCGATTACCTGCACCGACGATCTCGCGCACCATGCGTTCATCAGCTACGTCGACGATCTCGCGTTCAGCAGCGAGCTGCTGTACCTGGAGCGCGCGGTGCCCGGCGCGACCGCCGGATTGCGCACGACGAGCGTGATCGCGCAGGTGTTCGCGGCGTTGCAGGGCGGCGCGCTCGCGATCCTGCCGTGCTTCATGGCGGCCACGCAGCCGGCGCTGGTGCCGGTGCTGCCGGACGACGTGGTGGTCACGCGGTGCTTCTGGCTGACGTGTCGCGAGGACCTGCGCAAGCTGCGCCGCGTGACGGCGCTGTGGGATTACCTGCGCGCGGCGGCGGACGCGAATCGGGCATTGCTGATGGGAGAGTCGGAGCAATTGCGATTCGTCGGGGATTGAGCGCGGCGGTGCGTCACGGGCCAACCGTCCCGTGTCGATCAGCTACGACGACGAACGTAACCGGGCCGCGGTGACGCTTGCACGTTTACGTCGCGAACGCCATCCGGGCACCTGGCCGTGCGTCAACCCGGACAACCGAGCCGGTCCGCGAGTTCGTGCAGGTCCTTGACGTCGAAATCCCACGCGCCGTCGGCTTTCAGATCCGTCGTCTGGTTCGGCCCGTGTTCGGTCGGCCGCAGCACGAACGCGGTCGCGAGCCCCAGTTGCCGCGCGGCGGCCAGATCGCCGTTGTGCGCGGCGACCAGGCACAGCTCGGCCGGCGCGACGCCCAGAATCTCGACCGCTTCGGTATAGACCTTCGGCGACGGCTTGTACGCGTGCGCGACTTCGGCGCCGAGAATCGCGTCCCACGGCAGGCCGCCGTGTTTCGCGACGTCGACCATCAGCCGGATGTTGCCGTTCGACAGCGGCGCGATCATGTAGCGCTGTTTCAGCCGCTGCAGCGCCGCGACGGAATCGGGCCATGGATCGAGCCGGTGCCACGCGAGGTTGAGCGCGTCGATCTCCGCGTCGGGCACGCCGTCGATCCCGTAGCGGTCGAGCGTGCGCACGAGGTTCTCGCGATGCAGTACGTCGAGCCGCACGTAGCGCCTGCGCCCGCTGCGGATTTCCTCCATCGACGGCGAATATTCGCGGCGCCATGTATCGGCGAATTCGAACGGATCGCGATCCGGCGCATGGCGCGCCAGGAACGTGGCGGCTTCGCGCGCGACGCCGTTTCTCCAGTCGACGATCGTTCCGAACACGTCGAAAACGAGCGCCTTGATGTCGGCAGGGTTCGTCATGGGATTCCGTGCAGGTCGGTCGGGGGAGGCGATGCGCGGCGGGGTGGCAACGCGCGACGCCGGTTCGAACGACATTGGAGCACGTATCCGCGAACGCGGCTGGCCGTGTCGTCGCGAGTGAAGCGCGCGGTGCGGCATCGAAGGTGCCTGGGAGGGGGGGCACGGCGTCAGACGCGGATCTCGGGGCCGCGCTGGAGGCGGCTTACCCGTCGGCGAGCTACCCGCCCGGGCCGACCGGCTCGGGCGGGTCAAGTCACGCAGCGCGCGCTTGCGGCCGCGACGCGTATCGGGTCCGCGCCGGAATCAGTTCTTGTCGTACGCGAACTGGATGCCTGCGGTGCCGCCGGTTTCGATGAACAGTTTCATGAACGCGGGAACGGTTTCACTGCGCGCCCAGTCGCGCTGCAGCTCGCAGAACAGCTGCGCGACGCTGATCATCTGGCCGCCGGCCTGCTCGATGCGACGCAGCGCGGCCTCGTGCGCGGCGACCGACGTGCCGCCGACCGCGTCGACGACCACATAGACTTCATAGCCGGCCTTCAGCGCGTCGAGTGCCGGGAAGGTCAGGCATGCCTCGGTCCACAGCGCGGTCATGATCAGTTTCTTGCGGCCGGTGGCCTCGACGGCCTTGCGGAACTCGACGTCTTCCCACGAGTTGATGCTGGTGCGGTCGTAGGTCGGATAGCCTTCGAGCGCGGCGCGCAACTGCGGGATCGGCGGCTTGTTCAGGCCGGTCTTCACGTTGACGGTCGAGTGGACGATCGGCAGGTTGTACGCGACCGCGGCCTTCGATGCGCCGACGATGTTGTTGATCAGCAGCTGGCGATCCATCGACGCGATGGAGTTCACCTGGACCGGCTGGTAATCGATGACGATGAACGCCGCGTTCTGCGGGGTGAGCAGGTGGTCGTTCGCGGGATCGCGAATCGGTTCGCTTGCCATGGTTGCCTCCAGAGACAGAGCAGGAAGTGGGAGAAATCCCGACGGTCCGGGGGAGTGCCGCCGTGGCGTCGGGATCGTCGTCGCGGCGGTACGCCCGTGCCGTCGCAGACGTCCGATGCGGCTGCACGGCGGCCGAATGCTGCCGGCTTGGCCATCGTATAACGATGCTATTCGCGCAACAAACTGGTTTCCAGCCCCTTAAAATGCCGTCAGTGTTCTATGGGTGGAACAATCATGGATGACCTGAACGACCTCTACTATTTCGTGAAGGTGGTCGAGCACGGCGGATTCACGCAGGCGGGGCGCGTGCTGAATGTCCCGAAGTCGACGCTGAGCCGGCGCATCGCCGCGCTGGAAGCGCAATACGACGTGCGGCTGCTGCAGCGGACGACGCGTCATTTCACGGTCACGGAAACCGGCCGCGAATTCTACGAGCGCTGCCTCGCGGTGCTGGTCGAAGCCGACGCGGCGCGCGAGGTGATCGAGCGCCGGCACGCGGAGCCGCGCGGGATCGTCCGGGTGAGCTGCCCGACCGCGCTGCTCGAATATCGCGTGAGCGAGCTCATCGCGCGCTTCATGGCGATCCATCCGGCGGTGCACGTGCATCTCGAAGCGACGAACCGCCGCGTCGACCTGTTGAGCGAAGGCTTCGACCTGGCGCTGCGCGTGCGTTTCCCGCCGCTGGAGGACAGCGACCTCGTGATGCGGATCCTCGGCGACAGCCCGCAGCGGCTGGTGGCCGCGCCGCAGTGGCTGAACGGGCGCGCCGTGCCGACCGAACCGGCCGAGCTGGCCGGCGAACCGAGCCTCGATTGGGGGCCGCCGCGGCATCATGTGTGGCAACTGATCGGGCCGAACGGCGAGCAGGCGCAACTGCGCCATTACCCGCGCTACATCTCCGACGACATGCACGCGTTGCGCGACGCGGCGATGCACGGCGTCGGCATCGTGCAGCTGCCGTGCATGGTCGTCGAGGACGCCCTGCGCGACGGCACGCTGATCGACGTGCTGCCGGGGTGGGCGCCGAAGGGCGGCGTGATTCACGCGGTGTTTCCGTCCCGGCGCGGGCTCCTGCCGCGCGTGCGGTTGCTGATCGACTTCCTCGCCGAACATATCCGCAAGGACTGACGGCGGCGCAATCATCTGACGAATCGGGTTCCGGCGGCAGGCCGGCCGCGACCGCGCGTAAGCACTGATGCGCAGCGACGCGCAGGGCTGCACGGATTGGTGTTAAATGTATTTTGGTGCGCATCAGGGGCGCGCCGGAATGGGGACGCACCGGGGTCGCTAAGCCCGGCGCGGAAAACGGCACGAAGCATCGCTCACGAATCGGGCGCATCAGACCCGGTCGAACTGACGGCAGGATTCAGCTTGAATACCGAACCGCAAAGTTCTCGCTACAGCCTCGGCCTCGCGGCGGAAGTGCTCGCGTCCGAGCAGAGCGTGCTGAGGCTGATCACGCGCAACACACCGCTGCCGGAACTGCTCGTCGAAGTATGCCGGCGCGCCGAGGCACTGCTCGGCGACGGCGCCTCGTGCACGATCCTGCTGCTCGACGCGGACGGCGTGCACGTGCACGTCGGTGCCGCGCCGTCGCTTCCCGCGCAGTACAGCGCGGCGATCGACGGGGCATCGATCGGGCCCGCCGCGGGCTCGTGCGGCACGGCGATGTACGAGCGGCGGATGATCGCCGTCGAAGACATCGAAACCGATCCGCTGTGGGCCGACTTTCGTTCGCTCGCGTTGCCGCTCGGCCTGCGTGCGTGCTGGTCGGTGCCGTTTCTGGACGACTCGGGCACCGTGCTCGGCGCGTTCGCCGTCTATCACCGCACGCCGCGGCGGCCCACCGACGCGGAAACCGACCTGTTGCGCGATATCGGCAACAGCGTCGGCCTCGCGGTGCATCAGGACTCGATCGCGCGGCAGCTCGTGCGCAGCGAGGAACATCACCGCCTGGTCGTCAACAGCCTGAACGAAGGGATTCTCGTCGTGTCGCCCGACGGCGTGGTGGTCGCGAGCAATCCGAGCGCGAACCGGATGATGCGCGTGAAGGGCGACCTCGTCGGCCGCCGCCTGTCGACGGTGATCCTGTACAAGCTGTACGAGGACGGCACGCCGGTCGCGCCCGACGACTGGCCGAGCCGGCGTGCGTTCACCACGGCCATGCCGCAGCTCGACTACACGGTCGGCTTCGGGCTCGCCGACGGCGACGTCATCTGGGTGCGCGGCAACGCGGTGCCGATCGTGAAGCTGGGCGAGACGCAGCCCGAATCGGTGCTCGTGTCGTTTCACGACATCGGCCCCGTGCGCGAAGCGCAGCAGCAACTGCGCTACCTGGCGACGCGCGATGCGCTGACGGGCCTCTACAACCGGCGCTGGCTCTCCGACCGGATGCGCGAGCTGTTCGGCGCGCGCGATGCGGCGGCAGGGGCCGCGCGTGTCGCGATCCTGTTCATCGATCTCGTCGGCTTCAAGAAGGTCAACGACACGGCCGGGCACGACGCCGGCGACACGCTGCTGCGCAGCGTCGCGGCGCGCCTCGCGGCCTGCGGGGGCGGGCGCCATTCGCTCACGCGCGTCGGCGGCGACGAGTTCGTGATCCTCGTCGACGATTGCGACGATCCCGACGCGCTCGCCGTGCTCGCGCGCGAGGTGATCGACACGATCGCGAAA
Source organism: Burkholderia sp. LA-2-3-30-S1-D2 (assembly GCF_001523915.2). NCBI lineage: Bacteria > Pseudomonadati > Pseudomonadota > Betaproteobacteria > Burkholderiales > Burkholderiaceae > Burkholderia > Burkholderia sp. LA-2-3-30-S1-D2. Next base: position 1,788,776 of record NZ_CP013383.1, on the reverse strand, counting down.
CCGTTCGCGATCGCGAACAACGAGTATTGGCTCGGCGTGTCGATCGGGATCAGCGTCGCGCCGCGCGACGGCGACGATGCGGCCACGCTGATGCGCAACGCCGATTCCGCGATGTACGACGCGAAGCAGCGCGGCCGCAACCACTTCACGTTCTTCACCGCGCAGTTGAACCTGCGCCTGCAGCGCCGCTTCGCGATCGAGCAGTCGCTGCGGCGCGCGATCGCCTCGGATGCGCTGCGGCTGGTCTACCAGCCGGTCGTCGACGCGCGCAGCGGCCGCACGGTCGGTGCCGAAGCGCTGCTGCGCTGGACGAGCCCGGAGCTCGGGCCGATGTCGCCTGCGGAATTCATCCCGGTCGCGGAAGATTCCGGGCTCATCGTCGCGATCGGCCAGTGGGTGCTCGAAACGGCCTGCCGGCAGGCCGCCGAATGGCGCCGCACGATCGCACCCGACCTGATGCTGTCGGTCAACCTGTCGCCGCGGCAGTTCCACGATGGGCTGGTCGAATCGGTCGACCGCTGCCTCGAACAGACGCGGCTCGATCCGGGCGCGCTCGAACTGGAGATTACCGAAGGACTGCTGATGAACGACACGGACACGGTGCTGCCGATGCTCGAGGCGCTCACGGACATGAACGTGCGGATCTCGGTCGACGACTTCGGCACCGGTTATTCGTCGCTTGCGTACCTGAAGCGTTTTCCGCTGCACAACCTGAAGGTCGACCGTTCATTCGTGTCGGGCGTGCCCGATCATCGCGACTCCGTCGCGATCACGCAGGCCGTCGTCGCGATGGCGCATTCGCTCGGGATGAAGGTCACGGCCGAAGGCGTCGAGACCGAGGCGCAGTCGTGGTTCCTGCAGCAGATCGGCTGCGACATGCAGCAGGGTTACCTGTTCGGCAGGCCGCTCGATCCGGCCGACTACGCACGCCGGCTCGTCGCCGTCTAGGGGTTCACGCGAAACCGCCGCCGTCCGGTGGGGTAGCGGGAGCCGGCGGTGCGGGCGGCGCATCGACCTCGACGCGATTCTTGCCGTCGTGCTTCGCGCGGTACAGCGCGCGATCGGCCGCCTCGATCAGCGACGTCGTCGGCAGGCTGGCGGCCGGCACGATGCTCGCGCCGCCGATGCTGATCGTCACGTGGCGACCCGTCGACGAATGCGCGTGCTCGAGCCGCAGCGACTCGACCGCGAGGCGGATCTTCTCGCCGAGCAGCCGCGCGGCGCCCGGCGACGTGGCCGGCATCACGACCGCGAACTCCTCGCCGCCGAAACGCGCGGCGAGATCGCCGGACTGCCCGAGACAGCGTTCGATGGTGGCCGCGACCTGTTTGAGCACGCCGTCGCCCGACACGTGGCCGTACGTGTCGTTGTACAGCTTGAAGTTGTCGACGTCGATCATCAGCAGCGACAGCTCGCTGCGCTCGCGCGTGCCGCGCCGCCATTCGGCGGCCAGATATTCGTCGAGATAGCGGCGGTTCGACAGCCCGGTGAGGCCGTCCGAATGCGTGAGGCGCCGCAGCTCGAGATTGGCCTCCAGCAGTTGCTGCTGCGATTGCCGCAGCGCGCGATAAGCCTCGTCTCGCTGAAGCAGGTTCATGTACGAGCGCGAGTGATAGCGGATCCGCGCGATCAGCTCGATGCGGTCCGGCAGTTTCACGAGGTAGTCGTTCGCGCCGGCCGCGAACGCGGCGCTCTTGATCACCGGCTCTTCCTGCGTCGACAGCACGATGATCGGCACGTCGCGCGTCGCCGGATTCGCGCGGTACGCCTTCACGAGGCTCAGCCCGTCGGTGCCGGGCATCACGAGATCCTGCAGGATCACGGTCGGCCGCGTCTCGATCGCGGTCGCCAGCGCGTCGTCCGAGCGCGGGCAGTAGTGGAAGTCGATGCCGTCCTCGTCGACGAGCGCGCGCCGGACGGCTTCCGCGACGATCGTCTGGTCGTCGACCAGCAGGACCATCGCGGGGGCGTCGGCATGCGGCGCAGGTGTCGCGTGCGCGGCGTCGAACGCCGCATGCAGGCCGCCGGGCGCGCGGGTGAAGTCGCTAGTCATGATTGATGCAGGGTTGCGCCAGGGCAGCGATGGGTGTGACAGGGTTTCATCGGGATCAGATCCGCGCGAGTGCCACCAGCTCGCCCGCGATGCGCTCGAGCGGCAGGATCGCGCGCGCGGCGCCGAGCGTCGCGGCCGCCTTCGGCATGCCGTAGACGGCGCTGGTCGCCTCGTCCTGCGCGATCGTGTGACAGCCCTTCATTCGCAGTGCCTTCAGGCCGATCGCGCCGTCGCGTCCCATGCCGGTGAGCAGCACGCCGATCACGCGGCCCGGCCAGCGCTCGGTCAGGCTGTTGAAGAACACGTCGACCGACGGCCGGTACGGCGTGGCGGCCGGTTCGCGCGTGTATTCGAGCGTGCCGGTGCGCGTGATGCGCAGGTGATCGTCGGTCGCCGCGAGCAGCGCGACGCCCGGCTGAGGGCGGTCGCCTTCGTGCGCGACGCGCACGGTCAGCGGCGTCTGGCCGTCGAGCCATTGCGCCATTCCTTCGGCGAACGCGCGGTCGACGTGCTGGACGATCACGATCGGCGCGCTGAAGTCGGCCGGCAGGCTGCCGAGGATCGACGCGAGCGCGCCGGGGCCGCCGGCGGACGCGCCGATCGCGATCAGGGGGCCGCCGCTCGCGCGCGAGGCCGTGCCGACCGCGCGGACACCGCCGGGCGCCTCGAGCAGCCGGCCGATCTGGTCGATCTTCGCGAGCAGCGGCTGCGCGGTGTCGCCGCCCGTGGCTTCGCCGAGGCGCGGCGTGTCGACCGCATCGAGCGCGCCGGCGCCCATCGCTTCGAACACGCGCCACGCGTTCGCGCCGATGCAGCTCGTCACGATCAGGATCGCGCACGGGCGGCTGGAACGCATGATCCGCCGCGTCGCCTCGACGCCGTCGAACTTCGGCATGATCAGGTCCATCAGCACGACGTCCGGCGGTTGCGCAGCGCACAGTTCGACGGCCTGCGCGCCGTCGGTCGCGACCCACAGCACGCGATGCTCGGGCCGGCGCGCGAGCGCACGGCGCATCGCCTCGACGGCAAGCGGGAGGTCGTTGACGATGCCGATGTTCACAAGCGGGATACTCCGGTCGGTTCGTAGTGTTGGATGTGGGCCGGGTTCATGAAAGGCAGCGCCGGTCGGCGCCGCCGAACGGCATCGGCGGGCGGACGGCACGGAATTCTTTTGGACTGGCGACGCCCCGAATGCTGTCATGCGGCGCGAGCGGCGGCAATCGAAAAAATTGCGCATTGCGTCGGTTCCGACCCTTTCCTCTATGGCCAGGTGGCATTTCGTGCCGCCCGGGAGGCCGGACGGCGATGTGCCGGATGATGCGGCAGCGCGGCAATTCGTCGCCGACGCGTTCGTGACGGCGGGAAGGGCGGCGCCCGGCACGGGCGCACGCGCAGGCACCGGCGAGCCGGCCGCGAGCAGGCCGGCGCACCGCGCCCGGTGCGCGTTCAGTCGTTCAATGGCTGCGGGCGTACCCCTGGATCAGCGCGCGCATCATCCCTTCGACCGTTGCGTCGAGCAGGTCGGCTTCCTGCTCCGATTCCTCGACGAGCGCGGCATAGGCGGTCGCGAGCGTCACGCGATCGACTTCATGGCGTTGTTCCATCAGCGTCACCATCCCGTCCTTCGCCAGATGAGCGGAGAACGCGCGGCTGCCGATGGTCTGGAATACGTCAATCATGGCGGCTCTCCCGAACGTTGCGATGCCTTCCAGTGTAGTCGGCGCACCGACGCTCCGCCATGCGCGGCGGGGCGCGGGCCGGCCCCGGCACGCCGGCCGGAATCGTGCGTGCCGCGCGCGCGTTGCCGCCACCCGCCGCCCGCCGCCCGCCGCCCGCCGCGAATCGTCCCGCCGAAACACCCCGGACACACGGGCGACGCAACGTGGCGTTGATTTCAACGTTTACCCGAAGCCTCAAATTGTCGACTTTTTATCGATAAAGTCTCGTGTTAGATTTTTCCGCCTGAAGCCGGTCGAAACCGGGCGGGCGGCGCGCCTTCACGGCGCCGCGCATCCATCACAAGGAGGGGCAATGCTGGTGCTGATTGGGGTGCCGATCGTCGTGATCGGTTTCGCGCTGCGCTTCAACGCGCTGCTGGTGGTCACGATCGCGGGGCTTGCGACAGGGCTGGCGGGCGGGCTGAATCTCGTCGACATCGTCAGCGCGTTCGGCAAGGCGTTCACCGAAAACCGCTACATGGGGCTGATCTGGCTCACGCTGCCGGTGATCGCGCTGCTCGAGCGCAACGGGCTCAAGGAGCAGGCGAAGCGGATGATCTCGCGCGTGCAGGCGGCCACCACGGGCCGCGTGCTGATGCTGTACTTCGTGCTGCGCCAGGTGACGGCCGCACTCGGCCTCACGTCGCTCGGCGGCCATGCGCAGATGGTGCGGCCGCTGATCGCGCCGATGGCCGAGGCCGCCGCCGTCAACCGGCGCGGCGAGCTGCCGGAGTCGGTGCGCCAGCAGATCCGCGCACACGCGTCGGCCGCCGACAACGTCGCCGTGTTCTTCGGCGAGGACATCTTCATCGCGATCCAGTCGATCCTGCTGATCAAGGGCTTTCTCGAGCAGAACGGGATCTCCATCGAGCCGCTGCACCTGTCGGTGTGGGCGATTCCGACCGCGATCGCCGCGCTGCTGATCCACTGCGCGCGCCTCGCGCTGCTCGACCGCCGGCTGGCGCGCGGCTGCGGCCTGCTGGCGCAGGAGGGCGCGCGATGATCGGCCTCGAATCGCTGTACACGCTCGCGGGGCTGATGTTCGCCGCATTTGCATTCTTCAACCTGACCGATCGCACGAACCCGCGCCGCGTCGTCAATTTCGCGTTCTGGGCGATCTACGCGCTCACGTTCCTGTTCGGTGCGCTGCTGCCGCATTTCGTGACGGGCTGCCTCGCGATCGCGCTCGCGGTCATTGCCGGCTCGGGCAAGCTCGGGCGCGGCAAGTCCGACGAAGCCGGGGAGGCCGCGGCCCTGCGACGCGAGACGCTCGCACAGCGTTTCGGCAACAAGCTGTTCCTGCCGGCGCTGCTGATTCCGGTCGTCACGCTGATCGGCACCTTCGCGCTGAAGCACGTGCCGTTCGTCGACCCGAAGAGCGTGACGCTGATCTCGCTCGTGCTCGGCACGCTCGTCGCGTTCGCCGTCGCGCTCGCGATGCTGCGCGATTCGCCGGTGCATGCGGTGAAGGAGGCTCGCCACACGATGGACGCGGTCGGCTGGGCCGCGATCCTGCCGCAGATGCTCGCGGCGCTCGGCGCGCTGTTCGCGGTCGCGGGCGTCGGCGGCGTGGTGTCGGGGCTCGTGAAGGAGTGGGTGCCGATCGATTCGCCGTTCGCGGTGGTCGCGGCCTACACGGTCGGCATGGCGCTGTTCACGATGATCATGGGCAACGGCTTCGCTGCGTTCCCGGTGATGACGGCCGGCATCGGCCTGCCGCTGATCGTCCACCAGTTTCACGGCAACCCGGCGATCGTCGGCGCGATCGGGATGCTGAGCGGCTTCTGCGGTACGCTGATGACGCCGATGGCCGCGAACTTCAACATCGTGCCGGCGGCGCTGCTCGAGCTGAAGGACAAGAACGGCGTGATCAAGGCGCAATGGCCGACGGCCGTGCTGCTGCTGGCCGTGAACACGCTGCTGATGTACGCGTTCGCTTTCCGCTTCTGAGTCCGCTTGTGACTCCGCTTCTGACCCGATGGACGAGATGCTCATGACCGACCGACTCACACCCGAACTCGCCTCGACATTCGCGTCGCTCGCACTCGCGCACCTGACCCGCGAATACCCGAACAAGCTCACGCATTCGCTCGAAGGGCCGCACGACGTGCAGGCGCCGCGCGCGCTGCACCCGATCTTCTACGGCAGCTACGACTGGCACTCGTGCGTGCACGGCTACTGGCTCGTGCTGCGCATGCTCGAACGCTATCGGGCCTTGCCCGAGGCCGAGCGAATCATCGCGATCGTCGATGCGCACTTCACCGATGCGAACGTCGCCGGCGAGCGCGCATATCTCGCGCTGCCGCACAACGCCGGCTTCGAGCGGCCGTACGGCTGGGCGTGGCTGCTCGCGCTCGCCGCGCAGCTCGAGCGGCTCGCGCTGAAGGGCGCGCTGCCGCAGGCCGCGCGCTGGGCAAAGACGATGGCGCCGCTCACCGACCTGTTCGTGGCGCGCTTCGAAACCTTCCTGCCGAAAGCGACCTATCCGCTGCGCGTCGGCACGCACTTCAACACCGCGTTCGCGCTGGCGCTCGCACTCGACTTCGCGCGCGACACGCAGCGCGACGGGCTTGCGGCGCTGATCGTCGATACCGCGAAGCGCTGGCACCTGAACGACGTCGCCTGCCAGGCGTGGGAGCCGTCGGGCGACGAATTCCTGTCGCCGGCGCTGATGGAGGCCGAGCTGATGCGGCGCGTGTTGCCGGCCGCCGAATTCGACGGCTGGTTCGCGCGTTTCCTGCCCGATCTTGCGCGCGGCGAGCCGGCGACGCTGTTCGAGCCGGCAACGGTCAGCGATCGCAGCGACGGCAAGATCGCGCACCTCGACGGGCTGAACCTGAGCCGCGCGTGGTGCCAGCGTTCGCTCGCCGGCGCGCTGCCGGAAGGCGATGCGCGACGCGCGAAGCTGCTCGGTGCGGCCGACCGGCATCTCGCGAGCGCGCTCGCGCACGTGGCCGGCGACTACATGGGCGAGCACTGGCTCGCGACGTTCGCGGTGCTCGCGCTGGAGGCGTAGCGCGCGAAACCCCGCCGGCGGCAAGGTCTTCGGCGCGCGGCTATACTCGCCGCTCGGGCCGTATCGCGCGGCATGCGTTGCGCGATGCGGCCATCCGTTTCGCTGCCGCCTCGCCATGGACAAGCTCATTTCCTATATCGCCGCGATCCACGGGCTCGCGGGCCCGGTATCGATCGTGTCGCATGCAACGTCGCACGAGCGCTGGACCGACGACGATGTCGAGGTCACGCGCGACGAAACCGAATACCGCTTCGACAACGGCGCGATCGTGCGCCGCTCCGTCGAGCAGGACCGCGCGCCGTCCGATCTGCTGTGCGCCGAATGCTGGATCGATTACGACGTGCTCCGCCATCCCGATGCGCAACCGATCGGCCCGACGCGGATGACGTTCGACAACGCATGCCGTGAAACCTTCTGGCTGCGTTATCACCTTGCGTGACCGCGTGACCGCGTGACCGCGCACAGCCTCGTCAACCCGGCGGCGCGCCATCGCTCGCATGCAACAGCGGCGCGAGCCGCGTAGCCGCCTCCCGCATCTTCGGCACGTTCTCCAGTAAATCGTTGAGTGTCGCGCGCGCGGTCGGCGCATGCACGGCGAGCGCCGCGAGCACGCGACCGCTTGCGGCATCCTTCACAGGCACCGCAACTGCCACCATTCCGCGCACGAATTCCTCGTTGTCGATCCCGACGCCGCGCGCCGCGAGCCGGTCAAGCTCGGCCGCGAGCAACTGCGCGTCGGTCAGCGTCCGGTAGGTCATCTTCTTCAGCGTGAGCCGCGCGAGCATCGCGTTGCGCTCCAGCGCATTCATCTGCGACAGGAACAGCTTGCCGCTCGCCGTGCAATGCAGCGGCACGCGCATGCCGGGCCGCATCTCCAGCCGCAGCGGCTCGGTCGTCTCGACGCGTTCCACATACAGCACCGTGTCGCCATCGAGCGCGGTGAGGTTGCAGGTTTCGCCGAGCACGTCGACGAGTGCACGCAGCACCGAGCGGCAGCCGCGCGTGAAGGTGTTGTTCGACAGCGCCGCGAGCGCGAACTGCGCGGCACGCGGGCCGAGCGCGATGCCGCGGTCGTGGCCGCGCGAGTCGGGCATGTGGATCACGTAGCCGCGCGTTTCGAGCGACTCGATCAGCCGCAGCAGCGTCGCTTTTGGAATGCGCAGCCGCGCGGCGAGCTGCGACAGCGTGTACGGCTGCCCGGCCGACGCGAGCGCTTCGAGCACGGCGAGGGCGCGCAGGACGCGCGCGTCGTCGGCGAGCGCGCCGTCGGGCGGCGCGGGGGCGGTTTCGCGCATGTGTCTCCTCCGTCGGGATCGGCGTGCGTCCCGGGATGGTATGCGATGGAAATGAAACGAATTGAACGGTTTTTGTACCACATTCGCGCCGTGGACAATAAATCGGCTTGTATGCGTTCCGTGTGCTCAATAAATTTGGACAAAACATACCGGATTTTTCCAATACCCCGGGACGGAGACACGTATGACACGCAGCTTCGACTATGTGGTGGTTGGCGCGGGATCGGCCGGTTGCGTCCTCGCCAACCGGCTGTCCGACGGCGGCCGCCATACGGTGTGCCTGCTGGAAGCAGGCCCCGCCGACCACTACATGTGGATCCACGTGCCGATCGGCTACGGCAAGACGATGTTCCACCCCGTGTACAACTGGGGCTTCCACACCGATCCCGATCCGAACATGCACAACCGCCGCCTGTACTGGCCGCGCGGCCGCACGCTCGGCGGCTGCAGCTCGATCAACGGGCTGATCTACGTGCGCGGGCAGCAGCAGGACTACGACCACTGGGCCGCGCTCGGCAATCGCGGCTGGAGCTGGCGCGAGTGTTTGCCGTATTTCCGCAAGCTCGAACACAACACGCTCGGAGAGGGGCCGACACGCGGCACCGGCGGCCCGCTTTGGGCGTCCGTGATCCGGCAGCGGCACGAACTCGTCGATGCGTTCGTTGCCGCATCGAACCGGCTCGACGTGCGCACGGTCGACGATTTCAACACGGGCGACCAGGAAGGCGTCGGCTATTACCAGCTCACCACGCGCAACGGACTGCGCTGCTCGACGGCGGTGGCCTACCTGAAGCCCGCGCGCGGGCGGCCGAACCTGCATGTCGAAACCGATGCGCAGGCGCTGAAGGTGCTGTTTGACGGCGCGCAGGCGTCCGGCGTGCGCTATGTCCAGCATGGCAAGGTTCGCGAGGTGCGTGCGTTGCGCGAGGTGATCCTCGCGGCCGGCGCGCTGCAATCGCCGCAACTGCTGCAGGTGTCGGGCGTCGGGCCGGCCGCGCTGCTGAACCGGCACGGGATTCCGGTCGTCGCCGATCGCGCGGGCGTTGGCGAGAACCTGCAGGATCATCTGCAGATTCGTCTGATCTACGAAGTAACGAAGCCGATCACGACCAACGACGAACTGCATTCGTGGGTCGGCCGCGCAAAGATGGGGCTGCAATGGGCGCTGTTCCGCGGCGGCCCGCTCGCGATCGGCATCAATCAGGGCGGCATGTTCTGCCGTGCGCTGCCGGACGAATCGGCGACGCCCGACGTCCAGTTCCATTTCTCGACGCTGTCGGCCGATTCGGCGGGCGGCAGCGTGCATGCGTTTCCCGGCTGCACGTATTCGATCTGCCAGCTGCGGCCCGAATCGCGCGGCACCGTGCGAATCCGCACCGACGATGCGCGCGACGCGCCGTCGATCCAGCCGAACTATCTCGACACCGAGCGCGACCGCCGCACGACGGTGGCCGGCGTGCGCTTCGCGCGGCGCGTCGCGGCGGCCGAGCCGATGGCGCCGCTGATGAAGCGCGAGGTGCGGCCGGGCGCGGACGCGCAGACGGACGACGAACTGCTCGAGTTCTGCCGCGAATACGGGCAGACGATCTTCCATCCATCCGGCACCGCGAAAATGGGCGTCGCGAGCGATCCGCTCGCGGTCGTCGACGAGCGGCTGCGCGTGTACGGCACGCGCGGGTTGCGCGTGGTCGACTGCTCGATCATGCCGACCCTCGTATCGGGCAATACCAACGTGCCGATCGTGATGGTCGCCGAGAAGGCGTCCGACATGATCCTCGAGGATGCACGCGCGGCCGATCGCGGCCGCAGCGCTGCACCGGCCGCCGAGGCGCTCGCGTAAGGCATCGCCGCCCATCCACCCGCGCGGCCCGTGCTCCTGCGCCCGGACGGCCGCCGCGCGTTTATCGATGCCCCCGCCGGCACGGCGCCGGGGCAGGTTGCGGCGCATCCTTACCTGGAGAAGCTCGCATGGCAATCGATTCCCGGGTCGTCCGACGCGTGGCCGCGGCCAGCGTGATCGGCGCGACCGTCGAGTGGTACGACTTTTTCCTGTACGGCGTGGTCGCCGGCATCGTGTTCGACAAGCAGTACTTTCCGGCCGGCGACGCGTTCGTGTCGACGATGCTCGCGTATGCGACGTTCGCGGTCGGCTTCGTCACGCGGCCGCTCGGCGGCCTGCTGTTCGGCCATCTCGGCGACCGCGTCGGGCGCAAGTCCGCGCTGATCCTGACGATGCTGATCATGGGTGTGTCGACGGCCGGCGTCGCGTTCCTGCCGACCTACGCGCAGATCGACATGTGGGCACCGGTGCTGCTGCTGACGCTGCGCGTGCTGCAGGGCATCGGCCTGGGCGGCGAGTGGGGCGGCGCGGTGCTGATGGCCTACGAGTACGCGCCGCCGCACCGGCGCGGGCTGTATGCGAGCCTGCCGCAGATCGGGCTCGCGATCGGGCTGTGTCTCGCGGCCGGTGTGGTCGCGGCGCTGTCGCGTGCGTTGCCGGACGCCGCGTTCCTCGCGTGGGGCTGGCGCGTCGCGTTCGCGGCATCGCTGCTGCTCGTCGCGGTCGGCTTCTACATCCGCACGCGCGTGGCCGATACGCCCGAATTCGTCGCGCTCAAGCGCCAGCGGCGCGATACGAAGCTGCCGGTCGTCGAACTGCTTGGAAATTATCGGCAGGCGATCCTGCTCGGGATGGGCGCGCGGTATGTCGACGGCGTGTTCTTCAACGTGTTCGCGGTGTTTTCGATCGGCTACATGACGCGCAACCTGTCGATCTCGCGCGGCGACGCGCTGCTCGGCGTGATGTGCGCGGCGGTCGTGATGTGCGTGTTCATCCCGGTGTTCGGCAGCCTGTCGGACCGGCTCGGTCGCGCACGCGTGTACCGGTGGGGCGCGACCCTGTGCGGGCTGTCGGTGCTGCCCGCATTCTGGCTGCTGCAGACGCAATCGACGAACCTGCCCGCCGTGTGGCTCGCGCTGGTGATCCCGTTCGGGATCTTCTACGCGATGGCCTACGGGCCGGAGGCCGCGCTGTTCGCGGAGCTGTTCGACGCGAACGTGCGTTATACGGGCATCTCGTTCGTCTACCAGGTGTCGGGCATCTTCGCGAGCGGCCTGACGCCGATCGTCGCGACCGCGTTGCTGCGCGTGAACGGCGGGGCGCCGTGGCTCGTCGGGGTTTACGTGATGTTGTCTGCACTCCTGTCGATCGTGTCCGCGCGGGCGATCGAGAAGCGCGGCGGCGTGGCCGGCGTCGCGGCGCGCGCGATGTGACGGCGGGCTGGGTGGACGGGATGGGGGGCGGCGCGGGGTCGTACCGGCGGCGCGGTCGTCGGTCGGTGCCGCGACCGTGCCGCTGACCGTTGCCGTCGGCCGGTCAGCCGGTTGTCCGATGCGGCACGCCGTTCGGCGTCCCGGTTGCCTCGCGGTGCCGCGCCCGCGCCGCGATCGCAGCCGATCGTCGCCCGCCGCCGGTCGCCTGCTGTTGTCCGCCACTCGGCCGCCCGCGCGCTGGTCCAAGCGAATCCGGTCCACTGGCCCTACCTGTGAAAAATCGGCCTGCCTACACTTTCCTCGACAGATCGCCGCATTGAAGCATCTGCACACGATCGACCCGAAGAGAACGATCAGGAGACAGGCATGACCAACACGCAGTCGGCAGCATTCGCCCGTGCGGCGAGCGCGCGCCCCGCATCAGTCAGTCGAATCGCCTCGTGCGCCCGTTGCGGCGCGGCGGGCACGCCAGCGTCGGAGGTCTGACCATGTCGACCTCATCCATCGAACGCACCGCGAGCGCCTTCGACGGCGGCCGGCCGAACGATACGCGTTACGACCCGACCTACGATCCGCTCGTGTCGCCGGGGCCCGGGTGCGGCAAGCAGTACGCGCCGACCTACTGGGTCGCGACCGCCGGCACCCCGCCGCCCGACGACGGCCCCGTCACGCGCGATCTCGATGTCGACGTCGCGATCATCGGCGCCGGCTATACGGGCCTCGCGACCGCGCTGTGCCTCGCCCGGGACCACGGCATCAAGGCCGTCGTGCTCGAAGCCAACCGCACGAGCTGGGGCTGCAGCAGCCGCAACGGCGGGCAGGGGCAGAACGCGTCGGGCCGGCTGTCGCGCTCGCAGTGGATCGAGCGCTGGGGCAAGGACGTCGCGCTGAAGATGCACGACGAGATCCTCGAAGGCTTCGAGCACTTCAAGTCGCTCGTGTCGGAAATCGACTGCGACCCGCAGCCGGGCGGCCATTTCCTGATCGCGCACCGTCCGCGCATCATGGCGAAGCTCGCGGCCGAGGCGAAGGTGTGGAAGGACGTGTTCGGCTATCCGTCGGAGCTGCTGAGCGCGGAAACCTTCCGCCGCGAATTCATCAACGACCACGAGGCGGCCGGCGCGCTGCACGAGCCGGAAGGCATCGGCATCCATGCGCTGAAGCTCGCGTTCGGCTACCTGCGCCTCGCGCGCGAAGCCGGCGCGAAGGTGCATACGAGCAGCCCCGTGCTCGGCTTCGAGACGATCGACGGCGTGCATCACCTGCGCACGCCCGGCGGCGTCGTGCGGGCCCGCGCGGTCGGCATCGCGACCGGCGCATACACCGCGCAGACGCTGCATCCGTCGCTGCGCAGCAAGGTGATGCCGATCCTGTCGAACTCGATGGTCACGCGCCCGCTCACCGACGCGGAGATCGACGCGTGCAATTTCCGCACGACGCAGGTGCTGACCGATACGCGCACGCTGCGCTTTTACTACCGGTTCCTGCCCGATCGCCGTCTGCAGATCGGCAGTCGCAGCGCGATCACCGGCGACGATGCGCCGAACCCGCGTCATCTGGAATTGCTGAAGGATGGGATGGCGCGCAAGTTTCCCGCGCTGCGCGGCGTGGAGATCGATTATTCATGGTGGGGGTGGGTCGACGTCAGCCACGACATGATGCCGCGCGTGTGCCAGCCCGACCCGCGGCAGTCGGTGTACTACGCGCTCGGCTACGGCGGCAACGGCGTGTCGTACTCGCAGCAGGCCGGCCGCAGGCTGGCCGAGCAGATCGCGGGGAAGGGCGTACGCCAGACCCTGCCGATCTTCACGTCGCCGCTGCCTGGCCACCCGTTCGCGCCGTTCCGGCGCATCGGGCAGCGGATGCTCTACCTGTCGTACTTCAGGAATGACGAAAAGCCCTGAACGCAGTGCTCATCGCCGGGCGTGACGTAACCCGCGCCGGGCTGTCCAACACAATAAAAGCAACTGAAATCCGTGCGGCCGGGGCTGCAGGCGCCCCTGCACGCGCCGTCGCCGGCGGCGCCCGCGCTCACCCGACGGTGGCAAGCGGGCGGCGTCCGGACAACTGGATATGGAGAAGACATGCAACCCTCGAACCAGAGTGACCTGAAGTGTGGGCTCAAGCAGCGCCACATGACGATGATCGCGCTTGGCGGCGTGATCGGTGCCGGGCTGTTCGTCGGCAGCGGTGTGGTGATTCAGCAGACCGGGCCGGCCGCGATCCTGTCGTTCCTGATCACGGGCGGGCTCGTCGTGCTTGTGATGCGGATGCTCGGCGAGATGGCCTGCGCGATGCCGGCCGTCGGTTCGTTCTACGAATACGCACGGCTCGCGTTCGGCAACTGGCGTGGGCCCGGCAAGATGGCGGGCTTCCTGACCGGCTGGATGTACTGGTATTTCTGGGTGATCGTCGTCGCGCTCGAAGCGGTGGCCGGCGCCAAGCTGATCCAGTTCTGGCTGCCGGATACACCGGCGTGGATCATCAGCCTGGCGCTGCTGGTCGTGCTGACGCTCACGAACCTGATCTCGGTCGGCAGCTACGGCGAATTCGAATTCTGGTTCTCGTCGATCAAGGTCGGCGCGATCATCGTGTTCCTGTTCCTCGGCGGCCTCTACGTGCTCGGCCTGTGGCCCGCGTCGATGCACACGACGGCCGTGCTGCCGACGCTGCTCGGCCACGGCGGCTTCATGCCGCTCGGCATCGGGCCGGTGATGAGCGGGGCGGTCGCGGCCACCGGGTTCTACTTCGGCGCTGAAATCGTCACGATCGCGGCGGCCGAGGCCAAGGAGCCGGCGAAAGCGGTTGCGAAGGCCACCAATTCGGTGATCACGCGCGTGCTGGTGTTCTACGTCGGCTCGGTCGCGCTCGTCGTCGCGCTGGTACCGTGGAATTCGCATCAGATGGCCACGCCGTACGTGAGCGCACTCGAAGTGATGGGCCTGCCGGCCGCGGCCAACGTGATGAACGCGATCGTGCTGACGGCGGTGCTGTCCGCGCTCAACTCGGGCCTCTATGCGGCGTCGCGGATGCTGTTCGCGCTGACCCGCCACGGCGACGCGCCGGCCGCGCTCGCGAAGGTCAACAAGCGCGGCGTGCCGGTGCGCGCGATCCTGCTCGGCACGGTGTTCGGCTACGTGTCGGTGGTGATGTCGTACGTGTCGCCCGATACCGTGTTCGCGTTCCTCGTCAATTCGTACGGCACCGTCGCGCTGTTCGTGTACGTGCTGATCGCGTTCTCGCAGCTGCGCCTGCGCAAGCGTCTCGATCCGGTGGCTGCCAGCAAGCTGCGCGTCAAGATGTGGGCGTATCCGTATTTGACCTGGGTCGCGATCATTGGCATGGTCGGCATCCTCGTCGCGATGGCGTTCATCCCGGACCAGCGCAAGCCGCTGTGGCTCGGCGTCGCCAGCCTCGGTGTGCTGGTCGTCGCCTACGGGCTGACGCGCCGCAGCCGCCGCGAGCATCTCGACGACAGCGAACTGCTCGCCTATCCGCCGCGGTAATGCGCGGCCACGCATGACGCCGAAGGCCCGGCATGCAAGCCGGGCCTTCGCGCATGCGGCTGCCGGCCCGATCCGATGGATTGCTGGCGCAACTATCGGGCCGGCCGATAGCACCGATCAGAGGATGCGACTTTATGTCGGCCGCGTGCCGGCATAGCATGAACGAACCGATTCACGGGTGCGCCCCGGCAGGGCGCGCCCTCATCCGCGAACGAGGACAGACGATGGAACATCGGGCACGCGAGCGCGACGAGCAGGCCGAGATCAAGACGACGACGTGCTACATGTGCGCATGCCGCTGCGGCATCCGCGTGCACCTGCGCGACGGCGAGGTGCGCTATATCGACGGCAATCCCGCGCATCCGCTGAACCAGGGCGTCATCTGCGCAAAAGGTTCGTCGGGCATCATGAAGCAGTATTCGCCCGCGCGGCTCACGCAGCCGCTGATGCGCAAGCCGGGCGCCGAGCGCGGCGACGCGCAGTTCGAGCCGGTGTCGTGGGACGTCGCATTCGACGTGCTCGAAAAGCGCCTCGGGCACCTGCGCGCTACCGACCCGAAGCGATTCGCGCTGTTTACCGGCCGCGACCAGATGCAGGCGCTCACCGGCCTGTTCGCGAAACAGTTTGGCACGCCGAACTATGCGGCGCATGGCGGGTTCTGCTCGGCGAACATGGCGGCCGGGATGATCTACACGATCGGCGGCTCGTTCTGGGAATTCGGCGGCCCCGATCTCGACCACGCGAAGCTGTTCTTCATGATCGGCACCGCGGAAGACCACCATTCGAATCCGCTGAAGATCGCGCTCGGCAAGTTCAAGCGCGCGGGCGGCCGCTTCATCGCGATCAATCCGGTGCGCACCGGCTACGCGGCGATCGCCGACGAATGGATTCCGATTCGTCCCGGCACCGATGGTGCGCTGTTCATGGCGTTGATGCACGAGCTGATCGCGCGCAACGCGTTCGACCTCGAATTCGTGTCGCGCTTCACGAATGCGGCCGAGCTGGTCGACCAGCGCGACGGCGCCGACACGTTCGGGCTGTTCGTGCGCGACGCCGGCGCGCCGGAGGTCAACGCGCTGTATCCGCAGAACCGGATGTGGTGGGACACGAAGACGAACCGCGCGGTGCTGCATCACACGGAAGGCGCGGAGCCGGCGCTCGACGGCCGCTATACGCTCGACGACGGCACGCCCGTCGCGCCGTCGTTCACGCTGCTGCGCGAACAGGTGGCCGAGTGCACGCCCGAATGGGCGGCCGACATCACCGGCATCGCGGCCGACACGATCCGCCGCCTCGCGCGCGAGATGGAGACGGTCGCGCGCGACCACGCGATCGAGCTGCCGGTGCGCTGGACCGATTCGTGGGGCAAGGAGCACGCGTCGGTGAAGGGCGTGCCGATCGCGTTCCATGCGATGCGCGGGCTCGCCGCGCATTCGAACGGCTTCCAGACGATCCGCGCGCTCGCCGTGCTGATGTCGCTGCTCGGCACGATCGACCGGCCGGGCGGCTTCCGGCACAAGGCGCCGTATCCGCGCGCGGTGCCGCCTTCGGCGAAACCGCCGAACGACCCGGCGCAGATCAGGCCGAACACGCCGCTTGCCACAGGCCCGCTCGGCTGGCCCGCTGGCCCCGAGGACCTGTTCGTCCATCCGGACGGCACGCCCGCGCGGCTCGACAAGGCGTTCTCGTGGGAATACCCGCTCGCGGTGCACGGGCTCATGCATTCGGTCATTACCAATGCATGGCGCGGCGATCCCTATCCGATCGACACGCTGCTGATCTTCATGGCCAACATGGCGTGGAATTCGTCGATGAACACGACGGAAGTGCGCAAGATGCTGGTCGACAAGCGCGACGACGGCGAATACCGGATTCCGTTCCTCGTCGTGTGCGATGCGTTCGCGTCTGAAATGACGGCGTTCGCCGACCTGATCCTGCCCGACACGACTTACCTCGAGCGGCATGACGTGATGTCGGTGCTCGATCGGCCGATCTCCGAATTCGACGGGCCGGTCGACTCGGTACGCGTGCCGGTCGTGCCGCCGACCGGCGAATGCAAGCCGTTCCAGGAAGTGCTGATCGAGCTCGCGAGCCGGCTGAAGTTTCCGGCCTTCACGACGGCGGACGGGCAGCGCAAATACCGCGACTATCCGGATTTCGTCGTCAACTTCCAGACCGCGCCCGATTCGGGCACCGGCTTCCTGATCGGCTGGCGCGGCAAGGACGGCGACAAGGCCGTCGTCGGCGAGCCGAACCCCGACCAGTGGAAGCGTTACGCGGAGAACAACTGCGTGTACCACCACCGGTTGCCGGAGCCGCTGCAGTACATGCGCAACTGCAATGGCCCGTACATGCAGTGGGCGGTCGACAACGGGATGCGCAAGTTCGGCGTGCCGATCGTGATCCAGCTCTACTCGGACGTGATGCAGAAATTCCGGCTCGCCGCGCAGGGCCGCACGTCGGGCCGCCAGCCGCCCGATCATCTGCGCGAGCGCATCGCACGCTATTTCGATCCGCTGCCGTTCTGGCATCGCTCGCTCGAAAGCGGGCTGACCGATGCGAGCCGCTATCCGCTCGCGGCGCTCACGCAGCGGCCGATGGCGATGTACCACTCGTGGGATTCGCAGAACGCGTGGCTGCGGCAGATCCACGGCGAGAACCATCTGTTCGTGAACCCCGTGACGGCCGCCGCGCAGCAGATCGACGACGGCGCGTGGATCTACGTCGAATCGCCGTGGGGCAAGGTGCGTTGTCGCGCGCGCTACAGCGAGGCCGTCGAGCCCGGCACCGTCTGGACCTGGAACGCGATCGGCAAGGCAGCCGGCGCGTGGAACCTCGGGCCGCAAGCGGGTGAGTCGCAGCGCGGCTTCCTGTTGAACCACGTGATTACCGACGAGTTGCCGGACGCGGCGCGCGACGGCGCACGCCTGTCGAACTCCGATCCGGTCACGGGGCAGGCCGGCTGGTACGACGTGCAGGTGCGGATCTATCCGGCCGAAGCCGATGCGGCCACGACCTTGCCGCAGTTCGCGCCGATGCCGGCGCTGCCGGGCACGCCGCGCGTGCTGCAGCGCGTGCAGGCATATTTCGCGGGAACCGGCGCATTCGCCGCGCGGCTGCGGCGCGCGACGTCGGCCGGCCCTCAGTCTGACGACCGCTGATCGAAGGAGCGCAACCATGACCCAGATGGCCCTCGTCATCGACCTGAACGTATGCGTCGGCTGCCATGCCTGCGTAACGAGCTGCAAGGAATGGAACACGTCGGGCGAAGCCGGCAGTCTCGCCGATCTGCGCCCGTACGACGACGATCCGTCCGGCACGTTCTTCAACCGCGTGCAGACCTACGAAGCGGGTGTGTTCCCGATGACCGACACGATCCACTTCCCGAAATCGTGCCTGCACTGCGAGGATCCGCCGTGCGTGCCGGTATGCCCGACCGGCGCGAGCTACAAGCGCAAGTCGGACGGGATCGTGCTGGTCGACTACGACAAGTGCATCGGCTGCAAGTACTGCGCGTGGGCGTGTCCGTATGGCGCGCGCGAGCTCGACGAAGGCCGCAAGGAGATGACGAAGTGCACGCTGTGCGCGGACCGCATCGACAACGAAACGCTGCCCGAACGCGACCGGAAACCGGCCTGCGTGCTCGCATGCCCGACGTCGGCGCGGCTGTTCGGCGATGTGCACGATCCCGAATCCGACGTGTCGCGTGCGATCCGCGAACGCGGCGGCTACGCGCTGATGCCCGAATGGGGCACGCGACCGTCGAACCATTATCTGCCGCGCGTGAAGACCGAAGCGTCGTGCGGTTGCGGGAGTAGTGGCGGGTGCGGCAGCGCGTCGAACGGCCGTGACGAGGACGCGTCGTTCGAAGCCCGCGCGGCGCGCGGCGACATCGATCTCGTGTCGCTCGCGACGCAGCGCTGAGCGCAAGGCCCTTCATTCATACGAAAAAACGGAGTTCCCATGCGCCCAGCCTTTTCGGTCGTTTTTCTCACCACACTGTGCGGTGCCGCACAGGGCCTGCTGCTGACGCTCGTGACCGTCGAGGCACTTGCGCGCGCGGCGGGCGTCGATATCGCTGCGTCGTTCTACGTGACGGGTGCCGCGCTGTCGGTCGTGCTCGGCGTGCTCGGCCTGTTCGCGTCGTTCTTCCATCTCGGCCACCCCGAGCGCGCATGGCGCGCGATCGCGATGTGGCGCACGTCGTGGCTGTCACGCGAATGTATCGCGCTGCCGGTGTTTCTCGCGTGCGCGTTCGCGTATGGCGCGGCACACCTGTTCGGCTGGCCCGGCACGTTGCTGATCGGCGCGGCGGGCGCGCTCGCAAGTGTCGTTCTGTTCGTGTGTACCGCGATGATCTACGCGTGCCTGCGGTTCCTGCAGGAATGGGCGAGCCCGCTGACGCTCGTGAACTTCGTGCTGCTCGGCTGCGCGTCGGGCTGCACGCTGGCGACGGCTTGCGCCGCGTGGCTCGCGCCGGCGCTGGTCGGCCGGCTCGCCGTGGCCGCGTGCGCGCTGACGCTCGCCGGTGGCGTGGCACGGCTCGCGTCGCTTGCGCGCAATGCCCGGTTGCGGCCGAAGTCGACCGTGCAGAGCGCGACCGGGATCCGCCATGCGAAGGTCGAACAGAAGTCGCGCGGCTTCACGGCCAGCGCGTTCAATACGCGGGAGTTCTTTCACGGGCAGGGCAACGGCACGCTGCGCGCGGTGAAGGCCGGCTTCCTGATCGGCGCGTTCGCGGTGCCGTTCGCGCTGACCGGCGCGGGCGCGCTCGCACCGACGTCGGTCGCGGCGGCCGTCGCGCTCGGCGCCGCGTTCGTGATCCAGTATGTGGGGCTCGTTGCGGAACGCTGGTTCTTCTTCGCGGACGCGCGGCATCCGCAGAACATCTACTACCAGCGCGCGTCATGACGTTGCGTGCGCGCCGCCACGCCGTGCGGGAACTAGAACGTTTGAGCGAGCGCGCCGGCCGCTTCCTGCAGGCGCGGCACGTGGTCGAGCAGACGCGACAGCGGCGCGCGCGACACGGGCGCATGCACGGCGACCGCGGCGATGCACGTGCCGTCGTCGCCGACGATCGGCGCCGCGATGCACACGATGCCCGCGACGAATTCCTCGTTGTCGATCGCGACGCCCTTGTGTGCGGTGCGGTCGAGTTCGGCTTCGAGCAGTTCGGGATCCGAGATCGTATTCGGGGTGTAGCGCGGCAGCGCCAGCGCGCGCACCAGCGCGGCGCGTTCGTCGCGCGGCAGCAGCGCGAGCAGCAGCTTGCCGCTGGCGCTGCAGTGTGCGGGCACGCGCGAGCCGGGTTTCAGGTCGAGCCGCAGTGGCCAGTCGGCCTCGACGCGGTCGAGATAGACGACTTCCGTGTCGTGCAGCATGGTCAGATTGCAGGTTTCGCCGAGATCGGCGACGAGCCGTTCGAGGATCGCGTGGCGCAGCCGGCGCGCGCCCGCATGCAGCATCACGCCGGTGCCGAGCCTCGCGAGGCGCGGGCCGATCGCGTACGCGTTCTTGCGGCCCGGCTCGCGGATCACGAGGCCGCCGGCTTCGAGCGACGCAAGCATCCGGTGCAGCGATGCCTTCGGGATATCGACGTCGCGCGCGAGATCGGCGAGCGACACGGCATCGCCGGCCTGGACGAGATGTTCGAGCAGCGCGAAGGCGCGCAGCGTGGGCGTATCCGCGGGCAGCATGGCAGGCGTTCCGGAAACTGGACTGCGGCCATTGTACCGAACGGCCCGGCAGGCCGGCCGGGCGGGGCAGTGGGCTCATTGACTCGGTCCGAACTTTCGGCAACGGAACGAATCGTTCCGTAAACACGGCTGGCGCGGGTGTGAGGATCGATGCCTGCGCGATCAGCAACGACAGGAGCGCAACGCATGGATGGGGTGGCGAACAAGCCGGACTGCATGGTGTCGGTCCGTGAACGCTTCGGGTTCGATTCGGACCTGATGGTGCCGGCGTTCAGCGCGCGCGACGATCACGTGCCCGATATCGACGACGCCTACCGTTTCAACCCGGACGTCACGCTCGCGATCCTCGCGGGATTTGCGTGCAATCGCCGCGTGCTCGTGCAGGGGATGCACGGCACCGGCAAGTCGACGCATATCGAGCAGGTCGCGGCACGGCTGAACTGGCCGTGCGTGCGCGTGAACCTCGACGGCCACATCAGCCGGCTCGACCTCGTCGGCAAGGATGCGATCGTCGTGCGCGACGACGTGCAGGTGACCGAATTCCAGGAAGGGATCGTGCCGTGGGCGCTGCAGCGTCCGGTCGCGCTGATCTTCGACGAATACGATGCGGGGCGGCCCGACGTGATGTTCGTGATCCAGCGGATTCTCGAGCGCGACGGCAAGTTCACGCTGCTCGACCAGAACCGCGTGATCCATCCGCATCCGTCGTTCCGGCTGTTCGCGACCGCGAACACGGTGGGGCTCGGCAACCTGAACGGTCTCTATCACGGCACGCAAATGCTCAACCATGCGCAGATGGATCGCTGGAACGTGGTCGCGACGCTCGACTACCTGCCGCGCGACGAAGAAATCGGCATCGTGTGCGCGCGCGTGCCGGAACTCGCGGACGAAGCCGGCCGCCCGCTGCTCGAATCGATGGTGAGCCTCGCGGAGCTGACGCGCAACGGCTTCGCGACCGGCGACCTGTCGACGCTGATGTCGCCGCGCACGGTGATCAACTGGGCCGAGAACTGCCAGATCTTCCGCGATCCGGCGCTCGCGTTCCGGCTCACGTTCCTGAACAAGTGCGACGACGCCGAGCGGCCGGTCGTCGCCGAGTATTACCAGCGCTGTTTCGGCGAGGAGCTGGCGGTCGCGTCGCGTGCCGGCAGTGGCGAGCCGGGAGCGGGGCGGTGAGCGCCGATCGCGACGCCGCGCGCCGTGCATCGGCGCGCGAAGCGCTGGGCGCGTCGACCGTGCGTGCACTGACACGCGACGCGGCGCTGCATTACCGTGCGGGCCGCGTGTGCCGCGACCTGCGGCCACTGCCGATCCATGCGCCGCACCTGCGCGCGCAGGCGGCCGACGACGATCTCGCGTCGTGGCGCGGCGCGGCCGACGGCGCCGCGCTGCGCATCCTGCATTCCGATGCGGACCTGCATCGCGCGTTGTCCGGCGACGATCCGGTCGAACGCGTGCTGTTCGAAATGCTCGAGCAACTGCGCTGCGAATCGCTGGCGCCACCCGCCATGCGCGGCGTCGTGCAGAACCTGCGCCATCGTTTCGACACCTGGTCGCGCGCGTTCCATCGGTCGGGACAGGCCGATACGCATGTCGGAATCCTTGTTTACACGGTCGCGCAGATCGCATGGTCGCGGCTGACGGGGTGGCCCGTGCTCGAGGAGACGGAAGACCTGATCGAAGCGTCGCGCGCGGCGATCGTGCCCGAGATCGGCGTGCAGCTCGCGGGGCTCAAGCGGTGCCGGCACGATCAGCGCGCATTCGCGGAACATGCGTTGACGCTCGCGAAGCGCATTGCATCGATGATTCGCGATGCGCGCGCGGCCGTCGTGGAAACGGAGACGCAAGACGCGCGCGAGCAGGACGATGCGCTGACGAATTTCTCGCTGTGGGTCGATTTCGACGACACGGGCATCGACCTGCCGGCGCTTGTGGAGACGGGTGACAGCGCCGTGCTGCAGGGCGGCGATGCCGTCTACCGTGCGTATACGACGCGTTACGACCGCGAGTTCCGGCCGGCCGCGCAGATCCGCGCGGCACTGCTGCGCGAGTACCGCGACCGGCTCGACGGCCAGGTCACCGCGCAGCGGATCAACGTCACGCGGCTCGCCCGTATGCTGCGTGCGGCGCTCGTCGTGCCGCAGGCCGACGGCTGGTCGTTCGGCGAGGAACATGGCCGCCTCGACGGCCGCCGGCTCGCGCAGCTCGTCAGTTCGCCGGCCGAGCGGCGGCTGTTCCGGCTCGAACGCGTGCGGCCGCATGCCGATTGCGCGCTCGCGTTCCTGGTCGACTGTTCGGGATCGATGAAGACGTGGATCGACGGCGTCGCGCTGATGGTAGACACGCTGGCCCGCGCGGGCGATGCCGCCGGTCTCGCGACCGAAGTGCTCGGCTTTACGACGCTCGCATGGAACGGCGGCCGCGCGCGGCAGGACTGGCTCTCGCGCGGCAAGCCGCGCCATCCGGGCAGGCTCAACGAAACCGGCCACCTGGTGTTCAAGGATGCGGACACGCGCTGGCGGCATGCGCGCACGGGTATCGCCGCGCTGTTCAAGGCCGATCTGTTCCGTGAGGGTGTCGACGGCGAAGCGGTCGAATGGGCGTGCGCGCGGCTTGCGGCGCGGCCGGAGGCGCGCAGGATCCTCGTCGTGATTTCGGACGGCAGCCCGATGGACGGTGCCACGGCGCTCGCGAACGATCCGTTCTACCTCGACAACCATCTGAAGCAGGTGGTCTCGCGCCAGGAGGCGGCCGGACGCGTCGAAGTGCTCGGGCTCGGCGTCGGGCTCGATCTCGGCCCGTATTACCGGCACCGGCTCGCGATCGACCTTGCATCAGCGCCGGACATGAAGCGGCTCGTCGAAATCGCGCGCTGGATCGGCGCGCGGCGATGAAGCAGGCGACGGCCTGCAAGGCGGATGCGGCAACACGCACGCGTCTCGACCGAATGCCGTATGCAGGCCGGTTCGCTGCGGCACGCGCCGCGCGGCATCACGCGCCGCGCAGCAGCGGCGGCAGCGACGTCGCGATCAACCCGATGCCGATCGCCATCAGCACGCCGAACGCAAGCCGACGCAGCGCGACCGGCGACAGCGGCGGCGGGTAGTGGCGCGCGGCGACCGTCGTCAGCATCACGACCGGCGTCGCGATCGCCGCCAGCAGCCAGATGTCGCGATCGAGCTGGCCTTCGCACGCGCTGTACAGCACGCGGGTGGCCGAGGTCGTCGTAAACAGCACGATCAGCGCGCAGCGGATCTGCACGAGCGTCAGCGGTTGCCGGTAGAACTGGAAGATCAGCGGCGGCCCCGACACGCCGAACATCCCGCTCAGCAAGCCGCCGAACAGGCCGCTGACGAAGAAGCTGCGGTTGTCCGAGCGCTCGGTGAGCGGCGCCGGACGCAGCGCCGCACTCAGGCCGCCGTACAGCACGACTGCGCCGAGAATGAGCTGCAGCAGGTCGGCCGCCGAGCGGCTCAGGCATTCGAGCAGCAGCACGCCCGCGACGACCGACGGCAGGATGCCGAGCGTCGCCGCGCCCACCGCGCGCCAGTCGATGTGATGCAGCCGGCCGGGCAGCGCGGTCGCGCCGTTCGCGAGCGACACGACGCTCATCAGCGTGGCGACGGTGGCGAGCGGCGCGAGACCGAAGCCGCTCGTCGCGCCCATCACGATCATCCCGAGCCCGAAGCCGGTGACGGTCTGGAAATAGCTGCCGGCGCCGATCACCGCGATCAGGATCGCCAGTTTGTCGGCTGTCATGCGTGTGCGGCCTCGCCCGTCGCGGCGCGCTGCGCGGCCGCCTGCGCCTGCACGGTGGTTGCGGCGATCACGTGATACACGTCGTCGGCGCTGCAGCCGCGCGACAGGTCGTTCGCGGGCCGGCGCAAGCCTTGCAGCAGCGGGCCGACGGCCTTTGCGCGACCGATCCGCTCGGCGAGCTTGTAGCCGATGTTGCCGGCTTCGAGGCTCGGGAACACGAGCACGTTCGCGTGGCCGCCCACCTGCGAATGCGCGATCTTGCGCTCGGCGATTTCCGCGACGATCGCCGCGTCGAGCTGCACGTCGCCGTCGATCGCAAGCGCCGGGCGCAGTTCGCGTACCTGCGCGGTCGCGGCCGTCACCTTGTCGACCGCCGCGTGATGCGCGCTGCCACTCGTCGAGAACGACAGCATCGCGACACGCGGTTCCTCGCCGAGCAGCGCGTGCGCGCTGTCGGCGGCGGCCATCGCGATCTCGGCGAGCTGATCGGCATCCGGATCGACGACCAGCGCACAGTCGGAGAAGATCAGTCCGCCCTTGATCGTGTGAAACGGTTCGCACAGCATCATCAGGAAGAAACTCGATACGATCCGGAACGCGGGATCGACACCGATCAGCTGGATCGCCGCGCGCACGACGTCGGCCGTTGCATGCACGGCGCCCGCGACCGAGCCGTCCGCATCGCCGAGCCGTACCATCAGGTTCGCAT
Source organism: Burkholderia sp. LA-2-3-30-S1-D2 (assembly GCF_001523915.2). Classification (NCBI taxonomy): domain Bacteria; kingdom Pseudomonadati; phylum Pseudomonadota; class Betaproteobacteria; order Burkholderiales; family Burkholderiaceae; genus Burkholderia; species Burkholderia sp. LA-2-3-30-S1-D2. Next base: position 1,763,751 of record NZ_CP013383.1, on the reverse strand, counting down.
GGCAGAGCGGATCGAGCACCGCGTCGCGCGCGGCATCGGCCGTCATGCCCTTGCGCTTGCGCAGCGCATGCAGCGCGTCCGCATAGGCATCGCGTTGGGCGGCGCTGGCCGGATCGACGAGTGTCATGCCGTCGAGATCGATCGCGTCGCGCGCGGCCGCCGCGTGGATCGCCGCACGGTTGCCGACGAGCACGATGCGGGCGATGCCGTCGCGCGTTGCGCGCGCGGCGGCCTGCAGCACGCGCGGATCGTCGGCTTCGCACAGCGCGATGCGCATCGGCTGGCGGCGCGCGGATTCGAGAATGCGGTCGAGGGCTTTCATCGTTCGCTCGGATAAGAAAGGAAAAACGGCCGGATGCGGCGGCCCGCACGGGGCACGGCGTCCGGCCGGAGGGCCGGCCGCGCGAGAGGGGCGCGCGACCGGCAACGGGGGTGCGTCAGCGACGCGGCATTACACGTAGTCCTTGTACTTGTCGAGCATGCGAACCGGCTTCGACAGCGCATCGCGACGGAACGGATCGCCGAGTTCACGCGTGCACATGATCTCGATGATCGTGGTCTTGCCTTCGTTCATCTGCATGTCGATGGCACGCTTGAGGGCCGGGCCCACGTCCTCGAGGCGGTCGACCGTGATCCCTTCGGCGCCCATCGCACGCGCGATCGCCGCGAAGCTCTGGTTGTCGAGTTCGCCCGCGACGAAGCGGCGGTTGTAGAAGTCGACCTGGTTCTTCTTCTCCGCGCCCCACTGGCGGTTGTGGAACACGACGGCCGTGACCGGGATGTTGTGGCGCACGCAGGTCATCGTTTCCATCAGGCTCATGCCCCACGCGCCGTCGCCCGCATACGACACGGCCGGGCGGTGCGGCGCGGCGACCTTCGCGCCGATGATCGTCGGGAACGCGTAGCCGCAGTTGCCCCAGCTCATCGCCGCGAAGAAGCTGCGCGGCTTGTTGAAGCGCAGGTAGCTGTTCGCGACCGAGTTGATGTTGCCGATGTCGGTCGACACCATCACGTCCTCGGGCATCGCCTTCTCGAGTTCGCGCAGCACCTGGCGCGGATGCAGGTACTGGCCGCCGCTGAACGGCTTCTCGTGCTTCTGCTCCTCGATCATGTCGAGGCTGAATGCGTCGCGCTCGTGCGTCCAGTCGTCGAGTTCCTTTTCCCACGCGGCCTTTTCCGTCGCGATCTGGTCGGCGCGCTCGCCGCGCGAGCCATCGCACACGAGCGTGCGGCCTTCGAGGCGTTGCGTGAGTGCGATCGCCGCGGCCTTCGCGTCGCCGCAGATGCCGACCGAGATCTTCTTCACGAGGCCGAGCATCTTGTGGTCCGCGTCGATCTGGATGATCTTCGCGTCCTTCGGCCAGTAGTCCATCCCGTGCTGCGGCAGCGTGCCGAACGGCCCGAGGCGCGAGCCGAGCGCGATCACGACATCGGCGCGCGACAGCAGTTTCATCGCGGCCTTCGAGCCCTGGTAACCGAGCGGGCCGCACCACAGCGGATGGTTCGCCGGGAACGAGTCGTTGTGCAGGTAGCTGTTGACGACCGGCGCGCCGAGCCGTTCGGCGAGCGCCTTGCATTCCTCGATCGCGTCGGCCATCACGACGCCGCCGCCCGAGATGATGACTGGGAACTTCGCCTGCGCGATCAGCGCGGCCGCGTCGTCCAGGCTCTGTTCGCCGCCGGCGCCGCGGTCGAGCCGGCGCGGTTGCGGAATCTCGACCTTGACCTTGCCGTAGAAGTAGTCGCGCGGGATGTTCAACTGCGTCGGGCCCATCTCGGCCTGCGCGCGGTCGAAGCAGCGCGCGGTGAATTCGGCCATCCGTGCCGGGTGCGTGACGTGACCCTGGTACTTCGTGAATTCCTGGAACATCGGCAGCTGGTTCGCTTCCTGGAAGCCGCCGAGGCCGATGCCCATCGTGCCGGCTTCCGGCGTGACGATCACCACCGGGCTATGTGCCCAGTACGCGGCCGCGATCGCGGTCACGCAGTTGCTGATGCCGGGGCCGTTCTGGCCGATCACGACGCCGTGGCGACCCGACACGCGCGCGTAGCCGTCGGCCATGTGGCCCGCGCCCTGTTCGTGCACGACCGGGATCAGGCGGATGCCGGCCGGCGCGAAGATGTCCATCGCATCCATGAACGCGGAGCCCATGATGCCGAACATGTCGGTCACGCCGTTGGCCGCGAGGGTCTCGACGAAGGCTTCGGACGGTGTCATGTCCTGCGGACCGTTGGCCGATGCACGCAGGGAAGTGGATTGCTCGCTCATGGGTTGTCTCCGATTGTTCAATTAACGGAACGTCTTGTTCCAGATGCTATTTGCTGGGGAAGGCCGGTCAAGTCATTCCGCCCGCTGTCGGCGAATGTGGAATGAAATGAAATGATTCGTTTCAAAATGCGCGCGGAGGCGGTGGCCCGAGTGGCGCGCGAGGCGCACGCTCAGGCCGGCTGTTTCGGCCGTTCCTTGCGGAACGCGCGCTTGACGGCGATCAGCCCGTCGCGGAATTCGAACAGGTCGCAGCCTTCGGCCTCGATGCGCCAGCCTTCGGCGTGCGTGCCCGTGAACACCCACTCGGAGACGCCGCGCTCGCCGGCGACGGTGTGGCGACCGTGACCCCAGTGCGCGTCGGGGAAGGTCTTGAACACGGCTTCGAACGCGGCGCGTACCGCGTCGCGGCCGACGAAGCGCGTGCCGTGGATGTCGGGGCCGCCGGCCGCGTCGAATACGCAGTCCTCGGTCATGAAGCCCATCAACGCGTTGGCGTCGTGCCGGTTGAATGCTTCGGAAAATGCCGCGAGCGTGGCGGCCGTGACGGGGGCGGTGAGCGTGTCGGACATAACGTGTCTCCTGTCGAATGATGGGCGGTGCGCAAGGCGCTGGCGCGCATGCGGCACGCGGTATCGACACGTTAGTGAGCGCTCGTTTTTGGCGGTAGCGCCAGTCGGGAGGTTTCGCTTGGGCCAGGGGGCGTGACCGGCTGGCGCGATGCGTTCAGAGGCTCGGCTTCTGCGCCTGCACACATTGCGCGAGTGCCCGCACCCCCGGCTCGATCCGCTCCAGAGGAATCGCGGAAAACCCCATCCGGAAGCATCGACGCGCGTTGCTGTCGTCGTTCATGAAGAACACGCCGCCAGGTTCGATCAGAATTCCCGCCTCCTGGGCGTCCACCGCGAGCCGCGCCGCGTCGAGCCATGGCGGCCCCTCGACCCAGCACGACGCGCCGCCCGTCACCGGCACGTAGCGCGCTTCCGGCAAGTGCGCGTCGAGCGCGGCCATCAGCGCCTGCGAGCGCTCGCTGTACGCATGCGCGAGCCGGCGCAGCAACGCGTCGTGATGGCCGAGCGCGAGAAAGGTTGCGAACGCCCGCTGAATATACGCAACCGGATGGCGCACCATCAGCCGCCGCAGCGCCCGCAACTCGCGGATCAGCTCGCGCGGCCCGACCACGTAGCCGAGCCGCAACCCCGGCGCGAACGTCTTCGACAGGCTGCCGACGTAGATCACGCGGTCGGCCGTGTCGAGGCTCTTCAATGCCGGATGCGGCGTGCCGGAGAACGTGTTTTCGCTCTCGTAGTCGTCCTCGATGATCACGAAGTCATGCTGCTGCGCGCAATCGAGCAGCGCGCGGCGGCGTTCGACCGGCATCGTCGCGGTGGTCGGGCACTGGTGGCTCGGCGTCACGTACACGTAGTCGCAGCGCGAGAGCGTGTCGCCGAGCGCATCGGGTGCGATCCCGTGGCCGTCGACCGGCAGCGGCAGCAGCCGCGCGTCGCGGTTCTCGAAGATGTTGCGCGCATCCGGATAGCCGGGGTTCTCGAAACCGACCGTCGTGTGCTTGCCGCACAGCAGGTCCGCGATCAGGTAAAGCGCCTGCTGGCAGCCGTTCGTAACGACGATCTCGTCGGGCATCGCGAACACGCCGCGCCGCGGCAGCACGCGCGTGCGGATCTGCTGGATCAGCGATTCGTCGTCGCGTTCGATCAGGTCGGGGGCCCAGTTGCGGATCTCCATCACCGACAACGCCTTCAGGCAGCATTCGCGCCAGTCGTTGGTTGGAAACAGCGACTGGTCGAACTGCCCGTAGATGAACGGAAATTCGTAGTGCTGCCAGTTTGCGGGCTTCACGATGTTGCGCTGCCTCGACGGCGGATGCGTGATGCGCTTTTCCCAGGCGGGGCGTCCGGGCACGTCGTCGCCACCGGCGGGCAGCGCGCCGGCCCGGGCCTGCGCGAAGCCGGGCACGCCTTCGAGCATCTTCGGGTTCACGAAGTGCCCGCTGCGTTCGCGCGAGATCAGGTAGCCCTCTTCGACGAGCATCTGGTACGCGAGCACGACGGTGTTGCGCGCGACGCCGAGCTGGTCGGCAAGCTCGCGGCTCGACGGCAGCGCGGCATCGGGGGCGAGCTGGCCGTCGAGGATCGCGGCCACGAGCATCCGCCGGATCTGGTCCTGCAGGCTCGACGCCGACGACCGCCGGAACTGCTGGGCCCATAAGGCGGTCGGGGTACGACTCGACATGCTTCCTCCTGTGATCGGTACGGGAAACGCGAGGCGGTGCGCGTGGTGTGCACGTGGCCCGCGAGTGGCGCGGTTTCGCGAGAATACGCGCGTCGCGCCGCGGATGTGGACTCAATGAAATGTGTTGTCTGGCACTACTGCGCGCCGACGTGGCAAGACGATACTCAACTCGTCGCGCCCGGACGATCCGGATAACTCCCCGGTACGCGGGCGCAGGAGGGCGTGCGGGCATCGCGTTCGCCTGCAGCGTGATGAAAAGGAGAGGGACGCCATGCACGTCGTCGTGTTCAGGGATCGCTGCGAGCGCGTGATCCGCATCGTGTTCGACGATGCAGGCAAGACGTTCGTCGCGTATCGCGACGGCGACGCGATCGGAGAACTCGACATCGATGACGCAGGTGGCGGTGATGGCCGATCGCCGTCGCTCATGCGGCTATACGTCGAACCCGCCTACCGGCGCAGCGGCATCGCGCACACGCTTCTCGCGTGCGCGGCGCGTGAATTCGGGCAGCCGATTCGCATCGACGCCGGTGCGCGTGCATGGCCCGCTACGCCGGCGTGGTCGACGCTGTGCCGCTGCCTCGAATACGAAGGATTGGTCGTGGTGCGCCAGGCCGCGCTGCATTAACCGAAAGCGTGGCCACGATCACGCTGCACCAGGAAGGAGACGACATGAGCACGGTCCTGAAGCCGATTCCCGCATCCGACGTGCGGCACGAAGCGTTGCGCATCGACGGGCAGCGCGTGTGGCGCGACGCAGTCATCGACGTGCGCAACCCGTACGACGGAACGCTCGTCGGCACCGTGCCGAAGGCGACGCTCGATGACGTGCGATGCGCGTTCGCCGCCGCGCGTGCATTCCGGCCGACGCTCACGCGCCACGAGCGTGCGGCGATCCTGCGCCGCGCGGCCGACATCGTGCGCGCGCGCACCGTCGAGATCGCGTCGCTGATCACGGCCGAGGCTGGCCTGTGCATCAAGGATTCGACGTACGAAGCCGGGCGCGTTGCCGACGTGCTCACGTTCGGCGCGGGCGAGGTGCTGAAGGACGACGGGCAGATCTTCTCGTGCGATCTGACACCGCACGGCAAGAAGCGCCGCGTGTACACGCAGCGCGAACCGCTGCTCGGCGTGATCTCCGCGATCACGCCGTTCAACCATCCGATGAACCAGGTCGCGCACAAGGTCGTGCCGTCGGTGGCGACCAACAACCGGATCGTCGTGAAGCCGTCGGAGAAGGTGCCGCTGTCGTGCTATCTGTTCGCGGACATCCTGTATGAAGCCGGCCTGCCGCCGCAGATGCTGCAAGTGCTCACCGGTGACCCGAAGGAGATCGCCGATGAGCTGATCACGAATCCGGCGATCGACCTCATCACGTTCACCGGCGGCGTATCGATCGGCAAGTCGATCGCATCGCGAATGGGCTACCGGCGCGCGGTGCTCGAACTCGGCGGCAACGATCCGATCATCGTGATGGACGACGCCGATCTCGACGAAGCAAGCACGCTCGCCGTGTCGGGCTCGTACAAGAACTCGGGGCAGCGTTGCACCGCGATCAAGCGCATGCTCGTGCACGAGACGGTGGCCGATCGCTTCACCGAGCTGGTCGTCGAGAAAACGCGCGCGTGGTCGTACGGCAATCCGTCCGATCCGTCGGTGGACATGGGCACGGTGATCGACGAGGCCGCCGCGACGTTCTGCGAGCAGCAGGTGAACGACGCGATCGCGCGCGGTGCGCGGCTGCTGGTCGGCAACGTGCGCGACGGTGCGCTGTATTCGCCGACGGTGATCGATCGCGTGACGCCCGACATGCCGCTCGTGAAGTACGAGACGTTCGGCCCGGTGTCGCCGATCATGCGCTTTCGCGACATCGACGAAGCAATCCGGATGTCGAACAGCACCGACTATGCGCTGTCGTCGTCGGTCTGCACGAACCGCTTCGACAACATCACGCGCTTCATCACCGAGCTGGAAGTCGGTAGCGTGAACGTGCGCGAGGTGCCGGGCTACCGGCTCGAACTGACGCCGTTCGGCGGCGTGAAGGATTCGGGCCTCGGCTACAAGGAAGGCGTGCAGGAGGCGATGAAGAGCTTCACGAACGTGAAGACGTATTCGCTGCCGTGGTGAGCGAGGCGGGGAGGGGCGTACCACGCCCTCCCGCCGTCAATGGCGTTACTGATAGAAGTTGAGCGTGACCATCGCCGAGCGGCCCGGCGCCCACGTCGCGTAGATCGGATACGCGCTCGCGTAATACTTCTTGTCGAACAGGTTCTGCACGTTGAGCTGCACGTCCATCGTCTTGTTCACGCGCCAAGTCGCGGCCGCGTCGAAGCGCGCGTAGCCGGGCGTCCATTTCTTCGTCGTCGCGGATACCGACGCGTAGGTCTGGCTCATCACCGTCGCACCGGCGCCGAGCGTGAGCTTCGGCATCACGTCGTAGCTCGTCCACAGCGTGAAGTTGTGCTTCGGCACCATCACCATCGGCAGGCCCGATGCGCCCGGGCTGCCGGGGCCCGCGTCGGTCGTGATCGCATTCAGGTACGAGTAGCCGCCGAACACGTGCCACTTCCGTGTCAGGTTGCCCGCGAAGCCGAATTCGAAACCGCGCACGCGTTGCTTGCCCGCGTTGACCGTGTGACCAAGGCCGTCGCTGACGCGCGCATTGGTCTTCTCGGTCTGGAACAGGGCCGACGTCAGCGACAGCTGGTCCTGCAGCACGTCCCACTTCGCGCCGATCTCGATGTTGCGCGAGCGCTCGGGTGCGAGGTCCTGGTTCGTCGCGGTGATCTGGTCGGTGCCGCCGCCGAGGCCGCCGTTCGACCCCGGCGGGTTCGACGACGTGCCGTACGACGCATACAGGCTCACGTTGGTCACCGGCTTGAACACGAGGCCGAACTGGTAGCTGAACAGGTTCGATGTGTTCGACAGGTCGGCCACGCCGGCCTGCTTGCCGGTCGTGTCGTAGCGGTCGAAGCGCAGCCCGGTGTTGAACTGCCAGCGCTCGGACAGCTTCACGGTATCGAAGATGTACGCGGACACCGTGTCGGTGCGCGTGTTCGTCGTCGGGCCGGGGAAGCTCTTGTCGCCGTTCAGCACGATGCTGCCGGTCCACGGCATGTTCGGGTTCCAGCCGCCTGCGAGCGGCGTGCAGTTGCCGGCCACCGAGCAGGGGCCGCCCGAGCGGATGTTGTGGCCGGCCGAATCCGACACGAGGTAGCCCTCGTAGCGCGCCTGTTCGTGGCTGAACTCGACGCCGGCCGTCATCGTGTGCTTCATGCCGAACAGGCTGGCGCTGCCGGTCACCTCGGTCTGGTTCGAGAAGCCGTTGAGCGCGTACTTGCCGCTCTTCGCCTGCAGCGCGAGCATGTTCGGGTTCGACGCGAGGATCTGCGGATTCGTCGCGACGTAGTCGAGCGTCGAGCGCCCGAACATCGTCGTGTTCTTCAGCTTCCAGTCGTCGTTGATCTTGTGCTCGACGCGCACTTCGGCGGTGTCCGTCTGCCCGTAGCGGTAGTCGCGCGTGTTCAGCCCGAAGAACTGCCCGCGATCGGTCGGCACCGGCGTGCCGCCCGTCGAACGGAACGGCACGCTGAAATCCGGCATGTCGTACGTGTTCATGTGGTAGTAGCTGACCGTGACCGTGGTCGGCGTGTTCAGCCCGAACACGATCGACGGCGCGACGCCCCAGCGCTTGTTGTACACGTCGTTGCGGCCGGCCTGGTTCGCGTCGTGACCCATCACGTTCAGGCGCACGGCCGTCGTGTCGTTGATCTTGCGGTTCGCGTCGACCGTCGCGCGCTTGTAGCCGTCGGTGCCGAAGCCGATGCTGCTGTTGATGAAGTCGTCGTTCTTCGGCGTCTTCGTGACGATGTCGATGCTGCCGCCGACCGAGCCGCGGCCCGCATAGACCGAATCGGGGCCCTTGATCACGCTGATCTGCTCGACCGCGAAGGTCTCGCGGTTCTGCAGCCCCGAGTCGCGCATCCCGTCGACGAAGATCGAGTTGCGCGATTCGAAGCCGCGGATCACCGGGCGATCGGCCGACGGGTTCGCGGCGGCGTCGCCGCCGAGGAACGTGATGCCCGGCACCGAACGCAGCGCATCCGCGAACGACGTGACGTTCTTTTCCTTGATCAGCTGTTCGGGGATCACCGTGACCGAGCGCGGCGTGTCGAGCAGCGGCGCGGTGAACTTGTACGACGGCGAGCGCTTCACCTGCAAGTCCGACAGCGCGGACGACTGGACCGCGATCGTCGGCAGCGTCGCCGACGTATCGGCGGCGGCCGGCTGGGCGGCAGGGGAGGCGGGTGCGGGAGCCGTTTCGGCGGAAGCGAGCAGCGGCGTCAGGAAAACGGAGCAGGTCAGTGCTGACACGAGGGCACGGGGCCTCGTCTTGAACTGGGCAGGCATGGCGAGAGGCAGCGGAAGTATCGGTGATCGGATGCGTCGTCGCGATGCCGGCAGGCAGACCCGGGACATCGGAAAACGTCAATGTAAATGAAAATGATTCGCGTTAGCGATCGCAATTCTACGAATTATTACGAGATATGTAAACGATCGAATGGTCGTTGTACTGAACCGGTCAGACTTGCGTGGCGGGCGCGATGGCTTTGCGTGCTGCGCAATACCGCTTTCCACGGGGCGTCCGGCTCGACCCGGCGGCAGAATCGATACACTGCCGTACCGGTTGCACGGGCCCCGGCAATCAGGCCCCGACGAAGGAGACAGGACAGATGGACACTCAACGCGCAGCGGTCGTGACGTACCGCGGCAATGCGATCGAGAACACGCACGTCGCCGATGTGGCGGTGGTGGATGCAGGCGGCAGGCTGCTGTTCCGGCTCGGCGATCCGTTCCGGATGACGCTCGCGCGCTCGGCAGCGAAGCCGGCCCAGGCGCTGTCCGTGATCGAGACGGGCGCGCCCGAGCGGTTCGGCTTCGACGAAGCGGACATCGCGCTGATGTGCGCATCGCACAGCAGCGAGGAGCGGCACATCGCGCGCACGCGGGCGATGCTGGCGAAGGTCGACGCGCAGGAGTCGGATTTGCGGTGCGGCGGCCATGCGCCGTTGTCGGACGCGGTGTACCGGTCATGGATCAAGCGCGACTACACGCCGACCGGCGTGTGCAGCAACTGCTCGGGCAAGCACGTCGGGATGCTGGCCGGTGCGCGGGCGATCGGCGCTGCGATTGCCGACTACCATCTGCCGGCGCATCCGATGCAGATGCGTGTAAAGCAGGTGGTCGCCGATGCGTGCGGCCTGCCCGACGACGAGGTCGACTGGGCGATCGACGGCTGCAACCTGCCGACGCCGGCATTCCCGCTCGACCGCCTCGCGCGTCTTTATGCATCGCTGGCGGACGGTGCGGATAAGGTTGAAGCCGGCGGCGCGGCGATGACCGATCGCGTGCGCGCGCTGGCGCGCATTCATCATGCGATGACGGCCCATCCCGAGCTGGTCGCCGGAGAAGGGCGCTGCTGCACGGTGCTGATGGAGGCCTTCGAAGGGCAGGTCGTCGGCAAGCTCGGCGCGGATGCGTGCTACGGGATCGGCGTACGCGCATCGGCGCGCACGCGGGAACTCGGCGCCGACGGCGCGCTCGGCATCTCGGTGAAGATCGAGGACGGCAACATCGACGTGCTGTACATGATGGTCAGCGAACTGCTCGAACGGCTGCGGATCGGCACGGACGCGCAGCGCGCGCGGCTCGCTGCGTTCCACCGGCCGCGGATGCTGAACACGCAGGGCGTCGAGATCGGCCACGCGACATTCCCGTTCGAACTGCAGCCGGCCTGACGGGGGCGGTCGTGCCGATGCCGCGTGCCTGACGTGCATGCGGCATCGGTGCGGGCTTGCCGGCCAGCGCGACGGCAGCCGCTACGCGCCCGCGTCGCGAATCTTCGTCAGCTCGACCGCCGACAGCTCGCCGATGTGCGCGAGATGCTCCGCGAGGAAGTCCCTCAGCACGCGCAGCTTTGCCGAGCTGCGCCGGTTCGCCAGATACGCGATGTAGATGTAGTCGCCCGTGAGCTTGTTCTGCAGCCGGTAGCGCGGCAGCACGGCTTCGAGCCGGCCGCTCGCGAGCAGGTCGCGCACCAGCCAGATCTCGAATTCGGCGATGCCGAGGCCCGCGCAGGTCGCGTCCAGCAGCAGTTCCGAATGATCGGTGACGAGGTTGCCGGCCGGCAGCACGCTGTGCCGTGCATCGCCGCGCACGAGCTCCCAGCGCGGATCGCCCTCGGGGTGCACGTAGCGCAGGCAGTTGTGATGCTGCAGGTCGTCCGGCGTCGCGGGGCGCCCGCTGCGATCGAGGTAGCCGGGCGTCGCGCACAGGATGCTGTCGTTGCGCGACAGCCGGTGCACGACCAGGTTGTCCAGGTAGTTCTCGCCTTCGTGAATGTCGAGGTCGAAGCCGCCGGCGACGAGGTCGTTGTGGTTGTCGGTGAGCCGCACGTCGAGCTGGATCGTCGGGTAGCGCGCGAGAAACGGTGCGATCAGCGGCGCGAGATGACGGCGACCGAAAGCGACCGGTGCGGTGAGCTTCAGCGGGCCGCTCGGCTGTGAATTGAGCTCCGCGACGACGCGCAACGTGTCGTCGAGATCGGCGATCAGCGTGACCGCGCGTTCCAGGTAGATGTGGCCGGCCTCGGTCAGCGTCACGCTGTGCGTCGAGCGATGCAATAGCGCGACGCCGAGGGCGTCCTCGATCGCCGTGATCTTGCGCGCGACCGTCGACGTCGACACGTGCATCTCCTTCGCGACCGCGGAAAAGCTTCCCATTTCGACGACCCGCACGAACGCGCGCATCGCGCCGAGGTGATCGATGCCGGTGTCTCTCGTCATTGTTTTCATTCGTCCCTCGCTGTTGCGTCACACGCAAAACCGCTTTCGATAATACAGAAGCGAGGTTCTTTATGCAAAGGCATAGAATGCGATCCCGTCGCACGGGGAAGCGGTGAACGCAGCCGGTTTCCTGCGACGGCAGAGACAATTCAGGAGGGGCACCATGACGGAAAACGGCTTCCGCGTCGAGGCAGATCTTTTAGGGAAACGAAGCATTCCGGATTCGGCGTATTACGGCGTCCATACGCTGCGCGCGAAGGAGAACTTCAATATTTCGGGGCGCACGATCGCGTCGCTGCCGTACCTCGTCATGGCGCTCGCGGCGGTGAAGGAAGCCGCTGCCGATGCGAACTGCGAGCTCGGGCTGCTGCCGGACGCGTATCGTGACGCGATCGCCGCCGCCTGTGTCGAGATCCGCGAAGGCCGGCTGCACGATCAGTTCGTGGTCGACATCATCCAGGGTGGGGCCGGCACGTCGACCAACATGAACGCCAACGAGGTGATCTGCAACCGCGCGCTCGAAATCATGGGGCATGCACGCGGGCAGTACGAATACCTGCATCCCAACGAGCACGTCAATCTTGCTCAGAGCACGAACGACGTCTATCCGACCGCGATCCGGATCGCGACCTGCTTCGCGGTCGAGCGTCTGCTCGACGCGATGGCGCACCTGCGCGATGCGTTCGCGGAGAAGGCCGACGCGTTCTCGGGCCTCCTGAAGCTCGGCCGCACGCAATTGCAGGATGCCGTGCCGATGACGCTCGGCCAGGAATTCTCGACCTACGCGGTGATGGTGACGGAAGACATCGCGCGCCTGCAGGAAGCCGGCTGGCTGATGCGCGAGATCAATCTCGGCGCGACTGCGATCGGCACCGGCATCACCGCGCATCCGCAGTACGCGGAGAAGGCGCTGGCCGCGTTGCGGCGCATCACCGGCCTGGACCTGAGCACCGCCCCGAACCTGATCGAGGCGACGCAGGACTGCGGCGCGTTCGTGCAGATCTCCGGCGTGCTGAAGCGGATCGCGGTCAAGCTGTCGAAGATCTGCAACGACCTGCGGCTGCTGTCGAGCGGCCCGCGCGCGGGGTTCGGCGAAATCAACCTGCCGCCGGTGCAGGCCGGCTCGTCGATCATGCCGGGCAAGGTGAACCCGGTGATTCCGGAGGTCGTGAACCAGGTCGCGTTCGAGGTGTTCGGCAACGACCTGACGGTGACTTTCGCGGCCGAGGCCGGACAGCTCCAGCTCAACGCGTTCGAGCCGGTGATCGCGAGCGCGCTGTTCAGCAGCTTCAGCCACCTGACGGCCGCGTGCACGACGCTCGCGGACCGCTGCGTGAGCGGCATCACCGCGAACCCCGAACGGCTGCGCGAAACGATGGAGCGCTCGGTCGCGCTCGCGACCGCGCTGAACCCGTACATCGGCTACAAGCGCGCGACTGCCGTGGCCGCCGAAGCACACGAGAGCGGCAAGTCGATCCGCGAGGTCGTGCTGGATCACCAGCTGATGACCGCCGCACAACTGGACGAAGCGTTGCAGCCCGAAGCGCTGATCCGCCCGCGCACGTACTGATTCCGGCCGTGCGGCGCCGGCGCAAGCCGCCGGCGGGCCGCGCGCGGCCGTTCCCGCAGCGTCCTGCCGACGGGCGCGACACATCAACACACATCAAGAAACGGAGACATACCATGAAGCAAGCCAGCGAGCGCCCGGTCGACCCGGCCGGCGGCGCCGATCCCCGTCATGCCGACCGCGATGCGATGTTCGCGTCCCACGAGTCCGGCTACGAGCAGAAGTTGAAGCCGCGACACGTGCAGATGATCGCGATGGGCGGTGCGATCGGCACCGGCCTCTTTCTCGGCGCGGGCGGCCGCCTGCAGAGCGCGGGGCCCGCGCTCGCGGTCGTGTATCTCGTGTGCGGCGTGTTCGCGTTCCTGATCATGCGCGCGCTCGGCGAGCTCGTGATGCACCGGCCGACCAGCGGTTCGTTCGTGTCGTACGCGCGGGAGTTCATGGGCGAGCGCGCGTCGTTCGTCGCGGGCTGGATGTACTACCTGAACTGGGCGACCACCGGCATCGTCGACATCACCGCCGTTGCGATCTACATGAAGTACTGGGCCGTGTTCACCGACGTGCCGCAATGGGTGTTCGCGCTCGGCGCGCTGGGGATCGTGTCGGTGATGAACATGATCGGCGTGAAGGTATTCGGCGAGATGGAGTTCTGGTTCTCGATCGTCAAGGTCGGAACGCTCGCGCTGTTCCTCGCGATCGGCGCCGTGTTTCTCGCGAGCGGTCATCCGGTCGCCGGGCAGATGCCGGGCCTGCACCTGATCGCCGACCACGGCGGGATCTTTCCGCATGGCATCTTGCCGGCCGTGCTGATCGTGCAGGGCGTCGTGTTCGCGTATGCGAGCATCGAGCTCGTCGGCGTCGCGGCGGGCGAGACCGCCGATGCGCGCAAGGTGCTGCCGAAGGCGATCAACAGCGTGATGTGGCGCATCGCGCTGTTCTACGTCGGCTCGGTCGTGCTGCTGACGATGCTGCTGCCGTGGACCGCGTACAGCGCGCACGAAAGCCCGTTCGTCACGTTCTTCAGCAAGCTCGGCGTGCCGTACGTCGGCACGGTGATGAACGTCGTGGTGTTGACCGCCGCGCTGTCGAGCCTGAACTCCGGCCTCTATTCGACCGGACGCGTGCTGCGTTCGCTGGCAATGGGCGGCTCGGCGCCGCGCTTCGTGTCGCGGATGAACGCGCGCGGCGTGCCGTACGGCGGGATCCTCGTCACGGTCGCGGTCAATGCGATCGGCGTGCCGCTGAACTACATCGTGCCGGCGCAGGCGTTCGAGATCGTGCTGAACATGGCGTCGCTCGGGATCATCACGACCTGGGGCTTCATCGTGATGTGCCAGATCCTGTTCCGCCGCGCGGTCAATCGCGGCGAGCTGAGCCCCGTGTCGTTCCGGATGCCCGGCGCGCCGTTCACGTCGTGGCTCACGCTCGGGTTCCTGGTCAGCGTGCTGGTGCTGATGGCGTTCGATTACCCGGGCGGCACGTGGACCGTCGGGATGATCCCGCTCGTCGTGCTCGCGCTCGTGGTCGGCTGGAAGCTGGCGAAGCGCGGGGCCGCGCGGGAAGCGGCGGCTGCCAATGCCGTCGGCGCGCCGCTCGGCGTTGATCCGGCGAGCAACGTCTGACGATACGCACGGGCGGGTCGACCGCCCGTGCGCTCAGTTCAATCCGGTGCGTGCGCCGACCCAGCGGCCGAAGTCGCCGGCCATCTCCGCCGTGAGTTCGTGGCCGGCGTCGTAGAGGCGCGTGTCGTGCGCGACGCCGAGCGCCGTCAGCTTCGCGTCGGCGGTTTCGGCCCACGCGACCGGCAGCTTGTCGTCGAAGCGGCCGTGCATCACCAGCGCGTGGAGCGCGCTCAACGCATCGCGCGATGCGATCAGCGGATCGATCTCCGGCAGGATGCGGCCGCACAGCACCGCGAACGCCGCGACGTCGGCCGGCGACGTGAGCGCGACGCTCGCGCTCATGATGCCGCCCTGGCTGAAGCCGGCGATCACGGTGGGCAGTGCGGCGTGTTCGTTGTCGGTGCCCCGGGCGCGCAACGCGCGCAGCAGCGCGATCAGCTGGACACGGCTCGCATCCGCGCGGGCCGCATCGATCTCGGGGCCGTTCGGGCCGAAGCGCACAGGAAACCACGCTTGCTGGCCGGGGCCGAACGTCAGCGGGCCGCGCACGAACGCGATTTCGATGCGCGGGTCGATCGTGCCGGACAGGTTCAGCAGGTTAGTTTCGTTCCCGCCGACGCCATGCAGCAGCAACAGGCGGCCCGCCGGGCGGCCGGCGGCCGGGCGCAGCAGGTACTTGAGGCCGGATTCGGAGTCGGTGGTCAGCGGCAGGACGTCGGTCATTGCAAGGGTCCGGTGGGGAAGTGATCCGATAGTCTAGAGCGCGCGGGAGGGAAGGTGAATCGCCGGATGGCGATTGATTGTTTCCTGGCTGGAATGAATCGGCTGCCATTCACCCATGTCGACGCGGCGCGCGAATCCGGCCGCGCAGCAGAAGGTGCATAACCGATTCGATTCGCGGATAATGCGCAAACGTTTTACCGGTATTCAACCGGATTGAATTACGGATCGCAAATAAAAGAATGAATATCCGGATTCGATTTATCGAGGCCGCCAGGCAGGCCCGTCGGGCCGTCAAGGCCAGAGGTTAACGGCCGATTCGAGAAAAACTTTAGGATTTTCTCGTCGCAATTGATCATTGCGATTTCCTCAACGACCGATTGATTTTCAGTCATCGGACGGTCATACACCATCCCCGATAATGCGGCGCTCACATTCTTTCAATAGACAAAAGGGCGATCGAAGCCGGATCGCTGCGGGGAGCTGTACTCATGACCATTCGTCATCGCATTACGCTGCTAGTCGTCCTGACGTTTTTCGCGCTGTCCGCGATCGGCGTGTACGCCGTGTACCAGACACGCAAGAGCGCGTCCGAGGTGCGTCAGGTTACCCAGGGAATCGTGCCGAGCGCGCTCGCGTCGGCGGATCTCGTCGCCGACGTGAAGAACATCCAGATCGCGACGATGACGCTGGTGTATGCGCCCGACGCGAACACCGCCGCGCAGGCGGGTGACGAGCTGAAGGCGAAGCAGGCCGCGCTGCGCGCGGCGCTCGACGCACAGGCGAAATCGGCGGTCGGGCAGGCGCAGCAAGGGCTCGTCGAGCAGGCCAAGGACAGCGCGGCGAACTACTTCGCGGCGATCGGCGACACCGTGAAGATGAAAGCCGACGGCAAGCCCGAGATGGCGCAGGCGTACCTGTTCGCGAACGTCGCGCAGTATCGCGACGAGCTCGAGAGCATCGTCGACACGCTGCGCGTCGAGAAGAACCGCCAGAAGGACGACGCGATCCGCGCGCTGAACGGCATGCTGTCGACGACGGCGACCGCGATCGCGGGCGTCGCGGGCACGGTGGTCGTGCTGCTGACCGCGCTCGGCTTCGTGCTGTATCGCCAGATCACGCGCCCGCTGATCGGGATGCAGACGGCGATGAGCGAGATCGCGACGAGCCAGGACTTCACGCGTCGCGTGCCGGTGGGCCGGATGGACGAGATTGGTCATTCGATCGTCGCGTTCAACGGGATGATCGAGAAGATCCAGGAGAACGCCGCGCAACTGAAGCAGAAGACGGCCGACATCCAGGCGATGCTGCAGAACATGCAGCAAGGGATCCTGACCGTCGTCGAAGGCGGCGTCGTGCATGCGGAGTATTCGGCTTACCTCGAGACCATCTTCGAGACGAGCGACATCGCCGGCCGCGACCTGATGGCGCTCGTGTTCGACGATTCGAGCATCGGTTCGGATGCGCGTTCGCAGGTCGACGCGGCCGTGCATGCGTGCCTCGGCGAGGACAGCATGAACTTCGCGTTCAACGAGCACCTGCTCGTCAACGAAGTCGCGAAGCGGATGCCGGACGGCCGCGAGAAATGGCTCGACCTGAGCTGGTCGGCGATCACCGACGAGACCGACACGGTCGTGCGGCTGATGCTGTGCGTGCGCGACGTGACCGAGATCCGCGAGCTGACCGCGCAGGCCGGCGAGCAGCAGCGCCGGCTCGAGATGATCGGCGAGATCCTGTCGATCAGCCAGGACAAGTTCCACGACTTCGTGCACAGCGCGAAGGGTTTCCTCAGCGAGAACGAGCGGATGATCCGCCAGCACGAACGCGCGGATCACTCGATCGTCGCCGCGCTGTTCCGCAACATGCATACGATCAAGGGCAATGCGCGCACGTACAGCCTGCAGCACCTGACCAACATCGTGCATGAGGCGGAGCAGGCGTACGAATCGCTGCGCCACGCGGACGGCGGCCCCGAGTGGAACCGCGATGCGCTGATGGACGATCTGGCCCGCGTGCGCGAGGCGGTCGAGCACTACGCGACGATCAACGCGGTCACGCTCGGCCGCCAGGGCGAAGCGGCGCAGCACGGCGGTGCCGACTACCTGATGGTCGAGCGCGCACACATCAGCGAGAGCCTGCGCATGCTCGACGGCGCCGATCCGGCGAACGCAAGCGACTGGCACGCGGCGCGCGATTCGGTGCGCCGCCTGCTGAGCCAGTTCGGCACGCAGGGCATCGGCGATGCGCTGGGCGGCGTGATCGAATCGCTGCCGTCGCTCGCGGCCGAACTCGGCAAGCCGGCGCCCGTCGTGCATATCGACAGCAACGGCCATCGCGTGCGCAGCGAGATCGGCGCGACGCTGAAGAACGTGTTCATGCATCTGCTGCGCAACGCGATCGACCACGGGATCGAAACGTCGGAAGAGCGGCGCGCGGCCGGCAAGGCGCCGGCCGGCAAGATCGACATCGCGGTCGATGTCGAGAATGACACGTTGCGTTTCGTGCTCGGCGACGACGGCCGCGGCCTCGCGCTCGACCGGATTCGCGGGATCGCGCGCGAGCGCGGCTGGTTCGACGCCGGCGCCGAAGCCGCGCTGACCGATGAGGCGGTGGCGGAGCTGATCTTCCGTCCGGGGTTCTCGACCGCGCGTGCGGTGACCGAAGTGTCGGGGCGCGGCGTCGGGATGGACGCGGTGCGCAACTTCCTGAAGCGCGACGGCGGCGACATTGCGCTGCGCTTCACCGACGATCGCACGGGCTCGCCGTATCGCGCGTTCGAGACGATCGTGTCGCTGCCGGCGCGTTTCGCGGCGGACGGTGGTGCGGTGCAGGACGTGGGGCAGCCGGCCCGCGCCGGCATCGCGAACGTCGACGCAACGGAGTGATCGTGCAAGCGTGGATGATTCCGGTCGGCGCCGCGCTGGCGGGCGGCGTGGCCGCCGCGGTGATCGCCGCGATCGTGGGCCGCATTGCGCGCGCGCGGCTCGTTGCCGCGATGACGCGCGAAGCGGACGCATTGCGCGATGCGCTCGGCGCAGCCGACGCGCGTGCCGTTGAAGCACTTGCGGCGCATGCCGAGGCGGCCGACGCATGGGCACGCCGCGAGGCGGAGCTCGAGCAAACGCTGGCGCGCGAGGCGGCCGGCACCGGCGAGCAGCGCGACGCGCTGCAGGCGCTCGCGGCCGAGCGCGCCGCGCTGTCGCAGCATGCGACGAAGCTCGCGGACGAAGCCGCGCGACTGCGCGGGCTGGCCGGCACGTTCGAGCGCTGGCACGAGCAGATGATCTCGCTGACCACGCAGAACCAGGACATGCGGGCGAAGAACCAGGAGCTGTCGTCGATCGTCGCGCACGTGTCGATCGTGTCGCTGAACGCGTCGATCGAGGCCGCGCGCGCCGGTGCGGCAGGGCGCGGCTTCTCGATCGTGGCGAGCGAGGTGCGCGGGCTCGCCGCGCGTTCGCAGCAATTGTCGAACAGCTATCGCGACAGCCTGAATCGCAACGATCTCGTGACGGCCGCGACGTTCCAGGACATCCAGGCCGGCGGCAAGATGATCACGGCCGCGCTCGCGACGCTCGAGACGCTGGCCGGGCAGTTGCACGCGCGACTGGAAGGAGCGGCGGCGTGATCAGTGCGCAGGCCCGGGCCGGCTTCGAACGGATCTTCTTCGACGCGGCGCGCACGCGGCTCGCGTCAGGCGGTGCGTGCGAGATCCGGCAGGCCGCCGGCGATGCGCACGACGCGTCGCACGATCCGTCACGCGCGAGGTCGCGGGCGACGCCGAAGCTCGCCGAACACGTCGTCGTACTGACGATCTCGGCGCTGCACTTCCGGCTGCTGCTCGCGCTGCGCTTTCGCGACGACGATCCGACGCGCCGCCATTTCGCCGCGGCCGCGCCGGGCGCGAGCACGCAGCGGCCGCTGACCGAAGCGTTCATGGAAGTCGCGAACCTGTGCTGCGGCGCGATCAACCAGGCGCTGACCGCACCGTTCCCCGATCTCGGGATGTCGACGCCTTACCTGCTGAGCGGCGCGAGCGTCGATTACCTGCCGGCGCTGAACCCCGATCACGTGGCCGCATACGACGTGACGCTCGACGGCGACGTGAGGATCGGCGCGACGCTGTGCGTGTGCGCGAACGCGCCGGTCGACTTCCAAGTGCCGGAAGCGGCGAGCGTGGACACGGGCGGCGAGCTCGAATTGTTTTGACCGATTCAGAGGATTTCGCGAGATGAACGTAGACCAACCCGTCAGCAAGGTGCTCGTGCTCGACGACAGCCGCGCGCATGCGGCGACGATCAAGCGCTTCTGCGACGAGCACAACCTGGTCGGCCTGACCGTGCGGCGCAACCGGCTGCTCAAGGTGCTGCGCTCGAACATCGATCTCGGCGCGATCCTGCTCGCCGAGGACTACGGCGGCTCGCCGGCCGAGAGCGCGATCATCGCGACACAGATCGACGCGCTGCGGCCCGAGCTGCCGATCATCCTGCGTCGCGTGTCGGATGCAGCGGACGCATCGCGCGACGGGCTGCCCGATGCGCTCGCGCGCGTCGCGTGCGCGGCCTACGCCGCAGACGACCTGACACCGCTCAAGCGCGCGATCGACGAATACCTGTTCGGACGCGACTACCCGAATGCGCTCGTGCGCGGCATCGCGGAGATCACGGAGGCGCGGCTCGACAGCCTGTTCCCGGGCATGACGATCGAGTGCGACCGGCCGTGCATCGTGCGCGACCAGATCATCTTCGGCGAGGTGTTCAGCCTGATCGCGCTGGAAAGCGCGTGGTGCCGCGGCTACATGCTGCTGCAGACGAGCGAGCAGCCGCTGCTCGACATGATCGGCGGCACTCGCGACGACGGCCGGGCACCCGATTTCCGCGACGTGAACAGCATGCTCGGCGAGTTGACCAATCTCGTGTGGGGCGCGTTCAAGAACCGCTATCTCGGCGACGCGGAGGCGCTCGCGCGCCATCCGGTGCAGGTGCCGCTCGTCGTCAATCACAAGCAGAAGTTCATTTCGTTCGGCGGCGACTGTCCGCAACTCTGCTTCAAGTACCGGATGACCGATCCCGCCTCGGGGCGGTCGGTGCGGCTCGACCAGCGCTTCGTGTTCAGCCTGAGCTGGTCCCCGGAGGATTTCCGCGAATTGGTGCAGGACGTCGGGCCGATGGTCGAATCGGGCGAACTCGAACTGTTTTGAATATCGACTGTTGAAGTCGGCAACAACGAAAGGGAAAGACGATGGCAAAGATTCTGGTGGTCGACGATTCGGGCACGGTGCGCGACGAAGTCGCGGGTTTCCTGCGCAATCACGGGCTCGACGTCGCGACGGCGGTGGACGGCAAGGACGGGCTCGCGAAGCTCAAGGCGACGCCCGGCGTGCGCCTCGTGATCAGCGACGTGAACATGCCGAACATGGACGGCCTGACGATGGTCGAGAAGATCCGCGGCGAACTGGCGAACACGTCGGTCAACATCGTGATGCTGACGACCGAAAGCAGTCCGGCGATGAAGGAGCGGGGCAAGGCCGCCGGCGTGAAGGGCTGGATCGTGAAGCCGTTCAAGGGCGACGCGGTGCTCGACGCGCTGAAGAAGCTCGCGGGCTGAGCGCGCACGCGGGCGATGCGTCACCGCTAAGCGGCAATCAACGCGCAGCCGGCGCGGCCTTCGCTTCGCGGTGAGGCGGCGTGCAAGCCGGCTTCGCCGGCCGGTCGGCTCCGCTGGACGCCGCGCGCAATGTGGAGGACGATTCGTGATCATGTCGATCGCGAATCCGGGCGTGTGCCGCCCGTGCTACCGGTTCGCGCTCGATCGAACCCCGTCGAGCGGAGCATCATGGAATCCCGTCACGAAACACCCGAGCCGATCCTGTTGCGCGACGTGCGCGACGGCGTCGTCACGCTGCGGCTGAACCGGCCGCAACAGTTCAACGCGTTGTCGGAGGCGATGCTGGCGAGCCTGCAGGACGCGTTCGATTCGCTGGCCGCCGATCCGCACGTGCGTTGCGTCGTGCTCGCCGCGGCGGGCAAGGCGTTCTGCGCGGGCCACGACCTGCGGCAGATGCGCGCCAGGCCCGAACTCGATTACTACCGCGCGCTGTTCGCGCAATGCAGCCGCGTGATGCTCGCGATGCGCGCACTGCCGGTGCCGGTGATCGCACGCGTGCACGGCATCGCGACGGCTGCCGGCTGCCAGCTCGTCGCCGCGTGCGATCTCGCCGTCGCAGCCGACACCGCGCGCTTCGCGGTATCCGGAATCAACGTCGGGCTGTTCTGTTCGACGCCTGCCGTCGCATTGAGCCGCAACGTGTCGGCGAAGCGCGCGTTCGACATGCTCGTCACCGGGCGTTTCGTCGATGCGGCGACGGCTGCTGCCTGGGGGCTCGTCAACGAGGCCGTGCCCGAGGACGCACTCGACGCGGCCGTCGCGCGCAAGGTCGCTGAGATCGTCAAGAAGAGCCCGGCGGCCGTGCGTTACGGCAAGCAGATGTTCTACCGGCAGCGCGAACTGCCGCTCGACGACGCGTACGCGTTTGCGGGCGACGTGATGGCGCGCAACATGATGGAAGAGGATGCCGGCGAGGGGATCGACGCGTTCCTGGAGAAGCGCGAGCCGGTGTGGCGTTCGTAGGCGCGCGCCCCGGATGTGCATGTCGAGCGGCGCGCAAGAGCCGTAGCCAACGCGTTTTTTCCGGCTCGGGTTTCCGGTCCGCCGGAACGCAAACGGGCCGCCCGAGGCGGCCCGCAAGTGAAGCGGCATGCGCGGCGGCGCGCTAGTGCGCCGCGGCATCGGCGTCGATCAACGCCCGTAGCTGCCCGTGTGCAGCGCCGGCTGCACCGCCGACGCGCCGGGCGGCACGGTCACGACCGGCACGCGCAGCGCGAGTGCGCACATCAGCTCGTAGCCGATCGTGCCGCTGGCTTCCGCGACGTCGTCGACCTTCACCTGATCGCCCCACAGCTCGACGCTCGAGCCGATGCCCGCGTTCGGGCACGGCGTCAGGTCGACGGTCAGCATGTCCATCGACACGCGGCCGACGACGCGCGTCATCACGCCGTCCACCGCGATCGGCGTGCCGGTCGGCGCGTGGCGCGGATAGCCGTCCGCGTAGCCGCATGCGACGACGCCGATCCGCATCGGCTGGTCTGCCTTGAAGCGACGGCCGTAGCCGACCGTTTCCTCCGGCGCGATCGTCTGCACACCGATGATCTTGCTCGTCAGCGTCATCGCGGCCATCAGTGGCGTGTCGGCGATGTGCCGCGCCGCGCCGGTCGGCGACGCGCCGTACAGGATCGTGCCGGGCCGCACCCAGTCGCGATGCGCGCGCGGATGCCACAGCACGGCCGCCGAATTCGATGTCGAGCGCTCGCCCGGAATCCCTGCCGTGGCCGCATCGAACTGCTCGAGCTGCCAGTCGACTTCGCCTTCGTCGGCGTTCGCGAAATGCATCATCAGCGTGATCTTGCCGATCGACGGCGCGGCCGCCGCGCGTTCCCACGCGGCGCGGAATGCGTCGGGCCGGTAGCCGAGCCGGTTCATCCCGGAGTTCATCTTCAGCTGGATGTCGATTGGCTGCCGCGGCTTCGCGGCAATCAGCAGGTCGAGCTGCGCGTCGCAGTGCACGGCCACCGTCAGCCGGTGGCGATCGGCCAGTTCGACGTCGGCCGGCTCGAAGATCCCTTCGAGCAGCAGCACCGGCTTGTCCCAGCCGAGCTCCCGCACGCGCACGGCTTCGTCGAGATCGAGCAGCGCGATGCCGTCGGCAGCCGCGAGGCCCGGATAGATCCGCTCGATCCCGTGACCGTATGCGTTGGCCTTGACCACGGCCCACACGCGCGATTGCGCGGCGGTGCGGCGGATGAAGTCGAGGTTGTGGCGAATGGCGTCGGGACGGACATGGGCGACGATGGGACGGGGCATGGGCGGGCTCGGGTCGAAAGTCGTTCGGCGCGCGCGGCGGCGCGGCGCGGGTAAGCAGGCTGGCGCGGTAACGCGCCGAGCCAGTGTTGATCGCTATCTTATTGGTGTTCGACCAGTTTTAATTAACGTTTTTATCGGCGATTTGGTGGAAATTGTTGCGCCGGATCCTTGCCGCCATAGCGTTCGGCAGGCTGCCTTGCCGAGGCTCCCGTCTAGAAAACCGGTGCGCGAACGGCCCGACGCAATGCTAAGCTCTGCGCGACCCTGTCATTGATCAATGTAATCATAAAGGAGGAGACTTTGATGACGACGTCCCAGATTTGCCTGTTCATCGTGGCGCTGTTGCCGTTCCCGATGACGTTCCTGGCCAAGGCCCGCAAAGGCTACGACAACCACGCGCCGCGCGAGTACCTGGCGAGGCTCGAAGGCTGGCGCGCGCGGGCGCAGGCCGCGCACCAGAATGCCTGGGAAGCGCTGGCGCTGTTTACGGCCGCATTGGTCGTCGCATGGCACAACGGCGCGAATGCGCATCACGTCGACCAGCTCGCGATGGGGTTCGTCGCGATTCGCGTCGTCTATGCGCTGATGTACCTGCTGAACTGGGCGTCGCTGCGCTCGCTCGTGTGGTTCGCGGGGATGGCGTGCGTCGTCGCGCTGTTCTTTGCCGCGCCGTGACGAGAGGATGAACGGGGGCGCCCGCGCCGGCCTGGCGCGCGGGCTCGCTACGCACCGCCCGCGCCGCGCGCGTGACTGTCGTTGGATGCGGGCGCAACGATCTTCGCGAGCTGGAACGGCAGGTTGGCCGTCGCGGCGCCTGCGCGCGCTCGAGAAGGAGCCGGTGACGGTGGCGGTACACGCCGTTCGTTGAGCCTCGCCGGCGGTGGCCGGCATCACGATCGCCGCGGTGCCGGTGCGCATGGGGCCTTCCGGTCGCGCCGAATGACCGGGCGTGCGCCCGTCCGATCATGCGGCGGCGCACACCATCGTTGTCGTCGCGCGCGAGCCGGCACGGCGACACGTCCACCCGCCGCGGTGACGGCCGCGCCACACGTTCCCCGCTTCCACGCCATTGCCCCCTCGCCGCGCGGCGCAATCCCGCAGCACATTCCCGCCGCAGCTGCCGCACGCCCGTCCGCGCACACCTTTCCTCCGATCGATCCCGTCCGTCCGGCTCGGGTTTCTCTCAATGCATTTTTCTGTTGAGTATTTTTTTGTTGTCGTAGTATCCGTGTTGACAACACTTGTTGCACTACGGTTTAATTCAACATCGCATGTTGCGGTGCGGCTTGATGTCGTCGTTCCCCGGCCAGCCGGCCGGTCACATCGCTCAACCATGCGGAGAAAAGTCATGAGTCGCCGTTCCTTCCTGAAAGCCGTCGCGGTGGTTGCCGCGCTCGGCGCCAGCATCGCGCACGCGGATACCAAGACGCTCGTCGTCGGGACCGATACGTCGTTCATGCCGTTCGAGTTCAAGCAGGGCGACAAGTACGTCGGCTTCGATCTCGACTTGTGGGCGGAGATCGCAAAGGACCAAGGCTGGAAATACACGATCCAGCCGATGGATTTCGCCGGCCTGATCCCGGCGCTGCAGACCCAGAACATCGACGTCGCGCTGTCGGGGATGACCATCAAGGAAGAGCGGAAGAAGGCGATCGACTTCTCCGCGCCGTACTACGACAGCGGCCTGGCAGCGATGGTGCAGACGGACAACACGACGATCAAGTCGATCGACGACCTGAACGGCAAGGTGATCGCCGCGAAGACGGGCACCGCGACGATCGACTGGATCAAGGCGCACCTGAAGCCGAAGGAGATCCGCCAGTTCCCGAACATCGACCAGGCGTACCTCGCGCTCGAGGCCGGCCGCGTCGACGCGGCGATGCACGACACGCCGAACGTGCTGTTCTTCGTGAACAACGAGGGCAAGGGCAAGGTGAAGGTCGCGGGCCAGCCGGTCAGCGGCGACAAGTACGGGATCGGTTTCCCGAAGGGCAGCACGCTCGTGCCGAAGGTCAACGCGTCGCTCGTGAAGATCCGGGCCGACGGCCGCTACGCGCAGATCTACAAGAAGTGGTTCGGCGCCGAGCCGCCGAAGATGTGAGCGTGACGGCACAGCATGGCGCGGCGCGGGTGGCCGCGCCGGTCTTGAATCGGACGGGGAGCGACACGTGAATTTCGATTGGTCTGCGATCTGGGCGGCGTTGCCGGACCTGATGGACGGGGTCCGGTTGACGGTGTTCATCGCATTTTTCGGGCTGGTGGGCGGATTCGTCGTCGGGATGATCGCGGGCATGTTCCGCGCATACGGACCGAAGGCGATGAACGTGCTCGCACAGGTTTATATTGAACTGATCCGCGGCACGCCGATCGTCGTGCAGGTGATGTTCCTGTACTTCGCGTTGCCGCTGCTCGCGCATATCCGGATCGACGGCCTGACGGCCGCGATCATCGCGATCACGGTGAATTCGGGCGCGTATCTCGCGGAAGTGGTGCGCGGCGCGCTGCTGTCGATCCCGAAGGGGCTGACGGAAGCGGGGCTCGCGATGGGCCTGTCGATGCCGCGCGTGCTGCTGAAGGTGGTCGGGCCGCTCGCGTTCCGGCGCCTGATTCCGCCGCTCGGCAACCAGTGCATCGTGAGCCTCAAGGACACGTCGCTGTTCATCGTCATCGGCGTCGGCGAATTGACGCGCAAGGGGCAGGAAATCATTGCCGGCAATTTCCAGGCGGTCGAGATCTGGACCGCGGTGGCTGTCATCTACCTGCTGCTGACCGGCGCGATGACGCTGACGCTTCGGCTCGTCGAAAAGAGGATGCGGATCTTATGAGCATGATCGAATTCCAGAACGTGTCGAAGAGCTTCGGCCATGTGCCGGTGCTGAAGCATATCGACCTGAAGATCGACGCGGGCGAGGTGGTCGTCGTGATCGGTCCGTCGGGCTCGGGCAAGTCGACGATGCTGCGCTGTATCAACGCGCTCGAGAAAATCACCGGCGGCGAGCTGCTGGTCGACGGCCAGAGCGTGCGCGGCAACGCGACGACGATCCGCAACATCCGGCTCGAAGCGGGCATGGTGTTCCAGCAGTTCAACCTGTTTCCGCAGATGACCGCGCTCGAGAACGTGATGTTCGGGCCGATCCAGGTGCGCGGTGCATCGCGTGCCGATGCGCGCGACCAGGCGATGGCGCTGCTCGACAAGGTCGGCCTCGAATCGCGCGCGAATCATTACCCGTCGGAGCTGTCGGGCGGCCAGCAGCAGCGCGTCGCGATCGCACGCGCGCTCGCGATCCGGCCGCGGCTGATGCTGTTCGACGAGCCGACGTCGGCGCTCGATCCGGAATTGCGCCACGAAGTGCTGAAAGTGATGCAGGATCTCGCGACCGAAGGGATGACGATGATCGTCGTCACGCACGAGATCGGCTTCGCGAAGCGGGTCGGCACGCGGTTGCTGTTCATGGATCAGGGCGGCATCGCCGAGGACGGCCATCCGGTCGACCTGATCGACCGGCCGCCGACCCCGCGCCTGAAGGAATTCCTGAAACACGTGTCCTGAACGAAACCGAACCATCCGACATGCCGCTTTCCCTGTCTCCCGTCATCGCCGGCGCGCCGTTCGACATCGGCGTGCGCCTCGGCGAGCTTGCCCGCCCCGTGTTCGATGCGTACATGCAGCAGAGCAGCGCATGGCAGGCCGTGCGCCGCTGGCGCAGCCATCCGTTCGTGGCCGCGCTGCGGCAGGCCGCGCTGGCCGCGTACCCGGAACTCGTCGCGGAGCTGGACGGGATCGCGGCAGGCGTCGGCTGGCCGGCCGAGGACATCTTTCTGTGGAACTGCCGCGGCGAACTGATCCATCACGCGCCGGACGGCTGCACGACGCTCGCCGCACGCGACGCGCACGGCACGCGCTGGATCGCGCACAACGAGGACGGCGATCCGTACCTGCGCGAGCGCTGTCTGCTGGTCGACGTGCAGCCGCAGGGCAAGCCGGGCTTCATCAGTTTCTATTACCCGGGCTCGCTGCCCGGGCATACGTTCGCCGCGAACCGCGCCGGCATCGCGCAGGCGATCAACAACTTGCGGATCCGCACGCCGGCGGCGGGCGTGCCGCGGATGATCCTCGCGCGCGCCGTGCTCGACGCGACGTCGCTCGATGCGGCCGTCGACGTGCTGCGCACGCATGCGCGCGCAAGCGGCTTTCACCACACGCTCGGCGCGACCGGCGATACGCGGCTCCTGAGCATCGAGGCGAGCGTCGCGCGCTGTTCGGTCGTCGACGTTGCGCGTCTTGCCGGTCACGCGAATCATCTCGTGCATCCGGGGTGCGAGGGCGAAGCGCAGATCGTCACGCAATCGTCCGGTGATCGTCAGCGGCGTGTCGATGCGCTGACGCCGGGCATCGACGCGATCGACGAAGCCGCGCTGCTGCGCGTGCTCGGCGACCGCGCACCGCAAGGGCTACCGATCTATCGCGACGATCCGGCCGACCCCGACGATGAAAACACGCTGGCGACCGCCGTGTTCGCGATTCGCGACACCGCGATCGAATTCGCCATTCACCAGCACGGCACGCAGCGCTTCGCGACGCGCATCGTGCCGCCCGCGCTCGCGCGCAGCGCGTCCTGATTCATGAGGCAACGCATGACGACCGTTTTTCATCGCGCTCCACGCGCCACCTTGCCCGTCGCCGTCGCAGGCGACGGCATCGAGATCATCGATTCGACCGGCAAACGCTACATCGACGCGTGCGGCGGCGCGGCCGTATCGTGTCTCGGCCACAGCAACCAGCGCGTGATCGATGCGATCAAGCGGCAGGTGCAGCAACTGCCGTACGCGCATACGTCGTTCTTCACGACCGACGTGGCGGAAGACCTGGCCGACCGGCTCGTCGAGGCCGCGCCGGCCGGTCTCGAACACGTGTATTTCGTGTCGGGCGGATCCGAGGCGATCGAAGCCGCACTGAAGCTCGCGCGCCAGTATTTCGTCGAGAAGGGCGAGCCGCAGCGTCGCCATTTCATCGCACGTCGCCAGAGCTATCACGGCAACACGCTCGGCGCGCTCGCGATCGGCGGCAACGCATGGCGGCGCGAGCCGTTCCTGCCGCTGCTGATCGAAGCCCATCACGTGAGCCCGTGCTACGCGTATCGCGACCAGCAGGCGGGCGAAACCGACGAAGCCTATGCGGAGCGCCTGGCTGACGAGCTGGAGCAGAAGATCGTCGAACTCGGTGCGGAAAACGTCGCGGCATTCGTCGCGGAAACGGTGGTGGGCGCGACGGCCGGCGCGGTGCCGCCGGTGCGTACCTACCTGAAGAAGATTCGCGCGGTGTGCGACAAGTACGGCGTGCTGTTGATCCTCGACGAAATCATGTCGGGGATGGGGCGCACCGGGTACCTGTTCGCGTGCGACGAAGATGGCGTCGCGCCCGACCTGCTGACGATCGCGAAAGGGCTCGGCGCAGGGTACCAGCCGATCGGCGCGACGCTGGTGAGCGATCGTATCTACCGGACGATCGTCGACGGATCGGGTTTCTTCCAGCACGGCCACACGTATCTCGGTCATGCAACGGCCTGCGCGGCCGCGCTCGAGGTGCAGCGCGTGATCGCCGAGGAGAAGCTGCTCGACAACGTGAAGGTGCGCGGCGAGCAACTGCGTGCGTCGCTGCGCGAGCATTACGGTGCGCATCCGCATGTCGGCGACGTGCGCGGCCGCGGGCTGTTCGTCGGCGTCGAGCTCGTGCGCGATCGCGACAGCAAGGCGACGTTCGATCCCGCGCTGAAGCTGCATGCGGCGGTCAAGCGCGAGGCGATGCAGCGCGGCCTGATGGTGTATCCGATGGGCGGTACGATCGACGGCGTGCACGGCGATCACATCCTGATCGCACCGCCGTTCGTCTGCACCGCGCAGCAGATCGACACGATCGTCGAACGGCTGTCCGGCGCGATCGATGCCGCGCTCGCATCGGCCGGCGCGTGAACCACGACCTCACCCAATCCTCACCATGACCGACAGACTGCCTCCCTTCGATCCCGCATCGGCCACCGACGAGCAGAAGGCCGTGCTCGCCGACATTCTCAGCGGCCCGCGCGGCAACCTGAACGGGCCGTTCCTCGGCTGGATCGCGAGTCCCGAACTCGCGCAGCACGCGCAGCGGCTCGGCGCGTTCTGCCGCTATCGCACGGGTTTGCCGTTGCGCCTGTCGGAGCTCGCGATTCTCGTGACGGCCGCGCGCTGGCGCTCGCAGGCCGAGTGGCACATCCACCATCCGATCGCGCTCGATGCCGGTGTGCCGGCCGCCACGGCCGACGCGATCCGCCGTGGCGTCGAGCCTGCGTTCGAATCGGACGACGATGCGCTGATCCATGCGTTCGCGACCGAGCTGTATGACACGCGGCGCGTGAGCGACGCGACGTTCACGCGCGCGCAGGCGCGTTTCGGCCACGAGATCGTCGTGAACCTCGTCGCGCTGCTCGGCTATTACGCGCTCGTGGCGATGACGCTCAACACGTTCGGTATGCGCGCGGACGGCCAAACTGATCTACCGTTTCCGGAATAATCGCCGCTTGCGCGTGTGTCGGCGGCCTGCCGCGCGCGCGTTCCGATTGCGTCGAAAAGCCGGTCTGTACGGGATTTTTGGCGTGTTGGCACAGGCTGAGCGGCATCCTCGCGACGTCTTGCCGACGCACGTCGCACCGCCTGCACTTCAGCGCAGGAAGTTTCCCCCGCGCCGTCCGATGAAATATCGCCAGGCGCTACGCATCAACGACGCGGGCGACCTCACGGGCGGGCTCAATCGTGCATTCAAGTACCCGTGTGTGCGATTCGCGATGTCGAACCGTCTGACGATAGGGCAGCGCGGTGTTGCGAGGCCTCACCGCTCTGGGGTCGACATCAATGAAACCAATTGTATTCGTGCGGGATCAGCCGCGATCGCACGCGTATGATGGCTTGTTCACGTCGATAAGATCGGTGAGCAAGCATGACTAGTACCCGTAAGACATTGATGATCGCCGGCGGCCTGCTGGTTGCCGCGGCTGGCACAGGCTACGTGATGCTCCTGCGTGCAGACCACCGCGCGATCGCGGAGGCCGGCATCGGCGACTCCGCGACCCCTGCCGCCGCCGTGACGGCGGCGAACGACGGCCACACCGCGCAAGGCGCGATCGCGCCGCCTGCGGCGGTCGCCGTCCCTTCCGCGCATATGGACGAGGCCGTCCCGCAACCAGCGGCCGTACGGCCGCCATCCGCGGCCTCTGCGCGCACGAGCGCGGCGCCGGCATCCGCTGCCGTCGCGCCGGTCGTCGCCGCGCCGGCGCCACCGGCGAAGACGAGTGCGCCGCCGCCGACCGTCCACGTCGTGACCGTCGAGCCGGAGGATGCGACCCCGCCGAAAGCCCAGGCCGCTCAGCCGGCGAAGGCACCGGTACAAGCGGCGCAACCCGTGCAATCGACACCGCCGGTCCAGGCGACGCAGGCGGCTCGGCCGAGTCAGCAGGCGGAGCAGCCGACGCAGCGCGCGGCGCGCAAGCGCGACGGGCTCGAGCGGCACGCGGCCGCGACACCCGCGATGAAATCCGAAACGCCTGAAACCGCCGCACTCGTGCGGGAATCGGCAAAGCTCGATCCGTCGTTGCCGCCGCCGCAATACGTGGCGACGCCGAGCGCCGATCGACAGCACGCGTCGACGGGCGCGAATCCGGTTGCCGCCGCGATGACCGATCAACTGGTCAGGCAGTCGAGCAACTTCAAGTCGACTACACCGGTGAGTGCCGGGCCCGGCGGGGCTCAGTGAGAACGGAGCGGCCGCGCTCGCGCAGCGCCGCTCGACGCCGGATGAAAAAGGGCCCCGCACGCCGACCAGGGCATGCGGGGCCAAGAGAGACTAGCCTGTGTGGTGCGTCGCGCGTTACGCGGCGATCGCCTCTTCGGCCTGCGGCGCGTCGGCGGTAGCCGGCGTCGCGTCTTGCCGGATCAGGTGATCGAACGCGCCGAGCGATGCCTTCGCGCCTTCGCCCACCGCGATCACGATCTGCTTGAACGGCACCGTCGTCACGTCGCCGGCGGCAAACACGCCCGGCACCGACGTCGCACCGCGCGCATCGACGACGATCTCGCCATGCTTCGACAGTTCGATCGTGCCTTTCAGCCATTCGGTGTTGGGCACGAGGCCGATCTGCACGAACACGCCTTCGAGATCGACGCGCTTCGTTTCACCCGAACGCAGGTCCTTGTAGACGAGCCCGTTCAGCTTGCTGCCGTCGCCAGTCAGTTCGGTCGTCTGTGCCTGCGTGACGATCGTCACGTTCGGCAGGCTGCGCAGCTTGCGCTGCAGCACTTCGTCCGCGCGCAGTTGCGCGCCGTATTCGATCAGCGTGACTTCCTTCACGATGCCGGCCAGATCGATCGCGGCCTCGACGCCCGAGTTGCCGCCGCCGACCACCGCGACGCGCTTGCCCTTGAACAACGGGCCGTCGCAGTGGGGGCAGTATGCGACACCACGGTTGCGGTATTCGCGCTCGCCCGGCACGTTGATTTCGCGCCAGCGCGCGCCGGTCGCGAGAATGATCGTCTTCGCCTTCAGCACCGCGCCGTTCGCGAGGCGGATCTGGTGCACGTCGCCCGGGATCAGCGCGTCGGCGCGTTGCACGTCCATGATGTCGACGTCGTACTGCTTCACGTGCTGTTCGAGCGCCGTGGCGAACTTCGGTCCCTCCGTTTCCTGCACCGACACGAAGTTCTCGATCGCCATCGTGTCGAGCACCTGGCCGCCGAAGCGCTCGGCGACGACGCCCGTCGCGATGCCCTTGCGCGCCGAGTAGATCGCGGCGGCCGCACCGGCCGGGCCGCCACCGACGATCAGCGTGTCGAACACCGGCTTGTTCTCGAGCGACTTCGCGGCGCGGGCGCTCGCACCCGTGTCGAGCTTCGCGAGGACTTCCTTCACGCTGCTGCGGCCCTGGCCGAACGATTCGCCATTCAGGAACATCGTCGGCACGGCCATGATCTGGCGCGCTTCGACCTCGTTCTGGAACAATGCGCCGTCGATTGCGACGTGGCGAATGCGCGGGTTGATCAGCGACATCACGTTCAGCGCCTGCACGACTTCCGGGCAGTTCTGGCACGACAGCGAGAAATACGTCTCGAACGCGTAGTCGCCGTCGAGCGCGCGGATCTGTTCGATCACGTCGTCGTCGAGCTTGAGCGGATGGCCGCCCGTCTGCAGCAGCGCGAGCACGAGCGACGTGAATTCATGGCCCATCGGGATGCCGGCGAAGCGGATGCCGGCCGGCTTGCCGGGTTCGCCGATCGAGAACGACGGCTTGCGCTCGGCATCGTCGCGGCGTTCGGTTACGGTCACGCGCGACGTCAGCGACGCAATCTCGTTCAGCAGCGCAAGCAGTTCCTGCGATTTCGCACTGTCATCGAGCGACGCGACGAGTTCGATCGGGCGCGTGATCTTTTCGAGGTACGCCTTCAGTTGGTTCTTGAGACTGGCGTCGAGCATGGCGTTTCGGATTCCGTATTGATGATTCTGTTCGGGCACGTCGTGCCGGAGGAGGGTGCGGGCCGCACGAAGCGGCCCGCATTCGCGTGACGCGCGCGCCTCGTGCGAGGCGCGCGGCGCGATCGTCAGATCTTGCCGATCAGGTCGAGCGACGGGGTCAGCGTCTCCGCACCCGGCGTCCACTTGGCCGGGCACACTTCACCCGGGTGCGCCGCGATGTATTGCGCGGCCTGCACCTTGCGGAGCAGTTCGCCTGCGTCGCGGCCGATGCCGTTGTCGTGGATCTCGCACAGCTTGATCTCGCCTTCCGGGTTGATCACGAACGTGCCGCGCAGCGCCATCCCTTCTTCCTCGATCAGCACGTCGAAGTTGCGCGACAGCGTGAGCGTCGGGTCGCCGATCATCGGGTACTTGATCTTGCCGATCGTCTCCGACGTGTCGTGCCATGCCTTGTGCGTGAAGTGCGTATCGGTCGACACGCCGTAGATTTCGACACCCAGCTTCTGGAATTCCGCGTAGCGGTCGGCGAGGTCGCCCAGCTCGGTCGGGCAGACGAACGTGAAGTCGGCCGGGTAGAACACGACGACGGACCACTTGCCCTTGAAGTTCTCTTCGGACACGGGCACGAAATCGCCGTTGTGGTATGCGGTTGCCTTGAACGGTTTGATTTGGGTGTTGATGATCGGCATCTTGCGAGTTCCTTTGCTTGGGTGTTGATGAAGTGTTGCCAGTATCCGGGTTCACCCCTGGCTTGTGAAATTGCTTGTATCAATCCGCGGCATCGGGAATTTCTATCTGCTTCCGGCCCTGTCGCGGCGGGCCGGCCAGTCGGCCCGTGCCATCCGGGCCGGGCCTTCCGGCGGATTTCGGCCGGCCGGCGCTTCTGACACATTGGGCGTGCGGGAGGGCGCGGCGCCGGGCGACGGCGACGCGCCCCGCGCAAGGGCCCGGCGCCCGTTCGCCACGAACGGTTGCGCGGTCGTCAGACACTCTCCGTCCCACTGCCGCCATGAATCTCTATTCCGGATGCGCGATGCGTGCACTGCCTGCATGGTTCCGCGAGATCGTTCCCGAGGGGCGATGCCTGCATCGGCTCTTGCGCGGTGCGGCCTGCGCACTCGTGACCGTGTCGTGCGCCGCGCCGGCGCTCGCCCTCGATGCCTCCGCGCCGGCCGCGACGGCGACGCCGGCCACCACGTCGACCGGGCTCGTGCAGATGCCCGACGGGCGGCTGCTCGCGCCCGAGTTCGCCCGCATCGTCACGCGTGGCACGCTCGTCGTCGCGGTGCTCGGCGTCGATCAGCCGCCGTTCTTCATGTCGCGCAACGGCGCATTGGCGGGCGTCGACATCGATCTCGCCGACGAACTCGCGAAAAAGCTCGGCGTGTCCGTGCAGTTCGACCGCGATGCGCGTACCTTCGACGACGTCGTTCAGCTGATCGCGACCGGGCAGGCCGACGTCGCGATCAGCAAGCTGTCGCGCACGTTGCCGCGTGCGCAGATGGTCCGCTTCAGCACGCCGTACATCAACCTGCGGCGCGCGCTGCTGATCAACCGTGTCAGCTTCGCGGAACTCGCGAAAGGGCGCCCGCTGCCGGAAGTCGTGCGCGATTACCGCGGCACGATCGGCGTCGTCGCCGGGTCGGCCTACGCGGAATACGTGCGCACCGACTTCCCGGCTGCGCGGGTGCGCACCTACCCGAGCTGGCCGGCGACGCTCGACGCACTGAACACCGGCGCGGTCACGGCCGTGTATCGCGACGAACTCGCGATCAAGCTCGTGATGCAGGACGACCCGACCGCGCCGATCCGCTTGCGCGTCGCGACCTTCGACGACCTCACCGACGCGCTTGCCGTCGGCGTGCCGGTGTCCACGCCGACGCTGCTCGCGTTCGTCAATCAGTTCCTGGCCGAGCGCAGTAGGCGGCTCGACGTGAAATCCTTGCTCGACGCGATGGGCCGCTGACATGAACATGGACGAGAACATCAGGATCATGCCCCGCATCGCGCGGCTGCATGCGCTCGCGATCCATCCGTTGACGGTGTTCGGCAGCCTCGCGCTCGGGATCATGGCGGGCGTGCTGTGGCCGGCCGCCGCGCCGAAGTTCGACTACGTCGGCCAGGTGTACGTCGGCCTGCTGAAGATGACGGCGCTGCCATTCATGACGGCCGCCGTGATCTTCAGCCTGCAGCGACTGCTGCGCGATGGCAGCGCGTCGGATCTCGTGATGCGCGTGATCGCGATCTTCGGCTGCGCGTCGGTGTTCGTCGTGGCGGTCGGCGCGGTCGTTCTGGTCGCGATGCGGCCGGGCGAGCATCTGTCGAACGCGACGCTGAAGGCGTTCGGCGCGCTGGTCGGCAGCGACGGTGCGGCGAGCGACACCGTGATGACGCTGTACGGCACCGATCCCGCCGAGAAGTCGTCGGGCCTTGCCGACATGCTGATCGCGCTGGTGCCCGGCAACTTCTTCGCGGCGCTCGCGAGCGGCGACACACTGAAGGCGCTGGTGTTCTCGCTGTTCTTCGGCTTCGCATCGGGACGCGTGCCGGCGAGCATCTCGGCGGCGCTAAGCCAGACGCTGGAGACCGTCTATTTCACGTGCCAGAAGATCATGCACTGGCTCGCGTATCCGACGCCGATCGTGCTGTTCTGCGGCGGCGCCGCACAGATCGGCACGTCGGGATTCGGGCCGCTCGAGGCGATGGTCCGCTTCGTCGCCGCGTTCGCCGTCGTCGCGCTCGTGCTGATCGCGGCCGCGATCGTCGTGATCTGGAAGCGCTCGGGCGCGACGCTGGCCGAGACGCTCGCCGGGTTGCGCACGCCGTTCGCGATGGCGCTCGCCACGCGCAGCAGCGTGGCGTGCATGCCGAGCATGATCGAATGCCTGGCCGACGGCTTCGGCTTTGCCCGCGCGCGCGTCGAGTTGGTCGTTCCACTTGCCGTGTCGCTGCTGCGCGTCGGGCCGATGGTTTATTACGCGAGCGCGACGCTGTTCGTCGCACAACTCTACGAACGGTCGCTCGGCCCCGGCGAGCTTTGCGTCGTGCTGGTCGCGTCGGTGCTCGCCGGATTCGCGTCGACGGGCACGTCGGGCGTCGTGACGGTGTCGCTCGCCGGCATGGTGTGCGCGGCGCTGCACCTGCCGTTCGAGGCCGCGTTGGTGTTGTTCGCGGCGATCGATCCGTTTTGCGAAATATTTCGGACGCTGTTGCTGGTGATCGGCAACTCGGCCGTCGTATCCGCGATCTGCGCGCGGCCGCCGCGCGCGTGAAGGAGGCGTCATGGCACTCGTCGGCGTACTGGGCGGAATGGGGCCGCTGGCCACGGTCGACTTCATGCATCGCGTGATTTGCCTGACTCGCGCGCGTTGCGACCAGGAGCACCTGCCGATGATCGTCGCGAACCTGACGCGAACGCCCGATCGCTCGCGCGCGATCATCGACGGCGGGACCAATCCGCTGCCGGCGCTGCTCGACGGCATCGCGCTGCTGAACCGCTGCGGCGTCGACGTGATCGCGATTCCGTGCAATTCGGCGCATCACTGGTATGCACCGCTGCGCGAACACAGCGCGGCGCCGATTCTGCATATCGTGGATGCGTCGGTGGCCGCGTTGCCCGCAGGCGTGCGGCGCGTCGCGGTGCTCGCCACGGGCGGCACGCTGGTGTCGGGCTTCTACCAGACGGCGCTGCGTGCACGCGGGTTCGAGCCGGTGATGCCGGGCGTGGCCGCGCAGCGCGATATTGCCGCGTGCATCGCGGCGGTCAAGGCGGGGAAGATCGCTGCGTCGGTGCGGTGCCTGTCGCGCGCGCTCGATGCACTGGCAAGACGGGACGTGGGCGTCGCGGTGATGGGCTGCACGGAAATTCCGATCGCGGCGCGCGCGTTGCCCGATGCACCGTTCGCGCTGGTCGACAGCACGCAGGAGCTGGCGCGCGCGACGGTCGCCCATGCGGTCGAGCGCGGATGGGGGAGGGCGGTGTGACGCAACGGCGGGCGGTGGTACGCGCGACGCACCGCGCCCGCCAGATCCGTCAGGGTGCGCGCACGTCGGGTTCGATGACGGGGAAGGCCCACATGTCGCGCGATACGCGCAGCAGGCGGTTCACTTGCGTGGATGCCCGGACGATCGCATCGGACAAGCGGATGCGGCGCGCCTTGTGAATCGTGCGAAGGCCCGCCTGCGAGCGGCCCGCGCGCTTATGCAGCCATCCGCCTGAGCCATTCAGCCAGCCGTCTCGCGCCGTCCGGCATGTCCGCATCCTCGCGCGTGCACAGGTAGTAGTCGCGCCCGTCGTCGAGCGCGTGGTCGAACAGCTTCACGAGTTCGCCGCTCGCCAGTTCGCGCTGGACCAGCGGCGCGCGCAGCAGCGCCGCGCCGAGATCCGCGCGCGCCGCGCTCAGCGTCAGTTGGCCGTCCTCGAACATCGGTCCCACCGCGTGCGACACGTGCCGCACGCCGGCGCCCTGCAGCCAGTTGACCCAGGCGCTGCGATCCTCGTCGTGCACGAGCGGCGCCCGCGCGAGATCGGCCGGTGTGCGGAACGGCCCGTGGCGCTTCAGGAACGACGGGCTGCACATGGGCACCATCGCGCCCGGCAGCAGCCGCTCGCAGCGGTAGCCGGGCCAGTCGCCGGTGCCGAAGCGGATCGACAGGTCGGACGCGTCGCTTCGATAGTTGCGGTGATGCGCATACAGCACGGT
This sequence comes from Burkholderia sp. LA-2-3-30-S1-D2, assembly GCF_001523915.2. Taxonomy (NCBI): domain Bacteria; kingdom Pseudomonadati; phylum Pseudomonadota; class Betaproteobacteria; order Burkholderiales; family Burkholderiaceae; genus Burkholderia; species Burkholderia sp. LA-2-3-30-S1-D2. Next base: position 1,726,356 of record NZ_CP013383.1, on the reverse strand, counting down.
CACGTCGACATCGGTGTTGTCGGCGAGGAACGCGTGCAGCCGCGGAATGAACCAGCCGATACCGAGCAGCGGAATCAGGCTGATCGTGATCTGCCGCAGCGACGACCGGTCGCGCACGAAGCGCGTCGCGCTGCGCAGCACCGAGAACGCGGCGCTGATCGAGCGGTAGTAGTCGCGCCCCTCATCGGTGAGCGCGAGCAGCCTGCCTTCGCGCACGGTCAGCGGCGTCTGGATGAACGCTTCGAGCAGCTGCAGCTGGTGGCTGACCGCGGACGGCGTGATGTCGAGCTCGTGCGCCGCCGCGGTGACCGAGCCGAGACGCGCGAATGCCTCGAACGCGCGGACGGCGCGTAGCGGTGGATCGTGAGGCAATTGTTCGATATTTTTCATGTGTCGAATTTTATCGAAAAATCAGGGTGAACCACAACACGAAAATATCCCGTATTTACAGGGGATTACGTTATTGTGTCGGGAATGGCATAAGCATCCAACAATTGAGTATTTGGGGTGCTGATGATGAATATTTAATATTTTTCATGTCTTGAGCCAAATCACCGATCCCCGCACATGAAAATCGCTTTTCTCCCCGCCGGCCTCGCATTCTCCGCGGCCGCGCTGATCGCCGCCGCTCCCGCCTACGCGCAGTCCGCGCCGCAGACCATCCTGATCGGTCTCGCCGCGCCGCTCACCGGCCCGTCCGCGCGGATCGGCAAGGACTTGCAGAACGGCGCGCAGCTTGCGATCGACGACGCGAACGCGAAGCATCCGAGCATCGGCGGCAAGCCGGTCGTCTACAAGCTCGTCGCGGCGGACGATCAATCCGATCCGCGCACGGCCGTCGCGGTCGCGCAGCAGCTCGTCGACCAGCACGTGATCGGCGTCGTCGGTCACTGGAACACGGGCTGCAGCGTGCCGGCGTCGCGCATCTACCGCGATGCGGGCATTCCGCAGATCGCGCCGGCGTCCACCGGCCACCCGTACACGCAGCAGGGCTACGCGACGGCCTTCCGGATCATGGGCCACGACGATGCGGGCGGCAACTTCACCGGCGCCTATGCGGTGAAGACGCTGAAGGCGAAACGCATCGCGGTGATCGACGATCGCACGTCGTTCGGCGCGGGGCTCGCCGACCAGTTCATCAAGGGGGTGCAGGCGAACGGCGGCACGATCGTCGATCGCCAGTACGTGAACGACAAGACGACCGACTTCAGCGGCGTGCTGACCGCGATCAAGGGCAAGCGCGCGGATCTCGTGTTCTTCGGCGGGCTCGACGCGCAGGCCGCGCCGATCGCGCGCCGGATGCGCCAGCTCGGCGTGAACGCGCCGCTGCTCGGCGCGGGCGGCTTCGTGAGCCAGACCTTCCTGTCGCTCGCGGGCAAGGACGGCGACGGCGTGACGGCGCTCGAACCGGGCTTGCCACTCGACCGGATGCCGGGCGGCAAGGCGTTCGACGCGCAGTACCGCGCACGCTTTCACGCGCCGATCGAGCTGCACGCCCCGTTCGCGTACGACGCGGCTGCCACGCTGATCGCGGCCGCGCAGAAGGCCGGCACGACGCAGCCGGCGAAGCTGGTCGCGGCCGTGCACGCGATCGACCGGCCCAGCGTGACCGGCCGGGTCGCGTTCGACGCCGAAGGCAATCTGAAGGACCCTGCGTTCACGATCTACCAGGTGCGCGGCGGCAAGTGGACCGTCGTCGACGTGCTCGGCGGCGCGCACCCCGCAACGAAATGACGACGGAGACGAATCCCATGACCAACTCGACACATGCATCCACGGCGGCACCCGAGGACACGCGGCTCGGCATCCTCGCGCGGCGCCGCATCGAAGCGGAAATCATCAAGCCGATCTACGAGATCATGAAGCGCGAATTCGGCACCGAGCGCGCGCAGGCCGTGATCGCGGAAGCCGTGCGCGGCGCGGCCGTCGACGCGGGCCGCACGTTCGCCGCGCAGGAGCCCGGCGGCACGAGCGTGCGATCGTTCGTCGCGCTGCAGGTGCTGTGGGAGAAGGACGATGCGCTCGAGGTCGAGGTGCATCGCGCGGACGATGCGCACTACGACTACGACGTGCATCGCTGCAGCTACGCGGAGATGTATCACGCGATGGGGCTCGGCGAGATCGGCCACCTGCTGAGCTGCGCGCGCGACAGCTATTTCATCCAGGGCTATGCGCCGGACATCGCACTCACGCGCACGAGCACGATCATGCAGGGCGGCAAGCGCTGCGATTTCCGTTATGCGCTGCAGGCGGCGCCGCGCGACGATGCCCCGGAGGCCGGCAATGCGTGACGATCTCGCGGACGCGCCGCGCGTCGACGGCGCGCGGCTGTGGGCGTCGCTCGAACGGATGGCGCAGATCGGCGCGACGCCGAAGGGCGGCGTCTGCCGTCTCGCGTTGACCGACCTCGATCGCGAGTCGCGCGACCTGTTCGTGCAGTGGGCGCAAGACGCCGGCTGCACGGTGCGCGTGGACCGGATGGGCAACGTGTTCGCGCGCCGCGCGGGCCGCAATCCCGACGCCGCGCCGGTCATGACCGGATCGCACGCCGATTCGCAGCCGACCGGCGGCCGCTACGACGGCATCTACGGCGTGCTCGGCGGCCTCGAGGTCGTGCGCGCGCTGAACGATGCGGGCATCGAGACCGAGCGCCCGATCGACGTCGTGATCTGGACCAACGAGGAAGGTTCGCGCTTTGCGCCGGCGATGATATCGGCCGGCGTGTTCGCGGGCGTCTATCCGCTCGAATACGGGCTGTCGCGCACCGACGGCGCAGGCAGGACGATCGGCGAGGAACTCGCGCGAATCGGCTACGCGGGCGTCGAGCCCGTCGGCGGCTATCCGGTGCATGCGGCGTACGAGCTGCATATCGAACAGGGCGCGATTCTCGAACGGGCCGGCAAGACGATCGGCGTCGTGACGGCCGGGCAGGGGCAGCGCTGGTACGAGGTGACGCTGACGGGCGTCGACGCGCACGCGGGCACGACGCCGATGGAATTCCGGCGCGACACGCTGGTGGGTGCCGCGCGGATGATCGAATTCGTCGATGCGCTCGGCCGTCGTCATGCACCGCACGCGCGCGCGACGGTCGGGATGATCGAGGCGCGGCCGAATTCGCGCAACACCGTGCCGGGCGGCTGCTTCTTCACGGTCGAGTTTCGTCATCCTGACGATATGGTGCTCGACGAGCTCGATACGGCGCTGCGTGCGGAACTGGCGCGCGTCGCGGCCGACGCCGGCCTCGGTGCGCGGATCGAGCAGATCTTCACGTACCCGCCGGTGCCGTTCGCGCCGCGCTGCATCGACGCGGTGCGTGATGCGGCCCAGGCGCTCGGGCTGCCGCACATGGACATCGTGTCCGGCGCGGGTCACGACGCGTGCTACATCGCGCGCGTCGCGCCGACCGGCATGATCTTCGTGCCGTGCGTCGATGGCCTGAGCCATAACGAGGCCGAGGCGATCACGCCGGAATGGTCGGCGGCGGGCGCCGACGTGCTGCTGCACGCGGTGTTGCGGAGCGCGCAGGAACCGGGCGCGTGATGCGCGCGTGACGGGCGCGGCTTACTTGCCCGCCTTGCGCCGCGCCATATACGCGAGATACGCGACGATCTGGTCGAGCTCCCGGTCGCTCAGCTGATCGGGCGGAAACGCCGGCATCACGCGGCCCGGCCAGTCGCGCACCGATGCCGGGTTGCGGATGTAGCGGCGCAGCGCGGCGGGCTGGAAGTAGTCGACCGGATTCATCGGCGCGTTCAGGTCGGGGCCGGCATGGCTGCTGCCCGCGCCGTCGAGGCGATGGCACGCGAGGCATTGCGTGACGAACAGGCGCTGGCCCGCACGGGCCGGATCGTTCGCCGGCAGCGCCGGATCGACGGCGAGCGACGGCCAGCGCGCGAGCGGCGACGATTCGATCGTGATGCGCACGATCTGATATGGCCACTGCTCGCCGCGCACCGACGATGCGTCCGGCCCGAGCCAAACCAGGTAGAACGGCCCGGCGCTGACCTGCTTGCCGGGCAGCTTCGGCCACGGATGCGCGGGGTCCTCGATCGCGAGCCACGCGACGGCGCCGGCCGGCGCACGGCGGCGCGCGAGATCCAGCGGCAGCTGCGCGGCGAAACCGTCGGCCGCGCGCGTTTCGAGCACGCCGTTCGCGGGAAGCGGCGTGTCGCCGAGCAGCGCGGCGAACGGCACCGCGCGGAACGTCATCGGCCGGCCGTACGCAATGTCGTGCGGCACGTGGATGTCCGTTGCGTCGACGCGCGCGAGCAGCGCCTGGCGCGTCAACACTCGAGGCGTGCCGTCGGTCTCGAGTTCGAGCGCGTCCTGCGCGGACGCGCGCGTCGCGATCAGGCACACCGTCATCAGCAACAGCGAAAACCACCGGCGCTTCAGCATTCGTTCTCCGTGGGGGCGTACCGGCGGCGGCAGGGGGCGAGCACGCGGCCGATGGATGGAATCGGGCGACAGTCTATCCGGTACGCGCGGCGCTGGCGACTTCGACGCGGGATCGGCGCAGTGGCAGGGATCGCGCCGGCCGGTGGCAGCGTGCGGGGGGCTATCCAGTTGCCCGACGCGTGCGGGATCGCGTTGCGCGATTCGGCTGGTGGCTCAATCCCACGGGGCGTCCGTGTCGGTCCGGAGCCGTTCGTGTCGCGGTCAATGCGTCGAACACTGCGCGTCGGCCTTCGGCAAAGGCGTTGCCCGTGCCGTGTCGAAATCGGCCTCGCGCGTCCCGGACGGCGTCAGCGACACGAAATGCATCGTCCCGCCGCGTGCCGTGAACCCGGCGATGCCGGTCGAGCCCCACGGAATCGGCGAGCGCTGCGCGCCGCTCACCGACATGCCGGTTGGCGAAAGCGCCAGCGTCAGCAGTCGTCCGTCGCGGGTCGGCACGTACGCATGCGTGCCGTCGACGGCGATCCCGGATTCCCGCACCGACGCGGGCAGGCAGTCGAGCGTCGCGAGGCGGCGGCCGTCCGGGTCGATCAGCGTCGCGACGCCGCGATTGTCCGCCGTCGTCGTGACGACGACGAAGCGGTCGATCGCCGGCACGTAGGCAGACGAATACACGTAGTACTGGATCGCGTCCCTCAGCGGCCCGAGCTTGTCGAGCTTCGCCGTGACCGGATCGAACATCGCGTATTCGAGCGTCGCATCCGTGCTGCCCTCGATGTATTTTTGCCAGACGAGCAGCGCGCGGTGCGGCGAGCCGGCGACCACCGGCCACCATTCTCGATGGTGCGGCGCGACCGGCACGTGATTCAGCACGCGTCCGTCGGCATCGTAGGTTTTCACGTAGACGCCGTTGCCGGTGCCGAGGTTGTCGACGCCGCCGCCGTCGATCCAGTCGGCGGAATAGAACACGACGAAGCGTTCGCCCACCGAGGCGACATGCCCGGAGTGACCGCCCGCCTCGACGTCGTTCGGGTAGGGCTTGATCGGCTTGAGGTCGCGCCGATAGACGCCATAGCGCTGGCTGACCTCCTGCGGCGCATTCCAGCCGTCCTCGAACGTGACGAAGATATCGCCGCGCGGATTCTGCGCGATCGACACGGGCTCCTGCGCTTCCGGACGGCTGATGAATGGATGGACGCGCAGCAGACGCGGCTTGCCCGGCAGCCATTCGCCGACGTACACGTCGTGCGGCCAGTTGCCGTTGCGCCGCGCGCCGCGCGGCACGATGCCGGAGCTGCTGAAGAACACCCAGCGCCGGCCGGCGCCTGCGTCGGCCACGCCGATTCCGTGCATGAAGCGCCGCGGGTCGCCGCTGTCCTGCGGCGATGCGGGCGCGTGCACGGTGACGGTGTGCACGACCGGCGTGCCGGCAAACGCGCGTGTCGGTGCCGCGACGGCGCAACACGCGCCGCAGAGTACGGTCGCGACACGCCACGCGGCGGCGCGCTCGCCCGCATGCGAGCGCACGGTGGCGACCTGCGTCGTGACCGGCCGTTGCATCATTCGACGGTGACCGATTTCGCAAGGTTGCGCGGCTTGTCGACGTCGGCGCCGCGCGCGCACCCGACGTGATACGCGAGCAGCTGCAACGGGATCACGTTGACGATCGGCGACAGCGCGTCGCCCGATTCGCGCACGCGGATCAGGTGCGTGTCGCGGTCGGCGTCGATCTCGAGATGATGGCCCGCGAGCACGTACAGCCGTCCGCCGCGTGCGCGCACCTCGGCCATGTTGGACTTCAGCTTCTGGAAAAGGCGGTCGTCCGGCGCGATCGTGACGACCGGCATCGCACTCGTGACGAGTGCGAGCGGGCCATGTTTCAGTTCGCCGGCCGGATAGCCTTCGGCATGGATGTACGACACTTCCTTGAGCTTCAACGCACCTTCCAGCGCGATCGGATAGTGAATGCCGCGCCCGAGGAACAGCGCGTTCTCGGTGCGCGCGAACTTCGCGGCCCAGCCCATGATCTGCGTTTCCAGGGCGAGTGCGTGACCGATGCGCGCTGGCAGTTCGTGCAGTTTCTTCAGGTGCATCGCGACATGCGCCGCATCGAGCCGGCCGCGTTGCTGCGCGAGCGTCAGCGTCAGCACGAACAGCGCGACGAGCTGCGTGGTGAACGCCTTGGTCGATGCGACGCCGAGCTCGATGCCGGCGCGTGTCAGGAAGCTGAGTGGCGCGCCGCGCGCGATCGAGCTGGTCGCCACGTTGCAGATCGCCATCGACAGATCCTGGCCCATCGCGCGCGCGCGCTCGATCGCGCCGATGGTGTCGGCGGTTTCGCCGGACTGCGAAATACCGACGACCAGCGTGCGCGGATCGGGCACGGTGTCGCGGTAGCGGTATTCGCTCGCGATCTCGACCTGCGCCGGAATGCCCGCGATGCCCTCGAGCCAGTATTTCGCCGTCAGGCCCGCGTAGTAGCTGGTGCCGCAGCCGAGCAGCAGCACGCTCCGGGTCTTCGACAGCAGCGCACGCGCGCTGTCGCTGCCGCCGAACAGCGCGGGCGAGATCGCGTCGATGCCATCGATCGTGGCGGCGATCGCCTTCGGCTGTTCGAAGATCTCCTTCTGCATGAAGTGCTGATACGGGCCGAGCGCGGCGTCGTTATCGCGCGCCTTGACCAGGCACAGCGGACGCTGTACCGCGCTCCCGATCGCGTCGACCACGTCGATGCGGTCCGGCGTGATCAGCGCGACGTCGCCGTCTTCCAGGTAGACGAAGCGGTCGGTCAGGTCGCCGAGCGCCGCGCAGTCCGACGCGAGGTAGTTCTGTTCGGCGCCGATGCCGATCACGAGCGGCGAGCCGGCGCGCGCGGCGACGAGGCGCTGGGGCTCGCGCGCGCTCAGCACCGCGATCGCATACGCGCCGTGCAGCCGCTTGACGGCATGCCTGACCGAATCGAACAGGTCGTCGCGATAGAGGCTGTGGATCAGGTGCGCGATCACCTCGGTGTCGGTCTCGCCGCGAAACGTGTAGCCGCGCTCCTTCAGTTCGGCGCGCAACGCATCGTGGTTTTCGATGATCCCGTTATGTACGACCGCGATCGTGTCGCCCGACATGATCGGATGCGCGTTCATTTCCGACGGCGCGCCGTGCGTCGCCCAGCGCGTGTGCGCGATGCACGTCTGCGCTTCGAGGCCCAGCGTCAGCACGCGGTCCTGCAGGTCCGCCACGCGCCGCAGCGTGCGTTCGCTGCGCAGGCGGCCTTCGTCCTGCACGGCGATGCCGCACGAATCGTAGCCGCGATACTCGAGTCGGCTCAGTGCATTGACCAGTTGCGGCACCTGATTGTGCAGGCCGCTTGCTCCGACGATTCCGCACATGATTCACCTCGTCTAAAGGAAGTTGCCGGCCGACGCGCGACACGCGACGGCGCGAATTCGGGAGCGGTGTCGCGTCGCGCGGCATGCATCGCGTCAGGCGCGGCGCGTCTCCGCTGACTTATTCGCGGGGCTGCGGCCCCGCGTGGGCTACCCATTCGATGCCGGAGATCGAGCCGTTCGCGTCGTGGGACGCGACGAGAATGCGCGTCGTGCGCCGCGCGCCGCGCCGGCGGGCGCCCGCGAGCGCGGTCGGTGGCACCGAGCGCGTCTTCACGCTGGCCGAGCGCCGCAGCATCTTCGATGCGCGCAACCGGTATGCGAGCGGATGCACGACGCGTCCCGCGATCAGCCACGTGACGATCGTGCCGGCGATCAGCGCGATGCTCGTCACGTAGAACACGATCTGCTCGATCGGCATCTCGGCCTGGTTGAACGGCAGCAGGTAGCGGTACGTGTAGATGCAGATCGACGCCCACACCCCCCCGACCAGCGCGGGCCGCACGAGGCGGAACCACGCGACGAGCACGGGCCCGACGACGCCGCCGTGTTCGGCGATCAGTTCGCTCGGGGCGCGCAGGGAAAGGTCAATAATCGGTGCGTTCTTCATGTTGAATGCCTCGGTCGGGACTGACCCAAACGGCGCGCTTGCCGCGGCCCCGCAATACGACGGCGGGCAGGGCGACGACGGTGGTGACCATGCTGATCAGCCAGAACGCGACGGGGTACCAGACGGTGTCAAGGAAATACATCAGGAGTTTTTCGTCGTAACGACGATCGATCATGCTGCCGACGATCAGCTGCAGGATGCAGGTCGCGACCAGCAGCATCCCGTGCCAGTGCGGCACCACGGACACATGCCAGTCCTGCGGAAGCGGGTAGACGACGTCGACCAGCGCGAGCAGCAGGATGAACGACATCGAATAGGCCCACGCGATGCCGATCAGATACTCGACGAACAACGGCCACATCATCATCTGCGTCGGTCGCGCGAGCGTGCCTGCGTACTTGAGCAGCACCTGGATGCCGCCCTTCGCCCAGCGCAGCCGCTGCCGGTAGAGCCCCTTCAGCGTCTCGGGCATCAGGATCCAGCTGAGCGCGTGCGGCTCGTACACGACGCGCCAGTCGCGGCACTGCAGTTTCCAGCTGATGTCGATGTCCTCGGTCAGCATGTCCGAGCTCCAGTAGCCGACATCGGCGAGTGCGGTCTTGCGGAACATCGTGATCACGCCCGACACCGTGAAGATGCGGCCGTACACCTGCTGCGTGCGCTTGATCAGCCCGACGATCGACGAGAATTCGCCGACCTGCATGCGCCCCAGCAGCGACGTGCGCGTGCGGATGCGTGGGTTGCCGGTGACCGCGCCGACGCCCGGATCCGTCAGGAAATGCTCGAGCATCCAGCCGATCGCGTCATGCGCGAGCAGCGCGTCGCCGTCGATGCAGAGCAGGTATTCCGCATTCGATACCGCCGCCGCGGTGGTGAGCCCGACCGCCTTGCCTTCGTTGCACGCGTGATGGATCACGAGCAGCCGCGGGATCTCGACGGCCAGCTCGTTGAGGATCTCGCCCGTGCGGTCCTTGCTGCCGTCGTTGACTGCGATGATGTCGTAGTTCGGGTAGTCCATCGCGTTCAGGTGGCGGATCACGCTGCGCGCGTTCGCCGCCTCGTTGAAGCACGGTACGACGATCGAGATCTTCGGGATGCCGCTCGCCGCGATCGTGCGCGTCGACAGCTCGCGGCCTTCCTCGAGCAGGAAGTAGTGAACGACGCCGCCGATCATCCACAGGTACGACATGAAGAACGGGTAGTAGAAGACGAAATCCTGCAGGCGCTGAATGATGTTGTGGGTGGTCATGGCGTCTTGGTTCCCTGCGCGTGCTGCATCTGCATCAGCGCGTTGATCGAGGTCGGATCGAGGCGCGACTTCAGCGACATCACGTCGCGCATCGCGTCGAGCTCCGGCTGGCCGTTCAGGAAGTTGTCCGGGTAGTAGCCGAAATTCACCGCGCCCTCGCTGCGCAGCCGCCGCATCTGCGCGAGCAGCGTGCGGGCCGGCACGTCCTTGTGCGCGTGCCAGTCGTACGACTGCAGCTCGAACACGGTGCGCTGCAGGCCACGCTGCTTCGCACGGACGGCACGCACGAGCTGGTCCAGCCAGCCTTCGGGATCCTTCGCCTGCTCCATGTACGGCATCGCCATCAGCGCGACGTAGTCGTAGTTGGCAAGGAAATCGTCGTAGTTCTGCGCGTACCACGCTTCCGACTCGGGCTTGAGCACCGGCATCGCGAAGATGTTGCGCGCGCTCAGCACGTCGCCCACGTTCTGGTGCGCCAGCACGATCTGTTCGAGCTGGTGTGTCAGGTCGATCAGGTAACGCGACTTCTGGCGCGTCCAGCGTTTCATCAGGTCGGGGTTCTCGCGGATCTTGCCGACGTCGGCCGGCAGCCCCCATTGCGAATAGGTCTGCAGCGCATGCCGGCCCGCATCCTCGTAGTCGTCGAGCACGGCGTCGTCGCTGAACAGGATGCCGCTGAACGACGCGTGCTTGCTGAGGTCCTCGTAGATCTGCTGGATCATCAGCCGCGCTTCCGGATCGAACGGGCTCAGCCGGAACACGCGGGTGCCGTTCTCGCGGGCCGGCGCGCCGCCGTATGCGCTGACGGCCTCGAGCCCCTGATGCTTGCCCGGCGGCGGCCGGAACGCGAGCACCGGCATCCACGCGTACACCTGCACGTTGGAGCGCGTGTTCAGCTGCCACGCGGCGCGCGAGAACAGGTCCGCGCGCATCGGCAGGTGCCGATTCGGGAAATACACCGCTTCGGCCACGCCCGTGCCTTTCGGGTCGGCACAGGCCTGCAGGTACACCGATTTCGGCTGCATCCGGTAGATGCGCTCGACCAGCTTGCCGAGATTCGCCTCCTGCCGCGCGGGATCGGGATCGTAGACCTGGTCGAGATCGACCTGCACGATGCGCTCGGGCACGTCGACGTCGCCGCGGTTGGACGCCGGCTCGCGCATCGAGCGCTCGAACCCGCCGATGTCGACGTCGTACATCATCAGGATCCGCCTCAGCCGGTCCAGCGGCACGTCCGGCGTATTCGGGCCGGCATCGAGGCTGAACTGGATGTCCATGCCGAGCGACGTCGATATCTTGCGCACGGGCTGGTTTTCCGCGCCGTATGGCCACACCATCGAGCGTGCAACGATGCCGGTGTGTTCGCGGATCTGCCGCACGCATGTCTGCAGGTCGTCGTGCACGCGTGCTTCGAATTCGGCGTCGGTTTCATAGCGCTTCTCGTTCTGCAGGTAGAGGTGGGACGTGGTCGCCGGCAACTCGTTGCCTTGCGGATTCGCGACCGCGCCGTGATGGAGGTTGTGGGTGTGGCAGCCGAGTTCGACGAGGTGCGACTGGCCGACCTTCTGCACCTCGTCCCACGACATGAAGTAGTCGCGCGGCACCTGGATCTTGTCGCTGATGCGGATCGGTGTATCCAGCGGCGCATCGATCCACGCCGTGACGATGCCCATCACGGCCGGATACTTGAAGCGTTCGAGCAGCGGCAGCACTTTCGTGTAGTGGCTGCGGTAGCCGTCGTCGAACGTGAGGAGCACCGCGCGCGGCGGCAGCGGCTTGCCGCCGTGCCGCGATTCCTCGATCTGCCTGACCGTGATGGTGTGGTAGTTGTTGGTCTGCAGCCATGAAAAGATCGCGGTCAGCGTGCCGGTGTCGACCGCGAATGGGTCGACCATCGCCGACGCGGAGGAAAACGACGCCATCAGGTTGTCGCGCACGTCATGCATGCAGATCACGCGAAACGTCTTGCCGTCGGCCGGGTCGGACGGCGGCAGCAGGTCGATCATCCGGGCGTTCGACACGCCCGGGAACAGCGAACAGGCGGCGAACGTGCCGAGGCATCCGCACATGAAGGTCCGTCTGGTTTGCATTCGCGATCTCCTTGCTAGAAAGGCAGGTTGACCGACATGAAGCCGGTTTCGGAGCGCTCGCGCTGGCCGTCGTACGCGTGGCTGCTGACTTCGACGCCATAGCTCAGCGTGATGTCGTGCTTGAACGTCCACGCGTGCTCGAGGCGCGCGCTCCACAGCGGGCTGGTGCCGAAGCCGCGCTCGTTGTACACGCCGCCCGACACCGATACGCGCTGCTGCAGCGCCATGTCGCCCTTCTTCCACAGCATCAGCTGGTGCATGACTGTCGCGGCGGCCGCATAGTCGCGGCCCGGGCTGAAGTAGGGCGCGTCCTGGCGCGTGTTGCTGTCGGTGCCGAGGTCCAGCGATACGTTGACGAGCTGGTTGGCGGTCGTATACACGCGCTGCGTGGCGGTTGCCGAGATCTCCTGGTGCAGGTTCGAATCGCTGTAGCGGCTCACGCCGTAGCTGAGCTTGACCTCGCGACGGTCGTTCTGCCTGTACACGACCGAGACGTTCGCGGAGCGGCCCCAGATGTGCGCGGCATACGCCTTCCACGGCAGCGAGTTGTCGTTGGTGTCGAGCCCGGCGCTGACCGTCCAGTAGTCGTTCAGCGCGTACGCGATCGACCCGCGGCCGCCGGTTCGGCCGTCCGAGCCGAACGAGTGCGTGACTTCGCCCTGCACGGTGAGCGGCCCGTGCCGGTAGTCGCCGCCGACACCCGTGCGCGTGCGGCTGACGTTGCCGGAGTCGGTCTGCGCGTAGCCGAAGAACGTGTGCGAGAAGACGCGCCAGTTGTCGCCGAACGGTTGCGAGTACACATAGCTGTCCGACGTGAAGCTGTTGTCGGCCAGCGCGCCGTTGCCGTGCTCGTAACTCAGGTCGGTCGTGAACACGGGGCTGCGGTATGCCTTGTAGTCGCGCTTGAAACCGCGCACGGCGCCGCTGTCCGGAAATACGTCGTCCAGAGTCTGGTCGACGTACTTCGCGGTCGCGTAGTCGTCCGCCGTGAGCGCCGCGCGGCCGAGGCCCGCCAGCATTTCGACGCTGTCCGGGTGGTCGGTCAGCGAAGCGCGATACATCGCGATCGCCTGGCGCGGATGCGCCTGGCCCGACACCGCGTCGGCATGCGCGGCACGGATCTCCGCGTTGAACGGCACCTGCTGCTCGAGCTGCTCGAGCGCGGCGATCCCTTCGTCGACGCGGCCTGTGTAAATCAGGTATTGCGCGCGCAGCCGGTAGTAGCGCAGAAAGTCGCTTTCTTCCGGACCGTAGTTGCGCACCTCCTTGGCCGGCGGCAGCGACTTGCCGATGTCGTCGAGCACCTGCTGCGCGTCCGCCGCGCGTCCCTGGTCGACGTACGACCAGAACAGCCCTTCGCGCAGTTCGATCGGACGCGTGCGCGCGCCGTACTGGAAGCCGCGGGTCGCGCGGTCGGTCGGCGCCGCGGTCGCCTGCTGCAACGCGCGCTGGTACACGGCGTTCGCGTTGGCCGGTTCGCTCAGGTAGAGGTAGGCGTCGCCGACGGCCGCCAGCGCGTCGATCGAGATCTCCGCGTCGGGCGGAATCGTCTCGAACGTCGCGACGGCCGTCTTCATGTCGCCGCGCGCTGCAAGGGCGACGGTGCGGTCGCCCGCGAGCGCCGTCCTGACCGGCGAATAATCGGGCGTGGCCGGCATCCGCTTGTCGAGGTCGTCCGCCGCGCGCAGCGCGCTGTCGAGGCCGTCGAAGCGGTCGGAACTCGTCATCGAGCGGGATTTGTCACGTCCGCCGCGCACCTGCTGGCGAATCGCCAGTTCTTCCAGTTGTGCGACGTCGACGGCGGAGAACGCATCGGGCCGTGCCTTCGCTTCTTCGAGCGCCTTGATCGCGCCGCCGCCCGCCGCGAGGCCGAACACGTCGTTGCGCACGGTCGCGACGTCGGCGGTACGCAGGTTCGGCGCCTGCGCATTCGGCGTTTCGACGTCGGGGCCTTGCGATCGTTGCGTCGGTTCGCCGGGCAGCTGGACGCCGGGCGTCTGTGAATTCGGCGCCTGGGACGACGGGGGCGGCGAGCCCGGTGTCTGGGTAACGGGCGCAGGCGAGCCCGGCATCGGGGTGCCGGAGGCCTGCGCGGTTTGCGTCGGCGCATTCGGCGGCGCGGTGGTTGCGGCCTGCGCAGGTTGCGGCGGCTCCGGCGAGTGCGCGACCGGGACGGATGAACTGGACGCAGGTGTGCCGGGCGTTGTCGCCGTAGTTTGCACGGGTGTTTCGGGCGGCTGCGGGTTCGCGGCTTGCGCGATCCCGATCGGCGCGTCCGATGCATGCGCGACGGGTGCCGGCGCGTTTGACGGCGTGGTGTCGGATGCCTGGGTCGGCTGCATCGGGGCACTCGGCGTCGGTTCGGCCGGTGGCGGCCTGCTCTGCGGCGTGGTATCGATCGCCTGGGCGATCTGGATCGGCACGCTCGACGGCTGCGCGCCCGGCGCCGGTTCGCTCGGCTGCGCGACGTCCGGGTTCACCACGACCGTGGTCGGCATCGTCTGCGGTTGCGCATCCGACGCTTGCGCGATCTGCATCGACGCATCCGATGCCTGCGCGATGGGCGTCGGCGCTTGCGGGGGCAGGGCGCTCCGACCCTGGGCGACCTGCGGCGACGCCGCCGTCGGTTGCATGTCGGGCGACAGCGCATCCGGCGCGCCGCGGGCGCCGGCGATTTCGCTCGCGCCGCCCGGTTCCGCGTCGCCTTCGGCGGCAAGGCAGGAGCCGGACGCAACGAGCAGCAACAGCAATGGCGCATGCAGGAGGATCCGTCGGTTGGGCGGAGCGGCGATGGTGCATTGTTGTCTACGATTGTTGGCCACGATGTCTCCTCACTCTGAAGCGATCACATCGGTTGCACGCCCGGCGACGCCCGGTTCACAGGCGATTGCGGATCGCTTGTCCGAGCAGCGCGCGAGATTCGCTATTCGTCGGGTCGATGGCGAGCGCGTGGCTCGCGTTCTGCTCCACGCAATTCCATTCGTCGACCCGTGCGCACCAGCGCGCCCGGGCCAGTGCGCGTGCGCCTTCCAGTTCGTCGTGCGTGATGCTGGTGGCCTCTATGTGCGCCGAATCGGCGATATACGATTGCGGCTGCCGTCGCGGCGTGCGGTCGGTGTGTTTTTCCGTGCGCGCCAGCGTCTGCGAACGCGACGTCCGGTGCGTGTCGCCGGGGCGCGCCGCGCGGCCGCTGGCCGCGAGCGTCGTGGACGGCACGTGCGCGGAGTGCGGGTGTTTCGCGGCGGCGCGGGCGGTCGTTCCTGGCGGCACGGCCGGTGCTGCCGCGGCCGACACGGCAGGCGTTGCCGACGCATACCGCGTGCCCGGCACGGCAGGTGTAACCGGCTCGGCCTGCGCGATGGTCGACGCCGTGTCGGAGGCGTTGGCCGTGGCGGTCGCGATGGCCTCGCGATACTTTCCGACGGCGGTGCCGATCATGCCGGCGATGTCGTGCGTCATGGTTGCATGGCCGACTTCCGCGTCGCGCTGGACGTACGCAAAGCCGCCAAAGATCGCGGCAAACGCAATGATGCTGAGCGCCGCATTCTTTCCGGGGCCCCAGGCAGGTTTCGGCTGACGGTTGGGCGAGCCGTCCGGTCGTTCTGCACGAGTCATTCAATCCTCCTCGATTCGACGGATTGCAATGCACGAAGCGAGCACGTGCCAGCGCCACGCGGATTCGACTGACGTTCACCACCGCAACTGCGTGGCGAGTGCGCCCGTTTCGACGACCGCGAACTGGGTGGCGCCCTGATAAGTCCCTTCGACCCGATAACTGGCATCGGGCACGCTGAACAGGCAGCGTGGCCCCGTTGCCTTGAATTCGACGAGCACGCGTCCATGCCGTCGCAGCCGCACCTGCACGTTCGACAGCGGTTGCCCGCTGGCGCCCGATACGAACGAAACACCGAGGTTGTAAGGACGGCCGTCGGGGGGAAGCGGCGCCGTACCGTCGATTCGCGCGTCGCCGCAGATATACGAAATCACGTATCGGCCGGAGCCGGGGTCGGACGCGGGTGCCGGGGCCTGGGTCTGTGCCACGGCATTGATGCAGAGTGCGGATACGGCGATGCCGAAGAGCGGGCGAGCATGCTGTTCAAACGAGGAAGACATTGCAACCTCCATCCGAAATCGCTGGGAGCGCATTTATTCCGATTTGAAATTGGCGACGTTCTTTTCGCGACATGGTATTGATACACGATGGATTTTGAACAAACAACCGCGTGTGGCCCGAATGGGACATGCTTTAAATGTCCTATTTAAATGGGATTTGTTATAATTCGACAAAATGAATTGAAACTGAACAAAGTCGATATTGCCGGACATGAAATTTGCTCACCGGTCGCAATGACCATTTCGCAAATTTGAGACGTAAGTGGTATCGAAGTTTGTGCCGAAAAATAACGACTGATAAAAGGAAGACTTGCCTCCGCCATCGAGGCATCACGATGAATCATGGAACGTGTGGTCAGGTAAATCGAAAGGGCTGGTATGACGTTTTTGGCGATAATGTCGTTACATGAAAATCGAAACTTTTGATGTGATGTGTAACGGCGTATTTCCATCATGCGAGTCGGCAATTTACTCGGATTCGCAAACGTTTGGCAGTATTGCGGAATTGATCGAGCGTACGGAACGTATATTGAAGACGAATCGGGATAATAAAATGGTTCGCGATGGCGAAAATGGAATACGGGAGCGCCGCGCGGATTGCATCCGCGCGGCGCTCCGGCGAGTCGGGCGATGAGGGAAGGGTGTTACCGGCTGCCGCCGGCGCTGCGGCGCGCGATGCGCACGGCCGGCTCGATCGACTGCTCGGCCGCACGCGTGCCGTCGGCCGCGACGCGCGGGCGGTTCATGATGTAGGTCCACAACTGTTCGGCCGCGAGCCCGCGCTTGCGCGCGGACCGGTACAGGCGAATCTCGAGCTCGGTGATCCAGTCCGCCGAGCCCGCACGAACGAGCGAACCATCCGCGAGCTCTTTCGCCACGCAGCTTTCGGGTAGCCAGCCGATGCCGTGCCCGGCCACGACCATCCCCTTCAACGCCTCGGACATGTGCGTCTCGAAGCACCGGTGCAGCGCATACGATTCGGACGCATTCAGCAGCAGCATCTCGACGACGTTCCCGAGGAACGCACCCGACGAATACGCGAGGAGCGGCAGCGGCGCGTCCGGCGTGCCGGGCAGTTCGAATACCGGCTTGCCGCGTGCGTCGGGCGTCGACACCGGCAGGATCCGCTCGACGCCGAGCGTGACGAACGGGAAGTGGTTCGGATCGAGCACGATCGGCAGTTGCGGATGGTGATAGCCGAGCAGCAGGTCGCATTCACCTTCGACGAGTTGCTGCACGCCTTCGGGCACGTTCACCGCGTTCACGCGCGCGGTCACGTGGCCGACTTCGCCGTTCAACTGCTTGAGCCATTCGGGGAACAGCGTGAACACGAGCGTATGCGCGACGGCGAAGCGCACGACCTGGTCGCTTGCCGCGAACTGGTCGTAGCCGTTCACGAGGTTGCGTGCCGCATACATGCTGCGCAGGATGTCCGCGGCCAGCCCGCGGAACATCTGCCCGGCCGGCGTCAGCGTGATCGGGTTGATGCTGCGGTCGACCAGCTTCGCATCCATCCATGTTTCGAGTGCGGCGATTCGTCTGCTGAATGCCGACTGCGTGAGGTGCCGATGACGCGCGGCCCGGGAAAAGCTCTTGGTATCCGCAAGGCTCAGGAAATCTTCCAGCCACTTTGCTTCCATGTTGATCTTCGCTTTTTATAGTCGGCGCCGGAAGGCGGCGGCGCCATTTCACTGAACCGGTTTTGTAGCGTACCGCGCCTCGCGCATCGGAGCCGATGTTTTTTTTCGATCGGTGTCAGTCGAAATATGCATGGGCGTTGTCGGCGGTATTACGGCTACATACGGTTGAGGTGCCGGACCCGGCTAACTGGTTAGTTCACCGCGTCGAACTGCCCGACTTGCCGCAGACGGTACTTCCCCCCAGGGCCGGCCGCGCACCTGCGCGCGCCGGCTCGCCTTTCCGCTATTCCGCCCGGGCAACCGAAGGATGTGGCGCAATCCCCGTCGCGGTGCAGGGCGGGCCGCCGCAACGGGCCGCCGACGCCGCGTCGCGTTTCGCTGCGGTGCGGCAAAACCGGGCGGGAAGGTGGCGGGGCGCGGGCGACCGCACGGCGGCGGGAAGCCCTGCCGACGCGGGCGCGGGACCGCTGCCGGCCGGCAGCGCGGTAATCGAGGCGGCGCGCCGGGCGGGGAAGGAATGGTGCAGTGCAGATTGCACAGTCGTGACACGCAGGGGAACTATGTTTGACAGGCGCGGTGCAGCAGAAGCCGTGCGCGGGCATGGCACGCCTCTGGCGCGTCCTGCGTCGCGCGCATCGCACCATCATGGTGCGGCATGCCGCGGGGGCGTGCCGGCTGCGCGACAAAGGGGGGAACCTGAGGGGATATCGCAAGGCACGTTCCTTGCAAGGCAGTCAATACGCCGGTCCGGCATGCGCAATGCCGGGGAAAACGATCGATGGAGAAAAGATCGATGAAGCCATTCGATGAAATGCTGCAATCCGGCGACATGGTGAGGGCGCCTTACGCGCGCCTCAAGCAGTGGCTCGACACGCAGAATCCCGCGAGCCTCGCCCAGAAAGCTCACGACGCGGAAGGCGTGTTCCGCAGGACGGGCATCACGTTCGCCGTGTACGGCGACGCGCAGGCAGCCGAGCGGCTGATACCTTTCGATATCGTGCCGCGGATCATCTCGGGCGCGGAATGGAGCCGGCTGTCGCTCGGCATCGAGCAGCGCGTGATGGCGCTCAACGCGTTCCTCGACGACATCTACCACCGCCAGGAGATCGTGCGCGCCGGCATCGTGCCGAAGCACCTGATCGCGCACAACGAGGCGTTCATTCCGGAGATGATTGATTTCCGGCCGCCCGGGAATGTTTACACGCATATCATCGGCGTCGACATCGTGCGCACCGGCGAGAACGAGTTCTACGTGCTGGAGGACAACGCGCGCACGCCGTCGGGCGTGTCGTACATGCTGGAAAACCGCGAGACGATGATGCAGCTCTTCCCCGAGCTGTTCCAGCAGGTCAAGGTGCGCCCGGTCGAGACCTATCCGCAGATGCTGCGGCAGTCGCTCGCGGCCGTGTGCCCGCCGGGCGGCAACGCCGACAACCCGACCATCGCCGTGCTCACGCCCGGCATCCACAACTCCGCGTACTACGAACATTCGTTCCTCGCCGACCAGATGGGCGTGCACCTCGTCGAGGGCAGCGACCTGCAGGTGGTCGACGGCCGCGTCGCGATGCGCACCACCGAAGGCTTCCGGCCGATCGACGTGCTGTACCGCCGCGTCGACGACGCGTTTCTCGATCCGCTCACGTTCCGCCCCGATTCGGTGCTCGGCGTGGCCGGGATCATGGACGTCTACCGCGCCGGCAACATCACGATCGCGAACGCGCCCGGCACCGGCATCGCCGACGACAAGGCGATCTATTCGTACATGCCGGAGATCGTCGAGTTCTACACGGGCCGCAAGGCGTTGCTGGAGAACGTGCCGACCTGGCGCTGCGGCGAGGCCGACAGCCTGAAATACGTGCTCGAGCATCTCGACGAACTGGTCGTGAAGGAAGTGCACGGCTCCGGCGGCTACGGGATGCTGGTCGGTCCGTGTGCATCGAAGACCGAACTCGAGGCGTTCGCCGCGAAGCTGCGCGCGCGTCCCGCGAACTACATCGCGCAACCCACGCTGGCGTTGTCCACGACGCCGATCCTGACCGAAGCCGGCCTCGCGCCGCGCCACGTCGACCTGCGGCCGTTCGTGTTGGTGTCGGACCGGATCCGCATCACGCCGGGCGGGCTCACGCGCGTCGCGCTGCAGGAGGGATCGCTCGTCGTCAACTCGAGCCAGGGCGGCGGCACCAAGGACACCTGGGTGCTGGCCGACTGAGCCGGGCACGACCGCGCGCGCCGCAGCCGGCGCGCGAACCGAACGAAGACGGAGTGGACACGAGATGCTTCTGGGACGAACTGCGAGCGGTCTCTACTGGATGTACCGCTATATCGAGCGCGCGGAGAACATCGCGCGCATCGTGGATGCCGGGCTGCGGATGGCGCTCACGCGCACGTCCGACGCGCCGGCCGAATGGTCGTCGGTGCTGGTCAGCTCGGGCGCGGACGACGGCTATCGTCAGAAGTACGACGCATATGCCGCCGATACCGTGACCGACTACCTGCTGCGCGACCGCGACAACCCGTCGAGCGTGCTGTCGTGCATCGAGGCCGCGCGCTCGAACGCGCGCATGGTGCGCACGGCGCTCACCCGCGAGGCATGGGAAAGCGTGAACGGCGCATGGCTCGCGCTGCGTCACGCGCTCGCGCAGCCGGTGCCGGAGAGCGGACTGCCGGCCGTGCTCGACGAAGTGAAGCGTGAAACCGCGCTGATCCTCGGCAGCTTCTACAGCACGATGCTGCGTAACGAGATCTTCGATTTCGCGCAGATCGGCGCGTTCGTCGAGCGCGCGGACAACACCGCGCGGATCATCGACGTGAAATACCACCTGCTGCTGCCGTCGGTGTCGCACGTCGGCACGATCCTCGACAACTACCAGTGGGAGACGATCCTGCGCTGCGTGGCCGCGCACCGGTCGTACCGCTGGGTGTACGACGTGCAGTACAAGCCGATGAACATCGCCGACTACCTAATCCTGAACGGCCGCATGCCGCGTTCGCTGCGCTATTGCTACGGGCGCGTGGTGTCGAGCCTGAATCTGCTCGCGAAGGATTACGGCGTGACACACCCGTGTCACGACACGGCCACGAAGATTCTGCAGATGCTGTCCGACACCTCGGTCGAGCGGATCTTCAAGAGCGGCCTGCACGAGTTCCTGACCGACTTCATCGGCCGCAACAACAGCCTCGGGATCGATATCGCCCAGGCCTACAACTTCGACTGAGACTTGCCATGCGACTCGCCATCCGACACATCTCGCGTTATCAGTTCGACGATCAAGCCACCCATGCGCTGCAACGGCTGCGGCTGCGCCCGCAATCGGGCCCCGGGCAGACGGTGCGCGCGTGGCAGGTCACGATCGAAGGCGTCGAGCCGGCGCTGTCCTACACGGACGGGCTCGGCAACCGGATCGACCTCGTGCGCCACGACCGCGGCGCGAAGAACGAGATCGTCGTGATCGCGGCCGGCGTCGTCGAGACGCAGGACCGCGCCGGCATTCTCGGCAACCCCGAGGGCTATGCGCCGCCGTGGATCTTCGAGCGCGAGACCGCGCTCACGAAGGCCGGCGACACCGTGCGCGAACTCACGCAGGCGCTGCCGATCGAGCCGCACAGCCTCGACGCGCTGCACTGGCTGATGACGGAAGTGCACGGCCGCATCGCGTACGCGCCGAACCTGGCCGACGCGCCAGTCGACGCCGAAACCGCGCTGCAAAGCGGCGAGGGCACGAGCCGCGACCACGCGCATGCGTTCATCGCGGCTGCGCGTGCACTGAAGGTGCCCGCGCGCTACATCTCGGGCTACGTGCTCGCCGACAGCGCGATGCAGCGCATCGCCGACGCGAAGCAGAGCGCGGCGGGCGACGAGGAAGAGGAGGCGCTCGCGCTGCAGAGCGGCGACGGCATGCAGCAGGCGCTCGGCGCATCGCACGCCGCGCAGTCGCAGGGCTTGCCGCAGGCGGCGCTCGGCGCACAGCCGCAGGCCGCCGCGCTGATGCAGCAGCCGGCAGGTCATGCGTGGGCGGAGGCCTACGTCGAAGGGCTCGGCTGGGTCGGCTTCGATCCGTTCATGAACCGCTGCCCGGACGAGCGCTACGTGCGCATCGCGGTCGGCCTCGACGCTCGCGACGCACAGCCGGTGACGGGGCTCGGCGCGAGCACCGTCGGCATCGAGATCAGCGTCGTGCAGTCGCCGGAACTGGTCTGACGCACCCCTTCGTCGAATCCGCCGTGCCGTGCCGCCGCAGCGACGGCGACGCGGCGCGCGCGGCCGGCCCAACCCGAACCGAGCGGCTCTCCCATGCCCATCCACGTCGCGCTGCATCACACCACCCGCTACCGCTACGACCGGCCCGTCAACCTCGGCCCGCAGATCGTGCGGCTGCGGCCCGCGCCGCACTGCCGGACGCCGATCGTCGCGTATTCGATGACGGTCGAGCCCGCGCAGCACTTCATCAACTGGCAGCAGGACCCGTTCTCGAACTATCTCGCGCGGCTCGTGTTTCCGGAACGCACCGAACACTTCGAGATCACGATCGACCTGGTTGCCGAGATGTCGGTGTACAACCCGTTCGACTTCTTTCTGGAAGCGAGCGCGGAGCAATATCCGTTCAACTATGACGATGCGCTGAAGACCGAACTCGCGCCGTACCTCGCGTGCGATCCGCAGACGAGCGCGGCGCCGCTGTTCCGCGCGTATCTCGACGGCGTCGACCGCACGCCGGCCGGCACCGTGAACTTCCTCGTCGCGCTGAACCAGCAGCTGCAGCACGACATCGGCTATCTCGTGCGGATGGAGCCGGGCGTGCAGACGCCCGAGCAGACGCTGAAACTCGCATCCGGGTCGTGCCGCGACAGCGCGTGGCTGCTCGTGCAGCTGTGCCGCCACCTCGGCATCGCCGCGCGCTTCGTGTCGGGCTACCTGATCCAGCTCACGCCCGACGTGAAGGCGCTCGACGGCCCGAGCGGCACGTCGGTCGACTTCACCGACCTGCACGCGTGGTGCGAGGTCTATCTGCCGGGCGCGGGCTGGATTGGCTTCGATCCGACCTCGGGCCTGCTCGCTGGCGAAGGGCACATCCCGCTCGCGTGCACGCCGCAGCCGACCAGCGCCGCGCCGGTCGAAGGGCTGATCGACGAGTGCGAAGTCGCGTTCGAACACGAGATGGGGGTGACGCGCGTGTACGAATCGCCGCGCGTGACGAAGCCTTATACCGAGTCGCAGTGGGACGCCGTGCGCACGCTCGGCGCGCAGGTCGACGGCGCGCTGACGGCCGGCGACGTGCGGCTCACCCAGGGCGGCGAGCCGACCTTCGTGTCGATCGACGATCGCGACGGCGCCGAGTGGAACACCGATGCGCTTGGCCCGACCAAGCGCGGCTACGCGACCGAACTCGTGCAGCGGCTGCGCGCCGAATATGGCGAAGGCGGCTTCCTGCATTTCGGGCAGGGCAAGTGGTATCCGGGCGAGCAACTGCCGCGCTGGGCGCTGTCGATCCTCTGGCGTGCCGACGGCCAGCCCGTGTGGCACGATCCGTCGCTGTTCGCCGACGAGCGCGAGCCGTCCGCATACACGACTGACGACGCGAAGCGCTTCATCGACGCGCTGGCCGCGCGCCTCGGGCTGACCGACGAATTCATCCTGCCCGGCTACGAGGACGTCTGGTACTACCTGTGGCGCGAGCGCCGGCTGCCGGTCAACGTCGATCCGTTCGACTCGCGCCTCGACGACGAACTCGAACGCGCGCGGCTGCGCAAGGTGTTCGACCAGCAGCTCGACAGCGTGGTCGGCTACGTGCTGCCGGTCAAGCGCACGGACGACGCGCCGGACCGCGATCGGTCGGGCCTCGACGGCCCGCGCTGGCAGACGGGCCCGTGGTTCTTCCGCGACGAGCGGATGTACCTCGTGCCCGGCGATTCGCCGATGGGCTATCGGCTGCCGCTCGATTCGCTGCCTTGGGTCGCCGGCGCCGACTATCCGTACCTGGTCGAACGCGATCCGTTCGCGCCGCGCGACGCGCTGCCGGACGCGGCCGCGTTCCGTGCGCGTCATGCGGGCACGGCCGACGCGCCGCACTACCTGGCCGGCGCGCATCGCGAAGCACCCGTGCAAACGGTCATGCAGTGGCGCGGCGACGGCACGGCTGCGGGGGGACGGCACGCGCATGGCGCGCCGGACGCGCAGCGCCGCCCCGAGCGCTTCGAATCGGCCGCGTGGATCACGCGTACCGCGCTGTGCGCCGAAGTGCGCAATGGCATCCTGTACCTGTTCATGCCGCCGCTCGCCGCGCTCGAGGACTATCTCGACCTGCTCGCCGCGATCGAGCTGACCGCGCACGCGCTCGACGTGAAGCTCGTGCTCGAAGGCTATCCGCCGCCGCGCGACGCACGGCTCAAGCTGCTGCAGGTCACGCCCGATCCCGGCGTGATCGAGGTGAATATCCACCCGGCGAAGAGCTTCGACGAACTCGTCGGCCAGACCGAATTCCTGTACGACGCTGCCTGGCAGTCGCGTCTTTCCAGCGAGAAGTTCATGGTCGACGGCCGGCACGTCGGCACGGGCGGCGGCAACCACTTCGTGCTCGGCGGCGCGACGCCGGCCGACAGCCCGTTCCTGCGCCGCCCGGACCTGCTCGCGAGCCTGATCGCTTACTGGCACAACCATCCGTCGCTGTCGTACCTGTTCTCGGGGCTGTTCATCGGCCCGACGAGCCAGGCGCCGCGCGTCGACGAGGCGCGCAACGACCTGGTCTACGAGCTCGACATCGCATTCGCGGAAATCCAGCGCAACAAGCTGCTGTACGGGCAGGACATGCCGCCGTGGCTCGTCGACCGCGTGCTGCGCAACCTGCTGATCGACGTGACGGGCAACACGCACCGCAGCGAGTTCTGCATCGACAAGCTGTATTCGCCCGATTCGTCCACCGGCCGGCTCGGCCTGCTCGAACTGCGCGCGTTCGAGATGCCGCCGCATGCGCGGATGAGCATCGTGCAGCAACTGCTGCTGCGTGCGCTGGTCGCGCGCTTCTGGGCCGCGCCGTACACGACGCCGCTCACGCGCTGGGGCACCGCGCTGCACGATCGCTTCATGCTGCCCGCGTTCCTGAAGATGGATTTCGACGACGTGCTGGCCGAGCTGCGCGACGCCGGTTTCGCGTTCGACCCGGCCTGGTTCGCGCCGCACTTCGAATTCCGTTTCCCGCTGTTCGGCCAGATCGCGGTGAACGGGATGCAACTGTCGCTGCGCGGCGCGCTGGAGCCGTGGCACGTGATGGGCGAGGAGGGCGCGCCCGGCGGCACGGTGCGCTATGTCGATTCGTCGGTCGAACGGCTCGAAGTGCGCGTGACCGGGCTGAACGACAACCGCCACGTGGTGACCGTCAACGGCCGCGCGCTGCCGCTGCAGCCGACCGGCACCGTCGGCGAATATGTCGCGGGCGTGCGTTACAAGGCATGGGCGCCGCCGTCGGCGCTGCACCCGACCATCGGCGTGCATGCGCCGCTCACGTTCGACATCGTCGATACGTGGCTGCAACGCTCGCTCGGCGGCTGCCGGTATCACGTCGCGCATCCGGGCGGGCGCAACTACGCGACGTTCCCGGTCAACGCGTACGAGGCCGAGAGCCGCCGGCTCGCGCGCTTCGTCGCGATGGGGCACACGCCGGGGCGGATGGACGTGTCGGCCGCCGCGCCCAGCCGCGAATTTCCGTTCACGCTCGATTTGCGACGGCCCTGATCGTCGGATGAAAGGACGGACGACGATGCGCGGTTCGCGACCTCCCGGCGCGCCGGCCGGAGTGCTAGGATGCGGGCTGAACGCGGCCGTCCGCCGTGCCCGGCCGCCGGTGCGGCGGCGCGCGGGCGCGTCCGCCCCCTGACGACGGAACGATATCGACCGTGCCGCCCATTCACCCCGACGATCTCGCCGACGCCGACGCGATGCCCACGCTCTTCGATACCGGCGCGCAGCCGGATGCCGCGGAACTGGCCGCCGCGCTCGCGGCGCCGGCCGCGGCCGGCCGCTACGACGAACTGCGCGGCAGCGCCGCCGGCCTCACCGCGCCGCTGCTCGCACCTGCATGGCGCAGCTTCTTCACGTCGATCGGCAGCGACGGCGTGGCCGACCTCGACCGCCGCGCCGACGCGCTGCATCGGCGCATGCGCGAGAACGGCCTGTTCTACCAGTTGCACGAGCAGCGCGCCGGCGACGGCGCGGCCGGCCCGTGGTCGCTCGACCTGCTGCCGCTGATCGTCACGCCCGAAGACTGGGTCGCGATCGAGCGTGGCGTGCTGCAGCGCGTACGGCTGCTCAACGCCACGCTGGCCGATCTGTACGGGCCGCAGACGATCCTGCAGCGCGGGCTGTTGCCGCCCGCGCTCGTCACGGGCCATCCCGGCTACCTGCGCGCGATGCGCGGCGCACGCGTGCCGGGCGATACGTGGCTGCATGTCGTCGCGTTCGATCTCGCGCGCGGCCCGGACGGCCAGTGGCGGATCGTCGCGCAGCACACGCAGGGCGCGGCCGGGCTCGGCTACCTGCTCGAAAACCGGCTGATCGTGTCGCGGCTCTTTCCGCGCGGGTTTCGCGGACTGCGCGTGCAGCGGCTTGCGTCCGCCTACCGTGCGCTGCTGCAGAGCATGCAGTCGCTCAGCCCGGCCGCGAAGAATTCGCGGATCGTGCTGCTGACGCCGGGGCCGCGCAGCGCGACCTACTTCGAGCATGCGTATCTCGCGCGCTACCTCGGCCTCACGCTCGTCGAGGGCGGCGACCTGACCGCGCGCGACAACCGAGTCTTCCTGAAGACGCTGCGCGGGCTCGAACCCGTGCACGGAATCCTGCGGCGCGTCGACGACGCATGGCTCGATCCGCTCGAACTGCGGCCCGATTCGCTGCTCGGCGTGCCGGGGCTGCTGCAGGCCGTGCGCGCGGGCAACGTGCTGCTCGCGAATGCGCCGGGCTCGGGCTTCCTCGAATCGCCGGGCGTGCTCGGTTTCATGCCTCGCCTCGCGGAAGGGCTGCTCGGAGAAACGCTGACGCTGCCCGCCGTGCATTCGTGGTGGTGCGGCGAGGCGGCAGCCTGCGACGACGCGCTGCCGCAGCTCGCGCGCAGCATCGTGAAGCCGTCGTATCCGCCCGACGTGCAGGCCGGCGGCGCGTTCGACCCGGTGATCGGCGCGCGGCTCACGCCGGCGCAGCTGGCCGAATGGCGTGCGCGAATCCTGGCCCGGCCCGAGCATTACACGGTGCAGGCCGACCTGCCGCTGTCGCAGGCGCCGACCTGGCCGGGACACGACGCGCCCGACGGCGCCGGCGGCGCGCGCATCGTGCCGAAGCCGCTGCTGCTGCGCGTCTTCGCGCTCGCCGATGGCGCGCAACGCTGGCGGCTCCTGCCGGGCGGGCTGTCGCGGGTCGGCACGCGCGATACGCTGTTCAACGCGCCGATGCCGCGCGGCGGCAGCACCGTCGATACGTGGGTGATGACCGAAGGCATCGTCGATTCGACGACGCTGCTGCAGACCCGTCTCGGCCCCGACGATCTGGTCGAGCGCCCGCGCGCGATCGCGAGCCGCGCGGCCGAGAACCTGTTCTGGCTCGGCCGCTACACCGAGCGCGCGACCAACCTGATGCGTCTTGCACGCGCCGCGCTTGAGCGGCTGCGCGGCGAGGACGACGTCGACAGTCCCGCGCATCTGGAGTTGATCGACAGGCTGTGCCGCGACACGGGGCTGATCGCGCCCGACGCGCCGAACGCCGTCGATGCGCCGCGCGCGTTCCAGCACGCGCTCGCGACGTCGCTGACGCGCGGCGCGGACCGTACCTCGGGCATCGCGTCGTGCCTGTTCGGGATGCGCGCGGCCGCCGCCGCGATCCGCGAGCGGCTGTCGAGCGATCAGTGGCGGCTGATCGACGACGCGACGCAACTGTTCGCCGACAGCGCCGATCATCCGGAAGCCGAGGAGCAGATCGGCAACGAGGCGCTGCAGCTGCTCGAGCGGCTGGGACTGCTGCTCGGCGCGATCACCGGCGCGCAGACCGACAACATGACGCGCGACGACGGTTGGCGGCTGCTGTCGATCGGCCGGCAGATCGACCGGCTGGACTTCCTGTGCAGCGTGCTGAAGTTCGCGTTCGACGAAGGCGCGGTGCACCGGCAGGACGGCTTCGAACTCGTGCTGGAGCTGTTCGACAGCACGATCACGTTCCGCTCGCGTTTCCAGCGCGGTTTCGACGTCGCGCCGCTGCTGTCGCTCGTGGTGCTCGACACCGACAACCCGCGCTCGCTCGGCTGGGTCGTGCAGGCGCTGTGCGGCCGGCTGACGAAGGTCGAGCGCAGCGAGGGCTATGCGCTGTCCGAACTGGCCGAGACGATTCCGGACGTGCCCGCGTGGTCGCTGCACGAGCTGTGCGAAACCGGCGACGACGGCCGGCACGGCAAGCTGCTCGATGCGCTCGACGCGACCGTGAAGGCCGTGTGGGAGCTGTCGAACCGGATCGGCGAGCGCTATTTCAGCCACGTGCGCGAGGCGGGCCGGACGCTATGGTGACGACGAAACACGCGGCGAAAGCGCCGTCCGGTTCCGGTAACGGACGACAGGCCGCGGCACCGGCATCGGCCGCGCCGGCCGCTGGGGCGCCCGGCCGCGTACTGCGCGTCACGCACGACACCGAATACCGCTACGCCGCACGCGTCGAATCCGCCCAGCACCAGGCGCGTCTGCAACCGCTCGCGACGCGGCGCCAGCAGGTGCTGTCGTTCGCGCTCGACATCGAGCCCGCGCCGGAATCGATCTGCACGGAAATCGACGCATTCGGCAACGCGCGCGCATCGTTCGCGCTGAACCAGCCGCACGATGCGCTGCTCGTGCGCAGCCGCAGTACGGTGTGCGTGACGCCGCCCGTGTGGTCGCTCGGTGCGCGCGGCGCGCCGCCGCCCGCGATCGCGCATCCCGACGGAAAACACACGACTGCATGGGAAGCCGTGCGCGACCGCTTGCGGTTCCGCGCGGGGCAGCCTTACGACGCGGCGAGTGAATTCGTGTTTGCTTCGCCGCACGTCGCGTGCGATCCCGAACTCGCCGCGTATGCGGCCGCGAGCTTCACGCCGCAGCGGCCACTCGTGCAGGCCGCATGGGACCTGATGCGGCGCGTGCACGCCGATTTTGCGTACACGCCGAACAGCACCGACATCACGACGTCGGCACTCGATGCGCTGCGGTTGCGCAAGGGCGTCTGCCAGGATTTCGCGCACGTGATGATCGGCGCGCTGCGCTCGCTCGGGCTGGCTGCGCGTTACGTGAGCGGTTATCTGCTGACGCAGCCGCCGCCCGGGCAGCCGCGATTGATCGGCGCGGACGCATCGCATGCATGGGTCGAGGTGTACGACCCTGCGTGGCCCGAGGACGACGGCTGGCTGCAGCTCGATCCGACCAACGACCGTGCACCGGGCGACGACTACGTGATGCTGTCGATCGGCCGCGACTACGCGGACGTGACGCCGCTGCGCGGCGTGATCCGCGGCGGCGGCGCGGATCAGGAACTGAAGGTCGGCGTGACGGTCGAGCCGCTCGATACGCCGTAAGCCACGCGGCATGATCGGGCCGGCGCCGCGCTCGCCGGCCTTTCAAGCATTTAAGTCTTCGTTAATTCTGCGCGCCTAGCATGGGGATGCCGGCGAACGGACCGGCCCCTGGTCCGGCGCCGGCGGCACGCACGGGTGCGTCGACGTCACGGCGCCGCGCCGTCGCGCGTGGTCATTCCCTTGCAACGGCGGCAGACATGATCAAGAACTTCGACTACACGCTCGGCAACGAGACGATCGCGCTCTGCGCGAGCTTCGGCGCGGGCCCCGCATTCCGTCGCGTGCTGGTGAGCCGCGCGGATTCGATGGAGACGCTCGTGGTGCTCGACGCGCGCGGCCTGTCGGGCCTGCTGAAGGTGGCGACCGAGCAGCCGGAAGGATTGCTCGACGATGCGATCCGCAAGGTCGGCGACGAACAGCTCGTCGAGCGCGCGATCAGCGGCCGGACGATCGTCGAAGCCGCGCTTTGAGCGGGCGGCGCGTGCAGGCCGGTGTTGCCGGCTGCAACGCGCCGCTTGGGCGTGGCAGCTTACGCGGCGAACCGGTCCGTCGCGGCGAGCAGTGCCTTCAGGATGCCCGGTTCGTTGTACGCGTGCCCGGCGTCCGGCACGATCTCGAACGTCGCGTCGGGCCATGCCTTCGCGAGGTCCCACGCGGTGCGTGCGGGCGTCGCGATGTCGTAGCGGCCTTGCACGATCACGCCCGGAATGCCGGCGAGGCGATGCGCGTCGCGCAGCAACTGGCCTTCGTCGACGAAACCGCGGTTCACGAAGTAGTGGTTTTCGATTCGCGCGAACGCGAGCGCGTAGTGGCCGTCCGCGAAGTGCGCGGCCAGCGCCGGATCGGGCAGCAGCGTGATCGTGCGGCCTTCCCAGATGCTCCATGCGCGCGCGGCTTCGAGCTTCGCGGCTTCGTCGTCGCCCGTCAGCCGGCGATGGTACGCGGCCATCAGGTCGCCGCGCTCGGCCTCCGGAATCGGCGCGAGGAAGTCCTCCCACAGATCCGGGAACAGCCACGACGCACCTTCCTGGTAGTACCACAGCAACTCCGCGCGGCGCATCGTGAAGATGCCGCGCACGACGAGCGCGCTCACGCGCTGCGGGTGTGTTTCCGCATAGGCGAGGGCGAGCGCGCTGCCCCACGAGCCGCCGAACACGAGCCATTGTTCCGCGCCCACCATCTCGCGCAGGCGCTCGATATCGGCCACCAGGTCCCAGGTCGTGTTGTTGTCGAGGCTCGCGTGCGGCGTCGAACGCCCGCAGCCGCGCTGGTCGAACAGCAGGATGTCGTAGCGCTCGGGATCGAACAGGCGGCGATGGTCGGGGCTGCAGCCGGCGTCCGGGCCGCCATGCAGGAACACCGCCGGCTTGCCGGACGGGTTGCCGCAGCGCTCCCAGTAGATGCGGTGGCCGTCGCCGGTATCGAGGTGGCCGTGGGCGTAGGGTTCGATCGGTGGGTACACAGGCAGGCTCCGGGTGAGGGTCGGCAGGAGGGCGGACGAGGCACGGGCCGGTGTGCGATCGGAATCCCGCAGCGCCGGTATCGCGGATATTGCGGCGCCGCAAGATTCGTTGTGTCGGCATCGGACCGGCCGCCGCCGGACAAGGCTTGTCATTATGCCCATTCATTCCGGCCGCCGTGCGCCGGCCGGCACCGGGCGTGCGGCGCGGTATTTCGGCCGACAGGCGTACCGAAATTTTTTGAAGCAATTTCGTTCCGATATTTTTCAGACAAAATCCCGGCGACATATCGGCGAGCCGGTCGCGGGCGCCGGCCTTCATACCGTTCCTCCACCGTGCCAACGGGAAACGAGCCGATGAACCATCGCGTCAAGCAGCTGACCGGGTTGCGCGCCGTCGCGGTCACGATGGTCGTCGTCGGCCATGCGGAGCACGTGCTGCCGGGCGGCTATACGGGCTGGTTCGCGCCGCTGCGGCTGATCGCTGACGGCCGGCTCGGCGTGCTGATCTTCTTCGTC
This sequence comes from Burkholderia sp. LA-2-3-30-S1-D2, assembly GCF_001523915.2. Classification (NCBI taxonomy): domain Bacteria; kingdom Pseudomonadati; phylum Pseudomonadota; class Betaproteobacteria; order Burkholderiales; family Burkholderiaceae; genus Burkholderia; species Burkholderia sp. LA-2-3-30-S1-D2. The sequence goes on along the minus strand of NZ_CP013383.1, from coordinate 1,695,328 downwards.
CTCAGCGGCTTCCTGATCACCAACGTGCTGCGCGCCGAATTCACGCGCACCGGCGGGATCGCACTGACGTCGTTCTACGTGCGCCGCGCGTTGCGGATCTGGCCGGCCTGCTACGTGTATCTCGCGACCGTCGGCGTGCTTGCCATCGCCGGCTGGCTCGACGTCGATCGCCATCAGTGGCTGTATGCGGCGCTGCATCTGTGGAACTACTCGGCGTGGTTCGGGTTGACCGGCGACAACGCGCTGCATCCGGCCGGCGCGTGGTATCTCGGCCATTTCTGGTCGCTCGCGCTCGAGGAGCAGTTCTACTGGTTCTGGCCGCTGCTGTTCGTGTACGGCACCCGCCGTCGCGGCACCCGCTGGCTGGCCGCGCTGATCCTGGCCGTGCCGCTGGTGCGCGCGCTCACGTATTTCGTCGCGCCGGCGCTGCGCGGCCAGCTCGGGATGATGCTGCATACGGGCGTCGATCCGATCCTGATCGGCTGCTACGCGGCGCTCAACCGCGAACGGATCGAAGCATGGATCCGCTCGTGGCGCGGCGAGACGCGCATCGTGACGGCGCTCGTCTTCATCGTGCTGTTCGGGATGCCCGTTGCCGAGCATCGGCTCGGTGGCTTCTGGAATGCGACCTACGGCGTGACGCTCGAGGCCGCGCTCATCGCTATCGTGATCGTCGTGCTGAATTTCCGCAGCGAGTTCTGGTGCGCGCGGTGGCTGCGCGCCGCGCCGGTCGTGTTCGTCGGCACGATCTCGTTCAGCCTGTATCTGTGGCAGCAGCCGTTCGCGAATCCGGATCTGGCCGTTCCGCACGCGTTTCCGCTCGGGATCGTGTGGTCGCTGCTGGCCGCGACAGCGAGCTATTTCCTCGTCGAGAAACCGTTCCTTCGGCTGAAGGATCGCTACACCGCGCGCGAGACGCGACGCATGCGCGACGATGCACTGCGGATGCCGGTGCAGACCGACGCGATCGGGCCGAAGGTGGCGGAGTAGGCGGGCGTGGCGTGCGCTGCCTGCGGCTTCACTTGAAACGCTTCAGCGCCTCGGGTGAATACCAGAAGGTCCGGAACATGTCGATCCCGTACGACTTGCCGTCGTATCTGACGATCGTGCGTGCGGTTCGCTTGCCCGTATCCGAGTAGTTGCCGTCTGCGCGCTTCGTCTCTGTGACGTGTGCGGCGATCGACAGGTTGGCGAAGCCGTGGCGCGACGCTTGCTCGACGGCGATTGTCATCTTCGCGTCTTCGCTGCGAGCGTCGCCCGCGCCGGCGCCGCACGCGTCGCCCTCGACGCTGACCCAGCCGTACAGGTTGGTGCCGAATACCGGGCGGATGCGATTGCTCTCGCGAACCCACAGCGTCAGCTCTTCGCTTGCGTTCGCATCGGGGCAGCTCGGCCCGCGTGCGCTGCTCGTGAAGACGATGCCGAACGCACGCACGTCGCGCGACAACCGGTACGGCGCGGTATCGATGCGATAGCTGTTCGGGCCGACTTCCGTGGCGGCATCTTCCTCGACGATCGACTGCTCGGCCGCGACGACCTTGCCGCCCTCGACGAGCGCGACGACCTGCAGCTTGCTGCTGTCGTCTGGGTTCTTGCTCTTCGGCAGCGAATCGAACGCGATGGCCGCGATCGTCGTCTGCGGCGCGTTCGGCATGACCTTGCATGCCGATGCGATAACGAGCTGGTCCGCGCCACGCGTGGCGTCCGCGATTCCGGCCCAGCGGGCGACGGCCGTGACGGCGGCGGCGTTGCAAGGCTGATCGCCGGCAGCCTGAACCAGGGGAGAGGCTGCGAGCGCCAGAAGCGGGGCGAAATGGAGGATTCTCGGGGGCATGTGGGGGATGGTGTTTTGGGTGGTGGATTTCGTTGAACGGCCATGAGCAGTCGGTCAGGGCAAGCGCATGAGTTGCCGCGTCGCGGCCGCAGCGATCGGGTGCTGGACAGCGACCGGCTCTGGAAGTACCATATTGCGTCGCAGCAGACCTGCTGCCATCTCCTTCCTCTTCGATACCTATGTAACTGTCCGCGAACCCTCATCGATCAAACAGCCTGACCGACAGGGGTTCGCGGACCGTCGGCGTCGCACTGCACATCGTCAGTGCCAATGACGCCTGCACCGTCAGATTTGACCTTCACTCGCCATCAGGCGGGGGCATGCCGTTCCTGATCGGTTCCCTCCAGCGAATACCTCGCGGCCGGCCTGTGCTTGCATTTTCGTTTTCCTACAGACCTTCCAATGAACAAACGAACCTTCACAGAAGAGTGGTTCTCCAATGCTCGCGCGGATGTACTGGCGGGCATCGTTGTCGCCCTCGCACTCATTCCTGAGGCGCTGGCTTTCTCAATTATCGCTGGCGTTGACCCGAAAGCTGGCCTCTACGCTGCGTTCAGCATTGCGGTGGTCTCCGCGATTGCAGGCGGCCGCCCTGCCATGATTTCCGCTGCGACGGGCGCAGTGGCGCTTGTCATCGTCTCCCTAGTCAAAAATCATGGCGTCGAATACGTGCTTGCAGCGGGCATTTTTGCGGGTGTATTGCAGATCGGCGCGGGGCTCCTGAGACTCGGTGGACTAATGCGTTTCGTGTCCAGGTCCGTCATCACCGGCTTCGTCAACGCATTGGCGATCCTCATTTTCATGGCGCAGTTGCCACAACTGCAAGGCGTTCCGCCCTACGTCTACCTGATGGTCGCCGGAGGTCTCGGAATCATCTACCTTTTGCCTCGCTTGACCAAAGCCGTTCCTTCGCCATTGGTATGCATCATCGTTCTGACCGGCATCTCGATGGCGATGCACCTAAAGTTGCGCACGGTCGGCGACATGGGATCATTCCCTAACGAGTTGCCGATTCCAGCATGGCCCAAGGTGCCGCTCTCATTCGAAACGCTGAAAATCATCTTTCCATATTCCCTCGCCGTTGCCGTCGTCGGTCTGCTGGAGTCACTGATGACCGCAGCCATCGTTGATGACTACACCGATACGCCAAGCGATAAAAACCGCGAATGCCGGGGGCAAGGCATCGCCAATATCGCGGCGGGAATCCTCGGCGGTATGCCTGGATGCGCAATGATCGGCCAAACCGTGATCAATGTGAAATCGGGAGGAAGGGGACGGCTCTCGACGTTCGTCGCGGGCGCTTTCCTTCTTGTGCTGGTGGTTTTTCTGGGGCCTTGGGTCAAGCAGATTCCGATGGCGGCGCTGGTCGCAGTAATGATCATGGTATCTATCAGCACGTTTAGCTGGCGCTCGATGCGAAACCTCCGTTCGCATCCAAAGAGCTCATCGGTCGTCATGATTGCGACGGTCGTAGTGGTCGTTGCAACTGGCAACCTCGCAATTGGCGTGCTCGTTGGTGTTCTGCTGAGCGCGCTCTTCTTCACGGCAAAGGTTCGTCAGATCATGGTGGTTGAGTCATCATTGAACGAACGGTCGGGCGAGCGCCGGTACGTTGTGCGTGGACAGGTCTTCTTCGCTTCCTCCGAGGCGCTGGTTTCGGAGTTTGATTTCCATGAGCGCGTACGGTCGGTACAGATTGATCTATCCCACGCGCATTTCTGGGACATCACCGCAATCGACGCGCTTGACCGCATCGTGAATAAATTTAGGCGTAACGGTATCGCCGTCGATCTGCATGGCGTGAACAGGGCGAGCGCGACAATGATCGAAAAATACGCAACGCATGATAAAGAGTCTCCGACTCACTATGAACCGTCGCATTAAGACGCTTGCCGGATAAAACGCGGCGCAGCAATGGTGACAGTTGAACGGCGGGGCTTACCGCCGCCGTAGCCCCTTGGGAAAACCCTTCAAGAGCTTTCGACAGACCGCTATGCGGCACAGCAGGTGGCCGTTGTGGGTCGTTTTGAGCCGGTAACGGACCATCGGGGAGGTATCCGACAGCGCCCGTTTCGGCCACTACGACCCATGCACGACCGGCGCCCGCATTGGCGCTTAAACGCCGGAGTGCCGCTCGCGGCGATACGCTCGAAACTCGTTCTGCGATTTGCCGCACCCAGTTGTTTTCCCCACCGTACCTCCGGTGCAGCAAAATGCGTGTCCTGTTGCTCGGGCGGCCACGATGAGTGGCGCACTGGAACGCGTGCCTCCCGACCGCGGCGTCTTGCGCGGTCCGGATTCGAGGCACCTGCCTGGATGCGGCCCGTGCGATGATTTGCCATGACTGACACGAGAGATGGAATGACGACTACATTCGACGAGGCGACAACGGCGGCGATCGCCGCGTTTGCCCAATTGGATTTCCACACGGCTGTGCAAGCGATGCGCGCCGAAGCCGATTACGACCGCGAACGAGACCAGTGGATCTCGCGCTATATCGACGAACACGGCGGCGGCGCGGACGATGCAGAATACGACGCCCTGCACGCGCAGGCCCAGGCAACCCCGGAATACGCGCAGTTCATCGACGCGGTTCGCCGGGAAATCCTGGAATACTTCGGCGTGACCGACGATCAGCTGGACAACATGGTCCTGCTGCGCGATGACGACAGCGATGAGCTTTGGGCGGAAGTCAACCGGCAGCGGAGCGCGCTCGGAACCGGTGAAGTGCGTGGAGATCTGTGAGCGCTACTTGCAGTCGCATGTGCCCGCTGCCGGGAAGGCTCACTCCACCAGCAATTTCGCGCTGTGGTGCGACAAGATCCCGACGAACTGGTCGGCGGGCTGTGGCCGCGCGAACAGGAAACCCTGCCCCTGATGGCAACCGATCTCCTTCAGGAAGGCCAGTTGTTTTTCCGTCTCTACGCCCTCCATCACGACGTCGAGCCCCAGCGCGCGGCCCATCGCAACGATCGCGCGCACGATCGCGTCGTCCGTGCTGCCCGAACCGCAGTCCCTGAGGAACGACTGATCGATCTTCAGCGTATCGACGGGCAGATCCTTCAGATACACCAGCGACGAATATCCCGTCCCGAAATCGTCGATCGCCAGGCTGATCCCCCGGATCGCCAGTTCGCGCAGCAGGATGCCGATTTCCTCGCGGGTGTTCATCGCCATGCTTTCGAGCAGCTCGAGCTGTAGGCACTCGGTCGGCAACGTGGTTTCGCTGAGGATGGTCGTCAGGTCGCTGAGAAAATGGTCGGTAAGGCATTGCCGTGCCGACACGTTCACCGCCACACGTCCGAACTCGAAGCCCTCGTCGAGCCAGCGGCACGCCTGGCGGCAGGCTTCGTGGAGCACCCACCGGCCGATCGGGACGATCAGCGCGGACCGCTCCGCGAGCCCAATGAAGTCACCCGGCGGTACCAGCCCCCTGCGTGGATGCAACCAGCGCAGCAACGCCTCCACGCCGACGATCCGGCCGCTGGCCAGATCGAATTGCGGCTGGTAGAACAGGCGGAATTCATTCTGCTCGAGCGCGCGGTGCAACTCGCCGAGCATATCCAGCTGCTCGATCGCCGACGACGTCATCTTGCTCTCGAAGAACTGGAACACGTTCCTGCCGCGACTCTTCGCGCCGTACATCGCCTGGTCCGCGAGCAGGATCAAGTGCTCCGCCTCGATCCCGTCGTCCGGATAGATGCTGATGCCGATGCTCGGTGTGACGAAGACCTCGCGACCGCCGATATCGATGGGCCGCGCCACTTCGTCCAGCAGCCTGCGCGCAATGCGCCCGACGTCGCGGACGTCGTCGAACTCCTCGAGCACGAGCGCGAATTCGTCGCCGCCCATGCGTGCCACAGTGTCGTTCGCGAGCACTTCCGCGACGATGCGTCCCGCGACGATCTTCAACACCTCATCGCCGGCGTTGTGGCCGAGCGTATCGTTGACCAGCTTGAAGCGGTCGAGATCGAGGTACATCACCGCGACCTTGCGACCGAGTCGCTTGGCCTGGACGATCGCGTGCGCGAGCCGCTCCTCGAACAGCGCCCGGTTCGCGAGATTGGTGAGCACGTCGTGCGTGGCGAGATAGCCCAGCCGTTCCTCCGCCTGGCGCCGCTGCGTGATGTCGGAAAAGATTGCCGCGTAGTGGGATATCTCGCCTGCGTTGTCGCGAATGCTGGTGATCGTCAGGTATTCGAGAAACAACTCGCCGGTCTTGCGGCGATTCCAGATTTCGCCTTGCCAGTGGCCGTCGGTGGTCAGCGAATGCCACAGCTGCTTGTAGAATTCGGGCGTCTGGCGCCCTGAACTCAGCAGGCCCGGGTTGCGCCCGATCACTTCGTCCTCGGTGTACCCGGTCAGGCGCGTGAAGGCCCGGTTGACGCGCTCGATCTTCGCATGCCGGTCGGTCACCATGATGCCTTCGAGCGCCGATTCGAACACCCGATCCGCCATGCGCAGGTTGAAGCGGGCGAGACCCAGCGCTTCGTCGCGCTCGCGCAAGGCGCTGCGCAGCTCGTTCGCGTATTCGTGCTCGATGCTCTTCAGCACGTCCGCGAAACAGAGCAGCCCGGTGAGCTTGCCATCCTCGTCCTGGATGCCGACGTGGCGCATGTTGTGCTCGGTCATGAAGCGCTGCGCGGCATACAGACTCTGCCGGGCGGACAGCATCTGCAGCGGCCTGCTGGCGAAGGCCCCGACCGCGCCTTGGGCCCCGCCGTTCGCCAGGAGCCGGACGACGTCCCGTTCGGTCAGGATGCCGCGCTCGCCGTCGTCGTAGACGACGAGGATCGCATCGAGCTGTTGCGTGCGCATCTGCGCGATGACTGCATGCAGCGCGGCATGCTCGGGCACGACGACGGGCGGATGGACGGAGATCGATTCGATCGGCTTCAGGTGGAGGAAGAATTCCGGCCCCTGGTTCACGACGACGTCGGTCTGCGTCAGCACACCGATCGCGGCGCCATCCCGGACCACCACGAAGTGCCGCACGCCCGACTGCGTGAACTTCATCGCAGCTTCACCCAGCGGCGTACTTGCCTCGAGCGTCAGCACCGGATGGCTCATCACCTCGCCGACCGGCCGATCGAGCCCGCGCGGATCGTCGCCGGCCGACAGTGCATCGTGCTCGGTCCAGATCCCGACGACCTGGTCGTCCTGCATCACGACGATCGAGCTGCAGTGCTCGGCGAACATGCGTCGTGCGACCTCTCGCACCGGCGTGGCAGGTGCGCAAGACAGAATCTGACGCGCGACCAGGCGCGCAATCGGGACATCGTAACTGTTCGGATACATTCTCTAACCAACACGAAAAACCTTGCCGGCGCATTGCGATCCGGCAACCTGCGGGCTCGTCTGCGGCGGCAGGCAAGATCCGATGTCGCTCGCCTCGAATGGTTGCATACTCATCGAGCTCGCAAGCGGGGTATTGCCCCGTCGTTCGAGGCGGCGAGCGCGGTGCCGTGACCGTCGGCACCACATTCGGCGGTCGCACGCCCAGTGCATCCAGACGCGGAAGCATTGCCCTCCCAAGGGCAGCCACCCTGCGTTAACGACAGGTTCGGACAAGAGTTGAGTGCCGTGACGACATCCGTGCGGCGTGGCGGCAAGTCGAACGGCTGCGGGCAAGGTGGCCGGTCGATACTCCCGCTACTTCTCGAACAACAAAAAAGGCCCTTGCGGGCCTCTGATGGACGAAGGAGCAACGCTTATTGCGTCAACGCTGTAAACCCTTCCAGCAACCGCTCGACATCGGCCGCGCCAATCGCGCCCATCGTCGAAATCCGGAACAGTTCTTTCGACAGCCCGCCTTGCCCCGCATAAATGACGAAGCCGCGCGCCTTCAGGCCGTCGTGCAGCGTCTCGTACGTGACGCCCTGCGGCAGCCGATACGCGCGCAGCACGACCGACGATGCGCCTTCGGGCAGCACGAGCGGCATTCCGCGCGCCGCGAGCCCGGCCTGCGCCTGGTCGGCGAGCGCCTTGTAGTGCGCATGACGCGCACGCCAGCCGCCGGCTTCGTCGAACTCGCGCAGCGCCTCGACGAGCGCGTAATACGCGTGCACGGACGGCGTGAACGGCGTGTTGCGCTGATCCTGCAGCTTCGCCAGACGGCCGAGGTCGAGGTAGTAGGTCCGGCTCGCGGCCTTCGCGAGCGCGCTGCGGCGCACGATCACGAACGCGGCACCCGGCACGCCGTGCAGGCACTTGTTCGCGGTCGCGGCGACCGCGTCGATCACGCCGCCGGCAAAATCGATCGCTTCGGCGCCGAAGCTGCTGACGCCGTCGACGAGCATTTTCACGCCGCGTGCGCGGCACACGTCGGCGATCGCGCCGAGGTCGTTCAGCCGGCCGGTCGTCGTTTCGTGATGAATCACCGCGACGTGCGAATAACCGCCCGCGTCGAGACGCGCGGCGATCTGCGCGAGATCGGGTGCTTGCATCCATTCGTGCTTCAGCACGTCGTGCGCGATTCCGTACTGCGTCGCGATCTGCGTGATGCGCTCGCCGTACACGCCGTTCTCGATCACGAGAAGCTTGCCGTCCTGCGGCACGAGCGCGGCGATCATGCTTTCGACGGCGGCGGTGCCCGAGCCCGTCATCAGCACGGCGGCCCATTCGGCCGGATCGAGCGCGTAGGCGGCGACGAGGCGCGCACGCGCTTCATCCTGCAGATCGAAGAATTCGCTTTCGCGATGGCACAGGTCGGGTTGCAGCAGGCTGCGGCGCACGCGTTCGGTGAGCGTGACGGGGCCAGGGTTCAGCAGCAGCATCAATGGGCTCCTTCAACGTGGGCTTCGGTCTGCGCGGCGCCGATGTGCCGCATCAGACGGGTCTTGACCTCGACCGGCGTGACGGTCGGGCGGGGCAGGCCGTCGGGCACGCCCGTGCGGATCGCCACGCGCACGAACTGCACGCCGTCGGCTTGCGTCGCGAGCGTCGCATCGAGAACGTCGAGCGTATCGCCTTCGACGGCCGACGCGTAGCCACACGCGGCCGCGACGCCCGCGAACGACACATGCCGCGACACGGTTGCCTGGCCGCCGGTCGATTCGTGCGCGCCGTTGTCGAGCAGCACGTGCGTGAGGTTGGCCGGACCGTAGGTGCCGAGCGTCGCGAACACGCCCATGCGCATCAGCGCGGCGCCGTCGCCGTCGACCGCAACGACACGCAGGTCGGGGCGCGCGAGCGCGAGGCCGAGCGCGAGCGGCGTCACGCAACCCATCGAGCCGACCATGTACAACTGGTTCGGGCGATCGTCGATTGCGTAGAGTTCGCGGCCGCAGAAGCCGGTCGATGCGAGCACGACGGTCGAATCGACCGGCGTGTGCGCGATCACGCGCTGCAGCGCGTCGTGACGGGTCGGCCATGCGGCGGGCGCTTCGGCGTGCGATGACGACTGCGCGGCGACATGCGCACGCGGCTGCGCGGCCGGGTTCGCCTTCAGCTCATACGGCGCGACGCTGCCTTTCTGCATCACGAGCGCGTACGGGCGGCCCGTTGCGTCCATGTGCGCGATCGCGCGGTCGAGTGCCGGGCCGACCTGTTCGGGGTCGGTCGGGAACGTCTCCCACGGGATCTCCATCGTGTCGAGCATCGCCGGCGTGATCGGCCCCATCAGCGCGTGCTGCGGCTCGTCGGCCACGCCCGGCTGGCCGCGCCACGTGACGATCAGCAGTTGCGGCAGGCGGAACGTCCAGGTCAGCGACGTCAGCGGGCTCACCGCGTTGCCGAGCCCCGAGTTCTGCATCATCGCAATGCCGCGCTTGCCGCCGAGCGTCGCGCCCGCGATCAGCGCGACCGCGTCGCCTTCGTTCGCGGCCGACACGTAATTCAGCGTCGGGTCCTGCAGCACGTAATTGATGAACGGCGTCAGGTACGAGCAGGGCACGCCCGCGTACCAGTCGAAGCCGCGTTCGCGCGCGGCCTCGACGAACTGGGCCGCTTCGATCATTGCGCGCCCCCGTTGCCGGCACCCGGCTCCGACAGCGGCGTCTGGCCGTGCGCGAAGTCGCCCGCGCGGCGGAAGTCTTCGAGATCGTTGACGCCGCGCCAGTGGCCGTGCACGTACTGCACCTCGATCTTCTCGCCGGCGGCGATCAGTTCGTTGAGCAGGGACGGGATGTCGAGCGTGTCGAAATCCGGGCGCGCCTGCAGCGTGGCGAGCATCGCCTTCAGGCGATCGACGCCTGCGCCGCGCACGTTCAAGAGGCCGATCCAGCGGCCGTGCGGCGTGCCTGCGGCGACGTCGCTCGATACGCGTTGCAGATACGTCTTCTGGCCGAACAGGCCGCGATCGTCTACCGCCGAGCAGAGCGCGAAGTCGCGCACGCTCTGGTTGGTCTCCGTGAGCGACGAATCGACGACGACGCTGAACTCGGCCTCGCTCTCCGCCAGGTCGCGCAGGATGTAGCTGCGGAACAGCAGGTCGCCGTACGAGACCACGGTGTCGCCCGTCAGGCGTTCGGCCGCGCATGCGAGCGACGCGAGTTCGCCCGTCTGCGCATGGCGCTCGTTGACGACGAGCTTGATGCCCGACGTGTCGATCGCGTCGGCGCGATAGCCGCCGACCACGGTGATGTCGTTCACGCCGTGCTTCTTGAAGCCGTCGACGAGCCAGCGCAAGAGCGGCTTGCCGGCGACCGGCAGCATGACCTTGGGCTTGTCTTCGGTCACGGCTTCGAGGCCCTTGCCGCGGCTCGCGGCGAGCACGATCGCCGCGTTCGACGCGCGCGACGACGACGACAGGTAGATGCGCTCGGCTGCCGAGTATTCGTCGGCGTCCTGCAGGCGGAAGATTTCGTTGACCGACGCGACGCGGTCCTCGACGTTGATCAGCGTCTGGTTTTCGTGGATTTCGCGTGCGACGGACTGCATCGCCGATGCCGACGCACGGATCAGGTGGTTCGCCCAGATCACGGTGCTGATACCGGCCTGGCGGAACACGTCGGTCGGCGTGCTGTAGTACTTGGTCGGCACGATCACGAGCGGCGCCTTGCCGCTCCATTCGCGCGCGAACTGCAGGATCTCGTCCGGGCGCGACAGCTTGCTGTGGATCAGGATCGCGTCGGCACCGGCTTCCGCATACGCGTTCGCACGGCGCAGCGCCTCGTCCATCCCCCAGCCTGCGATCAGCGCCTCGACGCGCGCGACGATCGAGAAGTCGGGATCGCTCTGCGAATCCTTGCCGGCCTTGATCTTGCCGCAGAACTCGTCGATCTCCGCGAGCGGCTGGCGCTCGCCGTCGATGAAGCTGTTCGTCTTCGGGAACTGCTTGTCCTCGATGCACACCCCGGCGATGCCGCGCTGCTCCAGCTTCTTCACGAGGCGGCGCACGTTGTTGAAGTTGCCGTAGCCGGTGTCGCCGTCGAGCAGGATCGGCAGGTCGCTCGCGTCGGCCATGAACTCGAGCACGTCGACGACCTGCGTCCAGCTCGCTTCGTTGTTGTCGCGCACGCCGAACTGCGCGGAGATCGCGAGGCCCGATGCCCAGATCCCCTTGAAGCCGGCTTCGCGGACGATCCGTGCCGACAGGCCGTTGTGCGCTTCCATCAGGAATTCGAGGTCGCTGCTGACGAGCATGCGGCGCAGGCGTGCGCTGCGCGATTCGGAGAAGTTGGGTTCGCGTGCGTTCATCGTGCGGCTCCTGCGGTCGTGCGTTGAATCAGGGGGAGAATTTCTTGTGTGGCGCGTGCGACGTCGTTCGGGAAGTCGATCTCGATCCACGGCGAGCCCGTGACGTCGGCGACGTCGAACGAATGACCGCCTTCGAGCAGCAGGTCACGCACGGCTTCCTCGTGCGGCATGTTCGCGCGGCCGCTGTCGACGTAGCCCGCGACGATCGTCGCGAGGCGGCGCGCGGTGCCTTCGGTGAAGCGGAAGAAGCCGACCGACTCGCCGATCGTGTCGTACTCGAGGTCGACCGCGAGCTGCTTGCGCAGCTCGACCGGCACGCCGTTCTTCAGGCACAGCTTGACGGGCTCGTCGCCGGCCTCGAAATCGCGATCGATCAGCAGGCGGTCCACCGACTTGTCCGGATCGGCTACCAGCGCGTGGAGGATGTTCTCGTCGTACAGCACGTCGGCGTCCATCAGCAGCACGTCGCCGCCGCGCGTCATCGCATCGGCGACGGTGTGCACGGTCAGCACGCTGCCGAGGTCGTAGCGCTCGTTCAGCACGATCTCGGCGCTGCGGCCGAGGCGCGTGAGTTCCTGTTCGACCTTCCCGGACTGGAAGCCGAGCCCGAGCACGATTTCATCGACGCCGGCGGCGTCGAGCACGCGCAGATGGCGCTCGAGCAGCGACACGTCGTCGAAGCGCAGCAGGCACTTCGGGAATTGCGCCTCGGGCGGTTGTTGCAGGCGCAAGCCTAGGCCTGCCGCAAGAATGATGGCTCGCATGGGTTCTCCAACCAAAAAGCCGACGGATCTGAACGATCAGTCGGCGATGGGCTGCGGCGCGCGGCGCCGCTGCCAGTTTCTTTCACTGAAATGCAGATAGAGCAGGCCGGGCAGGCCGAGCGCGAGTTCGCGCGCGCGCTTCGCGAGCGACAGCGCGAGCGCCGCGTCGGGCGGCAGGCCGACCAGCGGGGCGAGCAGCAGGTAACCGCCTTCCTGTGCGCCGAGCGAGCCCGGGATCGCGAATGCCGCACCGCGAATCGCCTGGCCGACGCTCTCGAGCAGCAGTGCGTCGAGCCAGCTGACCGGGTGCCCGAGGAAGTGCAACGCGAGCCACACTTCCGCCGTGCCGACGATCCAGCCGACGAGGCTCAGTGCGAAGGTCTTCGCAACCTTCGCACGATCGCGGTACAGCGCGCCGACGGCGTCGTCGATCGCGTCCGCGCGGGTTGCGAGCGACGACCAGTCGCGCGGGCCGAGCAGCTTCGACGCGAGACGCAGCCCGCGGCCGAACAGCCCGCGCCGCTGCGCCACGTAGAACGCGACGGCGAGGGCGCCGAGCACGCCGGTGGCGATCAGCGCCGGCGTGCGCAGGTGGGCGACGGACTCGTGCGTCGCATACAGGCTGAACGTGGCGATGCCGATCAGCGCGAACGCCATCTGCGCGAGCGCCTGCATCGTCGTGCTGACGGTGACCGCGGCGGCTGCATCGGCCATCCGCGTGCCGCGCTGCGCGAGGTGGCGCACCATCAGCACCGGGCCGCCGATCTGCCCGGCGGGCAGCAGGCTGTTCACCGATTCGCCGACCCAGCGCGCGCGCAGCGCGTCGCCAAGCTCGGCGCCCGGCTGGCCGTGGCGGAACATCACCGAGATCGCCAGCGCGTCGATCACGAGCGGTACGACGTGGAATGCCGCGACGAGCGCGAGGCCCCAGCCGGCCGCGAGAAACGTCGACGCGACGGCGCCGACGCCCTGCCACGCGAGCAGGGCGACGAACAGTGCCGTTCCGAGGGACAGCAGGATCAGGCCGGCGCGTGTCATGACCCGGTCGACCGTCGCGTGGCCAGCTGCTTGAACACCTGGCGGAAACCGAAATACGCGATCGCGTCCTTCATGTTCGAGATGAAGCGCTTCCACGGCCGCATGCCGGGGTTGGTCACGTATTCGAAGGTGAGCGACACGCGCGTCTCGTTCTGGCCGAGCGGCGTGACGCGATGGCGCAGCTTGTCGCCGTCGAACAGCACGATGCCGCCGTCGGCGATCTGTACGGAGCCCGGCTCGTCGGGCACGTCCGGATTGCGCGTATGCAGTTCGTAGTCGAGCCGGCACGACGATTCGTCGATCACGCCGATCAGCAGCGTGTAGCGGCGGCCGTCGTAGTACGACGTGTCGTAGTGCCAGCCGATGTGGTCGCCCGGCTTCGTGTAGTAGTACAGCGCGTACGCGTGCGGATCGTCGTCCGGCGACAGCATCAGCTTGTCGCCGGTGATCTTCTCGAGGAAACCGATCAGCGCCTTCGACCGGTACAGCTCGGCGATGTACGGCGCCTGTTCGTCGATCGTGTGCCGGCTCACGCTGCCGCCCTGCTTGTGGCCGGGCAGGTAATTGCGGTTCAGGCCCGCCTGCATCGCGCGGGCGGCGGCCGCGAGCTTCGCGTGCGCGTCGGCCGGGAGGAATGCGTCGAGGTACAGGAACGACCCCTGGCGCGTGTAGTCGCCGCGCAGGCGCGCGAGGTCGAGACGGCCGACGCAGTCGGCCACGGTGCGATCGGGATCGGCCGCTGCCGCGCGCGCAGGCGCGGGGCGTGCCGGGCTCAGCACGGAGTCGTCGCGCGTGCTAGGAGTCATTTGGAAGCCTGGATTTCAGTTGAACTTTGAGCGCCCCCGGACCGGTCGCTGCGCGCCAGGCCCCCCGAGCGGGACACGAAAACCTGGGGCTGCTCGGTGTTTTCGTGCGGAAGGTTGCCGCGCCGAACGATGCGCCACCAGTCGATCACGACCCACGCGGCGAACAGCGGGGCGCCGATCGATGCCGCGAGCAGGAACGGCTGGACGCCGTCGACGAGCGTCACGATCGGCAGCAGGTAGAGCACGTCTTCCGTCTCGAAGCCGCCGGCGAACGCCTGCTTGGTGCCGGCCTTGCCGGCGATCGATTCGATCCGCATGCGCAGGAAGAAGATCAGCGCGACGGCTGCGCCGGCCAGCGCGCCGAGCAGTACCGGCGACGCGGCCATCTGGCCGCCCTGGGCGACGATGCCGACGCCCATGCTGACGAACAGCGCGACCGTCACGAGCGCGTCGGCCGCGAGGTCGTAAAAGTGACCGATCTTGCTGGACTTGCCGCTGATGCGCGCGAGTTCGCCGTCGGTGTGGTCGACGAAGTTCGACAGCACGATCAGGAATGCGCCCGCGTTGCTCCAGCCGAAGCCGCCTTGCGCAAGGCACCAGGCACCGGCGAGGCCGATCAGCAGACGAAGGGTGGTGAGGTGATTCGGGGTAACGGGCGTGTCGATCAGCGGCCGGACGAGCGCGCGCGCGAGCCGTGCATCCCAGGTGCGCGGCAGGGGCGGTTCGGAACGTGTAGAGGTTTTTCTTTGGTCCATCGGCGAAATATATACGGAATTGTAATTTGTTGCTTTTTGTTCGACCAATGTCCTGACATACGGGAGTGTTATCGCGCATTCCGGACATCGGCAGGTTGCAAACCGGATGCGCGACACGGCGTTCGCACAGGCGGACCTCACCTGATCCAGTGTGGTTCGCATCACGCGGCTGTCAAGGGCGGACGGGCCTTGCGCGCGGGTTTGGCGGCGATTCGCACGCGTCGGAGCGTTGATGTGCATCAGGCCTGCAAAAGCCGCGTCGGGCGACAATCAGCCGCGTCGATCGACGACCGGCCGTCGCATGCGGATTCTTCGCGTTGATGTGACTAATCTGGAAAGGTATCGATCGATTGACGTTCAGCCGTTCGTAATTTTCGCGCGGCAAACTGGCGGTCCGCTTTCGCGCACCTTTCGGATGCATGCGTTCGCGGCTGTCACAGAACTGTCGTTCGATACCCGGTGCATTCAGCAAGTATCTTTTGCATCCAGCGGACATTTCGCGGCGATGACGTCTGCGATACTCCGACCGTGCCCGTGGTGCCGGGCCGCCCCTCGCGGCCCCAAGGGCTTCGCGTCGCTCAGGAGACACCCCCCCGCGACGTCAACGACAGACCAAAAGCGTCAGATATACAGCCATGTCTTCTTCACGCATCCTCGCTCCCGCCCTGCGTTCGCTCGTCCGCACCGCCGACGAAGCCGCCGCGCTGATCCGTCCCGGCATGACCGTCGCCATGAGCGGCTTCACCGGCTCGGGCTATCCGAAGGCCGTGCCCGCCGCGCTCGCCGCCCACATCGACGCGGCCCACGCGCGCGGCGAGGACTTCCGGATCAACGTGCTGACGGGCGCATCGACCGCGCCGGAACTCGACGGCGCGCTCGCCCGCACCAACGGCATCTCGATGCGCCTGCCGTACCAGTCCGACCCGACGCTGCGCGACAAGATCAACGCCGGTGAAGTCGACTACCAGGACGTCCACCTGAGCCACGTCGCGCAATACGCATGGTTCGGGCTGTACGGCGACCTCGACGTCGCGATCGTCGAAGTCGCGGGCATCCGCGAGGACGGGCTGCTGATTCCGTCCGCGTCGATCGGCAACAACAAGACGTGGCTCGAGCAGGCGAAGCACGTGATCCTCGAAGTCAACTCGCGCCAGCCGCTCGGTCTCGACGGGATGCACGACGTCTATTACGGCACCGCGCTGCCGCCGCACCGCAAGCCGATTCCGCTGACGAAAAGCGACGACCGGATCGGCGAGCCGTACCTGCGCTGCCCGGCCGAGAAAATCGTCGCGATCGTCGAGACCGACGCGCCGGACCGCAGCAATGCGTTCTCCGCGCCGGACGCCACGTCGAAACAGATCGCGCATCAGCTGATCGACTTCCTGCGCCACGAAGTGAAGCGCGGCCGCCTGCCGGAAAACCTGCTGCCGCTGCAGTCGGGCGTCGGCAACATCACGAACGCGGTGCTCGCGGAACTGAGCTCGGCTGGCTTCTCGAACCTGACCGCATACACCGAAGTGATCCAGGACGGCATGCTCGACCTGCTCGACGACGGCACGCTGAGCTTCGCGTCGGCCACGGCGCTGTCGCTGAGCCCGGCCGCCGTGCAGCGATTCGCCGACGAGATCGCGACGTTCCGCGAAAAGATCCTGCTGCGCCCGCAGGAGATCAGCAACCATCCGGAACTCGTGCGCCGCCTCGGCTGCATCGCGATGAACGGGATGATCGAAGCCGACATCTACGGCAACGTGAACTCGACGCACGTGATGGGCACGAAGATCCAGAACGGCATCGGCGGCTCGGGCGACTTCGCCCGCAACGGCTATCTGTCGTGCTTCATGTCGGCCAGCACTGCGAAGGGCGGCGCGATCTCGCGGATCGTGCCGATGGCGAGCCACGTCGACCATACCGAGCATGACGTCGCGGTGGTCGTCACCGAGCAGGGGCTCGCCGACCTGCGCGGCCTGTCGCCGAAGCAGCGCGCACGCAAGATCATCGCGACCTGCGCGCATCCCGACTACCGGCCGATGCTCGAGGACTACTTCGAGCGCGCGTCGCGCGAGAGCTTCGGCAAGCACACGCCGCACCTGCTCGCCGAGGCGCTGTCGTGGCACGAACGCTACGTGCGCACCGGGACGATGAAGGCCTGACGTTGCGGCCCGCGGCGGGCATGCGCCCGTCGCATCGTCAATCCATCGCCGCGTGCGCGATGTCGGCGCTCGCCGTTTTCTGCGGCGGGCGGATCAGGAACAACAGCGGGATCATCAGCAGCGTCGCGACGAACATCAGCTTGAAGTCGTTCAGGTAGGCGATCATCGCGGCCTGCTGGTTGATCGTGCGGTCGAGCAGCGCGATGTCGACGTGGCTGCCGGCCATCGCCTGCACGGCCGGGTCGAACGGCGTGATGTGGGTCGCGAGGTCGGCATGCGCGACCTGCGTGTTGCGCGTCATCAGCGTCTGTACGATCGAGATGCCGATACTGCTGCCGATGTTGCGCATCAGGCTGTAGGTGGCCGTGCCGTCCGCGCGCAGCTCCGGCTGCAGCGTCGAGAACGACAGCGCGCTCAGCGGCACGAACACGAGTCCCAGCCCGAAGCCCTGGACCACCCCGGGCCACACGATGTCCGCCTCGGACAGCACGATCGTGTACTGCATCATCTGCCACAGCGCGAGCGCGGAAATCGCCAGCCCGGCGAACAGCAGCGCACGCGCATCCACGTATTTCAACAAGCGCCCGACGAACAGCATCGCGATCATCGTGCCGGCGCCGCTCGGCGCGGTGACGAGGCCCGTCGTCGCGACCGGATAGCCCATCAGGTTCTGCAGCATCGGCGGTAACAGCGCGCGCGTCGCGTACAGCACCGCGCCGACGACGAAGATGAACAGCGTGCCGGTCGCGAAGTTCGGGTCGCGCAGCAGCTCCGACTTGAAGAACGACGCCTTGCCGACGGTGGCCGTATGCACGAGAAAGAATGCGAAGGCGAGGGCGGCGACGAGCGCCTCGATGCGGATTTCGTACGAGCCGAACCAGTCGAGCTGTTCGCCGCGGTCGAGCATCGCCTGGAACGCGCCGATCGCGAGCGCGAGCGTCGCGAAGCCGAACGCATCGAATTTCACGTGCGGACGCGGCGCGCGCGCCGGCAGGAAGGTCAGCACGCCGGCCAGCGCGAACGCGCCGATCGGCACGTTGATGAAGAATACCCAGCGCCAGTTGTAGCTGTCGGTGAGCCAGCCGCCGAGCGTCGGGCCGAGGATCGGGCCGACCATCACGCCCATCCCCCAGATCGCCATCGCCTGGCCCTGTTTCTCGCGTGGATTGATGTCGAGCAGGATCGACTGCGACAGCGGCACCAGCGCGGCGCCGAACACGCCCTGCAGCAGCCGCGCGCCGACGATCTGCACGAGCGACTCGGACAGCCCGCACAGCGCGGACGCGATCGTGAAGCCCGCGATCGAGAGCGTCAGCAGCCGCTTCATGCTGAGGCGATCGGAAAGCCAGCCGGTCAGCGGCGTCGCGATCGCCGCGGCGACGATGTAGGAGGTCAGCACCCAGGTGATTTCGTCCTGCGACGCGGACAGCGTGCCCTGCATATGCGGTAGCGCGACGTTCGCGATCGTGCTGTCGAGGGTCTGGATCAGCGTCGCGAGCATGATCGACAGGGTCAGCATCGGCCGGTTGAGGGCGGGCGGCGAGGCGGCGTCGGCGGCGGCGGGATTCAAGCGGGGTGTCTCCGTGGGGCAGTCGCCGTGGGCGGCGATCCGGTATGGCTCGAATTATAAGCACGCTTATTATATTCGTGCTCATCGCTTGACCCGAGCCGCGGGCGATTTCCGGCCTGCCCCTATAATCGCCGCATGGACAAGACTTACGAGAACCGGATCGGCTACCTGATTTCCGATGTGGCCCGTCTGCAAGGACGCCTGTTCGACCGACGCGCGAAGCGCCTCGGACTGACGCGCGCGCAAAGCCGCGTCCTCGCATACCTGACGTGGAAGGGCGAGATGAATCAGGCACGGCTCGCGGAATGGCTCGAGATCACGCCGATCTCGCTGACGCGGCTGCTCGACCGGATGGAAGGCTGCGGGTGGATCGAACGCATCGCGAACGACGACGATCGCCGCGCGTTCGTGATCCGGCTGACCGACAAGTCGCGTGACATCTTTCCGCAGATGCTGGAGGTGGGCGACACTGTCACCGACGACGGGTTGCGCGGCTTCACGCGCGACGAGCGCGACACGCTCGTGCGCCTGCTCGGGCGCGTGCGCCACAACCTGATCGACAGCGGCGGCGAATGAACGCGGTGCGCGGTGCTCGACGACCCAGCGCCGCCAGCCCGAACGGTCGCGGCGACGCGGCGTGTCGGGACGTCGGGACGCGCGTCGGTTTCGGCGGGGGCATGGCGGTCCAGGCTTGTGTCGAACGAGTCGAGCGGCCATGTTGCAACTTCAAGTTCACTCGAGATCGAGCATGAGCCGTCTGGATATCGCCGAAGTCGCGCGCCGCTCGGGATTGCCCGCGTCGACGCTGCGCTACTACGAGGAAAAGGGATTGATCGCGCCGAACGGCCGTCACGGGCTGCGGCGCCAGTACGACGAGTCGGTGCTGGAGCGTCTTGCGCTGATCGCGCTCGGCCGCGAGGCCGGCTTTTCGCTGGACGACATCCTCGCGATGTTCGGTGCGGACGGCCGGCCTGCGATCGATCGCGCGAAGCTCGACGACAAGGCCGACGAGCTCGATCGCACGATCCGCCGTCTCGGCGCGGTGCGCGACGCGTTGCGGCACGCGGCCGTCTGCCCGGCGCCGAGTCATCTCGAGTGTCCGTCGTTCCGCAAGCTGTTGCGCATCGTGGCGCATCGTCATCCGGCGCGCCGCACGAAGACGGAAGGCGCGTAAGCGGTCAGGCGTTCCGGTTTGTCGAAGCGTGGGCGCTCGAGCGTGCCACGGGGCGGCCGTACTGCCGCGGCTGGCCTCCCGAGCGACTCATCCCGCGTAATACACGCGGCATTCCATCTCGCGTCCGCGCACGATGCGTTTGCCGACGAGCGAGCCGAGCGTTTCGGTGACGACGGTCCGCTGGTTCTCGCATTGCAACGCATCGTAGAAGTAGAGCGCGACCCAGTCCGCGGTGCGACCGGACGCCTGCGGACGCACGGGATACGGGCACAGCGCGGTGAAATGCCAGCCGCCTTTCGTCATGTGCATCACGGGCGGCTGAATGCTCACGTCCGCGTTCAGGCGACGTGACACGAGCGTGGGCAGGATGCCGGCGGCGGCCTTGTTGCGGTACAGGCGGTCGATGTAAAGCAGCAGTTCGACCGGCGGCTCGGTGCCGAGGCTGGCGTCGCGCGCGTGGCCTTGCCAGCGCCGGCGCCGGCTCAGCACGTCGTCGAGCGCCGCGCGGATGCCGGCCGCGCGCCGCGGGCCGACGCCCGGAATCGCATCGAGTCGGCCGCTGCGGGCCGCGCGTTCAAGCTCCTCGAGCGTATCGATGTGCAATTGGTCGTGAATCCGCAACGCGAGCGCGTGGCCGATGCCCGGCACGGCTTCGAATGCGGACGTGCGCTCCGCGTCGCCGCGCAGCCGGTCGAGCAGCCGCCAGCGTCCCGTCACCAGCAGTTCGGCGATCGCCTGTGCGACGCCCGTGCCGATTTCCGGCAGTGCGCCGAGCGCATCGACGCCGCCCGCGTCGAACCGCGTGCGGATACCGTCTTCGAGCGACTCGATCGTATCGGCCGATGCGCGGTAGGCGGCCACCCGATAAGGATTCGCGCCCTGGTCGGCAAGCAACTGCGCGGCCTCGCGCAAGCAGGCCGCGATCTGCCGGTTTTCCTCGTGTGTTTGGCCGATGGTCGTTTGCATGTGCGGAGCCTGGAGATGTGCAAACGGAACGGACCCGGTGCGCAACGCCCCGGGTCCAAGTGTTATTTCAGCACATTGTCACGGCAAGCGACGAGCAAAATTTGATGCGCATCAATGGCAAACGTTGCACGGGCGGGACCGGTCCGCGCACGTTCGTGCCGGCGTGCGGCACGAACGCGCGACCCGTTACGCGTCGAGGAACGACTGCGCGCCCTCGGCCTCCGCGGCCATGCGCAGCGTGGCGAGCGCGCGCTTCTCGATCTGCCGCACGCGTTCGCGCGACATCCCCGCGTCCTGCGCGATCGCGTCGTAGGTGTCGGGTTCGGCACCGCCGAGGCCGAACCGCCGGCGCAGCACGTCAGCCTCGGCCGGCGTGACCGAGCGCAGCAGCGACGTCACGCATTCGCGCATGCGCGTGTCCGCCAGACGCTCGAACGGGCTCGCCGATGCCTGGTCCTCGAGGAGGTCGACCAGTCCGGTATCCGCGTCGGGCAGCGGCGTGTCGAGCGACAGCGGCTCGGCCGGCAGCGCGAGCACCGCGCGCAACTTGTCCTCGGCGAGCCCGGTCTCGGCGGCGAGTTCGGCCGGCGTCGCGCGGCGGCCCGTGCGCTGGCGCACGCGCAGCGCATGGCGTTGCACGCGCTGGTACTGGTCGCCGACGTGCACGGGCACGCGGATCGTGCGCGAGCGGTCGGCCACCGCGCGCGCGACCGCCTGCCGGATCCACCAGGTCGCGTATGTCGAGAACTTGAAGCCGCGCCGGTATTCGAATTTCTCGATCGCGCGCATCAGGCCGAGGCAGCCGTCCTGCACGAGATCGGGCAGGTCGACACCGCGGTTCATGTACTTGCGCGCGATCGACAGCACGAGGCGCAGGTTCGCCTCGAGCATCGCGCGCGTACCGTCACGCACTTTTTGCTGGCCGTCGCTCAGTGCGGCGCCGAGCGCGCGCCGCGCGACCGGGTCGAAGCACGCGGCGTCGGCGCACGCGGGGGCGTCCGTCCCGGCTGCGACCGGTGCGGCGGCGAGTGCGCGCAAGACGCGGCTCGCTTCGTCGACGGCCGGTGCAACCCATGCGAGCGAACCGAGCAGCGCGGCCAGACGGTTACGCGCGTCGCGATACTCGGCCGAACGGCAGCCCTGCGCGTGCAATGCGTCGCGCACGGCCGCAATCGCGTCATACAGCGTGTCGTAGCGCGCAGGTGCCGGCGTGTCGCCTCCGCCGTCGTCGACGTCATCGCCTTCGTTGGCGGCCGCGCCGGTTGAACGCGTTGCGGCATGGCGCGCCAGCAGCGCCTCGACGGCCGCCGGATAGCCGGCGAGCGCGTGCAGGATCTGATGGCGGCCCGTTTCGATCTCGCGGGCAAGCACGATTTCCTCCTCGCGCTTGAGCAGCGGCACCGCATGGATGCGCCGCATGTAGAGCGCGAGTGGATCGGTCGATGCACCGGTGCCGCGGGCGAGATCGCCGAGCAGCGCGCGGCCCTCGTCGAGGGCGTCGCGATCGACGTCGACCGGTGCCGCGCCCGCGAACGGCGCCGGCGCGGCGGGTTCGTCGAGCACGGCGATGCCGATGTCCGCAAGCGCGGCGCGCACGACGTCGAGCGCGTCGGGGCTGTCGCTTTCCGGCGGCAGCGCGTCGACGAGGTCGGCGTGCGTCAGATAACCCTGTTCGCCGGCAAGCGCCAGCAACTGGATGATCGGATCGAGGGGCGTGTCCGCCCGAAGCGTGGGGCGTGGCGTAGTCATGTCGATGGCGGCGCGAGCCGCGTTCCTGTCAGGGCGGGCCGAAGTCCGCGGGTTTCAGGCTCCCGGGGGCCGCGAACGCCCGTCCGCGCCGGCCAGCCTGACTCGATATCCAACTTGAGGGCATTTGCGCCAACTTCAACGCCGGTGCGGCTGACGCGCGAGCATGCGGCATGCCCGCTCGGTCGCGCCCCGTTCTTCGTTGCCGCGAAACAAAAAGTAACGGATCAAACCCGCAGAAATATGCAGGGGACGTAAGCTAGAGTCAGGCGCGCGCCACGCGGCGACGCGCCATTCCCTGCGGAGCCTCGAATGAACCCGATTCCCGCTGCGCGGCCTGCCGTCATGGCGCTGGCCATGCTCGCGCTGAGCGGCTGTTATTACACCGGCCCATACGGCTATGCGCCGCATTACGCACCCGTGCCTGCCACGGTGTCGCAGCGCGAGATCCCGGTGGCGCCGGCAGCCGCCGGACCGGTTGCGCCTCCGACGCCCGCGGTGCCGCCCCCGGCAGACGATAACACCTACGTACCGGCCCCGGTGTATCTCGCGCCGGCCTACGTGCCTTACCCGGCCTACTATCCCACGTACTACCCGGGCTGGTATGGGCCGCCCGTCTCGATTGGCCTCGGTTTCTGGGGGCATTGGGGCGGCGGCTACCGGGGCGGGTACTGGCACCGTCCGTGGGGCGGCGGCCACTGGGGAGGCGGCCATTGGGGCGGGGGCCATCGACACTGAATGACGCGCGGTGGCACCGCGCGGGAGAGCATCATGAGCAACACGATCATCCGCAGTCTCTGCGTCGTCCTGTTCGGCATCGCCGCGGTGCCGGGCGTCGCCGACGCGCAAAGCAGCGCCTACACGAACTCGCCGGCCGAAATCTATGCGGGGCCGGCACCCGATTATCCGGTCGTCGCACAGATTCCGCCCGGCACCGCGCTGGACGTGTTCGGTTGCCTGAGCGACTACTCGTGGTGCGACGTCGCGCTGCCTGGCGTGCGCGGCTGGATCGACGCGGAGCAGCTCGACTATCCGTACCAGGGCAATTACGTGCCGTTGCTCGAATATGGCGCGATCATCGGCGTGCCGGTGACCGGGTTTGCGATCGGCGCGTACTGGGATCGCTATTACCGCCATCGGCCGTGGTTTCACGATCGCGACCGCTGGGAGCGTCGTGCCGAGCCGCGCATCGGCCCCGGCGGGATGCCGCCCGCCTACGGGCACCCGCAGCAGGGCGGGCCGATCCAGCGCGCGCCGGGCGGTGCGCCACCGGAGCGGCATGATGCGCGGCCGTCGGCCACGCGTGGCGGCTGGAACGGCCCGAACCGCGCGCCGGCGCCGCAGGCCGCGCCCGCGCCTGCGCCGATGCCCGGCGCTCGTCAGCCCGCGCCGCCGCCGGCGCAGCCGCCCGCCCCCAGCGGGGGCGCGGCGCGGATGATGGCGCCGCCGACGTACCAGCAGCGCGGCGGTGGTGGTTACGGCGCACGGCCGCAAGGCGGTGGAAACAGCGGTGGGAATCACGGCGGCGGCGGTAACCGCGGCGGCGGCGGCGGCGGTGGAGCCGGATGGGGCGGCACCGACGAGTTTCGTCATTGATCGATTGGCGGCACGAGTGCCGCTGCTTCGGGCCGGCGCCGGACGAAAAAAAGCCGCTCCGGAGAGCGGCTTCTGGTTCACGCAGGCGGGCCGTTCGCGCGGCCCGTCGCCCGGTGTCAGTCGTCGAGCAGCGACAGGTCGCGCACGGCGCCCTTGTCGGCCGACATCACCAGCTTCGCATAGGCCTTCAGCGCAGCGGACACCTTGCGCGGGCGCGGTTGCGCCGGCTTCCAGCCCTTCGCGTTCTGCTCTTCGCGGCGACGCGCGAGTTCCTCATCCGACACCAGCACGTCGATCGTGCGGTTCGGGATGTCGATGCGGATCCTGTCGCCGTCGCGTACGAGGCCGATCGCGCCGCCCGCTGCCGCTTCCGGCGAGCAGTGACCGATCGACAGGCCAGACGTGCCGCCCGAGAACCGGCCGTCCGTCAGCAGCGCGCATGCCTTGCCGAGGCCCTTCGACTTGATGTAGCTCGTCGGGTACAGCATTTCCTGCATGCCGGGGCCGCCCTTCGGGCCTTCGTAGCGCACGATCACCACGTCGCCGGCCTTGACCTTGTCGTTCAGGATGTTCTCGACCGCTTCGTCCTGCGATTCGGTCACGTGAGCCGAGCCCTCGAACACGAGGATGCTTTCGTCGACGCCGGCCGTCTTCACCACGCAGCCGTCGAGCGCGATGTTGCCGGTCAGCACGGCCAGGCCGCCTTCCTTCGAGAACGCATGCTCGTACGAGCGGATGCAGCCTTCGGCGCGGTCGAGGTCGAGGCTCGGCCAGCGCGTGTTCTGGCTGAACGCGACCTGCGTCGGGATCCCGGCCGGGCCGGCCAGGTAGAACGTGCGGACCGCTTCGTCTTCCGTGCGGACGATGTCCCACTGGTCGAGCGCATCCTTCAGCGTCGGCGCGTGCACGGTCGGCACGTCGGTGTGCAGCTTGCCGGCGCGCTCGAGCTCGCCGAGGATCGCCATGATGCCGCCCGCACGGTGCACGTCTTCGATGTGGTACTTGTTCGTGTTCGGCGCGACCTTGCACAGCTGCGGCACGATGCGCGACAGGCGATCGATGTCCTTCATCGTGAAGTCGATGCCGGCTTCCCGCGCGATCGCCAGCAGGTGCAGGATCGTGTTGGTCGAACCACCCATCGCGATGTCGAGCGTCATCGCGTTCTCGAACGCCTTGAAGCCGACCGAGCGCGGCAGCACGCGCATGTCGTCCTGCTCGTAGTGCTGGCGGGTCAGCTCGACGATGCGGCGGCCGGCGCGCTTGAACAGCTGCTCGCGATCCGCGTGCGTCGCGACGACCGTGCCGTTGCCGGGCAGCGACAGGCCGAGCGCTTCGGTCAGGCAGTTCATCGAGTTCGCGGTGAACATGCCCGAGCACGAGCCGCAGGTCGGGCAGGCCGAGCGCTCGACTTCGGCGACGTCGGCATCCGAATACGACTGGTCGGCCGCGATCACCATCGCGTCGACGAGGTCGAGCTTCTTCAGTTCGACGGTCTTGGTGATCGGGTTCGCGAGGCGCGTCTTGCCGGCTTCCATCGGGCCGCCCGACACGAAGATCACCGGGATGTTGAGGCGCATCGCGGCCATCAGCATCCCCGGCGTGATCTTGTCGCAGTTCGAGATGCACACCATCGCGTCCGCGCAGTGCGCGTTCACCATGTACTCGACCGAGTCGGCGATGATGTCGCGGCTCGGCAGCGAATAGAGCATGCCGTCATGGCCCATCGCGATGCCGTCGTCGACCGCGATCGTGTTGAATTCCTTCGCGACGCCGCCGGCGGCCTCGATCTCGCGCGCGACGAGCTGGCCGAGATCCTTCAGGTGCACGTGCCCGGGCACGAACTGCGTGAACGAGTTGACGACCGCGATGATCGGTTTCGAGAAATCGTCGTCTTTCATGCCGGTGGCGCGCCACAGCGAGCGCGCACCTGCCATGTTGCGGCCGGCGGTGGAGGTTTTGGAACGGTATGTGGGCATGATGATGGCTGAAGAAATATCGCGGAAAAGGGTGGAGGCACGGGAATAGAGGCCTCTCGCGCGCCCGTGCGAACAACCTCTTGAGCTGCGCCCTGGGCAAACCCGACGATTATCCCACAGCCGCCGGGCGTGCGGCGCCCGCAGGCGCGGGCGTGCGGGCGCCGGGTGGGGCGCCAGGATGCGGGCGCGGGACACGCCGGTCGAACCGGACGACGGCTTCATCGCCCGTCCTGCCGGCGATGACGCCGCGCCTCGCGATCGTGCGTCAGTCGAGCAGCGTCAGGATTTCGTCGTACAAGGCTTTCGGAATCCGCACGCCGTGCGCGATGCTGCGCGCGCGGGCGTCGAAGCGCCGTTGCGACGGCAGCCGCGCGCCTTGCCCGGTGATCGACGCGAACATCCGCTCACCGCGCGCGAGGCCCGCGTCGAGGTCGTCGCCGAGGAACACCTTCGGGTCGAACGCGATCACGAGCTCGCCGTGGCACGGTGTCGCGCCGACGCCTTCGTCGAAGTCCATCGACTCCTGGCTCGTCATGTCGCCGATCAGCGCGCCGCCGAGCAGCTCGACCATCGCCGCGAGCGCCGAGCCCTTGTGCCCGCCGAACGTGCGCATCGCGCCCTGCAGCGCGGCCTTCGGATCGGTGGTCGGCTGGCCGTCGGGGCCGATCGCCCAGTGCGGCGGGATCGCCTTGCCCTGTTTTGCATGCAGCTCGATGTCGCCGCGCGCGATCGCGCTCGTCGCGAAATCGAATACGAACGGCACGCCGTCCGGGCGCGGCCATGCGAACGCGATCGGGTTCGTGCCGAACACCGGCTCGCGGCCGCCTTCGGGCGCGACCCAGCTGTGGCTCGGGTTCATCGCGATGCCGACCAGCCCCTCGGCGGCGATCGCCTCGACCTCGGGCCACAGCGCCGAGAAGTGGTAGCAGTGGTTGATCGCCATCGCGGCGATCCCGTGCTGCTTCGCCATCTCGACGAGCACCGGCAGGCCGGTTTCGAAGCTCAGCAGCGAGAAGCCGCGATGGGCGTCGACCGCGACGATCGACGACGATAGCCGGCGCAACGTCGGCACGGCTTGCGGGTCGACCTTGCCCTTCTTCAGCGAGCGCACGCACACGAGCAGCCGGTACACGCCGTGCGAGTGGCACTCGTCGCGCTGGCCCTGCGTGATCACACCCGCGATCGCCCGCGCGTGCGCATCGGACATCCCGTGGTGCGTCAGCACCCGCAGCGCGAGCGCATGGACCTCATCGAGCGACAGGACGACTTCGGCGAGCGGCTCAGACATCGCGCGCTTCCCGCGGTGCGGGCACGCCGTCGATGCGTTGCGGCACGTTCAGCGGGTTGCCGTTGCGGATGGCGTCGGGCAGCAGCGCGTCCGGTACGTCCTGGTACGACACGGGGCGCAGGAAACGCTCGATTGCGCGTGCGCCGACCGACGTCGTGCGCGTGTCGGACGTGGCCGGGAACGGGCCGCCGTGCACCATCGCATGACCGACCTCGACGCCCGTGCCGAAGCCGTTGACGAGAATGCGGCCGGCCTTGCGCTCGAGCGTCGGGCGCAGCGCGGTGAACAGCGCGGCGTCGCCGTCGGCGAGATGCGCGGCGATCGTCAACTGGCCTTCGAGCGATTTCAGCACGCGGTGCAGCGTGTCGGCATCGGGGCAGCGCACGATGAGCGACGCGGGGCCGAACACTTCGTCGCGCAGTTCGGGGTGGGCGATGAATGCGTCCGCCGAGGTCGCGAACAGCGCCGCGCGCGCCTGGTAGCGGCTGCCTTCCATGCCTTGCGCCAGCAGTTTGACCGCGTCGTGCTTGCTCAGCGCGGCCACGCCTTGCGCATAGCTCGCGTGGATGTGCGGCGTCAGCATCGTCTGCGCGGCGCTCGCCTGCAGGGCGGTGGCCGCCGCGGCTTCGAACGCGCGCAGCGCGGGGCCGTCGACCGCGAGCACGAGGCCCGGGTTGGTGCAGAACTGGCCGGCGCCGAGGGTGAGCGATGCGACGAACTGCGGCGCGATTGCGTCGTGGCGCGCGTCGAGCGCGGCCGGGAACAGCAGCACCGGGTTGATCGAGCTCATTTCCGCATAGACCGGAATCGGCTCGTGGCGCGCGGCCGCGATGTTCATCAGCGCGACGCCGCCGCGGCGCGAGCCGGTGAAACCGACGGCCTTGATGCGCGGATCGGCGACGAGCGCCTGGCCGATTTCGCGCGACGCGTCGAACAGCAGCGAGAACACGCCGGCCGGCAGCCCGCATTCGCGCACGGCCTGCTGGATCGCGCGGCCGACAAGCTCGGACGTGCCCGGATGCGCGGAGTGCGCCTTGACGATCACCGGGCAGCCGGCGGCGAGTGCCGACGCGGTATCGCCGCCCGCGACCGAGAACGCGAGCGGGAAGTTCGACGCGCCGAATACGGCAACCGGCCCGATCGCGACGTTGCGCAGGCGCAGGTCGACGCGCGGCAGCGGCTTGCGGTCCGGGCGAGCCGGATCGATGCGCGCGTCGACGTAACCGCCGTCGCGCACGAGCGACGCGAACAGCGCGAGCTGGCCGACCGTGCGCCCGCGTTCGCCTTCGATGCGTGCGCGCGGCAGGCCCGTTTCGGTGACGCAGCGCTCGATCAGGTCGTCCCCGAGCGCCATGATGTTGCGGCCGATCGCATCGAGAAACGCGGCGCGCTGCTCGGGGCGCGTCTCGCGATACGTGTCGAAGGCTTCGTCGGCGAGCGCGCAGGCCGTCTCCAGGTCGTGCAGGCTCGCGCCGCCGAACGCGGGTTCGAGCGGTTCGCCGGTTGCGGCGGCGATCGCGTGAAGGGTGCCGTTCTGTCCGGCGATGGCCGACTGGCCGATCAGGAGCTGACCTGTGAGTTGCATGGGTTTTCCTCGGAAAATGCGGGGCCGGGCGTGGTGCACCCGGCCGGAGTGAAATGGGGAACGCGGGTGTGTCAGTCTTCGTCGTCGTCGAGCTGCAGCTTGTCGGAACGGATGCCGGTGTTGGCGCCCCAGTAATAGATGACAAGCGCGACGGCCGCGACGACGACCGTGTCGTACGGATGCGCGAGCTGGCCCGTGCCGCCGAAGCCGCCGAAGTACGACAGCACGATCATGGCCGCATAGAACGCGATCAGCCACGCGGACGAACGCACCTGCTCGGCGAGGCTCAGGTGCGCGGTCGGCACCCAGCGGCGGCACGCGAGATAGATGACGAACATGACGATCTGCAGGCCGAGCAGCCAGGACACCGTGCCCCAGCCCGACCAGTAGACGATCAACGCGGCGATCACGAACGACGCGGGGCCGGTGATGCCGAACGCCACCGCGCGGAACGGCCGCGGCAGGCCGGGCGCGGTGCGGCGCAGCGCGGCGACCGACACGGGCGCGACCGCATAGCTCAGCACCAGCGCGGCGGACACGATGTTGATCAGCGCTTCCCACGACGGGAACGGCATGGTCCAGAAGATCGCGAGGCCGAACGTGAGCCACAGGCCCGCACGCGGGATGCCCGATGCTTCGTCGACGCGCGTGAACACCTTGAAGAACGTGCCCGTCTTCGCCCAGCCATAGACGACGCGCGGCGTCGCGTTCATGTAGATGTTGCCGCAGCCGCTCGGCGAGATCATCGCGTCGGCGACCACCATCACCGCGAGCCAGCCCACGCCGAGCGCGAGCGCGATGTCGCGGTACGGCAGCGAGAAGGCCTTGCTCACGTCGTGCCAGCCGGCGGCCAGCATGTCGGTCGGGATGCTGCCGATGAACGCGAGCTGCAGCAGCACGTAGATCAGCGTGGACAGGAGGATCGAGAGGATCAGCGCGATCGGGATCGTGCGCTGCGGATTCCGCACTTCGCTCGCGACCGACACGATCGGCGTGAGGCCGAGATACGCGAAGATGATGCCGCCGGCCGACACGGCCATCTCGATGCCCGGCATGCCGAACGGCGCGAAACCGTGCGCGGTGAGGTTGGCGGGCTTGAAGAACGTGAACAGCACCGCGATCACCGACAGCGGCACGATGAACTTGAAAATGCTGATGATGTTGTTCGCCTTCGCGAACGTCTTCACGCTCGAATAGTTCAGATAAAAGAAGAAGCACAGGAGCGCGGCCTGCACGAGCCAGCCGATCGTCGTCGGGTCGCTCGATCCCGCCTTGGTGAGGCCCGGGAACCACGCTGCAGCATACTGGCGCGCGGCGACCACTTCGATCGCGATCAGGCTCGAGAACGCGATCAGCGTGATGAAGCCCATCAGGTAGCCGAGCAGCGGGCCGTGCGAGAACACCGGGTAGCGAACCACGCCGCCCGCACGCGGCAGCGCGGCGCCGAGCTCGCAGTAGACGATGCCGAGCAGCAGCACCGCGAAGCCGCCGAGCAGCCACGAGAAGATGCCGGCCGGGCCGGCGATCGTCGACACGTGACTCGCGGCGAACAGCCACCCCGAACCGAAGATTGCACCGAGGCCGATGAACGTCAGGTCGGTCAGCGACAGCTGCTTCTTGAACTTGCCGTGACCGCCGTCGGCGGGCACGGAGCGGGAAAGCGGGACGGACGGGTGTGTGTTGCCTTGACCTGGCATAGGTTTGTCTCCTGGGAAATATCGGGGCAGGCGTGGCTTGCGCCGCGCTCCGACGAGCCGTGGCGCAACACCTGCCGGCCGGCGTGAGACCGGTTCGAACGGCCGCCGGGGCGGGCCGGGGCCTGTTCAAGTGCGGCGCAGGCTGGCGCCGCGGCGAACGGGCCCGTGCCGGCCATGCCGGACACGGAAATGGCGATGCAACAGGGGGAGGCCGTTGCACCGCCGGGGGGAAATCGGTCAGCGGTTCGCGCGGTTCCGTTCGGCGCGGTGCGCGGCGTCGAAAGCGATGGAAGCGCCCGGTACGAACCGGTTGCTGAGGGCGGGGAAAACTCCGGTCAGCTGGATGGCGTTTCGGCTCACTGCAATCTCCTGCTTCGTATCGGCCGACGACAGGCGCGTCGACGTGCAACCAGTATCGCCGTGCAAACACCCATCACGCTTGAGCCGTATCGCGGAGCAAAATGACGAAATCGGCACAGTGGCCGCAAGGGTCGCGAAACGCGTTCCGGACTATGCCGATTTCGTCGCCGTCCTCATCGAAAAGCCACAAGCGAATGGACGCGTGACGGAGGAAGCTATGCTCCTTTCCCCACTTCGGACGGCTCATGATGAAGCGCATCCAGATCATCGATTCGCACACGGGCGGCGAACCCACGCGGCTCGTCGTGTCCGGCTTCCCCTCGCTCGGCAACGGCACGATGGCCGAGCGCCGCGACGTGCTCGCCCGCGAGCACGATCGCTATCGCACCGCATGCATTCTCGAGCCGCGCGGCAGCGATGTGCTGGTCGGCGCGCTGCTGTGCGAACCCGTGTCGCCGGAGGCCGCGGCCGGCGTGATCTTCTTCAACAACAGCGGTTATCTCGGAATGTGCGGGCACGGCACGATCGGCGTCGTGCGCACGCTGCATCACATGGGCCGCATCGAGCCGGGCGTGCACCAGATTGAAACGCCGGTCGGCACCGTCGAGGCGACGCTGCACGATGACCTGTCGGTCAGCGTGCGCAACGTGCTCGCGTACCGCCATGCGAAGGCCGTCGACGTCGATGTGCCCGGATACGGTCCCGTGAAGGGCGACATTGCGTGGGGCGGCAACTGGTTCTTCCTGATCAGCGATCACGGCCAGCGCGTGGCCGGCGACAACGTGGCGGCGCTGACCGCCTATTCGTCCGCGGTGCGTGCAGGGCTCGAACGCGCGGGCATCACCGGCGCGAACGGCGGCGAGATCGACCATATCGAACTGTTCGCGGACGATCCCGAGCACGACAGCCGCAGCTTCGTGCTGTGCCCGGGCCATGCGTACGACCGTTCCCCGTGCGGCACCGGCACGAGCGCGAAGCTCGCGTGCCTCGCGGCCGACGGCAAGCTCGAACCGGGCGTCGTGTGGCGGCAGGCGAGCGTGATCGGCAGCGTGTTCCAGGCGAGCTACG
This sequence comes from Burkholderia sp. LA-2-3-30-S1-D2, assembly GCF_001523915.2. Taxonomy (NCBI): domain Bacteria; kingdom Pseudomonadati; phylum Pseudomonadota; class Betaproteobacteria; order Burkholderiales; family Burkholderiaceae; genus Burkholderia; species Burkholderia sp. LA-2-3-30-S1-D2. The sequence goes on along the minus strand of NZ_CP013383.1, from coordinate 1,663,316 downwards.
CGCAGGCCGACGGCGGCATCGTGCCGACGATTCGCGGCAGCGCGCACCTGAGCGCGGAAGCGACGCTGCTGATCGAGGAAGACGATCCGTTCGGCTGGGGCATCGTGTCGTGAGCGAGACCCGGACCGACGTCGTCGTGATCGGCGCCGGCATCGTCGGCGCGGCGTGTGCGCATGAGCTCGCGCAGCGCGGGCTACGCGTGCTTGTCGTCGACGACGCGAGCGGCGGTGCGACCGGCGCCGGCATGGGGCACCTCGTCGCGATGGACGACAACGCGGCGGAGCTCGCGCTGAGCCATTACTCGATCGAATTGTGGCGCGCGCTTGCCGGCGAGATGCCCGAAGGCTGCGCTTACCGCAACTGCGGCACGCTGTGGCTCGCGGCCGATGCGCACGAGATGGACCTCGCGCGCACCAAGCAGGCGACGCTCGCCGCGCATGGCGTGGCGGGCGAGCTGATCGACGCGGCGACGCTCGCGGGGCTGGAGCCGATGCTGCGCGCGGGCCTCGGCGGCGCGCTGAAGATCCCTGGCGACGCGATTCTCTATGCGCCCGTCGCCGCGAGCTGGCTGTTGCAGCGCGCGCCGGGCATCACGTTGCGGCGCGATTGCGCGGTGGCGGTCGACGGCCCGAGCGTGACGCTCGCGAGCGGCGACACGCTGCGAGCGGAGCGCGTCGTCGTCGCGAACGGCGTCGCCGCGCGCACGCTGCTGCCCGAATTGCCGCTGCGCCCGAAGAAGGGTCATCTGCTCATCACCGATCGCTACCCGGGCCAGGTGTCGCACCAGCTCGTCGAGCTCGGCTATGCGGCGAGCGCGCACGCGAGCGACGGCACGTCGGTCGCATTCAACGTCCAGCCGCGGCCCACCGGCCAACTGCTGATCGGCTCGTCGCGCCAGTTCGACACCGAGGACACGCGCGTCGAGCCGCCGGTCCTCGCGCGCATGCTGCGCCGCGCGGCCGGGTACCTGCCGGATCTGGCCGACCTCAACGGAATTCGCGCATGGACGGGCTTCCGTTCGGCGAGCCCCGACGGTCTGCCGCTGCTCGGCGAGCATCCGGCGCGGCCGGGCGTATGGCTCGCGGTCGGGCACGAAGGGCTCGGCGTGACGACCGCGCCGGGCAGTGCGCGGCTCGTCGCCGCGCTGATGACCGGCGAACGGCTGCCCATCGACATCGAACCGTATTTGCCGGGACGTTTCCTGACGACGTCCCCCGTAGCCGGAGCGCTTTCTTCATGATCATTCATCTGGACGGCCGCGCGCTGACGGTGGCCGACGGCGCGACCGTCGCGGCCGCCGTCGCGGCGAGCGGCGACGACACGACGCGCGTGTCGTGCACGGGTGCGGCGCGCGCGCCGTTTTGCGGTATGGGCATCTGCCAGGAGTGCAGGATGACGATCGACGGCCGTCGTCGTCTGGCTTGCCAGACGCTGTGCCGCGACGGGATGCGGGTGGAGCGCACGCGATGAAACAGGAACGACTCAGCGTCGACATCGCCATCGTCGGCGCGGGCCCGGCCGGATTGTCGGCCGCGCGGGCCGCCGCACGAAGCGGCGCGACGATCGCGATCGTCGACGACAACCCGCGCGCAGGCGGGCAGATCTGGCGCCAGGCGGCAGCCGCCACGCCGGTGCCGGCCGCGGCGGAACGCCTTGCCGTGCTGCGTCAGCCGAACGTCACGCATCTGGCGGGCACGCGCATCGTCGCCGAGACGCAGCCGGGCACGCTGCTGCTGGAGGACGACGAGCGCGGGTTCCTGCTCGAATTCCGCACCCTGATCGTGTGCTGCGGCGCGCGCGAGCTGCTGCTGCCGTTCCCCGGCTGGACGCTGCCGGGCGTGACCGGCGCGGGCGGCCTGCAGGCGCTGATCAAGTACGGTCTCGACGTGCGCGGGCAGCGCACCGTGATCGCCGGCAGCGGCCCGCTGCTGCTCGCGAGCGCGGCGACGGCCCGTCAGGCCGGCGCGCAGGTGTCGCACGTGCTCGAACAGGCTGCGTGGAGCGCTGTTGCCGGTTTCGGCGCGGGGTTGTGGCGCTGGCCGTCGAAACTCGCGCAGGCCGCGAAGCTCGTCACGGCCGCCTATCGGCCCGGCGCACACGTCGTCGAAGCGTTCGGCGACAAGCGGCTCGAACGCGTGCGGATCCGGCAGGGCGAGCGTGAATTCGAGGTCGACTGCGACCGGCTCGCGTGCGGTTTTGGCCTCGTGCCGAACACCGTGCTGCCGAGCCACCTCGGCTGCCGGATCGAGAAGGGCGCGGTCGTGGTCGACGCGCACCAGCGCACGAGCCGCGACGGCTGTTTCGCCGCAGGCGAGTGCACGGGTGTCGGCGGCAGCGAACTGGCGATGGTCGAAGGCGAGATCGCCGGCTGCGCGGCCACCGGGCAGACGGCACCGCTGGCCGCGCTGATTGCGCAGCGCGCGCGCTGGCAGGCATTCGCGGACGCGGTGCGCGAACGCTTCGCGATCCGCGAGCCGATCCGCCGGCTCGCGCAACCCGATACGCTGCTGTGCCGATGCGAGGACGTGCGTTTCGACGCGGTCGCGCCGGCGCCGGGCTGGACGGCCGCGAAGCTGCAGACGCGCTGCGGAATGGGCGCATGCCAGGGCCGCGTGTGCGGTGCGGCCGCGCAGGCGTTGTTCGGCTGGACGCCACCGGTCCCGCGCACGCCGCTCGTGCCCGCGCGGGTCGGCACGCTGATGCTGGACGACACGGTGTCCTGCGACGGCCCCTGACGCGCCACGGTGAAACGGCCCGGTTCATGCCGGGCCGCCGCGCCGCTCATTCCACCTTCACTTTCTCCCATCCGCCCACCTGCGGCGCCGCACAGGCACGCAGGCACTCGATCGCGGCGGCCACGGCCGCGCGATTCGCGCTGTCCGGATGCCAGTACATCGACACCGCGCCCTGTCCCTCGAGCCGCATCGGCAGGATGCGGATCGCGTTCAGTTGCTCGAAGCGCCGCGCGGCACGATGCGACGCGACGCCCAGCAGGTCGGTGTTGTTCAGCAGCGTGAGGTTCAGGATCGACGAATTCGATTCGACGCAATGCGGCGGCTGCACGCGGCCGGCGGCCGTCAGCGCGACCTGCAGCGCGTTGTGCACCGGTGTGCCGGACGGCCAGACGATCCACGAGTGGGCCAGCACCTCGTCCCAGCCGACAGCGGCCGCGCCGACGAGCGGATGATCGGGCCGCGCGACGAACACCACCGGATCGACGTACAGCGCTTCGGCGTGCAGATGCGGATCGACGGACGCGGAGCCCGAGCGGCCGACGACGATGTCGAGTTCGCCGCGCGCGAGTTGCGGCATCAGCTGGTTCATCGTGCTCTCCGCGAGCCGCACCTGCGCGCGCGGCATCCGCTTCAGCAACTGCGATACCGCGAGCGGCACGGTATCGGCCGCCGCGACACCTGACGTGCCGATCGTGACCAGGCCGCTGCCGCCTTCACGCAACGCGGCCATGTCGTCACGCGCGACGTCGAGCTGCGCCTCCACGCGGCGCGCGTGCTCGATCAGCGCATCGCCGTAGGCCGTCGGCCGCAGGCCGCGCGCGTGCCGTTCGAACAGCGGCAGCCCGACGTCTTCTTCCAGTTCCTTCAGCCATTTCGACAGCGCGGGCTGGGTGGTCGCGAGCGCCGCCGCCGACTGGCTCAGGTTGCCCGTGCTGGCCAGGCTCAGCAGCACCTGGAGGTGCCGCAATCGCAGCCGGTAGGTCCAGTCCATCGCGTGCTCCGTGTCGGAAGGTATATCAAAAATAATATGGATTAGATGATTTCGCCATTTTACCGGGTATGTCTGCGTCGAATATAAATGCGCTGACGGACCGAAGCACGCGGTCCCCGACCCGACACAGCGCCGACCGCGATCGGCTGCACCAAGGAGACATCATGACCAGCCGACACCCGGATACGTCGCGCGCCGACTATTACGCACTGATCGCCGAACAGCGCCTCGCGCCGTTGTGGGAGTCGCTGCACAACCTTGTGCCGAAAGCGCCGCAGCCGGCCGCGCAGGCCGCGATCTGGAAGTACGCGCAGGTGCGCGACCTGGTGATGCAGGCCGGCGGCGTGATCAGCGCGGAAGAAGCCGTGCGCCGCGTGCTGGTGCTGGAGAACCCGGGGCTGCCCGGCAAGTCGAGCATGACGCCGAGCCTGTACGCGGGCCTGCAACTGATCCTGCCGGGCGAGATCGCGCCGAGCCACCGGCATACGCAGTCGGCGCTGCGCTTCATCATCGAGGGCAAGGGCGCGTGGACCGCGGTGAACGGCGAGCGCACGACGATGCATCCGGGCGACTTCATCATCACGCCGTCGTGGGCGTGGCACGACCACGGCAACCCGTCGGCGGAAGACGGCGGCGAGCCGGTCGTGTGGCTCGACGGGCTCGACATCCCGCTGGTCGGGAACCTCGACGCAGGCTTCGCGGAGAACTACCCGGAAGCCGAGCAGCCCGTCAGCCGCGCGGAAGGCGACAGCTTCGCGCGCTTCGGCCACAACATGGTGCCGGTGCGCCATCGCGCGAGCGATCCGACGTCGCCGGTGTTCAGCTATCCGTATGCACGCACCCGCGAGGCCCTTGACGCGGTGTACCGCAACGGCGAACTCGACGCGTGGGACGGCGTGAAGCTGCGCTACGTCAATCCCGCGACGGGCGGCTGGCCGATGCCGACGATCGCGACCTTCATGCAGTTCCTGCCGGCCGGTTTCGACGGCCGCACGTATCGCAGCACCGACGCGACGATCTACTGCGTCGTCGAAGGTAGCGGCACCGCGTACATCGGCGGCGACGCGTTCGCATTCGAGCCGCACGACATCTTCGTCGCGCCGTCATGGGCGCGGTTGCGGCTGGCGGCCTCGTCCGACAGCGTGCTGTTCAGCTATTCCGACCGGCCGGTGCTGTCCGCGCTGAACCTGTTGCGCGAAGCGCGCGACTGACGCCGCCGATTGGCCCGATTGGCCCGATTCTCCCGATATCCCCGATTCGTCCGGTGCGCCGCGAAGGCGGCGCGCGGTCCTTCCTTCATGCCTACGCTGGAGCCGTTCATGACTTATGTTTTCCCGCCCGAAGCGCCGGTGGCGCTTCCCGTCGCCGGCAGCGACGCCCGCTTCGCGGTACGCCGCGTGTACTGCGTCGGCCGCAACTACGCGGCCCATGCGCGCGAAATGGGCTTCGATCCCGATCGCGAACCGCCGTTCTTCTTTTGCAAGCCGGCCGATTCGATCGTGCCGGTTGCCTACGACGAAACGCTCGATTTGGCGTATCCGTCGCAAACGCAGAACTACCACTACGAAGCCGAACTCGTCGCGGTGATCGGCAAGGGCGGTTCCGACATTCCGCTCGAGCGCGCGCTCGAGCACGTTTGGGGTTATGCCGTCGGCCTCGACATGACGCGCCGCGACCTGCAGATGAAGATGCGCGAGATGGGCCGTCCGTGGGAAATCGGCAAGGCGTTCGACCGTTCCGCGCCGATCGGCCCCGTGCATCCGGCGAGCGAGGTCGGTCATTTCGAGCAGGCCGGCCTGTGGCTGACGGTCAACGGCGCGACGAAGCAGAAGAGCGACGTGTCGCACCTGATCTGGTCGGTCGCGGAAACGGTGGCCGACCTGTCGAAGTTCTTCCGCCTCGAGCCGGGCGACGTGATCTTCACCGGCACGCCGGAAGGCGTCGGCCCGGTGGTCAAGGGCGACGTGATGAAGGTCGGCGTCGAGCGTCTCGGCGAATTGGCCGTGCGCGTGGTCTGAAGCGCGTTCTTCGATTTCCTCGAAAGGTCACATCGTGCAACTGCATAGCTTCTTCAACAGTTCGACATCCTATCGGGTACGCATCGCGCTCGCGCTGAAAGGACTGCCGTACGACACGCTGCCCGTGAACATCCGCACGGACGAGCACCGCGAGGCTGGCTACGTCGCGCGGGTGAATCCGTCGGCGTCGGTGCCGGCGCTGGTCGATGGCGATTTTCGTCTCGGCCAGTCGCTCGCGATCATCGATTACCTCGACCAGATTCATCCGGCGCCGCGGCTGATTCCGCTGGAACCGCGGCAGCGCGCACGCGTGCTGGAACTCGCGACGCTGATCGCGTGCGACATCCATCCGGTCAACAACCTGCGCGTGCTGCGCTACCTCGACAGCGAACTGCAGGTCACGCCGCAGCAGAAGCGTGCGTGGTACCGGCACTGGATCGCGGAAGGCATGGCCGGCGCCGAGCGCCTGCTCGCACGCGCGGGCACGGGCCCGTGGTGTTTCGGCGCGGCGCCGACGCTCGCCGACATCTGCCTCGTGCCGCAGGTCGCGAATGCGCTGCGGATGGATTGCGACCTGAGCGCATATCCGCGCAGCCTCGCGGTTCATGAACACGCGCGACGCGAGCCGGCGTTCGAAGCGGCGCAGCCACAGCGGCAACCGGACTACGTCGCGTAACACGAAGGAGGAGACAGACATGGGCGAGACAAACATGACAGGCCGACGCGTACTCGTGATCGGCGGCGGCATCGGCGGGCTCGCGACGGCGCTGGCGCTCGCGCGCCAGGGCATTCGCGTGAAGCTGCTCGAACAGGCCGCGCAAATCGGCGAGATCGGCGCGGGCATCCAGCTCGCCGCGAACGCGTTCAATGCGCTCGACGCGCTGGGCGTCGGCGAAGCCGCGCGCGGGCGCGCGGTGTTCACCGACCGGCTGCAACTGATGGATGCGGTCGATGCGCGGGAAGTCGCGTGCATCGATACGGGCGCTGCGTATCGCGCGCGCTTCGGCAACCCGTATGCGGTGATCCATCGCGCGGACATCCACCTGTCGATCTACGAGGCGGTCAAGGATCATCCGCTGATCGAATTCCGGACCGGCACGCAGGTGTGCGGGTTCGAGCAGGATGGCAACGGCGTGACCGTGATCGACCAGCATGGCGAGCGTTATCGCGCCGACGCGGTGATCGGCTGCGACGGCGTGAAGTCCGCGATCCGGCAGGCGCTGATCGGCGACGCGCATCGCGTGACGGGGCACGTCGTGTACCGCGCGGTCGTCGACGTCGACAACATGCCGAAGGATCTGCAGATCAATGCGCCGGTCGTGTGGGCTGGCCCGCATTGCCATCTCGTCCACTATCCGCTGCGGGGCGGACGGCAATACAACCTCGTCGTCACGTTCCACAGCCGCGAGCAGGAAACCTGGGGCGTGCGCGACGGCAGCAAGGAGGAAGTGCTGTCGTACTTCGACGGCATCCATCCGCTGCCGAAGCAGATGCTCGACCGGCCGACGTCGTGGAAGCGCTGGGCGACCGCCGATCGCGACCCGGTCGAACGCTGGAGCGCGGGCCGCGCGACGGTGCTCGGCGACGCCGCCCATCCGATGACGCAATACATTGCGCAGGGCGCGTGCCAGGCGCTCGAGGATGCGGTGACGCTCGGCGCGGCCGTCGCGCGGACCGATGGCGACTTCGAGGCCGCGTTCGCGCTGTACGAACACGTGCGGATTCCGCGCACCGCGCGCGTGCTGTATTCGGCGCGCGAGATGGGACGGATCTATCACGCGAAGGGCGTCGAGCGGCAGGTGCGCAACGCGCTGTGGGTCGGACGCACGCAGGCGCAGTTCTACGACGCGCTCGACTGGCTGCACGGCTGGCGTGCGGAGGATTGCCTGAAGACCGTCGCCTGACGCGCTTCAGCCCGGATCCGGCGGCGCGCATTCCAACGACATCGCGCGCGACCGCCTTCATGGAGGAGACATCATCATGGCCGATACGCTGTCCATCGACGTCAGCGAATGGATCGACCGGCATCGCGTTGCGCCGTTTCAGGTCGCGATCGTCGTGCTGTGCTTCCTGATCGTCGCGATCGACGGTTTCGACACGGCATCGATCGGATTCATCGCTCCGGTCATTCGCGCGGAATGGGGGCTGTCGCCCGCGCAGCTCGCGCCCGTATTCGGCGCGGGGCTCGCCGGGCTGATGGCCGGCGCGCTCGTGTTCGGGCCGTTCGGTGACCGGTTCGGCCGCAAGCGCCTGCTGCTCGCCTGTGTCGCGTGCTTCGGCATCGCGAGTGCGGCGTCGGCAAGTGCGGGCGGCTTGAACGAACTGATCGCGTGGCGCTTCGTGACGGGCCTCGGGCTCGGCGGCGCGATGCCGAACGCGATCACGCTGACGTCCGAGTATTGCCCCGCGCGGCGGCGCTCGCTGCTCGTCACGACGATGTTCTGCGGCTTCACGATCGGCTCGGCGCTCGGCGGGCTCGCGGCCGCGTCGCTGATCGAACGAGACGGCTGGCGCGCGGTGCTCGTCGTCGGCGGTGCCGCGCCGCTGCTGCTCCTGCCGGTGCTCGCGTGGCGACTGCCGGAATCGGTGCGCTACCTCGTCAACACCGGCGCGTCGCGCGAGCGAATCGCGGCGATGCTCGCGTGCATCGCACCGGCCCCGCAACTCGTGCACGCGTCGTTCATCGTGCCGCGCGGCAAGCCGGCCGGGTCGCCGCTCGGCCGCCTGTTCGCCGCCGACCTGCTGCGCGGCACGCTGCTGCTGTGGCTGACGTTCTTCATGAGCCTGCTCGTCATCTACCTGCTGTCGAGCTGGCTGCCCACGTTGTTGCGCACGACCGGCGCGACGCTGCAGACGGCCGCGCGCGTGACCGCGATGTTCCAGGTCGGCGGCACGCTCGGCGCGATCGTGCTCGGCTGGCTGATGGACCGCTTCGATCCGCATCGCGTGCTCGCGTGCAGCTATGCGGCGGCGGGCGTGTTCGTCGCGGCGATCGGGGTGCTGGCCGCGTCGCCGGCGGGCGCGGCACTGGCCGTGTTCGCGGCCGGCTTCTGCGTGTCGGGCTCGCAGGTCGGCGCGAATGCGCTGTCGGCCGCGTTCTATCCGATCGAATGCCGGACCACGGGCGTGAGCTGGGCGAACGGAATCGGCCGCGGCGGATCCGTCGTCGGCTCGATGGCGGGCGGCGCGATGCTCGCGATGGGGCTGCCGCTGCCGACCGCGTTCGCAATCGTCGCGGTGCCGTGCCTGATCGCCGGGATCGCAATGCTAGTGCTTGGCGCGGTCCGGGCTGGCGCGAGGCGCGCGACGGCAGCCGAGGCAATTGCCGGCGAGCAGGCATAGTGGAGGCGGGGGGGCGGCCATTGCCGATGGCACCGTCCTCTGACGGTACCGAACGAAAGCACGAATCTACATTATATAAATGTATATAATGTAGATTCGTTAATCGTATTCCGTCACCCTCATGAACGCCGACCCTTCCACCGGGCTGCCCCAGCCCGACCAGATGCGCGCCGCCGCCGAATCGGCATGCGCGTTGCTCAAGGTGCTGTCCAATCCTGACCGGTTGCTGCTGCTGTGCGAGCTGTCGCAGGGCGAACGCTGCGTGAGCGATCTCGTGGCGCGGCTGGATATCCGCCAGCCGACGCTGTCGCAGCAGCTCGGCGTGTTGCGGGACAACGCATTGGTCCGCACGCGCCGCGAAGGCAAGAACATCCACTATTCGCTCGACAGCCCGGCCGTGATCGCGGTGATGGGCGTGCTGTACGAACAGTTCTGCGGCACGGCCGCGAAGGGGGCGCGCCATGCAGCTTGATCTCCTTCATTTCACGCCGTGGCTGTCGCTTGCAGGTGGTGTGCTGATCGGGCTTGCGGCGGCGTGGCTCGTTGCGTTCAACGGGCGGATCGCCGGGATCAGTGGCATCGTCGGCGGCTTGTTCACGGCCGGTGCAGCTGAGCGCGACTGGCGTGCCGCATTCGTCGCCGGGCTGATCGCCGCGCCGCTGATGATGCGTATCGCCGGTGTCGCCGCGGCGCCGCAGGTCGATGCGGGCTGGGGCGAGTTGCTGGCGGCCGGCCTGCTGGTCGGGATCGGTACGCGCTATGCGGGCGGTTGCACGAGCGGTCACGGCGTCTGCGGGCTGTCGCGCGGTGCGGCGCGATCGATCGTCGCGACGGCGGTGTTCATGGTCGCGGGGTTTGCGACCGTATTCGTGCGACGGCACGTGATCGGAGGCTGACATGCAGGCAGGATTCGCGTTTCTGGCGGGGCTGCTGTTCGGCGCCGGGCTCATCGTGTCGGGGATGGCCAATCCGCAGAAAGTGCTCGGCTTTCTCGACCTGGCAGGCCGCTGGGATCCATCGCTCGCGTTCGTGATGGCCGGCGCGATCGGCGTTGCCGTGTTCGCGTTCGCTTGGGCGAAGCGTCGGACGCGGTCGTTGCTCGGCCTGCCGATCCAGTGGCCGACCGTGCGGACGATTACCGTGCGCCTCGTCGCAGGGAGCGCCGTGTTCGGCATCGGCTGGGGGCTTGCCGGGTTCTGCCCCGGGCCGGCAATCGTGTCGATCGGACTCGGGTCGGTCAAGGGCATCGCGTTCGTCGTCGCGATGTTGATCGGGATGGCGTTGTTCGAGTGGATCGAGCGCACGCGGAAGGGGCGGTAGCTGGGTGGGGTTGCTGCGGGCGAAGTTGTCGGCTCGGTCGAGTCGACCCGGCGCGGCGCCGGGACAAGTTCACGCTCGTTGCCGGGGGGGGGCGACACGGCGATTACATGACGATATCGGCGATGACGCGAGCCGCCGCGTCAGGGTTGCTCGCGCACTTGCCGCTCGCCGAGTAACTGCGCGGACACCCGGTGCAGCCATGCGCGCCACACCGAGAACACGCCGGACCGAGCCTCGGGTTCCGCGACGGTTGCGGCGACCGGCCCGACACCGGCTGCGGACAATGCCACGTGACCGGCTGTCTCGATCGTCAGGCATTCGCCTTCGTCGAGCACGCGGCGAACGTAATGCGGCGTATCGGGTAACCAGTCGAGCCCGCCGTGACGCAACGTGACCGCGAGCGCGCCGTCGAGCACGATGACCTGGCTGTCCTTGTCGAACCACGCAAAGTGGCTTTGCCCGGCGTCGAGCCGGATCTCTTGCGTCCGCATGGCGAGTCCTTTTCCTGGTTGCGCGGCCCGGCGACGGCGGGGCGACAGCGTGCAATCAGGTTAAGGAAACGCGTGCGGGCAGGACAGATTCAGGGGACGGGAATCTGTTACGGTGCAGGCGACGATCTTGATCCTCTGTATCGGTGTGTTTCCCCTGAATCTGTATCTGGCGTGCGCTGGGGCGCGCGGGCACGATGACCCGCATGACGCTCATCACAGACTCGTTCCGAACACCGTTGCCGATGGCCGGCGAGCCGCTTTACGAACGACTCGCCGAGCATTACCGCCGCATCATCGCGGCGGGTACCTTGTCGCCCGGCGACCGGATGCCGTCCGTACGCGCATTCATGGCACAGCACGGCGTGAGCCTGTCGACCGCGATCCAGGCATTTCGGCGGCTCGAGGATACAGGCTGGTGCGAAGCCCGGCCGCGCTCGGGCTATTTCGTGCGGCGGCGCGCGGCCGCCGTGCTCGATACGCTGCCGGAAAGCGACGGCTCGCCGCTGAGCGTCGAGCCGCCGTTCGCGGGACTGCATGAACGCGTGTCGCGCGTGATCGATCGCGCGAATGCGATGCCCGATGCGCTGAATCTCGGCGGCGCGTCCGCGCTGGCGACGCTGTATCCGGCCGAGCGCCTGCAGACGCTGGCGATCCGGTTGCTGCGGCGCAAGCCGACGCTGCTGACCGACGCGGGGCCGGTTGGCGGGTCGCCCGAATTCCGGCAGACGATGGCAAAGCGCGCGCTGTCGTACGGCGTGGCCGTGTCGCCGGACGACGTGATGTCGACGAGCGGCGGCGTCGATGCCGTGAATCTCGCGCTGCGCGCGGTGGCACGCCCCGGCGACACGATCGCGATCGAATCGCCGGCCTTTTTCGGCTTGATCCAGCTGCTCGAAAGCCTCGGGCTGCGTGCGCTCGAGATCCCGGCCAGCCCGACGACCGGACTGTCGATCGAAGCGCTCGACGTGGCGCTGACCGCGTACCCGGACATTCGGGCCGTGGTCGTCGTGCCGAATCTGCAGAACCCGCTCGGCAGTGTGATGCCCGACGAACGCAAGGCCGCGCTGGTCGCGCTGTGCTCGCGCCGCGGCGTGGCCGTGATCGAGGACGAGCCGTATCGCGAGCTCGTGGAAGCGCCGCAGGTGGTGAAGCCCGTGAAGGCATGGGACCGTGACGGCACGGTGATCTATTGCCCGTCGTTCAACAAGGTGCTGGCGCCCGGGATGCGGCTCGGCTGGATGAGCGCGGGCCGCTGGCACGCGCGCGTGAAGATGCTCAAGTTCGCGCACAGCCGGCACAACGCCGCGTTGCTGCAGGCCGTCGCGGCCGAATTCGTCGGCTCGGGCGCGTTCGATCGCCACCTGCACCGGTTTCGCGAGCAACTGCGCGTGCAGCGCGATGTGACGATCGATGCGATCGCGCGCCATTTTCCGGCCGGCACGCGGATGAACCGGCCGCCCGGCGGCATGCTGCTGTGGATCGCGTTGCCGGACGGCGTGCGTTCCGAAGCATTGTTCGATGCCGCGCTGGCACGCGGGATAAGGATCGCGCCAGGCGCGATCTTTTCGAACTCCGACCGCTTTGACGCGTATATCCGGCTTGCCTGCACGCGGGTGTTCGACACGGCACACGAAGCGGCGATCGAAACGCTCGGCCAGCTGATACGCGACGCGGCGGCCGCCGCGTAAGCGGGACAGGTGTGGAGCGGGCCCGCGCGTTGGCTACCGGGCTGGGCGGTCGTGACGGGGGCACGCGCCGGCCGATCCGGCACGCCGCGTTCACCCTGGACGGCCGCCGCGCGGCGACGCGCCGACGATACGATTTCGGCGATTTCATCGGCTGACCGCATGCGCGGCGAGGTGCTGGCGGATCAGCGACAGGTAGCGATCGCCGACCGAGAAGTCGCGTGCGGCACGCGGCCGTTCCGCCTGGCGTAGCGTGGCCGGCGCGCTCATGCCCAGGTACCGGCATACCGCCGACGGGAAAGGCTTGCGTGTATGCCCGAGCTGGCGCGCCGCGCGCTCGACGCGGGCGTCGCCAACCTGCGCACGCAGCCATGCCAGCACTTGGCGATCGGTGTCGTTGACGATACGGACCAGATGTTCCACTTTAAACAGGGACCCTTGTTGCATAAGGCTCTCCGGGGTGTTTTCGTCGATATGTCAGGTCTGGCTACCACTGTAGCTACCATGAAAGGCCGCGCTGGACCTGGAGCCACCAACCAGTGGTGTCGACGGTAGCGCCGAGCTTCGTGCTGCCGCCTCAAATACTGGTTGGTTATACAGCTGGTTATCCATACAGTATTTTGGGCAAAGCGGGTTGTCAAGCGCAATGTCGAGCTATGAGTGGGCTCAGGGGGAGATGAGGCGGGAGGGCGGCGCTCGGGTCCGAGCGCCAGAGGGGAGAGTTAAGCTGCGTCCGTGCCGGCCATGATCGCTTCGACGCTTTCGGCGGTGATACCGCTGAAGCGCTCCCCGATCTTGACCAGTTTCAGCTTCCCCTTGTCGACGAGGCCGTAGACGGTGGTTCGGGAGATGCTGAGCATATCCATGACCGCCTTGATGCGATACAGCTTCTTCGACGTGGTGGTTTCCACGTTCGCCCTAGTGTGGTGGTGGCCTGAGCGCGTGTGGTATGGAGCGCTCAGGCACGTCGCAACACAATCTAGGTGACTATCGTATAGTCGTCGGCGTCAGCCGAAGAGGCCCAACGACGGTACTGCGTAGGTAGCGAGATAGAGCAACACGACGAATAGCGTCACAACGGCAAACACGGTGCCCCATCTCCGATTCGACCATCGCTTATAGGCGACTGCGTTCAACGCGCAGAACACGATGGCAGGCCACAGTAGCAGTCCTAGCGTCGTCAGGAAAAAGGCGGCATGAGAGCCACAATGCTCCAGGTCGTTACAGCCGGTTGAATGTGAGGGAGGCGTTGGCCAGTGCATGTGGCTGAATGTGTAGCCTGACACCCATGTGACCAGCAAGCCCCACACGAACCCCAACATCGCAAGCCCGATACGCTTCATTTCACTTCCCAAAAAAGGATTTCTTTCGAGTTGGCTAGATCGGAGAACGCGTTGTCTCGTCGACCGCGAAGCCAGGACAACGGATTGGGCATTGATGACATGCCAACGCGGAACCGTAGAAACGACGCCCAGTTGGGCGTCAGCGTGTCCTTGTTCCACAAGTCGATGTGACCGCCGCTAAGGTTATCGGAAGAATCACCGTCTTGTCGCCAGTAACCAAAGAAGTAAATGATCCCCGTTCGGCCTTTCACTTTGCTCTGCCAATCTGCGCCAGTAATGTTCTCCGGTTTGCCGAGTCCCAACAAAGGTTGCAGTTTCAACCACTCTGCAAGCTCATAAGCACGGGTTGCCGTAGGCTTGTCATTAAGCATGAGACGGCCCAACACTTTCTTTCCAGGCATGGGCTTTACGACCTTCTGCGAAAACGACTTCATATCGCTTCCTATGTTGTGAAAGGTCACGCTCATGCGGATGGCACACTGGTTCTCATACTGACCTGTCTTATCGTCGTATGGATCTTTGCTCGGGTAGGCGTTCCAAAGCTCTTGAAACGTAATTGAGTTCAATTGAGTTGGCTTGACCGAGTCACGCGTACTGTTCGAGCGTACCTTCAGCGGTTTGTTTGGCATGGTTGGGCCTGTCAGTAATTTCGTGTTCAAGGCATATGATCCTCCCCAGGAGAACCTATGCCTCGCAAACCGAAAACCCCACCGGTAGAGCTACCGGCGATTCCCGCTGAACTGCTTGAACAATTCGGCAACGGCCCGATGACGGCCGAAGCGATCAATGCCGCGACGCTAGCCCTCAAGAAGGCGCTGATCGAGCGAGCGCTGGGCGGTGAGATGAATCACCACCTCGGCTACGCGCCGGGCGCGGCAAAACCGGCCAGCGTGACGAACCAGCGCAACGGCCGTGGCGCCAAGACGGTTCTGACCGAAGACGGACCGATCCGCATCGAAGTACCGCGCGACCGCGACGGCAGTTTCGAACCACTGCTGATCCCCAAACACGAACGACGCTTCACGGGCTTCGACGACAAGATCGTTGCGATGTACGCACGGGGCATGACCGTGCGCGAGATTCAGGGCTTTGTGCTGGAGCAGTACGGCACGGAAGTTTCGCCCGAATTCATCAGTTCGGTGACCGATGAGGTCATGGCCGAAGTGACGGCCTGGCAGGCCCGGCCACTCGAACCGATGTATCCGGTCGTATTCTTCGACGCGCTGCGCGTGAAGATTCGCGAAGACGCCGTCGTGCGCAACAAGGCCGTCTATCTGGCACTGGGCATTCTGCCCGACGGCACGCGTGACATCCTGGGCCTGTGGATCGAGAACACCGAGGGCGCCAAGTTCTGGATGAAGGTATTCAATGATCTGAAAACACGCGGCGTGGGCGACATCCTGATTGCCGTGACCGACGGCCTCAAGGGCATGCCCGAAGCACTTGCGGTGGTGTTTCCGGCCACGACGCTGCAAACCTGCATCGTCCACCTGATCCGCAACAGTCTCGATTACGCGAGCTGGAAAGACCGCAAGTCCCTCGCTGCTGCGATCCGCCCGATCTATACCGCCCCGAGCGCTGAAGCCGCGCAGGCCGAGCTGGATGCGTTTGCTGACGGTCCGTGGGGGCAGAAATTCCCGCCGGTCAGCACGGCGTGGCGCAACGCCTGGGATCGCGTGATTCCGTTCTTTGCGTTCCCGCCGGGCGTGCGCAAGGTGATCTACACGACGAACGCCATCGAGAACATCAATTCGCAGCTACGCAAGATCATCAAGACCCGAGGTCACTTCCCGACCGATGATGCCGCGACGAAACTGATCTGGCTGGCGCTGCGCAACATCACTGCCGATTGGGGACGTGCCGCTCACGACTGGAAGACAGCGATGAACCAATTCGCTATCCTCTACGAGGACCGGTTCGTTCGACCATCCGTGTGAATCTCAACCCCGCCTTGAACACGGAAATTCTGACACCCCCGGCATGGTTAAGCCGCATTCTGCTTGGCGATTGCGTCGTCACCCCAGTAGACCGTATAGTCGTCGGCGCTGTGGCCCGTATGGACGCGCGGTAACATGCCGCTTGCGTCGAGACGTCCTTGGAACACACGACCATCCGTTGTCTCGATGTAGTAGGGGTAGCCTGCCGGACCATCAGCCGTCGCCTTTACTTGTTCGTCGTACGGCTCGACCAAGTTGGACGCAATAGCGTCAGCAGCGGCGAAACCAGAAGAGGTGTGCTGACCGCAACCACCTAGGTTGTCGTCGCACCATGACTCACCACTAAGCGCAGCAATAATGCGCGGTGGCCTCGGGCATTTGCACATTACGATGTCGCCATCCAGGGCAACTTCCGCTAAGAACTGTAAGCGGTAAGGTCCCCCGGACTTGGCAATGACGCCGTTGCTCTTACAGGCGGTGCAAAATGCTTGACCTCCGATCAGGGCGACTTGATGACCCATGAATGTCATCGGTGGTCCATCCGCAGGTAGAACGGTGCCACCACTGGACAATACGTCGCCCACAGACGCGATTCTTCTTTGCATTGTTTTCCCCACTCAGAAACCACGATCTTAGTCGCGTGGCTGCGCAATTTATCTCAGTATTCCTGAGGGGCGCTATATCCTTCTTTTCAATGAGTGGTTGATCACGCGATGGAAACCTTGAGGTTCATACAACCGAGGATGGTTTCCAAACCCCGTTGCCGAGCGCTTCAGCATGTCGGCAGCTTTTGCACCGGTCAGATCGACGTCGGCGCAATCCCCGAGCGTCGGTTGCAAGCCGTCTTGCAACCACGGGATGTAATCGCATGGTCGAACAGGACCGTGATCGTCGTCAGCACTCGATTTCAGGCGCTCCACGATTTCCCGCTGGTTTCAAGCATGTAGATGATGTCGGCTGGCGTGGCCTTTCGAGCTTCCAGTGAACCGAGGTTCGGATTCACCATATTCTCGATGGCCCAGTTCAGGATGTAGATCGACCCTTCGGCGAGAATGACCATCGCCTTTCCCTTGTAGCCGTCACAAAGCTGGCGGACGGTCAGCGCGAAGGCCGTACGGGCTTTCTCCGTCTTCTTGTCGGCGGCAGGGTCCTCGACCTTGTCGATCTTCGCTCGGAACGCGCGAGCAGCCTTCCTGGCGGCCGCAAGCGGGCGCGCATCCGCCTGGACGTTCGGTCCGCGTTCAGCGCACCGGCGCCGGTGTGCGGGCAGCAGGCGATCCGGTAATCCGGGCGGCAGGCGCGGCGGGCGGGACGATGTTCGCGTAGCGCGCGTCGGTCAGCGTGCCGAGGAACGCGACGATGTCGTCGATTTCCGAGTCGGTGAGTGCGGGCTGCATGCCCGGCCGGCGGTTCATCGGCGTCGAATTGACGTTGATGTTGCCGCGATAGGCGGCCGGCACGTCGTCGAACGTCCTGGCGCCGTGATACCAGTAGCCCGGGTCGGTCGAGCGCGTGTTGTAGAACGCGACCGCGTCGCGCAGCGTCGTGAACACGCCGTTGTGCATGAACGTCTGCTTGACCGCGACGTTGCGCAGCCCCGGCGTACGCAGATAGCCACACCATTGCGTCGGCTCGGGCCAGCGCAGCCGTGCTGCCGTGTCGCACAGGCCGTTGTCGAAATGGCGCGGATCTCGGTTCGCGGGCAGCGCGCGGTTGCGCGGCACCGCGATCGCGTCGTAGCCGAAATCGGTGAAGAGCGAGCGCTCCGGCCGGCTCGACGTCTCCGTCAGCGTATGGCAACTCATGCAGTTGCCCTTGTCAGGATTGCGGAACAGCGCCAGGCCGCGCATCTCGGCCGGCGCGAGCGGCTTGCGCGTGCGCAGGTACGCGTCGAAGCGCGACGTGAACGGCGCCATGTCGTCGCTCTGCAGATACGCCTCGACGGCCGAGCCCAGCGCGCGCACCAGCTGTTCGGGGTCGCGCCGCACCGATGCGCCGAAACGCGCGGCGAGATCGTCCGCCAGTTCGGTGCCGTCGACCTTGCGTAGGAGCGCGGCCGGCGATCGATTGTTCATCTCGTTCGGATCGAACAACGGCCCGCGGATCTGTTCGGCGAGCGTGTCCGCGCGGCCGTCGCTGAAGAGGCCGCCGAACGGCGACGGCGCGGGCGCGTCGTCATCCTGGTAGAAGTGGCGGCGTGGCACGTAGCGCACGTAGAGCAACGACGGCGCGTTGCGCACGCTGAAGCGCCCGTGGCGGCTGCCTTCCGGCACGCCGGGCCCCGCGAGCGAAGCGGCCGACAATGTCGGCGCGAATGCGCGTCCCGGATCGTGGCAGCCCGCGCACGACATGCCGCGCGGCTCGGACAGCCGCGGATCGAAGAAGATCCGGCGGCCCAGCGCGACGAGCGTCGGATCGGGCGCGAAACGGGCGGCTGCGGCGTCGACCTTGCCGGTCACCTGCGGCGTGCCGTTGCCGATCGTGCCGACGACACGCGACGGCACACCGGGAAGAAGGATCGTCTCCGACGGTGTGGCATGGGCCGCGAGCGCCGCGCCGGCGAGCAGGGTGGCGGCAAGCACGCGTACCGTCCGGCCACCGCCGGCGACCGGAACCGAAGCGCAAACCCGATGCTCGGCAGCGGTCACCGACGAAACCGTCTGCATCCGCGAGCCGGCCATCCGTCGCCGGCGGCCGGTCGAATTCGTCAGATCATCACTCAATCGAACTTCGTCACTCACGGCGCGATGAACCCCGTCTTGTCGCATGCGAGCGTGTTGCCCGACTGGTCGCACGACGCGAGCAGCTTGCCGGCCGCCGAATACGCATGGAACACCCAGCCCGTCGCCGGCGCCGCGCGTCGCTCCATGATCAGGAAACCGAAGCTGTTGTGGTGTGACAGTCGTTCGATCACGGCGCCCGGCGCGGGCGTCAGGCCGGCCGGGAATGGATCGGGCAGCGCGACGTCGAGGTTGTCACCACCGTTGCCGGATACGATCGTCGCCGGATGCCCGGACGAGAAGTTGATCGCCTGGAAATCGTGCACGTGCCCGTGCAGCGCGACCTGGATGCCGGGCGGATAGTACGCCTGCGCGTTCAGGCTCGCCATCACCGACTGCAGCGCGAGGTTGCCCGGCGCCGGCGTGCTGCCGGCGATCGGCGCGAATGCGAGGATCGGATGGTGGTTCGTGAAGATCGTCGTCGACATGCCGGCCTTCGACGCGAGCGACGCGACCGTCTGGAACTGCTTCTGGTAGATGCGGAACTGCGCATCGGTCGTCTTCAGCGGATTGCGACCGACCTTTGCGGTGTCGAACACGATCACTTGCGTGCCGCCGCCGAGCGACACCGCATACGGATCCGAGTAGTTCGCGTCGTCGTCGTTGGCCGGATCGTCGCACGAACGGGCTGCCGAATACGGGTGCGGATCGAGGAAGCGGTACCAGCCCTGTCCAGCCCGTGCGCATTCCTCGTGGTTGCCGCGCACGACGACCCACGGCGCCTTCGCGAACAGCGGCGCGGCCGGGCGGAACAGGTCGGCCTGCCACGTATCCCAGCCGTAGCCCCACGGGCTGTCCTTGCAGCCGGCGATGTCGGGCGGGCACGCGTTTTCGCGGTAGTGATAGTCGCCGACGTGCAGCACGAGGTCCGGCGACAGCTTCGCGACGCTCGCCGCGATCGTGTCGAACGGCCAGACCGTCGCGTCGTTGCACGCCTGCCATGCGTTGTCGGCCTTCTTCATCCGGCAGCCGGTGTCGGCGATGATCGCGATGCGCTGCGGCTGCGCTTTCGGCAGCGGCAGCGCGCGGCCCGCGACGCTCGCCGTCTGTGCATCGGTGGGCAGCATCGCTTCGCAGACCGACACCGGGAAGCTCGACGGTTTCGAGTCGGCCGGGGCGCTCGCCGTCGGACGTTGCGCGATGGTCGCGGCGCCGGCACGCAGCGTCATGCGCGACAGCTTGCCGTCGACGGACAGCTGCGGACACAGCGGATCGCTCGCGGACACGGGGCTGTAGTTGGTGACCACGCGTGCGATCGCCTGGTTCGCATCGCCGATCTCGACCCACGCGGCCTGAACGTTGATCGCGGCACTGGCCGGGTCGGCGGGCGTATCGATGTGATTCGAACACGCGGACAGCGCCGCGAGGGCAACAAGCGGAGCGCAGCGCACGAACAGCGCGCGGGAGAGGAGTCGTCGCATGGGAGGCACCGTAGGAAAGCCGTCAACGATACGGAACGCGAATGTAAGAATTGTGAAGGATGGGGTGCGAAGGCCGACGCGTCGCGCGAGTCGTGCCGCGTTCGCAGCCTTGACCTCAAGCCGGCTTGAAGCAGCATAGTCCGGATCACGGTCAACGATGCGGACAAAAGGAGAATCGACGATGGAAGGAAACCGGACAAACGAAGCGCAGTCTGCGCTATGGAATGGCCCGTCGGGGCTGGCATGGGTCGACGCGCAGCGCTCGCTCGACCGGATGTTCGAGCCGTTCGAGACATTGCTCGCGGATGGGGCGGTGGCGGCGTCCTCGAGCAGCGTGCTCGACGTCGGCTGCGGCACCGGCGCGGTGACGCTCGCGATCGCACGGCGGATTGGCGCGCACGCGCACTGTACGGGCCTGGATATTTCGGCGCAGATGATCGCCGCTGCACGGGCACGCGTCGAACGCGAGGGCGTTGATGCCGACTTCGTGCATGCCGATGCGCAGACGCATGCGTTTGCGCCGGGGCAGTTCGATCTGATCGTGTCGCGCTTCGGTGTGATGTTCTTCGACGATCCGGTGCAGGCCTTCGCGAACCTGCGGCACGCGGCGCGCCCGAACGCGCAACTGCGATTCGTCGCATGGCGCGGCGCCGCCGACAATCCGTTCATGACGACGGCAGAGCGTGTCGCGGCGCCATTGCTGCCCGCCATGCCGGCGCGGCAGCCGGGGGCGCCGGGACAATTCGCGTTCGGCGACCGGCAACGGATCGCGTCGGTATTGTCGGACAGCGGCTGGGCCGACATCGCGATCGAGCCGATCGATATCGCGTGCGCGTTGCCGGTGTCCGAGCTGGACGACTACATCGCGCGACTGGGGCCGGTCGGGCTCGCGCTTCGTCAGGTGGAAGACGCGACGCGCCGGCGCGTGATCGATACGGTTCGCGCTGCGTTCGGGCGCTATGTGCAGGACGCGAACCTGTGCTTCGACGCGGCGTGCTGGCTCGTCACCGCGCGGGCGCCGTCTGCATGATGCATCGGGAAAATGGCGGCAGCCCGTTGTTCGGCATGCGTGTTGCCGTTCATGCGTGACGAGGCTGCGGCGCCGTGCAAAAGGCAGGTATCAGTCGCGCCTCGCACGCAACATCAGCCAGGCGCAGCTGGCCGCCACGAGCGCGAGCCCGAGCAGCACCGCCTCGACGCCGAGTGCGAAACCGGGCGGCATCTCGCCGCTGTTCGGCACGGGCGACAGGTTGGCGGTGATCGCGATCGCGCCGCCGGCCAGCAGCGCGATGCAGAAGATCCAGTAAACCTTGCCGCGCGGTGCGGCGGTGCGGATCCGCCACAGCGCAAGGCCGACGCCGCCGAGGTAAAGCACCGCGAGCGTCGCGAGCGCGATGAAGTCGCCGGTGCGATTGTTCAGGAGGCTGCTCATGGCATGGCTCCGTCGGCTGCCGCGCGTCGGCTCGATGAGAGGAACGCGGCGGTCGGATTCATTCGGCCTCCGTTGCGTGTCCCGGCGCGCGGCTCAGCAGATGCGTACGCTGGTCGGCTGCGAGCGAGACGTAGCGTTCGTATTGACGCAGTACGTCAGCGATCAGTTCGTCGCCGCGCAGATATTCGATGTCGTAGCCGAGCCGGCCGTCCTCGAAGAACGTGACGATGCCGTACACGTGCGGACGCTCGGCATCCGGCTCGGCCGCTTCGCGTACCAGGAAGGCCGCCGCGGATTTGGCCGTCACGCGCGCGCCGTAGACGAAATCGCGGTGTTCCGCGGTCGGCATGGTCAGCCGCACTGCGTCGTCGCTGTCGCGCTGCACGTGTGCGTCGACGCCGCCCGAACGCAGCTCGTCGGCGACCTTGCGTAGCGCGGGCTCGACGGTTTCCGCGACGAACTGGCGTGCGTCGGCTTCGGTCGTCTGCCGCAGGATGTGGGTCAGGCGATGGCGCCAGTGCTGGCCGGTCCAGAAGCTCGTCGCGGGCGCGACGTCCTGGGAATAGTGCGCGCGATCGGCCGCGAGCCCGCGCCACAGCCCGTAACAAAGCGCGAGCATGATCAAGGCGACCGGCAATGCGGCGATCAACGTCATCGCCTGCAGCGCGCCGAGCCCGCCCGCGACCAGTAGCACGGCCGCCGTCACGCCCAGCAGCACAGCCCAGAACAGCCGCTGCCAGACCGGCGAATGCGCGGTGCCGCGCGTCGCGATCTGGTCGATCACGAATGCGCCGGAATCGGCGGACGTGACGAAGAACACCGCGATCAACACGATCGCGACGATCGACAGCAACTGCGGAAGCGGCAGGAAATCGAAGAAACGGAACAGCAACGCATCGACACTGCCGGCCGTTTGCGCGAGCGCGCCGGCCGCGCCATGCGTGTCGAGCCAGATCGCGCTGTTGCCGAACACGGTCATCCACACGAGATTGAATGCGGTCGGCACGAGCAACACACCGATCACGAACTGGCGGATCGTGCGGCCGCGCGAGATGCGCGCGATGAACATGCCGACGAACGGTGACCACGATACCCACCATGCCCAGTAGAGGATCGTCCAGCCGCCGAACCAGCCTTCCTCGCGCGGCGGCGCGTACGCATAGGTGCGGAACGACAGGTCGACGAGATTCGACAGGTACTGGCCGATGTTGTCGCCGAGCGCGCGCAGCAGGAACGACGTCGGGCCCGCGACGACCACGAACGCGAGCAACAGGAACGCCAGCAGCAGGTTCAGCTCGGACAGCCGCCGCACGCCCTTGTCGAGACCGCTCGCGGCCGATGCGCCGGCCAGGATCACGACGATCACGACGAGCCCGATGCGAAACGCGTTGCCGCTCGTGTCCCAACCGGCGACCGTATGCAGGCCCGCGCTCAACTGCATCACGCCGTAGCCGAGCGTCGTCGCGATGCCCGCGACCGTGCCGACCAGCGCGAACGCGTCGACCGCGTGGCCGATCCAGCCGTTCACGCGCTCGCGCAGCACCGGATACAGGCCGGAGCGCAGCGTCAGCGGCAAGTTGTAGCGGAATCCGAAATATGCGAGCACGAGCCCCATCAGCCCGTAGATCGCCCACGCATGAAAGCCCCAGTGGAAGAAGGTCATCAGCATCGCCTCGCGCGCGGCGGCCGGCGTGCCGGGGTCGACGGTCGGCGGCTTCAGGAAGTGCTGCATCGGCTCGCCGACGCCGAAGTACATGAGGCCGATGCCCATGCCCGCCGCGAACAGCATGGCTGTCCACGACAGGAAGCTGAACTCGGGCTCGGCGTCGTCGGGGCCGAGCCGGATGTTGCCGAAGTCGCTTGCCGCGATCAGCACGAGGAACACGAGGAACGTGGTGACGGCGAGTACGTAGAACCAGTCGAAGCGCGCGACGACCCATTGCTGGCCGGAGGAGAAGAGCGCGCCTGCTTCGTTCGGGCGCAGCGCGCACACGACGAGCAGTGCACCGATGACCGCGAGCGCGGGCAGCACGACCTGCGGCTTGAATGTCGTGCGGGGCGAGGAACGGGAATCTGGCATGGCTGGCATCCAGTTGTGGGCGCAACGAGGCGCGACGCCGCCCGGCGCGCATGGCGCGCGACGGACCCTGATACGGCGTGCGCCGAGTGTACCGCGGTGTCAGGACTGCATGAAGGGATATGCAGCAGGGATAAGCCTGACGAATTGTAAGGTATCGGGGCGATCGCGAAAACCCGCACGCTGCGCGCTGCGTGCGAAAGAGGTCGACGCCGAACGTCAACCCGCGCCCCGGACGATGCCGGATCGTCCGGGGCTCGAGCAGGGGAAACGCAGCCGTACGGGTTCAGAACGTCATGGCGATCCCGGCCATGCCGACGAACTGGCCGCGCGTCGTCGACGGCGTGAGCTGCTGCGAATCGCCGACGATCGGCGCCGCGTCGACGATATGGCCGGCACCCAGCGCGCCGAGCGTCCGCCCGCTCGAATGCGTGTACGCCTGCAGCGCATAGAGCGTCGTGCGCTTCGACAGGCTGTACGACTCCTTCAACGAATACTGCTGGTAACGGGCCGCGTCCGACACGCCGTTCGCCTTCGACGCGAGCGTGTACGCGAACGCGCCGGCCACCGAGAAGGTCGGCGTGAAGCGGTACGCGGCGAGCGCGCCGTAGGTGTTGAACACGGCCGTGTCCGTGAACGCGGAGCCGTTGCCGGGCAGGTACTTCACGTTCGAGTAGTTGAGGCCCATCGTCAGGTTGCCGAGCGTGTAGTTGCCGGCCGCTGCGACCTGCTCGACGGCCTTCGCGGTCAGGTAGCCCTGGTTCAGCACGGACACCGCGAAGCTGCCCGAAGCCGCGGTCGCCGGATTGAGGAAGCCCGCCGACGAGCCCGAGCTGTTGATGCGCAGGTAGCCGGCCGCGATCCCGACCGGCCCGTTCGCATAGCGCAGCGCGGCGCTGAACGTGTTGCCCTTGCCGGTCGCGCCGGCGATGCCGCCGAACGCGTACATCGCGCTCGCGGTCAGCCCGGAGAAGGTCGGCGACGTGTAGGTGACGGAATTGTTTACGCGGATCGTCGTGTCGAGCCCGTCGATGTCGCCCGGATGCGCGCCCGTCGCGCCGGTCAGCCAGCTGCTCGACGCGTACGGGCCGACCAGCAGGAAGTACGGCGTGTACTGGCGGCCGGCCGTCACCGTGCCGTAATGATCGTTGCGCAGCCCGACGAAGGCCTGGCGGTTGAAGATCGTGCCGGCGGCGGCTTGCGCGCCGGTGTTCAGGTTGAAGCCGGATTGCAGGTCGAAGATCGCGTGCGTGCCGCCGCCGAGATCCTCGTCGCCGCGCAGCCCGAACTTCGACGCATACAGGTTGCCGTCGCGCATGTAAATGTTCGAGTGGCCCTGCTGGTTGTTGACGTACGCGAGCGAATCGTCGACCACGCCGTACAGCGTCACGCTGCTCTGCGCATGGGCGGCGGAAGCGCCGAGCGACGCGGCCGATAAAATCAGGATTGCAGAATAGTGATGCGATGCTTTCATTGACGATCTCCAAGTCTCTTCAGGGGCGGGAGGCTGATCGGCCTCCTCTTTGGTGGAGGGGCGGGCCGTGTGCGCGGCCCGCCCGATCTGAGGGTTCGGCGTTGTCCCGCGCTTGCGCGGTCAGTCGTCGAGTGCCACGACGACGCGACGCCACGCGCCGTCCCGCGCATCGTGTTCGACGCACGCACCGCGCACGGCAAGCGCGCCCTGCAGCGATGCCGGCAGCAGGATCTCCACGCGCTCGGCAGGGCGGTTCATGCGACCATCCCAGCGGACCGACACGCCGAGTTCGCCGGACGCCGTGCGTCCGGTCTCGACACGCCACAGCCCGTATTCGCCGTCGCGCCACGCTTCCGTTTCGCCGTCGTCCTCGACGCACTCGCCGTACGCAACGCCGTCCTCGATGCGCGGCGCGACGAGGAAGCCGCGCGTGTCCGCGCGTGCGCCGAACCGTTGCTCGGCGACGTTCAGCGGCAGCACGCGGCCTTCGCGCAACAGCATCACCGGCGTGTCGAGCGGCGCGGGCAGCGTCACGTTCGCGCCGCCGTCGAACGACTGCGCGCTCGCGCAGCACAGCCAGCGCGCACCGGACGGCAGGTAGACCTCGCGCTCCGTGCGGCCCGGCTCGACGACCGGCGCGACCAGCAGCGCGTCGCCGAGCATCATGTCGTCGCATTCGTCGTAGCAGCGCGGGTCGCCGGGGAAGTCGCCGAAGGTCGGCCGCAGCACCGGCTCGTAGCGCGTGGTCGACAGCCACAGCAGGTGATAGAAGTAAGGCAGCAGCCGGTAGCGCTGCTTGAGCAGCGACGCGATCCGCGCGGTGATCTCCGGATACATCCACGGTTCGTTGACGGTTCCGTCGTCATTCCACGAATGGATGCTGAAGCGCGGCATGAAGATGCCGAACTGCACCCAGCGCAGCAGCAGCTCGGGCGACGGGGCGGGGCCGGAGAAGCCGCCGATGTCGTGACCGATGTTCGACACGCCCGACAACGCGAGCCCGAGGCCCATCTTCAGGTTGTAGCGCAGCGTTTCCCACGACGTGTAGTTGTCGCCGGACCAGGTCTGCACATAACGCTGCATGCCCGCGCCGCCGGAGCGCGACACGAGGAACGGCCGCCGCGCCGGCGCATGTGCGCGCTGTGCGTCGCGCGACGCGCGCATCATCAGCATCGTCTGCAGCACCTTCGCCTCGCGTGCGGGAAACGGCTGCCCGAAGCCGTGCGCGATTGCGTCGGGCGACCAGATCTCGTATTCGTTGTTGTCGTTCCACGTCGACTCGATCCCGTAGTCGAGCAGCGCCGACGTGACCTGCTCGCGCCACCAGTCGTAGGCGTCCGGTTGCGTGAAGTCGAGATACGCGCCGACCTCGTCCCAGAATTGCACCCATGCCGGTTCGCCGGATGCCGAGCGGATCAGCAGCCCGCGCCGCGCGGCGTCGTCGAACGCCGGGTGGTCGCGCAGCAGGCACGGCTTGATGTTCGCGCACAGGCGGATACCGTGGTCGCGGTAGTGCTTCACGAAACCCTTCGCGTCGGGAAACTTCTCGCGGTTCCAGTTGAACACGTAGCGCTTCTCGCCGATCGACGTATAGCCCGACGACAGGTGGAACGAATCGCACAGAATGTCGTGCGATTCGCACCGCTCGACGAACTGGTTCATCTGCCGCTGCGCGTCCGGCGCGTCGGTGTAGCTCATCGTCGAGCCCGAATAGCCGAGCCCCCATTTCGGCGTGCGCGCGGGGCGCCCGGTGAGCCACGTGAAGCGCCGCGCGGCCGTGAGCGGCGTGTCGGGCGACGCGATGAAGTAGTAGTCGAGATCGCCGTGCTCGGCGACGAAGTAGCGGTAGAGCCCGTGGTAGTTGTCGAGCTCGCGGCCCATGTCGAACGCGCAATCCGACAGCGTGTCGTAGAACAGCCCGAAGCCCTGGCACGCGCCTGGCGACCACGTGACATAGAACGGAATGTGCTTGTAGAGCGGGTCCGTGTGCTTTGCGCTGTAACCCATCGCGTCGATGTTGCGCATCTCGAAGCGCGCGCCGGTGCGGTCGAGGTCGCCCGCGCGCTCGCCGAGACCGAACACCTTGTCGCCGCGCTCGCGAGCGACGTAGTGATAGGCGCGATCGTCCCACCAGCCGAAGTTGTACGCTTGCGTCGCGCGATCGGCGAGCACGACGCGCCACGCGCCGTCGGCGCCGCGCATCGACCACGTGCAATGGCCGCCTTGCCGGCTTACCGTGAGGCGGATCTGCGCGGTTTCGATGCGCACGCCGCCGTCGTCTTCGACGAAGTCGTAGGCCGGCTGCGCGAAGCCGCTCAGGTCGAGACGGTCGCGCCCTTCGAGCGGCACGTCGTCGAGGCCCGGCGCGATGGTCCAGGTGCGCGGGTTGCGCGCCGTCGCGTCGGGCAGCACGCGCACGCGCACGATGTCGTCCTCGAGCACGAAGATCTCGAGCGTCGCGTCCGCGTCGGACGCGAGCAGCACACGGTTCGCCTGCCGGTCGGCGACGTGGAACACGGGCGGATGAAGAAGCGAAGTCATGTAAGCGATTCCTGGTGAAGACGGAGGTCAGGCGTGCTGCGCGAGCAGGCGCTCCTGCTTCGACTGCCCGCGAATCAGCACCGCGAGCAGCGTGACGCCGATGATGTCGAACAGGCCGAGGCACGCGAACAGCGGTGCGTAGCCGATCTTGTCGGCGAGCGCGCCGACCAGCAGCGAGAAGCCGAGCCCGCCGATCCATGCGGCCATGCCCGCAAAGCCGCTGGCGGTGCCGACTTCCTCGGGATCGAACACGTCGGCCGACAGCGTGTTGACGAGCGCGGAGATCATCTGGTGCGCGAAGCCGCCGACGCAGAACAGGCCGATGGCCGTGTACGGCGACGACACGAGCCCGATCATCGCCGGCCCCAGCATCAGCACCGCGCCGAGCGCGACGCCGGCGACGCGCGACCACACGAGCGGCAGCCTGAACCGGTTCGCGAGGTACGGCGACAGATAGCCGCCGGCGATGCCGCCGAGATCGGCCGCGAGAAACGGCATCCACGCGAACACGGCGATCTGCGCGAGCGCCATGTGGCGTTCGGTGGCGAGGTACAGCGGAATCCAGAAACTGAAGGTCTGCCACGCGGGTTCCGCGAAGAAGCGCGGCAGCGCGATCGCCCAGAAACGACGCGCGGTGACGACGTCGCGAATCCGGCGCTTCGACGCGGCCGGCATCGTGGCCTGGCCGTCACGGATCAGCGTGCGCTCCTGTGACGTGATGCGCGGATGATCGGCCGGCGACCGGTACTGCGTGTACCAGAGCGCGGCCCACACGAAGCCGAGCGCGCCGGTGACCATGAACGCGGATTGCCAGCCGAATCGCATCGACAGGAACACGACGAGCGGCGGCGCGATCGCGGCGCCGAGCGACGTGCCCGCGTTGAAGTAGCCGACCGCGACGGATTTCTCGCGATCGGGAAACCATTCGGCGACGGCCTTCATCCCTGACGGAATCGCGGCGGCCTCGAACAGCCCGAGCAAGCCGCGCAGGATGCCGAGCGACAGCCAGCCCGACGCGAAGCCGTGCGCGACGCCGACCACCGACCACAGCATCGCGAACAGCGCGAACCCGACCCGCAGGCCGATCAGGTCGACGATGAACCCGCATACCGGCTGCATGATCGTGTAGCCGATCTGGAACGCCCCGACGATATACGAGTATTGCTGCGTCGAGATCGCGAACACCTGCTTCAGTTCCGGTGCGAGCACCGCGAGGGAATTTCGCGCGAGGTAGTTGAGGATCGTGCCGAGACATACCAGCACGATGATCCACCAGCGCAACGCCTTGACTGTTTTCACTGCTGTCTCCTGAGCCATGCAAGTCGCCCGGCTGGGGCGTCTTATGCGGTCATATTTGTACGATGTCCGATCTTCATGGGCGGCCGATTCACCTGGCTTCTACCGGAATTGGCGCATTCGATCGAACATTTCGCTGCTGTTGAAAGCCAATGTTATCTGACGACTGATCATTTTCGAGCATCCTATGTTCGAATTCGAATCAGGTCAACGTGAATCTGCATTCGAACGAACATCCTCGGGGTATTCCCGATAGGTTCGCGGACGGGATCCTCGATGCGTTGCGCGACGAGGGCGGCGAATGCCGGCTGGACGGCGATCGAGCGGTCGTCGCACGACCAACTGCATCAGGCGGGTCCGGCAGGGGGGCGTGGGAACCCTGATGAAAATTTATTTTTTTCCAGTCGGCAGATTGTGTAAATTGATTTTCATCAACCTTGCAAAACCATTCGCAATGACGCCTCTCGTTCCGCACGATGCCAGTCACGAGGAATCCGCGATCGCGGAGCGCATCGCCTCGGCCATGCCGCGGATGACGCCGATCCACCGCCGGATGGGCGAGTTCGTGCTCGCGAATCCGTTTCGCGCGGCGACGATGCGGATCGACGAGCTGGCGCAGGCCGTGAACGCGTCGATCGCGACCGCGAACCGCTTCGCGAAGGCGCTGGGTTTCGACGGCTATCCGGCGATGCGCGCGGCGCTCGTGCGCGGCTTCGAGGCGACGCTCGGCCCGGTCGAGCGGCTGCGTTCCGCGCAGGAGCAGGAACAAGAGCAGGGCGTGCGCGGCGCAGCGTGGATCGACGCGGTGTTCGACCAGGCCGTCGCGAACATCGAGAACACGCGTGCGCAGCTGGATGCGGCCGACGTCGAGGCGGCCGTCGAGGCGATCGTCGGCGCGCGGCGCGTGCTGATTCTCGGCGCCGGTTCGAGCGCGTTTCTGACCGGGCTGATGGAACACGGATTGTCGGTGTGTCACGACAACGTGCAGTCGCTCGCGTTGCTCGGGGGACCGTCGCATGCGGCGCGGCGCCTGTATACGGCCGACTCGCGCGACCTCGTGATCGCGCTCGCGTTTCCGCGCTACGTCAAGGACACGATCGAGCTGGCCCGCCGCGCGGCCGCGCGCGGCGCGCGCGTGCTCGGCATCTCCGACGGGCCCGGTTCGCCGCTTGCACCGATCGCGTCGCTGAATCTGTACGTCAAGGCCGAACGGCGTTTCGCGGCCACGTCGGAGGCGGCCGTGCTGACGATGATCGAGGCGCTGATCGACGCGGTCGCGCTGCGCACGCACCGCTCCGCGAAGTCCGCCGCCGAAATGACCGAATTCCTGTTGCCGTGGCTGATCCACCCGCAAGCGGTGCCGCCGGCCGCCACCCCTTCTTCCTCCGGTACGAAAAAATCATGACTTCACCCGCGATCGTCGCGATTCATGGCGGTGCAGGCACGATCCTGCGCGATGCGATGGACACCGACACCGAACGCCAGTACCGCGCCGAACTCACCGCGATCCTGCTGGCCGCTCAACAGGTGCTCGCCGATGGCGGCAGCGCGCTCGACGCCGTGACCGTCGCGGTGCGGCTGCTCGAGGACTGTCCGCTGTTCAACGCCGGGCGCGGCGCCGTCTATACGGCCGAAGGCAAACACGAACTCGACGCGGCGGTGATGGACGGCACGACGCTCGCGGCCGGCGCGATCTGCTGCGCGACCCGCGTGCGCAATCCGGTGCTCGCCGCACGGCGCGTGATGGAGGCGAGCGAGCACGTGCTGCTGGCAGGCGCGGGCGCCGACGCGTTCGCGGCCGCACAGGGCCTCGAACTCGCCGAGCCCGGCTACTTCGACACCGAGGCGCGTCATGCACAGTGGGTCAAGGCGCGCGCGGCGGCCGGCACGATGCTCGATCACGATGCCGCGACCTTCGCGTTCGGCGCCGGGCAGCCGGCCGAGCCGCTCGATCCCGATCGTAAGCACGGCACGGTCGGCGCGGTCGCGTGCGACGTGCACGGCCATATCGCGGCGGCGACGTCGACCGGCGGCATCACGAACAAGCAGCCCGGCCGCGTCGGCGATTCGCCGATCATCGGCGCCGGCTGCTATGCGGACGACGCGACCTGCGCGGTATCCGCGACGGGCACCGGCGAGATGTTCATCCGGCTCGCGACCGCGCATGACGTGGCCGCGCAGATGGCCTATCGCGGCGCATCGCTCGCCGATGCCGCGCACGACGCCGTGATGAACAAGCTGTCGCGCCTGGCCGGGCGCGGCGGGATCGTCGCGGTCGACGCGCATGGCAACGTCGCGATGCCGTTCAACACGGAAGGGATGTATCGCGGCTACGCGCGCGTCGGCGAGACGCCCGTGGTCGGCATCTATCGCGACGATGCGGCCTGATTCCGGATCGTACGAGGAGACCTTCGCATGACTTCGAGCCGAACCCCGTCCGCGCTGGTGCTGCCGGA
Source organism: Burkholderia sp. LA-2-3-30-S1-D2 (assembly GCF_001523915.2). Taxonomy (NCBI): domain Bacteria; kingdom Pseudomonadati; phylum Pseudomonadota; class Betaproteobacteria; order Burkholderiales; family Burkholderiaceae; genus Burkholderia; species Burkholderia sp. LA-2-3-30-S1-D2. The sequence continues at coordinate 1,631,977 of NZ_CP013383.1, read as the reverse complement.
GCAGCGCGTCGTCGCCGTCGACGACCTGTCGGTCATGTTTCGCCGCGAAAACGCGACGTTCGATGCGGTGCGCAACGTGTCGTTTCACGTCGATCGCGGCGAGACGCTCGCGATCGTCGGCGAGTCGGGCTCCGGCAAGTCGGTCACGTCGCTCGCGCTGATGCGGCTCGTCGAACATGGCGGCGGCGAGATCACGAGCGGCCGGATCGCGTTGCGGCGTCGCGGCGGCGCGCTCGTCGACCTCGTGCAGGCGAGCGCGGCGACGATGCGCGGGATCCGCGGCGCGGACATCGCGATGATCTTCCAGGAGCCGATGACGTCGCTGAACCCGGTATTTACGGTCGGCGACCAGATCAGCGAGGCGATCGCGCTGCACCAGTCGAAGAGCGCGACCGAAGCCCGCGCGGAAGCGTTGCGGCTGCTCGATCTCGTGCGCATTCCGGAGGCGCGCCGCGTGTTCGCGCGCTATCCGCACCAGTTGTCCGGCGGGATGCGGCAGCGCGTGATGATCGCGATGGCGCTGTCGTGCCGGCCCGCGCTCCTGATCGCCGACGAACCGACGACCGCGCTCGACGTGACGATCCAGGCGCAGATCCTGCAGCTGATCCGCGGCCTGCAGGACGAAATGAACATGGGCGTGATCTTCATCACGCACGACATGGGCGTGGTCGCCGAGGTGGCCGATCGCGTGCTCGTGATGTATCGCGGCGAGAAGGTCGAAGAGGGCGAGTCCGAACGCATTTTCGCGACGCCCGCGCATCGCTATACGCGTGCGCTGCTCGCGGCCGTGCCGCGGCTCGGCTCGATGCAGGGCACCGATAACCCCGAGAAATTCCCGCTGCTGAAGGTGGACGGCGCGAGCGCGGCCACGCCGGCATCTGCCGCGAACGACGCGGTCGCGGCCCCCGTCGCCGGGCAGCCGCACGTCGATCCGGCCGCGCCGCCGATCCTGCGCGTGCGCGATCTCGTCACGCGGTTTCCGGTGAAGAGCGGCGTGTTTGGCCGCGTGTCGCAATACGTGCACGCGGTCGAGCGCGTGAGCTTCGAGCTGCGCGCGGGCGAGACGCTCGCGCTCGTCGGCGAATCCGGCTGCGGCAAGTCGACCACCGGCCGCTCGCTGCTGCGCCTCGTCGAATCGCAGAGCGGCTCGATCGAATTCGACGGCCGCGACATCAGTGCGATGAAGGGCCATGACCTGCAGGCGCTGCGCCGAAACATCCAGTTCATCTTCCAGGATCCGTTCGCGTCGCTGAACCCGCGCCTCACGGTCGGTTTCTCGATCATGGAGCCGCTGCTCGTACATGGCGTCGCGAGCGGCCGCGAAGCGCAGGCGCGCGTCGACTGGCTGCTCGAGAAGGTCGGCCTGCCACCGGAGGCCGCACGCCGCTATCCGCACGAATTCTCGGGCGGCCAGCGTCAGCGGATCGCCATCGCACGCGCGCTCGCGCTGAATCCGAAGGTCGTGATCGCCGATGAATCGGTGTCGGCGCTCGACGTGTCCGTGCAGGCGCAGATCGTGAACCTGATGCTCGACCTGCAGCGCGAGCTGGGCGTCGCGTATCTGTTCATCTCGCACGACATGGCCGTCGTCGAGCGCATCAGCCATCGCGTCGCGGTGATGTATCTCGGCCAGATCGTCGAGATCGGCCCGCGCCGCGCGGTGTTCGAGGCGCCGCAGCATCCGTACACGAAGAAGCTGATGAGCGCGGTGCCGGTGGCAGACCCCGCGCGCCGGCATGCGCCGCGCCAGCTCGCGGCGGACGAGATTCCGAGCCCGATCCGCGCGGTCGGCGACGAGCCGATCGTCGCGCCGCTCGTGGCGGTCGGCCCCGATCATTACGTCGCGACGCATCGCGTCGGCGGCGCGTATTGATTGCACGGCGAGGCGGATATGGACCGCAGCTGCGCACGCGCCAGGCAACGGCGTCATTTTCCCGAGCGGATGCAGTCACGCCGCGATTTCCACCACGCGTTACCGAATCATCCACAGGAGCCAGACAAAATGAACAAGTCGCATTCGTTCCCGATGTTCCGTCCGCGCGCGTTGTTCGCCGCGGGGGCAGGCGCGCTCGCGCTGTCGGTCGCCGTGCCCGCGTTCGCGCAACAGAACGTCGTGGTCGCCGTGTACTCGACGTTCACGACGATGGACCCGTATGACGCGAACGACACGGTGTCGCAAGCTGTCGTCAAGTCGTTCTACGAAGGGCTGTTCGGCTTCGACAAGGACATGAAGCTCGTCAACGTGCTCGCGACGAGCTACCAGGCGTCGCCCGATGCGAAGGTCTACACGGTCAAGCTGCGCCCGGGCGTGAAGTTCCACGACGGCACGGATTTCAACGCCGAGGCGGTGAAGACGAACTTCGACCGCGTGACCGATCCGGCGAACAAGCTGAAGCGTTACGGGCTGTTCCGCGTGATCGAGAAGACCGAGGTGGTCGATCCGATGACGGTGCGCTTCACGCTGCGCGAGCCGTTCTCCGCGTTCATCAACACGCTCGCGCATCCCTCGGCGGTGATGATTTCGCCGGCCGCGCTGAAGAAGTGGGGGCGCGACGTGTCGCTGCATCCGGTCGGCACGGGCCCGTTCGAGTTCGTCGAATGGAAGCAGACCGACGACATGAAGGTGAAGAAATTTGCCGGCTACTGGAAGAAGGGCTATCCGAAGGTCGATTCGATCGACTGGAAGCCGGTGGTCGACAACAACACGCGCGCCGCGTTGCTCAAGACCGGCGAGGCCGATTTCGCGTTCACGATCCCGTTCGAGCAGGCCGCCGACCTGAAGAGCAATCCGAAGGTCGATCTGATCGAGCGGCCGTCGATCATCCAGCGCTACATCTCGCTGAACACGCAGAAGAAGCCGTTCGACAATCCGAAGGTGCGTGAAGCGCTGAACTACGCGGTCAACAAGGAAGCGCTCGCGAAGGTCGTGTTCGCCGGCTACGCAACCCCGCAGACGGGCGTCGCCCCGGTGGGCGTCGAATACGCGACCAAGCTCGGGCCCTGGCCGTACGATCCGGCGAAGGCGCGCGCGCTGTTGAAGGAGGCCGGTTATCCGAACGGCTTCGAGTCGACGCTCTGGTCCGCGTACAACCATTCGACGGCGCAGAAGCTGATCCAGTTCGTCCAGCAGCAGCTCGCGCAGGTCGGCGTGAAGGTGCAGGTGCAGGCACTCGAGGCCGGCGAGCGGGTCGCGAAGGTCGAGAGCGCGCAGGATCCGGCGACGGCACCGGTGCGGATGTACTACAGCGGCTGGTCGGCCTCGACGGGCGAGGCGAACTGGGCGCTGTCGCCGCTGCTCGCGTCCACGTCGGCGCCGCCGAAGCTCTACAACACCGCGTACTACAAGAACGGTGCGGTCGACGACGATCTCGCGAAGGCGCTCGAGACGACCGACCAAGCGAAGAAGGCCTCCCTGTACGCCGACGCGCAGAAGCAGGTGTGGGCCGACGCGCCGTGGATCTTCCTGGTGCAGGAGAAGATCGTCTATGCGCGCAGCAAGCGCCTGCACGGTATGTACGTGATGCCGGACGGCTCGTTCAACTTCGACGAAATCTCGGTGAAATGACGGCGATTCGCCCGTTGTGCGGCGCCGGCGGCGCGAGCTGCCGGCGCGCTGATTCGATCGGTGCCCCATGCTGAATTTTCTCGTCAAACGCCTGTTCGGCCTGCTGCCCACGCTCGCGATCGTCGCGGTGCTGGTGTTCCTGTTCGTGCACCTGCTGCCGGGCGATCCGGCGCGGCTCGCGGCCGGCCCGGAAGCCGACGACGCGACGGTCGCGCTCGTGCGCGCCGATCTCGGGCTCGACCGGCCGCTGCCGGCGCAGTTCGCGAACTTCTTCGTGAAGATCGCGCACGGCGATTTCGGGACGTCGACGCGCAGCAAGCGTCCGGTGTCGACCGAGATCGGCGAGCGCTTCATGCCGACGCTGCTGCTGACGCTCGTCAGCATGGTCTGGGCGACGGCGTTCGGGATGGCGATCGGGATCGCGTCGGCGGTATGGCGCAATCGCTGGCCCGATCGCCTCGGGATGACGATCGCGGTCTCGGGCATCTCGTTTCCGGCGTTCGCGCTCGGCATGCTGCTGATGGAGATATTCTCGGTGAAGCTCGGCTGGCTGCCCGTCGTGCCGGACGGCACGTGGAAGAGCTACGTGCTGCCGTCGCTGACGCTCGGCGCCGCGGTCGCGGCCGTGATGGCGCGCTTCACGCGCGCGTCGTTCGTCGAGGTGCTCAACGAGGATTACGTGCGCACCGCACGCGCGAAGGGTGTGCACGAGCCGATGGTCGTGCTCAAGCATTGCCTGCGCAACGCGATGATCCCGGTCGTCACGATGATGGGGCTGCAGTTCGGCTTCCTGCTCGGCGGCTCGATCGTCGTCGAGGCCGTGTTCAACTGGCCGGGGCTCGGGCGCCTGCTGGTCGACGCGGTGACGATGCGCGACTACCCGGTGATCCAGGCGATCGTGCTGCTGTTCTCGCTCGAATTCATCCTGATCAACCTGACCGTCGACGTGCTGTACGCGGTCATCAACCCGACCATCCGGTTCAAGTGAGGCGCGCATGAACGCGACTGTCCAGCCCGCGGCGTCGGCCGCATCGAGCGCGATCCGCACGCCGTGGCGCGAATTCTGGCGCAAGTTCCGCAAGCAGACCGTCGCGCTGGTCGCGGGCGGTTTCGTGCTGGGGCTCGTCGTGCTCGCATTCGTCGGCCCGCACATCGTGCCGTTCGATCCGGAGAACTATTTCGACTACGACGCGCTGAACGCCGGTCCGTCGGCCGTGCATTGGTTCGGCGTCGACTCGCTCGGCCGCGACATCTTCAGCCGGATCGTCACCGGCACGCGCATCTCGCTCGCCGCCGGCTTCTTCTCGGTCGCGCTCGGCGCGCTCATCGGCACGTTCTTCGGGTTGCTCGCGGGCTACTACGAAGGCTGGTGGGACCGCATCACGATGCGCGTGGCCGACGTGCTGTTCGCGTTCCCGGGGATCCTGCTCGCAATCGGCGTGGTCGCGATCCTCGGCAACGGGATGGTCAACGTGATCTGCGCGGTCGCGATCTTCAGCATTCCGGCGTTCGCGCGGCTCGTGCGCGGCAACACGCTGATGCTCAAGCACATGACCTACGTGGAAGCCGCGCGCAGCATCGGTGCGTCGGACTGGACGATCATCATGCGGCACATCCTGCCGGGCACTGTGTCGTCGGTCGTCGTGTACTTCACGATGCGGATCGGCACGTCGATCATCACGGCCGCGAGCCTGTCGTTCCTCGGGCTCGGCGCGCAGCCGCCGACGCCGGAGTGGGGCGCGATGCTCAACGAGGCGCGCGCCGACATGGTGACGGCGCCGCACATCGCAGTCTTCCCGAGCCTCGCGATCTTCCTGACCGTGCTCGCGTTCAACCTGCTCGGCGACGGACTGCGCGACGCGCTCGACCCGAAGCTGGAGCGGCGCTGATGCGTGCGGTTCCGATGTGGGGCACGACGCTGCCGGCCGGGCCGCGCGGCACGATTGCCGACGTGCCGGGCGTGACGGTCGGCCATGCGACGCTCGATGCCGGCGACGTGCAGACCGGCGTCACCGTCGTGAAGCCGCATCCGGGCGACCCTTACCGCAGCAAGGTGCCGGCCGGCGCGGCCGTGATCAACGGCTTTGGCAAGAGCGTCGGGCTCGTGCAGGTCGACGAACTCGGCACGCTCGACACGCCGATCGCGCTGACCAACACGTTCGGCGTCGGCGCGGTCGCACAGGCGCAGATCCGCGCGGCGATCGCGAAGAATCCGCACATCGGCCGCGACTGGCCGACCGTCAACCCGCTCGTGTTCGAGTGCAACGATGGCTATCTGAACGACATCCAGGCGTTCGCGGTGACGGCCGCGCATTACGAAGAAGCCTGCAATACCGCGGCGCGAGACTTCGCACGTGGCGCGGTGGGCGCCGGGCGCGGGATGTCGTGTTTCGACCTGAAGGGCGGGATCGGCTCCGCGTCGCGCGTGGCCGTCGCGGCCGGCAGGCCGTACACGGTCGGCGCGCTGGTGCTCGCGAATTTCGGCCGGCTGCCGATGCTGACGCTCGGCGGCGTGCCGCTCGGGCGCATCGTCGCGCAGCGGCGTGCCGCCGCGGACGCGCAGGCGGCGGCGCCGGAGCAAGGCTCGATCATCCTGCTGCTGGCGACCGATGCGCCGCTCGACGCGCGGCAACTGTCGCGGCTCGCCCGTCGCGCGGGCGCGGGGCTCGCCCGCACCGGTTCGGTCTACGGGCACGGCAGCGGCGACATCGCGCTCGCCTTTTCGACCGCGTACACGATCGCGCACGATGCATCGACCATCGCGCTACCGGCCCTCGTGGCCGATGCGGCGCTCGATCCGCTGTTCATGGCCGCGGCCGAGAGCGTCGAGCACGCGATCGCCGACGCGCTGCTGCAGGCCGTGACCGTGACCGGGCGCGACGGCCACGTGCGGCAATCGCTGCGCGACGCGGTGCCCGATCTCGATCGGTTATTCAACGAAGGTGACGAAGGACGTCCGATCCATTCATGAAGATACTCATCTCGACCGACATCGAGGGTGTCGCCGGCGTGTTCGCCATCGAGCAGACGCGTGCCGGCAATCCGGAATACGAACGTGCGCGCCGCTGGATGACCGCCGAGGCGAACGCGGCGATCGAAGGCGCGTTCGCCGGCGGCGCGCAGGCCGTCTGGGTCAACGATTCGCATGGCGGCTTCCGCAATCTGCTGCCCGACGGGCTCGATGCCCGTGCCCGCGTCGTGCTCGGCAAGCCGCGCACGCTGGGGATGATGGCGGGCCTCGAACAGCAGCCCGACCTCGTGTTCATGATCGGCTTTCACGCGAAATCGCAGACGCGCGGCGTGCTTGCGCACACCATCAACAACTTCGCGTTCACGCAGGTGTGGCTGAATGGCGTCGAGCTCGGCGAAGCCGGGCTGTACGGCGCGCTGGCGCGCGAATATGGCGCGCACGTCGCGCTGGCGTCGGGCGACGACGTGTTCGCCGAGGAAACCCGGCCGTTGTTTCCGGACGCGCGTTTCGAGACGGTCAAGACGGCCGGCGGCGCATCGAGCGGCGACACGCTCACGCCGGCAGCGTCCTGCGCGCGCATCGCGACCGCCGCACGCGAAACGGTCGCGCACGCGCTGTCGTCCGGCTGGCGCGCGGGAGCGCATCGGCCCGCGCCGGCTGCTTGCACGCTGCGCGTGCAGACGGCCGCGCTCGCCGATCTGTTCTGCGTGCTGCCGTCGCTCGAGCGGGTCGATGCGGTGACGCTGCGCTTCGACGGGCCGTCGGTCGAGCACGTGGTGCGCACGCTGAACAGCCTGTCGGCCATGTCGTTCATGCTGCGGTGATGCGTGCCGATCGGATGCCGGACCGCGATCTCGTCGCCGAAATCCGCGTCGGTCCACGCCCCACGAGATGAAACGTATTGGGCATCTCCGCTCCGATGAAGTCGCTATCCGGCCGATTCGGCCGTCGGGTCTCGCGGCCGTCCGGTCGCGCAAGCGTGGAGCGGATCGTAGACCGATCGAAGGTGCCCCGCCTTCGCTGTCGGGTCACTCATGATGGAATTCGGGCCTTGAGAAATACGCTGCTGGATCCCTACGAACATATTCCGCGTAGCGTCGTGGCGACCGCCAACGACTACGCGGCGGGTACGACGTTTCCGGAGCAGGCGCACGGGCGCGGGCAGTTCGCGTTTGCGTCGCGCGGCACGATCAGCGTGTCGACGCCGCACGGCCGCTGGCTGGTGCCGCCGCAGCGCGCATGCTGGGTGCCGGCCGGTGTGCGGCACGAAATGACGATGACCGGGCCGGTCACGATGCTCAACGCGTTCGTGTCCGAAGACGCGGCCCGGGCCGCAGGGCTGTCGGACCAGTGCGGCGTATATGGGGTGTCGCCGCTCCTGCGACAGTTGATCGACGATGCGATCGACCTGCCGGCGATGTACGACGTCGACGGTCGGGCGGGCAAGCTGATGGCGCTGCTGATCGCGGAAATCGCGCAGATGCCGCGGCTGTCGCTGCACGCGCCGCTGCCGACCGATGCGCGCCTAGGGAAGATCTGTCGGCATCTGTTCGCGTCGCCGTCGATCGCGGCCGATCTCGACCGGATGGCGACCGATGTGGGCGTGAGCCGGCGCACGTTTACGCGGCTGTTCCGCGCGCAGACCGGTATGAGTTTTGCCGCGTGGCGTCAGCAGGTCTGCATGTTGGCGGCAATTACACGGCTGAGCGACGGGCAGCCGGTGACGCGTGTCGCGCTCGATCTCGGATATGCGAGCGCGAGCGCCTTTACGTCGGCGTTTCGCCGCATTCTCGGCGAAACGCCGAGCCGGTATCTGGAGGCGCGCCGCTAGCCGGAACCGATACGGCGGCGGGGCGCGGTGCAGTGCTTCGGTCATGGACGAAAAAAACGCGCCTGCCAGGTTTCGGTCAGACGCGCTTAAAGGCACTCGGTTAGAAAAAATGCGCGACAGCCAGTGGGGCCATGTTCGCGCATCGAGTCGTGAAATTATTGCTTGATCCGATTCAATTCCGTCAGTGGACTGCGGATAGCGAAGCATACGCCGCATAACGCACAAACGATATCGCGCGGCCTCAACGATTCATGTGCGGTCGCAGCATGCGTTTTAATCGCACGTTCGATTTCGGGGTCTGAAGCAGGCAACCGCGAGCGTTCGACGATCATGACCGGACGTGCTGCGGCGCGGCATCGAATGTTGGCGCCCGAAAACGAAAACCGCCGCGCGCCGCGATACCTGTTGGTATCGCGCCACGCGGCGGTTCGGTGCGATCAGCCGGCCGGCGCCGGCTCGCGCGTCACACGTCGAAGAACACGGTCTCGTCCGGCCCCTGCATGTGGATGTCGAAGCGGTACACGACGGGCCGGCCCGGTTGCGCGTCGCGCTTCGCGACGAGCGTCGCGCGGCGTTCGGCCGGCACCAGGTTCAGCACCGGATCGGCCGCGTTCGCGGCAGCTTCGTCGTCGAAATACACGCGGGTGAACGCGTGGGTCAGGATCCCGCGCATCATCACGGTCACGTTGACGTGCGGTGCTTCGTCGGCGGTGATGCGGCCAGGCTTCACCGTCGGTACGACGAAGCGGTTCTGCACATCGGTGCCCGTGCCGACGCGTGCGAAGCCCGTGAAACCGGACTTCGCGATGTCGTCACGCGACGCGGGATAGCGACCCGCCGCGTCCACCTGCGTGAATTCGAGCACCGCGTCGCTGACGACGTTGCCGTCGCCGTCGAACACCTGTCCGACCAGGAGCACGTGCTCGCCTTCGGCCTCCGGCGTGGCGATCGCCGGCGTGAACAGGCTCTTCAGGTCGTAATCGTATTGCTGCGGGCACAGGCCGTACGCGAAGTACGGGCCGACCGTTTGCGAAGGGGTTTGCTTCAGCGTCGTCATGGTTCAGCGCTCCATCGGGGTAGCGTCGCGGCCGCGCAGCACGATGTCGAATTCGTAGCCGAGCGCATAGCCTTCTTCGGTGATGTCCATCGAGAAGCGCGAGATCAGGCGGTCGCGCGCCGCTTCCGGCGTGCCCTGGAAGATCGGGTCGTACGCGAGCAGCGGGTCCCCGGGGAAGTACATCTGCGTGACGAGGCGCGAGCCGAAGTAGTCGCCGAACAGCGAGAAATGGATGTGATTCGGACGCCACGCATTCGGATGGTTGCCCCACGGATAGGCGCCGGGCTTGATCGTCAGGAAGCGGTAGCGGCCTTCGGCGTCGGTCATGCAGCGGCCGGCGCCGAGGAAGTTCGGGTCGAGCGGCGCGTCGTGCTGGTCGACCTTGTGCACGTAGCGGCCGGCCGCGTTCGCCTGCCATACCTCGACGAGCGTGTTGCGCACGGGCTTGCCGCCTTCGTCGAGCACGCGGCCGGTGACGACGATGCGCTCACCGAGCGGCTCGCCGTTCTTCACGGCGTTCTTCGTCAGGTCGTGGTCGAGCGCGCCGAGATCCTCGGCGCCGTAGACGGGCGCGAACTGGTCGCGCAGCTTTTCCTTCAACGGGATCATCGGGCGCGTCGGGCCGCGCTTCACCGACGAACGGTACTCGGGGTGGACATACGCGGGATGCGACGGCCAGTCGCGCGGCGTGAGGATCGTGGGGGAATCCATCGGGCGTCTCCTGTTAGGTATTTCGCGAAGTGGATGGCAAGACTTTAGTCAATCCGGAAAGTTATGAAAAATGAACTTTTTTAGCGAATTGCATAACCATTCGTTATGTTCTGAGGCGCCAGTGAAAATCCGGCGGACGGGCCGCCTGTCGGGCGGAAAAAGCGATCGGGCTTCGCGTCGTCGATGACGACGCCACGCACGGCCCTCCAGCCAGCCCGTCGCTGCTTTCTTGTGTTTCGTTGTTGTTATCCGGTATCCCCGGGCGTGCCCGTCGTTCGTCAGGCGTGTCCGTCGGGCGGGATCGAAGACGATTCCGTCGAATTCGAGCGATAGCGTGCCGGTGCGCAGCAGCGCGGCCGGTGTCGCGGTGCGGTCGGCGCCGAGCACGTCGCTCACGTAGTTCGCGCAGAACCCGCGCTGCGCCAGCAGGTCGACGCGGCTGCCGAGCCGCGCGTCGATCCGCCGTTCGGCCGGCGCGTGCACGTTGCGCTCCGCGTCGGTGCTCGGTGCCACGACGCGGCGGCCCAGCGCGATGCGTTCGCCGTCGGCACGGCTCGGGCAGAAGCGCGGCACGGCTCTGCTGATCGCGAAACGGATCAGGGAGCCGACCGGATTCCCCGCGCTGCGGCGTCGTGCGTGACACCACGCCGAATGCTTGGGTCTTTCCGGAAAGTTATGCAAAATGGCATTTCATTGCCACTCGCATAACTGCTCGTTATGAATAACCGTATCGCCGACGGCCGCGTCAAGTTCCGGCACCTGCAGTGTTTTCTCGCGGTCGCGCAACTGGGCGGCGTGCAGAAAGCGGCCGAAAGCCTGTCAATCACGCAGCCGGCCGTGTCGAAGACGATCGCCGAACTGGAGTCGATCCTCGGCGTGAAGTTGTTCGAACGCGGGCGGCACGGCGCGCAGCCTACCCGCGAAGCGCAACTGTTCATCCCGCATGCGAATGCGTGCGTGCTGGCGCTGCGGCAGGGCGTCGGGCTGCTCGCGCGCGAGGGCGGCGCGGCTGCGGCGACGCTCGAAATCGGCATGCTGCCGACGGTTGCGGCATCGCTCGCACCCGCGCTGATGAAGGCGCTGACCGCACGCTGGCCGCGCATCGTGGTGCGGATCGCGACGGCCGCGAATGCCGAGCTGCTCGAGCGCCTGAAGGCCGGGACGATCGAATGCGCGATCGGGCGCCTGTCGGAGCCGGAGCGGATGATCGGGCTTGCGTTCGAGCAGCTGTACAACGAACCGCTCGTCGCGGTCGTGCGCGCCGGCCATCCGCTGCTGGCGAGCGCCGCGCCGGCTGCCGAACTCGCTTCCTACCCGGTCGTGCTGCCGCCGTACGGCACGCTGATCCGCCAGTCGGCCGAGCACCTTCTCGGCGCATGCGGCGCGCCGCCGCTGGATTCGTTCATCGAGGTGCTGTCGGTGTCGGTCGCGCGCGCGCTTGCGCTCGAGAACGACGCCGTGTGGTTCGTGCCGCTCTATGCGGCCGAATACGACCTGTCGGCCGGTGCACTCGCGCGGCTGGCGCTGCCGTCCGCGGGCACCGACGAGCCGGTCGGGCTCATCCTGCGCACCGATGCGCAACCGTCGCCCGTCGCCCGGACGTTGATCGACGCCGTGCGCGAGATCGCGCAGGCGCGGTTCGGCGATGCGCTCACCCGTCGCACGCCCCGCGGCGCGCGCAAGCCGGCTCGTCGCGCGCGTTGAGACACCGGGCAGGGCGTGGGCGGGTGGTGTCCGGCCGTCGTTGTTTCACCTCCATTCGTTAGCCGTTCGGTCAGTAGCGGGCCTCGTCATGCTTGGCATATCGTACCGTTTTTGATACGCTCGATGACACGACGATGGCGAGACAGCAGATTCAGATCACGCTCGGCGTGCGGTTCTTCCGCACCGCGCGTGGTAACGAGCCGGTGCGCGAATGGCTGGAGGCGCTCGGGCAGATCGAGCGCAGGATGATCGGCGAAGAGATCAAGACCGTTCAACTCGGCTGGCCGCTGGGCATGCCGCTGGTCCGGAAGATGTCGGCGGATCTTTGGGAAATCCGCGTGATGCTGCCGCGGCGAAGCGCGCGCGTGCTGTTCACGATCGTCGGCGACACGATGGTGCTGCTGCATGCGTTCTTCAAGCAGTCGCAGGCCACGCCGTCCGACGATCTCGACGTGACCGTCGCGCGGCTGAAAGCGCTGACGCGCGCCATCTGAATTCCCCCGGCCGCGCCGCCACATGAGATCGGCGATGGGTCGGCCGGCAACGCCATGCACTGGAGTACTCATGACGACCACGAACAACCCGCATATCGGCAGCGACTTCGACACATTCCTCGAGGATGACGGCCACCTCGAAGCGGCCACCGCCACCGCGATCAAGCGCGTGATCGCGTGGCAGATCGGGCAGGAAATGAAGGCGCAGCACATCACGAAAACCGCGATGGCCGCGCGGATGAAGACCAGTCGCGCCGCGCTCAACCGGCTGCTCGACGAAACCGATACGAGCCTCACGCTCGCGACGCTCGCGAGCGCCGCCACCGCGCTCGGCAAGCGGCTCAGCTTCGAACTCGTGCCGGCCTGACGCGCCGGGCGAAGCGGCGCGCGGCGGGCCGGTGCATCGCGGCGACGGGCGCACGCTCGTCCGCACACGGGCAACGGCGCGCGATCACGTGCGCTGTCCGGCCATCCGCAGATACAGCAGCGCACCGCCGGCGAGCAGCAGCGGGCACAGGAAATACCATCCGGTCGTCAGGAACAGCCCGGCGACGGCGACCAGCGAAATCCACGCGCAGCGATACGCGATGCCGCCGCGCGGCAGCAGTTTCAGCGCGGCGGCCGCGCCGAGCCCGTACACCATCACGAAGCATCCGGACGTGACGAGCACGAGCGGCTTCGGCCCGACGTTCGAGAGCGTCGTCGCGGCCAGCGCGACGGCCGCCAGCAGCGCGATCACGCCGAGGCTGCGGCGCGGCACGCCGCCGACCTGGCTGCCTTGTGCGAGCCACGCCGGCAGTGCGCCGTCGCGCCCGAGCGCCGCGCCGAGCTTGGCCGCGCCCGCGAAATACGCATTCATCGTGCCGAGCGTGAGCAGCAGCGCAGCCGCGGCCGCCAGCACCTGCGCATGACCGCCGATGCCGCCCGCGATCAGTTCCGCAAGCGGCGCACCGGACGCGCCGGCCGACGGCCCGAGCACCGTCACGCTCGCGGCCGCGACCGACAGATACAGGAAGCCGACGACCACGACGGCGATGCCGGCCGAACGCGGCATGTCGTGCGCGGGGCGGCGAAATTCGGCCGCGAGGTGCGTGATCGCTTCCCAGCCCGCGAAGCTCCACACGAGCAGTGCGGCAGCCTGACCGACCGCGAGCCACCCGTGCGGCGCGAACGGATGCAGGTTCGCCGTGCGCGCATGTGGCGCGGATGCGAGCACGGCGGCCAGCAGCAGCGCGACGAGCAGCGCCGACAGCACGAGCTGCATGCGGCCCGACACCGTGACGCCGAACGCGTTCGCGGCCGACACCGTCCCGATCAGCGCGGCAGCCGTGACGATGACCGTCGTATGCCCGCCGCCCGTGACGGCCGCGACGTACGCGCCACCGAACATCGCGGCGGCCGGCGCACCGGCCGGCACCGCGAAATAGAAACACCAGCCGACGATCGCCGCGGCCTTCGGCCCGAACGCGCGTCGCGCGTAGGTCGATACGCCGCCCGCGTCCGGATAGCGCGCGCCGAGTGCGGCGAAGGTGGCTGCAAGCGGCCCCGACAGCACGACGAGCGCGGCCCATGCAAGCAGCGACGCAGGGCCTGCGACCTCGGCGGCGAGCGCGGGCAACGCAATCACACCGGTGCCGAGCACCGCGCCGATATACAGCGCGGCACCCTGGAAAATCGTCAGCGAGCCCGCGTGATGAGCGGCGGGCGAATCGGCATGCGAGGACATGAAGGGCAGTCTCCGGAAGGCTTGTTCTGGGCGCGGTCGGCCGCGCGGTGAATCGCTCGATGCTACCCGAACGGGCGCGGCGATGCGGCGCGGCGTTCAGTAGTCCGCGACGTGCCGCGTGTCAGCCGATGTCAGTAGCGGCGAGCGAGCCGCAGCCGCGCATCCTCGCGTGCAGCGGGCGGCAGCTCGGGCACGTAGTGGAACGTGCCCGATACGAGCGACGCGACCGGCACGCCATCGCGGAACAGCACGCGATTGCCGGCCAGCGCGGGCACCTTGTCGCCGGGCAACAACGTGCCGGCAAGGTTCAGCGGATCGGCGCCCGTCACGCACACGTACTGGCCGTCGCCCGGTTGGCGACGCAGTTCGCGCAGGATCGGGATCGCTTCCGGCAGCGCGAACTGCTCGCCCGCGAGCCCCGCGACGAAGCGTCCGCCGCGAATCTCGCCGCGCGCTTCGAGACGTTGCAGCACGCGCACGAGTTCGCGCCAGCTCGGCAGCCAGTCGGCCTCGCGTTCGAGCAGCCGCCAGAACACCACGCCGTAGCGGCGCAGCAGCGTCCAGGCGATATGTTCGAGTGCGTCGGGATCGGTCGCGGCCGGGCCGCGCTTCGGTGCGGGCGCATCGTCCGGTGCCGAGGCGCGTTGCACGAGCGCCCAGCGGCCGGCGTCGTCCATCCCGCCGATCAGCGCGCCGCCGCGTCGCGTGCGCGGCGCATACGTCGCGCTGCGCTTGACCGCGGGCTTCAACAGCGCGCGCAGCCCGGCGAAGCTGTCCGCATTCACGAGGCCGGCCGACACGAGTTCGCCGAGCGCCTGTTCGAGTTCGACGGGCAGCATGTGCAGTTCGTCGAGCAGCGCGTCGAAGAACATCGCACCGTGCGTGGCGAGTGCGTCGCGTACCTGCGTCGCGCGCGTGGACAGCGCCGGTTGCGGATCCGCGTCGCGCAGCGCCTGCCATGCACCGAGGTGGCGGCGCGGCAGCAGCACGACTGGCGTCGTTTTCACGGGGGCGCCGGCCGCGCGGGCCGGGGCGCCGATTCGGGTCCACACGAGCTTGCCCGAGCGGCACAGCTCGTCGAGGCCGCCTGCCGTGTAGTCGGTCAGGCGCGCGGGCAGCAGCGCGTCTTCCCATGCGCTCGCCGCAGCTTCGTAGCCTTCGAGCTGCGTGACGACGGCCGCGAGCGCGTCGCGGCCCGTGCCGCGCGTGTCGGGCGTCAGGTGCTGCCAGTGGAACAGGAAGCGCATGAAATCGGCGCGCTCGACCGGTTCGATCTCGCGGCGCAGCCGCTTGACCGTGTAGCGATGAATGCGGGCGAGCAGGTGGCGTTCGCACCATTCGTCGGTCGTCGCGCCCGGTGTGAAGCGGCCGCGCATCACGTAGCCTTCGCGCTCCAGTGCCGCAAGCGCGGTTGCGACCTGCGCGGACGGCAGGCCGAGTGGCCGTGCGATCGCGTCGAGCATCAGCGGCCCAAAGCCGGTCAGCCGCGCGCGGATCACATCGACGAGCGCGGCATCGGCTTCCCATGGTTGCGCGCAGGCCGCGGGCACCTTCAGCGCGGGCGCGACGCGTGCGTCGGGGTGCAGCGCGCGCATGCAGACCAGCCGTTCGACCGGCACCCACACCGCTGCGCCGTCCGGCGTGACGAGTTTCGTCGCGCGCCGGCGTTCGGCCAGTTCCGCGAGCCGCTCGGGCCAGCCTTCGTGCGCGCGCGCTTCGCTGTCGGCGACGCAAGCGAGCGTGAGCAGTGCATCGTGCATTTCGTCGGCATCGCGCACGAGCGGCCATGCTTCGTCGCGCACCGCGTTGATCGCGTCGGCGTCGAGCGCGCCGAGATCGTCGGCCGATTCGGGATCGCTCCAGCGGCGCGACTGCACGGCCTGCGTGCGGCGCTCCTCGAGCGGCGCGTCGTCGAGGAACGCATAGGGCTTCGCGTTCAGTATCTCGGCCGCCAGCGGCGACGGCGCGGGCAGGTCGCGCGCGATCAGCTCGATCGCGCCGCTTTCGATCCGGCGCAGCAGCGCGAGCCAGCCGTCGGTATCCATCGCGTCGTGCAGGCAATCGTCGAGCGTCTGGTCGACGAGCGGATGGTGCGGGATCTCGCGTTCGCCGACGATGTTCTCGAGGCACGCGACCTGGTCGGGGAACACGGTCGCGAGCAGGTCCTCGCTCTTCATCCGCTGCAGCTGCGGCGCGGTGCGCCGGCCGCCGGTGAAGCGCGGCAGCGCGAGCGCGGTCGTCGCGTTCCAGCGCCAGCGCACGCCGAACATCGGTGCGTCGAGCAGCGCCTGGACCAGCACATGCTCGGCGCTGGCCGAGCGGAGGTAGCGCCACACTTCGTCGAGCGCGAAGCTGTGCGCGAGCGACAGCGACAGAATGATCGCGTCGTCGGTCGCGGCCGCCTGCAGCTCGAAGTTGAAACTGCGGCAGAAGCGCTTGCGCAGCGCGAGCCCCCACGCGCGGTTGATGCGGCTGCCGAACGGTGAATGGATCACCAGCTGCGTGCCGCCCGATTCGTCGAAGAAGCGCTCCATCACGAGCGTGTCCTGCGTCGGAAGTGCGCCGAGCGCCGCGCGCGTGCGCGCGAGGTAGTCGACAATCTGGCGGGCCGCATCGGGCGACAGATGGAGATCGTCGACGAGCCAGCGCAGCGCCGGAGCGAGACGGCTTTCGGCCGGTTCGATCGCGGTGCCGACGGCATCGTTGGGCGAATCGGCGGCGGCACGGGCTTGTGCCGCTTGCCTGGCGTTGCCGCGCGTGCCCGTCTTGCCGGCCGCGTCGCCGCTCGTGTGCTTGCGTCCACTGGCCTTCGCGGGCCGATCGCCTTCGGCGAGCAGCCCGTCGAGCCGCGCGCGCAGCCGGCCGACCGCCGCCGACAATTCGTCGCTGCGCCCGGGCGCCTCGCCGAGCCAGAACGGAATGCTCGGCGACTGGCCTTGCGCATCCTCGACACGCACGCGGCCCGTTTCCACGCGAATGATCCGGTACGACTGGTTGCCGAGCTGGAACACGTCGCCCGCGAGGCTCTCGATCGCGAAATCCTCGTTGACCGTGCCAACCTGGATGCCCTGGGGTTCCAGCAGCACCGCGTAGTCGGCCATGTCGGGAATCGTGCCGCCCGACGTCGTCGCGGTCATCATCGCGTTGCGGCGCCCGCGCACCGTGCCACCGACCACGTCGCGATGCAGATACGCCCCGCGCACGCCGCGACGGCTCGTGAAGCCTTCCGCGAGCATCTTCATCACGTCGTCGAAGCGTTCCCGCGACAAGCGTGCATACGGCGCGGCGCGCGTGAAGCTCGCGTACAGCGCGTCCTCCTGCCATTCCGCGCAGGCGACTTCGGCGACGATCTGCTGCGCGAGCACGTCGAGCGGCGCTTCGGGGATCCGCAACGCGTCGAGCTCGCCGCGTTGCACGCAGTCGAGCAGCGCCGCGCATTCGACCAGCTCGTCGCGCGACAGCGGGAACAGGCGGCCCTTCGGCACGCCGCCGACATGGTGTCCCGAGCGGCCGACGCGCTGCAGGAACGGCGCGATCCCGCGCGGTGAACCGACCTGGCACACGAGATCGACGTCGCCGATGTCGATGCCGAGTTCGAGCGACGCGGTCGCGACGAGCAGTTTCAATTCGCCGCGCTTGAGCCGCTGTTCGGCTTCGAAGCGATGCTCCTTCGCGAGACTGCCGTGATGCGCCGCGATCGCGTCCTTGCCGAGACGGTCGGCGAGATGGCGCGCCATTCGCTCCGCGGTGCGTCGCGTGTTCACGAACACGAGCGTCGTGCGATGCGCGGCCGCGAGCGCGGCGATGCGGTCGTACACCTGTTCCCACACGTCAGTCGCCATCACCGGTTCGAGCGGCACGTTCGGCAGTTCGAGCGCGAGGTCGCGCTCGCGCGTGTGGCCCGTGTCGACGATCGTGCAGTCGCGCGGCGCGTCGGCCGGGCCGCCGACCAGGAAACGCGCGACCGCGTCGATCGGTTTCTGCGTGGCCGACAACCCGATGCGCGGCAGCGCGCGGCCGGTCAATGCGTCGAGGCGTTCGAGCGACAGCGCGAGGTGGCTGCCGCGCTTGGACGATGCCAGTGCGTGAATCTCGTCGACGATCACCGAACGCACGTTCGACAGCATCTGCCGCCCCGACGTGGACGACAGCAGCACGTATAGCGATTCCGGCGTCGTCACGAGGATGTGCGGCGCGCGCTTGCGCAGCGCCGCGCGTTCGGCCTGCGTGGTGTCGCCGGTGCGCACGGCGGTGCGGATCGCCGGCACCGGCAGGCCGAGCTGCGCGAGCGACTCGGCGATGCCGGCGAGCGGCGCATCGAGGTTGACGTGAATGTCGTTCGACAGCGCCTTCAGTGGCGACACATAGACGACGAGCGTCGCGTCGGGCAGCGCGCCGTCGTGCGCGAGCGCATCGCGCACCAGCTCGTCGAGCGCGCACAGGAATGCGGTAAGCGTCTTGCCGGAGCCGGTGGGCGCGGCGACCAGCGTCGAGCGGCCGGCCTTGATGTGCGGCCACGCGAGCGCCTGCGCGCCGGTGGGCGCGGCGAACGTGCGCCGGAACCACGCGGCGACGGCCGGGTGGAACACGTCGAGCGCACTGGCGGCAGGGCGGGTAGCGGTGACGTCCATCGGAGCGTTGAATTGGGGTGCGAGCGCGTGGGCGGCGCGCGTCAATCGCCAGTGTGCCAGACGTCGCGTGTGCGTGCCGGGCAGGCGTGTCGGCGGTTCAAACGTTGATCATACGTCACGCAAGAAGCCTGAATCGTCATCGCTCGGAAAGCCAAGCGGTTCACTCACTACCAACGAGCTAGCCGTCGAGCCGTCCAAATGTCCGGAGCTTGGCTGACCCCCACGCTTCGCCCTTGGGAAGTATTTTGTCCTGTCTATTTTTCCTGTCTTAGCCATGTCTTACTCACGTACCAACGATTGATTTGGATGCCGAATCCGCCGCAGAAAATCGGATGAAATTGCCCTTGATGATCAAAAAATACCGGGGCGTGAAGGTAGTTGGCATGACCTGTTCGTGACGATAGTTACCGTTGAGCCGCGGCGAGGCATCCGCGATGCCCGACCTACACCTTGGCGTAGTGCCCGGTGCATGACGACATCACATAGCAGCCACAGGCCAGTTGTGCGGGCTCGAAAATCAGCGGGCGCCCATCACACAGTGCAAATTGATCGCCGCCGGATACCAGCGGGAATGTCCCGTTATGCGTGGGACATTCTGCCTTGTCGCCCATGAGGCATTGCGGGACACCGTCCACCGGAAAGCCGGTGGCTTCTATCATGGTGCCTCCACCGGAATGACGGTCTCCCAAGCGAATCGCTCCATTAGCCATAGTTCGAGGCTCCTCTTTTGTTTCCCGTACCGGACGCTTGCTTCGGTAATCGGGTGGTTGCATGTCATCCTTTCCGCATCACTTCGCCGATCTTCCACGTGAGCAAGCATCAGGACGCGCTTTCAACAGGTCACGCAGGGGCACGTAGCGACATCGGGTTAGGTCTCGTCGTCGTCCGCTAAGCCACAAAGCGCGTCGATCTCGTGCGGGAACCGCGCGTAAGGCACGTTGTATTCGATGACCTCGGCGAGGCTGTCAGGAAAGACCATGCAGACGAGCCAGATCAGCTTGCCGAGCACGAGCCAGGGCTTGCGCAGCCAGTCTTTGGCGGTGGGCAGGTCGGTGCGGAACTTGGCGGCCCAATCGCGGTAACAGCGCAGGAAGGTCTGCTTGCGTGACAGGCGCGGCGGCACCGGCGGCGGCTTGGGCAGCGCACCCGCGCCTTCGTCCATGAAGAGTTGCAGATAATCCCAAAGCTGTTTGGCAGATGCGCCCTGGTCGCGCCAGCCCAAATTACCGCAGGACGCGCAGATTTCCTGCGGCGGGGTGCGTTCCGTGTCGATGCCGATCAGGTAGAGCGGATAGCGGTCGGAATAGCCTGCGGTACTGACGAGCGGGACGTATCCGGCGAAGGCTTGGAGGGCGTCCCAGTCGAGCGCTGTGAAATGTTCATCGTAGGGACTGACGACATAGAGCTTTCGTGTGCCGCGGTGGAGGCGCACGAAGCTGCCACGGAAGCGGCCAGAAGAGCCGCGAGCAAGCAGATATAAAACGCCGGCGATGAATACAGCTAGTGTCCCGTTCCGTTGTTAACTGGTCTATGTTCGCGTAGCATGTTGACGTCAACGGAACGGGAGACGTCAGCATGGTGATGGGACGACCGAAGGCGGAACTGGTGCTGAGCGAAGACGAGCGTTCGCAACTGATGTCGATAGCGCGCTCTCGCT
The DNA here is from genome assembly GCF_001523915.2 of Burkholderia sp. LA-2-3-30-S1-D2. Lineage (NCBI taxonomy): Bacteria > Pseudomonadati > Pseudomonadota > Betaproteobacteria > Burkholderiales > Burkholderiaceae > Burkholderia > Burkholderia sp. LA-2-3-30-S1-D2. Next base: position 1,611,630 of record NZ_CP013383.1, on the reverse strand, counting down.
CGATTTCGGCTGCGCTGGTCTCGCGGGCGCGCATCGTGCTGGCGGCGGCTGACGGCGAGCCCAATAGCGCGATCGCGCAACGCCTGCAACTCACGCGTGCCACGGTGGGCAAGTGGCGTCTGCGGTTTCTGGATCAGCGAATCAACGGACTCTACGACGAAGTACGTCCCGGCAAGCCACGCACCATCGACGACGAACGGCTGGCCCAACTGATTCACAAGACCCTGCACACGAAGCCGGCAGATGGATCCACTCACTGGAGCGTGCGCACGATTGCCGCCGAAACCGCCATCTCGCCGACGAGCGTGCACCGTTACTTCAAACTGCTGGGTCTGCAGCCGCACCGAAGTGAAAGCTTCAAGCTCTCGACCGATCAGTTCTTCATCGAGAAACTGCGCGATGTGGTCGGCTTGTACCTCAGTCCGCCGGAGAACGCTCTGGTGCTGTGCGTGGACGAGAAGAGCCAATGTCAGGCGCTCGAGCGCACGCAACCCATGCTGCCGATGGGTTTCGGCTACGTTGAAGGCGTCACTCACGATTACGTCCGTCATGGCACCACGACGCTGTTTGCCGCCCTGAATGTGCTCAATGGCGCCGTGCTCGCTACCTGCAAGCCGCGTCATCGACATCAGGAATTCCTGTCGTTTCTGCGCGAAATCGACAAGGCCGTGCCAGCCGAACTCGACGTGCACTGCATCGTCGACAACTACGGCAGTCACAAGCATCCGAAGGTCAAGGCGTGGCTGGCGGCACGCCCCCGCTGGCATATGCATTTCATTCCCACCTACAGTTCGTGGCTCAACCAGGTCGAACGCTTCTTTGCGCTGATCACCGACAAAGCGATCCGTAGAGGCTCGTTCGGCTCGGTCAAACAACTGGTCAAGCGAATCGATCAATTCGTTTCCCACTACAACGAAAACTGCAAACCGTTCGTCTGGACCGCCTCAGCCGATTCCATCCTCGAAAAGCTGCATCGACTTTGCTCGCGAATCAGCGGAACAGGACACTAGCATGGACATACCAATTGGATACGTAACAAGTCCCCAAGTCATCGGAGCGTCTACCACATAGAGGCCCAAAGCGGAGATCCCGAGGCACGCTATAGCTACAACGCCAATTCCACTGGCATATACGTTCCGCGAAATGTTGCCTTGGAGTTCCAACTCGACGCATTGGTCGTTCACGCGTCGTACGCCCAGTTCCTGCTGTAGCAGGTCAGGCGTGCTGGGGATGGCGTGGCGCTCCGGTGTGCCACGCCGCAAGCGGGTGGCGCCGATAAGCAGGCTGGTAGGCAGGCGCTGGAGGGGCGGAGTAGCTTGCCACATGTCAGCCCTCATGCATCAACGCGCGGTGGTTCCGCCGCTTCTTCGTCAGCCAAGCCACAGAGCTTATCGATCTCGCTCGGAAACTGCGCATAGGGCACGTTGTATTCGATGACCTCGGCGAGGCTGTCAGGAAAGACCATGCAGACGAGCCAGATCAGCTTGCCGAGCACGAGCCAGGGCTTGCGCAGCCAATCCTTGGCGGTGGGCAGGTCGGTGCGGAACTTGGCGGCCCAATCGCGGTAACAGCGCAGGAAGGTCTGCTTGCGTGACAGGCGTGGTGGTACGGGCGGCGGCTTGGGCAGCGCATCCGCGCCTTCGTCCATGAAGAGCTGCAGATAATCCCAAAGCTGTCGGGCAGATGTGCCCTGGTCGCGCCAACCCAAATTGCCGCAGGACGCGCAGATTTCCTGCGGTGGAGTGCGCGCCGTGTCGATGCCGATCAGGTAGAGCGGATAGCGGTCGGAATAGCCTGCGGTACTGACGAGCGGGACGTAGCCGGCGAAGGCCTGGAGGGCGTCCCAGTCCAGCACCGTGAAATGTTCATCGTAGGGACTGACGACATAGAGCTTTCGTGTGCCGCGATGGAGGCGGGCGAAGCTGCCTCTGAAGCGACCAGCAAAATTCCGGAAGCAGTAGTACATCGCGACTGCGATCGCAACAGTGACGAGGAATCCAAACAGAAGTTGGCCCCACGCAGGGGGCGAACCTGTCGACGCATCTAGGAACCAAAGTGAGATAACCCCGCCTATTCCAACAAGTAGGGATATTCCAATAAAGCTTGCGTAGACGTTCCGCACGATATTGCCTTGAAGCGCCAGCTCGACGCATTGGGCGTTCACGCGCCGTACGCCCAGTTCCTGCTGTATCAGGTCAGGCGTACTGGGAATGGCGTGGCGATCCGGTGTGCCACGCCGCAAACGGGTGGCGCCGATAAGCAGGCTTGTAGGCAGGCGTCGGAGGGGCGGGGTAGCTTGATGCATGTTAGCCCTCATGCTTCAACGCGCGGTGGTTCCGCCGCTTCTTCGTCAGCCATGCCACAGAGCTTATCGATCTCGCTCGGAAACTGCGCATAGGGCACGTTGTATTCGATGACTTCGGCGAGGCTGTCAGGAAAGACCATGCAGACGAGCCAGATCAGCTTGCCGAGCACGAGCCAGGGCTTGCGCAGCCAGTCCTTGGCGGTGGGCAGGTCGGTGCGGAACTTGGTGGCCCAATCGCGGTAACAGCGCAGGAAGGTCTGCTTGCGCGACAGGCGTGGTGGTACGGGCGGCGGCTTGGGCAGCACATCCGCGCCTTCATTCATGAAGAGCTGCAGATAATCCCAAAGCTGTCGGGCAGATGCGCCCTGGTCGCGCCAGCCCATATTGCCGCAGGAGACGCAGATTTCCTGCGGCGAGGTGCGCGCCGTGTCTATGCCGATCAAGTAGAGCGGATAGCGGTCGGAATAGCCTGCGGTACTGACGAGCGGGACGTAGCCGGCGAAGGCCTGGAGGGCGTCCCAGTCCAGCGCTGTGAAATGTTCATCGTAGGGGCTGACGACATAGAGCTTTCGCGTGCCGCGATGGAGGCGCACGAAGCTGCCCCGGAAGCGGCCTGAAAAGTTTCGGAAGCAGAAGTACAGCGCGACGGAAGCGGCAACGGCGATACAGGGCATAAGGAAGAGCAGGCCCCATACATCAACGGTAATTGGGGGCGTCGATATCGACCAGAAATAGACCGCTCCTCCCATCCCAACGAGCAGAAATTTGCCGATAGAGCTTGCCCACACATCCCGCACGATGTTGCCTTGAAGCGCCAACTCGACGCATTGGTCGCTCACGCGCCGTACGCCCAGTTCCTGCTGTAGCAGGTCAGGCGTGCTGGGGATGGCATGGCGATCCGGTGTGCCACGCCACAAGCGGGTGGCGCCGATGAGCAGACTGGTAGGCAGGCGTCGGAGGGGCGGGGTAGCTTGATGCATGTCAGCCCTCATGCTTCAACGCGCGGTGGTTCCGCCGCTTCTTCGTCAGCCATGCCACAGAGCTTATCGATCTCGCTCGGAAACCGCGCATAGGGCACGTTGTATTCGATGACCTCGGCGAGGCTGTCAGGAAAGACCATGCAGACGAGCCAGATCAGCTTGCCGAGCACGAGCCAGGGCTTGCGCAGCCAGTCTTTGGCGGTGAGCAGGTCGGTGCGGAACTTGGCGGCCCAATCGCGGTAACAGCGCAGGAAGGTCTGCTTGCGTGACAGGCGCGGCGGCACCGGCGGCGGCTTGGGCAGCGCACCCGCGCCTTCGTCCATGAAGAGTTGCAGATAATCCCAAAGCTGTTTGGCAGATGCGCCCTGGTCGCGCCAGCCCAAATTACCGCAGGACGCGCAGATTTCCTGCGGTGGAGTGCGTTCCGTGTCGATGCCGATCAGGTAGAGCGGATAGCGGTCGGAATAGCCGGCGGTACTGACGAGCGGGACGTAGCCGGCGAAGGCCTGGAGGGCGTCCCAGTCCAGCGCCGTGAAATGTTCATCGTAGGGGCTGACGACATAGAGCTTTCGTGTGCCGCGATGAAGGCGCACGAAGCTGCCTCTGAAGCGACCTGCAAAATTCCGGAAGCAGTAGTACATCGCGATGGTGATCGTAACAGTGAGGAGCACTCCAAAAAGCAGATGGCCCCAATTTGTCGACTTATCCAATGCTCGGAGAGAGACAGCAAGCCCCGCGCCAACGAGTAGCGCTTTGCCGATAAAGCTTGCCCACACATCCCGCACGATGTTGCCCTGAAGCACTAATTCGACGCACTGGGAGTTCACCCGCCGTACGCCCAGTTCCTGCTGTATCAGGTCAGGCGTACTGGGAATGGCGTGGCGATCCGGTGTGCCACGCCGCAAACGGGTGGCGCCGATAAGCAGGCTTGTAGGCAGGCGCTGGAGGGTGTTGGGGGAGCATTTCATTTGGGAGGCCTGACGGGGGTCAGTTTGGCAGGATCAATGGTCGGAGAGAGCCAGCCGGACGAGGTAAAGACCAAGGGCTCGGGCGCACCAGGCTGTTCCACGCCGATCGTTGGCAGTTTTTGCGGATCGGGGCGGAAGAAATACTTCAACTCGACTTGGGCATCCTTGTGCATGGCAATGCGCCAGCCACGTTCCACGCCCACGCTAGCGGTGAGCGGCCCGATGATGTAATGGCTTTCGAGGTTGATCAGGGCGCCCGGACGCGTCAGTGCGCTGTTCGCGTCGATCTTTTCCAGCGGCTGCCCGCGCAAGAGCACTCGTAAATTGGTCTGGAGGTCATCCATCGCGTAAGTGGCGGCGACGGTGCAACGCAGCCGCAGGATGCCGGCGATACCATGCTCCGGTTCCCACGCGGCACCGATTTGAGGGCTGTATTGCAGGCTATGCCAGGCTTCCAGCTCCTGCGCCAGCGAGTAGCGCGGCGTGAGGACTCCCCAGGCGGAGTGGCTGAGCAGGATTTCCACCGGGCCGTGTTGCGTCGTGTCCGCCCGAATCGTGTAATAGGCAACGGTCCCCACAGTCAGGATGAAGATCAGCGCCCAACCGAAGGGCGTAATGCCAAGAGTCCAGAGGGGGGCGGCGGTGCCGGCTAGGGCTGCCAAGCTGGCTGTGCCGCCTGCTGCGATTGCGAAGGCTGAGACGCCGCCAAACAGGGCGGATTTCAGATACATAGCGGCTTGTTCGGGGTTGGCTTGGTTTCCGGCCTTGATGCTGCGCACACCGTCGGCCACGGCGAGCACCGCGGCGCCCAGCGATCCAAATACGGTGGTTCCCCACTTCAATCCGAAGACCTTGAGGACTTTAGCCAGTGCCGTGTTGCCACTTCGAGATGCGATCAAAGAGACGCTGACTGTCGTCACTTCCAGGCTCGCTCCGATCAAGGCAAACCCAGAACCAAAAGCGGATAGGACGGTTGTGACATTGTTGTCCTCTCGCAAATCCCTAATCGCATTCCTCATCCCCCAAATCGCCAACCCACCCCCGATCCACGTAAAGCCGAACCCCACCGGCCCCCGCAAGCGCTTGAGATTGCGCAGCAAGGGGTTGCCGGACGGATCCATCGGCCTGGGCTGCCCGATGACATGAGCGGTACCCACCGTTTCAAATTCCCACACGTCGACCTGTTCGACCATCGAGACGCGCGTGGTGCCTGGCTTTAGGCCTGGCGCGGTATCGACCTGGACTCTCCAACGGGTCTCGCGATCCTGGAAGCTTGCATAGCCCTGCACCTCCAGACTCCATGCGAGGTACTGGTCGCGGGATACCGAGCGGCAGCCGAGCACGCACGCGAAGCGGCGTTCGGCCAGATGACGCCAGCGCCTGACCTGGATATCGGCCTTCTCCAGGGGGGCGGTGGCGACATAGGAATAGATGAGCCGCGCGAGCATGTCCGTGACGACGGTGCCGGGCCGCTCGTCGAGCATCTTGTCCACTACGTCGAAGACGCCCCTGGCGAGGGTGAGCGGCGTGGCAAAGCGATTCATGAGCGGTTCGTCGCCCGCGCTCAGGGCTTGCCACAGCGGGCTGACTTCCGGCGGCTGCTCAATGATCCTCGCCAGTTCGGCCCGACCGCCCTCCGTGTGCACGGCGGCGGCGAGGCAGTTCAGCACGGCGATTTCGAAGTCGCGGGCATTGTCGGCGCACGACAGGTCAAACAGCTTGAACGCTTTGCCGACGAGCAGGGACGCGTCTACCAGCTTGACCCATGCAGCGACGTCAGCGCCAGTTTTGTCGACCGGGACTTGCAACGCTTTCAGTGCTTTCTCATAGGTCGGCCGGAAGGCGCGTGCGCCCTTGAGGTCGACGAGTTCGCGCTGACGTTGGAGTGCATGTTGGGTGTCCGGCGTCTGGGCCTGCCGTTCGGCATAGGTGAAATAACCGTCGATCAGCGCGGCGCTTTGAAGCCGGTGCTTGCTGGCCTTCTGGTAGTTGTCGCGCTTTTGCACTTCCAACGCGCAGAGATGCCCCAGCTCGCTGGCGATACCGATGGGGTCCTGCAATGCCACCGCCAACGGCGGCGTGTCCTTGCGCGGCACCAGCGCAATGTGCATGGCGCTGAGAATACGGGCGTAGTCGGGCTTGTCGGTTCGGAGCTTGATCTCGCTCCACGGGTAGTCTAGTGCCACACCCGACACGGAAGCGATGAGTTCCGGTGTGGCGTTGCCCAGCAACACCGCATCGAACACATGACGTTGCTCGGGGCCGCCACCGGGTTTCACGGTCGTCGCCAAGGCGTCGCGCAGCCCACCCTCGTTGGTTTCGATCCACCAGAGCGTGCCGTGCGTCAGCAGCGTGTCGCTGACCATCACGTAGACGGTATCGGCGGTGCCCTTGTCCGGCGCCAGCAAATAAGGGGTCGCGCGTGTCTCGTCGGGACGCGCCACGCGGCCGGGCGCATCGTCGTTATAGTCCGCGGCAGTCCACTTGATGGGCGCGAAACGCACGTCGGCTGTCACCTTGTAGTGCGTCGTCATCATGCGTCCACCTTGATAAAAGAACAGATAGACGTAGGTGCCAGGGCGCAGCACGCGCAGGCCATAGGCCTTGCCACCTTGCAGCGCAGGGTAGCCGGCCACACTGAGCTTGGGATAGGCCTTCGCATCGTATGGCTGGTCCGCAATGCCGTAGCGCAGCGGATAGAGGGGAATGCCATGCTCGCAGGGCGGTGCGGATAGGCTGTCGCAGGTTTTGGCGTTGGGGCTGTCCGGTTGCACGGCCCGCTGGAGGCGATTTGTCATGGCGGCGTGTGCTTAGAAGGTGAGGGACGCAATCTGGGTCAGACGCGCCGTGATGGCAAACAGTCTTGACATGCCGTGGTCTTCGCGCCGGTTCAGCAGCGCATGCACGGTTTTGTCCTCAACGAAAGGCTCGCGTGGATAGCGCAGCCGCAGTTCCATGTAGTAGCGGATATCGCATTCCAGCCGGAAGCCGAACTGATGCGCTTCATCGGCGAACGTCGCCAACGACCGACGCAAGACAAGCTGCGCGTCGGCAGGAGCGTAGGCGGGGAAGCGTCGCGTCAGCGTATGAGCAAACTCGCGCATGAACCACGCACGTCCAGCCAGGTTCAACGCGGCTTCGTCGCTTGGCGTCAATGCGAGGTGATGATCGATCGACAACGGTGGCGCCTTGCGATCAGGCGCATCGGCACGCAGCCAAGTGTCGGTTTGCGTTTCACCGTCGTGCCAGATACAAGCTTCAATCGGACCGAACAGTTGGGCGCGCTGGTCTTCGGGCAGTGCCTCGCAGCATTCTTCGAGTGCGCGCGTGATGTGCAGGCCGAATGCGACGGGCCATCCGTCCGCAGCGATAAACTGATGCAGCCCCTGCACGTGGCTGACCAACACGTTTTCATCATTCGGTCCAAGCAGAATCACGCCAGCTTGCCGGGGTATCCAGGTCGCGACGGCATGGGCCAGCAGCGCCGCATCCAGTGGGACCAGTAATGGACCGTGGCGATAGCCGGGAAGCGCGTACTCCAGCGGCGTATCGCGCCATACCCAGCGGTAGTCGAAGCCATGGATGGTCGCGATAACTTCTTCCTCCAACGCTTCGCTATGCGCGCCGCTGAGCAAGAGCCATGGTCGTGGACCGGATTGCAAAGCCGACCAGGCCGGTTCGGCGATGGCGCGCACGACGTGGCGTGGCCAGCCTGCGTCGATGGTGTGCGGTTCCATCAAGCTGCTCCTTTACCGCAGGGGCAGGGTTTGCGCGGGCAGGTGCCGTCTGCGCGCATCGCACAGGCACGATCCATGGGCAGGCCGGTGTTAGGGGTGCCGGCGATGCCCAGCGCATTGCCGCGCCCGCCCGTTTGCAGGCGCAACGGTCCTTCGAGCTTGATCGCGATCCCGCTGATCGTGATTCCGGATGCATCGATACGCAGCGTCCCACCGGGACCCCTGATGACGATGGCGTCGGCGGCGCCCAGTTCATAGACGCGGGTTTTTCGGCGAATCGCCTGACCGGCGGCCAATTGAGCATAGCCTGCGACCTCTTCCTCGAGATGTCCGCCAATCGTGATCGAGTGGTTGGCGGTGGTCGTGTCGTGGCGGTGGTTGCCGACTTCTTCGGTGCGGTCTTTGCCGATACGGACAGTGTGATTACGCTCGATGGCAAGGAAATCGTCTTGGCCGATCTGATGCCGCCGGTCCCGACCGATCGTCACCTGTTCGTCGTTGCCGACCGTTTCCTTGCGGTCGTGGCCGATGGCGACGGTTTCATCATGTTCGACGTTTTCGCTACGGTCATGGCCGACGAAGGTAGTTTCGTCATGGTTGACGTGAATGCTCTGGTCTTTCTGCGCGTGGACGAAGATTTCTTCCTGATCCTTCTCGTCCTCGAAGCGCAGCTCGTTGAAGCCGTCGCCCTTGTGGGTCTTGCTCTTGATGGTCATGCGCGTCTTGTGGCGCGGCAGCTCGTAGGGGGGTAGCTGCGTAGCCATGAACGTACGCCCGATGATGATCGGCTGGTCGGGATCGCCGTTGACGAAAATCACCAGGACTTCCTGCCCGATGCGCGGGATGGCGATGTGCCCCCAAGTGGCGCCGGCCCAGTTCTGGACGGCGCGTACCCAACAGGAGCTGTGATCATCGAACGTACCGCGGCGATCCCACGGAAACTGAATTTTTACCCGCGCCCACTCATCGCAAAAAATTTCTTCGCCTTCCGGGCCGACCACTGTCGCCGGTTGCGGGCCATCGATGCGGGGCTTGGGCAAGGGCTCCGGCCGCCATTCCACGTCATCCGGCACGAGTTCGGCGGTGTAGCTGTAGTGGGTGCCCTGTTCCGCACCGACGCTGTCTTCTTCCAGGCTGGTGTGCTGCACGCCGCGGTGGCGCATGCGAATGACGCGCCAGCCGCGGTTCCACGCGTCACGCGGGTGATCGGTCAAATCGAAGGCCAAGCCTGGCTGGAGACGTGCGTCATCGCCTTCCACTGTGGCCACCTTGGCGTCGCGCCGATGTCCGCGCAGGCGATTCAGGGTGAACGGCGTTCCAGCCGCATCTTGCTTGTATCTCCCGGGGTAGTCGAAACGCTCGTAGTGATCGCCTTGGTGTTCCAGGTCAGATGCCCGTGGCGAGTGTTCCTGGTTGTAGCGCGGGTGGGTAAAAACGTAGTCGCGCTGGGTTTGCTGGGCGGTGCGGACGTTTTCTGTGTATCGGAACCGCCGCAGCGCGGGTTCCGGCTGGTCGCCGCCGGCCATTGGGTTATACAAGACGGGACCGCCTTGAATTCCTCCGTAAATCCAGAGCCGGTCACAATAGATCAGCTTATGTTCGTTCTCGGTATGCAGAAAGCCGTGGACGAAGCCTTCTTCCCGTGCGATGCGCTCCAAAAAGTAAGCATGGGTGTCGCCGGCTTGTACGCAATATTCACGGGTGAGATGTTCGGTCGAGTCGTCAAAGTCGACGTGCACGATGCGCTGTTCTTTGAGCACCCTGGCGATGATTTGGGGGACTGTTTCGGCCTGGAAGGCCCGCCAGTCGGAGCCGAGTTCGAGGCGGGCGAGTTCCGGTTCGACCACCGCGTAGTAGAACGTTCGCCGGAAGCCGGTTTCACCTTGCTCGAAACTCGAAACGACGCCATGTACATAACGCACAGGCGCGTCGCTCTGCCAGATAGTGAGTGCAGCCGGGCAATCCAGCACTTTGCCGAAGTCGACGGCCGGATCGGCGCTGACGAGTGTCAGCCGTAACCGATACCCTTCGGACAGACCCTCGTCGAGGTCGAACTCGACGACATCAAGCGGGACATCGCCGACCTTCAACGTAAAACGCACATTGGATTGCGCGGCCATCGTCAGGTGTCCATTCCTTATCTGAACTGAAGCGACGCACTTCGTGCATGCCTCAAGTTTCTGGCGGCATCACAGCGGGATGGATCAATCCATCGTGCGCGATGCCGGTCGATGTGGTGCCGTGATATGGATGCCCATGGGGCACGTTACCGGTGGGAATGGTGGGCCGTGGAGGCGCCACGCGTCTATGAGACGGATCCGAAAATGGGTGCCGTATAAGGCTTGCCTCATTTCGATGCAAAAAGGCGGCGATGGCTAATGGGCTTCACGGAACTTGCGCGTGTATCGGCGAGTTGCCGACGGCACGCCAGCATGAGCACGCAGGCGTGGTGAAGCGGTGTGCTTAGCCGACGTGTGAGTTGACCCGATATTTAAGCGAACGGAAAGTTGCATGCGCGTGGGCATGCCGATAGCGCATCGAATTGCGCCAAATTGCAACTAAACGCGATGCAACCAGCCAAGCCAGTGCTCGAGCAGCGGTGCACGCGTCCACAGCGACTGCGCGAGCCACAGCGTGCCGCCCCATGCGGCGGCCACGACGATCAGGTCGCAATGCCCGCTGTTCCACAGGTTCAGTGAATGGCGCCGCCAGATCCACGGCACGCCGAGCGGATTCGGCCAGTCGGCGAGCAGATGCATCACGCCGCCGCACGCGAAGCCGAACAGCGGCGCGGCCCACAGCGGATGCGGATGATGGATGAGCCCGTGCCACCCGAGCGCGAGCAGCGCGATCCAGCCGATGCCCCAATGCGTGACGGTGCGGTGCGTGATCCACAAGCGGCGCTTGCGGGTCCACCAGGCGACTTCGAGCCAGTCGGGCGCGGTGCCGCCCGCGACGCCCGCCGCGAACGCGGCGAACATGCCCAAATGCCACGGGCCCGTGGCGCCGGTTTGTGCGACGAGGACGGCGGCGGCAACGCCGGCCGCGAAGCCGGACGCATGATGCGCATTGTGTGATGCCATAGGAAGCGAGACGAAGAAACGTGAAGCTGCGCGTGCAAGAAAAAATGATGCGGCGCGAAAGCGGGGCGCTATCTTCGCAGATCGTCCGTTGCAGTGGGAGCGATGCTTGCAGATTTTTTTGCACGGACTGCGCGGCGTGCCGCGCAGTTCGCAACTTTCGGTTTTGTGCGCTGCGTGATGCTGCGTATCGCGTGCAATTTCGACCGATCCACCGGCCTGTTTTGACACCTCGACGTGACCACGCGCGCACAACGCATGCGCTTTCGTTGCACGTCATGTGTTCGACCCTTTTTGTCCCCCTATACTACGAAACCGGAGATGGCCGTCGGCACGCCGGCGGTCGTGAGCGGAACAGGTGCCTTTCCTGCCTGAAGGAGATCCACATGGGAGACATGCAATGACTATGCTGAATCGCTTCAAATCATCCGCTGTCGTGCTTGCGACGGTGGCCGGCATCGGTTTCCTGCCGAACGCGCCGGCCTATGCGAAGGGCCCGCAGCCGGCGGTCCTGACGAGCGCGGCGGTCGCCGTGGCCGACAAGTACAGCGCGGACGCCGCGGAGCGGATCTTCAAGGAAGGCGGCAACGCGATCGACGCGGCCGTCGCGATCGCGTTCACGCTCGCCGTCACGTATCCGGAAGCCGGCAACATCGGCGGCGGCGGCTTCATGACGATCTACAAGGACGGCAAGCCATACTTCATCGACTACCGCGAGCGTGCCCCGCTCGCCGCGACGAAGGACATGTATCTCGACAAGGACGGTAACGTCGTCAAGGGCATGAGCCTGTATGGCCCGCGCGCGGTCGGCGTGCCGGGCACGGTTGCGGGCATGTGGGAAGCGCAGAAGCGCTTCGGCAAGCTGAAGTGGAAGCAGGTGCTCGCGCCGGCGATCCACTATGCGCGCGACGGCTTCGTCGTCGACGAACAGCTCGCGCAGCGCGGTGTCGACGCATCGAAGGAGTTCGGCGGCAAGACCAACTTCGACAAATATTTCTCCGGGCTGAAGGCCGGCGTGAACTTCAAGCAGCCGGATCTCGCCGACGTGCTCACGCGCATCGCGAACGACGGCGCGGAAGGTTTCTACAAGGGGAAGACGGCCGAGCTGATCGCCGCATCGATGAAGACTGGCGACGGCAACGGGCTGATCACCACCGAGGATCTCGCGCAATACCGTGCGGTGTGGCGCCAGCCGGTGCAGGCGAAGTGGAACGGCTATGACGTGATTACCGCGCCGCCGCCGAGCTCGGGCGGCATCGGCCTCGTGCAGCTGCTGAAGATGAAGGCGGACCTCAAGCAGGACTTCGAGGGCGTGAAGCTCAACTCGCCGCAGTACATCCACCTCGTCGCGGAAATCGAGAAGCGCGTGTTCGCCGATCGCGCGCAGTATCTCGGTGATCCCGACTTCTACAAGGTGCCGATCGCGCAGCTGACCGACGACGCATACATTGCGAAGCGGGCGGCCGAAGTCAACACGAAGGAGCCGTCGGATACGAAGAGCGTGCAGCCGGGCCTCGGCACGACGATGCCGGAGAAGGCTGAAACGACGCACTTCTCGGTCGTCGACAAATGGGGCAACGCGGTGTCGAACACGTACACGATCAACGGCTATTTCGGCTCGGGCGTGATCGCCGACGGCACCGGCATCGTGCTGAACGACGAGATGGACGACTTCTCCGCGAAGCCGGGCGTCGCGAACATGTTCGGCGTGGTCGGCAGCGATGCGAATGCAATCGAGCCGAAGAAGCGCCCGCTGTCTTCGATGTCGCCGACGATCATGACGAAGAATGGCAAGGTGTCGCTCGTGATCGGCACGCCGGGCGGCTCGCGGATCTTCACGTCGATCTTCCAGGTGATCAACAACATCTACGACTTCAAGATGCCGTTGAAGGAAGCCGTCGGCGCGATGCGTTTTCACCATCAGCTGCTGCCGCCGAACACGATCTTCTGGGAGCCGTACCACCCGATCGAAGGCGAACTCGCGAAGCAGATCGAGGCTCGCGGCTACACGCTGAAGGGGCAGGACTTCAGCGGCGACATCCAGGTGATCAAGATCGACGGCAAGACGCCGGAGGCGATGGCCGATCCGCGCGGACGCGGGGTCACGCGGATCATTCACTGACGAAGGCGGCCGGATGCGCGACCGCCGCGGCGGTCGTGCCGCTGCGTGTCGCCTGACGCTCGGCCCCGGTCGTTCGCCGCGTTGCTTTCGAGGAAGCTGTCCACCGCGATCAGCGACGGCTCGTCCAGCGTGCCGCGCACGCTTTTCAGCGTCAACTGCAGCTTGAGCACATCGAGATAGCGGTCGAACAGCTTCTGCCGGATGCCCGAGATGTCGCGCCGCAGGTTCAGCGTTTCATACGTCGTGCCGTAGCCGACCCGGTGCGCTTTCATCGACGCTTCGTATGCGAGCCGCGCCGCCTGCAGCGACTGCCGCAGCGCACGCATGCGCATGCCGACCGATTCGAGCGCGGACAGCGCCTCGCGGTGATCGGTGCTGAATTGCTCCTCGACTTCGCGCAGCCGGTTGCGATACGGCTCGGTCACGTGTCCGGCTTATCCCGTTGCATAAGAAGACCACGCTTGACATTCGGCCAGCCGGACCGGACGCTGGCGTCCAACACCTTCAACATTTCCCCGAGCCCGGTGCTGGCGAGCGTGCCGCTCGGATTCCGCTTCTGAGGGGCGGATCGGCCCCTTTTTCATCAATTTGACGCGAGACACTGGGATAATGGTGGAGTTTGGCTGCGTCAATTGAAGGAAGGAGGCCGCATGGACGATAACGATTCCCGCACCGAGACCGACAACTTCACCGATACGGCATCGCTCGATTCGCGCCGGCGCCGTTTCGAGGAAGACCTCGTCGACGCGTACGACGAAGAACTCGAAATGGAGCTCGACGACCGCCGCTTCGACAACGACGAGGATCTGCTGTTCTCGGCGGAGCGCCGGGAAGCGCGCAAGCAGTATTTCCGCGAGCTGTTCCGGCTGCAGGGCGAACTCGTGAAGCTGCAGGACTGGGTCGTGAGCACGGGGCACCGGCTCGTCGTGATTTTCGAGGGGCGCGACGCGGCAGGCAAGGGCGGCGCGATCAAGCGCATCACGCAGCGCCTGAACCCGCGCGTGTGCCGCGTGGCGGCGCTCCCGGCACCGAGCAACCGCGAACGCACGCAATGGTATTTCCAGCGCTATGTCGCGCATCTGCCGGCCGGCGGCGAAATCGTGCTGTTCGATCGCAGCTGGTACAACCGCGCGGGTGTCGAGCGCGTGATGAATTTCTGCACCGACGATGAATACGAGGAGTTTTTCCGCTCGGTGCCCGAGTTCGAGAAAATGCTCGTGCGCAGCGGGATCCAGATCGTCAAGTACTGGTTCTCGATCACCGACCACGAGCAGGAGCTGCGCTTCCAGAGCCGGATCGAGGATCCGCTGAAGCAGTGGAAGCTGAGCCCGATGGACCTCGAGAGCCGCCGTCGCTGGGAAGCGTACACGGCCGCGAAGGAAGAGATGATGCTGCGCACGCATATTCCCGAGGCGCCGTGGTGGGTCGTACAGGCGGTCGACAAGAAGCGCGCGCGGTTGAACTGCATCCACCACCTGCTGACCCAGGTGCCGTATCACGAGGTGCCGCGGCCGACGATCGATCTGCCGCAGCGCGAGCACCATGAGGACTACATTCGCCGTCCGACGCCGGACAGCATGATCGTCCCTGACGTCTATTGAGCGGTTCGGGCCGGCTGGGTCGACCACTGAGGCGCGCCGTGCAATGCGGCGCGCATCATCCCCGGATCGGGAATGCGGCTTGGTTGCCGTAATTTCACAGGTCGGGGAAGCCCGAGCGCCCCTGCGTCAAATCGAACAGTTCGGTCTTGGCAGCCGCCTCGGCCGTTTCCGGCAGCTTGATCACGAGCCTCACCGTCATCCCGTACGCGCTGTCCACCAGCTCGTAACCCGCCTGCTCGATCCAGCGGCGCACGCGTGCCTCGTCCGGGTAGCCGATTTCGATCGCGAACCGCGCGTGGCGAATGCGTTCGACGCGCTCGGCATCGAGCAGCGCCGAGGCGATCGCATCCGTATAGGCGCGCACCAGGCCGCCCGCGCCGAGCTTCACGCCGCCGTAGTAGCGGACGACCGCGCCGAGCACGCCGTCGAGATCGTGATGACGCAGCACTTCGAGGATCGGCCTGCCGGCGGTGCCCGACGGCTCGCCGTCGTCGGACATGCCGGACTGGCCGCCGGCAAGCAGCGCCCAGCACACGTGGGTGGCCGTCGGGTGCTCGTCGCGCAGGCGCTGCAACGCCTGCATTGCGGCTTCGCGGTCCTCGACGGGGATCGCGAATGCGATGAAGCGGCTCTTGCGGATTTCGAGTTCGGTTGTGCGGGAAGCGGATAAGGTGTAAGTCACGTTGATCGTCGTCGGCATGCACGGGGCATGCAATGGCTTGCCCGCATTGCGGGCGCTTTCTGTCGCGGCCGAGGTGAACGCGGTGCATGGTTCGGCATGCGCGTGGCTGGCCGATGAACGGGACGGCCACGCGGCGGCGTCAGACGAAGGATACCGCGAGTGGGCGCGACGGCGGTGAAACCTCTCGCGACGCGCACCGAAATGGGAGCGGGATTCGGCACGGACGATGGCTTCCAGGTCGTGACGGACAGCTTCGAGCGGCCGTCGATCGAGGTCCAGGTTGCGCTCGACGCGCGCAAGGGGCGTGCATCGACGGCGGGCTTCGTTCGACTCGAGACCGTCGACATCGCTGCGGATGCCGATCTCGAAGCGACATTTGCACGGGAGATTGCGTGCAATCGCGAAGCGGCGGCTCAGCCGGGCGTCTTGGCGGCCGCCGTCAGCATCGAGTCGGCGCACCGGAAGGTGACGCGGGCGCTCGTGTCGGAGCACGAGCCGGGGGACGGCGGCGCAGGCACCGTGTATCAGGTGCTGCATCTCGCGCGGCCGTTGCTGGAGACGCTCGAAGGGAGCGAGTGCCGATGCGGTTGCCGCGCATCAGGCGGACGTGGTGCCGTGGATCGTCGCGCTCGCGACGCTGCTGGCGCTGGTGCTTCGATAGCCGAAGCAGCAGTCGGGCGCGCGAGTGTCCGGCGTACGGAAAGCGGAAGCGCCGCAACTGACGAGCGCGGCGCTTCCGATCACTTCCGCGGCTCAGCTCCCCTGCAGCCGGATATCGCGCGACGATGCGCCCACATACACCGTCCCGCCCGGCACGACCTTCCATCCGTTGCGCGACGTGTCCCACACGCTCTGCATCCGCGGCGACACGGTCACGCGTACATGCCGCGCCTCACCCGGATTCAGCCGGATCTTTTCCCAGCCGACCAGCCGCTTCGGCGGTTCGTCCTTGTACGGCACGCCGAGATAGACCTGCGGCGTTTCCGCGCCGGCGACGCGGCCGTCATTGCGCACGGTAAACGCGACGCTCAACGAACCGTCGCGTTGCCGCGACACCGACAGGCCCGAATACGCGAAGTGCGTGTACGACAGCCCGTAGCCGAATTCGAACATCGGCTTGATGTTGCGCGCGTCGTACCAGCGGTAGCCCATGTTCAGCTTCTCCGCATAGACGGGATCGTTCTCGAACGCGCCGTTTTGCCCCCACGTCGGCGAATCCTGGTCGCGCGCCGGGAACGTGACAGGCAGCTTGCCGGACGGATTGACCGCGCCGAACAGCACGTTCGCGATGGCCTTGCCGCCGCCCTCGCCGGGATACCACGCCTCGACGATCGCCGACACGTTGTCCTTCCACGGCATCAGCACCGGATTGCCGCTCTGGACGACGACGATCGTGTGCGGATTCGCACGCGCGACGGCTTCGACGAGCGCATCCTGGTTCGACGGGTTCGCGAGGCTCAGGCTTTGCAGATCGCCGAAGTCCTCGCCGGCCGGCTGCGCGACCACGACGATCGCGACATCCGAGCGGCCCGCGAGCGCCGCGGCCTGGTCGATTTCCTGCTGCGTGTACGCGCGGAACGGCGACTGCTGGTCGCTGTTGCCCGCGAACGTGACCCGTGCCGCCGGCGCGAGCGCGCGGATCGCCGCGACGATCGGCACGTCGACCTTGAGCCACGGATTGCGCCACCAGCTGCAACCCGTCGACGACCCGAACGTCAGCCCGCCGCAGCCCGCGAACGAACCCGTCACCGGATCGCGCGTGTTGCCCGAGCCGCCGCCCGACAGCACGGCCGCGTCGGCATGGCCGCCGATCACGGCGATGCGCGACAACCCCGCGGCGGCCAGCGGCAACTGGTTGCCGTCATTCTTCAGCAGTACGATCGACTGCTCGGCGACCCCCTGAGCGAACCGGTTCGCGGCCGCGAAATCGATCGCGCCGCCGCCCTTGGCCGGATCGTCCATCACGCCGACGCGAATCATCACGGCCAGCTTGCGGCGCACCATGTCGTCGAGGCGGGCGGTCGACACGGAGCCGTTCGAGATTGCCTGCTTGACGGCGGCTGGCGTCAGGTAGACCGACGGGCCGACGTCTTCTTCCTCGTCGAGCCCGGCGTTGATCGCGGCCGCCGTGCTGTGCGTCGCGCCCCAGTCGGATTGCACCTGGCCCTGGAAGCCCCATTCGTTCTTCAGCACGTCGTTCAGCAGGTGATTGTTTTCGCAGGCGTACGTGCCGTTCAGGCGGTTGTAGCTGCACATCACGCTGCCGGGCTGCCCGCGTTTCGCGGCGATCTCGAACGGCAGCAGGTAGAGTTCGCGCAGCGTGCGCTCGTCGATCTGCGTGTTCCCGCCCATCCGGCCGTGCTCCTGTTCGTTGCCGGCATAGTGCTTGATGGTCGCGATGACCTTCTGCCGCTGCGTCGCGAGCGTGCGCTCCGCGAGCAGGTCGCCGGCGAGCAGCGGATCCTCGCCGAGATACTCGAACAGCCGGCCACCGCGCGGCTCGCGCGCGAGGTTGGTGCCGCCGCCGAGACCCATGCCGAACCCTTGCGCGCGCAACTGAATCGCGACCTGCTTGCCGTAGTCGTACGACAAGCGGCGATCCCAGCTCGCGGCGACGGCGATCGTCGCGGGGAAGGTCGTGCTCGCGAGCGACGTGCTGCCGGAGCCGGTCGCCGAGTCGACCATGTTGAGATCGGGAATGCCGAGTCGGGGCACACCCTGGATGTAGCCGGCGCCGCCGCTCGGCACCTTCGACATTTCGTATTGCGAATGGATGAACTGTAGTTTCTCGTCGAGCGTCATCTTGCGCACGAGGAGGTCGGCGCGCCGCTGCACGGCGGAAGACGCGAACGCGTCGGCCGCGTCGCCTTGTGAACTGAAATCGGCGTTGCCTGCATAGGCGCTGGTGCAGAGGGTCGCCGCCAGCACGGTGGCCGGCCAGAGTGTGTCCCGCATGTTGCTCTCCATGATCGTATTGCTCGTTGTTCGGATGATGTCTGGAGCTGCGCACGCCCGGTGGATTCGCACCGGACGCCTTCGGCTGGCGATGCAGGGTGGTTGCGCGTCGGCATGCCAGGCCAGGCGGGGAATCGTTACGGCCGGTTGGGCCCGATCGAACAACGCGGACGGCGACGCGGACCGTCCGACACTGCCGAATCGGATGTAGCGATTCTCTGCAGCGACCAATCGTACGAATGTAGTTTGACTACAGCATCGGTGTTTCTACCGATACGTATGATCTTTTTTCGATGCGATTGCTTGGCGTGGGGAAAAGACGGTCATCGTTCCCGATCCGGCGTGTGCGGCGGAGTAAGAAGTACCTGCGCGCGAGGGGCTGGCGGGGAGGGAGGTGCGGAGGTGCGTGCCCGCGCGATGCAGTTCGTTGCGCGCGCATCGAACGGAATGTCGTCGGATTCCGGCCGCCCGGGGGGGCGGGGCGGCACGAACGGTCCGCTAGCCGCGCCGCGCGACGGGACTGCCGGGCATCGGTATGCCGGCGCGATAGACGACGGTTGCAAGCGCCGCGGCGACGGCAGCCTCGGCCGTCAGCACGGCGGCGGCGGCGCCCACTTCGGCGAAGTACTTCGCGAGCACAGGCACGAGTACGATGTTCAGAATGCCCGATGACATGAGCACTCGCGTGAATTCGGACTTCATCCCGAGCGGCAGCATCGTCTGCACACCGAAGAGGTCGGTCATCCCGGCCATGAATGGAATGAAGGCCATCCACCGCAGAACCAGGACCGTCGGTTCGTACGAAGGCCCGTACAGGATGCGCACGGCGAGCGGCGCGCCGAAGAAGATCGCGAGCGAGATACCGAGCACCATCGCGACCTGCACGACGAACAGCTTGCGCAGGAAGGAAAACGCGTCGTTTCGCGCATGCCGCATCAGATAGCTGATGCGCGGATAGGTGGCAGCCTTCAGCGGCTGGAGCATGCTGAGCGCAGCGCGGATCAGCTTGTCGCCGGCGGCGAAATAGCCGGCCGCGACGTTGCCCGACACGAAGCCGAGCAGCACGGTGTTGGTCGACGCATAGAACGCGATCGACGTCGATGCGAGGAACACCTGCCAGCCGCCTTTCAGCGATTCGGCGATGTCGGCGAAACCGACGCGAACGAAGTCGATTTCGCGCTGGGCATACAGATAGACGGCCAGCACGAGCGCGGACAGCGTCGGGACGGCGGCGTTGACGATCATCGCGCGGTCGATGTCGGCCGGGCTGTGCACGAGCGCGAACATCGCGGGCAGGCTCAGGATGCGGCCGATGAACAGGATCACGCTCAGCGCGCGCAACTTCTCCATGCCCTGGAAATACCAGCCCGGCGTGAACGCCACGCCGGCCACCATCCCGAAGCCGATCAGCAGCAGGTCGCGGTCCTCGCCGAAGCGGCCGACGAGGACGATCAGCCCGACCAGCGCGATGAAACAGATCACCGCGATGCCGATCTGCGCATACAGCGTCGCCCAGAAGATGCGGGAGCGTTCTGCACGGTCGTCGCGCGCGAGCGCGATGCGCGGCGTGGCGGTCAGGTCGAAGCTGTAGCTCGTGCAGTTGGTGAGGTACGCGATGACCGCCAGCGAAAACGCGAGCTGCCCGTAGCCTTCCGGGCCGAGCGCATGCGTGAGCAACGGTGCGATCAGCAGCGGCACCGCATACATCGAAATCTGCAGCGTCAGCAGCAGCAGGAAATTCTTCTTGAGGTTTGACATTCGCTTGGTCGGCGCCGTGGGTGTCGCTTGGCGGCGGCGTGCGGGCCGCCGTGCGCTCGCGCGGCCGGTCGGCGCTGACCCGGCTGCGTGGGTTCGCGGCCCGTTTCGGCAGGCGCCGGCTTCGTCCGGCGATGCCGGACACGGCCACATCGTATGGCGGTCATGATACGGGCCGAGCGGGACGACTGTGTTCGCGAGCCTACCTTTCGAGGATTCGGTACGCATGGGCGGCGCGAATCGCGACAGCGCGGGCCTCGTTGTATCGCTGCAGTGATGAATGCATTTGTAAGCTGGCGCACCGAAGAACGCTCGGGCCGAATGCTCTAATCGAACGACTGTTTTGGTTCGTGGCGGAAAGGCTTGACGACGACTCGGGCCGGCAACCTGCCGTCCCCGGCAGCGGGACCAGGACAACGCATCGCGAAGGTCGAACAAGTCGCGCAGGGGCGCGGCGAAGGTCCGTTGCCAGAAGGCCGTGCCTGGTAGCGCAGTCACATGATCGTGGAGTGGCCGATTCCGGTGGAGCCGCCGGAACGCGCGTCCGCGTCCGATAAAAAATACCGATCCGAGGAGTACCAATTGAAGCCGATAACGTTCGGCAGCTGCGTGGGGTGGCTGCACGAAGGACAGACGAAACAAGGCGTGATCCTGTGCGAATCGCTGGGTCACGAGGCTTCGTGGACGCACAAGCTCATGCGGGCGATCGCTGAGCGGCTGGCCCACGAGGGCCTCACGGTATTGCGATTCAGCTATCCGTGCACCGGCGACTCGGCGGGCGACGATCGCGACGCCGGTCGGCATGCCGCGAGCATCGCCAGCATTCACGATGCGATCGACCTGCTGCGCGATCAGGCTGGCGTCACCGCGCTGACGCTGGTCGGGATCCGCGCAGGCGCGCTGTTCGCGATGCTGGCCGCCGCGGGTGTCGGCCCGCGCCCGGCGCCGCACGTCGACGCGGTGGTAGCGCTGGCACCGGTGGTGCGCGGCCGCGCCTACCTGCGCGAGCTGTCGTTCGTGCATCGCCAGTGGCTCGATACCACGTCGCCCGCAATTCGCGTCGCGCATCGCGACGAACCGTGCATGAACGTGCTCGGGCATCGCTTTCCCGCCGATTTCGTCGAGGCGCTGAAGGCGGTCGATCTGTGCGACGTCGTGCGCGACGCGCCGACGTTGCCCGGCGCGATGTTGCTGATCCAGCCGGATCAGGGCGACGGGCCGGCATTGCGTGAAGCGTTGCTCGAGCGCGGCGTGGACGTGGCGAGCGATCCGTTCCGCGAATGGCCGACGACGATGCAGGACGGCACGCGCTCGCGCTTGCCGCTCGCGGCGATCGACACGCTCGCGAACTGGATCGCCGAACGCGCGCCGGGGAGGCCGACTGGCGTCGAGACCCCGTCACGAGCGGATCCGACGTGGAATGGAGAATCGGCCGTCGCGCTCGACTTGCACGACATGACCGAGCAGGTCGTCGCGGTCGGTCCGGACCGGCTGGTCGGCGTGCTGTGCCGTCCCGCCGACACGCGGTCGGCGAATCCGGTGGGGCCGGCTGTCGTGATCGCGAACACGTCGACGAATCCGCGCAGCGGCGAAGGGCGCTTCAGCGTGCGCCTCGCGCGCACGCTGGCACGCGCCGGCGTGACGACGCTGCGGATCGACGTGCATGGCGTCGGCGATAGCGGGCCCGCTGCGCTGGACGATCAGTCGGGCGTCGTGTATTCGGCGCAGTCGAGCGACGACGTTGCCGCTGCCGCGGACTGGCTGCGCGCCCTCGGTCACCCGGAGGTCGCCGCGGCCGGCATTTGTTCCGGCGCCTATGCCGCATTGCATGCGGCCGTGAAGACGCCGTCGCTTGGCGGCGTGATCGCGATCAATCTTGCCCGCTTCGTCTGGCCGGCCGGGCTCTCGCTCGAGTCGGTGCAGAAGCAGCGGAACAACTCGGTGCGCGGCTACTGGCTGTCGGTGCGCGACTGGCAGAAGTGGAAGCGTCTTCTGCGGGAACGGCGCGACCTTCGGCCGATCGTGCGGGCAGTGGCCGCGAATGCGATCGCGCGGGTCAGCGTGCCGGCGAAGGAACTCGCCGCGCGCGTCGGCTGGAAGCCGGGCATCGGCACGCCACGCGGCGTGATGCACGCGCTTGCGCAGCGCAATGTATGGACGACGCTGGTGTACGGCGCGCTCGATCCCGGCATCGACGATGTCCGGCGGCACTTCGGCGCAATCGAGTGCGCGTTCCGGCGCTCGCGTCACGTGCGTCTGCACCTCGAGCCGCAGGTCGACCATGCGGTGTACGGCGCGGTGGGCACGGACATCGTGATCGACCTGTGCATGCAGGCGCTGGGCCGCGACTCGGCCCGGCCGGTCGCGCGCGTCGCCGATCCGGCTGCACCCGACGCGGCCGCGCGATCGTACGCGAGCGTGTCGGTCGGGCGGTCGTGATGCGTGCTGCGTCGCACGCGTAGGGCGCTTCGGGGTGCGATCCCCGTTACCTATGAAGATCGGCGTTCGGTGGGGTCCCTCACAGACGCGCCGTTCGCCGTGGTGTCCAATCCCGTATCGGTCATCGCCGGTCACGCCGCGGCATGACCGGCCGGGATGCGTCAGTCCGGATCGCCCGGTTGCTCATAGGGCGACTTCGCATAGGGCGACTCGTACAACCTGTCGCTGCGCCATACGTCGGCGGCGGGTGCGCTGACCACTTGCGGGCGATGCGGCCGCCCCGGCACGAGCGGCCGACGCAGCATGCCACGGGCGCGCGTATCGGGCTGGACGGTGGCGCTGGCGGCGGGACGCCCGAAGGCTGGCGTCGCGGCCCCGGAGGCGGTTGCAGCGGGATCGGCGGCGTCGCTTGTCGCGGCGGCTTGCGCGGAACGTTGCAGCGGTGCCGGCGGAAGCACCGCCGACGATGCGAACACCGGCGCGTCGGCCGCGACGGCGGGCAACGTCTGCGCATTGACGGCGCAGGCAATGCCGGCCGAGACGATGCAGACGAGTGACGAAAGCGACGAAGAGCAGTTCATGACGAATCGTACGGAATGACGTGCGGTGTAGAGGGAGGCGCGGCACTGCGATGCGAGCCGCGCCGGCAAGCGTAATGCCGGAACTCGCCGCGTTCGGCGGGTTACCACACAGTTTTGGAAGGGCACGATGTCAATCACTACGCAACCCGAATCGACGCCAGGGACGCCGCGGCCACGCGTGGCAGGCACCCGTCGCGCACCGTGGCTGTCGCGCATGGCGATCGTGGCGGCCGCGTGCGCGTTGAGCGCATGTGTGCTGTCGCCGGGCATGACGTATCGGGCGCCTGCCGACCGTGACGCGAATGCGCGCGTGAGCGCCGATGCGTCGGGCGCGGGTGGCCTCGACGGCGTACAGAACGTGTCGAGCGAGGAGCTGATCGAAATCACGCCGGCATTCGTCGCGCAACAGCATGCGGGGCAGCATGCCAATGTCGACGCGGAAATCCGCCAGCTGTTCGCCAAGCCGAAGCCGTACGCGATCGGCCCCGGCGACGTGCTCGGCATCGTCGTGTGGGACCACCCCGAATTGAACCTGCCGACGACGCAGACGACGGGCGGCGGCGACGGTGTCGGTGCCAGTTCGGTTGCGACCGGCTACACGGTCGACGCCAACGGCAACGTGCAGTTCGCGTATGCGGGACTCGTGCACGTGGCAGGGTTGACCGAGGCGCAGGCGCGCGCGCTGCTGACGAAGCGGCTCGGCGAATACGTGCGCAAGCCGCAGATCGCGCTGCGCGTGCAGACCTATCGCAGCAAGCGTGTCTATCTCGATGGCGAGGTGCGCACGCCGGGCCTGCAGATCGTCAACGACATGCCGATGACGCTGCCCGAGGCGATCGACCGCGCGGGCGGCTTCACCCCGACGGCCGACCGTTCGCAGGTCTCGGTCACGCGCGGCGACAGGACCGTGAACGTGAGCCTGCCGGCGCTGATCGCCGCGGGCGTCAACCCGTCGAACATCCTGCTGCGCGATGGCGATCTCGTGCGCGTGCGCGCGGCGAGCGACGCGAAGGTGTTCGTGCTCGGCGAGGTGTCGCGGCCCGCGACGCTGACGCTGACCGACGGCCGGATGAGCCTCGGCGAAGCACTCGGCGACACGGGCGGCGCGAGCCAGTACACGTCGGACGCGCGCCAGGTGTTCGTCGTACGTCGCGGCCCGGACAACCGTCCGCGGGTGTACCACCTCGACGGCAGTTCGCCCGCGTCGTTCGCGCTGGCCGACCAGTTCCCGCTCGAGCGTCGCGACGTCGTGTTCGTCGATGCGTCGCCGTTGGTGCGCTGGAGCCGCGTCGTCAACCTGCTGATTCCGTCGTCCGCGCAGGGAGCGCTGACGGCCAAGGCGATTTCGCCGTGACACTCGTGACCCATTTCGTCATCGCGACCGCGCGTCGCGCCTACGGGACTGATGCCGTATGACTTCTTCGACCCTGCCCGACCCGCACAGCGGGCCCGCCCTGCGGCCGTCCTATCCGGTGCGCCGCTACTGGGGCATGCTCTACGGCGGCCGGCGCCTGATCCTCTGTACCGCGCTCGCGGGCGCGTTCATCGGCGCCGTGTATGCGCTGTGTGCGGCCCCCGTCTACCGGACCGACATCCTGTTCCAGGTCGAGCAAAGCCCGACCGACTCGAAATCGACGTCGCCGACCGGCGATCCGTCGTCGGTGTTCGACCTGAAGACGGACGCGTCGACCGAGATCGAAGTGCTGAAATCCCGCGCGGTGCTCGATCGCGCGATCGACAGCACCAATCTGGCCGTCGACACACGGCCGCATTATCTGCCGCTGATCGGCTGGCGGTTCGTGAACGCGGCCGACGGGGTGTCGTCGCCGTTGCCGGGCGGCTACGTGTACGGCGCCGAGCGCATCGACGTGCCGACCTTCGACGTGCCCAAGCGCCTGCTCGGCAAGCGGTTCGCACTGACCGTCGGTGACGACGGCGCCTACACGCTGCAACGGACCGGCTGGTTCGGCCGAACCGGCCCGGCATGGCAGGGGCGCATCGGGCAGCCGCTGCATGTCGAGACGGCGCTGGGGCCACTCGACATCTTCGTTCGCGGCGTGGCCGGCAAGCCCGGCGCACGCTTCGACCTGACGCGCTACAGCGACGAGGAGGCGACGGCCTGGCTGCAGAAGAACGCGTTGATCTCGGAGCGCGGCAAGCAGTCGAACATGGTCGGCGTGACGCTCGACGGCACCGATCCCGTGCACGACAGCCGTGTGCTGAACGCGATCGGCGACGCGTACCTCGCGCAGAACACGCAGCGCAAGTCCGAGGCGGCCGACAAGCTGATCCGCTTCATGGACGCCCAGTTGCCGCAGCTCAAGGCGCAGCTCGAAAAGGCGGAAAGCCGCTTCAACGCATTCCGGGCCTCGCACGGGACGGTCAATACGAGCGATGAGGCGCTGGCGTTGCGCCAGCAGTCGGTCGACATCGAGACGCGCGTGCAGACGCTGCAGCAGCGGCGCGAGGAATTGCTGACGCGCTTCATGCCGAAGCATCCGGCCGTGGTGGCCGTCGATGCCCAGCTCTCCGACGCGCAGCGTTCGCTCGACACGACGCGCAAGCAGATTCAGCAATTGCCTGCCGTCGAACAGGGCGTGCTGCAGCTGCAGCGCGATGTGGCCGTCGACACCGCGCTGTACACGAACCTGCTCAATACGCGCCAGCAGATGATCCTCGCGCGGGCCAGCAAGACCGGCACCGTGCGGATCGTCGATACGGCGAAGGTCGCCGAGCAGCCGATCGGCCCGCATCGCGGGGTCGCCGTGATCGCCCTGCTGCTGGTGGGCCTGCTGGCAGGCGCGGCGATCGTGGTCGTCCGGCAGCGGATCGTCGGCACGATCGGCGATGCCGAGGAAATCGAATGGACGACGGGGCTGCCCGTGTTCGCGACCGTGCCGCACAGCCCGAACGCGGCGCAAGCGGAGTTGCGCCCGAAGGCCGGACGGCGCGGCGCGCGCGCGCCGGTTCCGCCGGTTGCCGTGCAGGACGCGGCGCTCGAAAGCCTGCGCAATTTCCGCGCGGCGCTGCAGCTGTCGATGCCGGACGCGTCGAATCCCGTCGTGCTGATCTCCGGGCCGACGACGGGTGTCGGCAAGTCGTTCGTCGCCGCGAATATCGCGTCGCTCGTCGGCGCGGCGAAGCGACGCGTCCTGCTGATCGATGCCGACCTGCGCAAGGGATCGCTGCACGAGCGGTTCCGCTACAGCCGCGCACCGGGCCTGTCCGACGTGGTGGCAGGCACCCACAGTCTCGACGAGGCGATCAAGCGCGGCGTCGTGCCGGGTCTCGATTTCATCGCGATGGGCAGCGTCGTGCCCGATCCGGGCGAACTGCTGCTGCAGCCCGCGCTCGCCGAACTGATCGAGCAGCTCGCATCGCGCTACGACATGGTCGTGATCGACGGACCGCCGTTGCTGCCGGTGGCCGATGCGCTGGTGCTCGGCCGCCTCGCGGGAACCGTGTTCCTCGTCGCGCGCAGCGGCGTGACTACGCTCGCCGAACTCGACGAAAGCGCGCGACGGCTCGAACACGCGCATATCGACGTGCGCGGTGTGGTCCTGAACGATTACAAGGGCGCGCCGGGACGGTACGACTACGGCTATACGGATACGAACACGCATCAGGCCGCGTCCGGGTATGCGGGGGTGATCGCGCCGCGGCAACGGGTGGAACGGGTGTCATGAACCGGCGAGCGGGCGGCGCAGGGGGCGGGCCGCGACAGCGCCCCGCGACGATGCGCAGGATGGCGCGCGTGCGCGATGCCGCGGGCGGCTATACGGGCTATTGGTGGGAAGATCCGGCGCGCCTCGTGCTGATGTTCATCCTGCCGTTGTACGGATTGCTGTCGCTCAGCTTGCTGGGAGATCAGAAGTCGATCGCGCGGATCTACTTCGATGGCTACTACACGTTTGTCGGCGCGCTGTTCCTGATGGTGGCGATGGCAGCGGCATGGCTCGCGACGACCGAAGCGCGCACGCGGCGAGGGCCGCCGCCTGCCGCGGTCGAACTGTCGCCTCGCGTGCTCGATGTCGTGTTCGCTCTTGCGCTGTTCGGCTATGCCTTGCTGCTGAGCGGCATCGTCACGCATCCTGCACTGCTGGTCGCGTTCGTCCGGGGTGAAGCGAATGCATACGACATGCTTGATCTGAAAGGGCGCATCACGGGCCTCAGCACGTTCACGCAGGCGACCGCACCGTATGTTGTCCTGTATTTCTATGTGTTCAGGAAACCGGTAAAGGGGCTGAATCGCTACAAGATCTACTTCGCCGTGCTCGCGGTGCTGACGCTGCTGCGCAGCTTCATCTTCGCCGAGCGGCTCGCGCTGATCGAAATGGTGATGCCGCTTGCGCTCATGGTCGTGCGATTTCGGCTCGGCGGCCGGTATTCGCGGTTGTTGACGTTCGGCCCGTATGCGGCGATCCCGCTGCTGTTCGGGCTGTTCATCGCGAACGAGTACAACCGGTCGTGGGAAGCCTATTACGTCAACATCTACGACAACCTGTTCGATTTCGCACTCGAACGTCTCGGTCTGTATTACTCGACGTCGTTGAATAACGGCGCGGGAATACTAAGTGTGCTGGGCTGGGGCCAGGGCCACCCGATGTTCACGTTCGACTGGTTGCTGCGCTTCCCCGTCATCGGCGCGACGTTGCAGCCGTGGCTCGACTCGGGAGACAGCATCAACCTGTTCCTGAACGGCTACGCCGATCCGGAGTTCAATAATCCGTCGGGGATTTTCGTTCACTTCTACGAGTGGGGCTGGTTCGGTTTGCTCGACGCACTCGTGCTCGGGTGGGTGGTCGGCCGCAGTTATGCGGGCTGGCGGAGCGGGAACGGGTTCTGGTGCTGCGCACACGCGGTACTGTTCGTGTCAGTCATGGAAATCATGCGGACCCCGAACCTGTTCAGCGGACGGAATTTCGTGCCGGTCGTACTGCTGATCTTCGTATTCCACTGGTTCGCCAAGGCTCGGGCACGCGAGAATCGCGCCGCGGACATCGATCCAGTGTTGTCGCGATAACAGCGAGGGTCGTGCGGTACGGGGCATGCGACCACTTTGTAGATTGCCGGGTCCCAAAGCCAATATTTCCCGGAGCCACCACTTTTCATGGCTATTCACAAGCAGAAGTTTGAAATTCTGGACGGGTTGCGCGGCATTGCGGCAATCAGCGTGATGTTCATGCATTTCCTTCAGGATCTGCCGATACCGATACTGCAGAGCGCGTATCTTTCGGTGGACGTTTTTTTCATGCTGAGTGGATTCATCCTGACGCAGGCTTACGGCGAAAGACTGCGTCAGGAATCGTGGTGGGGCGAGTATTTGAAGCGACGAGTGATACGCCTGTATCCGATGATATGCATCGGGCTCACGATCGGACTCGTGAGCCTCGTCGTCATGCGTATCCACTCGTCGGCGGCGTTTTCGTTCGGTAACCTGGCGGCAGCTTCCGGGCAGAACTATTTTTTCGTTCCGTATCTCGGTCGTTTCTCCGTGTCGGGCTTCGTCGGCGCGGCGAATCACGGCTTGCCGGCAGTCGATGACCCAGGGGTGTTTCCTCTGAATCCGCCTGCATGGTCGCTGTTCTTCGAGCTGTTCGCGAGTGTCGTCCTGATCGCGGCGTTCAGGATGAATGCGCGGAATCTGCTGCGACTGGCGTATGCATGTCTCGGCGCTTTCGTCGTGTATGGGTGGCTCGTGGGCCTCGACAACGACAAGCTGACCGTCATCCTGAATCAGGGTTGGTCGGCCGATAACTTCATCGGCGGATTCTTCAGGGTCGGCTACGGGTTCCTGCTGGGCGTTGCGATCGGGAAGATGCACGACGCCGGTCTCCCGGTCAGGCCGCACTGGTTCGTCGCCGGGCTCGTCAGGAACGACTACATGCTGTTTGTCGCTTTCCTGCTGATGGTCGTGTTTCCGACGTCGATCAAGGGAATCTACGCGCTTGCCGTGCTGATGTTTATCGCGCCTGCGCTGGTTTATCGGGGCGCCATGCTGGCTCCGAGCGGCAAGGTGATTGCACGTATCAGTGCATTCCTCGGCTGGATCTCGTACCCGCTCTATTGCGTGCATTATCCGATCGGAAGGCTGGTGTTCGCGTATGCCCCGCATGGCGACATCCACGTTGTCAGAACGGCGATTCTTGCCGCGGGCGTTTCGATCGTCGCCGCCGCCGTCCTCGCGAAATTCGTCGAGGAGCCGATCAGGTCGCATCTCGGCAAGCGCCTGTTCGGAAATCGACGGGCTGCGGCCGGCAGCACGGTCAACGTTGCGTAACTGCGCCGATTTGCCGAGCATGCCGGCCGCCGGTGGCGCGACTGCGTGAAACTGCGCGTCTCGGCCGGGTCGCCGGGCATCGCATGAGGGCAGGGCGTGTCGATCCGTTCCTTTCCCGACGGCCACACGCCGCGATCGCCCTACAGTGACTCGAAGATCTCCTTCATCATCTCGGCACTTCGGCTCCAGCGATATTTCTCGGCGTGCAGGCTTCCTTTACGTTTGAGCTCGGCCCTGAGCTCAGCGGAATCGAGCAGGCTCCGCAACTTCTGCGCGATATCGTCCTGCGAATACGGATCGCAGTACAGCGCCGCATCGGCACAGACTTCCGGCAGTGCGGCCGATTGACCGACGACCGCCGGACAGCCATATCGCATCGCCTCGAGCGGCGGTATGCCGAAGCCTTCGTAGATCGACGGGTAAAGGAAGCACGCCGCGTTCTGGTATAGCGCCTTCAGTTGCTCGTCGCTGATGTAGCCTACGTACTTGATGTTCGGTTCGGCCGCCGAGAGATGATCCTGCTTGCCGAACACGGTGGTGTTTTGCATACCGACGATCACGAGATCGACGGACGGATCGTTGATCTGCCGGAACGCCGCGATCAGGCGGCCGAAGTTCTTGGTGGGGTTCATGCTGCTGACCGCGAGCACGAACCGGTCCGGCGTCAGCGCGTGCTTGTCGAGCACGCTCATGTCCGGTTCCAGGGCATCGAGATGATCCGCGCCAAGTGGCACGACGCTGATCTTGTCGGCGGAAACGCCGCAGTGATGCGCGAGGCGATCCCGCGAGAAACTGGAGTTGGTCAGCACGCAAACGGAGGTTCGCGCGAGAATCCAGAACATGATTCGGTACCACATGCGAAACGGCCGCGAGAAATGCGCGGGCGTGTCGAACACCGCCGCGTCGTGCATGTAGATGATCTGGTTGCCGATGAAAATGGATGCCGAATTGCTGAGATTGACGATGCAGCCGCGGCGCGCGAACAACGGGAGAACCAGTTGCTCCCAGACCACGCCCTTGTAAAACCCCACCTTGACCGTCTTCGCGCCGCTTATCTCGACGCCGGGCTGCGGCGGCACCAGCACGGTCACCGGCTCCTGCGGCTGAAACTTGATCAGTGCGGCGATCAGTTCGCGCGCGACGCGTTGCACGCCGGTTGTTTTCTGCGTCGTGAATCGTCCGTTGTATACGAGTTGCTTCGATTTCTTGAAAGCGGTCATGTCGATAAGGGAATGTCGAAATCGGAATCAGGCTTTGACGTGATCCGGTACAACCGGCTTGAAGTCGCGCGTGTCGACACGCGGCTCGTCGGTGTCGAGTCCGTAAAGACCGCGCCACTGACGGAAGATCGCGTTCATCGAAAATCGCTGAATCGCCCGCTGCCGGGCAGCCGCACCCATTTCCTCGCGAAGCTGCCGGTCGTCGCGGAGCAGGCTCAGATATGCGGTCATCTCGTCGGCGTTCGACGCGACGTAGCCGGTCACGCCGTGAATCACCACGTCGCGATTGCCCACGACGTCCGTCACCACGGCCGGTATGCCGGCGACCTGCGCTTCGATCAGCGCGACCGGCATGCCTTCCCAGCGGGAAGTCTGGACGTAGATGTCCAGTTCCGATGTCAGCGCGAGCGCACGAGCGCGAGTTACCCAGCCGCTGCAGACGACGGCGCGGCGCTGGACGGGATCCGGAATCTCGGCGGCGTCGCCGCCGATCCAGAGAAACTCGACGTCCGCGCCATGCAGCTCGTCGGCGAGGCGTACGAATGCTTCATGATTCTTCTGGAACGACGCGCGACCGCTCATCCCGATGACGACCTTGTGATCGTCGCGCGTTCGACGCGGTGGAATCTCCGCCGCATTCACGCCGTTTTCCACCAGGACCGCCGACTTCGCCCGGACCTTTTCCCTGATCTCGGCGAGTTCGCTGCCCGAGCACGCGACGATGGTTCCGCCGATATGCGCCGCGATGCGTTCGAAGTTCAGGTAGGCGTACTGCTTCATGCGCGATACGTCGCGGCGCAGGAACGAGAGTCCGTGCGGCGAGTAGAGGACCCTCGCATCCGGGGCGGCGATCCGGGCGGCGACTCGCCCCAGCACGCCGGCCTTCGACGAGTGCAGATGAATCGCGGTCGGCTTGCAGTCGCGCAGGTTACGGACCAGCGAACGCAAGCTCCGCAGGTCCTGTTTGATGCTCACCTCGCGCGCCATGTCGACGTACGTGAGCTTCACGTCGGGCAGGAACAGCGTTGAAAAATCGGTCGGGGTTTCCGGTCGGATCGAATGCAGCACCGTCACGTCGACACCGGTTGCCGCGGCATGGTTCGCGAGATGGGTCAGCATCGACAGCACGCCGCCGCCAAATGCCTCGGCAATATGAACGATCTTTTCTTTGGTCATCTTCGGGTCCAGCGATCCGATCGCACATTCATCGCCCATCGTGACGATGAGCAGCCTGAAAATCGTGCGGTCTCGGTGTCCGGTTCGTTAAACTATGCATTCCTGATTGATAAATGCATGGCAGTCTTGGCCATTGGATCCTGCTGTCGCGGTCGCATGTGTGAGCTGGCGAGGCGGCCCGGTGATTTCAGCCGATGCAATATCGGGTAGACGTTGCCGGCGCGCACCGAACACGATGCTGCACGAAGCATCCATGTCGCGTTCTACGTGGCGGCTAGATTCCTCGG
This sequence comes from Burkholderia sp. LA-2-3-30-S1-D2, assembly GCF_001523915.2. Lineage (NCBI taxonomy): Bacteria > Pseudomonadati > Pseudomonadota > Betaproteobacteria > Burkholderiales > Burkholderiaceae > Burkholderia > Burkholderia sp. LA-2-3-30-S1-D2. Next base: position 1,579,462 of record NZ_CP013383.1, on the reverse strand, counting down.
AACATCGGACGCCGGCGTTCGACTACGACGACTGGAGACGAGAACGCGGCGAAATCCGGTCAGTGCGCGTGAATCCACTGGTCCGGATCATTGTGCAGCGCATGCGCGACCCACTGGGTGCGATGGCTTACCGAAGGCGCGATTCGGCGCCGGAAGCGCGGGTCCCGCGCTGCTATCGAGCGTCGGCGCGACGACCGGATGATTTGCGCACGCGTGCGAGAGGGTTGGAGATGTAGCGAATCGCGCGGTTGCTGAGCGTTGCTGACGGCAGCAGGCATGCGAGTGACAGCCCGGCGACGGCCACCTTCTTGGCAGGACCCCAGAACGGATTGCGGAGCACGGTTTGCCAGTAGCGCCCGGATTCGCACAGGAACCAGCGCCAGCGTCGCACGAGCGGCGCGTGATATAGGGTGCTGGCGAAGCGGGCCTTTTCGATCGCGAAGTCGAGCGGCGCGATCGGTAACGCCTCGTGCAGCCGCGTGCCGGCGATCATGCGCAGCGTCGACCACCGGCGTTCTGCCTTCTGCGCGCCTGTCGCGGCGTCTTCCGAATTGGTGAGGGCAAGGGCTGGCGTGTCGTCGGCCGGGCACGTATCCGGCTGCTGATGCACGCGATAGCCGCCGAGCGTTGCATCGATCATGTGCACGTTGCCGAGCAACGCGATACCGTAGATCGCGTAGAAGTCGGCGCCATGCAGGTTGTCCGGGGTGACGGGCACCGGAAAGATGCGCTTGAGCGCATCGACCCGATATGCGTTGCCCGATGCTGGCGGCGACGGGTACAGCCAACCCGCGCGCAGCAGGCGGCCGCAATCGGTGTCGACGGCTGACTGCGGCACGCTCGCCCCGGTCATCGCACCGTCGCGTGCGATCACGTCGAGCCGGAAATGCACCTTCACGAAGTCGCCGGACGCGAACGCTGCCAGCACGCGGGTCGCTGCGTCGTCATAGAGCAGGTCGTCCGCGTCGAGCAGAATGACGTAGCGCGTCGTGACGTGCTCGAGCGCGCGGTTGTATGCGGCGACCTGACCGCGATTCTCCTGAAACACCGCCGTCACGCGCTCGCCGTACGAGCGAATGATGTCGCGCGAATCGTCGGTGGAGCCGTCGTCGACAACCAGCACGCGTACATCGTGCGCGGTCTGTGCGAGCGCCGAATCGATCGCGTCGCGCAGGTACGCGCCATGATTGTAGTTGCAGATTGCGATGGTCAGGTCGGTCATGAACGGGTGCTGAACGAGCGAAGGGCGGGCGATCCGGGTGCGGCGCGCGTGGTGCTCTCCCGGGCGCACTGCACGTCGGGACCACGACGCCGGATCGGGTGCGGCCGGTGCCTTTGGGCGATGCCGTAGCACGGTCGCGTCGCGTGATGGCCATGATACGCGTCGTCGATCGGCAGTCGGTTCGCGAGCCTACCGTTCTGCGATTCGCTTCAAGAGAAGCGCGATGGTCAACGGCACGCGAGATCGCGCCGCGAGAGCGGGGTGCATTGGTCTGTTGACGCACCGAAACCCGGCTGTTTCGAATGGTCTAATCGAACGTATCTTATCGCCCGCTTTTGGCGGTATCACGGGCAGGCAACCAGGCCGGCATGCCGTGTTCGGGTGCGCCAGCCGACGCGCACGAAGTCATTCGAGGGAGCAGATTCGATATGCGTAGATCGCAAAGCCCGTTTCTCGCATGCGCGGCGATCGCCGGCATGTGCATGGCAGGCGGCCCGGCGTGGCCGGGTAGTGCCGTGGCGGCAGTCGGTACGCCCGCACCGGGCGCGCTTCATGCGAACGTACCGGATGCGTACGTTCGTCCCGCCGCGGACGCGGGGGATCAGACCGACACGCTGCAGCGTGCGCTGGACGCGTTGCAGCCGGGCCAGCGACTGATATTCGCGCCGGGGCGGTACGTGATCGGCCGCTCGCTGGTCGTGCGGCAGCCGAATGTGGTGTTGTCGGGCTACGGCGCGACGCTGATCGCGACAACTCCAGACGACCAGACGATCGAGATGCGCGGCGACGGTACGACACTCGTCGGCTTCCGGCTCGCGGGAACCGGCACGACGCGGCTCACGACGCCCGCGTCGACGAAGGTCGAGGTAACGGGGCGCGGCGTGCAGGTCCTCGACAACGTGGTCGACGGCGGCGCTGGCGCCGGCATCTTCGTGTTCGGCGGCGCGGACGTCGCGATCGTCGGCAACGAGGTGCTGTCGACGCTGGCGGACGGCATTCACATGACGCACGGCTCGCACAACGTACTCGTGCAAGGCAACGTCGTGCGCGGCACCGGCGACGACATGATCGCCGTGGTGAGTTACCTGGCGGAAGGCGTGCTGACGCGCAACGTGCTGATTACCGGCAACTCGCTGGAGGGCAATCCGTGGGGCCGGGGCATCACGGTGGTCGGCGGTGCGAACGTCACCATCTCGAACAACATCGTGCGCAACGTGCAGGTGAGCTCGGGAATTCTCGTCGCGCAGGAAGACAGCAACCGCACCGCCGGCTCGTCCGACATCCGCATCGAGCGCAACTCGATCGCGGATATCCAGACCGCGACGGGGCGGCCCGATCCGCGCCCGATCACACGGCAGGCGGCGATCGAGGTCAGCACGTGGTCGGGTTCGGTGTCGCGCGTGACCGTGATCGGCAACCGCGTATCGCACGCGCGATTCGACGGCATTCGTCTGTGGGGAAACGTGTCCGGCGTACGTATTGCGGACAACCAACTGTCAGAGATCGGCGGAATGCCGGTCCGGATCGACCCTGCGCACGATTGCGCGGCCGGCCGGCCGACGACGGCATCGGGAGGGCGAGCGAAGGGCACGCCGTGTGCGGCCGCGCTTCAGTCACTGTCGGCCGCGAGTGACGCGGTCGGCGCGGATACGTCGTTGTTGCCGCGCGTGCGCGAGTCCGTCCGGCAGGCGCGCTGGTCGCAAGGCGGAATCGACTGATAGTGCGTCGCGTGGGACGCCGGTTTGCGGCGGCACGCGGTGAACGGACCGCCGTCGCTTGATCGCGCGGCGGTGCCCGTCATCGTCGAGCGCGCCGCCGCGATCGGCATGCGCCTACCGGATGACGCCGCGTTCCGCGACTTCCTCGTCCGGTTCGCGCGAGGCGAGCGACGCGCGCTGCGGCGCGGTCTCGACAACCGGCCGCCCATACAGATCGTCGAACCGCACGATATCGTCTTCGCCGAGATAGTCGCCCGACTGCACCTCGATGATCTCGAGCGGAATCCGGCCGGGATTCTCGAGACGGTGGACCTCGCCGACGGCGATGTAGGTCGATTCGTTCTCGCTGAGCAGAAAGGTTTCGTCGCCGCGCGTGACCTTCGCGGTACCGCGCACGACGATCCAGTGCTCGGCACGGTGATAGTGCATCTGCAGCGACAGCCGCTTGCCGGGCTCGACGACGATCCGCTTCACCTGGAACCGCTCGCCGAGATCGATCGAATCGTAGTATCCCCACGGCCGCTGCACCTTGCGGTGTTCGCTTGCCTGCGGGCGCTGCTCGGTCTTCAGGCGCGCGACGATGTTCTTCACGCGCTGCACGTCGTGCTTGTTCGCGACCAGCACCGCATCGGGCGTCTCGATCACGACGACGTCCTTCATCCCGACGCACGCGATCAGCCGGCCTTCCGAGCGCACGAAACTGTCCTGCGTATCCTCGAACACGATCGGGCCGCGCGCGACGTTGCCCTGATCGTCCTTCGGCATGATTTCCCAGATCGCATCCCAGGTGCCGACGTCCGACCAGCCCGCGGAAAGTGGGACCACGATGCCTTCGATGCCGAGTTCGGGGTTCTGCGCGAGGCGTTCCATGACCGCATAGTCGATCGAGTCGGACGGACAGGCGTCGAAAGCCGCCGCGTCGATTCGGAAGAACGGGTCCTCTGCGGTGCCCGCGCGCCATGCCGCGTCGCAGGCCGCATGGATGTCGGGTGCGAGCGTGCCGATCGCTTTCAGCCAGATCGATGCGCGCGTGATGAAAATTCCGCTGTTCCACCAATAATCGCCCGAATGCAGGTAGCGTTCGGCGAGGGCGGCGTTCGGTTTCTCGACGAACCGCCCGATTGCATGGCCGCCTTGTCCGCCGAGGCGCCCGGCGCGTGGTTCGCCGACCTGGATGTACCCGTAGCCGGTTTCCGCGCGGCGCGGCAGCACGCCGAGGGTGACGATCGCGCCTTCCTGTGCGTAGCGCGCCGCGCGTCCGATCGTCTCCTGGAATGCGGCGACGTCGCCGATCACATGATCGGCCGGCATGACCACGAGGATGGGGTCGTCCGCAAGCGCGCTGGCGTCGAGCGCCGCGAGCGTCAGCGCAGGTGCCGTGTTGCGCGCGGCCGGTTCGAGCAGGATACGGGGAGGCGCCGCGCGCCCGAGCACCTGAGCGGCGCTCATGATGCGATGCTGTTCGCCGCATACCAAGAGCAGCGTGTCGCCGAGTGCCGCGTTCGCGATGCCGTTCAGGCGGCGCGCGGTCGACGACAGCGGCGATTCGTTCGAGGTCAGCTCGATCAACTGCTTCGGATACTGCTCTCGCGACAACGGCCAGAGGCGCGTGCCCGAACCGCCGGCGAGAATGACGGGCAGGATGCAGGGCAGCTCCGGTTCGGGAACCGGGCGAAGGGTGGCGCTCATCGATTGACTCCGGTATCGGCGGACAGCCGGTTGTGTGCGCAGCCGTCGACGCGCGCGTCCTCGTCTCGCGATCGCGTCGCGGAGAGGCTCCGCGACAGGAGCTGGCGCAGCGCGCCGGCGGCGCGGCCTGCCGGCCGGACGAGACCGACGAACGGCGCACCCTGTTCCAGATAGGGGCCGTAAGCCTTGCGGAATCCGAAACGCTTGTAGAAAGCCTGGCGCTGTGCGGGCACGTGCGTGCGCACGGACACGTCGGGCCATGCGGCTTGCGCGGCCGTGAGCGCGCGCTGCATCAGTTGCTCGAGGGTGCGGTCGTCGCGACATGCCTCGCTCGTCAGTACCTTGTCGATCACGACGTCCGGATCCGCGTCGTCGCCGGGGAGTACGCGCGCGTAGGCGACGACTTCCGTCGTGTCGCCCCTGTGCATGCACGCGAACACGTGCAGCGCATGCGCATCCTTGCCGTCGATGTCGAGATGCGTGTACGCGTCCTCGACCACCAGCACCGCGTTTCGCGAGCGCAGGATTGCGTAGAGATCGATGGCGCTCAGATGTTCGAATTCACAACAATGCCATTCCATGATGCTGTCCTCGTGTGAAGCCTTCAGCACGCCGGGCCGCATCAACGCGTTCGTTGCGTGCGGCCCGACCATATCCATGATGCGGATGCGGCGCGCGGCGGTCTGTTCGAAAGCGTACTCACGCTCCCGTTACTCCTGTTTCGCGGGGCCGATGCCGGCTGCGCAAGGCGTGCCGCGAACGGGGCAATGTGCGGTAGCACACGGTGGCCGTATGGCGGTTTTCCCATAATTGACGCATCGCGACGGCCCGCTGCGAAACGCGCAGCGAGGTCGTCCGCATCGAACGAAATTGAAGGACCCGGGGGCCTTGCTTGAAGATTGAGATCGTTCATGGCGGGCAGGTCGCGCATCGCGATCGGCTGTCGCTCGCACGCCACCGTCTACCGCATCGCCGATTTCCTCGCGGTGCGCGCATCTTTCATCTGGCCGCGATCATTTCGCCGCGCCGGCCAACACGCGCATACTTGCCATTCCGCGCTGCCCGACTCTTTTGGCGCTGCGCGCGGGCTTGCGCCAGCGCCGAGCCTGTCGCATCGGCATGCCCGCAGCGACCGGAGATGGCGCGACAGGCATGGACCTCATGCTGCATCGCGGCAGGAGCCGGACGATCCGGCCGGCCGCTTCGTTACGATGTTGTAACGGGCGCGCCCGGTTCACCCGCGTTCGATGTGTCACGCCGGCGTCGCGCTGGACGCGCGATTACCGACGCACGAAACATGTTGTCCGGACTTTTTGTGCGATTCAGGCGAGAATCGCGGGCAATGGGAGGCACCGATCTTGCAGAAAAGTGGGATTTGCCACCGATTGACAGGAATGGTCGTAGATAATCAAATCTGAGTCGCTAAATGCGCGCCGCGACGGCGGAGCGGCAGCGTAATGGCCTGAATTGTTATTTATCTTTTGGTAACAAGGCCATCTCGATACGGGGTGTAAATTCAGGAGCAGATGAAATGAGGTCACCATTCCGGAAGCGGGTTGGCGGCCATCCGGTTCAGCATCGGGCGCGACTGTCGTGTACGACGCGACGCAAATGCGGACGAAATTTCCGTTTGCCGACGCGCTCCGCCTGACGGCGCGTCGCATGAAAGCCGGAACGCCTCGGCTCCCGTGGCCGCGCGTTCCCTTCGAGTTCGATGACAACGAGGCCGGATAACATCCGGCTCGACCTCCGGGGGCTCTCGCCTTGTGCAGTTTCGATCTTCGCCAAAGCTGCGGAAACGCAGTGCGGACAGGCGGCCATGCGCCGCCGACCGCAGCGCACGCGAACGATTCGCGGAGTGGAGAAAGTGATGGTTCGTTATGAATATGCCAATAGCGCGCGATAACAGCGCAGGCGGGGGGAGGACTACCGTGCAGCGTCCTCTGATTTACTGGACCCAGTCGCCGTCCGTCATGCTGCGCAAGGAGCTTGCTCGGCGCGACTGGAAAGTGACGGTCGTTGCACACGCAAACGAATTGCGCGACACCTCCGGCGAAATCACCTGCGGCATCCTCGACCTGAGCGGCGGCCACGCCGACGCGATCGGCAGCATCGCGTCGACTTGCGCGTCGATGCGCGATGTCGTATGGGTCGCGCTCGTCGAAACCGGCCAGACGGCCTCGCCGAACGTGCGCGCACTGTTGCGCGACTATTGCTTCGACTACATCACGTTACCCGCGTCGCACCAGAGAATCGCCGATACGGTCGGCCATGCGTACGGAATGGAATGCCTGTTCGCGCGCGATCGCGAAGCCCTCGAATCGCGGGAGCACGGCATCGTCGGCACCTGTAGCGCGATGCTGCGGCTGTTCGATACGGTGCGGCGCTTCGCGCGCACCGACGCACCGGTGTTCGTGTTCGGCGAAACGGGAACCGGCAAGGAGCTGACGGCCGTCGCGATCCATCGTCATTCGGAACGGCGCAACGGCCCGTTCGTCGCGGTCAACTGCGGTGCGATCCCGCCCCACCTGCTGCAATCGGAACTGTTCGGCTACGAGCGCGGCGCGTTTACCGGCGCGAACGCACGCAGGATCGGCTACGTCGAGGCCGCGAACGGCGGCACGCTGCTGCTCGACGAAATCGGCGACCTGCCGCACGAGAGCCAGGCGAGCCTGCTGCGCTTCCTGCAGGAGGGCGCGATTCATCGCCTCGGCGGCAGCGATCCGGTGCCGGTCGACGTGCGGATCGTCTCCGCGACCCACGTCGACCTGCGCGAAGCGATGGAAGAAGGGCGTTTCCGCGCGGACTTGTTCCACCGTCTTTGCGTGATGCGCATCGATCAGCCGCCGCTGCGTGCGCGCGGCAAGGACATCGAGCTGCTCGCCCATCACATGCTGGAACGCTTTCGTGGCGACGCGCGCCATCGTGTGCGCGGCTTCTCGACGGATGCGATCACGGCGCTCTACAAGCACGACTGGCCGGGCAATGTCCGCGAACTGATCAACCGCGTGCGGCGCGCGGTCGTGATGACGGAAGGGCGCCTGATTACCGCGCAGGACCTCGAGCTCGAATACTGTCTCGACGCCGCCTCGCCGTCCGTTGCCGATATCCGCAAGTCGATCGAACGTGAAGCGATCGAATCCGCGCTGCTGCGCACGCGCGGACGCGTCGCCGCTTCCGCGCGCGAGCTCGGTGTGTCGCGTGCAACACTCTATCGCTGGATGGAAGCGTACGGAATCGAGCGGCCGCGTGGCACGGGATCGTCGGACTGACGTGTGCGGGCGGCCGTGCGGTCCGGTCGCGTCAGCCGGCCAACGCGGCGCGCACGGTTCGTGCGGCGTTGACCGCGCGGATCTCGACGGTCGGTGGCGCACCGGCGGCCGGATGGCCGCCGGCGTTATCCTGCGGCACGAGCGCGACGCGTGCCGGCGTGCCGGGCGCGAGATCGAACCAGTCGTCGCGCGGCACGAAGCCCGGTGCGTCGATCTGCACGTGACGCGCGACGTGGCGCGTATCGATGTCGACGTGCCATGTGTCGCCGGTGCGCGACACACATGCCTCGATGCCGGGTTCGCGGCGGGCGAACACGGCCGGGTGCGTGCGGGACGGGAAGTAGAAGGCCTGCGACAGCAGCGTGCCGTCCTCGGCGCGCAGCGTCGCGACGACGGTATCGTGCTCGCACGGGCCGAAGCGATACGCGTAGGTCCAGTCGAAGAAGCGGCCGAGCAATTCGGCCGAATCGAGCCGCACCGTGCCGTGTGCGGCGATCCGGAGCGGCCCGCCGGCCCGCGCGACCGGCGTGCGGCCGTCGCGCAGCGCGACCAGCTCGACGGCTGCCGACAGCGGCGCCGGCCGCTCGTTGATCACGTGCACGTCGAGCCCGTTCAGCCCTTCGTCGACAAGCAGGACCTGCACCGGTTGAAGTACCTGGCGCAGCGCATACCATGCCGATTTCGGCCGATGCGTCGCATCGAGCAAGCCCCATCCGGCGCCCGCCATCACGTCCTGGAACTGCCAGACGAGCGCACCGGCGCAGCGTGAGCCGGTGCGCCGCCATTCCGAGAACGTGTCCCGCATCAGGTCCGCGATCACCGCGCGCGACAGCTCGAAGTAACGCGACGGGTCCTCGCGCCGCAGGCGGTCGGGCGCCACGTCGTACAACGTCTGCAGATAGTGATCGCGAATATCGTCGAAATCCCACGACGTGCCGGGATCGCGCGGCACGGCCGCTTTCCAGCGCGGCTCGTGTACGCCCGGCCAGCCGAGGCTTGCGAGCATCGCATCGCACGGCACGTTCGCGAACGCGAGGCATTCGCTTGCGAAGCGCACGTCGGCGCGACGCGCGTCGTCGAGCGGGCGAAGGTACGCGCCGACGCCATAATAGTGCGACACGCGTTCGCGCGGCATGAACGGCAGCACGCCGCCGTCGGGCGAGTCGGGGACGTAAAGCGCGTCGGGCCGTCGCTTCGCCACATGGCCGGCGAGGCGCTCGGCGGTCAGTTCGAGGAAGCGCTGTTTCGGCCCGAGCCCCGACATCGCGGCCTGCTGCGCGATCTCGCTGCCGCCGCACAGCACCGCGAGCGATGGCGACGCACGGTGGCGCGTGAGGAACTGTTCGACTTCGCGATCGACGGCGTCCGCGAACGCGTGATCGTCGAGCGCGTAGTCGAAGTTCGCGAACATGAAGTCATGCCAGACCAGCAGTCCGAGCCGGTCGCACCACGCGTGGAATGCGTCGGCCTCGTACGCCATCGTGCCGCCGACGCGAATCATGTTGAAGCCTGCGTCGCGCGCGTGTCCGAGCAGCCGGCCATAGGTTGCGTCGTCCGCGTGCAGTGCGAGCGGTGCAGCGCTGCTCCAGCAAGCACCGCGCGCGAACACGCGTACGCCGTTCACGCGCACGCCGAACCCTTTGCCGTCGTCGCCCGCGTCCTGCTCGATCGTGCGAAAACCTGTCGCGCCGAGCGACCGTCGGTCGGCGCCGATGTGTAATGCGACGTCATAGAGCACCGGTTCGCCGTGCGTGTGCGGCCACCAGCGGCGCACGTTCGGCACCGCGACGCTCGCGTGCAGGCGGCTGACGCCGCTGCGCTCGAGCGTCGCGTGGTGCTCGCCGCACGACAGCCGGGCCGTGAACGCCTCGGGCAGCGGTCCGGCAAAAGCGAGTTCCGCGTCGAGCCAGCCGGTGTCGCCGTCGATGCGCGCATGCAGGTCGCAATGAACGAGAACGGGGCCGTCGGCCGGATCGAGCACGTCGACGGGCCGCCACGGTCCGGTCGGCACGCAGCGCGGAAACCAGCCGGGCATGTGCCCGAGCAGCGACGTGCGAACGGTGCGCAACGTCGCCGGTTCGGCCAGACGCGTGCGCCAGCGTGCACGCCGCGGTGCGCGCACGTCGCGCAGGTGCGGCGCGAGGGCGCGGAAGCAGACGGTCAGCCGATGCGTGCCGTCGAGCGACACGGGCACGTCGTGCGCGACGAACATGCTGTCCGAGCGCAGGATCGGCGTGTCGTCGAGCCATGCTTCGGCGAGTGTCGCGAGGCCGTGAAAGCGCAACACGCGCGGCCCGTGCCCATGCAGTTCGACGCGATACCAGTGGTCGCGCTCGGCGAGCGACGCCGTGTCGTGGTGCCGTCCGGCCAGCGCGAGCGCTTGCGCGACCGTGCCGGGGACGGGGGCGGCGACCCAGCCGTCGGCGGGAAGATCGAGCGGCCCGCGCGCGGCGCCGGCGGCCGTGGCGAGCATCGACCACGCGAGCGCGGCTGGGGCGCGCATCACCGCATCAGCGGCACGGGGGCCGCGTCGCCGCGAACGGGTGCCGCGTGCTGAAGCGGCGGGGTGATCTGCCGCGCGCAGTCGATCAGGTCGGCGTAAGCCGCTTCGATCGCTTCGAGCGTCGCGTCGCCGCGCTCTTCCTTGCCGCGCGCGCAGGCCCGCGCCAGCCGGAACTCGAGCACCATCGCCTCGGACGCGATGCGGTCGCAGGCGATGCGAATCTCGGCGAACGGTCCGACGCAGCCACTTGCCTGCAGCCAGCGCGCGTAGTGGCCGAACAGTTCGAAATTCGCGCCGAGTTGCCGCACCGAATTGAACGAGTACGCGTGGAACCGTTCGAGCGGGGAGACGGCGAGTGATTTCGCATCGATCTGCAACTGGCGCCGGAACATCGTGACCGGATTGACGACCGGCAGGCGGCGCAGATGGCGCTGCAGCGACGCGAGCGAGGCTTCGCACAGTGCGCGCTCGTCAAGCGGCGCGAAACGCCGCTTCGCGCACTCGACGTAAGGCGGCAGCGGCATCGGCGAACCGCCGCCGACGAGGCCGTCGTAGTCGATATCCTCGGCCACGTAATAGCCGCTGTTGTGGAAGTAGCCGATCTGGCGGCGCGTGCGATCGATCGCGTCGATACCGATCGTCGTCTTCGTATGCTGCGTGCGGTAGCTGCTGCCGCGCGTGTCCGGCAGGAACCACGCGTCGACTTCGACGATCATCAGGTGACCGCGCGCCACCTGCGTCTCGATGTGCTGGTCGAGCGGCTCGTAGATGGAGTGTTCCTGCACGACGATTCCGTAAAGCCGCTCCAGTTCGTCGTGCGGAAACTTGAAGAACGTGAACTGGTCGCCCTCGAAATCGAGTGCGATCGTAAACGGCAGTGCCGCGTACGGATTGAGGCCCCACCACCGGAGCACCTCGAGCCACATGTCGACGTAGCAGTTGGTCTGCTTCCAGACCATCTCCTGACTGTGCAGCGGGTGCGGCCGGTAGTGGCGTGCGCGGTGGCGCACGTCCTCGAACGACGCATCCTCGCCGTCGCGGGACACGAATTTCATCGCGTACCCCACAGCACGTCGCGAACGTCGGCAGGCCATGCGTCGATGTCGAAACCATGATGACGGAACAGCGCGAGCGTCAGCCGCTCGAGGCCGAAGCCGACACAGCCCGTGTGCGCGACGTCACCCGTTGCAGTGCGGATGTCCCACAGCAACCCGAAGTGATCCATGTGGTAGTTGAAGCTCAGGCACGCGGTCTGGCGATCGTCGTGCTCGATCGGGATCAGAAGCTCGAACTTCAGGTTCTGCTCGCGCTGGCTGTTCGCGACGATCTTGCCGCCGCGCCCGAAGAACGGATCGTTCGCGAGATCGATCGCGTTCGGCAGGCGCAGCGCCTCGATCATCCGCGTGCCGCGCTCCATCCACGTCGCGCGGAACGCGACGATCTGCTCGGGCGTGCCGATCTGCACGTATTCACGCATCCGGAACAACTGCATGCGGGTCGGGTCGAGCGACGGCTCGTGGCGGAAGCAATACGAAAACACGTCGACGATGCGGCCGTGGTCAGGCAGTGCACCCGCGCGCGCGACGACCGGATAGACCGGGTAGCAGGCGGCCGGCGTCATCACGACGTAAGTCGGCTTCTGGCTTTCGGTCCAGTCCTCGCCGCGGTCGAGGCACTGCAGCACGCGCTGGTGACGCTGTTCGTCGCCGCAGAACGCGTGCACGCTGCCCGCGAGTTGCGGGAAGCTCTTCATGTATTCGCTGCGCTCGAATTCGGTGCGGCTCATCGCCGGCGGGAAGCGCAGCACTTCGGCCTGCTGGTCGGCGCCGAGGCGCGTGACGAAGGCGTCGAGCGCCTCGACGACGCGCTCGAACCGTTCGCTGCGGCCGAACAGGCCCTGGATGCCGGTCGACACGAGCAGGCCCGCATCGATCAGCTCGTCGCGCAGCGGATTGACGCCCGCGCGGTCGAGCGGCGCGTCGGACGGGGTGGCGGCGGAGGGCACGGACAGGCGGTCGTTCACGAATGGATCTCCAGCGTCGCGGGACGCAATGCGAGCAGCAAGCTCGCGGTATTGGCGGCAATGCGGTCGTTGCTGATCATCAGCGGCGCCGCGTGCAGGTCGCGCAGATGGCGGCCGATGCTGAACGGCGTGCCGTGCTTGTAGCCGGCCATCCCGCAGATCATCATTGCCTGCTGTGCGACTTCGAGCGCGGTCGACGACACATAGGTCTTCAGCGTGTTGATCTCGGCAGCCCAGGCCATGCCGGCCGACCACGAGCGGGGCGACGCGCTGGCATAGAGGCGCAGGACGTTGTCGACGCGGGCCTGCATCGCCTGCATCAGCGCAAGCGATTCGGCGATGCGCCGCGACGCGGGCGACGGCGCGCCGTCAGTCTGGCGCGCCTGCGCGCGGAAGAACTGATGCGCGCGATGGAACGCATCGCCGGCCACGCCGATCCACACCGCCGCCCACAGGATGTGCGAAACCGGCACCATCGTCTGTTCGGCGATCTGCGCGAACGGCACGGGCAGGCATTGCTCGGTCGCGCCGTGTGCGTCGAGCACGAAGCCGTTGCTGCACGTTCCGCGCATGCCGAGCGTGTCCCATTCGCCGCGGCGCGTGAGCGTATAGCCGTCGCGCAGCAGGGTAACGAGCACCTGGTCGGACGCCGGCGCGTCGGCGTCGCGCCGCGCGGTCGCGAGGATACCGTCCGCATAGTCGCCGTACGAGATCGTCGGCGCGGACTTGTGCAGCCGGAATTCGCCGCCGTTGGTCGCGAGCGCGCACTGGCTCGCGCGCAGGTTGCCGCCGACGCCGTCTTCCGACGTCGCCGACGCGAGCAGCCACTGATGGCGCACGAGCTGCTGCAGGAACAGCTTGTGCCAGCCCTGGTCGGCAGCGTGATTGACGATGCAGGCGACCTGGATCTGATGCATCGCGAACACCATCGCCGACGATGCGCAGGCCTGGCCGAGGATCGAGCATGCCGATGCGATGTCGGCCAGCGATGCGCCGGCGCCGCCGAGCTGGGCCGGGACCATTGCGCTCAGCAGGCGGCGCGCGCGCATGGCCTCGATCGCTTCGACGGGGCAGCGCGCGTCGCGATCGACCGCATCCGCGTGCTGGGCGGCGATTTGCGCGACCGCGCGCGCGGCCTCGTCGAGCCGGCGCGCATCGTCGTCGGCCGCGAGTTCGGGAAGCAGCGCGCTCATGCGGAATGCTCGGAGCGTTGCAGCGTAGCGATCGTGTCCGCGAGCGCGTCGATGCTGCGGAACAGATTGCGGTTCAGCATCTCGTCGGGAATCTCGATGTTGAACTGCTTCTCGATCGCGAGCATCAACTGGATCGTGTCGAGCGAGGAGAGGCCCGCTTCGTAGAGGTCGTCCCTGTCACCGATCGAATCGATCGCGGCTTCGAGGTGGGCAACGTGCTTGAGGATGGTTCTGATTTCGTTTTTCACGTGCTGCTCCGGCGTATGTGATGTCGTCCGCACGGTCGGACGCGCGCAGCGCGCTGACATCCCCCCGGCAGTCCGGCATCAGTAGACCATTCGCAAGCACGGCGTTCTGTACGCCACCCTACAATCGGCTGACTCGGATCGCACGCGTGCGCTGAAACGGCGTGCGCATCACGCGCGTGCCGCGGCGGTCACGCTCGAGTCGGCGGACAGGATGCGCTTCATCTCGTCGCGCACGATTGCGCGGCAGCCGCATGACATTTTCTCGAGGCCCGCAAGGTCGGCAAGCTCGATCGAGCTCCGGTACTGTCGAATCAGGCCGAGTTTCTGAATCTCGCCGGCTGCGTCCGTGACCGTCTCGCGACGCACGCCGAGCATCTGCGCGAGCATGCTGTGGGTGACCTGGATCTCGATGCTGCGCGACCGGTCGTAGGCAAGCAGGAACCATCTGCATAACTGATGTTTGAGCACGTGATGGCGGCTGCAGAACGTGATCTGCGATACCTGGGCCATCAGCAGCCGCACGCAGACAAACACCAGGTGGCGAATCACCGGCGACGCATCGAAAGCGGCGGCGAAGATGCGTCGGTCCAGCCGGTAGACGAAGCCGTCGCGACATGCGACGGCACGGCACGGCATCCGGCCGCTGCCGCCGATCACGTCGTCGCATACGACACTCTCGCTGCCGATCTCGGCAACTTCCAGCGTCATGCCGCCGGACGAAACGTACTGCAGCGAAATCGCCGTCGTGACGGGCAGGTAAACCGCGGTGAGCGTTTCGCCGGGCTCGCACAGCACCTGGCCCGATTTCAGGTGAACGAGCTGAAGATTGGCAATCAGCGTGGCGCGTTCCTCGCGGTCGAGGGCCGCGAGGAACCGGTTGGCGTCGAAGCTGTGGGAGAGCTCGATCATGCCGTTCGCGTGGGCGACGGCGTCATTGGCCTGGTGGGTCACGGCGCATCCTCGTAGGGGGCGGTCGCACGTCGCGCGGCGGTATCCCGGGGGATTTAGCACGCGCGTGCGGATTTGTGTTCGTCGAAATTCGAATGACGATCGCGGGAAAAGGCTAGCACGCAATTGAATTCGATAAATTGCGCACTACGTCACTTCACAAAGTTTGACGATTCAACGTAAATGAAAATGTTATATGGATTTGAAGATCATGCTCTGAAGAGTTAATCGCGTTGATATGGATCGACGGATAAGTCGAGAATTCGATGTCGATCCGGAATCAATCGAGAAGTGACAGGTATCGTACATGTAAAACATTAAGAATGCATCTAGCATTATTTGACAATCGAGATTGCGGTTGTGAATTTATCAATCGAATCATGTGGTTATGTGGGTTATGTGCGTTCGCTTACAAAGCCGTAAATTAATGTGTAGATTCATATTTGAGACAGTTTCAAACGATCATTCGAGGTGCCGTGAACCGCCCAGGCGCCATGCGAGACATCACGGAAACAATTGAAAACGGCCCGTAAGTATTTGAACGATAAGCTTCGCGCGCCGCTGCTGGCGCCGCCGTGCACTCGGTGATCATTGATCAGTCGAATCGCTTCCTGTGTCCACTGTGGTAGAGGGTGTCCGAAAATGAGACGCTTTTGACAGTTTTCAGTTGGTAATTCGGCGGGGCTAAATCGCCGGTCATTTATATATTAAGGATGAGGCGGGTATTGGCACGTAAATCGCTTATTGAGATGGGCGCATCGAAACGGGACGCCCGATTCGATCCGGCGGCGTGAAGCCGCAGGTTGATTGGATGGAGGGTTGTGGGCCGCAACCCGCGTCGCCATCCGGACGCGCATCACGATAACGAGTTCCGCTGACGCAGCTGCATGCGGCGCGGAAGACAAATGGGATACAGACATGCTTCATCTTCACTCGAGCTACTCGGCGAATGCCATCCTCGATGCCCTCCCGGAGGACAGCATCCGTGCCATCGCACCGCACCTCGAACTGGTCAGGATCAAGGCCGGCATGCTCGACCGTGTCGGGGAACCGATGCGCCATCTGCATTTCCCGACGACCGCCATGATGTCGGTGCAGCACCTGATGGAAGACGGCGCGATGGTCGAGGTTGCCGTGGTCGGCCGCGAAGGTGTGGTCGGCCTGGCGACGCTCGTCGGCGGCACCTCGGTATCGAACCGCATCGAAGTCCGTATCGGCGGGATGGCCTACCGTGTGCCGACCTGCGTGATGCGCGCGGAATTCGAACGTTCGCCGGCGACGTATCGGCTGTTGTTGAACTACTGCCAGGCGATGATGGCGCAGATTTCGCGCAGCGCGTTGTGCAACCGCCATCACTCGGTCAGCGAGCAGTTGAGCCGCTGGCTGCTGCTCGCGCATGACCGGATCGACGGCGACGAACTGGCCGTCACGCAGCAGACGATCGCGAACATGCTCGGCGTGCGTCGCGAGGGGGTGACGGAAGCAGCCGGCAACCTGCAGGAAGCCGGGCTGATTCGTCAACGTCGCGGCCGCATCACGGTGCTCGATCGCGACAGCCTCGAGCGCCAGGCGTGCGAGTGCTACGAGCTGATTCGTGCGGACTATCGCCGGCTGCTCGGCACGCGTGCCGGCGTGCGATCGATGCCGGTGCGATCGCGCATGCACGATGTGCACGGCGGATTCCCCGCGCACGGTGCGTGACGATGCATGCGACGGCGGGTGGAACGAATACGATGCGGCGCGCCGCGATCGCCGCGGCCGATGCCGCGCTCGTGCTGGCAGGCGCGCTCGCCGCGCAGGCGGTGATGGGACTCGCCTGGCGCGATCTGTCGGACGCGCAGCGCGGCGCGATTGCATTGCTGTGCGCGTTGACGGTCGCGCTGTTGCCGCGCAGTGTGCGCTTGTCGCGCGGCGCGGCATCGTCGCATGACAGCGGCACCGTGCTGACGCGCACGATGATCGCCGTTGTGTGCGTGGGCATGCTGACGGTGGCTGGCACGATGTGGATCATGAACCGCGGCGGCACGGTCACGACGCGCTGGATTGCGCGGACGGTGCTGTCCGGCGACGCGGCACTGCTGCTTGGCAGGCTGGCACTGTGCGCGCTGGCGATCAAGCGGGGCGATCGGCGCGCGCGGCAGCGGCGGGTCGCGATCGTCGGCGCGACCGCTTACGGACGGGTGGCGATCGAGCGCATGCAGCGCGAGCCTGCCGGCCCGTTCGCGGCGGCCTGCGTGTTCGACGACGACGCGCCGGCCTCGGCAGCCGCCGACGGAATCGGCGGCGTCCCGGTGATCGGCGACTGGGGCGCGCTGCGGCGCATGATCCGCGGCGGCGAGATCGATGAAGTGTGGCTCACGCTGCCGATGTCGCACGAGTCGCGCATTCAGCGCATCGTGCGCGAATTGCGCGACGAGTTCGTCGAGTTGCGACTGTTGCCTGACGTGCGGCAGATGGCGGTCGTCGAGCGATCCGCGACCGATGTGCTCGGCATGCCGGCAATCAACCTCGCGACCACGCCGCGTTCCGCTCCGGAACTGTGGGCGAAGTTCGCGTTCGACCGGATGTTCGCGGTCGCCGTGCTGATCCCGCTGCTGCCGCTGCTTGCGGTGCTGGCGGTCGCCGTGAAGCTGTCGTCGCCGGGGCCTGTCTTGTTCAGGCAGCGCCGCAAGGGTGCCGATGGTCGCGAGTTTCACATCCTCAAGTTCAGGACGATGCGCGTGCATCGCGCACAGCCCGGTGTCGTACGGCAGGCATCGCGCAACGACGCGCGCATCACGCCTGTCGGCGCGTTCCTGCGGCGCACGTCGCTCGACGAGCTGCCCCAGTTCTTCAACGTGTTGTTCGGCCAGATGTCGGTGGTTGGCCCGCGTCCGCATGCGATCGAACACGACGACTTCTACCGGCAACTGGTCGACTGCTACATGTATCGCTATCGCGTACGGCCGGGGATCACCGGATGGGCGCAGGTGAACGGCTATCGCGGCGAGACGCGCAAGGTCGAGGCGATGGCCGCGCGTGTGAAGTTCGATCTGTTCTACATGCAGAACTGGAGCTTCTGGTTCGACATGAAGATCATCCTGATGACGGTCGTTCGTGGCTTCGTCGGGCGTAATGCATTTTGATGAACAGGATTGCGAAGTATTATGCGCGGTTCATTCGTCGTCGATGCGATGCTCCACGCAACGGCGCACCTGAAACCGCGCGTCAACCGTCCGACGGCGGCTGAGCGGCCGCCGGCGACGCGGTGGGCGTGACGGCGGGGCTGGCATCGGGCGCGGCTTGCGCGCTCGACGGCTGGATGGCGTGCTGGATCGTCGGCACGACCATCGTCGGGAACAGGGCCGCAAGGGCCACCCAGATGACGACGCCGAACAACATGACGTTCTCCCGGAAAGCCGCGGATTCACCGCGCATGCTTTCAATCTACGTCGCAACTTTTTACAGGGGATTGATCGACCTCAACGGCGGCTGCGTCAGACGAATGCGGGCGTGCCGGATTATCGCGTCGGTCCCCGGTTTTTCGCGCGCATGGTGCGGGCGCTGACGACGGTCAACACATGCGTGTGCATTGGGTTTATGCTGCGTCGAATGCGTCCGGCGCTTCGTGCGGCCGGGCGCGCATCCGGGCGCGGCGAGCCGGGCGTTCCGGCCCGCCGCGCACCGGCGCGACAACCGCGCGCCGCATGCGCTTTGCGCGGAACCCGGAAAAGGAGAGACGGCGATGGCGCTCGATCGAGAACAACGGCAGACGCTGCAGCGGCGCCTGACCGAGAGCGAGCTGGCGTTGCGGGCGAACATCCGGACGAGCGAGGACCAGCGCGCGTCGGAGTCCTATGCGGAGCTCGCCGGCGCGGCGCCGGACGAGGGCGACGAGGCGAACGCCGATCTGTTCGTCGACATGGATCACGCGCTGATCGGAATGAAGCTGGCCGAGTTGCGTGCGATCGGGCGCGCGCAGCAGCGCATCCGCGACGGCAGCTACGGCGAATGCATCGATTGCGATGCGCCGGTCGGCTACGCGCGGCTGCTCGCGCGCCCGACTGCCGAGCGTTGCACGCATTGCCAGTCCCTGTACGAGCGTCGCTACGCGACGACGCCGCGCGCATCGCTCTGATGTATCGGCGCAGGAGCCGCGCAGGCCGCATGCCTCGCGCGACATGACACGGGCAATCGGTGCAGGATGATCAACGGGCGCCCGTCGTCGTCGACATGCGGCGCCGGGCGGGCAGAGGCCGCCGCACCAGCGCACGGCGCCATCCACGTGGGAGGGAGCCACGCCGACCATGCCGATCCACAATGCCGAGTGTGCGGCCGTCTTCGCCGAAATCGCCGATATGCTCGAGATCCAGGGCGCCAACCCGTTCAGGGTGCGCGCCTATCGCAACGCGGCACGGACGATTGCCGATTACGGGCGCGACATTCCGGCGATGCTCGCGAGCGGCGGCGATCTCGGCCGGATTCCATCGATCGGTGCCGATCTCGCGGCTAAGCTGCGCGAGATCGCCTCGACCGGCACCTGCGAACTGCAGCAAACGCTACGCCATGCGCTGCCGCGCGCGATCGTCGAACTGCTCGACGTGCCGGGGCTCGGCGCAAAACGAGTCAAGGCGCTGCATGACGCACTGCACGTCGAGTCGCTCGAACAGCTACGCGTCGAAGCGAAGAGCGGGCACGTGCGCGCGCTGCCGGGTTTCGGCGCGAAGACCGAAGCCCATCTCCTCGACGCGATCGACGACCGCCTGAAGCGCGAGCCGCAACGCTTCCTGCTGCCGGATGCCGCGCAATCGCTGATGCCGTTGCTCGAGCGTCTGCGCAAGGTGGCCGGCGTCGGGGAAGCGGTGCCGGCGGGCAGTTTTCGCCGCAACCGCGAGACGGTCGGCGACCTCGACATCCTCGTGACGGCGCGCGATCCGGCCGCGGTGGCCGATGCGTTCGTCGGCTACGGTGAAGTCGCGCGCGTGCTCGCGAACGGCAAGACGCGTTCGAGCGTCATGCTCGGCAACGGGCTGCAGGTGGACCTGCGCGTCGTCGATGCCGACGCGTTCGGTGCCGCGCTCGTCTATTTCACGGGATCGAAGGCGCACAACATCGCCCTGCGCAGGATCGCGCAGGCCGGCGGCCTTAAGATCAACGAATACGGCGTATTCCGCGGCGACGAGCGGATCGCGGGCGCGACGGAGGCATCCGTCTACGAGGCGATCGGTCTTCACTGGGTGCCGCCCGAGTTGCGCGAGGACCGCGGCGAGATCGACGCGTCGCGCGCGGGCACGCTGCCGGCGCTGGTCGAGCGCAGGCACGTTCATGGCGATCTGCATGCGCATACCAGGGCGTCGGCCGGGCGCGACAGCCTGCGCGCAATGGCGGATGCGGCCCGGGCCCGCGGGCTCGCGTATCTGGCCGTCACCGATCGCGCACCGGATACGCAAGGTGGCCGAGCCGATCGCGACTGGCTCGTGCGGCAGGTCGACGAGATCGACCGCCTCAACGCGTCATTCGACGACTTCGTGCTGTTGAAGGGTGTCGAGGCCGGCATTCGCGAAGACGGCAGTCTCGACGTGCCCGACGACGTGCTTGGGCGCCTCGACCTCGTCGTCGGCGCGGTGCGCGACGGCTTCGACCTGACAGGCGACGCGCAGACCGGGCGAATCCTGCGTGCGATGGATCATCCGTATTTCACGATCCTCGCGCATCCGACCGGCCGGCTGCTCGGCGAACGCGACGCATGCGAACTCGACGTGCCGCGTGTGCTCGCCGCAGCCGCCGCGCGCCGCTGCTTCGTCGAACTCGATGGCGACCCGCGACGGCTCGATCTGCCGGACGTCTGGTGCCGCGAGGCCGCGAAAGCCGGTGTCGCCGTGGCGATCGGCTCGGACGCACGGTGCGCCGACGATCTGGACAACCTCGAATACGGTATCGGCCAGGCGCGGCGTGGTTGGCTCACGCGGCACGACGTGCTCAACACGCGCACGCTCGCGCAACTGCGGCCGCTGCTGGCGCGCACGATGCGCGCCAGCAGCGCGTCGAAGCGCGGGCGCCCGAAGGGCGCGTGACGGCGCACGCCGAAGTCAGGCCAGCACGTCTTCCGCTGGCACGTACGGCAGGCCGAGCGCCAGCGCGACGGCCTCGTAGGTGATGCGGCCGTCGCACACGTTGAGGCCCGCGCGCAGATGGGGATCGTCGGCCATCGCGCGTTTCCAGCCCTTGTCGGCGAGCGCGAGCGCATGGCCGAGCGTCGCATTGTTCAACGCGAACGTCGACGTGCGCGCGACCGCGCCGGGCATGTTCGCGACGCAGTAGTGCACGACGCCGTCGACGACGAAGGTCGGCTGCGCATGTGTCGTTGCATGCGATGTCTCGAAGCAGCCGCCCTGGTCGATCGCGACGTCGACGACGACGGCACCCGTGCGCATCGTCGCGATCATGTCGCGCGTGACCAGCCGCGGCGCCGACGCGCCCGGCACGAGCACCGCGCCGATCACGACGTCGGCGTCGCGCACGGCTTCGTCGATCGTGTGCGCGTTCGAGCAGACGGTCGCGATCCGGTTCGCGAAGACCAGGTCGAGCTGGCGCAGCCGGCCCACGTTCGTGTCGAGCACGGTGACGCGTGCGCCGAGGCCGACCGCCATCTGCAGCGCACCGGTGCCCACCACGCCTGCGCCCAGCACCACGACGTGCGCGGCCGGCACGCCGGGCACGCCGGCCATCAGCACGCCGCGGCCGCCGCGCGGGCTTTCGAGGTGCGTCGCCGCGACCTGGATCGACATGCGTCCCGCGACCTCGCTCATCGGCGCGAGCAGCGGCAGCCCGCCGCCGGGGCCCGTCACGGTCTCGTACGCGATGCACACCGCGCCGGACTTCACCAGCGCTGCCGCCTGCTGGGGATCGGGCGCGAGATGCAGATACGTATAAAGAATCTGTCCGCGCCGCAGCATCGCGCACTCGGCCGCCTGCGGCTCCTTGACCTTGATGATCATGTCGGCGCGCGCGAAGACGTCGCGCGCGTCGTCGCACAATGTCGCGCCGGCGGCAGTGTAGTCGTCGTCGTGCAGACCGATCGCGGTGCCCGCGCCGCGCTGCACGAGCACGCCGTGGCCATGACGCGTGAGTTCGCGTGTGCCGGCCGGCGTGAGGCCGACGCGGTACTCGTGATTCTTGATCTCCTTCGGCACACCGATCAGCATGAGTCGCCTCCATGGGTATTCGTCATTGTTGTCGTGCCCGAGCGCGCCGGCGAACGGCACGTATGCGACCGCTGCGCATGCACGGTTCGAGTGCCGTACTGGAATAAAAGGGTAGTGGTGCCCGGAGGGAAGTCAAGCGGCGGCCGGTGCGACGGTGCGCGCGCATTGCATCGCAGCACGCGGCGTGGCGTATTGCGACCGGACGTCGCAATGCATGCGGCACGTGGTTTGGGTATCGTCTCGTGTTGCGCGGAACGGAGCCGCGTGCTGCCGGAGCCGTTCCGGCTGGATCACGACACGATGAGACAAGGAACCTTACCGAGATGAGCGGCGCGTATTTCAGCGTGCCGACGCTTTGTGCGATTGCAATCGTTCACGTCTACTGGGCGTTCGGCGGACGGTTCGGCAAGCGTGCGGCCATTCCGGAACAGGACGGGGTACCGCTCCTGCGGCCGACCATGCTCGGCACGCTCGCCGTCGCGACGGCGTTGCTGGCCGGCGCATGCGCGGTGGCGTCGCGCGCCGGCTGGCTGTGGCCGAACCTGTATCCCGGCGCGATCGCGCTCGCGATCGTTGCGCTCGCATTGATCTTCGCGGTGCGCGCGGTCGGCGATTTCCGCTACGTCGGCTTCTTCAAGCGGGTGCGCGGGTCGCGTTTCGCGCAGATGGACAGCCTGTGTTACTCGCCGCTGTGCGTGGCGCTCTCGTTGTCGATCGCGTCGATGCTGTGGTCGTGATGAGCGTCGCGCCTGGCGCGGCAGCCAGTTTGCAGCGCGCGGCGCCCTGACGCCCGTCGCGGCGTCGCGATGGAACGCGCGGAGTGGGCGAAGCCCGCGCATCGCGCCACCGTGGTGAGCGTCGACACGACCCGCGCCACGGCTCTTGCGCATTCCGGAAAACGATTTCCTCATTATTGCGGTTTTCGATGTAATGAATTGCATTGAACCCTTTGGAAATGGAACCGGTTCCATTTATAATTCGCGGCGTTTGTCGTCGGGCCCGGAATGAGGGTCGTGCACGATGCGCTTGCCGTCGGCCAGCGCGGCGTCTAAGTTGAACAGGGCCATGGCGATGAAGGGCAGATGCGGGCGGCAAGCCGGTACCTGCCCGATGATCAGACCCGCGAAGAGGTCGAACCCGCAGCGCGCCGGAACCGGCGCGCTGCGCGGCTGCATGACGGCGCCACCGCGCAGCGCGTGGCGTGCGCCCGCATCGAGGTTGTTCGCAACGCCGCAAGAACAGGACGGCCGGCCGCGCGCGGCAAGGCTGCCGTGCCGGGCATGCCGCATGCGGAATGCGGGCCCCGAACCACGTTCCACAACGATCACCATCCGACCATGTCCACGCCACCCGACAAACCCAATTCGCGTCGCCGCTTCCTGCGCACGTCGGTCGCGCTCGTGCCGATCGCGTCGGTCGCCGGTTGCGACCTGCGCTCGTCGTCGTCCTCGACCACGGCCGGCAATGCCTCCACAGCGCCGGCCGGCGGCGAACGCGCGCCGTACAAGCCGACCTTCTTCGATGCGAAGGAGTGGGCGTTCGTCCAGGCCGCCGTCGACCGGTTGATCCCGGCCGACGCCGAAGGCCCCGGCGCGCTCGAATCCGGCGTGCCCGAATTCATCGACCGCCAGATGGAAACCCCGTACGCACACGGCGCAACGTGGTACATGCAGGGGCCGTTCCAGCAGGGCGTGCCCGAGCTCGGCTACCAGCTCAAGCTCGTGCCACGCGACATCTACCGGCTCGGCATCGCGGCGGTCAACCGCTATTGCGAAAAGGCCCATGGCAAGGTGTTCGCCGATCTCGACGCGCCGACTCGCGACACCGTGCTCGGCACACTCGAAAAAGGCGGCGCGCAGATCGACGACGTGCCGTCCGCCGTGTTCTTCGGCCAGTTGCTGCAGAACACGCGCGAAGGCTACTTCTGCGATCCGGTGCACGGCGGCAATCACGACATGGCCGCGTGGAAGATGATCGGTTTTCCGGGCGCGCGCGCCGACTTCATGGATTTCGTCAACCAGAACGGCAAGCCGTACCCGTACGGCCCCGTCTCGATCAACGGGGAGCGCAGCTGATGGCCGCAGAGAAAAAGCCGCATGTCGATGCGGTGATCGTCGGCTTCGGCTGGACCGGCGCGATTCTCGCGAAGGAACTGACCGAAGCGGGCCTGAACGTCGTCGCGCTCGAGCGCGGCGAGTATCGCGACACCTACCCGGACGGCGCGTATCCGAACACGATCGACGAGCTGACCTACAACGTCCGCAAGAAGCTGTTCCTCGACCTGTCGAAGACGACCGTGTCGATCCGCCACGGCGTGCAGGACACCGCGCTGCCGTACCGGCAGCTCGCCGCGTTCCTGCCGGGCGAGGGCGTCGGCGGCGCGGGGCTGCACTGGTCGGGCGTACATTTCCGGATCACGCCGGAAGAGCTGCGCCTGCGCAGCCACTACGAAGAGCGCTACGGCAAGAAGTTCATCCCGGAAGGGATGACGATCCAGGACACGGGCGTGACCTACGACGAGCTCGAGCCGCATTTCGACTTCGCCGAGAAGGTGTTCGGCACGTCGGGGCAGGCGTACAAGGTCGGCGGCAAGGTGGTCGGCGACGGCAACGTGTTCGAAGCGAACCGCAGCGACAACTTCCCGCTGCCCGCGCAGCTCAATACCTATTCGGCGCAGCGCTTCTTCGACGCGGCCAAGTCGCTCGGCCTGCATCCGTACCGGCTGCCGTCGGCGAATACGTCGGGTCCATACACGAACCCGTACGGCGTGCAGATGGGCCCGTGCAACTTCTGCGGCTACTGCAGTGGCTACGCGTGCTACATGTACTCGAAGGCGTCGCCGAACCTGAACATCCTGCCGGCGCTGAAGCAGGCGCCGAACTTCGAGCTGCGCTCGAAGTGCCACGTGTTGCGCGTGGACCTCGACGACACGAAGAAGCGTGCGACGGGTGTCACCTACGTCGACCCGGCCGGCCGTGAAGTGCACCAGCCGGCCGATCTCGTGATCGTCGCGGCGTTCCAGTATCACAACGTGCACCTGCTGCTGCTGTCGGGTATCGGCAAGCCGTACGACCCGATCTCGGGCGAAGGCGTGGTGGGCCGCAATTTCGCGTACCAGAACCTGTCGACGATCAAGGCGTTCTTCGACAAGGACACCTTCACGAACCCGTTCATCGGCGCGGGCGGCAACGGCGTCGCGGTGGACGACTTCAACGCGGACAACTTCGACCATGGCCCGCTCGGCTTCGTCGGCGGTTCGCCGCTGTGGGTGAACCAGGCCGGCGTGAAGCCGATCAGCGGCATTGCGACGCCGCCGGGCACGCCGCAATGGGGCGCCGCGTGGAAGAAGGCCGTGAAGGACAACTATGCGCACACGATCTCGATGGATGCGCACGGCACGAACATGTCGTACCGCGATGTCTACCTCGACCTCGATCCGACCTATCGCGATTCGTACGGCCAGCCGCTCTTGCGGATGACGTTCGACTGGAAGGACAACGACATCAAGATGGCGCAGTACGTGACAGGGCAGATGAAGAGGATCGCGGAGGCGATGGGGCCGAAGGCGATCGGCGTGTCGACGCGCGAGTTCGGCAAGCACTTCGATTCGCGCGCATACCAGACGACGCACCTGGTCGGCGGCGCGATCATGGGCACCGATCCGAAGACGAGCGTGCTGAACCGCTACCTGCAATGCTGGGACGTGCACAACGTGTTCGTGATGGGCGCGTCGGCGCTGCCGCAAGGCATCGGCTACAACCCGACCGGGATCGTCGCGGCGCTGGCCTACTGGTCGGCACGCGCGATCCGCGAGCAATACCTGAAAAATCCCGCTCCGCTGGTGACCGCATGAAGAGGACAGTGAACCACCACAACGCCGCGCGCCGAATTTCCCCGCTGCGGCGCGCACTGGCGATCGGCACGGCATGGGCGGCGTTCGGTCTCGCGGGCGGGGCGGCCTTCGCGCAGCCGGCGGTGCCGGCTGCGGCTTCGGGCCCGACGGCGGCACCGGCGGCACAATCGGCCGACGCGAACCTCGTCAAGCGCGGCGAATATCTTGCCCGCGCGGGCGACTGCATCGCATGCCACACTGCAAGCGGCGGCAAGCCGTTCGCGGGCGGGCTGAAGTTCGACACGCCGATCGGCGCGATCTATTCGACCAACATCACGCCGGACCCGAAGACGGGCCTCGGCGGCTGGACGCTCGACGACTTCACTCGCGCGGTGCGCGAGGGCGTCCGCAAGAACGGCGACACGATGTACCCGGCGATGCCGTACCCGTCCTACGCGCGCCTGAGCGACGACGACGTGAAGGCGCTGTATGCGTACTTCATGCACGGCGTCACGCCGGTCGAACGCGAAAACCGCGCGGTCGACATCGTGTGGCCCCTGTCGATGCGCTGGCCGCTGATGTTCTGGCGCAAGCTATTCGCGCCGGCGCCGAAGCCGTTCGATGCGGCGTCGTACACCGATCCGGTGGTCGCGCGCGGCGCGTATCTCGTGCAGGGTCTCGGTCATTGCGGCGCGTGCCACACGCCGCGTGCGGCGACGATGCAGGAGCGCGCGCTGACCGATGCGGGCGGCCTCGACTTCCTGGCCGGCGGCGCGGCGATCGACGGCTGGGTGCCGACGAGCCTGCGCGGCGAGCCGCGCACCGGGCTCGGCACGTGGAGCGAATCCGAGATCGTGCAGTTCCTGAAGACCGGCCGCACGCTGCGCACGGCCGCGTTCGGCGGGATGACGGACGTGGTCGGCCACAGCATGCAGCACTTGAGCGACAACGACCTTACCGCGATCGCGCGCTACCTCAAGACGCTGCCGCCGCGCGTGCAGGGCGAGCAGCCGCACATGTACGACGCGGCCGCGGCGAAGGCGCTGCAGACCGGCGACGCGAGCAAGCCGGGCGCCGCCGTCTATCGTGACAACTGCATGGCGTGCCACCGCAGCGACGGCCACGGCTACACGCGCGTGTTCCCGGCGCTCGCCGGCAACCCGGTCGTGCAGGGCGAGGATCCGACGTCGCTGATCCACGTCGTGCTGGAGGGCAGCGCGCTGCAGGGGACGCACACCGCGCCGTCGACCTTCACGATGCCGCCGTTGGGCTGGCGCCTGTCGGACCAGGAAGTCGCGGACGTGTCGAACTTCGTGCGCACGAGCTGGGGCAATACGGGCACGGCGATCACGGCCGCGCAGGTCGCAAAGGTGCGCAAGAGCACGCCGTCGACGCGGCCGGAGCCGCCGCCGGGCGCGCGGTTCCCGCAGGCGTCGCGCTGACGCACGCGGCGGGACGCCGGTCGCCGCCCGATCGATCCGCCTCGCGCCGCCGGCCGGCGCGTGGGGGCGCGTTCCGGCTGCCCGGGGTAGTACCCCCGCAATGGCGGGCCACCGCGTGAATTTTTCGCGGTGGCCCGCCATTTTTCCATCTCATCCCTTATCCTTCCATTCTTGAACCTTACTAAATAGTTACAAGAACTCGGGAGGGGGGATGCCTCATGACGTCAGCCTGATTGCGTTGCTCGCGGCCGGTTTCGGTCTCGCGATGATCTTCGGTTACCTCGCGTCACTGCTGAAAATGCCGCCGCTCGTCGGCTATCTGCTCGCCGGGATCGTGATCGGCCCCGGCACGCCCGGTTTCGTCGGCGACCTGTCGCTCGCGCAGCAACTCGCGGAAGTCGGCGTGATGCTGCTGATGTTCGGTGTCGGCCTGCATTTCTCGCTCGGCGATCTGCTCGCGGTGCGCAAGATCGCCCTGCCGGGGGCCGTCGTCCAGATTACCGTCGCAACGTTGCTCGGCGGCGGGCTCGCGCTCACGTGGGGCTGGAGCCTCGGTGCGGCGCTCGTGTTCGGGCTCGCGCTGTCGGTCGCGAGCACGGTCGTGCTGCTGCGGGCGCTCGAGGGGCGCGGGCTCGTCGAGACGGTGAATGGGCGCATCGCGGTCGGCTGGCTCGTCGTCGAGGATCTCGTGATGGTGCTGGTGCTCGTGCTGCTGCCGCCCGTCGCGGGGCTGCTCGGCGGCACGCCGCCCGGCGATGCGCACGCGGCCGGCGGTAGCGTGTGGGGCACGCTCGGCGTCACGATGCTGAAGGTCGCCGCGTTCATCGCACTGATGCTCGTGGTCGGCAAGCGCGTGTTCCCGCGCATCCTGTGGCTCGTCGCGCGCACCGGTTCGCGCGAGCTGTTCACGCTGTGCATGATCGCCGCGGCGGTCGGCATCGCGTTCGGCGCGGCGAAGCTGTTCGACGTGTCGTTCGCGCTCGGCGCTTTCTTCGCCGGGATGATGATGCGCGAGTCGGAGTTCAGCCGGCGCGCGGCCGACGAGACGCTGCCGCTGCGCGACGCGTTCTCGGTGCTGTTCTTCATTTCGGTCGGGATGCTGTTCGATCCGACGGTGCTGCTCACCGAGCCGCTGCACGTGATCGAAGTCGCGGCGATCGTCCTGATCGGCAAGACGCTCGCGGCGGTCGCGCTCGTGATCGCGTTCCGCTATCCGCTGAACACCGCGCTGACGGTCGGCGCGGGCCTCGCGCAGATCGGCGAATTCTCGTTCATTCTCGCGGGGCTCGGTCGTGCGCTGGGGCTGCTGTCGGCCGAAGGGCAGAGCCTGATCCTCGCGGTCGCGTTGATCTCGATCGCGATGAACACGCTGCTGTTCGCGATGATCGATCCGGCGCTCGCGTGGATCCGCAAGCATTCGGCATTCGCGCGCAAGCTCGAGGCACGCGACGATCCGCTCGCCGCGCTGCCGATGTCGACGCCGCAGACGCACCTGACCGGGCAGGTCGTGATCGTCGGCTACGGCAAGGTCGGCACGCGGATCGCGCATGCGCTGGACGAGCGCGGCATCGCGTATGTCGTCGTCGAGCAGAATCGCGAGCTCGTCGAAAAGCTGCGCGCGGACGGCGTCGCCGCCGTGTCGGGCGACGCGATCGAGCCGGTCGTGCTCGTGCAGGCGCATATCGCGCGCGCCGGGATGCTGGTCGTCACGCTGCCGGACGTATTCGACGTGCGGCAGATCGTCGAGATCTCGCGCACATTGAACCCGATGCTGGAGGTCGTGCTGTGCACGAACAGCAGCGAAGAGGCCGCGTTGCTGTCGAGCGAGGGTGTCGGCACCGTATTCATGGGCGAGAGCGAACTCGCGCGCGGAATGACCGAGCACGTGCTCGGCAGGATGGTGAAGCCGGTGGCGGATGCGCACGCGCACTGACGGTCGCGCGGCCGGGTTCGCGCGGGTGGCGGGATAGTGTCGGCCAGCGGAAAGCGGGCGTGCCGGGAATTCGGCACGGCGAACAGTCGACCTGTTCGCCTCGCGCGGCGCCCAGTGCGCCACGGCGGCTTCAGCCTGCCGCCGCCTTCGCCGGTACGGCCGCGCCGGATTGCGCGGCCGTTTTCACGGGGGCCGATGCCTTCTGCTCGCCCGCCGTATTCGGTTGCGCCGTGGCCTTCGGCGCCGCGACGGTCTTCTGCGGTGCGGCCTTGACCGGCGCATTCGGCGTCGGCTCGACCGGTGCGTCGGGCGGCACGCCGAGCAACTGCAGCGAGCCGCTCGTGACCGACGAGAACACCGGGCCGGCCACCGTGCCGCCGTAATAGCCCTTGCCGCGTGGCTCGTCGATCATCACCGCGACGATCAGGCGCGGGTTGCTCATCGGCGCCATCCCCGCGAACAATGCGCGGTACTTGCCCTTCGCATAGGTCGCGCCGACCTGCTTGCGCGCCGTGCCCGTCTTGCCGCCGATCCGGTACCCGTCGACGCGCGCGCGGCGCCCCGTGCCGCCTTCGCCGACGGCCGACTCGAGCATCGCGCGGATCGCCGCCGCGGTTTGCGGCGACGTCACGCGGTGGCCGCGATGGGCATTGATCGTCTGCGGGTCGGAGCCGTTCTTCAGCAGCGACACCGGGTGCAGCGTGCCGTCGCCCGCGTAGGCGGTGTAGGTCTGCGCGATCTGCAGCAGCGACATCGACAGCCCGTAGCCGTACGCCATCGTCGCCTGCTCGATCGGCCGCCAGCGCTTGTAGCCGCGCAGGCGGCCCGACGCGACGCCCGGGAATGTCAGCTCCGGCGCGCGGCCGATCCCGTATTCCTGGTATTTGTTCCAGATCGTTTCGGCGGGCAGGTTCAGCGCCAGCTTCGCGAGCGCGACGTTGCTCGACTTCTGCAGCGCCTGCGAGACGGTCAGCGAGCCGTGGTTCGACGTGTCGTGGATCACGGCCGGGCCGATCTTGTAGGTGCCGGGCGATGTGTTGATGATCGTGTTCGGCGTGACCTTGCGCTCGTCGATCGACAGCGCGACGACGAGCGGCTTGATCGTCGAACCCGGCTCGAACGTGTCGATCACCGCGCGGTTGCGCAACTGCTGGCCCGTCAGCCGGGCGCGGTCGTTCGGGTCGAAGGTCGGGTAGTTCGCGAGCGCGAGGATTTCGCCGTTCTGCGCGTCCAGCACGACCACGCTGCCGGCTATCGCGTTGTTCTCGAGCACCGCAGCCTTGAGCTGGCTGAACGCGAGCTGCTGGATTCGCCGGTCGATCGTCAGTTCGATCGTCGCGCCGTGCTGCGCGGGCACGAGCGGACGCGTGTCGGACACGATGCGGCCGAGCCGGTCGCGGATCACCTCGCGCTGCCCGGAGGTGCCCGACAGCCGCCCGTTCGCCGCGAGCTCGACGCCTTCCTGGCCCTTGTCCTCGACGTTGGTGAAGCCGACTACGTGCGCGGCCGATTCGCCCTCCGGATAGAAGCGCTTCGAGTCGGCGATCTGCGTGATGCCGTCGATCTCGAGCTTGTCGAGCCGGCTCGCGGTGTCGGCGTCGATCTGCCGCTTGAGCAGCACGAACGTGCGGTCGTTGCGCAGGCGGCGCTTCACTTCCGCGAGCGGCATGTCGAGCAGCTTCGCGATCTGCGGATAGTCGATTTCGGCGACCTGTTTCGGATTCGCCCAGATTTCATACGTCGACAGGCTGACCGCGAGCATCGCGCCGTTGCGGTCGACGATGCGCCCGCGCATCGCGTCGAGCTCGATCGTGCGCTGGTAGCGCTTCTGGCCTTCCCCGACGTAGAAATCCTGGTTCGCGACCTGCACCCAGAAGGCGCGTCCGATCAGCGCGGCGAAACCGAGGGACACCATGATCACGACCAGCTTCGAGCGCCACATCGGCAGGCGCGACGCGAGCATCGGATGCTTGGTCGCGGCGGCGTATGGATCGGCGGGATGGGTCTTCTTTTTCACGCTCATGCAAGGGCCGGGTCGGGCCGCCGGACGGCGGCAAGTCAGTTGGAATAATGCGATTGTAATAAATGAGTAAACATCATGTGGGGAAAGTATGTTTCGGCCCCATAAAAGGTTTGCGTTTCCGTCCGGGCACGGTCCGAAGAAGGGGAGCGCGGCGAAATGGCAATGCGGCCTGACGTACGTGTGCCGACGGAGCCGGGAGGGATGGGCGGAGCGTTGTTACCGCCGCCGCGGTTCGATTAACCCGGCCCCGATTAATTAAGGGTCCGGAAAATAAAAAGGCGCCTCGAAGAGAGGCGCCGTTATTCGTGAATATCTAAATGAATATCGCGGAAACTGGAATAAACCCGAAAACCGCAGAGGATTGCCGTCAAAAATACCTATCGCGCGACGGAAATAAATTCATGATATTCCGGCTCCGCCGTGGAACGATCGACCGCCTGCAGACGCCATGCGCCGTCGGGGTGCTCGCCGGCGAGCACAGCCGGACCTTGTTCGCGCTGCGTCGCGCTGAACGACAGCCCCTTCAACTGGCATACGGCATTCCCGCTGTCGGCCGCGCAGAGGGCCATTGCGCCTTCCACGTCCCGGACCTTGCCCCAGCTCGGAAGATCGATTCCCTGGTGTGCCTCGCGTGACCACAGCCCCTCATCGGTATCGACCCAGAGCACCGCGAAGGAGTGACGGGTTGCCGACTCGCTGCCATTAATCCGAATAGTGAGGCGCATTGGATCGTCTCCTGAAGAAAATGACACATTCGACCGTTTTGGTTTGACCAGTCTAGATAGACTGCCGTGAAACGCAAGTGATAATCCGCAATAAATCCGAATTGCACCAATAGGCGTTTCCCGATGAAACGACGTCTGACGATCCGCCACGATCGTGGCGGAGCGCGCAAACGCAAGCGCAGCATGATCCGCGCGCCGCGACCGGAACCTGGCGTGTCCCGGACATGCGATGACCCGGGAGAGGCCGCGTCGAAGTGTCGCGTCGAAGCGAGGGCCCGACGCGCATCGGCCATCCTGCCACGGAAGCACTCGCATGCTGCCCGACCGGACGTTTCGATGATTTGACCGCCCGGCCGGTTCGACACACTCCGACATTCGCATACAAATCCGCACACTTTCACGAAACTTTCAGGACAGACTTGCGGGCGATCAGGCCCCACACTTGGATCTTCCGATCCTGCGCCGCGGACGCCTGTCCGTGGCGGGCCGCCGCCGCCTCGTGCCAGAGACGCGATCGACGCGATCGCGGGCCGCAGCCCGATCGGGATAACCGGGGCGAGCGTCGGCCCCGGCCCGGCCGACAGCCGTGCGCCGCTCCGCGATCCGGGGCGGCCGCGGCGTCCGGCCGATTCTTCGAAGGAGACTATCGTGCTGATCTGGAAAACCGCGTTGTCGCTCAACTGGCGCACGAGCCTCGTGTCGCCGGCCAGCGCACCGGTCGCGGCGGCCAACGTCGGACGGCTGGTGCTCACCGGCGCCACCGGCTTCATCGGCAGCACCGTGCTGACGGCGCTCGTCAACGCCGGGTTGCTCGAGCGCATCGTGTGTGTCGTTCGTGCGGAGCATCGCGCCCACGCGGTCGCGCGTTTGCGCGAAGCGGCGTTGCGCGCGGGGCTCGCGCCGTACTGGGCATCGCGTCTCGGCGACGCGAACGTGGTCGTCGGTGCGCTCGGCGACGTGTGGCAGGGCACCGACGCGTCGCGTCTGGCCGGCGCGACGCACGTGATCCATTGCGCGGGCCATGCGTCGCCGGCCGACGGTTCGCACCTGCAGGCCGACATCGCCGATTCGCTGCGCTTTGCCGAGCGCTTCGCGCACGCGCCGCAGCTGCAGCGTTTCGTGTACGTCGGCACCGCCTATGCGCACGCGGGCCGTGGCGGGATCGTGTACGAGGCGTCGGCGGGCGACGCGGCGCAGGGCGGCGACGGGTTGCACGGCGCGGTGCTCGCGGCGGACTACCTGCAAGCGAAGGCCGAAACGGAGCAGCGCCTGCGCGCGCTCGGGCTGCCGCTCGTCGTCGTGCGTCCGTCGCACGTCGTCGGTCATACGGTGCTCGGCACGCGGCCCGCACCGAATTCGTTCTGGATGTTCCGCGTCGCGCACGCGGCGCGGCGCTTTACCGCGCGGCCGATGACGCGCATCGACATCGTGTCGGTCGACGATGTCGCGCGCGCGACGATGCTGCTGGCCGTGAAGCCGACGCTGATGCACGACGTGTACCACGTGTCGGCCGGCGACGAGGCGCCGCAGGTCGCGCAGATCGTGCGCGCGATGGACGAGGCGGCCGGCATGACGGGCGCGCCGCGCTACGCGGCCTGTGCGCCGGCCGAACTGCCGCTCGTGGTGCGCGATGTGCTGGGGCGGTCCGATCCGGCGCTCGAACGCGTGATCGGCCGCGCGTTGCAGCGGTGCGCGGAGTTCGCGATGGTCGATCGCGTGTTCGACAACCACCGCGTGCGCGACGAAATCGATTTCGAGCCGCTGCCGTTCATCGATTACGTCGAGGAATGCATGCGCACGTCGCGCGGCGTCGCGGTGACGGACCTGATGCGCGGCGCGCTGCACTGACGGCCCGCGCGATGCGGGGCCTGCCGATTCCCGGGGGCCGGTTCGTCGCCGCTCGCGGCGGTCCGGCGGCGGCAGGCCCTACGACGCGCTGCCGAGTTCGATCAGCCGGTCGAGCGCCCGGTAGATGTCGTCCAGGCCGTCCTGGCCGAAACGCGCTTCAAGCTGACGATATTGCTCGTCGATGCGCGGACCGATTTCCGTGACCAGTTTCCTGCTTTGCGGCGTCAGGCTCACCAGCAGCCGGCGCTGATCTTCCTGCGCGCGGGTGCGCGTAATCAGGCCGTCGCGCTCCATGCGTTCCAGCACGCCCGTGAGGCTTGGGCTCAGAATGCAGCAGCGGCGCGCGATCTGTCCCGCTTCGAGCGCGTGCGCCGGCTCGCCGTCGAGCACGCGAATGATCCGCCATTGCTGTTCGGTCAGCGCGAATTCCTTGAGAATGGGCCGGAACAGGCACATCAGCGTTTCGCGGGCCTCGAGCAGCAGCATGGCCAGGTTGCGATGGTCGAGCGTACGGTTCATCGGGGTGGGTAGAGGTGCAGAGGACGGGGACGCATCAATCTTAACAGCCGGTGGGAATGAATTTCGTGTGTCAGGGTAATCGAGGTTGCGAGCCTTCGATTGTTTACTTAAGATGTTAAGTATTGACGATGCGCCGCGACGCGCGGCAGGGGAATGACGCATGGAGCTGTCCTGCATGACCGCCGCGGCGCCGCCGCTGCCGGTCGCCATCGGTACCGTCTACGGTGCGCTGCTCAACGAGCGCGCCGCACTCGACTCGCTCGGCGACGCCGTGCACGCGCCGCCTTACGGCCGTCCGCCGCAGGCACCGATCCTTTACATCAAACCGGCCAACACGCATGCGGCCGACGGCGCGGCCGTCGTGGTGCCGGCGGGCATCGATGCGTTGGAGATCGGCGCGTCGGTGGCCGTCGTGTTCTCGCGGCGTGCGACGCGCGTGCCGGCCGCGCAGGCGCTCGACCACGTGCACGGCTTCACGCTCGCGAGCGACGTGTCGGTTCCGCACCGCGATTACTACCGTCCGGCCGTGCGCTTCAAATGTCGCGACGGTTTTTGCCCATTGGGCCCGGCGATCGTGCCGGCTGCTGCGCTCGGCGACATCGACGCGATCGGCCTGACGGTACGGATCGACGGCAGCACCGCGGTGTCCGCATCGACCGTCACACTGATCCGCCCTGTGCGCGAACTGATTGCCGACGTGACGGCGTTCATGTCGTTCGACGCGGGCGACGTGCTGCTGCTCGGCGTCGCGGGTGGCGCACCGCTTGCCCGCGCGGGAAGCGTGGTGGAGATTACCGCTGCCGGCATCGGCACGTTGCGGCATACGTTGATTGCGGAGGAAGCACGATGAAGACGGCGCGCGTGATCTACAACGGCGCACTGCATGCGGCCGAACCGGCCAGCGACGGCGCGATCCGCCTCGACACGGGGCGCGTGCTCGCCGAGGACGCGGTGACGTGGCTGCCGCCCGTCGCGCCGCGCACGACGTTCGCGCTCGGCCTCAACTACGCGGACCACGCGAAGGAACTCGCGTTCAAGGCACCGAGCGAGCCGCTGATTTTCCTGAAGGGGCCAAACACGTTCATCGGTCATCGGTCGCGCACCGTGCGCCCGGCGGACGCGACGCACATGCACTACGAGTGCGAGCTGGCCGTCGTGATCGGCCGCCCGGCGCGCAACGTGAGCCGGGCGCGGGCAATCGACTACGTTGCCGGCTACACGGTCGCGAACGACTACGCGATCCGCGATTACCTCGAAAACTACTACCGCCCGAACCTGCGCGTGAAGAACCGCGACACCTGCACGCCGCTCGGGCCCTGGCTCGTCAGCCGCGACGAGATCGGCGATGCGGGCGGCCTCATGCTGCGCACGACGGTGAACGGCCGGGAGACGCAGCGCGGCAGCACGCGCGACATGATCTTCGACGTACCCGCGCTGATCGAGCACATCAGCGGTTTCATGACGCTCTCGCCGGGCGACCTGATCCTGACCGGCACGCCGGAAGGGTTGGCCGACACGAAGCCGGGCGACGAGGTGGTGACCGAAATCGAAGGGATCGGCCGGCTCGTGAACACGATCATCGGCGAAGCAGACTACTATCGCGCCGGCTGAGCCCGTCGCCCAAGGAAGGAGAGCACATGACCATCAAGCACTGGATCGACGGCCGCGAAGTCGAGAGCCGCGAGACCTTCACGACGCTGAATCCCGCGACGGGCGACGTGATCACCGACGTCGCATCGGCCGGCGAGGCCGAAGTCGACGCGGCCGTGCGCGCGGCGAAGGAAGCGTTCCCGAAATGGGCGAACACACCCGCCAAGGAGCGCGCGAAGCTGATGCGCAAGCTCGGCGAGCTGATCGAGAAGAACGTGCCGATGCTCGCCGCGCTCGAGACGCAGGACACGGGCCTGCCGATCGCACAGACGAGCAAGCAGCTGATTCCGCGCGCGTCCGAGAACTTCAACTTCTTCGCGGAAGTGTGCGTGCAGATGAACGGCCGCACGTATCCGGTCGACGACCAGATGCTGAACTACACGCTGTACCAGCCGGTCGGCGTGTGCGCGCTGGTGTCGCCGTGGAACGTGCCGTTCATGACAGCGACGTGGAAGACGGCGCCGTGTCTCGCGCTCGGCAACACGGCCGTGCTGAAGATGTCGGAGCTGTCGCCGCTGACGGCCGACCAGCTCGGCCGGCTCGCGCTCGAGGCTGGCATTCCGCCGGGTGTGCTGAACGTCGTGCAGGGCTACGGCGCGACCGCCGGCGACGCGCTGGTGCGCCATCCGGACGTGCGCGCGGTGTCGTTCACGGGCGGCACGGTCACGGGCAAGCGGATCATGGAGCGCGCGGGCCTGAAGAAGTATTCGATGGAGCTTGGCGGCAAGTCGCCGGTGCTGATTTTCGACGATGCCGATTTCGACCGCGCGCTCGACGCGTCGCTGTTCACGATCTTCTCGATCAACGGCGAGCGTTGTACCGCAGGCTCGCGGATCTTCGTGCAGCGCACGATCTACGATCGCTTCGTGCAGGAATTCGCGCGCCGCGCGAACAATCTGGTGGTCGGCGACCCGTCCGATCCGGCGACGCAGCTCGGCGCGATGATCACGCGCCAGCATTGGGAGAAGGTGACCGGGTATATCCGGATCGGCGAGCAGGAAGGCGCGCGCGTGGTGGCAGGCGGCGCGGACAAGCCGGCCGGTCTCGCCGAGCATCTGCGCAACGGCAACTTCGTGCGCCCGACCGTGTTCGCGGACGTCGACAACCGGATGCGCATCGCGCAAGAGGAAATCTTCGGACCGGTCGCGTGCCTGATCCCGTTCGAGGACGAGGAAGAAGGTCTGCGGCTCGCCAACGACACGTCCTACGGGCTCGCGTCGTACATCTGGACGCAGGACGTCGGCAAGGTGCATCGCCTCGCGCGCGGTATCGAGGCCGGGATGGTGTTCGTGAACAGCCAGAACGTGCGCGACCTGCGCCAGCCGTTCGGCGGGGTGAAGGAGTCGGGCACCGGCCGCGAGGGCGGCGAGTACAGCTTCGAGGTGTTCGCGGAGATCAAGAACGTGTGCATCTCGATGGGTTCGCATCACATCCCCCGCTGGGGCGTGTAACTGGCGCGGGTCGTTCCGCCGCAGGAACACCGCCGGAACGCCAGAACGATACGGAGACTTAACGATGGGCAAACTGTCCCTCGCCGCGAAGATCACGCACGTGCCGTCGATGTACCTGTCGGAGTTGCCCGGCAGGCATCATGGCTGCCGCGAAGCGGCGATCCGCGGCCATCAGTTGATCGGTGAGCGCTGCCGCGCGCTCGGCGTCGACACGATCGTCGTGTCGGACGTGCACTGGCTCGTCAACGCCGGGTATCACGTGAACTGCAATGCGCGGTTCGCGGGCACGTATACCAGCAACGAACTGCCGCATTTCATCCGCGACATGGAGTACGCGTATCCGGGCAACCCGGCGCTCGGCCGCCTGATCGCCGAGACGGCCAGCGCGCGCGGCATCGCGACGCGTGCGCACGAGATCGACAGCCTCGAACTCGAATACGGCACGCTCGTGCCGATGCGTTACATGAACAGCGACCAGCACTTCAAGGTCGTATCGATCGCGGGCTGGTGCATGTGGCACACGCTCGACGAAAGCCGGCGCTTCGGCGAGGCGCTGCTCGAGGCGATCGGCAAGAGCGATTCGAATGTCGCATTCCTCGCGAGCGGTTCGCTGTCGCACCGCTTCAACGACAACGGCAGCCCCGAGGAATCGATCCACCAGATCAGCCGCGAATTCTTCCGGCAGGTCGACCTGCGCGTGGTCGAGCTGTGGAAGCAGGGCGATTTCAGGACCTTCTGCGCGATGCTGCCCGAATACAACACGCATTGCCACGGCGAAGGCGGCATGCACGACACGGCGATGCTGCTCGGCCTGCTCGGCTGGGATCGCTACGACAAGCCCGTCGAGATCGTCACCGACTATTTTGCGAGCTCCGGCACCGGGCAGATCAACGCGATCTTCCCGCTCGCCTGAGCGCCTCATCACCTATCAGGAGCGTTGCCATGCCACACATCGTCGTCGAGTACACCGCGAACATCCGCGACGACGCGCGCATTCCCGCGCTGCTGCGCACGATCAACGCGACGCTGATCGCGCAGGGCGGCGTGTTCCCCACGGGCGGCATCCGCTCGCGCGCGATCGAGCTGCAGGACTACTGCGTTGCTGACGGCACCGAGGACGACGCGTTCGTCCACGTAACGCTGAAGATCGGCTCGGGTCGCAGCGACGAAACCAAGAAGGCCGCGTGCGACGCGTTGTTCGACGCGATCAAGGCGCATTTCGCCGAACTGTACGCGAAACGTTACCTCGCGTTGTCGATGGAGCTCACCGAGTTCAGCGAAAGCGGCTCGTACAAGCACAACAACATCCATGCCCGCTACAAGCGGGCCGGCTGAACCCCATTCCCGATCCGACCATGCTCGAACCTGCCCTCATCGATCAGCTCGCCCGGCGCCTGCACGACGCCGAGCGCGCGCGCACGCAGATCCGCCAGATCTCGCTCGACCATCCCGACATCACGATCGACGACGCCTATGCGATCCAGCGCGCGTGGGTGAACCTCAAGCTCGCGGAAGGCCGCACGCTGAAAGGGCACAAGATCGGCCTTACGTCGAAGGCGATGCAGAACACGTCGCAGATCGACGAACCTGATTACGGCGCGCTGCTCGACGACATGTTCTTCGACGACGGCGGCACGATTCCGACCGGGCGCTTCATCGTGCCGCGCGTCGAGGTCGAACTCGCATTCGTGCTCGGCAAGCGGCTTGCCGGCCCGAACTGCACGATCTTCGACGTGTACGACGCGGTCGACTACGTGGTGCCCGCGCTCGAGATCATCGACGCACGCAGCCAATCGATCGACCCCGACACGAAGCGGCCGCGCAAGGTGTTCGACACGATCGCCGACAACGCGGCCAATGCGGGCGTCGTGATCGGCGGGCGCCCGGTGCGGCCGCAGGACGTCGACCTGCGCTGGGTCGCGGCGATCATGTCGCGCAACGGCGTGGTCGAGGAAACGGGGGTCGCGGCCGGCGTATTGAACCATCCGGCCAATGGCGTCGCGTGGCTC
The DNA here is from genome assembly GCF_001523915.2 of Burkholderia sp. LA-2-3-30-S1-D2. Classification (NCBI taxonomy): domain Bacteria; kingdom Pseudomonadati; phylum Pseudomonadota; class Betaproteobacteria; order Burkholderiales; family Burkholderiaceae; genus Burkholderia; species Burkholderia sp. LA-2-3-30-S1-D2. The sequence continues at coordinate 1,540,030 of NZ_CP013383.1, read as the reverse complement.
GCCAATCGGCTGGCGCGTTTCGGCGTCGCGCTCGAGCCGGGGCAGATCGTGCTGGGCGGCTCGTTCACGCGACCGTGCGCGGCGCGGCCGGGCGACACGTTCAGTGTCGACTATGGTCCGCTCGGGACGATCCAGTGCCATTTCGAGTGAGGGGCGCGCGATGCAGATTCCGCCGAATGTCTTCAAGCGCGCGCTCGGGCGCGGCGATGCGCAGATCGGGCTGTGGCTCGGGCTCGCGAATCCATACAGCGCCGAAGTCGTCGCCGGCGCCGGGTTCGACTGGCTGCTGATCGACGGCGAGCATGCGCCGAACACGGTGCCGACGATTCTCGCGCAGTTGCAGGCGATCGCGCCGTATCCGTCGCATGCGGTCGTGCGGGTGCCGTGGAACGATCCGGTGATCGTCAAACAGGTGCTCGACCTCGGCGCGCAGACCTTACTCGTGCCGATGGTGCAGAGTGCCGATGAAGCGTGCGCGGCGGTGGCCGCGACGCGTTATCCGCCGCACGGGATTCGCGGGGTCGGTAGTGCGCTTGCGCGCGCGTCGCGGTGGAATCGCGTTGGGGACTACCTGCATCGCGCGAACGACGAGATGGCCGTGCTCGTGCAGGTCGAGACGCGCGCCGGGCTCGATGCGATCGACGCGATTGTGCGGGTCGACGGCGTCGATGGCGTGTTCATCGGGCCGGCGGACCTCGCTGCCGATCTCGGGCATCTCGGTAATCCGGGGCATCCCGATGTGCAGGCTGCGATCGACGGCGCGATCCGGGCGATCAAGGCGGCAGGGAAGGCGCCGGGCATTCTCAGCGCGGACGAGGCGGCGGCGCGTCGGTATCTCGAAGCTGGGGCGTTGTTTGTTGCGGTCGGCGTGGATACAACGCTGCTGGCGCGGAGTGCGGAGCGACTGGCGGCGCGATTCAAGGGGAACGGCGGCGAGGCGGCGAAGAATGGGGATGGGACGTATTGACGAATGGCGGCGGCAGGCGTTTTCCGTCTACCGGACGCTTGCCTTCCGTCCCATGGTTTCCCATTTGCCAAGGGCCGCGCTCATTCGTCTCCGCGTCGCCCTGTTTCCATATACCTCCCCGGCGTCGTCCCCAACGCACGCTTGAACATGTCGATGAACGCGCTCACATTGTCGTACCCGAGATCGAGCGCGATCGTCGTCACCGGCACGCCGTCGGCAATGCTCTCCAGCGCCCGCAGCAGCCTGGCCTGCTGACGCCACCGGGCGAACGTGAGCCCCGTCTCCGCGACGAAGCGACGGCTCATCGTCCGCGCGCTGATCCCGGCCCATTCGGCCCATTCCTCGAGCCGCCGGTTGTCCGCGAGATCCGCGGCAAGCGCATCGGTGATCCTCATCAGCTGCGGATCCCGCGGCCGCACCAGCCCCAGCGCCTCGACCTCCGACGACGCGATTTCATCGAGGATCACATCGGCGATCCGCGTCTGCGCGGCATCCAGGTCCGCATTCCCCCAACTCGCCGCGCGCTGCACGGCTTCGCGCAGCAGCGGCGTCGTGCGGATCGCGCGCGGGGTGTCCGGCAGTACCGCGCAGCGCGCTTCGGCGACGAACGCCGACCAGCCGGCAATCGGCCCGAACGAACGCAACGAATGCCGGCAGTGCGGCGGAATCCAGATCGCATGGATCGCCGGCACGACCCAGTCCTGATCGTCGAGGCCGATCGTCAGCAGCCCGCTCAGCGCGCCGACGAGCTGTCCGCGCGCGTGCGAGTGGGATGGCGTCACGCGCGGATCGCGTTGCGACATGACGGCAGCGACGACGAACGGGCCGTCGTCGGACGTGACGAATCGGGCGGGCAGGAGTGGATCGGACATGGCCGGATATCGGTATCGAATGGCCGTTATACCGGAGATCGGCCGGATTCGCACGCCTACACTGCGACCATCGATGACAACCGGAGTACGACACGATGCGAGCCGAACAGATGCTTCCCGACCATGCCAACCGGATCGAGGCCGACGGAACGACGATCCGCAAGGGCACGGTTGGTGCGTTCCTGGTCAACGCGCGGGTGCTGACCGACCCGAACGCCGCGCCCGCCGAACGGGCGCGCGCGGAAGTCGACACGACCGATGCATTGCCCGCCTTACGCGCGCTTGGCCTGTTCGACGTGCTGGAAGTTCGCGATCCGGCGCTGCGCGCGTGGCTGGACGCACGCTGACGCGCACCGGAACCGTCGATCGAGATCCCCGGTTGAAGGGGCCACCGTGAAAGCAGCAGTCGTAACGGGCGCCGGCGAGCGCCCCGTCATTGCTCGGCGCGGGCGCTCGAGCCACATTTCCGCACAGGCGCGGATGTCGTGCTCGACTGTCTGTGGGGGGCAGCGCGCAGGCGCTGCTGGTTGCCGCGGCGAAAGCGACGCCCGATGACCGCCGGCTGCGTTTCGTGCAACAACCAGGGGCGGGGCGGCCAGTCGAGGCCCGGCGACGCGGCGCGCAACGTCTGCGCCGCCACCCGCCGTCAGACTCAGAACCGCTGCTGAATCCCCGCCGTCACGCCGACCTGCGTCGTGCCGTAGCCCGCGAAATCGCGCGAAACGCCGACCTTCTGGTCATGCTTCGCGATCGCAAACGCGCCTGCCGCGTACAGCACCGTGCGCTTCGACAGCGCGTAGTTCGCGCGCACCGACACCAACGTCGGATCTGCATCGCTGCCGCCCTTGACGTTCTGGTGATAGACAGCGGCGATCAGCGAGAACGTCGGTGTGAACTGGTACGACCCGCCGACCCAGTACGTGTCGCTCAACTGGTTCGCCGCAGTGGTGCGAAACGTGCGCTTGTAGTTGCGATAGCCGGCCATCGTTTTCAGGTTGCCGAAGTCGTAGCTCAGGCCCGCGTGGATGCCCTGGATGTAGTTGACGGTATCGGCCGGCGTGACGCTGTCGGCCGCGCCGTTCTGCCGGTCGAACGTGAGCACCGCCGCGAACGGACCGGTCTCGTAGCCGAGCGCGAAGTCGTATTTCGAGCTGGTCTTCACGCTGCCCGGCACGTTGCCGAAGCCGTACATCGCGCCGAACTTCACGCCGCTGAATTCACCGTCGTAGCGCACCGCGTTAGACGAGCGCGTGAACATGCCGTCCTTGCGGCCACCCGTCGCCATCGACGACGTCGCCCACGAGTAGTTCTGCGCATAACCCATCGGGTCGAACGGCAGCATGTAGTCGTACGTGACGGTGTAGTTGCGGCCGAGCGTCAGCTCGCCCCATTTTCCTTTCAGGCCGACCGTCGCGCGGCGCGCGAAGATCGAGTCGGGGCCGTCGTCGAACGCTCCGTTCGCGAGATCGATGCCGCTTTCGAGGCGGAACACGGCTTTCAGCCCGCCGCCGAGATCCTCGACGCCGCGCAGGCCCCAGCGCGACGTATTCTTGTTGCCCGATTTCAGCTTGACGGAACTGCCGCCTTCCGGTGCCGCATGGTTCGTGTATTCGATGCCGGCATCCATGATCCCGTACATCGTGACCGACGACTGCGCGTGCACGGCCGGCGCGGCGATGCAGGCTGCGGCGGCCGAGCTGGTGAGGAGTGCTGCACGAAATTTCATTGACGGTGTCTCCTGGTTTATTGTGGGTTGGGTGAAACGGGTGTGATGCGGTCGCGGCCAACGCCGGAAAGCGTTCGCCGGACCAGCCGGTCATTGCCTTGCTCGACGTGCGCGACGGCGCGCAGGCCGCCGCGCGGGTCAGCCCGCTTTCGCGAACGCCCAGCAGTCGTTGGTCGGGAATTCGATCCAGTGCTTGCCGGCCGCGCGCGGCACGTGGCCGAACGCGCGCAGGCGCATTTCGCCGCAATGGAACAGGTATTCCCAGCGATCGCCGAGATACATCGACGTGACGAGATCGGCCTGCAGCCGGTTCGCGCCCGGGCCGTCGGCGACCTGCACGCGTTCGAGGCGGATCACGGCATGCACGTCCTGGCCCGGTGCGAACGCGTCGCGGGCCAGCGCCTGCAGTTCCCAGCCGTCGCCGGCGAGCGTCACGCGTTCGCCGTCGACGGCGGCGACGCGTGCGTCGATGCGGTTGTTGCTGCCCATGAACTCGGCCGTGTATAGCGAGCGCGGCGCGCCGTACAGCTCGGCCGGCGTGCCTTCCTGTTCGATGCGGCCATTGCGCAGCAGCAGGATGCGGTCGGACATCGCCATCGCTTCGGTCTGGTCGTGGGTCACGCAAAGCGCCGACAGCCCGAGCGACACGATCAGCTCGCGCAGCCACGCACGCGCTTCCTCGCGCAGCTTCGCGTCGAGGTTCGACAGCGGCTCGTCGAGCAGAATCACCGGCGGGTTGTAGACGAGCGCGCGTGCGATCGCGACGCGCTGCTGCTGGCCGCCCGACAGCTGATGCGGAAAGCGTTCAGCGAGATGGCCGAGCCCAAGCTGATCGAGCGCGGTCTGCACGCGGCGTTTCTGTTCGGCGGGCGCGACGCGCCGCAGCTTGAGCCCGTAGCCGACGTTCTCGGCCACGGTGCGGTGCGGCCACAGCGCGTACGACTGGAACACGAGGCCGAGCGAACGCTGTTCGACCGGCAGATCGACGCGCTGCGCGCCGTCGAAGAACACGCGGTCGTCGAGCTGGATGCGGCCGTCGGACGGCTGTTCGAGGCCGGCCACCGCGCGCAGCAGCGTGGTCTTGCCGCTTCCCGATGCGCCGAGCAGGCACACGACTTCGCCAGCCTTCAGTTCGAACGACACGCCCTTGAGGATCGGGTTGGCGCCGTAGCTGAGATGCAGGTAATCGACGATGAGCTTATCCATGAAGTTTCACTCCGAAGCGCAGGGCCACGCCGAGACCGGCGCCGACCATCGCGATGTTGATGACAGAGAGCGCGGCAACCTGGTCGACGGCGCCGGTCGCCCATAGCGACACGAGCAGCGCGCCGATCACTTCGGTGCCGGGCGACAGCAGGTAGACGGCGGTCGAGTATTCGCGCTCGAAGATCATGAAGATCAGGAGCCACGCGGCGAGCAGGCCGAAACGCACGAGCGGCAGCGTCACGTCGAGCGACACGCGGCTGCGCGTCGCGCCGACGCTGCGGCCGGCTTCCTCGAGCTCGGGGCCGACCTGCAGCAGCGCGCTTTGAATGAGCCGCATCCCGTATGCGAGCCACACGACCGTGTACGCGATCCAGATGCTCCACATCGAGTTCTTCAGCTCGCGCAGGCCCGGGACGAACAGGAAGATCCAAAGGAACGCGAGACCGGCGAGCAGGCCGGGCACCGCACGCGGCAGCAGCACGAGGTAGTCGAGCAGCTTGGTCGCCCAGTCGGGGCGGCGATGGCCGGCAAACGCGACGAGCGAATAGAAGCCGATCGCGAGCGCGCCGCCGATCACGCCGATGCCGAGCGTGTTGATGATCGCGCGCACGAGGTTGTCCTGCTCGAACAGCTCGATGAAGTTCGACAGCGTCAGCACTTCGGCGAGCGCGACGCCTTCGCCCCAGTTGGTGACGAATGCGCGCAGCACGATGCCGGAGATCGGCACGATCACCGTCAGCATCAGCCACAGCGCGACGATCGCGAGCGCAACCCAGCGCCATACGCCGAGCGGCAGTACCGTCGCGCGGCCGGCCTTGCCCTTCACGGTGACGAAACGGTTCGCGGTCTTCAGCAGGCGGCGCTGCAGCAGCACGAGCGGGAACGTGATCGCGACGATGCACACCGCGACCGCGGCCATCAGGTGATACGACGGCACGCCGAGCTTGTTGGTCAGCTTGTACAGGTAGGTCGCGAGCACGAGGTGGCCTTCTGGATCGCCGAGCACGAGCGGCAGCCCGAACACTTCGAAGCCGAGGAAGAACACGAGCACGCCGGCGAACAGCAGTGCGGGCATCGTCATCGGCAGGCTCACGTCGAGCGCGACGCGGAACGGGCGGGCACCCGTCACGCGCGCGGCTTCCTCGACGTCCGAGCCGAGGTTGCGCAGCGCGGCCGACGAGTACAGGTACACGTGCGGAACGTGCGTGAGGCCGACGATCACCGTGATCGCGAAGATCGAGTAGACGTTCCAGGGTACGTTCTGCGCCCCGAACAGTTCCTTGAACCACACCGAGTAGAAGCCGACCGGGCCGGCGGCGACCACGTAGCCGAACGCGAGCACCATCGGCGACACGAAGACGGGCGTGAGCAGCAGCGGTTCGAGCCAGCGGCGGCCGGGCAGGTCGGTGCGCACCATCAGGAACGCGAGAATGCCGCCGAGCGGGATCGAGATGAACAGCATCCCGCCGGCGATGATGAACGAGTTCTTTACGGCCGACCAGAAGTCCGGGTCGGTGAAGATGAAGCGGAAGCCTTCGATGCCGAGCGTCTTGTTCGCATCGAAGAACGGCGCGGACAGCAGGCTCTGAAACAGGATGAAGCCGAGCGGCAGCGCGACCGCGACGGTGAGCACCGCGACGACGATCCAGCGCAGCATGCCGGCGAGCGGCTGCAGGCTGTTGGCCGGCAGCGCGGGGATCGCGCCGCCGGAGCCGGTGGTGGGCGGAACGGCCGGCGCCGTTGCCCGTGTGCTGGTTGAAAGCATGAGTTCGCCCCTGCGGCCATCCGGATGGCCGCCTCTAGGAAGTCGGTAAGGGGAAGGGGGCGCCCGCGCGATGCGCCGCGGGCGGCCCGTGGTCAGCTGCTCAGCCGATCAGCGCTTGATCGCCTGCTGCCATTGCTTCAGGAACGCAAGCCGCTTCGACTGGTCGAGATAGACGAGCAGGCCGGTGCCGATCTGGATCGGCTTCAGCGAATCGCCGAGTTCCTTCGTGAGGCTCGCGGCCGACGTTTCGCCGGTCACGTCCGCACGGATCGCGTACAGGTTCGCCTGATTCGCGATCAGCGTCTGGCCGCGCTGCGACAGCAGGTAGTCGACCCACAGCTTCGCGGCGTTCGGGTTCTTCGCCTTCTTCGAGATCGTGGCCAGGCGGCTCACGACTTGTGTGTAGTCCTTCGGAAACACGTAGCCGATCGACTTGTCCTTCTTCGCCTTCGCGTACGCATACGAGCCGATGATGTTGTAGCCGATCAGGTTCTCTCCGGACGAAATGCGCTCCATCATCGCGCCGGTGCTCGACTGCAGCTTCGGGCCGGTCGCGCCGATCGCCTTCACGAGCTCCCACGTGACCTTCTCGTTCACGTGCGCGTCCTGCGTCAGGTAGTTGAAGCCGACGCCCGACTTTTCGATGTCGTAGGTCGTGACCTTGCCCTTGAACTTGTCGGCCTGCGTGGTGAGCAGCTTGATCAGGTCGGCGCGCGTCTTCGGCACCTCGTTCTCGGGGATCAGGCGCTTGTTGTAGACGATCGCGAGCGGTTCGAACGTCGTGCCGTACGCCTGCTTCTGGTATTGCGCCCATTGCGGCACGTTCGCGCTTTCGGGCGAATCGTACGACGCCATCAGGCCGTCGTTGACGAGCTTGACCTGCAGGTCCATCGCGGAGCTCCACAGCACGTCGGCACTCGTGCTGCTCGCCGCGTTTTCGCTGATGTAGCGGTTGTACAGCTCGGTGCTGTTCATGTCGTTGTATTCGACCTTCACGCCGTACAGGCTTTCGAAGTCCTTGATCAGCGGGCGCACGAGGCCCGTGTCAGTCGTCGAGTAGACGATCAGCTTGCCTTCCTTCTTCGCGGCGTCGACGACACCTTGGTAGTTACCCGGATACCCGGCCGGGACCTGCGCGACGGCGGCGCCGGCGGCGGTGCCCAGGACGATCGCCAGCGCGGCGGTGAGCTGCTTCGGTGCAAACGGCATGTCTTCCTCCAGTGATGCGTGTGTGTTGTTCGAGTGACGCGGATGTTAATTGCGAGGCACTTTCAGCCTGCTTTCATTTCGGTTCACAATAGCGTCCTTTGTGTCATGGATTTCCCGAGGTCCCCATGCGTGTGCTGCTCGTAGAAGACAACCCGAACCTGGCGCAGTCGCTGAACGACGCGCTCAGCGCCGCGCGCTTCGCGGTCGATCACATGGCGGACGGGGAGGCGGCGGATCACGTGCTGCGCACGCAGGACTACGCGCTGGTGATCCTCGATCTCGGGCTGCCGAAGCTCGACGGGCTCGAGGTGCTGCGTCGGTTGCGCGCGCGCCGCAATCCCGTGCCGGTGCTGATCCTGACCGCGCACGGCTCGGTCGAGGACCGCGTGAAGGGGCTCGATCTCGGGGCCGACGACTATCTCGCGAAGCCGTTCGAACTGACCGAGCTGGAGGCGCGTGCCCGCGCGCTGATCCGGCGCAGCCTCGGCCACGAGCATTCGCGGGTCGCATGCGGGCCGCTTTCGTATGACAGTATCGACCGCAGCTTCCATCTCGCCGGCGAAGCGCTGCCGCTCACGCCGCGCGAGCGCTCGGTGCTGGAGGTGCTGATCCTGCGCAACGGTCGCGCGATCAACAAGGAGACGCTGTCGGAGAAAATCTTCGGGCTCGACGAGTCGGTCAACGCGGACGCGATCGAGATCTACGTGTACCGGCTGCGCAAGAAGCTGGAAAACACCGGCGTCGCGATCGTCACGCTGCGGGGGCTCGGGTATCTGCTCGAAGCGAAGGCCGCCGGATGAACCCATTCCACGCTCGCTGGCTTTGCACGGGACCGGAGTGTGCGCTGAAGCGCAATGCCGGATCGACACGTTCGCTGCCTTCGGAGGGGGCGCATGCCGTGCCTGGGGCGCCCCAGCGGGAGACATGATGATCCGCCGACCGAACCTGCGCACGCAAGTCGCGCTGTGGCTGCTGCTGCCGCTGCTCGGGCTGCTCGCGCTCGACTCGTGGCTCACGTACCAGCGCGCGATGAGCGCCGCGCACGTCGCGTTCGACCGCACGCTGTCGTCGTCGCTGAAGTCGATCCGCGAAGGCGTGCGGCTCAACGACGGTGAGATCGAGGTCGACCTGCCGTATCTCGCGCTCGAGATGTTCGAGTCGGGCGACGGCGGCAAGATCTACTACCTGATCCGCGAGGACAACGGGCACACGATCACCGGCTATCCGGACCTGCCGCTGCCGCCGGGTGACGGCGCGCTGTTCGTCACGCGCTATTACAACGTCGTCTATCGCGGCGAGCAGCTGCGCATGGCCGCGTTGCGTGTGCCGGTGCACGACGTGCCGACCGCGCAGACACGCATCGTGTGGGTGATGGTCGGCGAAACGATCGAGGGACGCCAGGCGCTCGCGCGCGAAATCCTGATGGGCTCGCTGCTGCAGGAAGGACTGCTTGTCGTGCTCGCGCTCGGGATCGTGTGGCTCGGCGTCGGGCGCGGGCTGCGGCCATTGAACCGGCTGTCCGCGAAGGTCGCCGCGCGTACCGACGGCGATCCGACGCCGCTCGACACCGGCGGCATGCCGAGCGAGCTCGCGCCGCTCGTCGAGTCGATCAACCAGTACATCGGCCGCACGCAGCAGATGCAGGTCGCGCGGCGGCGTTTCTTCGCGGACGCGGCCCATCAGCTGAAGACGCCGCTCGCGGCGGTGCAGGCCGGCGTCGAACTGGCATTGCGGCCGGACGAGCAGCCGCGCGTGAACGTGCACTTGCGGCGCGTGAACGGCGCGGTGCGGCAGGCCGCGAAGATCATCCAGCAACTGCTGTCGCTGTCGCGGCTCGATTCGGACAGCGGCCTTGCGGTCGCGCACCAGCCGGTCGCGTTGCATCGGCTGGCGCGCAGCGTGACGCTCGACTGGTCGCCGGTGGCGCGGGCGCGCGACATCGATCTCGGCTTCGAGCACGAGGCCGACGTCGACGTGCATGGTCAACCGGACCTGCTCGGCGAAATGATCGGCAACCTGATCGACAACGCGATCCGTTATTCGGGCGACCGCGCGGTAATCACGGTGCGCGTGTCGCGCGACGGCGAGCATGCGCGGCTCGACGTGATCGACAACGGGCCGGGCATTCCGGCGGATGAGCGCGACGCGGTGTTCGAGCGCTTCCATCGTGGCAGCAAGACGCAGACGGTCGAAGGTACCGGGCTCGGGTTGTCGATCGTGCGGGAAATCGCGCGCGTGCATCAGGGCAGCGTGACGCTCTCCGATGCGGCGGACGGCGGGCTGATCGTGACGGTGATGCTGCCGACGGTTCGGGCGGCGCAGTAGCCGGCACGGCGATCGACGCAACCGAGGTGAATGGCGGCGGAGGGCGGCGACGGAAACGATATGCCGTCCGCCGCTTCGACCGATCCGCTCAGTCGCCGAACCCGATCTCCGCTTCGAGCGACTGCCCGACTTCGAGCCACGCGCCCGCGCCTTCGACGACGATTGCGTTGATGCCGAATGTCAGCGCGTCGTCGTAGTTCGGATGCGCGCGATAGGTCTGCATCGTGTCGGTCGGCTCGTGCGGCCATGCCGGATCCGGCGCGCCGGTCACCTGGTCGATCGTCGGCATCGGGCAGCGCGTGCACAGCTTCACGAGGCGTAACCGCACGCGCGTCGCGCCTTCCGCGTCGAGATGCTCGACGAAATCCTCTTCGTACGCATCGAGATCCGACACGACGATGTTCGGGCGGAAGCGGTTCATCGGAATCGCTGGCGCGCCTTTCGCGACGAGCTTCGCGTTCAGGTCGTCGAGCGACGGCTGGCCGATCACGAGCAGCGGGTAGCCGTCCGCGAACTGCGTGTGCGTGTCGATGTCGCCGGTCCATTTGCGGTTGCAGCCACGGCGCGACTCGGCACCGAAGCGCGCGAGCTTCAACGGCATGCCGAGGAATTCGGTGAGCCACGCGGCCGTCTCGGCGCCCGTGTCGATCGCGTCGACGGTGTCGCGCCAGACGGTCGCGGCCATCTTCGGCGTGGCGGGTGTTGCATCGCCGTCGAGCGGCGTACGGATCTCGGGCATGCCCGGCGCATTCAGCACCAGCGCATCGTGCTCGAGCGCGGTGCGGATCAGCGCGAGGCGCGGGTGCGTGCGCTGCGTGATCATCATCCCGTCCGGGGTGGTGATCAGCCAGTGGCGGTCGTACGCGAGGCCCGTTTCGAGCAGCTGTGCGCGCGACAGCGCGATGCCGGCGCAGGATTTGATCGGATAGACGAAGAGTTCGGAGATGGCTGGCATGACGCTGGCTGACGAAGGCGGGATGGTCGAATCGCGATTGTGCCAGATCATGCGAAAGCCGTTTGGGCGGTTGCAGGCCGCCGCGCCGTGCGGCCGGTCACGCCAGCGGAAAGCCGAGGTCGAAGGTCGTGCGGACGTCGAGCGGCTGGCGCAGCAGCCCGGCCTTCAGGTAGAAGTCGGCCGTGCGTTGTTGCCCGGCGATCACCGTCGCGTCGAGCGGCAGCCACCGCGTGTTGCGGCGCTCGAACTGCAGCTTCGCGGCAGCCGGCGGGATGCCGACGATGCGCGCGAGCGTCGCGGAATACGCGTCGACGTGCCGGTACGACCAGGCCTGCGCGCGCACGACGCGTTGCAGGAAGTCGCGCAGCACGTCGCGCTTCGACGCGATCGCCGCGTCGGTCGCCGCGACGTAGCTGAGGCCCGACCACAGGCCGCGGCCGTTGACGAGCACGCGTGCGCGGCCGCTCGTTTCGGCGAGCGCGGTATAGGGTTCCCACGTCGCCCACACGTCGATCGAACCGGTTGCGAGCGCAAGCATCGTGTCGGCCGGCGGCAGGAAGCGGAACGATACGGCATCGGGCGGCAGGGCTGCGGCTTCGAGCGCCTTCAGCGTGACGAAATGGCCGATCGAGCCGCGCGTGGTGCCAATGCGCTTGCCTTTCAGGTCGGCGGCGTCCTTCAGCGTCGCATCGGGCCGCACGAGCAAGGCGGTGCCGTACGGGTCGGACCGGTTCGCGCCGATCACCTTGATGCGCGCACCCGATGCGAGCGCGAAGATCACCGGCGCGTCGCCGATCGGTCCGCAGTCGACGGCCGCCGCGTTCAGCGCTTCGGCCAGTGGCGCGGCGGCCGGGAATTCGGTCCATGCGATGTCGTAAGCGAGGCCGTTCAGTTCGCCGGCTGCTTCGAGCAGCGCGCGCAGCCCGCCCTTTTGGTCGCCGGCACGCAGCAGCGGTCGCGTGCCCGATTGCGCGTGCAATGCGGTCGGAGCCACGCCGACGGTGGCGGCGGCGAGGGCGCTCGCTTGCGCGAGGAAGTGGCGTCGGGTCGGATTCATCGTGAAGTTCGGTCGATTGGAGGAAACGGTTCAGAGATTCAATGCGCAAGCCCGGCCTGCACGTCGCGCACCGGTTCAGCGTCCACACGCAGCAGCAGCGCGGTCAGCGGATCGACGTTCGCGGGGGCGGCGGAAGGCCGCGCGGTCGCATCCGAGCGGCACAACAAATCGTCGGCCGACCAGCCCGCGCTGCCAGGCAACGCGCGCGCCCGCAGCCAGCCGCGCCGGTCGGCAAGCAGTTGCGTGCCGCCGAACGTCTCGGGCGACACGCCAGCGATCGTCGCGAACGCTTGCCATGCACCGGGCGTCGACGCGACGCAGTTCGCGCGCGAGCCGGTGGCCGGTGGCGCGGGCGTGTCGCCGGCAGTGACGAGCAGCGTCTGCCAGCGCGGATCCTCCGTCGGCGGCGCGCTGCCCGGCGCGAGCGCAACGATGCGCACGCGCTGGCCTTCGCGCCAGCGCTCGAGCGGCTGCGGCGCGGCGCTGCCGCAACGCACGTCGAGCGCAGGCAGCGGAACGGGCACGGGCCATGCACCTTCCGCCTGCGCGCCGCTGCCGGCCGACAGCGCCTTCAGGTAAGCGAGCATGGCCCACGTGTCGCCGGGGCCGAGCGTCGTGGCAAAGCCCGGCATCGACGACGCGCCGCGCGCGTCGTGCGTACCGTGCCGCACGCGCCAGTACAGTTCGCCTTCGAGCCGCCGGGCGAGCAGCGTGCCCGCGAAGGTCGGCGGCCAATGCGCGAGCGTTGCCGCGAGCGGTCCTTCGCCGCGGCCGTCCGCGCCGTGACACGCCGCGCAATGCCGCGCACATACAGGTGTGCACCGCGCATCACGTTCGCGACAGAAAGCGGCGCGGGGTTGCGCTGGAAACTGGTCGGCACCGCGGGCGCGAGCCACAGCGACGCCGATGGCCACGGCGCGAACCACGCGACCGCCAGTGCGGCGATTGCCGACGCCGCTCGCCACTTGCGCGAAACGAGCGCGATGCAGACCAGCGCCACGGCGAGCGCGGTTGCCGCGCAGGCGAACGCAAGCTGCCGCGTGAGCCCGGCATCGATGCGCAGCGTTTCAAGCGCGATCCGATGCGCCCAGGGCCACGCGGCCTGTCCGTCGGCGTCCCCGGTCAGGCCGGCCGCATGCAGTGCCCGGGCGAACGCGATCTGCGCGCGATACAGCAGTTGCAGGAACACGAGCGCCCAGTCGGCGAACGGCGGTGCATTCATCGGCGCGGCCTTTGCCGTGCGCGGGCCATCCCGCTGGCGGCACTCGGCATCTACCAGCTCGAATCGAGTCCGAGATGCCGCAGCGCTTCGTGGCGCAGTTCGGCGAGACGCGGGTCGCCGCGATGGCGCGGATAGGGCAGGTCGACACGCAGTTCCGCGACGATCCGTGCGGGACGCGGCCCGAACACGATCACGCGTTGCGCGAGAAACAGCGCTTCCTCGACATCGTGCGTGACGAGCAGCGCGGAGAACCCGTCGCGTTGCCACAGCGCGGTCAACTCGGCCTGCATCGTCAACCGCGTCAGCGAATCGAGCTTGCCAAGCGGCTCGTCGAGGATCAGCAGGCGCGGATCGTTGACGAGCGCGCGGGCGAGCGCGACACGCTGCGCCATCCCGCCCGACAGCTGATGCGGAAACACGTTCGAGAATTCCTGAAGGCCGACGCGCGCGAGCGCATCGTCGACGCGATGCTGCGCGGTGCGCGCCACGCCACGCCACGCCACGCGCCTCGAGGCCGAGCGCGACGTTCGCGCGCACGCGGCGCCACGGGTAGAGCGTCGGATCCTGGAACACGACGATGCGCGACGGATCGGGCCTTTCGATCGGCACGCCGTCCTGCACGATTGCGCCTTGTCGCGCGGCGTCGAGGCCCGCGACGAGCCGCAGCAGCGTCGATTTTCCGCAGCCGCTCGGGCCGAGCAGCGCGACGAATTCGCCGGCCGCGACCGACAGCGTGACGTCGTCGAGCACCGACAGCGGGCCGCCGGGGCCGTCAAACGCATGGCTCACGCGGCGGCCGCCGGCCGGTCGTTGCGCACGAGGTCGCCGCGCGCGCCGATCACGCAGCACACCTTGCGCGCGTATTCGCCGGACAGGTTCGTCGCGAGTTCCGTATACGCGCCGTTGCTGCGCTTCTCGAGGAGATAGAGATTCGGGTCGCCGTCGGCGATCGCCTGGATCTCGCCCTTGTCGACCGCGACGCCGGGCAGATCGGCCGGATACTGCCGCCACGTGATGTCGCGTTCGGGATCGATGCCGTTCTTCGCGAGCAGGATCGAGAAGAAGTGCTTGCCGGGCGCCGCGAGATCGCTGACGCCGACCGTCTTGCCCTTCAGCGCCTGCAGCGTCGTCACGCCGGCCGTCTTCGCGCCGAGCAGCCGCACGCAGCCGCCGTGCGAGCTGCCGATGATCGTCACGTCGAAGCCGGCTTCGAGCGGCTTCAGCCAGCGGTGGATCATCCCGACCGCCGCGTCGGCTTTGCCGGTCGCGATCGATTCGAGCAACTGATCGGTCGATCCGCTGTAGTTGACCAGCTCGACCTTCAGACCGTTCTTCTCGAAGAAGCCGTTCTCCTGCGCGACGACGATCGGCGTCAGGCAGAACGCGTTCTGGTTCCACGCGAACGTGAGCTTCTTCAGCGGCGGCGCGGACCACGCGTTGCGGCCCAGCGTGATCGCCGGCGCGGCGAGCGCGGCGGCGCCGGCCGCGCGCAGCAGCCGGCGGCGCTTGTCGTCATGGGCGCCGGTCGGCGCGGGGGCGGTGGTATCGGTCATCGTGTGGTCTCCGGTTCCGGTCGTGCGCAAGGGCGTTCAGTCGAGCAGGTCGGGTTCGTCGGCGACGACGCCTGCGAACAGGCTGTCGAACGCGTGCAATGCGCCGTCGGGGCCACCGATCTGGCCGTGCGTGTGTCGCGCGGTCGCGTGGTCGATCGGTTGCGGCGTGCCGGCCGCTTCGGCCAGCAACTGCGTGTGCGCGGCGTTGTCGAGCGCGATGTACCACCACGCGGCGGCCTCGACCGTCGGGCCGGCCGTCAGGATGCCGTGGTTCTTCAGGATCACGCCCTTGTGCGTGGTGCCGTCGGGCTTCGCGAGCGCGCCCGCGATCCGTGCGCCTTCGCTCGTGTCGACGACCATGCCCGTGAAGTCGTCGAACAGCGCGTGATCCTCGTAGAACACGCACGCGTCCTGCGTCAGTGGATCGAGCGGGCGGCCGAGCGTCGACCATGCCTTGCCGTAGGTCGAATGCGTGTGCGCGGCGGCGACGATGTGCGGATGCGCGTCGTGAATCGCCGCGTGGATCGCGAACGCGGCCTTGTTCAGCGGCCGGTTGCCGATCGCGGTTTCACCGCGTGCGTTGACGAGCAGCAGGTCCGATACCTTGATCCGCGAGAAATGCACGCCGAGCGGATTCACCCAGAAGTGGTTGGGCAGTTCGGGGTCGCGCGCGGTGATGTGGCCGGCGAGGCCCGACGCGAAGCCGAAACGCGCAAACAGGCGGAACGCGGCCGCGAGCCGCTCCTGCCGGTGGCGGCGCTCGGCGGCGACGTCGACGCGCGGCGCGGGCGGGTCGAACCAGAAATGCTGGCGCGGCGTGTCGGCGAGGACGAGGCCCGACGCGGTGCGTGCGGGCGATGACGAAGCCAGGACGGCGGACATGGTCGGCGTCTCCCTTTGGGTCAGGCCGCGCGGCGTGCCGCGTCGCGTGCCGCGACGGCGCTGCGCACGCGCGGAATCAGTTCGCGACCGTAGTCGATCGCGTCTTCGAGCGGATCGAAGCCGCGGATCAGGAACGTCGTCACGCCGAGGTCGTAGTAGTCGAGCAGCGCGTCGGCGACCTGTTCGGGCGTGCCGACCAGCGCGGTCGAATTCGAGCGTGCGCCGGTGAGCTTCGCGATCTCGGTCCACAGCCGCTTGTCGACGCGCGAGCCGCGTTCGGCCGCGGCAAGCAGGCGCCGCGCGCCTTCGCTTTGCTGCGGGCCGCCGGTGCCGAGGCCGGCCGCTTCGCGCACGCGGCGCGTTTCGTCGAGGATCCGGTGCGCGCGCGCCCATGCTTCGTCTTCGGTCGCCGCGAGGATTGGCCGGAACGACACGGAGAAGCGCACCTGCCGGCCGTGCTTCGCGGCTTCGGCGCGCACGCGGGTCGTCAGGTCGCGCACCTGGTCGAGCGATTCGCCCCACAGCGCATAGACGTCCGCGTGCTTGCCGGCAACTTCCAGCGCCGCTTCCGAGGCGCCGCCGAAGTAGATCGGCACGTGCGGCTGCTGGAACGGCTTCACCTCCGAAAAGCCCTGCGTGAAGCGGTAGTGCGCGCCGTCGTGATCGAACGGCTGCGTTTCGGTCCAGATGCGGCGCAGGATGCCGAGATATTCGTCGGTGCGTGCGTAGCGTGCGTCGTGGTCGAGGAAGTCGCCGTCGCGCTGCTGCTCGCTGTCCGAGCCGCCGGAGATGAAGTGCACAGCGAGCCGGCCGCGGCTGAACTGATCGAGCGTCGCGATTTGCCGAGCGGCGAGCGTCGGCGCGGTGAAGCCCGGCCGATGCGCGAGCATGAAGTGGATGCGCTCGGTCGCGGCGGCGGCGAACGCGATCGTCAGCGTCGCGGACGGGCCGGTCGAGTGGTGCGGGACGAGGATCCGGTCGAAGCCGGCCGTTTCATGTGCGCGGGCGAAGTCGCGCACGTAATCGGGGGCGACGACGGGGCCGGCGGGCGGATGGATTTCCGACTGCTTCTGGCTCTGGATCATGCCGATGAATTCGACGCTCATCTGGGTCTCCGATGCAAGGACGGCCCCACGCGGCCAGCAACGGTTGGCGGGGGCGGGAATGGAGCGCAGATTACCGCCGGGATCATGCGGAATGGAAATAATCAATCCCGAATTGAATATCAGATTTGCATGGTTTGGCCGCGTGTGCATTGCGCATACGCTGTGGGCTCGCGATGGAGATGAAAGGGAGCGGGGCTTCCGCGCCGGGCAGGCACCGGATCCGCATGCGGTCCGGGATGTGCGGTCCGGTTCGAATGCCGATGCGTGCGCACGCATGCGCGGCAAACGTCCGCGAACCGGCACGCGAGTGCGCAACCGCAACCGATCGCCGTCGGCTTCACGCGCCGCCGCACCGTCCGCCAATCGATCTCCGCCATTGCCGCCGTTGCGTTACCCCGCTATCCAGTCACCGAGGGAACCCGTACCGATGTCCGCCAGACTTGCTGCTTCCTCGCCGCTACCGCCGCAGTCGTCGCTGCGCCATCTGCCTGCCGACGATGCGCGCGTCGCGGCGCTGCTCGAGCGTCTTGCGCCCGAACTCGCCGCGGACGCCGCCCGCAACGACGTCGACGGCCGCTTCCCGCACGAGAACTTCGCGCGACTGCATCGCGCCGGGCTGATCGCGCAGGTCGTGCCGCGCGAGCATGGCGGCGCGGGCGCGACGCTGGCGCAGGCGAGCCGGATCGTGGCCGCCGTCGCGCGCGCCGATCCCGCGACTGCGCTGGCGCTGGTGCTGACGATGACGTATCTGCAGCATCGCGCGCTCGGCCGCGCGGACAACCGCTGGCCCGCGCACGTGCGGCGTGCGGTGTTCGACAGTGCGGTCGCTGAAGGCGCGCTGATCAACGCGTTGCGCGTCGAACCGGCGCTCGGTTCGCCGTCGCGCGGCGGCCTGCCCGAAACGATTGCGCGTCGCGACGGCGACGGCTGGCGCCTGTCCGGCCACAAGCTGTACAGCACCGGCATTCCGGCGCTGCGCTGGCTCGCCGTATGGGCACGCACCGACGAACCCGAGCCGCGTGTCGGCGTATTCCTCGTGCCGCGCGAGCGCGATGTGGAGGACGACGCAGGCATCCGCGTGATCGAAAGCTGGAACCACCTGGGCCTGCGCGCATCGGGCAGCCACGAGGTCGTGTTCGACGACGTGCGGCTGCCCGCCGATCATGCGGTGGACGTGCGCGCGCCCGATGCGTGGGCCGTATCGGCCGCGAGCCATGCGGATGTCGACGCGCAGGCTGACCAGCAGGCGTGGATGGTCGCGTTGCTCGGCAGCCTCTACGATGCGGTGGCGCGCGCGTCACGCGACTGGCTGCTCGAGTTCGCGACGACGCGCGCGCCGAGCGGGCTCGGGGCACCGCTCGCGACGCTGCCGCGCATGCAGGAGGCCGTCGGCGAGATCGAAGGGTGCTTGCACACGAACCGCGTGCTGCTCGACGAGCACATCGCCCGCACCGACGGTGACGACGAGCGGCCTCGTCAAGCGAACCGTGACGGAGCAGGCGATCCGCACGGTCGAGCACGCGTTGAAGCTGTCGGGCAATCACGGGCTGAGCCGCCACAATCCGCTCGAACGTCATTATCGCGACGTGCTGTGCAGCCGCGTGCATACGCCGCAGGACGATGCGATCGCGGTCGCCGCCGGGCGTGCCGCGCTCGACGCCGCGGCGCGAAGCGCAACCGAGAACGCCAGCGCGGAGGCTGGCGGGACGTCACGCGGCACACCGGCTTCCGGTCGAAGCGATGCGTGAGAGGGGCCGCATGACGGCCGGCGCAAACGGGACACCGCGGTGCCGGCGTCGCAGGCCTCGGTCAAGCTCAAGCGGCTTCGTCGTGCGCGGCGGCATCCGCGGGCAGTGCGAATGCCGCGCGCGCATGCGCGCCCACGGCGGCGAGCGGCGCCGCGAAGCGTGCGGCGTCCTGCCGGTGCAGCAGCCACAGATCGATCTGCGGCTTGAAATCGGCGAGCGGCACGATGTCGACCGCATCGCGCAGCGGGCTGCCTTCGACGAGCGGCATCGGCATCAGCCCGATGCCGATGCCGTTCGCGACGCTCTGCAATTGCAGGTCGCGACCATATGTGTCGAGCGTGACGGGCATCGGCAGCCCCTGCGCGTCGAGCGCGCGGCGCAGGCCCGCACGAAAGCCGCAGCCGTCGGGATTGAGCACCCAGCCGCGCGCATGGCAGTCGGCGAGCCGGTAGCTGCGGCGCGGCCAGTCGCCCTTGCGGCCGACCGCGACGAGCCGGGTGGCCAGCAGCCGTTCGCCCTCGACGTGCGGCGGCAGCACCATCTCGCGGGCCAGAAACACCAGCGCCGCATCGAGTTCGCGGCGCGCGACGCGCTCGACGAGCATGCCGCCCCAGGCGGTCGTGACTTGCGTGGCGAGCGCTGGCCATTGCCCGGCGATCCGCGCGATCAGGCCGGGCAGCATCAGTTCGCCAAGCCCTTGCGTGAGGCCGACGCGGAATTCGCCGGCGGGCGGCCGCTGGCCGGCCGTCAGTTCGCGCAGCGCATCGACCTCGCGCAGGATCGCGCGGCACTGCGCGAACACCTGCAGCCCGATGTCGGTCGGGCGCGGCGGTTTCGTGTTGCGGTCGAGCAGCGTCGCGCCGAGCGCTTCCTCGAGATTCTGCACGCGCCGTGTGATCGCCGGCTGCGTCATCCCGAGCTCGGCCGCGGCCTGGCTCAGCGTCTGACAGCGGACGACCGCTGCAAAAGCGTCGATATCGCTAATTTTCATGTTTGTTCTGCATGATCTTTCGGGTGATCATGACGATTCATCATATTCGGCATCATATTCGAGGAGGCAGCCGATGAGTACGCTTTCGTTGCATCAGACGCCGCTGCGTCCGTTCGTCGACGGCCTGGGCGCGCTGCTCGCGTCCGGCGCGAACGAGGCGCGCATTCTCGACGAGGGCGGCGCGCTGCTTGCCGCACTCGTCGCGCACGACGACTGGCTGCCCGACGCGTTCGCGCAGCCCGATCCCGAGCGCTACCGCCAGTACCTGCTGCATCTCGATCCCGACGATCGGTTCTCCGTCGTCAGCTTCGTGTGGGGGCCTGGCCAGACGACGCCGATCCACAATCACACGGTGTGGGGGCTGATCGGCATGCTGCGCGGCGGCGAGTTTTCGCAGCCGTACCGGTTCGACGCGACCGGCAGGCCGGTGCCGTCGGGCGATGCGGTGCAACTGCGGCCGGGCGACGTCGAGGCCGTGTCGCCGAGCATCGGCGACGTCCATCGCGTGACCAACGCGTTCGCCGACCGGGTATCGATCAGCATCCACGTGTACGGCGCGAACATCGGCAAGGTCGAGCGCGCGGTGTTCCTGGACGACGGCACCGTGAAGCCGTTCGTGTCCGGCTATTCGAACGTGTGACGCCGCACGTCGCGAGCGTTCAGTTGCGAGCGCACGCCCGCGGCCTCGGGCTTCAACCGTTTTCCGTTTGCTTTTTTCACCGACTTCAACAGAATCCGACAGAGACATCGTGACGCAATTCGTTGATTCCACTTCCCGTTTCCCCGTCGCGTCGTACCAGGACGTACGCGCGCGCCTCCTGGCCCGCGACGAGCTCGCGCTGATCGACGTGCGCGAGGAAGATCCATACGCGCAGGGCCATCCGCTTTGGGCTGCCAACTTTCCGCTGTCGAAGCTCGAACTCGACGCGTGGACGCGCATTCCGCGCCGCGACACGCCGATCGTCGTGTTCGGCGAAGCCGGCGGCGAGGATCTCGCGCCGCGCGCGGCCGCGAAGTTCGCGCAGCTCGGCTATACCGACGTGCGGCTGCTCGACGGCGGTCTCGCGGGCTGGCTCGCCGCGGGCGGCGAGCTGTTCATCGACGTGAACGTGCCGAGCAAGTCGTTCGGCGAGTGGGTCGAGGCCGAGCGCCATACGCCGTCGCTGTCCGCGCAGGAAGTGCAGGCGCTGATCGACGAAAAGGCCGATGTCGTGATCGTCGACGCGCGCCGCTTCGACGAATACCAGACGATGAACATCCCGACATCGACGAGCGTGCCGGGGGCGGAACTCGTGCTGCGCGTGCGCGCGCTCGCGCCGAACCCCGCAACCCGGGTCGTGGTGAACTGCGCGGGCCGCACGCGCAGCATCATCGGCACGCAATCGCTCGTGAACGCAGGGCTGCCGAACCCGGTCGCGGCACTGCGCAACGGCACGATCGGCTGGACGCTCGCGGGCCAGACGCTCGAGCACGGCGCCGCGCGACGCTTTCCCGACGACGTCGAACCCGCGCAGCGCGAGGAAGCCCGTCGCGCCGCGCGCGCGGTGGCCGAGCGCGCCGGCGTGCCGCGCATCGCGCTCGCGGACGTCGCGGCGCTCGACGAGCCGGGCCGCACGCTGTACCGCTTCGACGTGCGCATGCCGGAGGAATACGAGGCCGGCCATCTGCCAGGCTTCCTGGGCACGCCGGGTGGCCAGCTTGTACAGGAGACCGACCATCACGCGCCCGTGCGCGGCGCGCGAATCGTGCTCGCCGACGACGACGGCGTGCGCGCGGACATGACCGCGTCGTGGCTCGCGCAGATGGGCTGGGACGTGCGCGTGATCGAGCCGGCCGGCACGGCGGCCTTCACCGAGCGCGGCCAGCCGCCGCGCGACGTGCCGGCGACGCCGCAGGTGACCGAGGCGTCGCCCGCAACGCTCGCGGGCTGGCTGAAGGAGGCGGCCGCGGGCGAGGTCGCGATCGTCGACGTGACGACCAGCGCGAACTACGTGAAGCGCCATATCCCCGGCGCGTGGTTCGCCGTGCGTGCGCAGTTGCGCGACGCGCTCGCCGCGATCCCGCCGGCGAAGCGCTATGTCTTCACGTGTGGTTCGAGCCTGCTCGCGCGGTTCGCGGCGGACGACGCGCGCGCGTTGCTGCCGGCTTCCGCGGCGATCACGGTGCTGACCGGCGGCACCGCCGCGTGGATCGACGCGGGGCTGCCGCTCGAGCACGGCGAGACGCATCTGGCGTCGCCGCGCGTCGACCGCTACCGGCGCCCGTATGAAGGCACGGACAACGCGGCCGCCGCGATGCAGGCGTATCTCGACTGGGAATACGGGCTGGTCGACCAGCTGAAGCGCGACGGCACGCACCACTTCCGCGTGATCTGACCGCGACGCGGCAACCGGTGTGCGGCACGACATGCGCCGCGCCCGGTTGCCGCGCGCTCAGTGGCGCATCGCATCCGGCGCGTTCAATCCGCTCAGCGCTTGAACGTATCGACGGCCGCGCGACCGACGGCGGGATCGTCGGTGAAGAAGCCGTCGATGCCCGCGCGCAGGTACGCCTGGATCTCGCGCACCGAGCCCGCGGTGTTGCGCGTGGCCGGCGTGCCGCCGTCCTTCAGCGACGCGGGCAGGAAGTTGTTCTCCGGACGGAACGTGTACGGATGCACGACGAGGCCGGCTTCGTGCGCGTAGCGCACGTACGGCGTCGGCTGCTGCAGCGTGCCGTCGGCGGCGACCGCGATGATCGATGTCTTGTACGGGCCGACGCCGTTCGCATAGGACGCGATCTCGCGCATTCCGTCGCGCGTCGACAGGTCACCGTAGGTGCGCTTGTCGTTCGCCTTCACGAAGTCGTACGGGCGCTGATCGGCTTCGTCCATCAACTGCACGAGCTTCCAGTTCGGCTGGCTCGTCTTGATCCGGTTGCGGATCGTCTTCAGGTTCGCCACTTCGAACGACTGGATGTAGACGGTCGCCGTGCGTGCCGTGTACGGATCCTTCAGCAGCGCATCGACGAGACGGTCCTCGAGCGGCAGGCCGATCGACTGGAAGTAAGTCGGGTGCTTGGTTTCCGGATACAGGTGGATCGTGCGGCCGGTCTGCGCGGCCATCTGTTTCGCGAGCGCGACGATCTCGTCGAAGGTCGGAATCTCGAACTGGTCGTTGTACGCGGTGTTCGCCGGGCGGACCTGCGGAATGCGCTCGCGGGCACGCAGCGTCTTCAATTCGGCGACCGTGAAGTCCTCGGTGAACCAGCCGGTCAGCTGCGCGCCGTCGATCGTCTTGGTCGCCTTGCGGCTCGCGAACTGCGGCAGGGTCGACACGTTCGTCGTGCCGGAGATTTCATTCTCGTGGCGCGCGACGAGTACGCCGTCGCGAGTCGAGACGAGATCGGGTTCGATCACATCCGCGCCGTCCTCGATCGCCTTGCGGTACGACGCGAGCGTGTGTTCGGGGCGCAGCGCGCTCGCGCCGCGATGACCGACCACCTGGACCTTCGCGGAGATCGGCTGCGTCGGATCGGATGCCGACACGTCGTCACCGCCGCAGGCGGCGAGCAGGAGGGCGGCGGCACAGGCGAGCGGGATGCAGCGCAGGGCGGTCGGGCGCGTGAAGAGCATGGTGGAGAACCTTCGAAACGGAAGTCGGTGAAAGGGCGGTCGTTCCGGCGGGTGCGGCCTGTCTCTGCGGGCCGCGCGGGATCGAACGGGACGCGATCGTCGCATCGGATAATTACATATATATTACTTGTGCCTTTCTTTTTCGTTTCCGCTCAAAACGCACGGGATGGCCTGATAGCGCAACCGTGCGTGCGGCGCGATCCGGCCGTCGCCGGGAGCCGGCGCGCCGGATGCACTAAACTTGCGGGACTTTTGCATCGCCGGGCCGGGCCGACGCCTACTCGCGCGCGACGATGCGGCGACTCGCGGGCCGGCGCGGGCGCCCGGCGACAGCGTGCGTCCGGGGCCCGCGCCGGCCGATTTTTACCGACCCATGACGACTCATACCGATCCCGCCTATCTGCTCGGCGACCTGCTGAAGAACGTTTCCCGCTCCTTCTACCTGACGCTGCGCGTGCTGCCCGACGGCATGCGCGACCCGGTCGGCCTGGCCTATCTGCTCGCGCGCGCGGCCGACACGATCGCCGACACGGCGCTCGTCGCGCCCGATCGCCGTGCGGCGCTGCTGACCGACCTGCGCGACGAGGTCGAGCGGCTCGGCGACGGCGCAGCGCTGTCGCGTGCGCTTGAGGAGGTGACGCGGATGCAGACGGATTCGCACGAGCACGTGCTGCTCGGCTCGATGCAGCCGATGCTCGCGCTGCTGCGCGCGCAGCCGGAGGCGGATCGCGCATCGATCCGCAAGGTCGTCGCGACGCTGACGTCGGGGATGGAGTTCGACCTGCGCACGTTCCCCGACGAACAGTCGGGGGAGGTCGCGTCGCTGCCGGATCGCGACATGCTCGATCGCTACACCTATCTGGTCGCCGGCTGCGTCGGCGAATTCTGGACCGACATGACCGGTGCGCACACGCGCGCCGCGCGCGGTTGGGACCTGGCGGACATGCGCGAGAAGGGCATTCGATTCGGCAAGGCGCTGCAGATGACCAACATCCTGCGCGACTGCGCGAAGGACCTGCGGATTGGCCGCTGCTATCTGCCGGACGACGTGCTGTCCGCGCACCGCGTGGGCGTCGCCGACCTGATGTCGCCCGACGCGTCGGCGCGCGCGCGCGGCGTGCTGGTCGACCTGCTGCGCGTGGCGCTCGATCAGTATCGCGACGCGTGCCGGTACACGCTGGCGATTCCGCGCCGCTTCGTGCGTCTGCGGCTCGCGTGCCTGTGGCCCATCATGATCGGCCTCGAAACGCTCGAACTGCTGGCCGGCCATGACGCGTGGCTCGATCCGGCGAGGCCGGCGAAGGTGCCGCGCAAGCGGATCTACCGGATCATGGCGTCGTCGCTCGCGCTCGTCGGCTCGAACGCGGCGATCCGTGCGCGCATGAACGCGCTCGTCGACGCAGTGAACACGCGGATCGGGCAGGCGTCCGCGCGCTGAGTTGCGCTGCACGATGCCGGCGCGACAGGCGCGGGCATCGCCCTCGGCCCGCGTTCGCCGGGCCACTCCCGTCTGATTCTCCCCACACGGACTGAAACGTTTACACGATTTCGCTTCCCGAAACGTGGGTGTCATGAATGTCAGCGATCCTGCGCGGCGGCGTGAATCGCGGCACCAGCCGAGGTCGCGCTTTTGTAAGAAGGTTGTTGCCGAAGGCGTCTGACGACATTGGACGGTCGCGATGCACCAGTAAAAATGTAAAGCTAGGGTTTTCACCGGGAAATGCCGGAGAGGCCCACCGCGTAAGCGTTTTCAGGTGTTATGTAACCGTTTGGTGAACCCCCTGCGTTGCGTCGATCATACGATGACCGACTGCACATGTTGGGAAACGATTGGTAATCCGTCAGAATCGCACCGGCATGTACTCGCACATGTGTCAGTCATAAAACCACACCAGAAAAGAAATCATTCTTTGAGGACGGAGAATCAATGAAAAAGCGCGTCGCTTTCGCCATGACGGCAGTGGGTCTCGCAGCCGCTACCGCCGCCCACGCCCAGAGCAGCGTTACCCTGTACGGTATCGTCGATAACGCTATCGCTTGGCAGAACAACTCGTCGGCTACCAGCGCGGTTTCGGGTGGTCACTCGAAGGTGCAGATGGCCACCGGCATTTGGGCAGGCAGCCGCTTCGGCCTGAAGGGCAGCGAAGATCTCGGCGGCGGCACGAAGGCGATTTTCCAGTTGGAAGCCGGCTTCAACGCGAACAACGGCTCGTCGCAATGGACGAACGGCATCTTCACGCGTCAGGCGTGGGTGGGTCTGACCAACGCGACGTACGGTACGCTGACGGCCGGCCGCCAGTACACCGCGTATTACACGCTGCTGTCGCCGTATAGCCCGACGACCTGGCTGACCGGTTACTACGGCGCGCACCCGGGCGATATCGACTCGCTCGACACCAGCTATCGCACGAACAACTCGCTCGTCTATATGTCGCCGAAGTTCTACGGCTTCACGGTCGGCGGTTCGTACTCGCTCGGCGGCGTGGCGGGCAGCTTCAACCGCGGCTCGACCTGGAGCGCGGCGGTCCAGTACCAGAACGGCCCGGCAGGCATCGCGGTCGGCTATCAGCGCGTCAACAATGCGACGCTCGGCGGCGGCGTGTGGGGTGCGAACTCGACCTCGCAAAACGGTCTGGATTCGAGCGGCAACGGCGCGGAGCAGGCCGTATCGTCGATCAACGGTGGCTACAAGACGGCACAGTCGCAGCAACGCGTCGCCGTGACGGCCGGCTACCAGTTCACGCCGGCGTGGGACATCTCGGTGTCGTACTCGAACGTCCAGTACATCCCGGGCACGCAGTCGGCATTCCGCAACACGGCGATCTTCAACACGGCAGGCGCCGTGCTGCACTGGAAGGCAGCGCCGCAGTGGGACTTCGCGGCAGGCTACTCGTACACGCGTGCGACCGAATCGAACGGCGTCTCGAGCTCGGCCAAGTACCATCAGGTCACGCTGTCGCAGTACTACAGCCTGTCGAAGCGCACGGGTTTGTACGCGGTTGAAGCGTACCAGCACGCCAGCGGCAACACGATCAGCGGCCTGACCGGCGGCATCGTCAATGCAACGACGTCGATCGGCGACGGCGTGGGCGCGGGTTCGAAGCAGAACCAGATCGCTGCCGGCGTCGGCATGATCCACCGCTTCTGATGTCGCGCGGCGCGCAAGCGCCGCTCACGGCATGCGGTATGAAAAAACCGGCCTTCGGGCCGGTTTTTTTTCGCGGGTGCGTGCCGCGCGCATCGCGCGGGCACACGTCGTCCCGATCGTCACCGGGTCGAATCGTCCGACCAGTTCCCCGCCAGCGACTGAAACAGCGCCGCCGTATCGGCAAGCCGGTCGGCCTGCGCGCGCGTGCGATCGAGCGCGGTCTGCAGTGCCTGCCGCTGCGCATCGAGCAGCGCGAACGTGCTGATCCCGCCTGCCGCGTAACGGTCGCCGGCAATCGCGTTGCCGGCCGCCGCTTCCCGTGCGGCCGTGTCTCGTGCCTCCAGCTCCGCCGCATCGTGTTCGACCGCGCGCATTGCGTCGGCGACCTGCTGGAGCGCCAGCAGCACGGTTTCCCGATAGCTTGCGAACGCGGCATCGTATGCGGCTTCGGCCGCGCGCTTCCTCGCGCGCAGTTCGCCGCCATGAAAGAGCGGCTGCGTCAGGCCGAGACCGACATTCCAGACATTGAGCCCGCTCACGATATCCGCGATGCGCGTGCGTTCCGAACCGATTCCCGCCGAAATCGAAAAACGCGGATACAGGTTCGCGGTCGCCACGCCGACGTTCGCGCTTGCCTGGTGCAGCACGGCCTCAGCCGCGCGGATGTCGGGCCGTTCGCGCGCGAGCGTCGACGGCAGCGCGACCGGCAGCGTGTGCGGCAGCGCGAGCGCATCGAGCGTGAGGTCGGGCAGTGCGGCGTCGGATGGCGGCGCGCCCAGCAGGATCGCGAGCCGGTGGCCGGCCTGCGCGAAGCGGGCCGCGAGCGGCGGTAGCGAGGCCTGCGTCTGCGCGAGCAGCGTGCGCTGCGCATGCACGTCGGCCTGCGATACGCCACCCGCCGCGAAGCGCGCTGCGACGATGCGCAACTGCCGCGCCTGCGCGTCGACGAGCTCACGCGTGAGCGCGATCTGCTGCGCGAGCGACGCCCGCAGGATCGCGGTCGCGACGACGTTGCCCGCGAGCGTCAGGCGCGCGGCGTCGAGCGTGTATGACTGATAGTCGACCTGGGCGCGCAGCGCTTCGAGCGCGCGCCGGTTGCCGCCGAACACGTCGAGGACGTACGACACGCTCACCGACGCGTCGTACAGCGTGAACGGCCCCGGATTCGGCACGTTGGCGGGCAGCCCGAACGCAGCGATGTCGACTTTCTGGCGCGTGGCGGACACGTTCGCGTCGACGCGCGGCAGCATCGTCGCGCCGGCTTCCGCCGCATGGTTCTGTCGTGCTTCGTCGAGCCGCGCGCGGGCCTCGGCGAGTGTCGGGCTGTTTTGCCACGCGGTATCGACGAGCCGGTTCAGCGGTTCCGAGCGGAACTCGGTCCACCAGTGTCGCGGCGTGTGCGCAGCTGATGCGAACGTCTGCGCGCCGCCGGTCGGGCCACCGGCGGCTACCGTCGTGACGGGCGGTTCATCGCGCGTGTACCGCTGCGTGGCCGGCGCATCGGGTATGCGGAAATCCGGCCCGGCCGCGCAACCGGCGACGAGCAGTGCAGCAGCGGCCAACGTCAAGCAGCGGGCGGTGTGGGCGGCGCGACGCGAAGCCGGTTTCATCGCGCGGCCCCTAGTCGAGCGTGCGCCGGTAGAAGCGCAGCGCGATGCCCATCACCACGAGCGTGAAGAGCGCGACGGGCCACACGGACGGCCACAGGTCGGCCCAGCCGTTGCCTTTGAGCAGGATGCCGCGCACAAGGCGGTTGAAGTAGGTGAGCGGCAGCAGGTTGCCGATGAACTGTGCCCACTTCGGCATCCCGGCGAACGGGAACATGAAGCCCGACAGCAGGATGTTCGGCAGGAAGTAGAACACCGCGAGCTGCATCGCCTGCAGCTGGTTCTGCGCGAGCGACGACAGCGTGATGCCGACCGTGAGGTTCGCCGCGATGAACAGCAGCGCGGACAGGTAGATCGCGAACAGGCCGCCGACGAACGGCACGTCGAAAACGTAGCGCGCGGCCGCGAGGATGATCGACACCTGGATCAGCCCGATGAACACGTACGGGACGATCTTGCCGGTCATCACCTCCAGCGGCCGCACCGGTGTCGCCAGCAGATTCTCCATCGTGCCGCGCTCGCGTTCGCGCGTGATCGCGAGGCCCGTCATCATCACCATCGTCATCGTCAGGATCACGCCCATCAGGCCCGGCACGACGTTGTACTGCGTGATGCCTTCGGGGTTGTACAGCCGGTGCAGCACGACGTCGAACGCGGCCGGGCGGCCGTTCAGGTGCGCAAGCGGCCCCGTCAGGTCCTTGTCCGCGACGGGCCGCACGAGGCCCGGCAGCGCGCCGATCGCCGACGCGGTCGCGACGGGATCGGTCGCGTCCGCCTCGACGAGCAGTGTCGGGCGCTCGCCGCGCAGCAGCCGCTTCGAGAAATCGGCCGGCACGCTCAGCACGAACTGCACGTCGCCGCGGGCGAGCGCATGCCGGCCGGCCGTCTCGTCGGGCAGCGTCGCGACGATGTCGAAGTACGCGGAATTGCGCATCGCGGCGATGAAGCTGCGTGCGAACGGGCTCGAGTCGGCGACGATCACCGCGGTCGGCAGGTGCTTCGGGTCGGTGTTGATCGCGAAGCCGAACAGCGCGAGCTGAATGATCGGCACGCCGACGATCATCGCGAACGTCACGCGGTCGCGGCGCAGCTGCAGGAATTCCTTCAGCACGATGCTCCACCAGCGCGCGACCGAGAACGATTCGCGCAGGCCCGCCCACGCGTTCATGGCGATGCTCCGCCGGGCGGCGCGGATGCGCGGCCCATCATGTAGATGAAGACGTCTTCGAGCCCGGTGTCGATCGGCGCGACCTGCAGCGGTACGCGCCCGTCGGCCTGCGCCGCGACCTGCGCGAGCGTCGCGTCGAGCAGCGCGCGATCGCGGCCGCTCACGTGCAGCGCGGAACCGAACACGACGGTTTGATCGACGCCCGGCATTGCGCGCAACCGCGCGGACAGTTCGGTCAGGTGCCCGCCGGTGATCGTACGCGTCGACAGGTGCTGCGATGCGACGATCTCCGCCGACGTGCCCTGCGCGAGCAGTTCGCCGGCCGCGATGTACGCGAGCTTGTGGCAGCGTTCGGCTTCGTCCATGTAGTGCGTGCTGACGAGTACCGAGATGCCTTGTGCGGCCAGCCGGTGCAGTTCTTCCCAGAAGTCGCGGCGCGCGGCCGGATCGACGCCGGCGGTCGGCTCGTCGAGCAGCAGCAATTCCGGCTCGTGCAGCATGCACGCGGCTAGCGCGAGGCGCTGCTTCCAGCCGCCGGACAGCGCGCCCGTGAGCTGGTCCGCACGGCTCGCGAGGCCGAGCCCGTCGAGCGCGCGGGCGACCGCGGCCCGGCGGTTGGGCATCCCGTATACGCGTGCGACGAAATCGAGGTTCTCGCGGATCGACAGGTCTTCCCAGTACGAGAAGCGCTGCGTCATGTAGCCGACACGCCGCTTGATCTGCGCGCTGTCGCGCACGATGTCGTAGCCGAGGCAGGTGCCGCTGCCCGAGTCGGGCGTGAGCAGGCCGCACATCATGCGGATCGACGTCGTCTTGCCGCTGCCGTTCGGCCCGAGAAAGCCGAAAATCTCGCCGCGCGCGACGCGCAGCGAGACGTCCTTCACGACGTGCTTGTCGCCGAAGCGCTTGTTCAGGCGATCGACGTCGATCGCGTACGGAGCGGCCGGCGCGTTCAACGCATCCTCACGGCGACGGGCTGGCCCGGGTGCAGCTTCGGCGCGTCGGCGACGGCGGGGCGCGCTTCGATCATGAACACGAGCTTGGTCCGGCTCTCGTTGCTGTAGATCACGGGCGGCGTGTATTCGGCCTCGCGCGACACGTAGGTGACGCGCGCGGGCACGTCGGCCGCGCAGCCGTCGCAGCGGATCGCGGCGGTGCGCCCCGGCGCGATCGATGCGATGACGGCTTCCGGCACGAAGAAGCGCACCTTCAGGTTCTGCGGTGGCAGCATCTGCACGACCGGATTGCCGGCCTGCACCCATTCGCCGACGCGATACAGCGTGTCGTACACGCGCCCGGCGGCGGGCGCGGCGACGCGTTTCTGGTCGAGCTTCCATTGCGCTTCGGCAACCGCCGCCTGCGCGGCATCGACTTGCGCGGCCTGGGCGGCCACCTGCTGCGCGCGTCCCGGCAGGCGCGCGACGTCGACCTGGTTCTGCAACTCGCGGACCTGCGCGGCGGTGGTCTGCGCGGACGTGCGCGAATCGTCGAGCTGCTGCTTCGACAGGCCGCCGGCCGCGTACTGGCGTTCGTCGCGCGCGCGTTGCGCGGCGGCCCGCGCGGCCTGTGCGATGGCCTGCGCGAGCTGGGCACGCGTGACCGCGACTTCCGGCGGCCGCTTGCCGGTCTGCAGGTCGGCAAGTTGCGCGCGTGCGGCCGCGAGCTGATGCTGCGCCTGCAGCAATGCGGCCGTTTCGTTGACGGCTTCGAGCGAGAACACCGGCATGCCGGCCGCGATGGCCTGGCCGCGTTCGACCGACAACTGCGTCAGTGTGCCCGCTTGCGACGACGACAGGTACACGAATTCGCCTTCGACATAGCCCTGGTAGGTCGCGACGTCGTTCGCCGGCCGTCCGCAACCGGCGAGCAGCGCGACGGCGGCGGCCAGTGCGAGCGGCAGCGGGCGGGACACGTTCACGACGGCCTCCGCGGCGAATGCGCGCTGGCATCCCGTGTGGCGGCGGGCGGTGGCTGCAGGCCGGAACCGAGCAGCGCGCGGACGTGGCGATGCAGCACGTCGCGATCGATCGGCGGCAGGCCGCGCGCGCTTTGCCACAGCTTCGCGGTGGCGAGCGGCAGCATCACGAGCGCGATGATCGAATGGAACAGGAATGCGGGTTCGAGCGCGGGGTTCAGCGTGCCGGCCTGCTGCGCGGCGCGGATGCGCTCGGCAAAGCGCCCGACGTGCTCGAGCGGAATGCGCCGCAGCATCCGCTCGCGCAGCAGCCCGCCTTCATGGACGATCTCGCGCAGCCAGATCGACGGCAGCCACGGCATGCGATGCGTGACGTCGAAGAAGCGGTCGACGAGTTCGGCGACGAGCGCGAACGGATCGTTTTCGATCTGCGGCTCGGTCGGCCGCCACACGAACGCGATGACCTGCGCGAGCCGCTCCTCGACGATCGCATCGAGCAACTGCTCGCGATTCGTGAAGTAGTAATGGACCATCGCCGACGTGACGCCTGCGGCCGCGGCGATCTGCGCGACCGTCGTCGCCGCGATGCCACGCTCGGCGAACAGCTGCATCGCGACGTCGAGCATGTGGTCGCGCAGGTCGAAGTCGTCCGCCGACGGGCGGCGCCCGCGCGGCCTGGCGACGGTGGATTTCGCGTTCATGCAGACGACGCTAATTGATGAGTTAGTTAATTTCAAGGAAGGGTTTTTGCCCGCATTGATCGAGATCAGGCGTGCGCCGAATGGCGGTGCGGACGAGCGGGGACGCGGCGCGGCGGCACGCCGTGTGCCGGCGGCGGAGTGTAGGGAGCGGCTACTGGGGAAGCGAGGGGAACCGGTGGAGGAATGGGGGGAGCGGCCGCGCCAAAGGCTGGCGAGGAAGCCGCGCGTCGCGGGCGGGGAAGCCGGCAGCACGGCAGGGGTGCGCCCGACACGGCACGCACCCCGGAAACGTCGTTACTGATCAATCGGCGACTTCAACGGCTGGTGCTCGCCCGTCAGCCCGAACACGACGAGTTGCGCGGGCTCGGTCGCGCTCGCATTGCGCGACACCTGATGGCGCGAACCGGGCGGCTCATACCAGCCTTCGCCGGCGCGATAGCGGCGCACCGGGCCGCCGTTCACCTGCGATAGCACTTCGCCTTTCGACACGACCGCGAACACCGAGCCGAGGTGCCTGTGTGCTTCGGACGCCTGACCAGGCGCATAGTCGACGGTGGCGACGACGGCGAGCTTGCCGGGCGCTTCGGGCACGGCCTGCTGCATGATCGCGTGCACGTTGTCGCCGGCGTCGTGCGCACGGGCGGCGGCCGGCAGCGCGGCGACGAGCGCGAGCGACGTGCACAGCATCGCGCGGCGGAGCGTGGAGCTGGAGCGCATGATCGTCGTCTCCTTACTCGGGCATCTTGCGAAACGCGATCGCGAAGCGGTTCCACGTGTTGATCGTCGCAATCAGCATCGACAGCTCGAACAGCTCGGTGTCGCTGAAGTGCGGCTTCACGGCTTCCCAGACGGCATCCGGCACATGGTTGTCGGCGACCAGCGTCAGCGCTTCGGTCCACTCCAGCGCCGCGCGTTCGCGCTCGGTGAAGAACGGCGTTTCGCGCCACACGACGACCGTCGCGAGGCGGCGATCGGTCTCGCCTCCTTTGCGCGCATCGGTGGTGTGCATGTCGACGCAGAACGCACAGCCGTTGATCTGCGACGCGCGCAGCCGGACCAGTTCGGCGAGCGGCTTCTCGATCGAGCTTTTCGCGATGAATTCCTCGGCGTTGCGCATCACCTTGATTGCGTTCGGGCTGGCGGTATAGAAGTTCAGGCGCGGTTGCATGGCAGGTCCTTTTTCGGTTGATGCGCACGGTGGCGCGACAGGACCCACTTTAAGCGTGCCACTGGCCTGCTTGAATGGCCAATTCCGGGAAAATTCAGGTAACCAGTGCGGCGCCGCCGACGCTGCCCGAGTCCAGCAGCGCGGCCAGTTTCGCGAGCGCGGTGTCGATGCGCAGCGCGTCGATCCCGCCATAGCCGAACAGCAGCCCGGCGCGCGCCGCCGAGCCGACGTGGAACGCTGCGATTCCGTACAGGCCGATGTCGTGCTCGCGGGCGGCACGGACCAGCGCGGCTTCATCGAGCCCCGGTTTCAAGTGCGCGGCGAGGTGGATGCCGGCGGTCGGCACGATCGGGTCGAACCACGGCGCGAGGCTGCCGCGCAAATGCGCGAGCAGCATCTTGCGGCGCGCGTCGTAGTGCTTCTGCACGCGCCGCAGATGCCGCGCGAAATCGCCTTCGTGCATGAAGCGCGCGAGCGCCGCCTGCGTGAGTGTGCAGGTATGCCAGTCGACGATCTGCTTCGCCTTGGCGAGCGCGCCGCGCAGCGCGCGCGGCGGAATCGCGTAGCCGATGCGCAGTTCGGGAAAGATCGTCTTCGAGAACGTGCCGACGTACGCGACGAGGCCCGTGCGGTCGAGGCTCTTGAGCGACTCCACCGGCCGGCCTTCGAAGCGGAATTCGCCGTCGTAGTCGTCCTCGATGATCACCGCGCGGCGGCGCAGCGCCCATTCGAGCAGCGCGACGCGCCGGTCCAGCGTCATCGGCATCCCGAGCGGGAACTGGTGCGACGGCGTCACGTAGACGAGGCGTGCGTCGTCGGGCAGCCGCTCGACGATCAGGCCGTGCGCATCGACCGGCACGCCGATCACCGTCGCGCCGAGCGACGCGAACGCCGCGCGCGCCGGCGGATAGCCGGGATTCTCAACCGCGACGACGTCGCCCGGCCGCACGACCACGCGCGCGATCAGGTCGAGCGCCTGTTGCGCGCCTTGCGTGACGAGCACGTCGTCCCAGCCGCACGCGACCGCGCGGCTGAACGCGACGTAACGCGCGATCGCGCCGCGCAACTGTGGATCGCCGGCCGGGTCGTGGTACTGGCCGGGGCCGCGCGCCTGCTGGCGCAACGCGTGATGCAGGCAGCGGCGCCACGCGTCGAACGGGAACAGCGTCTTGTCGGTCACGCCGCCGCGGAAGTCGAACGCGGGCGTGTCCTGCGGCGCGGGCATCGCGAGCGCGTCGGGCAGGTCGTTCCACAGCGCGCGTGCGTCGACGGCATGGACGGGCGGTGTGGCCTCGACGAGCGACGGCGTCGAGGCCGCCGCATGCGGAACCCGCGCGAGGCCGTCGGCGACGAACGTGCCGTCGCCCGCGCGCGTGTTCAGGAAGCCCTCGGCGACGAGACGCTCGAACGCGTCGAGCGTCGTCTTGCGCGACACGCCGAGCTGCTTCGCGAGATCGCGCGTCGACGGCAGCCGGGCGCCGCCTTCGAGCCGCCCGTCGACGATCGCGGTGCGCAGTTGCCGAAAGATTTGCCCGGTCAGGTCGTGACGGCCTTCGATGCGGATCGCGATGTCCATCGCAGTGGTTACTCCGAATAAGGCGATTTGATGCCGATGAGCATACCGGAAGTTCGTGGCCGGCCCGGCATCCGCCGAACACAGGGGCGCGGCGCCATTCGATTGGACCGCCGCCCG
Organism: Burkholderia sp. LA-2-3-30-S1-D2; assembly: GCF_001523915.2. Classification (NCBI taxonomy): domain Bacteria; kingdom Pseudomonadati; phylum Pseudomonadota; class Betaproteobacteria; order Burkholderiales; family Burkholderiaceae; genus Burkholderia; species Burkholderia sp. LA-2-3-30-S1-D2. Next base: position 1,505,433 of record NZ_CP013383.1, on the reverse strand, counting down.
CCGGTGCCTTACGATCCATCACAATCCACGACCGGAGTGCCCCATGCTGTCCGAAGACGAACTCGCGCTGCTCGATGCGATCCGCGCCACCGGCAGCCTGTCGCGGGCGGCCGCGCGGCTCGGCAAGGCGCCGTCGACGGTGTCGCACGCCGCGCGACAGCTCGAAACGCGTTTCGACGCGCTGCTGTTCGACCGGCGCGGCTACCGGCTGCAGCTCACGCCGGCCGGCCAGCTGCTGACCGACGAGGCGTCGCGCCTCGCGCTGGACGTCGCGCGGCTCACGCAGCGCGTGCGGCAGGTCGCGAGCGGCTGGGAGGACCGGCTGTGGATCGTCAGCGACGAGGTGCTGGAGTTCGATACGCTGCTGCCGGTCGTCCGCGCGTTCGATGCGCTCGATTCGGGCGTGTCGCTGCGCTTCACGTACGAAGTGCTCGGCGGCACCTGGGAAGCGCTGCGCGACGGTCGCGCGGATCTGGTCGTCGGCGCGACCAACGAGCCGCCGGCGATTCCGGGTTTCAAATGGTTCGAACTCGGCGCGATGGAATGGGTGTTCGCCGTATCGCCGCGCCATCCGCTGGCCGCGGCAAGCGAGCGACTGACCCGCGACGCGATCTGCGCGTATCGCGCGGTCGTCGTCGCCGATTCGTCGCGGCGGGCCGTCGGCCGCGCATACGGGCTGCTCGGCGGGCAGGCGGTGCTCGCGGTGCCGTCGATGCGCGCGAAGATCCTCGCGCAGCGCGACGGGCTCGGCGTCGGCTGGGTGCCGCGCCGGCGGGTTGCGTCGCTGCTCGCGCGCGGCGAACTCGTCGAGAAGGAAACGGCCGATCCGCGCGAACCGAACGTGCTGTACGTCGCGTGGCGCGGCGACCGCGAGGGCCGGGCGCTGCAATGGTGGCTGGAGCAACTGCGCGAGCCGCGGCTCGCGCAGCGTCTGCTCGACGGGATCGACGTGGTCGGCTGAGTGCGTCAGCCGCGCAACGCACGGAAAAGTCCCGACAAACACGTTCGATGATTTCGAACATGTCTGCCGCGCCGGTCGTACGGCAAGGCCGCGCGCCGCGCGCATCCTGTGTTCACGGTCAACTCACCGGTTCAAAGGAGAACATCATGCAACGCTTCGAAGGAAAAACGGTACTCGTCACGGGCGGCAACAGCGGCATCGGCCTGGCGGCCGCACGGGCATTCGCGGCCGAAGGCGCGCGGGTCATCATCACCGGTCGCGACGAGCAGACGCTCGCCGCCGCGCGCGAGTCGCTCGGCGACGGCGCGCTCGCGATCCGCAACGAGGCCGGCAGCGTCGCGTCGGCCCGCGCCCTGGCGGACGCGATCTCGGCCGCAGGCGCGCGGCTCGACGCCGTGTTCATCAACGCGGGCGTCGCGAAACTCGCGCCGTTCGCCGACAGCGACGAGGCCATGTGGGACCTCGTGTTCAACACCAACGTGAAGGGCGCGTATTTCCAGATCCAGTCGCTGGTGCCGCTGCTGAACCGCGGCGCGTCGATCGTGATCAACGGCTCGATCAACGCGCACATCGGGATGCCCGGCTCGTCGGTGTACGCGGCGAGCAAGGCGGCCGTCAATTCGTTCGCGAAGACGTTGTCGACGGAGCTGCTGCCGCACGGCGTGCGGGTGAACGTGGTGAGCCCCGGCCCGGTCCAGACGCCGCTGTACGGCAAGCTCGGGCTCGACGCGGCGACGCTCGACGAGACGGCCGAGAAGATCAAGGGGCTCGTCCCGATCGGCCGGTTCGGCACGCCGGACGAAATCGCGTCGACGGTGCTGCACCTGAGCGCGCCGGAGTCCGCGTTCATCGTCGGCGCGGAAATCATCGCGTCGGGCGGGATGGGTTTGCTCTGAGCGCGTCACCGGCGGGGTTGCGCGACCCGACGCGATGTCGGGCGGTGCAGCCCCGCCGTTCGATCGCATCGCTAGCGCGATGCACAGGCGTCGCGGACTTCGTCGGCCCGATCGCGTCCGTGGAGCTGCGTCACCGTCACCCCCGAGAACGCCGCGCTGCCGTGTTCGGCGAAGACGGCCACGCGGTCCGCATCGGGCGGCGGAAAGATCAGGTCCGTCAGCGCGACGCGGCCGCCGTTCGCGAATACCTCGACCGACCCGCGATCGACGACGATTTCGAGCCGCAGTTGCCCGTGCTCGAGCGGCAGATCGACGATGTGCTCGCGGCTGAACGTGCCGGCGAAATCCGTCGTGCCGGAGCGCGAGCGGTCGAGCGTCAGCGTGCGCTTTGCCGTGTCGTACACGATCCGGGTGCCGATCGAGCCATCCGCCGATCCCCGGACGATCAGACCCGCGCGGGCCGCGCGCTGCGGCGCGATCGTCACCGTGATGCGCTGGACGATGCCGCGCGTGGCGTCCGACAGCGCGCGGGTGGCGGACTCGACGTTCAGGTTGCCTTCATGCACGGCGGGCCGCCCGTCGGCCCACGCATCGAACGCGGCGGCCGGCGTCACGACGAGCGTCGGTTCGCCGCCGATCGTCTTCAGCGCGAACTCGCGCGGCAACGTCGCCGCGCCGCGCCAGGGCGCCGTCGGCGCTTTCGCCGCGTAATCCCAGTTGCTCATCCATGCGATCGCGACAGGCCGCGCGCCCGGCGCGCCGGAGAACGTGCCGGCGGCGTAAAAGTCGGCGCCGTGATCGACCCAGCGGAATCGCGCGGGATCGGAACCAGCCGGCGCGACGTGGTCAGGCGTGAACGTGCGACCGTCGAAGTCGCCGACGAAATACATCGCGCCGGAGCCGCCGGCGATCGACCACGGGTTGACGTTGACGATCATCACCCACTTGATGTGTCGCGGATCGTCGTCGACGGGCAGCGGCACGAGATCGGGCATTTCCCACAGCACGCCCGCATGCGGCACGTCCGGCAGCGTGAAGTCGCTCAGGAACGACCAGTGGATCAGGTCGTCGGACCGATAGAGCTTCACGACCTGCGCGTCCGCGACGACGGTCGTCATCAGCCAGTAGCGTCCCGGCGCGTACCACGACACTTTCGGGTCGCGGAACTGCTTCGACTCGGGATCGAGCGTGAGCACGGGGTTGTGCGCGTAGGGCCGCCACGTCGCGCCGTGATCGAGGCTGTACGCGAGCGATTGTGCCTGCGTGCCCGGTGCGTGACCGGAGCCTTCTTTATAGACGCTCGTGTAAAGCGCAACCAGCGGCGTGTCGCCCGGCGCGCCGAGGCCGGACGTGTTGCGCGTGTCGGCGACGATCGAGCCGGAGAAAATTTCCTCCGTCGCGTTCGCGCGCATCGCGACCGGCTGCTCGCGCCAATGGACGAGGTCGGTGCTGGTTGCATGGCCCCACGACATGTTGCCCCAGTCATGGCCGAGCGGGTTGTACTGATAGAACAGGTGATAGCGGCCGTTCTCGTAGACGAGGCCGTTCGGATCGTTCATCCAGTTGCGTTGCGGCGTGTAGTGCACGGCCGGCCGCCATTGCGGCGTGCCGGGTTCGGGCGGTGCGTCGCAGGGCGCGGCGCTGGCGTGCGTGCAGGCCGCGCTTGCCGTACACGCGAGCAGCAGCCGGGCAATCCGGAGGGAAAAGCGAAAAAACGTCGATCTCATGCGGGGTTCCGTGCTTCGGCGCGCGAAGCGGGAAAGGAGGGTGCATGCCGCTTGCAACGGCAGCATGCGCGATTCTGCGAAGGAGGGAGGCGGCACACACGCGACACGCGCGATGTGCGCCGCCTCGACGCTGGCGGGCGGTGCCCGCCGCGTCCGTAGCGGACCCGTTACGGACGGGTGCCGGGGCCGCCGTTGTGGTCGGCGCCCGTCGCCGGCAGGTTTGCCGGGATGTCGCCGTAGCCGCCGAGGCCGCTACGTCCGTACGCGCGGTCGACCGCCGTCGACGTGCCGCTGATGTTCACCTTCACCGTCGGCGCGAGCGTGCCGCCGCGACGCGGGCCGATCGCATCGATGAACGACTCGACGAGCCCGCCCGGCATCACGTAGTGCGAATACGACTGGAATTCGCGCGGATTCTGGTTCGGGTCCTGCGAATACGGCGCGCCGGCCGGTGCGGAGAAGTCGGTCGGGTTGCCGAGCACGAGGCCGCTGCCGCCGTTCAACGGCAGGAAGTCGCTGCGGATGCCGTTGCCGACGAAGCCGTAGACACCATCCGGCCCGTCGACGCCCGCGGCCATCGTCGTGCGGTGGCTGATCGTGAACAGGTAGTACTTGCCATCCTTCAGATAGATCTGCGGGCGCTCGGTCTGGTCGTCGACGCAGTTCGCCGACAGGATCGGCGGCAGGAACTTCCATTCGGTCAGTTGCGGATTCGTCGCGACCGCCAGGCCGACGTTGGCCTTTTGATACACTGCGCCCGAGTTCATGACGGCGTTGAGGTCTTCCCGCTGCGGATCGTTCGGCGCGTAGCCGAGGTCGGCCTCGGTGCAGGTCCGGGCGCCGCGCTGGCCGCCGGTGTTGCCTTCGAACACCATGTAGGTCTTGCCCGGATGCGCGGGGTCGGTGAACACGAACGGATCGCGGAACGAGAAATAGGTGTTCTGCTGGCCGGTCTGGTAGTAGTTGCCGTCCGGTTGCAGCAGCGCCTTGTGATCGTCGAAGCCGCTGAACCACACGTGCTTGTCATCGGCATGGATGTGGCCGTCGGCGCGCGTGATGATCGCCTGCGGCGGCGTGATGTCGGCGCCGCCGGGCGCCGAGCGGTTGAACGAGGTCGCGGTGTAGTAGAGGCTGACGTTGTCGCCATGCGTGAGGCGCGCGGAACCCGACCATTCGGCGTTGTTGGTCATCGGCGACGTGCCGAACACCTTGGCGCTCGCGCCGTCCGGGAACAGATGGCCGCCCCAGGTCCAGCCGCCGTTCGCGGGACGCTGCGACGCGGGAATGCCGGCACGGCGATAGAAGAAGCCGATGCGCGCATGGACGTGGCGGTCATCGAACGTGTAACCGGCGTGCGGATCGGCCGTGAGCGAGAAGATCACCTCCCAGCCCTTGTAGCTGAGCTGGTTCGCGCGCAGGTCGGCCAGCGGCCAGGTATCCCAGACCCATACGTTCGAGTTGATCAGCGGGAAATCCTGCGGGATGTCCGGCATCGTCAGCGACTGCGGCAGCGAGTTCTTGTCGGCGCCGGCCGTGTGCGACTGCGCGACGATCTGGCGGATGTCCGCGCGGGTCCAGCGCATCGTGAAGTTGCCTTCGGGATCGTAGGCCTGCTGCGTATGCGGCGTGGGGGCGGGGGCGCCGGTGCTCTGCGCGTGCGCGACGGACGACGCGGACGCGAAGGCGGCCAGTGCTGCGCCAGCGAACAGCAAACGTTTGGCCGCGGTCGCGCGGCAAAAAGGAAAGTAAGTCATGACGGCGTTGTTTCCGTTTGCGGTGAAAAGGAACTGCTGAGGTGGTATCGGCATCCAAACCGGTTTGGATGCTATTTCAAACCGGTTTGGACGTCAAAAGATAAATATTTGACGGTAATAACTACCATTCGGAAATAATTGCCGCCGCGAGCGGGTTGAACGAATGGCATGCACAACGCGAGGAGCGACGTGAAGGTGAATCTGAAGGCGCTGTCGGATGCGCTCGGACTGTCGCGCACGACGGTCAGTCGGGCGCTGAACGGCTACGACGATGTGAGCGAGGCGACCCGCGAGCGCGTGATGAAGGCTGCGCGCGAACTCGGTTATGTCGCGGATCCGACCGCACGGCGGCTGGCGACGGGGCGTGCCGATACGATCGGCATCGTGTATCCGTTCGGAGCCGGCGATCTGGGGGACCCGCGCTTCGGTGAAGTCGTCTCGGGCATTACCGAGCGGCTCGGCGAGCGCAATCTCGACTTCATCATCGCGGCCGCGCGGCCGAACGCCGAACTCGACACGTATCGCCGGCTCGTCGACGGCAGGCTCGTGGACGGGCTGATCGTCGCGCGCACGCTGGTTGACGATCCGCGCCTCGCGTACCTGCGCTCGAATGCGTTTCCGTATGTCGCGTACGGCCGTACGCAAACCGCGGAGCCTTACGCATGGTTCGATTTCGACAACGAAGCGGGCGCGCGCGATGCGGTGCGGCGTCTGATCGGCTTCGGCCATCGCCGCATTGCGATGATCAGTGCGCCGCTGTCGCTGAATTTCGCGATGCAGCGCCGCGCCGGCTACCTCGCGGCGCTGCGCGAAGCCGGGATCGAACCCGATCCGGCGCTGCTCGTCGAGGGTCCGTTTACGCGCGACGGCGGGCAGCAGGGCGCACAGGCGCTACTCGCGCAGGCGGAACGACCGACTGCGCTGCTCGTCGACAACAACATCTCGGGCGGCGGCGCGTTCCGGGCGCTGGTCGACAGCGGCTTGCGGCTGGGGCGGGACATGTCGCTCATCGTCTATGACGGGGTGCCCACGGAGGTCGCGTATCCGCGTCGGGTGACGGCGGTGGTGCAGCCGACCGGACATGCGACGGGGCGTGCGCTGGCGGACCTGATGCTGGGCTTGCTCGCCGACGGCGTTCGCGAGCATCGGCTCGAAATGCCGATGATCGAGGCAGGCGATACGGACGGGCCGTTGCACGGCTAGCCACGACGGCGGCGCGCGGCGGCGGGGCGATCGGCAACGAGCGTTGCGGGACGCGCTCCGGCGCAAAAGCCATGACGGCGGCAGGGCTGAATGCCAGATCTCTAGACGACCGGTCTAATTGATGGCTATCATCCGGCCTCATGAATGCGACGTCGTGCCTGCCAACGGACGCGAAAATGCCACATCGCGCTGCGATGCTTGTCGTGCAGGCGTGGTCGTCGATTTTTTTCGAGCCAGTTATAGACGACTGGTCTAATAGAGTCTGGCAATATTTTTTGTGCGGAGCTGGCACGTTGACGTGTGCCAGCGGCCTAACCGGCAAGCGTGCCGTCGTTGCCGGCACGTGGCGTGCGCCGCGTTGGCCGCCGCCGTGACGCGGCCCCGTTCCCCCATTTCGAAGGAGTGTCGATCATGAAGATTCTGGTTGTCCTGACCTCGCACGACACGCTCGGCGACACCGGCAAGAAGACCGGCTTCTGGCTCGAGGAGCTGGCCGCGCCGTACTACGCGTTCAAGGATGCGGGCGTCGAGCTGACGCTCGCGTCGCCGAAGGGCGGCCAGCCGCCGCTCGACCCGAAAAGCAGCGATCCGGCCGCGCAGACCGACGCCACGCGCCGCTTCGACGCCGATCCGGCGGCCAAGGCCGCGCTCGCGGCCACGCGCAAGCTGGCCGACGTGTCGATCGACGATTACGACGCGGTGTTCTATCCGGGCGGCCACGGCCCGCTGTGGGATCTCGCCGAGGACCTGCACTCGATCGGCCTGATCGAGCGCGCGCTGGCGGCGGGCAAGCCGGTTGCGGCCGTGTGCCACGCGCCGGGTGTGTTGCGCCACGTGAAGGATCCGAAGACCGGCGAGTCCGTCGTGCGCGGCAAGCGTGCGACGGGCTTCACCAACAGCGAGGAAGCGGCCGTCGAGCTGACGGAAGTGGTGCCGTTCCTCGTCGAGGACATGCTGAAGACCAACGGCGCGCAGTTCGAGCGCAGCGCCGACTGGGCGCCGCATGTCGTCACCGACGGGCTGCTGATCACGGGGCAGAACCCCGCGTCGTCGGAGCCCGCTGCCGAGGCGCTGCTCGCGAAGCTTGGCCGTCAGTAAGCCGGCGCGGTGCCGGCATGACCGGCACCTGGCCGTGCCGTCGTCGGGCGCATCCGGCCCGGCGACGACCCGAACCGTTCCGTCGTGCGCACCGCACGACGGCTCATCCAGTCGTTTCGCAGAACCAAGCAAAGGAGTGGTGGATGTCTGCCTTGTTCGAACCGTTCAAACTCAAGGATGTCACGCTGCGCAACCGCATTGCGGTGCCGCCGATGTGCCAGTACGTCGCCGAAGACGGCGTCGTCAACGACTGGCATCACGTGCATCTGGGGGGCATCGCGCGCGGCGGCGCGGGCCTCGTGATCGCGGAGGCGACGGCCGTGTCGCCGGAAGGCCGTATCACGCCGGGCTGCGCCGGCCTGTGGACCGATGCGCAGGCCGAGGCGTTCGCGCCGTCGGTCGCGGCGATCAAGGCGGCCGGCGCGGTGCCGGGCATCCAGATCGCGCATGCGGGCCGCAAGGCGAGCGCGAACCGTCCATGGGAAGGCGACGACCACATCGCCGACGGCGATCCGCGCGGCTGGCAGACCATCGCACCGTCGGCCGTACCGTTCGGCGCGCATTTGCCGAAGATGCCGCGCGCGATGACGCACGACGACATCGCACGCGTGCAGGCCGACTTCGTCGCGTCGGCCAAGCGTGCCCGCGACCTCGGCTTCGAATGGCTCGAACTGCACTTCGCGCACGGCTATCTCGGCCAGAGCTTCTTCTCCGTGCATTCGAACCAGCGCGACGACGAGTACGGCGGCTCGGCCGAAAACCGCGGCCGTTTCCTCGTCGACACGCTGAAGGCCGTCCGCAAGGTCTGGCCGGAGCACCTGCCGCTGACCGCGCGTCTCGGCGTGATCGAATACGACGGCCGCGATGAAGAGACGCTCGCCGAATCCATCGCGCTCACGCAGCGGATGAAGCAGGAAGGCCTCGACATGCTGAGCGTGTCGGTCGGCTTTTCGGTGCCCGACGCGCGTATTCCATGGGGCCCGGCGTTCCTCGCGCCGATCGCGGAACGCGTGCGCCGCGAGGCCGGCATGCCGGTGTCGTCCGCATGGGGGATCGACACGCCTCAACTGGCCGAGCGCGTCGTCGCCGAACAGCAGCTCGACCTCGTGATGGTCGGCCGCGCGCATCTGGCCGATCCGCACTGGCCGTACTACGCGGCCAAACAGCTCGGCGTCGAGCGTCCGTCGTGGACGCTGCCTGCGCCGTACGCGCACTGGCTCGAACGCTATCGCGTCGCCGACAAGGTGGCCTGAGCGCACGTCGCACCGCACGGCGCGCGCGACGTGCGCGGCACGCATTTGACAATGCTTGGCATCGCGTCCGCGTGCCGTGGCGGTATCGATGGATAGAATGGCGGTTCGCACCGGCCTTTGGCCCATGCGAACCGCCATTTTTTCATTTCGACAGAGGTGCCATGCGCGCACATGTCTCGCCTTCCCCCGATTCCGCCGCGCGGCCGCGTGCCCAGCAGATCGCCCGCGCCGTGCTGTATGCGGCGTTGTTGGTGCTCGCGCTGTGGGTGATCCGCGATTTTCTTCCCGCTATCGCGTGGGCATGCGTGATCGCGATCGCGCTGTGGCCGTTGCTGGAACGCTTCGAATCGGGCAGCTGGTTTCGCGACCGGCCGACCCTGATCGCGACCGCGATCACCGCGGGCGTGTCGCTGCTGGTCGTGCTGCCGATCGCCATTGCGCTCGGTCAGGCGATCTCGCAGGCGCACGACCTGCGCATCTGGCTGCATTCGATCCAGGACAACGGCATTCCACTGCCGGACGTCGTCGGCCGGTTGCCGTACGGCGCCGCACAGATCACTGAGTGGTGGCAGGCCAATCTCGGTCATCCGCTGCACGCGGGCACCGCGATGCATGGCGCGAGCGGCGAGCGGTTCATCGCGTTCGGCCGGCAGTTCGGCACGAAGCTCGCGCATGCGCTGTTCGAGTTCGGCTTCATGCTGGTCACGCTGTTCGTGATCATCAGGGCCGGCCACAAGTTGTCGGGCGCGTTGCTGCAGGGCGCGCGGCGTGCGTTCGGCCGCGGCGGGGCGGACCTGATCGAACGGATGGTCGCGGCCGTGTACGGCACGGTGACGGGGCTGGTCGTCGTCGGGCTGGGCGAGGGCGCCATTCTCGGCGTCGCGTATGCGCTCGCGGGCGTTCCGCACGCGGCGCTGCTCGGCCTCGTCACGGCCGTCGCCGCGATGCTGCCGTTCTGCGCGCCGATCGTGTTCTGCGGCGCGGCGCTCTGGCTGTTCGTGCAGGGCGCGACCGCGTGGGCCGTCGTGGTGCTGGCGCTCGGCTTCGTGGTCGTGTTCGTCGCCGAGCATTTCGTGCGGCCGGTGCTGATCGGCAGCTCGACCCGCCTGCCGTTCCTGCTCGTGCTGTTCGGCATCCTCGGCGGCGCCGAGTCGTTCGGCCTGATCGGACTGTTCGTCGGCCCGGCGCTGATGACGGTGCTGACGATGCTGTGGGCCGAGTGGGTCGCCTGACGACGAGCCTCGTTGCGCAGTTCCGGGCCATCGGCGCAACGGCATTGACGCCCGTGCGGGCCCGCGCGGCGCCCCATGTTTCGCGACGATCGGGCGTGCGCCGGGCCGCGCCGAGCGCGACGTCGGACACAAGTCTCTACATTTCTTTTCGATCCGGACCCAAAGGTCTAGTAGCATGGGGCTTTCGATCACGCCGGCACGGCGCAGCAGATTTTCCAAGCATGCGATTGATTCCGATGTCCCGTCGCGCAGCGACATTGTCGCTGGCCGCCAGTTGCCTGATGCTGCACGGTTGCGCGTGGTTCGACTCGTGGCTGCCGTTCTCGTATTCGCGCACGCCGCTGGCGCGGGCCGCGTCGCGGCACGGCGCGACGCGCGCCGACGTCGTCCGCGCGGGCGGCAACCCGCGCAGCGTATGGATGGTCCGTAACGGCAGCGGCGTCTGTTACAACTACTTCATCGAGCACGGCAACGATCACCGGGCGTACTTCGTCGTGTTCGACAAGGCCGGCGCCGTCACGCAACACGGCTTCGATACCTGCATGGACGCCGACCGCAAGGGCACGCTTCAGTCGGACAAGGCGGCTTCGCGGTAGCGCAGCCGCCATGCGCCGTGCGAGCGTGTCACGCAGTCGTCACGCTATCGTGTCGACCACGCCGCCGTCTACGCGCAACGCCGCGCCCGTCGTGGCCGAGGCCTGCGGCGAGCAGACATACACGACCATATTCGCGACTTCCTCCGTCGTAGCCGGGCGCTGGATGATCGAGCTCGCGCGCTCGCTGCGAACGAAATCCACCGCGACGTCGTCGATGCTGCGGCCCGTTGCGTCGGCCGTTTCCTTCAGGAGCGCGCGCACGCCTTCCGACATCGTCGGCCCTGGCAGCACGGAATTGACGGTCACGTTGGTTCCGGCCGCGAGTTTCGCGAGGCCGCGCGCGATCGCGAGCTGCGCGGTTTTCGTGAACCCGTAGTGAATCATGTCGACCGGGATGTTCAGGCCGGATTCCGACGAAATGAACACGACGCGGCCCGTGTTGCGCGCGAGCATCCCCTTCAGATAGTGCCGCGCGAGACGCACGCCGGACATCACGTTCATCTGGAAGTAATGTGCCCATTCGTCGTCGTCGATGTCGAAGAACGCCTTCAGCCCGTAGATGCCCGCGTTGTTGACGAGGATGTCGGCCTCCGGCGTGTGCTGCGTGACGCGCGCGACGCCGGATGCGTCGGCCAGGTCGGCGGCGACGCCGTCGATGTCCGCGCCGGGTACCGCGCTGCGCAGCTGTGCGAGCGCGGCATCGACCGACTTTTCGCTGCGTCCGTTGACGACGACACGTGCGCCGGCCTGCGCGAGCCCTTTGGCGATCGCCAGCCCGATGCCGGCGGTGGAAGCGGTGACGACCGCGGTCTTGCCTGTCAGATCGATGTGCATGAATGTACCGGTTGGAAGAGGGAACGGGAAACGCCGCAGGGGCCGCGGCGGCGGAATTCATAGCTTAGGCGATCCGGCCGCGAAGTGTCGTGTCGCGGTTGCATCGCGCAGCGCAGTCTTGTACGGTGTGCGTTCGCCGTCCGATCCGGGAGCCCGTCGCGTGAGCCGTTCCGCCAACCCCCTCGCTGTGCCGTCGCCGTTCTGGCGCGACGCCGCGCTGCCGTTCATCGAGGCGCGCACCGTCGACGACGGCCGGACGTTCTGCTACGCGAAGCACACGCACGACACGTTTTCGCTCGGCGCGATCGTCGGCGGCACGAGCACCTACCTGAACGGTGCGACGAAGGAACGCGTCGGGCGCGGCGTGCTCGTGATCATCGATCCGGAGCAGGTGCATGCGTGCAATCCGTATGGCCCCGACGCATGGGCGTACCGGATGGTCTATGTCGACGTGCCGTGGCTCGCACGGCTGCAGCATGCGCTCGGGCGTGACCCGAACAGCGATTTTCACGGCTTTTCGCCAAAGTGGACGGAACGACGCGACCTGTTCGCGCAGTTCGGCGGCTTTTACCGCACGCTCGTGGCACCCGGCATCGATCCGCTTGGCAAGGAAAGCGCGGCGGTCGAATTCTTCACGCGGCTGCACGGCGCGCTCGATCGCGAGTTGCCCGTCGATACGCGGCGCGGGGCCGACAACGCGAAGCTCGCCCGCGCGGCCGACTACATCGCTGCGCATTGCCGTCAGGCCGTCACGCTCGATGCGATCTGCGCGGCCGCCGACCTGTCGCCGTCCTACCTGATCCGCGCGTTCAACGCCCGCTACGGGATGACGCCGCATGCGTTCCTGGTCGACCGTCGCGTGCAGTACGGCCGCGCGGAACTGCGCCGCGGCCGGCCAATCGCCGAGGTCGCGCTCGATGCGGGCTTTGCGGACCAGGCGCATTTCCAGCGCGCATTCCGGCGCATCGCGGCCGCCACGCCGGGGCAGTATCGAAGCGCCGCGAGTTGACCGGCGAACCGTGGGGCGGTGCCGGCGTCGCAGACCGCAGACCGCAGACCGCAGACCGCAGACCGCAGACCGCAGACCGCAGACCGCAGACCGCAGACCGCAGACCGCAGACCGCAGACCGCACACCGCACACCGCACACCGCACACCGCACACCGCACACCGCACACCGCACACCGCACACCGCACACCGCACACCGCACACCGCACACCGCACACCGCACACCGCACACCGGCGACGGCCCGTGTCATCGGTCGCCGGCGGCACGCGCGCCGCGACCACACATCGAAAACGGCACTAAACATCGAGCAGATAAAGCGCGCTGCCCGCGAGCAGCAGCGCCATCGCGCGGTTGAACAGCCGCATCCGCCGCGCATTCGCGAGCCAGTGCCGCAGCGACGCACCCGCATACCCCCAGCAGGCGATCGACGCGAAGCAGATCACCAGATACAGCGCCGCGAATTGCCACACCTGCGCGCGATCGCCATCGGCCGCATACGCGCCCATCGCGGCCACGCACGCAAGCCACGCCTTCGGATTCAGCCATTGCATCGCCGCGCCGGCCGCCGCCGACGGGCCGGCGACGTTTGGCGCGTCCGGATCGGCCGGATCGGCCGACAGCCGGCCGTCGTCGAGCGCCAGCCGCAGCGCGAGGTAAAGCAGGAACGCGATCCCGGACCATTGGGTGGCCGTGGTCAGCATCGGCCAGCGCGCGAGCGCCGCGTGCAGCCCGAGGCCGATCAGCAGGAACAGCGCGACGAAGCCGAGCGTCGCGCCGGCCGCATAGCGCAGGCTCGCGCCGAGACCGTGGCGTGCGCCCGCGCCGAGCGCGACGAGGTTGACGGGACCGGGCGTGATCGACGACGCCAGCGCGAACGCGGCCATCGAAACCAGCATGCTCATCATGTGTCTCCATGCGAATGTGAAAGTCGCATCGAGACTAAAGAAGCCGCGCATGTCCGTATTGAAGAAAACTGCCCTCGGCGGCGCGGGCGCCGTCAGTGCACCGCGCGCGGCGCGTGCGCCGGCCGCAGCGCGTGCGGGTCGCCCGCGTCGGCCGCGCGCAGCGGGCCGACGCTGCACAGCTGCGTCGACACCGAGAAGCCGAACGTATTGACGCCGCCGGAGCACGCGACGAACACGCTGCCGCCGTGCATCTCCGCGACGGCCTTGACGATCGACAGCCCGAGCCCGTGGTTCTCCTTGCTGTTCGCGCGCGCTTCCTCGAGCCGGTAGAAGCGCTCGAATACGTGCGAGCGCTGCACGGGGTCGATCGGTTCGCCGGGGTTGGCAACCGACACGTCGACGAGCGTGTCGCGCGGCGTGATCGTCACGTTCAGCGTCGCGCCGGGCGCCGAATGCTGGATCGCGTTGATCAGCAGGTTCGTCATCGCGCGGCGGAACAGCGACGGGTCGACGGCTGCGTGCGCATCGCCGTGCAGTTCGGCGCGCAACTGCGCTTCGTCCAGCGGAATCTCGAGGAAGTCGAGCATGCGCCGCACTTCGTCGGCGAGCGACACGTGCTTCAGGTCGGTCGCGCGCTCGCCGCGATCGCTGCGCGACAGGAACAGCATGTCGTTGATGATGACGCGCAGCCGTTCGAATTCCTCGAGGTTCGACTGCAGCGTCTGGCGCATCCGGTCGACCGAGCGGTCGCGGCTCGTCAGCGCGACCTGGGTCTGGCCGATCAGGATGCTGATCGGCGTGCGCAATTCGTGCGCGACGTCCGCGTTGAACGCCTCGAGCCGCGCGTAGGTCTGCTGGATGCGCTCGAGGGCGCCGTTGAACGATGCGGCCAGATCGCGCAGCTCGGTCGGCAGCGCGTCGGTGTGCAACCGCTGGCGGCGGTTGGTGGCGTTGATCGCCGCTGCGTCCTGCGACAGCCGTTCGAGCGGCGCGAGCCCGAAGCGCGCGACCGCGCGGCCCAGCAGCAGCGTCACGACGGTAGCGATCGCGATCAGCGCCGCGAGCGTCCACACGAAACGGCGCAGCATCCGCTGCGTACGCTCGCACGACGACGCGACGATCAGCTTCAGATCGGGGCGCTCGCCGCTGCCCGCGATCGGGACGGTCTTCGTCATCACGTCGTAGCTGCTGTGGTTGAGCGCGTACTGCTGGAACGCACCGAACGGCTTGCCGACCGGCATGCCGTCGACCGGATGACCGAAGCGGAAGGCGGCGTCGGGGCTGTCGACCTGGTAACGCGTCGACCCGTCGGGCGGCTCGAGGTCGGCGAGCTTTTCCTGCATCAGGCGGCCGCGCGCGGCCGTGGTCGCGTGTGACACGATCATCTGCGCGACCTTCGCGCGCGTGTCGATCGTCGCGCGCAGTTCGGCAAACAGCTGGCGCTCCATCATCACGAACAGCCCGCAGCCGACCAGCGTGAACACGAGCAGCGACACGATGCCGAACATCGCCGACAGACGCAGGGTGATCGAGCGTTTCATGCGTGCCTCTCGTTGTCGGCGTCCTCGCGCGCCTCGAGCACGTAGCCCATGCCGCGGATCGTGTGCAGCAGCTTCTCCGCGAACGGGCCGTCGAGCTTCGCGCGCAGGCGCTTGATCGCAGTCTCGACGACGTTCGCGTTGCTGTCGAAGTTCACGTCCCATACGAGTTCGGCGATCGTCGTCTTCGACAGCACCTCGCCGCTACGCCGCGCGAGCACGCCGAGCAGCTGGAATTCCTGCGCGGTCAGGTCGAGGCGCGTGCCGTCGCGGGACGCGCGCCGGCCGATCAGGTCGACGCGCAGGTCGCCGATCGAGATCAGCGTCGATTCCTGCACGCGCGCGCGGCGCGTCAGCGCGCGCAGCCGCTCGATCAGCTCGAGGAACGAGAAGGGCTTGGTCAGGTAGTCGTCGGCGCCGCCGCGCAGCCCGCGCACGCGATCGTCGACGCGGTCGCGCGCGGTCAGCATGATCACGGGCGTCTGCTTCTGCGCGCGCAACGCGCGCAGCACGCCGAAGCCGTCGAGCTTCGGCAGCATCACGTCGAGCACGACCACGTCGTATTCGAATTCGACGGCCTTCCACGCGCCGTCCTCGCCATCGAGCGCGGTGTCGACGACCCAGCCTTCCTCGGTCAGGCCGCTCTTCAGGTATTCGACGACTTTCGGTTCGTCTTCGACGATCAGGACTTTCATGGGTTTGTCCTTGTAACCGGGTTAGGGGCCGACGCTCGCGGCGCGCGGGAGGTTTGCCGTCGCGACGTCGGTCGGCGTGGCGCCGCCGGTCGCGCCGCCGTCCCAGCCGCCGCCGAGCGCCTTCGCGAGAAACACGACGAGCGCCGCGCGCTGGCCCTGGATCTGCACGGCCTGGCGCTCGCTCGACAGCAACTGCTGCTGGGCGGTCAGCACGTCGATGAACGGCGTGAGGCCGCCCGCATAGCGATCCTGCGCGAGCGACACGAGCTTGCGCGCGTCGTCGACGGCCGCTGACGCCTGCTGCGCGGCTTCGGCCAGCACCGCCAGGCCCGTCACCGCATTTTGCACTTCCTGGAACGCGGTGAGCACGGTCTGCCGGTAGCTGGCCTGCGCGGCGGCATAGCCGGCCTGCGCGAAATCGACGCCGGCCTTCAGCTTGCCGCCTTCGAACAGCGGCTGGCTGACCGACGCGCCGACCGACCACAGCAGCGCCGGCACCGTGAACAGGCCCGCGAAGCGCGTTGCATCCCAGCCGATGTCCGGCGACAGCGTGATGCGCGGGAAATACGCGGCGCGCGCGACGCCGATCTGCGCGTTCGCGGCCGCCATCGCGCGTTCGGCCGACGCGACGTCGGGGCGCCGCTGCAGCAGGTCGCTGGGCATCCCGGTCGGCAGCGCGGGTGCGTTGATCGCCACCACGCGCGGCGGCAGCGAGAATTCGGGGGCCGGCGTGCCGACCAGCGTCGCGATCGCGGTTTCGACCTGCGCGCGCTGCTGGATCAGCAGCTGTGCCTGCGTGCGCGTCGCGTCGAGCTGCGCGCGTTGCTGCAGCAGATCGAGGCCGGACACCGCGCCGAGGTCGTGGCGCGTGCTCACGTAGTCGAGCGCCTTCTGCTGCAGCTCGATCGAGCGCGTGACGACGTCGATCTCGGTGTCGAGCTCGCGCAGCGCGAAGTAGCTCGACGCGAGATCGGCGGTCAGCACGAGGCGCGCGTTCGCGAAATCGTCGCGCGCCTGCTCGGAGCTGGCCTGCGCGGATTCGACGCTGCGCCGCACGCGGCCGAACAGGTCGAGTTCATAGCTGGCGCTTGCACCGACCTGGATGTCGTTCTGGACGGTCGACGTGCTCCGCGTCGCGTAGTTGGTCTGCGGCCGGTCGGCGGAGATCTTGAAGCGCTGGCCGCTCGCGTTCAGGCCGACGGCCGGATACTGCGCGGACGCGACCGACGCGAGCGTCGCCTTTGCCTGGTCGTAGCGTGCGGCGACGGCCTTCAGGTTCTGGTTGTTGCGCAACGCGTCGGCTTCGAGCGCGTCCAGCTGCGCGTCGCCGAAGGCGGTCCACCAGGCCGGATCGAGCGGCGCACGGGCCGGCGCGGCCGGGTGCCAGTACGCGTCTGCCGGGTCGAGCCGCCAGGCGACCGGCGTCTCGACGGCGGGGCGCCGGTAGTCGGGGCCGACCGTGCAGCCGGCAAGGGCCGCGACCGCGACGGCGGCCAGGAGCGCGGCGGGGCGCAGGCGGGCGCGCATCGCGCTCACGACTTCGCTCCCGCGGCGGCGGACGCCGGCTTCACGACCGGCGGCGCCTGCACGATGACGGCGTCGCCGTTCGCGAGTGCATCGCTCGGGTTCGCGACGAGGCGGTCATTCGGCGTGAGCGGGCCGTCCACTTCGAGCGTCTGCCCGATCGTGCGCGCGATCGCCACCGCCTTCAGGCGCACCTGGCCGTTCGCGTCGACGGTCGCGACGGTCGGCCCTTCGGCGCGGAACAGCAGCGTGTTGGCCGGAATCTGCAGGCGACCGACCGGCGTCATCGGCAGCGTCGCCTGCACGTATGCGCCGGGCAGCAGCCGTCCGTCCGGGTTCGGCAGCGTGATCTCGATCTGCAGCGAGCGTGTCGCGACGTCGATTGCCTGGGACGTGCGCGTGATCGTGCCGTCGAAGGTCTGGCCAGGCAGCTCGGCCTGCGCGACGCTGACGTGCTGGCCGACCTTGATTTGCTGCGCATACGCCTGCGGCACCTGCACATACAGGCGCAGCCGGTCGGCCTGCACGACCGTGAACAGCGAGCGGCCCGCGTTGCCGGAATTGACGAGGTCGCCGACGTCGACGTTGCGCTGCGTGACGATCCCGTCGATCGGCGCGACGATGCGCTGGAAGCCCTTCAGTTCGGTGAGCCGGCGCATGTTCGCATCGGCCGCCGCGAGGTTCGCGCTGCCCTGGTTGAACGCGCCTTGCCGGTCGTCGAGTTCCTGCTGCGACACCGCATCGCGCTGGCGCAGTTGCTGCGCGCGGTCGAACGACGTCTTCGCGAGTGCGAGCGCCGCCTGCGCCTGCTGACGCTGGGCGGTGGCCTGCGCGAGTTCCTGGTTGAGCTCGGGCGTGTCGAGCTCGGCGAGCAGTTGCCCCTGCTTCACGTGCGCGCCGATGTCGGCCTGCCAGCGCAGCACGTAGCCGCTCGCGCGCGCATAGATCGGCGCCTCGACGAAGCCGCGCAGCGTGCCGGGCAGCGTGAGCTTGCCGCCGGTGGCCGCATCGACCGGATGCACGACGTTCACGTACTGGCGCGTGTTCTGCTCGGCCACTGCGTCGAGCCGGTTGCGGTTCAGCACGTTGACGACGATCGTGCGCGCGGCGCCCGCGGCCAGCAGCACGCCGACCACGATCAGCACGATCCGCCCGCGCCGCGACACCGACGTGCGCGTCGGCAGGTGCATGCCGTGTTCGTCCACCTGGATGCCGACGGAGCTGTGATGTTTCTCTTCCATGAATTGACCGGGTCTAGAGGCTAGGGGCGAAAGTCAGCGTCCGGCCTGGCGCACGCGCCGGCGGGCCAGCCGCGAATGCACGCCGCCGAACACGAGCGGCACGAACAGCAGCGTCGAAACGGTGGCGAACAGCAGGCCGCCGATCACCGCGCGGCCGAGCGGCGCGTTCTGCTCGGCGCCCTCGCCGAGACCGAGCGCCATCGGCACCATCCCGATGATCATCGCGAGCGCCGTCATCAGCACCGGGCGGATCCGCGTCGCGCCGGCCTCGAGCGCGGCCGTGAGCGGCGGCGCGCCGGCGGCGAGGCGTTGGCGCGCGAACGACACGACCAGGATGCTGTTCGCGGTCGCGACGCCCACCGTCATGATCGCGCCCGTCAGCGCGGGCACGCTCAGGTGCGTGCCGGTGATGAACAGCATCCACGCGATGCCGGCGAGCGCGGCAGGCATCGCGCTGATGATGATCAGCGGATCGAGCCACGACTGGAAATTCACGACGATCAGCAGGTAGACGAGCACGATCGCCATCGCGACGCCCGCGCCGAGACCGATGTACGACGTGCGCATCGTCTCGACCTGGCCGCGCACCGTGAGGTCGGTGCCGCGCGGCAGCGTCGCGCGCGCGTCGGACACGATCCGGTCGATCGCGCCCGCGACCGAGCCGAGGTCGCGGCCCTCGACGCTCACGTACAGGTCGATCGCCGGGCGGATGTTGTAATGCGTGATCACGGCCGGGTTCGAAACGGGGTGGATCTGCACGAGGTTGCCGAGCAGCTGCAGCGGCATGCCCGTGCGCCCGCTCGCGGAAATCGGCGTGCCGAGCAGGTCGTCGATCGACGCGATGTCGTATTGCGGGGTCTGGATCTGCAGCGGGTACTGGACGCCGGTGCGCGGGTTGATCCAGAACGACGGGGTCGTCTGGGAACTGCCGGACAGCGAGATCAGCATGTTCTGCGCGACGTTTTGCGCGGAGAGGCTGAGCTGCTGCATGCGCGTACGGTCCATGTCGGCCACCAGGGTCGGTTCGTCGTTGCGCTGCAGCACGTGCACGTCGACGGCGCCGGGGATTTGCCTGATCTTTTTCATCAGGCTGCTCGCGATAGCCATGTTACTCGCGAGATCGTTGCCGAGCACCTGCACGTCGATCGCGGCCGGCTGGCCGAAGTTGAGGATCTGCGTGATGATGTCCGACGGCTGGAAGAAGAACTCGACGCCGGGGAAGCGCTGCGGCAGCAGCGTGCGCAGCGTCTGCACGTAGTGCTGGGTCGAGCGATGGCCGGGCTTCAGCGCGATCATCAGTTCGCCGTC
Organism: Burkholderia sp. LA-2-3-30-S1-D2; assembly: GCF_001523915.2. Lineage (NCBI taxonomy): Bacteria > Pseudomonadati > Pseudomonadota > Betaproteobacteria > Burkholderiales > Burkholderiaceae > Burkholderia > Burkholderia sp. LA-2-3-30-S1-D2. The sequence continues at coordinate 1,485,659 of NZ_CP013383.1, read as the reverse complement.
GAGCGTGCCGATCGTGCCGCTGTTGCTGTACGACAGGTTGATGCCGCTCACCGGCAGCCCGAGGTTGTCGACGATCGCGCCGAGTTCGTCGGGTGGCACGGCTTCGCGGATCACGCGCTCGACCTGGTCGGCGAGGCGCGCGGTTTCCTCGATCCGGTAGCCGGTCGGTGCGCGCATGTGCAGCCGGATGTTGCCGGAATCGGCGTTCGGGAAGAAGTCGCGGCCGAGCACGAACACGAGGCCGGTCGACAGCAAGCAGAAGCCGAGGAAGCACGTCGCGTAGAAGCGGCGGCGCACCAGCAGGATGCTGAGCAGCACGATGTACCACGCGCGCAGCCGCTCGAACGCGGCGTTGAACGCGTGATGGAGGCGCGCGAAACGCGACGTCGAGTGGTCGGGGCCGGTGGTGGCCTGCTGCGGGCGGAACAGCAGCATCGCGAGCGTCGGCACGAGCGTGCGCGACAGCACGTAGGACGCGAGCATCGCGAACACCACGGCTTCGGCGAGCGGCACGAACAGGAAGCGCGCGACGCCCGTCAGGAAGAACATCGGCACGAATACGATGCAGATGCACAGCGTCGATACGAACGCGGGCACTGCGATCTCGCCCGCGCCTTCGAGAATCGCATCGTGCAGGTTGGTGCTCGACGAGGACCCCGGCGCGCCCTCCGGTCGCGGCCCCCCGAGGGGGCTGCCCGGCTCGCCAGGGTCGGCCCGGCGCGTGCCGAGATGCAGGTGCCGCTCGATGTTCTCGATCGTGACGGTCGCGTCGTCGACCAGGATCCCCACCGCGAGCGCGAGCCCGCCGAGCGTCATGATGTTGATGGTCTCGCCGAGCGCGGAGAGCGCGATCAGCGACGTGAAGATCGACAGCGGAATCGAGATCGCGATGATCAGCGTGCTGCGCCAGTTGCCGAGGAACAGCAGGATCATCATCGCGGTCAGCACGGCCGCGATCAGCGCCTCGCGGATCACACCCTGCACGGCGGCGTTGACGAACACCGACTGGTCGAACAGCGGCGTGATCGTGAGCCCTTCGGGCAGCGTCGGAATCACCTTCGGCAGCAACGCCTTCAGGTCCGACACGACCTTCAGCGTCGACGCGTCGCCGGTCTTCAGGATCGACATCAGCACGCCACGCTGGCCGTTCTGGCGCACGACGTTGGTCTGCGGCGCGAAGCCGTCGCGCACCGACGCGACTTCGCGCAGGTAGGTCGTCGCGCCGTTGACGGTTTGCACCGGCAGGCCGTTGATGTCGGCGACCGTGTCGGCCGACGCGTTCGTGTCGATCCGGTATTCGGTCTGGCCCATCTTCGCGGTGCCGGTCGGCAGCACGAGGTTCTGCGCGTTGACCGCGTTGACGATGTCGGCGGGCGTGAGGCCCTTCGCGAGCAGCGCCTGCGGGTCGAGGTCGATCGCGACCACGCGCGTGCGGCCGCCGTACGGAAACGGGATCTGGGCGCCCGGGATCGTGATCAGTTGCGGGCGCAGGAAGTTGAGCGCGATGTCGGCGAGCGACTGTTCGCTGAGCGTCTTGCTGGATAACCCGAGCTGGATCACCGGGATGCTCGACGCGGAATAGGTGATCACGAGCGGCGGCGTCGCGCCCTGCGGCATCTGCCGCACGATCGCCTGCGCGGACGAGACCGTCTGCGCGATCGCCGTCTGCACGTTCGCGCCGGGCTGCAGGAACACCTTCACGACCGCGATGCCGGGCAGCGAGGTCGACTCGATGTGCTGGATGTTGTTGACGGTCGTCGTCAGGATCCGTTCATGGACGGCCGTGATCCGGTTGGTCATCTCCTTCGCGGAGAAGCCGTTGTAACTCCAGATCACGCTGATGACGGGAATGTTGACCGCCGGCAGGACGTCGACAGGCGTGCGCATCAGCGCAAGCGGGGTGGCCAGCACGATCATGATGGCCATCACGATGAACGTGTAGGGGCGCCTGAGCGCGAGACTGACGATCCACATGGAGGCAGCGGGACAGGCGGTGATCAGGCGTCGGTGAAGGGAACCCGAATGATAGGCGTCGGGGCGGAACGGGTCACTGGCGCGAAACTGGCGGAATTGTCAGGTTGGGGCGGGGCAACGAAAGGCCGATTCATCGGATGAAAGGCGCGCGGGCGCAGGCACCCGGAAACCGCCGCCGTCCCGTATGCGGATGCCGCATCGACGACGGTTCCACTCATCCGGCGTCGCTCAGATCTGTTCCATCCCGACCCGCGCCAGCGCGGCCAGATCGACGACCTCGATCTGGTTGTACGCGAGCCGCAGCACCCCGAGTTTCTCGAGCTGCTGCAACGCCTGGTTGATCCGCTGCCGCGACACGCCGACGAGCATCCCCAGTTCCTCCTGCGAGATCGCGAGGGACGGACCGGTGTCCGGGTACAGCGCAGGGTTGAACAACTGCGCGAGCGCCTGCGCGACGCGCGCGTCGACGTCGAGCAGCCGGCTGTTCTGGATCGACGCGATGAACTCGCCCATCCGGTTGTTCAATTGATGGATCACGAAGCGCGTGAACGGCAGGCTGGTGTCGAGCAGCGCATGGAACGTGTCGACCGGGACGAACAGCACGATCGAGCGCTGGACGGCGACGACTTCGTACTTGCGCAGCTCGCGCTTGATCACGCTGCCTTCTCCGAACCAGCCGCCCGACGGCACGCCGGAAAACGTGCAGCCGCGCCCCGACGCGTTGAAGATCGCCAGCTTGAGCAGTCCGCGATGCACGCCGATCCAGTATTCGGACGGCGCGAGCCGCTGCGCGATCACGTCGCCGGCTTCGTGCCGTTCCGCATGGGACTGCGCGAGCACCAGCGCCTGGTGTTCCGGCGCCAGCGTGCGGAACCACGCGCACTGGCCGAACAGCGCGGACAGGGCGGGCAACGGCCCCGGTTCGAGCGGCGCGTCGGCCGGCGGGTCGGCCGGTGAGTGTTCCGGCGGAGCGGCCGCGTCGGGCGGCGCAACGGAGTGATCGTGCATGGGTGCGGGTTTGCGAGGATAGGGATAACGCGCAGCGTTCATCGGGCACTCTGTCGTTTCGATGACAGACGGCTCACAATAGCGCCCGTTAGGCTATCGGCAATTGAACCACATCAAAACCGATCGGGGTGCATGCACGCCGGCCGGCAGAAAACGGGAGACAGGATCATGACGCAGATGTTCGAGGCCGGACTCGGCCGCCGCGAGGCCAACTACGTGCCGCTCACGCCGATCGACTTTCTGGTCCGCGCGGCCGAAGTCTACGGCGAGCGCCTCGCGATCGTGCACGGCGACGTGCGGCGCACGTGGGGCGAGACCTACAAGCGCGCGAAGCAGCTCGCGAGCGCGCTCGCGCGGGCCGGCGTCGCGCGCGGCGAGACGGTCGCGGCGCTGCTGCCGAACATCCCGGCGATGGTCGAGGCCCACTTCGGCGTACCGATGGCCGGCGCCGTGCTGAACACGATCAACACGCGGCTCGACATTTCGTCGGTGCTGTTCATGCTGCGTCACGGCGAAGCGAAGGTGCTGATCGTCGACACCGAATACGCGGAGCTCGCGCATCGCGCGGCGCTCGAAGTGCCGGGCCTGAAGATCGTCAGCGTCGCCGACGCGATGCCGGCCGACCCCGCGCGCTTCGCGGGCGCGACCGACTACGAAGCGTTCGTCGCGGGAGGCGACCCGGACTACGCATGGACGTCCCCCGCCGACGAGTGGGAAGCGATCGCGCTGAACTACACGTCCGGCACGACCGGCGACCCGAAGGGCGTCGTCTATCACCATCGCGGCGCGTATCTCGCGGCGATCAGTAACATCCTCGAATGGGACATGCCGAAGCACGCGGTGTATCTCTGGACGCTGCCGATGTTCCATTGCAACGGCTGGTGCTTCCCGTGGGCGGTCGCGGCGCGCGCGGGCGTGAACGTCTGCCTGCGCAAGTTCGACGCGAAGACGGTGTTCGACCTGATCCGCCGCGAACGCATCACGCATTACTGCGGCGCGCCGATCGTGCAGAGCGCGATGGCGAATGCACCGGCCGAGTTCCGCGCGGGCATCGATCACACGGTGCACGCGATGGTCGCCGGTGCCGCGCCCGCGCCGGCCGTGATCGCGAAGATGAAGGAGATCGGCTTCGACCTGCTGCACGTGTATGGATTGACCGAGGTCTACGGCCCGGCGACCGTGTGCGCGAAGCAGGCGCACTGGGACGAGCTGCCCGACGACGAGCGCGCGCGGCTCAATGCGCGGCAGGGCGTGCGCTATCACCTGGAAGCGGGCGCGACGGTGCTCGACCCGGACACGATGGCGCCGGTGCCGGCCGACGGCGAGACGCTCGGCGAGATCATGTTCCGCGGCAACATCTGCATGAAGGGTTACCTGAAGAACCCGCACGCGACGGACGAGGCATTCCACGGTGGCTGGTTCCATACGGGCGATCTCGGCGTGCTGACGCCGGACGGCTATATCCGCATCAAGGATCGCCGCAAGGACATCATCATTTCCGGCGGCGAGAACATCTCGAGCATCGAGGTCGAGGACGCGCTGTACCGGCATCCGGCCGTCGAGGTCGCGGCGGTGGTCGCGATGCCTGACCCGAAATGGGGCGAGGTGCCGTGCGCGTTCGTCGAACTGCGCCACGGCATGAGCGCGACCGAGGAGGAGATCGTCGCGCACTGCCGGCAGCTGCTCGCGGGTTTCAAGGTGCCGAAAGTCGTGCGCTTCGGTGAGTTGCCGAAGACGTCGACCGGCAAGATCCAGAAATTCCAGCTGCGCAACGCGGTCGGGTCGGACAAGGCGATCGACCTGGCCGGGGACAAGAAGTAATCGACGCGACCGGGCAGTTGCCCGGCCGTTCGCCGTGCGTCACGCGTCGCGGGCCAGCCGGAACACGCTGACGGCTTCCGACAGTTGCGCGGCCTGGTCGCGCAACGCGACGGCCGCGCGTTCGGCATCCGAGATCAGCGTCGCGTTCTGCTGCGTCGCCTCGCCGATCTGCGTGATGGCCTGATTCACCTGCTCGATGCCGGTCGACTGCTCGCGCGACGCGGCGCTGATCTCGCGGATCAGCGTGCTGACCTGATCGACGCGCTGGACGATGTCGCGCATCGTGCCGCGCGCGGCGTCCGCGATCCGATAGCCCTGTTCGACGGTCGTCGACGATTCGGCGCTCAGCGCGTCGATTTCCTTGACCGCGGCCGCGCTGCGCTGCGCGAGTGTGCGCACTTCGGCCGCGACCACCGCGAAGCCCTTGCCATGCTCGCCCGCGCGCGCGGCCTCGACGGCAGCGTTCAGCGCCAGGATATTGGTCTGGAACGCGATGCCTTCGATCGTGCCGGTGATGTCGGCGATCCGGCGCGTCGCACGGCCGATGTCGTCCATCGTCGCGGCCACGCGTTGCACCGCCGTGTCGCCGTCGGTCGCGGCGGCCGATGCGCCGGCGACCAGCGCGTTCGCCTGCGCCGCGTGTTCCGCATTCTGCTGCACGGCGGCCGTGATCTGCTCCATGCTGGCTGCCGTCTGTTCGACGCTGCTCGCCTGCGTCGCGATCCGCGCCGCGATGTCGCCGCTGCCGGCCGCGATGCCGACCGTGCCGCGCGCGATGTCGGACGAGCTGCTGCGCACCTGTGCGACGATCCGCGCGAGGCCGTCGCCGATTCCGTCGACCGCCTGCACGAGCCGGCCGATCTCGTCGTTGCCCGCCGCGCCGCGCGCGGCGGCGCCGTCGCGGATGCGGATGCTGAGGTCGCCGGCCGCGAAGCGTTCCGATGCACGCGCCGCCGCATCGAGCGGTCGGCTCACCACGCGTCGCACGACGACGAGGAACAACGCCGCGAACGCCGCGACGAGCACGGCCGCGATCATCAGGAAACGGTTGCGGACGGTGCGCATGCCCGCCAGCAGTTCGTCGTCGAGCGCGATGCCGCCGACCAGCCACTGCCATTGCGGAATCGTCGTGAACGACACGAATTTGGCGGTGGGCGCGGCGTCGTGCGCGGCCGGATCGGCCGACGTGTAAGCGAGCCGGCCCTGGCCGGCGGCGAGCATCTGCGTGTATGGCGCGCGCGCGTCGTCCGCGCGCTGGCCGGCCGCGTCGGGATGGACGACGAAGGTGCCGCGCGATGTACCCGGCGACGCATCGAGCACGAAGTAATAGCCGTTTTCTCCGATCTTCAACGCCCGGATGCCGTCCTGCACGACTTGCAGCTCGGCACCGACGTCGAGGCCGACGAACAGCGCGCCGATCACGCGACCCGTCGCGTCGGTGACGGGCTTGTACTGCGTGATGTACGGCCGGCCGAACAGTTTCGCGAGGCCCGTATAGCTGCGTCCGGCGACGAGCGGCGCGTAGGCGGGGCCCGCGCGATCGAGGCGCGTGCCGACCGCGCGCGAGCCGTCCTGCTTCTTCAGCGACGTCGTGATGCGGACGAAATCGTCGCCGTCGCGCGCGAAGATCGTCGCGATCGCGCCGCTTTTCTTCAGGAACTGGTCGGGGATCGCGTAATCGAGGTCGAGCGGCTGGCCGCCCGCGGACAGTGTCGGCGCGGCGACGCCGCCGATGTCGACGGTGCGGGCCGGGTCGAGCGCGAAATCGGCCGGCAGGAAACTGGCGAACAGCGCCATCGCGCGGGTGGCTTCGGCGGACAGCGCCTTGTCGAACATTTCGACCATCGCACGGATCGACTGCTCCTTGTCCGCGATGCGCGCATGGGCCTCGTCGGCGAGTTGCTGGCCGGCGAAGTGGGCGAGTGCCCATGCGAAGGCGGTAAACAGCAGCGCGACGAGCACGCACGCCAGCGCGGCCAGGCGCGCGCCGACGCTCGCCCGGCCCAATTGGATCAATCTCATAGGAATCCTGAGTCGAGAGGGAGAGAGGCGGAACGCACGCGCCACCGCATACCGTAAGGAATACGGCAGCTTCGGTGAATTCTTTAGCGGTGCGAAGCCGGAGGGGGCGAGCAGGTTCGCCCGACGTAGGCGGGCAGCGTCAGTGCATCACGAGCCACGCGACGGCCAGATACCGCCCGACCTTCGCGATCGTGACGATCGCGAGGAAGGTCGGCAGCGGCTCGCGGAGCACGCCGGCGACCATCGTCAGCGGATCGCCGACCACCGGCGCCCAGCTCAGCAGCAGCGACCAGCGGCCGTAACGCGCATACCAGCGCTCGGCGCGCGCGAGCGCGGCCGGCTTGACCGGGAACCAGCGGCGGTCGCGGAAGTGCTCGATGCCGCGGCCGAGCGCCCAGTTGACCACCGAGCCCGCGACGTTGCCGACGCTCGCGACCAGCAACAGCGCCCATACGGGCTCGCGTCCGGCGAGCAGCAGGCCGGCGAGCACGGCTTCGGACTGGAGCGGCAGCAGGGTCGCGGCGACCATCGACACGGCGAACAGGCCGCCGTAAGTGAGCAATTCGGACATCGCGCGATTGTACCGGCCGCGCGTCGGCCGGCACCGGTCACGCGGCGGCGTCGGTGCCGAACAGCAGGTGCGAGATCACCGACTTGTCGACCGGTTCGTCGTTGAGCGTGCTGGCGAGCAGTTCGCCCGCGAGCTGCTGCGGCGAGAACACCATGTCCGGCTTCAGCAGGCGCAGCCGCTCGAGGTTGCGTTGCTGGTTCACGAGCGCGACGGTACGCACCGTCGACGCGATCTCGCGGATCGCGAGGATGATGAACGCATTCTCGGCATCGTCGGAACGCAGCGCGAGCACCGCGCGGGCCGTTGCCGCGCCGGCGCTTTCCAGCACCGCGTGGTCGGTGGCGTCGCCGACGATCAGGTCGGTTCCGCCCGCATAGTTGTGCTCGACGCCGGCCGGCACGATGACGGTCACGGCGTAGCCGCGCTTGCGCAGTCCCTCGTGCACTGCATGCGCGACGGGCGTCGCGCCGACGATCAGGAAATGATGCTTGCGGATCACGTTCGAAATGCCTCCCTTGACGATCCGTTTCAGGTTGCCGCCGATCACCGGCCCGACGACCGCGCTGATCGACGTCGCGAACACCGTGATGCCGAGCACGATCACCGATGCGGTGAAGAGGCGCGCGGTGGGCGCGTGCGGCACGATGTCGCCGTAGCCGACCGTCGACATCGACACGATCGAGAAGTAGACGGCCGTGGCGAGGTCGTGGACCGGCGGCGTGAATTCGTCGCCGAGATACAGCACGCCGAAGGTCGCGTAGATCAACAGCGACACGATGCTGAGCAGCGCGAACAGGCTGCTCGCGGCGACGCTCGCGCGGTCGAAATGGCGCCAGTAGTAGATCAGCGTGACGGCCAGCACGGCCGTGTACATGAACACCGCGTTGCTGCGGTAGCCGCCGAGGATGCTGATCGCGGCGGCCGCGACCAGCAGCAGGATCGACAGCACCCACGCGACGCGCGCACGCAGCACGATGCCGATGGCCATCGTCGCGAGGCCGGCCGCGACGACGACCTGCGGCAGCACGACGAGGCCCGCGTTATCGACGAGATTCAGCGCGTCGGTGAGCCACGCACGATGCACGCCGAGCTTCGCATGGGCGACGACGGGGCGCAGCACCATCAGTGCATCGAGCGCGAGGAGGAGAGCGAGATACCAGTGCAGGCCGATCGGCGCGAACAGCCGCCGCAGGCGGGTAGTGACGTGCTTCATGCAATCACCCGGTCGAGCCGGGCATGTCCAACGAACCAGCCGCTACCCTAAAGCATTCGGCGATCGGCTGCTTTTTCGCGGGGCGCGCGGGTGACCCGGCACCTGCGCGTGCGGCCGCGCGGTCTCAGTTCCAGCCGACCATGATCGCGCCCATGCCGACCAGCAGCCCGCCCGTCACCCGGTTCATCGCGCGCATCCGCGCCGGGCGCCGCAGCGCATGGCTCAGCCGGTGGGAGAAGAGCGCCATCGACGCAATGCCGCCGGCGAACAGCAGCGCGAAGGACGTCGCGAGCAGCAGGAACTGCGCGTTCAGGCTCCAGTCTGCGCTCGGAACGATGAACTGCGGAAAGAACGACGGAAAGAACAGCAGCGTCTTCGGGTTCAGGCCGGAGGTGGCGAGGCCGCGCCAGAACAGTGCGCGTCCGCTGTCGGTGTCGTCGGGTGCGGCGCAGCCGGGCTGGGTCGACGCGGCGGGCGCGGTGAGTTGCGCGCGGCCTAGCCATTGCTTGCCGCCGAGCCACACGAGGTAGGCGGCGCCGGCCCAGCGCAGCACGTTCAGCGCGTGCTCGTCGAGATGGACCAGCGAATTCAGGCACAGCGCGGTCAGCGCGAGCTGCAGCAGCACGGCGAGCGTGCCGCCCCATACGCACGGCAGCGCGCGGCGCCAGCCGGTGCGCAATGCCTGGTTCATCGTGAGGAGGTTGACGGGGCCGGGGGCGTAGATGAGGACGGCGGACGCAGCGAGGAACGACAGATAGAGCCTGAACGACATGACGGGAGGTGCGGAAAACGAAGGATCGGGCGCCGGCCCGTGCAGCCGGATAGGCGCGCGGGAGGCGGGACATTGCATGCCTGCGTGTCCGGCGCCGCAACTCGTGATTGCGGTCGTGCGTCCCGGTGCGACGGGGTTGTCGCGGGGAGCGTGCCGGACAACAGGCATGGAGAAAATGTATCAAGCGAGCCGGTTAAAAGGCTTCCTGTTTTCCAGTAAAGCACGCCCGAAACCGGAATACTGTTCAGATAGAATGCCGATTTACAGTAGAAAATTCTTTACGTCATGGCTACCCGCGAACGCACGCCGAAAACCCTCGACAACCAGGACCGCAAGATCCTCGGTGCACTGCAAAAGAACGCGCGTCTGTCGAACGCCGAACTGGCCGAACAGATCGGCATGTCGACCACCGCATGCTGGAACCGCACGCGGCAGCTCGAGCTCGACGGTTACATCGACGGCTACGTCGCGCTGGTCAACCAGCGCATGCTCGGCTACGCGGACATCGTGATCCTCGAAGTCACGCTCGATCGCCACGAGGACGACGCACTCGCGCGTTTCGGCGCCGAACTCGCGGCGCTGCCCGAAGTGCTCGAGGCCTACCTCGTGTCGGGCGAATACGACTACTGGATCAAGGTCGCGGTGGACGGCACGGCCGGCTATGAGCGCTTCCTGCGCGAGAAGCTGTACCGGATTTCGAGCATCCGCCATAGCCGCTCGATGTTCGCGCTGCGGTGCATGAAAGACGTGCCGTCGATTCAGGTGTGACGACAGGGGAGATGGGCCGCGGATCGTCGTGACGACGAGATGCGCGGTTGTGCCGAAGCAGAGTGGTAATCGGGCTGTCGCGTCGAGTGGGCGCGGCCCGGAGCCGGAAACAGGCGGGAAATGCCTGCGGGGCGGTAAAACGGATGAATCTTCCGCGGGCCTTTGCGGCCTTCATCCGTCACGCCGATGCCGGGCGCGGTGGCCTTGCGGTGCGCTTCCCGGCAGGCGGGTCGGACGGATGGCGTGCCACCGGCCGGCGGCGTGACGCTGCGCTCAGCGCGGCAGGCGTGCGTGCGCTTCAGCGATGACTTCGCAGTTCTCGAGGTGCAGTGCCCATGCTTCTGCAAGCAGCTCGCCAACACGTGCGAGCCAGCCAGCGGATTGGGTGGAACGATCGGAGACATTAGACGTTTGCATGACGAAGCCCCATGTAGGTGGCGAGTTAGGGATAACCCTAATGATAGAGAAGTATCGCCGCGTTGTGAAATGCGATTTCGTTATATGAGAATTACTGACAGTTTCTGTTGCTGCTGCGCAACATGAATTGCGCCTGCTTCCGCGTGGCGGACAGGCGTAACGAGGCCGTGGCGAGCACGGCCGCGCATTGACGGACGGAAAGGGATGTCAGGCGGGGAGAAAGGGGGCGGCAGCCGAGCGGCGCTTACCCGCCGATCCATCCGAAGCGCCACGACAGGCGGCGCGTCGCGGCGAGCAGCGCATGCGCGAGTTCGCTCTCCGGCCCGCGCGGGAAGCCGCGCGACGAACCGATGATCGCGATCACGAGCCGGATGCTGCCGGTGTGATCGAACACGGGCGCGGCGATCGTCCCGATGCCCGGCACCGGTGCATCGAACGCGAAATCGAGCTCGTCCGCGCGGATCGTCGCGAGCCGCGCGCGGAATGCGTCGTCGATCTGCGTCGCGCGGCCGGCGAGGCGCACCGGCTCGTCGGTCAGCAGGCCGGCCAGCACGTCGTCGGACATGCCGGCCGCGAAGATCCGCCCTATCGCGGTATTCACGAGCGACATCACCGTGCCGACCTGCAGGCTCACGTGCTGCGGCCGGGCGGATTCCTCGAGGCGGATCACGGTCGGCCCGAGCGGCCCGAGCGTCGCGGCAGCCACGCTCATGTCGGTCGCGGCCGCCAGCGCGACGATCTCGGCTTCCGCATCGCGCGTCGGCGACACGCGCTGCATCGCGATCAGGCCGAGCGCCTGGGCGAGCGGCCCGCCGCCGAAGCAGCCGGCGTCGTCGCGGCTCAGCAGGCCGATCTTCTGCAGGCTCACCAGATGCGGAAATGCCTTCGCGGCCGGCATGCCGGCCGCCGCCGCGAGGTCGCGCAGCGGCAGTGCACGACCCGCCGAGACGAGCGCCAGCAGCAGCTCGCCCGTGCTGTCGAGCGCGTTGATGCCGCGTTGCGCTTTCGTATCGTCGGCGAGCGCGGGCGGCATGCGCTGCGTGGCCGGGAGCATGCCCGGCGCGATCGGCCGCGCATCGCGTCCCGCGCCGAGCGACGCAGTGGCTTGCCGTGCCGCGTCGCGCAGCGCCGTCGCGATCGGGCCGTCCCATCCGACATCGATCGATCCGGTCGAGCCGATCACCGTCAACGCGAGTTGCAGGCGTCCGTCCGCGTCCAGCACCGGCACGCACATCGCGCTGACGCCGGGGCTCGGCCGGTCCACGCCGCGCTCGATCCCGCGCGCGCGGATCGCGTCGAGTTCGGCCTGCCACGCGCCGGCGTCGGACGTGGGCTGGACGCCTTCCGCGCCGGCGAGCGTGTCGCCGGCGCCGGCCTGGCTGGCCGCCATCGCGTCGAGTTGAGCGGGGTCGCCGAACGCGCGGAACACTCGGCCGGTTGCCGTCGTGTCAAGCGACATCACCGATCCGACGTGCAGGTTCACGTGCAGCGGATAGCCGCCATGCTCGATGCGCACGATCGTGGGCCCGAGCACGCCCGGCACCGACAGCGCGACGCTCAGGCCGACCGCTTCCGCGAGCCGCGCCGCGTGCGGCAGCGCCGCGCGATAGGCGGGCTGGCGTTCGATCGACATCAGCCCGAGCCGCAGCGACAGCGGCCCTGGCTCGTAGTTGCCCGTGAGCGCGTCGCGTTTCACGAGCGCGAGCCGCGTCAGGCTGACGAGATAGGTGTGCGCCTGCGCGGTCGACAGGTCGGCCGCGGCCGCCAGCTCCGACAGCCCGAGCGGCTTGCGCCGGCGCGCGAGCGCGTCGAGCAGCCGGCCGCCGACCTCGACGCTCTGGATCCCGCGCTGCGCCTTGGGCGGCGCGTCGTCCGCGCTGACTTCATGGTTCTGCACGCGATGAATCTTCCGTTGACGAAACCCCGCATGGTATCCGACGCCATTTGACGCGCCAGCCCACAGGTTTACCCGCATTAGACAATAGCAAGCGACTTTGTCATTGACAAATAATCGTCGCAGGCAGATGATCCGTTCACTCCCCTCAACACATGGCTCGCAGCCACGGAACGCAACATGGCCAAAGCATTCGCCTCCCAAGCCGATCTGGAAGAGAAGAAAGTCACCTGGACGCAGCTGTCCGAGAACGCGTACGCGTACACCGCCGAAGGCGATCCGAACTCGGGCGTGATCATCGGCGACGACAGCGTGCTGATCGTCGACACGACCGCGACGCCCGCGATGGCGCAAGACCTGATCGCGAAGATCCGCAGCGTGACCGACAAGCCGATCAAGCACGTCGTGCTGTCGCATTACCACGCGGTGCGCGTGCTCGGCGCGTCCGCGTATTTCGACGAAGGCGCGCAGCACGTGATCGCGAGCCGCGGCACGTACGAGATGATCGTCGAGCGCGGCGAGGCCGACATGAAGTCGGAGATCGAACGCTTTCCGCGCCTGTTCGCGGGCGTCGAGACGGTGCCGGGCCTGACCTGGCCGACGCTCGTGTTCGAGCGCGAGATCACGCTGTTCCTCGGCAAGCTCGAAGTGAAGATCATGCACGTCGGCTCGGGCCACACGAAGGGCGACACGATCGTCTGGCTACCGTCGCAGAAGGTGCTGTTCTCCGGCGACCTGGTCGAATACGACGCGGCCTGCTATTGCGGCGACGCGCAGCTCGAACAATGGCCGGCCACGCTCGAGGCGCTGCGCGCGCTCGGCGCGGAAAAGCTCGTGCCCGGCCGCGGCCCCGCGTTGCTGAATCCGGCCGAGGTCGACAAGGGCCTCGACTACACGAAGGACTTCGTGACGACGCTGCTCGCGCAGGGCCGCAAGGCCGTCGAGCGCAAGCTCGACCTGAAGGCGTCGATGGCGCTCACGCGCGAAGCGATGGATCCGAAGTTCGGCCACGTGTTCATCTACGAGCACTGTTTGCCGTTCGACGTGTCGCGCGCGTTCGACGAGGCGAGCGGCATCACGCATCCGCGCATCTGGACCGCGCAGCGCGACAAGGAAATGTGGGACGCGCTGCAGGACTGAGCGGCTCACCGCGGCGCGGCGTCCAGGCGGGCGTCGTGCCGTTTTACTGAAGGCGCCTGAACGACGGCGGCATAGGGCCGCGGTTCACGGTGCCGGCTTCCGGTCTCACAAGAATGCAGGGCGCACGTACGCCCTCGGAGACTGCTGCGCGCTCGAATCGCGCGGCCCGTTTGGAGAGAGACATGCCCCGATCGCTTCCCGCCGAAGCGACGATCGCGCACGCGAGTGTTGCGGCGTCGGCTTCCACATATGAATCCACACCGGCGTCGGACGCCGGCGACGCGCTGCTGTTCCGCAAGATTGCATGGCGGATCGTGCCGTTCCTGTTCCTCTGCTACGTCGTATCGTTCCTCGACCGTATCAACATCGGCTTCGCGCAGTTGCAGATGAAGCACGACCTCGGCTTCAGCGATGCGATGTACGGCCTCGGCGCCGCGGTGTTCTACGTCGGCTACGTGTTCTGCGAGGTGCCGAGCAACTTGCTGCTCGCGCGCTTCGGCGCGCGCCGCACGTTCACGCGGATCATGCTGCTGTGGGGCATCGCGTCGACCGGGATGATGTTCGTGTCGCAGCCGTCGCATTTCTACGTGCTGCGCTTCCTGCTCGGCGTGTTCGAGGCCGGTTTCTTTCCCGGCATCGTTCTGTACCTGACCTACTGGTTCCCCGCGAACCGCCGCGCGGCGGCGATCTCGGTGTTCTTCGCGGGCGTCGCGGTGGCCGGCGTGCTCGGCGGCCTGATGTCGGGCTGGATCATGCGCGACATGAGCGGCGTGCTCGGGCTCTACGGCTGGCAGTGGATGTTCGCGATCGAAGGTGCGCCGGCGATCGTGCTCGCGTGCTTCGCGTTTGCCTATCTCGTCGACCGGCCGCAGGACGCCGCGTGGCTCACGTCCGACGAAAAGGCGCGCGTCGCCGCGCTGTGCGGCGACGGCCGTGCGCACGGCGCGCACGACACACGCAGCCTGATGGCCGCGCTCGCGAACCCGCGCGTCTACCTGTTCGCGTTCGTCTACTTCTCGCTGACCTGCGCGTCGCTGACGCTCAATTTCTGGATGCCGCTGATGATCCGCGACTTCGGCGTGACCGACGTCGTGGCCGTGAGCCTCTACACGGTCGTGCCGAACGCGGTCGGCGCGGTGGGGCTGATCCTTATCGCGCGCCGCTCGGACCGCACCGGCGAGCGCCGCAAGCACTTCGCATGCTGCACGATCGGCGGCGGGCTCGCACTCGCGGCGCTGACGCTGCACCTGCACAGCTTCGCGGCGATGCTTGCGTGCCTGTCGATCGCGGCGACGCTGATCTTCGCCGCGCTGCCGATCTTCTGGGCCGTGCCGACCCGCTATCTGTCGGGAAATGCGGCCGCGGCCGGGATAGCGCTGATCAGCAGCATCGGGATCACGAGCGGCATCGTCAGCCCGTGGGTGATCGGGCTGATCCGCACGCGCACCGGCAGCATGGATCTCGCCGTGTACCTGCTGGCCGCGCTGCTCGCGCTGAGCGGCGCGGCGCTGATGCTCGGCGTGAAGGGCGAACCCGCGCGGCGGGCCTGAACCACGGCCGGGCGCTGCATCCGGGCCGGCGGCGACCGGCGTTGCGTGTCCTGTCGGCTCCGTATTCGCCTCCATCGAGGAGACGATCGATGTCAGCCCATCTTCAAGCGGACGCCGCGCATCCCGTTGCATCCGCGGCGCGCCCGTCGGTTAACGACGCGCTGTACCGCCGCATCGGCGTGCGGATCGTGCCGTTCCTGTTCATCTGCTTCTCCGGCGCCGGCGCGGCGGGCGGGATCGCGCTGATCAGCAGCGTCGGCGTATCGAGCGGGATGATCACGCCGTGGATCGTCGGGATGATTCGCACCCGCACCGGCAGCATGGACTCGGCGATGCTGATGATTGCGGCGTTGCTGGCCGCATGCGCGGTCGCGATGCTGCTGGGCGTGCGCGCGACCTCGCGTGACGCGGCGCTCGCGTCGCGTTGACGGGTGTGCACCGGCGCGGTGCGCGGCTAGGGTCGATACACCTCGATCCGGTTGCGGCCGCGTTCCTTCGCGACATACAGCGCCTTGTCCGCGCGCGATAGCGCCTGGTACGCGCCCAAGTCGGACGTCCGCATCGCGTCGATGCCGATGCTGACGGTCAGCGCAAGCACCTGGTCCTCGTGCACGAGCCGGGAATCGGCCGCGCGCTGCTGCACGCGCCGCGCGAGGGCGCACGCCGCATCGATCCCGGCGTGCGGCAGCACGATCGCGAATTCCTCGCCGCCGATGCGCCCGACGATGCCGTCCGGCCCGATTTCCGTGAGCAGCAGCCGCGCGAAATGCCGGAGCGCGCGATCGCCGAACGGATGTCCCCAGCGGTCGTTCAGCGCCTTGAAGTGATCGAGGTCGAGCATTAGCACCGCGGCGTCCTGGCCGGTCGCGCGCACGTGGCGCAACGCGGCTTCACCTTGCCGCATGAACGCGTGGCGGTTCGACAGTTCGGTCAGGTGATCGGTCGTCGCCATCCGGTGCAGCTCGGTCTCGATGTGCTTGCGCTCGGTCGCATCCGTGATGAAGCCGTGCCAGACCGTGCCGCCGTCCGGCATGCGTTGCGGCCGTGCGTCGCCTTCGCGCCAGCGCATCCCCTGGTCCGGCAGCAGCACGCGGTATTCGAGCCGCCACGGTGCCAGGCGCTCGGCCGACGTCAGCAGCGACTGGCGGTAGGCGACCAGATCGGCCGGATGAATCCGGGTCTCGACCGCATCCGCGTCGTGGGCGATCTGCTCGGGCGTCAGTTCGTAGATGTCGCGCACACCCGCGCTCGCGTACGAAAAGAACCGGCGACCGTCGGCGGTCTGCCGCAGCTGGAACACGAGACCGGGAACCTGATCGGTCAGGTTCGTCACGAGCGTGACGGAGTCGCTCAGCCGGCCGGCGAGTTCGCGCAGCGCGGTGATGTCCGTGGTCGTGCCGACCATGCGCAACGCCCGCCCGTTGCTGTCGCGGGAGATGACCTTGCCGCGGCTGCAGATCCATTTGTACGTGCCGTTCTTGCAGCGAATGCGGTGCTCGACCGCATAGCTGTCGGTGCGGTTTTCGAAATGCGCAATCATCGCGGCCTTCACGTCGGCGACATCGTCCGGGTGCAGCCGTTCGTACGCATCCTCGATCCGGCTCGTCAGTTCGTGGGGCGCGTAGCCGAGCAGCGCCTTCCAGGCCGCCGAATAATGGATCTCGCCGGTTTCCACGTTGCGATCCCACACGCCGGTGCCGCTTTCGGTCAGCGCGAGCGTGGTCAGCGCGCTGCGTTCCGCGACGATGCCGAGCTGTTCCTGCAGCGCGGCCTGCGCGTTCGCGCGGGCGATCGCGTGTTCCGCGAGCGTGGCGAGGTCATGCAGGAAAGCGCGTTGCGCGGCGTCGAGCATCAGGCCCGCGTCGCCGACGATACACAGTGCGCCACGCGTGGTGCCGTCGGCCGCAATCAGTTCGCAGGCCGCGACGACATGCGGTGCGTCGAGCGGCAGGCCACCCGCATCGGGGGTGATGAATCGCCGATCGGGCGCCGAGGTGCGCTCGACACGCGGCGGGAAGTGCACGGAAGAAAGCGTGGCGGGCAGCGTCCCGTCGGACGCGACCACATGCTGTGTGCCGGCTTCGGCGTAAGTGACGAACGCGCCGGCCGTGCCGACGTGCGCGCGGGCGAGACGGCACACGGTCTCGAGTTCGGGCAACGGCGCGAGCGCCGGGCGATCGTCGGCGGGAACGCGAGAGGAGGCGGGTGTGTCGCCGGCCCCGGAGGTGAACATTCGGAACCGCATGGTTGAATTCCGCGACGGTCGATTGCGCCGATGATCGGACGAATGCCGCGTGGCGCTGCTTCGGGAGTTGCAATCGCGAAGCTTATCGTCGCGGGAAATGCGTGGCAAGCGGGGCGCAACCAGCTTTGGCGGGAACGCAACGCAGGGTACGGAATGTGTCACGGCGTCGACGGCTGCGGTGGCGCAAGCGCCGTCGACGCGCGTCGATTCGGGAGCGTCGCGCCCGGACAGCACGGGCGCGACGCGGGCACTGCCCGACTAGCGCGCAAACGCGTAGCGCGGCGCAGGCGAATCCGTCGACAGGTGCGGCGCCATCGTGCGGCGCGCGGCCTCGTACGCATCCCATTCGTCGGCCGCGTGCAGCGACGGAATCGTCACGAGTTCGCCGCGATCGAAGCCGACCAGCGCTGCGTCGACCAGATCGGAGGCCGACATCACGATCTCCTTCGGCAGGTGTTCGAGCGGCAGGCCGCCGGTCTGCCAGAAGTCGGTGGCCGTCGCGCCGGGCAGCACGGCCTGCACCTGCACGCCGTGGTCCGCGAGTTCGTGGTGCAGCGACTGGCTGAACGCGAGCACGAATGCCTTGCTGCCGCCGTAGACGCCGTTGAGCGTTTCCGGTGACAGCGCGACGATCGACGAGATGTTGATCACGGCGCCGCGCCCGCGCGCCACGAAGCCGGGTACGGCGGCATAGGTCAGGCGCATGAGCGCGGTCACGTTCAGGTCGATCATCCGCGTCATCGCGTCGACGTCGCTGTCGAGCAGCGACGCGTGCGTGCCGACGCCCGCGTTGTTGACGAGCAGCGTGATGCTCGCGTCCTGCTTCAGCTTCGCCTCGACGGTGGCGAGCGCCGCGCGGTCGTCGAGGTTCGCGCCGACGATCTCGACGCTGCGCTGCGTGTCGTTCGTGATGCGCTCGGCAAGCGTGGCCAGCCGGTCGCGGTTGCGTGCGACCAGGATCAGGTCGTAGCCGCGGCGCGCGAGGCGGTCCGCATAGATCGCGCCGATGCCGGACGATGCGCCGGTAATGACGGCGGTACCGCGATGTGCTTCAGTCATGATGTCGCTCCATGTCGAGGAAAGGGTGAGTGCGTGAAGGCATTCTGGCCTCGAATCGCGGCGACACAAATGACGTAGATGGGTATGATTTAGGACATCGGGTTGGTCGTGACGATCATGTCCCGGCACTGGAGATACGCATGCACCGCATCGGCTTTCTGATCAGCGACGGCTTCCAGATCATGGCGCTCGCCGCGCAGTCGGTGTTCGAGTACGCGAACATGGGCGTGGGCGAGCCTTTCTACGTGATGGACAACTATTCCGTCGACGGCGGCGACGTGCGTTCGTCGCTCGGATTGCCGGTCGCGACGCGCGCGCTGCGCGGGCGGATCGACGTCGATACGTGGATCGTCGCGGGCGTCAACGATCCGCTCGCGTCGCCGGCGCCGGCCGGCGTCGTCGCGTTCCTGCGGCGCGCGAACGCGCGCGCGCGGCGGATCGCCGGCATCTGCACGGGCGCGTTCGTGCTCGCCGAGGCCGGGCTGCTGGCGCAGCGCCGCGCGACGACGCATTGGGCGTACGGACGCGACATGCAGAAGCAGTTCCCGGACATTCGTGTCGAGGAGGACCGGATCTACATCGTCGACGGCCCGATCTGGACGTCCGCCGGGATGACGGCCGGCCTCGACCTGGCGCTCGCTATGGTCGAGAAGGATCTCGGCCCGGACGTCGCGCGCTCGGTCGCGCGCAAGCTCGTGATGCACCAGCGTCGCGCGGGCGGGCAGTCGCAGCATTCGGAAATGCTGGAGCTCGCGCCGAAATCGGACCGGATCCAGAATGCGCTGAACTATGCGCGGCAGAACCTCGGGCGCGCGCTGACCGTCGAGGAACTGGCCGAGGCCGTCCACCTGAGTCCGCGCCAGTTCAGCCGGGTGTTCACGCTCGAAACCGGGCAGTCGCCGGCGAAGGCGATCGAGCGGCTGCGGCTCGAGGCCGCGCGGCTGATGATCGAGCAGAGCCGGCATTCGCTCGATGTGATCGCGAAGGAGAACGGTTTCCGCGACCGGCGCCACCTGCGCGATGCGTTCGTGCGCGGCTTCGGCGTGCCGCCGCAGGCCGTGCGGCGCGACGCGCGGGCGGACGCGCGCGAAACGGGCTGACGCTCGCGGGCGCGCGCCGCCAGCGCGGGTCTGAAAAATCGCGCAGAATCTCCGGCGTTCCTCGCGAGGAGACACCATGCACGCGGCCCCGTTCAACATTGCGATTCCCGATCACGCGCTTGATGACCTGCGTCGGCGCCTGCGCGACATGCGCGCGCCGGTGCTGACACCCGCCGCGCCGTGGCAGCAGGGTGTGGATGGCGCGTGGCTGCGCGAACTGGTTGCGTACTGGGGCGACCGCTTCGACTGGCGTGCGGCGGAGCGGGCGCTGAACCGGCAGCCGCAGTTCGTCGCGGACGCAGGCGGGCAACGCGTGCATTTCATCCATCGGCGTGGGGCGGGGCCGAAGCCGTATCCGCTCGTCATCACGCACGGCTGGCCGGGCTCCGTATTCGAATTCGACGTGCTGATCGATCGCCTGTGCGATCCGGCCGCTTTCGGCGGCGATCCGCACGACGCGTTCGACGTCGTCGCGCCGTCGCTTCCCGGCTTCGCGTTCTCACCAGCGCCCGCGGCACCCGGCATGTCGGCATTTCAGGTCGCCGACTGCTGGGCGACGTTGATGTCCGGGCTCGGATATCGCCGCTTCGGCGCGCAAGGCGGCGATCTGGGCGCAGGCGTGTCGATTGCGCTCGGCGCGCGACATCCCGATGCGGTAGACGGTATCCATCTGAACTACCTGCCCGGCAGCTACGAGCCTCCGGTCGACGCGGCTTCGCCGCTGACCGAGGACGAACGGGCCTTTGTGACGCAGCGTGGAGAGTGGGCTGCGCTGGAGGGCGGATACGCGCATCTGCACATGACGAAGCCGCAGACGCTGGCCGTCGCGCTCAACGATTCGCCGGCCGGGCTGGCCGCGTGGATCGCCGAGAAATTCCGCGCGTGGAGCGATTGCGATGGCGACGTCGCAAAACGGTTTTCGCACGACACGCTGCTGACCGGAATCTCGCTCTACTGGTTTGCCGGTTGCATCGGCTCGTCAATGCAGATGTATTGGGAAAACCGGCTGCAGCCGATGCGCTTCGCGGCCGGGCAACGAGTGGCGGCGCCCGTCGCGTTTGCACGCTTTCCGAAGGAAATCAGTCGTCCGCCGCGCCGCTGGCTCGAACGGGTGTTCGACGTCGTGCAGTGGACCGACATGCCGAGCGGCGGCCATTTTGCCGCGATGGAAGAGCCGGAACTGCTGGCCGACGATATTCGGCGATTCTTCCGGCGTTTCCGGTAACGCCGCCCGGGGGCGGCCAGGCTGGCGAAGTGCGCCGGCGGCCATGCGCGCGTTGGCGAGTGCCGGCACCGTGCGGATCCTGACGCGACGATGTCGCCTGTCTTACCGCGTGACGAACGGCGCCGCATCGTGCGGCGCGGTGCGCGCATGCTTGCGCTGGCGCAGCAGCGCGACGCGGCAATTCTCGCGCGCGGTCTCGCGGCCGTCGTCGTCGAGCAGAACCAGATCGCCGCGCATCACGTTGAGCGTGATCACGTCGTCGCCGGGCGCGCCGAGCGTTTCCGGCGTATGCACCGACCCGGCCGGTTCGAGCACCGTCGAGCCAGCCTGCGCGATCCATTCGTACTCGCGGTAGCGCCACGCCCCCTGCAGCGTATGGACGAAGACCTCGCCGTCGTGGCGATGGCGCGGCAACGTGCCGCCGGCCGGCATTTTCAGCAGCGCGGTCAGCGTGTCTTCCGCCGCATTGATATGCAAATACTTGATCGCGAGCCCCGGCAGGTCGGCGCTCATCGGCAGCCACGGCAGCGCATCGCCGGGCAGGCACGAAATCGGCGGCAGGTCGTTGGGGAGCGGGGCGGACGGCTGCGTCATGGCGGGAGGCGGAGTGGAAACGGGAAGTGCGCATTATCGCAGAGCCGGATCGGGCCGCAGCCCCTCGTCGGACGGCGGCGCCAGCGAAGCCTAGACCCCGGCTACACGTCGGCGCCCGGCCGCGCCGCGGCATGTGCGGCTTCGAGGCACGACTGGAACAGCAGCGCGGCCCGCGACGGCCGCGGCGAGCGGCGCAGCAGGCTCACGAACCGGCACCGGTAGTTGAAGCGGTGCGGTGCGATCGGCTGCATCAGCCCCTTGTTTTCGAAGCTCTCCGCGTAATGGTCGGGCAGGAAGCCGAGATAGCGGCCGGACAGGATCAGCGTCGCGATCGATTCCTGGTCCGATGCCGTCGCGCTGCGCGTGAGCTTCGCGCGATGGCTCAGCTCCATGTTCGGCGAATGGAAGCCGAGCCCGGCGAACGCGTGGTTGCGGATCGTCGTCCACGTGAGCTTGCCGTGCGGTGCGTCAAAGAGCGGGTGCTGGCGGCCGCAGTACAGCAGCATTCGCTCGTCGAACAGTTCCGAATATACGAGGCTGCCCGAGCTGCGGTGCGCGGGGATGATCCCGACCTGATAGCTGCCGTCGATGATCCCGCGCTCGACCTCGTTGATCGACGCGACATGCAGGTTCAGCGCGACGTCGGGCGCTTCGTCCGTGAACTGGCGGATCGCGTCGCCGAGCCGCGCGTTCGGGTTGGTGGCCGTCTTGTCGAATACGGCGACGTGCAATTCTCCGCCCATCTTGTCGTGAATGCCGTCTATTCTGCTTCTAAATGCTTCCATCGACGCGAGCAGTCGCAGCGTTTCCTCGTAGACGGTCTGCCCCTCGGCGGTCAGCGTGAAGCCCGCGCGGCCGCGCCGGCACAGCACGAGGCCGAGGCGCGTTTCCAGGTCCTTCACGTGCCGGCTGATCGTCGAGATGCCGATATTCAGCTCGAGTTCGGCCGCCGCCATCCCGCCGCACTGCACGACGCCCTTGAAGACCCGCAGCAGCCGCAGATCCATGTCGCTGAGTTGCCCGAGCAGCGCGCGGCTCTTCGGTTTCTTTGCTTGCATAGTTGCGCAAGTGAACATTGATATTGCGATATTGAAGAGACTAATTGGCCTCCCGACAATGCGCAACATCATCACAAGAAGGAGGGGCGCGCCGCGCCGACCGACATGACCGATACGATCACCGCCAGCCAGCAGGACGAGACGAACATCCGCACCGACGCCGCCTGGCTCGACGCCCACTGGATGCCGTTCACGGCGAACCGCCAGTTCAAGTCCGACCCGCGCATGATCGTGTCGGCCAAGGGCGCGTATTTCACGGATGGCGAAGGCCGCAAGATCTTCGACGGCCTGTCGGGCCTGTGGTGCACGGGCCTCGGTCACGGCCGCACGGAAATCACGGAAGCCGTGAGCCGCCAGGTCGCGCAGCTCGACTACGCGCCGGCGTTCCAGTTCGGCCACCCCAAGTCGTTCGAGCTCGCGAACAAGATCAAGGACCTGACGCCGGCCGGCCTCGACTACGTATTCTTCACGGGCTCGGGCTCGGAAGCGGCCGACACGTCGCTGAAGATGGCCCGCGCGTACTGGCGCGCCAAGGGCAAGGGCACGAAGACGCGCCTGATCGGCCGCGAGAAGGGCTATCACGGCGTGAACTTCGGCGGCATTTCGGTCGGCGGGATCGGGCCGAACCGCAAGCTGTTCGGCCAGGGGATCGACGCCGACTTCCTGCCGCACACGCAGCTCGCCGAAAACAAATTCTCGCGCGGGATGCCCGAGCACGGCGCGGAGCTGGCCGACCGCCTGCTCGACCTGATCGCGCTGCACGACGCATCGAACATCGCGGCCGTGATCGTCGAGCCGTTCTCGGGTTCGGCGGGCGTGGTCGTGCCGCCGAAGGGCTATCTGAAGCGCCTGCGCGATATCTGCACCGCGCACGACATCCTGCTGATCTTCGACGAAGTCATCACGGGCTTCGGCCGGGCCGGCGCGATGACGGGCGCCGACGCGTTCGGCGTGGTGCCGGACATCATGAACTTCGCGAAACAGGTGACCAACGGCGTGCAGCCGCTCGGCGGCGTGATCGCGACGAAGGAAATCTACGACACGTTCATGGCCGCGGGCGGCCCCGAGTACATGCTCGAGTTCCCGCACGGCTACACGTACTCGGCGCACCCGGTCGCGTGCGCGGCCGGCGTCGCGGCGCTCGACCTGCTCGTGAAGGAAGACGCGGTGGCCCGCGTGCGCGATCTCGCGCCGCATTTCGAGGCGGCCGTGCACGGGCTGAAGGGCCAGCGCCATATCACGGACATCCGCAACTACGGCCTCGCGGCCGGCCTGACGATCGCGGCACTGCCGGGCGAGCCGGCACGGCGCCCGTACGAGATCGCGATGCGCTGCTGGGCGAAGGGCTTCTACGTGCGCTACGGCGGCGACACGATCCAGCTCGCGCCGCCGTTCATCTCGGAGAAGCGCGAGATCGACAACCTGGTCAACGCGCTGTCCGACGCGCTGAACGAAGTGGACTGAGCCGCGGCCCGTTCCCTGCGACAACCGAATTCACGACAGAGCCAGAAACATGAAACACGACAGCAATGTGACCTCCACCGTCGGCCACCTGATCGACGGCAAGCGCGTCGACGGCGGCAGCCGCGTCCAGCCGGTGTTCGACCCGGCCACCGGCGAATCGCACAAGAGCGTCGCGCTTGCCGACAAGCTGACCGTCGAAGCCGCGATCGCGTCCGCGCAGGCCGCGTTCCCGGCGTGGCGCAACACGCCGCCGCTGAAGCGTGCGCGCGTGATGAGCCGCTTCAAGACGCTGCTCGAGGAACACGCGGACGAGCTGTGCGCGCTGATCACCGCCGAGCACGGCAAGGTGCTCGCCGACGCGATGGGCGAACTGCAGCGCGGGATCGAGAACGTCGAATACGCGACCTACGTGCCCGAGCTGCTGAAGGGCGAGCACAGCAAGAACGTCGGCCCCGCGATCGATTCGTGGAGCGAGTTCCAGGCGCTGGGCGTCGCGGCCGGCATTACGCCGTTCAACTTCCCGGTGATGGTGCCGCTGTGGATGTGGCCGATGGCCGTCGCGTGCGGCAACACATTCGTGCTGAAGCCGTCGGAGCGCACGCCGTCGTCGACGCTGCGCATGGCCGAGCTCGCGCTCGAGGCTGGCCTGCCGCCGGGCGTGCTGAACGTCGTGAACGGCGACAAGGAAGCGGTCGACACGATCCTGACCGACCCGCGCGTGAAGGCGGTGAGCTTCGTCGGCTCGACGCCGATCGCCGAATACATCTACTCGACCGGCTGCGCGCACGGCAAGCGCGTGCAGGCGCTCGGCGGCGCGAAGAATTTCGCGGTCGTGATGCCCGACGCCGACATCGGCAACGCGGTGAATGCGCTGATGGGCGCCGCGTACGGCTCGTGCGGCGAGCGCTGCATGGCGATCCCGTTGGTCGTCGCGATCGGCGATGAAACGGGCGACAAGGTCGTCGCGGGCCTGAAGGCCGAGATCGAGAAGATGAAGGTCGGCCCGGGCAACGGCGCGGGCGTCGACATGGGCCCGCTCGTCACGCAGCAGCATTTCGAGAAGGTGACGGGTTTCGTCGACGCGGGCGTGGAAGCGGGCGCGACGCTCGTCGTCGACGGCCGCGGCGTGAAGGTCGACGGCCACGACGGCGGCTACTACCTCGGCCCGTGCCTGTTCGACAACGTGAAGCCCGGCATGCCGATCTACCAGCACGAGATCTTCGGGCCGGTGCTCGGCGTGATCCGCCTGAAGTCGCTCGACGAGGCGATGGCGCTGATCGACGCGCACGAATACGGCAACGGCACGTGCCTGTTCACGCGCGACGGCGAAGCGGCGCGCTACTTCAGCGACAACATCCAGATCGGCATGGTCGGCATCAACGTGCCGCTGCCGGTGCCCGTCGCGTACCACTCGTTCGGCGGCTGGAAGCGCTCGCTGTTCGGCGACCTGCACGCGTACGGCCCGGATGCGGTGCGGTTCTACACGAAACGCAAGACGATCACGCAGCGCTGGCCCTCGGCCGGCGTACGCGAAGGGACGGTGTTCAGCTTCCCGTCGAACCGCTGACGCGCGATCCGGCCGCGACGCGACACGCGCCGGCCGGCGTAAAGACGCACAGGCCCGCCCGGTCGATGACCGGGGCGGGCCTTTTTTGCACGTGCGGCGGCCGTGCCGACCCGGAAGACGGCGAAGGTGCGCTTACGGCGCGACCACGTGCCACACGTTCTTGAAGTTGTCGCCGTTGCGATCGCCCTGTTTCATGTCCTTCGAGAAGAAATACAGCGGCTTGCCCTTGTAGGCCCATTGCGGGCTACCGTCGCCGCGCTTGACGATCGTGTAGGGGCCGACCGGGACGTCGGTCGCGCTGGCCTTGTACGGCGGCCAGAACGATTCGCATTGGCCCGTGCATGCGCTGGTGCCGGCGTTGGGCTTGTCCTTGTCGAATACATAGACGGTCATGCCGTTCGCGGCGACGAGCGCGCCGTTTTCGACCTTGGTGATCGAGCCTTGAGCCGAGGCGGAAACGGACGCCATGGCGAGCACGGCGGAGCTGACGAGCAGCACGGCTTTCATGATTACCTCCTTGTAGTCCGGTGGGCGGCGCAGCCGCACGCATGGCCGGGCGTGCACGCGACTGCGGGGAATGGTGCCGGAACGCGGCGCCGTGGCCGCCGGTGCGAGCGACGTGAAGTCGAATGGCGGAGGCACGGACGCGCTTCATTCACCATAGGCGGTTTTTGGCAGGGCTGCGAGAAGAACCGGGGGCACATCGGCGATGCGTGTGTCTCGCGCAACGACGCGGCAGTTGCGCGCGTGCGGCGGGATTCGCCATCCGTCCCCGAACCTTCGCGAGTTGAACTGGCCCCTGCGGCCGCGCGTCCACGACGGAAAGCGACATGCCGAGGTGCCGGGCCGTCAGCGCAACACCGGCGCCGACCCAAGCGCCGTCAGCACGGCCGGCATCGCGAGCGCGGCGGCGATCGTCTGGAACGCGGTGATGCCGGCCATCAGCGGCGCGTTACCGCCGAGCTGGCGGGCCATGATGTACGACGAGGACGACGTCGGCAGCGCCTGGAACAGCAGCGCGATGGTCAGTGCGGCATCGCCGAGCCCGAACAGGCGGCCGGCCGCGAGTGTGGCGAGCGGCATCGCCATGAACTTGAACGCCGACGCGATGCACGTCGGCTGCATCCATTCGCGCGCCGCGTCGAACTTCAGCGCGGCGCCCACGCACAACAGGCCGAGCGGCATCGAGGCGGCGCCGAGCGCGCGCACGGCCGGTTCGACGGCGGCCGGAAACGCGATGCCGGCAACTTGCATCGCGATCCCCAGCGCGCACCCGACGACGAGCGGATTCGACAGGATCTGACGCACGAGCGCCCACGCGCCGAGCCGCGTGTCGCCGTAGCGCGCGAATACCAGCACGCACATCAGGTTCACGGTCGGCACGATCGCCGCGACGCACACGGCCGCGAGCGCGATTCCGTGCGCGCCGAAGAGTCCGGCGGCGAGTGCGGTGCCGACATAGTTGTTGAAGCGCACTGCGCCCTGGAATACCGACGTGAACCCGGCGCCGTCGACCGACACGAAACGGCGGACCAGCAGAAGCAGCATCGAGACGAACACGGTCGAGCCGACCAGCGCCGCCGCGAGCGGCAGGACGGGCAGCGCTTGCAGCCGGGCATTCGCGAGACCGTTCGCGAACAGCGCCGGCAGCAGCACGTAGTAGCACAGCCGCTCGGCGTGCGGCCAGAACGCATCGCCGATGAAGCCCGTGCGCCGGAGGCCGTGGCCGAGCGCGACCAGCAGCGCGACCGGCGCGAGCGCGAGCAGGATCGGGCCGATCATCGACGCGCCTTCAGGCGACACGGGCGGGACGGCAGGCACGCGGAGCAGCGGAACGAAGCGGGAATCCATCCGGCGGGCAACATGGCGGCACGCAATCGAAAGAGTGACGATGCCGCCAAGTTAACACGCGGATGCAGCAGGAATAATGGTTAATTATCGGGTGTTCAATGAGAAATTCTCATCGATGACGCGGTGACTTCGGCGGCCAGCGCACGCGCGAAACGCTCCGCCGGCCGCGACTGGTGTTCGAGCAGCACGACCGCGCGGCCCATCTGCGGCTGGCCGAACGGCAGGCGCGTGACGGGCGGCAGTCGCGCGAGCGTCGAGTCGGGGAGCGCGACGATCGCCGCGCCGAGCCCGCGCGCGACCATCCGCGCGATCGTCTCCGCGCTGTCGAGCACCATCTCCTCGCGCACGCGCACGCCGATGCGGCGCAACTCGGCGGCGATCATCCGGCCGGCCCACGCCTGCGCGTCGAAGCGGATGAACGGCAATTCCTCGAGCAGCGTGCCCGCGTCGCGCTCCGCATACTGCGGCGGCGCGAGCAGCCAGAAGCGGTCTTCGTACAGCGTGGTCCAAGTCAGTTCCGCCGGATGCGGGCGCACCGGGCGCGTCGTGATCGCGGCGTCGAGTTCGCCGGCGGCGATGCGGTTCGCCAGTTCGGCCGACATGCCGGCCGATACGTGCACGCGCAACGATGGGTGCGCCGCGCGCAGCGCGAGCAGCGCATCGGGCAGCGGGCCGGACAGCGCGGTCTGGATCGCGCCGATCCGCAGGCGGCCGACGAGCTTCTTCTCGTCGCTGAGCGCATCGGGAATCCGGTCGACCATCGCGAGCACCTGCTCGGCCTGCGCGACGAGGATGTTGCCGGCTTCGGTGAGCACCGGCTGGCGGCGCGAACGGTCGAACAGCCGGACGTTGTATTCGCTTTCGAGCGTCTTGATCTGCAGGCTCACGGCCGATTGTGTGAGCCCGATCGCTTCGCCGGCGCGTGCGAAGGTTCGGTATCGGGCGATCGCGACCAGCGTTCTGAATGCGCGTAGTGACATGGACTCGATGAGGTGGGCGGCCGGGGCCGGCACGCGGATTGCTCGATGATGCCGGCGGCGCATGCAAGACATGCCGGTCGCGGCGCCGATGACCGCCGAAGCCGGCGGCCCGGCCGGCACGCTGGCGGACA
This sequence comes from Burkholderia sp. LA-2-3-30-S1-D2, assembly GCF_001523915.2. Classification (NCBI taxonomy): domain Bacteria; kingdom Pseudomonadati; phylum Pseudomonadota; class Betaproteobacteria; order Burkholderiales; family Burkholderiaceae; genus Burkholderia; species Burkholderia sp. LA-2-3-30-S1-D2. The sequence continues at coordinate 1,457,235 of NZ_CP013383.1, read as the reverse complement.
TCATGCCCGTGCGTGCGGAAACGGGCAACGGGCAGCCGCGGCATCGGTGCTCGCGGCGGAAAGCGTGGCGTGGCGTGGCACGGCGCGTGCAGGCGGCCGCGGCGATCGCCCGGTGCGGGTTTTCGTGAATGGCATCGAGTCGGGCAAGCGCGCATAGCTGCATGCGCGGGCGGTCGTGGTCGTTCGTGCCGCCCGCATGCGTTTGATCGATGCCTCGGGGTGACGCGGGCTGTCGCGTCGGCCCCGCCCTTCGCGGAGTAACGACGATGACAGACGACCCCGGTGACGTTGCGCGAGCAAGCTATCGCGCGTATGTCGACAAGGACCGCGACGCGATCGAAGCGCTGATCGCACCAGACTTCCATTTCACGAGCCCGCTCGACAACCGGCTCGACCGCGACACGTATCTGGCGCGCTGCTGGCCGAACAGCGCGATGCTTGCCAGCTTCGCGTTTGTCGACGTCGCCGTGCACGGCGAATACGTGTTCGTCGTGTACGAAGCCGACACGACTGCGGGCAGGCGGTTCCGGAATGCGGAGCGGTTGCGTGTCCGCGATGGCCGGATCGTCGAGGCCGAGGTGTATTTCGGCTGGTATGTGCCGCACCAGGCGCCAGAGGGCGGGTTCATCGAATCGGGCGGCTGATGCGTGACGGGCAGCGGCCCGTCATACCCAGAGCCGGTACATCCAGAACGATTCGTCCTCGGCGAAGCGTCGCCGATTCCGCGCGGCGCGTACATGCCGTTCGGCACGGGGCCGTGCGTGTGCCTCGGGCAGCATCTGGCGATGACGGAAATGACGGTGGTGGCGGCCATGATCCTGCAGCGCCATGAACTATCAGTGCCGCCCGGCATGGCGGCACCGCGCGCGACGCTGAACGTGACGCTGAACGTGACGCTGCGGCCGACGCGCGCGCTGCACCTGGCGATCGCGCCGACGCGGTCGGCGGCGAACGTCGCATCGTCATGACGCGGCGGAGTCGCGCTCAGCCCGCCGCATCCTCCCCGAGTGCCTGAATGAACCGCGAAAACAGCTCCGGCTGCGACGAGATCCCGAGCTTCGCGTAAAGATGGCGCCGATGCACCTTCACCGTCTCGGGTGAAATCGCCAGCCGCTCCGCGATCGCCTTCGACGAATTGCCGCGCAGCACCATTCTTGCGATCGACATCTCGCGATCGGTCAGCACGCCCGCGCCGAAGCGCGCGAGCGCCTGCTCGACGCGCGCCCCGAGATCGTCGTCGGGCGTCGTGCGCGCGGCATCGCCCACCAGCCGCCAGTGCTGCCGGATCGTCGCGAGCACCCACGGCATCGCGGCCGTCAGCTTGCCGAGCGGCTCGACGTCGAAGCGCGCGGACGCGCCGAGCGACAACGACAGCAGCGTGTCGGGGTCGGGCCGCACGAGGATCTGGATCTCGTCGTCGCCCACCGCGTCGCGGAAGTAGCTCAGGAAATACTCGCTCTGCCGGAACAGGTCGGGCGCGACTTCCTCGAGCCGGTAGCAGCCGTCGGCGAGCCCGTCGTGCGCGGCTTGCAGGAATGGATCGAGCAGATATAACCCATTGAGGTAAAGCGGCACCGGCGACGCGCTGTCGGAGCCGCCCGTGTCGTATTCGTCGAGCACGAGCGGCACGCCGTCGCGGCCGATCGCGGTCGCGAGCGCGTTGTCGAACGGCACCATTTCGTTGAGCAGCAGCACCAGGAAGCGCCAGAAGCGCGGCTCGCCCAGATGATCGATCGCGCGGCCAAGCGCCTGGTGCATCGCGAATTCGGAGAAAAGTCGATCCATACCACCACCGAAGGGTGTAACACGAAGGGGGAATAGCGGTCCTGAATTTGGCTTCCTAGACTGCCACGCAATCAATCGGGCCCGAGTATGGGTGTTCAAAAAAGAGCAGGGTAGGAGCAACAGGAGAACGAAATGGCGATGATGTCGGAATCGACGGGCACGCTGCAAGCGACGCCTGCCACGGAAGACGCGCCGCGCGCGTTGTCGCAGACGCTCAGCGTGCGCGACGCGGTGATGATCACCGTGTCGGGCGTGACGCCCGCAAGTTCGATCTTCGTGATCGCACCATTCGCGATTCAGCAGGCCGGCAGCGGCGCGGTGCTGTCGTTCCTGCTCGGCGGCGTGCTCGCGCTCGCGTTCGCGCTCTGCTACGCGGAGCTCAGCGCCGCGCATCGCAGCGCGGGCGGCGAATATGTGATGGCCAAACGTGTGTTCGGCACGCTGCCCGGCTACCTGACGTTCATCACGGTGCTGTCCGTCAGCGTATTCATCCCGGCCGTGCTCGCGAGCGGCGCCGCGCCGTATCTGAACAATGCGCTCGGCACGCACTTCGGCAATCAGTCGGTCGCGCTCACGATCGTGCTGCTCAGCTACGTGCTCGGCATGCTGAACATCAAGACGAATGCGTGGATCACCGGCGCGTTTCTCGTCGTCGAGATCGGCGTGCTGATGCTGATCGCGGGGCTCGGATTCGGCTCCCCGCATCGCGGCGCCGACGCACTGATGGCGCCGGTCGTCGCGAGCGGCAATGCGCTGGTGCCGGCCACGCTCGCGGCGATCGTGCCCGCGATCGGCACGGCGATCTTCTGCTACAACGGCTTCGGCTCCGCCGCCTATCTCGCTGAAGACCTGCGCGGCGGCAACCGCAACGTCGCGAAGGCGGTGATCTATTCGCTGCTGGTGATCCTCGTCGTCGAACTGATTCCGCTCACCGCGATCGTGCTCGGCGCGCCGTCGCTGACGGAGCTGACGAAGAGCGCGGACCCGATCGGCTATGTCGTGCGTTCGCTGAGCAACCCGGCGGTGTCGCGCGTGGTCAGCGGCGGGATCTTCCTGTCGGTGTTCAACGCGATCATCGCGATCGTGATCACGATGGGGCGCCTGCTGTACAGCAGCGGCCGCCATGCGCTCTGGTCGCGCACCTGCAACCGCGCGTTCTCGACGATCCATCCGCGCTTCGAGTCGCCGTGGCTCGCGACGCTCGCGCTGGCGGTGCCGTCGTCGGGGCTGGTATTCGTGTCGAGCCTCGACGAGCTGACCGCGTTCACGGTCGACCTGCTGCTGCTGATCTACCTCGTCGTCGGGCTGGCCGCGCTGGCGAGTCGCCTTGTGCGCCGCGACGTCGAGCATCACTACCGGATGCCGCTGTGGCCCGTGACGCCGCTCGTCGCGGTCGCGGGCGCCGCGTACACGCTCTACACGACACTGGCGACGGCGACCAAGCCGACCGACCTGATCATCATCGGCGGGCTGCTGGTAGCCGCGCTCGCGATGTATGCGGTCTGGGCGCGCCACAGCGATGCGTTCCGCTCGCTCTGACCATTTCGACACACCGAACCATTGAAAGACGGGAGGAATTGCATCATGCGCACGAGGGATCTCGGCATCCGCGTCGGACTCGGCACGCCGGGCCGCTTCAACGCGATCACGGACGTACCGGGTGTGCGGGTCGGACATTGCACGCTGAACGTCGAGAACGGCGACGCGTCGATCCGCACCGGCGTCACCGTCATCGAGCCGCGCGCGGGCGCGGCGCACGATTCGCCGTGCTTCGCGGGCGTCCATGTGCTGAACGGCAACGGCGACGCGACCGGGCTCGAATGGATCCGCGAAGCCGGCCTGCTGACGACCCCGATCGCCTATACGAACACGCACAGCGTCGGCGCGGTGCGCGATGCGCTGGTCGCGAACGAGCGCGAAGCCGCGGCCGGCCGCGTGTACTGGTGCATGCCGGTCGTCATGGAAACCTACGACGGCCTGCTCAACGACATCTGGGGGCAGCACGTGAGCGCCGCGCACGTGCTGCGCGCGCTGGCCGCCGCGCAGTCGGGGCCGGTCGCCGAAGGCGGCGTGGGGGGCGGCACCGGGATGATCTGCCACGAGTTCAAGGGCGGCATCGGCACCGCGTCGCGCGTGGTCGCGGCCGACGCGGGCGGCTGGACCGTCGGCGCGCTCGTGCAGGCGAACTACGGCGTGCGCGAGATGTTGCGCGTGGCAGGTTATCCGGTCGGCGAGGTGTTGCGGCACGTGCATTCGCCGTTTCGCACACCCGATGCACAAGGCGAGGCGGGGATGGGTTCGATCGTCGTCACGATCGCGACCGACGCGCCGCTGCTGCCGCACCAGTGCACGCGCCTCGCGCAGCGGGCGAGCGTCGGGTTGGCCCGCGTCGGCGGCGGCACCGAGGATTCGAGCGGCGACATCTTCCTGGCGTTCGCGACGGGCAACGACGGGCTGCCGGCCGCGAACTACGGCAGCAAGGGCGCGCCGACGACGGCCGTGAAGATGGTGAACAACGACCACATCTCCGCGCTGTTCGTCGCGGCGGCGGAGGCGGTGGAGGAGGCAATCGTGAATGCGCTGGTCGCGGGGAGCGACGTCGAATCGCGCGGCGCGCGGGTCGAAGGGCTGGGGCAGGCGCGTTTGCTGGATGCGTTGCGCGAAGTGGGGTGGCGGCCGGGGCGCGGCGCCTGAAACGGCATGCGCCGCTTCAATCGAAGCGGCGTGGCGGACAGTGTCGTTGCGGCGATCGGCCGGCGCGTCGTGCGCGCGCGCATGCGTTGCGTGCGCGGCGGGCCTGGCCGTGGCGACGCGGCGTCATGCTCAGCTGCCGAAGTAGACGTTGCAGAAGCTGACGGGGCCGACGCATGCGTTCGGGTCTTCCTGCTTCGATTGCGCACGATCGGCGCGGCCCGCGGCCTGGACGGCTTCGGCGCGGTTCGCCGGTTGCTGCGCGACGTCGGCCGGCGCGGGCTGCGCATGCGCGACAGCGGCGGTGAGCGACAGGGCAACGAGGGCGAGGTGCAGCGGCTTCATTTGGGTTTCTCCTGGTTCAGTGCCAGTCTCGCTGGCAGTGAGGAAACTATAGGCTCGCACTGCTTAAAGATTAATCACCGCGGGTGCAGAGCTTATTTCCAATCGGAACAAGGATGAGGTTGCGCGCGCATCGATTGCCGTCGATCGCCGCCGACGGTCAATGACGATGGCGATTGAACGGTGCGTCCTTGTCCAGGAGCGCGCTGCGGATGAAGTGCAGGCAGCCGATGATGCGCTGCATGCGATGGCGTTCGTCGGGCACCGCGTACCACGCGTGCAGCGTGTGCTGGGCGGCTCGGATCGCCAGATTCACCGATTTCAGCGTGCGCGCATGGTGGGCCGGCGTCGGATCGTCGAAGAATCGCGGCAGCTCGCGTAGCACCGCATCGATCGATGCGGTCCAGTGCAGCGTCTGCGGCGGTTTCGATTCGCAGAACCCGTGCAGCTCGTCGCGCAGGTCGATCACCGCATGGCCGACTTCGAGCGTCGACAGCATCCAGCGCAGCGCGTCGCGATGATGCCGCGTGCGCTTGACGAGCAGCGTGCGCAACTGCGCCATCAGGTCGTGCGTGCTCGACTGGAAGCGTGCCGCGAGGCCGTCGCGCGTGCCTTCGCACGCGAGCGTGACCTGGCGGCGCAGGTCGTGCGCGATACGCGATGTGAGCCACGGCATGTGGGTCGGAAACACCACGGCGAACACGATCGAGCACGCGAGCATCGCGACGACGACGGCGAAACCGTTGTTGATCAGCACCTCGGGCGTATACGCGATCGCGTTGTCCGGGCCCGCGAGCAGGCAGAAGAACACCGCGAAGCCGATCCCGTAGCCGGACAGGCCCGGACGCATCGCGAGAAACGCGCCGAGGCCGAGCACCGGCGCGAGCGTCGCACACAGCAGCGGAAAGCCGTCGATGTTCGGATAGACGTAGCACAGGAACACATAGCCGACGGCTGTCGCGAATGCCGCGCCGACGCCCATCTGCGCGACGAATTTCGGCGCCCGCGGCGACGTCGAGCTCAGCGCGCATGCAATCGCGGTGGAGATGACGGCGAGCGGGCCGCTCGGCCATTCGGACGCGATCCAGAACGCGCTCATCGCGCCGACGGCGACGAGCGTGCGCAGGAACGTGAAACCGACGAAGAACGAATTGGTCTTCACCGCGTAGTGCGTGACCGAGCGTTCGAACGCGTGATCGTCGCGGTCGAGCGATGCGTTGGTGTCGGCATAGCCGAGATACTCGCCGATGAAGCGATACATCAGCTCGATCGCGGTGTCGAAGTCGAGCAGGCCGCCGGCCGCGTGATCCTCGATCTCGCGGCGCGACGCGCGCGCGGCCTTCGGCAGCGCGCCGTGAAAGCGGCGCAGTTCGAGCAGCGCGCCGGTGGTCGACGCGATCCCGCGCTGCCGCTCGTCGCGCAACGCGGTCACCCGCTGCGCGAGCGCATCGATGTGCGGCGCGAGCGCGTCGAGCACTGCGTCGGACCGGTTCGCGCGCAAGCGTTTGACGAGCTGGTGCAGCGCATGCAGGCGCGTGCACGCATTCATGAACTCGCTGTTCAGGCGCGCGAGCCGGCGGCTGCGCGCGCGAATGTGCGGATCCTCGAACGACGCGAACGCGCGGTTGGCCTCGAAGCCGACGATCTCGTCGACGAAATCGGCGAAGCGCCGCTCGAAATCGCCGCGTGCGAGGTCGCCCGACAGCGCACCGGCCGCGAATGCCGCGAACTTCACATGACGGGCGGTCAGCGAGCGCATCAGCGCCTTCGCGGAACTGAGCGGAAGAATCAGCGCACTGACCGCGCCGGAGCATGCGATGCCGAGCGCGACTTCCGCGGCGCGCGTGAGCGCGGACTGGAACAGCGTCTGCGGCGTCGTCACCGCGGGCAGGCCGATCAGCGCGGCCGTGTAGCCGGCGAGTACGAACCCGTACCAGCGGAAATGGCGGTTGCGGACCGCGAGCGCGATGCAGCCGCCGATCCACAGCGTGATGCCGGCCATGTACAGCTCAGGCTGCTGCGCGAACAGCCCGCCGAGCGCGAGCGCGGCGACGAGGCCGGCCGCGGTGCCGAGCACGCGGTAGAAGCTCTTCGCGAACACCATCCCCGACAGCGGCTGCATCAGCACGAACACGGTCGTCATCGCCGTGCGCGGCTGCGACATCTCGAGCCGCATCGCGATCCCCATCGCGAGCAGCGCGGCGAGCACGGTCTTGGCGAGGTGCAGCCAGATCAGCCCGTCGCTTGCGGCCCAGTCGCGCGCGGCGCCGCCGAGCGGATCGAGCCAGGTTCTCCATCGTGCCGGTTCGATGGAAGGTCGCTCGCTCGCAGGTTGTGGCTTCATGAAGAAAGAGGGGGCGCGTGCGGTGTCGCGGCGCGTCCGGACGGGTCCATTCGACTGATGAGGCGCCGATTGTAGGAGTGCGGCGCGCGGGCATTAACGCAGCTGCAGGGAAACGATAGTTGCAGAGCGCGTAACAATCTGTCGCATCTGCTGGAGGAAAATAGCGGCTCCGCTACAGGTGGCTCACAGGTATGGATACCCTACAAAACATGCGGGTGTTTACGCGCGTCGTCGAGACCGGCAGTTTCACCGCGGCCGCGCAATCGCTGAATTCGACGACGGGCGCGATGTCGCGCGCGGTGTCGGAACTCGAGGCGCGCCTGCGCACTCGTCTGATGAATCGCTCGACACGCCGCCTCGCGCTGACGTCGGCCGGCGAAAGTTATCTGCGGCGCTGCCGCCAGATCCTCGCCGACGTCGATCGCGCCGAGGAAGAGGCGAGCTGCGCGCACGAGCGGCCGGCCGGCGTGCTGCGCATGCACAGCTTCGCGAGCGTCGGCCATCACTACGTGATGCCCGCGCTCACGCGCTACCACACGCAATTTCCGGACGTATCGATCGAGCTGTCGCTGTCGCAGCGCATGCCCGACCTGTTCGACGGCACGAGCGACATGGCGGTCGTGACCGCGTCGTCGCTGCCCGATTCGGAGCTCGTGTCGCACCTGCTTGGCTCGACCTTCAGCATCCTGTGCGCGTCACCCGAGTATGTGAAGCGCCACGGCGCGCCGGCGCGCCCGCAGGATCTCGGCGCGCATGCGTGCCTGACGCTCTGTACGCCGGCGTTTCCGACCCACGAATGGGTGCTCGAAGGTGCCGAGGGTGTCGAGCAGATTCATGTCGCCGGGCCGGTGCAGACCAACACGGCCGAGTCGCTCGCGCTTGCGATTCGCGACGGCATCGGGATCGGCATGCTGCCGCTGTACTCGGCGATCGACGCGTTGCAGGACGGCACGCTCGTGCGTGTGCTGCCTGGTCACATCCTGCAGAAGATGAACGTCTATGCACTGTATCCGTCGCGCCGCTTCGTCGACGCGAAGGTACGCACCTGGGTCGAGATGCTGCGTGCACAGGTGCCGGGGATGATCGCGCACGACGTCGAGATGCTGAACGCGATCGAGCGGGAACCGCAGGCCGCCTGAGGGCGAATACAGAAAGAAAAGGATGGCCGCGTGCCGGACGGCACGCTGTCCGGCCGCATCCATCGTCACGGACCGGTTTGCGCGATATGCGCCGCGCCCGCAGGACATGCGTCGTGCGGGCGCGGCGAGGCGTCATGCATTCACAGCGCGGGCTTGACGGCGACGCCCGATTCGGTTGCGCCCGCACCGGCCGGGCCATATGCGGTATGCGCGGCCTTGTGCTCGGCGAGCCGTTTTGCCGCCAGGCGCTCCTGCGCGGCCATGATGTCGTCCGGATAGTTGCCGGCGTCGCCGAGCGACGGGTTGTAGCCGACCGATTCGAGGTCGTAGAGCTCCTGCAGCACCTGTGCGCGCGTGACGGGCGACTTGGCGGACTGAGCGAACGACAGGGCCGGTGCGGCAAGCAGGACGGCAGCGGCGGCGGTAACGACGAGCGATTTCACGATGTTCTCCTGTAGGCGGGGGTGAGGCCGGTCCGGCGATCGATGCGTGATCCGAACCATTGATGCCAGTCTATGCAGCGCGCGCCGGCACAAAAACCCCGATTCCAGGCAAGCAGATTTCCAGATGGAACAACACTGACGCACGTCGCCCGCGCTGCACGAACCCGTCCGTCAAGACAGGTTCGCGGCTGGCGGGCGACGTGCGGTCCTGCGGCGCCGAACTCAGAAGCGCGTGCGCATGCCGATCGTGCCGACGATCTGGTTCGCGGTGCTCGATGCGCCGCCAGACGTGTTGATGAACGCCTGGTAGCCGCGGCCCGACGCATGCTGATACATCGCTTCCGCATACAGGTCGGTGCGGCGCGACAGTTTGTACACCGCCTGCAGGTCGACCTGGTGCCACTTCGGATCGGTGCCGTGCTTGCTGTCCGGATTCGACACGCTGGCGTCCGTGTACACGTACGCGGCGCCGAGGCTGACGGCCGGCGTCACCGCATAGCGCACGTTCACGTCGTAGTTGTTGAACGCGACCTGGCCGGTGGAACCGAACGAGCCCGAGTTGTCGTACTGCGAACGCGTGTAGACGAAGCCGACCGTCGCCGGACCGAACACGTAGCTGACGCCGCCGCCGTAGCTGCGCATGCGGTCCGCGCCCACCGACCAGCCGCCCTGGCTCACGCTCTTCGCTTCGGCCACGTCGGTCGCACCCGGGCTCGCGCTCGTCGAGCCCTTCGTGCCGTTCATCTGCAGGTAAGCACCGGCCAGCTTCAGCGGGCCGTTCGTGTAGCTCGCCGCGACGCTGTACGCGCGGTTGCCGGCGAAGTTCGTCGAGTTCGAGAAGCCGTACAGCGCGCCGACCTTGAAACCCGCGATCGTGTCGCTCGTGTACTTCACCGCGTTGTTGATGCGCACCGAGTGGTTCAGGTTGTCGTTGTCGAACGGGTGCGCGAAGCCGGTATCACCGAAGTCGCCCGACGTCGCGGACAGCGGCGCGACGAAGTCGACCATCGTGTCGTACTGGCGGCCGAGCGTCAGCGTGCCGTAGCCGCTGCTGGTCAGGCCGACATACGCGTGGCGGCCGAACAGCTTGCCGTCCTGGCCGAGCGCGCCGTTGTTCACGTTGTAGCCGTTCTCGAGGACGAACAGCGCTTTCAGACCGCCGCCGAGATCTTCCGTGCCGCGCAGGCCGAAGCGGCTGCCGTTGACGGTGCCGCTGGTCATGCGCCACAGCGACGCGCCGCCCGCGTTGTTCGTGTATGCGATGCCGGCATCGATCAGGCCATACAGCGTGACCGAACTCTGTGCATGCGCGAGCGGGGCGAACAGCGCGGTGGCGGATGCGGCGGCAATCAGGGTTTTCTTCATGTAACTGCTCCTGCGTGTGGGACAAGTGACTAAAGTTCGGCGCCAGTGTAGGGGCGGGGTCGCGCGATGACGGCCGCCGGCGCGCGAGCGCACCGTTGCGAGTTGCGCAAGAGTGCGTCACACGGCGTTCACAAATCGATGCGGAGGCCGGATGGCGTGCGTTTTCGTCGACGGCGCGACGCGAAATGCCGGGTGGCCGCGTTCGCCGTGTCGCGCATTGACAACACGCGCGTCGCCGGCGCGGGAGTTGATTGCCGCGCCGCGCGCGTGGAGAATGAGCAGACCAATGCCGAGATCCGGAGACATCCGATGACCACGCCTCGCCGTCCGTCGTTCAGTTCCGCGCTGTGCTACCGCAACCCGAAAGCCGCGCTGGCATGGCTCGAACGCGCATTCGGCTTCGAGCGCTCGATCGTCGTCACCACGCCGGAAGGCGACATCGCGCATGCCGAAATGAAATTCGGCGATAGCCTCGTCATGATCGGCGGCGCGTGGGCCGACTTCATCGCCTCACCGGAAGACACCGGCGACCGCAACACGCAGCACGTCCACGTGCACCTTGCCGACGACGCGGACATCGACGCGCACTGCGAGCGCGCGCGTGCGGCCGGCGCGGAGATCCTGCAGGCGCCGGCCGACCAGTTCTACGGCGATCGCGTATATCGCGCGCGCGATCCCGGCCGGCATGTGTGGACGTTCGGCAAGCACGTGCGCGACGTGACGAACGACGAGATGCGCGCGGCCACCGGCCTGACGATCGAGGATTTCAAATAAGCGCGGCACGCATCGCCGGAGCCGGTTTTCCCCACCACGCGGCGCTCGCGCCGCATGACGCCTGGACCCACATGAACCTCTTCAATGCACGCCTGCGCGGTCGCGACGGGCTGTTTACGATCGGCATCGACGGCGACAGGATCGCGCGGATCGACGCGCAAGCCGCGCCGGTCGCCGCTGTCGGCGTCGACGATGTCGATGCGGGCGGCCGTCTCGCGATTGCTCCGCTCGTCGAACCGCACATCCATCTCGACGCGGTGCTCACGGCCGGCGAGCCCGCCTGGAACATGAGCGGCACGCTGTTCGAGGGAATCGAGCGCTGGTCCGAACGCAAGGCGACGATCACGCACGCGGATACGAAGACGCGCGCGCATGCGGCGATCGGCATGCTGCGTGATCACGGCGTCCAGCACGTGCGCACTCATGTCGACGTCACCGATCCGACGCTGGCCGCGTTGAAGGCGATGCTCGAAGTGAAGGACGAAGCGCGCGGGCTGATCGACCTGCAGATCGTCGCGTTTCCGCAGGAAGGCATCGAGTCGTTCGACGGCGGCCGCGCGCTGATGGAGCAGGCGATCGAGCTTGGCGCGGACGTCGTCGGCGGAATTCCGCATTTCGAGAACACGCGCGAGCAGGGCGTCAGCTCGATCCGGTTCCTGATGGATCTGGCCGAGCGCACCGGCTGCCTCGTCGACGTGCACTGCGACGAGACCGACGATCCGCATTCACGCTTTCTGGAAGTGCTCGCGGAAGAAGCGCGCGTGCGCGGGATGGGCGCGCGCGTGACGGCGAGCCACACGACCGCGATGGGTTCGTACGACAACGCATACTGCTCGAAGCTGTTCCGGCTGCTCAAGCGCGCGGGACTGAATTTCGTGTCGTGCCCGACCGAGAGCATCCATTTGCAGGGGCGCTTCGATACGTTTCCGAAGCGGCGTGGCGTCACGCGCGTCGCGGAACTCGATCGCGCGGGGCTGAACGTGTGCTTCGGGCAGGATTCGATCAAGGATCCGTGGTATCCGCTCGGCAACGGCAACATCCTGCGCGTCCTCGATGCCGGCCTGCACATCTGCCACATGATGGGCTACCAGGACCTGCAGCGCTGCCTCGACTTCGTGACCGATCACGGCGCGACGACGATGCATCTCGGCGACGGCTACGGGATCGCGGTCGGACGGCCGGCGAATCTGGTCGTGCTCGACGCGGACAGCGACTACGAAGCCGTGCGCCGGCAGGCGAAGGCCACGCTGTCGCTGCGCCACGGGAAGGTGATCATGCGACGGGAGCCGGAGCGCGTCACGTATCCGGAGTAGTGCGATCGCGTTGTTGGCGGCACGCGCCGCCGTGGATTGCCGTCACTCATGTATTCACAAATTGCATGAGTTGATCAGAAAAATACGTTTGTCTCATGAGAGGCCGAAGCCTACGATGCGGTCCTGACGGCGGCGTGCATGGTGCGCGCCGTCGTGTCGATCCTCGTTCGCCGACCTCATGCGCCTCGATCTCCCGTCCGCTCCCGCTTCTTCTTCGCCGTCGACCAGCCCGTTCGCGCGGTTGGCTGCCGTCACGATCCTGACCGGCGTTGGCGCGGGCGTCGGCGGGATGCTGCTCGCGCTGCTGCTGCACGCGATCCAGCATGTGGCCTACGGTTACGGCCTGGCGCACCTGGTCGGGGCCGAGAGCTTTCTCGCGGGTGTGACCTACGCCGAGCCGCTGCGCCGGCTCGCGGTGCTCATCGTCTGCGGGCTCGTCGCGGGCGGCGGCTGGTGGGCGCTTTACCGGTTCGGCCAACCGCTCGTCAGCATCCGCCGGGCCGTTCGCGCAGCCGATCCGCGGATGCCGTTCGTCAGCACGACGGTGCACGCGCTGCTCCAGATCGTCACCGTCGCGCTCGGTTCGCCGCTCGGCCGCGAAGTCGCGCCGCGCGAGATCGGCTCGCTGCTGGCCGGGCGGCTCGCGCGTTGCGCGGGGCTCTCGCCCGCCGATTGCCGGCTGATGGTCGCGTGCGGCGCGGGCGCCGGCCTCGCGGCCGTCTACAACGTGCCGCTCGGCGGTGCCGTGTTCGTGCTCGAAGTGTTGCTCGGCACGTTCGAACTGCGCGCGCTGGTGGTGGCCGTCGTCACGTCGGCGATCGCGGCGGCCGTCGCATGGATCGGGCTCGGCAACGAACATCAGTACACGGTGCCCTCGTTCGCGCTGAGCACGCCGCTGGTTGCATGGTCGATCGTCTGCGGGCCGCTGTTCGGTTTTGCCGCGTACGGCTTCGTGCGGCTCACGACCCGCGCGCGGGCGGATGCGCCGAAGGGTCGCCTGCTCCCCGTGCTCTCGCTGGTCAACTTCGCGGTCATCGGCGTGATGGCGATGTGGTTTCCGCAACTGCTCGGCAATGGCAAGGGGCCAGCTTCACTGGGTTTCGACGGCACGCTGACGCTCGGCCTCGCAGCGACGCTGCTCGTGCTGAAGGTGCTGATCGAGGCGGCCAGCCTGCGTGCGGGTGCCGAGGGCGGGCTCCTCACGCCGGGCCTTGCGAACGGCGCGCTGCTGGGCGTCGTGCTCGGTGCGGTGTGGAGTCTCGTGTGGCCGGGGGCGTCGATCGGCGGATGCGCGCTGATCGGCGCGACCGCGTTCCTTGCCGCGTCGATGCAGATGCCGATCACGGCCGTCGTGCTGCTGCTCGAGTTCACGCGCGTGAATCACGACAGCCTGGTGCCGATGCTGCTGGCCGTAGCCGGCTCGCTGGTTGCGTACCGGTTCGCGCAGCAGCTGGCGGAGCGGCGGATGGTTGCCGCTGCAACCGTCGGCACGCCGGCGACGGCGGCCCGGTAGCCAGCCCGCGCCGCCGCAATCCTTCCCGTTTCCCGGCTTCCGCGCAGGCGCTTGGCGCCGATCTCGGCTGATGCCGCTTCACGGACTGCAGCGCTTCCATATCGCCGCCGGCGTGGCGAGGTGCGGTCAGCTCGCAGCCTTTCATGAATGATCGGCACCTCGAACGTCGCCAGCGGCACCCCGGTCGTGCAGAATCGAGCCTCCGATTCCCGCCCACGGATGCCGCATGACCGATCCGAACGAACCATCCGCCCGCCGCGCGTATGCGAGCTTCGCGCAACGGTACGCGGACATCGCGCCGACCAAGGCGCACAACGCGCTCTACGAGCGCCCGGCGACGATGGCGCTGCTCGGCGACGTCGACGGGCTGATGGTCCTCGACGCCGGCTGCGGACCCGGCATCTGCAGCGAGCACCTCGCGCGCCACGGTGCGACGGTTCATGCGTTCGACATCACGCCCGAGATGGTCGCGCTCGCGAGAGCGCGCTGCGCGGGGCTCGCGGTCGACGTCGCCGAGGGCGATCTCGCCGCGCCGCTCGACTGGCTGCCCGACCACGCGTTCGACACGATCCTGTGTTCGCTCGCGCTCGACTACGTGCGCGATCTCGCGCCGACGTTGCGCGAATTCAGGCGTGTCGCGCGGCCAGGCGCGACGCTGGTGTTCTCGATGGCGCATCCGATGCGGGACTGGATGGACGAGCGTACGCGCGGGGACGGCACGTACTTCGATACGAGCCGTTTCGGCTTTCACTGGTCGGGTTTCGGCGAACCGAAGCCCTATGTCGAAGCATGGCGCCGGCCGCTTGCCGACATCCTGAACGCGCTCGCGGACGCCGGCTGGCGGCTCGAGCGATTCGTCGAACCGACGCCGCTGCCGACGATGAAGGCCGTGTCGGAGCGGCTCCATGCGGAGCTGTCGCTGGCCCCGGCCTTTCTCTGCATCCGCGCGCGCCGCTGACGAAGCGCGGCGGATCGCCGAGGCTCAGCGTGCCGGCTCGTCGGTCAGCGTGCCGAGAAACGCTTCGATATCCTTGATGTCCTGCGCGGTCATCGCGGGCTTGTCGCCGGGTTTGCGGTTGAACGGCGCATCGGTCACATCGACGTTCGCGCGGTACTTCGGCGGAATGTCGTCATATTCGTCGACCTTGCCGTCCGCGCCGCGCGAATAGAACTTCTGCGGCGAGATGCTGCGCTCGTTGTAGAACGCCATCACCTGATCGAGCGTGTGGAACACGCCGTTGTGGAAGAACACGTGGCGCGTCGCCGCGTTGCGCAGCGTCGGCGTGAGGAACATCGCGCAGTACTGCGTCTGGTCCTTCAGATCCTCGCGGAACGGCCCGCACACGCCGAGATCGTGGAACGCCGGGTTGCGGTTCTGCGCGAGCGCCATGTTGCGCGGCGCGCCGAGCGCCTCGTACTGGTAATCGGTAAACATCGGCGGCAAGCCGTCCTTGCCGGGCTTCGACAGGTGGCAGCCCGCGCAATTCGCCTTGTCCGGATCGTTGAAGAGCCGCAGCCCGCGCAACTCGGCCTGCGTCAAGCGTGCACGGCCTTCGAGCCAGCGGTCGTACTTGCTGTTGTACGGATGGAACGACGGATCCTCGACCTGATAGCGCGCGATCGCGAACATCGCCTCCGACACCACAAGTTGCGGACTGGAGAACACGCGCGCGCCGAACAGTTGCTCGAACTGCGCGCGATGCGACGACTGCGCGAGCTTGCGCGCGACGTCGTCGATGCTCGCATTCGCCATCTCGACCGGATTCAGCAGCGGCCCGAACGCCTGCTGCTGCAGCGTATCGGCGCGGCCGTCCCAGAACATCCCGCCCTGCGGCACGAGCTGCGGCGCGGCCGACGTGCCGGCCACCTTCTGCGCCTTGACGACGCCGGCCGCCGATGCAGCCTGCTGAGCGACGCTCGGCGCGGCGTCGTTTTCGCCCGCATCGGGGCCGATGCTGAAGTTCGGCTGACGATACAGGTACATCAGCGACGGCGGCGGGCGGTAACCCTGCTGCGTCATCGCGAGGCCGCCCGGCTGCACGTCGAGCCCGTTCGGCGGCCCGTACGCGTGATCGGGGCTATGGCACGACGCGCACGACTGCTTGCCGGATGCCGACAGCGACGGATCGACGAACAATGCACGCCCGAGCTGCGCGACGGCGGACAGCGGCTGCGCGGCCGGGCGCTGCAGCGCGACCGGATGCGGATTCGCGCCCGTCCAGTCGGCGACGACCTCGCCGATCGCCGCCGGCGTGCGGGCCGGAAACGCGATCGCGAACGCGCCGTAGCCGAGCACGGCCGTGCCGAGCACGAACGCCGCGCGGCGCACCGCGCGGGCAGGGGAACGCGGCGCGGCGGCGCCGGATGCGTCGGGAGACGGGAACGCGGGACGGGCTGTCATGCTGTCGGTCGAAAGTCGGGCACCGCGTGGAAGCGGCGCATCAAATGGAAACGGCCGGCGCACGATGCGCCGGCCAGCGGCTACCGGTTACGCGATGCCGGTCAGATCGACGGCGCCGCGCTCAGCACGGTGCCTTGCGTCGGATCGAGATACAGCGGCGCCGTGTTCGGCTTCGACGCGAAGTCGAACAGCCCGCGCAGGTCGCCTGCCGTGGCATCGAACGAACCGCCGCCGATGCGCTGGCCGCCGAGCCAGTTGTCCTCGATGAAGCGCACGACCGATGCCTGGTCGATCATCGTGTGATCGACGTAGTTCTGCTTCGCATACGGCGAGATCACGACCAGCGGGATGCGCACACCCGGGCCGCAGCGGCCGTTCACGGTGCCGCCGTTCACGCCTGTGGTGCCACCCGAGCCGCATACGCCGTTGCCGTTCAACTGGTCGACCGCGTCGGACGACGAATGCGTCGGCGCCGTGTATGCGTGGTCGTACCAGCCGTCGGAGTCGTCATACGTGACGATCACGGCCGTGTTCTGCCAGTCCGGCTGCTGCTGCAGGAAGTTGACGACCTTCGTCACGAACGCCTGCTCGTCGAGCGGATCCGAATAGCCCGCGTGCGCGTCCTGCGCGGCCGGTGCCTTCAGGAAGCTGACCGACGGGAAGTTGCCGGCCTTCACGGCCGCGAAGAAGTCGTCGCTGTCGTACTGGTGGTTCGCCGGCTCGGCCGTCTTGCCGTCGGCTTCGAAGCTGGAACCGATCGCCGCGACGCTACTCGGCCGCGTGTGCTGCGGGTTCGCGGTCGACGCGTAGTACTGGAACCAGTTGTGGTGCGGGATGTAGTCGGCCGTCGCGGCGTTCACGGCAGTGGCGACGGTGCTGCGGCTACAGCCGGTCGTGCCGTTGCTGTTGGTCGTCGACAGGTTGAAGCCGCCCATGAAGCCGCCCCACGTGATCTTTGCGCCGTTCAGCAGGTCGCCGATGTTCTTGCCGCTCATCATCGCCTGGTCGGTCGTGCTCGAGCACACGTCGTAGCCCGGGTCGACATCGTTGATCATCGTGAAGCCGCCCTGGCCGTCTTTGATGTAGTACGACGTGGCGGCGAGCGTCGACGGCTGCTTCGACGTCTTGACGATCTGCATCCCGTTGGTCTGGCCCGACACGACGTTCAGCGCGCCCGGCGTCGACGGGCCGTAGACCGTCGTATACGCGTTGTCGCTCATCGCGAAGCGCTGCGCGTAGTTCCACAGCGCGGTCACGGTGTTGCCGTCGAAGTAGCCCATCACCTGGCCCTTCGTGCCGAACGCGCCGGCGCCGCCGGACGAGCCCTTGCCCGTGTATTTCGGGAACAGGTCGGCGAGGCCGTTGTCCTCGGCCTGCTGCTCGGCCGTGTACGCGTGGTTCTGGTCGGCGGTCGCGGCTTGCGTGCGGTCGAGGCGGAACGGGTTCGCGGCGTCGGTGCCGTTGGCCGTGTTCGTGAAGTTCGGGTTCGCGGTGAGCAGCGTGCCCGTCAGCCCGTTGATCGTTGGCGTGCCGGATTTCGCGGTGAACGCCGGTTCGCCGGACGGGTTCGACGCATTCGGATAGGTGCCGAAGTAGTGGTCGAACGACACGTTTTCGCCGTAGATCACGACGACGTGCTTGATCGGCGTGGCGGTCTGCAGCGCATCCTGCGACGACACGGCGGGCGTCGACGAGGGATCGTCGCTGCCGCCGCAGGCGAACAGCGCAAGCGCCGCGCCGGCGCACGCGGTGACGAGCAAGGCTTGACGGAACATCGGGACACTCCAGGTAGGTTTTCGATGGTGGATAGCGGCCCCGTCGCCATGTCGGTTCGGCGCGGCGCTCGCGATAGAGCACCGGCATTGAAACAGCCTGATATGAAGATACGGGGGCGGAACGGTTTCGCGACGGTTGCGCCGCGGTATCGATTTCATTACGGCGCGAGGCGGCGCGAAAGAAAGCGGAAAGGGACGGAGCGGATGCAACCTGGGCAACATAGTCGGCGATCGGTGCCGTCACCGCCGCGGATGTCGCGCCGGGCGGGCGACGGCGCGCGGCGGGCCGGTTCGTCCGGGATGCCGGGCCGCCTACTTTTTTGACAATCGCGTGACGGATTCATACGATGGTTGGCCCGCGGCGACGATTTCGCGTTGCCGGCCGTCAGCGAGTATTCAGCGTGCCGATCCCCGTTCTGTTTGCCGTCCTGTGTGCCGCCTTCCTGCATGCGTCCTGGAATGCGCTCGTGCGCAGCAGCGGCGACCGGCTGCGCTCGGCTACGGTGCTGCAGATCGCGATCGGGCTGTTCGCGCTGCTGCTCCTGCCGGCCGCCGCCCCGATCACGCCCGCGAGCTGGGCCTGCGTCGTCGCATCTGCGGTGATCCACGTCGTCTATACGCTGTTGCTGGTGCGGGCTTACGAGCACGGCGACCTCACCGTCGCGTACCCGGTCGCGCGCGGGACCGCGCCGCTGCTCGTCACGCTGGGCGCGGCGGTGTTCGCGGGCGAGCGCCTGAACGCGGGCGCGCAATGCGGGCTCGTGCTGATCTGCGCGGGCATCTTGGCGATCGGGCTGGAGCGAGGCCGCGGCGCGCGGCACCGGATGACGCAGGTGTTGCCGACCGCGTTCGCCACCGGCGTATCGATCGCCGCGTACAGCGTGGTCGACGGGATCGGCGTGCGGGAAAGCGGCAGCACGGTCGGTTATACGGCGTGGATGTTCGTGCTGACCGCGTTGCTGATGGCCGTGTACTACCGGCTGCGCGCGGGGCCGCTGCGGCTCGCGCAGGATGTCGGCGAAACGGCGAAGGCCGCATGCGGTGGCGTGTTCGCGGCGCTTGCGTACGGCATCGTGATCTGGGCGATGGATCGCGCACCGATGGGCCCGGTGTCGGCGCTGCGCGAAACGAGCGTGGTGTTCGCGGCGTTGATTGCCCGCGTGTATCTCGGCGAGCGGCTGACGCCGCGTCGCGCGGCCGGATGCATGGTGATCGCGGGCGGCGCGCTGCTGATCAGCGCGTTCGAGGCGGTGCGCTGAGCGCGGCAGCCGAGCATTGCGTCGCCCGGGCGGTCGCGCAGTGCCGTGTCAGCTTTCCACCGGCATCGCACTCGTGCACTTGATCTCGTCGAGGCACACGCTGGAATGCACGCCGCTCACGCCGGGGATTCGCATCAGGGTTTCGAGCAGGAACGTGGACAGCCCCTTCAGGTCGTGCGCGACGACCTTCAGCACGTAGTCGATATCGCCCGTCACCGAGAAACATTCCTGGATCTGCGCGAGATCCGACACGAGCTTCTGGAACTTCGACAGGTCGCGGATATGCCCGCGTTCCATCGTCACATGCACGAACGCGGTGACGCCGAACCCGAGCGTGTCGGGGCACAGGCGGGTCTCGTAACGGCGGATCGCGCCGATTTCCTCCAGCCGCCGGTGGCGTCGCAGCGTCTGCGCGGGCGACAGGCCGACGGCTTTCGCGAGGTCGAGGTTCGACGCGCGGCCGTTCTCCTGCAGCACCGACAGCAAGTGGCGATCGATGCGATCGAGAACCGGTTCAGGCATTTTTGTTTCCTCATCTGTCTCCCGGATGCAATCTTATCTCATAATGTAGGGTTTGCATGAGCGGGTTACGCAACCCGATTTCGCTGCCGCGACGCTAAACTGACGCCGGATTTTCGTGTGCGCCCGCAGCAATGCGGGCGAGGGCGACGGTCGGCGGCCGGTCTGGCGGGCCTGCCGACAGGAAACGGGTGTTGCCGCGCGAAGATTGCAGTCCCCAACCCGGCGGCTCCACGAACGGCCGCCGGCACAGCAAAACAGCGCCCGGCACACCGAGGCGCGCCGCACCGCTTCCGGCGGCGGCGGGCAGAATGGAGAAGACATGGTTTCTGGAAACGAGAAGGACGGCCTGAAGCGGGGGCTGAAGAACCGGCACATCCAGCTGATTGCGCTCGGCGGCGCGCTCGGCACGGGGCTGTTCCTCGGCATTGCGCAGACGATCAAGATGGCCGGCCCGTCCGTGCTGCTCGGCTATGCGGTGGCCGGCATCGTCGCGTTCTTCATCATGCGCCAGCTCGGCGAGATGGTCGTCGACGAGCCGGTCGCCGGCTCGTTCAGCTACTTCGCCGACAAGTACGTCGGCCACTTCACCGGCTTCCTGTCCGGCTGGAACTACTGGGTGCTGTACATCCTCGTCAGCATGGCCGAGTTGTCGGCCGTCGGGATCTACGTGCAGTACTGGTGGCCGGGTGTGCCGACCTGGGTGTCGGCGCTGGTGTTCTTCGTCGCGATCAACCTTCTCAACCTGGCGAGCGTGAAATCGTACGGCGAGACCGAATTCTGGTTCTCGATCATCAAGGTCGCCGCGATCGTCGGGATGATCGGCTTCGGCGGCTGGCTGCTCGCGAGCGGTCATGCGGGGCCGGAGGCGAGCATCGCGAACCTGTGGCAGCACGGCGGCTTCTTCCCGAACGGCGTGTCGGGGCTCGTGATGTCGATGGCCGCGATCATGTTCTCGTTCGGCGGACTGGAGCTGATCGGCATCACCGCGGCCGAGGCCGACGATCCGAAGCACAGCATTCCGCGCGCGACCAACCAGGTGATCTACCGGATCCTGATTTTCTACATCGGCGCACTGGCGGTGCTGCTGTCGCTGTATCCGTGGGAAAAGGTCGTCACCGGCGGCAGCCCGTTCGTGCTGATCTTCCACGCGCTGAGCAGCAACGTGGTCGCCAACGTGCTGAACGTGGTCGTGCTGACGGCCGCGCTGTCGGTCTACAACAGCGGCGTGTACAGCAACAGCCGGATGCTGTTCGGCCTCGCGAAGCAAGGCAACGCGCCCAAGGTGCTGTGCTCGGTGAACAAGCGCGGCATTCCGCTCGCCGCGCTCGGCGCGTCGGCGCTCGCGACCGGCGCGTGCGTGGTGGTCAACTACTTCATGCCGGGCAAGGCGTTCGAAGTGCTGATGGGCCTCGTCGTGTCGGCGCTGATCATCAACTGGGCGATGATCACGCTGATCCACCTGAAGTTCCGCCAGGCCAAGCGCATCGCCGGAGAGCAGACTTCCTTCCGTAGTCTGGGCTATCCTTTCACGAATTACCTGTGCCTGGCGTTCATGGCCGGCATTCTCGTCGTGATGTACCTGACGCCGGATCTCCGCCTGTCGGTGTACCTGATCCCCGTATGGCTCGCGGTGCTCGCGATCGGGTATCGCTTCCGTCAGAAGAATGCGGGCTACGCGATCCGCGACGGCGCGTCCGCCGGCTGACACGGGCACCACGACCACTCTTCCAAACGAGACCGACATAGCCATGTTCGAACACATCGACGCGTACCCGGGCGATCCGATCCTGACGCTCAACGAGAACTTCCAGAAAGATCCGCGCGATCAGAAGGTCAACCTGAGCATCGGCATCTATTTCGATGCCGAAGGCCGGATTCCCGTGATGGGTGCCGTGCGCGAAGCCGAAACCGTGCTGCAGCGCGACCTCGGCCCGAAGCCCTATCTGCCGATGGTCGGCCTGGCCGCCTATCGCGACGCCGTGCAGGCGCTCGTGTTCGGCGCCGATCATCCGGCGCGCGCGGCCGGCCGCATCGCGACCGTGCAGACGCTCGGCGGTTCGGGCGCACTGAAGGTGGGCGCCGATTTCCTGAAGCGCTACTTCCCGGACGCGCAGGTGTGGCTCAGCGACCCGAGCTGGGAAAATCACCGCTTCATCTTCGAGCGTGCGGGCTTCACGGTAAACACGTACCCGTACTACGACGAAGCGACGGGCGGCCTGAAGTTCGACGCGATGCTCGCGACGATCGACGCGCTGCAGGCGCGCAGCATCGTGCTGCTGCACGCGTGCTGCCATAACCCGACCGGTGTCGATCTCGACGAAGGCCAGTGGGAGAAGCTGATCGACGTGATCGAGGCGCGCGGGCTGCTGCCGTTCGTCGACATGGCGTACCAGGGCTTCGGCGCAGGCCTCGACGCGGACGCGTTCGCGGTGCGCGAACTGGCCCGCCGCGGCGTGCCGGCGCTCGTCGCGAACTCGTTCTCGAAGAATTTCTCGTTGTACGGCGAGCGCGTCGGCGGCCTGAGCGTCGTCTGCGAGGATGCGGCCGCGGCCGAGCGCGTGCTGGGCCAGCTGGCCGGCGCGGTGCGCTCGAACTACAGCAACCCGCAAACCTACGGCGCCAAGGTCGTGGCGACCGTGCTGAACACGCCCGCGTTGCGCAAGCAGTGGGAAGAAGAACTCGCCGCGATGTGCCGCCGCATCGCGCGGATGCGCCAGTCGATCCACGACGGCCTGCGCGACCACGTCAGCGGCGAAGCGCTGACGCGCTACGTGAAACAGCGCGGGATGTTCACGTACACGGGCCTGACCGAATCGCAGGTCGACGCGCTGCGCGAAGTGCACGGCGTGTACATCCTGCGTTCCGGGCGCATGTGCGTCGCGGGGCTGAACGATTCGAACGTCGGCATCGTCGCGGACGCGATCGGCAAGGTGCTGAAGAGCGGCGTCTGACGGCGCGCCCGCGGGCGCACGATCGCATCGCCGAAACCGGCTGTCTCCGTCGTGGAGGCAGCCGGTTTTTTCTTGCGCGGCGGCGGCGCGGCGGTACGATGGCGCATCGAACGCATGATGAAGGAGCGGCATGGCTATTCGAATCGTACGGCTCGGCACGCCGCGCACGGCCGGCGAGGGCCTGCGGATCGGCACGGTGCGGCGACCGCCGCGCGGCGTTCCCAAGGCGGAATTCGCATCGCGCGACTACTATGATGTATGGCTGCCGACGCTGTCGCCGAGCCCCGAGCTGGTCGCGCAGGCGCAGGCTGCCGAAACCGACGCCGAATGGCGCGCGTTCACGCGCCACTTCCGAGCGGAAATGGCGCATGGCGACGCGCCGAAGGTGCTGGACCTGCTCGCCGCGTTGTCGGCGACGAGCGCGTTTTCGATCGGCTGCTACTGCGAGGACGAGCGCCGCTGCCATCGCAGCGTGCTGCGCGAACTGCTGGCGGAGCGCGGTGCAGCGATCGATGCGGATGCGGGCTGAACCGCCGTCGGGCGGCGCGACGGTGCGCCGCCGCGTGAGGCACAGCGAACCGGTTGACGTGGGTCAAGCGTGCGGCGGCGTGGGCCGTTATGCTCACGTCATGAATCGTCTCGACGATGACAGGCGCACAGATGCTGATAGCCTTTCCACCAGAACCGCCCGAATATTGCGCACGCGATCTGGTCGTCGCGTTTTCGGCGCTCGTCGACGGCCGCTGCGTGCAGTGCGCGATCACGGCCGAGGCGCTGGAAGACCATTTCGGTGCGCCGTCGCTGCTCGAGCGGGATTTGCTGCATGCGTTCGAAGCGCACCGTTCGGCGATCGAGGCGATGGCGCGACGGATGCTCGACGAAATCGGCGGCCGGCCGGTGTTGCTGCACAGCGGTCACTTTCGGATGGGTGATTGATACCGCAGGAGGAGGCATGACACTGCAAGGCACGATTCATGAGCGCGACTGGTCGGTCGAGATCGAGACGCGGCGGTGTGAATCCGGCGAGTTCCGATGTCGTGTGTCGGTCGAGCATGGCACCGGGCCAGCGCGCTTTCACCACACGTTCGAGCACAGTCATGCGTACCCGACCGAGTACGAGGCGGCGATCGAAGGGTTGCGGGCCGGGATGACATGGATCGAAATGAAGGCGTCGCAGACATTCAACGTTTGAACCGTATCGTGCCGATGGACGGGCGAATGCAAAGCTGCCAGGGCAGTAATCGCCGCGGCCGTCATCGCGCTGCGTGAAGCAGGATCGTGCCGCGTGTGGGACACCGAGGCACGGAGACACAGGAACAGGCAACGCCGTCGACGAGCGGCGACCGCGTCAGGAGAAGCGCCATGGGCGTGGGCATGCAGATCGTCTGCGTCGGATTCGCAGGTTCCGCTGCGCTGGAAGCAGAAGCGGCGGTGCAACTGGTGCGGCTGGAACGATTCCGCGCACGGCTGGAGGATTGCCGTCTGGTGATCGAATTGCGCCCGCGCGTGGACGGCGGCCAGACCTACGACGTGCGGCTCGAGCTGGCCATGCGCGGCCGCTCGCCGGTATCGCTGCCGTGCAGCACTGGCGACGACGTGATCGAGGTGCTTGGCCGCGTGTTCGCGCTGGCCGAGCAGACCCTGTCCGTATCGCAGGCGGGCGAATCCGGGGCGGTCGTGCTGCATGCGCTCACGCCGGGCGCCACCGCGCAATGACGCGCGACGCGCCGTGCGTCACACTTGCGCGAGCGCCTGCGCGTCGATGATCCGCACGCGCTTGCCGCGCGTCTCGACGAGTGAATCCCGATGAAACCGCGAGAACATCCGGCTGACGGTCTCGAGCTTCATGCCGAGATAGCAGCCGATCTCCTCGCGCGTCATCCGCAGGTTGAATTCCGATGCCGAATAGCCGCGCGCCTCGAAGCGCGACGACAGGTTCAGCAGGAAATGCGCGACGCGCTGCTCGGCCGACATCGTGCCGAGCAGCAGCATCTGGCTCGACTCGCGGACGATCTCGCTGCTCAGCATCTGGTAGAGGAAATGCTGCATCGGCTTCATTTCGCGGCATGCCGCCTCGAGCGCGCCGAACGGGATGACGCATACGACGCTGTCCTCGAGCGCGATCGCGTCGCAGCAGTGCTGGCCGCCGCCGATGCCGTCCATGCCGAGCGTTTCGCCCGCGATCTGGAAGCCGGTCACGTGCTCGCGGCCGTCGCGATGCATCATTACCGTCTTGAACGAGCCCGCGCGCACGGCGTAGATGCTGTGAAATGGATCGTCGGTTCGGAACAGCGCGTCGCCTTGGCGAACCTGGCGCGTCGAACAGATGATCGCGTCCAGTCGGCCGTATTCGGCGGCGGTCAGGTGCGGCGGCAGGCACAGCGAGCGCATCAGGCAAGCCGAGCAGCGCGCGGCGGGGTGTTTGGCGCCGTCGTTACGTGAGACCGCGGGAAGCGGAATCGTTGGCCGAGGCGCGACGGATGGGGCGGCGGCGCAGGCGGTGGCTGTGGACATGAGTCACTCCGGCTCGGTCAGGGGCGGTGCGCACGAGCGCGCACCAGGGATTCGATGACGTGGCATGCGGCGTCGAATTCGGCGGTCTTGTCGAAGAAGTAGTCCGCTCCCGCCGTCGCACATGCCTCCCTGAATGCCGGCGCCGAATGGTTCGTCAGCACGATCGTGACGATCCGCGGCGCGGCCTTCGACAGCATCCCGATCAGCTCGAGACCGCTGCCGTCCGCGAGTCGCAGGTCGACGATCACGACGTCCGCGTGGCTGCCGCGGATGTGCGTCAGTGCGTCCTCGCCGTCTTCCGCTTCGCCGACGACCACGACGCCGCGGATCGCGCCGACGAGCAGCGCGATCCTTTGCCGGACGGCAATGGCGTGATCGACGAGAAACACCCGGAGTGCGTCGGCGGGTGACAGGCTGGCATTCATGCCGGCAGTATCCTGTTGCGCCGCCGAAAATGAAATCGGCCGAACTGGAAGTTTGTGTAGGCCGCTGCGACGCGTTGTAGGGTGTTTCCTACAACGCACAGGAGAAAGAGGCGAGGCCGCGTGCCCGGCGACGCCGGGTGGGGCCCGCGAAGATGATGGCGGACCGGGGTCCGCCGCCGCGGAATCAGCCAGCCGCGCGCGCGTCCAGCGCGTCGCGAGCCGTGCGGCATGCGGCCAGATCCCACGCGGCGCAGCCGACCGTTTTGAACAGCAGCGGCCCGCTGCGCTCGAAGGCGCCGCGCAGCACGTCGGCGAGCGATGCGACCTGCCGCCAGTCGACCTGCGCGACGATCAGGTCGCCGGCCTCGTGGCGCGCGCCGGCCGGGTCGTCGACGACGAGGCGGCTGTGGCGCACGGTGTCGGCGTCGATCTCGGCGGCATCCGCCGTGAACGCGCCGACGCCGACCACGAGGCGGCCTTCGCGCGCCGCTTCGCGATAGACGGGCGTGCGGCTCGTCGTCAGCGTGACGACGACGTCGATCGCATCGGGAATCGCGTCGCCGTCGAGCGGCACCAGTTGCGGCGCCTGCGCGCGGTGCGTGGCGCAGAACGCGGCCGCGCTGTCGGCGCGCGAGCCACGCACGTGCAGGCGCGCGTCCGGAAAGATCGCCGCGAGCGCTTCCGCGTGATTGGCCGCCTGCTTGCCGGTGCCGATCAGCAGGATGTCGCGGGGCGCGGCGCCGTGCAGCGCCTGAATGCCGAGCGCGGTAATGGCTGCCGTGCGGCGCCCGGTAACAGTCGGGCCATCGAGCACGAAGCGCAGCGCCCCCGTCGTCGCGTCGTACGCGCTCACCTGGCCGAGGATCGTCGGCAGTCCGCGCGCGCCGTTGCCAGGGCACACGTTCACGAGCTTGTGACTCGCGAGGTCGCGTGCGCTCGACGGCATCGACAGCATCACGCCGCCCGCCTGCAGCGGCACGACCAGGCGTTCGGGGCTGACGATCTCGCCCGCCGCGTATTCGGCGACGGTGTGTGCGAGCGTGGCGAGCAGCGCGGGGTAGTCGAGCAGCGCGGCCGTTTCGGCGGCGTCGAACGCGGGAATCCGGGGGAGAGCGGTCATCGTATCGATCGGTTTCGTGTCGGTGGGCGTGGACGACGGGCGCATGCCGCGCTCGCCACGGAGGCTGCCGAATATCGAGATGGCAGTCATTCTGGATCAAATCTATACCAGTTGATTGTCGGCAGGCAAGCGCGAAAAGCCGGCAGACCGTCAATTTTGGTTCTAATATCCGTCCAGATGGGCGTCGCGCACGCCGGCTCCGGTATAGTGCGAACCCGTTTCCCCGTCCACCACCCGCCCGGGCAGGAGCCCAGATGATGTCCGCACGTCCCGAATCGCTCGAAGCCGGTTTCCGACCGTTGCAGATCTACGAACAGGTCGCCGAGAAAATCCGCGACGAGATCCGCGCGGGGCGCTATGCGGCCGATTCGAGGCTGCCGTCGGAGCGCGAACTCGCGGCGCTGTTCCAGGTCGGCCGACCGGCCGTGCGCGAGGCGCTCGGCGCGCTGCAGAACGAAGGGCTGGTGTTCACGAAGCGCAATTCGGGCACCTACGTCGTGCCGGCGCCGCTCGACGTGCTCGCGCAGCGCGGCGACACGCGCAGCGTGCCCGACGCCGACTTCAGTCCGACGTCGACGCTCGACGTGCGGCTCATCCTCGAGCCGGCGATCGCGCGTCTCGCCGCCGCGCACGGGCGCGCCGATCCCGTCGCCGAAGGCTATCTGGCGCAGATGGAAACCATCGCCGACATCGACGATCCGCAGCAGCGGGCGCTGTGGAACGAGAGCGACCGGCTGTTCCATCGGCAACTCGCGTTGATGACCGGCGACGCGCTGATCGTGAAGATCGCGGAGGAAGTCGCGAAGACGATGGACCAGCCCCTGTGGAAGCGGCTGAAGGACGATGGCATCTACGACGCGGGCCGGATCCGGCTCTACGTGTCCGAGCACCGGCTGATCTACGAGGCGATCGTGTCGGGCGACGCCGATGCGGCCGCCTTCTACGTCGAACAGCACATTCTTCGTGTGCGGCGAGACATCACGCCGAAATGACCTGCATCACGTCGGTCTGGTCTTAAAAATGACCAAAAGCACAAAAATCATTTTGAAGCTGCTTGCGTCATGACCACATGTGTCCTACATTGGTTTCACACAAAACCAATCAGGAGACACCATGCGACACTTCGTTACCGCGCTCTCGGTGGCCGTTGCCGCCGGCGCGCTGACTTCCGCGCACGCGCAGGAAGTCGTGATGATCGGTCATTCGGCACCGCTGACCGGCCCGCAGGCCGCGAACGGCAAGGACAATGAAAACGGCGCACGCCTCGCCGTCGAGGAGCTCAACAAGGCCGGCGTGAAAGTGGCCGGCAAGACGGTCACGTTCAAGCTGGTGTCCGAGGACGACCAGGCCGACCCGAAGGCGGGTGTGCAGGTCGCGCAGAACCTGGTCGACAAGGGCGTCGTCGCGGTGCTCGGGCCGTACAACTCGGGTGTCGCCATTCCGGCGTCGCGCGTATACAGCAACGCCGGCGTACCGATCCTGCCGGTCGCGTCGAACCCGGCGCTCACGCGGCAGGGCTTCAAGAACATCTTCCGGATCGGCGCGAGCGACGAACAGCTCGGCGGCACGATGGCGACTTTCGCCGCGAAGACGCTGAACGCGAAAACCGCCGCCGTCATCGACGATCGCACCGCGTACGGGCAGGGCGTTGCGGAACAGTTCATGAACGTCGCGAAGGCGAACGGGATCAAGATCGTCGACCAGGAGTACACGAACTCGTCGGCGACCGATTTCCTCGGCATTCTCACCAAGATCAAGGCCAGCAATCCCGACGTGATCTTCCTCGGCGGTTATGCGGCGCAAGGCGCGCCGATGGCGAAGCAAATGAAGCAGCGCGGGTTGCGCGCGAAGCTGCTCGGCGGCGACGGCATCTGCTCGGCCGACATGGGCAAGGTCGCGGGCGAGGCCGCGTCGATCGTCTACTGTGCGCAGGGCGGTGTCGCGCTCGAGAAGACGCCGGCCGGCCGCGAATTCCTGAAGAAGTACCACGATACCTATCACACGGACACGCAGGTCTACGGCGTCAACTACTACGACGGCATGAAGCTGCTCGCCGACGCGATGGTCAAGGCCGGCACGACCACCGACAAGGCGAAGTTGATCGCGCAGTTGGCGAAGTCGAACTACGCGGGCGTCGCGGGCACCTATTCGTTCGACGAGCGCGGCGACCTGAAGGGCGCGCCGACCACCGTCTACGTGATCCGCAACGGCCTGCCCGAGCCGTACGCCAAGTAATCCGTCACCGGACGGCGCCGCGGCGCCGTCCTTCGTTTTCACGCCTTCGATCCTCCATGAAAATTTCCCGATCCATTTCCACCGTCGAGGTCCATACCGGCGGCGAAGCGTTCCGCATCGTCACGAGCGGGCTGCCGCGCCTGCCCGGCGACACGATCGTCAAGCGCCGCGCGTGGCTCAAGGAGAACGCCGACGAGATCCGCACGGCGCTGATGTTCGAGCCGCGCGGCCACGCCGACATGTACGGCGGCTACCTCACCGAGCCGGTGTCGGCGAACGCGGATTTCGGCGTGATATT
Organism: Burkholderia sp. LA-2-3-30-S1-D2; assembly: GCF_001523915.2. NCBI lineage: Bacteria > Pseudomonadati > Pseudomonadota > Betaproteobacteria > Burkholderiales > Burkholderiaceae > Burkholderia > Burkholderia sp. LA-2-3-30-S1-D2. The sequence goes on along the minus strand of NZ_CP013383.1, from coordinate 1,428,026 downwards.
CGTGCACAACGAAGGCTACAGCGACCATTGCGGACACGGCATCATCGCGCTGTCGACCGCCGCGGTCGAGCTCGGCTGGGTGCAGCGCACGGTGCCGGAGACGCGCGTCGGCATCGACGCGCCGTGCGGTTTCATCGAGGCGTTCGTGAAATGGGACGGCGAACACGCGGGGCCGGTGCGCTTCGTCAACGTGCCGTCGTTCATCTGGCAGCGCGACGTGTCGGTCGACACGCCGTCTTTCGGTACCGTGACCGGCGACATCGCGTACGGCGGCGCATTCTATTTCTACGTCGACGGCGCGCCGTTCGACCTGCCGGTGCGCGAAGCGGCGGTGGAAAAACTGATCCGCTTCGGCGCCGAAGTGAAGGCCGCCGCGAACGCGAAATATCCGGTCGTGCATCCGGAGATCCCCGACATCAACCATATCTACGGCACGATCATCGCGAACGCGCCGCGCCATCCGGACTCGACACAGGCGAACTGCTGCGTGTTCGCGGATCGCGAGGTCGACCGCTCGCCGACCGGCTCCGGCACCGGCGGGCGCGTCGCGCAGTTGTACCAGCGCGGCCTGCTGGCGGCGGGCGACACGCTCGTCAACGAGTCGATCGTCGGCACGGTGTTCAAGGGGCGCGTGCTGCGCGAAACGACGGTCGGCGATATTTCGGCCGTGATCCCGGAAGTGGAGGGCAGCGCGCACATCTGCGGGTTCGCGAACTGGATCGTCGACGAGCGCGATCCGTTGACCTACGGTTTTCTCGTGCGCTGAGCGTCGCGTACGGCACCCGGTTGTACCAGGCTTGGCGCGCGGTTCCTTTACGGGGCGCGCGCCTTTTTTGTTGTAAAGATGCGCGATCCGGCGCCGTCCGCACGGGCCCGGGACTGCCGCGGGCCGGTGGGCCGCGCGAGTTTTGGTACGATGCAGCCTTTCCAGCAGATCCCCCACCCGCGTGAATCGCCGAAACGTGTCGTCAGTGCGTGACCTCTGTGCCAAATGGGTCGCGCGCGCCCAACCCGTCGCGGCCGCTGCCGCCGTGCCCGTCAAGCGTGTCCTGGCCATCGCCTGGCGCCATCTCCGTCATCCGACGCGGCGCGGCGTGCTGCGCGCGGCCGCCGCCGTGCCGGCGCTGCTGCTGCTGTACGTGCTGGTGCTGATTCCGTTCACGCCCGGCATCGGCGACATCCGCAAGGCACGCGTCGACCGGCCCGCGCAGGTGCTGTCCGCCGACGGCAAGGTGCTGGCGGAATTCAAGCCGTCGAACCGCGAATGGGTGTCGCTCAAGCAGATCTCGCCGCACATGGTCGACGCGCTGATCGCGACCGAGGACCATCGCTTCTACGAGCACCACGGCCTCGACTGGAAGCGCACGGCGTCGGCCGCGCTCCATACGTTCTCGGGCAGCCGCCAGGGCGGCTCGACGATCACGCAGCAGCTCGCACGCAACCTGTATCCGGACGAGATCGGCCGCGCGCCGACGCTCACGCGCAAGGTGAAGGAGGCGATCACCGCACTGAAGATCGAGGCCGTGTACAGCAAGGACCAGATCCTCGAGACCTACCTGAACACGGTGCCGTTCCTGTACAACGCGTACGGCGTCGAGATGGCCGCGCGCACCTATTTCGACAAGTCGGCCGACGAGCTCGACGTGCTGGACAGCGCGACGCTCGTCGGGATGCTGAAGGGCAACAGCTACTACAACCCGGTGTTGAACCCCGAGCGCGCGCTGCAGCGGCGCAACACGGTGCTCGGCCAGATGGTGAAGTACGGCAAGCTGTCGCCGGCGCAGTTCGCTCAGTTGCAGCGCCGGCCGCTGCGCATCGATTTCGAGCGCCAGAAGGAACCGCCCGGGCCTGCGCCGCACTTCGCGCAGCAACTCCGCAAATGGCTGATCGGCTGGGCCGACCGCAACGACTACAACATCTACTCGGACGGGCTGGTCGTGCGCACCACGATCGATTCGCGGCTGCAGCAGATGGCGACCCAGGCGCTGACGCTGCAGGCGAACCAGTTGCAGGGCATCGCGAACAACGCGTGGAGCGGCCGCGACGGTTGCGGCACCGACAACGAGGTGTTCCGCACCTTCATGCGCGAGTCGCCCGAGTACAAGGCCGCGCAGGATGCCGGCAAGAACGATGCCGTCGCGATGAAGCAACTCGCCGCCGACCGCGGTTTCATGCGCGCGCTGTGCAAGGCGAAGACCGACGTGCAGGCCGGCTTCGTCGCGATCGATCCGCGTGACGGGCAGATTCGCGCGTGGGTCGGCAGCCGCGACTTCACCAACGAGCCGTTCGATCACGTCGCACAGGCGCGGCGTCAGCCGGGCTCGACCTTCAAGCCGTTCGTCTACGGCGTCGCGTTCGCGAACGGGATGAAGCCGGACGACACCTTCATCGACCAGGCGGTCGAGATTCCGCTGAAGGGCGGCGAGATCTGGCGGCCGAATGACGACGTGCCGCCGTCGGGCAAACCGATGACGCTGCGCGACGCGGTCGCGCTGTCGCGCAACCGGATCACCGCCCAGGTGATGGAGAAGGTCGGACCGGCGGCGGTGGCGCGGCTCGCGCGCGACATGGGCGTGCGCGAAAGTCCGCTCGAGCGCGTGCCGTCGCTCGCGCTCGGCACGAGCCCGGTGACGCTGAAGGAGATGGTCGCGTCGTACGCCACGATCGCGAACGGCGGGCTGTACCTCGAGCCGCAGATGGTGACGCGCATCGAGAACCGCCAGGGCGACGTGCTCGCCGAGTATGCGCCGGCGCCGCCCGAGCGCGCGCTCGACGCCGAGACCGACAAGACGCTGCTCGGCGTGATGCGCGACGTGGTGACGCGCGGCACCGGCAGCAGCATCCGCACGCGCTTCGGCATTCGCGGCGACGTGGCCGGCAAGACCGGGACCACGCAGGACAATGCGGACGGCTGGTTCATCCTGATGCAGCCCGGGCTGGTGGCCGGCGCGTGGGTCGGCTTCGACGACGGCCGCGTGACGCTGCGCAGCGACTATTGGGGGCAAGGCGCGCACAGCGCACTGCCGATCGTCGGCGACTTCTTCCAGCGCGCGCAACGCGCCCGGATCGTCGACGCGAAGCTGAAATTCGATACCGAGCCGTCGCCCGGCTGGTTCGCGTCGGTGCGCGAACGCGTGACGGATCTGTTCGACGGGTGGTTCGGGCCCGAGCCGAAGCAGGCGCCGGCGCCCGTCAGAACGCAGCGTATCGAGCGGCAGCCGGAGGCGGACGCCGCCGCGGCGTCGGCCGCATCGGCCGCATCGGCTGCGTCGGCGCCCGAGGCGGCATCCGGCGGCATCGTCGAGGAGTGGGTTCCGGCGTCCGAGGTGGCTGCATCGGCCGCCGCGCTGTCGTCGGGCGCGTCGCAACCGCAGGCCGCGCAGCCGGCGGCGGCGGGAGGCAGTGCGACGCCTGCGGGCAACACGGGCGGCTGGGGCCTCGGCTCCGCCCCGGCCGCACCTTCGGCCGTACCGGCTCCGTCGGCGGCTCCGGCCCCAGCCCCGGCGCCGGTTTCGCCCGGTGCGACCAGCGGTTCGGAGTAACGAGACGTTCAGATTTCGCGCGATGCTGCCGTAATAACGTTGTCACGACAGCTCGCGCGGTCGCTCCGCGCCCTTCCGATGCGGCACATCACAGATCACGTCGCGCTCGCGCGCGATGATGTCCCCGCCGGCGTACCGCTCGGCTTCGATCTCTACGATGCGGGCGGCGCCGCGCTGCTGCCCGCCGGCACGACGCTGCACGATCCCGCGCAGCATGCTTTCCTGTTCGATCACTTCCAGCCCGTCCGCCGGCGCGATGACGCCGAGCCCGCCGTGCCGGCGCCCGACACCGTGCCGGCGGCCGCGCGCATGGGGCTGTCGGCCGGCGCCGCGATCGGCATCCGGCGGCGGGTTGGCGCGACCCGCGTGCTGCAACGCTGCCGGTTGATCGGGATCGGCGCATCGGGTGCGCTGTTCGTCGAGCCGCAGCCGGCGGTCGTGCTCGACTTTGTCCGCGGCGACGACGTCGAAGCAGTTGCGATCGGCCGGTCGGCGGTGTCGCGATTCGGCGCGACGGTCGAAGCGGTGCAGTCAACGGGCGCCGCGCCGTTCATGGTGCTTTCGCCGCCGGGCTTCGTCGACCGGCTGCGCACGCGCGCGGAGCCGCGCGTCCAGGTACGGATCGCGGCCCGCTGCACGGGCGGGCCGGTGCACGCGGAGGGTATCGGGATCGTTCGCGATCTCAGCCTGAACGGGCTGTCGATCGCGCTCGACCGGGCGCTCGCGGCGGCCGGCGAGCCGTTGCACGTGCAGTTGCCGTATACGGATGAGGATCGTGTCGCGTTGCTCACGCTCGACGGCACGGTGCGCGCGGTGCATGCCGATCCGGCGGTGCCGGGCTGGGCGCTTCACCACGCGGCATTCGACGAAACGGCTGCCGACGACCGGATTCGCCTCAAGGCGTTGCTGTTCGACCTGTCCGTGGGGGCCACTGACGCGGATCAGGTTCGCTGATGCCTTGAGCGGGGCAAACCTGGCAGCCGCGGTGCGGTTGTCCACGGCCCGGCGAGTCGATCCCCGGGCGAAAGCATGCTGCCGCATATTGGGTTCGGATGCGGCCATAATCCTCTGATGTTTCGACCGAATGCGTGGCAATTGTACGGATTCGGTCAACAGTGAATTTGCGATTTAAGTATTTACCCTGATAGGCAAGCCTCCTAGACTTCCATTCATGCGCAACGACTACCGAGTCCGAAGCGCCTGACAAAACAATCTGGAGGTAACGCATCATGAAATCGCTGATCAAGGCAGTTGCACTGGCCGCTCTGGTGGCCGCACCGGTCGTCTCGTTCGCCCAATCGAACCAGCAGCCGCTGACGCGCGCGCAAGTGCGTGCCGAGCTGGTCCAGCTCGAAAAGGCCGGTTACAACCCGAACGACTGGATGAACTATCCGGAAAACATCCAGGCCGCACAGGCAAAGATCGCCGCGGCACAGAACACCGGTGCGCAGGCTGACGCAACGGGTTACGGCCCGAGCCCGGTCGCGTCGTCGCAGTCGGGCCAGCGCGTGGTCGTGCCGGCAGCAGCCGATCGTTCGTCGGTGTACTTCGGTCACTAAGCAAGCCGTTCGCCGCGCGGCCGCCGGGCCGCCTGCAAAGCCGTAGCGAAAAGCCCGCACTCGTGTCGAGTGCGGGCTTTTTTGCGTGCGCGGCAAGCGTGGCGCGGGCTGACAATCCATCGCGTGTGCGCTAGCATCGCGGTCGGCATTGCCACGCTGCGGCGGCCGCGACGGAGGTCGCGCCCATCGGCCGGCGAGGTCGCGCACCGAGGCGCGGCGGCAAGCCCGGCATCACGTTCCACGACTTCAACGAAAACAAACAGGAGCATCCATGCGTGTCTTGACCGGTCTGCTGTGCGCGCTGGCGCTGACGGCGAACGTTGCCCATGCGCAGGCGAATTGTGCCGATGCGACGGATCAGGCGGCAATGACGGCGTGCGCCGATCGCGCGTACAAGAAATCCGACGCGGACCTGAACCGCACTTACCAGGCCGTCACCGCACGGCTGCGCGATGCGAAGCCGCTCGCGGAGAAACTCGTGAACGCGCAGCGCGCGTGGATCGCCTACCGCGACGCCGAATGCAACTTCTCCAGCGCGAACGCCGAAGGCGGCAGCGTGTATCCGATGGTCGTGTCGACCTGCCTCGACGATCTGACCAAGACGCGCAACGAGACGCTGAAGGGTTATCTGTCCTGCGAGGAAGGTGACCTGGCCTGTCCGGTGCCGGGGAAGTAAGGCCGTGCGACGTCCGGCTGGCCCGCACGCCACGCGGCCGGCACGGTGCGCCTAGACGTCGTCCGCTTCGTCGAGCAGCTTGTGCCGGATCGCGTAGCGGACCAGCGCCGCTTCGTGCGGCATCTGCATCTTTTCCAGAATCCGGGTCTTGTAGGTGCTGACCGTCTTCGCGCTCACGCACAGCGCCTGCGCGATCTCGGTCAGTGTCTGTCCGGCGGCGATCCGGCGGAACACGTCGAACTCGCGATCGGACAGCCGCTGGTGCGGCAGCGTCTCGGCCGGTTCGTTCAGGCTCTGCGCGAACTGCTCGGCCATCGCGAGACTCACGTAGACGCCGCCCGCTGCAACCTTGGTCACGGCGCCGACCAGTTCGGCGCTCGCGCTTTCCTTGGTCAGGTAGCCCGACGCGCCGGCGCGGAACGCACGCACCGCGTATTGCTGTTCCGCGTGCATGGTCAGCACGAGCACGCGCAGCGCGGGCTTCTCGTCCTTGATCTGCTTGATCAGCTCGACGCCGTTGCGTCCCGGCATCGAAAGGTCGAGCACCAGCACCTGCGCGGGCGTCGAACGAATCAGCGCGATCGTCGACGGCCCGTCGCACGCTTCGCCGGCGACTTCGAATGCGGTGGCGTTCTGGAGAATGTGCCGCAGACCGTCGCGCACGAGCGTATGGTCGTCGGCGATGAGCACCTTGATCATGTGAGGGTGGTTTCCTGTTGAACGGTGCCTAGCGGGAACGCGACCGTGATCGAGAAGCCGCGTGCGAGCGCGGTATCGATCGTCACGCTGCCACCCAGCATGTGTGCGCGTTCGCGAATGCCGATCAGGCCGAACGACTTGTCCTCGTGGGCGGTGCCGCCCGGTGCCGCGCCGCGGCCGTTGTCCGCGACGCGCAGCACGCAGAAGCCTTCTTCGATGTCGAGCCGCAGCGCGACGCGCGTCGCATCCGCATGGCGCGCGACGTTCGTCAGCGCTTCCTGGACGATCCGGAACAGCGTGGTCGCGCCGGTGCTGGTGAACGTGAGCCCGCCCGTTTCGATGTGGCGTTCGACGTCGATGCCGTAGCGGTTCGTGAAGTCGTTCGCCAGCCACTCGATCGCGGGCACGAGGCCGAGATCGTCGAGCATCACGGGGCGCAGATCGGCTGCGATGCGCCGCACCGACGCGACGGTCGCGTCGATCAGCCGGCGCATGCCCTGCAGTTGCGACAGCACGTCGTCGTCGGGTTGCGCACGGTTCGGCGTGCGCAGTTGCTGCTCGATGACCGACAGGTCCATCTTCAGCGCGGTGAGCTGCTGCCCGAGGTCGTCGTGCAGTTCCCGCGCGATGCGGGTCTTTTCCTCTTCGCGCACGTTCTGCAGATTCGCCGACAGCTCGCGCAGTTCCTCGCGCGACTGCTTCAGCGCATTCTCGGCGCGTTGCCGCTCGGTGATGTCGCGCAGCATCACCGTGTAGAGCTTGCCCGACGCGTCGCGGATCTGCGAGATCGACGCCTCGATCGGGAATTCCTCGCCGTTGCCGCGCAGCCCGAACAGCACGCGCTGACGGCCCATTTGCCGCTCGGACACGCCCGTCACGCCGAACTGGTCGACGTGCTTCGCATGCGCGGCACGAAACCGCTCGGGGATGAAGCGCGACAGCGGCGCGCCGATCGCCTCCATCGCCGATACGCCGAATACCTGTTCGGCCATCGGGTTGAAGATCACGACCGTCTGCTTCTCGTCGATCGTGATGATCGCTTCCATCGACGAACGGATGATGCCCATCATCCGCGCCTCGTTCAGGATGCCGCGGCTGCTGGCGCCGGTATCGGCGGTGCCGGCCCGGCCGCGCAGCAACGCATGGACGAGTGCCGCGAACGCGAACGACGCGATCAGCCCTGCGGCGAGCACCGTGCCCGCCGCGCGCTGCGCGCCGGTGACGCTCGGGCGGCCGTCTGCGGAATAGGCTAGCGTCAGGACGGTCCCGCCGAAATTCAGCTGGTCGCTGCGCCGCATCAGGTCGGGCGATGCCAAAGCCTCGTCGGTCGTCGTCTCGGCGCTCGCGATCGGCCGAGGATCGTCGCCGGCGCTCATCCGCAGGTCGAGCCCGCGCTCCGCGTCGAGCGCGCGCTCGATCAGGCGATTCGGGCTCACCTGCGCGAACAGCACGCCGTCGGCGCCGGTTTCACGGGCGCCGGACTGTGCGGCGGTCGTGCGCGGTGAAGCCGTGGCGGGCAGGAACAGCGTGAGGGTGCGCGCATCGCGGGATGTGTCGTCGTCGGCCGAATGGATGCCGAGTGCGATATCGCCGGTCTGCAGCGCGCGCGCGAGGGGGGCCTGATCCGGCGCACCGAAGCGCACGCCGGCCGAGCTCGACGCGGGCGCGCCGAGCGTCGCCACCGCGAGCGGGCCGGCCGGCATCGGCGCATGGCCGGCGAGGGCGCTGCGCGCCGCGGGCGACAGCGGCGCATAGCCGAACTGCCGGATCGGCGAACGCCCGCTGTCGAGCTCGAGTGTGTCGGCATACCGGCGCCATTGCTCGGGCGTCATCTGTGGCGCGAGCGCGAACGCGCCGCGCGTGCTTTCGAGCACGGCGACGGCGGCTTGCAGCTCGTGGCGCAGCATCGCCGTCACGTGCGTCGTGCGTCGCTCGAAGCGCGTATGGACGGCGCCTTGCCACTGGTCGCGAACGAGCAGCGCAACGCCGAGCGACAGCGCCGCGCCCGCGAACAGCGCAACGACGCCAGCCGCGAGCGGCTGGCGTAACATGGTCTGGAAGCGCGTGGGCCCTCGGGCGTCACGCGGCGGGGTTCCACTGGCGGTCATTCGATGGCCATTCTGGTGTCGGGGCCGCCCGTGGCACTCGGGCGGCGCGGTATAACCGGGAAAAATCGCACCGGCCGCGTGCGGCAACTATTTTCAAGATGAAATTGTGCGCGTTTTACACGTTTTTTGTAATAGGGTCAGTTAAAAATGAGATAACCAGGCGGTGCAGCGGGCGTTCCGGCCGCGATTGATACGCGTCAACCGGTGCGTCCGCACGTGGGGCAGACTGTTCGGCAGGCGAGCCGGCATCGGGCCGGCTTGCGATGACGGGGGCGACGTTCGCGCGATGTGCGACGGGCTTCCGGTCGGAGGGCGGACCATGTACAAGCGGATTTTCGTCGGGCTCGATGGGGGCCCGAGTGCGCGTCTCGCGCTGAACGAGGCGATCCGGATCGCGGCGGCATCCGGTGGCGAGGTCACGTGCGCGTATGTCGTCGAGCACCGGCCGCAGCTCGTCGACGTCGATGCGGGCTTCGCGGCCGAACACGACGGCGACGCGGCGGCAGCCGAAGCGGCGACGCTCGTGCTCGACGATGCGAAGGCGGCCCTCGCGCAGCGGCACGTGCCGGGCACCGTGCGCGCGCTCGACGCGTACGGGGAGGACATCGCCGCGGTGCTGATGCGCACGGCGGCCGAGGCCGGCGCCGATCTGATCGTGATGGGCACGAGCGGGCGGCACGGCCTGCGCCGGCTGCTGCTCGGCAGCGTCGCGGAATCGCTGCTGCGCGCGGCCGATCGGCCCGTGCTGCTGGTGCGCCACGACGAGCAGGCCGCGGCGCCGACTGCGTGACGACGCGGTGCGGCGTCGCGCCGTGAGCGGCGGGCAGGCGGCTGCCGCGCGGATGGCGGTGTGACGGCGGGTGCGGCGGTGCGTCCGCTGCATCGATCGACGTGCCGCCGATATCTTGCGCCGCTGCGCCGCTGCGCCGCTGCGCCGCTGCGCCGCTGCGTCGCTACGGCGTGATCGCGTAGCGCCGGTTGCGTCGCGTCCCGCACTTCTGGCAGCATCGGACGGTGTTCGCTTCATCGTCGCGCGCTGCGTTCGGCGCGCGATCCAGTCGCCGCGTGCATGGCCGCGGCGATCGACGCAGCGGCACGCGACGTCGGCCGACGGGATTCCCGAGCGGCCGGGCCGTGCGTCGCGTGCCCGGTTCAATCCTTCACCGACGTCATCCGCCATGCCGATTTCCGCCGCCGATCTGATTCACCAGTTCGATCTGCAGCCGCACCCCGAGGGCGGCTATTTCCGGGAAACCTACCGTGCGGCCGACACGGTCGTGCGTCCGGCCGACGGCGCGCCACGCGCGGCGTCGACCGCAATCTATTACCTGTTGTGCGACGGCGCGTATTCGTCGTGGCACCGGATCCGTTCCGACGAGGTCTGGCATTTCTACGCGGGCGATCCGCTCGAAGTATGGGTGCTCGACGAGCACGAGGGGCTGACGATCCACCGGCTCGGCAACCCGCTCACGCATCCCGGGACCGTATTCCAGGCGGTAGTGCCGGCCGGGCGCTGGTTCGGCGCGCGCTGCGCGTCGCCGGAGCACGTCGCGCTCGTCGGCTGCACGGTCGCACCAGGGTTCGAGTTCGCGGAATTCGAACTCGCGGACGCGACGGTACTGGCCGCCACGTTCCCCGAATACGCGGAATACGTGGCGGGGCTTGCGCAGCGCCCCGGCGCGTGAACGCGGCGGCCGCCTCCAACGGTAGCTGTTCCGCGCGGTCCCGGCCAAACCCGTTTAGAATGCACGACTGTGCAGGATCGGCCGCGGACGTGCCGCGGCGATCGCTGTCAGCCGTATCGACGGCCTCCCCCGTGGCACGGTCAGCATGTCTTTCAGGAGCGCCGCCGTGTGGCACTTTCCCATTGCGATTCCCTCGTCGCTCGGCCCGTGGGCCGTGTTCGCGAGCGTACTGATCACGCAGCTCGGCGTGCCGGTGCCGGCCGTGCCGATGCTGATTCTCGGCGGTACGATGGCGGCGATGGGGCAGGCGTCCTGGACAAGCATGTTCGCGGCGGCGATCGGCGCGACGATGCTTGCCGATTCGCTGTGGTTCTTCATGGGCCGCACGCGCGGCCGTCGCTTGCTGAACGGCCTGGTGCGATTCTCGCTGTCGCTCGACACGACGCTGCGCTTCGCGCGTAATGTATTCGAAAGATACGGCGCGCCGCTGCTCGTCCTCTCCAAATTCCTGCCGGGCCTCGGCCTCGTGTCGGCGCCGCTGCTCGGCACGACCGCGATCGGCATCGGCGTGTTCCTGTTCTGGGATCTGGCCGGTGCGTCGCTGTGGGCTGCGTTCTGGCTCATCGGCGGCGCGGCCGTGCATGACCAGATCGTGCAGTTCGTGCTGTGGGTGCGCGCGAGCGGCGGCACGATCCTCGACGCGTTCCTCGCGATCTTCATCACGTTCCTGCTCTACCGCTGGGTGCGCCGCGTGCAGTTCCGGCGCTACCTCGCGCAGGTGCGCATCTCCCCGCCTCAGCTCGTCGAAATGATGACATCGAACGAGCCGCCGCTGATCTTCGATGCGCGGCCGCGCGCGATTCGCGAACGCGAGCCGTATCGGATCGCCGGCGCGGTGCCGGTCGATCTCGATTCGCCGGACCTGCTGGATCCGGAGCTGCTGAAGCGGCCGATCGTCGTGTATTGCGTGTGCCCGAACGAGGCAACGGCGAAGCGTCTGATCGCGAAGATGCAGCGCAAGAAGATGCTTCACAACATCAAGGCGCTGAAGGGCGGGCTCGATGCGTGGGAGAAGCACGGCTATCCGGTCGAGCCCCTGCCGGCCGATCTCGATTCATCGAGGTATTTCGTGCGGCCGGAGCATACGGCGCTCGCAGGCGAATATACGGTGCGGGCGACGTTGTCGAAGTAAATCGTGCACGGGATCCGCGCACATCCCGATTTCGCCTCCGATTTCACACTTTCGCGCAGCAGGGCCAGGCGCCGGCCAGCCTCGGTCGCGTGAACCGCAACGGTGTGCCGGTGTACGGCGTCGCCGTGTCGGTCGCACTGCTGCTGATCGGCGTGCTGCTCAACTATCTGGCGCCGCAGCAGGTGTTCACGTGGCTCACGTCGGTGTCGACGTTCGGTGCGATCTGGACGTGGTGCGTGATCCTGATCGCGCAGATGCGCTTTCGCCGCACGCTGTCGGCCGACAGGATCGCGCGCCTGCCGATCCGCGTGCCGTTCTATCCGCTCGGCTCGTTCATTGCGCTCGGGTTTCTCGCGCTGGTCGTCGTGCTGGTGGCCTTCACGCCGGACACGCGTGTCGCGCTCGAGATCGGCCCGGCGTGGATCGTGCTGCTCGGCATCGCATACGCGGTGTTCTACGCGAACCGCGCGGGCGCGCCCGCGTCGACGAAGTCGTAAGCAAACCGGGCAAAAGTCGCCGCGCCGCGCGCCGAACGCGCGCGGCGGCGCATCGCGGCCCGCACGTGTATTGATCGCGATCATGCACGTGGTGGCCGGACGACATATGCTGTTTGAATCGCTTGTCCACGCTTCGCGTGGCCGTCCGCCGTTCCCTGCGACTGCGTCGGCCGTTCGTCCGCCGCGCGCAGCCGCCCGCGCGAAGCTCCGGTCGTCGTCCGCGACGACGCGTCCGCCAGGAGACCTTCGCCATGCAATCCAGCCCGACTATCCCGCCGCTCGCGCGAATTTCGCTGGCCGTCGACCTGACGCCGGAGTCGCTGGCCGCCGCGCGCTACATGCGCACGCTGCTGCGTCCCGGCATGCAGGTGCGTATCGTCTGCGCGATCGACAATCCGCGTCTCGTGCTGCCCGACATTCCGCGCGTCGACGCGCTGCTGACCTCGGCGCGCGAGGAGATGACGCGCGAAGCGCAGGCCACGCTCGAGCGCATCGCGGCACTGTTCGCCGGGAGCGGCGCGGAGATCGAACAGGTGATCATCGATACGTCGGTCACGGGCGGCACGGTGGCCGATGCACTCGCGAACGACACGTCGGCATCGCACGCCGACGTGCTCGTGGTAGGCGCCAATCCGCACCATGGACTGTTGCGGCTCATCGAGGGCGCGGTGTCCGACACGCTGGCCTCGCGCGCACGCTGCGCGCTGCTGATCGTACCCGCCGACTACACGCGGCCGTCGGAAGGACCGCTGCAGCGCCTGATGTTCGCCGTGGACGGCAGCGAGCCGTCGCTGCATGCAGTGCGCGTCGGGCTCGGCTTCGCGGCGCCGACGACGCTGCTGTATGCGGCCTATGTCGTCGATCGCGCGGTTCGTCTGACGGATCTCGTGCCGGTGCGCGCGCTCGAGGATGCGTATCGCGCGGAGGGCGAGGATGCGCTGGCACGGATCGGCCCGCTGTTCCATGCAACGGGGAATCCGACCAAGCGCGGCATTGTCGAAACGCGGCCGACCAGCGACGACGTCGCCCATGCGCTGATGCGCGACGCGGTGCACTGGCATGCGGAACTGCTGGTGGTTGGCACGCACGGCCGGCGCGGCATCGCCGCCTGGCTGATCGGCAGCGTGGCGCGCCGGATCGCGCATCTCGCGCAGGTGCCGGTGCTGCTCGTGCGCGGCGCGGAGTGAAAATCGCGACGCAATGGTGGCGAAGCGGACTTTCGTTGATCTGGATCAGAATTGCCGTGCGCCTGGCATGAGATGGTGACAGAACGTCCGGGGTGGCGGGTTGCGCGTCGTCCGTGTGCGACGCGGCGATTCGACACGTCGGGTCGAGAACCGCGCGAACGGGCGCATATCCGACGCTGTTGTTCGCGCTTCAACCGATTTCCGGAGTCGTGCCACGCAGCGCGTGGCGCATCAGCCGATCACGAACTCTCTGGCGCGAGGGTAGGCAGCCGACGGCTGCCTTGGAACGACGGACGGGGTGATTTTCACCCCGTCCGCTTCCTGGCCCCGTGCAGACTACTTTCCTCGCAGGTATTGTTTTGCTCGATGCCGCCGTGCGGAACGGCGTGTGGCGACACGCGATGTGCTGGCGTGCAGCGGTCGTTGCCGATTGGCGTGACAGCCTTCGTCTCCATCGCGCTGCGCCCTTGCCGCATCGGCTGCGTTCGGCTTCTTTCGGCTTTTACATGCGGTGAGGCGCTCGCAGGTCGTGCCGGCTGCGGGCGCCGCGGCATACGCGTGCGCGCCGACGCACGCCATGCAGCCGTCCTCGTCCGCCCGGCATGCGATTGCGCAACCGTGGCCAGCCGGGGCGCGTCTTTCGGCGCGGCCTCACGACGACCGGTGCGTCGGCACCGGCCCGCGCGCAGAGGGCGGCGGCGAAGCGCTGCAGCGCGAGCACCGACCCCGCGACACTCTGGTATTTCTCGCGGCCGATCTGCCCGTCGAGCGTGACGAGCAAGCCCGATTCGCGCGCGAGCGCGAGCAACGCGTCGAGATCGTCGGGCGGGCGGATTGCGACCGGCGCGGCAGTCGCGAACAGCATGCGCGTGCGCCGCTGTCCGTCCCGCGCCGGGAAGTTGCGATGGGCCATGATGGTCTCCTGCGCCCGACCCCGCGTGCCGGCTCGATGGCCGGCTGAGCGATGACCGGGTATGAACGCTTGGTTCATGATGTCAGTATCCGCCGGCCAGGCCGCGTTGCCAATCGGCGCGGGCTGAAGTCGCTGTCAGACATTGCGCGCGCGGTATCGGAATCCGCTGACACGCAGGGCCGACGATCGGTTGCGGCGGCGCAAGGCGGGCCGTCACGCGATGTGCGGCACCCCGACCCGGTGAATTCGAACAGACGAATCGCGGCCGGTGATCATCGCTTGACGCGGGATTTCGGCCGGTCTAAGTTTCCCGATGCATCGGCGTCGCGCGACGGTTCGTGGTACGCGCGATCGGCGGTGCCGCGCCTCGGGGGGCGTGGGCAATCCTTCCAGTCATTCGCGGGCCACGCGCGCCGCGAATCCTGCGCACGAGCCGATCCAGCGACGGATCGGCGCGGCGGCACGCGACGTGCCGTTGATCGCGCGCAAACACGCTTCGGTGCATCGTACGCCGGGCGGCTGTCCAGTCTCTAATCTTCCGGTAGCGTCATTTTCCTTTCGTTCCTCGACCGTCAGGAGCTCGTCGATGTCACAGGACAATCTGCTTGATGCTTTGAAGGCCGTCGCCGAAGAGCGCGCGATCGGCGCCGACCAGTTGCGCACGATGCTCGACGACGAAGTGCGGGCGTTGTCGTCCGATGCCCGCGTGCACGACTACATCCACGTGTTCGCGATCCGCCACCTGCGCGAGCGGATGCGCAGACAGGACGAACTCGAGCGCGACACGCCAGCCAGTACGCCGAACCGGGAGCCGGATACGAGTACCAGTCGGCGTCTGTAAGGAGGCCCGCCGCGGCCAGCGCCACTGACACTGGGACCGCGGCCGACCGACGCCGACGCGCAGGCATGCCGTATCGGCAACCGCTGCGCGCAAGCGCGCCCCCCAACGCCTCCCCGGCCGCCGGCGTTTTTCGTCATACCTTTCATCGAATCGACACAACGACCTCAAGTTCGCGGCGCAAATGCCGTTTACCCGGTGAATTCGTCCACCGGGCGTTCGCGCTCCCTTACCGAGTCGTTGCCATGCTCTCGTCCCTCCGCACCCGCATTCTTGCAGCGTGCGTCGCCATCGTCGTATTCGCGCTCGTCGCCACCACGCTGATCAATTACTTCATCGCACGCACGTACAACGAAGATGCGATCGACCGCAACCTGAGATCCGTTGCCAGCGGCCACGTGGTCGGCATCGGCGACTGGGTCGCGACCCGAAGCCGGATGATCGCGTCGCTGCAGGACGCCGCGCTGTCGCCCGATCCGCTGCCGGCGTTCAAGCAGATGGCCGCGGCCGGCGGCTTCACGAATGTGTACGCGGGCTATGCGGACAAGACGTTCCGTTTCTCCGACCCCACCGGCATCCCGCCCGACTACGATCCGACCGGCCGCCCGTGGTACAAGCAGGCCGCACAGGCCGGCAAGCCGGTCGTCACGCCGCCGTACGTCGATGCGGGAACCGGCAACCTGGTCGTCACGTTCGCGGTCCCGATCCTGCGCGACGGCGCGCTGAAGGGGGTCGTCGCGGCCGACGTCGCGATGGACAGCGTGATCGCGAACGTGAAGTCGATCCACCCGACGCCCGCGAGCTTCGGGATGTTGATCGACAGCAGCGGCCACGTCGTCGCGCATCCGGACGCGAAGCTCACGCTGAAGCCGGTCGCCGACGTGTCGCCCGACCTCGGCGGCATGGGCGCCGCGTCGCTCGCCGCGGCCGCCGCGCCGGTCGAAGTGCACGTGGGTGGCGACGCGAAGCTGGTGCGCGCGCAGGCCGTGCCGGGCACCGACTGGTACGCGCTGGTCCTGCTCGACAAATCGGAAGCGACGGCAGGGATGCGCTCGCTGCTGACCGCGTCGCTGATCACGCTGGTGGTGATCGTGGGCGTCGCGTCGCTGATCGTCGGCGCGATCACTGCAACCGCGTTCCGCCGGCTGTCGCAGGTGCGCCAGGCGATGGCGTCGATCGGCTCGGGCACCGGCGACCTGACGCAGCGCCTGCCGGCCGAAGGCCGCGACGAAGTCGCCGACATCGCGCGCTCGTTCAACAGCTTCGTCGACAAACTGAACGACGTGATGCGGCAGATCCGCGACGCGAGCGAATCGGTGCGCACGGCCGCGAACGAGATCGCCGCGGGCAACCAGGACCTGTCGTCGCGGACCGAATCGGCGGCGGCGAGCCTCGAGGAAACGGCTGCATCGATGGAAGAGATCACCGCGACGGTCGGCCAGTCGGCGGCCGCTGCCAGCCAGGCCGACGAACGGGCGGCCGCCGCGTCGCGCATCGCGTCGCACGGCGGCGTGGTCGTGTCGGACGTGGTGTCGACGATGGGGAAGATCGAGGAAGCGTCGGGCCGGATCGGCGACATCATCGGCGTGATCGACGGGATCGCGTTCCAGACCAATATCCTCGCGCTGAACGCGGCGGTGGAAGCCGCGCGTGCCGGCGAGCAAGGGCGCGGTTTCGCGGTCGTCGCGCAGGAAGTGCGCAGTCTCGCGCAACGCAGCGCGCAGGCCGCGCGCGAGGTGAAGGTGCTGGTCGAGTCGACGGTGGCGAGCGTGTCGGCCGGGTCGGGACAGGTGCGCCAGGCCGGCGACACGATGCGTGAAATCGTGTCGAACGTCGCCAATGTGACGACGATCATCTCCGAGATCACGCACGCGGCGAACGAGCAGACGCGCGGCATCCAGGAAGTGAACCGCGCGGTCACGCAACTCGACGAAATGGTGCAGCAGAACGCGGCGCTCGTCGAGCAGTCGACCGCTGCGGCGACCGCGCTGCAGACGCAGGCGAACGCGCTCGCGACGACGGTCGGGCAGTTCAAGGTCGCGTGACCTGCATCGCGTGATGCGGGCCGGATCGCTGCGCGCCACGCGCGCGGCGACGCTCAGCCGTGGCCGCCGTCGCGCATCAGCGCCAGCCGGTTGTAGAGCGTTTTCAGGCTGATGCCGAGCGCTTTCGCCGCTTGCGGCTTGTTGCCGTCGAAGTGCCGTAGCGTCGCCGCGATGAAACGCTGCTGCGCGTGGTGCAGCGTCGCGCCGAGCGGCAGCGCCATCGCATCGTCCGACGTAAGGTCGGGCAACATCGTCGGCTTGGGCAGCGCGACGTCGATGCCGTCGTCCGCGAGGATGTACGCGCGCTCGATCGTGTTGTGCAGCTCGCGCACGTTTCCTGGCCACGAATACGCACGCAGCGCGGCAATCGCCGCGTCGGTCAGGCGCTTGTGCGAGTGGTGCCGCACGTTGAGCGCATCGACAAACTCGTGCGCGATCGCCTCGACGTCGCCGTTGCGCTGGCGCAGCGGCGGCACGTTCAGCGCGAACGCGGCGAGACGGTAGAACAGGTCCTCGCGCAGCCGGCCGTCGCGCACGGCTTCGGCGGGATTGTGACGGGTCGCCGACACGATGCGCACGTCGAGTGGAATCGACTCGGTGCCGCCGACCCGCACGATCGTGTTCGATTCGAGCGCGCGCAGCAGCTTCACCTGCAGCGACGCGGGCATCTCCGCGATCTCGTCGAGCAGCAGCGTGCCGCCGAACGCGGCTTCGAAGAACCCTTCGCGTTGCGCGATCGCGCCGGTGAAGCTGCCTTTCTCGTGACCGAACAATTGCGCTTCGGCGATGTCCGCCGGAATCGCGCCGCAGTTAACGGGGACGAATGGCCCGTCGCATCGCGCGCTTAGATCGTGCAGTCGCCGCGCGACGATATCCTTGCCGACCCCGCTTTCGCCGGCAATCATCACGCTGGCGCGGGTCGGAGCGATTTTCTCGATACGGCCGAGCAGCGTGCGCATCGCCGCGGAGCGGCCGGACAGCCGGCGCGCGTCGGCGCGTGGCTTCGGACGGTTTGCAGAGTCGACCATAGGCGTTCAGCGGGCCGTTTTGAAAATCGGCACCGCGCACTCCCTTCTTTGCAATATCTATCATCGACAGCGAAACCGCACGGAAGGTGCCGCGATTTAGAAATTTCCAATGTCGGGTGCGACGACGGAAGAAATATGCGATCGCTAGGGCACGATGCCGACAGGCGGCTGCCGATGCCGCCCCATGATGCTTTTTTACAGCCGAGGTATGAAAAATCGAAAGACACCTGCCATCGCGTTCTCGGCAAACGCGACCGGCGGCTGAGCGGCGGCGCGACGGCACGTGCAACCCCCGGCTTTGCCGCGAAGTCGCCAGGCGCCATGCGGCGGGTACGCGTGTTGCGAAGGCTCGTAGGCTCGCCCGGTCCGCTCGAGGGCATATCGTCGAGCGACGGTCGCAGGGCGATGCAGGGAAACGATGAAAACCTTTACCCGCGAGCTGTTTCGGCAGGGCGCATGGGTCGTGCTGGCCGTCGGGCTGGCGTCCGTGCTGCAAGTGTGGGCGATTCACGCCGTCGGGATGCGTGAACCGTTTGCACCGCTACCTTTCTACGTCGGTGTCGCGGCCGCGGCCTGGCTGACGTCGTTCGGCGGCGGTCTGGCCGCGACTGCCGCGAGCGCGGCCGTGATCGGCGCGTTGTGGTGGCGCGATGTGCCGCTGCTCGCGCTGCTGACGCGGGCCGGCGTCTTCGTTGCGATCGGTTTCGTCGAATGCATGCTCGTGCTGGCCGTCAAGCCGCTGCTCGCGAACGACCGGCTGCGCGGAGCCGACGATGACGCGCGCCCGGCGAGCCGCGAACCGGCGCGCGCGCCGCTCGCACTCGACGACATCCTGCTGCGCCGCGTGGTCGACGCATCGCCCGACGCGATCGTCGGCGTCGATGCCGCACGGCGGATCACGAGCTGGAACCCGGCGGCGCGGCGCCTCTTCGGCATCGACGTCGCGGCGGTGATCGGACACGACGTCACGACGTTGATCGCGCCGCGCTGGCTGCGGCTGCATCCCGTTCCTGCGTCGTTCGCGAACGCGCGCGCGCCCACCGGCCCACTCGACATCCTGTGTGTACGTCGCGACGGTGGCCGCTTTCGCGCGACCTTCGCGGCAGCGCCGATCGTCGACGCGCAAGGCAACTGCACCGGCCTGTCGATGACGCTGCGCGAGGCGCACGAACGCCGCGACGAGCGGCGCGAACTGCGCTCGCTGCGCGGCGTGCGCGACGCGCGCGTACAGGCCGACGAATCGAACCGGTTGAAGGACGAACTGCTGGCGACCGTGTCGCATGAATTGCGCACGCCGCTGAACGTGATTTACGGCTGGGTCGAGGTGCTGCGCAGCGCCGACGCCCAGGGCTTGGCGCATCAGGCGATCGACGCGATCGATCGTAGCGCGCGGTCGCTGTCGCGGATGGTCGGCGACCTGCTCGACGCGTCATCGTTTGCGACGGGCCGGATGCGGCTCGAACGCACGCCCGTCGACCTGGTGCGCGCCGTGAACGAGGCAGTGCGCGAGCTCGACGCGAGCGCGGAGGCGAACGGACTCGAACTGTCGACCGCGTGCGCGATGTCCAACTGCGTGATCTACGCGGACGGCGAGCGCATTCGTCAGGTGCTGTCGAACCTGCTGTCGAACGCGATCAAGTTCACGCTGCCGGGCGGCCACATCAAAGTGTCGCTGACCCGGGCCGGCGCGCGCGTGCGGCTGTCGGTCGCCGATACGGGGCAGGGCATTTCCGCGGATCGCCTGCCGCATCTGTTCGATACGTTCAACCGGCCGGAAGGCGCGTCCGCGTCGCCGAAACGCGGCCTCGGGCTCGGCCTGTCGATCGTGCGCAACATCGCGCGGCTGCACGGCGGCGAGGTGGCGGCCGCGAGCGAAGGCGTCGGGCGTGGCACGACCGTGACCGTCATGCTGCCGGTGGACTGGCGCGCGGACGATCTGATCGGCCAGCCCTCACGGCCGAGCGGGGCGTCGACGGCGGTGGCGCTCGACGGCCAGCGCGTGCTGGTGGTCGACGACGATGCGACGTCGCGCGAGAGTCTTGCGGCGGCGCTCGAAACGCTGGGTGCCCAGGTGTCGACCGCGCAATCGGGGCGCGACGCGCTCGACGTGGTCGCGCGGCAGCACCCGAGCGTCGTGCTGTCCGATCTCGCGATGCCGGACGGCGACGGCTTCTGGCTGCTCGACCACATCCGCCATTTGCCGAACGCCGGCGGGCGTCTGCCCGTCGTCGCGGTAACCGCACACGCGGGCGCGGACCGGAACCGCGTGATGGCCGCCGGCTTCGACGCGTTTCTCGGCAAGCCGGTCGACATGCCGACACTGGCCAGCGTGATCGTCGACGTGGCGGCCGCCGGACGGCACCGCTGACGCCCGGCGGCCTCCGCAACACCCGCCAGGAGGCGCGATGAAGAGATCGAACAATACGCAGCGCGACGACCCGGGCGGCAAGCCGGCGCGCTCCGGGCGCATGCCGCTGATCGTGCGGATCCCGTTTGCCGGAAATGGCTGCTTGCTCGTATCGGGCGTGCTCGCCGCGGTCTGCGCATCGGCATTCACGCCGGCGCATGCGCAGGCGCCGCCAGCATCGTCCGTTCATGTCGCGCCACGCGTCGTCCGTCCCGGCGAGACCGCCGACGAGGCGGACATGACGCGGCGGCCGAACGGCATCGACGCGGAATTCGTCGACAAGGCAGGCATCGCCGGCAAGACGGCGCTGGAGGCGAGCCAGCTCGCGCTCGATCGGTCGTCGAATCCGGACGTGAAGGCCTTCGCGCGCCGGATGGTGGACGATCACGTTCGCATGGCCGCGGAATTGCGCCGGCTCGGCGCGCAAAAGGGCCTGCCCGTGCAGACGCGGATGCTGGTCGATCCGGGGCTGACGGCCCTGCGAACCATGCGTGGCGACGCATTCGACAAGGGTTACATCGCGCTGGCGGGACCGAGCGCGCATGAGGCTGCGATCAGGGTCTACGAAGCCGAAGCGCGCAACGGTCACGACCCGCAGCTTCGCGCGTTCGCGGCAGACACGCTGTCGACGCTGAAGGCGCACCTGCGCGCCGCGCGCGCGCTCGAGCGTTCGATCGCGGCCGCGCGCTGATCCGCACGGCGGCCGCGCGCGTCTGTCGCGTCGGTCAGTGGCGTCGCGTGCCGCTCTCCGGGCCGTTCGGAGACGCCTCGTATGGCGGCGAGTCGAGCGCCGTCTCGCCTTCCTCGATCAGCCAGTACGGCGACGCGCCGTAGTGCGCGTGCAGCGCCTCGGCCCACGCGGGATCGGCCATCGCCGGCCAGCGGTCCTTCTCGAAGCCCGGTGCGTCGCGCACCCGTTCGGTCGGAACGGGCAGCACGAAGCAGCGGCGCGCGACGTCGAGCGTCAGCACGTTCCACGGCACCGCGAGCAGCTTGTCGCCGATCCCGGCAAATCCGCCCGACGACACGACCGCGTATGCGATCCGGCCCGAGTGGACGTCGAGCATGATGTTCGTGACCTTGCCGATGTCGTCGCCGTCGATCGTCAGCACGCGATCGTTTTCCAGCGTGTCGGCGGCCATCACGTCCGGCCCCGGCCCGCCGGCCGAACGGCCGCGGTCGCCGACAATGCGCGCCTGTGTGCGCGACGGTCTGTCCGTTGTCATCGCTGTTCTCCTGGTCGAAGCGGCACGGCGCATACGGTGCGCGGGCTGCACGGATGGGGGCGCTCAGCGGCGGCGCGGCAGGGACACGTCCTCGAGCGTATTCGCCAACTCGTCGCGTGCCGGGCCGCCCGCGCGCGTCGCGATGTCGCCGAGCGACACCATGCCGACGATCTGGTGGTTGGCGTCGAGCACCGGCATCCGGTGCAGCTGTATGTCGGCCATCCGCTGCTGCACGTCGCCGACGCCGTCGTCCTCGACGCACCACTGCACCGGCGCCGATGCGACCATTTTCACGGGGGTATCGGGCGGATGCCCGTGCGACAGCGCGCGTACCGCAAGGTCGCGGTCCGTCACGATCGCGACGAGCCCGGTGCCGTCGCACACCGGCAGCACGCCGATGTCGAAGCGCTGCATCAATTCGGCCGCATGGCGAATCGTGTCGGTGGGCGCGACGCACACCACGTCGCGCGACATGATTTCGTTGATGCGATACATGAACGCCTCCTTCGTGAGCGAGACGATGCGGGAGCAGGACGCGTGCCGCGTTCAATCGACAGGTGCTGGACCTGCGCGGCCGTGCCACGGAGAAATTTGCCAGCCGGGTTGTACATCTTCCACGGCGGCAGCCGTGGCCGGGCTGCGCACTGCGCTCAGTGGCCGACGCCCGTCATCACGACGATGGCGAGCACCAGCGCGCTCTCGATCGCGGCCAGCGCCGCGACGCCCGCGGCACCGCTGACTTCGTGCCATGCACGTTCAATGCGTTTCATCAGTTCGCTCCGGTTGAGCCGGCCCGTTGCCGCGCTGCCGCGCATCGCGGGCCGGGTGCCGCCGTCAGCCGTGATCGCGGGGCGGTGGCGGGGCGTCGGGCGCGCGACGTTCGCGCTCGCCTGACGGCCTGGCGGGGTCGATGCGGGTTGCGCCGCCGACGGCGGGCGGATCGCTTGCCGGGAACGTCTCCTCGAGCCCTTCGTCGATGCGTTCCTCCGTCTTGTCTTCGGACGGCTTGCGCGATGTGGCCAGCGAGAGCGGGCCGGCAGCCGGTGACACGGCGTTGCGGCTGCCGGGGGCGGATGCGGTCATGATCGAACCTCCTTACGGGTACGAGGAGCGCAAGCGCCGTGCCCGCGCGGCGCGGGCGGCATGACGCTTGCAGTCGTCGAAGCGGCCGGGCGGGCGACCATTCGGGCTGCCCGCAGCCGGTATGGACGAGAGGACATCGTGATGATTGAACCCAGGGAAAGGATACGTTACGACGCGAGCGTGTGTAGCGGCGATTTCCGTGATGTACGCGAACGGTTCGACACATGCGTGGCGGCCCCGCCGGGCAGGCACACCCGTTGCGCGTGCTCGCCACGCCAATCGACACGCGCGAGCCGCCGCGCAGGAGTGACATGAGCACGCGATCCATGCTGCACCGTCCCGAGCCGACGCCCGACGTCGATCCCGACCCGGCGTTGCCCGAGCACGACGATCCGTTCGATCCGCCCGTGCCCCCGGGGCAGCCGCTAGGCGATCCGCCATCGCAGCCGCCGCCGGTGCGAATGCCGGGCGGGCACAGCCAACCGTGGCCGGCCGCGCGATCACTGAAAGGAGGACCATCATGGACATTCACGTGCAATCGCCCGACAAGCGCGCGATCGCCCAGGTGCTGGGCCGTTATTTCGAGTCGCGTTCGCTGCGCTATCACATCGAGGAGTTGCCGGGCGGCGTGCTGCATATCGGCTTTCGCGCGAGCGGGCACCCGGTCGCGGTCACCGTGTCGTTCGACGACACCGCCTACGACACCTACACGCACTGGGACGCGAGCCAGAAGCAGCTCGCGCTCGGGCGCCTCGCCGACGGTTTCTCGCGCATGATGGCGAAGCGCAGTCCGGCCGCGCTGGCCGGCGACTATCACGTCGAGCGTTTCTGATTCCGCAATCCTGCACCGGTTCATGCCGGAAATCGGCAAAGTGCCCGTGCTCAACGGGCGCTTTGCGGCTTCGCCGCGCGTCGCGTAGGATGATGACAATTCAGCGCACGCTACGTTCGCGCCGTCGGCTGCCTGCCGTTGCAGCCGATCGGGATGCGACGCGCTTTCCCTTAGGTTCGTTTCGTGCAACCGACGGAGATCGCCTTGATGACCGTTGCCCGCCCATTGTTGTCGCCCGGCATCCGCCGGGTCGTGTCCGGCCTGTCGGCCTTCGCCGTGCTGGCGGCGGCAGATGCCCGCGACGCGTCGGCGCAGACGCCTTCGCCGCTCGGCGAATGGCAATACTCGGCAGGCGTCCCGCTGCAGAAGCTGTTCAGCCCGACAGTTCCGACGTGGCAGGTCAGCGTGGGCGCGGCGATGACGCTCCAGCCGCGCTACGCGGGTTCCGATCGCTACCGCGTGATGGGCGGCCCGAATGTGGACGTGCGCTATCGCGACCTGTTCTTCCTGTCGACGGGCGAGGGGCTCGGCGCGAACGTGCTGCGCGGGCCCAACTGGCGCGTGAGCCTGTCGGTGGGCTATGACCTCGGGCGCCGCTCGGCCGACGACCTCGACCACCTGAACGGGCTCGACAACATCAACGCGGCGCCGGTGATGAAGCTCGCGGCCGATTACGTGATCTCGAAGGATTTTCCGCTCGTGCTGCGCGCCGATGTTCGGCGCAGCATCGGCGGCTCGAACGGCTGGATCGGCGATTTCTCCGCGTACATGCCGATGCCGGGCAGCAACGAGCACTTCTTCTGGTTCGCCGGGCCGACGGTGTCGTTCGCCGATTCGCGCTACATGAACAGCTGGTTCGGCGTGAACCCGGGTGCGTCCGCGCGTTCGGGGCTGCCGACCTATTCGTCGGGCGCGGGGATGAAGTCGTTCGGCGCCGGCGTGACGATGGTCTGGTTCGTCAACAAGCACTGGTTCGTGACCATGGACGGCGCGATCGAACAGCTCGTCGGCCGCGCAAGGCGCAGCCCGATCACGCAGCAGTCGACGAACGGCGTGTTCGACATGTCGGTGAATTACCAGTTCTGATCGGATCGGCGCCGGAAAGGCGGCCGGAAGGGGTCGCGGCATGCAGCATTTTTCGTCACATTTGATATGATTCCGACCTGTACAAACGTACAGTGATCGATCCCCGTGACGCCTGCATCGCCGACGCCCCCGGCGTTTTACTACCTGACCAATTTCGAACGCGCGCTGGCCTGGCTCGGCGAGCGTTACGACGACCTGCTCGATGCGCGCGAACACGCGTTTCTTCGGGATTTCGCACAGTTGCCAAAAGTGTCGCGCGCGCTGCTCGTGCGCATGCTGATGCGCAGCGGGTCCGACTTCCGTGCGAGCAAGCTGGTGTATGACGAGATCGGCAGCACGCTCGACGCGGCCACGCCACTCGTCGAGCTCGGCTGGGTCGATCCGGCGCCCGCGCTCACGCTCGACGAACTGTTCGCGCTGTCGACCAAGGCCGATCTCCTGAAGGTGTTCCCGTCGCTCGGCGCGCACGCGGGCGAGCGCAAGCCCGACTGGCTCGAACGGCTGCGGCCCGCGCACGACGTGGCGCAGCCGCTAGACGCCTGGTGCGCGCAGACCGACGATCGCGTGCTGCGCGTGACGGTCGGCGCGCTGTGCGACCGGCTGCGACTGATGTTCTTCGGCAATCTTCATCAGGACTGGAGCGAATTCGTGCTCGCCGATCTCGGCGTGTTCCAGTACGAAAGCGTGCCGTTCGCGCCGTCGTCTCGCGCGTTCCAGCAGCGCGACGACATCGAGACGTATCTCGCGCTGCAGACCTGCCGCGAATCACTCGATGCGTGGCCCGACGACCTGCCGTTCGACGCTCTGCTGCAGGCGATCGACGCGGTCGGCTGCGTGCAGCCGTGGCTCGCGACGCGCCGCGCGAAGCTGCTGTTCACGCTCGGGCAGACCTGCGAGCGCCGCGCCGACTGGACCGCCGCGCTGGACGCGTATGCGCGCAGCGCGTGGCCGGGCAGCCGGCACCGGCGCATTCGCGTGCTCGAACGCTGCGGACGCGACGACGATGCGCTCGCGCTGGCGCTCGAGGCGCGCAGCGCCTTCGAAAGCGACGAGGAGCGTCAGCGCGTCGAGCGGATGCTGCCGCGCCTGCAGCGCCGTCTCGGGCAGCGGGTTGAACGCGCGGGCAGCGCGCCCGACGTGCCGCGCGAGACGCTCGTGCTTGCGCGCCCCGACGCGTTCGTCAGCGTCGAATACGCGGTGCGCGATCACCTTGCACGGCCCGACGCGCCGGTTCACTACGTCGAGAACACGCTGATCAATTCGTTGTTCGGGTTGCTGTGCTGGGAGCCCGTGTTCGCGGCCGTGCCCGGCGCGTTCTTTCACCCGTTCCAGCGCGGCCCGTCCGACCTGCACGCACCCGATTTCGCGGTACGCCGCACCGCCGCCTTCGCCGCCTGTTTCGCGCAACTCGATTCGGGCGCGTACCGCGACACGATCCGCCGGCACTACGCCACGAAGATGGGGTTGCAATCACCGTTCGTGTTCTGGGGCGTGCTGACCGACGAACTGCTCGACGAGGCGCTGGCATGCCTGCCGCCCGAGCACCTGCGGCTGTGGTTCACGCGCCTGCTCTCGGATATCCGCGGCAACCGCTCGGGGCTGCCCGACCTGGTCCGTTTCTGGCCCGGCGAGCGGCGCTATGAACTGATCGAGGTGAAGGGCCCAGGCGACCGGCTGCAGGACAACCAGACGCGCTGGCTCGCATACTGCATCGCGCATGCCATGCCGGTGCGCGTCGTCGATGTCGAATGGGCGGGCGCGGGCGTCCGACAGGACGAAGCGGCGGGGTTGTCCGCATGAGCTATGTCGTCGCGGTGCGGGCGATGTGCGAGTTCACCGCGCGGCGCGGCGATCTCGACTTGCGCTTCACGCCCGCGCCGACCGCGCTCGAAGGCATCGCCGGTCACGGCGCCGTCACGTCGAAGCGCGGCGCACGCTATGAAACGGAGATCGCGCTGACCGGCACGTGGGGCACGCTGACCGTGCGCGGGCGCGCGGACGGCTACGATCCCGTCGCGAACCGGCTCGAGGAGATCAAGACCTATCGCGGCAGCCTCGACGCGATGCCGGCCAACCATCGCGCGCTGCACTGGGCGCAGGCGAAGGTCTATGCGCACCTGATGTGCGACGCACGCGGCCTCACGGAAATCGACGTCGCGCTCGTGTATTTCGACATCGTGTCGGAGCGCGAGACCGTGCTGACGGAGACGCTCGGCGCAAGCGCGCTCGCCGCGTTCTTCGCCGAGCAGTGCGCGTGCTTCGTCGGCTGGGCCGAGCGCGAGACCGCGCATCGCGCGGCTCGGGACGCGGCGCTGCGTGCGCTGACGTTTCCGCACGGGCAATTCCGCAGCGGTCAGCGCGAGCTGGCCGTATCCGTCTATCGGGCGGCGCGCGACGAACGCTGCCTGATGGCGCAGGCGCCGACGGGCATCGGCAAGACGCTCGGCACGGTGTTCCCGCTGCTGAAGGCATGCGGTGAAGGCGAGCTCGATCACGTGTTCTTCCTGACCGCGAAAACGCCCGGCCGGGCACTCGCGCTCGAAGCGGCGACCACGCTTGGCGCCGGCACGCCGGCGCTGCCGCTGCGGGTGCTGGAACTCGTCGCGCGCGACAAGGCGTGCGAGCATCCTGACCGCGCGTGTCACGGCGAATCGTGCCCGCTCGCGCAAGGCTTCTACGACCGGCTGCCGGCGGCGCGCGACGCGGCGATCGCCACCGGGCTGCTCGATCGCGACACCGTGCGCGAGGCGGCCCTCGCACACGACGTCTGTCCGTACTACCTCGCGCAGGAGCTTGCGCGCTGGTCGGACATGATGATCGGCGACTACAACTACTACTACGACGGCAGCGCGATGCTGCATACGCTCGCGCAGCAGAACCAGTGGCGTGTCGGCGTGCTCGTCGACGAGGCGCACAACTTGCTCGATCGCGCCCGCAAGATGTACAGCGCATCGCTTGACCCGTTCGCGTTCGCGGCCGCGCGCGAGGCCGCGCCGGCGGCTCTGCGCAAGGCGTTCGACCGGCTCGCGCGCGCGTGGGGCACGCTCAATCGCGCACAGGCCGAGCGCTACGCGGCGTATCCGGAGATTCCCGGCCCGATCGTGACGGCCGTGCAGAACCTCGTCGCGGCGATCGGCGAACACCTGACCGATGCGCCGCGTGCGAACGGCGACGCGCTGTTGCGCTTTCATTTCGAGGCGATCCAGTTCGGTGTGCTCGCCGACGCGTTCGACGGCGCGTCGATCTTCGACGCGACGCTGCACGGCGAGCCGTTGCCGTGCCAGTCCGGGCTCGACGGCGTCGCGCCAGCCGCGCGCCGGCGCCGCATCCAGTCGACGCTGTGCGTGCGCAACGTGATTCCGGCCGGCTTTCTCGCGTCGCGTTACGAAGCCGCGCGCGCGACCGTGCTGTTTTCCGGCACACTGAGCCCGTTTCATTTTTATCGTGACACGCTCGGACTGCCGGCCGACACGGGCTGGCTCGACGTCGACGGGCCGTTCCGCGCCGAACAACTGACCGTGCGCGTCGCGAGCCACGTGTCGACGCGCTGGCGCGACCGCGACCGTTCGCTCGAACCGATCGTGGACCTGATCGCCGCGCAGTATGCGACGCGGCCCGGCAACTACCTCGGTTTCCTGAGCAGCTTCGACTATCTCGGGCGCGTCGTCGCGCTGATGCAGACGCGCCACCCGGACGTGCCCGTGTGGGCCCAGGCGCCCGGCATGGCCGAAAGCGAGCGCGACGCATTTCTCGCGCGCTTCGACGCGGGCGGGCGCGGGGTTGGCTTCGCCGTGCTGGGCGGGGCGTTCTCGGAGGGCGTGGATCTCGTCGGCGAGCGGCTGATCGGTGCGTTCATCGCGACGCTCGGGCTGCCGCAGGTCAACGATGTCAACGAACAGATGCGGCGCGCGATGGATGCGCGTTTCGGCAACGGATACGACTACATGTATTTGTACCCGGGTGTGCAGAAGGTCGTGCAGGCGGCCGGACGCGTCATCCGCACCGAACACGACGAGGGCGTCGTGCATCTGATCGACGATCGTTACCGGCGGCGCGAGGTGCGCGATCTGTTGCCGCGGTGGTGGCGGATCGGGTGATCTGCCGGACGGGCGTCGTGCACCCGCTTGCATGAATCCCTAAAGCACGTTCAGCATCGCGAGCGCGGCTTCCTGCAGATGCGGCAGCACGCGCCGCACGGCCGCGTCGGTCGACTCGGCACCGATCGGCATGTTCGTGCTCAGCGCGGCGACGACTTCGCCGTGTCGGTTCTTCAGCGGCACCGCGATGCCGCGCACGCCGACCTGCAGTTGCTGTTCGATGACCGCGAAGCCCGCGTCGCGCGCGTGATCGACCTGTTCGAGCAGGCGTGCCTTGTTGGTGATCGTGTGTGGCGTAAACGGTGCGAGCGCGGTGTCGTCGAGCCACGTGCGGACGGCCTCGCGATCCGGATGATGCGCGAGCAGCACGACGCCCGGCGACGTCAGCGGGGCGGGCACGCGCGCGCCGAGCACGAAGCCGGTCGTCATCACGCGCGACACGCCGTTGCGGGCGATGAACACCAGTTCCCAGCCATCGAGCACGCTCACGTACGCCGATTCGTTCAGCGACGCGCTCAGTTGCTGCAGATACGGCTGGACCGTGCGCGGCAGGCGCGCCGAGTCGAAGTACGACCAGCCGACCCGCAGCACGCGCGGCGTGAGGCCGTACAGCTTGCCGTCGGTGTACACGTAGCCGAGCGATTCGAGCGTCAGCAGGTAGCGTCGCGCGGCCGTGCGCGTGAGACCGGTGCGGGCAGCCGCCTGGGTGGGCGTCATTCGTGCATGCTGGCTGTCGAACGCTTCGAGGATCATCAGGCCCTTTTCGAGGCCGGCAATCCAGTCGCGTCGGTCGAGGTCGGGCTTTTTCATCGTCGGTGGCGCACGGGTGGGCGCGCGGTGTTCGCGCGGGAATGGGCGATTATCGCGCAGATCCAAGATCGAGCGAAAGCAATGGACGGACGTGCGATGGGTGACGAGGAGGGGGAATGTACCGGGCGCCGACGGTACGGTTAGCGCTGGTTGCGGCGACCCCGATTGGTCGGGGCCGACCGGCGGATTGTCCGGGCGTCCGATGAATGCTGGGCGGACAGGATACGCGGCGCGGACATCGTCCACGCCGCATCCGGATCGACGTTACTCGCTGCTCGTCCACTCGACGTTCGCACCGACCGAACGCAGATTTTCGACGAAATGCGGGTGCGCGCGCCGGATCGGCAGCGCGTTCATGATTTCCGAGCGGCCTTCGATGCTCGCGGCCACCATCAGCAGCGCGATCGCGACGCGGATGATGTACGGGCTCTCGACGCGCGCTGGCGTCAGCTGCAGCCCGCCGAACGTGATCAGCCGGTGCGGGTCGGACAGCAGCACGTGCGCGCCGAACTTCGACAGTTCGCCGGACCAGCCGAGCGCGCCATCGTAGACCTTGTTCCAGAACATCGCGCTGCCTTCCGCACGCACGCCGAGCGCGATGAAGATCGGTAGCAGGTCGACCGGCAGGTACGGCCAGGGCGCGGCTTCGACCTTGGTCAGGATGTTCTGCGTGAACGGCCGCCGCACGCGCAGCGGGCCGTCGCGTTCCGCGCGCGACCAGCCATCGCGGTGCGTGACGTGCACGCCGAACTTCGCGAACGTGCGGTCGATCAGCGGGAAATGCTCCGGCGACGAGTTGCGCACGGTGATGTCGCCGCCGGTGATCGCACCCAGCGCGAGGAACGTCGCGATTTCGTGGAAATCCTCGGCGAAGCGGAATTCGCCGCCGCCGAGCTTGCCGCCGCCCGTCACGCACAGGCGCGACGTGCCGATGCCTTCGATCGCGACGCCGATCATCGCGAGGAACTGGCAGAACTCCTGCACGTGCGGCTCGGAGGCCGCATTCATCAGCGTCGACGTGCCGCCTGCCGCAGTCGCGCACAGCGCGAAGTTTTCGGTGGTCGTCACCGATGCGTAGTCGAGCCAGTGATCGTTGGCCGTCAGCGGGCCGTCGGCACGGACGATCAGCGAATCGGGCGTGCGCTGGATGTGCGCGCCGAAGCGCTCGAACACTTCGACGTGCGGATCGATTTCGCGCACGCCGAGCGTGCAGCCCTTCACGTCGTTCTCGAGACGCGCGACACCGAAGCGCGCGAGCAGCGGCGGAATCAGCATGATCGACGAGCGCATCGCCTCGGGCAGGCGGTGAACGGCCGGGTCGAACGTCGTGTTGCGATGGTGGAGATCGAGAATGCCTGTCGTGAAGTCGACCGACACGTCGCTGCCGAGCGTGCGGAAGATGTCGAGGATCTTGCGCACGTCGGTGATGTCCGGCACGCCGACGAGGCGCAGCGGCTGATCGCTCAACAGGGTGGCGCACAGAATCGGCAGGACGGCGTTCTTGTTCGCGGACGGCTTGATGTCCCCGCGCAGCGGAGTGCCGCCGTGGACGATGAGATTCGACATGATATGGGGGCGTATCTGTGACTAACGTAGGCCCATATGATGCCATTGGTCGGCGGGGGGTGTGGAATGTTCAGAGGGGAAAAGGGGCTTCTGCCCGCGGGATTGACTGTGTTTGACGTTGGGCGTGGCGCGATTCCCTTGCCCGGTCGGAGATGGCAGTCGGTGCGGAAATGGCCGGCGCGGATCGCGGCCGGCCATTCGGTCATTGCCTCACTGGGCCGCCCGCATCCGCGCGGCGACCACCAGCGAGATCAGGCAGCCCACCGCGAGATAGCCGGCGACGAGGTGCCACGAACCGCCGGCCACGCTTACCAGCGCCACCGCGATGAACGGCGTGAACCCGCCGCCGACGACGCTCGCGAACTGATAGCCGACGCCCGCGCCGCTGTAGCGGTATTCCGCACCGAACAGTTCGGTGAAGAGCGGCTGCTGGACGCTCACGACCATGTCGTGCGCGGCATTCGCCAGCAGGATCGAGAAGACCACGATCCACGCGATCGAGCGCGATTCCAGCGCGACGAAGAACGGCACCGCCGACGCGAGACCGATCACCGCACCGATCAGGTAGATGCGGCGCAGGCCGAAGCGGTCGGCGAGCCACGCGAAGCACGGGATCGTCACGCAGCTCACCGCACCGACCAACAGGCCGATGTTCAGGAACAGGTCGCGTGACATGCCGAGGTTCGACGTGGAATAGCTGAGCGCGAACGCGGTGACGATATACATCGTGAACAGCTCGGCGAGCCGCAGCGCGACGATCAGCAGGAACGCCTTCGGATGGCGCGTCAGTGCCTCCAGCACCGGCAGGCGGAGCTTGTGGTTGCCGTGCTCGACCTTCTCGACGAACTCCTGCGACTCGTCCATGCTCTTGCGGACCCACAGCCCGATCAGCACCAGCACGATGCTGAACACGAACGGCAGGCGCCAGGCCCAGGCCTTGAACGCGGCTTCGCCGAGGGTATGGCTCAGGATCGACACGATGCCCGTCGCGAGCACGAGCCCGACGCCGTAGCCGACCTGCACGCCGCTGCTGTAGAACGCCTTTTTTTGCTTCGGTGCGCTTTCGACGGCCATCAGCGCCGCGCCGCCCCATTCGCCGCCCACCGCGAAGCCTTGCAGCGCGCGCATCAGCACCAGCAACACGGGCGCCCACCAGCCGATCGACGCGAAGGTCGGCAGCAGGCCGATCGCGACGGTCGACAGCCCCATCAGCATCACGGTCAGCACGAGCATCCGCTTGCGGCCGAGCCGGTCGCCGTAATGGCCGAACACGACACCGCCGAGCGGGCGGAACAGGAAGCCGACGCCGAAGGTCGCGAAAGCCGCGAGCGTGCCCATGGTCGGGCTGACCTTCGGGAAGAATTCGGAATTGAAGACGAGTGCGGCGACGATCCCGTACAGCAGGAAGTCGTACCAGTCGACGACGGCGCCGACGAAGCTGCCGATCGCGGCCTTGCGGGCCTGGCTGCGTGCGCGGGCGCCGGCAGCGGCGTCGAGGGTGGCGAAGGTTGTGGTCATGGTGGTGTCTCCTGGCACGGCGCATCGTGGAAGCGTGGCGGCGCCGCGTCCGATGCTGCATTGAAGTCGATGGGTGAACGGAGAATAGGGCGCGCGCCGCACGGCGGCAATTAGCCGATCGGTCAAAATGCGCGATTATCGTTCAGTTGTGTGCGATTATCGAACGATTTTCGGGTTTGCACTAGGCGCGACACCAATATCCCGTTCAGCCAGGGTGTGCCGCCGTGAACGATCTGGTTAAAATCTGGACCATCGAAACCTCGCCCGAATCGGGCGGATGTCCGGCCGTCACATCGGCCGGGCGTGCCGCGCGCGCCGGGCGTCATCCCCATCGACCGCATGCCCCCGGAGACTGGAATGCCCGGCAATTCCCACCCCCTGTCCAGCGATACGCCGCCCGTTGCCGATCCGGCTGCCAATCCGCTCGGGATGGCCGGACTCGAATTCGTCGAGTTCGCGGCACCGGTGCCGGACGCGCTTGCGCAACGCTTCGAGCAGCTCGGGTTCAAGGCGATCGCGCGCCATGTGAGCAAGAACGTCACGCTGTACCGGCAAGGACAGATGCAGTTCCTGATCAATGCCGAGCCCGATTCGTTCGCCGCGCGCTATGCAGAGGAATACGGGATGGGCGTCTGCGCGATCGGGCTGCGCGTGGCCAGCGCGCGCCGCGCGTTCGAGCGTGCGATCGAGCTCGGCGCGTGGGCGTTCGAGGGCGAGCGGATCGGGGTCGGCGAGCTGAAGATTCCCGCGATCCAGGGGATCGGCGATTCGCACCTCTATTTCGTCGACCGCTGGCGCGGGCGGGACGGCCAGCGCGGCGGCGTCGGCGACATCTCGATCTTCGACATCGATTTCCGGCCGATCGACATCGCGACCGCGCATACCGATGTCGACTGCGTCGGCACGGGCCTGCAGCAGGTCGACCACTTCACGCAGACGGTCGGCGCGGGGCGCATGCGCGAGTGGCTCGACTTCTATCACGACCTGCTGCACTTCCGCGAAATCCACGAAATCGACGCGCACTGGCATGTGTCGGAAGAATCGCGCGTGATGGTGTCGCCGTGCGGCGCGGTGCGGATTCCGGTCTACGAGGAAGGCACGCGGCGCACCGAACTGATGCACGCGTATCTGCCCGACCACCCGGGCGAAGGCGTTCAGCACGTCGCGCTGTCGACCGACGACATCCTGGCGAGCGTCGATGCGCTGCGCGCGAACGGCGTCGAATTCATCGAGCCGCCGGCGCGCTATTACGACGAAGTCGATGCGCGGCTGCCGGGGCACGGCGTCGATCTCGACGCGCTGCGCCGCCGCGCCGTGCTGGTCGATGGCGAGATCGGCGGCGATGGCGTGCCGCGCCTGTTCTTCCAGACCTTCGTCAAGCGCCGGCCCGGCGAGATCTTCTTCGAGATCGTGCAGCGGCAGGGGCACCACGGATTCGGGGAAGGGAACCTCGCGGCGCTGGCGCGCGCCCGCGACGCCGGCTGAGCGGCAGGCGCACGATCGTGACCGGGGAATCAGCCGCTGAGTAA
Source organism: Burkholderia sp. LA-2-3-30-S1-D2 (assembly GCF_001523915.2). Taxonomy (NCBI): domain Bacteria; kingdom Pseudomonadati; phylum Pseudomonadota; class Betaproteobacteria; order Burkholderiales; family Burkholderiaceae; genus Burkholderia; species Burkholderia sp. LA-2-3-30-S1-D2. The sequence continues at coordinate 1,393,903 of NZ_CP013383.1, read as the reverse complement.
CGTCAAGCGCCCACGGCCGGCACGCGGTTCGGCGCCGGGTCGTTCTGCGGCTTGAGCACGCACGCGGTACCACCCGGCGTGTACATCGACACGACGCAGCGGTTGCATGACGTGCAGCCCGACTGCGTGAGCCGGCCGCCGTGCAGCTCGTTCACGAAGTCCGGCTCGAACACGAGCGCGCGGGCGAGCGCCACCGCGTCGAATCCTTCGCGCATCGCCAGCGCGACGTTCTCGCGGGAACGCACGCCGCCGAGATACGCGAGCGGCATCCGGACGGCCGCTCGCACCTGCTTCGAATGCTCGAGGAAATACATCTCCCGAAATGCGCCCATCCTCGGCTCGGTGAGCTTCTGCAGCGTCATCGCCGCACGCACGATCGCGTTGTCGGCGTTTGCGCGCGCATCGCCGGGCAGCGGGCTGCCGAACAGCTGCCACACCGACTCGACGTTCATCCCGCCGCTCAGTACCAGCAGGTGCGCACCCTCGGCCTCGAGCCGCCGCGCGATCTCGCACGCGTCGTCGGCGGTTCCGCCGCCGCGCACGCCTTCGGTCACGCCGATCTTGCAGACCACGGCGAGATCGCGGCCGACGGCGTCGAGCACGCGGCCCAGCACCTCGACGGGAAACGCCGCGCGGCGCGCCGCATCGCCGCCGTACGCGTCGCGACGACGGTTGTACAGCGGCGACAGGAACTGGCTCAGCAGATAACCGTGTCCCATGTGGATCTCGACCGCGTCGAAGCCCGCGTCGCGCGCATGTCGCGCCGCCCGTGCGAATTCGTCGGCGATCGCGGTCATCTGGTCGCGCGTCATCGCCTGCTTCAGGAAACGGCCACTCATCACGCCGACCTTGTTGAAGCCGCCGGATGCGCTCAACGGTCGTTTCGTCGACAGCGACGGCAGGAACGTGAAGCAGCCGCCATGCGTGATCTGCGCGGACGCCGCCGCGCCGTGACGATGGACCGCGTCGGTCAGCGCGCGGAATTGCCGGACCGTCGGCGCATCGAGCCGCGCCTGGTCGACGAACGTGCGGCCATCGTCGCTGACCGCGCAGTACGCGACGGTCGTCAGCGCGGCGCCGCCTGCGGCGATACGCTCATGAAACCCGACGAGCGCGCGCGACGGCACGCCGTTCGGCGTCATGCCTTCGTTGGTCGCGGATTTGATCAGGCGGTTGCGCAGCGTCAGCGGACCGATCTGCAGCGGGCTGAATGCGGTATCGAGCGTGACGGGTTCCATGTCGGGCGGGCGTCGGGAAGGGGCACGGCGACCATTGTGCCGAGTCGGTGCGGGGCGGCATCGTCCACGTGGATGACCCGCCGCCGGGGCCGCGCCCGCACCGCCTACTCGGCCGTACCCAGCTTGCGCGCCTGACGACGCATCCCGTCGAAAATCGCATCGGCCACGTCCGCCGGGAAATCCGCCGGAATCCCCGACGCGACGGCGGCGATCACCGGTTCGGTGCGCGCGGCCACATCGGCCATGGCCGCGCGCACGTCGTGTTCGGTCAGACCGACGCGCGCGCCTTGCGCGATCCAGTGACGCGGCTGGATGTCGCCGATCACGTAATGGCGATTCTTCCCGCATACGGCCATCGCGAGCCGTGCGCGTCGCGGCGGCAGCTGGTTGCGTCGCGTGCCGATGATCGGGTGCGCGGACAGCACATCGTACAGCGGCGTGCTGCGATACGTATTGCCCGGCAGGTGCGCGATGCTGAAATTCTTCGCGTGGCCGTCGATGGCCGCGAGCACCCAGAACACGAGCTGCGTGACGAAGAAATTCCTGCGGTCCTGCGCGGCGTCGGCGGAATTCGCGAGGATGCCCATGATCGTCGCGATGCCCGGGCCACCGTCGGATTCGTATTTGGCGCCCGACGGCGTGCCGGTCGCCTGGCACATGTCCTCCTGCGGCAGGCGCAGGATCCACGTGCCGTCGCGGGACGGGCGGCGGTCGAAGCGCTCGACGATCAGCGCCTTCTGGTCGTCGAACCGGCCGATATCGCACGCGGCGACGGGCAGGCCGTATGCGGCGACGATCTTCGAGCACAGCCATTCGTTCTCGACCGACGTGCGCATGTCGGCCTGCATGTTTCCGACACGCCCCAGCGGCAGCTTGAAGATATGCGTGGTCGGTGTGCTGCCCGCCGGCAGCAGCCAGCGCTTGCCGTCGCGCAGCAGCGCGGTCTTTTCCTGCGCGCCGGCGATCGACAGGCGCAGCTCGCCATCCGGCTCCGCTTGGCCGGGCAGCGGCGCGGCGGTTGCGTGGCGCAGCACGTCGGCCACGGCCGAGTCGTCGAGCACGGTGCCGTCGATCGATTCGAGGTCGATCGGGGTTTCGTCCGGCGGCAGCAACTGCAGCGCCCCGACGCAATCGCGGCCGATCGACGCGAGCAGTTCGAACGGCGCCGTCGACCCGAGCCGGTAGCGCTGCGCGATGCGGCGCCGGATCGGCTGGCTGTCCGGCAGCAGGTTGTCGAAGTAATCGGCGACGATCGCGCCCTGGTGCAGCTGGTTGCCCGGCGTGAACGGCAGCGACAGCGACAGCGGACGCCCTTGCGGATCGTCGACCCATGCCGGCAGGTAGACGAGGCGCTCGACGCCGCGCCGGACTTCCCAGTGTCCGACCGGGATGCCGTTCATCCACAGGTCGAGGCGGTCGTGGCGGGGACGGCGGGCCATCGTCACCAGTCCTCCCGCGTGGGGTTCCGAGACTTGCCGGGTGTCGCCGCGGCAGACCGTTTCCGCGCGGCGGCGGATGGAGCCTTCGCGGCGGCCGGCGGGCGAGCCGGCACAGCCGACGAGCCGGGCGAGCGGCCGCGTGCGGCCGGTGCGCGCTTGAGCGCCGGCGTGGTGTCATCGGGCACCGTTGTGTCTTCCGGGGTGCCCGGCACGAGCGTCAGGCGAACGCCGAGCACGTTCAGTACCTTGAAAAGCCGTTCGATGCTGACCGCGGACGGATTGGCTTCGAGCTGCGCGTACGACTGTTGCGTCACACCGAGGCGGGCGGCGAGCTGCGCCTGCGTGAGCCCCGCCGACTTCCGGAAGCCGACGAGGATCGGGCGCAACTGGCTCAAGGTCTGGACCGGGAATGGCATGGGCTCTCCGCGAAATGACAGGCGATCGCTTGTAATCGAAAAATACAGTCTATGGTATGTATCGTCAAAATACAAACCCGAGACTGTAATTCATAAAACAAACGATAGCCTGTCAGGCGGACACCCGTGGGTCGGTAAAAGGGCGGGCGGCGCGCGCTCGTCGGCCCGGCATCACGCCGCCCGCAGCGGGCTGGCGTGGGCGGCGCGCGCGCTTTCCGGATCGTCGTCGCCGAGCGGGATGAACGCCATGATTTCCAGGTCGTGCCCCGACAGCGCCGGCAGCCGGAACGGGCTCGACAGCACGTTCAGCCGTCGTACGCCGAGGTCACGCAGGATCTGCGATCCGATCCCCGTCACGCGGCCGTCGCGGCGTGCGTGGCCGGCGGGCGTTCGCATCGCGTCGCCGCGCATGTCGCAGTCGAGCAGCACCGCGACGCCGCAGCCGGCCGCATCGATCCGCTGCAGCGCCGCGTGCAGCGGCCATGAATGCGCGGACGGTTCCGCGTCGAGCAGGTCGAGCAGCGAATGGCATTCGTGCACGCGCGTCAGCACGGGCGTCGACGGATCGGGCTCGCCTCGCACCAGCGCGAGATGCGGCGCGCCGTGCACGGTGTCGCGATACTCGATCGCGCGGAACCGGCCCCACGGCGTATGCAGCGGCCGTTCGCCGACACGTTCGACGAGCGACTCGTGCTCGCGGCGGTAATGAATCAGGTCCGCGATCGTGCCGATCTTCAGCCCGTGATGCGCGGCGAACGTCTTCAGCTCCGGCAGCCGCGCCATCGTGCCGTCGTCGCTCATCACCTCGCAGATCACCGACGCGGGCGTGAGCCCGGCAAGCGCCGCGAGATCGCAGCCGGCCTCGGTGTGCCCGGCTCGCACCAGCACGCCGCCCGGGCGCGCGGCGATCGGAAACACGTGGCCGGGCTGCACGAGATCGTCGGGGCGCGCGCCCGCGCGGACCGCCGCGCGGATCGTCCGCGCCCGATCGGCCGCGGAAATGCCGGTCGTCACGCCTTCGGCCGCCTCGATGCTGACAGTGAACGCGGTGCCGAACGGCGTGCCGTTGTGGTCGGCCATCGGCGGCAGGCGTAGTTGCTCGCAGCGCTCGGCGGTCAGCGTCAGGCAGATCAGCCCGCGCCCGAAGCGCGCCATGAAGTTGATCGCGTCGGGCGTCACGTGATCGGCCGCGATCACGAGGTCGCCTTCGTTTTCGCGATCCTCTTCGTCGACGAGCAGGACCATCCGTCCGGCGCGCAGCTCGTCGACGATTTCCGGTGTGGTGGCGAGCGTCATTGCGCCTCCGTCGCATCGAATGCGCGGCGCAGCGCGTCGGCGCCGAAGGTCAGCACGCGATCGGCCGCGTCGACCGCGCCGAGCATGCTCGCGAACCCGTGCAACTGGCCCGGCCAGCGCACGAGCGAGACCGGCGTGCCGGCCTGCGCGAGACGCAGTGCATACGCTTCGGCCTCGTCGCGCAACGGATCGAATTCCGCGCTCACGATCGTGGCCGGCGCCGCGCCCGACAGGTCCGCCACCGCGAGCGGGCTCGCGAGCGGCGATGCGCGGTCGGCGCCGTCGTCGAAATACTGGCGCTTGAACCAGCGCATCGCGTCCGCCGTCAGGAAATAGCCTTCACCGAGCGATTCGTACGACGGATGCTCGGTCGCGCAATCGACGACCGGATACAGCAGCAACTGGTGCGCGATCGCGATGCCCGAGCCGCGCAACTGCAATGCGGCGGCCGCGGCCAGGTTGCCGCCGGCGCTATCGCCGGCCACGGCGATCGCACCGGCGCGCGCGCCGAGATCGCGCGCACTGGCGGCGGCCCAGCGCACGGCATCGCATGCGTCCTGCGCGGCCGCCGGGAAGCGCGCTTCGGGCGCGAGCCGGTAATCGACCGACAGCACGAGCGTGCGCGCGCGTCTGGCAAGACTGCGGCATACGTTCGCGTGCGAGTCGATACCGCACGCGACGAAGCCGCCGCCGTGGAAAAACACGGTCAGCGGCAACGGCCCGTCGGCATCGGGCCGATACAGTCGTGCGGATAACTGACGACCCGGTGCCGGGATCTGCCAGTCCTCTTCGGCGGTAATCGCGTCGCCGGGCGCGAACGCGCTGCCTCCGGCGAGGCTCGCGCGGTACGCGGGCACGGTCAGTTGATCGAAATCGATCGCGGGCGCTTGGGCGAGCGCGGCGAGCAGCGCCTGCGCCTGAGGGTCGAGCGGCATTGGAACTCCTGTCTGAATCGGATGCGGTCTGAATCAGGTAAACCCGCATCGCGGTTTTCCCTGAGCCCGCGCCGGACGCTTGTCGGCACGGCTTGACGGGCATTCCAGCGCAGCAGGCAGGGCGCCACATCATCCGATCGGACGATGGTTCGCGCGTCCGATTGGCCAAAGCTCACCATTCAGTGAATGTCCCGATGACGCCGGAATTAAGACGAGTCTTAATCATGGCGGCGCGGATGAATCGCACCGAATACAAGTTGCATGGAGGATGGAGCGTGCTGATGGAGACGAGATGGGCTCCGCAAGAGAGCCAGTCAACAAGTGAGGAGGCCGGCATCGGCGTCGCGGATTTCAGCGAGCTGATGGCGCGCATCTACCAGGGACCGTTGGAAACGCCGCCGTGGGCGGGGGCGCTCGAGCTGGTTCGCCGGTTGCTGCAGGCCAACTACGTGACGCTGATCCTGCGCGCCGCTGCGAGCGACCGCCGCGCGCCGCTGTCCGTGCACGCTTCGGAATACGGCCCGGTCGTGCCGGGTGACGGCGAGGCGTCGTACAACAACTACTACTATTCGCTCGACCCGTTCGTCGGCCTGCCGGCCGATCGCGTGGTCACGGTCGACGACGTGTTCGGCGATACGGGCTGGCTGTCGAGCGAGCTGTACAAGCAGTTCCTGAAGCCGGCGGACGTGCGCTACATCCTCGGCGCGGACCTGCGCACGCCGTCGGGCGTCGAGTGCCGGTTCCGCGTGTGCCGCAACCATGCGTCGAAGCAGTTCTCCGCGCGCGACAAGGCGATCTGCGCGCTGCTGCTGCCGCACCTGAAGCGCGCGGTCGAGCTCCATTCGCGGCTCGACACGGCCGAGGTAGAGCGGTCGATCTACGCGAACGCGATCAACCGGATGCAGATCGGCACGATCACGCTCGACGAGAACGGCACGATCATCGACATGAACAGCGTCGCCGACGAGATCCTGAAGCAGAACAATGGTCTGACGATTGCGCGCGGCACGATCGAGGCGACCGATGCGCAGGAGAACCGCACGCTCAAGCGGCTGATCCGCCACGCGGTGATGGGACATCACGGCACGGCTGCGGCGACCGTCGAGGCGATGCCGATCACGCGCAGTTTCGACAAGCCGCGTCTCGGGCTGCTGGTGCGCACGGTGCTGCTGTCCGACTGGTCGGAGGACAACAAGCGCCGGCCGGCCGTCACGCTGTTTCTGCGCGACCCCGACCGCAAGCCGCAGGGCGCGCAGGAAATCATCCGCAAGCTGTTCGACCTGACGCCGGCCGAGACGTCGCTCGCGCTGCTGCTGACCAACGGGCTGACGCTGGAGGAGGCCGCGGACGAATCGGGAATCAGCAAGAACACGGCGCGCACGCACCTGCGTGCGATCTTCTCGAAGACGGGCGTCACGCGCCAGGCGACGCTCGTGCGGATCCTGCTCGGGAGTGTCGTGCCGCTCGGGTAAGCGGCGCAGTCGATGCGTTGCGCGCGACACGGTGATGGCGACATCATGCAAACGAGGCTCGCACCGCGCGAGCCTCTTCTTCATTCCGTGTCGCCGATCACGAGTATCGGCGGGTCAACGGCCGGCGCGGCGGCCCGCGTTCACGACCCTCGCGTCGAGCGATACGCGCAATCGGCCAATGCCGGCCACGACGCACAGCCGCGCCGGATGAGCCCGATGCCGGTGCGGATCCCGCGTGCGCCGATCGCGAGCGCGGCGAGATCGTCCAGCCTGCCGAAGCCGACCAGCACCGCACTCATCGCGAGCGCCGGGAGCGACGACGACGCGCATCGGTCCGCACCTGCGAGCCGCTTGCCTCGAGCAACGCGGAGCAGGTCTCGCGCCCTTGCGCATCATCCAGTACGACAGCACGGCCTTGCCAGCGAGCGTGACGGTAACCGGCGCGAGCGCGGTCGCACCCGGCCGCACGACGGGCGGCGTATCGAACCGGGTCAGCGCACGTCAGATCATCTGCGCGCCGGTCGCGGCCAGCAACGCGCCGAGGCCCGCGAGCGCGAGCGGCTCGCAGGTCGGGCGACGCTCCGGCGGCAGGCGCGCGTCGAGCAGGCAGGCGACGAGGATCAGCGCGTCGGCTGCAAGATCGATCGCGGTATGCGATCCACTGAGCGGCACCCGTAGCGCGCATCGCTTTCGATCTCGCTGAAAAAAATTACAGCGCGCGTCCATTTGGTAGCGCATTCGGCGGCACCGCATGACGCTATCGAGTCATCGAAGTAGACCGCTCAATGGAGCGCCGAAGCGCGATGAGCGACGCAGCCCGATTGTGAGCGGGAGCGTGCGCATCATCAGCACCAGGTATTCGCCGGCACCGCCCTTCCATTTTTCATCGGTGCACTGGCAAAGCAGGGTGGCCACCTTTCAATCCCGCAAGGTCAACGGTTTTTCGGGATCGTTGCAGCGGCGTCTTGCCGGGCGACCAGGTGAGGGGGAAGGCGAAGTGACCAACTGCGCACCGCGATGCCAAACGCGGACCGCCGACCATTGATCTCAACATTATAGAAATAATGTCAAATTAATCGCGACCGATGATTGGATATCTAACGGTTTACGTTATATTATTCACGAAATTATCGACGCAACCCGCCATGTCCGACCTCGCTGCCGACGAATCCCGCCTGATCGCCGAAATCGACCGCCTGAAGGCCGATTTCCCGAAAACCCGCGAGCTGTATCGCGAGGTCTGCGCATTGATGTTCTTCCGCTTCGGCATCACGCCCACCGCGAACCGCCTATACCAGCTCGTGCGCAAGGGCAGCATGAGCACGCCGACGGCGGTTCTCGGCGAGTTCTGGGCCGAGTTGCGGGAGAAGAGTCGTGTGCGCATCGAGCATCCCGACTTGCCGGCCGACCTGCAGGCTGCGGCCGGCGAGCTCGTCGCCGCGTTGTGGAGTCGCTCGACTGCCGATGCCGCCGCAGCGCTCGATGCACTGCGCGCCGAAGTCGAAGCCGAACGAGCGGCGGCGAAGGCGGAGGTCGCTGCATTGCAAACCGACCTGTCCCGTACCGAAACCGCGCTGGAGCACCGCACGAGCGCGTTGCTGGCGGCCCAGGTGCGCATCCAGGAGCTCGAGCAGGCAAGGGCGGCCGACGAAGCGTCGCACCGCGCGCTGCAGGCGGAAGTCCAACGGCTGAAGTCCGACAATGCAGACGCCGATCGTGCGCTGGCGCAAGCGCGCGCCGATTTCACGTCGCAGCTCGACCGGCTGCGCGACGACGCGGGCCGGGCGGAGGAACGCTTACGAGCATCGGAGAAACGGGCGCTTCAGGAGATCGACCGCGAACGGCTCGCGGCCGCGCGCGTTCAAAAGGAACTCGATGCGGCCGCGACGCGCGCCGAACAGCGCGATACGCAGCACCGCAAGGAGCTCGCGGCGCTGCAGGCGCAATTGGCCGACACGCAGCACCGCTGCGGGGTGCTTGAAGGCCAGCTCGACGGTGCCCGCGCGGCCAATGCCGCGTATGTCGGTGAACTCGATGCATTGCGTGCGGAACGCGCATCACGCGCCCCCGTGCGCAGGGCGCCCGGTCGGCCGGCGGGCGGCAGCCTGCGTGCGGCGAAACCGGTCGCCAGGAAGCGCGCTCCCAAACCCGCGTGACATAGGCGCCACGGTACGGCGATAACGCATCCGCGACGCGGTGCGATTCGGGTAAAGTGCCGCTCAACTCGCCGGCTCGACGTTGCTAGACGACCGGTCTAATCGTTGCTAAGATACGCCATCATGAATGCATCTTCAGGCGCGGAAGTCCGCCAGCACATTCTGAACATCGCGAAGCCGATCATGCTCCACAAGGGGTTCTCGGCGGTCGGTCTGAACGAGATTCTCGCCGCGGCGGGCATCCCGAAGGGCTCGTTTTACCATTACTTCGGCTCGAAGGAGGCGTTCGGCGAGGCGCTGCTCGAATCGTATTTCGAAGGCTATCTCGAGCATCTCGACAACCTGCTCGGCCGTCAGGCCGGCACGGGTGCGCAACGCCTGATGACGTACTGGGGCAACTGGCTGCACACGCAGTGCGCGGACGATCCGGAAGGCAAGTGCCTCGCGGTGAAGCTCGGCGCGGAAGTGTCCGATCTGTCGGAGGCAATGCGCGCGGTGCTGCGGCGCGGCACCGGCCAGATCATCGAGCGGCTCGCGGGCGGGATCGAGGCCGGGCTGGCCGACGGTTCGCTGAGCGGCGTCGACGATCCGGCGCATACGGCCGCGATCCTTTACGAGCTGTGGCTGGGTGCGACGCTGCTGGAGAAGATTCACCGGAACCGCAAACCGCTCGAACGCGCGATGCTCGAAACACGACGGATGCTGAACCTGCCGTCCTTCGAGCCGGACGGAGCGCAGTCGTAACGTGGGCGCGCGCAGGCGCGCCTTGTTTTTTGGATGAATACTAGACGACTGGTCTACTTACACTGAAATCCCGTTGCTTTACCCGTAAGGCTGCGGCTCCGCCGGCCGACTGGCCGGCACGGCCCGCAGCCTCGCATCAAGGTTGTCCAAGTTGATCCGATCGTGCCCGGTGCACGTCCCTTCCTGTTGACGGAGGTTCCCATGCCGCAAAGCAAGGCAGCAAACCGCAGAATCATCCTGAACGCGCGCCCGGTCGGCGCGCCCACCCCGAACGACTTCCGTACCGAGACCCTCGACGTGCCGGCGCCCGGCGCCGGTCAGGTGCTGTTGCGCACGGTCTGGCTGTCGCTCGACCCGTACATGCGCGGCCGGATGAGCGACGCGCCGTCGTATGCACCGCCGGTCCAGCTAGGCGACGTGATGGTCGGCGGCACGGTCAGCCGTGTCGTGGCATCGAACCTGCCCGCGTATCGCGAAGGCGACCTGGTCGTCGCGGGCGGCGGCTGGCAGGACTATTCGCTGTCCGACGGCAGCGACCTCATTGCGCTCGGCCGCGACTTCCCGCATCCGTCGCATGCGCTCGGCGTGCTCGGCATGCCGGGGTTCACCGCGTATACGGGGCTGCTGAAGATCGGCGAGCCGAAGGCGGGCGAAACCGTGGTCGTGGCCGCCGCGAGCGGGGCCGTCGGCGCGGTGGTCGGCCAGATCGCGAAGCTGAAGGGCTGCCGCGTGGTCGGCGTCGCGGGCGGCGCAAACAAGGTCGCGTACGTGAAGGACACGCTCGGCTTCGACGCGTGCGTCGATCACCGCGATCCGCAATTCGCAGAGAAACTGAAGGCCGCCTGCCCGAACGGCATCGACGTCTATTTCGAGAACGTCGGCGGTGCCGTGTTCGACGCGGTGTGGCCGCTGCTCAACGATCATGCGCGTGTGCCGGTGTGCGGAATCATCGCGCATTACAACGACGCGGCGTACGACGACACCGCGGTATCGGGCGGCCGCGACCGCGTGCCGGCGCTGATGGGCACGATCCTGCGCAAGCGCATCCGCATGCAGGGGTTCATCATTCTGGATCACTATGCGACCGGCTATGCGCCGTTCCTGAAGGAGATGAGCGAGTGGGTCGCGCAGGGCAAGGTGAAGACGCTCGAAGATGTGGTCCCCGACCTCGCCGAAGCACCTCAAGCACTGATCGGCTTGCTCGCCGGCAAGAATTTCGGCAAGGTCGTCGTGCGCGTGGGTCCGGACGAACTGGCCTGACACCGGCGCAAGACGACACACGACGATTGCACGCTGGCGTCGCGAGACGCCAGCTTGTGGCATGCTCGATTCCGTTTCGAAAGGAGTGACAAGATGGCGCTTCACGTGATTGCTTCCCTGTTCCTGAAACCCGAACACGCGCAGGCCGCCGAGGCCGAATTGCGCAGCATGGTCGCCAAGACGCGCGTCGAACCGGGCAACCGGCGCTACGACCTGTTCCGCGAGCAGGACGGTTCGCCGAACCTGCACCTGTACGAGATCTACGACGACCAGGCCGCGTTCGACGCGCATCTCGCCAGCCCGCATTTCACCGAATTCCGCGTGAAGTCGGCCGACTGGTTCGCGGCGCCGCCCGTCATCAAGGTGCTGTCGGGCATCGACGTGGCCGAGTGACGGCGCGGCACCGTCGTCGCGGCTCGCTCGAGCCCGGGCCGCGCGGCAACCGTCACGCATGACGCGACGGCAATGACAACGACAACGCGGCGCAGCGGATCGTTCGCGCCGCTTCCCCAATACACCGGCCCCGGAGTCTGAATGGTCACCCTCAATATCAACGGCGAGAACCGCACGGTCGACGCCCCCGACGACATGCCCCTGCTGTGGGTCCTGCGTGACGTCGTGGGCCTGACCGGCACGAAATTCGGCTGCGGGATCGCGCAATGCGGCGCGTGCACCGTCCATCTCGACGGCGTTGCCGCGCGCTCGTGCGTGCTGCCCGTCGCGGCCGTCGCGGGCCGCAGGATCACGACGATCGAAGCCGTCGGCGCGACGCCGGCCGGGCAGAAGGTTCAGGAAGCGTGGCGCGAGCTCGACGTCGTCCAGTGCGGCTACTGCCAGTCCGGGCAGGTGATGGCGGCCACGGCGCTGATCGCGTCGAACCCGAACCCGAGCGACGCCGACATCGACGCGGCAATGGCCGGCAACATCTGCCGCTGCGGCACGTACAACCGGATTCGCGCGGCCGTCAAGCAAGCCGCGAAGGGAGCGTGACATGTCGCGAGGACTGATCGAAGCAGGCAAGGTCGCCGGGCAAGCGGCCGGCGCCGGCATGTCGCGCCGTTCGTTTCTGAAGGCGGGCATGTCGCTCGGCGCGGCGGCGGGCGGCGGCTTGCTGCTCGGTTTCAGCATGCCGGCAGCGGGCGATGACGCACGGCGCTCGGTGATCGGCGGCGACGCGGACGAAAGTGCGCGCGCCGGCGTATTCGCGCCGAACGCGTTCGTGCAGATCGACCGCAGCGGCAAGGTCACGCTGGTGATGCCGAAGGTCGAGATGGGGCAAGGCGTCTACACGGCGCTGCCGATGCTGATCGCCGAGGAACTCGAAGTGCCGCTGTCGAACGTCACGCTCGACCATGCGCCGCCCAACGAGAAGCTGTTCCTCGATCCGCTGCTCGGCGGCCAGTTGACGGGCGGCTCGACGTCGGTGCGCTACGCGTGGGAACCGCTGCGCCGTGCGGGTGCGACCGCGCGCACGCTGCTGGTTTCCGCGGCGGCGAAGCAATGGAGCGTCGATCCGGCCACCTGCCGGGCGGAAAACGGCGAAGTGCGGCACCTCCCGAGCGGCCGGCGCGCATCGTACGGCCAGCTCGCGGACGCCGCGGCGAAGCTGCCGGTGCCGAAGGACGTCGCGCTGAAGCAGCCGGCCGATTTCAAACTGATCGGCAAGCCGGTGAAGCGGCTCGATTCGCCGGAGAAGGTCGACGGCACCGCGCAGTTCGGGCTCGACGTGCGTCTGCCCGGCATGCTGTACGCGGTGATCGTGAACAGCCCGGTGTTCGGCGGCACGGTCGCGAGCGTCGACGATACGGCCGCGAAGAAGATTCCGGGCGTGCGTCAGGTCGTGCGCGCGGACAACGCGGTCGCGGTGGTCGGCGATCACACGTGGGCCGCGAAGCGCGGCGCGTCGGCGCTCGTCGTGAAGTGGAACGAAGGCGCGGGCGCGAAGGTGTCGACCAAGGACATCGTCGCCGATCTCGCGCAGGCCGCCGCGAACGGGAAGGGCGCGGTCGCGCGCAAGGACGGCGACGTCGGCAAGGCGTTCGCGAATGCGAAGACCCGCATCGACGCCGTCTACGAACAGCCGCTCCTTGCGCACGCAACGATGGAGCCGGTGAACTGCACGGTGCACGTGCGCGGCGACGGCTGCGAGATCTGGGTCGGCACGCAGGTGCCGACGCGCGCGGTCGACACCGTGCAGCGGCTCACGAGCTTTCCGCCGGAGAAAATCGTCGTGCACAACCACCTGCTCGGCGGCGGTTTCGGCCGACGACTCGAAACGGACATGATCGGCCAGGCCGTGAAGATCGCCAAACAGGTCAACGCGCCGGTGAAGGTCGTCTGGACCCGCGAGGAAGACATCCAGCACGACATGTATCGGCCGTACTACTACGACCGGATTTCGGCCGGCCTCGACGCGAACGGCAAGCCGGTCGCGTGGCAGCACCGGATCGTCGGTTCGTCGATCCTCGCGCGCTTCGCACCGCCGGCGTTCAAGGACGGCGTCGATCCCGACGCGGTCGAAGTCGCGACCGACCTGCCGTACGACCTGCCGAACCAGTTGATCGATTACGTGCGGCAGGAGCCGCGTCACGTGCCGACCGCATTCTGGCGCGGCGTCGGCCCGACGCGCAGCACCTTCGTCGTCGAGAGCTTTATCGACGAACTGGCCGCGCAGACCAAGACCGATCCCGTGCAATATCGCCGCGCGCTGCTCGGCAAGACGCCGCGCGCGCTGAACGTGCTCGACGTCGCGACGAAGGCGGCGGGATGGGGCGCGCCGCTGCCGAAGGGGCAAGGGCGCGGCGTATCGGTGATGCACGCGTTCGGCAGCTTCTTCTCGATCGTCATCGATGTCGCGGTGGAGGGCGGCGAAGTGCAGGTCAAGCGTGCCGTGTGCGCGGTCGACTGCGGGATGGCCGTGAATCCGGACACGATCGACGCGCAGGTGCAGGGCGGCATCATCTTCGGGATCACGGGCGCGCTGTACGGCGAGATCACGATCGAGGATGGCCGCGTCGTGCAGAGCAACTTCACCGACTACCGGATGATGCGCATCAACGAGACGCCGCCGATCGAGGTGCATCTCGTGAAGAGCGCCGAGGCGCCGGGCGGAATCGGCGAACCGGGCACCGCTGCGACCGCGGCGGCGCTGTCCAACGCGATCTTCGCGGCGACCGGCACGCGGCTGCGCAAGCTCCCGGTCGGCAGCCAGCTGAAGACGGCCTGAGGGGAGAGAACGAACATGCGAAACCTCACCCCGAACAGTCTGAATCGCGCCGCTCGCACGCTTGGTGCATCGTTGATCGCGCTGTCCGCGCTGATGGCCGGCACGGCGGCGCATGCCGCGCAAACGGCGCCCGCCGACGGCGCGCTGCTCGCACGCGGTGCGTATCTCGCGAAGGCCGGCGATTGCGTGGCATGCCACACCGCGCCGCGCGGCGCGCCGTTCGCCGGCGGCCTGAAGATGATCACGCCGATGGGCGCGATCTACACGACCAACATCACGCCCGACCCGGACACGGGCATCGGCGGCTATACGGAGGCCGAGTTCGCGGGCGCGCTGCGCTCGGGTGTCGCGAAGGATGGCCATCACCTGTATCCGGCGATGCCGTATCCGTCGTACGCAAAGCTGCGCGACGACGACGTGAAGGCGCTTTACGCGTACTTCATCCATGGCGTCGAGCCGGTGAAGCAGGCGAACCGTGCGTCCGACATTCCGTGGCCGCTCAACATGCGCTGGCCGCTGGCGCTGTGGAACGCGGTGTTCCTCGACACGACGCCATATACCGACAAGCCGGCGAAGGATGCGATGTGGAACCGCGGTGCGTACCTCGTGCAGGGGCTCGGGCATTGCGGGTCGTGCCATACGCCGCGCGGCGTCGGCTTCCAGGAGAAGGCGCTGGACGAAAGCGGCTCGGCGTTCCTGTCGGGCGCGCCGATCGACAACTGGTTCGCGTCGAACCTGACCGGCGAGCACAATACCGGGCTCGGCCGATGGAGCGATGCGGATGTCGTGCAATTCCTGAAGACCGGCGCGAACCAGCATGCGACCGCGTTCGGCTCGATGGTCAGCGTGATCAACCACAGCACGCAGGAACTGAACGACGACGATCTCGCGGCGATGTCCCGCTATTTGAAATCGCTGCCGGCGGCGGGGGGCACGGGCGCGCCGCCTTACCGTTATGATCCGAAGCCGACGCAGGTCGCGTTGGGCCGGCCGGCGAACGATCCGGGCGCAAAGGTGTATAACGCTTACTGCCTGAATTGCCATGGCGCGGACGGTCGCGGCTACGCGCCGCTGCTCGCACCGCTGGCGGGCAACCCGAACGTGCTCGAGACCGATGCATCGTCGCTGATCAACGTGACGTTGAACGGCAGCGAGTCGCTCGTGATCGGCGGCGTGCCGTCCGCGTATCCGATGCCGGCGTTCGCGAATCAGCTGAACGACCAGCAGATCGCCGACGTGCTGACGTTCATGCGCGCCGGCTGGAACAATGGCGCGCCGGCCGTGCAGGCGGCGGACGTCGCGAAACTCCGCAAGGCGACGGCGACGGCGGCTGCGCGCTGAGCGCGGCCGTGCGTGGCGGATGACGACGGGCGTGCGCGTCGTCGAACGTTGCCGGGTGCAGGGCGCCCGGCAACGCAGTGCTTTCTGTCAACCGGCGCGCGGCCGTTCGCGGTAGCGCGCGTTTTATCGAACGCAAAACTGGGGTGTCTGGATGGCTAACGTGACTTATACGGATACACAACTGCTGATCGACGGCGAGTGGGTCGACGCCGCGAGCGGCAAGACGATCGATGTCGTGAACCCGGCGACGGGCAAGACGATCGGCAAGGTGGCCCACGCGGGCATCGCCGATCTCGACCGCGCGCTGGCCGCGGCGCAGCGCGGTTTCGAAGCATGGCGCAAGGTGCCCGCGCACGAGCGCGCGGCGACGATGCGCAAGGCGGCCGCGCTGGTGCGCGAGCGCGCCGACACGATCGCGCAGCTGATGACGCAGGAGCAGGGCAAGCCGCTGACGGAAGCGCGCGTCGAAGTGCTGTCGGCAGCCGACATCATCGAATGGTTCGCGGATGAAGGCCGCCGCGTGTACGGCCGGATCGTCCCGCCGCGCAATCTCGGCGCGCAGCAGACCGTCGTGAAGGAGCCGGTCGGTCCGGTCGCGGCGTTCACGCCGTGGAATTTCCCGGTCAACCAGGTCGTGCGCAAGCTGAGCGCCGCGCTCGCGACCGGCTGCTCGTTCCTCGTGAAGGCGCCGGAAGAAACGCCGGCGTCGCCGGCCGCGCTGCTGCGCGCGTTCGTCGACGCGGGCGTGCCGGCCGGTGTGATCGGTCTCGTGTACGGCGATCCCGCCGAAATCTCGTCTTACCTGATTCCGCACCCGGTGATCCGCAAGGTGACGTTCACGGGCTCGACGCCGGTCGGCAAGCAGCTCGCGGCGCTCGCGGGCCAGCACATGAAGCGCGCGACGATGGAACTGGGCGGCCACGCGCCGGTGATCGTCGCCGAGGACGCGGATGTCGCGCTGGCGGTGAAGGCCGCCGGTGGCGCGAAGTTCCGCAACGCCGGCCAGGTGTGCATTTCGCCGACGCGTTTCCTCGTGCACAACAGCATTCGCGACGAATTCACGCGCGCGCTGGTCCAGCATGCGCAGGGGCTGAAGGTCGGCGACGGCCTCGAGGAAAGCACGACGCTCGGCGCGCTGGCGAACCCGCGCCGGCTGACCGCGATGGCGTCGGTCGTCGAGAACGCGCGCAAGGTCGGCGCGAGCATCGAGACCGGCGGCGAACGGATCGGCTCGGAAGGCAACTTCTTCGCGCCGACCGTGATCGCGAACGTGCCGCTCGAAGCGGACGTGTTCAACAACGAGCCGTTCGGCCCGGTCGCGGCGATCCGCGGTTTCGACAAGCTCGAGGACGCGATCGCCGAAGCGAACCGTCTGCCGTTCGGGCTGGCCGGCTATGCGTTCACGCGTTCGTTCGCGAACGTGCACCTGCTGACGCAGCGCCTGGAAGTCGGGATGCTGTGGATCAACCAGCCCGCGACGCCGTGGCCGGAAATGCCGTTCGGCGGCGTGAAGGATTCGGGCTACGGGTCGGAAGGCGGGCCGGAAGCGCTGGAACCGTACCTCGTCACGAAGTCGGTGACGGTGATGGCGGTCTGACGACCATTCGAGCGCGAGCGTGCCGCCGTTTGCGCGGTGAGCACGCGGCGTAGCGTTGCCGAAGGCCGGGCGTTTTGCCCGGCCTTGTTATTTCTGCGTCGTCGGTCGTCACGCAATAGCTGAACGCGAGCAGCTTGTGAGCGGCGATCAGCGTCCTGGGGAGGCTGGGAGGCGAGTTGGGTGGCCAAGCAGGTATGGCTTTTCGTCGTTGTCGTTATTTTACATAACGTGAATTATCAACATGCCTGGTACATTTGGAGGTGTTGCGTTCTGAGCCGCGGATCGGCTACTTCAGCGCAACACTGGGCTCCGTAGACGGTACCTATCGGCGTTGCGCCAAAACTTCCTGCCGGCGTATGGCAGTGTTGTCGTCAGAGTCATGACGCCCAGACAGTTCTGCCTTCATGCTGGTTGGAGTCTTGACGCAATGTGTGTTATCGATTGCCCCAGCGGTTAGAAGCCATGCGTAGCAGCGCTGCATTGGCAGCACGTAAATCGAACAATTCCGCGTCGAATCCGGGGCCGATAGAGGTGGCCTCGCTCGTTCGGACAGTTTTCTGAGAGTTTTAAGTGGACCGTCCAGGGCGATCATGCTGCCGATTTGATCGCAGGCAGCGTCGCGAAGTATGCCTCATCGGGCGTCTGATCCGCCAGGCTCGAATGAGGCCGTTTGCGGTTGTACAGCTCAATGTATTGGCCAATGGAGCGCCGGGCATGGCTTACCGACTCGTAGGCTCGCAAATAAATTTCTTCGTACTTGATGCTGCGCCACACGCGCTCGACGAACACGTTGTCGCGCCAAGCACCTTTGCCGTCCATCGACAGTCGAATGCCTCGGCCCAGCACCGCCTCGGTGAATGTTCCCGCCGTGAACTGGCTGCCCTGATCGGTGTTCACGATGTCGGGGTGCCCATGGCGGGCGAACGCTTCTTCCAGCGCTTCAACGGCATGCACGGCCTCCAGCGTGATCGCCACGCGGTGCGCGAGGATCTTGCGACTGGCCCAGTCCACCACCGCCGTCAGATACACGAAGCCTCGCGCCATGGGAACGTAGGTCGTGTCGAGTGCCCAAACCTGGTTGGCCCGCTCGATCTTCATGCCGCTCAGCAGATACGGCCAGACCTTGTGCTGCGCGTTGCGCCGACTCGTGTTCGGCTTGCAGTACAGCGCCTCCACGCCCATGCGCTTCATTTGCGTGCGTACGCGGCGCCGGCCGACCTCGTAGCCTTCCCGGCGCAGCAAGCGCGCCAGCATCCGGGCACCGGCAAACGGGAACTCCAGATGCAGTTCGTCGATCCGGCGCATCAGCCGTTGATCGACTTCGCCCACAGGCCGCGCCCGGTAATACGCGCTCGATCTCGCGATACCAACCAGCCGGACTTGCTGCGAAACCGGCAACGCATGGCCACGGTCAATCATCGCTTTGCGCTCAGCAATCCCGCCTTGGTGAGCGCGCCGCTTAAAAAATCATTTTCCAGGCTGAGTTGGCCGATCTTGGCGTGCAGGGTCTTCACGTCTACCGGTGGCTCGCTAGACACCGGGCCAGCCGCACCGAACACGTCGGCCGCGCGCTCCTGCAACTGCCGTTTCCATTCTGTGATCTGGTTCGGATGCACATCGAACTGCTGCGCCAGTTCGGCCAGCGTGCGCTCGCCCTTGACAGCCGCCAGGGCCACTTTCGCTTTGAACGCCGCTGAGTGCGTGCGTCGGGTTCGTTTCGTCATTTCCTCGGTTCCTTTGCCTGCATTATCGCTGGCTCAGGCCCCGGCCGTTCCACTTATCCCGCTGTCCGATTTTGCGCGGCCACCTCTGATCCAGTTTCGGTAACGCTCTGCCGTTTCACTGTTGGGGTCGTTCAAGAGCGTATTCAGGAACGCTTCGTAGCCCGTTGGGCCGCCCACGTCCTCCGGCGGACAAGCACGAGCGCCGTCAATGACTTGGGCCTCTCCCCACGGTTCGCTCTCGACCGTTTCTATCTTCTCGACGACGACGGTGTGATTCCAGCCGTCTCCAAAGTCGTATCGGTACACGAAGCGCGAACCTGGCTTCAGGACTGTCTGCAGACGAATCTTCCGGTCATCGGCAGTCGTGTCCGGGTCGGCGAAGTCCGCCACGTCATCAACCTCGAACATGGCGTAGGTCATGCCGTCGATCACGAAGTCGTGCAGATGGGTGTCGTCCCATCCGAAAGCTGCCTGCAGAATGTGATGCAGCTTGCGCAGAGATTCGGATCCTTCGACCTCGATCTGACGCCAGATCGGCGGATCGATATGCTGAAGCGTCACATTGATGGTGAGACGCTGGAACGATTTTGGCATTTGATCTCCGGAGAACGGGAATCTGCACTATTATCGCCCTAGGATGATTCCCCGGGATCTACTTGGAAGCGCGAATCGAAAATCGCTTCCGGTCAGCTTGATATGCGAAATCGATTAATTCGTTAGATTCTCTTATGTAAAACTTAACTAATCGCCCGATGGGGCACCCCCTTGGCGCGGCCTCTCTGAGTCAATCCTCACTGCCGACAAGACGTTCTAAATCAGATTCCACCAAAATCAAGGGTAGGCCCTCAGGGGCAAGGCCGTTCAGGCTTGCCGGACCGATCAGAATATATTTCGCGGCAGCACGTGCACCGTGCCGAATCAGCCCCGGCAAACAGATAGTTCCACCGTCTGATAGCGCCGCCCCGAAAGTCGGTGTGACTTCCGACCGCCGACGGCCCAGCACACCATTCCGCCGCCCCTTGCGCGCGGCTAGCATATGCGCGGTAACTGCTCCACCGTCAGCATGTCCAGTGCACGCGCGCCGCCTATCGTCCCAAGTTCAACAGTGCCCGGTCGGGTTGAGGTTTCGACGGCACCGATGATGGCAGCATCGCCACAGAATCGGCGCAGGATGGCGACGACCCGCTCCGCGCAGGCGGGCGCTACCAGCGCGACGAACCGCCCTTCGTTCGCCACATAAAGCGGATCGAGCCCGAGGATCTCGCAGGCGCCGCGTACCGGATCCGAAACGGGAATGGCCGCTTCATCGAGCCGAATCGTTACCCTGCCCGCCGAGGCGATTTCGATCAATGCGGTCGCGAGTCCGCCTCGGGTCAGGTCGCGCATGCAATGCAATTCGCTTCCTGCGTCGATCAGCGCACGCACGCTGGCCACCAGTGGTGCACAGTCACTGGTAATCGCGGTTTCGAATCCGAGCCCTTCCCGTACCGCCATGATGGCGATGCCGTGCCTGCCAATGTCGCCGCTCAGCACCACGGCATCCCCCGCCCTGACCTGCCTGGGCGAAACCGGAGAACTCGCCAGAACGAGTCCGACGCCAGACGTGTTGATATAGAGGCCGTCGCACTTGCCGCGCTCGACCACCTTCGTATCACCGGTCACGATGCGCACGCCTGCCGCCCGCGCCGCGTCGCGCATGGACATCACCACGCGGTCCAGATCGTCGATCGGCAAACCTTCCTCGAGTACCAGCCCGACGCTTAGATAGCGCGGTTCGGCGCCGCACATGGCCAGATCGTTCACCGTCCCGTTGACGGCAAGCGAACCGATGTCACCGCCGGGAAAGAACAGCGGCTGCACCACATAGGAATCGGTCGTGAAGGCAAGCTGCGCGCCGCCGATATCGAGCACGGCCCCGTCATGCGTGAGATCTTCCGGCGCCTCGGCGAAGGCAGGCCGAAAAAGATCATCGATGAGCCGTTGGGTCAGCAGGCCGCCACCACCATGGGCGAGTTCAATGGTGTCGCCGCCCGCCGCCGGTAGCGGACAGTTCGCGACGAAGCGTGGCGTGTAGCTCATAGGCTCTCCTTGCGCTCGAGTGCACCAGCCGCATCGGCGAACAGCGGCCTGCGATATCGAAAGTAGGCGGCGCACGCGCCTTCGGACGACACCATGGTCGCGCCCAGCGGATGCTCCGGTGTGCACCGCGTGCCGAAAGCCGGGCACTCCCCAGGCTTCTTCAACCCCCGCATGACCTCACCACTGATGCATTCGCTGCAACGTTCAGGCGGCACGGCAACATCCGGAAAGCGCCGCAGCGCATCGTAGTGCGCGTACGCGGGCGCGAGACCCAAGCCGCTGCGAGCGATTTCGCCGATACCGCGCCACCGCTGTGACTGAACAGCAAACACGCGGCCAAGCACGTCCTGCGCGTGACGGTTGCCGTTGCGCTGCACGCTGCGCAGATACTGGTTTTCAACCTCGGCACGGCCCTCTTCCAGTTGCCGGATGCACAGGTAGAGGCCCTGCACCAGATCGACGGGTTCGAAGCCGGTCACGACGATCGGAATGCCGAAGCGGCGCGCGATCGGCTCGTATTCCCAGTAGCCCATCACCGTGCAGACATGGCCTGCGGCCAGGAAACCTTGCACGCTATTGCCGGGGTCGCTCAGCAACGCCTCGATCGCGGGCGGCACGAGAACGTGGGACACTAGCAGCGAAAAATTCGCGAGCCCCTCGCGCTCCGCCTGCAACACAGCCATGGCGGTGGCAGGGGCAGTAGTTTCGAAACCGATTGCGAAGAAGACGACCTCGCGATCCGGTCTGTCACGCGCAATTGTCAACGCATCGAGCGGCGAATAGACCATGCGGATGTCAGCGCCGCGTGCCTTTGCCGCGAGCAGACTGCCCGCTTCGCCGGGCACCCGCAGCATGTCGCCAAACGAGCAAAAGATCACGGCGGGTCGGCTTGCAATGGTAATCGCAGCGTCGATGATTCCGGCGGGAGTCACACACACCGGGCAGCCAGGCCCATGTAGAAGGCTCACGCCTGAAGGCAACATCTGGTCGATGCCGTGCCGCACGATCGAATGTGTCTGTCCACCGCAGATTTCCATAATGGTCCACGGCCGTGTCGTGATGCGCGCAATTGCGGCCGCATAACGACGGGCTGCGGCCGGGTCGCGAAATTCGTCGATATATTTCATTCGAAATCCTCCGGCGCGAATCTAGCGAGGTAGACAAGCGTCTCCCGAGCCTGCACCTCGTCTATCACGGCGATGGCGAAGCCCGCGTGGACGAGCACATAATCGCCAGGCTTCGCTTCGGGGACATAGGCAAGGCAGGCCGCCTTGACGATGCCGGCAAAGGCGACCCGTCCTTGCCGCAACAGCGGATCATCTCCTTCGATGCTCAGAACCTGTCCCGGAACGGCAAGGCACATCAGATCTTCTCCCCGGTCAGCGGCTGGGCGGCGAAAGCGGCCTGTCCTACGGCAATGCCTCCGTCATTCGGCGGAATGCGACGATGCCAGTAAGGATCGAAGCCCGCCTCGCGTAGCCGCTCAACCGCCCGCTCGACGAGTCGCGCATTCTGAAAGCAACCGCCACTGAGCAGGACCCGCTCGAATCCGACGCGCGTCGCGACGTCGACGATGGCCTCGACCAGGCTGTCATGAAACGCCGCTGCCAGTGACGGTGTCACGACGCCGTTGCGACACCCGGCCACGATATCGGCCAGCACCGGCCGCCAGTCGAGTACGAGCTTGCCGGCATGCTCCGACAGGCGCGGCGGTGCCAGCGCCGCAGCGGTCACCGCCCGCTGGGCGGCGAATTCGACTGCCATCGCGGCTTCGCCTTCGAAGCTGGCTATCTGAACGAGATCCAGCAGTGCAGCAACCGCATCGAAGAGCCGACCAGCGCTCGATGTCAGAGGCGCATTGACGCCGCGGCGCAGCATGATGCCGAGAGTCTGTCGCTCTCGCGCGTCAAAGGCGGCGACGGGCTTCTGGTCCGTCATCGCCAGTGCGGCATCGCCAAAGGTCGCGTAGAGTGCGCCGAGCGCAGCACGGCGCGGCTCGCGCATGGCGGACTCCCCGCCGGCCAACCGAAACGGCAGCAGATGCGCAATCCGGCGAAATCGGTTCGCTTCGACGGTCAGGAACTCACCGCCCCAGATCGAGCCGTCATTGCCATAGCCGGCGCCGTCCCATGCTACGCCGAGCACGGGACCTCTGAGATCGTTGTCGACCATCCCTGCAAGTACGTGCGCAAGATGATGTGGTACGCGTCGCACCGGCAGTCCGGATGCATCCGCAACGCGGGTGCTGTAATAGTCCGGATGGAGGTCGCAAGCGACATGCAGGGGGCGCACGCCGTACAGCGCCGTCATGGAATCGACGGCTTGCGCAAAAGCCTCACGTGTTGCGGGTGCGGCGAGGTCGCCGATATGAGGGCCGAGGATGATCTGTCCATCGGCGGCGATCGCGATCGTGTTCTTCTGGTGCGCGCCGACCGCGAGCCCCGGCTCTGTGGCGGTCGGACAGGCGAACACCAGGGGAGCGTAGCCTCGCGCGCACCTGAGCACAGCCTCACGCCCCGCCATCACCCTCACAATGGAGTCGTCCACCGGACGCAGGATCGGGCGATCGTGCACGAGGAAGAAATCGGCAATGCCCGCAAGCCGTTCGAGTGCCTCTTGCTCGTCGGTCACGATCGGCTCGCCGCCCCGGTTGCCGCTGGTCGCCACGACGGGAAAGCCAAGTTCGAGCATCAGCAACTCGTGCAGCGGCGTACAGGGCAGCATGATTCCGAGCAGCGGGTTGGCCGGCGCAACGCCCGGCGTAACCACGGACACCCCCGTTCGCGACTTCGCCAGAACGATCGGCGCTGCGGCCGAGCATAGGAGCCGTTGCTCGACCTCTGAGAGGTCCGCGACTGTCAACGCGTCGGCTACTGTCCTAACCATGATGGCGAAAGGCTTGGCCGGACGTGCCTTGCGTTCCCGCAGACGGCGCACCGCAGTATCGCTGCGGGCATCGACGATCAGTTGGAAACCACCCAGACCTTTGAGTGCCACGATCAGGCCCTTGCGCACGGCGTCGCCCGCAAGACGCAGGGCTTGATGCCGCTCCGCCAGCACGGTTCCCGCCGTATCCCATAGCGAGAGTCGCGGCCCACACTCGGGGCATGCGTTTGTTTCGGCATGAAAACGGCGCGCCCCCGGTTCGTCGTACTCCTTGCGACACGCTGCACACATCGGAAAGTGGCGCATGGCGGTGCGTAAGCGATCGTACGGCAGAGCCTCGATCAGACTGTAGCGCGGTCCACAGCGCACGCAGGTCGTAAACGGATACAGGTGGCGACGATCATTCGGGTCGCTAATTTCGCCGAGACACTCCGGACAGACGGCAAGATCGGGCAATACCATGACCGAGCGTCGGCTGCCGGCCGCACTTCGGGCAATCAGGAAGCCTTGCTTCCCCTGGACCGGAAGTCGACGGCTTTGCCGCTGATGAATGGCTGCCGGCGGCGCTATTTCCGCGTCGAGCCTCGCCAGAAAGCGCTCGATCGCCTGCGGGGAGCCCTCAACTTCGATCGACACGCCCTCACCCGTGTTGCGTACAAAGCCACCCAGCCCCTCGCTGACGGCAAGCCGATGAACGAAGGGCCGAAATCCCACCCCCTGTACCGCGCCGGTGACATCCAGTTGCAGCCGCAGCGACCCCGCGCCTGCTGTATCGGTGCATGTCGTACCCATCGCGTTTCAGCCCTCCCCGTCCGGGACGTCGAACTCCATGGCCGTCATCATCACGTCCTGTGCATGCGGATGATGAAGATCCTGCGACACCTCGATACGCAGCGTGGCGCCCTCGGCCAACGTGCCGCACGCTTCGTCGACGAAATGCTCGCGGAAATGTTCCGGCGAAAACTGGCACAGCGCGCCAAGCCAGACCTCGACCCCGTTGATCCGCACAGCGCCGTTTTCTTGCGCCGCCGTCTCCAGCCGGTGCACCAGGTTTCGTACGATGCCTGTCTCATGCATGAGGTTCGATCTCCGTAACGGTCCGCCTGAGCCGCTCCACCTCGGCCACTACACGCCCGGCCACTTCATCGGCAGCGGCCGCAACTTCCGGCGTGATCGGCGCCCCTCGGTCGAAACAGGCGCCTTCGATCGCATAGACGACCATCTCGCGTGGCGCAAGCCCGAGCGCGCGGGCAAGTTCGATTGCCTCGGCCACGCCGAAGGCATGGCTCGACGTAAACGACATCTCCCGTACCAATTGCTCCGAGGCGAGGTCGATGCGGTGAACACGACCCGGTAGCGTCGCAGGTGCGGCAGCGTCCACGCACACCAGCGCGTCGAATCCGGCCCAGTCCTCGATCAGCGACAGCACGTCGCCGGTGCGTACGACGAGCGATACATCGGCCGGCAGTTGTCCGGCGATACTGCGCACGACACGCGCGCCGACGCCGTCATCGCCTCGATCGGGGTTTCCCATGCCAACCACCAGGACCCTGCGTGGCGCGCCGCACGGCTTAAGGGTACGGGTCATGTCCGGTGTACCGAGAGTTTGAGGAAGTGAGCGGAACACGAGATGCAGGGGTCGTAATTGCGGATGCTCCGTTCGCATCGATCCCGCAGCACGTCGTCAGGTTGATCCAGTGCGGCTGTCGCGACAGCCATCAGGTCCGCCTCGATACTCGGCTGGTTTTGCGAGGTCGGCGGCACTATACGCGCGTCCACGATCGCCCCGTCTGCATCGACGCGATATCGATGCCAGCAGATACCACGAGGAGCCTCGGTACAGCCGAAGCCCGTGCCCGCGCGCGGTTCGACGGGCACGGCCGCGAGCTCCGGCACCTCATAGGTCGCGATCAGTCTCAGCGCCTCTTCGCACGCGTAGACCAGTTCGAGCGACCGCACGACGATGCTCCGGAACGGGTTTCTGCAGACCGGGCCAAGTCCGGCTTCACGGGCCAGCGCTTGCACCTGGTGGGGAAAACGATCGAAATTGATGGCGTAGCGGGCGAGCGGCCCGACCAGATACGCGCCGCGCTGCTTCACCGCGGCATGCAGTGCAGTCGAGTGGGCAACGTGGCGCTCCTCGAATTCAGTCTCAAAGTCGGCTATGTCGATATCGATGCCACGGGTGGAGACGAGCCGCCCCTCGTTGAATGGATATTCGTCTGCGTGCCGCAGCGCCACGAACTCGTAGTCGCGCTCGAATTCCGGAAAGTCGAAGCCCGCCACCCAACGGACCAGATCCACCGCATGGTCGCGGGCACGCTGGAGGCTTTCGGTGACCGGCGTGAGTTCGTCGTGGCCCGGTACGCGGTAGAATCCGCCCACCTTCACGTTGACGGGATGAATCTCGCGCCCGCCCAGCAGGCGCATCAACTCGTTGCCGGCTTTCTTCAGGGCAAGGCCCCGGCGGACCGCATCGCCGTGCTCGCGGGCCATCTGGATCGCATCCGGGAAACCGAGGAAGTCTGGTGCATGCAGCATTACGACGTGCAGCGCATGGCTCTCGATCCATTCGCCGCAGTAGATCAGGCGGCGCAACGCGCGTAGCTGTCCATCGACCTTGATGCCGAAGGCGGTTTCGAGCGCGTGGACCGCACTCATCTGATAGGCGATCGGGCAGATCCCGCAGATGCGGGCCACAATGTCGGGGGTTTCGCCGAAACCCCGTCCTCGCAGGAGCGCCTCAAACAGGCGCGGCGGTTCGAAGATGTTGAGCTGCGCCGATGTCACCTGCCCATCCTTGAGATGCAGATCGAGTGCACCCTCCCCCTCGACGCGGGTGAGATAGTCAACCCGGATCGTCTTTGTCGCCATGGGCCTCGCTCTCTTTCAGAAACTCAGGTGCCGTCGCGTTGAAGGTGCGTAACGCACGCCGGATATCCAGTGGTCTCGCACCGAGCGCCTGCCATTCGCGTGTCAGCGCTGCCATGTTCGGCGTCTCCATCGGACCGTAGCAGCCGTAACAGCCACGTTGGAAAGCCGGACAGATCGCGCCGCACCCGGCATGCGTCACCGGCCCGAGGCAGGGCGTGCCCTGCACCATCACGCACACCGTGCCGCGCTGCTTGCATTCGACGCAGACACTGTGACTCGCGATCGCCGGCTTGCGGCCGGTGAGGAAGGCCGAGATGACCTCGATGAGTTGCATCTTGTTGATCGGGCAGCCACGCAGCTCGTAGTCGACAGGAACATGCGCGGATATCGGTGTCGAGGTGGCAAGCGTCTTGATGTATTCGGGCGATGCGTACACCGCAGCCACGAACTCGCGCACGTCGGCAAAATTGCGCAACGCCTGGATTCCGCCGGCTGTCGCACAGGCGCCGATCGTAACGAGATGTTTCGACTGGCGCCGCACCGACTGAATGCGCTCGGCGTCATGCGGTGTGGTGATCGAGCCCTCAACCAGCGAGAGATCGTATGGGCCGGCCCCGATAGCGCTGGACGCTTCAGGGAAATTGGCGATCTCAATGGCGTCGGCAAGCGCGAGCAGTTCGTCTTCGCAATCGAGCAAGGAGAGCTGGCATCCGTCGCAGGATGCGAACTTCCAGACAGCAAGCCGTGGCCGCTTGCGCGGGTTGGTTGCAGGTGCGCCCATCTCAGATCTCCGGGACCGCGAAGATGCCGGCAATCGTATCGAAACGCATCACTGGCCCGTCCTTGCAGATGAATGCAGGGCCGAACTGACAGTGGCCGCACAGGCCGATCGCGCATTTCATGTTGCGCTCCATCGACAGATAGATTCGCTCGGGCGAAACGCCGGCATCGTGCAGCGTATTGACCGTGAAACGCATCATGAGTTCGGGTCCGCAGAGCAGCGCGACAGTCTCGCGCGGATCGAAGGTCGCACGCGCAACGAGCGCTGGCACGACGCCAACGTGGCCGTGCCAGTCCGCGTCGGCGTGATCGACGGTGACTTCGATCTGAACGTCAAGTCGCTGTCGCCACTGTTCCAGTTCTCGACGGTAGAGTAATTCCCTCGGAGTGCGGCTTCCGAACAGGATTACGACGCGTCCATAACGGCCCCGGTTGGCCAGCACGTCGTAGATCGCGGGGCGCAGCGGCGCGAGGCCAAGGCCGCCAGCGACGATGACGATGTCCGAGCCCTCCGCGGCGGCGACCGGCCAGCCCGTTCCAAACGGGCCGCGCAGCCCGATTGTCGCGCCCGCTTCCAGCCTCGCGAGCGCCGCGCTGACAGCGCCGACATTGCGAACAGTATGCACAAAAGAGTGTCCATCGCTCCGGTCGCCGCTTATGCTGATCGCCGCTTCGCCAATACCAAACACGTAGAGCATGTTGAACTGCCCCGGCTCAAAAGCAGGTCGCTCTCCGGCGAGCGGTACAAACTCCAGCGTTGTCGTGTCGGCGAGTTCGCGCCGCGTCCGCGCGATGCGATACAGCTGTGGGACGAACGGATCCGGAGCCCGGGCGGCAGTCATCTCAGCGTTTCCCGTAAACATCGAGCAGTTGCAGCCTCGTTGCGTCCAGCCGTTTCACGAAGATCGGCAGAAAGCGCTTCATCAACGCGTAACCCAGATCGTGGTCGGCATCGCACTTGTCGCGCAGGCACCTGGCATCCATGCCGATCGCACGCGTGAGTTCGGCGGCCCGTGCATCGAAAGTCCAGCGATAGGGCGGAACCAGCCACGACGCGCCCACGATCTCGCCGGCGCCGAGTGTCGCGACCACGATGGGCGCCTGCCCGGGCGCGACGATTTCGAGCGCGACCTTGCCGTGCCGGATCAGGAAGAACTCATTGGCGGGCTGGCCTTCCCTGAACAGATAATGCCCCGCATCGAAGCGGTGGTTTTTGGCACAGCCTGAGATCAACCGGCTATGCGCGGTATCGAAACCCGCAAAGAAGGGGTGTTCGCCCAGAATATGCTCAAGCCCCTCCATGTTCATTCTCCCTTGCTGTGGTACGGGTCGCGCGAATGGCGGCGGCTTCCTCCGTGATGTCGATACCGACCGGGCACCAGGTGATACAGCGTCCGCACCCGACACAGCCGGATGTTCCAAACTGGTCGATCCAGCTCGCGAGCTTGTGGGTCATCCACTGGCGGTAGCGCGAGCGGGCGGTCTTCCGGACGCTGCCGCCGTGGATGTAGGAGAAGTCCATCGTGAAACAGGAGTCCCATTTGCGAACGCGCCCGGCAGACTGTCCGGCCAGATCGCTGTGATCCTCGATCGTCGTACAGAAGCAGGTCGGGCAGACCATCGTGCAGTTGCCGCAGCTCAGGCACCGATCTGCCACCTCGTCCCAACGCGGATGGTTCGGGTTGCGTTGCAGCAACTCCTTGATTCCGTCGGTCTCCAGGGAGCGTCCCATCTGGGCCGCCGTATGCGTAACAACCGCCTCGGCCACCGTACAGTGTGCGTCCGACGCAGGTCGATGAGGAATCTGCGAAAGAACTTCCGCGCCGTTTGGGGTGCCGACCTCGACCAGGAATTCATGGGTGCTTTCGTGAAGCAACTCGGTCAGCGCCAGGTCGAACCCGGACTCCGCCCGCGGGCCTGTCTGCATCGAAACGCAGAAGCAGGTTCCAGCGGCCTGTGCGCAGTTCACCGCAACGATGAACGCGTCGTGACGACGAATGCTGTAAACCGGATCCGGATACGGCCCCTCGCAAAAGACCCGGTCCTGGATCGCGATGGCATGGATCTCACAAGAGCGCACGCCAATGAACGCGAACTTCGGGGAAGGCTCGTCTGCTGTGGTGATCGTGAGCCCATCGTCTCCGGTTCGCGCCTCCCAGAGCGTCTGGACGGGCGGATGCAAAAAGCGCTTCCATGAATGCGGCCCAACGGCGAAACCAAACAGGGCAGCATCATTGCGACGCTCCAGGTGATAACGCCCCGCTTCCTGGTGATCGGTCCAGCCTATAGGTAAATCGGGTACGCTCGAGACCCTGTCGTAAACAATAGCGCCATCCCGCACCGTTGGCCCCATCACCAGATACCGGTTGGCGACAAGAACATCGATGAGAGACTGGAGGGCCTCACGGGTGATGACCGCCTTGTCGCCCTTCGACAGCGGATGCTCTACCATCGCAGCTCCTTCCAAACTGGACTGTGACCGTGCCGATTGTTTGACTTTAACAAGGCTAGAGCGCGTCAGCTGTAACGGTACGCACAGTCACCGTTTCATCGGCATCATCGCTGCCCATGCTCTTGAACCCTGGGTCGTGGCGCATCTGCGTGACGCACCCGCAGCAACAGGCTGTTCGCGGCGGTCCTGTTCCCCGAAAGTATAAGTTCCCGCTGAGGGTCACGTTACAACAGATTGTTGTGCGCCAATGCCGACATTCTCAGCCGATCCGGGCGTGATCGAATGACACCTTCCGCGGGCACCATAGCCTGCGCGCGGCCAGCAAACCGGCGACGAACGCGGTGCGCCAGGCATTCTGGACAATCGCCAGGGCAACACGTCCGATGCGCCCCCAGGAAGCCAAACAAGCCAATTGGTACGCAGTGCCACCGACTTCGATTGAAGCCACGGGGCTGCCCACGCGTGGGTTTGATCTCTTACAAATGGTCTGCTGGAAGGCCGCCGCGCTGCATCGTTTCCACCGCTGAACTCGGGACGATCACAATCGTGGAGTTTTCCCCTTGTCCGAATTTGCGCGGCCACCTCTTTGCCATCGTGGCTCCCCCCCACCGAAGCGATTTGACGTAAGTCAACGGGCCGGGAGCCGCCTCTCGACGTTACTCATCGCGTCAAGCAGGCGGTAATCGATCTTGGGTGGACGCACGGTCCCGACGTCACTGCGTCGTCTGATGTCGGTGATCTGCCGACTTCTTGGCGTCTTTGACACCAATCAACGCACGACTAGACTCAAGGTTCGATAGTTTCCATGGTTGCCGTTGTGGCGATGAAGATCATTGACGGCCTGTCGATGAGCCAACGATGCGGCAGCCTCGACCTGGGCTTCGTGAAGCTACCTGATGCAACAAAGGCGCGTGTCGTGCAACGAACTCAGTACGCGCCTGCATCACGACTGTGGCCTATTCCGCGTGTCGGGCCCGAGCGACGACGTGCGCGCCTTGTGAGCCAGCAATCGACCATCTGCGCGAGAGCCCATCGACTTGTTTGTGTATCGCATCGCACGGGAGTTGGCTTCGCTTACAGCCACCGTCCGTGGCCTTGTTTCGCTTTTCTTCACCGCTGGCATTGGCGGACACGCGCGCGATTCGGCGCCGGGTTTGCGAGGATGCCTCATGGCTAGGCCTCGGTTTGAGCGATCGTGCATACGCTTCCGGCGGCCCGTGTGTCCCCCCTGCTGGAAGTCGCATGTCAGTTTGGGCGATTCCGACGGATGAGGACTTGATGTTTGCGCGGCACACCCGGGCGGTTCTCGGGGTATAGCCCGCTAACGACAAAATTCGGGTATCGCCAACACGAGCGGCCCGTGCGGTGCTTGGAGAATGTCACGGATAGGAACGAGGTAGGCCGGCTTGTACAGGAGAAATTGGCATGAAGCAGGAACAGATAATGCAGGAAGATCGTGAGATCGAGACCAAGACTCCTCTTGCCACTGACGCCAAAGGTCTGACGGAGACCGAAGCGGCCCAAGGGCTCATCCAGTATGGCGAAAATGTGCTCACCGAGCGTCACGTCAGTGCGCTCGGGCGGCTCGCTCACTTCTTTTGGGGGCCGATTCCGTGGATGATCGAGGCGGCCGCGGTGCTTTCAGCGGTGCTTGGACATTGGGCGGATCTCGCCATTATCCTCGCGATGCTGTTTATCAACGCGGGGGTCGGATTCTGGCAGGAATTCAAGGCCGACAACGCGATTACGCTGCTGAAGCAACGGCTCGCGCTCAAGGCACGGGTACGCCGTGACGGCACATGGAAAGACATCGAGGCGCGATTGCTCGTTCCGGGCGACGTCGTGAATGTGAAGCTCGGCAATGTTGTGCCGGCCGATCTGAAGCTGATCGACGGCACTTACCTGAGCGTTGATCAGGCGGCGCTGACCGGCGAATCGCTGCCGGTCGAAAAAAAGGTGGGCGACGACGTCTATTCCGGGTCAATCGCGAGACAAGGCGAGATGAGCGGGGTCGTCACGGCCACGGGGATGAACACTTTTTTCGGCAAGACGGCCCATCTGGTTCAGCAAGCCAAGTCCGTATCGCACTTCCAGCGCGCCGTGCTGCGGATCGGCAACTTCCTGATTATGGTGACGGTGGGCCTGGTTCTTGTCATCGGGATCGCCGCCCTATTTCGTCACGATCCGATGGTCGAAACCATCCAGTTCGCCCTCATCCTCACCATCGCCTCTATCCCTGTCGCGCTGCCGGCTGTGCTGTCCGTCACGATGGCAATCGGCGCGGAAAAGCTTGCCAGATTCAAAGCGATCGTCTCGCGTCTCGTCGCCATCGAAGAGATGGCCGGTATGGACATGCTCTGCAGCGACAAGACCGGCACGCTGACCAAAAACGAACTGACTCTGGGCGATCTGGAGCCAGCGCCGGGGGTTGCGCGCGACGACCTCATTCTGGCAGCCGTACTGGCATCGCGGCGCGATGCGCCTGACGCAATCGATGCGGCCATCCTCGCAGGCGTTTCATCCAATCAGCAACTCGGCAGCTTTACGGTGAAGGCTTTCCGTCCGTTCGACCCCGTGGTGAAGCGGGCAGAAGCAGACATCGAACAGGGCGACCGCAGCTTCAAGGTCGCCAAGGGTGCGCCGCAAGTGATCGTCGAGCTTTGTGAGCCGGACGACGGCCAGCGTAAGGCGATTTCAGCGTCTGTCGATCGCGACGCAGCGCGGGGGTTCCGCACCCTCGGCGTGGCGCGTACGGATGAATCCGGCACGTGGCAATTCCTCGGACTGCTACCGCTGTTCGATCCGCCACGGGACGATTGTGCCGAAACGATCGCGACGGCTCGCTCGATGGGTGTCGACATCAAGATGGTGACGGGCGATCACGAAGCGATCGCCAAAGAGATTGCCGGGCAACTCAAGCTCGGACAAAACATTGTCGTTGCCGATTCCGTCTTTGGACAAGACGATGCAGGCGAGCAGCTCTCACGAATTGTCGCTGCGGATGGGTTCGCACGCGTTTTGCCCGAACATAAGTTCAAGATCGTCAAGGCGCTGCAGGATGCGGGCCACATCGTCGGCATGACTGGGGACGGGGTGAACGACGCGCCGGCCCTGAAGCAGGCAGATGTCGGCATCGCGGTCAGCGGGGCAACCGATGCCGCGCGAGCCGCGGCCGACCTCGTATTGACGGCACCTGGTCTCTCGGTCATCACGACGGCAATCGAGGAGGCCCGTCGCATCTTCGAACGCATGAACAGCTACGCGATATACCGCATTGCCGAGACGATACGGCTCTTGCTTTTCATGACCGCGAGCATCCTGGCTTTCAACTTCTACCCGGTGACCGCGATCATGGTCGTATTGTTGGCGTTGCTCAACGATTTGCCGATCATGATGATCGCATACGACAACGCACCCCTGGCCGCAAACCCGGTGCGCTGGGACATGACGCGAGTGTTGACCATCGCGTCAGTACTCGGCGCCTACGGCGTCGTTGAGAGCTTCGGTCTGTTCTGGATCGTTCGCGACTATCTGCACCTGTCCTTGCCGGTGGTCCAGGCACTGATCTTCCTCAAGTTGCTGGTCTCGGGCCACATGACGATTTATCTGACTCGCAACAAGGGGGCCGTGTGGGAGCGCCCATGGCCGAACTGGAAGCTTGTCGTTCCGTGCGAAGCAACCCAGGTCGTCGGGACGCTGGTCGTGGTCTATGGCGGGCTGATGGCACCGACCGGCTGGCCGCTCGCAATCATGGTCTGGGGCTACGCGATTAGCTCGTTTGCGGTGGCGAGCGGGATCAAGATCGGTGTGTACCGGCTACTCGAGCATCGCCCGGCGCGGCAATCCCGGCATCTCGCTCGGATCGAGGGTTCTCTGATCGGCCATGTCCCTCATCATCGGTAGCGTGTCAACTTTGGGCGGATAACGCGCGTGCAGCAGTGACGAATCGGGCGAGGTGAGCAATGAAGCGAATATTGGTGGCAACAGATGGGTCAGCGGGCGCGGATCGGGCCATTGAATATGCTGCGCGAACGGCGAAAGACTACGGAGCCGAGCTCTTGATCGTCAACGTCATTGGCGGCTATGGACTTCCGGACAAAGTATTCATGGCCTTCTCGAGCACGCAGCAAATCTGGCTGAAGGAGCTGCTCGAATCGGTGTCGGCCGAACTCCTGACAAAGGCGAGAGACCTGGCGTGGAGCGTCGGCGTCACGACGATTCAACTCGAGTCGCGCACCGGAGATGTTGCACAGACCGTCATCGAAATCGGGCAGCAAAAAAGCGTCGACCTGATCGTCGTCGGCAAGCGCGGTGCCGGGGCAATTGCCCAATTGCTGCTCGGCAGTGTCTCGCAAAAATTGGTAAGCCTTGCGCCCCTGCCCGTCACCGTCATCCCCTGATGCTGAATTGCCGATCGTTGGATGGAACACCCTCGCAATCGGGCCTCCCGAAGCGTGGATCGGCGGCCGGCACCGATCGCGATCGCCTGAGTGCCAGGTGGCCCTGCCGTGATTGAATCTACTCGCAACGTATGAGAGAAAGGACCTGCCATGCCGAACAAACTATCCGTCAAATCTACTGATCTTGCGTTATCGAGCGTACCGGCGTTCTGGCCGATGGCCATGGCTGCCGCGCTGTTCGAGCAAGGGGTGGACCTGTATGCGAAGAACCTCAAGTTCGTCGATGAAGAAATCAAAATCCACGAGGAACTCAGGCCTTCCCTGGCGACACCCAATCGGGTCCGGATCGATCTCCGCACCATGGTATTGCGCGAATATGGAAAGCCGGGCGGGATACCGACGCTCGTCGATGCCCCTCATGCGGGGCATACGGCCATGATCGCCGACTACCGGGATGGGCAAAGCCTGGTGCAGACGCTTCTTGCGAACGGCATTGGGCACGTGGCACTCACGGACTGGAAGTCGGCGACGGACGACATGAAGGATCTGGAGATCGACAACTACCTGGCCGAGATCGTCGTGGCCATCGACGATCTCGGCGGCCGCGTCAATCTTGTCGGGTTGTGTCAAGGGGGATGGGTATCGGCGATGGTCGCCGCGCGCTTCCCCGACAAGGTCAATTCGCTCGTGCTTGCGGGGGCGCCCATCGATACGGACGCCGGTAACGGGCCGATTACCCGGATGGTGCACGAGTCTCCGTCGTCCTTCTACGAAGAGCTTGTCGAGCTTGGCGGCGGCCTGATGAGAGGCAAATTCATGTTGCAGGGGTGGAAAAACATGCACCCCGAGCAGCACTACGTTCAGGATCAGATCGATCTGTATGAAAACATCGACGATCCCGCATACGTCGCCAAAGTGGAAGCCTTCGAGAGCTGGTATGAAAATCCGATCGACCTACCGGGGCGCTGGTACCTGCAAGCGATCAACCAGCTCTTCAAGGAAAATCGGCTCACGAAAGGAACGTTCGTCGGGCTCGGCCGCAAACTCGACCTGCGCGACATTACATGCCCAACCTATCTATTGGCGGGAGCCGCCGACGATATTACGCCGCCGGAGCAGGTCCTGAATGCCGAGAAGCATCTAGGCACACCCAAAGACCGCATCGTCAAGAAGACCGCACCGGGAGGGCATATCGGGTTGTTCATGGGTGCGCGAACGCTCAACGAGCATTGGCCGAAAATCGCAGAATGGATTTCAGCGCAATAACCACGATTATGAAGATCAACTCCGATGATTTCCGCGTGCGTGAGGGTGAGAAGGTTGACCTCACGAAGTGGCCGACACGCATCAAGCCCGTCTGCAAGTCGAAGGACGAATATCACGCGATGCTCGCTGGCCACGTGACGAGGCTGAGTGAACTGCAAAGCTTGCTCTATGCCGACAACCGCTATGCCGTGCTGTTCATCTTCCAAGCGATGGACGCCGCGGGTAAGGACGGAGCGATCAAGCACGTGATGTCTGGCGTCAACCCGCAGGGCTGCCAGGTGTTCAGTTTCAAGCATCCCAGCGCGGAGGAACTTCAGCACGATTTCCTCTGGCGCACCACTCGCGACCTGCCCGAGCGCGGCCGCATTGGAATCTTCAACCGCTCCTACTACGAGGAAGTACTGATCCTGCGCGTACATCCCGAGATTCTGCGCGGCGAGGGTCTGTCGCCCGTGGCAGGGTCGGGAGAGGCCGTCTGGAGAGGCAGGTATCGTTCCATCACCGAGCTCGAGAGCCATCTCCATCGCAACGATACGCGCATCGTGAAGTTCTTCCTGCATCTCTCGAAAGAGGAACAGTGCAAGCGCTTTCTCGCTCGCATCGACCAGCCGGACAAGAACTGGAAATTCAGCACAGCCGACATCGAAGAGCGCAAGTTCTGGGCGCAATACATGGTCGCATACGAAAAATGCTTCAGTGCGACGAGCACCGAAACCTGTCCTTGGTACGTTGTGCCGGCAGATGATAAAGAGGATGCGCGGCTTGTCGTATCGCAGATCGTCCTCGACACGCTCGACGCGTTGCACTTGCGGTATCCCAAGACATCCGCGAAGCGGCGAAAGGAGTTGTCGGCGATTCGCAAGCAGCTCGCTAAAGACGACGACACGTCAAATTAGCCGTCAGGTCGGAATACTCGTGCTTGCTCGTTTGCGCGCGAAGCGCGAGGAACACGGGGCTCGCGTTCTGGTGAAGAATGGGCGCGAACACGGTGACGGTATGGGCGGTACGCCGCGACGCTGGGCGCTAGCCTGACCTGCCCCCTACAAACAGGGCCAGCCGGAGTCTAGTAAAGTTCGTTTTCGGAGAAGAAGACGGACATGAAGAAGCGCTTTACGGAACAGCAAATCATCGGGTTTCTGAAGGAAGCCGAAGCCGGTATGGCGGTCAAGGAACTGTGCAGGAAGTACGGGTTCAGTGACGCGTCGTTCTACACCTGGCGCGCGAAGTTCGGCGGCATGGAAGTCTCGGAAGCCCGCCGGCTCAAGGACCTCGAGGTGGAGAATGCCCGGCTGAAGAAGCTGCTGGCCGAAGCAATGCTCGATATGGAAGCGTTGAAGGTCGTCGTCAAGGGAAAGCCCTGAGCCCGCAAGCCAAACGCGAAGCAGTGTCGGCGATTCGGGAGAAGGTCAATATCTCCGAGCGCCGCGCCTGCCGGCTTGTCGGGCTTTCTCGCAGCGTGCTGCATTACGACGCGAAGCCGGACCACGAGAATGAGCTGCTAGCGGCGCGTCTGGTGGAATTGGCACACGAACGTCGTCGATTCGGCTACCGTCGACTGCACGCCCTGGTGGAGCGCGAAGGCACGCACGCCAATCACAAGCGCATCTATCGCCTGTACCGTGAGGCAGGGCTGGCTGTGCGGCGCCGTCGCAAGCGCCATGGCGTCATGATTGAGCGCGAGCAACTGGCATTGCCGGGCGCGCCCAACGAGGTGTGGTCAATCGATTTCGTGATGGATGCGCTTTCCAACGGCCGTCGCGTGAAGTGCCTGACCGTCGTCGACGACTTCACGAAAGAGGCTGTCGACATCGTCGTCGACCATGGCATCTCAGGCTTGTATGTCGCTCGGGCATTGGACCGTGCAGCTCGCTTCCGTGGCTATCCCAAGGCGGTGCGAACAGACCAGGGACCCGAATTCACGAGCCGCGCGCTTGACCAGTGGGCATATGCGAACGGCGTCACGCTGAAGTTGATTCAGGCGGGCAAGCCAACGCAAAATGCGTACATCGAATCGTTCAACGGCAAGTTCCGCGACGAATGCCTTAACGAGCACTGGTTCACGACGCTCGCGCACGCTCGGGCTGTCATCGCGGCATGGCGTCAGGACTACAACGAGCAAAGGCCGCACAGCGCACTGAACTACCTTGCGCCGTCAGAGTTTGCGGCGAAACACCGGGCAACCGCGGATGCTCCTGCCGCTTTCCAGGAGCTGGTTTAACAGGACTTTGCTAGAAGCCCATTGGCCCTATTGAAGGGGGCAGGTCAAGCCATCGGCAATCAGCGTCGGCGCCTCATGCTCGCGGGGCGCATGATGTGTATTAGCCGGGACTTGATCTGACAGGTAGTCGGGCCGCGAGCGCGTTGCGGCGCGCCTGGTTCGGCCACGCAAATGGCGGCGGCATGAACGCCGACACCGCGCGCTGCGCGTCTTCCAGGTGGACGTGCGGCTCAGACCTGAACCCGAAATTGGTCAGGTCCGTCTCGAACTGCAGGTGCGCGGATTGGTTCGGCGAACAGCGCCGCAAAACTTTGCGTGCCGTGCGCAGCGCGCCGGTCCGCCATCCAGTGCAGTTGGCCTAGCTTGCCTTTTCTGAAATGCCAGTCTGGATGGACCAGCCCGGGTGCGTTCCGAGCGGCCGGCTGGCGATCTTCGCCCTGCCGCAATGACTGAACGAGTTACCGTAGGTGCAGAGCACCAACAGCGACTTATGCTCACCGACGCGATTACGACCACAGATTCGGAAGCCCCAGACTGGTACCGGGAGTACTTAATCTGGAACGCCCCGAATCCCGATCGGCCGGAGCTTGGGCATCGTTGACTCATGTCAACGGCGACCAGTCGCATGGGCATAGATTCAATTTCAACGGGAGACCCCTATTCCCGGAAAAGGAGACCACATCATGGATACGTTCCGGAAGTCCATCGTTTCGGCGATCATGGGCACGGTGCTCGCAATTGCCATCGCGCCTGTTCTGGCTCATGCCGCCGGCCCAACCGCTCACATCACGGTCTACGTTCTGCGCGGCGAGCAAGCGCCGAAGGGGCCCGATGGGCACGGACACGACATGATCGTGCCGGCCAATGTCGTGCTCAAGGCGGGCCAGCCGGTCGATCTCACCATCGTCAATTATGACGAAGGTCCCCATACGATCACGGCCGAAAAAATGAACTTGAACGTCATGATCGCCCCAGGCCATGAGCATGCGGATCAAACGGTGACGCCAGTGACCACGCACTATTCGTTCACACCGGCTAAAAAGGGTGTTTTCAGGTGGCATTGCCTGACTCCCTGCGATAAGGGAGGCCACTACTGGGCGATGTCAAAAGGCGACGGTGGCGACGACCAGGTCGGCTACATGGCGGGCTACTTCATCGTGATGTAAGTTCCAAACGCTGCGGCCATCACGCTGGCGCGGAGCCGACGATGGCTGCGCGCCAGAGCCGAAATGCGGGCAATCGTGGCGAATCTGATCGACTAGTTGGAATCGGGTACCTCATTCGCCCAGCGCGCGCTCTTGCCCCGATTTGACGTCGGGGGTACTTGGAGACTTGCCTATCGATGCTCATCGATCACCCGAGTTCTTCTCGTCAATTCAACTCTGACCAAGAGCACCGTGTGAGGCACGCGGCATTTTCGGCCCCTCATCCGAAGTCACCTGTCGGCGATATAAGCCGGCTTCATCGAACGGATATGACATCAGGTGGATTTGCTTTCGATTATCCACGCTCGTGCCGCCACGCTGTCGCCACTCGCAAATACCCGCACTTCCCCCGGGATCACGAATCGAAACGCCGCCAAAGCAAATCGAACCCATTCAACGTCCGTCACGACAGCAATGCGTTCCCATTGTGTGATGTGCTGAACGCCAAGCTTGAAGTCTTCCCAGGCTGCGCCAGGATCCATGCCTGAGAAATCAGAGCCCAGCTCGTAATAACAGCGCACCTTCCTGTGAGCGGCCAAGATCTCCGTCATTTTGGGGATCAGAATGTCCTCATAGTCCTTCCTGGTCACCTGTCCCTTGGCCACAAAGCCGACGACACCCGGTGGCATCTCATTGAGAATCTCGATCATCTCAGCTCCTTTTTCAGGCCCGCTCAGGTCAGCCGACAAGTTTGCCCTCGCTGCGGCCGGCACGATCGTTATACACCCGGGTATGTGCGAGCGCCACACGAAGCCTGAGCGTCCGACGACGGTCGGCGCCCCGCCCTCACGGAACGATCGCCGCCGGTACCGGCACAAGGCCGACGAACAGTTCGTGACACCCTGCCAGACACCAAGCTGATCGCGGCCGCGTAAGATCAACCGTTCAGTTCCCCGAGGACATCAGGCACCTCAAGGATGCGCGATCGAATCGCCAAACGCTTCGTCGCGCTCTGCCTCATCGGACAGCAGGAACTCACGTCTCGCATCTTCAATCACGCGGCGGACATAGGCGTCGTGACCCGGCTGTCCGACTGTCTCCATATCCCAGTTGCGTTCTTCGGCGTCCGTGGGGTGAGGCTTTGGCAGCGGGATGGATACCTGCATCGGATCGTTCCCGCTGCCGTCACGGACGCGCTTGGACACCTCGTCCCGGATTTGTTCGGCGGTGAGCAGAGTCTTTGCCATTTCTTCCTCCCGTTCTCATCGGTAGTGCTGAAGCGTCGCTACCGGGTAAGCTTCAATCGGCGGATGTATGTCTATCCCCAGCGCTCAACGCACGATAAACTTTCCGAACATGCCTTCCTCGGCGTGCTGCGGCGTCGGGCAGACATACCAGTATGTGCCGACTTCATCTGCGACAAACGTTGTCGACAGCTTTGCGTAAGTAGCCTGCTTCAGAGTCTTCTTGCTGCGCCACGGCAGTAGCGGCATGATCCGGGCGAGCCCCGGTCCGGTTGCCATCATCGCCATGTACGGATAGGGCGGCGGCTCCGGCGTCAGGATCAAGCCATGTTCCATGTTAGCTCCGAAATCCATGTTCACCAGATTGAGGTGAACCACTGCCTTGGCTGGCACGATCAGCGTGGGATTCGTCAAGCCGCGAACTTCGAACGTCTGGTCATCATGTCCCGGTTGAACGGCGATCATGTCGATCGTGACGTCCGGTGCATCGAAAGTGACTGTGTTCGTTTTGATATCGACCCTGCCTTGACGATCGCCGTCGCGGATGAAGGCCTGAACCTGGTCGTATGTCATTGACTCGCGCCCCCAACCACCGCCGCCCGGGCCGTTGGAGAAACCGCCCATCATGCCAGGTCCCATGCCGTAGCCGCCCATCATGCCAGGTCCCATGCTGTAGCCACCCATCATGCCCCACGCGTCTGAGTTACCCGAATAGCGCTGCGCCGACACTGGCATGGTGACGCCGAGCAACGTCATCGCCGCGGCCACGGCGAACACACGAATTCTAAAATTACTGGACATCATGTCCTCCTTCCACGCAGGGACTGGTTCCGCACGCAGGAACCCGAATGCTTCCGGTCGACGTGCCGCTTCTTGTACCCGCCTGCATCGATTTCGCCGCATGCATAGCGCTCGTCCAGAATGTCCAGCGCCGTGCCGTCACGGTCATGACGTTCTACACGCCTGAATGCGATACACCCGTGTGATCTTCAACACCCTTGACACCCGGAATACCCTCGGCCGCGACACGCATCGCTTGCACCTCGTTCGGTGCCCATGCGTAGTAACCCCAAAGGTGCACAATCCCGTTCTTGACGATCACGTTTCGACCGGGAAAGCTCCATTTATGACCTGCGATTTCGGCCAACAGCATGCCTCGAATCTCGCGGTCACTTAGAACCTGCTGCAGGTTGGGCGTTGATGGCGAAATTGCGAGCGCCTGAACGAGATTTGCCCGGCTTACGATCCCGACAACCTCATTGCCGCGGACGACGGGGACGCGCCTGATGTGTGCCTTCTCAAGAAGGTGAGCCAGTTCGTCGATGGGCGTCATCTCCTCGACGGTCACGACGTGTTTCGTCATGACGTCCTTCACGAGATGTGCGTGCGTTTTCACATAATCCGCAGCGTCGTCGCGGCGGGCTGTCAGCAAATCCAGCCACCAGGCGCGATGCGGCCTGTCGGTGTCGATCTCGACGCGCCGCACCAGATCCGACTCGCTGATCATCCCGATCAGACGTCCATTCTCGTCGATCACGGGCGCTCCGCTTATGCCGTGCTCGACGAGCAGCGCTGCTGTTTGCTGTACGGTCATATCCGGCTTTACGGAAATCACTGCGGGTGTCATGACATCTATTGCGTGCATTGTCAGCCTCCTCGAATCTACTTCAGGCAAGCGCCCTGCACGGCGCTTCCTGCATATCCGATATCGAGGTTAGGTAACCTGCGCATCGGTTCGTTGATATGAGTCAACGCCGTAGCCATGGCTCGCCATGCCGAATATCCCAGACGTTTCGGCTTGGCTGCGCACATAGCCAAGCCGCCTTGGCCGCCCCGCCTGTCGATGTGCCCTTTGATCACGATCAATCGTCGACAGGTTGCATCGCAGTAAATATTGGCTAGTACCTTATGCCCGAGACACAAATCAGTACGGCACCGAGCGGCACACGGACATCAACTCCAACAGCGAACAGAACTGATGAACACCGCATCGACCGACAACGCCTCCCTCCCGAAGATTCCAGGACGCGTTGTGGCAGTCCGTGGCGCAGTCGTCGATATCACGTTCCCGACCGGCATGCTGCCGCCGGTGGACACTTCAGTTTCGATCGAAGTCGATGCCCGCAACTCAATCATTGCCGAGGTACAAGCCCACCTGGATGAGCGGACTATCCGAGCACTGGCCATGCAATCGACCAGCGGGTTGCCGAGAGGGGCGGCGGCGAAAGCTTCCTGTCAGCCCATCGCGATTCCGGTCGGCAACGCTGTGCTTGGACGCCTGATCGACGTGATGGGTACGCCTGGCGACATGGGTGAGCCGCTTCCTCTCGATGTTCAACGCCGCCCCATCCACCAGCCACCGCCGGCATTGTCTGAGCAGGACAGTGCAACCGGCATATTCGCGACTGGCATCAAGGTCGTCGATCTCCTCGCCCCGCTCGCCCGGGGTGGCAAGGCGGCGATGTTCGGCGGCGCCGGCGTGGGCAAGACCGTTCTCGTCATGGAGTTGATTCATGCGATGGTCGAACGCTACAAGGGGATTTCCGTGTTCGCCGGTGTCGGGGAACGTTCGCGAGAAGGCCATGAACTGCTGGTGGACATGCAGCATTCCGGCGTGCTGCCAAAGACCGTGCTCGTGTACGGTCAGATGAACGAACCCCCAGGGGCGCGCTGGCGTGTTCCCCTGACCGCCTTGACCGTTGCAGAATATTTTCGCGACGAACAGCACCAGAATGTGCTGCTCCTGATGGACAACGTATTCCGCTTCGTCCAGGCCGGCGCCGAAGTATCGGGTTTGCTCGGGCGACTCCCGTCACGCGTCGGCTATCAGCCGACGTTGGCGAGCGAAGTCGCGGCGTTGCAGGAGCGCATCGTTTCCGTTGGCGGGGTCTCGATCACGGCGATCGAGGCCGTGTACGTTCCGGCGGACGATTTCACGGACCCCGCTGTCACGACCATCGCCGCGCACGTCGACAGCATGGTCGTTCTGTCGCGCACAATGGCCGCCGAAGGCATGTATCCGGCGATCGATCCGATCGCATCGTCGTCGATTCTGCTCGATCCGCTGGTGGTCGGAG
The DNA here is from genome assembly GCF_001523915.2 of Burkholderia sp. LA-2-3-30-S1-D2. NCBI lineage: Bacteria > Pseudomonadati > Pseudomonadota > Betaproteobacteria > Burkholderiales > Burkholderiaceae > Burkholderia > Burkholderia sp. LA-2-3-30-S1-D2. The sequence continues at coordinate 1,350,638 of NZ_CP013383.1, read as the reverse complement.
CCGAACACGTCCAGGTCGCAACCGACGTGCGGCGCACGATCGAGCACTACCGCGAGTTGCAGGACGTCATTTCGCTGCTCGGCATCGAGGAACTGGGAGCGGACGACCGCCGGATCGTCGGCCGGGCCCGCCGTCTGCAGCGATTTTTGACCCAGCCGTTCGCCGTCACCGAAGCGTTCACGGGTGTGCCGGGCCGCTCCGTCACGGCCGACGACACCATTGCAGGATGCCGCGCGATTCTGGACGGCGAATGCGACGCATGGCGGGAACAATCGCTATACATGGTCGGAACGCTGGACGAAGCACGCGAGCGGGAGCGGGAAACGTCATGAGCACGGGGCTTCACATGACCATCGCGACGCCCGCAGGGATGCTGGTCGATTCACCTGACGTCGTCGCCTTCCGTGCGGAGGATGCGACCGGCAGTTTCGGTGTTCTGCCCGGGCATACGGATTTTCTGACCGTGCTGTCACCCTGTGTCATGCGTTGGCGCACTGCAGACGGCACACGCCGGTTTTGTGCGGTGAGCGGTGGAGTTTTACGGGTCATCGACGGAAAAGACATCAATATCGCGTGCCGTGACGGAGAACTCGGCGATGCACTTGAGACACTGGAAGCCCGCGTACGGGAAAGCCGCGAATCACGTCTCGATGCGACGCGTAGAGTGCGAGTCGAGCAAACGCGCCTCAATGCCCAAGCCATTCGGCAGATACTGAAGTATCTGCGTCCCGGCACACCGGGCGCAGCCGTACGCGCGGACGGTACAAACGAGGGCGCCGGCCATGAGCGGTGATCCCGGAAAAGAGTCGCCTGCTCGGCCCGGTCCGGAGGCGAAAACTCAGGAGCCCGACGCGCCGGTACTTGAACAGACCGCGCAACGCGCCGTTCAGCGAGACAGGCAGGCACGTGACGTGCCGGAGCCGACACTGGGCTCCAGACTCGGGCAGATCGGAATGCTCGGCTGGATTATCGTGATTCCGGCCTTGCTGGCGTTATGGCTGGGCCATTGGCTCGACCGGCATTTTCAAACCGGCGTGTTCTTCTCCGCGCCACTACTGATGCTGGGTGCGGCGTTCGGCCTGTGGTCCGCATGGCGCTGGATGCATCGCCAAGGTCCAGGGAGCTGAAACATGATGCCAATCCAGACGTTGTCGGTTCCCGTCCAGACTGCCGCAGGCTGCTTAACCGGTGGGGCCGTCGGCCTTGCCTATTTTGCGTCGCTGCTCGCCAACGTGCGCTGGTACGTACGGGATGCAATCAGCATCGCCATCATCGTGCATCTCGTTCGTTTCGGCATGATCGCCCTGGTGCTATTTGGGCTGGCGCAAATTGGATACATCGCGTTGCTGAGCGGCCTCGCCGGCATCATGCTCGCTCGCCGCGTGATGATCCGGCTGCCGGGAGGTTCGTCATGATGCATTCACCGCTCATGACCGAACCGCTGTTTCGCATCGGGGAGGTGCCTGTCTCTACGCCGGTGGCGACCACCTGGGCGCTGATGGCGCTCATTGCCGTCGCCGCGGTAGCGATGCGACGCCGGCTGTCGCTGACCCCGGGCAAACTCCAGACCGCCGCCGAGTTGTTCGTCTCGACGCTCGACAACCAGTTGCGGGACACGATGCAAGTTGAACCTGCGCGTTGCCGGACGTTGCTCGGGACGTTGTTCCTGTTCATCCTGACTTGCAACTGGTCCGGCGTGATCCCGGGTGTCGAACCCCCTACCGCCCATCTTGAAACCGACGCAGCCCTTGCCGGTGTCGTCTTCGTGTCGACGGTGTTCTACGGCATCCGCGAACGCGGTCTCGCCCGTTATCTCGCATCTTTTGCACAACCGACCTGGATCATGATTCCGCTCAATCTGGTCGAGCAGATAACCCGTACCTTTTCGCTGATCGTGCGCTTGTTCGGCAACGTCATGAGCGGCGTGTTCGTGATTGGCATCGTACTGTCGCTCGCGGGCCTGCTGGTTCCGATTCCGCTCATGGCGCTTGACCTGCTGACAGGTGCGGTTCAGGCATACATTTTCACGGTACTCGCGGCAGTCTTCATCGGCGCCGCGCTCGGCAGCGAAGGCGCGCCCGCGTCGCATCCACCGCAAGGAGCATCATGAACAACTGGATTCAAATCGTAAGCATCGTCGCGGCAGCCATTGCTGTTTCATTCGGCGCAATCGGCCCGGCACTGGCTGAGGGCCGCGCCGTGGCCGCCGCGATGGATGCTTTGGCACGCCAGCCTGAATCGGCTGGCACGATTTCACGAACGTTGTTTGTCGGTCTGGCGATGATCGAAACCATGGCGATCTACTGTCTCGTGGTCGCCCTGCTCGTTCTGTTTGCCAATCCGTTTACCAAGTAAGCATTGGCCATGCGAATCGACTGGTGGACACTCGGCTTCCAGACGATCAACGTCCTCGTCCTGATTTGGCTGCTGTCGCGCTTTCTGTTCAAGCCGGTTGCCAAGATCATGGCGGATCGTCAGCAAGCCGCTGCGCGTCTTCTGCAGGACGCATCGGCCGCCCGCGACGCGGCGCAGCAGGATCGCGACAAGGCGGCGAGAGATGTTGCCGAGCAAGAGGCAACTCGCCTGAAACGATCGAGTGCGGCCACAGTCGAGGTCGAGCGCCTTAAGGCATCGCTGCTCGCCGACGCACGTGCCGAGGCCGATGCGCTGAGAAAAGCCGCCGAGGCTGAAGTCGAAGCGATGAAGAAGGAGGCGCGCCGTGACAACGCGGCACGGGCCAGCCAGTTTGCGATCGACATCGCGGCCCGATTGCTCACGACACTCCCTGCCAGCACGCTGGTGGAAGGATTCATCGAGCCACTCGCCGAAGCGGTCCGGGCACTGCCTGCGGAGGACCGCGCACGCCTCGGCCGCGACGGTGAAATGCCGCGCCTGATTGCCCCGCGTACGTTGCGGGACGACGAGTTGGCTCGCTGTCGCTCGATGCTCGCAACGGTGTTGGGTTACGACACGCCGATACAGGCTGACGTCGATCCGACTTTGATCGCAGGGCTCGAACTCGTCGCGCCCCACGTCATCGTGCGAAACAGCTTTCGACATAGTCTGGAATCCCTGAAAAGCGACCTCATTTCCCATGGCGACGAACGAAACGCGTGAAGGCACCGCCGATGCGTGGCTGGCGCACGGCAGAACCGTGCTGGCGGCGCTGAATCTCGCACCGCAGGCGGAATCGGTCGGGCGCGTCGAGCACATCGCTGACGGCATTGCACGGGTGAGCGGCCTTCCGCATGTTCGCCTGAACGAGTTGCTGCAATTTGACGGAGGACAGTTCGGCTTCGCGCTGAAGCTGGACGTCGACACGCTCAGTTGCGTGTTGCTCGACACCGAAAGCGGCATTGCGGCCGGCACGCGCGTCTCGGGTACCGGCCGCGTCGTCGAAGTGCCGGTGGGCTCGAACCTACTCGGGCGCGTCGTCGATCCGCTCGGGAGGCCACTCGATCGCGGCCAACCGCCGAAATGTTCGTCGTCCCTTCCGATCGAACGCGCCGCGCCGTCGATCATCGAACGCGCAGCGGTCTCTCAACCTGTCGAAACAGGCATCCTCTTGATCGACGCGCTTTTCGCGATCGGCCGCGGACAGCGCGAGCTGATCATCGGCGATCGGGCAACGGGCAAGACGTCCATCGCGGTCGACGCGATCGTCAACCAGAAGCATTCCGACGTGATCTGCGTGTACGTGGCGATTGGCCAGCGGGCCACCGCAGTCGAACGCGTAATCGATGCGGTTCGACGGAACGGCGCACCGGAACGCTGTATCTTCGTCGTCGCATCGGCGGCCGATCCGCCCGGTCTGCAATGGATCGCACCGTTCGCCGCGTTCAGCATTGCGGAATACTTCCGCGATCGGGGTCAGCACGCACTCGTGGTCATCGACGATCTGACCAAGCACGCCGCAACGCATCGTGAGCTGGCGCTGCTGGCACGAGATCCGCCCGGGCGAGAGGCCTATCCTGGCGATATCTTCTACCTGCATGCCCGCCTGCTCGAGCGGGCCGCCAAGCTATCCGAGGAGCGCGGAGGCGGCTCGTTGACCGCGCTGCCCATTGCGGAAACCGATGCCGGGAATCTCGCGGCGTACATTCCAACCAATCTGATCTCGATTACCGATGGGCAGATCGTTCTCGACTCCCACCTGTTCGCGGCCAACCAGCGTCCCGCCATCGATGTCGGGCTCAGCATCAGCCGAGTCGGCGGCAAGGCCCAGCTTCCGGCACTGAGAGCTGCCTCTGGAAGGTTGCGACTCGATTACGCACAGTTTCTCGAGCTCGAGATGTTCACGCGCTTCGGCGGGCTCAGCGATACGAGAATCAAGGCGCAAATCGCTCGTGGGGAACGCATTCGCGCATTGATTGCGCAACCGCGATTCGCGCCGCTGCGCCCGGTGGGCGAGATCGCATTGCTGTTTGCGCTGGCCGACGGCGTATTCGATGCATGCGCACCGTCGGCGATCGCTGCGGTGCGAGTCGCTCTTCCCGCCCGCCTCGATTCGACCGGTATCGCGACAAAGCTCGGTCCCATGCTCATTGCCGGCGACAACGTGTCATCCGATGATCGCACCGAGCTCATCCGCATCGTCCGCGATCTCATACCGCAATCCGCGGAAATCCGGAGCGACCGATGAGCAATCGGCTCGGCGACGTTCAGAACCGACTGGGTACGGTCCGCGAACTGGAATCCGTGGTGAGCGCGATGCGCGGCATCGCGGCGACACGAACGCGAGAAGCACTCGCACGCCTGCCGGGAATCCGGGCATGCGCCGATCTGATCGGCCTTGCGATCGCTGACGCGATGAGCATTGCCCTACTACAGTCACCCGAGAGCCCGAGGTCGCCGCTTCCGGACGACACCCATGTCTATATCGTTATCGGCGCGGAACACGGCTTCGTCGGCACCTACAATCAACGTGTGCTTGAGGCAATCAACCGGCCGGCAACCGGAGCCGTCGAGTATTTCGTCGTGGGCGATCGCGCACGAAGTACGGCCGACGAATTCGGTCTCCCGGTGGTCTGGTCATCGGAAATGATCGTTCACGCCGATGCCGTGCCCGATCTCGCAGCAAAGATCATCAATGCGCTGTATCGTCGCCTGCGTCGCGGCAACGCATCGCATGTCACGCTCGTGCACGGTGTACCACAAGCGATCAGCGAAGCGGCCATCCTGACGACATCGCTGCTGCCCTTCGATTTCCGGCGTTTCAAACCGGTCACGCGCCCCTTTCCGCCGGTTGTCACGCTCCCGATTCAGCAACTGCAGGAAAGACTGGCCGAGGAATATGTCTACACGCAGGTTTGCGAGGCCATCATCCTGTCGTTCGCGGCGGAGAACGAAGCGCGCATGCGCGCAATGATCGCGGCGAAACGCAATATCGACGACACCGCGCAACGCCTGAACCGGGACTATCACCGCTTGAGGCAGGAGCAAATCACTGCCGAAATCGTTGAACTATCGACCGTTGACGGGGGCTTTGCCTCATGATTCACGACGGGATTGCAATTGATTGCCCCGAGATCGCCGTCGGCCGCCGAAGAAATGGTACGCGCACCGTGGGATCGCACCACCGATGCGGCCCGCTCCGAACATCGAGACCTTTACGTTTCCGCTCAATCGACTACCTTAGCTAGGCATACGGGGATTTTTGCAAACGAACCAACAAAGCGGCTGCATCCGATTCAGGATATTTCTCTCCTGCATGGCATGTGACGCGACAAATATTCGATGCTTAAGCGAAAAAATATGCTTGGCCACCGGCCGTGGCGCACAAAGGTCGTACGGTTGTCCAGTTGCGTGCCCTATGTCGGGCTGCTCATCGCGATGCTCATGACAGCAATATGTGCGCTCTCGTTGTATCAGAGTCGGCGCGACGCCACCACGTACACCCGCGAGAATCTCAGAAATATCGCGCTCATCGCACAGCGGGACATTGAGCGAAACTTTGAACTGTACGAGAGCTCGTTGCAAACGCTTGCTGGCAGGCTGGGAAATACCACGATCATGCGCATGCCACCGGCGCTTCGTCGGCAATTCTTGCTCGATGGTCTAACGAACTCGAGTACGCTGGGCTCCATCCTTGCCATTGACCCGACGGGACGCGTGATACTTGATTCCGAAGACGCGACGCCGCATGCAAGAAATTTATCCGATCAAATCTACTTCACGGCACAGCGTAATCACCCCGCACTGGGGTTTTTTCTCAGCCCACCTTTTCACTCCAGGGCACGGCGCGGCGATTTATGTGTCGCTCTGAGCTTACGAATCCCCGCGCCAGCCGGCAAATTCGGCGGCGTCGTCGTCATGATCATCAGTCTCGACTATTTCCGCCAGCTGCTGTCGGTGCTTTCTCTCGGCCCCGGCGGATCAGCATCGCTCATCGGAAAAGACGGGCTCATGGTGATGCGCGTGCCATACCAGACAAGCGTCATTGGAAGAAATATCAGCGCCGCCTCCACATTCAAGCGCTTCATGGCCTCGGATGAAGGATCGTTTAGCGAGATTGCAAGTCTTGACGGGGTACGTCGCCTTTACTGGTTTGCCCAAATGAGGCGCCTGCCTTGGATCATCATGGTCGCGGCCGCCCATGACGACATCTACCGCCCCTGGAGCAAGCGTGCGGCAACCATCGGGGCACTGGTGTTGTTGCTCGGCGCGCTGATTTTCGTCCTGTCCTATTTGCTAGGCGTACAACTTCGGCGAAGGGCACAAGTCGAAGCCGAACTGCACTTGCTGGCGGACACCGACGCGCTGACCGGTCTGAGCAATCGCAGGAGGCTGGACAGAATCCTCAAGGCCGAATGTCATGAGGCAATCCGCGCGCGGACGCCAATTTCATTGCTGTTCATCGACCTAGACAGATTCAAGGGTTACAACGACACGTACGGCCACGTGGCCGGTGACGCAGCACTTGCAGCCGTTGCGCGATGCATTGTCGAAAACCTTCGACATCCCGGCGACAATGCATGTCGGTACGGCGGCGAGGAGTTTGTAGTCGTGCTTCCGAACGCAACCGAGCGGCACGCGTACGACGTGGCCGAGCGGATTCGAACTGCTGTCGAAAACCAGAATCTTGCGCACGCGCTCAACGAATCGGGGTGCGTGACAGTCAGTATCGGCATCGTGACGTGGTGGCCGGATCGGGGCGATGACCTCGCGGCTTTGCTTCACGCTGCCGATTCTGCCGTCTACCGTGCAAAAGCCCGGGGCCGTAACCGGATCGTCGTCTTCAACGAATAGATGGCGACGTGGTGGTGCATCGCGTACCGCGCCACATCGGTTCGAGCCATCACGTCCGTCTCCCTCGCGGCTTGCAATACTGCGAAGCGTCGATCACGGCCCTCTCAGCGCCCGTCGTCAGGTCCCGACGCGTAGATCGAAAAGTATGCAGAACATCCTGTCGTCACCTTCGATGGGCCTGCCCGACGCCCTGATCCCGGTCTTTTAAGCGCAATTTAATACTCGCGACCTACGGTAAAACTGTCGCGGTATGGAAGCGCCGTAGCGTGTTTTTTGCCCGGTACGTTTGCCTCTGCGCGACAGGAGCGTAGTCATGGCAAGCATCGGATTGAAGCGTATCGCGGTCGCCAGTGTCGCAATTGCAGCGTTGTCGTCAAGTTGCATGTCGAAGGAGTCGCTTGCCCCGGCGCAGGCAACGCGGGCTCCTCAACGCGCGCTCTCCGCAACGTCAGACATGGCGGCCTATCCGGGAATCGTGTCTGACTTCGAGAACATAGCGAGGGTAGACGGGCCCGCTGTCGTAGCAGTCAACGCATCTCCACTCGACACGGCATCAAGTGTGAAGCAACTATGGCCTCCGCCAGGCGTCGGAAACGATCCGTTCCTTCACTTCTTCAGGGAATTCTCTCCCGCACCAGGCGACGATCGCGGTACCCTCGCACGACAACACGCCAGCGGCTTCATCATCTCGCCGGACGGGGACATCCTCACAGATGCCCGCGACATTGCCGGTGCCTCGAGAATCACCGTCTCCCTCGCTGATGGGCGAACCTATCGCGCCAAAGTAATCGGAAGCGACCCGGCAAGCGGCGTCGCGCTGCTTCAGATTCACGCGAAAGGGTTGCCGGTTGCCAGAATCGGATCGCCTTCGACGCTTAAAGCCGGCGAATGGGTCGCATCGATGGGTTCCCCATACGGACTCGGAAACTCGATCGTGAGAGGCATCGTAAGCAATACCTCCCGTCTGCTTCCTGACCAATCGTACGCTCCATTGATCCAGACCGATCTAACCGAGAACGCGGGCGATGGCGGTAGTCCGCTCCTGAACCTCAAGGGTGAAGTCGTCGGTATCGAAACGCCGCTTCCGGACGACGGCAACGCGTACCAAGGTCTGGCCTTCGCGATACCGATCGACGAAGCCATGAAGGTTGAACGCCAGCTGAAGTTGCATGGCAAGGCCACTCATGGGCGCATCGGTGTCGCAGTGCAAGACGTGACGGATCCGCTCGCCCGATCGTTCGGGTTGACGCGGCCGAATGGCGCGCTCGTCACGTCGGTCGACTCGGGTGGTCCTGCAGCAAAGGCAGGCTTGCGGGCAGGCGACGTCATCGTCGGCATCAACGGCACGGCAGTTGCGGATTCGACACATTTACCGGCGGCAGTGGCCGATCTAAGTCCTGGCGCCACGATCGATCTCGGCTACTGGCGAAATGGTGCTGTCCATCACGCGACGGTGGTTCTGTCGTCGATGGACTCCCACGGCCTTCCCGTCTACACGATGAATCGCGTGTCCTCCGGCACATACGGACTGGGGGTACGCAATCTGACTGGTAACGAAGAGCGGGCTGCAGGTGTCCAGGGTGGCGTACGCGTCGAGCAAAGTAGCGGGCCGGCTGCGCTCGCTGGAATCGAACCGGGCGACATCATTCTGAGGATCAACAGCACCCCGGTGACGAGTACGGCCCAGTTCATCAAGAACATCGTGCATTCCGCTCATAACGTAGCGCTCCTGGTCGACCGGAACGGCACGCGAATGTTCGTCACCATGGATGTGAGCTGAAGAAGTTTCGGAGCACACGCGTCGACATGGAGCACACCAGGAGGCAGTCATGAAGTTCTCGTCCAGAATGGCGCGCGGCGTCGCGACAGCCGCGATTGCCGTTTTCGCTCGAAGCGGGTTGGCCGCAGAGCTGACGTCGCTTCCACCTCCCGAAAATTCGGGCAAGGTTACCTATCTGTCCGGAGGAATCGGGAGTGACCAATCGGCCGCGATCAAACAGGAGATGCCCAAATACTCGCTCGCCCTCGAGTTCGCGGGGCACACGAGCAGCGGGAACGAGTATTTGGCAGACATCCCGGTGCAGATCGTCGACGCACATGGCAACACCGTGCTCTCGACGGTGACCGCCGGACCATTTCTGCTCGTATCGATGCCGGCCGGGCACTATGCCGTGACGGCCACTTATCACGGGAAAGTCATGCGGCGGAGCGTCGCCATACAGGCGTCTTCGCATTCTCACGCGGTGTTCGTCTGGACAATGTGATCGACACGGGGAGCCGTGCTGCCCCGTTCGGCTACCGTTTCAGGAACAGCAGCAGTGAAGGCACGAGCGCCCTTTTGTCTCGAAGGAGTTGGCATGGACGAGAAGCCGATTGAGGCTACGGGACCAGACGTCAATCGCCGTCGTTGGCTCATCGCGACAACCGTCGCGGGTGGCGTCGGCGGAATTGCAGCTGCAATTCCCTTCGTAGATTCGCTGACGCCGCCTGCCAGCGCGCTCGCCGCAGGAGCTCCGGTCAAGGTCGACATCAGTCAGTTGTCAGAGGGCGCGATGTCGACGGTTGCATGGCGAGGGAAACCGGTGTTCATCGTCGACCGATCGCCGGCCATGCTCGCAAGCGTCGTCAAGGCGACCCCGCTGGTCGCTGATCCGGACTCGCTCCATACGTTTTCGATGCCGCTGCCGAACTATTGCAAAAACCCGTTTCGCTCGCGGCCCGACCATCGGAACATTCTCGTCGTGGTCGGCGTTTGCACGCATCTCGGTTGTACGCCAACCCCCAGGTTTCAGTCCGGACCTCAGCCAAACCTGCCCGACAACTGGCCAGGTGGCTTCCTGTGTCCATGCCACGGATCAACCTACGATCTGGCCGGACGCGTATTCCGCGACAAGCCGGCACCGCAGAACCTCGACGTGCCGCGCTACATGTTTTTGTCGCCGACCGAGCTATTGATCGGTCAGGACGAACACGGGGCAGCATAGTCCGGAATAGTCCTTCGCAGACGTCCGTTTCCTCCACTCGACATCGACGTTTGGAGCGAGTAGCAATGTCAGTGCCAGTTACCGTTCGAGGGTAGGTATTTCCTCACTCCGCAAATCTTTAGGCGTCAACCCGGCGCTGCCATTCGTCTTTTATGTCACACTGTGATGCAATCCCCTGTTCCGACTTCTGCCACATCGCGGGAGGGCAACACTAATGACCGGTTGGCAAATAACGGTTACGGCGGGTCTCTGCGTATTGCTTATAGCGTGTTCACGCCGCGAGGGCGTATCAGCTCTGTCGCCCGTGTTCGCCGCAAAATCCAGTATATCCGCATCCGAAGTTGCGGATTGCGTTGTGCAACGCTGGAGACAGAGCACGCGGCAACTGCATCGCAGCGAGCGCGCTGGAACAATCATACTGAGCGCCGAATCGTTCTTTCGCGGAGTGCCGGTTGGACTGCGCATCGTGCCTGACGGGCGCCACTCGCGCGTCGAATACTTCCGCCAGCGCCGCGCCGATCCGCTCTACTCGTTGATGGTACGCGGATGTCTTCATCCTCGCGCGCCGGGCGCTCCGCAGTCGTGAGCGCACCACGCAGCGCCCGTGGCCTCGGATCCTCGGTGCTGGACGGCAGCGTCTATTCCCGATCTCGCTTGCGATCGGCGCTGATGGGAGCCGGGTTCGGTCTCGCCTTTCTCGTGTTGATCGCACGGGCGTTCTGGGTCCAATGCGTCCATGACGATTTCTATCAGTTCCAGGGGGAGATTCGCCAGGTCCGCGATTTTCCCGTGCATGCGCCCCGTGGCCGCATTCTCGACCGAAACGGCAAAATCCTCGCGATGAGCGTGGCCACCCGTTCGCTATGGGTCGATGCACGTAACGTGGCCAGCGTTCCGGAAAGCAAGCTCGCATCGGCGGCAGCCCTGCTCGGCATCGATCGCAACCGCATCGAGGACGCGTATCGCGAACACCGCGCATTCGCGTATCTGCGACGGCAAGTGCCGATCGCAAAAGCGAAAGCAGCGTTGGAACTCGATATCCCGGGGCTCTACGCAGAGCGCGACTATCGACGGCTCTATCCGGAGGGCGCGATCGCCGCGCACGTGACTGGCTTCGCCGGCATCGACGGCGAGGGCCTCGAAGGCGTCGAACGCGTCGACAACCGAATCCTGACGGGTATGGATGGCCAACGGCGCGTGTTGCGCAACGCACGCGGCCAGATCATCGATACGCTGGGCTTCATCGCACCCAAGCCGGGGCGGGATATCCGGCTATCCATTGATCGATCGATCCAGTATGCGGCCTTCAAGGCCATTCAGAAAGCGGTGCGGCGCACCGGCGCACAAGCAGGCTCCGCCATCGTGCTCGACGCGCATACCGGCGAAATACTCGCGATGAGCAACTGGCCGGCCTATGATCCGAACTCGCGCTTGGCTCGCAGCGGCCTGCACGTCCGCAATCGGGCCGTGACCGACGTCTTCGAGCCCGGCTCGGTACTCAAGCCGGTGACTATCGCACTGGCATTGCAACGGGGTGTCGTCACGCCGGCCACGATTGTTCCGACGAACGGCGGCCGCCTCCGCCTCGATCATGCCGTCATTCATGATGACAAGAACTTCGGGACGTTGACGGTCTCCCAGGTCATACAGAAGTCGAGCAACGTCGGCACGACGAAGATCGCGCTCATGATGTCGCCACGCGATATGTGGAAGAATTTTCGCGCCGTCGGTCTTGGGCGACGGCCGCATTCAGGTCTTCCCGGCGCGATGGAGGGAAGCCTCCGTCCCTACCAGAACTGGAAGCGCATTGAACAGGCCACGATGTCTTACGGTTACGGGCTGTCGGCCTCCCTGCTCCAGCTTGCGCAGGCCTATACGGTGTTTGCGAATGACGGCGTTTTCATCCCCGCCACGATTGACGCGAGAAATGCATCGGCCGCGCGTGGACACCGCGTTTATTCCGCAAAGGTTGCCCGGCAGGTCAGAGCCATGATGCGGGCAGTTGTATCGGCAGATGGCACCGCCCCTCAGGCCGCGATCCGCGGCTATACCGCTGCCGGCAAGACGGGGACGGCATACCGGTGGACGTCCCGCGGCTACAATCGCGACGAATACCGTGCTTCCTTTGTCGGTATCGTTCCCGCACAAGCACCTCGCGTCATTATTGCCGTGTCGATTGACCGGCCGCGCAAAGGCTCGCATTTTGGCGGGGCGGTGTCGGGCCCCGTATTCTCAAAAATCGGGCGCGACGTGATGCGGATCCTCAATGTGATGCCCGACGATCCGGGTACGCAACTTCTTTGCAGTCCGTGTGCCGCGACCTGAGCACAGCGCGCGCCAATCACGGTACTCGGTATGTTCGTGAAGAGCGATGATGGCAACGTCGCTGCCATGCGGGGCCACGCTTTACGTGACGGCCGCTCGTTCCTCGAGGGCTGCCTGTCCGACGACATGGACTGTTCGGGTCGGGAAAGCAAATTCGAGTCCGACGCGCGAGATTCCAGCCATCAGGTCCAGATTGATTTCTTGTTGAACGTCCATATAGAGGTTGTAGCTCGGATCCGTGACGTAATACACGACTTCGAACGTCAGGTCGCTATCGCCAAACCCCTTGAAATGCGCCCGGTCAAAGCGGGTATTGCCGGCCGACTCGACCGCTGATTTTACAATCTCCGGCACCATCCGCAGTTTCTCCGGCGTCGCCTCGTAAGTCAGCCCGAAGGAAAACTGGATACGGCGTTCGGTCATGCGCTTGTAGTTGTGAATCGTATGTTTGAGCAGTTCGGTGTTGCTGCAGACGATTTGCTCGCCGCTCAGACTGCGAATACGTGTCGTCTTCAGCCCGATATGTTCGATGCTGCCGGCCACATCGCCGAAGACGATAAAATCGCCAATTTCGAAGGGCTTGTCCAGACCGATCGCGAGCGACGCAAACAAGTCGCTCAATATGCTCTGAACGGCCAAGGCAACCGCGACGCCGCCCACGCCGAGGCTGGCAACAAAGGCCGTGATGTTGATCCCCATGTTGGCGAGAATCGCCAGTAGAAGCACGGACCACACCAGACCTCTCAAGGTCCATGCGATCATCGTGGTCATCACCGGATTATGGGCAGGGGCATCTGCTGCCTGCAAACGTCGCGCGGTCCAGATGCTGACGCCGCGGCTGGCCCATAGTGCCAATTGCAGCCCGACCACGAGGAACCAGAGGTGGTCAAGCCGAATGTTCCAGCGTTCCGGGAGCGGCAAGAACTTTGCGCCGATCAGTATCGCGGCGGCAAGGAGGGTGATTCTGCTTGTACTGCAAAGTACGTCGACGAGCATGTCGTCATACTGCGAACTGGTACGCTTCGAAAGCGTCGTGAGGCGATCCGTGACGAATTTGAGCACGTACGCAAGAATGATATAGCTTGCCGCAGCCGCGCCTATCGCATATGCCCAGTCAATCGCGGCAACGCCCATGAAGGCATTCAGGTCCAGCCAGCTTTTCATTGTTCGTCCCCGTTCCAATGTAGTCCGTGCAGGTAAACTGCTCATTACTTGAGCATCGATGCACTTTTTGTGTCGTCTCCTATCTTGAATAGTTCCCCGATCCCCGCGTTTTTTTCGTACGTGCGGGTATGGATCAGGTATGGAATTTGATCAGGCCGGCCGCGTTCACAGGTCGCCTTTGTACGGTCGATTTGGATGACGTTGATCCTGGAACGCCGTCTGGCTTCCATGCACCGCCGACAGACGCACCAAACCGCACCAATACGTCACTGCTGATGAACGCACGCGCAGCGACATCGCCGAATGGGCGCTTCCTTCAGTGCATTCCCAGTGGCTTCATGACGATACCCACCACGTGCGACCGCCAGATCTCGCGCTTCGCAGCGACCGGGACCCATCCACTGCGCGAGCGCAGGCGCGCTGAAGCTCGAACCGTCACCGTCGAATCCACCAGCGGCCTGCTGCCGGAGCGATCTTCGATCCTGCGGAATGCGCGAACCTTGGCCCTCAGCAACCGGACGTCGGGTGCAAGAGACATGTCGTACTTCGCCGACGTTCGAATCCATCGGTCGATTTCCGCGACGCAATTGATCACGACCGGACGAACGTTGATGCGCGCCAGTTAGCGGTAATCCTCGGGAATCGCATCGTCGGCGCGCAAGCGTGCGACAGACGCAAACAGCAACAGCAACGTGGCGAGAAAAATCAGCAGGCCCTTCATGAGTCGAGACGAACGCGGTTAATGACGTTCGATGCCCTGGAACAATGCTCCAGAAGGTCATCGGTGGTCAGCGGGAAAATAGCGTGTCGACAACGCTTCGTACAGCGGCGGAGCAAAGAATCGCGACACGCGGCTGGCGATCAGCGCAGTGGCCATCAACGAGATGACCAGTGCGTGACCGTTGATCATCTCGATGACGATCACGAATGCCGTGATCGGGCTCTGCGTGACCGCGGCCAGATAGCCGACCATCCCGAGCGCGATTAGCATCTGCAGTTGCATTCCCGAGAACAAAATATGGAGTGTGTTGCCGATCCCCGCACCGATCGCGAGCGACGGTGCAAACAAGCCGCCCGGCGCGCCGGGCAGGTACGAGCCAATCATCGAAACCATCTTGAGCACCGGATACAGGACGCTCACGTTCGTGTGGCTTTCGAGCATGCCCCGTGCTTCTGCGTAACCGCTGCCGAATGTATGCCCGTGCGTCGCAACGCCCACGACTGCGATAACCAACCCGCACGCTGCCCCGAATAGGATCGGCTGCCCGGCACGAAAATCCTGGAGCTTGCGCGGCATCCAGCGTCGCGTGTTGAGTAACAGCCAGCAGAAGATTCCGCCCATGACACCCGCGATCACACCGATGAGGACGACCGCAAGCGCCAGCGACTGAGGCAGGTGCGCACCTACGTCGATCGTGCCGAAATAAACGTAGTTACCCTGCAGGCCGAGCGACACGATACCGGCGAAGATGATCGCCGTAATCAGCACGCCGCTCGTCCGTTGTTCGAAACTGCGCGTGAGTTCCTCGATCGCGAACACCACGCCTGCGAGCGGCGCATTGAACGCGGCGGAAAGGCCGGCTGCCGCGCCCGCGAGGGCCAGCCGGTGCTCGAGCACACCGGGCCGGATCGCACGAAACCGCTGAGGATAAAACCTTCGCAGGTTGAACATGAGTGCAGCACCCACGTGGATCGTCGGTCCTTCGCGACCGATGGTGAACCCGCCAAGAATGGCCAGGAACGAGACCAGAATCTTCCCGATCAGGATCCGGATCTTGAGCAGCCGCGCACCCGTGTTGCCCGGCGCATGCAGCATGGCAATCACCTGTGGAATGCCGCTCCCCTCCGCACCATCGAAGAATCTCCGCGTCAGCCAGACCGTCACCGCACCGATCAGCGGCGTGACGATCAGCGGCAACCATGCATGTTCGGCGGCATAGCCCAGAAACACCGCGTAGCCGAAATCGATCAGCTTCGCGTAAAGCACCGCGACGAGGCCGACCGCCACCGCACCCAGCCAGAACACGCCATAGTGAAGCCACAGACGCCGCGCATGCAGCAACGCGCGTCGATCTGCGAGCGCGGAAATGCGGATCATCGGTCTCCCCCTGCCCACTCGTCAGTCTCGTTCATTTTCAAACGCTGTCCGGATCGTTCAGGTTCGCCGCGGCGGCGGCTTCATGCCGAATGCGATCGCCAACCATACTGCAACCATGCCGGCACACACCAGAAACACCATGTTCGGGCCGCCCTGCTTGAGCAGCCAGCCGCCCACGATGCCGCCGAGCGCGAGCCCGATCGATTGCGTGGTGTTGTAGACGCCCGTGGCCGCGCCCTTGCGCGAACCGGGCGCGAGCTTCGACACGAGCGACGGCTGCGACGCTTCCAGGATGTTGAAGCCCAGGAAGTACACGAACAGGATCGCCGCCACAATCAGGATGGTATGCGGTGCGCTGCCGAGCAACAATTGGCCGATCAGGATAGCCAGAATGCCGCCGAGCAGCACCGGTTTCATCTTGCCCCGTTTTTCCGCGACGATGATCGCCGGAACCATCATCACGAACGCGAGCCCCATCACCGGCAAGTAGACCTTCCAGTGCGCGGCGACCGGCAGCCCGCCGTCGACCAGCAGGCGCGGCACGACGAGGAACAGCGCCGTCTGCGTCGCGTGCAACACCAGCACGCCGAAGTTCAGGCGCAGCAGCTCGACGTTGTGCAGCACCTCGCCGAACGGCGCCGGCACGTGCACGGGCCTCGCCGCGTCGGGCACGATCCACACCACGACGCCGATCGCGAGGATCGACAGCACGCCGACGATCGCGAACAGCCCGCTCATCCCGACCCAGTGGAACACGATCGGCGCGCCGACGATCGCGACCGCGAACGACACGCCGATCGAGCCGCCGACCATCGCCATCGCCTTCGTGCGGTTCTGCTCGGAGGTCAGGTCGGCGATGAATGCGAGCACCGCGGACGACACGGCACCCATGCCCTGGATCACGCGGCCGACGATGATCCACGTGATGTCGTGCGCGAACGCGGCGACGAAGCTGCCGAGCGCGAAGATCAGGAGGCCGGTGGCGATCACGGGCTTGCGGCCGAACTTGTCGGACGCCCAGCCGTAGAAGATGTAGAACAGCGACTGCGTGACGCCGTAGGCACCGAGCGCGATACCGACGAGCAGCACGTTATCGCCGCCCGGGATGGTTTTCGCATAGACCGAGAACACCGGCATGATCATGAACAGGCCGAGCATGCGCAGCGCGAAGATCGCCGCGAGCGACGTGGTCGCGCGCAATTCGGGCGCGGTCATGCGGGAAGACACGGTGGACGACTGGGACATCGTTGACGCGATTTACCGAACAGATCCAACAACGGACAAAAAAAACCCAGCTGGGTAGCCGGGTTCAATAAGCTCGCCCCGGCCTTTCGAATCGGGACGACCGGACGTCGAGTGACGCGAGCTGAGGGAGCACATCTGAATTCACAATTTCGCAGAATTTCCGCATCGTAACATGGCAACTAGTCACGATGTGACATTTCTTCTACTCTAGTAAAGGCGATCGTGTTCCAGATTCATGTGACCAAGAAAATCTTTCGAATCACCCTTCAATTCATTTACAAAACTCCGTCGCCTGTCAAACAGGAGCAGCCCCGTTCACCGTGCTTCCGGCAGTGATGCCACGACCCGTTCCGTTGATCTGCGACCCATTCCGTTCAATCGAACGTCCTCTTCGGGAGACCAGTGATGAAGAGCTTGATGCGATATGCGGTGGTGTCAGCCCTTGTGCTGTTCGGTGGATGCCATTCCGCGACAAAGACGTCCAGCACTCCAGGCATGATGAATCAGAGTGCCGCAAATGGTCAGGCGGTCGGAACACCGTCGACCATGGCTGACGAATTGAACAATCCCAACAGCCCGCTCGCAAAGCGCAGCATCTATTTCGATTTCGACAGTTATGAGGTGAAGCCTGAGTATCAGTCGCTACTGCAAGCGCATGCCGACTATCTGCGTCTTCACCCAAGCCGACACGTCTTGATCCAGGGGAATACCGACGAACGTGGCACCAGCGAGTACAACCTCGCGTTAGGTGAGCGCCGGTCGCAGGCCGTGCTACGCACACTGGAAACGCTCGGCGTACCTGATTCACAGATCGAGGCAGTCAGCTTCGGCAAGGAGAAGCCGGTTGCATTGGGCCACGACGAAGCGTCGTGGGCCCAGAATCGTCGCGCGGATATCGTTTATCGATGAAGCGCTATCGTGCGCGGGAGCCCGCTCCCGCCAGGCACCGACCGACAGAAATGGTTCGTCACCGATATCGCGGTCACAAGCCCATGAAGTACGTCCGGACATCCATCTCGGCGGACCAGGACTGCACATCGGAGAGTTCATTGAACTCGACCGGCTTCCCTCGGTAAAGGCAACAATATCCATTCACCGTTCTGTAGACGATGACCCACTCGCGATCGTCACTCGCCTCGTCTTCCAGATTACCGGCCAACACTTCCTTCCATTCATCGAGATGCAGGGCCACCGCAAGGCGCCGACGCAGGACGGCCAGCTCAACGCTGAGTTTCATGCTGCCCCTCCTTGCCGGCATGCGCTTCGGCCCGCGTCGACGCGTGGCTGTCACCATGCTGTTTCCCTGGCCGCCGGCTGCGCTCCGTTCCGCGCCGGTTCTCGGGAAAAATCCTGATGCTGCTCGCCACCGCGTCTGCGATGTGTTCCTTGGCAATGACCCCGACCACTTCCATCGCGCCCTCTTCTTCGGGTCGGGTCACGACCACTGCCATGGTCGCGTGCTTCTGACGCAGCTTGCTGATCACGTCGAACGCCGCTTCACCCGGCGCGACCACGATGAAATTGCGTTGAGCGAGTGCACCGAGCGTCACCGACGGATGGTCGTGCGAGATGGCCCGGCGCAACCCGGTGTTGATGCGAAGCACACCCTCGATCCGGCCCGATCGCGTGACGACCACGTGGCGGAACGGGGGGCCATCCAGATTGCCCAGAATGTCGCGGAACGGTACCTCGGCGTCCTGCACGAGCACGTCCGTCTCCATCACGTGCGCCGCGTTCTGGACGAGGAACATGTTGGCATGCAAAGCGTTCGGAATCACGTGACCGCGACGCACGAGCTTGAGCGTATAGATGCTTTCGCGGCAAAGCAGGCGCCGGGTCGCAAGGCTGACCGCAACGGCGATGATCATGGGCAGCACGATGTCGTAGTCGCGGGTCATCTCGAAGATCATCGCGACCGCCGTCATCGCCGCACCGGTTCCCCCGCCCACCATCGCCCCCATCCCGACCATCGCGAACGCAGGTGCGCTGACGGGTGCCGAGGGCAGTACGGCCTGGACGAATGCGGCGAACGCCGCACCCAATGCCGCGCCGATGAAAAGCGACGGCGAGAAGACACCGCCAGAGGATCCCGAGCCCAGGCTGATCGACGTCGCGAGGGACTTGCAGAGCGCAAGCATGATCAGAAACAGGCAGCCACCGAGCTGTCCGTAAAGCAGCGCCTGAATCGTTGCATATCCCACGCCTTCTACGTAGTAATGCCCGGCGAAGCGCATTAGCAGGTAGATCGTCACTCCGACGAGCAACATCCCCAACGCGTGACGCGCATACCGTCCCGGAATGCGCTCGAAGACATCCTCCGCAAAATGAAGCCCGTGGGTCAGTATCGCTGCGCTGGTACCGGTGACAATGCCGAGCGCCGCATACAGCAGGAGTGTCAGCACACTGCCCGGACGATCGGGAATCGCGCCCAGTTGGGCCGGCACCAGAAACGCCGGCGCACTGCCGAAGAATAGCCGTCCGACGAAGGTCGCAGTGCCGGTCGCCAGCGCGACGGGAAGGAATGTGTTCACGCTGATTTCCGGCATCATCAGCTCGGTCGCAAACAGGACACCGCCGATCGGCGTATTGAACGTCGCGGCGATCCCGGCACCCGCGCCCGCTGCCACGAGCGTGATTCGCTGGCCGGCGGTCATCCTGACCGCTTGCCCCAGCGTCGAGCCGAGCGCCGAGCCGATCTGGATGATCGGCCCCTCTCGACCGACCGCCGCGCCGGTGCCGATTGCGAACGCGGACGCCAGCGATTTCACGATAGCGACGACAGGGCGAATCACGCCGCGCTTGAAATAAATCGCGTCCATCACCTCGGGCACGCCGTGCCCCTTCGCTTCCGGCGCGAAGGTGCAGACGAGCCACGTCACAACCAGGCCACCGACAACCGGCACCAATATGACAAACGCCCCCCATACGGAAGTCGGCGTGAACTCGCTCGCGTTGTACGAGACCGAAAACCGGCCGAGGAAAAAGGCGTTGTGCACAAAACCGATCAGCCCGCGGAACGCGACGGCGCCGACTCCAGTGACGACGCCAACCACGATCCCCAGGCAACTCAGGCGATACATGTCGATTGGCGACGCGTCGTCCTCCGTTTGTGACGAACGCTGGACGCGACCGGTTTCCACGCGAAGCGATGCGAGTTCGCCGGCCGCGCTGTCCTTTCCTCCTGCCGATCCCGATGTCATGACGCCCGCCTGTGTCGAGTGTGTCGATACGTCAACTGGTCTCGTTCATGCGCCCCATCATCTCCGACGTCTCGCCTGCATCGAGCGCGCTGCGCATGGCCAGCGCAAGCACCACCACGCTCCAGGCGGCGACCAGCAGAATGTCCCAGCCGAATCCGATGACGCCCAGGCCGCCGCCGATGCCGCCCATCCAGGACAAGAGCCATAACCCGCCGAACCACGGGAGCAACCACGCGATATGCTTCCAGCCGAAGTCTCGCGCGCTACGGCGTAACACGACGTGATGGTGAAGCGCGTAGAGGGCGAAGGCGATCGCCACCAGCGAGAACAGGAAGTTGTTGGTCTTGAAGCCGGTCCAGTAGATGACGAGGTTGCTGCACACGAATGCGAGCGGCGCGATCAACCCGGCCCAGCTCATGCGGAACGGCCGCTGCAGTTCCGGCATGTTGCGCCGCAGGACGAGCAGCGCGATCGGGCCCAGCCCGTACGTGAGCACGGTGATCGACGTGATGTAGCTCACCATTTGCTGCCACGCCGGAAACGGCAGCAGAAACAGCACGCCGACACCCCACATGATCAGCACCGCGACCCAGGGGATCCTGTTGGCGTTCAGCCGCGTCAGCATGCGCGGGCCGGCTTGCAGTTCGCCCGCCGCGAATAGGATGCGCGAGCCGCCGGTGACATACATGAGTCCAGTGCCCCCGGGCGACACGTACGCGTCGATGTAGAGCAGCGTTGCCATCCAGCCCATGCCGAGGGATGCGGCAAGCCCTGCAAACGGCCCCATCTCGCCCTTGAAGCTGAGATGGTTCCATCCGCCGGCAAGGTCGGCCGGCGCGAGCGCGTAGATGAACGCGATCTGCAGCAGGATGTAGATGACGGCGGCCAGAAGTACCGCGCCGATCACGGCCAGCGGAATGTTTCGATGCGGATTGGCGCTTTCGCCGCCCAGGTCGATCGCGGTTCGAAAGCCGAGGTAGCTGAAGACGATGCCCGCGGCCGGCAGCGCAGTGAACATACCCGATAGATGGTAACTGGCAGGCGCCGCTTGCATCACGCCCCAGTGCGTACTCGCACCCAGCAATCCGGCAATCGTCAGAAGCGGCACGAGCACTTTCCACCACGTCATGGTGGAGTTCACGCGCAACAGCCAGCGGACCACCATCAGGTTCAGCAGGGCCATGACCCCGAGCAGGCCGGCACAGGCCATGAAACCGATCGCCGTCAGCAGGCCGGCGCTTCCCGGCTGGATAAACCACGGCAGGTAGTTGTTCGCGTAGGTGACGATTGCCTCTGCCTCGACTGCCGGCACCGGCACATACGCGAGAAACAGCAGTCCGCACCAGATGCGTCCGAGTCCTGCGCCGTGGCTCGCATGGCTCATGTGCACGAGAGCACCGCTGCGGGGAAACAGTGCGGCGAGCTCGGCAAAACAAAGCGCGATCAACATGATGATGACCGCGCCCAGAACCCAGCTGCCGATGCTCAGCGGCCCTGCAATGCGCGATGCGTGATAGGCGCCGAACAGCCAGCCGGAACCGACCATGCTGGTCGTGCTGGCGAACAACAGCCCGATGATTCCGGCGTCACGCCGGAGCTTGCCTTCCAGATTGAGGCTCGAGGTCGTGCTCATATCCCACTCCTTGCAAACGACCTCCCCCTGCTGCGTGTGTGTTCGTTCTCCCGCCCTTCCGGTTCTCGTGACGACCGATGTGTGTCGACCGTTCGGTGAACCTGTTGCGCGCGCATCGTTGCCGCGCGATCAGTTGGTACCGGTGACGTCGTGGAATGCCCAGCCGAACGACTGAATTTCCGATTTGTGCAAAGCCGCGACCTTGCGCAGACAATCCGCACCTTTTTCTGTCAGATGGATCTCCACTTGCCTTCGATCCTGCTCGCTCGTCTGGCGCCGGACGAGCCCGGCTGCTTCGCAGCGTGTGATGAGCGCCACAGTGCCATGCGAGGATGCCTGTAGCCGCTCGGCAATCTCGCCCACTGTCGCCCACGAGCGGTCCGGAAACGCACAGGTGTGCAACATCAGCATGTATTGCAACGGCGTCAGCCCCTCGGCACGCAGGATCTCCTCCGAGAAACGCAGAAAACGCCGCAGCCGGTAGCGAAATTCGGATAGCTGCTCGAGGTCATGTTTCGTGGCGCTTGCGCCAGCCTTTCGATTGCTTGCTGCCATCACGAACTCCGGGAACACCGGGAGTTTTCTGGAATCATGTCATCACGTGACCTAAAATATAGGCGCGCGTGATGGGTAGTGCAAAGTGCTTTCATCGGTCGCTACTCCCGTCGCTGCGTGGATTGACCCCATCAACCTGAATCGGTGAGGACAAGTGGAAGGCATTTCGATACCGCTGCTGGTCGCGCTGGTCGTCGTACAGCCCGGTGATTCGATAAGCTCACATGCGGGAACGGCCAGCCACGTCGTTGTCTCGGCGCGAAATATACTGCATGTCGGCAACCTGCGGGCGTGGCCAAGTTTCATGCCGAACACCCACCGCCCGGCGGCAAGCTATTCGACTTCCACTAGGGTCTACATCCCCAGCGTGACGTATCACCCCGACGGTTGGGGCACTCTCCCCCGGCTGGCGGGCGAACGGTTCAAGTGGTAATCGATCAGCACCGCCTAAGGTCCACCCGCTGCCGCAAGGCACCGCGGTGAGGTCCTCGGCAAGGGAGTTCAGATTCTCCCGTCCATCCGGGCAAACCGCCCATTCGAGTTTCGCAACTGCGCAGAGTGGATTGTGGGCGGTCTGTTCGTCAAGACGCGAGTGCCACACACGTCAAGCTCTTCAGCTAGAGACGGTCATGTCGCATCCGTACAGGGGACAACCTCTCACTACGGCTGCGCGACTCGCACGCCAATCTGAATAATCTGAGATTACGTGCACCTGGCTCACTGCTACGCCGAAGGACTGAACGCTGTGATTTTGTTTCGTCCGGTCGCCTTTGCGTAGTACAGCACTTCATCGGCGGCATTGATCACGGCTCCCGGGTCGCCGCCTTGATCCGGCGTCCAACTCGCCAACCCAATACTCGCGATTACGCACCCATATTCGCTTCCGACGTGCTCGAGTTCGAGTCCGTTAATTGAACCGGTGACCTGAGGCGGAATTTTGTGACCAATCAAGCAGTGAGTCTCGCGTCGATATTATCGGAATCCAGCCAGGCTCGACGGACCGCGGCGGGAGGTTGGTAGCGATGCGCGCTATGCGGCCGGCGCTCGTTGTAGAACTGCGGCCAGCGTTCGACGAGCACCTTTGCCTCGGCACGGCTGCGGAACCATTCCCGGTTCAGCAATTCGTCACGCAGCTTGCCGTGGCAAAGGTGCTCGACGAACCCGTTTGCCACGGACTGCCAGGCGCGATGAAGGCCGGACCGATTGCAGCGTCTCGCAGCCAACGCATGATCTTGGCCGCGGTAAAGTCAGCGCCGTTGTTCATGAACTGGAAGGCGCAATTGCTTGCGCTGTACGTTGCGCCTGTATCGAGCGGCCGGTAGCGCGGGCGCGAAGCGCAACCCACACTGCCGGATCCATGCGTACGCGGTTAGAACTTGTGATTGAGCCGCACATACGCCGACTGCGCCGACACATGACTCGTGTCGATCGTCGCATCCAACCCGAGTGCTACCGTGGTCGTCTTGGCGGCCTGGAGGGTAACGCTGGCGCCCGTGGTCAGGAACGAACGCGGCAGATCGGTGCCCGGCGCGGCGAACACGGTCCCGTCCTGGCTCTGCACCTGCACGACGCGGCCCGCGCCCAGCACCTCGTGCGCATAGGCCAGGCGAAGCTGCACGTCGACGGGACGCACGGCATCGCCGAAGGTCTTATCGAGCGAGACACCCACGTAAGGCTGGAGGCTCCTCGCGCTGTCGGGGCCGACTTGCAGGTTCTGGCCGTTGGCGCCGTTCTCGCCGAAGCCGCTGCCGCGCACGTAGGCATACCGCAGCCCGATGTGCGGCGCGAGCCGGAGGCCACCAACGTCCATGGGCAGGCTGGCCTGCGTGGCGGCGGTGAACTCGTGGCCGAGATGATCGCCTTCGGCGGTACCCGGGCTGCCGAATGGCCGCTTCTGCGAAAGGAAATCCAGCCCATAGCCGAGCGTGGCCGACAGGTTGACGGCACCCATGGGCTGCGCGCCATACAGGGCGACGCGCAGCGTATCGATGCCACCCGATGCGCCTGTCGTTTCTTCACTCAGCGTGGTGTGCGTATAGCCTCCCGCCGCACCGACCGTGGCACCGCCGAGCCGCCCTTCCGCGCCCGCCAGGAAGCCGTAGGCGTGGGTAAGGAAGCCGGGCGCGCCGCCCGTTCCGCCCACCTTGGTGCTGGAACCGCTGGCAACGGCCCACACGTTGCTGGAACCCGCCTCGTTAATCTGCGGGCCCGTCAGACGGCCGAGCAGCGTCGAACTGGCGCCCTGCGCCTGAAGCAAAGCTGTCGTGCCCAAGGCCGTGTAGATAGAGGTCTTGGTTGGTGCGATGACAGTCGGGCTGGCCGGCGTGCCCGGCCCGGTGGCTTCGGCGAGCTGCAAGTCGACCCCGTTGGCACCGTAGTCCAGCGATGACTGCAACGCGCCGAGATTCGCGCCGGCGGTGGTGGTGCCGACGTTCGCGAAGCGGCCCGTCACGCCGTTGGCCGCGCTCAGCACGGTGTAGCGGCGGGCGGTATAGGTGCCTGGATCGAACAGAATGGCCAATGAGCCGCCGAGCGTCGCGGCACCGCCTACGCGTAGTTGCGATGCCTCCGTCGGGCTGACCTCGATCGAGAGGGTGCCGCCCGCTCCCTGGGTATAGTTCCCGCCCACGGACAGCGTTCCGATGGAGCCACCTGGCGCGACCACGCCGTTGCTACTGACGTCCCCCGATACCGTGCCATGGCCGCGCAACGTGCCAAGCGAGTTCACCTGGACGTTGCCACCCAGCACCGCACCGGCATTAGCCGCGTCGCCCACGGCCAACGTGCCGCCTGCCACCGTCGTCGTCCCGAAGAACGCGCTGCTGGCACCATTCAGCGTCAGCGTGCCCGCGCCTTGTTTGACCAAACCGCCGGTGCCGCTGAGGCTGCCGCTGAATGTTTGCGACGAGTCGTCGGACAGCGTAAGCGCATTGCCGCCCAATACCACCCGGCTGCCTGCTACGCCGGAGAGATGCGCGACCTGCTGACTGCCGCCGGCGGACAGATCCAGCGCGGCAGTTGCGCTGGCGAGCGTGACCGACGTGGAAGATGCAAGCCGGCCGGCACCCGACAAGGCGAGCGTGCCCGCGTTGACCATCGTCGCCCCGGTGTACGTGTTCACGCCCGACAGCGTTTGTGTCCCACCCGCAACGGTGAGCCCGCCGGTGCCGCCAATGGCACCACTGAAGGTGCCAGCCGCGTTGGCGAGCGTCAGCGTGCGGCCACCCAGCGCAACCGTGCCCGTGCCGGTGAGCGCATTGATCGTGGCACCGGAGGTCGTCCCCGAGATGTCGAACGTGCCGTTGTTGATGACGCCGCTGGACGCGGCAATGCTGCCGGCGCCTGACAGCGCGAGCGTGCCTGCGTTGATCGACGTTGCTCCGGTAAAGCCATTGGCACCCGACAGTGTCTGCGTGCCGGCCGCAACGGTGAGCCCGCCGGTGCCGCCAATGGCACCACTGAAGGTGCCAGCCGCGTTGGCGAGCGTCAGCGTGCGGCCGCCCAGCGCAACCGTGCCCGTGCCGGTGAGCGCATTGATCGTGGCACCGGAGGTCGTCCCCGAGATGTCGAACGTGCCGTTGTTCACGACACCGCTGGACGCGGCGATGCTGCCGGCACCGTTCAACGCCAGTGTGCCGGCATTGACGGTGGTGGCGCCCGTGTAGGTATTCGCCCCCGACAGCGTCTGCGTGCCACCGCCGACGGTCATTGCCCCCGTCCCGTTGATCGCTCCACCAAACGTGCCGGCCGCATTGGCGATCGTCAGCATGCGGCCACCCAGCGCAACCGTGCCCGTGCCGGTAAGCGCATTGATCGTCGCCCCGGAGATGGTCCCCGAGATATCGAACGTGCCGTTGTTCACGACCCCGCTGGAAGCGGCGATGCTGCCGGCACCGATCAGCGCGAGCGTGCCCGCGTTGATGGTGGTGCTCCCCGCATAGCCGGCGGCACCGGAGATCGCCAGCGTACCTGCACCGGCCTGCACGAGGCTGCCCGTCCCGCTGATGGTGCCGCCATACGACACCGTGTCGCTGCGGTCGAACGCCAACGTGCCGTTGTTGACGATGTTGCCTGCGACGGAGCCGGTGGTCCCGCCATTGCCGATCTGCAGCGTGCCGGCGCTGATTGTGGTGTCGCCGGTATAGGTGTTGTCACCCGTCAGCGTGATCGTTCGGTTGCCGCTCACGGCCACGTTGCCCGCGCCGGACACGGCGCCCGACATCACAAAGGTGTTGAGGCTGGAATCGAACGTGACCTGCGACGCGGTATCGCCAAGCGTGATGTTGTTGCCAAGCGAAAGGCCGGCGCTCCCGGCGACGACCGAGGCAGCTGCGCCTGCCGCTACGTCCAGGTTGCCGATGATGTTGGAGCCCGTGACAAACTGCAGCGTGTTGTGCGTGCCGTTAAAGCGAATGGCCGCCGCGCGCGTGACGCCATCGCTTAACAGGCCACCGCTGATCGTTCCCCCGTTGACGATGAAGTCGTTGTTTGCGATGACGCCCACGCCCGCCGCGCCGCCGTTGCCTGCACCGCCCGTTATGGTGCCGAAGTTGTCCAGCACGTTAAAGCCGCCGGCCAGATTGACACCTGCACCGCTGTCTCCGGCGGTGGTGCCGCCACCCCCACCGCCACCGCCCGTCCCGCCCGTGATCGTGCCTTGGTTAGTGACCAGGATCGACTGCCCCAAGGTGAGTAGCCCGTCGCCGCCGCCACCGCCGCCGCCAGGATTGCCGCCGCCACCGCCGGTGCCGCCATTGCCGCCGACCAGCAAGCCTTGGTTGTTCACTTCTGCGGAAGGCACGACCATGATCAATCCTGCGCCGCCACCGCCGCCGCCGCCGCCATTCGACGCAGGCCCCGATGTGCCGGCCCCGCCATTCCCGCCCGCACCGCCTTGCAGGGTCACCCCGGGGGTGACGAAGATACTGGCGCCGGTGGAATACACGGCAGCGCCGCCGCCGCCGCCACCTGCGGCAAAGTTGAAGCCGTCGAACCCCTGTCCGCCCCCCCCGGAAACATCGGCGCCAACGACCGTATTCCCGGCGGTCGTTGCGCCCACCGCGCCAGCCGGGCCAACCTGCCCACTATCGTTCACCGCGCCGGTACCGCCCGTGCCACCCGAAGTAGCCCCGCCGGGCACTTGTATCGTGGCGTTACCGGGACCAAGCGCGGATGAACCGCCGCCACTGCCATTGCCACTGCCACCGTTGCCGCTGCGGTTCGGAAGGCCGTTGCCGCCGGCAGCGCTGCAATTGGCGATGGTGCTGGTAGAACACGTGGTGGCCCAGCCGGGTAAGGCCGCGCCAGCCAGACCAAGCGACACGCCGATGGAAACAATGGAAGTGCAGCGGCGCGCGGGCGTGGCACCATCGCTGGCGCGGCCCCCGCCGTGCGCCGCCTTTGTGCGTTCAGATACCACTTGCGGCGCACGCAAGGTGCGGCTCCAGACCAGCCGATAGACCCGGTTCATGTTGATCCCCTCGTTGCATGGACCCATGGCGCTGGTCACGGAGACCCTGGACCGATGGCGCGACGGACCCGTTTCTGTTTTCGTTCTCTGGCGTGCCGGTACGCGGATACTGTCTTTCTTGGTTCACCGGGCGGGACGCATGCGCGCGCAATATAACACCTGCGCAAGAAACATTGCCAAGGCGGTCGCGGACCCGCCGCTCACCGGGCATCCGGCCGTATCCCGAAAAAAAAGAGTTGAGTCGTCCCGGCGCGTTGTTTCCCACTGTGTCAGGCGGATAAACCATCCACTTCCCCGCGTTGCTGACCATGCGCATCCACCCGCTGCTGCCGTCCCCAGCAGTCTCGGCGGACTTCTTGAACCCGACTACCACGGCGGCGGGCAGATCCGCGGTACGCGGTATCCGTGCTGAACCAGGGCTAGCAGATCGTTGAGTTACTGTCGGGCCGGACGTATTTTCGCTTCGGCCGTTCGCGGCGATCACGGCGAAGCGTTCGATTTCGGCCCATTCGCCCGGCTGGCCTGTACATTGAACATTGACCACCAGACCGTGCCGATCGTCGGTCAGCATATGACCAAGATCGCTCGGCAGCGCCGGCGCCACATTGCTCTTTCCTCGCGTCGGCCTGCTCTTCCTTGATCTCGGGAACCTACATCGTGCAGGACGGACCGGAGTATTTGAACGGCCTGTTAAAGATCGCCTCCCACAGATCGCTGCCGTTCACGCGCGGAATCCTGATCGCCCTCCCTGCCCGATCGTCGAAGTGACCGCGTATGCCCCGTGCGACGGCCAGACCACGCACGCGTTCCGCGCGCCCCCTCACCCGACGATCACCTGCTGCCCCGGATTGATCTCCCCCGGATTGCTCGTCAGGTTCGGGTTGAGCTGCAGGATCTCGTTCAACGCGACGTTGATCCGTTGACCGTCCGACATCCGTTGCTGTTCGTCGGCCGGTACGCGAGCGGCTGCAAGCAATGACCCTTCGTGATTTTCCGCAATGGTCCACAACGAATCGCCGGCGACCACCTGCACCGTCAGCGGAGTTGGCGTCGGGCGCGGCGAACCCGTCGAAGGCTGCGCCGACGAGGATGGCGTCCCCGACGGCGGCGCATTCGGCGTCGATGACGCAGACGCACTCGGCTGAGCCGCCGGCGCCGTCGTCGCCCCGGGCGTCGGTGCGAGCGAGGCCCCGGGCGTCGGCGTCGTGCTGCTCGAACCCGAAGGCGTCGGCGACGGACCCGACCCGGGATGCTTGTCCTTGTCGTCCGATCCCGTCAACGCCGAGATCACGCCGTACCCCTGCATGATCCCGAAGATCGCCACCGGGAACAGCGCGATGCCGGTCGGCAAGCGCGCGAGCCACGGCGTGGCATTCGGGAATTGCGTATGCAGGCGGCCGGCGCCCAGCAGCGCGCCGGACATCGCACCGAGCACGCCGGTCATCCCGTCGCCGAACGTGTGGGCGGCCATTGCGCCGTGGATGCCGCTTGCCAGACCAACGGCCGATGTCACGTAGTCGCCGGTCGCGCTCGCGATCCGCGCCAGCTGACTGCGATTCTCCGCATTCACGCCGCGCGAACCACCCTTGTAGACGATGCCGGTAGAGACGGCGCTGATGATCCCGCCCAAAGCCTGCCCGCCGGCCAGCCCGTCGCCATGGAGGAACTTGGCTCCGTTGATCGTGATCGAGCCGCCGTACCCTCCCAGCGCGAACAGCCGCCCGACCCGGCCAACCGAGTGCCGCGGACTGCCATGGTGCAGCAGTTTCAGTGACGTCCCGCCGACCACGCCCTGCATCTGCGCGAGCATGTCGGCCGCGATCGCCTGCGTGTGCGTCGCGGTTTCGTCGAACGACAGCGTCCCGTCCTCGTTCAGCGCGCGCAACTGCGCGGCGGCGGCCTTGCCTTCGTGTGCAATCTGTTCGAGCTGCGTACCTCGCGCGTCGGCGTCGAACCCGTTCGCCTTGAGTTGCTTCTGCAGGCCGCGCACGAGGCGGTCGACGACGCGATCGAACACGCGCGGATCGCCGTTCTTCAGGCTGGCGACCGCGCCGTGATGCAGCGCCTGGAACACGCGGCCGACGCGCAGCCCGGCGTACAGCGAATTCGTCGCGGTACCCACGAACTCCTTGCCCGTCGCGACGAGCGCGCCCGCGCCGGTCCCGCCGGCCAGCGTGGCGGCGGACATTTCGCCGGCAATCCGCCGTCGCGACGGCGGACGTCGGTTCGTGCCGATCGGCTCGTCGTGCACGCGCAGTGCGTGCAGCTCCGCCTGCGCGCGCTTCGCGTCGGGAATCTCGACCTTGGCGAGCTGTGCGGTCTCCCGCCGGCTTGTACCGATCGGCTTGGTGCCATCGTTGATCAGCGCGGGATCGCGCACGACCGCGCGCCAGTGTTCGGCCGGGTCCGCGGCGGATGGCTGCGCTCGGGTGGTCACGCGGTCCGGCACGCTGGCGCCGTATTGCTCCAACCAGCGTGCGGCGAACCTGCGCGCGCCCTTCTCCGTCTTGTTGCCGGGCTCGTTGCCGTCGCCCTTCCAGTGTTCCGTCGCATGCTCGATCGTCGCCTTGCGCGCCTGGTTCAGCCACACGGTCGTGTTGCCTTCGTAGAGCTTCTGGCGCAGCGCGGCCACTTCGGCGGGCGTCATCCCTTGCGCGGCACCGATCCGCTCGACCTCCGCGAACAGCAGCTGATGCTGGTTCGCCAGCGTCTGGCGGTCGACGCGCTCGAACACGCGTGTGAGCGCATCGGCACCGTGCAGGCGATCGATGATTTCCGGTCGCGCGCGGTTCTCGACGATCAGTTTCGCGAGTGCGCCGGTCAGGTCCTGGTTGCCGATGAAGTCGGCGCCGTGCGTGCCGAGCGACAGGCCGACGTGGACCCATTCGAGCCCCTCGCGCTCGAGCACGGCGCGCAACAGCTTCTCGTGCCCTGCGCCCGGCACCGATTCGGGCACTGCGTCCCAGCCGTGAAACGTGACCATCACGTTGGGCGCCGTCGTATCGGGATGTTCGTTCGACCACTTCTCGAGCGCCGTCATGACGCGCACGTAATCGTGGTATGCGTCGTTGGTGCCTGACTGGTACCGGTAGTCGGTGCCGGACACGAGCGCGCGCGATGGCGCCGTTTCGAGCCGGATCGCGAAGCCGGTGTGCGCCGCCTCGTCGAGCCAGCGATTCAGATGTGCGAGATGATCGAGCGCGAGTGCCGTCCCGTCCGTGCCCGGCGCCGGATGAATCATCCCGTTCTCGCCGTCGAACACGGCGTTCTTCTGGTCGCCGAGCGCCTTCACCGCGCGCAGGAAATCCGGATCGTGCGCCTTGCCGAGCACGGCCGCGAGCAGATGAGGATCGACCACGAGCGTGACGACCGGCGTCACACCGCCGTACTGCTCGACGATCTGGCGCATCAGCGCCGGATCGTCGCTCAGCGACAGCGAACGTGCCATCGGCACCATGCGGTCCTGCAATGCTTCGCTCGAGCGCGTGAAGAAATACCGGATCCGCTGGTCGGCGACGGTCGCCGCGCCCAAGCGCCGGGTGCGTGCGCCCAGCTTGCCGGGCACCGGCAGGAAGCGCGACGCCGACGTCGACACGTCGCGCCCGACGTACAGCTTGTTGAGCAGCGTGCGCCACATGCCCGGGTCGACCATCACGACCTGCGGCTCGCCCTTCAGCACGAGATTCACTTTGCCGGCACGCTGAGCCTGCTTGTTGTAGGCCTCGATCTGGTCGTGCGTCGGGAAATACTGCTCGGTCTTCGCCGCACCATTGCGCAGGCTGAACGCGACGACGGTCGACGACGAGAGCCCAGGCTGGTACGGCTCGATCGACAGCGGCGCGGGTGCGGTGCCGCTGCGCCGCAAGCGCTGCAAGTCGTTGAGCACCTCGTTGTAACCGTGCCGCGTCCGGGCCGCGAGCGCCCTGAACGGCGCCGAATGCTGACCACGCGCTTCCGCGTCGGACAGCTGCTCGCGCAGCGCCTTCGCGCGCGCTTCGAGC
Source organism: Burkholderia sp. LA-2-3-30-S1-D2 (assembly GCF_001523915.2). NCBI lineage: Bacteria > Pseudomonadati > Pseudomonadota > Betaproteobacteria > Burkholderiales > Burkholderiaceae > Burkholderia > Burkholderia sp. LA-2-3-30-S1-D2. The sequence continues at coordinate 1,318,715 of NZ_CP013383.1, read as the reverse complement.
GCCGCGATGCGCGTCGGCCGCGCGCTCCGCAGGAACGCGCGCGGCGGCAATTGGGTGAGCAGGAAATGCACGTCCGAGCCGAACCGGTCGTTGCCGATCGGCATTTCGTCGAGCGGTACGCCCTGATGATGCGGGTTGTTGGCGTGCCGGACCGCGTCGAACCACCGCATCTCGCCGTTGCGCGCGGCGATCACGCCGACCGGATCGCCGAGCGCCTCGGCCACGGCGCCGTCCGTCCTGAACACGTAGATCACGTGCTGGTTGCCGTCAACCGCACCGTTGCGGATCGCAGTCAGCAGGTGCGGCACGCTGTTGCCGCTGAAATCGACCGCGTTGAGCGCGGATGTGTGCGACGGCAGCAAATGCGGATCGACCGGCGGCCGCGTTGCCGTGTTGCTTTCACCGCCCTGCTCCGCGCGCTCGAGCGGCCGGCGAAGCGGCACCTTCGACTGGAAAAGATCGCCGAGCGAACGATGCGGCGGTTTCTCTGCCGAGGTGGTTTCCTTCGCCGGCCGGAAGCCGCCGATTCGATCGACGGTTTCCGGCTTGACGTCGCTGACGACGAACCGGATGCCGCGCCGCGGCGAGCGCAGGACCGGAATGCCGCCCCTGCGCCGTCGCCGGAACACGGTGCGCAGATCCTGCTCGGGAACCTCGGCGTCGCCGAGCGGCGCTTTTTCGTAGTACTTCCATTCGTGGTTCGTGTTGCGCTCCGCGTAGCCGAGCACCTTGCCCGTCTCGTCTTCGACCACGTGAATCCAGCGCCGCTCTCCCTCGACGGCACGCACGGCCTGACGCGGCCGCTTGAAACCCGGTGCGTCGTGCAGTTTCACCACGTCTGCGGCGAGCGCGGCGTCGACCGGATGACCCGACGCCGTCACGGACCACGACGACTTGCCGTCCCGCGTCTCGATCTTCGACGCGCCGCCGAACTGCATCAGCTCGTCGTGCGCCACCGGCGACACGAAGAAATCGAACTGACGGCGTGCCGTGCGCCCGCTGCTGCCGGTCTTCCCGAGCGCCTTGCGCAGCGCGCCCGGCACGCGCTTGCCGTCCAGCATCCGCACGGGGCCGAGCGCGCCGTGCTCGTTGGTCTCGAGCACCGCGACGAACGCCGGCGCCGCGTGTTCGGCGTCGGCGGCCGGCGCGTCGGTATGCGCGGTGATCAGCACGTGCGCGTTCGGGCCGAGCTGGCGGCCCAACCCGTCGAGCGTCGGCGCGCGCTGGCCATCGACGCGCGTGAGCGTGCGTCGGCCGAGGCTGTCGAGCCACGTCGCGGCAACCGCCTGTGGATCGCTCGCTTCGGCCACCGCGGCGCCCTGCGGCACGCCCGGCTGGCTCGCATGACCGGATACGGCGGCAGGCGCCGCCGCGCCGGACGATTCGCCGGCCGTGCCGGCAAGGCGGCCGGCCGCCGGCCCCGCCGGGCCGATCGTCGGCCAGGTCGGGCGCCCGTCGGTCGCCCCGACCGCACGCATGCCGCCCGCATGCACGGCCGCATAGCCTTCCGGCAAGCCCGAGCGATCGATGCCGACGAGCCGGTACGACACCTCGCCGGTCGCCGCGTCGCGGGTGCGCACGACGTACATGTCGACACCGGCCGGCTTGACCAGCTCGCCGCCATCGGGCGTCGTGATGCGCAGCGCGCGAGCCGGATCGTGGCCGAGCGCCGACAGCAGCACGACGTCGGTCGGTGCCTGGCCCTCGACCGCGGCGAGGTTCGCTGACGCGCTGGCCGCGACACGTTCCTGCGGTGTCAGGTCGTCCCGTGCGAACGCGGTGCCGTCCGGCAACGCATCGGTGCGCACGTATGCGTGGTTCCGTGGGCCGGTATGCGCCGTATCGATTGCCTGCCCGAGATCGTCGTGCGCGACCGTCCGCGCGCCTTCCGGCAATGCGAGCCGGGCATCGGTCGTCGAACGGGCCGGCGCGTGCGCGGCAGCGGTAGCCGGTGCATCGGGCACCGTGCCGCTGAACCGGAACCAGCCGTCCTCGGGATCGAGCGCACCGAAATCGGTGCCGCTGCCGAGTTCGATGCTGCCGTCGCGCGTCACGAATTCCACGCGCAGGTTGGTCAACCCGGCCGCGTCGAACGCCTGCATCACCCCGTCGATCACGCGGGTCGGTTCGGGGCCGTCCAGGAAGCCGCTCGGCCAGCGCTGGCTCACCGTGCCGCCGGGTTGCGTCACGCGCGCCGCGTCGCCGATCACGCCGGGCCGTTCGGCCAGCGCGGTGCGGAACGGATGATCGAGCGTGACCGATTCGAACGTGTCGTCCGGAATCGCGGTGAAATCGTAGTCAGGATCGGCAAACGTCGGATCGGCCACGCGCGGCACCGTCGGGCGCGGCGGCGGATCGGCGAGCGGGCGCGACGCGGTACGGGCGGTCGTCGCGGCCGGTTCCGCGTCGCGTCCTGCGGGGAGCGCCGGCCGGCGCGCGCGTGCCGGATCGCCGCGGAAGCTTTGCATCGGCAGACGATCCTTGTCGACCTGGCCGGTCAGCCGCGTGCCGCGTACGGTGGTCGAACCGTCGGGCTCGACGAGCAGGATGTCCGGCGGCGCCCAGACCGATGTCGGTCGTCCGGTCAGCTCGGACAAGCGCTGCGCGAGTGCCGCCGCGAAGGTCGTGCTGGCCGCCCGTACTTGCCCGGGCGCGATGCGCAGCGGATCGTGCTTGTTCGATCCGCCGAAGCACGAATACAGCGTGACGTCCTGCCCCGGTTCGAGATGCGGCGCCACGCGCTCGGCCACCTCTTCCGGCGTGAGCGGACGGCCTTCCGGGCCCAGCATCGCGTCGGCCGATATCCCGTGGCCGAACACGACGTGATGACCAGGCGGCGACATCAGCCCGCGCGCGCCGATCGGATGGAGTGGATCGTCGGGCGGCATCAGCAGTGTATCGGCCGGGCGCAGGAACTCGGGATGGTGCGTCGCGTCGATGCCGGTCACGTCGTCGAACCCGGGCTGCAGCACCGACTGACCATGAACCGTCGTCGTGACGACGCCATCGTTGGCGATCCGGCGGTCCGTATAGACGCGGCTGGTCTTCGGATAGATTTTCTGCGTTTTCCCTGACAGGCTGTCGTCGGCCTCGGCTTCGGCGACCTGCTCGACGCGTGCGGCCCATTCGTCCGCCTTGTAGATCTGCCCCGGCCCGACTTCGACGAGCGGAGTCGGCTCGTAGACTGGCGGTTCGCCCGGTTCCGCGTCGGGGGCGAGCCGCGGATGCACGGGCCCGCCCGGCGTCACGTCCTGGCGTCCGCCATCGCCTTGCGAACCGCCCGCGCCGCGACGGCCGCTGTCCGAGTCCGGATCGATCTGCGCGTCGATCGCCCGCACCGGCTCGACCGGTGCATGGTCGTGCACGGCCGTGCGCGCCGCCGGTTCGCCGCGCTGCGCGAACACCATCGGCGGGTCGCTCGCATCGGGCGCCTCGGGCAGATGCAGATAGAGCCGCGTCGCGACGTCGGGATCGTTTGCCGGCAGGACGATCTTGTCGTCGATCGGATGCAGTTCCAGCGCACCGGTGCCGCGCACCGAGTTGGACGTGATCGACGCGATCACGGGCACCTGCAGTTCGTACGCGAGTTCCTGCGCGAACGAGTAACCGCCGGCACCGAGATAGCAGCCCGTCAGCAGCACGCCGTTGCCTTCCGTATAGGCCGGATCGTCGAGCAGCTTGCGCGCGAATTGCCGCGGCGAAATCGTCGTGCCGCCTTCCGTGACGGCGGCCGCGCTGTCCAGGGTCACGTCGCGCGGCGCCGTGCCGTGCGACTCGGCGATGTCGAACCCCGACACCTTCAGGAACTGCCGAGCGGTCGCGTGCCCGAGCAGGTTCACGACGTTCGAACCCGGCACGGGCCGCAGTTCCAGAGGATTGATCCGGACCGGCTGCGCGCCGCCCGGCGAGAATTTCCCGTTCACGTCGGGCTCGATCTCGAAGCGCGCAAGCCGTCGGCCCGGATTGGGGAGCGCCCGCCGCCATCCGGCCGCGTCGTCGTCGCCCAGCCGGCCGAATACCGGCGCCTGGATCAGATCCGCGAATTCCTGCAGCAACTCGGGATTGGCGCCGCTGCGCGGCCCCTCGAGCGCGATCGGCGTGCCCGGCGTATAGCCTTTCCACGCCAGTTCTTCCAGCGCATGCGTCATCTCGAGCGCGCTGGCCGACCGGCCGCTGCGCGGATTGATGATCGAGCCGCGTTTCGTCAACAGGCGCCACACGTAGACGCCGATCGGCACGCGCGCGTCGCCCGTCGTGGCGCTGCCGCCCCAATGATTCGACACCGGGCGTGGCGCGACGCCGCTCCAGTCGACCGGATGCGCGCCCTGGTCGATGACCGCCAGCGCCGGCGAGAACCGGTACGTGCGCGGTTCGCCGCTGACCGAATGGTCCGGCACGCCGGCCTGATCGGGCGCACCGGGTTCGATCAGGATGCCGCCCGTATAACCGGAGTCGGGGCTGCCGTCGGCCCGATAGCGCGGCGAACGCCATGCGACGAATCCGCTTGCGCCGTACACGTCCACGCCCAGCACGTTCGCGAGCAATTGCGCGAGCGGACTCACGCGCGTGCCGGCGCCGCACGCATAAAGAATGACCGGCGACTTGCCGTCCCAGCCGCTCTGGCGAATCAGCTCGGCCATGTCTTCGGCGCTCATCGCCTTGCCGGTCGCGCTCGCGAATGCATCGGCCCACGCATGCGCGTACACGGCGAAATAGCCGGGTGGCACCGGCATCAACGGCCGCTCGCCCGCCGGCAGCCGGTTCTCGGGCTGACTCGGGTTGTCCGAATAGATCGCGAGGTCGGCCTCGCGGCGCGGGTACGCGGCCCACTGCGTTTCGCTCATGCCGAATGGCGCGTTGATCACGTCGACGCGCCGGCCGCCCTCGTTGCGAATCAACGGCTTCTGCGGATCGAAGCCGCGCGGGTACACCACACGCAGCGTGCGGTCGTACGCATCGTTCATCGACAGCATGAACGCATCGCCGGCGTCGGTCAGCCCGACGTGGCCGACCACCGCTTCGGGCGGCACCGAGCCGTCCGCGGCGAGCGCCCCTTGATCGACCAGCGCGATCCGGTAGCGGCCGCCGGCCACGCCGTCGGCGCCGACCATCAGGGCGTCGTGATACGTCGTGTAGCGCGTCACGCCGATCGTGCCGTCTTCGTCGGGCGCAACCGCCGCACGCGCCTTCGCATCGTCGGCCGCGTTCGCGCGCCGCTGGTCCGCCCGCGCCGCGCTCATGTCGTCGACGATGTTGCCCTTTTCGGTCGCGGGCAGCCCGTCTTCCTCGGGGTTGCGCACGTTGCCTTCGGGATCCTGCAGCGCGTACACGTAGTACTCGACGTCCTCGAGCCGGTTGCCGCTCTCGATGATTCCTCCGACCACCTCGCTCAGCATCGCCGGATCGGCCGCGACATGCGCGGGGATCTCCCAGGACGCTGGATGCGCGCCGTTTGTCGGCATGCCGGCCCGGGCCGTCGATGCACCGTCGCCAGCCAGCGCGTCGGCGACGGCCGGCGTCGCTTCGCCGTCGGGCGCGAGCCGCGGCACGATCGCGGCGTCGTCCGGCGTGCCCTGCATGCCGTGCGCGCGCAACCACGCGGCGACGCGCGCCCGCAGCCCCTTGTCGGCCGGCGCGACCGTGCCGCCGTCGTCGGCCGGTTCGCCGAAGCTGTTCGCCTGCTCCTCCGCGTGCTGCCACGGGTTGCCGATCTCGCCGACCGCGAGACGCTGGTTCGCCAGTCCGTTGCCGTACAACGTGTCGACGACGTTGATCGCGACCGGCCGCGACACCGTCGACGGTGCGGGCGTCTTCGTGATGGCTCGAATCGGCCGCTCCATCAGCGTGTGCGAACCGAGCCCCATCTGCGCGATGCCGATGCCGAGGTTGAGCAATTGCTGCGCGCGATCGGAATCGGACATCGCGTCCCAGTTCTTGACCAGCGACACGCCCTGGTCGGCCATCTGGTAGCCGCCGATCACGCCGCCCGTGACATTGAATACGCCGGCCGTGCGGCCCGTCGTCTGCGCGAGCGACTGGAACGCGTCGGCTTCCTGCGTGAAACGGCCGACACTGGCCACGTCGGCCGCAGCGCCGTCGCCGCGCGATGCGGCCGTCAGCAGGTCGGAGACCCGCCCCGTCGTGCGCAGCAGCGACGATGCCTCCGCGAGCGACTTCGCCGCCACGCCGAGCCCGGCGCCGGCGAAGCCCGCGCCACTGCCGATCAGGCTGATCCAGTCGCCGCGCGCCTGTACGTTGCCGAAGCCGATCGACTGGCCGTGATCGCTCAGGTTCTTCAGGTCGCCGATCGCGGCAGGCACGCCGACGGCCATGCCCGCGCCGACGGCCGTCCACGCGGCACCGAGCATCAGGCCGCCGACCGGTGCCCCGATGCCGCTCGCGACCAGCACGACACCGCCGGCCGCGGCAAGAATGCCGGCACCCATTTCGAGGATGTGTTCGGCGTGCTGGTACCACTCGGTCTTGTGCGCGTCGATCGTTTCGTATTGCGAGAAACCGCCGGACGCCGGACCGTTCGTCAGGCTTTTCGGCACGTACAGCTTGCCGTCGTCGGACAGCGCATTGTTGTGCTGGTAGTCGTCGACGGTGTCGTACTTCCAGCCGCGATCGTCGATCAGCTTGTACTGGTCCGGATGCCCCTCCACCTGCACCTTGAAGAGCGCGCTCGGCGCGGTGCCGGTCCCCTTCGATACGTAGTAGATCGGCACCAGCGACACGACCGCGTGGTCGCCGCCGACCTTGCGGATCTGATCGACGACGTTCTGGATCATCTGCGTCGCGGCCGAATTCCTCGCGTACAGCGACTGGCTGTTGACCGCCCTACCGTTCTGCAACTGCCCGTTGCCGACGATCAACTGTTCGAGCAGCGCCATCGACGGCACGTCGTTCCGGTCGGTCGGCGTCGCGCCCGGGTCGTCCGGCTGGATCCCGAGCCCGGCGCCGACGAAGTTCGTCATCTGATCGGAGCCGGTGGTGAACGTATAGGACTTGTCGTCGAAGTGCTTCTGGAAGTCGTCGAAATACGCCTTCAGCTGTTTGTCCGGATCGGCCTGGAACAGCTTGTAGCTGGCGCTGGCGGCGTCCTTGTTCTGCTTGTCCTGGGCACTCTTGGTGCCCTGGTCGTAACGCAGCTGGAAGTCGTTCGCGAAGCCCGAGCGGAACCGGTCGTCGTTCTGCATTTTTGACAGCAGCGCCTTCGACAACGACGGATCGACGCCCGACGACAGCGCCTGCCGCACACCGTCGAATCCGTAGCCGGCATCGCTGCCGCGCAACGTATAGATCATCGTCTTCGCGTTGCCGTTGGCGTCGAGCAGCCAACTCGCGACGTCGTCTTCACGATGCACGGGCACGCCGCTCGCGGTCGGCTGCTGATCGGCGAGCCCGACCGCCGTGCTGAGGCCCTTGTAGAACTCGATGCCGTCGCCGTAAGGCTGCGGCGTGCCCGTGTTCGACTGCGTCCACTTGTTGCCGAAATCCTTCTCGACGGTATCGAGCACGACGCCCGCGAATTCGGGCGGGGCATTGGCGAGGATGTCCTGCATCCACTTGCCGGCCTTGTCGGCATTCATCCGGCCGTCGTAACGCGCCTGCATGCTGGCCTGGTCCGTCGCTTGCGAATCGGGCTTCTGCATCAGCGGATCGATCTGCGAATGGATGAAGTTCGCGTTGAAATGCGGCTGGCCCGCCTGCGTCCACAGCGTCTGGCGTTCGTCCAGCGAGAACGACGCATTCATGTTGGTGTTCAGCACCTGAAGCGCCGCGCCCGGATTGCTGCCCGGATTCTCCATCAGTTGCGCGACCTGCTGCTTCGTGTACTGCAGCCGCACGTCGGGCGCGGCGGCGAGCAGCAGCTTGATCTTCTGGTACCCGGGCTGGTTCTGGTCGGCGTGCGCCATTGCATACGCGAACACGCCGCCCGCCTGGTTGATCTGCGCGTTCAGGGCTTGCGCGTCCGATTCGCTCTTGCCGTCCGTGCTGACCGGAACACCCGTCAGCTTGACGAACGCCTCGGCGAGCGGATTCTGCTGGGCAAGCGTCTTCTCCTGCGGCGACAGTTTCGGGTCGTTCGGATCGACGGTCACACCGGTGTCCTGCAACAGCGCGAACGTGACCGGGTCGGACTGCGCGAGCTGTTTCATCTGCGGCGACAGCGACGGATCGTCGGGATTGATCGTCGCGATCGTGCGCTTGAGCTGGCTTTCCTCGCCCAGGGCGTCGACGAGCCCGGTGTACCACATGCCGTCGTGATTCTGCTTCACCGACGCGACGACCTGTTTCTGCTCGTCGGCCGTCACGTAGGTCAGCGCGGTGTCGTCGCCGCCCGTCACGACCTTGTCGTACTGGCTCTGCGCCTGCGACAGCTCCTGCGTGATGTCGGCCTCGTCGGCGCGGCGCAATCCGCCGGGCTCCTTCTGCCACGCCGCATAGTCGGCCTTCGCGTCGTTCAGGCGCAGCGTCGCGGCCGACGTGCTGTATTCGTGGCGCAACGCGGTGGTGAGTGCCGTGTATGCGTCGTCGGCGTTCGTGTCGGCCGTGGTGGCCGCCTGGCGCAGTTGCGCGCCGGTGTCGGGATCGGCACGCCGGATGCCGCCCGGCAACGCGTTGTACTGCTGCACGTCGGCGTTCGCGGCCTGATCCTTCTGCATCGCCATCGCGAACTGGAAAGCCTTCACGTTGGTCGCCCGCTCAGGCGCCGATTCGGCCGACACCGCCTTTTGCGCATCGTCGAGCACCGAGCCGAACACCGGATCGTTCGGCGACGCATTGCGCAGATCCGATGCCACGCCCGCGATCGCCTTATTCGTGTCGCCGCCGCCGTCCGCCGCGACGCGCATCTGGTTCTCGACGGCCGCCTGCACCGAGCCCCATGCGGCTTCGGCCTTCTTCACCTGGTTGTCGAGATCGGCCTGCGACGCGCCCTGGTCGTGCAGACGCTTGAGCGTCGCCATTTCGGCCTGCGCGAGCTGCAGCAGGCGCTGCGTCTCGGCCTGCGCGGCCGCGAGGGCCTGCTGTTCCGGCGTCTGGGCCGGCGGGGTGCTGCCTGCCCCGTTCTTCGGTGCCGGATCGTCGTCATTCTGCGGCTGCGGCACGTTCACCGGCCCGCCCCCGCCCACAGCCATCAACACCATGTCCATTCTCCCGCGGCATGCGTGACGTGCCGGCACAGCGGCAGACGGGCCACGCGCAATGGTCCATTGTGCAGAACGGGCACGCGTGAAAAAGTCGCGCATTACGTAGTCGCCGGCCGGGTTGCGGCAGCGCGGGCAGACTCCTGCTACGAACGGAATGAACCCGACGCGGCAATTCGACCGTTGCCGCTTCGGGCGGCAAATTTTGCCGGGTGCTGCTCACGAGACCAGAAATACATGCCGCCGCCAACGAGCAACACACGACCCAGCGCGTTGGATCACCACCCGGACGACATCCGCCGCAGGCTCCTGAAAGTACCGACGCTCACGCTGAGCCGTCCCGGCCCTGCCGAATCCTTCCGCCCACGCGATGGTTCCATTGCGCGCCGATTCGACGGAAACACCCTGCATCGAAACGCCACGATTCCACGCGATTTCGCAGAGGACCTTTCCTGTGCAGCGGCTTAATCGACGGTCGCGCGATCTCCAATAATGGCCGCTCGATCAGTCGGCCGGCGCGCCGACGCGACCCACCGGCGATCGGGCCGGAGACCAACGATAAAAAATCCTATGCATTCCTATAAAACCATCCAGCCCGCCAACGCGCGCGTTGCCACGCCGCATGCCGTCCGCCGCGGCCGTCGTACCGGGGCGCTCCCTGGAACAGTGCTCGCCGCCTGCGCGGCCGGCCTGATTCCGTGCGTCGCGCACGCGCAGAGCAGCGTGACGCTGTACGGCCTGATCGATACGTCGATCACCTACGCGACCAACCAGCGTACGCAAGGTGCCGGTTCGCCCGGCAGCGGCAGCGTCGGGCTGACGAGCGGCGCGTTGAACGCGTCGCGCTGGGGGCTGCGCGGCCGCGAGGATCTCGGCGGCGGGATGGCGGCGGTCTTCACGCTCGAGAACGGCTTCACGGGCACGAACGGCAAGCTGTCGCAGAAAGGCGTCGACATGTTCGGCCGTCAGGCGTGGCTCGGCGTCAGCTCGCGCACGGCCGGCACGCTCACGTTCGGCCGCCAGTACGACCTGATCCTCGATTTCGTGACGCCGCTCGGCGCGTCGGGCCCCGGCTGGGGCGGCAACCTCGCGGTGCATCCGTACGACAACGACGACTCGAACCGCAACCTGCGCATCAACCACGCGGTGAAGTACACGAGCCCGACGTATCGCGGGCTGACGTTCGGCGCGTTGTACGGATTCTCGAACACGGCCGGCGCGTTCTCGAACAACGCCGTGTGGAGCGCCGGGCTCGGGTATGCGAACGGACCGCTGAAGCTCGGCGCCGGTTACCTGAAGATCAGCCGCGACCGCAATGCGCCGAATCCGGACGGCGCACTGAGCACGGTCGACGGCTCGGCGACGATCACGGGCGGCAACCAGCAGATCTGGGCCGTGGCCGGCCGCTATGCGTTCGGCCCGCATTCGGTCGGCGCCGCATGGTCGCACTCGGCCACCGACGGCGTGAGCGGCGTGCTCCAGGGCAGCGGCATCACCCCGCTGAAGGGCGAATCGCTCGTCTTCGACAACTTCACGGTCGATGGCCGCTACTTCGTCACGCCGGCGTTCAGCGTAGCCGCCGCGTACACGTATACGATGGCCCGTTTCGACACGCGCACGGGCCAGACGCGCCCGAAATGGAACCATGTGGTCACGCAGGCCGACTACGCATTCTCGAAGCGCACGGACGCGTATCTCGAAGCCGTCTATCAAAGCGTGAGCGGCGGCAACGGCAATCCCGCGTTCAACGCGACCGTCTGGACGATGACGCCGTCAGCCAATAGCAACCAGCTCGTGGTCGCGCTCGGGTTGCGGCACAAGTTCTGACGCCCCGGCGACACGAGACGCGCCCGCACCGGCATGGCGCATCACGCATCGCCGCGCATGCCGCGCATGCCGCGGTTTCCGCGCAAGCAAGAATGCGTCCTGCGTCGTTCCCGTGTGAAAATTGCCGAGAAACTGGTCGCGCTGTGACATTTTTCCTAATCTAGTTGCAGCGGCGCCGTGCTTCGGCGTTCCGGTCGAGACAATCTTTCATATGGCGCATCGCCGGCTTACGAAAGCGCATCGCTCACGGAAGCCGGCACTTTCGTGCCGTCTCGCCGGATGCGTGACGCGACAGTTCGCGCGCACCACGCTTTTCTCGCAGTCAACCGCAGGAGACGCACGATGAGCAAAACGAACCGATTTGCGGTCATGGCAGCCTTCGCGCTGCTGGCGGGTTGTCACCACGCGGCGAAAACGCCCGAGAATGCCGGGATGGCGCCGGCCCCATCGAGCGAAGCGGTCGCGACGGTGGCGGCGGACGATCTCAACAATCCGAACAGCCCGCTCGCGAAGCGCAGCGTCTACTTCGATTTCGACCAGTACTCCGTGAAGCCGGAATACCAGACGCTGCTGCAGGCGCACGCCGACTACCTGCGCAGCCACCCGTCGCGCCGCGTGCTGATCCAGGGCAACACCGACGAACGCGGGACGTCCGAATACAACCTCGCGCTCGGCCAACGCCGATCGCAAGCCGTGATGAGCGCACTGGAAACGCTGGGCGTGCAGGCGTCGCAACTCGAAGCGGTCAGCCTCGGCAAGGAAAAGCCGGTCGCGCTCGGCCACGACGAGGATTCGTGGGCGCAGAACCGCCGCGCCGATCTCGTCTATCGTTGACCGGATGCCGCCGCGACGGCGGCATTCCGGCTGCTCACCCTCCGTTGCCCGGATGCAGCGAATCTGCGGGGGCGCGCCGCGCCCCGGCTGCATGCGCGAGCGCCTGCCCCGCTCCATGTCGCCATGTGCCGATACGCAAAAAGCATGGAATAAACCGCCCGCCGGAAACGTTTCGTCATCGCGCGGTCGCCGGTTCACGCGAACCATCCTGCCGCGCGGCCTTCTCGGCGAAAGGAGAGTGAAATGAATTCGGCAAGATTGGCCGCGGCGCTGCTCGCGGCACTGATGCTGGTGCTGTCGGCCGGATGTACGTCGTCGGGTGGCGGCGTATCGCCAGGCCCCGGGATGAGCCGGTATGGCGGCGCGGGCGGCAGCGGAGGCGGCGGTGGTGGCGGCGGAGGGGGCGGCGGAGGGGGCGGCTACTGAAGCGCCGCCGGAAAGGCTCGAGCGGGGCGTTACGCACGAGCGCGGCCGGAAGCCGGCCGCCTCGCGCGCGACGCCCCGCCGCGCCGCACCACTTACCGACGCATGGCCTTCACGTCGGCCGCCGTCACGCTCGCGGGCTGGCCACCCCACGTCGCGCGCAGGTAGTTCGCGAGCTGTGCGAGTTCGTCGTCGCTCAGCGTGTGCGCGAAACCCGGCATCGGTTGCAGGTTCTCGAAGCCGGCGAACTTCTGCTCGTCGATGCCATCGAGCATCGCGACCATCAGGTTGCGCGCATCGCCCTGACGCAGCGTCGAATTGCCGTTCATCGGCACCGCCACGTGCGGCTTGCCTTCGCCGTCGAAACCGTGACAGCCCGCGCACACCGCGAGATACACCGAGCGGCCGGCCGCAAGCTGCGCGGCATCGGCCGACATCGGCTTCAACGCCTGCGGCGCCGGCGGCGTATCGCCGAGCAGGTACACGGACAGCGCGCGCAGATCGTCCTTCGTCATGTATTGCGTGCTCAGGTGCACGACCGGATACATTTCGCCGAACGCCGAGCCTTGCGGCGCGATGCCGACGCCGAAGAACGTCTGCAGGTCGGTGCCCGTCCAGCCGCGCGCGGCGAGGCCGGCCGGCGTGATGTCCGGCGCGGCTACGCGGCCGAGCGCGGCGCCGGCGAACGGCTTCGCGCCGTCGAGCTGACCCGTGAACGCACGCGGCGTGTGGCATTCCGCGCAGTGGCCGAGCGCGCCCGCCAGATAGCGGCCGCGCTGCCAGTCGGCGGACTGGCCGGTCGATGCATCGGGCAGGCTGTCCTTCAGAAACACCATGTCCCAGAACACCATGCCGACGCGCAGGTTGTACGGGAACTTGAGTTCGTGCGGGCGGTTTTCCTGAGCGACCGGCTTCACCGTCTTCAGGTACGCGTACATCGCGTCGGTATCGGCGCGCGTGAGCTGCCGGTACGACGTATACGGCATCGACGGATACAGGCGCTTGGCCGGCGCCTTGCCGTCATGCAGCGCGGCGTAGAAGTCGTCCGCGCTCCAGCCGCCGATCCCGTGGTCCTTGTCGGGCGTGATGTTCGAGCCGTAGAACGTGCCGAACGGCGATTCGAGCGGCGCACCGCCGGCGAACGGCGCGCCGTCCTTCGCGGTGTGGCACGCCGCGCAGTCCGCGGCCTTCACGAGATAGCGGCCGCGCGCGACCTGGTCGGCACCGGGCGCGCCGGAAGCCGCGCTCGAAGCCGGCGCGTCATGGCCGCCGCAGGCGGCGAGCAGCAGCGCGCAGGCGGCCGCGAGTGCCGGCAGGCCCCCGGCCCGCGCGGCACGATGGACGAATGTGCGTTTCATGCGGCGTCCTTCACGAGTCCCGGCGTCGACAGGATCACGTCCTTCACGGCTTCGTAATAGCGGACGTAACCGGTACAGCGGCAGATGTGCGCGTTCAGCGCGTCGGTGATCGTGCGCTCGACGTCGGCCTTCGCGACCGGCTCGCGCTTCAGGCGTTCGATCAGCACCGTCGCCGCGTTGACGAAGCCCGGCGTGCAGTAGCCGCACTGGAAGCTGAAGTGCTCGAGGAACTTCTGCTGGATCGGCGACAGCTCGACCACTTCGCCGGCTTCGTTGCGCTTCGCGTGACCTTCGATCGTGCGGATCGAACGGCCGTGGAAGAAGTGCGCGCCGGTGATGCACGTGCGCATTTCCTCGCTCGTGCCGTCCGGCTTGTCGACGATCACGACGCACGCGTGACAGATGCCCTGCCCGCAACCGAGCCGCGAACCGGTGAGGCCCGCATACTCGTGCAGGAACTCGATCATCATCAGCCCTTCGGGCACCTGCATCGGGCCGACGGACTTGCCGTTGATGTTCACCGACAGCGGTTTCTGCTGAAAGCGGACGAGCGGACGCTCGACGGTGGCCGGTGCGGCGGCAGCGGATGCCGGGGCGGCCGAAGCCGCGTTCGGCGCGGATGCGCCGGTCGCGGACGCGCTGGCGCTCGCGGCCGACGCGGCGGTTTGGGCGGTCGTCATGCGAGCACCTCCTGAATCTTTTGCGGGGTCACCGGCAAGTCGGTGAAACGATGGCCGATCGCGTGCGCGATACCGTTCACGATTGCGCCGACGACGGGGATCATCACCACTTCGGCGACGCCCTTCGGCGGATCGGTCTCGGACAGCGGCGGCAGGATGTCGCCCGTCTGCGACCACACGGCGACGTCGGTCGCGCGCGGCAGCTGGTAGCGGTTGAAGTTCCACGTGCCGTTGCCGGGGCCGTCTTCGTAAAGCGGCAGGTACTCGTGCAGCGCATGGCCGATGCCCATCGCGAGGCCGCCCTGCAACTGGCCCGACACGAGCTGCGGCGAGATCTGGTTGCCGCATTCCATGATCGAGTGATGCGTGAGCAGCTCGACCTTGCCGGTCGCTTCGTGCACGGCCAGCTCGACGAGCGTGCCGACCGCCGTGTAGTACGTGACAGCCGCGTTGTTGCGGCTCGTCGGCGGGATGAACACGCGCTTGCGGTCCAGCACGCGATAGCCGTTCGCGGTCAGCGCTAGCGTGCCGTGCATCGCGGTCGCGCCGGCCGGCGCGGCGGTGCCCGGCATCGGGCCGTCGTCGCCGGTCTTCGGCGCGCCGATCCGCAGCGACAGCCCGTCGATCGGCAGACGATCGACCGCGCCGCCCACGTCGAACTCGGCGTCGGTCCATTGCCAGCGGTTGAACACGTGTACGACGGCGCCGGTCGCCAGGCCGAGCGCATGCGCCTGCTTCGCGAGCTGCTCGAACGTCAGCGGCTCGAGGCCGTCGGCGGTCAGCTTGCCGTCGACCCAGCGCGCGTCCTCGATGCGGATCGTGTACGGTGCGGCCTGGCCGCCGCCGAGGCCGCGCGTCCAGATCGACATCGCGGCCGGCCACAGCCCGTAGCGGAACACCGCGCGCGCGGCTTCGCGCGTGCTGTGCGTGAAGTAGTACGCGGAGTTCGTCGCGCTCGACGGCGACGCATAGCCCGGCGACCAGCGCGGATTCGCGCTCAGCCGGTCCTGGTCGGCTTGCGACATCAGGTACGGATCGCCGCTCGTCTCGACCGGCAGATCGGGCCATTCGGTCACTGCGACGCGCACCTCGGTCGCCGGGCGACCGAGCCACTTCGCGACCGCGACGGCCTGCGACGTCGACATCCCGGTGCCGATCTCGGCAGCCGTGTGATGCAGCGACACCTTGCCGTTCTCGTCGAATTCGACCTTCGCGAACGATGCCTCGGCACCCGTGCCGAAATCCTTCTGCACGCACGCGAAGCCGACGCCGTAGCGCTTGCCCGGGTTCGCCGCCTCGAATTCGGCCTTGCGCGCTGCACGGCGCGTCCACAACGGATGCTGCCTCGCACGTTCCAGCACTTCGTCGACGCGCAGCGCGCCGGCGGGAATCGCGCCCTGCGTGTTCTTCATCCCCGAACGCAGCGCGTTGCGCAGGCGGAACTCGATCGGATCGAGGTTCAGTTGCGCGGCGATCTCGTCGACCGCCATCTCGGTCGCGGCCATGCTCTGCAGCGTGCCGTAGCCGCGCGCGGAGCCTGCGTCGATCGCGCGCGACGCGATCGCGACTGCCGCGAGGTCGCTCTTCGGGAAGTAGTAGATCGATTGCGCGGCCGTCGCGCCGACCATCGCCACCGACGGCGAGAAGTTCGAGCGCCCGCCGCCGTTCGCCTCGAAATCGCCCTTGAACGACTGCATGAGACCCGTGTTGCGATCGACCGCGATCCGGTAATGCATCTTGAACGCGTGACGCTTCAGCGATGTCTGGAACTGCTCGTAGCGGTCGTTCGCGAACCGCACCGGGCGGCCGTCCGCGTACAGCGCGCAGACGAGGCCGTAGAACGGCACGTTGAAGTGATCCTTCGAGCCGTAGCCGACCGTGTAGCACGGATGCACGAACAGTTTCTTCACCGGGAAGCGGCATTTCGCGACCATCGCGGCCGCGTTCTCCGCCACTTCGAGCGGCGACTGCGTCGGCACGACGAGGTGCAGCGCCTGCGTCGCGGCGTCGTACCAGCAGTTCGCGTTGTCGGGTTCGAGCGCGGCGGTGTCGACCGACTGCGTGCTGTACGCGCGGTCGAACACCAGCCAGTCGGCCGGCGGATGGTCGAACTCGCTGGCGATCTGCCCGGCCAGGAACATGCCCTGCTCGTCGAGCTTGCCGTGCTCCTTGCCGTCCGGCCAGACCGGCAGGTGCTTGCGCATCATGCTCGGGAAGATCGGCGCATCCTTCAGGCTCGAATAGACGTCGTCGTCATAGGCCGTCTTGCCGCCTACCCGAACGAAGCGGAACGTACCCCACGGATCGCGCTCGAGCGGGCCCGTGACCGCGCCGTAGCGGATCACGTCGTCGCGGAACTTGAGCGCGTTCTTCGCGAAGCGGAAGCGCGCGAAGTCGTGGTAGATGAGGATCGCGACCGCATGGCCGAGATACGCGGGCGTCTTGCCGGCGGGCAACAGCATGTCGTCGCCATAGAACGCCGGGAACGCGACGCCGTCGCGCGCGAGATCGTCGGCCGTGACCACACGGTTCGGCTTCAGTTCGTCGCCGAGCAGCGACAGGTCGAAGCCTTCGTAGGTGCGGTCGGCCTGCGTGACGCGGAGGATCAGCGCGTGCGACTGCTGCTGCGGCCAGTGCGGCATGTCGGCGGCACGCACGTCACGGGCGAACACTTTCGAGCCCGTGACTTTCGCGATGCCGTCGATGCGGAATTGGGGGATGCCGGTGACGCTATCCCATTTGACGGGCGTGAGGAGTTTTTCTTCGAAGAGCGCCGCGAACGCGCGGCTGCCGATGGGCGCGACATACACCGCGACGCCCGCCAGCACGCTGGCTTTCAGAAAACCCCGCCGTGACAGGCCGTGGTTTTTCATGTGGGGGGAACCTCCTGATGCGGCTCGGACGGCGATAGGGTGTCGCGGCGTTCGGAGCGGCGCGCATTCTGGCATTGTTTTAGATATATCGCCTATAGTATTTCCCACATGAAATACTTATTGAATTTCTTATAACGGGATTTACACGGGCTGCGGCGCCCGGTCGCGGGCGACACACGTGCGCGACCGGGCGGTGTCGCGGCGGGCGCATCGATCGCCGCGGACCGATCGCGCGCCAGGGGCCTGCCATGTGCGGCGCGCGCCGAAACCGGTCCGCGGGCGACTACCCGACATCGTCCCGTGGGCAACGACGCCTGCTCCTGCGTCGGCGAATGCGCACGGCGTGGTCTGAGACGACTCGCCGACGCCCCCGCACGTCACGCGCGGCCGGCGTTTCATGGTAATGTCGTGCGCATCCGGCTCGCCGGTCGCCCCGCCACGTGCCGTGCGGGGCGCTCGGCAATGCGCCGCATCGTGTCGAGGTCAAAATAGCCATGGCAGTCAAGGCAAGCCTCCTGAACGCCGTTCTCGCCACTCCCCCCTGCGGCAATCACCGCGTGACGGCCGGGCTACGCCCGTCGATGCTCGTCACGCTGTTCGAAGACGTACGCCCGATGGCGCTGTCCGGCCTCGCCAGCGCGTTCGTCGCGGCGATCGCGCTGATCCGGCTGCAACAACTCTGGTGTTCGGTGTGGCTCATCGTCGACGTCGGCCTGCTCGCCGCGCGGCTCGCGATCGCACGCGCGTATGCAGTGCACCGTGCCGCCGGCGACGATCGCGCCGAATACTGGGCGCTGCGCTATGCGCCCGTGTCGCTCGTCGCGTGCTTCGTGCTCGGCCTCGGCGTGATGGGCTGCGTGGCGGCGCCCGACGCCGAGCTCGGCACGCTGTCGGTGATGGTCGCGGGCGGCGTGTTCGGCGGGATCGCGTCGCGCAATTCGGCGCTGCCGCGGCTCGCGATGACCCAGGTCACGCTCGGCGTCCTGCCGATCGGCCTCGGCGCGTTGCTGGTCGACCGGCCCGGCGCATGGCTGCTGCTGCCGCCGCTCGCGATCTATCTCGCGGCCATGCGCACGGTCGTCCAGCGTCATTACAGCGTGCTGGTCGCGCTGATCGCCGCGCGCCAGCGCAACGCCGAGCTCGTCGCGCGCTTCGACGCCGCCCTCACCTACATGCCGCACGGCCTGTGCATGATCGACGGCGAGAGCCGCGTGATCGTCGCGAACCGTCGTACCGCGCAATTGTTCGGCTCGCCACGCGAGATCATGCTCGATACGCCGCTACCCGACGTCGTCGCGGCGCTCGGCGCGAACGCGGTGACCGATTCCGACGGTGCAGGTCTCGCCGTGCAATGCGACGTCTGGCTGAACCATGACGAACCGGTGCCGCTCGACATCACGCTCGCCGACGGCCGACAGCTGGAACTGACGCGCCATCGCGTGCCGGACGGCAACGCGGTGATCATCGTCGAGGACGTCACCACGCGCCGCCGCAGCGAGCAGCACATCCGGCACCTCGCGCGACACGACGCGCTGACGGGATTGCCGAACCGCCACGAACTGCATGCGCAACTCAAGCGGATGCTCGCGCATCGGCCGCGCCTGCCGGGCGCCACGCTCGCCGTCATGTATCTCGACCTCGACGGCTTCAAGGCAATCAACGACCGGTTCGGCCACCAGGCCGGCGATGAAGTGCTCACGCAGGTCGCCGAGCGGCTCGGCAAGACCCTGCCGCCCGGCGAGCTGGCGGCGCGGATCGGCGGCGACGAATTCGTCGTCGCGCTCGACGCCACCACGATGCAGGCCTGCTCGCTCCTCGCCGCGCGGATCATCCGGCAGATCTCGGCGCCGTACGCGCTGTCGATCGGCGAGACCGTCAGCTTCGGGATCAGCATCGGCATCGCGCTCGACGACGGGCACGGCTCCGCCGACGAACTGATCCGGCAGGCCGACAGCGCGCTGTACGAAGCGAAGTCGGCCGGCAAGGGAATCTACCGCTTCTATTCGGCCGGAAGCAGGCGCGTGGCGCCCGCGACCACGAGCTGAGCGCGCGCGTTCGTTGACGCCGACGGCCTCCGCGCTTTACTGCGTGTCCCTCCTGCGCGTCCCTTTTCGCTTCCCCGCGATTGATTCCCGAAACGCTTCGCGTGGCTGGGCGCATACGCGCACGTGTTCCGCCGCGCTCGCCCGTGTCACGTGACGTGTTCCGTAACATCGGCCCGCACCGCGCGTCACGTTCGCCGCAGAAGCCCGCACGATCGGTGCGGCAAGCGGATTTTCGCGGCTGGCACCCTTATTGCTCCTTGACTGGGAAACAGGATGTCAGGGAGCCCACACATGAATACCGTCGAAGTCCTCAGCCGTGCGGAAGCGAGCGATCAACTTGACGTGATCGACGGCGCCTCGCTGATCCGGCGGCTCGTTTCCGATCACCGCGCGCCCGCCGCGCGTGAAGCCGCGTGTGTCGACAATCCGCCGCTGACGCTGTACGGCGCATTTCGCCAGGGCGTCACCGATCACGCGGCGCGACGTGCAAATCCCTATCGCGCCGGCAGCCGTTTCTGGGCCCTGTGGGAAGAAGGCCGTATCGAAGCTGAAACATCCGGTCGCTGAAGCGATCGCGCGCGCCGGCCCCGTTGCGACAAGGGGCCCGACGCGAAACACGGCGTGCGCGGGCGGCCGCGCGCCGGCATGCGTATCACCGCTGCAACATCGCGTGCGGCTGCTCGGATGGCGCATGTCGCAGGTTCGCGCGCGGGCCGCTTGACAGCGTCCGGCATCGCCCGCATCGCGCACGCCGCGCGGCGGTCGTTTCCCGATAAGATGGCAGATTACGTTCATCGAACGATGTGGCCATGACCGCCTCCTCCTCCCACCGAAATCCCATCCACTGCGAAATCGATCTCGATGCACAAGGCAAGCATGCGGGCTACCTGCGCCTGCCGCATTCCGTGCATCGCTCCGCATACGGCTGGCTGCCGATCCCGATCGCGTCGATCCGCAATGGCGACGGCCCGGTCGCGCTCGTGATGGCCGGCAACCACGGCGACGAATACGAAGGCCAGATCATCGTGTCGCAGCTGATGCGCGAGATCGATCCGGAGATGGTGAGCGGGCAACTGATCCTGCTGCCGATGGCGAATTTCCCCGCGGCCGATGCAGGCTTGCGCGTGTCGCCGCTCGACGAAGGCAACCTGAATCGCAGCTTCCCCGGCGACCCGACCGGCACACCGACGCAGATGATCGCGCATTACATCGAGCATGCGCTGCTGTCGCGCGCGCAGTATCTGGTCGACCTGCATTCGGGCGGCAGCTCGCTGCTGTACCAGGGCGGCAACATGCTCGCGATCGACCCGCTCGACGACGACGAGGCGGCGAAGCTCAACGGGCTGCTGGTCGCGTTCGGGCTGCCGAACGCGCTGCTGCACGCGCCGAACCCGGTGCACTCGGCATCGGCCGCGCGCCGGCAGGGCGCGATCTCGATCGTGACCGAGCTTGGCGGCGCGGGGATGGCCGATCCGTCGCTGATCCGGCTCGGCCGCCACGGGCTGCTGCACTACCTCGGCCATATCGGCCTGCTGCACGGCGCGCTCGTGCCCGACGCGCCGCCGACCGTCACGCGCTTCCTGCGCGTCGACGGCGATCGCCACTTCGTCTACGCGTACGAGCGCGGGCTGTACGAACCGCTCGTCGAACTCGGCGACCAGGTGAAGGCCGGCCAGCCGGCCGCGTGGGTGCACTTCCCCGACACGCCGCTGCGCGAACCGGTGCTGCACCGCTTCAAGGGCGACGGCGAAGTGGTGTGCAAGCGCGTGCCCGCGCAGGTGCGGCGCGGCGATTGCCTGTTTCAGCTGGCGGAGGCTTCGACGACGCCGCGCGTCATCGGGTAATCCGCCTGATCGACTACGGTTTCTCCGCCCACCCCAGGCCCCCTGCAAGCCTTCTGACGCGCCCCGCGAAATCCTTAATTTCGAAGTGATTCCGCTGCTGATGGTCGCGACCGTCTGGTACCTGATCATCCTGACCGTGCTGTCCGCGATCCAGGTCGAGGTCGAGGTCGAGCGCCACCATGCGGGAGGCGCAATCCGCTGACGCTCGCGACGAACGCGCTCATCGGCAACGGCCGCTACGGGCAGGCGCTTGCGCGCTGGGGTAAGCAGAGCGAGGCGGTCGCGCGCGCGGAGACGGCGCGGAGACGAATCCGCCGGGGTTGCCGTCGTTCTGACTCGATGCGCTGACCCATGAAATGAAATCGTCCCGGCATTCCACGATTGAAATGCCCGGGTGAAACGAAAAGACAACCTTCGCCGCCTTCGCCGTCACCGCCGCGTGATACCGGTCGAGTTCCGCGACATGCGCGTGAATCGCCGGAAACGGGCGGACGTGGCGGCACGGTCACTGCGCGGCCGCCGTCTTTTGCGCGGGCGCCGCGAATGCGCCCGCATACGACCGGTCGAGCAGCTTCGCCGTGTCGTAGGCGGCCGGAATCACGCCGGCCTTGTGCAGGAAGTCGGCCGTGTTCTGCGCATCCTTCGCGGCCGTGTCGTCGACGGGGCCCACGCGCTGGTGCGCGTTGTCGAGCCAGCGGTACGCGACGTCCGGCTCGAGCGTCGCGCGCTTCGCCCACAGGTCGGCATACTCGCGCGGATGACTGTCGACCCACTGGCGCGCGGCCACCACGCGCTTCAGGAAATCGGTGATCTCCGCGCGCCTGGCCGTAGCCGCCTGCTCGTTCGCCGCGACGAAGCTCAGCGCGGGCATCAGGCCCTGCGCGGTCGTCACCGGCCGCGCGCCTTGCCGCAGCGCGAGCGTGCTGACGAACGGCTCCCACAGCGACACGGCGTCGACCGAGCCGTTCGCGAGCGCGTTGGTCGCATCGATCGGCATCAGGTAAGCGTACTTGACGGAATCCGCGCGCAGGCCAGCGTGTTCGAGCGCGCGCAGCACGAGCTGCTGGCTCCATGCGCCGCGCCAGACGGCCACGGTCTTGCCCTGCAGGTCGGCGACGGTGCGCACCGGCGAGTTCTTCGGCACGAGGATCGCGACGCCGTCGAGGCTCTGCCGCGACACCGCGATCACTTTCACCGGCGCGCCGCGCGCGGCCAGCGTGAGCAGCGCGGAATCGCCGAGGAAGCCGATGTCGATCGCATTGCCGTTCAGGCTTTCGGCAACGGGCGCGGCGGCCTGGAAGTGCTTCCACTCGATCGTGTAAGGCAGGTCCTTCAGCACGCCGGACGCCTCCATCGACGCCTGGATGTTGAAGTAATTCTGTTCACCGACGCGCAGCGTGACGGTGTCTTTGGCGATGCCCGGCTGCGCGGCGAGCGCGAGCAGCAGCGCCGTGACGATTCGGCTCAACAACGTGATCTCCCCGGTGGTTGGCGGACGGCCGCGCGACGGCGTCGCCCTTGGGTCCGCTTGCCGCGACGGCCGGCGCACGGATGGAACCGATGAAGATAAGGCGATCCGCTTCATGAGACAAACGCAATATTCTTCTATGCAAAGATGCAAATGTTTTATGGATGAGTCGCCACGAAGCGACGCCGGCCGCCACGCGTCGCGCACCACCGTTCGAATGATTCCTCGATAGATATTTCGCGCACGAAATAAATCACGCACTATATTTCGCATACGAAATAACTACCCGAATGAGGATGGCCATGACGTCAGACCCCGTGGAGTTTTGCGCCGCCGACGGCTATACGCTGCGCGGCACGCTGTGGTTGCCGGACACGCCACCGCGCGCGCTGGTGTTGATCCATCCGGCTACCGCCGTGCCGGAGCGGCTGTACGCGGGCTTCGCGCGCTTCCTGACCGAACGCGGCTTCGCGGCGCTGACCTACAACTATCGCGGCATCGGTGCCTCGCGGCCCGCGCGGCTGAGCGCGCTGCAGGCCCGCATGCGCGACTGGGTCGAACTCGACGTGGCCGCCGCGATCGCGTGGGCGCGTAACGCGTACGCAGGGTTACCGCTGCTGGCGGTCGGGCATAGCGTCGGCGGTCACGCGATCGGGCTGTCGGCCGGCACCGCGCACCTGCGCGCGGCCGTGCTCGTCGCCGCGCACGCGGGCAGCACGCGGCTGATTTCCCGCGCGGCCGAGCGGCTGAAGGTGCGGCTGATCCTGCGCGTGCTCGGCCCGCTCGCGTCCGCGCTGCTCGGCTACGTGCCGGGCAAGCGTCTCGGGCTCGGCGAGGACCTCCCCGCCGGCGTGTTCCGCGAGTGGAGCCGCTGGACCACGTTGCCGCGCTACTTCTTCGACGATCCGACGCTCGGGGCAGCCGAGCGCTTCTCGAAGCAGCAGTTGCCGATTCTCGCGCTCGGCTTCGACGACGATCCGTGGGCGAACCCACCCGCGATCGACCTGCTGGTAAGCTACCTGACCCGGGCGGCCGTCGAACGCCGCCAGATCGATCCGAACGCCGCAGGCAGCGGACCGGTCGGACACATGGGTTTCTTCCGCAGCCGGCCAGGCACCGTGCTGTGGCCAGCGGTCGCAGACTGGCTCGCACAGGCGCTCGACGCGCCGCGCGCTGCGGGTCACCCGTCCCTTTCCATTGCAGCCGGGAACCGAGCTTGAGCGAAGACCGACGACTGTTTTTCCTGTTGACCATCGGCCAGCGGCGCGTGCAGCGCTGGGTCGATCGCAAGGCCGAGACCGATGCGCGCGCCAGCGCCGCGCAGGCCGGCGTGCTGTTCTGCCTCGCGAGGCAGGACGGCGCGCTGATCGGCGAAGTCGGCGCGGCGCTGCAATTGGCGCCGTCCGCGATGACGGGGCTCGCCGACCGGATGGCGAAGGCCGGCCTGCTCGCGCGTCACGCCGATTCGGACGACGGGCGTGCAACGCGCCTGTTCCTGACCGACGAAGGACAAGCGGCGCTCAAGCGTGCGCGCGTGGCGCTGCGCGAGCTGAACGGCAAGCTGTGTGACGGGTTTTCCGACGCCGAACTCGACGTCATCGCGCGCTGGCTGCACGCATTGCAGGACCGCTTTCCGACCGAACGCTGAACGGCGCCGGCGGTGCGCCGCATCGGCATGATGCCGCGTAATCGATAGCGATTCCGATTCGCGCTTTCGATTCGGTTTCCGAACTTTCCGGCGGCAAATTTTGCGTTCCGGAAGCACCGCTTCGGCAACGCTTTCCGGCTACGTCCTGTTACAAAAAATTGCCTCCCGCGCCGCATACCGATCGCCTACATTGCTATCCACTTCGACGCATTCGTCATATGCACGGACTGGCCTTCCCGTCGCGTCCGCATCCTTGGGCGCACTCGACAAGCAATGAAAACGAAGAGGTGTCTTGACCGACGTGCTGGCGGCATCCAGCACACGCGGATTGCGATGACTGAAGCGGCCTCCTGAACGACACGATCCGACGCGTGGCACGGCGTCCATTGCCGCCGCGTACCGGTGCGCGACGTGCCGCTGCGCCCTGACATCGCCGCCGCACGTGAACGAGGAGCAGTTCATGCGACACACGATGGTATCCCACTCGCTTGTCACCCGCCTCACCCGCCTGTCCGCCACGATGGGAATGGCGATGGCCGCCGCCGCGGCCGCGCATGCCGACCCCGTGGTCGTGTCCGGCCCGAGCCCGTTCGCCGCCTGCACCATCGGCGGCCCCGGCACGAACTACGTGAACGCCGAGGTCGAACCATGGCTCTCGGTCAATCCGGCGAACCCGACCAACATGATCGGCGTGTGGCAGCAGGATCGTTGGTCGAACGGCGGCGCCCACGGGCTCGTCGCCGGCTACACGTTCGACGGCGGTGCGACCTGGGCGCGCACGCCGCAACCGTTCAGCGCCTGCGCGCCGGGCGGGCTCAAGTACGAGCGCGCGTCAGATCCGTGGGTGTCGTTCGGGCCCGACGGCACCGCGTATTCGGTATCGATCTCGTTCAACCAGTCGAACAACGGCAATGCGGTCGCGGCCTCGGTGTCGACCGACGGCGGACAGACGTGGAGCAGCCCGGCCGTGCTGATCGCGAACGACGAACCGACGACGCAGTTCTTCAACGACAAGGAATCGGTCACGGCGAGCCCGGTGAAGGCCGGCACGGCCTACGCGGTGTGGGACCGCCTCGAACTGCCGAACGGCAACCCGTATGCGAACCTGCACACGCAGGCATATCGCGGGCCGACATTCTTCTCGAAGACGGTCGACGGCGGCAAGACGTGGAGCAGAGCGAAGGTCATCGTCAACGTGCCGTCGCGTCAGCAGACGATCGGCAACCAGATCGTCGTCGACCCGAAGACCGGTACGCTCTACGACTTCTTCGACCTGATCCAGCCGCCGTTCAGCAAGGCGGCCGGCAAGGTCGCGTTCATCAAGTCGACCGACGACGGCGCGACCTGGACGAAGCCGCAGGTGATCGCCGGGCTGCAGACGGTCGGCGTGACCGATCCGAACACCGGCGAACCGGTACGCACCGGCGACATCATTCCGGAGCCCGCGATCGATCCGGCATCCGGGCAACTGTACGTCGTCTGGCAGGACAGCCGCTTCAACGGCGGCAACTACGACGAGATCGCGCTGTCGACGTCGAAGGACGGCGGCGCGAGCTGGAGCGCGCCGCTGCAAGTGAACACGCCGACCGGGCGTGCCGCGTTCAATCCGTCGGTGCGCGTCGACAATGCCGGCTCGGCGATGGTCACCTACTACGACTTCCGCGACCTGCAGGCCGGCAACACGACGACGCTGCCGACCGGGTTCTGGCGCAAGATCTCGCACGACGGCGGCACCACGTTCGCCGACGAGCGGCGCGTCGGCGGCCCGTTCGACATGAAGCTCGCGCCGAACGCGGAAGGCTTCTTCATCGGCGATTACCAGGGGCTCGACGTGCTGCCGTCGTCGTCGTTCCATCCGTTCTTCGTCCAGACCAACGCGGGCAACCTGACGAACCGCACCGACGTGTTCTTCACGCCGTGATGCACGCGTGAGCGCAGCGCTGCCGCGACGCCCCTCGCGTCGCGGCAGCGTGCCCGAATGCGCGTCAATGCATGTCGGTCAGCACGATGCGGCCGTCGACCTTCCCTTCGCGCAGCCGCGCGAATATGTCGTTGATGTTGCCGAGTCGGTCACGATGGATATGCGCGCGCACCAGCCCGTCCGCCGCGAAATCGAGTGATTCCTGCAGATCGCGACGCGTGCCGACGATCGAGCCGCGCACCGTGATGCCGTTCAGCACGGTCGAGAAGATCGGCAACGGGAAATCGCCGGGCGGCAAGCCGTTGAGCGCCACCGTGCCGCCACGCCGCACCATCCCGAGCGCCTGCGCGAACGCACTGCGCGACACGGCCGTGACCAGCACGCCATGCGCCCCGCCGATCTCCTTCTGGATGACCTTCGCCGGATCGTCGGTCGACGCATCGATCGTCAGTTGTGCGCCAAGCTGGCGAGCGAGTTCGAGCTTGGCCGGAGACACGTCGATCGCCGCGACGTGCAGGCCCATCGCGCGCGCGTATTGCACGGCCACGTGGCCGAGCCCGCCGATACCCGAAATCGCGATCCACTGGCCCGGACGCGTGTCGGTGACGCGAATCCCCTTGTAGACGGTTACGCCCGCGCACAGGATCGGCGCGATCTCGTCGAACGCGACCTGCGCGGGCAGATGGCCGACGTAGTCGGGATCGGCCAGCACGTATTCCGCGTAGCTGCCGTTCACCGAATAGCCGGTGTTCTGCTGCCCGTGGCAAAGGGTTTCCCAGCCGGTGTGGCAGTACTCGCAGTGGCCGCACGCCGTGTAGAGCCACGGCACGCCGACGCGGTCGCCCTCGCGCACGTGCGTGACGCCCGCGCCGACCGCCGCGACGACGCCCACGCCTTCGTGTCCGGGAATGAACGGCAGCGTCGGCTTCACGGGCCAGTCGCCGTCGGCTGCGTGCAGGTCCGTATGGCAGACACCCGTCGCCTTGATGTTGACGAGGATCTGGCCAGGGCCCGGCGTCGGGATCGGCACTTCCTCGATGCGCAACGGTTCGCCGAACGCGTGCACCACCGCCGCTTTCATGGTTTGAGTCATGCGTCGCTCCTGTCTGGTCGATGACCGCGCCAGTATCCGGGCTCGAAACCGGAACGCATTGATGCGCATCAACGGGGCAGAAATCGTGCGCGCCGGCGGCGCATTCATCGCGAGACATGGTCGCTCGCGCCGCCGGTCCCGGTGCCGGTTTGAACGTCCCGCCGCCGCGTTCTCGGCCATTTCGGCAGGTTGTCGGAGACCCTGTGGGCTACCGCCGTTTCGCTTGGAATTTGTAATGATATAACATATCATTTCGCGAACTCGTCCATCTGAAGCCGTTCCGCCCGGGTGGCCGGGTTACGCCGAGTCATATCCAAACGGGTCACTGCGCGTCGCGGACGCAACAATATATCGTATCAAGTGGTGACCCGCATGTCTCGTTTCCCGATCCGATTCCAACCCATTCCAACCGATTCACCGACCATGCGCGACCTCCCTCGTCTACCGCTTCGCCCGCTTCCGCCCGTTTCGCTGATGCTGTTCGCCGCCGTCGCGCACGCACAGGCCGATACGCCCGCCTCGTCGACGCCGACGCACACCACGCCGCTCGCGCCGATTTTCGTGACCGCGAACCCGCTCGGCGACACCGAGCTGATCTCGCCGACCGTGCAACTGTCCGGCGACGCGCTGACGCGCCGCCAGGCCGATTCGCTCGGCGAAACGCTCGACGGCCTGCCCGGCATATCGACCACCACCTACGGGCCGATGGTCGGCCGCCCGATCATCCGCGGGATGGACGGCGACCGGATCCGCCTGCTGCAGAATGGCGTCGCCGCCTACGACGCGTCGTCGCTGTCGTACGACCACGCGGTGCCGCAGGATCCGCTGTCGATCGAGCGCGTCGAGATCGTGCGTGGGCCGGCCGCGCTGCTGTACGGCGGCAACGCGGTCGGCGGGGTCGTCAACACGATCGACAACCGGATTCCGCGAGAGGCGATCGAAGGCGTGACGGGCGCGCTCGACGCGCGCTACGGTGGCGCCAATTCGGTGCGCGCGGGCGCCGCGCAGGTCGAAGGCGGCAACGGCCGCTTTGCGTTCCATGTCGACGCATTCGACCGGGAAACGAGCAAGCTGCGGATTCCCGGCTACGCGCGCAGCAGCCAGCAACGGGCGATCGACGGCCCCGACACGCCGCAACCGTACGGCAACGTGCCGAACAGCGACGGCCGCGTGCATGGCGGCGCGCTCGGCGCGTCGTACACGTGGGCCGATGGCTTCGCGGGCCTGTCGTACAGCGGCTACGAGTCGAACTACGGCTCCGTCGCCGAGGACGACGTGCGCTTGCGGATGCGTCAGGAGCGCCTCGCGCTCGCGTCCGAGGTGCGCAACCTGAGCGGCCCGTTCACGACGCTGAAGTTCGACTTCGCGTACACCGACTATCGCCACAAGGAAGTCGACAACGGCGAGACGGCCACCACCTTCCGCAACCGCGGCTACGAGGCGCGCATCGAGGCGCGGCATCGCAGGATCGGCCCGTTCGAAGGCGCGATCGGTGTTCAGTTCGGCCAGAACACGTTCTCGGCGCTCGGCGACGAAATGCTCGTGCCGTCCACGCGAACGAACAGCGTCGCGCTGTTCGGTCTCGAGGAATGGCAGGTCGCCCCCGCGCTGAAGCTGAGCCTCGGCGGGCGCTTCGAGCACGTGAAGATCGATCCCGATCCGGCCGGCATCGAGAAATTCGCGGTCGCGCAGCCGCGCGACTTCAATGCCGGCAGCGTATCGGCCGGCGCGCTGTTCTCGCTGACGCCCGTGTGGTCGGTCGCGGCGAACGTCGCGTACACCGAACGCGCGCCGACCTTCTACGAGTTGTACTCGAACGGCCCGCACGACGCGACCGGCCAGTTCCTGATCGGCAACCCGAACGCGTCGAAGGAAAAGGCCGTGTCGACCGACCTGTCGCTACGCTATGCGAGCGGCCCGAACCGCGGCAGCGTCGGCGTGTTCTACAACCGCTTTTCCAACTACCTGACCGAGTACAACACGGGCCGCATCGTGAACGACGACGGCGAACCGGTCGCGCCCGGCGCCGGCGATACGCTCGACGAAGCCATCTATCGCGGCGTGCGCGCCGAGTTCTACGGCATCGAACTCGACGGCAAGTGGCGCGCGTTCTCGCGGCGCGGTCACACGGTCGACCTGGAACTGACCGCCGATTACACGCATGCACGCAACGTCGACACCGGCCAGCCGCTGCCGCGCATCGCGCCGCTGCGCGCGACGCTCGCGGCCGACTATGGCTACGGCCCGTTCGGCGCGCGCGCGCAGGTCACGCACGCGTGGTCGCAGCACCGCGTGCCCGACAACGACGTTCCGACCGACGGCTACACGTCGCTCGGCGTGATGCTCACGTACAAGTTCCGTGTCGGCGCGACGCACTGGCTCGCGTACCTGCGCGGCGACAACCTGACGAACCAGGAGATCCGCTATGCGACCTCGGTCGTGCGCGGCTTCGCGCCGCAAGGCGGCCGCAGCATGATGGCCGGCCTGCGCACGACGTTCTGATCGCCGGACGGCCCGCGGCGCCGGCCGCGGGCCGGGTCGAACGGGCGCGCATTCTTAGCCTCTTTTACAGGGCCAAATCGGGCGTTCCCGAGCGTCCGAACGTAAATGCGCGATTCACCCGCAAATCAAGGAACATACCAATCTGGCGATTTGAGAAACCGACCAGAACGTATTAACTTTCGGTAAAAAGTCGATTTTCATGTCCGCGTATGAACGCGACGATCATTGGCGATTCATGAGCCTTTCTCCGGATCGAGAAAGCCCAACCGGCGGGGTTTCCAATGAAAAAATAATAAATATCAGGGTTTTCGATGGGTAAAGAAATATCCGGCATTCCCGTTAATGACGGCACGGGCCTGCACGCGGTCGAACAACAAATTCCCATCGTCAACCACTCGCACAGAGGCACATCGTGAAAATCGCCAGAATAACGATCAAGGCAAAACTGCTTGGCGGCTTCGGTTTGCTCGCCGTGGTCGTCGTGGCCGTGTCGGGCATGGCGCTGAAAGCGCTGTCCGATACGAACGACGAGTTTTCCCGGTACATGAACGGCGTCAATGCGCGCGCAAACCTGTCCGCGCAAATCCGTACGGCGGTCGACCGGCGCGCGATCGCCGCGCGCAATCTGGTGCTCGTGACCACGCCGTCCGACATCCAGCTCGAACTGGCCGAAGTGCAGCAGGCGCACAAGGACGTGCAGGACCGTCTCGCGAAGCTGAAGGACCTGATGGCGAATGCGACCGACACGACCGACCGCGCGCGCGAACTGGTCGCCGAGATCGTGCGCGTCGAAGCGAGCTATGGGCCCGTCGCGCTGAATATCGTCGGGCTCGCGCAGGCCGGCAAGAAGGACGAGGCGACCGCCGATATCGACAATCGCTGCCGTCCGTTGCTTGCGCAACTGGTTCGCGCGACCGATGCGTACGCAACCTATACGCACGAGCGTGAAGTCGCGATCGCGCAGGCATTCTCGGATCGCTACGCGATCGAGCGCAACTTGCTGCTGGCCATCTGCGCAATCGCGATCGCGGTGGCGCTTGGCGGCGGCCTGTGGCTGACGCGCAGGATCACCGCACCGATCGTCGCGGCAGTCGACGTCGCGCGCACGGTGGCCAATGGCGATCTTGGCAGCCGTATCAGCGTGAGCGGCAACGACGAGACGCGCGACCTGCTCGACGCGCTGCGCACGATGAATGCGCGGCTGATCGACATCGTCGGTCGCGTGCGCGATTCGTCGAACAGCATCGCGCATGCGGTAGGCGAAATCGCATCGGGCAATCTCGACCTGAGCCAGCGCACCGAGGAACAGGCCGCATCGCTGCAGGAGACCGCCGCGACGATGGAGCAATTCACGTCGACGGTGCGCCTGAACGCGGAGAACGCGCAGCAGGCGAGCACGCTCGCCGCGAACGCGTCGGACGTCGCGCTGCGCGGCAGCGCGGTGGTCGGCCGCGTGGTCGATACGATGACGGAGATCGGCAACAGCTCCTCGAAAATTGCGGACATCACCGGGATCATCGAAGGCATCGCATTCCAGACCAACATCCTCGCGCTGAACGCGGCCGTCGAGGCGGCACGCGCGGGCGAACAGGGCCGCGGCTTCGCGGTCGTCGCGAGCGAGGTGCGCAGCCTCGCGCAACGTTCGTCCACCGCTGCGAAGGAAATCAAGGAGCTGATCTCGGCATCGGTACAGACGATCCAGGACGGCTCGGCGCTCGCGGGCGAAGCCGGCAAGACGATGTCGGACGTGACGCGAGCCGTCGCGCGCGTCACCGACATCATGGGTGAAATCGCGGCCGCATCGGCCGAACAGAGCCGCGGCATCGACCAGGTGAACCTGACGATCACGCAGATGGACGAGACGACGCAGCAGAACGCGGCACTCGTCGAACAGGCCGCGGCCGCGTCGAAATCGCTCGAGGCGCAGGGCCGCGATCTGTCGGAGACGGTGTCCGCGTTCCGGATGCCGGCCGGCGAACATGCAGCGTCGGCACACGCGCGTGCGCAAGCAGACGACAGCGCGTCGCACTGGCAGGCTGCTGCCGCATAACGTGTCACGCGTGTCACGCGTAACGCGTCGCACGGAACACGGCCCGGCTGCGCATCGCCACCGCCTGCGTGCGACGGTCGTCACGCTCGTGCGAACCTGAAACGCCGGGCGTCGCGCGGCACGCTCCATGTCTCCGCGGCACGCATCCTCGCGCGCGTCGACCACGCACATCGCGATCGATCGAAGCAATTTCGATCGACACGGAATACGATCGGGCGCGTACGTCCACGATCCCCTTTCTCCAGGATCGCCGCCTCCCGTTGCACACGCTGCAGCGCAATTTCCGGTCCCGCCCGCCCTGCACGCGAAACGGCAAGTGTTGAACCGCCTGCGAATTCGCCGATCGCGGTCATGCACTTTTAAATCATCCGAATGACGAGTATCCTAAAAAAGCACTCCACGTTCGAACGGCGAATCGCGTTCCCTGATTCCCGTCCGCTCGTATCGCGGCCCCATCGCGCCACGCGTCGATGGCGGCGTCCGCCTCGCGCCCTGGCCGCACGAACCTTCCCCAACCATTCGCAGGAGAGCTGGTGAGCCGACTTGTCGTCGTATCCAATCGCATTGCAGATCCCCGTAAAGCCGCGGCAGGCGGGCTTGCCGTGGCCGTGAAAGACAGCCTGCAGGAATCGGGCGGCGTCTGGTTCGGGTGGAGCGGCAGGCTGCGCGGCGACGGTGAACGCCCCGCGCACGGCGACGACGTGCAGATACAGAACGTCGGCGGCATCCAGCTCGCGACGATCGATCTCGATCCGCAGGATTACGACGCGTACTACCTCGGCTACTCGAACAACGTGCTGTGGCCAGTGTTCCACTACCGCCTCGATCTCGCGCAGTTCGACCGCCGCTTCGCGGACGGCTACCGGCGTGTGAACCAGTTGTTCGCGCGCAAGCTGAGCACGCTGCTGCGCCCCGACGACGTCGTCTGGGTCCACGATTACCAGCTGATTCCGCTCGCCGCCGAACTGCGTGCGACGGGCTGCAGGAATCCGATCGGCTTCTTCCTGCACATTCCGATGCCGCCGCCGCCGATCATGGCCGCGATCCCGGAGCACGAGTGGCTGATGCGCTCGCTGTTCGCCTACGATCTCGTCGGCTTCCAGACCGAATCGGATCTCCTTCACTTCGAGCACTACGTCGAGGCGGAAGCCGGCGCCGCGCGGCTACCGGACGGCCGCCTGCACGCTTTCGGCCGCACGCTGTCGGCCGGTGCGTTCCCGATCGGCATCAACGTCGACGAATTCGCGGCGCTCGCGGAGAACCGCGACGGCATCGACATGTTCGAGCGGATGCGCGACGAGTATTCGCGTCGCCAGTTGCTCGTCGGCGTCGACCGGCTCGACTACACGAAGGGGCTGCCGCAGCGCGTGCACGCGTTCCGTCAGTTGCTCGAACAATATCCGGAGAACCGCGACCGCGCGACGCTGATCCAGATCGCCGCACCAAGCCGCGAGGATCTCGGCGCGTACGACGACCTGCGGCGCGAGATGGACAGCCTGTGCGGCGCGATCAACGGCGATTACGGCGAACTCGAGTGGATGCCGATGCGCTACATCCACCGCACGGTCGCGCGCAAGCGCTTGCCGGGCCTCTACCGCGCGAGCCGCGTCGCGCTCGTCACGCCGCTGCGCGATGGCATGAACCTGGTCGCGAAGGAGTTTCTCGCCGCGCAGGACGAGGCCGA
The DNA here is from genome assembly GCF_001523915.2 of Burkholderia sp. LA-2-3-30-S1-D2. Taxonomy (NCBI): domain Bacteria; kingdom Pseudomonadati; phylum Pseudomonadota; class Betaproteobacteria; order Burkholderiales; family Burkholderiaceae; genus Burkholderia; species Burkholderia sp. LA-2-3-30-S1-D2. The sequence continues at coordinate 1,285,313 of NZ_CP013383.1, read as the reverse complement.
TCCGGGCGTGCTCGTGCTGTCGCGTTTCGCGGGCGCGGCCGAGCAGTTGAAGCCCGCGCTGCTCGTCAATCCGTACGACACGCAAGGCACCGCGCAGGCGATCCAGCGCGCGCTCACGATGCCGCTCGACGAACGCCGCCAGCGCCACGACGCGCTGATGGCGATCGTGCGCAAGACCGACGTGCACTGGTGGCGCACGCGCTTTCTCGACGCGCTCGCCGAAGCGGCGGAAGTCGCCGCCGCAACCGAGTCCTGACGCACCACGTCCTGCCGGCGACAGGCTCGTGCTTCAGCGTTCGGGTTCGCGCGGCGGCCCGTATGCGACGAAATCGCGCTCGATCGCCGACGCCTGCTCCGGCGCATTCGCGCCCGCGCCGGGCCCGAGATCGGTCGTGGATGGCACGGCGCCAGGCGCCTCGCGCCCGTCGATCAGCGCCTGCAACGCATCGCGTTCGAGCACCTCGCACGCAAGCAGCCGCCGTGCGATCCGCTCGAGCGCATCGCGACGTTCTCCGAGTGTCGACGCGACGCGCGCGTGCGCATCGGTCAGCAGCGTATGCACCTCGTCGTCGATCATCCGTGCGGTGTGCTCGCTGCAGCGCCCCTCGCCCGAATGCCATGCGCCCGGCATGCCGGTGCGCGCATCGCCATCGTCGAAGCTCACCAGCCCGATCCGCTCGCTCATCCCGTACTGCATGACCATGTGGCGCGCCATCGCGGTCGCGCGCTCGAGATCGTTCTGCGCGCCCGTCGACACGTCGCCGAATACGAGTTCTTCCGCGACACGCCCGCCGAGCAGCGCGTCGATCCGATCGAGCAGCTCGCTGCGGCGCAGGACGTAGCGATCCTCGGTCGGCACCTGCTGCGTATAGCCGAGCGCGGCCACGCCGCGCGGAATGATCGACACCTTCTTTACCGGATCGCAATGCGCGCGGCTTTCCGCGACGAGCGCATGGCCGGCCTCGTGATAGGCGATCGTCAGCTTCTCCTGCGCGTTCATCACGCGGCTCTTGCGCTCGAGGCCCGTCAGCGCGCGATCGATCGCCTCGTCGAAGTCGTCCATCCCGATCGCCGGCTTGCCGAGTTCCGCCGCATGCAGCGCGGCCTCGTTGACGACGTTCGCGAGATCGGCGCCGACGAAGCCCGGCGTGCGCGACGCGAGTTCGCCGAGGTCGACGTCGGCTGCGAGCTTCACGTGCTTCACGTGCACGCCGAGGATCTGGCGGCGCCCGTTCACGTCGGGCCGGTCGATCGCGATGTGACGGTCGAAGCGGCCCGGGCGCAGCAGTGCGGGATCGAGAATCTCCGGCCGGTTGGTCGCGGCCATGATGATCACGCCGGAGCCGGCCTGGAAGCCGTCCATCTCGACGAGCAACTGGTTGAGCGTCTGCTCGCGCTCGTCGTTGCCCGACATCGGGCCGACCCCGCGCACCTTGCCGAGCGCATCGAGTTCGTCGACGAACACGATGCACGGCGCCTTCTGCTGCGCCTGCTCGAACAGGTCGCGCACGCGCGCCGCGCCGACGCCGACGAACATCTCGACGAACGCCGAGCCGCTGATCGAGAAGAACGGCACGGCCGCCTCGCCCGCCACCGCGCGCGCGAGCAACGTCTTGCCGGTGCCGGGCGCGCCGACAACCAGCACGCCCTTCGGAATCTTGCCGCCGAGCCGCTGGTAGCGATCCGGATCGCGCAGGAACGCGACGAGCTGCTGCAGCTCGGCCTTCGCTTCGTCGATGCCCGCGATGTCGTCGAACGTGATGCCGGTTTCCTGCTGCACGTAGACGCGTGCGCGGCTCTTGCCCATCCCGGTGAAATCCTGCAGCCCGCCGCGCTTGCGCAGCATCAGGTTCCAGATGAACACGAACGCGACGAGCGGCACCAGCCACGACGCGAGCGACGCGATCCAGCCGGTGTCGGACGCGCCGTGGAAGCGGACGCCGGCGGCGGTCAGCGCGTCGATCAACTGCGGGTCGGTCACGCGGTTGGTGGCGAAGCGCGGCGGCGTACCCTCCGACTTCAGGGCCGCGACTTCGGACGCCGGCAGCATCGCGCCGGCCTGCGGCATCGTCAGCGTGCCCGTGATCGTCGTCGATCCGATCTCGAGATCGTCGACGAGCCGCGCGGCGACGAGCCGATGGAAATCGCTGTACGCGATCAGCGTCGACGTCGGACGCAGCATCAGCAACTGCGCGGCGAACAGCACGAAGAAGCCCGCCGCGATCAGCAATCCTGCGTAGTCGAATTTCCTGTCCATGGCATCGGGTCGGCCGGTCACGCCGCCGCGCGCTTATGCGTGCCCGCGCGCCGGGCCGGCACGCGGCATCGGCAGCCACGCGCATACGGAACGCATCCGCGTCATCTTCGCCTCGTTTCGTCGCATGAATGACACCGCGAAGGCGCGCCACGCGCCGTTCGCGCGGACGACGCACGGCAACGCGCCGCCCGTGATTCCAGTCTAGTTCGCGCGCAAGCGTCGCGCATTGTCCGACAAACAGCTTTCATCGAGGCGGGCGGCCACGTTATAGTCGCGTTCATGACATTTCCGTGACAGCCGGCACCGCCCCACCCGGGCGCGACGCCGGCCGTTGCGTCCCGTCCCGCGTCGCGGCAGGCCGCGCGCCGCCGCCGCGCATCGAACGACAACCGCCCATCCGAGGAGCTCACGACGTGAACGACACCCCCGATCGCCCCGACGACCTTCCCGTTGATCCCGACCGCCGCCGCATGCTCGGCGGCCTCGCCGCGCTTGGCGCCGGCGTCGCGCTCGGCGGCTGCGAGACCACGCCGGGCGGCGCGCCGCGCACCGCCGCCGACCTGCGGCTCGACGAGGCGCTGCGCCGGCAGGTGCGCCACATCGTCGTGATCTATGCGGAAAACCGCAGCTTCGCGAACCTGTATGGCGACTTCCCCGGTGTGCGCTACCCGCTGAGCGAGGTGCGGCCCGAGCATGCGCAGCAGCTCGATCGCGACGGCAAGACGCCGTTGCCGGTGCTGCCGAAAATCTGGGGCGGACTCGTGCCGCAAGCGCAGGAAGTGGACGGTAAGCGCTACGCGATCGCCGAGCGCGACATCGACAAGCTGCCGAACGCGCCGTTCCGGATCGCCGACGCGCAAGGCAAGCCGCTACCCAATGGCGTAATCACGCGTGACCTGTGGCACCGCTTCTACCAGAACCAGATGCAGATCGCGGGCGGCCGCAACAACCAGTTCGCCGCGTGGGCCGATTCGGGCGGCCTCGTGATGGGCCATTACCGCAATTCGGCCGACACGCTGCGGCTGTGGAATCTCGCACGGCAATACACGCTGTGCGACAACTTCTTCATGGCGGCCTTCGGCGGTTCGTGGCTGAACCACATGTTCCTGATTTCCGCGCAGCCGCCGATCTATCCGGATGCACACCGGCATCCGCACGCGGCGAAGCTGCTGTCGAAGGTCGACGGCGACGATCCGGCCGGCACGCGGCTCACGCTCGCCGCCGATTCGCCAGCGTCCGCGCTCGAGGGCCCGCCGAAGTTCGCGGTCGACGGCCCGCTGACGCCCGACGGCTACGGCGTGAACACGATGGCGCCGCCGTACCAGCCGAGCTACGTGCCGCCGGCCGATCCGGGCAACGCGGCATACGCGGATCCGGCCGACCATCGCGTGATCCCGCCGCAAGGCCATGCGACGATCGGCGACCGCCTGTCGGAGAAGAACGTCGACTGGGCGTGGTACAGCGGCGCGTGGCAATACGCGCTTGAGCACCGCGACACGGGCACGGTGCCGGATTTCCAGTATCACCATCAGCCGTTCAACTACTTCGCGAACTATGCGCCCGGCACCGACGCGCGCCGCAAGCACCTGCGCGACGCGGGCCTCGGCGACGAGCCGTCGACCAACCGCTTCATCGCCGACATCGACGCGGGCCGCCTGCCGGCCGTCGCGTTCTACAAGCCGCAAGGCAACCTGAACATGCACGCGGGCTATGCGGACGTCGAATCCGGCGATCGCCACATCGCGAACGTGATCGAACGCATCCGGCGCGGCCCGCAGTGGGCGAACACCGTGATCGTGATGACGCACGACGAGAACGGCGGCTGGTGGGATCACGTCGCGCCGCCGGTCGGCGATCGCTGGGGCCCCGGCTCACGGATTCCCGCGCTCGTGATCTCGCCGTTCGCGAAGAAGGGTTACGTCGACCACACGATGTACGACACGAACTCGATCCTGCGCTTCATCAGCCGCGTGCACGGGCTCGCGCCGCTCGACGGCGTCGCCGCGCGCGACAAGGCATTCGCGTCGCGCGGCGCGACGCCGCCGGGCGACCTGACGAACGCGCTCGATCTCGGCTGACGGCCTGTCGACGCTCCACCGACGTCCGCCTGAAACGACGACGCCCCGGTGCAACACGGTTGCCCGGGGCGTCGTGCTTTCCTGTTCAGGCGACGCTACGCAACGCTGCGCAGCGCCTCGCTCGCCGAACGCGCGGCATGACGGCCGGCCTGCCGGCCGAAGAACGTCGCATCGGCCAGCGACAGCCCCGAACTGTACCCGGCGCCCCAGCGCGGAAGCCCGCAGCTCGTGCGGCCGGCCGCATAGAGGCCCGCCACCGGCACGCGCATGGCGTCGAGCACCTGCCCGGTCGGCAGCGTGTCGAGCCCGCCCAGCGTGAAATGCGGATAGAACGCGTAGTCGATCCGGCAATCGAGCGCGACGAACGGCGGCTCGATCAGCGGCGTCAGCCACTTCTTCGCCTTGTGGAACAACGGATCGACGCCTTCGGCCGCGTGGCGGTTGTAGACGTCGACGGTCGCCGTCAGGGTGCCGGCCGGCATCTGCAGGTCGCGTTCGACTTCCTCCCATGTCTCGCCCGCCGCCGCGATGCCGATCCGCGCGATCGCGGGCGGCTCCTGATAGGTCGCCTGGTCGACCAGCAGGTAGATCCGGTCGTCGGCCTGGTGGAACGCGTGATGGCCGGTGCGGCCGTGATAGCCGTCCTCGTTGATGAAGCGCTGGCCGCGCGCGTTCACGAAGATCCCGCGGATCAGCGATTCGGGCGCGTAGAACGGCAGGCTGACGAAACCCTGGTCCATGTGGATCGCGGCCCCGCCCGCGCTCTGGCCGAGCAGGATGCCCGAGCCGTCGTCGCCCGGGCTGCCGATCGGTTCGTCCGAGCGCAGCAACTGCGGCGCGTGCCGGCGCACCATGTCGCGGTTCATCGCGAAGCCGCCCGCGCACAGGATCACCGCGCGGCGCGCCCGCACGCATGCCGTCTCGCCGTACGCGCGCAGCACGACGCCGCGCACCGCGCCGGCATCGTCGACGATCAGCGCCAGGGCGCGCGTGTCGTAGCGTGTCGACACGCCGAGCGCCTGCACGCGCCCGGCCAGCACGCGCATCAGCATCTGCCCGCCGCCCCAGCCCGGCCATTGCGGTGTGTGCCCGCGCGGGCACGGCTTCGCGGCCTCGCTGAACGGCCAGGCCTCCTCGCTGCCGGACCAGATCAGGCAATCGTCCGTTTCCGGTTCGACGATCCGCTCGGCGATGAACGTGTTCTTGTACGTGAGGCCCTGCGCGACGAGCCAGTCGTGATGCGCGAGGCTCTCGTTCGCGTAGAGACGCACCTTCGCCTCGTCCGCGTCTCGGCCGCCCGCGAGCATCAGGTAGCGGTACAGGTCCTCGGTATCGTCGCTGAAGCCGGCCTGCCGCTGCGCAGGCGTGCCGCCACTGCCGCCGAGGTAGATCTCGCCGCCGGACAGCGCGCTCGTGCCGCCGTAGCTCGACGCGCGCTCGACGATCAGCGTGTCGGCGCCGGCGCTCGCGGCTTCGATCGCCGCGCACGCGCCGGCCGCGCCGAAGCCGATGATCACGACGTCGTGTTCGGCGTCCCAGCGACGCACGTCGCGGACGTTCAGGGGGCGGGTCAGGGAATAGTCGGATGGCATCGCGTAATGGTTCTGCGTGAAGGGAATGGGTGAAAGGCGGTGGTCGTGGCGAAGCACCGCCGGGCAGGCAGCCCGACACGGACGTCGGCGCGTTGTCGATGCGAGCGCTCGAGAGCGCGCATGCGAGCCGCGCCGGGTGTCGTGGGCGGAAACTCGAACGACGACGGGAAACCGGATGGGCGACCCGCGGCGCATGTATCGCGGTGCGCCACCCGGTCTGTCCGCGAGGACGCCGCCGCATCGCGACGGCTTCCGGGCGACATCGAATCGGCGCGGCGCACGGCCGCGCCAGCGTCACATGCCGCGCAGCGCGGCGAAGCCGAAGTGCGACGGATCGATCGGTACGCAACCCGTCGGCAAGCCGTTCGAGTCGACCGAGCGGCATTGCAGGATGCCGGCCGCATACGGCGGCGACGGGACCTGCTCGGCACCATATCGCGCCACCACCATGGCCGCGAACGTGCCTATCGCCAATACGCACAGCTTGCGAGTCGTCAGTCTCATGATCGTCGTCCCCTCCGGTTGGCCGCTATCGCGGTTCGTATCCGGCGACTGACCACGTGCGACGGCGCCGGATGACTGCACGGTAGCCAGCGCCGGCCCGCCAGCCATCGTCCATTTCGACTAGGGGCAAACACGAATCGCGCTTCATGCGGCGCACCGCACTGCAGCATTACTGCGAGATCGGTTCGACTGAAACACCCGCAAACCGTCTGCCCCGGCTTGTTGCGATCGGCCGCGTCACCGTCGGCCGCATGCCGTGCATCCGTCGCTGCATCGCAGCATCGGACGTTGCGCCGCCGTCGGCCCCGGTGTTTTCCCCGATCCTTACCCTGCTCCGTATGGATGATGAGCATCGATCGGTCCGATGCGAACCTGCGCGTCAACGTCGCAACGCCGCCGCGTCCGCGCTCGCGGCGCCGCAAACGCTTTCCGTTCACTCACGGGAGTACCGCATGACCGATTCGAATCCCCGCCACGCGCTGTACGAACTTGCGTGCCGTTACGCGCAAGCCGTCGATCGGCGCGACTGGCCGCGCCTCGCCACCCTCTTCACCGCCGATGCGCAACTCGACGGCCCCGGTTTCCGCTTCGACGACCGCGACGCGATCGTCGCCGGCATGAGCGTGATCGAGCGCTACGAGACGACCCAGCATCACGTGCACAACCAGCTCGTCACGCTCGACGGCGGCGAAGCCGATGTCGAGACCTACGGCGTCGCGTGCCACGTCTATGTGCGCGAAGGCGTGAAGCGCAAGCTCGACTGGGGGCTGCGCTATCGCGACCGCTGCGTGTTCGACGGCGGCACGTGGCGCTTCGCCGCGCGCACGCTGCACGTCGACTGGTCGCAAGACCTGCCGCTGGAGGGCTGAACGATGCGCTCGCCCCTCCCCCTCGCCGGCCGCACCGCGCTCGTCACGGGCGGCGCCGGCGGCATCGGCGCGGCCTGCGCGCACGCGCTCGCCGCCGATGGCGCGGCCGTCGTGCTGATGGGCCGCCGCCGCGACGCGCTCGAACGCACGCAGCGGCATCTGGCCGAGGCAGTGCCCGGCAGCCGCGTCGCGATCCATGCCGGCGACGCCTGCGACGACGCCGACCTGCAGGCCGCGCTGGATACCGCATGGGCGCTCGACGGCCGTCTCGACATCGTCGTGCCGACCGTCGGCGGCGCCGGGTTCCGCCCGCTGCTGATGCACGACGCCGACAGCTTCCGCGCGGAAATCGACCTGAACCTGTCCAGCGCGTTCGCCGCGATCCGTCACGCCGCGCCGCGGCTCGCCGACAGCGGCGGCGGCTCCATCGTTTGCATCTCGTCGACCGCCGCGCAGATCAATTTCCGCTGGCTGACCGCGTACTGCACCGCGAAGGCCGCGCTCGAGGCGCTGGTGCGCGGTGCGGCCGAGGAGCTGGCCGGCGCGAAGATCCGTGTGAACGCAGTGCGACCGGGCCTCACGCGCTCCGAAGCCACCGCCCCGATGTTCGACGACCGTGCGCTGGTCGACAGCTTCCTCGAACAGATTCCGCTCGGTACGCTCGGCGAACCGGAAGCAATCGCGCATGCGGTGCGCTATCTCGCGGGCCCCGAGTCGGGTTGGGTCACCGGCCAGAGCTTCGCGGTCGACGGCGGCCACGAGCTGCGCACCAACCCGCGCGTCGACGCCACGATCGCGCAGATCTACGGCGCGGCCGCGCTCGACGCCGTCAAGGCCGGCCGCGCGCCGGGCGCCGCATGAGCGCCCGCCTTCTTTCAACGTCGCAGGAAATCGAACCCAACATGAATCGAGTCGCAAACAAGGTCGTGCTGATCACCGGCGCGGCGAGTGGCGTCGGCCGCGCCGATGCGCTGTTGCTGGCCGCCGAGGGCGCGCGCGTCGTGCTCACCGACATCGACGAGGATGCGGGCCGCGCGCTCGCGCGCGAAATCGGCGATACCGCGCTGTTCGTGCGCCAGGACATCGCCGACGAGGACGGCTGGCGGCACGCGATCGCATCGACGCTCGACCGCTTCGGCCGCCTCGACGTACTCGTCAACAACGCGGCGATCTGCCCGGTCGGCTCGATCGAGGACACGAGCCTCGACACCTGGCGGCGCGTGCTGCGCGTCAACGCGGACGGCTATTTCCTCGGCTGCAAGTACGCGATCGGCGCGATGAAAGGCAACGACACGCCGGGATCGATCGTGATGATGTCGTCGGTCGCCGCGCTCGGCGGGCTGCCGATGATGTGCGCGTACACCGGGTCGAAAGGCGCGGTGACGGCGCTCGCGCGCAGCGTCGCCGTGCACTGCAAGCGCAGCGGCTACCGGATCCGCTGCAACTCGATCCATCCGGACGGGATCTGGACGCCGATGACGCAGGCGCTGATGCCCGATCTCGATCCAACCGCACTCGGCATCGGCAGCGATCCGATGGCACGCATGTGCGATCCGCGGGACGTCGCGAATCTCGTGCTGTTCCTTGCCTCCGACGAATCGCGTTTCGTGAACGGCGCGGAGCTGCGGATCGACAACGCGCAACTCGTTTCGTCACTGTGATGCGGCTCATGGCTTTTTCGTTCGAAGGAGTGTTGTGGTGATTTCATTTACCGGCAAGACAGTACTGATCACCGGCGGCGGCGCGGGCATCGGCCGCGCGTGCGCGGAAGGATTCGGCGCGGCGGGTGCGCGCGTCGCGGTGGCCGAGCTCGACCCCGCTCGCGCGCAGGACGTGCGCCAGGCGCTCGAAGCCGCGGGTGTCGACGCGCTCGTCGGCGTCGTGGACGTCACGCGCCGCGACGAGGTCGACGCATTCGCGCAGACGATCGACGCGCGCTTCGGCGGCCTCGACGTGCTCGTCAACAACGTCGGCGATTTCCTGCAGATCGCGAAACCGTTCGACGATCATACCGACGACGACATCGCGCGGCTGTTCGACGTGAACCTGCGCCAGGTGTTCGTCGTCACGCAGGCGATGCTGCCGTTGCTGCGCAAGCGCGGCGCCGGCAGCAGCATCGTCGGCGTGTCGTCGATCGAGGGCTTCCGCGCGATTCCGAACTGTACGGTCTATGCGTCGTTCAAGACCGCACTGACCGGTTTCACGAAAAGCCTCGCGCTCGAACTCGGGCCGGCCGGCATTCGCGTGAACCAGATCGCGCCGGAGACCACCGAGACGCCGCAGGTGCCCGTGAGCGCGATGGTCGCGGCGGAGCATCGCGCGCACATCCCGCGCTGGATTCCGCTCGGGCGCTTCGGTGCCGCCGGCGACATCGCGGGCGCCGCACTGTTCCTCGCGAGCCCGCTCGCCGCGTGGGTCACCGGCACGACGCTGCACGTGGACGGCGGCGCGCTCGCGGCGGCCGGCTGGTACCGCGACCCGAACGGTTTCTGGACCAACATGCCGGTCGTCACGGGCAACGGCTTCAACTTCTGAGCGCACTTCCGTACGGCTTCATCCGTTCAATCGTCGGTTCAATTCATGCGGCGCGCCTGCGCCGCCCTCGGAGACACCATGAACATCCTGATCATCGGCGGCACCGGCCTCATCGGCGGCCACGCCGCGCTGCATCTGCGCGCGCAAGGCAACGACGTGACGCTCGCCGCCCGCAAGCCGCCCGCGCCTGGCAGCGCGCTCGCGCAATTCGACGTGCTGTTGCGCGACTACGTGGCCGGCAACTTCACGCGTGACGATCTCGCGCCGTTCGACGCGGTCGTGTTCGCGGCAGGCAACGACATTCGCCACCTGCCGCCCGGCACCGACGAAGCCGCGCACTGGGAACGCGCGAACGTCGACGCGGTACCGCGCTTCTTCGCGTTCGCGCGCGACGCGGGCGTGAAGCGCGCGGTGCTGGTCGGCAGCTTCTATCCGCAGGTCGCGCCGGCACTCGTCGACACGGTGCCGTACGTGCGCTCGCGCCATCTCGCGGACGAACGTGTGCGCGCGCTCGCGTCGCCGTCGTTCGCGGTGTGCAGCGTCAATGCGCCGTTCGTCGTCGGGTCGGTGCCGGGGCTGCGCAACGAGATGTTCGCCGCGTACACGGGCTATGCGCAGGGCAAGCTCGCCGGCCTGCCGGTGTACGGGCCGGCCGGCGGCAGCAACTTCATCTCGACGCAGTCGCTGTCGGAAGCGATCTGGGGCGCGCTGCAACGCGGCGCATCCGGCAAGGCCTATCTCGTCGGCGACGAGAACCTGAGCTTCGCCGACTATTTCGCGGCCTTCTTCCGCGCGGCAGGCAATCCGCAGCCGGTGCCGTCGCTCGACCAGGAGCATCCGCTGCTGCCCGATATGGCGATCTATACGGGGCGCGGCAACGTCGTGTCGTACGAACCCGATCCGGCCGATATCGCGCTGCTGCGCTACCGGCGCGGCGACGTACAGCGCGCGGTGAACGAAGTGGTCGCGCAATGCGGCGCGTGAGCGCACTGCCCGTGCAACACGCGCCACGCTGAAACGAAGCAGAAACAAAAACGTCCCGCCGCCGGCGATGCATGCCGGCGGCGGGACGTTCATGCCACCACGTCGTTACTTCGTTACTTCGATTCGGATCGTCAGCCGCCGATGCGCTGTTCGATCTTCTTCATCGTGTCGGTCAGCTCGGTGGGCAAACGCAGCTTCAGCGTGTCGAACAGCGCCGCATGCAGCTTCAGCTCCTCGCGCCATTCGTCGGCGTTCATCGACGTCACAGCCTCGAACTGCTCGCGCGTGAAGTCGAGCCCGTTCCAGTGCAGGTCGTCATAGGCCGGCGACACGCCGAACGCATGTTCGCCGCCGCCGCCGTTGCCCTCGAGGCGATCGAGCATCCACTTCAGCACGCGCATGTTCTCGCCGAAGCCCGGCCACACGAACTTGCCGTTCGCATCCTTGCGGAACCAGTTCACGCAGTAGATCTTCGGCAGCGTCGCGCCGGCGCCTTCGATCTGCTTGCCGATCTTCAGCCAGTGCGCGAAATAATCGCTCATGTTGTAGCCGCAGAACGGCAGCATCGCGAACGGGTCGCGGCGCACGACGCCCTGCTGGCCGGCTGCCGCGGCGGTCGTCTCCGAGCCCATCGTCGCGGCCATGTACACGCCTTCGATCCAGTCGCGCGCCTCGGTCACGAGCGGCACGGTCGTCGAGCGCCGGCCGCCGAAGATGAACGCGTCGATCGGCACGCCGGCCGGGTCTTCCCAGTCCGCGTCGATCGACGGGCATTGCGATGCCGGTGCCGTGAAGCGCGAGTTCGGGTGCGCGGCCTTGCGGCCGGTTTCCTTTCCGATCTCCGGCGTCCACGGGTTGCCCTGCCAGTCGGTCAGCGTCGCGGGCGGCGTGTCGGTCAGGCCTTCCCACCACACGTCGCCGTCTTCCGTCAGCGCGACGTTCGTGAAGATCACGTTTTCCTTCAGCGTCGAGATCGCGTTCGGGTTGGTTTTCACGCCCGTGCCCGGCGCGACGCCGAAGAAGCCGGCTTCCGGGTTGATCGCATACAGGCGCCCGTCGCGGCCCGGCTTCAGCCATGCGATGTCGTCGCCGATCGTCGTGACCTTCCAGCCGTCGAAACCCCGCGGCGGGATCAGCATCGCGAAGTTGGTCTTGCCGCACGCGGACGGGAACGCCGCCGCGACGTGATACTTCTTGCCGGCCGGCGACGTCACGCCGAGGATCAGCATGTGTTCGGCGAGCCAGCCCTGGTCGCGGCCCATCGTCGACGCGATGCGCAGCGCGAAACACTTCTTGCCGAGCAGTGCGTTGCCGCCGTAGCCCGAGCCGAAGCTCCAGATCTCGCGTGTGTCGGGGAAATGCACGATGTACTTGACCGGGTTGCACGGCCACGGCACGTCCTTCTGGCCTGCTTCGAGCGGATGGCCGACGCTGTGCACGCACGGCACGAATTCGCCGTCCTCGCCGAGCACGTCATAGACGTCGCGGCCCATGCGCGTCATGATCCGCATGTTCGCGGCCACGTACGGGCTGTCGGAAAGCTCGACGCCGACGTGCGCGATCGGCGAGCCGAGCGGGCCCATCGAGAACGGCACGACGTACAGCGTGCGGCCGCGCATCGACCCGCGGAACAGACCGTTCAGCGTCTCGCGCATTTCTTCCGGCGCGATCCAGTTGTTGGTCGGGCCGACGTCGTCGGGCGATTCGGTGCAGATGAAGGTGCGGTCCTCGACGCGCGCGACGTCGGACGGATCGGACTGCGCGAGATACGAGTTCGGGCGCTTCGCCGGGTTCAGGCGCTTGAGCGTGCCCTGGTCGACCATCGCCTGGCACAGCGCGTCGTTTTCTTCCTGCGAGCCGTCGCACCAGACGACGCGATCGGGCTCCGTGAGCGCCGCGATACGCGACACCCAGTCGATCAGTTTGCGATGCTTGACGAATGCCGGGGGAGCGATCAGCGGGCCGTGCGTCGCTTTGGCCAGGTTGTTTTGCGACATGGGAATGTCTCCAGACTATTGGGCGGGGATGGGGGATGCGGGACGAGCCCGCGAGATGGGGAATGCGGTCGGAGCGCAGGATGCAGCGACGCGCAAGGCGGCACACGCGAGCGGAGCGCGTGTCGATGCCGCGATGCGGGCGAGAGAATGTGATGTCTCGTATGAGCGTGCGAACGCGAGTTTCGCCATGCAAGCAACCTGCCGTACAACTCCATGCCGGCCAGCATACCATCGCCGTTATTGGGCGGGCGTTGCGTTGCAACAAGAAACAACTGTGACGACGCGCCGGCATGCCGCTTGCCGGCATGTCCTTTTTACTGCGCCGACGCGTGAGCTTTGGGGACGAAACGGCTGGAACATCCGTCCTGCAAGGGTTTCGCGAAAACGGAAAAATCGCGCGACATGCTCGCATGCGATGCACGCGAACATGTCGCGGCGCAGATTCGCGTTTTCGCTACTCAGGCAAACCCTGAATTAGGTTGCGTACACAAACATCCATCGCGCATGCGTTGTGTACGCTACCGCTCAAAACGGCGCGCCCGGCAATCCGGGGTAATACGCGCCTGCCGCCATCCCGCCGTCGACGGACAGTTCGGCGCCGTTGCAGTACGACGCTTCGTCGCTCGCGAGAAACAGCGTCGCACGCGCAATTTCGTCAGGCAAGCCGACGCGCTGCAGCGGCACGTGCGTGTAGTGCTTGTTGATCTCGTCGAGCGGCGCGCCGGTCGGGTTCGACATCGCGGTGTTGACGCCACCGGGATGAATCGAATTCACGCGCACGCCCTGGTGGCCGAGTTCGAGCGCCGCCACCTTCGTCAACCCGCGCACGCCCCATTTGCTCGATACGTAGGCGGCCAGCGCGTTGACGCCGCGCAGCCCGTCCACCGACGAGATGTTGACGATCGATCCGCTCTTCTGCGCGATCATGCGCGGCGCGATCGTGCGGATGCCGACGAACGTGCCGACGAGATTGATCGATACCGCGCGCTCGAAATCACGTTTCGACAATTCGGTGATCGCACCGAACATCAGCACGGCCGCGTTGTTCACGAGCACGTCGATACGGCCGAACTGCTCGACGGTCGCATCGACGACGCGCGCCCAGTTCTGTTCGTCGCTCACGTCGAGGCGCATGAAGCGTGCCGCGTCGCCGAGTTCGCGCGCGAGCGCCTCGCCTTCCGCGTCGAGCACGTCGCCGATCACGACGCGCGCGCCCTCCGCGACGAACAGCCTGCATGTCGCGGCGCCCATCCCGCGCGCGCCGCCCGTGACGATCGCCACCTTCCCTTCCAGTCGACCCATGTCGTTTTCTCCTCGATGCTTTCCGATTCCGGTTTGCCGGCCGCGACGCGCTGCCACGTGCATCGGTGCCGGCCCTTGATGTGCGTCGCGTTCGCCGTCAGCCCCAATACGCCTGCCCGCCGTCGAGCGGCAGCGTGGCGCCCGTCAGGTACGCGGCGTCGCGGCTCGCGAGAAACACGATCGCGCGCCCGATGTCCTGCTCGCAGTCGCCCACGCGGCCGAGCGGGATCGTGCGAAAGAACGCCGCCGCTTCGTCCGGGTTCGCGTCGATCCAGCCCTTCAGCCCCGGCGACAGCGCGTGCGGCGCGACCGCGTTTACGCGAATGCCGTCGGCGCCCCATTCGCACGCGGCAGCACGCGTGAGCGCGCGAATCGCTTCCTTGGTCGCCGCGTAGGCCCCATAGCCCGACGCGTCCCAGCGCACCGCGGCCGACGACGCGAAATTGACGATCACGCCCTCCCCCTTCAGATGCGGATGGCACGCGCGCATCATTCGCAGCGTCGCGATCGGCCCCGACTCGAGGCCCGCGAGAAAATCCGTGTCGGTCACGTCGAGCAGGCGGCCGAGCGGCACGACCTGCGCGTTGTTGATCAGGATCTGCACGCCGCGAAACCGCTCGACGACCGCATCGACGCACCGCGCGATCTGCGCGGCGTCCATCACGTCGCACACGAACGGCTCCGCGATACCGCCGCGCGCGCGGATCGCATCGCAAGTCGCGACCAGCTTGTCGCGCGTGCGGCCGACCACGGCCACCTGCGCGCCTTCGCCCGCGAGCGCGAGCGCAATGCCTTGCCCGACGCCCTGCCCCGCGCCCGTCACGAGCGCGACCTTGCCTTCGAGGATGCCCATGTGCGCTCCTTTAAGCGACGATCGCCGGATGAGCCTGCACGGGCCCGCCAAGCAGTTCGCGATACGACGGCGGCTGCTTGCCGTCGAGATCCGCGATGCCATACTGCAGCGCGGCTTCCGCGCCGACCAGCACCTGCCCCGACAACGCCATGCGCTGCGGATCGGCGTGGATCGCATGGATCACGCGACCGGTGAATTCCGGGCTTTCGGCGACGAGCGAGAACTCCTTGTAGAGGTCCGGATGCTCGTCCCACACGCGCGTCGTGCGCTCGGTTCGCAGCGGCCCCATCCAGATCGACACGGCCGCGACGTCGAACGGTTTCAGGTCGACGGCCATGTCCTTCGCGAACTTGTCGACGCCGGACTTCTGCGCGCCGTACGCGGCGCCGTGCATGTAGCAGCTCGCGCCGAACGACGACGTGAACGCGATCAGCCCGCTGCGGCGCTTCGCCATCAGCGGCGCGGCGTGCCAGCTCGCGACGTACGCCGAGCGCAGCCCGACGTCGAGGATGTTCACGAGGTCGAGCGACTTCTCCCAGAACGGGCCTGGCAGGATTAGCTGGTCGTGCAGATAGGTCGCGTTGTTGACGAGGATGTCGAGTCGCCCGCTGTCGCGTTCGACGCGCTCGAACAGCGCCTTCACTTGTGCGTCGTCCGCGTGGTCGCACGCGACGGCGATCCCGCGGCCGCCGAGCGCGTCGATTTCGCGCGCGGTTTCGTGGATCGTGCCGGGCAGCGGCGCGTCGCCTTCGTTCTGCGAGCGCCCCGTCACATAGACCGTCATGCCGGCCGCGCCGAGCGCGCGCGCGATGCCTTTGCCGGCACCGCGCGACGCGCCCGTCACGACGGCGACGGGCGCCTCGTTGTTCTGTGCCATCTTCGATGTCTCCTGGGGAATGTTTTCAACCTGAGTGGGTCGTGCGCGTCGTCACGCAGCAGGCGGCTGCGCGCCGGCGAACAGCACGCCCGGCGCATCGCCGTCGTAGCGGGCGGACAACGTCGACGTGACGACGCAGCGGGTGGCCGCGATCTTCCATTCGCCGTCGACCTTCCGGTATTCGTCGTCGTAGGTCGCGCCGAGCTGCGTGAGCGTGCGCGCGTTGGTGTCTAGCATCTGGTAATGCAGGCCCCACGTGCCGCGCGCATGCGTGTCGTCGAGCACGGTGATGTCGGGATTCACGCCGTGGTGCATCTCGACGATGTGCGGATGGCAGCCGAGCCGCTCGAACACGTCGACGAGCGCATCGCGGTGGTCGAACGTGCCGATTCGGCCGTAGTCGATGTGCACCGCGCCGGGCGCGAAGCAGTCGCGCATCCCTTGCGGATCCTTCCGGTCGCAGCACGTGAAGTAGCGCGCCTTCAGGCGGCGGATCGCGTCGGCGTCCTCCAGCCTGCGCACGCGCGCTTCCATTCGTTCGATCGGGGTCATGCCGTCTCCTTGGTCTCGTGTGCGCGGATCGAAGCCGCGTCGACGCCACGTTACAGGCGCACGGGAGGCCGGCCATCACCTGTTTGGATGAACCCCGATGCCGCGTATCGGCGAACTTGAACGCAGCTCCCGCGGCGTTCGTCCGAACAGACGATGTGACGCAGGCGGCTTCATTCCTACCATCCGATGACACCACCACGAGACACGGCGATGGACGAGACGACCCGCACGCTCCACGAGTACGAGCAGATCCGCCAGCTGAAGTACCGGTATTTCCGCGCGGTCGATACACACGACTGGTCGCTGCTCGCGCAATGCCTGACCGAGGACTGCGAGGCGCGCCTGTACGGCGGCCGCTATGCGTACGACGGCCGCGACGCATTCGTGTCCAGCCTGCGCGAACTGCTCGGCAAGCCGACCTTCCTGACGATGCATCACGGCCACCACCCCGAGCTCACGCTGGTGTCCGCCGATCATGCGTGCGGCGTGTGGTTTCTCGAGGATCATTCGATCAATCTAGAGGACAACTACCTGATTCACGGCACCGCGTTCTACGACGACCAGTACGTGAAGCACGACGGCGTGTGGCGTATTCACGCGACGCGTCACGAGCGCCTGTTCGAAACCGTCACGTCGCCGATTCCGCCGTCGTTCACGCTGACCGCCAACCGCTTCGCACCGGGCGCGCACGACGCGGCCGGTGCGACCGATCCGGCCGTCAACGCTTCCTGAAACCCGGCGGCAGCGCCGCCGACCTCGTCATCCCCTTTGGAGCCGGAGCAATGGAGAAAGTCATTTATGTGTTGTGGCGCGATGCGCAGGCCGCGCCCGAACAATGGAGCCGCAGCGTGCGCGCGCAGCTCGCCGACAAGCTGCTGTCGCTAGGCGCGCACGGCGTGCAGGTCAACGTTGCCGACGCCGATGTCGCGCCGGCCGCCGGCCTGAAGCAGACCAACACGCACCCGGGCATCGACGGTATCGTCGCGGTGTGGATCGACAGCGCGAACCCGATGTTCCGCCAGAAGTTCGACGACGCGGTGCGCGCGATCGTCCCGCACATGGCCGCGTATCTCGTCACGGAATCGCAGCCGATTCCGAACACGCGCTTTCCGGCGCGGCCCGGCGAGCGCACGAGCGGCTTCTCGCAGCTCGCGTTCCTGAAGCGCCCGCCGCGCCTCACGCATGAAGCATGGCTCGACGTATGGCACGGCCATCACACGCGCGTCGCGATCGACACGCAGGACAACTTCCTGTACGTGCAGAACGTGGTCGTGCGCGCGCTCACGCATGCGGCGCCCGGCTACGACGCGATCGTCGAGGAATGCTTCCCGGCCGCCGCGATGAGCGATCCGTACGCGTTCTTCGATGCAGTCGGCGACGAGGAGAAATTCCAGCGCAACGTCGGGGAGATGATGGACAGCTGCGGACGCTTCATCGATTTCGACAAGATCGACGTGGTGCCGACGAGCCAATACGTCGTGAAGGCCGTGCGCGGATAAAAAAAACGCCAACCCGTCATGAACGGGTTGGCGTCGTGCCGCGGGTATGACGATTACGAGAACTGGTTCATCGTGTTGTCCTTGCCCGCTGCCTTCAGCGCTGCGTCGCCGCTGAAGTATTCCTTGTGGTCGTCGCCGATATCCGAGCCGGACATGTTCTGGTGCTTGACGCACGCGATGCCCTGACGGATTTCCTTGCGCTGCACGCCCGCCACGTAACCGAGCATGCCCTGTTCGCCGAAGTATTCCTTCGCGAGGTTGTCGGTCGACAGCGCGGCCGTGTGGTACGTCGGCAGCGTGATCAGGTGGTGGAAGATGCCTGCTTCACGCGATGCATCGGCCTGGAACGTACGGATCTTCTCGTCGGCGAGCTTGGCCAGTTCGGTCTCGTCGTACTCGACGCTCATCAACTGCGCACGGTCGTATGCCGACACGTCCTTGCCCTCTGCCTTCATCGCGTCGTACACCTGCTGACGGAAGTTCAGCGTCCAGTTGAACGACGGGCTGTTGTTGTACACCAGCTTCGCGTTCGGGATGACCTTGCGGATTTCGCTGACCATGCCGCCGATCTGCGCGATGTGCGGCTTTTCGGTTTCGATCCACAGCAGGTCGGCGCCGTTCTGCAGCGACGTGATGCAGTCGAGCACGCAACGCGCTTCGCCCGTGCCGGCGCGGAACTGGAACAGGTTGCTCGGCAGGCGCTTCGGACGGAGCAGCTTGCCGTCGCGCTTGATGACGACGTCACCGTTGCCCAACTGGTCGGCCGACAGCTCTTCGCAGTCGAGGAACGCGTTGTACTTGTCGCCCAGGTCGCCCGGCTCGTTCGTCACGGCGATCTGCTTGGTCAGGCCGGCGCCGAGCGAGTCGGTACGGGCGACGATGATGCCGTCGTCCACGCCCAGTTCCAGGAACGCGTAGCGGATCGCGCGGATCTTCGCGAGGAAGTCCTCGTGCGGCACGGTGACCTTGCCGTCCTGGTGGCCGCACTGCTTCTCGTCGGACACCTGGTTTTCGATCTGGATGCAGCACGCGCCCGCTTCGATGAACTGCTTGGCCAGCAGGTACGTTGCTTCGGCGTTGCCGAAACCGGCGTCGATGTCGGCGATGATCGGCACGACGTGCGTCACGTGGTTGTCGATCTTTTCCTGGATGGCGGCCTTGGCAGCGGCGTCCTTGGCAGCATCCAGCTCGCGGAACAGGCCGCCGAGTTCACGTGCGTCGGCCTGGCGCAGGAACGTGTACAGCTCGCGGATCAGCGCGCTGACCGACGTCTTTTCGTGCATCGACTGGTCCGGCAGCGGGCCGAACTCCGAGCGCAGCGCGGCGACCATCCAGCCCGACAGGTACAGGTAGCGGCGTTCGGTGCTGTTGAAGTGCTTCTTGATCGAGATCATCTTCTGCTGGCCGATGAAGCCGTGCCAGCAACCCAGCGACTGCGTGTACTTGGACGGATCGGCATCGTACGCGGCCATGTCGGCGCGCATGATCTTCGCGGTGTACTTCGCGATGTCGAGGCCCGTCTTGAACTTGTTCTGGGCACGCATGCGGGCGGCATACTCGGGATTGATGGCATTCCACGCGCTGCCGTGGTTTTCCTTCAAGCCAGCCACTGCCTTGATGTCGTCTTGATATTGGGACATGTCAATCTCCTGGGAACGAAGCGCATTTGAGTAAAGGGTTCAGCTTGCCCGCTCCGTATGACGAAGCGAACTGCATGGACTCAATAGTAACGCCGCCCGATGCGCTTTCGGCGAAGTCTTATATAAGACATAAGATATAAATTTTGCTTGTTTTTCAATGAGATAAGCAGTGCATTTTGCGATGCAAAACCGGTTTTCAAGCGGCGGGACGGCGGCGCGGCGGGAATTCCGCGCGCATTCCGCGATATGAAACGGCCTTTCGGCAGTTGGTGGGAGGACAAACATGGCGATCCCTGTTTCGGGGCTTTGCCATGCACATGACAAAACGTCTATACTTGGACAATTCATCGACGGCAAACCGAGGCACGCCGTCCCCCGCGTACCGTGATGCGCCCTCCTGCCCGGATCGACATGAGCGACTATCCCGTTTTTGACGCGCTGTGCGAGCTGCTGAACACCTCCGGCGCGCGGTTCCGCGTGCTGGATCACCCGGCCGAAGGCAAATCCGACGTGATCGCCGCGATTCGCGGCACGCGTCCCGAACAGGGCGCGAAGGCGATGCTCTGCTCGTTCAAGGACGGCGGCGACGTCACCGCGCTCGCGGTCATCCCCGGCCATCTGAAGATCGATTTCCGCAAGGTCGCCGACGCGGTCGGCCGCCGCAAGGCGACGCTCGCGCCGCCCGAACTTGCCGCCACGGTCACGCGCTGCGTGATGGGCGCCGTGCCGCCGTTCGTGTTCGACGCGAACGTGACGCTCGTCGTCGACCCCGCACTGATCGAACTCAACGACGAAATCGCGTTCAACGCGGGCCGCCTCGACCGCTCGGTCGTGCTCGACGCGTCCGACTACGTGCGGATCGCCCGCCCGCTGCTGGCCGACATCACGCGGCCGGAAACGACCGACGCGCCCGTGCTCGAGGCCAAACCATGACCACGCCCCGCCCCAGGCCGCAGTCGGAACAGGCGTCGCTGATCGAGCAGGTGCTGCGCATCGCCGAAGGGCTCGGCGCGATGTTCGCGCCGTTCACCGAAGTCGTCGTGCACGACCTGCGCACGCCGAAGCACGCGATCCTCGCGATCCATAACAACCTGTCGGGCCGCGCGATCGGCGATCCGGCGACCGAACTCGGGCTCGCCCGCATCGACGACGACGACTTCCCGCAGGTGCTCGCCAACTACGCGAACCGCTTCGCCGACGGCCGCACGGCGAAAAGCACGTCGATCGGCATCAAGGATTCGAACGGCCGCTATGTGGCCGCGCTGTGCCTGAACGCGGACGTCACGCTGTTCCGCGGTTTCCAGGGAATGCTGAACCAGTTCTGCAGCACCGAAGGCGCGCCGGTCGCCGAGACGCTCGACCCGGCCGGCGCGGACGCGATCCGGCAGCGCATCGACGCGTTCGCGACGCGCCTCGCGACCACGCCGCGCGAACTGAAGACCGACCAGCGCCGCGAGCTGATGCAGACGCTGAAGGCCGACGGCTTCCTCGAGGTGCGCCGCGCGATGGAAATCGTGTCGCAGCATCTCGGCGTGTCGCGCGCCACCGTATACAACGATGCGAAATGATGCGTGAGGCGGATGCGCCCCGCTGACCTGTTGACCGACTCTTCCGACGAGCGACTCATGAACACTCCGACCCTCCCCACCTACGACGACGTCGCGGCCGCCGCGGCACGGCTCGACGGCCACGCGCACCGCACGCCCGTGATGACGTCGCGAACGATCGACGAAGCGCTCGGCGCGCAGGTGTTCTTCAAGTGCGAGAACCTGCAGCGCATGGGCGCGTTCAAGTTCCGCGGCGCGTTCAACGCGCTGTCGCGCTTCGACGCGACGCAGCGACGCAACGGCGTCGTCGCGTTCTCGTCCGGCAACCATGCACAGGCGATCGCGCTGTCGGCGCGCATCCTCGGCATCCCGGCGACGATCGTGATGCCGCAGGACGCGCCGGCCGCGAAGATGGCCGCGACGCGCGGCTACGGCGGCAACGTCGTGACCTACGACCGCTATGCCGAGGACCGCGAGCAGATCGGCCGCGCGCTCGCGGAGAAGCACGGGCTCACGCTGGTGCCGCCGTACGACCACGCGGACGTGATCGCGGGCCAGGGCACGGCGGCGAAGGAATTGTTCGACGAGGTCGGGCCGCTCGACGCGGTGTTCACGCCGCTCGGCGGCGGCGGCCTGCTGTCGGGCACGGCGCTCGCGACGCGCGCGCTGTCGCCGCATGCGAAGCTGTACGGCGTCGAGCCGGAAGCCGGCAACGACGGACAGCAATCGTTCCGGTCCGGGTCGATCGTCCATATCGACACGCCGCGCACGATCGCCGACGGCGCGCAGACGCAACACCTCGGCAACCTGACGTTCCCGATCCTGCGGCGCGACGTCGACGACATCCTGACCGCGACCGACGCGGAACTGGTCGACTGCATGCGCTTCTTCGCGACCCGTATGAAGATTGTCGTCGAGCCGACCGGCTGCCTGTCGCTCGCGGCCGCGCGCCGGATGAAGGACGAACTGAAAGGCAAGCGCGTCGGCATCGTGATCAGCGGCGGCAACGTCGATCTCGAGAACTTCTGCGCGCTGGTCGCCGCATCCGCGTGAGCGTCGCGGCGCGCGAATGACCGCATGAACATCCCGTCATCCGCGCGCCGCCGCTCCTTCACGTCGCGTTAAGTTTCGCGCCCTACACTGAATGCGTTGTCCCGCAGTCAGTCGTGAAGAAGGAGTCGCCATGAACACGCACGCGATCGTCGCCGCCGCCCTCGCGGCAGCATCCCTCACGGCGTTCGCGCAACCGGGCGCGACGTCATCCGGTTTTTCCGCCACTTCGCCGCACGACCCGGTCGCGCAGGCCGCCCACCGTTCGCCCGCCGCGCTGCCGCACGCCGGCTTCGTGCTCGCGAAGATCGATCAGAACAATACGCCGCCCGACCGCGGCGGCGAACCCAGCGGCCGCACGCACGCCGGCACGCATATGTAACCCGGCGAGAGC
This sequence comes from Burkholderia sp. LA-2-3-30-S1-D2, assembly GCF_001523915.2. Classification (NCBI taxonomy): domain Bacteria; kingdom Pseudomonadati; phylum Pseudomonadota; class Betaproteobacteria; order Burkholderiales; family Burkholderiaceae; genus Burkholderia; species Burkholderia sp. LA-2-3-30-S1-D2. The sequence continues at coordinate 1,262,783 of NZ_CP013383.1, read as the reverse complement.
CGGCCGCGTCGGTCGGCCGGCCCGCGCCATGACTTCACAACGACGGCAGCGACGGATCGCGCGCGGCGAGGATGTCCGCGGTGCGCCGCTGCAGCGCGCCGTCGATCGTCTCCGGCTGCGGAATCAGCCAGTAACGCCCGTCGCGAATGCCGTCGAACGCCCGCGCCGCAAATGCGTCGGGCGTGAGCCCGTGCGCGTTCAGCATCGCGCGCATCGTGTCAACGAAGCCCTGCACCTCGGGCCGCTCGTGCGCGGCGCCGAACGGGTCGTTGAAAATGCCCGTCTGCACCGGGCCCGGCGCGAGCAGCGACACGCCGACCGGCGCGCCGAGCATCTTGAGCTCGCCGTGCAGCGATTCGGTCAGCGCGACCACCGCGAATTTCGTCGCCGAGTAAGGCGACATCAACGGGCTCGGCAGGAACCCGCCGACCGACGCCGTATTGACGATGCGCGCGGGCACGTTGCGCTCGAGCATGCGCGGCACGAAGCTGCGGATCCCGTTCATCACGCCGTGCACGTTGATCGCGAAACTGCGCTCGAACCGTTCCGGCGTGATTTCCCAGGTGAAGCCTGTCGCCATCACGCCTGCGTTGTTGAACAGCAGGTCGACGCCGCCGAAGCGCTGCCATGCGGCGTCGGCCAGCGCATCGACGGCTTCAGGGCGGCTGACATCCGTCGGCACGCACAGCACGTCGGTGTCGAGCGTCGCGGCGAACGCGTCGAGCTTCCCCCCGTCGAGATCGGCCAGCACCACGCGCATGCCGAGCCCGGCGGCGTGGCGCGCGAGCCCGCTGCCGATACCGCTGGCCGCGCCGGTGATCACGGCGGTACCGCCGTCGAAGCGAATCGAAGTCGTCATGTCAATGTCCTGTCGGGTCGATGCGCGGATGCGCGTATGCGGGAATCATGGGTGACGGCAACGGCGTGCGGCCGTCGAGCGAGCGCACCGCGAGCCCCTGCGACAGCGGGAAATGCAGGCTGTGCGTGACGAGGCCCGTGCGCTCGCTTGCCGGTAGGCTGCACAGCGCGAGCGCGGTTTCCGCGAGATACGCGACGTCCTCGGTCGGGTAGCCTTCGGGGATGTAGCGGGCCGCGCCCGGCGTGCGGATCGCGGTGCTCGGCGCGACCAGGTTCACCGCGATGCCGTCGGCTTCGAGCTCGGCCGCGAGCCCTTGCGTGAAGCGCGACAGCGCGGCCTTGACCGCCGCATAGACGGTCGCGCCGCCCGCGCGCGCGAAATCGTCGAACGGCCGCAGCGGCGCGAGCGCCGTGACCGAGCCGACGTTCACGATCCAGCCGGCGCCGCGTGCGCGCATCAGCGGAATCGCTGCCTGGCTCAGCGCGAACGGGATGCGCAGATAGTGCTCGATCGTCGTGTCGAACATCGCCATCGGCATCGCGTCGACGCGCGCGTAGTCGGCCACGCCCGCGTTGTTCACGAGGATGTCGAGGCCACCGGCCGCCTTCGCCGCGCGCCCGACGAGCGCGTCGCGCTCGGCCGGGTTCGACAGGTCGGCCGCCAGTGCGATCGCGCGGCCGCCCGCCTGCTCGATCAGCGCGACCGTTTCGGCGAGCGTGCCGGCGGTCGTCGCGGATTGCGTGAGGCTGCGCGCCGTCACGACGACGGTCGCGCCTTCCGACGCGAGGCGCTGCGCGATCGCGCGGCCGATGCCGCGGCTCGCGCCGGTCACGAGCGCGCATTTGCCCGCAAGCGTCGCGGTTCGGGTGTCGGTCATGATGTCTCCGGTAAAAGGGGTGTCATGTACGGGCCGTTCTTCGTCAGCCCGCGATATCTGCAACGTGCAACACGAACTTGGTTTTCGCGTCGCCCGTTTGAACGAGATCGAGTGCGCTCGCCGCCTGTTCGAGCGGAAAGCGCTCGAAGCGCGGCACGCGTAGCGCGCCACGGCCGAGCCGTTCCGCGATCGCTGCCAGCGTGGCGCCGCTCGGCATCCGGCTGTACGTCATCGCGGTGCGCAGGCCGCGCTTCGCGGCTTCGGCGCCCGTCGCGGCCAATCGCTCCGCGTCGCCTGCCGCGAGCGTCATGATGTTGACGAGCGTGCCGCCCGGTGCCAGCAGGTCGAGTGCATCGGCCAGTGTGGCGCCGCCGACCGCGTCGAGCACCAGATCGACGCCGCCGGGCGCCCACGCCCGCACGGCCGCGGCGATGTCCTGTGCGCGATAGTCGATGCTCGCCGCCGCGCCGAGCGCCTCGACGCGCGCGCGGTTGCGGGCCGAGCACGTCGCCGCGACGCGCGCGCCCGCCTGCGCGGCAAGCTGGATCGCGAACGTGCCGACCGCGCCCGCGCCGCCGTGCACCAGCACGGTCTGCCCGTCACGCAGCCCGCCGTCGTCGAACAGGCCGGCCCACGCCGCCAGCGCGGGGGTCGGCGTGGCCGCCGCTTCCGCGAAGCCGACCGTGTCGGGCAGGCGCACGACCGAGTCGTGCCGCACCGCGACGTATTCCGCATACGCGCCCCAGCGCCCCGCGCCGACGTCGGTCTGCGCGAACACGCGCATCCCGGGCGCGAATCCTTCCACGCCATCGCCGACCGCCTCGACCACACCGGCCGCGTCGAAGCCGATCACGAACGGAAACGTGATCCGCATGAACGCGCCGAGATAGCCTTCGCGGCATTTCCAGTCGGCGGGATTGACGCCCGCGTACGCGACGCGGATCAGCACGTCGCCGGGGCCCGGCCTCGGTGCCGGAACGTCGGCCATTCGCAGCGCGTCGGAATGACCGATGCGGTCGATCAGCAAGGCTCGCATGGTGGTGTCTCCAGGGTTGTCGTTTGCATGGCGGCGGGTCGCGTGCGCCGCGCGTCACGCCGCCGTGTCGGTCAGCAGGCTCGACGCGAGCGGACAGAACGCGTGCGCGATCGCATCGACCGTCCAGTCGGGGCTTTCGGCGTCGAAGCGGCGGTCGACCCAGCCCCAGTGATACGGATGCAGCAGGTACTCGCCGAGCAGATCGCCGACGTGCGCGAATTCCTGTTGCCAGACGTGGGTCCACGCACCCGGCGTCACGATCCTGCTCAGCCGCCAGTTGCGGATGCCGGGCATGAACGCGGGCATGCGCAGCAACTCGCGCTCGAGGTCGCGTACCTGGGCTTCGTCGGCCTCCGGCCGCACGCGCAACATCAGCGTGCGCCATACGCCGTCGCGCAGCGCCGGCTCGCGCAGGCCGCCGCCGATCGCCCGGCATGCGGCGCCGTCGATCCGCACGACGCCCGGTATGCGGGCCAGCGCGGTGAAGCCCGGCGCGTTGTCGGTCGCCCGTTCGTCGCGCTGCACGTCGAGCGTGTAGTCGCCCGCGTTCCAGCAGCCTTCCAGATTGCGTGCCAGCGCAACGCGGGTCGCGCCGGGCAGCGCATGCGCGGCGTCGCGTAATGCACGCTCGACCGCGCCGGCATCGTCGGTCGCCGAAACGAATATCTGCGCCGTGTCATGCCGCATGGTCGACCTCCGTCAGTGCAGGCAACGGTGCATCGGCGTCCGTCATCACATGGCGGCGGCGGGCGTCGCACAGCGCATCGATGGCCATCCAGAACGCAACGACGTCACTGTCGGTCAGCGCGCGCATCCGGTAGTACGCCGGCGCATCGGCAACCTGCCACGTCAGCCACAGCGTGCTCGGCTGCCCCGGCACCGCGACGGGCGGCGACACCCAGCGGCCGGCCGCCGTCAGTCCGCGCGCCGCGTGACCCGGCAAATAACGGTCGCGCAGCAGCGCCAGCACGTCGGGAATGCGTTCGGGTGCGAGGGTGATTTCGTCTACGATCTGGATCATTCGCGGGTCGTCTCGGTTCGTTCGTGGCGCAATGCGATGCCGGCCGCCTACGCCGTTCCGGCGAGGCCGGAAGCGGCCGGCGTGGATAACATTCTTGCGTGGCGACGGCCGGCGAACCCCTACCGGCCCGCTCACCCGCCCCTGTCGCAACGCTCAGATCGGCAGAGATATGAAACAACGCGCATTGCCGGCACGCGATCGCATGCTGCCGGGCCTCGGCGACCGCCTGCGGGACGAGTTGACGCGCAGCGGCGCACCGCCAGTGGAACGACCGGCGACATCGGCCGCTGACGTCGCGTCGACGACGCCAGGCGGCTTCGTCGCGCTGTACCGCGACGCCATCGAGCGGCTCGAGGCGCAGGTCGCGCGCGGCAACGGCCACCCGCCGATGCGCAAGCAGGAAGTCGACCTGATGTGCCGCTGCCTGCTCAGTTGCACGACGCTCGCCGACGCGATCCGCTGCGCGGCCGAGTTCTGCGAGATGCTGACGCCGCGCGCCGGTGCGCTGTCGCTCGCGGTGCGTGACGCTCGCGCGACGTTCCGGATGGATTCGCTGCGCCGCACGCGCAGCCCGGCCGCGTGCCTCGTCGACCTGACGGGCCTGTTCTGCTATCTGCAACTGTTCGGCTGGCTCATCGGGCAGCCGCTGCGGCCGGACGAAGTCTGGCTCGGCCATCAGCGCCGCGACGACTCGATGCCGCTGCTCGGGCTGTTCAATGCGCCGGTCGACGTCGGCCGCAAAACCTATGGCTTCGCCTTCGACGCCGCGCGGCTCGATGCCCGCGTGATCCGCCAGCCGGGCGAACTGGCCACGTTCCTCGTCGATTTTCCGTTTCGTCTGATCGATGCGGCGCCGGCCGTCGTGTCATGGGCGCAGCAGGTACGCGGCTTTCTCGACGCGGCGCTCGCGCGCGAGCAGGCGCCACCCACGCTCGCCGAACTGGCGAGATGGCTCGGCGTCAGCGAGGCGACGTTGCGACGGCGGCTGGCTGCCGAAGGCACCGGCTATCACGCGCTGCACGAGCAGTGTCTCGCCGACGTCGCACGGCGCTGCCTGCGCGAGTCGGACTGGCCGGTCGCGCGAGTCGCCGCGCATCTCGGGTTCTGCGGCGAGGAAGCATTCCGGCGGGCGTTCGTGCGATGGACGGGTGTCGCGCCGAGCCGGTTCCGGCGCGATTGCCGCGCGGCCAGCGCCCCATTTCATCAGATGTAAAGTGGCCGGCGTGTCTCGCAAGAATGGATTTGGAAAAAATCCGGCGATCACTGACGTTTTTTCGCATCCCTGCGCGCTTCGCCAATTGACGCGCCGGAGCGCTCGCCATTACGCTTGCGCGCTGATGGTTCCCGGAGACGGGATGAAAAGGGAACGCAGAAGAGGCAGCGCCTCGAATCTGCGGCTGCCCCCGCAACTGTGAGCGGCGAATCCGCACTACCCCACGCCACTGGGAAACCGGGAAGGCCGGTGCGAATAGCGACCCGCGAGCCAGGAGACCTGCCATCGACCCGAGGTCCAAGCAGCCGCGCCGGGCGGGGTGTCCCGGAGCGCCAGGCGCCACCTTTGGCGGTCGCCCCGTTGCATGGACGGCCCGACCTCAGGACCCTTCAGATGTCCAGTCTTTCCGCCTCCGCTTCCTCGCCGGAAGCGTCGTGCCGTCGCGCCAGCCAGCCATGGGCGCGGCGTGTGCGCACGCGTGCGCCGTGCCGTGTCGTCCGAACCTCGCGACGACCGCCCACGCTCCCCGGTCTCGCGATAGACCAACACGAACCCGGGCGGTGCGCACCGCCACCCGCTTACGCTCGCCGTACCTGCAACACGATCACGTTCATTGCCTCATGAATCTTCGCCACCTTCTCGCCACGTCCGCCGCCACGGCGCTGTTCGCCCCGATCGCCCATGCCGCAGGCGACGCGGCGCTCCCGCAGCCGCCCCGACCCGCCGAAGCCGCCGACCTGCCGACGATCAGCGTGACCGACACACGGCACCTGCCCGAATCGTTCGACCAGCGCTATGCGACGACGCAGGTGCTCACGCGCGCCGATCTCGATCGGCTGTCGCCGAGCGACCCGAGCATCACGCAGGCGCTCGCGACGCTGCCGGGCGTGACCGTCTCGCAAAACGGCGGCCCCGGCTCGTCCACGTCCGTGAGCATCCGCGGCTCGTCCGCCAACCAGGTCGCGGTGTTCATCGACGGCATCCGGATCGGCTCGCCGACGACCGGCATCGCGCCGTGGGCCGACCTGCCGACCGACGCGTTCGAACGCGTCGAGGTGATCTCGGGGCCGGCCGCCGCATCGTTCGGCGCGAATGCGATGGGCGGCGTCGTGCAACTGTTCACGCGCCGCGCCGCCGGCCAGCCGAACCAGACGACCGTGTCGTTCGGCGGCGGCTCGAACAAGACCTTCGACACGCAGTTGCGCACGTCGGGCACCGTGCCGTCGACGGGGCCGCTCGCCGCGCTCGGCGGCCTCACCTACACGCTCGGCCTGCACGACTACAACACGGCCGGCATCGACGCGACGCGACCGTTCGCATACGGCCACGAGGCCGGCCGCAATCCGTATCATGCGCAGGACCTCGATGCGCGACTCGGCTACGCGCGCGACAACTGGTCGATCTCGACCTTCGCGCTGTATCACCGCTCCGACCTGTCCTATGACAACGCCGGCTTTGCGAATCGCGAGCTCGATCATCAGCTGACGACCGGCATCGCGTTCCATCTCGACATCACACCCGACACCCAGTTCGACCAGTCGTTCGGTTATGCGAACGACCGCCAGTTCCTGTATGCGAGCGACCCGACGATCCCGACCGACCAGATCAACTCGCAGCGCATCAGTTCGTCGACGTCGCTGACCCACCAGGAGCATGGCTTCCGACTGTTCGGCCTGCCGCTGTCGGGCGAGACGAAGGTCGCGTACGACTTCACGCGCGAACAGGCATTCCTGCCGGTCGACGTGCCCGACGGCGTGCCCACGCGCAACGACTCCGCGTTCTCGCTGCATCAGTCGGCGACGCTCGGCAGCGTGACGATGTTCGTCGCGGGGCGACACGAGATCATCGCCGGGAAGGCCGTCAACACCGGCAATGCCGCGCTGTCGTGGGCCATCACGCCGGTCTATACGGCCCGCGTGTCCTACGGCAACGCGTTCCGCCTTCCCTCGTTCAACGACCTGTACTACCCGGGCTACGGCAATCCGGACCTGAACCCGGAACGCAGCGATTCGGTCGAGGCCGCGCTCGACGCGAACACGGCGTACGGCACGTTCAGCGCCGCGATCTACGACACGCGCATCAACGACCTGATCGCGTACAACCCCGCGACGCGCTCGCCGATGAATATCGGTCGCTCGCATATCCGCGGCATCGACCTGTCGTACAAGGGCACGATCGGCCGCCATACGCCAGTGAGCATCGCGATCGGTTTCCTGAATCCCCAGGACGAAACCAACGACAGCTGGCTCAACCGCCGGCCGCGCCAGACGGTCAGCGTCAACGTCGACCACACGTGGGACGAATTCCACCTGCATGCACTGAGCACGGGCGCGTCGCTGAACTACGGCGGCACGACGTTCGACGACCCGGCCAACACGACGTATCTGCCGTCGTACCTGACCGTAAACCTGCGCGCGTCGTACAGGATCAATTCGCACCTGACGGTGTCGGCGACGCTGTCGAACCTGTTCGACCGTCAGTACATGACCGCGTACGGCTACAACACGCTCGGCCGCACCGCGTTCGGCAAGGTCAGCTACACGTTCTGACCGCGCGCGCGGTGTGTCGATGCCGCGATTCGCGTCATGACCAGACGACGCCGTGCATGCCCGCGATCAACTGGATCGCGCCGAACACCGCGATCACGGCTGCGGATACGCGCGACAGCCCGCGCATGAACGTCAGCGGCATCTTCGTGCGCAACGCGGCGGTCGCGCTGCTCAGGCACAGCCACCACGTCGCGGATCCGAGGAACACGCCCGCGACCATCAAGGTCACGGGCGGCCCCATCGCGCCTTCTTGCGTGCCCGCCAGCGGGCCGAGCGCCGCGACGATCCCGACGAACGACAGGATCGTCATCGGGTTCGACAGCGTGAGGCCGAAGGTCGTCAGGAAATCGCGAAGCAAGGTCGCGCGCGGCACGTCGCGCACCGCAGACGCGGCCGGCGCCTGCCGCGCGATGGACCAGGCCAGCCACACGAGGAACGCGCCGCCGACGATTTTCAGCGTGACGGTCAGCATCGGAAACGCAGTGACGATGCCGGCGACGCCCAGCGCCCCGAGCAGCCCGTAGATCGCGTCGGCGCACGCGGCGCCAATGCCCGTCGCGAACCCCGCGTGAAAGCCGCGGCTCAGACTGCGCTGAATGCAGAGCATGCCGATCGGGCCGACCGGCACCGCGATCGACAACCCCATCACGACGGACTTGATGAACAGCATGGCCGGCTCCTCGCGACATGCAATGATATGAACCGCATCGTAGGGAAAGTCCGGTCGCCGCTGAAGGCGGTTTTTAAGGAAAAATGAGCCTTTCACCTTAAAAACTCCGCCGCGATGGATGAACTCGACTGGAAGATACTCGCGCTGCTGCAGGCCAACGGCCGCATCAGCTACACGGAACTGGCGCGCCAGGTTCACCTGTCGGTGCCGGCGGTCACCGAACGCGTGAAGCGCCTCGAGTCGGCGGGCGTGATCGACGGCTACACGGCGCGGGTCACTCCGGCCGCGGCCGGCTACCCGGTGAGCGCGCTGATCGGCATCACGGTGCAGCAGCCGGCGAAGGCGAAATTCCTGAAGCTGCTGGAGACGATTCCCGAAGTGGTCGAGTGCCATCACGTGACCGGCGCGGATTCCTACGTGATGCGCTTCGTCGCCGTCAGCATGGCGCATCTCGAGCAACTGATCGAGCGCATCAACCTCTACGGCGAAACGCGCACGTCGATCGTGATGTCGACGCCACTGCCGGCGCGCGGGCTCGCGCGCCCGGCAGCGGCGGTCAAAGGCATTCGGGGGTGACACGACACCCCGCGTTGCGCGATGCTGTGCGGTGCGCACCTTGCTCGAACCGGACAACCTGCCATGTCAGTCATCGGACTCAATCATTACAACCTGCGCGCGGATCGTGCCACGCTCGATACGCTGCGCGATTTCTATGTGAACGTCGTGGGCCTCCAGCCAGGCTACCGACCGCCGTTCCAGAGCAACGGCCACTGGCTCTACGCGGGGACGCAGGCGATCCTCCACCTGTCGGAAGCGCGGCCCGGCGAGGTCCGGCCGCCGCACGTCGTCAACACGTTCGACCATATGGCGTTTTCATGCGAGAACGCCGCCGACATGGAACGGCGCCTGGCCGACGCGCAGGTCAGGTACTCACGCACGTACGTGCCGCTCACGCGCCAGCTGCAGTTGTTTTTCACCGACCCGGCCGGCAATGGCATCGAGTTGAATTTTGCCGAAGCCGGCGGCGATTCCGGTGACGGACCGGGTTAGCGCCGGCGACCGGCCCGTGACGGTCGCCAGGCAAGCGGTCGCTTGCGCGACCGTTACTGCCGTTGCACGAGCTTCACGATCGTCAGCGTGCCCCCCACGCGCTCGACCCGGACCTTGATCTTGTCGCCCACGTGCAGCGACTCGATCATCGCCGGGTCGCCGGCCTTGAACGCCATCGTCATCGGCGCCATCCCGACGTTCTCGAGGGCGCCGTGCTTCAGTGTCACCATGCCGTGCGCGGCATCGATCCGTTTCACTTCGGCATCGGTCAACGCCGAATCCGGCGCCGACATCTTCATGTCGCCCATGTTCATGTCGGGCATGCTCCCGCCCGCGCGCACCGGCGTCGCAACGACGGCCATCGCGCCGAGGACGGCGATGGCGAGGTATCGGATTTTCATCGGGACACTCCGTTGTTCCGCCATGACGAACGCGCCCGCTACACCAGCAACGTCGCAACCGCCCACGCGATCAGCACGACGCCCAGTGCGCGGCCAACGCGCTCGCCACCCGGCAGCACCTTTTCGACGAGCACGAACAGCGACAATGCGACGATCCACACGACGTTCATCACGCCGCCGACGAACAGCAGCGCCATCAGCAGCCAGCAGCAGCCCACGCAATACGCGCCGTGCCGCACGCCGAGCAGGAAGCTGCCCGTGAGTCCCGGGCGCCCGTACGTCGTGAGAAACCGGACCGGCGACCGACATTGCCGCAGGCACGCCTGTTTCAGCGGCGAGAATTGATAGGCGCCGGCCAGCGCGAGGACGATCGCGGACAATACGGCGCTCTTCGACCACAGCATCATTCCGGAGATCAGGCCGGCGGGCTGCAGCAGCGTCTGCAGCACGGCCGCGGCGACCGAAAACGCGAACCACGCGGCCAGATAGCCCGCCAGCAGGAACGCCGACGTCAAAGCCGCCCCGGCTCCTTGCGCACCGTGATGCCGCAGCACCCGCCGGTACAACAGTACGAGCGGCGCCGCGCTGGGCGTCATCATCGCGATCATCATCACCCACCACATCAGGACCACGGTCGCAAGCGACGGATCCATGGTCCCCATATCGTCGGCCAGCCGATGCGGGAACAACGCCACCGCCGTCATGTCCAGCGCCGACATGCCGGTACCCGCGCCCGTCCACAGGTAGACCCAGCACGCGCCGACGAGCGCGGTCATGCCGAGCAGCGTGACGACGCGCTCGCGCCCGAGAAAATCGCCGACGGGGATCATGCCGCGACGCGATGCCGGATCAGCCCGTGGTTGTTCAGGTGCAGCCGCGCGAACTGCGCGTAGCTCCGCTCGAGATTCAGCTCGATGTGGCCATGCGACCGGCCGGTGCCCGAACCGATCTCGGCCAGCTCGTATTCGAAGCCGTGCGGCAGGTCGATCCGCGCGCGATGCTCCGCGCCCGTCACCGGATTGCGGATCGGTTCGCCGACGATGTCGAACACGCCCTCGACACCGATCCGGCCGCGCCGCGCATCGACATCGACGTCGAAATCGATCTTCGCGAAGATCGGATCGTATGCGTGCTCGAGCGTCGACGCGAACACGGAGAACATCGTCGCGAACGGATCGGTATCCTGACCGGTCATGATCTTCAGCACGGCCTCGCGCTGCGCGGGACTCGCGCTCTCGTCGACGATCGGCTGGCACCGTCCGCGGCCTTCGTGAATCGGCCCCGGCCACTGGAACACGACCGCGATCCGGACGCCATCGAGCACGACGTCGCCGTAGTGGCCGCTGTCGATCGAAATCGCACCCATCGCTTCACAGTTGCCGTGCGTCGGCAACGAATTGAACTGGCAGGGGCAACCGTATGAACAATTGCAGTTCATCAGTTCGGTTCCCTGAATTTCCCATGGCGTCATGGCTTCACCTCGCGCGTTCGATGGCAAGTAATGCTTCGAATCTAGTGCAGCGCACAGGGGAAAGCAAAGGCCGCGCGAGACGCGAAAACGAGCGAAGAAAACACCGTGAGCGGAGGCGTGCAACGACGCTGATCCGACGAATTCAGCGTCATCGTGCGGCCCCTGCGACGCGGGCCGCACCGCACGAAACGGCACGTCCGGCGCACCATGTTCAAGCCATGTCCGGCATAACCGACGGCACGATCACGTCATCGCAAATGCGGGCATCCCGCATCGGTCCTGGTCCATACTGTCTCGCAATCGACGATTTCCTGACCGTCTCTGCCGCCCCGGATGGCTGTCATGCGCGTTCAAACTGCGTTGCTATTTCTCGTCGGCACCCTGCTCACCGCGGGCGGTTACGGCGCAACCTTCCTGCTATCGATGCGCTTTCGCGCGATTGGCGGCAGCGATCTCGATACCGGAGCCGCACTGGCCGCCGCGACCGTCGGCACCTTCGCCGGTCTGGCGGTGGTCGGCTGGTTCTCGCGGCAGATCGGCGCCGCGCGAATCGCCGCGCTGTCGTCGCTGTGCATCGGCGCCGGCATCGTCGGCTTCGCACTCGTCGGGCGCGCGCCGGCGGCCGATTTGCCGTCCGGCTTCCTGGTCGGCTTCGGCTGGGGCGCGTTTCATCTGGCCGCGCCGATGTCGCTTGCCGAGCGCACGAGCGGCGCCACCCGAAACGTGTGGTTCTTCCGTTCGGCGACCTTCCAGATGACGGGGATCGGCATGTCCCCCGCGTTCTCGGCGTATGCGATGCGCCTGCTCCACTGGTCGATCGACGACACGCTTTATGCGGTCGGCGCGCTGTGCGCGATCGCGTCGCTGATGTTCGAGGCGTTCGGTCGCCTGTGTCCGCACCCGCCCGCCGCTGCGTCCGGGGGCCGCTGGGTGCGCGAACTCCGGGCCATCTCGCGCACGCGCGCGGCCGCGCCGATCGCGATGATCGCACTCGGCACCTGCGTGTTTTCCGGCCTGATGACGTTCCAGATGACGCTCACGCAAGGCACGCAGGCGCGTGCCGGCACATTCTTCAGCCTTTACACGATGACGGTGCTGAGTGCGCGCTGGCTGCTCGGGAAATGGGTTAGGATGGCGCGCCCCGAAACCGCGACCAAGGGGTTGCTCATGATGATGATGCTCGGTGCGCTCGCCATGTTCGGCGCCGCCGAGCATGCATCGCTACAGTCCGTCGTGGCCGTGCTGCTCGGCGCCGGCTACGGGCTCATGTATCCGGTCATCCAGGCGCAGGCGCTCCACGATTGCGCGGATACGCAACGGCACGGCGTGCTGACGTGGTTCGTCGCGTCGTATTTCATCGGCACGTTCGGCTTTCCGTCGGTCGGCGGCTGGGTGATGGTGCACGCCGGCAAGGGCGCGTTGCTGATGCTCATCGCGAGCTGCGGTCTCGCGGCGCTGTCGCTCGCGTTCCTGCACGACCGGCCCGCGCCGGTGCGCACTCGATAGGCGGCTGCGGGACGCCCGCTCGGTCAGCCAGGCTTCCTCGGCGCACGTGCGATGGCGAACCACCCCATCATCGCGCCCGCGACCCACGCGCAGGTCAGCAGCAGGTCGAGGTCCATCATTCCTTCGAAATTGGCACTGTTCTCGAAGCTGCAATGCCGGCTGCCGAGGAACGCGATGCAACCGCTCGCGACCCACTGGACGTGCATGAATACGTGATAGACGGCGAAAGCCGAAGCGATGATGGCGACGCGCAGGCGTAAGGTCGTTTTCATTCGGCGCCGGAGGCGGTGGGATGGTCTGACGCCGATCTTAAGACAACGACGCCGCATCAGGCAATCGATCCCGCGCGAACGTCACGACCGGCATGCACGACGGCCAATCGCCATCCGCACAAACCCCGAGAAAATCGATGGCACCATGCTGTCGGCACGGCGGCGTTCGGTGCTCGACGCACGCGGGTTTGCAGCATTCACGCCGCCCGACGACGGCTTTCTCGCCGGCAATCATCGCCGCCGGATCGATGACGCGCATCGCTTACGCGCCGTCGACCTGCCTGAGCGTCGCCAGGCAATCCACCGCGAGCCGCTGATAGACACGCGTGCCATTCGCCTTCGCGTCGATCTCCGCGGCGCTCAGCCGCCGCACCACGCGCCCCGGCACGCCAGCGAGCAGCACGCCGCGCGGCACGTCGTAGCCGGCCTTCACGAACGCGCAGGCCGCAACGATCGTCGTCGCGCCGATCGTCGCGCCGTCCATCACGACCGCGTTCATCCCGACCATCGTGTCCGGTTCGAGCGTCGCGCCGTGCACGATCGCGCCATGCCCGATGTGGCTGTTCACGCCGAGCCGGCACGTCTCGCCGATGCCGACGTGCAGCACGCAGCCGTCCTGCACGTTGCTGCCTGCCTCGACGACGATCGCGCCGAAGTCGCCGCGCAGGCTCGCATGCGGGCCGATATAGCAGCCCGCGCCGATCGTCACGTCGCCGATCACGACCGCGCTCGGATGAACGTACGCAGTCGGATCGACGCGGGGCCGCATGCCGTTGAATTCGAACAGCGGCATCGCTCAGAGCACCGCGGCCGCTTCGGGAACGAGCGTGAACAGGTCGCCGACGAGGCCGTAATCGGCCACGCTGAAGATCGGCGCTTCCGGATCCTTGTTGATCGCGACGATCACCTTCGAATCCTTCATGCCGGCCAGGTGCTGGATCGCACCCGAGATGCCGACCGCGATGTACAGTTGCGGCGCGACGATCTTGCCGGTCTGGCCGACCTGGTAGTCGTTCGGCACGTAGCCGGCGTCGACTGCCGCGCGCGATGCGCCGAGTGCGGCGTTCAGCTTGTCGGCCAGCGGCTCCAGCACCGTGGTGTAGTTTTCACCGCTGCCCAGACCACGGCCGCCCGACACGATGATGCTCGCCGACGTCAGCTCCGGACGATCCAGCTTCGTCACTTCACGCCTCACGAACTGCGATTTGCCTGCATCGGCCGCCGCTTCGATCTTCTCGATCGCTGCGCTGCCGCCAACGGCTGCAACCGGATCGAAACCCGTCGCACGCACCGTGACCACCGTGATCGGATCGCTCGACTGCACCGTCGCGATCGCGTTGCCTGCGTAGATCGGACGCTCGAACGTGTCGGCCGAAACGACCGCCGTGATGTCCGAGATCTGCGCGACGTCCAGCTTCGCGGCGATGCGCGGTGCGACGTTCTTGCCGTAGGCGGTTGCCGGCGCGAGGATGTGCGAGTAGTGCTCCGCGATGGTCAGCACGGTCGCTTCGATGTTCTCTGCGAGCCCGTCCGCAAGCTGCGGCGCGTCGGCCAGCAACACCTTCGACACGCCTGCGATCTTCGCCGCCGCGTCTGCCGCTGCTTGCGCGGCGTGTCCCGCGACCAGCACGTGAACGTCGCCGCCGACGAATTTGCCAACCTCGGCAGCCGCCGCCACCGCATTCAACGTCGCGGCCTTGATCGGCGAAGCCCCGCCTGGCGATACCGCGTCGTGCTCGGCAATTACCAGAATCGTCATGTTCGTCCGCTCCCTCTTACAGCACCTTGGCTTCGGTCTTCAGCTTCTCGACCAGCGTCTTCACGTCCGGCACCTTCACGCCGGCCGCGCGCTTCGGCGGCTCGACCACCTTCAGCGTCTTCAGACGCGGCGTGACGTCCACGCCCAGGTCTTCCGGCTTCACCGTTTCCAGCGGCTTCTTCTTCGCCTTCATGATGTTCGGCAGCGTCACGTAGCGCGGCTCGTTCAGGCGCAGGTCGGTCGTGATGACTGCCGGCAGTTGAAGCGACAGCGTTTCCGCGCCGCCGTCGACTTCGCGCGCAACCGTGGCGCGGCCATCGGCGATCGTCACCTTCGACGCGAACGTCGCTTGCGGCAGGCCCGCCAGCGCGGCCAGCATCTGACCCGTCTGGTTCGAATCGTCGTCGATCGCCTGTTTGCCGAGGATCACGAGTTGCGGCTGTTCCTTGTCGACCAGCGCCTTCAGGATCTTCGCCACCGCCAGCGGCTCGACGCCGTCGTTCGACTCGACGAGGATCGCGCGATCCGCGCCGATCGCCAGCGCCGTGCGCAGCGTTTCCTGTGCCTGGGCGACACCGACCGACACCGCCAGCACCTCCGTCACGACGCCGGCCTCCTTCAATCGCACGGCCTCTTCCACCGCGATTTCGTCGAACGGGTTCATCGACATCTTCACGTTCGCGATGTCGACGCCGGTGCGGTCGGACTTCACGCCGACCTTCACGTTCGCGTCGACCACGCGCTTCACTGCCACGAGCGCTTTCAACTGCCTGTCTCCTGTTTCGTTTCGACCGCCGCGACGCGTCAGCGCGCGGTGTATCCGCCGTCGATCACCAGCTCCGCACCCGTCACGTAGCGGCCCGCCGGCGACACGAGATACAGGATGCCGGCCGCGATGTCGCGCGGGCTGCCGATCTTCGCCATCGGCACGTGCGTCTGCAGATAACCAAACACGTCGTCGGGGTTCTGCCCCATCTGGCGGAACGCCTCCTCGAGCATCGGCGTGCGGATATAGCCGGGGTGCACCGAGTTCGCGCGGATGTTCTTCGCCGCATACAGCATCGCATCGACCTTCGCCATCATCCGCACCGCCGCCTTCGACGCGTGATACGCCGGCACGTCGGGGCCGCCGACGATCCCGTACATCGACGACAGGTTCACGATCGAGCCGCCGCCGGCCGCCTCGATGTGCGGAATCGCGGCACGCGTGCACAGGAACACGCCGTTGACGTTCACGTCCAGCACGCGCTGCCATTGTGCGAGCGTGAGCTCGTGCGTCGGCACGTTGTGCCCTTCGATGCCCGCGTTGTTCACGAGCACGTCGAGGCGCCCGAAGCGCGCGACGATCTCGCCGAACACGCGCGCCACGTCGGCCTCGTGCGTCACGTCGAGCGACCAGAACGCGGCCTGGCCACCCTGCGCGCGGATCTCCTCGACCAGCGCTTCCGCCGGTTGCGACAGCACGTCGAGGATCGCGACGCTCGCACCGGCCGCGGCCAGCGTGCGTGCCGTTTCCGCGCCGATGCCGCGCGCGCCGCCGGTGATCGCGGCCACCTTGCCGCGCAGGTCGAACAGGTCTTCGATGAGTTTCATTGTGTCTCCGTGTAGTCAGGCGAACCGGCCTCGAACGAGCCGGTCATCAAGGGCATCCGGCATTATCGCGCCGCGGCCGCGCCAGGCGCCGCCAGGAAATCGAGGCATTCGCGGTTGAAATACGCCGCGTGCTCGACCATGACCCAGTGGCCGCAGCGGTTCATCAGCACGAAGCGCGCGTCGCGGCAGCGTTCGAGGAACGTCAGCGCGCCGCCGACCGGATTGAAGCGATCGTCCGTGCCCCAGAAGCCGAGCACCGGGCAGCGCAGGTCGCCGAGCGCACCCGTCAGGTTCGGCACGCTCATCGTCGACAGCACTTCGGTCGGCTGTTCGACGCACACCTTCATCCGCTCGGCGACGAGCCCGTCGGTGACGATCGCCGGGTCGTGCACCAGCAGCGTCAGCAGCTCGCGCATGGTGTCGTCATTCATCTGGCGATTGGTGAACAGCTTCACCATCCGCTGGATTCCTTCCATCCGGAAATAGGTGTCGCGATCCTCGACGCCGCCCGGTGCCATCATGATCAGCCCGTCGACTTCGTCGGGATAATCGAGCGCGTATTTCAGCGCGATCGCACCGCCCAGCGAGTTACCGAGCAGCACGGCCGGCCCGATGCCGAGCGCGGACAGCTGCGCCTGCAGCGCACCGACGAAGAAATCGAGCGTGTAGGCGACGTCGGACGGCTTCGACGACTGCCCGTAGCCCGGCAAGTCGACGACGATCGCGCGATGGCCGGCATCCGCGAACGCGGGGTAGTTGTGCTTGAAGTTGCTGAAACCGCTGGCGCCCGGGCCGCTGCCGTGGATGAACACCACCGGGCGGCCTTCGCCCGCCTCGAAATGATGCAGGCGCAGGCCGCCCGGTACGTCGGTGAAGATGCCGGTCGGCGGCGTCGTGGGGGTCGTCATCGCGGGTTGTCTCCTTCGTCGATCGATGGATGCCTGCCACGATGATTGCGCCGCCGGCGCCGGCCGGCATCATCCTTTCAGACTACGAAACCGCGCGCGCTTGTTCCTATCATCGGGCCACCGAAACGGAGGCAGACGATGAACGGATTCGACTACAGCGGCAAGACGGTGCTCGTGACGGGCGGCACCAAAGGCATCGGGCGGCGCATCGCCGAGCGGTTTCTCGCGGCGGACGCGCGCGTGTTCGTATGCGGGCGCAGCGCACCCGACACGCCGCCTTCGTCCGGCGGCCGCACGGCCACGTTCGTCGCGGCGGACCTGCGCGACCTCGAGCAGGTCGACGCGCTGCTCGCGACGATCCGCGACGCCACCGGCTGCCTCGACGTGCTGGTCAACAACGCGGGCGGCTCGCCGTTCGTGCTCGCGGCCGATGCATCGCCGCGCTTCACCGAATCGATCGTGCGGCTGAACCTGATCGCGCCGCTGCAGCTCGCGCAACGCGTGAACGCAATCATGCAGCCGCAGCCGCACGGCGGCGTGATGCTGTTCATCGCGAGCGTCAGCGCATCGCGGCCCTCGCCCGGCACCGCCGCCTACGGTGCCGCGAAGGCGGGCCTCGTCAACGCGGTCACGTCGCTCGCGGTCGAATGGGCGCCGCGCGTGCGCGTGTGCGCGATCAGCCCGAGCCTCGTGCAGACGGAATCCGCGACCGAAGGCCATTACGGCGACGATTCCGCGCTCGACGCGATCCGCGCGACGATTCCCGCCGGACGGCTCGCGACGCCCGACGACGTCGCGTCGGCGTGCCTGTTCCTCGCGTCGCCCGATGCGTCGTACACGTCCGGCACGAACCTGCGGCTCGACGGCGGCGGCGAACGGCCCGCGTTCCTGGCGGCGGCACAAACGGAACCACGCTGACACGCGCGACGCGACCGGCGCGCCCCGATCGTTTCCAGTCCTAGGGAAGTCATCTAGTTCATTTCGACGATTCCCTGCTACCGCGATCTCCCTACTCTGCCTCTCACGACAACCACAGTCGACCGTCGTCGATACCCCAGAGGAGACACCATGCATCAACGGATTTCGCGCCGTACCGACAAGCGGGCCACCGCCACGCTGTCGACGCTGGCCGCCGCGCTGCTCACGTGCGCCGTTCCCAACGCGCACGCAGGCAGCACGATCGACCTTGGCGCCGACACGACGCTGGACTACACGTTCACGCTGAGTTACGGCCTCGGCATGCGCACGCGTGCGCCGAGCGGCAATCTGCTGACGCCCGCGAACATCAATGGCGACGACGGCGATCGCAACTTCGCGAAGAACAAGCTGATCGAGAATCAGGTCAGCCTGCTCGGCGAAGTGAACCTGAAGCACGACGACTGGGGTGTGTTCGTCCGCGCGAGTACGTTCTACGATCAGGCCTATCACCGCCCGAACTACAACGACGCTCCGGGTACCGTGAACCAGTCGGGCCAGTACAACAACTTCACGAGCGATGCCCGCTACTGGTCGGGCGGCCACACGACACTGCTCGCCGCCTACGCGTACAACACCTTCAAGATCGGCACGACGAGCCTGAACGTCAAGGTCGGCGACCAGGTGGTCGCCTGGGGCGAAAGCCTGTTCTTCCCGAACATCGCAGGCGCGCAAGGCCCGGCCGACGCCACCAGGTCCTATGTCGCCGGCGCTCAGGTGAAGGACATCCTGCTGCCCGTGCCGCAGATCTCGACGCAGTGGCAGATCACGCCGAACTTCAGCCTGCTCGGCTACTACCAGTTCTCGTTCCAGCAGAACCGCCTGACCGCGCCCGGCACCTACTGGAGCTATTCCGACGTGGTCGGCCCGGGCGCGCAGTTCATCATCGGCCCGGGCGGGATGATCATTCCGCGCGGGGCCGACGAAAAACCGAGCGCCCGCAACCAGTGGGGTATCGGCGCACGCTTGCGCGTGTTCGGCGATACCGAGCTCGGCGTGTATCACCTGCATTACAACGACATGAACCCGAGCGTCGTCACGTCGTTCTACCCCGTGCTTCAGTACCGGCAGACCTATTTCAACAACATCAAGCTGACCGGCGCGAGCTTCTCGACGCAGGTCGGTCCGGTCAACGTCGCGGGCGAAGCGTCATACCGCCAGGGCGCGGCCGTGCTCGTCAACACGCCGACCGGCGCGCAGGCGACGCGCGCGAACGTCACGCAGCTCAACCTGTCCGGCATCTACTCGATCGGGCCGAGCTTCCTCGCGAATTCGCAGTCGCTGGTCGGTGAAATCACATACGTGCACGCCGGCGGCATCTCGGCCGTCGACGGCTCGACGACCCTCGCGAACTCGCGCAACGCGCTCGCCCTCGAGCTGGCCTGGACGCTCAGCTACAAGAACGTGTTCAACGGCTGGGATCTCGACGTGCCGCTCACGTACACGCATGACCTGGCGGGTACCTCGCCGCTGGCCGGCGCGCTCGGCTCGCTGACGGGCCAGGGCGACCACCGCGTGACCGCCGGCGTCACGTTCACGCGCCTGAGCAACCTGTCGCTTGCGCTCGTCTACGCGAAGTTCCTCGGTTCGCCGAACCCCGTCACGCGTCCGCTTGCCGATCGGGACTACGTGCTGGCCACGGCGACCTACCACTTCTGAGCGGCCCGGCCGCTCGTCACTCAGCAAGAAGAGGATTTGTCATGAAACGAACTCGTCTCCCCCTCCTGCGCGCGTCGGTGATGGCCGCGTGCGCGTTCGTCGCGACGGCGTCGTTCCCGAAGGTCACGCCGGACGACCTGAAGGCGCTCGACGGCCCACTCACGCCGATGGGCGCGGTGCGCGCCGCGAGCAAGGACAGCAGCGTGCCGGAGTGGTCGGGCAAGTGGCTCGGCACGCCGCCCGACGTGCAGTACAAGCGCGGCAGCCGCTACCCCGATCCGTTCGCGAGCGAGAAGCCGGTCGCGACGATCACCGCGGAGAACATGGCGCAGTACGCGGAGCACCTGACCGACGGCCAGAAGGCGATGTTCAAGCGCTACCCGGCCACGTTCAAGATCAACGTGTACCCGAGCCATCGCGACTTCCGCTACGCGGATTCCGTCTACAAGGACATCCGCACGTACGCGCCGGATTCGACGATGACATCCGACGCAAACGGCCTCACGAACGCGCCGCCGACGGTGCCCTACCCGATCCCGAAGACGGCCGCCGAGCTGCTGTGGAACCAGCGCTTCTCGTCGGCGATCGGCGCCGAGCAAGCGACCTACGACCAGGCGGTCGTGTACTCGGACGGCAACATCGCGTGGGGCAAGGTGCGCTACGACATCTACTCGCCGCGCAACTCCGGCAAGTTCGACGTGAAGAGCGACCTGAACAACCGCACGTACTACCGCAATGCGACGGAGCTGCCGTTGTCCGACCGCGGCTCGCTGATCGTCGGCTTCACGAACTGGGACAAGGCCGGCGCCGACAACTCGTCGCGCACGTGGATGTACAACCCCGGCACGCGCCGCGTGCGCCAGGCGCCCGAATACGGCTATGACCAGCCGCAGGGCCCGGGCGGCTTCCGCACCGTCGACGACGACCGCCTGTACAACGGCCCCGGCGACCGCTACGACTGGAAGATCGTCGGCAAGCGCGAGATCTACGTGCCGTACGACAACTACAAGGCGATGGACAGCTCGGTGAAGTATGCAGACCTGCTGACCAAGGGCCACGAGAATCCGGCCTACATCCGCTACGAGCTGCATCGCGTGTGGGTGCTGCAGGCGACGCTGAAGAGCAACTACCGTCACCAGTATGCGAAGCGCGTGCTGTACATCGACGAGGACTCGTGGATGACGCTGCTCGCCGACAACTACGACGCGCGCGGCCAGCTGTGGCGCACCAACGTCGCGACGACGCTGTATGCGTATGACGCGAAGGTGTTCTACCCGGGCGTCGTGTTCTACCACGACCTGATCTCCGGCGCGTACATGGCCGACCGCCTGACGAACGAAGGCCCGATGCCGAAGCTCGACAACAGCCCGCAGTTCAACGAGGCGTATTTCTCGCCGGACGCGATCCGCAGTTCGGGTAACTAAGCAACCTGCTGACGCGGCACGCCCGCGACCCACGCGCCGGAGCCCCGCTCCGGCGCCCGACGCCGCCCGCGACGGCGGCCTTTTTCCATTCGAGATTCGAGGGCCCTTTCATGTCTTCCCGCCTGCATACGACGCTCGGCGACGAGCTGTACGCCGCGTGGCACGCACGCGCACCGGTCGCGCCGCTGTCGAGCCGCCCGCGCCGGCTGTCGCTCGACGACGCCTACCGCATCCAGCAGCGCTTCATCGAACGCCGCGTCGAGCGCGGCGAAGCGGTGGTCGGCAAGAAGATCGGCGTGACGAGCCAGGCCGTGCAGGACATGCTGAACGTGCGCCAGCCCGATTTCGGCATCCTGCTGTCCGGCATGCACTACGCGGCCGGCGAGGCGATTGCCACCGAATCGCTGATCGCGCCGCGCGCCGAAGGCGAGATCGCGTTCATCCTCGCGCGTGACCTGCGCGGCCCCGGCATCGACCGCACCGACGTGATCGCCGCGACCGCCGCCGTCGCGCCGTGCTTCGAGATCGTCGATTCGCGCATCCGCGACTGGGCAATCCGCATCGAGGACACCGTCGCCGACAACGCGTCGTGCGGCGTGTACGTGCTCGGCGAAGCACGCGTCGACCCACGCACGCTCGACCTCGCCGCGTGCGACATGACGATCGAGAAGAACGGCGAGCGCGTCGCGCAAGGCCGCGGCGACGCGGCGCTCGGCCATCCCGCCGACGCCGTCGCGTGGCTCGCGAACACCCTCGCCGAATACGACGTGCCGCTGCTTGCCGGCGAGATCGTGCTGTCCGGCTCGCTCGCGAAACTGATTCCGGTCACAGCCGGCGACGCGCTGTCGATGCACATTTCCGGCATCGGCAGCTGCGACGTCCGCTTTATCTAAAGGAACGAACCTGATGAAGAAAATCAAATGCGCACTGATCGGGCCCGGCAACATCGGCACCGACCTGCTGTACAAGCTGCGCCGCTCGACCGTGCTCGAACCCGTGTGGATGGTCGGCGTCGACCCGGCATCCGACGGCCTCGCGCGCGCCCGCGAATTCGGCCTGAAGACCACCGACCAGGGCGTCGACGGGCTGCTGCCGCACGTCGCCGCCGACGACATCCGCATCGCGTTCGACGCGACCTCCGCCTACGTGCACCGCGACAACTCCGACAAGCTCACCGCACTCGGCGTGAAGATGATCGACCTGACGCCCGCCGCGATCGGGCCGTATTGCGTGCCGCCGGTGAACCTCGACGCGCACCTCGACAGCGCGCAGATGAACGTGAACATGGTGACCTGCGGCGGCCAGGCGACGATCCCGATGGTGTACGCGGTGTCGCGCGTGCAGCCGGTCGCGTACGGCGAGATCGTCGCCACGGTATCGTCGCGCTCGGTCGGCCCCGGCACGCGCAAGAACATCGACGAATTCACGCGCACGACGTCCGGTGCGATCGAACAGGTCGGCGGCGCGCGCAAGGGCAAGGCGATCATCGTGATCAACCCGGCCGAGCCGCCGCTGATCATGCGCGACACGATCCACTGCCTGACCGACGGGCCGCCCGACGTCGACGCGATCACAGCCTCCGTGCATGCGATGGTCAAGGAAGTGCAGCGCTACGTGCCCGGCTACACGCTGAAGAACGGCCCGGTGTTCGACGGCAATCGCGTGTCGGTCTTCATGGAAGTCGAGGGGCTCGGCGACTACCTGCCGAAATACGCGGGCAACCTCGACATCATGACCGCCGCCGCGGTCGCCACGGCCGAGCGTTTCGCCGAACAGATGCTGGCCGCTGCGGCCGCCACCGCTTGAGTCGAGGAGTCACACGATGTCACTTGCAGGAAAGAAGATCACCGTCCACGACATGTCGCTGCGCGACGGGATGCACCCGAAGCGCCACCAGATCACGCTCGACCAGATGCGCAACATCGCGCGCGGGCTCGATGCGGCCGGCGTGCCGCTGATCGAGGTCACGCACGGCGACGGGCTCGGCGGCGCGTCGGTCAATTACGGTTTCCCCGCGCATACCGACGAGGCATACCTGAGCGCCGTCATTCCGGAGTTGAAACAGGCGAAGGTATCGGCGTTGCTGCTGCCCGGCATCGGCACCGTCGAGCATCTGCGCATGGCGCACGAACTCGGCGTCGGCACGATCCGCGTCGCGACGCACTGCACCGAGGCGGACGTGTCGGAGCAGCACATCGGCCTCGCGCGCACACTCGGGCTCGATACGGTCGGCTTTCTGATGATGGCGCACATGTCGTCGCCGGAGCAGCTCGTCGTGCAGGCGAAGCTGATGGAGTCGTATGGCGCGAACTGCATCTACATCACCGATTCGGCCGGCCACATGCTGCCCGACGACGTGACCGCGCGGATCGGCCAGGTGCGCGATGCGCTGAAGCCGGACACGGAACTCGGCTTCCACGGCCATCACAACCTCGCGATGGGCGTCGCGAACTCGGTCGCGGCCGTTGCCGCGGGCGCAAACCGGATCGATGCGGCCGCAGCTGGCCTCGGCGCCGGCGCGGGCAACACGCCGATGGAAGTGTTCGTCGCGGTGTGCGACCGGATGGGGATCGAGACGGGTGTCGACGTGTTCGCGATTTCCGACGTGGCCGAGGATCTCGTCGTGCCGATCATGGACGCACCGATCCGCCTCGACCGCGATGCGCTGACGCTCGGCTATGCGGGCGTCTACTCGTCGTTCCTGCTGTTCGCGAAGCGTGCGGAAGCGAAATACGGGATTCCGGCGCGCGACATTCTCGTCGAACTGGGCCGCCAGCGGCTCGTCGGCGGGCAGGAGGACATGATCGAGGATGCGGCGCTGACGATGGTGCGGGCGCGGGAAGTCGCGGCCTGAGCGAACGTTGTAGCTATTCGTCCGGAAGCAACGGGAAACGGGGCGCAAGCCCCGTTTTCATTTCGGGTGTCGGGATCGATCCGCCCCGGCCACGCATCGTCAACGATGCTTCCCGCCGTGCCGCTTGCGCCGATGCGCCGCGCGCGCCTGCAGCAGCGTCGGCATCAGCTCCTCGATGTACTGCCGCGCCTGCCCGCGCGTGACGATCTCGCTGAAGCGCCGATGGGCCTTGTCATGGCCGACCAGCGCCGCATGCGCTTTCTTCAGGATGTGCAGATACGCGACCAGGCTCGTGCCGTCGCGCACGGGCAGCGCATCGCGCGGGTCGGGGGCCGGTGTCGTACTCATGATCCGATCCTTTGCGGGCAGTCGGTGCGGCAGGTCGTGGTGACGAGCGCCAGCAGGTCGTTCGCGAGACGGTCGCGGTCCGTCAGCGGCGCGAGGCCGAACAGCCGCTCGAGCGTCGCGGCGACCGACGCATGGTCGTACGGCGTATGGTCGACCTGCCCGGCCGCGACCCACGGCGAAATCACGATCGCCGGCACCCGCACGCCGTACACGTCGAACCCGAAGCCGCTCGCGTTCAACGTCGCCGCCGCGCCATCGTTCGGCGGCGGCGCGGCGCCCGGCCTGACCGAATCGTAGAAGCCGCCATGCTCGTCGTAGCAGATCACGAGCAGGCTGCTCTCCCACACCGGCGAATTGCGGATCGCGTCGTACACGCGCGCGGCGAGCTGGTCGCCACCGGCCAGGCCATCCATCGGGTGCTGCGAACTGCCGTTCCGGTAGGTGCCGTGCACGATGTCGCCGTAGCCGGGCTCGATGAACGTATAGCGCGCCGTATAGCCGGCCGCGAGATCGGCTTCGAAATGCGCGAGGTCGTCGATGTCGAAGAAGCTCACGCCCTTCAGCGATGCCACCTGCGGCACGTGGCCGAGCGGGTCGCCCGACTGGTCCTGGTAGATGCGCCAGTTGTCGTCGCCGAGCGCGGCGAAGATCGAACCTTTCGGATAGGGGAAGCCGTCGAACGCGTCCCATCCGGCCATTTCCTCCCTGGTCGGCGAATGGTCGAGGCCGGCCGACGACGCGCCGTGCAGGAAGAAGCGGTTCGGCCAGGTCGGCCCCGGCATCGACGCGTGCCACGCGTCGCACAGCACGAATGCGTTCGCCAGCGCGTAAAGCGACGGCGCCTGCGTCGCGATATTGACGCCCTGCATGATCTTGCCCGCATTGGCTGGCTGCGGCGGCGTGCCTTCGGAATGCGACGTCGCGTAGTTCGACACGAATCCCGAATTGTTGATGCTCGGATAAGGTCGCCCTTTGACGAACGGCACGCCCGCGCCGCACAACTGTTCGAGCACGTCGGTGAATTCGTGGCACGGATCGGTCGGCATCCGGTCGGGTGCGCCGCCGCCGAACGGGTAGACCGCATCGCCATACGCGTTGCTGTTACCCGGTGACGCGGCAACGATGTCGGGATAGCCCGACAGCGCGAACAGATGGTCGAACGAGCGGTTCTCGAGCATCAGCACGAACACGTGCCGGATGCGGTCCTGAACCGACGGAACTGCGGGACCTGAAGGAGCTGCGGGGGCTGCGTCTGCACTCATGGCGCCTCCTGGCGTCGCGCGACGAAAGTCCTGCTGGCACGATCGCGGCGGCACTGAAAGCAACTGAAAGGAAAGGCGCTGCAGCGTGCGCGGGCCGCGAATTGCCGACGAGTGTACGGCTACGCCGGCCTGCGCGTAAAGCCGGGCACGGCGCGCGGCAAGACACGGGCATTCAGCCGACGACCGGCGTGGGTGGGGAAAGCGATGCACGGCGAATCGACGCGTGCGGGGAAAACGAGCCGAATCGGGCGATTCGACCGGAGAGAATGCGGCCTCGGGCGCCGCGGTACTGCCCCGCCGGCGGGGACCGCCGAACGGCGCGAACCGCGCCGTCCATCCGGTGTGCCCGGCCACATGAACGGGCCGGACGGGTTTCGATCGGTGCGGCGTTGCGCTGGCCGATCGCTACTGCTTTAGCGACGCGGTTGCCCGGGGCGCTGCGGACGAGTCGAATTCGCGTCCTTGTGGCGGAAGTTGATGCGGCCCTTGGTCAGGTCGTACATCGACAGTTCCAGCGTCACGCGATCGCCCGCGAGAATGCGAATGTGGTTCTTGCGCATGCGGCCCGACGCATACGCGCCGACCACGACGCCGTTTTCCAGCGTGACACGGTATTTGCTGTCCGGCAGCACTTCGTCGACGATTCCGTCCAGTTCCAGCAGTTCTTCTTTTGCCAAACCAATTCCTCCAGACAAGGTGATGACCGCGGCCGCGGCGAGCTCACCGGCGCCGTGCCCCGCAACGGGACGGCGGCCGGCGGGATGCCGGGGATCAATTCGTTCAGACGGACGACGCGCCCGTCTTGCAATCGGAGCCCGGCGCAATGCGGCGGTCGGGCGGTCGGTGGCGGCGGTGCAATCGGCACCGCGCAAAGTCGGGACCGCGCCGTGTGCGGCATGGCGACGGTCTACTCGGGTTGCAGCATGGGCCGCTGGCGACGCGGCGAGCGCTTCGCGAGGGCGTTGGATCGCACGTCGTACGGACCTGCGATGGATGAGAGAAGCACACGACCGATGCATCGTGAATTCCGCGATGCATCGGTCGTGTGCGTCGAAACGCGCAGGACGCCGGCTCGGGCCGGCATCCGCGCGAAATTCGTCCGGCAGCGGCCGCCATTCGACGGCCGGTGCCGACGCGGCTTACTGCGGCGTGATGTTCGACGCTTGCAGACCCTTCGGGCCACGCTTCACTTCGAAGCTGACCTTCTGGCCTTCGGCCAGGGTCTTGAAGCCCGTGCCGCGAATTTCCGAGAAATGGGCGAACAGATCGTCGCCGCCGTTGTCCGGGGAGATGAAACCAAAGCCCTTGGTTTCGTTGAACCACTTGACGGTACCGGTATCCACAAATACTTCCTTAATACGATTGATACGAACGATGAACATGCGCCCGTGACAGGCACAGAAAGAATCAAAAGAGGGAGAGACCAACGACTGCCGCACCGCGTGCGGCCAATGATGAGCAATCGAACTTCTTGAAGACTTCGGTCTCGGACACTACGCGGTGCGGACCGATCCGTCAAGCTCTTTCGATACGATGCAGGCGCGCGGCAGCGCGCGCGCCTTGCCTGGCGGGGGTGCGCGGCGATCTGGAGGCGAAGCGATGCAACCCCTATTTTCGCCGCGTTCGCCCCCCGTTCACCCCGTTACTGCCCGTCACCGCGGTTCGAACACGTGATGCAGCGCCGGCGGCGTCGCACCGTCGCGGATGTTCATCTCGAACGTCTTGCGCGCGACGCTCGACGGCCGCACGTCGGCCGCGTCCAGGTAGAACTGCGAATACCAGTCGCGCATCTGGTACAGCGGCCCGTCGCCTTCGCACAGCAGCGGGTTGTCGATGCGCGTCTTGCTGTGCCAGATGTCGACGTCCTCGTAGAACGCGCGCTGCGCTTCCTTCACGTATGCGTTCGCGATCTCCATGTTCTGCGCGTCGCTCAGGCCGGCCACCTTCTTCACGATCACGCCGTAGCGCAGCTCGAAGCTGTTCATGTCGATCGGCACGTGGCAGTTCAGCAGCACCGAATGGATCGGCTGCCCGGCGCTTTGCCCCGTCATCTGCGTGATGTGCACGGCCGGCCCGAAATACGTCGACAACGCCGTCAGGCTGTCGCCGCCGAGCTTCTCGCTGCGGCCGACCATCAGCTGCGTCGCCTTGTGATCCTCGAACAGGTTCGCGAAATAGTCGATCGGTGCGCGGTGCACGGTCGCGAAGTGCGCGACGTCCGAGATGTTGTCGACCAGTTCGCGGCAATTCGCCTGGATCACCATCTTGTCGACGACCCAGTCCGACCATTCGTCGGAGAAGCACACGTCGAGGCGCGGAATCGCGACTTCCGGCGGCGGCGCGTTGCCTTCCGGGTCGTTCCACACGAACAGCAGGTTGTTTTCCTCGCAGGTCGGCCACGCGCCGATGCGCGCCTTCGGCGGAATCCGCTTGCAGTACGGGATCGACGCGCACTGCCCTTCGCCGTTCCAGGCCCAGCCGTGGAACGGGCACACGAGGTTGTCGCCTTCGACCTTGCCGAGGCTCAGGTCGGCGCCCATGTGCGGGCAATACGCGTCGACGACGTTGATCTTGCCGGTCGAATCGGCGAACGCGGCGAGCTTGCGGCCGAAGACGTTCAGCGTGTGCGGCTTGCCGTCCTTGTAGTCGCGGGCGAGCCCGAGGCAGTGCCAGCCGCGCGCATAGCGCTGCGCGAGCGGCTGGGCTTCGATCTTGTAAGGGCGTGCGGACATGTGGGTTGACTCCTCTTGGTGGGACGCGCGGCGGCCCGCCGCGCACCGGGTAACGGGGGGTGCGTCGCTCAGCGCACCGGATTGCCGGGTTCGAGCGTGCGTGTCGGCTTGAGCGCGGGTGTCGGCGCGGCCTGCGGCGATGCCGGCTGCGGCTCGTGCGACACGCGGCGCTCGGCGCGCTCGACGCCGAGCCATGCGGCCAGCGCGGGCAGCAGGAACACCGCGCCGAACAGGTTCACGAGGAACATGAACGCGAGCAGCACGCCCATGTCGACCTGGAATTTCAGCGCGGAGAATGCCCAGGTGCCGACGCCGATGAACATCGTGACGGCCGTGAACAGCGCCGCGGTGCCGCGCTGGCGCATCGCGTCGGCGAATGCGTCCGGCAGCGTCGCGCCGTGGCGGAGGTCGTGCTGCAGGCGTTCGTACAGGTAGATCCCGTAGTCGACGCCGACCCCGACGCCGAGCGTGATCACCGGCAGCGTCGCGACCTTCAGCCCGATGCCGAGCCGCGCCATCACCGCGTTGCACAGGATCGACACCAGCGTGAGCGGCACGATGATGCACAGCACCGCGCGCCACGAGCGGAACGTGACGGCGCACAGCAGCGCGATCGCGCCGAAGATCGACAGCAGCATCGCGATCTCCGCGTCGCCGACCGCCTCGTTGGTCGCCGCCATCACGCCGACGTTGCCGCCCGCGAGCCGGAACGCGACGTTCGGCGTGGGGTTCTCGGCCGCGAAGCGCTTGATCTCGTCGACGATGTGCGCGATGGTCGTGCCTTCGTGGTTCTGCGTGTAGATCAGCACCTGGATCGCCTTGCAGTTCGCGGTGTTCATCCCGTTGTCGGGATCGAACGCATTGGCGCCCTGCGTGAGCCCGTCGCTGGAGCGCGGCAGCGCGGCCCAGCGCGGGTTGCCTTCGTTGAACGCGGCGATGAACACCTTGCCCTGCGACGACACGCTCGTGACCGACTGCACGCCGGCCACACCGCGCATGTTCATCTCGAACTTCTCGATCGCGCTCATCACCGGGTAGTGCAGGCACGCGTCGTCGAAACCGGTCGTCTCGACGATCACCGACAGCACGTCGACACCGATGTTGTACTGGTGCGTGATGGCGGCGTTGTCGATGTTGTAGCGCGAGTTCGCGCGCAGCTCCGGCGCACCGGTGCCGATGTCGCCGATCTCCAGCTTGCGCGACTCGAGCGTGCCGTATGCGAGCAGCGCGAGCGCCACGGCGAACACGCCGAGCGCCGGCGCCGGCCGCGCGAACACCGCGAAGCGCGACCACTTCCCGCTGCCGCCCGCGGCGGCCGTGCGCTGGGCGCGCGCGAGCGTGCCGCGCTCGAGGCGCGTGTACGACAGCAGGATCGGCAGGAACACCTTGTTGGTGACGATCATGAGCAGCACGCCGAGGCACGCGGTGATGCCGAGCTCGCGCACGATGTCGATCCGGATCCGCATGATCACCATGAAGCCGAGCGCGTTGGTCAGCAGCGCGACCGTGCCCGGCACGAACAGCTTGCGGAACGCGTCGCGCGCGGCTTCGACCGACGACGCGCCGCGCACCAGCGCCTGCTTCCACGCGTTGGTCATCTGCACCGCGTGCGACACGCCGATCGAGAAGATCAGGAACGGCACGAGGATCGACATCGGATCGATGCCGAGGCCGAGCAGCGGCAGCGCGCCGAGCAGCCAGACGACCGGCAGCAGCGCGACGACGAGCGCGAGCACGGTGGTCTTCAGCGAGCGCGTATAGGCGAACAGCAGCGCGGCCGTCACGAGGAACGCCAGCGCGAAGAACGCCATCACGCCGGCGATCCCGGCCTCGACGTCGCCCACCAGCTTCGCGAAGCCGATGATGTTGACGTCGATGCCCTGCTTCGCGTAGCGCGCACGGATTTCCTCGAGCTGGCGCGCGACCGCGCTGTAGTCGAGCCGCTTGCCGGTGGCCGGATCGGTCTCGCGCAGCTCCGCGCGGATCAGCGCCGACTTCAGGTCGTTGCCGACCAGCCGGCCGATCTGCCCGGAGCGCGCGACGTTGCGGCGCACCTTCGCGAGATCGTCCGGGTTCGCACTCGAGAACTGGCCGGGCACGACCACGTCGCCGCGAAAGCCGGCTTCGGTCACTTCCGTGTAGTGGACGTTCGGCGTGAACAGCGAGAACACGCGCGAGCGGTTCACGCCGGGGATGAAGAACACGTCGTCGGTCGCGTGGCGCAGCGCGTCCATGAACGTCTGGTTGTAGATGTCGCCGTCGCCCTTCCAGCGCAGGCTGACGAGGATCGTGTTCGCGCCGGGGAACGCGCCCGCGTAGCGCTCGAACACCTGCATGTACGGGTGCTGCATCGGGATCATCTTGTTGAAGCCCGGATCGAGCTTCAGGCGCGTCGCGGACAAGCCGAGCGCGAGCGTCACCGCGACGCACAGCAGCATCAGCAACCGGCGCTGCCGGATGATCGTGTCGGCGCAGCGCTCGACGAACGCGGCGAGGCGCGATGCGGGAACGGCTTCGGTGGGGCGTGACAGGTCGTTCATGGATTTCTCGGGTCGGAACGGACGGGACGGACGATGCGGGCGAAACGGGTCGGCTCGGCGAGGCGAACGGATGCGGGCGACGGCAAGCGCCGCCGCGCATCAGGACGGCGACGCGGCGAGCGGCGCGACGCCGGCCTCGCCGCCGAGCAGCAGCGCGCCGGAGCCCATGTCGAGCACGGCCGCGAGGCTCTGCACGCCGCCGAGCTTGCGCACGTCGAAGGTCAGGCCGCCGTCGCGCGACGCGACGATCGCGCCGCCCTGGCCGACCAGCACGAGTTCGCCGTCGGCAAGCTGGGTCGCGCCGAAGTACGACACCGGCACGCGGCTGTCGACGTGCGTCCAGGTCGCGCCGCGATCGGTGCTGCGCAGCACGTTGCCGCGCATGCCGTACGCGACCCAGTCGCCGTTCGCGAGCATCAGCGCGCCGAACAGCGAGCCTGCGTACGGCGACGGGAGTGTGTCCCAGGTTGCGCCGTTGTCGGTCGAGCGCAGCAGCGTGCCGCTCTCGCCCGCGATCAGCAGGTTGCCGTGGCTGTCGCCGACGATCGCGTTCAGGTGGCGGTCGCCCGCCGGCGTCTTCAGCGGCTGCCACGTGAGTCCGGCATCGTCCGAGCGCAGCAGCTGGCCGAAACTGCCGGCCGCGAACAGCGGGCCGTTCGCGCTACCCCAGACGGACAACAGCGGATCGGAACGCGCGTGATCGCTGTGGACCTCGCGCCAGTGCACGCCCGCGTCGTCGCTGCGCACGATCCGGCCGTCGTGGCCGACCGCGATGCCGAGCGTCGGCGTAATGAAGCTCACCTGCGTGAGCGTCGAGCCCTGATCGGGCGTGACCGAGGCCGGCCGCCAGCGACGGCCCGCATCGTCGCTCAGCAGAATCACGCCGCGCTCGCCGACCGCGACGATGCGTGTGCCGGCGCGGGCGAGCCCGTTGATCTGCAGGCGGTCCGCATGGATCGCGGTGACCGGGAACGCCGGCAGCGGTCGCGGCGAGAACGCGAACAGCGCGGCGCCGAGCACGAGCGCCGACATCGTGAGTCCTGGCAAGGTACGTTTCATCGGTTGTCTCCTGTCCTGGCAAGCGGCCCGGGCCCGCGCCGACGCGCTCGGCCTGCCGCTGCAAGTCTCCGGGCCGTCGGTCGTTGCCGCGGCCTCGCATGGTTCCGAATGGATGGCAGCCGTTCCGGGTTGCCGGTCCGGCAGCCGGTGCGGCTGCGTCGAATGCCGTTACGCGCCGACCTCGAACAGCGCGGCGGCACCCATCCCGCCGCCGATGCACATCGTCACGACCGCATGCCGCACGCCGCGGCGCGCGCCTTCGAGCAGCGCGTGCATCGTCATCCGCGTGCCCGACATCCCGAACGGGTGGCCGAGCGCGATCGCGCCGCCGTCGACGTTCAGCCGCTCGTCGGGAATGCCGAGCGTGTCGCGGCAATACAGCGCCTGGCACGCGAACGCCTCGTTCAGCTCCCACAGCCCGACGTCGCGCACGGTCATCCCGAAGCGCGCCAGCAGCTTCGGGATCGCGAACACCGGGCCGATGCCCATCTCGTCCGGCTCGCAGCCGGCCACGGCCAGCCCGCGGAAGGTGCCGAGCGGCGCGAGCCCGCGACGCGCGGCTTCGGCGCGCGACATCACGACCACCGCCGCCGCGCCGTCCGACAGCTGCGACGCGTTGCCGGCCGTCACGAACTCGCCCTGCTCGACGACCTTGCCGCCGCTCCACGACGGCTTGAGCCCCGCGAGCCGCTCGGCCGTCGTATCGGCGCGCACGCCTTCGTCGCGCGCCGCGCGCACGGCCTCGTGACCGGTCAGGTTGCCTTCCTTGTCGAACTGCGCGCGCGTCACGTCGAGCGGCGCGATTTCCGCGTCGAAGCGGCCGGCCGCCTGCGCGTCAGCGGTGCGCTGATGGCTCTGCAGGGCGAATTCGTCCTGCGCCGCACGCGAGATCCCGTAGCGGCGCGACACGATCTCGGCGGTTTCCATCATCGCCATGTACGCGGCCGGCTGGTGGTCGAGCACGGCCTGCGAACGCGCGCGGTAGCCGTTCTTGTGCTTGTTCTGCGTGAGCGAGATCGATTCGACGCCGCCTGCGACGACGATCCGCGCGTCGCCCGCGCCGATGCTGCGCGCGGCGCTCGCGATCGACATCAGGCCCGACGAACACATCCGGTCGATCGCCATGCCGGGCACCGACGCCGGCAGCCCCGCCGCCGCGGCCGACAGGCGGCCGATGTTGTAGCCCTGCGTACCCTGCTGCGCGGCGCAGCCGATCAGCACGTCGTCGACGTCGGCCGGCGCGACGCCCGCGCGTTCGAGCGCGGTGCGCACGACGTGGC
This sequence comes from Burkholderia sp. LA-2-3-30-S1-D2, assembly GCF_001523915.2. Taxonomy (NCBI): domain Bacteria; kingdom Pseudomonadati; phylum Pseudomonadota; class Betaproteobacteria; order Burkholderiales; family Burkholderiaceae; genus Burkholderia; species Burkholderia sp. LA-2-3-30-S1-D2. The sequence continues at coordinate 1,229,465 of NZ_CP013383.1, read as the reverse complement.
CGCCCAGCGCGGGCGCCTCGGTGTCGTTGAACATGCCGCGAAACGCCTTGCCGATCGGCGTGCGTGCGACGGAAACGATGACTGCGTCTTCCATGAGCTGGCTCTCTGAATCTGGAACTAGAAGGTGTAACGGCTGATCGTGTCGGCAACGCAGCCGGGCTTGCCTTCGCCTTCGATCTCGACGGTCACGCGGATCCACGCCTGCACGCCGCCGTCGAGCGGCTCGACGCGCAGCAGCTCGCCGACGCCCCGCACGCGCGCGCCGACCTTCACCGGCGCCGGGAAACGGATCCTGTCGCAGCCGTAGTTGACGCCGAGCCGCGCGCCGTCGATGCGCACGATCTGCGGCAGGAAATGGTTGACGAGCGACAGCGTCAGGTAGCCGTGCGCGATGCACGCGCCGAACGGGCCGTCCTTCGCACGCACCGGGTCGACGTGCACCCACTGGTGGTCGCCCGTCGCGTCGGCGAAGCCGTCGATGCGGATCTGGTCGATCGCGAGCCACGCGCTCGCGCCGAGCGTGCAGCCGACGGCCGCCGCGAGTTCATCGGGATGCGCGAACACGCGGGGCGTCGCGCGCACGGGATCGAGGGTCGTCTCCATCATGCGTGCTGGCTGCTGACCGACAGCACTTCGCCCGTCATGTACGACGCGTAATCGCTTGCAAGGAATACCATCACGTTCGCGACCTCCCAGACTTCGGCGGCGCGCCCGAAGGCTTCGCGCGACGCCAGTTGATTCAGCAAGTCGGCCGGGGCCGACTTCTTCAGAAAATCGTGCATCGCGATGCTCGGCGCGACCGCGTTGATTCGCACCCCGTAAGGCGACGCCTCGAGCGCCGCGCAGCGCGTGAGCGCCATCACGCCCGCCTTCGCCGCCGCGTAGTGCGCCTGTTCCGCCTGCGCACGCCAGCCGAGCACCGATGCGTTGTTGACGATCGCGCCGCGGCCGCGGGCCTGCATGTGCGGCAGCATCGCGCGCGTCATCCGGAACGTCCCGGTAAGGCTAATGTCGATCACCCGCGACCATTCGGCATCGTCCATTTCGACGATGCGTTTGGCGCCGCCGAGCCCGGCGTTGTTGATCAGTACGTCGACGCCGTCGAGCTTGTCCTGTGCATCCGCCACGAGGGCCTGCACGTCGTCCTCGACCGCGACGTTGCACAGACGGCCGTAGACCTGCCGCAGCCCCGTTTCGGCGCGCAGCGTCTCCACTGCCTGTTCGAGGCGCTTCTCGTGGATGTCGGAGATGAACAGCGCGCGGCAGCCTTCCTCCGCGCAGCGGCGCGCGGCCGCGAAGCCGATGCCGGCACCGGCGGCGGCCGTGATCAGCACCGATTTGCCGGCGAGCAGCTGGTGGCCCGGCACGTAGGCCGGCGCTTTCTGGATCTGGGGTTCGGTCATGCTGTGCCTCGTGGTTCTCTGGGCATGCCGAGCCCGCGCTCGGCCATGATGTTGAGCTGGATTTCGTTGGTGCCGGCGTAGATCGTGTCCGCACGGGAGAACAGGAACACGCGCTGCAGATGGGTGAGCTTCTCGTCGGCCGGATCGATCACGTTCGCGCGCGGCCCGAGCGCGTCCATCGCGAGCTGGCCGAGGTCGCGGTGCCAGTTCGACCAGAAGTACTTGTAGATCAGCGCCTCGCGGCGCAGCGGTGCGGTGGCGCCGCCGTTCGCGTCGTCCGCGCCGGACAGCATCCGCAGCGCGTTGTAGCGCATCACGCGCAGCCCGGCCCACGCGCGGCCGATCCGCTGGCGCAGCACCGGGTCGCGATCGGCGCCCGATTCCCGCGCGGCGTCGATCACCCATGCGAGCTCGCGGACGAACTGCATCTGCTGGCCGAGCGTCGACATCCCGCGCTCGAAGCCGAGCAGCGTCATGGCGATCCGCCAGCCGTCGCCCGGCGCGCCGACCAGGTCGCGTGCTTGCGCGCGCGCACCGTCGAAAAACACTTCGTTGAATTCGGCGCCGCCGTTGAGCTGCCTGATCGGTCGGATCTCGATACCCGGCTGGTCGAGCGGCATCAGCAGGAACGACAGCCCCCTGTTGCCCTTCGATGCCGGATCGGTGCGCGCGAGCACGAAGATCCAGTCGGAATCGTGCGCGAGCGACGTCCACACCTTCTGGCCGTACACGCGCCAGGTGCCGTCGGTGTCCTGCTCGGCACGCGTGCGCACATTCGCGAGATCGGAGCCCGCGCCCGGCTCCGAGTAGCCTTGGCACCAGAACTGCGTGCCGGCGAGAATGCCGGGCAGAAAGCGCGCGCGCTGGTCGTCGGTGCCGCACGCGACGAGCGTCGGCCCGAGCAGCCCTTCGCCGATATGGCCCATCCGGCCCGGGCCGCCGGCGCGCGCATATTCCTCGTGGAAGATCACCTGCTCGGCGACCGTGAAGCCACGGCCGCCCGCATCGGTCGGCCAGCCGAGGCCGGTCCAGCCACCGTGCGCCAGTTCCCGTTCCCACGCCTTGCGCAGCGCCGGAAACGCTTCCTCGTCGCCGGGGCCGCCGCGAAATTTCAGGCACGCGAATTCGCCGGTCAGGTGCGACTGCACCCAGTCGGCGACTTCGTGCCGCAATTGCTGTTCGCGCGTTTCGCTGTTCATTGGAGTGCTCCCGTGCGCGCGGCGGACGCACGCGTGACCATCGACGCCTGTGCCGATGTCGGTGCCGCCTCGCGCCGCGACGTGTCGCCGTCGATCGCGTGGCGTGCGAGCCATTCGAGCAGTTGCGGCGTGCTGCCGAACTGCGCGAGCGACGCCTGCGCGCGCTTGAAGTAGAGATGCGGGTCGTATTCCCACGTGAAGCCGACACCGCCGTGCAACTGGATCGCTTCCTGCGCGCAGAACGCATACGCGTCGTTCGCGGCGGCTTTCGCGGCCGCGACGTCGCCGCGCAACGTCGCGCCCGGCACCGCCCCGCCCGCTTCCGCATCCCATGCGTGCGCCGCGCCGAGCACGGCCGAGCGTGCGGATTCAATCAGCACCATCATCTGCGCGCAGCGATGCTTGACGGCCTGGAACGACGCGATCGCGCGGCCGAACTGCACGCGCTGGCCCGTGTAGTCGAGCGTCAGGTCGAGGCATTGCTGTGCGCCGCCGAGCTGCTCGGCGGCCAGCGCGAGCGCCGCGAACCAACCTGCGCGCTCGAGCACCTGCGAGGCAACGGCGCCGCCGGCGAACAACGCGTCGCGGTTCACACGGATTTCGTCGAGGACGATGCGCGCGATCGGCCGCGTCGCGTCGAGCGTGTCGAGCGGCGTGATGCGCAGGCCGGGCGCCGTCGCGACGTCGATCGCGAACAGGCCGATCGACTGCCCTTCGTTCGCGATCCGCGCGGGAATCAGCAGCAGATCGGCGCGCGCGCCGTCGATCACCTGTTCGATCGTGCCGGACAGCGCATAGCCGCCCGCTGCTTCTTCCGCGACGACCGGCAACTGCCCGGCACCGGCCGGAAGCTCGAACGGCAATGCCAGCGTCGCGCTGCATTCACCTTCGGCGATCTTCGCGAGCCAGCCGGTCGCGTGCGGCGAGTCGGGGCAGCTCGCCAGCGCGGTCGCAGCCAGGCACGCGGTCGAAAAATACGGCACGCACGCGACGCGCCGGCCGAGCTGTTCCATCAACAGGGTCTGTTCGACCGCGCCGAGCCCCATCCCGCCTGCCGCCTCCGGCAGCGACAGCGCGTTCCAGCCGAGCTCGCCTGCGAGCGCGGCCCACAGCGTGTCGTCGCGGCCGGCCGATTGCTCGAGCGCGCGGCGCACGTCGGCTGACGCGCTGCGTTCGGCGAGCACGTCGGCCGCCGCGTCGCGGATCATCGCCTGTTCGTCGGTGAGCGCCAGATCCATGCCTCAGCTCCCGTACACACGCTGCGCGGGACGCGCGTCGGCGAGCAGCCGCGCGACCGCCGGGCCGACCTCGGCCGGCGCCCAGCGCGCGCCACGGTCGACGCTCGGGCCGGTGCGCCAGCCTTCGGCGACCGCGATCATCCCGCCTGCGACCTCGAACACCTGGCCCGTCACGTCGGCCGACAGCGGGCTGCCGAGCCACACGACGAGCGGCGCGACGTTGGCCGGATCGAAGTAGTCGAAGCCGCCGTCCTCGGGCTTCTTCATCATGTCGGCGAACACGCCTTCGGTCATCGACGTGCGCGCGGCCGGCGCGAGCGCGTTCACGCGCACGCCGTACCGCTGCAGCTCGGCCGCCTGCATCAGCGTGAGCGCCGCGATGCCGGCCTTCGCCGCGCCATAGTTCGACTGACCGATCGACCCTTGCAGCCCGGCGCCGGAACTCGTGTTGACGATGCGCGCGTCGACCTGATTGCCGGCCTTCGCGGCGTCGCGCCACACGCGCGCCAGCACGCTCGACAGGCAGAAGTGGCCGCGCAGATGCACGCGCATCACGTCATCCCAGTCGGTTTCGGTCATGCTGGTGAACATCTTGTCGCGGCAGATGCCCGCGTTGTTGACCAGCACGTGCACGTCGCCGAACGCTTCGCGCGCGGCATCGACGATCTGCTGCGCGGTATCCATCCTGGTGATGTCGTCGGCATTCGCGAGCGCGCGGCCGCCGCGTCGTGCGATCTCGTCGCACACGGCTTGCGCGGCCTCGTGGCGGATGTCGTTGACGACGACCGCCGCGCCTTCGGCCGCGAACGCGAGCGCGTATTCGCGCCCGAGCCCGCCGCCGGCGCCGGTGATGACGGCGGTGCGTCCGTTACAGATTCCCATGCTTGTGCCTCCTGGATCGAGAGATCGTGAAAGTGCCGCGCTCACAGGCGCTCGATGATCGTGACGTTCGCGAGGCCACCGCCTTCGCACATCGTCTGCAATCCGTAACGGCCGCCGACACGTTCCAGTTCGTGCAGCAGTGTCGTCATCAGCCGTGCGCCGGTCGCGCCGAGCGGGTGACCGAGCGCGATGCCGCCGCCGTTCGGGTTGGTCTTCTCGTGCGGGAAGCGCGTGTCGGCGAGCCACGCCTGCGCGACCGACGCGAACGCCTCGTTCATTTCGACAACGTCGATCCGCGACCAGTCGAGCCCGCTCTTCTTCAACGCGGCCTTGGTCGCCGGAATCGGTGCGGTGAGCATCCACAGCGGATCGTCGCCGAGCACGCTCAGGTGGTGAATGCGCGCGCGCGGCGTGAGCCCGTAGCGCTTCAGCGCGTCCTCCGACACGATCAGCAACGCGGCGGCCGCATCGCAGGTCTGGCTCGCGACGGCGGCCGTCAGCGAGCCGCCCGGCATCAGCGGTTCGAGCGTCGCCATCTTTTCCAGCGACGTGTCGGGTCGCGGCGTTTCGTCGTGCATCACGCCTTCGAGCGGCACGATTTCCCGCTTGAAATGGCCGGCCTCGATGGCCGCCACCGCGCGGCGGTGGCTTTCCAGCGCGTAACGCTCCATCGCGTCGCGCGACAAGTTCCAGTGATCGGCGATCCGCTGTGCCGCGACGAACTGCGACACCGGCGCGTCGCCGAAGCGCGCGCGCCAGCCGGTGCTGCCCGAGAACGGGTCGTTGAAGCCGAGTGGCGCCGCGCTCGTCATCGCGGACGAGATCGGGATCTGCGTCATCGTCTGCACGCCGCCCGCGACCACCACGTCCTGCACGCCGCTCATCACGGCCTGCGCGGCAAAATGAACGGCCTGTTGCGACGAGCCGCACTGGCGGTCGACCGTCACGCCCGGCACCTGCAGCGGCAGCCCGGCCGCGAGCCAGCAGGTGCGCGCGATGTTGCCGGCGAGCGGGCCGATCGTGTCGACGCAGCCGAATACCACGTCGTCGTATTCGTCGGCCGGAATCGCGTTGCGTTCGACGAGCGTCTTCAGCACGAAGCCGCCGAGGTCCGCCGCATGCACGTGCGCGAGCCCGCCCTTGCGGCGGCCGGTCGGCGTGCGCAGCGCGTCGACGATATAGGCTTGTTTCATCAGTGGGTTTCCTCGAAGTCGAAGGTCTGCGCGGGGCCGATCGGCAATGCGCGGCCGACGATCGCGTCGGCCACGCGGGCCTTGTGGAATGCGTTGTCGCCCCAGCTGCCGGAGAGCGCCCAGATCCGCTTCATGAAGATCTGCAGGTCGAGCTCCCACGTGTAGCCGATCGCGCCGTGCACCTGCATCGTGTGGCGCGCGGCCAGTTGCGCGGCGGCGGTCGCCGCGAGCTTCGCGTGCGACACCAGCACCGCGCGCTGCGGATGATCGTCGGCGATCGCCTGGGCCGCCCGCGCCACCACCGGCCGCGCGAACTCATAGCGAATCGCGACGTCGGCGAGCAGATGCTTGAGCGCCTGGTACGAGCCGATCGCCTTGCCGAACTGCTTGCGCTGCGCGCTGTAGTCGATCGCGACGTCGAGCACGCGCTGCGTGAGGCCGAGCAGCTGCGCCGCGACCGCGAACGCGCCGTGGTCGAGCGCGCGATCGAGCAGCGGCGCGGCTTCGTCGGCGCTCGCGATGCGCGTGGCCGCCGACGGCTCCCAGTCGAGCGTGAACAGGCGCCGCGACGGGTCGACGCTGTCGACCGGGCGCCACGCGCACTGCGCGGGATCCACGCGGTGCAGCTCGCCGCGGTGCTCGCACAGCAGCGCTTGCGCGACGTGCACGTCGGCCGCATACGGGTTCACCGGATGCACGAGCGCGACACGCGCGCGCCCTTCGGCGATGTCGCGCAGCAGCGCGTCGCGCCAGTCCGCGGCGGGCAGTCGCGCGAGCACGCCGGCCGACACGAGCGCCGTGTCGAGCAGCGGCTCCGGGCTGCCGAAATAACCGTAGGCCTGCGCGAGCAGCGCCCATTCCACTTCGGTCAGGCCGAGGCCGCCGTGCGCCTCGGGCACCGACACGGCGGTCAGCCCCTGCGACGCGAACAGCGACCACAGCGCGTCGGAGCGGCCCGTCGGCGTGGCCCACAGCTCGCGGATCAGCTCCGGGGTCATCTCGGTCATCAGCAGGCGCTTCACGCTGTCCGCGAGCGCTTCCTGGTCTTCATCGAATACGAAATCCATACGATGTCCGTTCAGTGAGGGTGGCGCCTGCGCGCTTACGCGCGCGGCATGCCGAGCATCCGTTCGGCGACGATGTTGCGCTGGATCTCGTTGGTGCCCGCATAGATCGGGCCGGCCTGCGCGAACAGGAAGCCGTCGAGCCAGTGACCGAGCGTCGCGTGCTGCGCGGCCGACTGCGGGACGACCTCGCCGTGCGCGCCGAGGATGTCGAGCGCGGTCTGGTGCATCCGCAGGTCGAGCTCCGACCAGAAAACCTTGTTGGTGCTCGACTCCGCGCCGATATGGCCGCCCTTCAGCAGCCGGCTCGCGGTCGCGTAGGTCGACAGCGCGTACGCCTGCGCATCCATCCACGCGCACACCACGCGTTCGCGCAGCGTCGGGTCGCGATCCGCGCCGTCGCGGTGCGCGAGATACAGGTCGCGCAGCGCCTGCGCGGTGCGCTGGAAACGGGCGGGCGAACGCAGCATCAACCCGCGTTCGAAGCCGGCCGTCGCCATCGCGACCTGCCAGCCCGCGCCTTCGGCCGCGAGGCGGTTCTCGACCGGCACGCGCACGTCGTCGAAGAAGATTTCCGCGAAGCCCGTCTGCCCGTTCAACTGGCGGATCGGCCGCACCGTGATGCCCGGCGTCGACAGCGGCACCATCAGGAACGTGAGCCCGTGGTGACGCGACGATTCGGGATCACTGCGGAACAGCCCGAACAGCCAGTCGGCCCACACCGCGCGTGTCGACCAGATCTTCTGGCCGTTGAGCACGTATTCGTCGCCGATGCGGATCGCCGTCGTGCGGATCGCGGCCATGTCCGAGCCCGCGTTCGGCTCCGACCAGCCCTGCGCCCACACGTGCTCGCCCGCCGCCATCGCCGGCAGGAAGCGCGCCTTCTGCGCCGCCGTGCCGAAATCCATCAGCGTCGGGCCGAGCAGGAAGATGCCGTTCTGGTTCACACGCATCGGCGCGTCGGCGCGCCAGTACTCTTCCTCGAAGATCAGCCACTCGATCAGGTCGCAACCGCGCCCGCCCAGCTCGCGCGGCCACGTGACCATGCTCCAGCGCCCCGAATGCAGCGTGCGTTCCCATTCGCGGTGCGCGATGAAGCCTTCCTCGGTGTCGAAGCTCGGCAGCCGCTCGCGCGGCACGTGCGCGGCGAGCCATTCGCGGATTTCCGCGCGGAACGCCTGCTGTTGCGGCGTATAGGTCAGGTTCATGCGCGTGCCTCCTCGGCTTGCGCGTCGAACCGCGCGTCGCGCTTCTCGACGAACGCGGCACGCGCCTCCGTCGAGTCGTTGGTCATGTACGCCTGCAGCGTGAAGCCCTGCTCCCAGCGGTACTTGTCCTCGAGATCGCCGTCCTCGACGCCGTTCAGCGCCTCCTTCGCGAGCCGCACCATCGCCGGGCTCTTGTCCGCGATCTTGCGGGCGATCGAGCGCGCCGCGTCGCGCAGCGCATCGCGCGCGACGACCTGCTCGACCGCGCCGAGCCGATATGCTTCGGCCGCGTCGATCATCTCGCCGGTGAAGTACATCGTGCGGACCTTCTGCACGCCGAACAGTCGTTGCAGATGCGCGCCGCCGCCCATCGCGCCACGGTCGATCTCCGGCACGCCGAAGCGCGCGCAATCGGCCGCGACGACGATATCCGCCGCGCCGCAGATGCCGATCCCGCCCCCGAGCACGAAGCCGTGAACAGCCGCGATCACCGGCTTCGGGTTGCGGTGCACCGCGCGGAACGTCTCGTAGTTGCCCGCGTTGACCGACACGATCCGTTCCGGATGCGCGGCCAGCTCCTTGATGTCGACGCCCGCGCAGAAGCCGCGGCCTTCGCCGCGCACGACGATCACGCGCACGTCGTCGTCCTCGCCGAGCGCATCGAGCGCCCGCGCGAGCGCATGCCAGCCCTGCGCATCGAGCGCGTTCACGGGCGGATGGGCGATCACCAGTTCGGCGATGCCGTCGGCGCGCTCGATCCGGAACGGCATCGCGCCGCCCGGTTGTTTGGATGTAGTCATCTCCTCTGCCTCCCTGTGATGTCTTTCAAGCCGCGTGGGTCGCGGTCGCGCCGCGCAACGCGGCCAGCGCGTCGAGCCGCTCGCCGGCTTCCGCGACGATCCGCGCGATCAGCGCGTCGCACGATTCGATCGCGCCGATCATCGCGGCCGCCTGGCCGCTCGGCAGCACGCCCTCGTCCGGCCGCCCCTCGACGATCGCGCGCTGAATCAGGAACGGCGCGTTCGCGGCCATCAGCGTCTGGCTCGCCGTGTAGTCGTGCGAGCGCAGCGCCTTGATCGCGAGGCCCAGCATGTCGGTCGTGCGCAGCCCGTTCTGACGGCGCCAGGCTTCGGCCGTCTTCAGCGCGAACAGCGTGCGGCGCAGCGGGCCGAAGCGCTCGAGCTTCAGCAGATACGGGTTGTCGATCATGCGTTGCGGCAGCCCGTCGAGCGCGTCCGACACGCGGATCCGCGCCGGGTCGCCGACCGCGACGTACCGGTCGAGCGTCGCGCGCGGCACCGGCGATTCGGCGCTCATCAGGAAGCGCGTGCCCATCGCGATGCCGGCCGCGCCGTACGCGAGCGCGGCAGCCAGCCCGCGCCCGTCGAAGAACCCGCCGGCCGCGACCACCGGCACGCGCACCGCGTCGAGCACCTTCGGCAGCAGCAGCGTGGTCGGCACCGAGCCCGTGTGGCCGCCGCCTTCCGCACCCTGCACGGTGACGACGTCCGCGCCGAGCTCGACCGCCTTCGCCGCGTGCTTCGGCGCGCCGACGGTCGGCATGCAGACGATGCCGGCGTCCTTGAAGCGGCGGATCGTCTTCGCGTCCGGCCCGCGGCCGTAGCTGATCGCGCGCAGCCGATGCTTGATCGCGAGATCGACCACCTGCGCAGCGTTCTTCTGGAACATGTGGAAGTTGATGCCGAACGGCTTGTCGGTCAGTGACTTCACCTTCAGGATCTCGGCCTCGACCTGCTCCGGTTCCAGCGTCGCGCCGGCCAGGAAGCCGAAGCCGCCGGCGTTGGCGGTCGCCGCGACGAGCCGTGCATCTGCCACCCAGCCCATCGCGGTCTGCACGATCGGGTAGCGGCAGCCGAGCAGGTCGCACAACGGGGTATGCAGCGTCGTGCTCATGCCGCGGCTCCGTTGACGGCGGCCGGTGCCGCATCGGTGCGTCCTTCGCCGTCCGTCTCCGCCGGCCTGCGCTGCGAGCTGGCCATCTTGCGCGCGTCGTAGCCGCCGAGGCGGTCGCCGCTGACGAGCTCGTTGTGCGCATGCGCGAAGTGATGCCATGCGAAGGCCGCATCCATCGCCGCGCGCTTGCCCTGCAATTCCTCGACGTGGTTCAGCGCCTGCTTGGTCAGCGCGAGGCCGAGCCGCGGCATCGTCGCGATCTTCGCGGCGATCGCGTAGGTCGCGTCGCGCAGCCGCTCGCGCGGCACCACGCGGTTGACCATGCCCATCTGGTACGCACGCTCGGCCGGCATCCGCTCGCCGAGGAACAGGAATTCCTTCGCGATGCGCGGGTTCAGTTCGTACGCGTGTGCGAAATACTCGACGCCCGGAATGCCCATCCGCACGACCGGATCCGCGAAGAACGCGTCCTCCGACGCGACGATCAGGTCGCATACCCACGCGAGCATCAGCCCGCCCGCGATGCACGCGCCGTGCACCATCGCAATGGTCGGCTTCGGCAGGTCGCGCCAGCGCCGGCACATCCCGAGGTACACCTCCTGTTCGCGCGCATAGAGGAATTCGCCGCCCTCCTTGTCGACGTGGTCGTACCACAGCGACGCGCGGTCGAACGACTCGTGAATGTCGCGGCCCGGCGTGCCGATGTCGTGGCCCGCCGAGAAATGCTTTCCGGCGCCCGCGAGCACGATCGCCTTCACGGCGTCGTCATGCGACGCGCGCCGGAACGCCGCGTCGAGCGCATACGTCATCTTCGAGTTCTGCGCGTTGTGATACTCGGGACGGTTCATCGTGATCGTCGCGATGCCGTCCTCGACCGCATAGTTGACGACACCTTCGCCGAACGTCATCTGGGTCGCTTCCATGTGGGACCTCATCCGCGGCGCGGCGCCGGATTGTTGCGCACGATCGTCGCGCGCAGGTTGTGAGGGTCGAGCGCACGCACGATGCGCAGGTCTTCCGCGCTCGGCGCGGCCGTCGTGCCGAGTTCCGGTGCGGCGACCAGCGGGAAACCGGTCGCATCCTGCACCTCGTCGAAACTCACGCCCGGATGCAGCGAACGCACGCGGATCGCGTGATCGGGGCCGCCGAAATCCATCACGCACAGGTCGGTGACGATGCTGCGCAGGTCGACGAAGGTCTTCATGCCGGGCAGCCGGCGCGCCGGGTTGTAGCCGACCGTGCAGACCATGTCGACTTCGCCTTCGACGAACGTGCGCTTGCCGTGGCCGCTGACGAAGAATGAATTCGCGTGATTCGTCGAGTTGCCGGGGAAGCCGCGCGCGCCGAGCAGCTGCGTCTTCGGACGCGCGTAGTCGTCGCCGAGCCACGAGATGTTCGCCTGGCCGAAGCGGTCGATCTGCGTCGGCATCACCAGCGCGTGGCGGCGGCCGTGCCACAGGCAGTCGAATACGCGTTCGTAGGTCATCCAGCCGCTCGCCTTCACGCGATGGCCGTCGGGGCGCGGGCCGAGCGGGACCGGCTCCTCGACGAGATACGCCTCGCCGTCGGTCAGCATCAGACCGTTGTTGTAGGCGAGCCGCGCGAGGCCGGCCGCGAGCCGCGGACCCGTACCGATGCCGGTCGCCAGCACTTCGCCGTCGTCGCGCCAGAGTCGCGCGGACGCGACGATCATCAGTTCCGCGAGGGAATGGTCGAGAGATTCGCTCACAGGCGCTCCTTTACAGAATCGGCAACGGCAGCGTCGTCACATGCGGCAGGCCGCCGACGCCTTCGAGATACTGGCGCTCGTCCTGGCCGACCACGTCGCGCAGGTACGCCGCCGCCTTCGCATCGTCTTCCGCGCTCGCGCAGTACGCGCGCAGGTGCGGCAGGTCCCAGCCGTAGGCCGGCCCGCACGACGTCGGGTGCGCGCCGCCCGGCGCATGCACGACGCCGGTGACGAGCGAGCGCTCGAACGGGTTGCGTTTCGCGGCATCGAGGTCTTCGGTCGCGAGCGACGCGTCGACCGTTTCCGCCGACACGTAGCAGCGCTGCGCGGCGCGCGCCATCCACGCGTCGAAGAACGGATCGGGGCCGTCGATGCGCGTGTTGCCCATCCGGTCGGCCGCGTTCACGTGCAGCAGCGCGACGTCGAGTTCGAGTGCCGGCATCGCGAGCAGCGTCTCGCCGTCGTCGTACGGCGACTTGACCGTGCGCAGTTGCGGCGCGTGATCGAGCAGCGCGGTGCCGAGCCCGGCGCGGGTCGGCAGGAACGGCAGGCGCGCCGCTGCCGCGCGCAGGCCGAGCTGCAGCATCCCTTCGTCGAGTTCGAGCACGTCGATACGGCCGTGTTCGCGGGCACGGCGAAAATGCGGTTCGAGCGGGATCACGTCGAGCGACACGAAGCCGAACACCACCTTGCGCACCTTGCCCGCCGCGCACAGCAGCCCGACGTCGGCGCCGCCGTAGGCGACGACCGTCAGGTCCTTCAGGTTCGAGCGCGCGATCTCGCGCACCAGCGCCATCGGCTTGCGCCGCGGCCCCCATCCGCCGATGCCGATGGTCATGCCGTCGGCGAGTTGCGCGACCACGTCGCGCGCGGACATCGTCTTGTCGAGAGGTTTCATCGTCATCGTGCTGGCTTACCGGTATCCGATGCTGAAATCGTGGCCCCACTGGCTCACCTTGGTGGCCTCGAACACCGCGTGCTTCGACCAGTCGACCGTGAGGCCGCCGAAGCCGTATTCGAGATCGAAGCCGCCGGGGGTCTTCATGTAGAACGAGATCATCTGGTCGTTGCAGTGCCGGCCGAGCGTCGCCGACATCTTCACGTCGTGCGCGGCGACCCGATCGAGCGCGCGGCCGACTTCGTCCATCGAGTCGACTTCGGCCATCACGTGCACGCAGCCCGACGGCACCGCCATCTCGAACAGCGCGAGGCTGTGATGGCGCGCGTTGCGGCAGTGCATGAAGTGAATGCGCTTCTCGGGTTCGGCGGGGTCCGGCGTGAACTTCACGCGGTAGATGTCGGACAGCTCGAAGCCAAGCACGCCGCGCACGAATGCGTCGGTCGCGTCGAACTGCGGCGCGGGCAGTACCGCGTGGCCGAGCCCCATGTCGCCGGTGACGAAGCGGGCGACGCCGAGCGGCGACACGAAGCGGCGGAAGTCGCAGCGCGCGCCCCAGTACAGCTCGTGGCGGTTGCCGGACGGGTCGGTGCACCACGCCATGGCCTGCACTCGGCGCAGCGCGGCCTCGTCGCGCGTGGCGCGCACGGCTTCGACGCCCGCGCGCTGCAACGCAGCGAGCGCGGTGTCGAACGCGACGCCGTCGGCCAGCTCCCAGCCCGACGCGAAATAGCGGTCGGTTGTGCCGGGGACGATCACGTAGCGGAAATCGCGCTCGTCCATCTTCAGGTACAGCGCGCCGTCGGGCGCGTCGAGCGCCTGCATGCCCAGCACGTCTTCCGCGTAGCGGCGCCACGCATCGACGCGGGTCGCCTCGACCACGACGTAGCCGAGCGCACGGACATCGATCATGTCGGCCTCCTCCAGGTTCAGATTCCGTTGTTCGTGAATGGATTCTGGCCGGTCGGGGATGGCGTCACATCGTCTGTTGGGACGAGAGCCTGCGGGGAGAGAGAGCGTGGCGCGGCGGGTGCGCGCAGCGAAACGATGCCGCGTTGCCGCGGCGCCGCAAACGACATTGCAGTCATGACGCCCGCTTCGTCAGGTGACGCAACGGGTGTCCAGCTCGCCAATCCGGGCATCTACAACGGCGGAACACCGATCACGTTCGGCGGGCAGGCGGTCGCGCTGAATGGCGCATGGAACGGCACGCCGCAGCAGACGCTTGCCGTCGCGAAACAGCAGGTGACCGTGAGGGTCGCGCCGGTGAGCGCCGCGCTGATTCGCATCCGGTAGCATGTCCGGCTCAGAATCGGTACGAGATCCCGATCTGCAGGACCGGATACCACCGATACCGCGACATCGTCCGGTTCAGTTCGTCGAGGCCGCTGGAGGTCAGGATCTGGCTCTTCTGCGGTCCGGCCGCGGCGGCGAGTTCCGGCGACAGCGTGTACGAGCAGCGCGGGATCCCGTATGCGACACCCAGATCGGCGACGAAGCCGAGCCCTTTCGACGCCGGCCGATGCCCGTAGCCGATCCCGACATACGGCATCACGGTCGGATAGCGCGCCTCCGCGACCGCATACATCCCGGGCAGCGCCGGGTAGCGCTTGCCGGCGAAGACGTAGGTGCCGTTGGTGGGCACCGACACGCCGCGGATTTCGTCGTCGGTGAAGCGCAATCCGATCGTCGCGCGAAAGCCGCTGCCGCGCCATGGAAAGATGTCCGCATACAGGCCGCCTTGCCGCAGCTTGATGTCGTCCTGATAGCGATTGCCGGCCACGGTGAAGTCGTGCGTCAGATTGATCGCATTGAAATCCGCGTGTGCGCCCAGCACGGAGTTGAAGCTCACGGCCGCGCCGATGCCGACGCCTTGCGTGCCGCCCTGCAGGTAGATTTCCTGCGCGTGCGCGCTAGCCGTGAACACCATCGCCAGCGCAGCCCATTGGTTCATTGTCATTTTCACGGGCGTCTCCCCGACATGTGCCGGGCGCGCCGACCCGCCGCGTGCAGCGCATGCCGCCACGCGCAGCGGGCCCCCCGGCACGACATCTCGCAAGCAAGCTTGCTATTTGACGGATCACGCGTGCGGTGTCCGTTCGTGTCGCCGATACACGCATTGCGCGTCCGACACGACCGGCCACCATCCTGCGGCGCGATCCGATCCCCGATATTTCGATGTCATTGCGTGCCGCTCCCGCGATTCGTCGTTGCCATCGGTCGCGGTTGTGTCGAGCGGCCCCGGCCTAACCGCAAGGCGTGTGCCATGCGGCGCGGACCGGCGCGGGACAAGCGTCGCGGCCTGACGTCCGGGGTTGCGCGGGAGGGAATCGACGAAAATGTTTCAGAAGCGCATCTGTTTTCGGCGCGTCAGCGCCGTGCCCGATGCCGGGAAGCAGCGAATCGGGCGTCGCGACGCACGCCGGGAAAGCGTGCGCGGCCGTCGGCGCACGCGAAGTCGCAACGGCCGGCAAGCGCGTGTGACGCCACGCACGGAAGAAAATGTTTCATCAACGTGACCTCGCGCGAACCGCTCGTGGTCCGAGAGGCGAGATCGCGCGATACGGGTCAGGGTGAATACCGAGGACGATGCGTGCGCAACCAGTCGCTGGTGGGATGGCCGTTCATACGCATCGATGCATGCAATGTGGGCCGACGATCCCGTTCGCCGGCGGTATGCAGATCCGGCGCCGGGAGCAACTGACGCGTTCGTCTGCCGAGCCGCTCGTCCGAGCGGGCCCAGCGCATCCGCTACAGCCCGTACCCGCCTGACACGTTCAACTGCTGCCCCGTGATGTAGTTCGCACGGTCCGACGCGAGAAACACCGCCGCGCGCCCGATATCGTGCGCCTTGCCCCAGCGCTTGAGCGCGAGCATTTTCTGCGTCTCGTCGATCCATGCCTGGTCGAACTGCCCTTGTTCGAGCAGCACCGGAAACATCCCCGCCTCGATCACGCCGACCAGGATCGAATTCGCGCGAATCTCGTGACGGCCCTCCTCGCGCGCGAGCCCTCTCACGAGCGCCTCGTTCGCCGCCTTCGGCGCGACCGACAATCCATCGCGATCCGGCCAGCGCAGATGCCCGGCCGAGCCGAGCGTCACGAACGACCCGCCGCCCGACGCGCGGAAATGCGGCAACACGGCCTTCGCCGCGTTGAAGAAGCCGACGGTCTCGACCTCGATCGCGCGCCGCCAGTCGTCGTGCGTCATGTCGCCGATTCGGCGCTGGTTCACGAACGGGCCGGCCGCCCACACGATCGTGTGCACGCGGCCGTGCGCGTCGATCGCTGCCGCGAGCGCCGCATCGATCTGCGCGGGATCGGTCACGTCCACGCAATGCGTGGTGGCCGCGACACCCGTGCCGCGCAGGTCGCGCGCGACCCGCTCTGCCACGTCGGCCTTGCTGCGATAACCGAGCGCGATCGGCACGCCGGCGCGCGCGAATTCGAGCGCGACGCCCTGCCCGATCCCGCCGCTGCCGCCGAACATGAGCACCGCGCCCTGTGGAAATCCCGTTTCGTTCATGCGTTCATCCCGTTGGTGACATATCGCGCGCCGGCAGTCAGGCCGCCGCTTCGGTGCCCGCGCGCAGCCGGTACTTCAGCACCTTGCCGGCCGCGCTCGTCGGTAGCTGCTCGACGAATGTGAAGTGCCGCGGCACCTTGTAGTTCGCCATGTTGCTGCGCGCCCAGTCGTTCAGCGCGGCGGCGTCTGTGTGCGCGCCGGGGCGCAGCACGACGTACGCATGCCCGACTTCGCCGAGCCGCGTATCGGGCACGCCGACCAGCGCAACCTGCGCGATCGCCGGGTGCGCGGCCAGCAGCCGCTCGATCTCGGCCGGATAGCAGTTGAAGCCGCCGACGATGAACATGTCCTTGATCCGGTCGGTGATCTTCAGGTTGCCGTTCGCGTCGACGCAGCCGAGGTCGCCGGTATGCAGCCAGCCGTCCGCGTCGACGGTTTCGCGCGTCGCGTCCGGCTGGTTGAAGTAGCCGCGCATCACGTTGTAGCCGCGCACCCAGATCTCGCCGGTCTCGTCTGGCCCGAGCGCCGCGCCGTCCTGCCCCGCGATACGCAACTCGACGCCCGGCATCGGTCGGCCCGACGTGCAGGCGACCGTCTGCGCGTCGTCGCCATGACGGCACAGCGTCGCGAACCCGCACGATTCGGTCAGCCCGTAGCCGGTCAGCACGGTCTCGAAGCCGAGCTCCGCGCGCATCCGCTCGATCAGGCTCGGCGCGATCGCGGCCGCGCCCGTCACCGCGATCCGCAGCGACGACAGGTCGCGCGTCGCGCGATCGGGCGCATCGAGCAGCGCGTAGTACAGCGTCGGCGGGCCGGGCAGCACCGACACGCGTTCGTCGGCGATGCGCCGCAAGACGTCGGCGGGCTGGAACACGAGATGCGGCAGCACGGTCGCACCGCTCGACAGCGCGGCGAGCCAGCCCGCCTTGTAGCCGAACGTATGGAAAAACGGATTGACGATCAGGTAGCGGTCGTCCTGGCGCACGCCGGCAATCGTGGCCCACGCCTGCGCGGCCCGCAGGTTCTGTCCGTGCGCCGTCATCACACCCTTCGGGCGGCCCGTCGTGCCGGACGTGAACATCAGGTCCATCACGGTATCCGGTGTCACCTGCGCCTCGCGCTCGCGCACGGCGGCGAGCGGTACCGCCGCGCCGCGCGCGAGGAACGCGTTCCAGGTTTCGTCGCGCGAGCCGGACGGCGGGTCGCCGTCGAACACGACGACGCGTTCGAGCGTCGCGGGCCGGTGCGGCGCGAGCATCGCCGGATAGGATTCGCCGAGGAAGGTGCCGCAGCAGAACAGCAGCCGCGCGCCGCCGTCGTGCAGGATGCCGCCCACCTCCATGCCCTTCATCCGCGTGTTGACCGGCACGAGAATCGCGCCGACGGTGTGGATCGCCAGCGCCGCGACGATCCATTGCGGCAGGTTCGGCGCCCATACGGCGATCCGGTCGCCTGCGTCGATGCCGCTCGCGAGCAGCGCGCGCGCCGCTTCGAGACGCGCCGCATCGAGTTCCGCATAGGTCAGCCGGCCGTGTTCCGACTCGATCGCCGGATGCGCGCCGTGGCGCGCGGCAGCCCGCGCGATCAGCGCGGGCGTGGTGAGGATTTCGTTGTCCATCGTCATAGGCATCGCAACAGGGTTGCCGCGCGCGCCGCCGGCGCGCCACGGCTCAATCGGGGAACACCACGCGCAGCGCGTCGCTCGCGGGCCGCGCGCGGCAGGCGAGCGTCCAGCCGGCCGCGATCTCGTCGTCGTCGAGCACGTGGTTGCCGTCAAGCGCCACCTCCCCGCGTTCGACCCGGCACATGCATGCGCCGCACTGCCCCATCCGGCAGGAATTCGGCGCGGGCAGCCCGGCGCGCAGCATTGCGTCAAGCAGTGTTTCGCCGGGCGCGCTGTCGAACGCGAACGCCTCGCCGTCGAGCACGGTCTCGATCGCCGCGCCATCGCCGGAGTCGGCCGCGGAGGTCGCTGCGGACGATGCCGCCGGATCGGCCTGCGCCGGCGCATCGGGCAGCGACGCGAAGCGCTCGACATGCACGCGCGCACGCGGCAGCCCGAGGCCGAGCATCGCGGAGAGCGCATTCTCCATGAACATCGCCGGCCCGCAGATGAACGTTTCCTGCTGGCTGAACGGCCGCGCGAGTTCCTCGAGATGCCGCTGCTGCGGCACGCCCTGCACGCTGTCGAGCCAGTGGATCACGCGCAGGCGCCCCGGATGGCGGTGCGCGAGCTGCTGCAGTTCGTCGCGGAAGATCACCGAGCGCTCGTCGCGGTTCGCATAGATCAGCGTCAGCGTCCCGCGGCCGTGCACGAGCGCCGATTTCAGGATCGACAGCACCGGCGTGATGCCGCTGCCACCGGCGAACAGCAGCAGGTCGCCGTCGAGCGTGCGCGGCGTGAAGACGCCGGCCGGCGGCAGCACGTCGAGCGCATCACCCGCACGGATGTGGTCGCACAGCCAGTTCGACGCGCGACCGTCGCGCACGCGCTTGACGGTGATCTTCGGTGCCGCATCGATGCCCGGCGCGCTCGACAGCGAATAGCAGCGTGCGACGGTCGCGTCGGCACACGGCACGTGCAGCGTCAGGAACTGGCCGGGCCGGTATGCGAACGCATCGCGCAACGCGGCGGGCACGTCGAACACGAACGAGCATGCGTCGTCGCTTTCGGCAATGACGTCGGCAACGGTCAGCCGGTGAAAACGGGAATCGCTCATCGCCGGCTCCTCATGCCGCACCGGCCTCATGCCGGCCGGTTTCGCGTGTGCGGCCCCGCGCCGGGTTCGACGCGAGCGCCGGTGCGATGCATGCGAACGCATTGAGCACCTGCGTTGCCGCAGCACCGATCAACAGCACAAGCGCTCGCATGATCGTTGTGTCCGCACCGTTCGCGATATTGCGGTTCAGTCTGCGTGTCATGAGTCGTCTCTTTCCGATACGGTCAGGCGTGCGGCCGTCACGCGGCCGCGCGGTTCGCGGGCGCGCCGGGCGTCGTATACGCCCCGTCGAGATAGACGAGCGGATCGACGTCGCCGCTCATCAGCACTTCGCGGATTCGCCCGATGAACACCGTATGCGTGCCGTATTCGAAACGCCCGTCCTGCTCGCACACGAGGCTCGCCTGCGAATCGTGCAGATACGGGACGCCGAGCGGCGACGTGCGCCACTCGCCCGTCGTGAAGCGCGCCTCGCCCTTCAGGCGGCCGCTGCAGTCGATCGCGATGCCTTCGTGGCGTGCCGACAGCACGTTCACGCAGAACGGCGCGCCCGCGTCGAGCGGCGGATACAGCGACGCATTGCGGTTGATGCAGATCAGCAGCGACGGCGGATCGGTCGACAGCGAATCGACCGCCGTCGCGGACATCGAGTAGCGCCGGCCGTCGTGCGCACTGCTGATGACCGTGACGGAGCGCGCGAGGCGGCGCATCGCCAGCAGCATGTCGGTGCGCAGCGGATGGGTAGTGAGATCGCTCATCATTGGACTCCGTCAAGTTCAGTCGTGGACGGCCGATCTGACCGTCCGCCGGCGTCGGCCGCCTGCGCGGCCAGGTGGTCGGCGGCGATGAACCCGAAGGTCATCGCCGGACCGAGCGTCGAGCCCGCGCCGGGGTAGCTCGCGCCCATTACCGATGCACTGGTGTTGCCGATCGCGTACAGGCCGTCGACCGGCGCGCCGTCGGCGCGCAGCACGCGCGCGTGCCCGTCGGTGACGAGCCCGCCCTTCGTGCCGATGTCGCCCGCGTCGATCCGCACCGCATAGAACGGCGCCTCGTCGACCGGGCCGAGACACGGATTCGGCTGGTTCCTCGGATCGCCGTAGTACGTGTCGAACAGGTTGTCGCCCTTGCCGAACGCTTCGTCGATACCGGTTGCCGCGTAACGCGCCATGTCGCGCAGCGTGTCGCTCAGCCCGGCCGCATCGACGCCGATCCGCTCGGCGAGCGCATCGATCGTGTCGGCCTTCACGAGCACGTCGCGAAACGCGTCCGGAATACGCGAATCGGGCATCATCGGGGCCGGCATGATCGGACCGCACGGATACTTGCGGCGAAAGCGCGCGTCGAACACCATCCACGCCGGCACGCACGCGCCGGTGCGCGCATGGTCGCGATACATCGCCGGCACGAATTCGGAATACGGCGCGGCCTCGTTGACGAAGCGCTTGCCGAGGCCGTTGACGATCACGCAGCCCGGCAGGTTGCGTTCGACGAACAGCGCACGCTGCTTCTCCTCGCCCGCGACGCCGACCGTCGGCGCGCCCCATACGTGTTCCATCAGCGCGAGTGCGCCGCCGAGCCGGTGGCCTTCGGCGATCGCGTCGCCGGTGTTGGCCGGCGGCGTCGCGCTCCATTGCATCTGCGTCGGTTGCGGCAGGTAGCGTTCGCGCATCGGCTGGTTGCGCTCGAAACCGCCCGCGCCGAGGATCACGCCGCGCCGCGCGACGATCGTTACGGGCTGCCCGAAGCGCTGCACGCGCACGCCCGTCACGCGGCCGTCGACGTCGAGCAGGTCGCGCATCGGCGAGTCGAGCCACACGGGCACGTTGCGGTCGAGCAGCGCGCGGCGCAGCCCGCCGATCAATGCATTGCCCAGTGTCAGGCGCCGGTCGCGCCGCGTCCGGCGGCGCACGCCGAAATCGAGCCAGTACCGGCCGAATTGCGCGATCGCGAGCTTCATGAAGCCCGGCCCGCGCGAGAACAGCGTGTGCGCCTCCTTCGACGTCACGGCCACGCGGCCGCCGATCAGCGTGCCGGGTGAAGGCGGACGCAGCCGGTCGAGTTCGTCGCCGAGCAGCGCGCCGTCGAACGGCAGCGGATCGAGCGCGCGATAGCCCGGCATCGCGCCCGGCAGCCTCTGGAAATAGTCCGCGTACTTCGGCAGCGCCTGGTAGCGCACCGGCGTCTTGGTTTCGAGGTAACGCAACATCTCGGGCGCCTGGTCGAGATACGCGTCGAGCCGCTCGCGCGACGACGCGCCGGCCGTGCACGCATCGAGATAGCGGCGCGCGGCCTCGCGCGTATCGGTCGCGCCGAGTTCCGCGATATGGTGGTTGCACGGGATCCAGATGCCGCCGCCGGAGATCGCCGACGTGCCGCCGTACAGCGCCGTCTTCTCGATCACGACGGCGGACAGGCCGCGGTCGGCCGCGCGGCATGCCGCGAGCAGCGCGCCCGCGCCGGAGCCGACGACCACGACGTCGAACACGTATTGCTGCGCTTGCGTGTCGTTCATCGCGACCTCGTCAGATGAAGTAGTCCGTGTTCTCGCGGCCGAGCATCACGGCGCCGAGGTTCTGGCCGAAGCGGTCCACGTTGTTCGCGTAGTGCGCGCGGGCCGCGTGCAGGTCGAGGAAGCGGCGCACCAGCGGATTGCGGTGATAGATGCCGTTGCCGCCCGCATAGCGCAGCAGCGCGTTCGCGGCCTGCGCGCAGCGCTCGGCGACCTGCGCGGACTGGTAGCGGAAATGCACGCGACGCTCGATCGACACGGCCGGGCCGCCCGTCACCGATGCCATCAGTTCTGCGAAATTTCTCTTGAGCAGCACCTTCATCTCGTCGATCGCGACGGCCGCGTTCGCGCACGCGTTCTGCGCACCCGGATCGTCGGTCGTCTTCGCGCCGCTGTTGGCCGACACGCGCGTGGCCGCATAGCCGGTGAAATCGTCGAGCGCGCCCTGCAGCGCGCCGATGCACGACGTGCATACCGCACGCACGAATATCTGCGCGAACGGCAGCTTGAACAACGGCGCGTCGTTGACGGCCAGGCCCGGGCTCGTGCCCATCATCCCGTCGAGCGCCTTGTGCGTGCGGTAAGCGGGCACGAACGCGTCGTCGACGACGATGTCATGGCTGCCGGTCGCGCGCAGGCCGAGCACGTCCCAGTCCTGCTGGATCCGGTAATCGGATTTCGGCAGCAGGAACGTGCGGTATTCCGGCGGCTGGCCGGCTTCGGCCGGCGGCACCAGCGCGCCGAGGAACACCCATTCGCACAGTTCGCTGCCGCTCGAGAACTTCCAGTGGCCGGACAGTCGGAAGCCGCCTTCGACCGGCGTCACGCGGCCGACCGGCATGTAGGTCGACGCGATCAGCGTCGCGGGATCCTTGCCCCACACGTCCTGCTGCGCGCGTTCGTCGAACAGCGCGAGCTGCCAGTTGTGCACGCCGACGACGCCGTATACCCATGCCGTCGACATGCACCCGCGCGCGAGCGCCATCTGGATGTCGAAGAAGGCTTGCGGATCGAGCTCGTAGCCGCCGTAGCGCTTCGGCTGCAGCACCTTGAAGAAGCCGGCGGCCTGCATGTCGGCGATCGTCTCGGCCGGGATGCGGCCCTGCGCTTCCGCCTGCGCGGCGCGGCCGGCCAGCGTCGGCGCCAGGGCCTCGGCCCGGGCGATCAGCGTGGTGGCCAGTGCGTTCGAATCGTTGTCGCGGTGCACGAATGTCTCCTGTGATACGGGGCGCGCGCGGCGGCGCTCATCCCGGTCTCTCTCTAAGTGGTTCGTCGCGGCCGGCGCCGCGAGCCAGGGCTCCTGCCGACGATGGTCGGGCTCGCGCGGCCGCGCCGCATCGTCCGAAGGGACGACGGGCGCGGCCCGCCCCGCCTTACGCGCAGGCGCGCTCCTTCTCCTTGTTGAAGAACGGGATCACGTGCTCGCCGATGTTGCGGATCGTCTCCATCTGCGCTTCGTGCGGCACCGTGCCCATCTGGCACAGGAACAGCACCTCGTCGACGCCGGCTTCCTGCAGGCGGCCGACGTAGCCGATGCAGTCGTCCACCGTGCCGTATGCGTGGTTCGGGTTCATCATCGCGAGCGCCGGGTCGGCGAAGTTCACGACGACTTCCTCCGACGCGAAGCGCGAGCGGATCACCATCTCCCCGGTGTCGGCCTGCACGAGGTCGTCGCCCCACTTCGCCGGGTCCGGACGCTCGCCGCCCGTGTACCAGTACGCGAGCGACTCCATGAAGTAACGCTGGCCGCGGATGCCGATCTTGCGGGCGGCCTGGCCATCGGCCATCACGACCGTCGGGCACAGCGCCGCGAGGTGCTGGGTCGGGCGGAAGCCGACCTGGTCTTCCGGCTTGCGGTTCGCCCACGCTTCGCGGTACACCGCGTTCTTCTTCGCGACTTCGTCGGGGCCGCCGAACCCGAGCACCAGCGCGCCCATCCCGCGCTGGCCGGCGCGCAGCAGCGCGTCGGTATTCGTGCACGCGAGGTACATCGGCGGGTGCGGATCCTGGAACGGCTTCGGGTGGATCGGGCGCTTCGGGATCTTGATGTACGTGCCGTCGTGCTCGATCTCGTCCTGCACGAACATCTTCGGCACCAGGTACATCGACTCGTCGATCATCGGCTGCAGTTCGTTGAGGTCGTAGCCGAACGCACCGGCTTCCTGCTGGCTGCCGCCCTTGCCGACGCCGAAGTGCACGCGGCCGCCCGACAGGATGTCGAGCAACGCGACGCGCTCCGCGACCTTGATCGGATGGTTCATCGCCGGCGGCAGGCACACGACGCCGTGGCCGAGGCCGATGCGCGTCGTGCGGCCGGCCAGGTACGCAAGGAAGGTTTCCGGCGCGCTCATGTGCGCATAGTTGGTCAGCGACGTGTGCTCCACGCACCAGATCGTGTCGAAGCCGACCTGCTCGGCGAGCAGCGCCTGTTCGACCGTCTCCTTGAATACCCGGTGGTCGCCCTCGCGCGATGCGTCGGTGGTCTGGGCTTCGTAGATGAGGGAAAACTTCATTGCGTGCGTCTCCATGTATGTTGGACGAGTCGGGGTCGTGCGGCCCGCCCGCACGATACGGACGAATAGCGACGGTCCACGGATGGGAGTGTCGGCGCGCGGGCCCGCACGGGCATCGTCTGTTTGGAGTAACGGCATGCATGCGGGGACAGAGGGGTTTCACCGTCATCCGAACAGACTGCGTCGCGGCCGGCACCGCGCGCTAGCATCGAATGACGGCCCGGTGCGGACCGTACACATCAAGACGAGGGAGAGAGGGAATGAAGGTATCGATGCTGCTGTATCCGGTCGACGACATCGACACGGCCTTGCCGCTGTTCGTCGACGGGCTGGGCCTGAACGTGAAGTTTCGAGACGGCGACCGCTATTGCGCACTCGACGGCGGCCCGCTGACGATCGCGCTGGTGGCCGGCGACGAGCAGATCGTCGAACGCGCGGCGCTCACGCTGCGCGTGGACGAGGACGACGACCTTTACGCGGCAATGGCGCGGGTCGTGAAGGCAGGCGCGTCGGTGCGCGTGCCGGTGCAGGCGGGGCCGCACGAATACCGCGCGGTGCTGGAGGACAGGAACGGCGCGCTGCTGGTGATTTCTCAGAAACGCGCCGCGTGAGCGGCCACGTGTGGCGCGCATGCCACGCGATCCGGCCGGCGGAAACCCGGCCGGATGCCGCGGGATCGATCGGTGTCGGGTAATGCGCCGGGCGGGATCGAGCGTCCCGCCTCTTCATCGGCGATGTCGATGACGGTCAGTGCCATAACGCGGCTTCCCGATGGCCACCGGAATCGGTACCATCGGACGTTTGTAGGCCGGCCGTGCGCCGGCGCGAGCCTGCCGGGCCGCGTCGCCCGTCACGTCGCCACCGCGCCGGTCGCCGCACTTCCCGTTTCGTCATGTCCCGCGAACCCTCACACTCCGCGCTGCTGTGGATCGTCGCCGCCGCGTTCTTCATGCAGTCGCTCGACACGACGATCGTCAACACCGCGCTGCCGTCGATCGCGCAAAGCCTGCATGCGTCGCCGCTCGCGATGCAGCCGGTCGTGGTCGTCTACACGCTGACGATGGCGATGCTCACGCCGGCGTCCGGCTGGCTCGCCGACCGGTTCGGCACGCGCCGCGTGTTCTCGCTCGCCATTTTGGTGTTCTCGCTCGCGTCGATCGGCTGCGCGGCGTCGCACACGCTCGGCCAGCTCGTCGTCGCGCGCGCCGTGCAGGGCATCGGCGGCTCGATGCTGCTGCCGATCGGTCGGCTCGCGGTGTTGCGCCGCGTGCCGGGCGAACGGTACGTCGCGGCGATCGCGTTCGTGTCGATCGCCGGACAACTCGGCCCGATCGTCGGGCCGACGCTCGGCGGCTGGCTCACGCAGGCGATTTCCTGGCACTGGGTGTTCATCGTCAACGTGCCGGTCGGCGTGGTGGGCTTCATCGCGGTGCAGCGCTTCCTGCCGCACGATCAGGCGATGCAGCCGCCGCCGTTCGACTTCGTCGGCTGTGCGCTGCTGTCGGTCGCGATGATCGCGCTGTCGCTCGCGATCGATCCGCCAATGCCCGCGCACCGCACCGGCTGGGCGATCGGGCTCGCCGTGCTGGGCATGGCGAGCGCGCTCGCGTACCTGCCCCACGCGCGGCGCCGCGCGCAGCCGCTGTTCCGGCTCGCGTTGTTCCGCGAACCGAACTTCGGCTCGGGGCTGCTCGGCAACCTGCTGTGCCGGATCGGCACGAGCGCCGTGCCGTTCATGCTGCCGCTGCTGATGCAGGTGCAGCTCGGCTATACGCCGCTCCAGTCGGGGATGATGATGCTGCCGGCCGCGATCGCCGGCGTGATCGCGAAGCGCTGGATCGCGCCGCTCGCGACACGCTTCGGCTATGCGACGTTCCTGGTCGTGAACACGGGGATCGTCGGCTGCGCGATCGCGGGGTTCGCGCTGGTCTCGGCACGGCCCGCGCCGGCGCTGGAGATTGCGTTGCTGATCGTGTTCGGCGCCGCGAACTCGATGCAGTTCGCCGCGATGAACGCCGTGACGCTGAAGGGCCTGTCGCATGCCGACGCCGGCAGCGGCAACAGCCTGTTTACGATGATGCAGATGCTGGCGATGGGGCTCGGCGTATCGATCGGCGGCGGGCTCGTGAACCTGTTCGCCGCGCATTGGGGCTCGATGGCGAACGGGTTCATCCTGTCGTTCGTCTGCATGGGCTCGGTCACGCTGCTGTCGTCCGTCGTGTTCCGGCGCATCGATACCGCCGCGCCGCCGAGGCCAGTCGCGCCGCGGCAGTCCGCGTAAGCGGCGCCACGGGCGGGCACGACCGGCCGTCAGTTCACCTGGCGGCGCTCGACGACCCGCTTGAGCACCCAGCGGATCGACGAGCCGTCGGCCGGCGGCTGCGCGACGCGGTATTCGTCGACTTCCAGCACGTATCGATAGCCCGGCTGGTACGCAAAACCCTCGATACCCGCATACCACAGGCTCCACGGCTCCGCCGGGCTGCTGCGCACCTGCAGGCAGTCCATCGGCGCGACGCCCGTGCAGCGCGCCGCCTGCGGCGCGACATAAA
Source organism: Burkholderia sp. LA-2-3-30-S1-D2 (assembly GCF_001523915.2). Classification (NCBI taxonomy): domain Bacteria; kingdom Pseudomonadati; phylum Pseudomonadota; class Betaproteobacteria; order Burkholderiales; family Burkholderiaceae; genus Burkholderia; species Burkholderia sp. LA-2-3-30-S1-D2. The sequence goes on along the minus strand of NZ_CP013383.1, from coordinate 1,202,915 downwards.
CGGTCCTGGTCACGGGCCGGCCGTCGGCCGGGCGAGCCGCGCGCGCGTCCGTCGCGGCCGCTCCGGTCTGGCATCCGGCGAGCAGCATGCTGCCGGCGATCACGGCCGCGCCGAGCAGCGTTCTGGTCTTGCGAATCATCGGGTGTTCCTCAGGAAGCATTGGCGGGCCGATTAGACGAACGCTGCTTCGGGAAAGTTCACGAATGGCTTACAACGGCATGCCGCCACCCTCATTCGTGCGATGTCGTGCGTGCGCCGGCGCGCTACCGTATTCCGGTGCAGGCCGCCGCGCGCCGCCGTCGGCGGTCCGGATACGCCCGTGCACGCACCCGCACGCCCGGCGCACCGCGACCCGGCGCTGCAACAGGAGACAACCCCGATGACCACGGCGCCCCCGGCCCTTCCCCCGAGCCTTGCCCGATCGAGCCTGACGCTCGAGCAGTTCGACGCGCTGCTCGCGACAATCTACGAAGGCCCGCTGGAAGACGTGCCATGGGGCGGCGCCCTCGAACGGATCCGCGTGCATCTGGACGCGAACTACGTGACGATGATCCTGCGCTGGCCCGCCGGCGGTCACGCGGGGCTGATGATCAATGCGTCCGGGCACGGCGCGCCGCTGCCGGGCGTCGCGTCGTACAACAACTACTATTACGCGCTCGATCCGTTCGTGAACCTGCCGAGCGATCGTGTCGTCACCGTCGACGAGTTGCCCGGCGTCGGCGTGTGGCGCGGCAGCGCGATGTATCGCGAATTTCTCGAGCCGTTCGACGTCGGCTACCTGATGGGCGCGGACCTGCGCACGCCCGACGGGATCGAATGCCGGTTCCGCGTGTGCCGCTCGCATCACGGCCACGCGTTCTCCGTGACCGACAAGGCCGTCTGCAACGCGTTGCTGCCGCACCTGAAGCGCGCGGTGCGACTGCATGCGAAGTTCGGGATGGTCGAATCGGAGCGCATGCTGTACGCGAGCACGATCGACCGCATGCTCGTCGCGACCGCGATCCTCGACGAGCGCGGCACGATCATGAAGACCAACTCCGTCGCGGACGAGATCTTCGCCGAATGCGACGGCCTGCGCGTGCGCGGCGGCGCGCTCGAGGCCTCGTATCCGCTGGAGGACCGCAAGCTGCAGAAGCTGATCCGGCAGGTGGTCGCGGAGCGCGCGGGCGGCGCGCCGACGGTCGCGCAGGCGATCGCCGTGTCGCGCCCGTCCGGCAAGCCGCCGCTCGGCGTGCTGATCCGCACGGTCCCGCTCAGCGAATGGTCGGAGGACAATCCGCGCCGGCCGGCGTGCGCCATCTTCATCCGCGATGCCGAACGCAAGTCGCAGGCGTCGCACGACATCGTGCGCAAGCTGTTCGACCTCACGCCGGCCGAGACCGCCCTGGCGCTCGCGCTCGTCAACGGGTCGACGCTCGAGGAGGCAGCCGACGAGCTCGACATCAGCAAGAACACCGCGCGCTCGCACCTGCGCGCGATCTTTTCGAAGACGGGCGTCACGCGGCAGGCGACGCTCGTGCGGACGTTGCTGAACAGCGTGTTGTCGCTGGGGTGACGTGGCCGTGCTCGTCCGCCACGCGCTTCGTCACCGGCCGGACACGCGCGATCGACGGCGGCTTCACCGCATGGCGATCGTGTATTACCATCGGCGCTTCCTCGTACGCTTCGTCGCGCCGCGTGCGCCCGCCCGCTCACCGGCGAGCCGCGCCACCTCTTCGCATGACCTCACCCGTTCCGTCCGGCGTCGCGCTGCGGCCGCAGCCGATCGATACGCTGACCGTGCCGGCCGCGCTCGACGGACGCGCGGGCACCAATCGCTCGACCAGCGCGCATCCTCAGATCGCCGCGACGCATGATCTCGACGCCGTGCGCGCGTGGCTCGCACGCTTCGTCGATACGCCCACCACGTTCCAGAACTACCGCAAGGAAGCCGAACGCCTGCTGCTGTGGGCCGTCATCGCGTGCGGCAAGCCGCTGTCGTCGCTCACGCACGAGGATCTCGTCGGCTACCGGCAGTTCCTGCTCGCGCCCGTGCCGGCCGACCTGTGGTGCGCGAACGGCGGCCGCAAGCATCCGCGCGGCGACCCGCGCTGGCGGCCGTTCTACGGGCCGCTGTCGGCGGCCAGCGAGCGGCAGGCGATGGTCATCCTGAACGTGATGTTCTCGTGGCTCGTGCAGGCCGGCTACCTGGCCGGCAATCCGCTCGCGCTGTCCCGGCAGCGGCAACGACGGCCCGCGCCGCGCGTCACGCGCCATCTCGGGCCGCCGCTGTGGCAGGCGGTCAAGGATGCGATCGCCGCGATGCCGCGCGACGACGCGCGCGCCGCCGTCCATGCCGATCGCGCGCGCTGGGTATTCACGCTGCTGTATCTCGGCGGGCTGCGCATCACCGAAGCAGCCGACACCACGATGGGACAATTCTTTGCGCGACGCGATGCGAACGGGCGCGACCGCTGGTGGCTCGACGTGACCGGCAAAGGCGGCCGGCAGCGGCTCGTGCCGGCCACCGCCGAGATGATGGTCGAGCTCGCGCGCTACCGGCGCGCGCATGGCCTGCCCGCGCTGCCGGCCGACGGCGAACCCACGCCGCTCGTGCTGCCGGTCGGTCGCACGCGCAAGCCGCTCACACGCGCGGCGCTGCACCGGATCGTGAAGCAGGTGTTCCGGTTCGCGGCCGAGCGGTTGCGTGCGCAGGGAAATGCAGGCGAAGAACAGGCGCGCGTGCTCGAACAGGCGTCCGCGCACTGGCTGCGCCACAGCGCCGGCTCGCACATGGCCGATGGCCGCGTCGATCTGCGGCTCGTGCGCGACAACCTCGGGCACGTGTCGCTGACGACGACGAGCCAGTATCTGCATGCGGACGACGACTGGCGGCACAGCGAAACCGAGGAGAAGCACCGCATCGGGTGGTGAGCGGCGCGCCGTTCACGGGCTTCAATACACGGCCACCCAATGTCCGGGCACCCACGCCCAGTGATTGCCGGCCCAGCGGTAATGGCCCTTCGCCCAGCGATAACCTGGCGCCGGCGGCGGGGGCGCGACCTCGACGACCGGCGCGGGCTGCGGCGGCCGCGCCGGTTCCACCACGCACGCGGACATCAGCACGGCACTCGTCGTCGCCAACACGGCAAGCGATACGGATCGGATCTTCATCGTCGATTCTCCCTGTTGTGTCATATGTAATCGGCTGGCGGATGCGAGCGCGCGCATGCCGCGCGTCATGCGGTTCCGCGAACGAGGCCCGTCATCGGCCGCGTCGCGCCGCTTTGCGCGAACAGCGCGGCCGCGGTATGGCCGGGATCGAGCCGCAGGCTTTCGGCGGCCGCGCCCGCGATCAGCGCATCGAGCGACGCGGTCGGCTTCAGGTCGCGTCCTTCGTACAGGTCGCCCGGCCGCAAGCCTGGCCACTCGGCGATCACGCGCCCGCCCGCGACCGCCCCGCCCGCCAGCATCGCGACCGACGCCTGCCCGTGATCGGTGCCGCCCGTGCCGTTCGCGGCGGCCGTGCGGCCGAACTCGGTCGCGACGAGCACCGTGGTCTGCTGCCACACCGGCCCGAGTCCGTCGCGCAATGCGGCGAGCATCGTGTCGAGTGCCTTCAACTGATTCGCGAGCCGCGCGTTCTGCGCGCTGTGCGTGTCCCAGCCGCCCGTCTCGATCATCGCGATCCGCGGGCCGTCGCTGCGCGCGAGAAACGTCGCCGCAAGCTTGCCGACGCCCGCCGGATCCTGGCGCGCATGCGCATCGCCGGCGAGGCCCCGCGCGGCCATCGCCGACTGCCACAGCGGCCCGAGCTGCGCGTCGGCCTCGTAAAGCGCCGATACGCGCGCGAGCAGGTCGTCCGGCGCGGCCGGCAGACCGGACGCCGCATACGACGCGGCCTGCACGCTGCCGCGCAACGCGAGCGGCACCGTCGGCGCGAACGCGATCGCGCGGTCGCGCGTCGCCGGCAACACCGCGGCGAGCCGGTTGAGCCAGCCGTCCCTCACCTGGTACGGCGCGCGCCCGCCCGTCTCCAGCACGTTCTGGCCGTCGAAATGCGAGCGGTCGCGATACGGCGACGCAATCGCGTGGACGAACAGCGCCTGCTTGTCCCGAAACATCTGCGCGGTCTGCACGAGCGACGGATGGAGCGCGAACATGCCGTCGATGCGTGTCGCCGCCGCAGCGTCGATCGCCAGCGGGCCGCGCAGCGACGCATACGCCGGTTCCGCATACGGGACGACGATGTTCAGCCCGTCGGCGGCGCCGCGCTGGATCACGAACACGAAGCGCCGGTCGGTTTCGACGTTCGCGAACACGATGCGCGGCGCGACGAGGATCGCGCCCGCGCCGGCCGCGGCGACGCTCAGGAAATGTCGACGAGTCAAGGATCGGGCCATGTTCATCTCCGTTGGAAATCGGGCGACACGAGCAGCAGCGCGAGCGACGTGGTCGCGCTTTCGGCACGCGACAGCGCGGTCGCCGTCGACGCGCTCAGCGAGCCGGCCAGCAGCGTATTGCCGAGCGTGCGCGGGTCGAGCCGGTCGCCCGTGCGTGCAGCCAGCCGCTGCGCGATCTCGACGCGGCGCACCAGCGCGTCGGGCGCGGCCCAGCTCGCGGCGACGTCGTCGTAGCCGGCCGGCGATCCGGGCCGCCATACCGGCTGGCCGAGTTGCGCGAGCAGCGGCGCGACCTTCAGGTCGCCCGCGTCGCGCCAGCCGAGCCCGCGCAGCGACGACACGGCCCACTCCCACGGCGTCTTGAACTTGCGATTGACCGGCGCCCAGGCGTCGGGCGCATCGACCAGCGCGCGATAGACGGTCGGCAAATCGCCGCCGCTCGTCTCGAATGCGCGGGCGAGCCGGTCGGTGAGCGCAGGCGGCGGATTGTCGGCGACGAAATGGCGGGCGAGCTGGAACGCGATATGCCGGCCCGTCGCGGGCGAACGTGCCAGGTCGGCCAGGATCGCGCGTGCCTGCGCTTCGCCCGGCTGGTCGTAGGTGCGTCCCATCACCGTGCGTGCGCCCGGTTCGTGCAGCTTCGGACGGAACACGAACGCACCCGGCGCCGCGCCGCCGGGCTGCGGCCCGCGTCCGCCCGCGATGCTCCAGCCGGTCAGCGCGCGCGCGAATTCCGTCACGTCCGCTTGTGTGTAGCCGGTCCGCACGCCGAGCGTATGCAGTTCCATGATTTCGCGCGCGAGGTTCTCGTTGAGGCCGCGTCGCGCCGCCGGATTGCGGGCTTCGGCGCGCAGCGCGGCCGGGCTGTCGGGGCCGACCGAGCGCGCCTGGTCGAGGAACAGTTGCATTGCGGGATGCCGCTCGACGGCGACGAGCATGTCCTCGAAGCGGCCGAGCACGTGCGGGCGGATCGCATCGCGCTCGAATGCGCCCGCATACGCGGCCACCTGCCCCTTGTCGACCGACACCGCGAAATGGTTCGCCCAGAAATGCACCAGACGCTCGACGAACGGCGCGGGCGTGACGAGCGCGCCGTTCAGTCGTGCGGCGACCGCGCTGCGATATGCGTCGTAGCCGTCGCGGCGGATCGACTGCTCGGTTGCACGTCTGGCCGCCGCGTCGTCGCTCGTCATCGCGTTGCGGGCCGTCGCGAAGCGCGTGGCGAGCGTGATCGCGTCGGGTTCGCCAGCCCATGCGGCCGGCCGTGCGTCGTAACGGTCGAACTGGGCGACCAGCGCGGCCTTCGGATCGACAGGCGGCGCTTCGTCGGGCCGCGCGCCGAGGCCGAAACGGTTCAGCGCGATGGCGGCCGTTGAGATGTCGTTCGGATGGTCCATGACGGGGGCTCTCGCGATGCGTACCCGTGTTGAACGGTGGCTGGCGGGAAATCCGTCGCTGCATGGACGAAATATTTCCGGTTCAGCTCGTAGACGTCGAATCTGCCGCTTCTTGCACGCGGCTTTCAACTGGCGTCGAGCATTTGCTTGCGCCGGCAGGTAGGCAAACGGAGAACCGGCTGAAGAACCTCACGGAACTGGATATCACCGGCGGGTCCGGAAAGTTCCGCGGCATCCACGGCATCGTGCGCGCGGAAACAGTGTCCGACGCCAAGGCGTTCAACCAGAACCACACCGAGTTCGAATACTGGTTCGAGAAGTAGCCAGGAGACGGCGTCACGTCGGCAGACGCATGGGAAAATCCGGCGTCCGTTCCGGGCCGGCCATGCTCGCGACGATCACCCGAGCTCGAAAGACGTCACCCCGAACACGCGGTCGATCGCAATCGCGGGCGCTTCCTTCGTATACATCCGCGCGGTCTCGAACACGCTCGACATGCCGTGACGTTCCGCCAGCGCGACGGCTGCGGGGTTCGTTTCCGGCACGTCGAGCACGATCACCTCGCCGGGCATGCGCGACGCCAGCGCACGAAACAGCCCCGTCGCGACATCGGCGTCATCGGCAAAGAGCGGGCCGATCTTGCAGCCCGCGTGGCAGCGGCGCACGACACCGTATCCGGCAACACGGCCCGCGTCGATGGTCGCGAGCGCCACGGCATCCGGCTGCGCGATCCAGACGGAGACGAAACGCTCGCGCGCCGCCGGAAAACACCGGCGATCGTAGGCGAGCAACTGCTCGAACGGTACGTCGGCCGCTGCCGCAACCTGCGCGCACCCGATGCCGCCCACGCGCCCCTGATAGCGGATGTTGCGATACGCGAGCCGGAACCCCGACTTCCTGTAATTCGCCTGCTGGGCAACGACACCGTCCAGGCCGATGTTTCGTTCTCCAAGGTAACGCATGCCGTGCTGCCAGATGCGCAGGCCGAGGCCTTTGCCGCGAAACGCCGGTTTCACGATGTAGAGACCGATGAAGCCGAAGTGTTCGTCATAAGCCACCGCCGCGAGGCAAGCGGCCGGCTCGCCGCGCCAGATGCCGACGAAGAAACCGGCCGGGTCCGCTTCCCTGAAACAACGCGCGTCGTGCCGGCCAGGGTTCCATCCTTCCGCGGCCGCCCATTCGACCGACATGGCCACTTCACTGGCCGACATGGTGCGCACGATAAAGTCTTCGCTTCGATCCATGGCTCGTCCTTGCCGCGGCTCTCGAGATTGCCGCCACGTGTTGCGGTGCGTTCATCGGGAATGTGCTGCCGATCGGGCCATCATAATCCCGGGACAGGTATCGGCGTGAACGGTCATTCCGTGCCGTCACTGGACGACGTGTGGCTTACTCGTTTCCCGCCGCCCCCTGCTGCTTCTGCAATCTCGCCGGCATCCGCCAGTTCCCGCTACGCCGCAACCCGTCGACGAACTTCGCGCGCTCGTCCGGCGTGAGCGTCGCCGCGAAATCGACGACACTGCGCTCGACTTGCCCTCGCAACGCACTATCGGCCGCTCGCGTCCGGTCGAGCGCCGCATCGATCGCCGGACGATCGAGCTGCGGCGCGGCCAGCAGATCGAGCACCGTGATCCGCCCATCGCGCCCTTCCCGCGCGAAATCCCGAGCGTCCTTGCGCGCCGCCTTCAGCGCCGCCGCGAACGCCTGCTGACGCGCATCGGACAATCCGTCCGCGGCGAACCGCAATGCCGTGCGCTGTCCGGGCATCCCCGTTCCATGCAGGCCACGATGCGTCGAGAACCACTGATACGCGCCGCCGCCAATCGCGCCGAGCATGAACACGTTCAGCACGACCGACCCGACGAGCAACAATTTCCAGCCGCGTTCGCTCATTCGTCGCCTCCGTCGATGCTCGGGCCGCCGAACGTCGTCGTCAGGTAGCCCGGTTCGTGTTGCGCGATCGGCGCGCTGCCGAGCATCAGCATCGACACGGCCACCGCGCCGGCCAACGCCCCGGCCAGCCCGACACCCGCGAACGCCGCGCCCGACCACCACACCCTGCCCCGGCGCCGCGCACGTTGTGGCACCGGCGCCGACGCGACGATGCGTTCGACGAGCGCCGGCGCCGGCGGCGCGACCGTGTCCTGCATGAGCCAGGCATCGAGCTCGGCGGCATCGTCGAGCGCCTCCAGCGCGTCGCGCGGATGCGCTTGCGCCCACGCTTCGGCCGCCGCGCGTTCGTCTTGCGGCCAGCGCCGCGCATCCGAGCCGTACGCGGCGACGATGGTACGGAATCTTTCGGGTGTCATCGCTTGTCCTCGCTAGGTGGGTCGCCGGCCAGTTGCGCGCGCAGGTTGCGCCGTGCGCGCGCGAGCAGGCTTTCCAGCGCATCGACGGTGATGCCCATCAGGTTCGCCGCTTCGACGTTCGACATGTCCTGATAGTACTGGAGCACGAGCGCTTCCCGCTGCCTTGGCGGCAACGCGGCGAGCGCCTCGCGCACGCGCGCGTCGCGCGAGCGCAACTCCGCGTGCGCGGCCGGCTCGGGTTGCGGGTCGGGCATGTCGGGCAATGCGTCGACCGGCTCCTCGCGCCGCCCGCGCAAGCGGTCGTAGCACAGGTTCAGCACGACGCGATGCAGCCACGTGTCGAAGCGCGCTTCGCCATCCCGCCAGCGCGGCGCATGATTCCAGATCCGCAGGAAGGTTTCCTGCGCAACGTCTTCGGCTTCGGTCCGGTCGCCGAGCATGCGTGTCGCGAGCGCGAGCAAGCGCGGCAGTTTGCGTGCGACGAGCGCACGCACGGCCGACGCGTCGCGCGCGCCAACCCGCGCGACGAGTTCCGCGTCCGGATCGGCGTCGCTCAACGCAGGCCGCTCCGCGATGCGCGGTGCGAACGCCGCATGCTGCCGGCGGTTGCGCCCGTTGTCCGGCTGAAGCTCATCGTCGTGCTCTCCTTGCATGCGTCGGACCGGCGCTTCTTCGACACTTGGTGCGCCGCGCCCGGGATCGGCCCGGTCGATTTCGTCGAGATCCGGTTCGAACGGCATATCGATCCTGTCGATCGCCCGCCGGCCGGCGCGATCAATATACGACGACCGGCGCGGGCCGGTAATACACCGGGCGCGCCGGCACCACGACGCAGCCGGCCAGCACGATGGCCGCGGCTGTCAGGATCACGATGGTTCGAAAAGGCATGGCTCGACCGATGAGATTGTGTGGAAGTCCCGCCGCGCGGACGCTGCACGCCGCGCGGCGCCCTGCGCGTCACGCCCAGTGGCCCGGCACCCAGCGCCAGTTCGGGCCGCGCGCGGCCCAGTGTCCCGGCACCCAGTGATAGCCGGCACGTACCACTTGCCAGTGACCTGGAATCCACACGTAGCGGCCGTGGCGCCAATGCCAGTGGCCCTGATCCCATACGTAGCCCGCGCGCGGCGCCGGCATCACTTCGACGCGCGGCGGCGGCGGTGCGACCGGTGCGACGATGACGGCCTGCGCGAATGCGGCGGACGTCGCCAGCGCGGCCACGCATCCCGCGGCAAACCGTAATGAAATGGAAAGTTTCATGCAAGACTCCGAAGCATCGTTTCCCGGCCGGAAGTGGCCGTTCGTTCGTTAAACGACGCATGCGAAAAAATCCGTCGCGACACACGCAAAAAAATTTCCGCCGTGACGGCAACGCCGCGCGCGCCATCGACGCATCGGGCCCGCGCATCGATTACCGTCTGTCACAACCCGGCAAAACTGAACTTCGACAATGCGTGTCACCGGGATCCCGCTCGTTTCCGGCCCACGCCCCCGACGCGCTCGCGCACGGCCGGGCAGTTCCGCATCTCGCGTGTCATCCAACGAAAATACGATCATGTCGAACCAGGAAAACCTCCCCGCCGAGTCGAACGAGCCGGCCGCTTCCGTATCGCGTCGCGGCTTCCTGAAACTGGCCGGCGTCTCCGGCCTCGCCACCGCCGCGGGCGGGCTCGCGGCCGCCCGCGCCGCCGGGTCGAATCCGGACGGCACGCCCGAGCAGGTGCACCTGACATGGGGCAGCGACCCAACATCGGAAGTCGCGATCTCGTGGGCGTCGCTCGCACCGGCCGTCAATCCGCGCGCGCGGATCGTCGCCGACGGCGAACCGGCACGCACCGTGCACGGCGTGCAGCGCATCTACACCGACGGCCTGAACGGCGAAACCGTGTTCACGTACCACGCACGGGTGCACGGCCTGAAGCCGAACACGCGCTACCGCTATGAACTGACGGCCGACAACGACAGCAACGCCGCGCAGCCGTTTGCCGCGACCTTCACGACCGCGCCGCGCGGGCGCGCGCCGTTCCGCTTCACGAGCTACGGCGACCTCGCGACGCCGAATGGCGCGTGGGTGCTGTCGTCGCCGCAAAGCCGCTTCGCGGTGCAGGCCGTCGAGCAGTTCCAGCCGCTGTTCCACCTGCTGAACGGCGACCTCTGCTACGCGAACCTGAACCCCGCGCATCAGCCGGAGGTGTGGCGCGACTTCGGCAACAACAACCAGACGTCCGCTGCGAACCGCCCGTGGATGCCATGCCCGGGCAATCACGAGATCGAATTCAACAACGGCCCGCAGGGGCTCGACTCGTATCTCGCGCGCTACATGCTCCCGGAGAACGGCACGCGCTTTCCGGGCCGCTGGTACAGCTTCCGCGTGAGCTCGGTGCTGTTCATCTCGCTCGACGCCGACGACGTCGTGTACCAGGATGCGGCCGCATTCGTCGGCGGCCCGAATCCGCTCGTGCCGGCCGCGAGCACCGGCCGCGCGCCGATCGACCCGGGCACGTCGTTCTACGTACGCGGCTACAGCAACGGCGAGCAGACGCGCTGGCTCGAGCACACGCTGCGTCACGCGTCCCACGATGACGACATCGACTGGATCGTCGTGCAAATGCACCAGGACGCGCTGAGCTCGTCGAAGACGGGCAACGGCTCCGACAAGGGCATTCGCGAGGCATGGCTGCCGCTGTTCGATCGCTATGGTGTTGACCTCGTGCTGTGCGGTCACGACCACGACTACGAGCGCAGCTACCCGGTGCGAGGCTGCAATCACCGCGCGGGCGTCGATGCCTCGACCGGCGAAGTCGTCGAGACGCTGCAGCCGCGTCCGGTCGGGTCGACCGACCCGAACAGCACGACGTTCGACACGAGCCACGGCACGATTCACCTGATTCTCGGCGGCGGCGGCACCAGTGCGCCGCTCGACGTGTACGGCGAAAACCCGGCGACCGGCTTTGCGCAGGCCAAGGTCTTCACGAAGCCGAACCGGCCGGTGCCGGGCGCCGCACCGAACACGTTCGTGCGCAAGCCGGCCGATGCGCTCGAGGATGCGATCTGGTCCGCGCGCCGCGATACGGGCACGGGCTACGGGATCGCCGTGTTCGACCACGATCCGGGCAAGCCGGGCGGCCACACGACGATCACGATGCGTTATTACCACGCGCCGGGCGCGGATCAGCACCCGACCGCGCAGTACGAGCTGTTCGAGACGATCGAGCTGAGCAAGAAGCGCGGCGAGCGCTGACGCGGCGGCCGCCCGCGGCGCGCGATCGCGCGGCGGGCGGCCGGGGCCGGCTCGTGCGGGACATCGTGCGCAACGCGCACCGTCCACTTACCGGCACGGCGAATGCGCGACGGCCTGCTTCACGCGGATCGGCTGCGCCCGTTCGTCCGCCGAACGTTGCATTCGCATCGGTACGTCGATTGCCTCCGCTAGCCGTTTCACCGGCTAGCTTCGCGATTCCAGCGCGATACGCACGGCCAGTCCGGCCAGCACGGTCCCCATCAACCAGCGCTGCCCCCGTGCCCAGGCCGGCCGACCGGCAAGGAACCCCGCGATCGAGCCGGCCATGCTCGCGATCAGCGCGTTGACGCTGACGCTGACCGCGATCTGCACGCAACCCAGCGCCAGCGATTGCGCGAGCACGCTGCCGTGCCCCGGCGAAATGAACTGCGGCAGCAGCGACAGGTACATCACCGCGATCTTCGGGTTCGCGAGGTTGGTGACGAAGCCCATCGTGAAGAGTCGCACGCCGCTCTCGTGCGGCAGCTGCCGCACCTGAAACGCGGAGCGGCCGCCCGGCTTGAGCGCCTGCCACGCGAGATATGCCAGGTACAGCGCGCCGGCGAAACGCAGCACGTCATACGCGTATGGCACGGTCAGCACCAGCGCGGTAAGGCCGAATGCGGCGCAGAACATGTAGAACACGAACCCCAGCGCGACGCCGCCGAGCGACACCAGCCCAGCGCGGCGGCCCTGGCAGATCGAGCGGGAGATCAGGTAGATCATGTTCGGGCCGGGCGTCAGGACCATGCCGAGCGACACGAGTCCGAAAGCAATCAGGGTGGGCAAGGCCGGCACGGCGGTCTCCTTCGAGGCAGTGAAGTCAGGGCGATGGACCCACAATGTATTGCATGTCGACGGTTATCGACATGAATAAACTGCAAGTCGCCCATGAACGCGCTTCATCCCCTCGTCGCGCTGCCGACGCGTTACTTTCCCTTTCTCGCTCGCACCTGAATCGCCTTTCCCGCCTTCGCGCGCTGGGCGTCCACCAGCTTGACGAATGCGTCTGCGACCGCATTGCCGGTCGCGTTCCACGACAGCCGCACTGAACGGCGCAGCCTGGGCGACAGCTCCAGCACCCGGCCGCCGAACCGGGTGTAGGTGAGCGTGATGCGCGGGACGATCGACACGCCCATTCCCGCCTCCGCCATCGACAGGATGGTCCGCATCTCGACCACGTTGAACGCGGCGCGAAGCGACGCACCGTTGCGCGCGAAGTAATCCGCGATGACCGGCCCGCACCCCGCCTTCGAGAAAACGAACGGCATCGCGGACAACAGCTTCGCGGACACGCTCTTGCGGCCGTCGAACATGCCGTCCGCTGCCACCGCGACGAAATCCTCGTCGAGCAGCGGCAGATTGTTCGCGAAGGTCTTCGTGCCGGCGACCACGCCGACGTCGGCGGTGCCGTCGTCGAGCCATCCTTCGACCTCCGCGTCCGTGCCTTCGAGCAGTACCGCCGTCACGCCGTTGTGCGCCGCCTTCAACGCCTCGAGCGCGGGTACGACGAATGCGAGCGAAACGCTCGGCAGCGACGCGACCACCAGCCGCCCTTCGAGCTTGCCGCGCGACAGGCCGAACTGCTGGCGCAGCGTCTGTGCCTCGCGAACCACGTTCTGCACGTACGGCCACAGGCGTTCGCCGGCAGCAGTCAGGACGACCGGCTGGCGGTCGCGCAACAGCAGCTTGACCTCGGTGATGTCCTCCAGTTCGGTCAACGCATGACTGATCGCGGATTGACTGCGACTGAGCCGCTCGGCCGCGGCCGTCAGCGAGCCGAGTTCGACCACGGCCGCCAGGGCCTGCAACTGCGCAAGCGTCATCTCGCCTCCTTGTTTCTGTCCATGTATTTTCCACATGATAGAGCCACGCATCATGAAGCGTATTGAAGCGCTCCAACGATATGGGCGCGACCCCACGACCGCGCCCGATGCCCCGCGTCGCGCTCGGGTAAGATTCAGCCTCGAACCGTGTCGAACGCCGGCGCCGTGGCACGCGCGGGCTTGCGCCAACGCGCCGAAGCCTCCCTGTCGAATGCCGACGGCGGACGATGCAACGGGCGACCGGTTCGACGCAAAACCAAACAACGGCGTGCGCCATCGCACGCACCCGCAACGGGTGCCGTCGACCGCCCCGCCGCCGCTCATGTCTCGACCTGCTCCCGATGACTCATCTCGATCTGACTGAAGGTGTATTGGTGTCCAGCCTGCACGGGCTCGCGCTGCTCGACCTGATCGGCATCGCCGTCGCACTGCTGCTCGGCGGGATGGTCAAGGGGATCACTGGCATCGGCGTTCCGCTGGTGGCGATGCCGATCCTGAACCAGTTCCTGCCGATCCGGCATGCGGTGCTGCTGCTGTCGATGCCGATCATCCTCGGCAACATCCCGCAGGCGCTGGAAGGCGGCGAGGTCCTGGCGACCGCACGCAAGATCGCCGCACCGATCGCGGGCACCGTGCTCGGCAACGTCGTCGGCGTCGCGATTCTCCTGTCGCTGAACGCGGGCCACGCACAGGCCGCGTCGGGTGCGCTGCTGATCGTCGCCGCGGCGCTGATGCTGAGCGCGCCGAAGCTGAACCTGCCGGAGGCATGGCAAAAGCCGGTCGGGTTCGCGCTCGGGTTCGGCGCGGCGCTGATGGAGAGCATCGCGTCGGTGCCGGGGCCGCTGCTCGCCACCTACCTGATTTCATCCGGCGCGACCGGCCGCGCGTTCACGAAGCAAATCGCGATCATCCTCGTGGTGTCGATCGTCACACTGATCACGACGTTCAGCGGCGCCGCACACGCGAGCGCCGCCGACCTCGCGATTTCGGCCGCGGCCAGCCTGCCCGCCATCGCCGGCATGTGGCTCGTTCGCCCGCTGCGGGACAAAATGTCACCGCGCGTATTCCGGATGGTCGTCCTGCTGTTCGTGCTCGTCGCCGCGTCCCAGATGATCTGGAAGTCGGGCGTCTTCCGGCACGCGGCATCGCCCGTCGCGCAGGTCGACAGCCCGCATGCAAACGCGAAATGACGTCGGCCGCCCGCCGGCCCCGTCACGGTCCGTTCCCCCTTCAGCCCCGATCCCCAGGACGCGTTAGACTGTCTCGATGGAACAATGCCGTTATTGCCAGAGAATCCGCGATGAATGGGATTGCCACGGGGACGAATGCCGCCGGGCAATCGCGAAGGCACTGCGCCGGCAGCGCGCGGGCCTGCCGATGGTGCCCGATCGCATCCGCAACGAGCTGCCGTCCGGCGCGCCCACCCAGCAGGTGATCGCGGTCCTGTCGCGCCAGCGCCTGCGGGCGCGCCGCGGCAACGAAGAACGCCGCGAGCGCAAGGAGATCGACGACGCCGACGGCGTCTGATCCGGCAACGCCCCCGTCCCGTCCCACCTGCCGGCGCCCGCCGCCGGGTGTTCGCCCATGCGCGGCGCCTTGCCGCTCCCGCCCGCCACCGGTCTGCAATTCCCGCGGCACGGAACAGGGACGGATCGGATTTCCGCTGGGATTATTATCCCGTTTGCAACGATCTTTAGTCGGAATTCACGTTTACCCTGAATCGGCCGACGCCTACGATGTAATCAATCGCTTACGACATGGTGTCGCCGGCGAACTCAATAGAACATCGGAGGTCATCATGAAATCGCTCGTTTCCGCAGTCGTTGCCGCTGTTGCCCTGTCCGCTTCGTTCGGCGCCTTCGCCCAAAGCACCGTAACCCGCGCGCAAGTGCGCAACGAACTCGTCCAGCTCGAAAACGCCGGCTACAAGCCGAGCCAGTCGAGCCCGCACTACCCGGCCGACATCCAGGCCGCGCAAGCGCGCGTGCAGGCCGCCGACGCCAGCGGCTACGGCGCGCAACCGGCCCCGGTCGTCCAGGGCGGCGCACCGGCAGTCAAGGTGCACAACGCGCGCGACTCGGTCTACTTCGGCCACTAAGCCCGCCGCCGCGCGCATCGCGCGCAGTCCACCCGGATCCGGCGAGCCCGTCCCGTGACGGGCTCGTCGCATTTGCGCGGCACGCTGGACCGGCCCGCCGTCAGCGGCCGCCGCCCGCCGCTATGCGGGCGCCCGCATCCGCGCCGCCGCCGCCCAGCAGTTCCTGGTAACGCACGCACGCGCACTGCGCGGACGCCTTGGCCGCGTACATCGCCGCGTCGGCCTTGACCAGCAGTTCCTCCGCCGACGCGCCATCGACCGGATATTCGCTGACACCGATGCTCGCGCCCACGGCCAGGTGACGGTCGCCGAACTCCAGCTCCTCGGCCATCACGATCTGGATACGCGACGCGATATCGCCGATCACCGCCGGCGATCGCACCTCCGAAATCAGCACGATGAATTCGTCACCGCCGAGCCGCGCGGCCATGTCACCGCTGCGCAGCACGAGGCTCAGCCGTTTCGCGACCGCGACGAGCGTGCGATCGCCGGCCGCGTGTCCGTGCTGGTCGTTGATCTGCTTGAAGCGGTCGAGATCGACGAACATCACCGCCAACCCCTCGCGCTCCGCGGCCGCATGCCGGATCGCGGCGTCGAGATGCTCCATGAACAGCAGGCGGTTCGGCAGGCCGGTCAGCGGATCGTGACCGGCGAGGTGTGTGAGCTCCAGTTGCTTCGCGCGCAGCATCGCGACCTGCGTGCGGATCTCGACGCGCATGCAGTCGAAACAGCGCGCCAGCACGCCGATTTCGTCGGCCCGCGCAACGGGCAACCGTTCGGCGGCCGGATCGTCGAACACGTGGGTCGCCGCGCGCGCGAGCATCTGCAACGGACGCGTGATCGCACGCGCGAACAGGATCGCGAGAATCACCGCTGCCAGGCTCATCAGGAACACCATCCGGATGATCCGTTCGCCGAGCATCCCGGCCGGCGCCAGCACGTCCGTGAGCGGACGCGCCATGCCGAGCACGACGAAGCGGTTGCCCTCGTTCTTGCCGAACGGCGTGCGCACGAACGCGAGCATCTCGCCCGGTACTTCGTCGGGCTGCGCGAGAGCGTTGAGCGTCACGTTCGTGCGCGTCCCGGCGAACAGCAGCCGCGTGTCGGGAAAGCTGTCCTGCATCAGCACGCGCCGCCCGCGATCGAAGCCGAAGATCTGCGACGGATCGGGGTGCACGAGGAAGTCGCCCCACTCGTTCGCGAGGAACACCACGTAGTCTTGCGGCAGGTCGCGCTCGAGCCGATCGAACATGCGCGACAACTCGACGTCGACGACCAGCGCGCCGACGACCACGCCGGCCTGATCGACGACCGGCGTGCCCACGCGCAGGATCGGCAGCCCTTCGGCCGCATGCGAGCCGGTCTCGTGATTGATCACGATCGGCGACAGGTAGATATGACCGGGCGCCGTCGCAAGCGTGTCGAATACGTAGGAAAACTGCCCTTTCTCCTGGAATGCACTCTCCGGCAGCACGACGATGCCGTGCGCGTCGCGATCGACGCGGATGCGCTCGAGCCCGAAATCGCCGCGCGCGATCAGCCTAACCTGCAGGTACTCGGGGTGGTTCTTCATGAAGCTGAAATACACCTGCTCGAGCCGCGAGCGCGGCGCGCGATCGGTGCCGCCGCCGCCCGCGACGAGCGCCGCCGACGGCAATTGCGCGAGCACGAGCGCATCGTCAGCCACGTCGGACAGCGCGGTCGTGAAGCGCTGTCCGAGCAATTGCGTCGACATCAGCAGGCTGTGCTGTGCTTCCTGCACGAGCATCGTCCGGTTCGCGCGGTAGGTGTAGTAGCCGGTCGTGCCGGACGCGATCACGCCGATGCATGCGAACAGCACCGACAGCTTCGACGTCAGCCCGAGCCTGATCATTTGTCGAACCGCTCCGGCCGATCGCCCGATACGATGCGGCTCCACAGCGACTCGCGCCGCGCGATGTCCTCGACCGGCTGGATCCAAACGAGGTGCTGGTGGCCGGCCTCGAGACCGGGTGGCGGCTCGAGCGTATTCGCGAGCCCCTGGCGTTCGGTCAGCAGCGCGCCGATCGCCGGTTCGAGCATGTAGTTGATCCATGCGAACGCGAGCTCGCGATGCTCCGCGCCACGCGTGACGCCCCAGCAGTCGAGCCACGCGAGCGCGCCTTCGTTCGGAATCACGTAGCCGACATCCGCACCGGCGCGACGCAGTTGTTCGACCTGCTGCGTGCCGTAGTTGCCGAACATCAGCGCTGCGCGATGCTGGACGAACAGCGCGGTCGCCTCTTCCGGAAACGTGTAATACGTGAGCAGGTTGCGTCGCAGGTCGACCAGCTTGTGCGCGACGGCAAGAGTTTGCGCGGGCGACAGGTGAAACGGGTCGGGATAGCCGAGCGCAAGCGCGGTGAACGAAAAATTATGCTGCGCGCTGTTGAAGTCGAGCACCTTGCCACGGTAACGCGGATTCCAGAGTTCCAGCATCGAACGTGGCGCGACCGGCACCTGCTTGCGATCGTAGATCAGTCCCATCGACGAATACGTGAATGGAATCGCATAGGTCGCGCCGTTGTGCACGAGCCCGCCGATCGTCGCGAGCTGCCGGAAATTCGGCAGTTGCCGTCGACGGTTGGGGATCTGGGACAGATCGATGGGTGTGAGCAGGTCGCCGCGCGCATAGCGCTGGATCTCGGCCGTGTTGGCCGCGAGCACGTCATACGGCGGTGGCGACGCGCTGTGCATTCGCGTCCACAACGCTTCGTCGGAATCGACGAACGTCACTTCGACGCGCACATGGAATTGCGTCTCAAATGCATTGACGACATCGTTGTCCGCATAGCCGGGCCATGCAAGGACGCGCAGTACGTTGTCGTTGACGGTCTCGGGAGAAGCGGCGAACGCGTGCACGCATGACACGCCCAACGCCAACAGGACGAACAATCGACGGACGGCACGAAGCCCACGCTCGCGCGCGCCTATTCCCCTGATCAAAGGGACCCCGTATGAATGGCCCGACTGCATCCGCCGTCCTTTTTCGAGTCGACGCGTGATCGTGCAACAAGACCATAAAAAATATCGCGGCGCAATTGGAGCAAGCCGCACGCGAATCGTGTCCGCCTCATGCGGAGGACGACATGCGTGCACCCGTTCGATCGCGTGTCGTCGCGCGCAGACGAATGCGTATGCGAGAACAACGAATGATCAGGAGAAAGTCGTTACGCGTCGTTGGCGCTGGACGCTTCCAGGCGAAAGGGACGGTGCTAACGGCCGCAACGCGGAGCAGAACGCGGCCTGATGCGGTGCAAGCATCGGCACTGGCATCGCCCCGAAAGCGCGGCCGGCCGCCGCGGCCGTCGCGCTTTCCTTTTCGGGCCGCTCGTCAGACAATAACCCGCCCCGCCGGCGTGGCGCCGCACCGGCCCGCGCGTGGCGCAAGCATGCACCACCCGCACCGATGAAACGCTACGAAACCCTCGCCCACACGATCGCCGACGAAATCCGCCACGGCAACCTCGCGGTCGGCACGCGCCTGCCGTCGCTGCGGCAGATCATCGCGCAACATGGCGTGAGCCAGTCGACGGTGTTCCGCGCGTATTACCTGCTCGAACAGTGGGGGCTGATCCGCGCACGCGAACGCTCCGGCTATTACGTCGCGCCGGGTGCGGTCCCGGCGGCGAACCCGCCCGCGAAACGCCGCGCGAGCCGCGCCGGCGCGACGCGCAAGGTCGACATCAGCAATCTCGTGTTCTCGGTGCTCGACGCCGCGACGCAACCCGGCATCGTGCCGCTCGGTTCCGCCTTCCCGTCGCCGCAACTGTTTCCGCTGCCGCGCCTCGCGAAGTCGCTCGCGCAGGCGACGCGGCTCGTCAGCCCGTGGAGCACGGTCGTCGATCTGCCGCCCGGCAACGAGGCGCTGCGCCAGCAGATCGCGCGCCGCTATCTGGCGACCGGCGTCGCACAGCCCGTCGACGAGATCGTCGTCACGAACGGCGCGCTCGAAGCGCTGAATCTGTGCCTGATGGCAGTCACGCGGCCCGGCGACGTCGTCGCGGTCGAATCGCCCGGCTTCTATGCGGCGCTGCAGGCGATCGAGCGACTCGACCTGCGCGCGGTCGAGATTCCCGTCGATCCGCGCACGGGCCTCGATCTCGATGCGCTCGCGAGCGCGCTCGACCGGCACGACATTCGCGCGTGCTGGTTCATGACCAATTTCCAGAATCCGACCGGTGTCACGTTGTCGCTCGACAAGAAGCGCGCGCTCGTCGAGATGCTTGCCGCGCGCGACGTGCCGCTGATCGAGGACGACGTGTACGGCGAGCTGCACTTCGGCCCCGACTACCCGCTGCCCGCGCGCGCTTTCGACCGGCACGGCCTCGTGATGCATTGCAGTTCGTTCTCGAAGACGCTCGCGCCCGGCTACCGGATCGGCTGGGCCGCCGCCGGCCGTTTCGCGGAAAAGGTGCAGCGGCTCAAGCTGATGACCACGCTGTCGGCGAGCATTCCCGCGCAGGCCGGCATCGCGAACTATCTGGAGCACGGCGGCTACGATCGTCACCTGCGAAAGCTGCGCGGCGCACTGCAGGCGCAGCTCGCCCGCATGGACGACGCGCTGCGGCGCTGGCTGCCGGACGGCGTCGAGTGGGTGCGGCCGGACGGCGGGTATTTCCTGTGGCTGTCGTTTCCCGATGCGATCGATGCGATGGAACTGCACCGCCAGGCGATCGCGCGCGGCATCAGCTTCGCGCCGGGGCCGCTGTTCTCGGCCGCGCACGGCTTCGAGCGCTGCGTGCGCGTGAACTTCGGCCATCCGTGGAACCGTGACATCGAACGCGCGATCCGCGTGCTCGGCGAACTGGTCGCCGAGCCGGCCGTACGCAAGGCCGGTTGAGCCCGCACGCAGGCCGCCGCCGCCGTGCAGCCGACGCACGCACGGGTTACAGTGCACCTCTTTTCGCCCCCTCGCCCCATCCCATGAGCGCATTGCCGTACCTCGATCACGCCGCGCTGCTGAGGCTCGCCGCCGAAGCCGCTGGCGTCACGCAGCCGTGCACCTGCACGAAGACCCCGCTTGCCGGCTGGACGAGCCTGCCGCTGTCGCTACGGGATACGCAGCTCGTCGAAGTGGCGACGCTCATGCCGCCCGACGACCCCGAGCCGACCTACGACGAATACCATCCGGACCGCACGCGTTACGGGTCCGACGACGCACCGATCGCGCCACGCCACTTTCCGTACAACCGCTGCAACGTCAGCCGCTGCGTGTCGTGCGGCCGGCTGTATCTGCGCTACCAGGAAGGCGGCGGCTACTTCATCGACCAGCGCATCCGCGCGCTCGATCCGGCGTTGATCGTCGACGCGCAGGCGTGAACCCGGCGCGGGCATGCACAACGCATGCCCGGCGCCCCGCGAATCTGCTGTGCCCTTTTCGTCCCGATCTGCTTCTTTTCCCGCCGCCCCACGTTCCCTACGCTGTCTCCGGTTGCCCGACACCCGTCGCAACGTCCCCTCCCGAGCGGCGCGCGCCCCTGCGCCGCCGCTCCTCTCGCGTATCACGTCATGTACCGATATACCGATTTCGACCGGGCGCTCGTGCTGAGCCGCGCCGCCCAGTTCCGCGACCAGCTCGAACGCTGGCAGCACGGCACGCTGAGCGAGGACGCGTTCCGGCCGTTGCGCCTGCAGAACGGCTGGTACGTGCAGCGCCACGCGCCGATGCTGCGCGTGGCCGTGCCGTACGGCGAACTGTCGAGCGCGCAGCTTCGCGTGCTCGCCCGGATCGCACGCGACTACGACGTGCCCGACGACGCCACCTATCGCGCCGCCTGCGACGCGCAGGCGCTGCTCGGCACGCTGCGCCTGCCGACCCGCAACGCGCACTTCACGACCCGCACCAACGTGCAGTTCAACTGGATTCCGCTCGCGAAGGCGGCCGACGTGATGGACCTGCTCGCGACCGTCGACATGCACGGGATCCAGACGAGCGGTAATTGCATCCGCAACATTTCGTGCGACGAGCGCGCGGGCGTCGCGCCCGACGAGATCGCCGATCCGCGGCCGTTCGCGGAGGTGATGCGCCAGTGGACGACGCTGCATCCGGAATTCGCGTTCCTGCCGCGCAAGTTCAAGATCGCGATCACCGGCGCGGCCGAGGACCGCGCAGCGACCGACTGGCACGACGTCGGGCTGAAGCTCGTGCGCAACGACGCGGGCGAGCTCGGTTTTCGCGTGAGCGCCGGCGGCGGCATGGGCCGCACACCGCTGATCGCGACACTGCTGCGCGCGTTCCTGCCGTGGCAGCACGTGATGAACTACATCGAGGCGATCGTCCGCGTCTACAACCGCCACGGACGCCGCGACAACAAGTACAAGGCACGCATCAAGATTCTCGTGAAGAGCGAGGGGCAGCGTTACATCGACGACGTCGAGGAAGAGTTCCGCCAGATCGTCGAGCACGACGGCGGCCCGCACACGATCCCGCAGACCGAGTTCGACCGCATCGCCGCATCGTTCGTGCCGCCGCGGCTGAAGCCGCGCACGCTCGACCTCGACGCTGCCGAAGCACGCATGGCCGCCCACGCCAATCGCCATCCGGCCTTCGCGCGCTGGCTCGCGCGCAACGTCGCCGCACACCGCGACCCGGCGCTGCGCATCGTCACGCTGTCGTTCAAGCGCCGCCTGCAGGCGCCCGGCGACGCGTCGCCCGAGCAGCTCGACGCGCTGGCCGAACTCGCCGAGCGCTTCTCGGCCGGCGAGGCGCGCGTGACGCACACGCAGAACGTGGTGCTGCCGTGGGTGCATGTCGACGACCTGTTCCTGCTGTGGGAGCACGCTCGCGCGATCGGTCTTGCCAGTGCGAACGTCGGACTCCTGACCGACATGATCGCGTGCCCCGGCGGCGACTTCTGCGCGCTCGCGAACGCGCGCTCGATCCCGATCGCCGACGCGATCGCCGAGCGGTTCCAGGATCTCGACATGCAGCACGACGTTGGCGACATCGACCTGCACATCAGCGGCTGCATCAACTCGTGCGGCCACCATCACAGCGGGCACATCGGCATCCTCGGCGTCGACAAGGACGGCGCGGAGTGGTACCAGGTGACGATCGGCGGCTCGGACGGTTCGAGCGCGAGCGGCCCCGCGCGGCCGGGCAAGGTGATCGGCCCGTCGTTCTCGGCGGACGAGATCGTCGATGTCGTGGACGCGCTCGTCGACGTGTATCTCGACGCGCGTCTCGATGCCGACGGCCGCAGCGAACGATTCATCGACACGGTGCGCCGCATCGGCACCGAGCCTTTCAAGGCCGCGGCGAACGACGCACGTCACCACGCGGAGCACGCATGAACCCGATCGACGAAACAGTGAACGCGAGCGCGAACGCACGCATCCGGCTGCTGACGCCGGCCGAACACGCCGACGATACGAACGCGCCCGACACGGCGACGCACACGACCCTGACGATCGGCAACGACGAGGAACTGCCGCCGCTCGCTGAACGAATCGCGCAGGCCGCGCGCATCGACCTGCATTTCCCGTCCTTCACCGACGGCCGCGCGTACAGCCAGGCCTATCTGCTGCGCAAACGCTTCGGCTTCGCCGGCGACT
The DNA here is from genome assembly GCF_001523915.2 of Burkholderia sp. LA-2-3-30-S1-D2. Taxonomy (NCBI): domain Bacteria; kingdom Pseudomonadati; phylum Pseudomonadota; class Betaproteobacteria; order Burkholderiales; family Burkholderiaceae; genus Burkholderia; species Burkholderia sp. LA-2-3-30-S1-D2. Next base: position 1,180,051 of record NZ_CP013383.1, on the reverse strand, counting down.
TGCGTGCGACGGGCGACGTGCTGATCGACCAGTTGCTGCTGATGGAGCGCACCGGGTTTTCGAGCGCGGTGCTCGGCGTCGATGCCGATCTGGCCGCCGCGCGCCGGCAGCTCGACCGGTTCCCGGGCTTCTATCAGCGCGATGCGAGAACGGCAGCGCCGCAGCAGGACGCGGCGACGCAGACGGAGCAATGAAAACGGGCGGCCCGCAGGCCGCCCGTCCGATGAACCGCAAGCGCCGCACCCGCCGCGAAGCGGGCGCCGGCGTTCAGCGCGCCGCCACCGGCTTGCCGAACGCGCCGAGGATCTTCCTCTCGAGCGCGATGTAGTCGTGGCCGAAGTGGTGGTCGCCCCCCGTCTTGATCACGTCGGCGCCGGTATTCGCGAGCGCCGGACACATCGTGTCCTTCTCTTCCGCGCCGTAGAAGCACTGCACGAGCTGCGGCGGCACCTTCGCGATTTCCGGCGCGACCTTCATCGCCTTGTCGCTCGCCGGCATGCCGAGCCAGCCCGTCACGCGGATCTGGAAATCCGCCGCCGGCGCGAAGCCGAGCAGCGACATCACCGCGACCTTGTCGCGCAGGTCGCCCGGCAGCCGGTTGTACGCGAACGGCATCACGTCCGCGCCGAACGAGTAGCCAACCAGCGCCACACGGTTCGCATGCCAGCGCGCCATGTACGTACGCATCACGCGCGCGAGGTCGCGGCTCACCTGTGCGGGCGGCTTCTCGCTCCAGAAGTAGCGCAGGCTGTCGATGCCGACCACGGACACGCCGTCGCGCTGCAGCGCCTCGGCGATCGTCTTGTCGAGATCGCGCCAACCGCCGTCGCCCGAGATCACGATCGCGAGGCGGTCGCTGCCGCCCTTGGCCGGCAGCTCGACAAGCGGCAGGTCCGACACGTCGAGCTCGTCGCTGCTGCTGGTGTCGTGCAGGTGCGACGTGACGAGCGACACGAGCTTCGTGGTGTCGCCGGCCGCGGCCGTTTCGACGAAGCCCGGCATCGCGCGGCGCACGATCGTCGGATCGGGCGGGCACGGCTTGAAGCGCGCATCGAGCTTCGCCGCCGGCGCGACCGACACGACGCCGGCGATGGTGTTCTCCGGCGCCATCGACAGGATCTGCTTCGCGATCGCGCCGCCCTGGCCCACGCCCGCGACGATCGGCGTGTAGTAACGCGCCGATTGCGCGAGGCGTTCGAGCTGGTGGCTGACCGCCTCGGCGTCGCCGTCGAGGTGGTGACAGGTTTCCTGCTTCGCGGCAAGGTTCGCCGCGTAGCGCTCCGAATCCACGCCGACCGTCATCGCCCCCGCTTTCGCGAGTGCGTCGGCTGCTTGCTGATCGGCGGCGCCCCAGCCGCGCGCACGCGAGAACAGCACGACGAAGCCGCGCAGCGGGCCGCTCGGCTTCGTCACGGTCACGGGGCCGTAACGGCCGCCCGACACGGTTTCCGGTTTCGTCGCAGCCGGTTGCGCCGCGAGCGCGGCGCCGGCCAGCATCATTCCCGCACAGGCGCCTGCCGCCCGCGCGATACCCTTCTTGAACATCATGAACGCCGACCTCCAGCCAGCAGGGACAGATCCGCGAGCGTGACGAACACGCCGACCGAGCCCGAGGCCGCGAGATAGCGCGGCTCCCAGTGCGGCTCGAACTTGCTCTTGAATGCACGCAAGCCACGGAAGTTGTAGAAGCGGCCGCCGAAGCGCCAGACCATCAGCCCGAACCGGTGCCACGGCGACGGCATCTTCGCCGCCCCCATCCCCGAGAACGGCGCGATGCCCAGGCTCAGCTTGCGGAACCCCGCTTCCTTCAGGTGCAGCGCGAGCTGCGTAAACAGATACTCCATCGCATACGGCGACGCTTCCGGCAGATGACGCATCACGCCGACCGTCGCCTCGGTGTTGAGGTCGGTCGTCATGAACGTGACGAACGCGATCGGCTTGTCGGCCTGGCGCACGAGCATCACCGACTGCGTCGCGAGATAGCCGTCGTGGAACGCCGCCACCGAGAAGCTCTTCTCGCGCGCGTCGCGGCTGTCGAGCCAGCCGTCGGAGATGTCGCGCAGCGCCGGCAGCGCGGCCGGCACGTCGCCCGCCGCGATCACCTCGACCGTCAGCGCGTCCTTGTCGCCGCGACGCAGCGCGTAGCGCAGGTGCGACCGGTTCGAACCTTTCAGGTCGAACCGGTCGAGCGCGATGTGCGCTTCCTCGCCGAGCTTCATCAGCGTGAGCCCCGCGTCGAGATACAGCGGCAACGCGTTCGCGCGCACCTGGTAGAACGCCGCACGGCCGCTGTGGGCGTGTGCGAGCGCAATGAACTTGCTGATCAGCGCCGGCCATTCCTCGCGCGGCCCGACCGGGTCGTGGAGCGCGGCCCACGTGCGGCCGTTCTTCGCATACATCAGGAACGCCTGGCGCGACTCCGAGAACAGGAACGACTTGTCGCCCATCAGCGCGAGGCCCGCGTCGCTGCACTCCTGCGCGCGGATGATCCGTTCGGCATCCGACAGGTCCTGCTCCGCGGGCTTCACGAAACGGCCCGGCGCCGGGCGCAGCAATTGCCACAGCGCGAACAGCGCGACGAACACGCCGGCCGCGAGCGTCGCGCGCAGCGCACGCGGCGCACGCGCGTCGAACGAGAAATGCGACCACAGCTCGCGTGTGTACGGCACGTCGCGGAACGCGAAGAACAGCACCCACACGGCCAGCATCAGCACCATCGCCACCGACACGAACCAGCTCACCGTGAAGCGCTCGGCGAGCAGCGACGAATGCCGGTTGAAACGGCGGCGGCTGACGAGCAGCAGCACCAGCAGAATGCCGAGCACGCCGGCCTCGACGAACGCGAGGCCCTTCGCCAGCGACAGCGCGAGGCTCGCGAGCGTCAGCGCGAACGTCATCCACCATGCGCCGTCGAGGCGGCGCAGCAGCCCGCGCGCGACGAACAGCAGCGCGACGCCCAGCACGCTGCAGATCACCTGCGAGCCTTCGAGCACCCACAGCGGCACGAGGTGGCGCAGGATCGCGATCCGGTGCCAGAACGCGGGCGTCGCGCTCGAGATCACCAGCATCCCGCCGACCGCGAACGTCACGAGGCTCAGGAACAGCGGCGCCAGTTGCGACACGCGCGCGGCCTGCCTCGACACGAGCCGGCGCCGCAGCGCGCGGCCTTCGAAACCGGCCAGCAGGCCGGCCGACAGCACGAGCGGCACGCCGAAATAGATCGCGCGATACGCGATCAGCGCAGCGACCATCGCGTGCGGCGGCACTTCGCGACCGAGCGTGAAGACCATCGCGGCTTCGAACACGCCGATCCCGCCCGGCGTATGACCGATCATCCCGAGCAGCAACGCCGCGGCATAAACAGTAATGAAGGTCGGGAAACCGACCGGCGCGGCCGGCAGCAGCACCCAAAGCGTCAGGCCGGCCGCGACGACGTCGAGCACCGCATAGACGACCTGCGCGACGAGATCGCGCCGCGCCGGCACGTCGAACGACAGCCACTTGAAACGCGTGACGACCGGGCGCGCGGTGTTGCCGCACATCATGACCATCGCGGCCAGCACCACGAGCAGCGCCGCGCCGGTCCACGTCAGCACGCCGGCCGCGACGTGCAGCATCGCGGCAAGCGCCTCCGGCACGCAAACCATGCCGATCGCCGTCATCCACACCATCGCGAGCGCCAGCGTGCCGCTCGTGAACACCGTCATCCGGCCGATCTGCGCGGGCGTGACGCCCGACACGCCGTACACGCGCGCGCGGACCGCGCCGCCCGTCAGCGCGCCGAAGCCGGTCGCGTTGCCCAGCGCGGCGCCGGCGATCGCGCCGATCCACAGCGCGGCGCGCGGCACCTTCGCGGCGACGTAGCGCAGGCCGACCGCGTCGCGGGCGACGAGCGCGAGATAGCTGAGCGCCGTCGCGGCCAGCGACGCGCCCCACTCGCCGGCGGACATGTGACGCAGCTGGCGGATCACCGACCGGTAGTCGACGGATTCCGACAAGTGCTGGAAGACCACGATCAGCAGCAGGCCGATGCCGAGCGCGAGCAGCGGCGACAGCACGCGCTCGTTGCGGATCAACGCCCGGGCACGGGCGATCACCGCCGCGGCGCGGCCGGGCGAACCAGAGTGGCGGGAAGACATAGGTTGTTCAGTGGTGGTGCATAGCGTGTCGCGGCGCAAGACGGCCAGGCGGCGACGTATCTGGTTGTTCTGCGTGGGCGGTCGGCCGACGGAAATCGCGGGCGGCGCCTGGATCAGAACTTACGAGTATACGGAATTTATATTACAGATTCTTTCAGGTTCGGATTGTGCGGTTTTGTGGCGTCTCGCACATCAAAATCGCATCAAAAATATCGCGTCCGACAAACGCAAGGTGCGCATCATACCGGGAACCGGCGGGGTTTTTTCATCGCATGAATGACTTGTGATGCATTTGGGAAAAAACTGCCGGGCGGCGCCCTTCGAGCGAGGATAAAACCATGAGGCTGGCGGGCTATTCGAGAATGGGGACAGGTCGGCTGCGCGGCTTGTTGCCCCGACTTGGGCAGCACGACCGATGTCCGGTTTGTGCCGCTCCGTCTCGCAATCGGTGATGACGCGCTGCTCCGGCGCGGCCGTCGTCGCTAAAACTGCGCCGTCAGTTGGAAACCAAATGTGACGCTCGCGGTCGGGAAACCCGACGGCTTGTAGACCGGCGTTCCCATTGGCCGTGCAGATGCGCCGTTGGACTTTACTGTGTCGGGTAGTGAAACGGGGACGTCGAGCGTGAAGTTGTCGATGCGGAAGCACGGGTTTCGCCGGCAGGGTCGGGAAAGCGGCGCTTTCCGTCACGGACGGACGCACTGCCGGCGCGGACACGGTTCGCTCGCGTTCACGCGCGTGGCTCCTGCTCCCGGGCATGTTGATCGTTGCTGGTCGGCACGGCACCCGACGGGATCGACTGCGCGGATACGCCAGCCGTTGTGAGCATCAAGGAGACTGCAACAAGGTTGGTTCCCCGGATTTTCTTCTTCACGTACTCGGCTTTGTCGATTATGCGTACCGCGTGACGATCCAGACGCCGATCAGGATGACAACTGCGCCGACCACTTGCATCGGCTTCAAGAAGTGCTCGTGCAGCGCCGTGAACGTCAACACCACGAGCATGGAGATCGCCACCATGGTTGGATACGCCGTGCCGAGCGTGGTCTTGCGCAGTGCGGCCGCGTAAAGCACGAAGCCAACCCCGTAAGCGGCAACGGCGGCGCCGCGCACAATCCATGGCAGCACGTTCGATTCGCCGAGAACGATCCCCTTGAGCGCGGCAACTCTCAGCAATACGCCGGCGAGGCCGCCAAACACGCCACTCGCGGCAACAAACACCCAGTTCATCGAGCGGCTTCAATCGTCACGACGCCGTCAGGCCGACGATCGGACAGGCCCCGGCTGTCATCGGATGGATCCGGACTGGCAACGAAGATCGCGTTGAAGCGGTTCGCGCCATGCAGCGCAATCAGCACGATCGCGGGAAATACGATCGAGAAGTTTCGCGCTTCGTCCCGGTAGCCGAAAAAGACGAACAGCACCAGCACTGGCAGGAATGCTGCGAAGAAGTAGCGCCGGTAGCGCGCTGGCGTCGCACGCCAGGCGGCCCGAAAGAACACCGCAAGCGGCACGAGCATCAGCGGATTCTCCAGGCTCGGCGTAAAGATGCCTTTGCCGATGAGGTTGTAGAACGACAGATAGGATTTGGGATTCAGCCAGAACTTCAGGTTGTCCCACACGTGATACTCGACGAATCCACCGGCATTCTCGCTGTACCCGCTCATGATGAATTGCCGGGTCGCAACGCAGATTCCGAGTTGCAGTACAAGCCAGCCGATCCGCTTCGACACTGCCACATCCCGCTCGTGCAGAAGAAACAGCGCGAGCGGAACGAGAAAGAACGTTTCCTTGTTCAGCGAGAAAACGGCGGTCATCAGCGTGCAAGCCAGCATGCGCTTCGTCAGCAGGAAATAGCAGGCGCCAAGTACGCCGAGCAGTTCGAAGAAATCGTAGTAGTAGCCGCCCTGCTGAAACGTCAGCGGATAGACGAAACTGAAAGCAGCCAGAAAGCCGACCGAATGCCCGAAACTCAGACCGTGAAGCCTCGCCAGCTTGTAGATCAGCAACAGCGCAAACAAGGTCGACAACACGATCGCGATGTACGTCATGTGGTAGACGAGCGCCGCGACAGGCGTCCAGTATTCATCCGGCACGCTCGTGAAATAGGCGTTGCGCAGAGAGTCGTGTCGTTTGATCGATTTGAACAACTTGTCCTGTTTCGCAGGGTCGAGTTGCTCGGCGATCCATTTCGCTGCACCAGGAAACGATGAGCGATAGACGTACGGTTTCGGTGCATCGCCGTTCATCATGCCGACCAGGCTGTAGCTGGTTGCGAAGTTGCCTTTCTGGTCGTCGCGGAAACCCCATTTCAGCAGCACGCTGTTGGTGATGTTGCCCGCGCATACGAACAGCAGCACGTACACGATAGCGAAGCGGCAGAATGCTCGCACCCGGTTCTGGTTCTTTTCCGTCATGTCGATTGCGCCACTCATGGAACGGGGAGGAAGTGAGCGGCCAGGACGATCGCCACCATGATGCAAAGCATGCTGAAGGTGCCGCGGTTTTCGAGGATGTGAACGATGGGATCGTCGTGCATGGCGCCGCGCACCGTCGTGATCCAGAGCCGTCCGAACAGATAGATCATGCCGATCTGCACGAACCAGAGCAGATGCGGAACCGCATAGCGTGCGGCGGTTTCGGGCGCGTTGATGAAAAGGCCGAACACGACCACTGCGGCAAGCGACGCGCCGATACCGAACGGCCAGAGCACTTCGAGATCGCCCACGCGGTAATCGCGGCCAACCGATGTTCGCTTGTCGCTTTGACGTAGAAGCACCAGTTCGGAGCAGCGCTTCACGAGCGCGAGGCTCAGGAAGGCAAATACTGAGAACGCGAGCAGCCAGCGGCTGACCGTGATTTCCGCGGCGATCGCTCCGGCGACGATCCGGTAGGTGTACAGCAACGAAAGTACGAGGACATCGAGCAGCACGATCGATTTCAGACGCAAGCTATATGCCGTCGTGAGCACCAGATAGAGCGCGAACATGCCGGCGAATGCGGGCGATACTGCGAATGCCAGTGCAAATGCCAGGAGCAGCAGCACGGATGCGCAGCCAAGACCGCTTGCAATCGACAACGTACCGCTCGCGAACGCGCGGTCGCGCTTGCGGGGGTGTCGACGATCGTTGTCGAGATCCCAGAGATCGTTCCCGATATAGGTGGCGGATGCGCCGAGCGACATCGACAGAAATGCAAGCACCAGCGTGGCAACCTTGTCGGTGTCGAGAAAGGCGAATGCCGTCAGCAGCGGAACGAACAGGAGCAGGTTTTTGAGCCACTGGTGAACGCGCAGTGCCTTGCACCATGTGGAGAAGGTGGCGCGTACATTCGAAAATTCTCGCTCGACCGGCTTGCTGCTTCGGACCGCCGCGGCAATGCCAGGCTCGACGCCGGCAAGAACGACTGCGTTTGCGCCGGCCCAGACCGGCAGGTCGGCTCTGCTGTTGCCCGCATAGACGAAATCGTCGCCGATCCTTTGGCGAATGCCGGCGAGCTTGGCGTCGCTCTTCAGGTTTGTGTCGTGACTGGACGCAATGACGAGATCGAACAGGCCGAGATGTGCATCCACACGTTCGGCAATAGAACGATGCGCGGCAGTCGCGAGCACGATCGTGCGACCGCAGTTGCGTTCATTGACGAGATAGTCGACCAATGCTTCGCGATAAGGAAGCAACTCCGCGCGAAAATCGGCATGTTCCGCAACCTTGAATTTGAACGCAGCGCGACCACCAGCGATCCAGAAAGGCAAGCGCAACAGGTTTGATGGCTTACGCCTGACGACACGGATTACGGACTCCATCAACGTGTCCGATAGCGTCAGCGTGCCGTCGAGGTCGACGACAAGTGGAAGTTTTCGTGTTTCTCGCATCTTCTCTGATTTTTCGGCGTCGGCGTCGATTATGAGTGAGATTATATATGGCAGATATTTTCAGGAAACAAAAAATCCCTCAAAAATCATGCCCAATACACATTCCCATCCTGCCCCACCCAATCAATTCAGCAGGACATGCCTCATGAAAAAACACCCTCCATCAAGCGCACGCCGGCCTGCATGGCGCTCGCCGGAAACTGATTCGCCCGAGGCAGTTGCCGTCTCTTCGACAGCCAACACCATTCCCCGGAACCTGGAGTACACCAGACGGCAGGTCTTGTAGTTCATCGTTCTTTATTGGACTTCTTTTGAGATCGATGAACGTTAGCAAAGCAATCGCCAGGAAACCATAGGAAGACCGTCAACGATTGCCAAGCGTCGTAAATATGTGAATAAATCGTCTTTTAGGACTATTCCTATTGCAATTTCAATCTTCGATTAATTGAACATCATTTAACCGGAACCAACCGAAATTTTCCCGCATTACTTCCCCTACCATTTCCCCAAAAATCTGAATCCGATGGTTAAAACACTGCATTTCGATCATCTGCAAACATTCAAATAGTGTTGCAGTCGATTGACTTCCCTTCGACCCACTCCCAGTCTGTTTGCACGCTGACGAAACCGAACCCACCAGCGCCCACCTCACTCCGTCCGCTCATGCTCCCCCAACCCGATCGCCTTGTAGTCGTAAGTCGGGTAGAACTCCGTCCGGTACGCGCCCCACGCCGTATCCTCGAGCACGCGATTGACCTCCCGCAGCCGCGACGCCGGCAACCTCAGCACGACGATCTGCCCGATCCCCATCGTCACGGTCCAGCTCACCACCTCCACGCCCGGCGGCGGAAACGCCTTGTAGAACCCCTGCTTCGCGAGTTGCGCATTCAGCTCGGCGAGCGGGCGCGACTGGTCGTGCTTGAGGAACACGGTCAGCAGCACCGCATTGTCGGGCGTCGCGGCGGCCGTGCCCGTGGGCGCCGTCGAGCCCTGTGCCGCGGCGGGCAGGCTCCATGCCGCGGCGGCCGCCAGGATGCCCACCATGCAAACGGTCGCGGCCCGGTTCGCCGCGCTGACAAATCCCTTCTTCATGCTTGCTCCGGTCGATCGTGAAGGAACGATGCGCACTGGCCGCGTAACGAACCGGCCGGCGCCTGCGTCTGTGCTACGCTGCGACGATCGATTCCCGCCCGCGTCCGCAACGCCGCCGGCCGAACGCAAACGGCATGCCCGCCGCCGCGAAGGAACCCATCGAAATGAAAATGACTTCGCTGAAGAATATGCCGATTTTCGGCGGCGATACGCCGGAAACCGTGCGGGTGGCCGTTACGCTGCTGACGGGCGCGTGGTGCATCTTCACGTACCGGGTCGCCGTTTTCGAGTCGGCGGTCGTTCCGGCGCTGCTCGACCGCTTCCCGAGCGGCTCGCTTCACGCCGGGATGGTCCGGATGCTCGCGGCGACCTTCGTCGCGATCGCCGTCGCCCTCGCGCTGCTCGTCGTGCAGATCGCGCGCCGGAAGAACTGGGCGCGCATCACGATGATCGGGCTGGTCATCGCCACGCTCGCGTTGATGGCCTTCACCGTCGCGCACCGGCCGGCCGATTTCCTGAGCACGGTCTACTGCCTTTTCACGCTGGCGACCTTGCTGTTGCTGTCACGCTCGAGCCGGCAGTGGTTCGACCAACCGCGACCGCAACCGGACGAACAGCCGTAACCCTCCCGGCCCGCGTCGCCAGCGTTCAGTACACGTCCCGCATGTAGCGGCGCGCCTTCGAAAGCCGCGCGACGTAGTCGTTCGCGGCTTCGTCCGACATCCCGCCGTGCTCGGCGACCACCGCCTTCAGCGCGGCATCGACGTCCTTCGCCATCCGCGCCGCATCGCCGCACACGTAGAAGTGCGCGCCTTCCTCCAGCCACGCGAACAGCTCGGCGCCCTGCTCGCGCATCCGGTCCTGCACGTAGATCTTGTCGGCCTGGTCGCGCGAGAACGCGAGATCGAGCCGCGTCAGGAAGCCGCTTTCGTGCATCGCGCCCAGTTCGTCGCCGTAGTAGAAGTCGGTCTGCGCGTGCTGCTCGCCGAAGAACAGCCAGTTTCGCCCGCGTGCGCCACGTGCTTGCCGCTCGTGCAGGAAGCCGCGGAACGGCGCGACGCCGGTGCCGGGGCCGACCATCACGATCGGCACGTCGCCGTTCACCGGCGGCCGGAAATGCGCGGACTTCTGCACGAACACGGGCACGCGGCCGTCGTCCGCGCGATCGGCGAGGAACGTCGACGCAACGCCTTTGCGCGCACGCCGCCCGTTGTGATAGCGCACGGCCGACACGGTCAGGTGGATCTCGCCCTGGTGCGCGCTCGGGCTCGATGCGATCGAATAGAGGCGCGGCTGCATGCGCTTGAGCATCCCGACCAGCTCCGTGCCCGACAGATCGACCGGGAACTCGTGCAGCACGTCCGCGAGCTGTTGCCCCCACAACCATTGCTTCAGGTCGGCCTTGCGATCGTCGCCGAGCAGCGCCTTCAGTGCGCCGTTCGCGCTGCGCGACGCGATGAACGCGAGCGTGTCGGGATGCGGGCGCGTGATGTCGAAGTGGCGCGCCAGCGCGTCGCCAAGGCGCACGTCGCCGACACCCGCGACGGACACCGGAGCGTCAGCCTTCAGCGCGGTGACGGACAGCAGTTCGTCGACCAGCTCCGGGCAGTTGGTCGGCCACACGCCGAGCGCGTCGCCGGTTTCGTATTCGAGGTTCGCGCCCTCGGTCGACAGCGACACGTAGCGCGTGTCCTTCGCCGCGCCCGGCCGGTTGAGCCGCAGGTTCGCGACGAGCTTCGACGGCGCCGGATGCGCCTTGGTCGGCAGCAGCCCCGACGGGCTCAAGCCGGCGGACGGCACCGCGTGCAGCGCGGCATCGGCTTCCTTGATCCGCGCGACGACGCGTTCGAGCCACTGGTCGGCGTCGCGCTGGAACTCGACGTCGCAATCGACGCGCGCGCAAAGACGCGCCGCGCCGAGTTCCGCGAGCCGCGCGTCGAGCCGGCGGCCATGGCCGCAGAACTGGTCGTAGTTGCGATCGCCGAACGCGAGCACCGCGAAGTGCACGCCGTCGAGGCGCGCGGCGCTGCCGGCCTGCAGCGCTTCCCAGAATTCGCTGCCGTTGTCGGGCGCGTCACCGTCGCCGAACGTGCTCGTCATCAGCAGCACGTATTGCGCACCGGCAAGCGACGCCACCGGATAGTCGGACATGCACGCGGTGCGGATCTCGAAGCCGGCGTTCATCAGCTGCGTCGCGTAATCCTCGGTCAACGATTCGATGTTGCCGGTCTGCGATGCCCACAGCAGCACGACCTTCGGCCGCGTGCGCACGATCCGCACACCGCCGGTCGCGCTGGCATCGCCCGGCAGCGCGGGCGCCGCGGCACCCGGCAAGCTCGCCGGCAGCGAGCGGCTGAACAGCCCCGCCAGCATCCCGTCGAGCCAGAACCGCACCGGCGGCGTGAGCGGCGCGCTGGCCGGCAGCACGGGCACGCTGCCCTCGCGCCGGCCGGCGCTCGCCTTCAGCCCGCTGACAAGGCCGGCCACGTACAGCCGTTCGGTGTCCGTCAATGGCGGCGGAGCGAGGTCGGCCACGCCGAGCGCGGCCGCGAAAGTGTCGATGTCTGCCATGTCGGATTCCTGTGAAGCAGTAGCCTGCACCAGCGCCGGCGCGGGCCGCGCGTCATCGGCGCCTGCGTCGGGTTGCGCCGTCTCGTCGTCGGCGGCCGCGAACGCATCGGTCTCGACGCGCCGCAACGCGACCGCGCAGTATTTCAGTTCGGGTTGCTGCGATTCGGGATCGATCGCGTCGTTCGTCACCGCGTTGATGCACAGGTCGTCGCCGTACACGTCGTTCCAGTGCATCGGCGCGAAGCAGTTGCCGCGCCGCACGCGCTCGGTCACGACGGCCGGCAGCACCGCGCGGCCGCGCGCCGAACGAATCTCGACGCTGTCCTTCGCGGCAATGCCGAGCGCGCTCGCATCGTCCGGGTGCAGTTCGACGAACGGGCGCGGGTTGAGCTTGTTCAGCATCGCGACCTTGCCCGTCTTCGTCATCGTGTGCCATTGATGCTGCAGCCGCCCAGTGTTCAGCACGATCGGGAACGTGTCGTCGGGCAGCTCGGCCGGATCGACGTGCGGCCGCGCGAAGAAGCGCGCCTTGCCCGACGGCGTCGGGAACGCGAGGCGCGGCGCGTCGTGCCCGTCGGCCGCCGGACGCGGCGTCTGGCTCACGCCGTCGTTCAGGTAGCGGATCGGGTGCCGCTCGCGCGCGGTGCCCGGCGCGACCGGCCATTGCACCGGGCCCTCGCGCAGCGCCGCATGGCTCGCGCCGCGCAGGTCGTAGCCGGTCGCCGGATTCGAGAAGCGCACGATCTCGTCGAACACGTCGGCCGCCGACGCATAGTCGAACGCATCGCCGAAGCCCATCGCGCGCGCGACTTCCGCGACGATGCGCCAGTCCGGCAGCGCGTCGCCGGGCGGCGCGACCGCCGCGCGCATCAGCGTCATGTTGCGCTCGGAGTTGACCATCACGCCGTCGCCCTCGGCCCACAGCGCGCCGGGCAGCAGGATGTCCGCGTAGCGGTTGGTCTCGGTGTCGAGAAAGGCATCCTGAGCGATCACGAGCTCGGCGGCCTGCAACCCGGCGATCACGTTCTGCCGGTTCGGCACGGTCGCGACCGGGTTCGTGCAGATGATCCAGCATGCCTTGATGTCGCCGGCCGCCATCCGCGAGAACAGGTCGACCGTGCCCTGCCCCGTCTCCTTGCGCAGCGTGCCGGCCGGCACGCGCCACAGGTTCTCGACGAACCGGCGATCGTCGTCGGACGTCACCGAGCGCTGGCCCGGCAGCCCGGGGCCCATGTAGCCCATCTCGCGCCCGCCCATCGCGTTCGGCTGGCCGGTCAGCGAGAACGGCCCGCTGCCGGTGCGGCAGATCTTGCCCGTCGCGAGATGCAGGTTGCAGATCGCGTTGGTGTTCCACACGCCGTGCGTGCTCTGGTTGAGCCCCATCGTCCAGCAGCTCATCCATTCCTGCGCGTCGCCGATCCATTGCGCGGCCGTGCGGAGGTCGGCTTCCGCGAGACCGGTGATTTCCGCGACACGCTCGGGCGTGTAGTCCGCGAGGAACGCGGGCATCGCGTCCCAGCCTTCGGTGTACGCATCGATGAACGCGGCGTCGGTGCGGCCGTTCGCGTGGAGCAGGTGCAGCAATCCGTTGGTGAGCGCGAGATCGGTGCCCGGCCGGATCTGCAGGAACAGGTCGGCCTTGTCGGCCGTGCCGGTGCGGCGCGGATCGACGACGATCAGCTTCGCGCCGGCCTTCACGCGATCCATCATCCGCAGGAACAGGATCGGATGGCAGTCGGCCATGTTCGCGCCGATCACGAAGAACAGGTTCGCGCGATCGAAATCCTGGTACGACCCGGGCGGGCCGTCCGCGCCGAGCGACTGCTTGTAGCCGGTGCTCGCGCTCGCCATGCAGAGGCGCGAGTTCGACTCGATGTTGTTGGTGCCGACGAAGCCCTTCGCGAGCTTGTTGACGAGGTATTGCGCCTCGATCGACATCTGCCCCGACACGTAGAACGACAGCGCATCGGGCCCGTGCGTGTCGAGCACCGCGCGCAGCCGCCGCGCGGTCTCGGCGATCGCGTCGCGTGCCGGCAGCGGCACGAGGTCGTCCTCGCGCGCGCGCCGCACGAACGCGCGGTCGAGCCGCCCGGAACGGCGCAACGCGACGTGCGCCGACGAGCCCTTCGTGCACAGCCGCCCGAAGTTGGTCGGATGGTCGGCGTCGCCGGACACCTTGACGACTTCGCCTTCCTCGACGTGCAGCACCATCCCGCAGCCGACGCCGCAGTACGGGCACACGCTCTTGACGGGGGTGGCGGTCATGCGCGCTCCGGGGCGATCAGGCTGCGATCCACACGAAACCGTCCTCGACCCGCGACGGATACGCGCTCACCGACTGCTCGGGCGCCTCGAGGCATTCGCCGGTGCGCAGGTCGAAATGCTGCTTGTACAGCGGCGACGCGACGACGACGCGCTCGCCGAGGCTGCCGATCAGCCCGCGCGACATCACGGCCGCCTGCGACACCGGATCGACGTTGTCGATCGCGAACACGCCGCCTTCTTCGGCATGCGCGACGTGAAAGACCGCGACCTGCTCGCCGTTGACGAGTGCACACACGCCGGTGTTCGGCACGATGTCGTCGAGCGGGCACACGCGGGTCCAGGACAGCGGAAGACGATCGTTCATGATGGGCTCCTTGGAAAAGACGCTGGTGTCGGTCAGGGTCAAACGGTTGCGGGTTCGGTGGCGGCTTGCGTCGCGCCAACGGCCACCACGGGAATCGACACGGGCTTGCCGCCCGTACGTTCGCCGGGCGTCGCGGGCCGGATCTGGCCGCGCGTCTCGACGAATTCGATGGTCGTGTCCGGCGCGTCGCTGTTCACGAAGTGGCGGAAGCGCTTGCGCGTGTCGGGATCGGTGACGGCCTTCTTCCATTCGCACTCGTAGGTGTCCACCACGTGCTGCATGTCGGCTTCGAGTTCGGCGCCGATCCCGAGCCGGTCGTGCACGACGACGTCGATCAGGTAGTCGAGCCCGCCTTCGAGGTTGTCGCGCCACACGCTGGTGCGCTGCAGCCGGTCGGCCGTGCGCACGTAGAACATCAGGAAACGATCGATGTAGCGGACCAGCGTGGCACGGTCGAGATCGGACGCGAGCAGTTCCGCGTGGCGCGGCTTCATCCCGCCGTTGCCGCACACGTACAGGTTCCAGCCCTTCTCGGTCGCGATGATGCCGACGTCCTTGCCCTGCGCCTCCGCACACTCGCGCGTGCAGCCGGACACGCCGAACTTGATCTTGTGCGGCGCGCGCAGCCCCTTGTAGCGGTTCTCCAGGTCGATCGCGAGGCCGACCGAATCGTCGACGCCGTAGCGGCACCACGTCGACCCGACACACGACTTCACGGTGCGCAGGGCCTTGCCGTATGCGTGGCCCGATTCGAAACCGGCCGCGATCAGCTCCTCCCAGATCGACGGCAGCTGCTCGACGCGTGCGCCGAACAGGTCGACACGCTGGCCGCCGGTGATCTTCGTGTAGAGCCCGTACTTCTGTGCAACCTGGCCCACCGCGATCAGCCCTTCCGGCGTGACTTCGCCGCCCGGCATGCGCGGCACGACCGAATACGTGCCGTCGCGCTGGATGTTCGCGAGGTAGTAGTCGTTCGAATCCTGCAGCCCCGCATGCTCCTTCTTCAGCACGAATTCGTTGAAGCACGACGCGAGAATGCCCGCCACCGCCGGCTTGCACACGTCGCAGCCGAGGCCGTGGCCATGCTTCGCGAGCAGTTCGTCGAAGGTCGTGATGCGCTCGACGCGGATCAGGTGGAACAGCTCCTGGCGCGAATGCGGGAAATGTTCGCACAGATGGTTGTTGACCGCGAGACCCTGCTTCTTCATCTCGGCCTTCATGATCTGCGTGACGAGCGGCACGCAGCCGCCGCACGACGTGCCTGCGCCCGTGCACGACTTCAGTGCGCCGAGGCTCGTCGCGCCGTCGGCCACCGCCGCGCAGATCTGCGACTTCGACACGTTGTTGCACGAGCAGATCTGCGCGCCTTCCGGCAGCGCGTCGACGCCGATCGCGGGCTTCGCCACACCGTCCGACGACGGCAGGATCAGGAATTCCGGCGACTCGGGCAGCTCGATGCGGTTCAGCATCATCTGCAGCAGCGTGCCGTATTCGGCCGCGTCGCCGACCATCACCGCGCCGTGCAGGAACTTGCCGCAGTCCGACACCACCAGCTTCTTGTAGACTTGGCGGCGCTCGTCCGCGTACTGGTAGGTGCGGCTGCCGGCCGTCGCGCCATGCGCGTCGCCGATGCTCGCGACGTCCACGCCCATCAGCTTCAGCTTGGTGCTCATGTCGGCACCGGCGAACGCGGCGTCGGCCGCATCGGCCGCATCGGTGACACCGCCGCCGAGCTGCTTCGCGACCACGCGCGCCATGTCGTAGCCCGGCGCGACGAGGCCGTACACCATGCCGTTCCAGGCCGCGCATTCGCCGATCGCGTAGATATCCGAATCGCTCGTGCGGCACGCGTCGTCGATCGCGACACCGCCGCGCGGGCCGATGTCGAGGCCGCACGCACGCGCCAGCTCGTCGCGTGCGCGGATACCGGCCGAGAACACGATCATGTCGGTGTCGAGATGCGAGCCGTCGGCGAACGCCATCCGGTGCGTGCCTTCCTCGCCATCGACGATCTCGAGCGTGTTCTTGCCCGTATGCACGGTCACGCCGAGCGCCTCGATCTTCGCGCGCAGCATCCTGCCGCCGCCGTCGTCGACCTGCACCGCCATCAGCCGCGGCGCGAATTCGACGACGTGCGTGTCGAGCCCCATGTCGCGCAGCGCCTTCGCGCATTCGAGGCCGAGCAGCCCGCCGCCGATCACGACACCGCGCTTCGCGTGCGTGCCGCACGCCTGCATCGCCTCGAGATCCTCGATCGTCCGGTACACGAAGCAGCCCGCGCGATCGCGGCCCGGCACCGGCGGCACGAACGGACGCGAGCCCGTCGCGAGCACCAGCTTGTCGTACGCGAGCGTTTCGCCGGACGCGAGCGTGACCGTGTGCGCGGCACGGTCGATCGACGCGACCTGGGCGTTCAGGCGCAGGTCGAACTGCGGATGACGCTCGAAGAAGCCGGGTTCGACGAGCGACAGATCGTCCGCCGACTTGCCCGCGAAGAATTCCGACAGGTGCACGCGGTCGTAC
Organism: Burkholderia sp. LA-2-3-30-S1-D2; assembly: GCF_001523915.2. NCBI lineage: Bacteria > Pseudomonadati > Pseudomonadota > Betaproteobacteria > Burkholderiales > Burkholderiaceae > Burkholderia > Burkholderia sp. LA-2-3-30-S1-D2. The sequence goes on along the minus strand of NZ_CP013383.1, from coordinate 1,163,226 downwards.
GCCGGGCGCGGTTCCTCGCCGAGCACCGTGACCTGCAGCGCGCCCGCCGCGCCGGCTTGCGCGGCGACGCATTCGAGGAGCTTGTGGCCGACCATCCCGTGGCCGATGACGATGAGTTTCATGATGACGTTTCCTTCGGTCGATCAGTTCATGGCGTTCGCGGCGGCCAGCGCGCGGTCGCGCAGTTCGGCCTCGCGTGCCTTGTGTTCTTCGCTGAAGCGCACGGCCATCGCGCACAATGCGGTCGCGGTGACGGCGAGCCCGAGCAGGCTCAGCGTGTGCTGCACGTCGCCGACGCCCTTCAGCAGGAAGGCTGCGGCCACCGCGCCGACGTTGCCGCCCGCGCCGACGATCCCCGCGACGCCGCCGAGCGCCTTGCGGTCGATGAACGGCACGAGCGCATAGGTCGCGCCGCAGGCCATGTGCGTGAAGAGGCCGAAGGTCAGCATCGCGACGAGCGCCATGCCGATGCCTTGCGCATGCGAGAACCAGATCAGCCCGAGCCCTTCGCCGACGATCAGCGCGCACAGCAGCGTCGCGCGCACGTCGAGGCTGCGGCGCGCGGCGATCTTGTCCGACAGCCAGCCGCCGAGCGCGCGGGCAAACAGCGCGAGCAGCCCGAACAGACCCACCGCGAAACCGGCATCCTTCAGCGACAACTGGAAGTGATCGACGTAGTACAGCGCGGCGATGTTGTGGATGAACACCTCGACGCCGAAGCACGCGCCGTACGTGACGAACAGCATCCACACGCGATAGTTGCCGCACGCGGCGAAGAAGCTCGCCCAGCCGCCCTTCTTGCCGCTGTCGACCGTCACGCCCTGCTTGCGCAGCGCGACGAAGTCGCCTTGCGGGCAGTCTTGCGTGAAGCGCCAGTACGCCCAGGCCATCGCGAGCATCGCGACGCCCGGCACGACGAGCGCGATGCGCCACGACGCGTCGTCGCCGAAGCCGAGCATCAGGCCGGCGGCGACCAGGAGCGGCATCATCGCCTGCGTCGCGCCCGCGCCCGCGTTGCCCCAGCCGGCCGTCGTCGCGTTCGCGGTGCCGACCACGTTCGGCGCGAACATCACCGACGTGTGGTACTGCGTGATCACGAAGCCCGCGCCGATCGCGCCGATGCCGAGCCGGCAGATCAGGAACGACAGGTAGTCGTGCGTGAACGACACCGCGAACACGGGAATCGCGCCGAGCAAGAGCAGCCCGGCATACACACGGCGCGGGCCGAAGCGGTCGCACATCGGGCCGACCAGCAGCCGCACGGCGATCGTCGCGGCCACCGCGGCGATGTTGATGTTCGCCACCTGTGCCGCGGTGAGGTGGAATTCGCGCGCGATCAGCGGCATCAGCGGCGCGCACGCGAACCACGCGAAGAAGCACACGAAAAACGCCATCCACGTCATGTGGAACGCGCGCATCGGCGCGGTGCGGAAGCTGAAGAGATCGATACGGGTAGCTTTGTCGGTCATGTCATCCGCCAAACGAAAAACGGCGTCCTGCACACCCGGTCTCGTCGAGACCCGATGTGTAGGACGCCGTTGCCCATGAAGCCCGTTGCCGGGCGCGTCTGTAATCGGTACTGCGGACGAATCGCCGTTGATTCGCCCGAACCAGCTTACGCAAACGCCGTGCCATGTCGGCCCGAATCGCGCGCGCGGCCCCGCCGCACAAGGCTCGCCGGCCATCGCACGCATCGCTGCGGTGCGCCGTGCACGACGCGTCGGGATGCAGCGAGGCACAGATGTGGTGCGCTGCAGCACTGTCGCCGTGCGACATCGCGGTGCGTGCTGACGGGGCGCGATGCACGCCGATATGGCATCGCGTGCGCCGCTGTCCCCCGGCCGTATGCGGGTCGGCATCCATCGTGGCGCGCCATGCAGCGCATATCGCCGTGCATATCGCCCCGCTCGCCGCCAGGCTCGCTCAGGTTGGCCCGGATATTGCTGAATCCTGTCTACACCGGCAACGGCGCCGGTGGGCAGTCCCCGCAAGTCAGGCCCGCCGTCGCAGGCGGGCGCAGCAGACCAGGACAACGACGTCCCCCCGTGTTCGGCACGGCCGGATGCCATGGTCGCTTCGACCGCCCGCCGCCGCCGCAAGCAACAACGCGTTATCGATCGCCGCACGCACGCGGCACTGGAATACGACATGACGACTGGTAAAGCCACGCTGCTGGGCGCCGGCCCCGGCGATCCCGATCTCCTTACGCTGAAGGCCGTGAAGGCGCTGGCGGCCGCCGACGTGCTGCTGCTCGACGATCTCGTCGCGCCCGGCATCGTCGAACTCGCGCCGCACGCGCGCGTGATCCGCGTCGGCAAGCGCGGCGGCTGCCGCTCCACGCCGCAGGCATTCATCGAGAAACTGATGCGCCGCCATGCGCTGCGCGGCGCGCACGTCGTGCGCGTCAAGGGCGGCGACGCGCTACTGTTCGGCCGCGCCGGCGAAGAGCTCGCGACGCTGCGCGCCGCCGGGATTCCGGTCGACATCGTCAACGGCATCTCGTCGGGATTCGCGGCCGCCGCGAGCCTCGGCATCTCGCTCACGCACCGCGAGCACTGCCAGGGCGTCACGTTCGTCACCGCGCACCGCCAGGACCACGGCGAGCCCGACTGGGTGGCACTTGCGGCAACCGGCACCACGCTCGCGATCTACATGGGCATGAGCCGCGTCGACAGCATCGCGGCGGGCCTGCTCGCCGCATTGCCGGCGTCGACGCCGGCGGCGGCCGTGCAATGGGCCGGCACGCCCGACGAACGCCGCTGGACCGGCACGCTCGGCAATCTCGCGCGCGGTATCGAGGCAGCGCGGCTCGGCAGCCCGGCCGTGATCCTCGTCGGCGGCGCGATCGGGGAAGCGGCCGTGCACGATGTGCCACACGCAGGTGCCGCGATCGAAACGACCTTGTCCCGGGCCGCGTAGCATGCGTGACACCACGCGGCACCGGCCGCCCATCTATCATGAAAGCAGCGGCGCGGCTCGCACCGGTCGCCTGAGCGCCGCACGCGGTGCCGACACGATGTCCGCACGGGGCCACTGCGCCCGATCCGCGTATCGTCGCGCCGCGATTTTGCCGCCGCCGTTTGCCTCATGAGTACGCCTGCTCCACCCTTGCGCCTGCGCGTGCTGCTCGTCACCGACACCGACAAACCGATCGGCGAACTCGGCGACGCGCTCGCGCGCCTCGGCTACGAGATGCTCAACGACGTCGCGACGCCCGCGCGCCTGCCCGCCGCCGTCGAGGAGCAGCGCCCCGACGTCGTGATCATCGATACCGATTCGCCGTCGCGCGACACGCTCGAGCAACTGGCCGTGATGCACGCGACCGCGCCGCGCCCCGTGCTGATGTTCAGCCACGATGCCGACCAGGCGCTGATTCACGCGGCGGTCGGCGCCGGCGTCAGCGCGTATCTCGTCGAAGGCCTGTCGGCCGAGCGCCTCGCGCCGATCCTCGAAGTCGCGCTCGCGCGCTTCTCGCACGACGATGCATTGCGCCGCCGGCTCGCCGATGTCGAGCGCGAGCTCGCCGAACGCAAGCTGATCGATCGCGCGAAGCGCCTGCTGATGGATCAGCGCAGGCTGTCCGAGCACGATGCGTATGCGTTGCTGCGCAAGCGCGCGATGGATCAGGGCCAGCGCATCGTCGACATTGCGCGGCAACTGCTCGATGCGACCCACCCGTCATGAATGCCATGAAAACTTTGCCTCCCGCCGCGCCGGAACGCGCGCATCTTCGCCTCGGGTTCGTCGCGCTCAGCGATGCCGCCCCGCTGATCGTCGCGCAGCACCTGAATCTCGGCGCACGCCACGGCCTGACGCTGGAGCTGTGCCGCCAGCCATCCTGGGCCGCCGTGCGCGACAAGCTGCTGACCGGCGAACTCGACGCCGCGCACGCGCTGTACGGGCTCGTGTGCGGGCTGCAGGTCGGCATCGGCGGCCCGCAGACCGACATGGCCGCGCTGATGGTGCTGAACCGCAACGGACAGGCGATCACGTTCGCCCGCGGCCTTGCCGACGCGTACCGCGCAAGCGGCGACGTCCGCGCGGCGCTCGCGACACTGGGCCGCAAGCCGCTGCTCGCGCAGACCTTCCCGACCGGCACGCATGCGATGTGGCTGAACCACTGGCTCGCGTCGCACGGCGTCGATCCGCTGCGCGACGTGCGCAGCGTCGTGATTCCGCCGCCCGAGATGGTCGCGGCGCTCGCGAGCGGCGAGCTCGACGGCTTCTGCGCGGGTGAGCCGTGGCACGCGGTGGCCGAAGCCTGCGGCGCGGGCCGGACCGTCGCCGTCACCAGCGAGGTCTGGCCCGATCATCCGGAGAAGGTGCTCGCGACCCGGCGCGATTTCGTCGCGCTGTATCCCGCCACCGCGCGCGCACTGATCCGCACGCTCGTCGATGCGTGCGCGTGGCTCGACGATGCCGCGCACCGCCGCGACGCGGCCGACTGGCTCGCGTCGCCCGACGCGCTCGGCGTGCCGGCCCGGCTGATCGCGCCGCGCCTGCTCGGCGACTACGGCGCGGGGCCATTCGCGCAGCCGCCGCTGCCGATCCGTTTCCACGACGGCGGCGCCGTGAACCGGCCGGATCCGCAGGAAGGCCGCTGGTTCCTGTTGCAATACCGGCGCTGGGGCATGCTCGACGGCACGCAGGACGACGCGGCAATCGCCGCGGCGATCGCGCAGACGGCGTTGTATGATGCTGCGGTTGCCGAAGGCGATACGGCGGGCGGGTGATCCCGGCACGGGGTGCCGGGGCCGCCGCGCAACGCCATGCCGTGCCCCGCGGAACGCCTGACGCGATGCGCCGGTCCGCGCCGGCGCGCCGCGCGGCATGGACGCACCTGCGTTCGTGCCGCCGATCCGTCCCCGTTCAGAATCGATGCCGAAACGAATGCGCGCGCCGCTCGACGTGCTGCTCACCGAAATCCGCGCGTGCCGCGCCTGCGAAGCCGACCTGCCGCTCGGCCCGCGCCCCGTCGTGCGCGCGCATCGCGACGCCCGCATCCTGATCGTCGGGCAGGCGCCCGGCGCCCGCGTCCATGCGAGCGGCATCCCGTGGGACGATGCGAGCGGCAAGCGGCTGCGTGACTGGCTCGGCGTCGACGCCGACACGTTCTACGACGAGACACGCTTCGCGATCGTGCCGATGGGCTTCTGCTACCCGGGCCGCGGCGCGAGCGGCGACAACCCGCCGCGCCCGGAATGCGCACCGCTGTGGATCGACCGGCTGCTGGCCGAATTGCCGTCGATCCGGCTGACGCTGCTGGTCGGCCAGTACGCGCAGCGGCATTTCCTGCGCGACACGCGCAAGGCGACGCTGACCGACACCGTGCAGGCATGGCGCGACTATGGCCGAGACGTGTTGCCGCTGCCGCATCCGTCGCCGCGCAACCAGGCATGGTTCAAGCACCATCCGTGGTTCGACGCCGAGATCGTGCCCGAACTGCGCCGGCGCGTCGCGCCGCTGATCGCCGGCTGACGAAGCTGGTCGCATCCCACTCCCTATCCGAATGACTCAGAACGACATCGACTTTTCATGCACCGGCTGCGGCCGTTGCTGCCACGACCTGCGCATTCCGCTGACCGTCGCCGAGGCCACCGCATGGCTGCGGCGCGGCGGCCACGTGGAACTGTTGTGCGACGCCATGCCATGGCCCGTCGAACCGGCCCCCGACGACGCGTTCGCCGCATACAAGCGGGCACGTTCGTCGCCCGCGCTCAGCGGCTCGCTGCCGGTACGCGTCACCACCCTGCTCACCGCGTCGCATGCCGGGCCGTGCCCGAATCTGCTCGACGACCTGCGCTGCGGGATCTACGACGAACGGCCGCTGGTGTGCCGGATCTACCCGGCCGAGGTCAATCCGTTCGTACCGCTGATGCCGGACGGCAAGCAGTGCCCGCCCGACGCATGGCAGCAGGCGGCGCTCACCCGCGGCGGCACGATCGTCGATGCGCACACGCGCGAAAACATCGCGCGCGCGCGGGCCGCGAGCGAGGCAGAGACGCCGTTGCGCGCGCGACTGTGCGCGGCGCTCGGCATCGATACGGCAGCCGTCGCGAACGAAGGCTTCGCGATTCATGCGCCGCCCGCCGACAGCCTGCTGGCCGCGCTGAGCACGCTCGACGATGCGCGCGCGACGGCCGCCGCCGAGGCCGCCCCGACGGCATGGACGCTGCTCACGAATCGCAGCGCGACCGCCGACACGCTCCGATCGGTCGGCGCATCCAGCCGGCTCGCGACCGACGAGGCCGGCACGCGCTGCCGCTACCTGGGCTTTCATCCGGCCGCCTGATTGCCGTGTCGCCGGGCGGGCGCACACCGCCCGGCCGGCCTGCGCGGCTCGCGCCCACGGATTCCGGCCGCGCCCGGTTCGCTGTACCATCGCGGCTCAACCGCGTCACGAACAGCAGAATCCTTCATGCCATCCACCGCCCCGCCGCGCCTGTACGGGATGCCCGAACGCAGCGACCGGCTCGATTTCTACATCCGCGACCAGGCGTCGCGCCAGGCGATCACCGAGCCGCACCGGCACGCGTATTTCCAGATCCAGTTCAATCTCGGCGGCGACACCGAACAGCGGATCGGCGGCGTCACGCGACCGTTTCCGCGCGGCGCGCTCGCATTCGTGCTGCCGCACCGCGAGCACCTGATTCCGCATCCGGAAGGCGCGCACTTCATCGTGATCAACTTCAGCCAGGCGTTCCTGCGCGCCGATCTCGACGTCGATCCGCTCGATCTCGAGGATGTCCCCGCGCACCGCTTTCCCGAGCTGACGCCGTTCCGCTTCCAGGAACATCTCGACTTCATCCTGACCGGCGACGCCTTCGACGAGGCGCGCCGCCTCGCGCTGTGCATGCTCGATGCCGACCGCGTGCGCACCTTCGGCTCGAGCACGTTGCTGCGCGGCTATCTGCTGCAGCTGATCGGGCTCGTCTGCACGCAATACGCGGGCGCGCTCGACAAGCTCGCGCAGCGCGGCGCCCAGCGCGCGGGTCGGCGCGACGCGCTCGCGCGCGTGATGCGCCACGTGCGCGCGAACCTGACCCGCGAGGACCTGACGCTCGCGGCCACCGCCGAGGCCGCCTTCCTGTCGCCGAACTACCTCGCACACCTCGTGCGCAAGGAAACCGGCAGCACCTTCACCGATCTCGTGACCGAGCGCCGGATCGCGCTCGCGCAATCGCTGCTCGCGCATACGAGCCGGCGCATCGCCGACATCGCGCGCACCGTCGGCTTTCGCGACGAAGGGTATTTCGCGCGGCGCTTCCGCGCGCGTGTCGGCGTGTCGCCGAAGGCTTACCGGGACGCGAACGCCGCGCTGCCGGTCGGCGACGACGCGCCGGCGGGCGGCGACGCGTAGATTTGTCCGGTTAAAACGCAGTTGCGTCGCATCCGGGCGCGCATGCGTCGGGTATCGTTCCATGCATGCCGGCCCGTGGTGCATTGCGCGGGCGACGGCATCCGTCTTTTCATCGAACGAGGCCATCCGATGTCCGCATACGTCATCGACGCTTCCGAGCGTCCTTCCGTCGAAGTCGAACAGTCGTCCGCGCGCTTTCCGGTGCGCCGCGTCTTCTGCGTCGGCCGCAACTACGCCGACCACGCGCGCGAAATGGGCGCCGATCCCGACCGCGAACCGCCGTTCTTCTTCACGAAGCCGGCCGACGCGATCGTCCCGGCCGCCGGCACCGTCCCCTATCCGCCGCTGACCGGCAACCTCCATCACGAAATCGAGCTGGTCGTCGCGATCGGCAAGGACGGCCGGTCGATCGACCCGGCCGACGCGCTGTCGCACGTGTGGGGTTACGGCGTCGGCGTCGACCTCACGCGCCGCGACCTGCAGGCCGAGGCGAAGAAGCTGAGCCGGCCGTGGGACTGGGCAAAGGGCTTCGATGCGTCGGGTCCCGTGACCGCGTTGCGCGCGGCGACTGCGACCGGCCACCCGGCAAGCGGCCGGATCTGGCTCGCGGTCAACGGCGAAACGCGCCAGCAAGGCGATCTCGCGGACATGATCTGGGCCGTGCCGGACGTGATCGCGTACGTGTCGCGCTCGGTCGAGCTGAAGGCCGGCGACCTGATCTTCACCGGCACGCCGGCCGGTGTCGGCGCGCTGCAGCCGGGCGACCGCGTGACGGGTGGCGTCGACGGCGTGGCGACGTTCGAGTTCGTGATGGGGGCCAAGCCGTAAGGCATCGTGCGGGCGCACGTGACGCGCCGTGACGCGCCGTCCGTCCGACGGCCGTCGCGTCGCATCGTGCCGCTCCTGGCCGATCCGGCTCGCGTGCTGGCGAAAGCCGATGGTCGCAACGTGAACCGAACGTTCACCGCATGGTCAGCCAGGGATGAACATTGCCACGGCCGCCGCCCCCATGATCGCGGTCGCAATCCAGCCAAGGACAATCAGCGGCCGACTCGCCGTGAAAGCGCCCATGACCGATTTCTTCGAGACAAGGATGATGATGACGACCATCAGCGGTACGGCGACCACTCCGTTGATCACCGCGCTCCAGAATAAGGCCTTCATCGGACTGATTGGCGAATACTGGATTCCGAGTCCGGCAAGCACGCTGACGGCGATGATCCCGTAGAACCCGCGCGCATCGCCCACCTTGCGTTCGAGCCCCTCCTTCCAGTCCATCACCTCGGACAGGGCGTACGCGCCGGAACCCGCCAGCACCGGCACACCGATCAGCCCCACGCCGAGAATACCGAGCGCGAAAAGCATGTACGCAAAGTCGCCGGCGAGCGGCCGCAGTGCGCTAGCTGCCTGCGCCGCCGTGTTGATGTCGGTGACGCCAGCCACATGGAGGGTGACGGCGGTCGCAAGAATGATGAAGTAGGCGGCGACGTCGGAGTACAGCATGCCGCTCCACGTATCCCACCGGATACGTCGAAGTTCCGCGTCGGCGACACGCGCGTCGCTTACCAGCGGCGCACTGCCGCGGTTCGCCTGCATGTCCTCGACTTCTTCGGAGGCCTGCCAGAAAAACAGGTATGGGCTGATGGTCGTGCCAAAGACACCGACCACCACGGCGGCGGCGCTGGCATTGGGTGTGAACCTGGGCCAGACGGTGCGCAGTGCAACCTGCCCCCACGGAACATGAACCGTAAAGAGAACCGCCGCGTAAGCGAGCAGGGAGACGGTGAGCCACTTCAGGAAGAAGACGTAGCGATGGTAGGGAACGAACATCTGCAGCAGAAGCGTCCCGAACACGAAGAACGCCGTCATGAGGTGACGATCGACACCGGAGACGAGCTCCGCAACCTCGCCCATGGCAGCAACGTCGGCAGCAATGTTGAGCGTGTTGGCAACCAGCAGCAGCAGCACGACGCTCCTCAGCACGCTCGGCGGGAAGGCGGTCTTGATGTTGGCCGCGAGCCCTTTTCCAGTGACCCTGCCAAGGTTCGCGCACATCGATTGAACCGCCGCCATCAACGGGTACGCCAGCGGCATCGTCCAAAGCATGTTCAGCCCGAATTGGGCACCCGCCTGGGAATAGGTGGCGATCCCGCTGGGGTCATCGTCGGCGACGCCGGTGATCAGCCCCGGCCCGACCCGGGCTAGCGGGTGCTCCTTCAGACGCCCCCAAAGGCCCCGAAAAACGCCCGTGCACTGCAATCCTTTGGCGTCCATCCACTCACCTCGTCAATGGGAAACCAGCACGGGTATCTTCGCCGACAGGAGAATGGACTGAGTGACGCCGCCGAGGATGAACTCCATCCACATGGGATGAGAGTAAGCGCCCATCACCAGCCAGTCGTATGGCCCGTTCTCAATGTGTTCACGCAGTGAACCATGCTCTTCCGTGGAACCGATCCGGAGTACGGCTGAATCGACAGCGACGGCATGTCGGGTCAGGTGGTCCAGGAGACTTTCCGCGTCGTCCTCGCTGCCCTCCGCGGTCGGAGAAACGAACGCGATGATCCGCACCGACCGCGACAGCCGCAGCAGCGGCAAGGCATCGTGGACGGCCCTCACGGATTCACGGCTGCCATCCCAGGCAACGGCGGCCCTGACCAGTGACGGTGTTGCCGCGGCAGGCACAACCAGGACCGGGCGACCGCATCGGACGGCAACCGAGTGGGCGATCGGCAAGGGATGCGTTTCGGGCGAGCCTTGCCATTCGTCCTGGCCAATGATGACGAGGTCCGCGTAGCGGGCTCGGTCGCTGATGCCTTTGGCTACGTCGCCTTTCGCTTCGAACCAGCATGCATCAGCAAGGCGCGCCACGGCTTCTTCCCTGAAGGCCACCGTTGCCGCGGTGCTGTCCTGTGCCAGCTTCGCGGAGAGATATGCAGTGACTTCCGCCACGCGGGTCGGTTTGTACAGAGGCGGGACCTCCACCGGCGGGGTCACGTGTATTCCGCTCAGTCGCGCACCGACGCTTATTGCCAAGTCGACGGCGAATTGCACCCTGCGCCGCCCCGACTCGCTCCCGTCTACGTGCACCAGCACATCGCGCAGCATGTCCAGTCTCCCGATTGCTACCCGGCCCAAGCCGAGGCGGCGGCGCGCCGCTGCGCGGGCAGACGCCAGCGTCGGTCACGGCGCATGGCAGCCTCAAAAACGAGCGATTCCGCTTCGCACATTAAACGTGGCACATCGCATGCGAGCTTTGATGCAGATCACGTTACGTCCCGCATCGAGTCAGGCACTGCGGAACAGTCGCTGTCTTGGCGAATACCGTTGATTGCCGGGCGGTACAAATGGCTTCGCGTCACCGGCACACCGACGTTCCCGGCGCGGCCCGCGATCATCGCACCTGGGACGCGAAGCTGACGCCCGCCAATTTCGTCGGACCGGCTCGAGCTGGCCGCACGCTGACGCTGGGGCATGTCACAGACGCGAACTCCCGTTGTCCTTACGCAGTCTCCCGATCATGAAGCGTAGCCACACCGGGAAGCCTTTTGCCGTTCGGCCGGGAGGGCTCAGAAAGTCACCGGATACGCTATCCGAACACTCGAGCCCACACCGCCCGAAGGCGTCGCGCGCGGTCTTCGAAGAGATATGAGGCCGCCAGTGTCAAGAGACCTGAAATTGCCCCCGTCACGATGTGCTCGACATAGGGGATACGGTAGTGACTCGTGTGCGAGTAGGCGTCGCCTAGCGTTGTCAGCAAGCCAACGATCAGCGCATTGCCGTATCGATGCGCGTAGAGTTTTGACGCAGGCGTGAAAGTCAAAAGTACGGCCAGAAGCCCGGTAAGCAGACCTGTATGCAATGCAATCGTCCAGTGGGCAACGCTCGTAATACTGCCCCAGCTCCCCGGCATGCAGGTCATGCACGCACTGGTCGGCTGCCAGAAACGCTGGATAAATAGCCTTGCACGGTGCTTCCATTCGATTGACATGATGCATTCCCATCAATGCCGTCGTCGCGGCCGACGCCATCGCACGCATCGTTGAAGGAGTTTCCAAACCCTTTGATGAGCTTGCCACCCTCGTCACGGATGGTTGACGGCGCGCCGCAGAGGCCGAGCAATAACCTGGACATGGGGGAATACTACTCCACGATCAGACGGCCGCTGTTTCGACCGGGGCCGGCATTCAACGCTTGCGCTTATCGGTGTGATCCCGTCCATGACGGGCATCGAGCGATGCGCTTTCGCGCGAAGTCGGCGTCCGGCATCGACCCACAGCCGCCGGTCACGCTGTCATGGATTCAATGCCAGGTAACCGAGCGTACCGGACATCCAAGTCCGGTTTCTCGGGGGGAGCTGAAGTTCGGCCATTGCTGACGTTGGCCGATGGCTAGCTCAGCCGTCGTTGTTAACGCCTGGCTGACGAAGAACCAAAGCGGGCGGACTTGGTGACCGGCTACTCTATCGCTTCCGATCGGGCGCATTCGAGCATCGAAACGGCCAGCAGTGAAGACTGGAAAGAAGCACTGAGGGGCGATGATGCATAGACCATCGCCTCCAGTCGAGCTTGCCGCACAGTTCGAATAATGGCGCAAAAATCGCCGGCCGCGCCGCCCCTATCACCCCCTATGCGGCCATGTCAAGTAATCCTGCTTGGATTGCATCTTGAAGGACGGCGGATGGGCTTGCACCCGTTGAAAGGGGGATGACAAGCCGAAACCGCGCCCGTGTGATGGTGAGGTAGAGTTCGCGAAGTGTCTGCTGTTCAATCGCAGTAGCAAGTGCATCATTGTTGGATACACGAGGCGGCACCACACCTTGCTCCAGACCGACGGCTACAACGGCGTCGAACTCTTGCCCGCCCACGTAGGCAGGCCTCGTCAATACCACCAGCGGCTGAGTCAATGGCAACCGCACCCCGCGCTCCTCAAGCACCTGCAGGGGCAAGTCCGTCCCGCGCAATGCATTCAGAATTTCGTCCCAGTACTGATCGGCGTGGCAGATTACGCCGATCTGCCGAATATTGGCTTTCCGAAGATCGCGGATCCGCCGCAAAACAAATTTCCCGAGCTTGCTTTCTGCGCCTCCGATCTCGACTTTAGGTCGTGCGACGAGAGGATGTTTCTCATCCTCCATTTTTTCCGCGATTCCGGTGAAGTCAGGGAAATCCGTTCCGAAAAGATCCGTGCTTCGTTGAATAATAAAAAAAGCCAATCTAACGATATCTCGAGTCGACCGGTGAACCGACGACAAATTTTCGCTAGTCATGCCTGCAATTCCTAAAGCGGCAAAACCAGCACTAGATTGACCGTAAATATCTTGAGCCTCATCGAGAGCCAGCACTATCGGAACATGCTGAGCTCTGCCGTTTGTTAAGAACGGAAAAACTCTTCGCTCGTTTTCGTTGAATAATTGCGCCTCATCAACAAAAACATAGTCATACCCCAAATCCTTTCGCTTCAACTCCCAGATCGGAGTGCGCAGCCTTCCCAAGAGCGACAGAGCGATGTCATCCGTGTCAAGCACTTGGAGGCCTTCGAATACGGTAGAACGGTAACGCTCAAACACGTAGAACATGAAGAGTCGTTCGCTTGCGTCGAGCAATCCATGCAGACGGCTCAACTGCTGCTCGGACTCTACGTATCGACGCTTGTCATTCTCAAGCCCGTGTCCCTTGATTGCACTTGAGATTTCGGCCATTGCGAGCTTCGCAAAGGGACGAATTAAATCTGGCTCGCGTTTAATTTCGGATAAAAGCGTACTATCCCGCACGACGCCTTCCATATCAAGAAACGCCTGCTCAATCGCGACATTCAACTCCTTGAACTGAAACTCCTTCGCGACCTCTGCGTCCGGATCAATGATCGACGTGAACTCCAGTCCTAGCTGCTGAAGGCCATAATCCGTGAGCGTCATGACATCGATTATTCTATTTTCAGCTCTCATGTCGGAGCCGTTTTCGAGGACGTCAAATCTTTCTTTGACCTTCGCGGCCATGGCGGAGTTATGCGCAATGTAAAGAACACGTACAGAAGCGTTCTTTTTTCTAGCTATATCAAGGCGCTTCAGCGCGAGCAACTGCATAAGCAACGTTTTGCCTGACCCACCCGGACCCACGATTCTCAAGGGATGCAGATCGATTGCAGTTGAATTCAGGATTCGACGCTGATTACTCGAAAGTGGACTTCCGGCGTCGAGCCATTGCTCATAATTCAATCCAATTGACTTAACCAAATCGATGCCGGAAAAAGATCGATCCGACGCATTGACTTCAACGTCGGCATATTCGTTCCAGTGACTTCCCTCCATCCAAGTGAACGTCGACAGCGCGTCAATTACACCTTTCAGCTCATTCAGATCAGTTACGGGGACGCGACGGGACGCGACTAAGATGTCGGACACGTCCCGGTAGAGATCGTTGATCCGGGTGAACTCCTGTTCTGCCGACTCCGATAGTCTGTTGAAGTCATGCATGGGACCAACGCAAGCGAATGCCCTGTTGCCAGTGCTCGCTGCATCAATGTTCCGCTCGACGAAGCCCACGCTATATTGACGCGCGGTAGACCCACGTCCAGCTAAGCAAGTGTGTGTGCCATTGGCGTAGGACCGATGGATGAAAGCTCCGTCGATCCGATAACCGCGCAGACGCTGGTTCAGCACGTACAAGCAGCGCTCAAAGACTTCCCGCGATATTTCAGGTCGACTGCCCAGTCCGACAGTTGAATCCAACCTCACAAAGCCCCAAGCCTCAGCGCCAGTGCCGCCAAGATAGTCGACATTCCAGAACGCTATTACTTCACCGTTTGCCGTACCCGCCAAACGGACAGGGCCGTGTGAAAATTCTCGACCTACCAAATGCTTGCAAGCCGTTGGATTTAGTACGAACTGCACGAGTTCATCGACCACCGTCGGCTTGCTCAACAACCAATCTGCCGTTGGTTGGGTGATTGCGAGATATTTCATTTTTGGAATCCCAGGTCAGTGATGTAGTTTCCGACTGTGGTCTGCGTAAAGTCAGGCGATCCGACTCTCACGTGCATGGCAGCGTACCTAGTAAGGAGATCGGCAAAGAAACCGCTTTTCAGTAATGCACGTTTCATGGGACGTGTCTCGGCGAATGCCGCTGCCGCTGGAACCTTTTTAGCAACTCTTGCTACTGCGGAATGCCAATCGCGAGTTCCGACCTCCTGAGCCTCATCGAAAAGCTCTACGGGAGCTGTAATTGGATATCGGAAAAGAACCAGCGAATGATGCTCAATGGCAGACCATTCGGTTGGTTGGCCGTCTTTTGGGAGAAAATGTAGATCTATTGCGTGGGAATTCTTTATTAGATTTTCGCAAAGAATTTTTGCAGACTTTGGCCCAAGAGCGTCGCATACCGTTTGGGCCCCGCACTCGGACAACTCTCCATCGTGGATCTTCTTCAGTATCTCAAGACACGCAGTCGCCTTGCACGCTGAGGCCTTCTCTTTTGCACCCGTTTTCTGCCCTGATTTAATCTCGTGAAGCCTCATTTCCACTCGAATCATCGCTTCCATTGACGGAAGTGAGAAGCGACCGTTCGAGATAGGCAACTCATCGATCTGCAAAGAAGAAAGTTGCCCACGCAACTCTCGCATAACTATCGGCAAGAAAGCACTCGTGGAAAAATAACTACCCAAACTAACGATTGGCAAATATGTAATTGTTTCGACCTTGCCCTGTGCAAGGTCACAGGGAGGCGTAATTACAATCCCTGCGCGACGGCGCATCCCAAGTAGCCCATAGGTCGGTAGGTTGACCCAAATGTCCCTGAACCGCACCGGATTTTGTGGAGGCTCGTATTCTTGAGAGAATCGAGTCATGAACAAGAAGGCAAGCAAATTTTCCCCGGAAGTGCGGGAGCGCGCAGTGCGTCTGGTACGCGAACAGCGTAGCGAACACCCGTCGATGTGGGCAGCGGTCGAATCGATTGCGCCGATGATCGGCTGTACGCCGCAGACGCTGCTGGATTGGGTCAAACGCGACGAGGTCGACCGCGGGGAGCGCGATGGCGTGAGCACGGCCGAGCGTGAACGCATCAAGGCCCTGGAACGCGAGGTCAAGGAACTGCGCCGGACCAACGAGATTCTCAAGCTGGCGAGCGCGTTTTTCGCCCAGGCGGAGCTCGACCGCCGTTTCAAGTCCTGAAGGCCTTCATTGATCAGCATCGCGACACCTTCGGGGTCGAGCCGATCTGCAAGGTCTTGCGGATTGCCCCGTCGGGCTACCGACGCCATGCTGCGCAGCTTCGCGATCCGTCCAAACGCTGCGCCCGCGCCAAACGCGATGAGCTTCTGCAGCCGGAGATCAAGCGTGTCTGGCAGGCCAACATGCAGGTCTATGGCGTGCCGAAGGTCTGGAAGCAGATGAACCGTGAGGGCATCTTGGTCGCACGCTGCACGGTCGGGCGGTTGATGAAGCTGCAGGGCTTGCGAGGCGCAGTTCGCGGCAAGCGAGTTCGCACGACGACTCCCGATTCGAGCGCGCCGTGCCCGCTGGATCGGGTGAACCGGCAGTTCAAGGCTGAGCGACCGAATCAGCTTTGGGTGTCGGATTTCACCTACGTCTCGACATGGCGGGGCTGGCTTTACGTGGCGTTCGTCATCGACGTGTTCGCCCGTCGTATCGTTGGCTGGCGCGTCAGTTCGTCGATGACCACGGACTTTGTTCTGGATGCACTTGAACAGGCGCTGTACGCTCGCCAACCGGGTGACGACGGGACATTGATACATCACTCCGATAGAGGGGCGCAATATGTCAGCATTCGGTACAGCGAACGGCTGGCTGAGGCCGGCATCGAGCCGTCGGTCGGCAGCCGGGGCGACAGCTACGACAATGCGCTGGCCGAAACGATCAATGGCCTGTACAAGACGGAACTGATTCATCGGCGCGCCCCTTGGAAAACGAGGGAATCCGTCGAACTGGCAACGCTGCAATGGGTGGCCTGGTACAACCATCATCGGTTGATGGAACCGCTCGGCTATATCCCGCCCGCTGAGGCTGAGGCAAACTACTACAGGCAACTCAGAAATGCCGCTGACTTGCCTGCATTAACTTAAACCAACCGGCCTCCACGATTCCCGGCGCGGTTCAGTACACGAGTGTCAGCAAAGGCCGAATTGCGCGCTTAGCTCGTCCGTCAGGTTCCAGAGTAATGCAGCCGTTCCAACGGCGGGCTTCCCGGCTCGCTGAACGGCCGCACTTGGCCGAACGCGGCCGTCCGCCGCCCTGCGACGCGCGACCGACGCAGATCGACCCGAAGCGGATCTTCAGTGTACTTGCCTGGAAAGTCCGCAAACAGATGTATAAGAGCCGCCGACGTTAGACACTCGTCTGTCCGCGATGCACCAACGATCTCGTCAAAGATGCAAGTAGACATGCTTGCCGAACGCGCGTATTACCTCTTCATTACGAGACACAAAAATCCACTGACCCACTCGGTTCGAAACGAGAAGCCCGGCGTCAATCAACGTCGCGATATGTGCAGATACCGTAGACTGCGATAGACCGCTACGTGCATGGATCGCATTCGACGGCACGCCATGACGAAAGTCGACGACTCCTCTCGCGAATCCTCGATCCGGCGTTTTCAGCCACGCCAGAATTTCGCGCCTCAAGGGGTTTGCGAGCGCCTTATGAATCAGATTTTCGTCAATCATGATGTTCGACCAGGATCGGGATAGAAGTCGGCGATATGAAGCAAGGCGGGGGGGGCTGGCATACGATATGCTCCGCCCCGACCGCTCTGCTTCACGTTCGTGCACGCGTTAGGTGCCGCAGCGCCAGAGTGCAGCAGCATCAGAACATATCGGTCCGGTTCGGGGGGCCTTCGTGGTGCGCTCCACGCTCGATGCCCGCTCGGGCCGCGATAAAGGGCCCCGTGACCATCGTCGAATAGCTTTGACCCGGCCCGACCATTGGAAATACATCGGCATCCGGGTCGATCCTTACATCGAGGAAGGCTGGCCCCTCAAACTCAATGAATGCCCTAAGCTTCGCCTCCAATTCACTGATCGTATCGACGCGGCAAGCGAATTCGAATCCATCGGCCCGAGCCGCCATCACGAAGTCTTTTCGATGAAGCGCCTTGTCGCTCACGAACATCCGTCCATCAAAGAAGAGCCGCTGCCACTGCCGGATCATCCCGTCGCCGCAGTTGTTGAGAAGCAGCACCTTCACGGGCACACCATACGTACTCGCCGTCTCGAGTTCGCCGACATTCATCCGGATGCTGCCGTCACCGTCGATATCGATTACCAGGGCATCCGGCCTCGCCAACTGCGCACCGATCGCAGCCGGTAGCCCGAAGCCCATCGTGCCCATGCAGCCCGATGTGAGGAAGCTGCGCGGCTCGACGAAATCGAAATACTGAGCGGCCCACATCTGATGCTGGCCTACTCCAGTCGTGACGATCGCGCGCCCGCCCGTCATCTCGCTGAGTTTCTCGATCACGTACTGTGGCTGAATCGCTGACTTGTTCCGGTCGAAATTCATCCCGTGGCGGCGCTTGAGTTCCGCGACTCGATCTAGCCAGTCCGCGGAGCTTTGCACGATCCGGTCATGCGTTATCAACGACCGCAACGCGTCCTTCGCATTGCCGATGTGACTCCACTGCGCCCGCTTGACCTTGTTGATTTCCGCCTCGTCGATGTCGATGTGAGCCACATGCCGTGCGCGTGGCGCGAATCGATCAGGGCGGCCGCCCACGACCCGATCGTCGAACCGGGCACCCACTGCGATCAGGAAATCGCAGTCTTCGACCGCGTAGTTCGCGCAGGCGGTGCCATGCATGCCGAGCATGCCGAGCCCCAGCTCATATCGTGCGGGTATCGCACCGATGCCCATCAGCGTGGTCACGACGGGGATCCTGTAGCGCTCGGAAAACCGCAGCAGCTCGCCTGCCGCTTCCGCTGCGACAATGCCGCCGCCCGCATAGAGCAGCGGGCGCCGGCTCTGCGCCAGCAGGTCGAAGAATGCCGCACGCTTGTCGTCGTCCAGACGGGCGCCTTTTGCCACCATTCGAAGTCGATCCGAGTACCCGCGAAACTGCAATGTACCGTGGCCGAGATAAGGTCCCACCCAGTTCTGAACGTCCTTAGGCACGTCGACGACCACCGGTCCCGGACGGCCGGTGCGAGCGATTTCGAATGCGCTTCGCAGCGTCTGCTCCAGCTTCGCCGGATCGGTGACGAGAAATACCTGCTTTGCGCACGCCGACATGATGTTGAAGACCGGCGCTTCCTGAAACGCATCGGTGCCGACCATCGCGCGCGGAACCTGTCCGCAGATCAGGACGACGGGAACCGAATCCCCGTTGCAGTCGGCGATCGGCGTGACCGCATTCGTCGCGCCCGGGCCGGACGTCACCATGAACACGCCCACTTTTCCGCTGGCACGCGCGTAGCCGGCGGCCATGAAGCCTGCAGCCTGCTCGTTCGCAGGAACGACGAACCGGATCTGGCGCTTGGGCCTTGCCTTGTGCAATTCGTTGAAACGAAACACGGCGTCGTATGTGGGCAGGATTGCACCGCCGCTGTATCCAAACAGCGTATCGACGCCCTGTTCGGCGAGCACCCGCAGGATGATGTCCGCGCCGGACATCAGTTCGCCGGCGTGAGCAGGTGGCGGAAGAATCTGCGACGTAACAGCGGGATTCCGGGACATGGCTGCCTCGTAGGGAAATGGGCGCCGACCGCGTCGGCGACCGATGACGATGAATGATTTGCCTTCCAACTCGAGAACAGCGTGCGTTCCAAACCCGTTCACGGACGATCGTTCCAACGAACTCGTTGTATCAGGCCCGACTCATCGCGCACGTTCGTGCGCGCACACGTGAAAGAATTGCGAAGGAGTCAAGATCATTCTGCCAACGATCGAAGCCGTCGGTGCGCGGATGAACCGCGCTTGCAGGCCAAAATGAGCGTTTTCCGGGCCACGGCGGGTTGCGACGCGATGCGCCTGCTCATCGACGCGATGTCCCGGACCGAGCGCGCGTGACCGATGGCACCCGCTCGTCCGCCACTTCAGTGCGGTTACGCCAACAATCTTCTGGCAATGCGCTCGACGACGCGCTGGCCCAGATCCTCGCCGACGAGCGCCAGGGCAACGCGAATGCCGGCGTGCACGCCGTCCGCCGAATAGACGTTGCCGTCCTTCACGCAATGCTGGCCGGCGACGACGTTCACCTGCGAATGCTCGTCGGCAAGACGCTGTCCGCCGCCCGGATGCGTGACCAGCCAGCGACGATCGGCAAGGCCGGCACGTGCGAGCAGAAACGCTCCGTTGGATACCGTCGCGAGCTTCCGCACGTGACATCCGGTTTCGTGAAGCCAGTCCACGAGCGCACGATGCTCTCGCTCCGGACCGTCGAACGGAGAACCGGGTATCACGACGATGTCGAATGATGCGGCCGCGTCCGCCAGGCACGCTGTCGTGCCCACCGCGGTTCCGTTCGAACAGACGACGGGCCCGGGCACCGGTCCGACGAGGTGCTGTTCGTAGACGATCCGGCCGCACCGGCGATTCGCTTCCTGAAAAACATCCATTGGACCGCTTGCCTCGAGCAGCCGAAAGCCGGCATACAGCATGATTCCGACATCCATGACACATTCCTCCGCAAACGTATTCCGGGCGAGGCCACGCTTTCGACGCCGATACCGGTCGCAGACGGGCCGCGTCGTTCCTTCGAAACAGCGGCGCCACGTGACGCGTTGCGAGCGATACGACGATTCGGTTCCGTGCCCATCTACGGCGGCGTCGTTGCCTCGCGCGTTGCCGAACCCAGTCTAGTCAGGCGGAGCGGGAGCGGAAACCCGGACATGCAACCTTGCGCGGCCAATCGCGGCGAGATTTCGGCCACGTCGCGTCGCCGGTTTCGGCGCCCGACACACGGCTGCCGCTCCACAAACGTCGGAGCACGCCGGCACGGCTTACATTCAGCCTTCTTCCTGCGCCGCAAAAGTCAATTACCGGACCGTGTGTCCACGCGGTCCGTCCGTTGCGGTAATCTGGCGCAACGCTCGTCACCAGGTCGCCGCGCCGGCTCGAAACGCGATGCAGCAGTCGCGGTACGTGGTGCCTCCGCGCGAGCGGGCTCTTATTTGCTGAAGGTCAGGAATGAAAGTCGCCATTGTCGTCTTCGATGGTGTGCAGGCGTTGGATGTCGCAGGCCCACTGGACGTATTTGCGGAAGCCAACACGTATCTTCCTGTTCATCAGAGGTATGAGGTTTCCCTCGTCGGAAAGAGGGCCGGCACCGTGACGTGTTCGAACGGAATGCAGTTGTCCGTTCAGTTCGGCTTCGGGGATCTCGACGCGCAATATGACCTGATACTGGTCGCGGGCGGCCCGCAATTGCCGGACGCCTGCCCCTCCGGCGACGTCCTCGGCTGGCTGCAGTGCCAGGCACGGGGCGCGACGCGATTCGGCTCCGTGTGCAACGGAACGTTTCTGCTCGGCCATGCGGGCCTGATCGACGGCAAGGCCGTGACGACGCACTGGGCGGTTGCAGCGCGCCTCGCAAACGAGTTTCCGCTGGCCAGCGTAAAACCCGACAGCATCTTCATCCGGGACGGGCGACTGTTTACGTCCGCCGGCGTGACGGCAGGCATCGATCTTTGCCTGTCATTCGTATCGGAAGACTGGGGACACGAGATGGCCGTACGCATCGCGAAGCAACTGGTCGTCTATATTCAGCGCGAAGGCGGGCAGTCGCAGTACAGTCCGTTCATTTCGGCCGGCAAGGACGAGGACCCGATCATCGGCAAGGTCCACCAGTACGTGACCGACCACATCGCCGATACGCTGTCGATCGAGCAGCTCGCGAGCGCCGTGTCGGTGAGCCGCCGGACCTTCTCGCGGCTGTTCGCCAAGCATGCAAAGGTGACGCCGTCCGCGTTCGTCGAACAGATTCGCGTCGATACCGCGAGGACATTGCTCGAAACGTCGGATGCACCGCTCAAGACCGTCGCGTTCAAATGCGGCTTCCACAGTGCCACGCACATGCGCGCGACGTTCGCGCGGCGGCTCAACGTCACGCCGCAACAGTACCGGCAACGGTTCAGGAGCACGGCCGATTCGAATCGGCACGCGCAGGCCGGTGCGGGAGACGCGGCCGGTTCGCATTCGCAACGGCAATTGCATCCGTGAGTCACGCCAATCCGGTTCAGCCGCTCTCGGACATTCTCGAACGCGGGTTGTCGGTGATCTTTTGCGGCATCAACCCAGGGCTCGGTTCGGCCTCGGCGGGCCATCATTTCTCGAACGCAAGCAACCGATTCTGGCGCGTCGTTCACCTGGCCGGTTTTTCGCCCGAACGGATTCGTCCCGATGACGATCGCACGCTGCTTCGATATGGTTGCGGGCTCACCACCGCCGTTTCGCGTGCGACGGCCCGTGCCGCCGAATTGTCGCGATCGGAGTTCGAAGCGGCCGCATCGGGATTCGAGCGGAAGATCCAATACCATGCGCCGCGGTACGTCGCGTTTCTCGGCAAGACCGCCCTTGCGGCGATGTCCGGCAAGCGCGACATCCAGTGGGGCGCGCAATCCGATACGTTCGGCGGTGCGCGTGTATGGGTGCTGCCGAATCCGAGCGGCCTGAACCGCGCGTTCGACCTCGATTCGCTGGTGGCCGCCTACCGCGAGCTCCGTGTCGCGATCACGTCCGTGCCCTGAAGTTCTGCATTGTTGCGCAGCGTGTGGGTAACGAAATCCGCGAAGGCCCGGACCTTCCCGCTCGCGCCTCGCCGCTCGACATGGAGCAGGCTTACGGGAATCGGCTCGTGCTCGAACGCCGTCAGGATTGGCCGAAGCCTGCCGTCGCGCACCTCCGGGGCAGCCTGATACGACAAGAGCTGGGTCACGCCCACGCAATCGACGGCAGCCAGAACGGCGGCGGGAACCAGATCGACGATCATCCGCGGCCGAAGTCGAACGGGCACTCGCGAACCGTTGTCGTGAAACACCCACTCGAGCGGAAGCGACACGCCGGTGCATGACACGCAGTCGTGATGGAGCAGGTCGCGCGGATGCGCGGGTTCTCCGTGCGCAGCGAGATAGGCAGGCGCTGCATACGTTCGCCGCCGAACGACACCCAACGGAAGCGCGAATACCGAAGAGTCACCCAAGTGGCCGATCCGGATAGCAATATCGACACCCTCCTCGAGCAGCCGCGTGGTCCGGTCGACATACACGGCGTTGACGTCGACATCGGGATAACGCAATACGAATGCATTCACCAGCGGCGCGATGAATCGCTGGCCGAACAGCACCGGGGCTGAAATGGTCAGCGTGCCCACGGGGTTTTCATGATCCGTGGCGATATTCACCTCCGCGTCCGCGATCACGTCGAGCACCTTGCGGCACGCATCGGCGTACGTCGTGCCGGCATCCGTCGCCCGCACCGAGCGCGTCGTGCGCGCCAGCAGTTGCGTGCCGATTCGGGTTTCGAGCGAATGGACCGCCCGCGAAACCGCTGCCGTCGACAAGCCGAGCTTCTCCGATGCGGCGGTGAAGCTGCCGCGGTCGACGACGGCCACAAAGACTTCCATCTCGCGCAACTTGTCCATTCCGCCTCCCGACGCGGTCGATTGAATCCCTAGGTCGCGATTGTATGCGCGCGATGCTGCACGTCGAGCTTTCACGCGTTCGGGTGACCCAAAAGCGCGTCAGGATGGCCGCAATCGATCCATTTTCATTCGGCATGAAGCAGGCCGATCGTGCCACCCACGGTTCGCCGATGCCAGATCGTTGCGGCCGGACGGCAACAGCGTCTTTCCGGTCGTGCAGGTAATGAAGACGTCCATTGCGGCCGTGGCGCAATTCGCTCACTCATTGGCCCAAAACCGAAACTGCCCGCGCTATGAGAGCGCCACTTCATCTCCGACAATGAACTCCATCACCGCGTGGCCGCGACAGCACGACGATACCGGCCCGCATCAAAGGCGCCGCGCGCATTGCGCATTGCGCCGTATCGCTAACCGAATGAGGGAGTCCGCCATGTTTGCTGCAATGCTTGAAGTCAAGCCGATACCGGAACAGTTCGATGCCTATCTCGGCATGGCGAAGATGCTTCGGCCCGAACTCGAGAAGATCGACGGGTTTGTCGACAACACGCGCTATGGAAGCCTGACCCGGGACGGATGGCTTCTGTCGCTGTCGAGCTGGCGCGACGAGAAGTCGCTGGTGCGCTGGCGAACCTCGACGAAGCACCACACCATTCAGCAGGTCGCGCGCGATCGCATATTTTCCGACTACCAGCTGCGCATCGGCCAGGTCGTGGCCGATACGTGTGTTCCGGCAGGCCAGGTCCTGCAGGAACAGCGCCTCGACGTGACCGAGGTCGGCGCAGGCACGGCCGTCACGCTGCTGGACGCGACGTGCGCGCCGGACTGGCCCAGGCAGGCAGGTCCGCGAGCGGTTGCCGGATGGTTGGGGCTCGACACGCAGGCGCACGGCCTCGTTGCATGGGACGCGTTCGACGCGCTATTGACGCCCGGCGATGTGATCGTCGTCGCGACCTGGCGCGACCAAGCTGCCGCCGCCGCGTTCGAACGCGGAGCGAATCTGCGTTCCGATACGCGCGTTCGGCATATCCGCATCGTGCGGGAGTACGGCATGTTCGATCGCCGGGAAGCGCCGCAGTACTTCGACGAAGCGCGTCGCCATGAACCGGCCGCACGCTGACGGCGTCGCGCCCATGCCGTCATTTCTCCAATCTCAGTAGCCAAGGGATCCTATGAGTTCCGCCAACCCTTCGACGACCGGAACGAGCGAGCCGCTCGGAGTACCCGCACCGGCGCACGCGCCGGTGCGGAGCACGCAGACGCCGGTGCAAACAGGCTCCGGTCACGCTGCATTGTCGCCGCGTGTCGCTATCGGCCTGACCGGAATGCTGTTCGCGTCGTTGCTGGCGATACTCAACGAACAAGTCACCGCAGCGGCGATGGCCGACATTCAAGGCGCACTGTCGATCGGACATGACGACGGGACGTGGCTGACCGCGCTGTTCGAAGCCGCCAACGTGGCGACGATGGTGTTCGCCCCGTGGTTTGGCATGACCTTCACGCTGAAGCGATTCACGATCGGCGCCGTCGTCGCCACGTTGATCTTCGGCATGCTTTGCCCGATCGCGCCGACCCTGCCCGCGCTGTACGTGCTGCGCGTGCTGCAGGGCGTGGCGGGCGGCTGCCTGCCGCCGATGCTGATCATCGTCGCGCTGCGCTATCTGCCGCCCAACGTAAAGTTGTACGGGCTAGCAGGCTACGCGCTGACCGCGACGTTCGGGCCCGCGCTCGGCACGCCGCTGGCTGCGTTGTGGACGGAGTATGTCAGCTGGCGCATGGCCTTTCTTCAGATCGTGCCGCTCGGGATCGGCAGCTGTGTGGCGATTCAGTTCGGCCTTCCGGCCGATCCGCTGAAACTCGAACGGTTCGGTTCGTTCAACTGGATCGGATTCCTCACCGGCTTTCCCGGCGTGGCGATGCTCGTGATCGGTCTTCTGCAAGGCGATCGCCTCGACTGGCTGAATTCCGGCTTCGTCTGCGCGATGTTTTCCGGCGGGGCGCTCCTGCTTGCGGTGTTTTTCGTCAACGAATGGTTTCACCCCCTGCCCTTTTTCAAGCTGCAGATGCTCGGCCGCCGCAACTTCGCGCACGGCCTCCTCACGCTCACGGGCGCTGTGGTTCTGCTGGTCGGCGTTGCTGCGATACCGGGACAGTATCTCGCGAAGGTTCACGCCTACAGAGCGCTGCAGACGGCTCCGCTGTCGCTGCTGGTCGCGCTTCCGCTGCTGATCACGCTGCCGTTGACCGCCGCCGTGCTGAACCTCAGGCAGATCGATCGCCGCTGGGTGCTCGGTATCGGCCTTGTCCTCATGGCAACGACCTGCGCGATGGGCAGCGTGATGACGTCCGAGTGGATTCGCGACAACTTCTACCTGCTTCAGTCGTTACAGATCGCGGCCCAGCCGATGGTGATCCTGTCGATCCTGATGGGCGTGACGACGGGCTTGCCGCCGACCGAGGGCCCGTTCGCGTCGGCCATGTTCAATTCGCTGAAGACGTTCTCCGCCGCTGCGGCGACTGCGCTGATCGAAGGTGTCGGTACCGCTCGCGAACGCTTCCATTCGAACGTGCTGGTGGACCGCCTGGGCAACCACATGGCGATGACGGACCAGAGCATCGACAGCCTTCATGATTTCGGCGAACTTGCGCACCGAGTCCACGAGCAGGCGTTCGTGCTGACGTCGGCCGATCTTTATCGCGTGATGGCGGGCGTCGCCGTTGCACTTCTTTTCCTTGTTCCGGTGTTGCCCGTGCGGATCTATCCGCCGTGGACCATTACGCCGCCTCCTTCCCGTTGATGGACGAAATCATGTCGACCGCCACCCGTTTTCCGTTCAAGACCACTTACGTTGCCGCATCCCTGGTCGCGGCAGGCATGGCCGTATGGGGCTGCGCACGGCTCGTTTCCGCACCCGAAACCGAATCCACAAACGACGCCTACGTGCAAGCCGACTTCACGCTCGTGGCGCCACGCGTCGCCGGCCAGATTTCCGATGTCCTGGTGGACGACAACGAGTCGGTGAAGGCCGGCCAGTTGCTGGTACGCATCGACGATCGCGACTTCCGCGCAGCATTGCTGAGTGCCCAGGCCGATGTGGTCGCGGCCAAGGCGGCCGTGGCCAATTTCGACGCCGAGATCGCACGGCAGCCGTCGCTCGTCGAGCAGGCGCGCGCGACGCTGCGGTCCGACGATGCCAGTATCGCGTTTGCGCGGGCCAATGCATCGCGCTACCAGAATCTCTCGGAAGCTGGTGCAGGGACGGCACAGGAGCAGCAGCATGCTGCGACGACGCTTGCCGAGCAGCTTGCACAGCAAGCGCGCGATCGGGCCGTGTTGACGGCGACCGAGCAGAACCTCGACGTCCTGCGCGCCGGGCGCGACAAGGCGGCAGGGGCACTGGCGCGTGCCGAGGCGGCACTGGAACAAGCGACGCTCAACCTGTCCTATAGCGAGATCCGCGCACCGGTCGACGGCAAGGTCGGGCGACGTTCCGCGCGTGTGGGCGCGTTCGTGACGCCCGGCGCGGCGATTCTCGCGATCGTTCCGCTCCGGGACGCGTATGTCGTGGCCAACTTTCAGGAAAACCAGATTACCAACATGCGGCGCGGTGCCGGCGTACGCATCAAGGTCGACAGCTTTCCGGACGTGGTGATTCGAGGTCACGTGGACGGTCTCGCGCCCGCGACCGGCGTAAGCTTCGCGCCCATCGCGCCCGACAACGCGACGGGCAATTTCACCAAAGTCGTGCAACGCGTACCGGTCAAGATCACGATCGACCGCGGACAGCAGGCAGCGTCCGCACTGAGCGTCGGGCTTTCCGTCGAAGCGGAGGTAGCTGTTGGCAAGCATCGCGATGCGCCGACGGCGGGAGGGAACGGGAAATGAATACGAACGAATTCTCCGTCCGCGAGACTGTACTGGCGATACTCGCGTGTCTCGTGATGGCGGGATGCACGTTGGGTCCGGACTTCGAGCGTCCGAAAACCTCGACCCCCGATGTCTTCAGCCGCACGGAAGCGGCGCAAGCATCGAGCAAGACCGTCGAATCGCAATTCAATGCAGATTGGTGGACGCTCTTCGGCGATCCGGTGCTCGACTCGCTGGAAAAGCAGCTCGCCGACGCGAACCTGGACGTGGCGGTGGCGTCGGCGCGCCTGCGCCAGAGCCGTGCGCAACAGCGGGTCGCCGGTGCCGCGGAACTTCCTTCCATCGTCGGCGCTGCATCGTACGACCGCGAGCGTGGAAGCGAGAACGGGATATTGTCGTTGCTTGGCGTCACGCCGACACAGACGCAACCGCAATCGGCATCGGGAACCTCGCCGGTCGGCGTGGCAGCATTGCCGGGGTCCAAAGGTTCGCCGGCCTACAATCTGTATCAGTCGGGCTTCGACGCGTCGTGGGAGATCGACATCTGGGGCCGGGTTCGACGTGGCGTCGAAGCGGCGACCGCATTGAGCGACGCGTCATACGAGGACCGCAATGCGGTGCTGCTGTCGGTCCGGGCCGAGCTTGCGCGCGACTATATCGAGTTGCGCGATACGCAGTCTCAGCTTCGTATCGCGCGGCAGAACCTCGAGATTGCCCGGGACGCGGTAAACCTCGCGCACGTTCGCGTACGCGAAGGGGTCACGACGGAGCTGGACGTCGCAAATGCGTCAGCACAGGCCGAATCGATTGAAAGCCTGATTCCGACGCTCGAAGCGAAAGGCGAGACGACGATCAACGCGATTGGCGTGTTGCTCGCCCAGGAGCCGGGGGCGCTGCGGCATGCGTTCGGCGAGTCTCGCGACGTTCCGCCGCTCCCCGAGCAGGTGCCGATCGGATTTCCGTCCGAACTCGTGCAGCGCAGACCGGATATCCGGCGAGCGGAGGCACAGGTGCATGCCGCGACGGCGTCGATCGGAATGGCGAAGGCCGACTTCTATCCGCGCATTTCGTTGAACGGCAGCGCGGGATTCCAGAGCCTGCAGCTGTCGAGCCTCGCCAACTGGGCATCGGGCCAGTTCGTGATCGGACCGTCGATTACACTTCCGATCTTCGAGGGCGGGCGTCTCAAGGGAATGCTCCACCTGCGTGAAGCGCAACAACAGGAGGCTGCGATCAACTACCAACGTACCGTACTCGAGGCATGGCGGGAGGTGGACGACGCGCTTGTCGTCTACGCTGCCGAACAGCGCCGGCGCGATCGGCTCGTATCCGTGGTAACGCTGAACCAGCGCGCGCTCGCGATCGCACAGCAACGGTACAAAGCTGGCGCGGTCGATTACCTCGACGTACTGAACGTGCAGAAGCAGCTGGTGGCGGCGCAGAGCAATCTCGAGCAGAGCAAGGCAACCGCCGACACTAACCTCGTCACGCTGTGCAAGGCGCTCGGTGGCGGCTGGGAATCCACATACTCGATTCGGGACGCTGATCGCTGACAAAGCGCTCAGGTGGACAGGTTCCGCTTGTTTTGCCTTCGCATCCGGTTGTGTCGTTTATCTCAAAGTGTTGCGTTCACTTCTATCCCGACGCCTCTAACAGAGACGACTCGCGTGCAGCGAGAGTGGCGCCGGTTGGCCAATCACCGTTCAAGCGGAGACGTCTGCTTTCGATCGAAGAGCAGCCCTTGAGGCGGCTGATGCCAATGGCCGGATATGGGCCGGTTGCGGTCAAATGCAACTGATCGCTGCCGACCCAAATCCGTCCTTCTGCAAGCACTGAGGCCGATGACGGCTTTGGGCCTATAAGGGAACGTCCGCACGGTCACATCGCAGATGACCGTCACCTCACTTCTACGAAGAGCGATGTTGTCCGGTGTAGTGCTCTTGCGCATACGTCGGTAGTCGGTCCCCGCACTGTTCTGGTCGCACAGAAGACGGCTTTCCATGATGGCAAGGGCAGTCCGGTCCTCCTTGACGTGCGTCAAGACGCGTACCGTCGCCACTCTGCAAGCTGAGGCACGACAATGGTCGAGCCAGATGGTCTATGACAGAACGGAGAGCCTGACGTGAAAGATATCGATCGGGAAATCGACAAACTCTGGAAACGGATTAACCGCATGCCGGCCTTCGCTCCCCGTCGCCACGAGAACGACAACACCGTGACATGGGCGCTGGCAATCGCCCAGCTTGTCTCGTGGGGAACCATCTGCTACGCCGTCTCCCTTTTCGCCGCGACGCCGGCGCCCCTCTACGACCCGGTGTTTGCCGTTACCACGTGGGACTACCCTGGCAGCCTCCGCACAAAAATCACCTTGATCATCCGGCAGCCACTTACACACCGTGAACGTAAGGGAGAATTGGCATGAGCACGCCCGTTGATGAGATTCGCCGGGCAGTCGCCACAGACTTCGGCGGCATCCTCGCGTTGCTGGACCTGTGCGGGCTACCCGCGAGCGACCTTACGGCGCAAAGCCTCGACGGCTTCCACGTTGCCGTACGGGACGCCGGGATCGTCGGGGTGGCCGGACTGGAGCAAGTTGGCGATGCGGCCCTTTTGCGTTCGGTCGCCGTTCACCCGCGGCTGCGCGCATCCGGTCTGGGTGGCCGACTTATCGACGCATCCATTGCGCTGGCGCAAACGCGATCGCTGCGCGCGCTATACCTTATTCCGAACGATGAATCCGCCCTCAATTTTTTTGCGCGCCGCGGATTCACACGCATTGAGCGAACCCTCATTCCCGAAGCGATCCGCGGTCTGCCCGAATTCACGCATCTTTGTCCGCAGACGCATCCGAGCTTGTGGAAGTCGCTGAATTCCAATTGCTCCAAGGTGCCTGCCATGAAGAATCTCGAAGTGTTCGATCCCGCCATGTGTTGCTCGACCGGCGTTTGCGGCGTAGACGTCGACCCCGTACTGGCGCAATTCGCCGCCGATCTGAAGTGGGTCGAGGCGCACGGCGTGACGGTGGCCCGCTACAACCTGGGCCACGCGCCGCAGGCGTTCGCCGCCAACGCCGCGGTGGTCAAGGAAATGGAAGCCGGCATGGAGCGGCTGCCGATCCTCGTGGTCGACGGCCATATCGTCTCGACGGGGATGTATCCGTCGCGCCAGCAGCTTGCGCAGAAACTCGGCATTGCGCTGACGACGGAGGAAAAGCCTCATATCAAGGCCGGCAGCTGCTGTTCGCCGGGCTCGGGCTGCTGCTAAGGAGCGCTCATGTCCCTTCCTGAAACGCAGACCCGATATCTCTTCTTCACCGGAAAAGGCGGCGTCGGCAAGACATCGCTTTCCTGTGCCACGGGCCTTGCCATGGCCGATGCCGGCAAGCGGGTGCTCATCGTCAGCACTGACCCGGCCTCCAATCTCGACGAGGTGCTCGGCGTCCGCCTGAGTCAGTTGCCGACCGCGGTGCCGGGCGCGCCGGGCCTGTTCGCGTTGAACATCGATCCGGAAGCGGCCGCGCAGACCTACCGGGAACGCATGGTCGAACCGTATCGCGACGTCTTGCCTGCCGCGGCGATCCGCAACATGGAAGAGCAGTTTTCCGGGGCGTGTACGGTCGAGATTGCTGCCTTCGACGAATTCTCCAAACTGCTCGGCGACCCCGCCGCAACGGCCGATTTCGATCACGTGATTTTCGACACCGCCCCGACCGGCCACACGCTGCGCCTGTTGACGCTGCCTTCGGCGTGGAACGAGTTCATCTCGTCGTCGACGGGGGGCGCCTCGTGCCTCGGACCGTTGGCCGGACTGGAGAAGCAGAAAGCGCTCTACGCGGCAACGGTCGAACGGCTGTCGAGCGCAGCCCAGACCACCGTCGTGCTGGTGAGCCGGCCCGAAGTCGCAGCACTGCGCGAAGCGAATCGCACGCGGCACGAACTGGCCGACCTCGGCATCTGCAACCAGGTGCTGGCGATCAACGGACTCTTCTACACAGATCGTAACGACGACGCGATTGCGACCGCCATGGCCCGGCGCGCGCAACAGGCACTGGCCGACATGCCGCACGAACTGGCGGGCTTGCCGCAGACGCGCATTCCGTTTCTGCCGCGCGGCACGGTCGGGCTGGATGCGCTGCGCGACATGGCGCATCCCGAACGCGTGCGCATGCCGACCGAACACCGGATGCCCGACACCGCCTTGCCGCCGGGCCTGGGCGGGCTGGTAGACGAGTTGTCGGCCGCGGGCCACGGCGTGATCATGACGATGGGTAAAGGCGGCGTGGGCAAGACCACGGTAGCAGCCGCGATCGCAGTTGCGTTGGCCGGGCGCGGACACGACGTGATCCTCTCGACCACCGATCCGGCCTCGCACGTGGCCGCCACCGTCGATGGCGTCGTGCCTCGCCTGAGCGTCACACGCATCGACCCGGCGCGCGAAGTGCAGCAGTACACCGAAGAGGTGCTGGCCAAAGCGGCATCGCACCTCGATGCGGGCGGCCGGGCAATGCTCGAGGAAGATCTGCGCTCGCCCTGCACGGAGGAAATCGCCGTCTTCAGGGCCTTCGCGCGCACGGTCGATCAAGGCAAGTCCGGCTTCGTGGTGCTTGACA
This sequence comes from Burkholderia sp. LA-2-3-30-S1-D2, assembly GCF_001523915.2. Lineage (NCBI taxonomy): Bacteria > Pseudomonadati > Pseudomonadota > Betaproteobacteria > Burkholderiales > Burkholderiaceae > Burkholderia > Burkholderia sp. LA-2-3-30-S1-D2. Next base: position 1,131,802 of record NZ_CP013383.1, on the reverse strand, counting down.
CCGCGCCGACCGGGCACACCATTCTGCTGCTGGACGCTGCCGAGGCCTATCACCGCGAAGTGATGCGCACACAAGGCGACATGCCGGAGTCGGTCCGTCAACTGCTGCCGCGCCTGCGGGACCCGGATTACAGCCGCATCCTGATCGTCACGTTGCCGGAAGCCACGCCGGTTCACGAAGCGGAACGCCTGAGCGCCGACCTCGCGCGCGCGGGAATTACGCCGTACGCGTGGGTCATCAACGAGTCGTTGCTGGCGAGTGGCACGACCGACCCGATGCTGTGCCAGCGGGGCACTTACGAGGTGCCGTTCGTCCGCCGCGTGGCGGACGATCTGGCGCAGCGCACCGCACTCATTCCGTGGCTCGCCGAGGCACCGGTCGGGCCAGCTGGCCTCGAGCACGTGATTACGTCGCGGGTGGCCACGTAGTGCAGTGCACCGCCCACCGCCTTTGAGCTCAATGGGCGGCGTGACCGCCGGAATCCGAATCATGAGATGGGACGAAAGCGGATGCCTGTAGACATTGATGTCGTGGTAATCGGCGGTGGCCAGGCCGGGCTTGCCACCGCCTACTTTCTGCGTCGCGCGGGGCTCGACTATCTCGTGCTGGATAACCAAAGCGCCCCAGGAGGCGCCTGGCGACATACCTGGGACTCGCTACACCTGTTTTCGCCGTCGCAATGGAGTTCGCTGCCAGGCTGGCAGATGCCCGTATCACACGACAGGTACCCGTCGCGCAACGAGGTTATCGACTATCTGGCGCGATATGAGGAGCGTTATCACATCCCTGTCCGACGCCCCGTTCATGTCGAATCCGTTTCACGCGTTCAGGGGGGGTTGCTGGTCAGTACCGATCGCGGGGAATGGCTCGCCGGGGCGATCGTGAGTGCGACCGGTACGTGGAGCGCGCCGTATGTCCCCGACTATCCTGGACGCGAGATCTTTCGCGGTCGTCAGATGCATTCGGCTCAGTATCGCAATCCGGACAACCTGCGCGGACAAGACGTGCTGGTGGTGGGCGGCGGCAACTCGGGCGCGCAAATCCTGGCGGAGGTATCGACAGTCTGCAACACCATGTGGGTGACGTCGCAGGAACCGGTTTTTCTTCCAGATGACGTGGATGGCCGGGTTTTGTTCGAACGCGCGACAGCCAAATGGCAGGCTCTTCGCGATGGGCACACGATGACGGCGCCGGTAGGTGGTTTGGGCGACATCGTCATGGTGCCACCTGTACGGGACGCGCGTGCGCGTGGCGTTCTGCGCGCAATGCGTCCGTTCAGCCATTTCGATACACATGGCGTCGTCTGGGGCGACGGCACGCATTCCCGCATCGATGTCGTGATCTGGTGCACCGGGTTCCGCCCCGCACTCAAACATCTTGATCCGCTACAGATCAGCGATGCAAACGGATTGCCGAGGACAGACGGGACGCGAGCCATCGACGAGGAACGCTTGTGGTTTGTCGGTTACGGCGAGTGGTGCGGCGCCGCCTCTGCCACGCTCATCGGTGTAATGCGTAGCGCTCGCGACGCGGCGGGGGAGATAGCCCGATATCTGCGCGCTATACAGCCGCGCAGCACATCGGCACCGTAGCCGGTGATAGGGGCATCGCAAATGAGGCATCGCCCCTTTTTTCTGCCACGCCACGTCTCGGTCATGTGGCAGGCGGCGTGGATCGAGGCCGGGCCGCAGTTACCAAGATATCAGCACACGCTCGCACGGCCATGTGGAGTCGCTGGCGAATGAGCGGTCGTGGCCGGCTGCGGTCAAAAGCAACCGACCGCGGCCGACCCGGAGCGGACGTTCGGTGTTCTCGAGAGCGGTCGTTGGGAGATGCGTCGAAACTCGTAGGTAAGTATGCGGGGCGGCCCCATCTTGATGGGATGTTCTGACCTGCCCCCTACAAACAGGGCCAGCCGGAGTCTAGTAAAGTTCGTTTTCGGAGAAGAAGACGGACATGAAGAAGCGCTTTACGGAACAGCAAATCATCGGGTTTCTGAAGGAAGCCGAAGCCGGTATGGCGGTCAAGGAACTGTGCAGGAAGTACGGGTTCAGTGACGCGTCGTTCTACACCTGGCGCGCGAAGTTCGGCGGCATGGAAGTCTCGGAAGCCCGCCGGCTCAAGGACCTCGAGGTGGAGAATGCCCGGCTGAAGAAGCTGCTGGCCGAAGCAATGCTCGATATGGAAGCGTTGAAGGTCGTCGTCAAGGGAAAGCCCTGAGCCCGCAAGCCAAACGCGAAGCAGTGTCGGCGATTCGGGAGAAGGTCAATATCTCCGAGCGCCGCGCCTGCCGGCTTGTCGGGCTTTCTCGCAGCGTGCTGCATTACGACGCGAAGCCGGACCACGAGAATGAGCTGCTAGCGGCGCGTCTGGTGGAATTGGCACACGAACGTCGTCGATTCGGCTACCGTCGACTGCACGCCCTGGTGGAGCGCGAAGGCACGCACGCCAATCACAAGCGCATCTATCGCCTGTACCGTGAGGCAGGGCTGGCTGTGCGGCGCCGTCGCAAGCGCCATGGCGTCATGATTGAGCGCGAGCAACTGGCATTGCCGGGCGCGCCCAACGAGGTGTGGTCAATCGATTTCGTGATGGATGCGCTTTCCAACGGCCGTCGCGTGAAGTGCCTGACCGTCGTCGACGACTTCACGAAAGAGGCTGTCGACATCGTCGTCGACCATGGCATCTCAGGCTTGTATGTCGCTCGGGCATTGGACCGTGCAGCTCGCTTCCGTGGCTATCCCAAGGCGGTGCGAACAGACCAGGGACCCGAATTCACGAGCCGCGCGCTTGACCAGTGGGCATATGCGAACGGCGTCACGCTGAAGTTGATTCAGGCGGGCAAGCCAACGCAAAATGCGTACATCGAATCGTTCAACGGCAAGTTCCGCGACGAATGCCTTAACGAGCACTGGTTCACGACGCTCGCGCACGCTCGGGCTGTCATCGCGGCATGGCGTCAGGACTACAACGAGCAAAGGCCGCACAGCGCACTGAACTACCTTGCGCCGTCAGAGTTTGCGGCGAAACACCGGGCAACCGCGGATGCTCCTGCCGCTTTCCAGGAGCTGGTTTAACAGGACTTTGCTAGAAGCCCATTGGCCCTATTGAAGGGGGCAGGTCAGAATGAGGCCCATATGTCGACTAACTGCTTCTGGCCGAACCCGGTCTGTTGGCATCGGGGTGGCGGCCGACTGACGGGTGCCGACACAAGGGACAGTGGTACTTCTCTGAAGCGGCCATTCACTGAGAGGCGAGCCTTCCGGTGACCGGGTGTTCCGAGCTATTTGAACCGCGCCGGGAATCGTGGAGGCCGGTTGGTTTAAGTTAATGCAGGCAAGTCAGCGGCATTTCTGAGTTGCCTGTAGTAGTTTGCCTCAGCCTCAGCGGGCGGGATATAGCCGAGCGGTTCCATCAACCGATGATGGTTGTACCAGGCCACCCATTGCAGCGTTGCCAGTTCGACGGATTCCCTCGTTTTCCAAGGGGCGCGCCGATGAATCAGTTCCGTCTTGTACAGAGAGGTGGCCGCGCAAAATCGGACAGCGGGATAAGTGGAACGGCCGGGGCCTGAGCCAGCGATAATGCAGGCAAAGGAACCGAGGAAATGACGAAACGAACCCGACGCACGCACTCAGCGGCGTTCAAAGCGAAAGTGGCCCTGGCGGCTGTCAAGGGCGAGCGCACGCTGGCCGAACTGGCGCAGCAGTTCGATGTGCATCCGAACCAGATCACAGAATGGAAACGGCAGTTGCAGGAGCGCGCGGCCGACGTGTTCGGTGCGGCTGGCCCGGTGTCTAGCGAGCCACCGGTAGACGTGAAGACCCTGCACGCCAAGATCGGCCAACTCAGCCTGGAAAATGATTTTTTAAGCGGCGCGCTCACCAAGGCGGGATTGCTGAGCGCAAAGCGATGATTGACCGTGGCCATGCGTTGCCGGTTTCGCAGCAAGTCCGGCTGGTTGGTATCGCGAGATCGAGCGCGTATTACCGGGCGCGGCCTGTGGGCGAAGTCGATCAACGGCTGATGCGCCGGATCGACGAACTGCATCTGGAGTTCCCGTTTGCCGGTGCCCGGATGCTGGCGCGCTTGCTGCGCCGGGAAGGCTACGAGGTCGGCCGGCGCCGCGTACGCACGCAAATGAAGCGCATGGGCGTGGAGGCGCTGTACTGCAAGCCGAACACGAGTCGGCGCAACGCGCAGCACAAGGTCTGGCCGTATCTGCTGAGCGGCATGAAGATCGAGCGGGCCAACCAGGTCTGGGCACTCGACACGACCTACGTTCCCATGGCGCGAGGCTTCGTGTATCTGACGGCGGTGGTGGACTGGGCCAGTCGCAAGATCCTCGCGCACCGCGTGGCGATCACGCTGGAGGCCGTGCATGCCGTTGAAGCGCTGGAAGAAGCGTTCGCCCGCCATGGGCACCCCGACATCGTGAACACCGATCAGGGCAGCCAGTTCACGGCGGGAACATTCACCGAGGCGGTGCTGGGCCGAGGCATTCGACTGTCGATGGACGGCAAAGGTGCTTGGCGCGACAACGTGTTCGTCGAGCGCGTGTGGCGCAGCATCAAGTACGAAGAAATTTATTTGCGAGCCTACGAGTCGGTAAGCCATGCCCGGCGCTCCATTGGCCAATACATTGAGCTGTACAACCGCAAACGGCCTCATTCGAGCCTGGCGGATCAGACGCCCGATGAGGCATACTTCGCGACGCTGCCTGCGATCAAATCGGCAGCATGATCGCCCTGGACGCTCCACTTAAAACTCTCAGAAAACTGTCCGAACGAGCGAGGCCACCTCTCAGGCCATTGATCGTTTCGGCCAGCGCATTGTCGTAGCTGTCGCCCCGGCTGCCGACCGACGGCTCGATGCCGGCCTCAGCCAGCCGTTCGCTGTACCGAATGCTGACATATTGCGCCCCTCTATCGGAGTGATGTATCAATGTCCCGTCGTCACCCGGTTGGCGAGCGTACAGCGCCTGTTCAAGTGCATCCAGAACAAAGTCCGTGGTCATCGACGAACTGACGCGCCAGCCAACGATGCGACGGGCGAACACGTCGATGACGAACGCCACGTAAAGCCAGCCCCGCCATGTCGAGACGTAGGTGAAATCCGACACCCAAAGCTGATTCGGTCGCTCAGCCTTGAACTGCCGGTTCACCCGATCCAGCGGGCACGGCGCGCTCGAATCGGGAGTCGTCGTGCGAACTCGCTTGCCGCGAACTGCGCCTCGCAAGCCCTGCAGCTTCATCAACCGCCCGACCGTGCAGCGTGCGACCAAGATGCCCTCACGGTTCATCTGCTTCCAGACCTTCGGCACGCCATAGACCTGCATGTTGGCCTGCCAGACACGCTTGATCTCCGGCTGCAGAAGCTCATCGCGTTTGGCGCGGGCGCAGCGTTTGGACGGATCGCGAAGCTGCGCAGCATGGCGTCGGTAGCCCGACGGGGCAATCCGCAAGACCTTGCAGATCGGCTCGACCCCGAAGGTGTCGCGATGCTGATCAATGAAGGCCTTCAGGACTTGAAACGGCGGTCGAGCTCCGCCTGGGCGAAAAACGCGCTCGCCAGCTTGAGAATCTCGTTGGTCCGGCGCAGTTCCTTGACCTCGCGTTCCAGGGCCTTGATGCGTTCACGCTCGGCCGTGCTCACGCCATCGCGCTCCCCGCGGTCGACCTCGTCGCGTTTGACCCAATCCAGCAGCGTCTGCGGCGTACAGCCGATCATCGGCGCAATCGATTCGACCGCTGCCCACATCGACGGGTGTTCGCTACGCTGTTCGCGTACCAGACGCACTGCGCGCTCCCGCACTTCCGGGGAAAATTTGCTTGCCTTCTTGTTCATGACTCGATTCTCTCAAGAATACGAGCCTCCACAAAATCCGGTGCGGTTCAGGTCGATAAGGAAGCTGATCGGTCGATAATTCTCGCTAAACCAGCAAGCAATCGTGTGATTGACCGCACTGGACAACTGATAGATCGTCGCGTCGCGCCGATACAGACGAAGTTCGAGAAAGCGCTTGTCATTCAACTGGCGTTGCAGTGAAGCGATATGCTCGAGCAACCGATTGAACTGCGTTGTCAAGGCGGCCACCTCTCATGGGTTCGTTGTTCGCGGACAGTCTGAATCAGCTTCGATGAGGCTATTTGTCTCGTGACTTGCTGGATATCGAACTGTCTCCGTTCGGTCTGAATCCGGCCAAGAATGCAAACACGCCAGTGTTCGATTGTCAGCGATCCGCGCTGAGGTGTCGACCGTCTGCTTCTGGCCGAACTGCGCCATACGATGCTGTCGCGCCGCTCGGGTGAGCCGGCGATGTCCGAGCGGCGCATCTCGACCCATAAGGGCACTTCGAGTTGCCATGTACGAATTGGCCGGCTCCTGGCAACAACGGTCATTCGCACGGCCGGGCGCGAGCAAACCCGTATAGCCACTGGAGGACAATTGTTGCGATAACCCGGGGGCATTCTTTGAAAGGCGGTCCAGCGAAGCTGGACGTACATCGCGCGGAGGCATTGATCGCCCGCCTCACTCAAAGGTTCGCTAGCGAATCAATCGTTGCATCCAGAAGTGCGCGCAGTCGCGCGACTCGACGTAAATCGCGGTGAAAGCCAAGCCAAACATCGCGACCCGGCGGGGCTTCGCCTAAATCGACTCGTCGGATGCCCGGCGTCGCATCACCCAGCGGACAGGGCAGCACTGCAAAGCCAGATCCTTCGGCACACATGCGCGCCTGTACTCCACGATTGTTGCTGCCGAACACGATCCTGGCCCGGGGCAGCATGCGCTTGACCCACTCGACGTCGGACAGCGAGCTGAACTCGCTGTCCATGCTGATCAGCGTGTAGCCGTCACCGTCCCCGCGTGTCGGCGGGACGAGATCGACGTGCCCGTACAACGCATAATCGATATGCATCAGCTTGCGCTGGATGACGTCGGGTTCGTCGAATGGCGTGATGCGGAATAGCAGATCCGCCTCGCGCCGCGCGAGGTTGTAGAGGCGCGAATCCGTGACGAGTTCCAACGAGATGCCCGGGTACTTCGCTAGAAAGCGCGCGAACACGGGGGTGAGTATGTGCACGCCGAACCAGTCCGACGAGGAGACACGGAGCAGACCCGTCAACTGGGTCTCTTTCCCGGTGAGCGCGCGCGTGAATCCAAGCGCTTCCTCCTCCATTCGCTCGGCATAGGCGAGCGCCGTAGCACCCTCATCCGTCAGCACAAAGCCATTGCTCGTGCGCTGGAACAGCATATGTCCGAGCGCGTCTTCGAGTGCGCGCAACCTGCGCCCCATGGTGGGCTGGGTCTGGCCCACGCGCTTCGCTGCCGCCCCCAGCGTGCCGCAGCGGGCAATCGCCAAAAAAATCCGGACATCGCCCCAATCCAGGTACGGGTCATTCATTTTTGCATGGACTCCGTGCTAAAACTTTGATTTACATGCGTTATAGCATACGTCACGATGAACCCATCGACCCATTAGCTCAACGGAAAGACAACCCGATTGGAAACCACCATGACTATGCAAGCGCTCGTCCTCAGCCGCTACAACGGCCCGCTCGAATTGACTGAAATCTCGATGCCTGAACCCGCACACGGCCAGGTGCGCGTGCGCATTGCCGCAAGCGGTCTCAATCCGCTCGACACCAAGATCCGCGCTGGCAGCGCGGCGCATGCGAAGCATCCGCTCCCGCTGGTGCTCGGCATCGATATGGCTGGCGTAGTCGATGCCGTCGGGCCGGGCGTGACCGCTTTCCATGTCGGCGACGAGGTCTACGGTATGACGGGCGGCGTCGGCGGCATTCAGGGCTCGCTGGCCCAGTATGCGGCGTTGGATGCCGATCTGCTTGCGATCAAGCCCTCCAACTTATCGATGCGTGAAGCCGCGGCGCTACCCCTCGCGTTCATCACTTCCTATTCCGGCATTGTCGATCGGGCCCATCTGCAAGCGGGCGAAACGGTGCTGGTGCAAGGTGGAGCAGGCGGTGTCGGACATATCTCGGTGCAACTGGCGCGCGCACTCGGTGCTCAAGTTTTTGCAACAGCAAGTTCACGCGACCACGATCTCGTTGCGCGGCTCGGCGCTAAGCCAATAGACTACCGGTCGCAATCCGTCGAACAGTATGTCGCATCGTTGACGCACGACACTGGCTTCGACCTCGTTGTCGACACCGTCGGCGGCCCATCGCTCGATGCTTCGTTTGCTGCGGTCAAGCATTTTGGCCATGTTGTCAGCGCGTTGGGTTGGGGTACGCATGCGCTGGCGCCGCTGTCGTTCCGAGAAGCCACGTACTCTGGGGTCTTCACCCTCTATCCGCTCCTGACGGGCATGCATCGCGCGCATCACGGAGCGATACTGCGCGAGGCCACACGGTTGGTCGAAGCCGGCAAGCTCACTCCGAATCTCGATCCGCGCCGGTTCGACCTGCGATCCGCAGAATGCGCCTACGACGCCATCACGAACGCTACCGCACGCGGGAAGATCGTCGTGGACGTCGCGTGAGATCGAACGTGTCAGCTTCGCTGTGTCGATTCACGACTGTCCGACACGGTTGGTGCAGGCGCCCCTCAAGCAAATCGTCACTATCCGATGCGGACATTCGAGTGTCCGTCGCGTCGCGCGAGCGAATGACGGAACCTGGCCGGCTGCGGTCAAAAGCAACTGACCGCTGCCGACTCATCCGGGACACTCACATAGCGCACCTCGAATGTCTGTTCACCGCATGTCACGAGCCGCACCTACTAGCGACGCCCTAATCGGGAATCTCACCGCTGGCGCACTTTGAAAGTCAGTGACTATCGCAAGTTAGCCTAGGTTTTCCGACCCTGATGGCGCGGGCATCCCGGCCAGGATGCCCTCGGACATCGCACGCTGGAAGCGGTCGACCAGGAAGTCCAGTAGCACCCTCACGCGTGGAGTCATATAGCGATTTCGGTTCAACACGGCATATATGCCGGGCTCACCTTCGACCCACTCCGGCAATACGACCTGAAGTTTGCCTGCACGAATATCCGCTGCGGCATCCCATATTGTCTTGCGGGCTATGCCAAACCCGGCAAGTGTCCACGCACGTGCCAAGGCGCCATCATTTGTTTCCCATGCGTTTTCCATTGCTACGGTGTGATTCCAACGCTTGCCTTCGGACACGAAGTGAAATTCGTTCAACGGGCCTGCAGCCGTAACCAGAACGACAAACTGATGGGCAACCAGGTCAGCCGGGATTCGCGGCGTGCCGTGATTGGTCAGATATTCGTGAGTGACGCCTCTGGCCGCACACCGACGCTCTTCCCACCCTCCCGTCAACACCCTACCGCGCACGCACCGACACGAACTTCCGCGCATTCTCGCGCTGGATCAGCACCGCGATCACACCGCCTTTCGCTTCGAGCGACTGCACGTCGTCCGGCGTTTCGAGCAGCGTGTCGTTGAGCTCGAGCACGACGTCGCCCGGACGGATGCCCGCGTTCGCGGCCGGCCCGCGCACCGCATCCACCATCATCCCGACTGCGAGCCCGGTCGAACGCCGTTCGGCGTCGCTCAGCGGATGCATCGTCAGCCCAAGCCGATCGCCGCTGTCAGCCGGCCGAGGTGCCGCCATCGCCACGCCGGCGGCACCGCCCGCGCCAACCGTGCCCGCGCTGCCCGTCGCACCCGCGTTGTCGATCGCGTCGCCGGTCGCCGCGCCGGTGACCGTCAGCATCATCGGCGCGCGGTTGCGGATCAGCCGCACCGGCGCCTTTGCACCTGGCGGCAATGCGGCGGCCAGGTCGTTCAGTTCGGCCGACTGGCCAATCGGCTTGTCGCCGAACTTGACGATCACGTCGCCGGGCCTCACGCCCGCCGCGGCGGCCGGCGAGCCGGGATCGACGCCGTTGACGAGCGCGCCCGCCGGACGCGGCAGGCCGAACGCAGCGGCCAGCCCGACGCCGACGTCCTGTACGTCGACGCCGAGCGCGTTGCCGGACGACGCGCGCTGCGCCTGCGCATTGGCGCGGCTCTGTGCCTGCACCTGCGCACGCACCTTCACGGCGAGCGCAATCGGGATCGCGAACGTCGTGCTCGCGTACCGGTCGGCGCCCGTATAGACCTGCACCGCGATACCGATCACGTCGCCCGCGCGGTTGAACACGGGGCCGCCCGAGTTGTCGGGATTCACCGCGATGTCGGTCTGGAAGAACGGAAACGCGCTGCCGTCCGGCAGTGCATGCGACGTCGCGCTGATGATGCCGGCCGTGACCGTGTTGCCAGAGCCGTCCGGCGCACCCATCGTCATCACCGGTTCACCGGCGCGCACCCTCGACGAATCGCCGATGCGCACGACCGGCAGCTTCGTCGCGTCGACGCGCAGCACGGCGACGTCGCTCTGCGGATCGACGGCCAGCACCGTCGCCTGCAGGTCGCGACGATCGGCCAGTCGCACCGTGACATCGGTCGCATCGTCGACGACATGCGCGGACGTGAGGATCAGCCCGTCGGCGCTGACGATGAAGCCCGAGCCGCTGCCCGACAGCGTGCGCGGCGACGTATCGGGCGCCGGCGCCAGTGGACCTTGTGCGGACGCCGGCGGACCGCCGCGGCGGAAGAACGCGGCAAGCGGATCGTCGGAATCGAGAATCGCGAAGGACGGGCCACCGGCCTGCTGGTCGGGCGCGGCGGTCATGATGGTGACGACCGCCGGGCCGTAACGGTCGACGATCGCCGGGAAGTCGACCGGCATCGAGCGAGGCGATGCGGCGAGCCGGTTCTTCATGACAGGCGGTGTGGCGGGCGGTGCGACGGCTCCGGCAACAGTTGGCGATGGCGACAGCAACGAGGCGAATACGCCCCCGATCAACGCGGTGCGAAGCACGGCGCGAGCAAGCGTCTGGCAAACCACGGTGCACCTCCCCCGGCAGTCGCGGCGCCGCCCCACGCGCGGGCGCCCGACAAGTACCGGTACACCCCTCCATTTATAGTCCAAGCGGCATCCGGAACATACGAATCGAAACCCGCATGCCGGGTCGTCACGCGACGGCGGAGCCGCGACAGCGTTCGGTCCGGGCAAAGTTCACGGTTCGTCAATCAGAATATCCACCCGATACCGCGGCGATGCGCACGACGACGTGCGTCCCGCGCTACCAGGCCAGCAGCAGAAAGTTGCGCACCACCGCCGACGGGTCGTCGCGTCGCGACGCAATCGCGAGCCTCGCGCGCAGCCCGTTGCCCGCGACCTGCCGATACACGACGCCTGCGACCCGCACCTGCGTGATCGCCTTCGGCACGATCGACACGCCGAGCCCGGCCGCGACGAGCGTCACCGCCGACGCGATTTGCGGCGCGGGCTGCGCCATGCGCGGCTGGAAGCCGGCGGCATTGCACGCCGCGACGATGTCGTCGAACAGCGCACTGCCCGCTTCGCGCGGCACCTGCACGAACGCCTCGTCGGCGAGTTCCGCCAGATCGATCCGACGCCGCTGCGTGAGGCGATGCGCGACCGGCATCGCGACGAACATCGGCTCCTCGTCCCAGTCCGCTGCCCGCAACGTGTCCGCGATACGACGCTCCGGACGCACGATCGCGACATCGAGCCGCCCGGCTTCCAGCGCCTCGAGCAACACGCCGGAGGTCGCCTCCTGCAACGTCAGGTCCGTATCCGGAAACGCTTCGCGAAAGCGGCGAATCAGGTCGGCCACTTTCGAATTGAAGGCCGCCGTCCCGGTGAATCCGACCCGCAGTTGCCCGATTTCCCCACGCGCGGCCCGTTTTGCCGCCCGCGCCGCCCGCTCCGCATCGTCGAGCACGCGCCGTGCCTCTTCCGCGAACACCTCTCCCGCAACGGTCAGCTCGGCACCGCGTGCGGTCCGCCTGAACAGCTCCACGCCGAGTTCGTTCTCGAGCGCCTTGATCTGCTGGCTCAGCGGCGGCTGCCCCATGCCGAGCGCCTCCGCAGCCTTGGTGAAGTTCAACGTGGCCGCCACGGCCAGGAAGTATCGGAGATGTCGAAGTTCCATGTGATCTCGGTCGACGGAAATGGCGATCCAGCCATTCGCAAAAGGTATTGCTACGGTTCATTTCATATATTGGACATATATATGACCGTGCGCAAGAATTCGGCTATTCCGCAGCCCATCGGGTTCATACCATGTCGAATCCAGCGATTTCGTCCGCCGCGACGCGCGCCCCGAGCGCCGCGCCGGATGCGCTGCCCGCCGGCGTGTCGCCCCGCTCGGCGGCCTACAAGCGCATCGCACTGGCACTCTTCCTGGCCGGCTTTTCCACCTTCTCGCTGTTGTACTGCGTGCAGCCGCTGCTGCCTGCGTTCGCGCGCGAGTTCAACCTGGGCGCGGCGTCGAGCTCGCTATCCCTGTCGCTGTCGACGGGGATGCTGGCGGTCTCCATCCTGTGCGCCGGCGCGCTGTCCGAACGCTTCGGCCGACGCGGGCTGATGTTTGCGTCGATGACGCTCGCGGCACTGTTCAACGTGCTCTCGGCGATCGCGCCGAACTGGAACCTGCTGCTGATCTGGCGCGCGCTCGAAGGTTTCGCGCTCGGCGGCGTTCCGGCAGTGGCGATGGCCTATCTGGCCGAGGAAATCGCCGCCGACGGGCTGGGCCTGTCGATGGGTCTTTATGTCGGCGGCACCGCGTTCGGCGGCATGATCGGGCGAATCGGGATGAGCGTGCTCGAGGAGTATTTCTCCTGGCGCACCGCGATGCTGACGATCGGGATCATCGACCTCATCGCGTCGGTCGCGTTCGTGATGCTGCTGCCGCAGTCGCGACGCTTCGTGAAGCGAACCGACCTGACGGTGCGTCACCATCTGCGGCTGTGGAACGCGCAGTTGCATCATGCACGGCTGCCGTTCGTATTCGCGGTCGGCTTCCTCATGATGGGCGCGTTCGTGACCGTATACAACTACGCCGGGTTCCGGCTGACGGCCGCGCCGTTCAACCTGAGCGCGACCGCATGCGGGCTGATCTTCGGCGCCTACCTGTTCGGGATGGTGTCTTCGTCGGGCGCCGGCGCACTCGCCGATCGTCTCGGGCGCGCGCCCGTCCTCATCAGCGGCATTCTCGTGTTCGCGGCCGGCCTCGCGCTGACGCTGTCGCATTCGCTCGTCGCGATCATCGTCGGGATCGTGCTGATCACGATCGGCTTCTTCGTCGCGCATGCGGTCGCGAGCGGCTGGGTTGGCCACCTTGCGGGTTCCGCGAAGGGGCATGCCGCGTCGCTCTACCTGCTGGCCTATTACCTCGGGTCGAGCGTGCTGGGCTCGGTCGGCGGCACGTTCTGGCAACACGGTGCGTGGTCTGCGGTCGCCGCGTATGTCGCGGTGCTGCTCGTGCTCGGCCTGGCGGCTGCCCGCCGGATCATGCGCGAGGAACGCGTGCGGTAAGTTCCGATTCGCCCGCTTCGCCTCCCGGCAATGCGCAGCGACGCGACTCAATCGCCCGCGACCCGATGCGCGATCGTCGACAACGTCCGCAGCATCGGCGCGAACGCATCGGCCGACGTATTGCCGAACCCGAGCACGAGCCCGTTGGCCGCCGACGTCGCATGGATCGAAAAACCCGACAGCGGAAACGGCCCGATGCCGTGCACGCGCGCCGCCTCGACGATCGCGCGGTCGCGATAGCGTGCCGGCAGCCGCAGCGCCAGATGCAACCCGCACGGGCCGCCCTCGACCTGATGCGGCACGGCGAACGCGTCGTCCAGCGCGGCGAGCAGCAAGCGCCGCCGGTCGCGGTACAGCCGGCGCATCCGCCCGAGATGCCGCCCGTACTCGCCCGTCTCGATGAAATCGGCGAGCGCGAGCTGCACGTGGCGCGTCCCGCCGCGCAGCATCTCCGGCAACGCCGACCGCACCGCGGCCAGCAGCGCGTCGGGCAGCACGAGAAAACCGATCCGCAACGCCGGAAACATCGTCTTGCTGAACGAGCCGAGATAGACGACCGGCGAGTCGGCCGCGAGCCCGTGCAACGCGCCGATCGGCTCGCCGGTATGCCGAAACTCGCTGTCGTAATCGTCCTCGATGATCCACGCGCGATGCCGGCGTGCGGCGTCGATCAGTGCAAGCCGGCGCGAGATCGACAGCACCGCGCCGGTCGGGAACTGGTTCGACGGCGTGGTGTAGACGAGCCGGGGCGGCCGCTCGCGCCAGTTCGCGTCCTCCGCGCGCAGCCCCTCCGCGTCGACCGGCACCGGCACGACATCGAGATCGGCCGCCTGCATCGCGGTGCGCGCGCCGCGATAGCCGGGCTCCTCGACCCAGACCGTGTCGCCCGGGTTCGTCAGCAGTTGCGCGCACAACGCGATCGCACCCTGCGCGCCCTCGGTGATCACGATCTGCTCGGGATCGCAGCGCACGCCGCGCGTCACGGCCAGATGGCGCGCGATCGACTCGCGCAGTGCGCGCTCGCCGAGCGGGTCGCCGTACGCGAGCAGGTCGCGGCCGGCGCGGCGCAATGCACGGTCGATCGCGTGCCGCCACGCATCGACCGGGAAATGCGACAGCGCCGGCACGCCCGGCCGGAAGCCCTCCGATTCGCCGGTGCCGATCAGGCTCGGACGGATCCGGCCGAGCCGCTGCGCGACGGCCGGCGGTGCGGCCCGCCGACGCGGCGCGGCCGGCCGCGACAGGCCGACCACGCGCGTGCCGCGACGATCGGATTGCAGGAAGCCTTCGGCGACGAGCTGCTCGTAGACCGCGGCCGTCGTGTTGCGCGACACGCCGAGCGTCTCGGCCAGCGCACGCGTGCCGGGCAGCCGCGTGCCGGCCGGCATCGCGCCGCCGAGAATCGCATCGCGCACGCGGCGCAGCAACTGCCGCTGCAAGGAAGGCGCGCCGGCCGTGCGCGCGAGCGGCGCGTCGAGCGGCAGCAGTGGCGCGGCACCGGAAGGAATGGCAGTCGTCATCGGAATATCGCGGCGTGGAAGTCTCGGTGCATGGCGCCATCGTCGCGCCTTCGTGGCACCATAAATTTGCCATCGTCTGGCGCTTCTCATGGTACCTCGCCGGGACTACGATCGTCTGCATGCCGGCATGTCGCCGGCCGCCAACCGAAGCGAGATCGACCTTGTCCACGCTCACCAACGACTTCCAGCAGCCCATCGGCCACCCCGTTCCCGACTGGTCCGCGCGCGCGCGCCCGGAGCGCATCGTGCTCGAGGGCCGCTACTGCCGCCTCGAACCGCTCGACGCCGACCGCCATGCCGCCGACCTGTACGCCGCATATGCGCAGGCGCCCGACGGCGGCGACTGGACCTATCTCGCGCACGGGCCGTACGCCGACGAGTCGAGCTACCGCGACTACGCGCGCGGCGCGGCGGCGAGCGCCGATCCGCTGCACTACACGGTGATCGACCGCGCGACGAACCGCGCGGTCGGCACGCTCGCGCTGATGCGCATCGACCCGGCCAACGGCGTAATCGAGGTCGGCTCCGTCACGTTCTCGCCGCGGCTCAAGCGCACGCCGATTTCGACGGAAGCGCAGTACCTGCTGATGAAGTACGCGTTCGACACGCTCGGCTACCGCCGCTACGAATGGAAGTGCGACGCGCTCAACGAGCCGTCGCGCAAGGCGGCCGCGCGGCTCGGCTTCCGTTACGAGGGCACGTTCCGGCAGGCGATCATCTACAAGGGCCGCAATCGCGACACGGCATGGTTCTCGATCATCGACGGCGAATGGCCGGACGTGCGCGCCGCGTTCGAAGCCTGGCTCGCGCCGGAAAACTTCGACGCCAGCGGTACGCAACGCGAGTCGCTCGTTACGATCCGCCACGCGCGGGCGCGTGCGCGCGACGCAGCCAGCCGTGCGAACGACGCGACGCGCGTCACGGTCCGACCGCTCGTCGCCGCCGACGAAGCCGCCTGGCGCCCGCTGTGGCAGGATTACCAGCGGTTCTACGAGACAGCGCTGAGCGACGCCGTGTTCGCGACGACATGGGCGCGCCTGATGGATCCCGCCGAACCGATGTTCGCGCTCGGCGCCTTCGATGCGTCGGGCACGTTGGTCGGCATCGTGCACGCGATCTATCACCGCTCATGCTGGACCGAAGGGCCGTACTGCTATCTGCAGGACCTGTTCACGGCGGCCGACGCACGCGGACAAGGCGCGGGCGGTGCGCTGATCGAGGCCGTGTACGAGCGGGCCCGCGAAGCCGGCGCGAGCCGCGTGTACTGGCTCACGCACGAAACCAATACGACCGCGCGCGCGCTGTACGACAAGCTTGCGACCAACGCGGGGTTCATTCAGTACCGGAAAGATCTCAAGTAACGCGCGGGTGCAACCGGTCGCGCTCAGCCCAGGGCGTCGACCGGATCCGTCGCCTCGCCGCAGGCTGGTGCAATGTGACACGCGGCGCCGGCCGCAGGCGGCACCGACGCGGGGTGGATCATCTCGTCGCCGTTGACGGGCACCGGCCGCCGCACCGGCCGGTACACCGGTTCACCCGGCTCGATCGCCTGCCCCGAGATCGCGCAGCGGCCCGCCTGCAACGCGACGCGCAAGCGCCAGCGTTGCTCGCCGTAATGGCAGCGCCCGCTTTCGCTCCAGCGCACCAGCAAGCCGTCGTCGCCAGCTTCCAGCACCGACACGAACAGTTGCGGCCGCAACGGTGAAACGCCAGGTGCGACAGGCTCCGGGGATGACGCACGACCGGCGCGCTCCGACGGCCGGGCCATCCCGACCTCTGCCGGCAGCGGCATCGCGTCCCGCTCGTCGGCTACCAACATGTGGTACGAGACGTACCCGCAGATCAGGCTTTCGATGAAGTTTGGCATCCTGGACGACCTTCAGTGAAGATTGAAACGAGCCTCGCCGCGCTCGGCCCTTCGCGCAGCAGCGCCGGCCGATTCGGTCATGCGCCGCCTCCGGTGCCACCGCCGCGTACGCATGCGATCGGACATTGCCGCAGATGATACAAATTGAACTTGACTTCAAGTAAAGGGGGGGGTGCGCGCAACGATGCGTTTCACCGATCGGCACAATGGGCTGGCACGACGGTGGTGGAAGCGCAGCCACCCAGCCACGCGTCTCGCGTTTCGTCTCAATCAGCTGAGACGAATGTCCCGGTGTCTCACCCGCCCCAGCCCGTCGCAAGCGCAGCAAATTTCATGCGCGATTCGCTCTGCACCCCCTCATGCCCGCGAATGGCCAGCTGCTGCACCGCACACCTCCCCTCCGGCTCCGTCACCACCCGACCGCCCGTTCAGGCTGGCCCCGTTCCTGCATGTCGGTCGCTCGCGCAATCGCGCGACGGATGCATCGGCCCATTGCCGCGCGTCCGACAACAACCTGACGGAGACAGCAACGTGAGTACACCGGCACCGAACACCGCTCCCAGCATGAAGGCCGCCGTCTGGCACGGCCGCAACGACATCCGCGTCGAGGAGGTTCCCGTTCCGGCGCATCCGCCGGCCGGCTGGGTCCAGATCCGCGTGCACTGGTGCGGGATCTGCGGCTCCGACCTGCACGAGTACGTCGCCGGGCCCGTGTTCATCCCCGTCGACGCGCCGCATCCGCTGACGGGCCTGAAGGGACAGTGCATCCTCGGCCACGAATTCAGCGGAGAAATCGCGGCGCTCGGCGCCGGCGTGACGGGCTTCGCGGTCGGCGAGCGCGTGACGGCCGACGCGTGCCAGCATTGCGGCACCTGCTGGTATTGCCGGCACGGGCTGTACAACATCTGCGAGAACCTCGCGTTCACCGGGCTGATGAACAACGGCGCGTTCGCCGAATTCGTCAACGTGCCGGCCGAACTGCTGTACAAGCTGCCCGACGACTTCCCGACCGAGGCCGGCGCGCTGATCGAGCCGCTCGCGGTCGGGCTGCATGCGGTGAAGAAGGCCGGCAACATCGTCGGCCAGACCGTCGTCGTGGTCGGCGCCGGCACGATCGGCCTGTGCACGATCATGTGCGCGAAGGCCGCGGGCGCCGGACGCGTGATCGCGCTGGAAATGTCGGCCGCGCGCAAGCAGAAGGCGCTGGAAGTCGGCGCGACGGTCGTGATCGACCCGAAGGCGTCCGACGCGATCGCGGAAGTCAAGGCGCTGACGGGCGGCTACGGTGCCGACGTGTCGTTCGAGTGCATCGGGCACACGGCCACCGCGCAGCTTGCGATCGACGTGATCCGCAAGGCCGGCAAGTCGGTGATGGTCGGCATCTTCGAGGAGCCGACGTCGTTCAACTTCTTCGACATCGTGTCGACCGAGAAGGAAGTGATCGGCTCGCTCGCGTACAACGGCGAATTCGCGGACGTGATCCGCTTCATCGCGGACGGCCGCATCGACGTGCAGCCGCTGATCACCGGACGCATCAACCTCGGCGACATCGTCACGCATGGCTTCGAGGAACTGGTCAACCACAAGGACCGGAACGTGAAGATCATCGTCCAGCCCGCGACCGCCTGACGAACCTCGGACCGGCCGATGACCGCCGCGTGCCGGACGCACGCGGCGCCGAACGGTGCCGGGGCAACCCTGTCGCCGCCGCGACGGCCGCCCGGCCGGTACATGTTCCCGCCCGTTCTCGGTGCGCGCACAACGGCACCGGGCGCGGGCGCGCGGGGTCGGACTTCGATATACTCGAAGCGACATCACCGCCCCGCGCGCCGCCCGCGCACCCGCTTCCGTGAAACCACGAGCCGGCCTGATCCTCGAACTCGTCGTCAACCTGCTGCTGCCCTGGGTCGCATACCGGGTGGCGCATCCGTATTTCGGCGAAACCGGTGCACTGTATGCGTCGGCGATTCCACCGATCGTCTGGTCCGTCGTCGAATTCATCCGCTCGCGCCGCATCGATGCGGTGGCTGCCGTCGTGCTGCTCGGCATCGCGCTGTCGATCGCCGGCATGGCGCTCGGGGGCAGCGCGCGCACGTTGCTGATGCGCGAATCGCTCGCGTCCGGCACGATCGGCGTCGTGTTCCTGCTGTCGTTGTTCCGCGATCGTCCGCTGATCTTCTATCTCGCGCGTGCGACGGTGGCCCGCGAGATGGCCGGCGGCGCCGCGCGTTTCGAGGCGGTCTGGGCCGAGCAGCCGGGGCTGCGCCAGATGCTGCGGCTGATGACCTTCGTGTGGGGCGCGTGCATGACGCTCGAGATGCTGCTGCGCCTGTGGATGGTCGTCACATGGCCCGTCGAGCGCGTGCTCGTCGTGTCGCCGATCATGGGCTACACGGTGTTCGGCACGCTGCTGCTGTGGACCTTCTGGTACCGGCGGCGAATGCGCGAGCGCAACCGCGTCGACATCCCTGGCCGCGACGGCGTCACCGAAATCGCCGGCCGCTGACTGCCCGCCCCGCGGCAGGTCACGGCCGCTAGGGTATGATGCGCGGCGTTTCGTCCGACCCTGCATCGCCCCATGTCTCTCTCGCTTCTCCCGTGTGCCACGATCTGGCTCGCGCTGTTCGCGGCCGCTGCATTCGCGTGGCAGCGCCCGCTGCACGTCCTGAGCGTCGCCCTCGCCGCGCTCGGCTATGCCGCTGCGCTGGCGTTCGGCAAGCTCGAGCCGATCGTGCTCGCGCCGATCGCGCTGCTCGTGGCCGCCGCCTGGGGCGTCGCGCCGGGCCGTCCGTTCGCGGTGCGGATCGGCGCGCATGTCGTGTTCGCCGCGCTCGCGATCGCGTTGACCCTGCACCTGATCCCCGGCTTCCACAATCCGCGCGTGATCGCGCCGACGCGTTTCACGCCGGATGCCGTGCCGTTCACGATGTATCTGAATTTCGACAAGCCGCTCGTCGGCCTGTGGCTGCTGTGGGCGCTGCCGTGGATCGCGCCGGACGTCCCGCCGGCGCGCGCGTTGCGCACCGGTGCCGTGGCGGCCGTCGCGACGGCGGCCGCCTGCCTGGCCGGCGCGCTCGCCTTCGGGATGGTCGGCTGGGCGCCGAAATGGCCGGCGTCCGGCTGGATGTGGCTCGTCAACAACGTGCTGCTCGTCACGCTCGCCGAGGAAGCGCTGTTCCGAGGTTACGTGCAGGGTGGACTCACGCGCGTGCTCGGACGGTTCGGATGGGGACCATGGGCCGCGCTTGCGATCGGCGCGGTGCTGTTCGGCGCCGCGCACGCGGCCGGCGGCTGGCCCTGGATCGTGCTCGGCACGGTGGCCGGCTTCGGCTACGGTCTCGCCTGGCGGCGCGGCGGGCTGCTCGCGTCCGCGCTCGCGCATGCGGGGCTGAACGCGATCCACTTCGGGCTGTTCACCTACCCGATGCTCGCCGCCGCGCGCTGAACGCCGTGCGCGACGGGGCGGCGGCGGCAGCCCGCCGGTTTCGCGCGGTTGGTCAGTTGAAGCCAGCCACCGCGTGCGGCACGTAAGGGCCTTCAAGCGCCGCGATTTCGTCGTCCGTCAGCTTCAGTTGCAGGGCCCCGAGCGCATCGTCCAGATGCTGCGGCTTCGAGATGCCGACGATCGGTGCGGTGACACCGCGCTTGTGCGCGACCCACGCGAGCGCGACCTGCGCACGCGGCACGTTGCGCGCGGCGGCGATCGCGGCAACGGCCTCGACGACCGCGCGATCGGCATCGGCCGTCGCGTCGTAGAGCCGTTGGCCGACGTCGTCGCTCTGCTGCCGGCCGGACGACTCGTCCCAGTTGCGCGTCAGCCGGCCCCGCGCGAGCGGGCTCCACGGAATCACCGCGACGCCTTCGGCCTCGCACAGCGGCAGCATTTCCCGCTCCTCCTCGCGATACAGCAGGTTCAGATGGTTCTGCATGCTGACGAAGCGGGTCCAACCATTCAGCTTCGACGTATGCAGCGCCTTCGCGAACTGCCACGCGAACATCGACGACGCGCCGATGTAGCGCGCCTTGCCGGCCTTCACGACGTCGTGCAGCGCCTCGAGCGTCTCCTCGATCGGCGTGCCGTAATCCCAGCGGTGGATCTGGTACAGGTCGACGTAGTCGGTGCCGAGCCGCTTCAGGCTCTGGTCGATGTCGGTCATGATCGCCTTGCGCGACAACCCCGCGCCGTTCGGCCCCGGCCGCATCCGGTAGAACACCTTGGTCGCGATCACGACGTCGTCGCGCTTCGCGAAGTCGCGCAGCGCGCGGCCGACGATCTCCTCCGACGTGCCGTCCGAATACATGTTCGCGGTATCGAAGAAGTTGATCCCGGCCTCGATCGCGCGCTGGATGATCGGGCGGCTTTCCGCTTCCGGCAGCGTCCACGGATGCGTGCCGCGTGACGGCTCGCCGAACGTCATGCAGCCCAGCACCAGCTTCGACACGTCCATCCCGGTCGACCCGAATTTCACGTATTCCATCGCGCGCCTCGTCATTGAAGTGGGGTGACGGCCGGATGCGCGCCCCGGTTCGCCGCGCCGGGCGCGAACGCCGGGGGCATGCATCCGCCGGACGTCGCATGGTATCCCGCGGCGCGCAAACGCGTATCGGTGCGCTCGCGCTGCCGGCCAAGGCCGGACGGACGGACGAACGCCCCCCGCAGCCCGGACACGTCGCTCGGGCCCGGGTTGCGCGTCCAATGACGAACGAAGTTACTTGATCTGGTCGGCGAGCGGCTGCAGGAATTCGGAGAAGCCGGTCAGCATGATCTGCACGCCGATGCACAACAGCAGGAACGCCGACACGCGCTTCGCAACCTTGGTGCCTTCGGTGCCGAGATAGCGCGAGAGTAGCGCGGCACGGCTGTAGGTCAGCCAAATGACGACCGCGACGAGCGCGGAAACCGCGATCGACACGATGCTCGACAGCATGAACTCCGACAGCTTGTGCGTGCGATTCGCGTTCAGCGCGATCGCGGTGGCGATCGAGCCGGGGCCGACCGTCAGCGGCATGGTCAGCGGGAAGAACGCGCGGGTCATGATCGCATTCGCATCGATCGGCTTGATCGGCGTATCGCCGCCGCCCGCCGGCCCGTCGGGCTCGTTCAGCATCTGCCAGCCCGCCACCGCGACCGCGAAACCACCGCCGATCCGCAGCGCTTCCATCGAGATCCCGAAGAAATGCAGCACCGGCGTACCGACGAAGAAAGCGACCAGCAACACGATGAACGCGTTGAACCCGACCTTCTTCGCGAGCAGGTTGCGCTCGTGCACGGTCAGCGCCTCGGTGCGCTCGAGAAACAGGAACGCGATGCCCATCGGGTTGATGATGCCGATCAGGCCGGTGAAGCCGAACAGGATCTCGGAGATAAGGCGATTGACGATCATCGGAAGCGAAGAAGCGGTCAGGGCTGGGCCGGCGGCGCGCCGGGGGTCACGCATTGTAGAGCAAGCGCCCGCGCCCGCGACGCAAATCGCGCCGCGGGTCCGACGGGCCGCGCCCCGCCCTTATTCGGCGACCGGCTCCCACGCCGGCGGCCGCTTCGCGAAGAACGCGGCGAAGCCCTCCTTCGCTTCCGGCGTCGCACGCACGTGCGAGATCGTCTGCGCGGTGAACGCCGCGCGTTCGTCCGACGGCGGATACTCGCCGATCGCATCGAAAAAGCGCTTGATCTCCATCAGTGCGGTCGGGCCATTGCGGCTCAGCTCGGCGAGCGTCTTGTCCAGCGCCGCGTCGAGTGCGTCGGGCGGCACGGCCTGGTGGATCAGCCCGATCGCGACGGCTTCGCCGGCCGCGAGCTGCGTCGCGGTCAGCGCGAGCCGGCGCGCCTGGCGCTGGCCGACCGCCTCGACCAGATACGGGCCGATCACCGACGGCAGGATCCCGAAACGTGCCTCGCTGACCGAGAAGCGCGCGTGATCGCTCGCGATCACGATGTCGCAGGCCGCGCACAGGCCGACGCCGCCGCCGAACGCGTGGCCCTGCACGCGCGCGACCGTCGGCTTCGGGCACTGCCGGATCGCCCGCATCATCGCGGCGAACCGCTCGGCGTCGCGCAGGTTCGCGGCCGCGTCGTTCGCGCTCGCGCGCTGCATCCACTGCAGGTCGGCACCCGCGCAGAACGCGCGGCCGTCCGAGCGCAGCACGATCGCGCGCACGTCGTCGCGCCCGCCGAGCGTCGTGAACGCGTCGGTCAGCTCGGCGATCATCGTCTCGTCGAACGCGTTGAGCACGTCACCGCGCTGCAGCGCGACGGTCGCGATGCCGCGCGCATCGACGGCGACAGCCAGGGTCTTCAATCCATCCATCGAACAGGTTTCCTCAGGTAGAACGGCAAACATCCGAATTACGCGGCCTGGCGGCGGTCGATCACGCGCCGGGCCTTGCCGGTCGCGCTCGCGGGAATGCCGCCAGCCGCCAGCACCGTCACGCCGGACGACACACCGACCATCGTCTTGATCCGGTGCTGCAACTCGCGCGCGAGCGCCGCGCGATCGCTTTCGGTGACCGACGCGGCCGCTTCGGAGCGCAGTTCGACCGCGAGGTCGAGCCGGTCCATGTGACCGTCGCGCGACAGCGTGATCTGGAACTGGCCCGACAGCTGCGGCAGCGCCACGACGATCTCCTCGATCTGGCTCGGGAACACGTTCACGCCGCGCACGATCAGCATGTCGTCGGAGCGGCCGGTGATCTTCGCGAGACGGCGCATCGTGCGCGCGGTCGGCGGCAGCAGCGCGGTGAGGTCGCGCGTGCGGTAGCGGATCACCGGCATCGCTTCCTTCGTGAGCGACGTGAACACGAGCTCGCCCTGGCTGCCGTCCGGCAGCACTTCGCCGGTGACGGGATCGATGATCTCCGGATAGAAATGGTCTTCCCAGATCACCGGGCCGTCCTTCGTCTCCACGCATTCGCATGCGACGCCCGGGCCCATCACTTCCGACAGCCCGTAGATGTCCAGCGCGTCGATGCCCACGCGCGTCTCCACTTCCTCACGCAGCGCCTGCGTCCACGGCTCGGCGCCGAAGATGCCGATCTTCAGCGACGATTCGGCCGGGTCCATCCCCTGCCGCACCATCTCGTCGATCAGGTTCAGCATGTACGACGGCGTGACGAGAATGATCTTCGGCTCGAAATCGCGGATCAGCTGCACCTGCTTCTCGGTCTGGCCGCCCGACATCGGCACGACCATGCAGCCGAGCCGTTCCGCGCCGTAGTGAATCCCGAGACCGCCCGTGAAGAGCCCGTAGCCGAACGCGTTGTGCAGCGTGTCGCCCGGGCGGCCACCGGCCGCGCGGATCGAGCGCGCGGTGACGTTCGCCCAGGTATCGATGTCGCGCGCGGTGTAGCCGACCACCGTCGGCTTGCCCGTCGTGCCGCTCGACGCGTGCACGCGCACGACCTGCTCGCGCGGCACCGCGAACAGCCCGAACGGATAGTTGTCGCGCAAATCGTTCTTGGTCGAAAACGGGAATTTCGCGAGATCGGCGAGCGACTTCAGGTCGTCCGGATGCACGCCCGCCGCATCGAACGTGCGGCGATAGTGCGGGACGTTGTCGTACGCGTGGCGCAGCGACCACTTGAGGCGCTCGAGCTGCAGCGCGTGCAGTTCGTCGCGGCTGGCGGTCTCGATCGGCTCGAGGGCGGCGGCGGGATGCGTCGGGTGAGTCATCGGGGTGCTCCTCCAATGGAGTGATGTCGTTATCGTGTTCGGGGTAACGGGGCCGGCGGCTACGACCGGAACGTGCGGCCGGCCGCGTGCAGCATGGCGATGCGTGGCGACACGCGATAGCGGTCCTCGCCGTAGCTCGCCGCGAGATTCGACAGCACGCGATGCACGCGGCCGATGCCGATCGCATCGGCCCACACGAGCGGGCCGCACGGGTAGTTCACGCCCTTCTCCATCGCGAGATCGAGATCGGCGGGCGAGCACACGCCCTGGTTCACCGTGTCGGCCGCCTCGTTCGCGAGCATCGCGACGGTGCGCATCGCGACCATGCCCGGCACGTCCGCGACGCCGACGACGCGAAAACCCGCCTGCTGGAACAGGCCGACCGCGTCCGCATAGGCCGCATCGCTGCACTGGAGCGCGCGCGTCAGCGCGACGAGCCCGGCCTGCGCGTAATCGCGGGCAAGATCGACCAGCACGAGATCGGCCACGCCGGTTTGCGCGGCGCGCGCGGTCGCGGTGCGGCCGTCGGTCAGCGCGATCGACGCGCGGCCGGCCACGGCCAGCAGTTCGTCGGCATGCGCGCCGCTCTGCCGCGCGCCCGCGATGCGTTCAGCGAAGCGTGCATGCAGCGCGGCGGCCGGGCCGTCCTGCGCGAACAGCGCGACGTCGGCCGGCGCGTCGCGCGCCGCTTCCAGCTCGGGCGCGGGCGGCGTCGCGCCGTCGGCATATGAATAGAAGCCGCGCCCCGACTTGCGTCCGAGGAAGCCCGCGTTCACGAGCTCCTGCTGGATCAGCGACGGCGTGTAGCGCGGGTCATTGAAGTACGCGCGAAATACGGACTCGGTCACCGCGAAGTTCACGTCGTGGCCGATCAGGTCCATCAGCTCGAACGGCCCCATCCGGAAGCCGCCGGCTTCGCGCATCACCGCATCGATCGACGCCGGCGTGCCGCCCTGCTCGTTCAGCACGCGCAGCGCCTCCGCGTAATACGGCCGCGCGACGCGGTTCACGATGAAGCCCGGCGTCGACTTCGCCAGCACCGGCCGCTTGCCCCACGCGGCGGCGGTGTCGTACAGCACCTGCGCGACTTCCGGCGCGGTCGCGAGCCCGCTGACCACCTCGACGAGCGCCATCAGCGGCGCCGGATTGAAGAAATGCAGGCCGGCCACGCGTTGCGGCGCTCGCAGCCCGGCCGCGATCGACGTGATCGAGATCGACGACGTGTTGGTCGCCAGCACGCAGCGATCGTCGACATGGCGCTCGAGCGTCGCGAATATCTCGCGCTTCACGTCGAGCCGCTCGGCCGCCGCCTCGACGATCAGCGCCGCGCCGGCGAACTCGTCCAGCGCGCGCACCGCGCGAATGCGGCTGCCGGCCGCCTCCGCTTGCGCCGGCTCGAGACGGCCCTTCTCCGCGAGCCGCGCGAACTGCGCGCGGATGCCGGCAAGCGCCTTGTCGCACGCGGCTTCGTTCAGGTCGTACAGCAGCACCGCATGGCCGGCCGCCGCGGCAACCTGCGCGATGCCCGCGCCCATCGCGCCCGCGCCGATCACGCCGACGACCGCCGACGGCGCCAGCGCGCCCGAATTCACCGAATGTGCAGAAGAAACAGCCATCGCTTGCGATCCGTCATGAAGTGGAGGTGCGAGCGATTATAAACCGACCGGTCGGTAGATTTATGTCAGGGCGAGCCCGAATTTGTCGTGCAAGAGACCGTTACGGAAACTGTAAAACTCAAAAAATCGAACGGTCCGGGCACTTTTTGCAAATCGAAAGGTCAATGAAAGCGTTCGAATATGAGATAGTGCCCCCGAACGCCTGATAAAATTCGACAATTCGCCGGATTTCAGGGGGAAACCGCGTGTCACGACGTTGCCGTCCATCGTCCGCGCCCTTTCGGGGTCGGTTCAATACCGCCCGGCATGCCTGTCGTCACGTGCGAGTGACCGCCTCCGGCACTCGGTCGCATCGAACCGTTTCATCCAGCGACGGGCCTCCGCCCGCCCGCGCCCCTCGCCGCCTTACGGCGGCGAACCCGTGGCAGCGCAGTTCCGTGCTGCCGCGCATCGGCTTCATCATCCTCGTTCGGCGGATCATCCGGCCGGGCTTCGTCAACCCGTGACGGCGCGTCGCGCGCCGTCACTCGCATAGGAAACCGTCCATGCCGCTCTCGTCCAACCAGCTCCCGCGCTGGACCCTCTGGGCCCCGCTTGCCGCATGGCTGGTACTCGCGCTGTCGCGCGTCGTGCCGGCCGAAGGCCTCGTCATCGCCGTGTTCGCCGCCGCGCTCGCCGGCGCCGTGTTCGCCGCCGTCCACCATGCCGAAGTCGTCGCGCACCGCGTCGGCGAGCCGTTCGGCACGCTCGTGCTCGCGGTCGCCGTGACCGTCATCGAAGTCGCGCTGATCGTGTCGGTGATGCTCGGCGCAGGCCCCGAGAAATCGGGCCTCGCGCGCGACACCGTGTTCGCCGCCGTCATGATCATCTGCAACGGCATCGTCGGCCTCTGCCTGCTGGTCGGTGCGTGGAAGCACGGCGAACAGGATTTCCAGGGGCGCGGCGCGAGCAAGGCGCTCGCGGTGCTCGCGTCGCTGTCGGTGCTGTCGCTCGTGATGCCGAACTATCTGAACGCCGCGCCGGGCCCGTTCTTTTCGAAATCGCAGCTGGCGTTCGCCGGCGTGTCGTCGCTCGTGCTGTACGGCGCATTCGTGTTCGTGCAGACCGTGCGCCACCGCGACTACTTCCTCACCGAGCACGACAGCGCGAACGAATCGGTGCACGCGGCGCCGCCGAGCGGCCGCACCGCGCTGACCAGCCTCGTGCTGCTGTTCGCGAGCCTCGTCGCGGTCGTGCTGCTCGCCAAGCTGCTGTCGCCGGCCGTCGAGCATGCGGTGATGAAGCTCGGCGCGCCGGAAGCGGCGGTCGGCATCGTGATCGCCGCGCTCGTGCTGCTGCCCGAAGGGCTCGCGGCCGTCACCGCCGCGCGCGCGAATCGCCTGCAGACCAGCATGAACCTCGCGCTCGGCTCGGCACTCGCGAGCATCGGGCTGACGATTCCGACCGTCGCGGCCGTGTTCATCTGGGTCGGCCAGCCGCTCACACTCGGCATCGGCGCGATGGAAACCGTGCTGCTGTCCCTGACGCTGCTGGTCAGCACGCTGACGCTCAGCCAGGGACGCACGACGGTACTGCACGGTGTCGTGCATTTGTCGCTGTTCGCAGCCTACCTGTTCCTGTCGATCACGCACTGATGCAAAGCGGCGCGCGGCACGGCGAAAACGATCCGCCGTGCCGCGCGCCGTACTTCACCTTCCCCGCTTCACCTTCTTCGCTCCACGCCGCGCCTACCGGGCCGGAATCACGAGATGCTGGCCAGCCAGGATCAGGTTCGGGTTCGCGAGGTTGTTGCGGCGCTGGATCTCGCGATAGCGCTGGCCGCTGCCGAGCTTGCTCGCCGCGATCATGTTCAGCGTGTCGCCCGCCTTCACCAAGTACGTCTTTTCGCCCGACGCGGCCGCGGTCGTCATCGTCTGGTCGCTGACGAAGTACTTGCGCAGCAGGTCCAGATACTGCGGCGACTGCTTGAGCTTCGCGATCGCGGCGTTCAGGTAGATGAGCAGGTCCTGGTCGTCGGCACGCACGCCGATCTTGTACGCGATGTTCGAGCCGTCGAGCTTGGTCACCGCGAACTTCAGGTCGGTGCCCTTGATCGAGCTGACCGCGAACGGATAGTCGTAGATGAACGCGTCGACCGCATGGCCGTCGAGGCTCTTCGCGATGAACGCCGGGTCGGAATCGTCGACCTCGACGAACCGGACGTTCGGATACTGGCGCGTGACGAATGCACGCACGTCCGGGTCGCCCTTCAGGATGCCGACCGTCTTGCCGGCCAGATCGTCGGCCGAGCGGATCGCGGAGCCTTGCCGCACGATCAGCGAATAGCCGAAATCATCGACGTACGGCACCGAGTAGACGACGCCAGCCGGCGTGTTGTCCGGGAACGTCAGCCCGTCCATCGCGACGTCGACGACATGGTTGCCCTTCGCATCGGTGTCGAGCAGCTGCTTCGGCACGCCCGGATACGTGTCGACTTCGTGACGCGTATCGACGACGACCGGCTTGCCGCCGTGCGAGAACGACGGATCCGAGAACAGCAGCCGCGCGAATTCGACGTTGAAGCCGTGCGGCGCGCCCTTGTCCTCGCCGAAGAACGGCTCGCTCGGGTTCTGCACCGAGACGCGCACGACGCCGTTTTCGGCGATCGATTTCAGCGTGCTCGTCTGCGGCGTGAAGCCGGCCGGCAGCACGTTGGAGGACGTCGACGTCTGCGCGGGCTGGCCCGCGTCGCCTGCCTGCGCGGACGTCGCGCCCGGCGCCGCATCGTGCGCGGGAATCAGTGTCGACAGGCCGCCCTGGTGGACGATCCATACGCCGACGAGCACCACCAGAAACACGACTGCACCGAGAAGTTTTTTCATGGTTGCGTGCCTGCGGGAAGTTATTGTTGTTTCGACGGCAATGCAGCGGCCTGTGCCGCGTCGGGGCCGGGCACGGGCGTGCCGTTCATCACCGCCTGCTGTTGCGCCTGCTTGACCTCGGGATTGTCCAGCAGCGACGTCTCCATTTCGGAAAATGCCTTGTTCACCGAGCGCATCACCGAATCAACGGCCACGTCGGTCTTGATCTGCTCGAACGTATCGGCCGTCTGCCGGCCCGCGAGCTTGTTCATGTGCTGGGCCGCCTGCGACATGTCCCACATCGCCTTCGCGCGGTCGATCGCGGAGGCGAAATTCTTCAGTTCCGCCTGCACCTGCTTGTAGCGGCTTTCGCGAAACGCAAGCAGTTGCTTCATCGTGTCGAGCTGCGCGCGAAAGCGTGGCGCGTCGTCCGGATACTGCTTCTCGAACAGCTCGGTCTTGTTTTCGAAGTTCTTCACTTCGGTGCGGAAAGCGGTGATGCTGTCCGCGAATTTCTGCGCCGCCTGGCGCTTTTCCGCGAGCTGGTTGATGAGCGTCTCGATCGGATTCGACTGCGCTTCCTCGACGATCATCTTCACCTTCTGGTTCGCGAACTTCATCGCGACGACAGGCGCGAGATAGATCGCCCCGAGGCCGATCACGGCCGCCGTGATCAGCGCGATCATCCCCTTCAGGACGAACAGCGCGGCCGGTGCCGCGATCGCGACGCCGGCGATGATGATCGCCCATTTGATCAGCTTTGCCTTGCCACTCCCCGAACTGCCGTTTGCTTCATTCGAAAGCTGCGACATGAGTTTTTCTCCTTGAACCTCGAACTGAACTGCGTGCGTAAGCATGCGTCATGCTCAATCGAAATGCTTCGGACTCCGGTGCCGCCGCGCGCGCGGGAGGGTTGACGGCACGATGCGTGGACGCGCGGCGGCGGCGTCACGACACGCCGGTGTAAGCGTCATGCGCGATACGGTATTCGGGCGCGACGGGCTGGCGCGCGACGCGCCGGCGCCGATCGGCACGGCTCATCGTCGCGGCCAGCGCGCGGACGGGAAAGTGTACCGATGCACGGTACGAAACGGGATGACGGATACGTGACGCGACGGGCGTCGGGAAAATCGTGGCGGGTCGGCGGCTGCGGCGCCGGGATTCCGGTACGAGTGCGTGAAGGCTCATCGTTGTTCTTGTGCGCGTCGCTGATGCGGGAACGCGCGGCCAGCGCGCCCCGCTCCAAATGCACGCACGTATCCTGCGCCGACCGGCATGCAGCGTCAAGCGGTCGGCACGGCGGCGCGTTGCCTTTTCGCGATCGAAAGCGTGCGCGGCGCGTCAGCTTTCCGAACAGTAAGGATGTTGCCGACGCCGCGACGCATCGCGCGCGGTCGGGATGGATTTGCATCGAAGCGCGGCCCGCGGCCGGCCGACAGGATCTTACGTCGCGGCGCCGATCGAGGTGTCCGCATCGAACCCGTACAGCACCGCGGGATTGTCGACGAGTATCGCGCGGCCGACCGCCTCGTCCGCCGCGCAGGCGTGCAACCAGCCGAGCAGGTGCGCATCGTCGGGTACCGGCGACGCGTTCGGATGCGGCCAGTTGCTGCCCCACACGCAGCGCGCCGAATGTTCGCGCGCGAGCACGGCGGCAAGGCGTGCGACGTCGTCGTAACCGGGCGCACCGGATCGTGAAGTCTCGTAAGGCGCGGACAGCTTCACCCAAACGTGGCCGCGATCCAGCAGGCGCCGCAATGCGACGAACGCCGGCGCACTCGGAGCCACCGGCGTCAGGAACTTGCCCGTGTGATCGATGACGACACGCGCCGGCAAGGACGTCAGCATCGCCTCGACGTCGGGCAGCGTCCGGCCATCGAGCTGCAGGTCGATGTGCCAGCCGAGCGGCGCGATTCGCGTGGCCATCCGCTCGAGCTCGTCCCATCGCGCGACGCCGCCCGACAGCGTCATGAACCGCACACCGCGGATGCCTCCCGCGTGCAGCCGTTCGAGCTCAGCGTCCGGCACGTCGACCGGCAACGTCGCGACGCCACGCGCCTGCGGGCCGAGCGCGGCCAGCGCATCGAGCGTGCAGCGGTTGTCGAACCCATAACCGGTCGGCTGCACGACGACCACGCGCGCGAGGCCAAGCGCGCGTTGCACGCGGCGATACGCGTCCACCGGCGCATGCGGCGGGCGGAACGTCGCCGTCGGCGCGAGCGGATACGCATCGTCGTAAATGTGAATATGGCAATCGCATGCGGGCGACGGCCGTGTACCGGCCAGGTCGTGCGTCATCGCGCGCCCGGCGCGGCGGATGCGTCGACCGAGCGCCAGCGTGCGAGCCGCGTCGCGTGCGCGGCGTTGACCGCTCCGTTCGGCACGCGTGCGTCAAGCAGCGCGGCGAGTTGTTCGACCGTCTCCATTGCCTGGTGCTCGACCGCCGGCCGCGTCAGTCCGCCGATATGCGGCGTGGCGATCACGCGCGGATGCGCGGCGAGCTCGGGCGTGGGCATCTGGTCCGTCGCCCGGCCGACATCGAGCGCGCAACCGGCCAGCCTGCCGCCGTCGAGCGCGTCGGCCAGCGCCTGCTCGTCGACGAGCTCGCCGCGCGACGCATTGATGAAGCACGCGCCCGGCTTCATCGCGGCGAACGCGCCCGCGTCGAACAGGTTCGCGGTGGCGGGCGTCGCCGGCGCGAGGCACACGACGTAGTCCGCATCGCGCAGCAAGGTCGTGCGGTCGACCTGTTCGATCGACGGCGTGTCGACCCGCACGTACGGATCGCACACGAGCACGCGCATCCCGAACGCCGTCGCGATCGGCGCGAGATGGCGCGCGATCTGTCCATAGCCGACCACGCCCAGCGTGCTGCCGCGCAATTCGCGGCCCATCCGCGGCAGCGGCGGCGTGCCGCGGTGGTACGTAGCGGCATAGGCGCCGATCCCGCGCGCGAGGTCGATCATCGCGCCGATCACCCACTCCGCGACGGCCGGCCCGAAACCGGGGCTCGCCTGCGTGACCAGCACGCCGAATTCGCTCGCCGCGTCGACGTCGACGGTACGAATGTCGACCGCGCAGCGCAGGAACGCGGCGAGCGCCGGCAGCTCCGCGAACAGCGCGCGCGGCGCCGGCGTCTGCCGGTACGCGATCATCGCATCGCATCCTTGGGCGGCGGCGATCAGCTCGTCCGTGCCGAGCTCACGGTCGAGCGGATTGCACGTGACGTCCGCGAACGCCTGCAGCGCGCGCAGCGCCTTCGCACCGAAGTAGTAATCGAGCATCCCGGACGGATGGGTCACGTAGACGCGCGTCATGCGGGGGCTCCGTTCGATTCGACCGCATGCGGCGGCGGCGGCGCGACCGATGCGCGCTCGATGAGCGTGACGCCCGGGAACACGCACTGCCCGGGCTCCGACAGGTCGCCGTCGTGCCGCATCACGCGCCGCACCATCTCCGCGGCCATGTCCGTGACGGGCAGCTGCACCGTGGTCAGCGCCGGCCACGAGATCGCCGACAGGAAGTGGCCATCCATCCCGACGACCGACACATCGTCCGGCACGCGCAATCCGCCGTCGCGCAGCCCGGCCATCAGGCCCAGCGCGAACAGGTCGTTGACCGCGACGATGCCGGTCGGCCGCGCAGGATCGGCCGCGAGCGCGGCGCCGAGCGCACGCCCGACCTCGACGATCACGGCGTCGCCGTATTCGTTCGCCGGACCGCCATCGAGCACTTGCGCATCGGCGCCCGCGTCGCGCGCTGCCGCGAGAAAGCCGCGAATCTTGTCGCTGCGGCTCACGGTGACGCCGGCCACCGTCGCGAATGCGAGCCGCGTATGGCCCGCGGCGACGAGGCAGTCGGTCGCGAGCCGCGCGGCCGCCTCGTTGTCGGCCGTCACGTGATCGACCTTCGATTGTGCGCCGGGCGTTGCGCGGCGGTCGTAGCTGACGACCGTCATCCCGCGTTCGGCCGCACGTTCGAGGTGGCTTTCGTCGGCAAGCGACGAGATCACGATCACGCGCCGCACGCCGTGCGCGAACAGGTCGTCGAAGAACGACGCCTCCTTGCCCGCGTCGCGGTACGTGTTGCCGATCAGCACGCGATGGCCATACTGCTCCTGCGCGCAAGCCTCGATCTCGCGCGCGATGTAGCCGTACATCGGATTCGCCATCGACGGCACCAGCAGCCCGACGAGCGGCGTCTGTCCCGTCTTGAGCTGGCGCGCCAGCGTGCTCGGCCGGTACTGCAGCGCATCCATCGACGCCTTCACGCGTTCGAGCGTCTCCGGCTTCATCTGATCGGTGCGGCCGTTGAGCACGTTCGAAACCGTGCTGACCGAAACGGCCGCATGACGGGCCACGTCCTGAATCGTACTCATGTCGTCTTGCAATGAACGGGCTACAGGCCGAAACGGGCCGGCAGCCACAACGAAAACGCCGGTGCGAAGATCAGCGCCACGAGGGCGACCAGCAGCACCAGCAGGTATTTCACCATCGGCCGCGCCACGCGTGCGACCTCGGTCCCCGTGATCGCGCAGGTCGTGAACAGCCCGAGCCCGACGGGCGGCGCGAACAATCCGAGCCCCATCGCCACCACCACGACCGTACCGAAATGCAGCGGGTTGATGCCGAGCTGCAGCGCGATCGGCGCGAGCAGCGGCCCGAAGATGATCAGCGCGGGCGCGCCTTCGAGCACGGCGCCGAACACGATCATCAGCAGCGCCGCCAGCAACAGGAACGCCGTCGAGCCGTACTGATGGGCAAACGCTGTCATTGTGCCCGAGACGAGCGCGGGAATCTGCTCGATCGACAACGCGAACGACACGCTCGATGCCGCCGCGACGATGAACAGGATACCGCTCGCCATCGACGCCGCACGCACGAACACGCGGCCGACCGAGCGCCAGGTCAGTTCGCGGAACGCCGCCCAGCCGACCACCAGCGCATAGACCACCGCGAACGCCGACACTTCCGTCGACGTCGCGATGCCCGACGTCACGCCCTTGCCGATCATCGCGACCATGATCAGCGCGACGAGCGCGCCGCCCGCGAGCGGCAGCCACGCGCGGCGTTCGACGAACACCGCGTCGATGTCGATCCGGCGTCCGCAGATCACGGTCACGACCGCCAGCGACGCGGCGAGCACGGCCGCCGGCACGATCCCCGCGACGAACAGCCCCGCGATCGAGATGTTCGCGACGAAGCCCATGATGATCATGTTCACGCACGGCGGAATCGTCTCCGCCATCACCGCGCTGCACGCAAGCAGCGCCGCGGTTTCGTCGGGATCCTGCCGCGCGCGGCGCACGGCCGGCATCACGACGCCGCCCACCGCCGCGATATCGGCCAGCTTCGAACCCGACACGCCGGAAAAGCACGCCGTCGCGAAGATCACGATCAGCCCGAGCCCGCCGCGCACGCGCCCGAAGATCCGCAGCAACAACTCGACGAGCCGCGCGGACATCCCGTTCGACTCCATCAGCAAGCCGGCCAGCACGAAGAACGGCACGGCGAGCAGCACGAAGTGATCGGCACCTGCCATCACCTGCTGCGAGTAGACGAGCAACGGCAGCGTCGGATCGGCGAGGAAGTAAAGCAGCACCGAGAACGCGAGCACGAAGCCGATCGGCACGCCCAGCACGAGCCCGCCGACGAAGCCGGCGATCAGCAGCGCCCCCGGCGCGATCGCGTGCTCGGGCCGCAGCGCGTTCCAGCCGTACACGGCGCCTGCGAGCACGGCGCAGCACGCAAGCGTGCCGAGCACGCGACGGCGCGGCGCGTTCAGTGCGTTCGCGAGCGCGAACACACTCATGAACAGCGCGCCGAACATCATCGGATACACGTTGATCCATCCCGGCAGGCCGCCGGTCGTCAACTGATCGTACGAGTCGCCGAGCAACTGCCACGACGACGCCAGCAGGTTCAGCGACACCGCCGCGACGATCCAGTGCCCGATCTGCACGAGCGCGCCCTGCCAGCGTGCCGGCAGCCAGCCGCGGAACAGGTCGATGCCGACGTGCTGACTGCGGCCGAGCACCGTCGCCGCGCCGAAGAACACCAGCACGATCATCAGCGCGCTCGCGACCTCCTCGGCCCAGTCGACCGGATCGTGCAGGAAATAGCGGAAGACGACCGACACGAACACGACCAGCACGTCGACGGCCAGCACGGCGGCCGACACGTATTCGATCCAGCGCATCGCCGCATCCAGCGCGCGGGCGGCGCGCACGGGGCGCCCTGGGTCGACGGCCGGCGCGACGCTCGAAACGGAACCTGTATCCATCGCTCAACCCCGCGCGGCGGCAATCGCCGGAAACAGCGGCGCGGTCGCCGGATACTGCTTCGCGAATGCCATGTAGAGGCGGTCGTGCATCGCCTGCCGCAGCGCCGTGCGCTCGGCATCCGCCATCGGATGAAACGTCATCCCGTGCTGCTTCAGCGCTGCCTCCGCCTGCACGGCCTTCTGCGTCGCGATCGCGCGCTGCTGCGCGGTCGCGTCGGCCACCGCGCGGTCGAACGCCGGGCGCAGGTTTGCCGGAATCCGCTCGAGCGCGCGCCGCCCCATCACGACGGTCATCGCCGCGAACACGTGGTGCGATTGCCAGCAAGACTTGACGACCTCGTCGAAGCGGCTCGCGAGCACGGTGGCCGGATCGTGCTCGAGCCCGTCGACGACGCCCGTCTGCACGGCCATGTAGAGCTCGCCGAACGGAATCGGCGTCGGCACCGCGCCCATCACCCTGAAGGTGTCCATGAATGCCGGCGTCGGCAACACGCGCAGCTTCGTGCCCTTCACGCCCTGCAGCGCAGTCACCGGCTGCTTCGTGAACACACAGCGCCCGCCGAAGTGCGAGCCCCAGGTCAGCACGGAGCAGCCCGCGCGCTTTTGCAGCAGCGCGTTCAGGCTGGTGCCGACCTGGCCGTCGAGCACCTTCGCGACGTGCGCATAACTATCGAACAGGTAGCCGAGATCGAGCATGCCGAGCTCCGGCGCGACCGTGGCCCAGATCGACGAGCCCGCGATCATCATGTCGATCGCGCCGATCTTCACCTGCTGCGCGACGTCGCTCTCCTTGCCGAGCTGGCTGTTCGGAAAGTAGTCGACCCGAATCGCGTCGCCGACGCTCGCCTTCAGGTTCGCCGCGAGGCGCTCGTACCACACGTAGTGCGCGGCGTTCTGGTCGGCCGGCATCGACGACGAGCAGCGCAGCGTCACGGTCTGCGCCGCGCGGCCGATTTCCGGCAAGCCGCCCGCGACCGCGAGCGTGGCGGCGGACGCCGTTTGCAGAAAGCGCCGCCGGGTGAAGGTACTCATGGCCGTCTCCTTTTCAATCGCGTCTTCCGACGCGGCTGTATCGATTTAGTGTATCGATACAGTAATACGACGACCGATGAGGGCGAAATGCGGGTTTTCCCGTGATGGGCATGAAAAAACCGGGATTGCTGGTGGCGATTTCGGGCCGGAGCGTCACACGTAGCCGGCGCATTACGGTCTCTCGGGCCCCTGGCGTGCGTCAGGCGTGCCGGCGGATATCGTCAGACAACTGACTTTTTCTAAACGACGACGCCGTCCGCCCCTTCCGTCAGAAACTGCCCGACCATCGCGTTGAACAGCGGCAGCGCCGGATTGTCGTTGTCCGCGCGCCACGCGAGATACAGCTCTGCGGCCACGTCGACGCCCGCGAGCGGCCGGAACACCACACCGTCGACATGCAGCTCGCGCGCCGAAGCCGGCACCAGCGCGGCACCCAGCCCGGCGCGCACCAGGCCGAGGATCGTATGCGTCTGCCCGACGTAATGCAGGTAGTTCGGCAAGCGCCCCGCGCTGGCGAACATCCCCGAGATCATGTCGTGGAAGTACTTGCCCTCGTTCGGCGAATACGCGATGAACGGCTGCCGGTCCAGTTCGTCCGGGCCGATCCGCTCGTACGCCGCCAGCGGCGTGCCCTGCGCGACCGCGACGAGCATCGGCTCACGCTGCACGAGCCGGTATTCGAGCGGATGGCGCGCCGCGCGCTGGCGCACGAAGCCCGCATCGAGCATGCGCGACGCGAGCGCGTCGATCTGCACGGTCGACACCATTTCGCGCAGTTCGACGTCGACGTCCGGCAGCGCGTGCGCCGCATGCGCGAGCAGCGCCGGAATCATTCGGTACGCGCTGACGGCCGTGAAGCCGAGCGTGATGCGGCCAGCCCCGCCGTGCGCGACGCGCTGCGCAGCCTGCTCGGCCCGCGCGGAAAACTCGAGGATGTGCCGCGCATCGCGCAGGAAGCGCTCGCCGGCCGCGGTCAGCCTGACCTGCCGACTGCTGCGTTCGAGCAGCGCGATGCCGAGCGCATGTTCGAGCAACTGGATCTGCCTGCTGAGCGGCGGCTGCGTCATGAAGAGCCGCTTGGCCGCACGGCCGAAATGCAGTTCCTCGGCCACGGCGACGAAGCAACGAAGCTGGTTCAGTTCAATCATTCAAATCGTGAATCAATCAATAGTCTCTTGATGTTAGACCGATATCGATACGGTTCCTATACTCGGTTGCACCTGATGCGCGGCCCGTGCCGCGCACGACGACCGAGACCTTCATGACCATCGACATCCTGCTCACCCAGCCGCTTCCCGACACCATCGACGCCGAACTGTCCGCCCGCTACGCGGTGCATCGCCTGTACGCTGCCGACCAGCCGGACGCGCTGCTCGACCGCGTCGCGTCGCGCATCCGCGGCGTCGTCACGGGAGGCGCGAACGGGTTGTCCGCCGCGTTGATGGACCGGCTGAGCGCGCTCGAAATCGTCGCGATCAACGGCATCGGCACCGACGCAGTCGATCTCGACCGCGCCCGCGCACGCGGCATTCACGTGACGACGACACCCGACGTGCTGACCGATGACGTCGCCGACATGGCGATGGGGCTGATCCTGATGACGCTGCGCGACCTCGGCGCCGGCGAGCGCATCGTGCGCGCCGGCCGCTGGGGCAAGGCTGCGCAGCCGCTCGCGACGCAGGTGACGGGCAAGCGGCTCGGCATCGTCGGCCTCGGCCGCGTCGGACGCGCGATCGCGCAGCGCGCGCAGGCGTTCCGGATGCCGGTCAGCTACTTCGGGCCGCGCGAACATCGCGATAGCGGCTACCGCTACGTGCCCGACCTGGTCGCGCTCGCGCGCGACAGCGACGTGCTCGTGCTCGCGGCATCCGCCGATCACGGCAACGTGCTCGTGACGGCCGACGTGCTCGCCGCGCTTGGCCACCAAGGATTCCTGATCAATGTCGCGCGCGGCAAGCTCGTCGACGAAGCCGCGCTCGTGCGCGCGCTCGCGGACGGCACGATCGCCGGCGCGGGCCTCGACGTGTTCGCGGACGAACCGCGCGTGCCGGCCGCGCTGCTCGAACTCGAACGCGTCGTCGTACAGCCGCACCGCGCGAGCGCCACGCACGAGACGCGCGACGCCATGGGCCGGATCGTGCTCGCCAACCTCGCCGCGTGCTTCGCGGGCCAGCGCCCGCCGACCAGCGTCACGAACTGAGCGCCGCCCGCTTTCCCCGACCACGACACCAAACCAATCACCTTCGCACGACGAAGGCCAGGAGACTCGCATGCCCAATCGATCCAGCGGCAGCGCCGCCGTCGCCGCGTCGCCCGCTTCATCCACCGCGTCGCGCACGATCGGCCGCGTCCGTTACACGGTCCTCGCGCTGATCTTCGCCGTCACCGTCGTCAACTATGCGGATCGCGCGACGATGTCCATCGCCGGCACCGGCGTCGCGCACGACCTCGGGCTGACGCCCGTGCAGCTCGGTATCGTCTTTTCCGCGTTCGCGTGGGCCTATGCGATCGGCCAGATTCCGGGCGGCTGGCTGCTCGACCGCTTCGGCGCGCGCCGCGTGTACGGCCTGAGCCTGCTGCTGTGGTCGGTCTTCACGATGCTGCAGGGCACGGTCGGCTGGTTTGCCGTGCAGGGGGCCGCCGCGACGTTCGCGCTGTTCGCGATGCGCTTCATGCTCGGCCTGGTCGAATCGCCAGCGTTCCCGGCCAATTCGCGGATCGTCGCGTGCTGGTTCCCGACTGCCGAGCGCGGCACCGCATCGGCACTGTTCAATTCCGCGCAGTACATGGCCGTCGTGCTGTTCGCGCCCGCGATGGCGTGGCTGACGCACGCGCTCGGCTGG
The DNA here is from genome assembly GCF_001523915.2 of Burkholderia sp. LA-2-3-30-S1-D2. Lineage (NCBI taxonomy): Bacteria > Pseudomonadati > Pseudomonadota > Betaproteobacteria > Burkholderiales > Burkholderiaceae > Burkholderia > Burkholderia sp. LA-2-3-30-S1-D2. Next base: position 1,092,760 of record NZ_CP013383.1, on the reverse strand, counting down.
GAACACGTGTTCCTGTGGATGGGGATGCTCGGCGTCGCGCTGTCGGCGCTCTGGTTCGCGTGGTATCGCGAGCCGCACCGCCATCCGCGCGTGAGCGACGCCGAGCGCGACGACCTGCGCCAACGCGGCGCGCTCGTCGATCTCGAGGCGAACCGCGTTAGGCACCGGCAGCGCGTATCGTGGCGCGACGCATCGCAGCTGTTCCGCCACCGGAACCTGTGGGCGATCTATGTCGGCCAGTACGCCATCACGGCGCTCACCTATTTCTTCATCACGTGGTTCCCGATCTACCTGATCAAGGGACGCGGAATGACGATCATGGAGGCCGGCTGGGTCGCCGCGCTGCCGGCGCTCTGCGGCTTCACCGGCGGTGTGCTCGGCGGCGTGCTGTCGGACTGGCTGATCCGGCGCGGCGTGCATCCGTCACGCGCACGCAAGACGCCGTTCGTCGCGGGGATGGCGATGGCGACGCTGCTCGTGCTCGCGAACGGCGCGTCGTCGAACACCGTCGTGATCGCGCTGATGACGATCGCGTTCTTCGGCAAGGGCCTCGCGGCGGTCGGCTGGGCCGTGCTTGCCGATACCGCGCCGGAAGGCATGGTCGGCCTGAGCGGTGGCGTGTTCAACGGCCTCGGCAACATCGCGGGGATCGTCACGCCGCTCGCGATCGGCTATTTCGTCGCGCACACGGGCTCGTTCGCGGGCGCGCTGTGGTTCGTCGCAGCACACGGGCTGATCGGCATCGCCGCCTACGCGTGGCTCGCCGGCCGCTTCGAACGGATTCGGGTCACGCCGCACGCATGACGCCCGGCGCCGCCGGGCGAGCGAACGGCGACAGCATCACGCGCGCTGGCGGCTGCCCGGCGCCGGCTCGACCGCGAGCCGGTCGAGTTCGCGCAGATCGTTCTCCAGCGCGGGCGTGAGCGTCGTGCGCAGGTGGTCGAGGAAGGTGCGGATCTTCGCGTCGAGATAGCGGCGTGTCGCATAGACGGCATACACGCTGACCGTCTGCAGCCGGTAATCGGGCAGCACGCGAATCAGCCGCCCTTCGCGGATGTCGTCGAGCACGGTGTACAGCGCGACGCACGCGATGCCGCGCCCGGCCCGCACGGCGACGCACAGCGCATCCGGTACGTTGACCTGGAACGGTGCCGGCTGCAGCTCGTACACCGTATCCTCGTCGTCGCCACGCTCGAGCCGCCACTCACTGGCCGGCGATGCGGGCGTATCGAGGCGCAGGCACACGTGGTTCGGCAGATCATCGGGCGTCGTCGGCGTGCCATGCCGCGCCAGGTATTCGCGCGATGCCACCAGCACGCTGCAACTCGTTCCGCAAGTCTGCGCGACGTAGCCGGAATCGGGCAGCTGCGAAGCGGTCACGATCGACACGTCGTAGCCTTCCTCGACGAGGTTCGGCATCCGCTGCGCGAGCGTCAGCTCGATCGAAACGTCCGGGTTGTCTTCCTGGTAGCGCACGATCGACGATACGACATGACTCTGCCCGAGCCCCGTCATCGCATGGATGCGCATCTTGCCGCTCGGCCGCAGCAGCGCGTTGCGCGCCTCGGCGTTCGCGTAGTCGAATTCGGCGAGGATCGATTTCGCACGCTCGAAGTAGCGTTCGCCGCTTTCGGTGAGGCCGAGATGGCGCGTCGTGCGATGCAGCAGCCGCGTCTGTACGTGAGCTTCGAGATTCGACACCGCGCGCGATACCTGCGCGGTGGTCGCATCGATTTCTTTGGCGACCGCGGTGAAACTGCCGGCTTCGACAACGCGCACGAACAGGCGCATGTTTTCGAGCATGTCCATTGAATTGGCTTGGGGAGTGTCGGTGGGAAAACGTCGGCGGCGCTCGCGTCAGACGGGAATCGGGGCGTGCGCGCGAACGATGCGCAAGCGATCGCCATGCCGGGGAACGGGCGGGAGAGCGGGCATCGCGTGCGTGGTTGGGGCATATCGGGGGATTCGGTGGCCCGAATTGTACGCCGCCGCAGACAAATTTGCGCGGTTGCAGCGTCGCCAAGCTTTCATCAGATGAAAGGTTTTTGCAAGACGGACGCGTCGCGCGCCTGCAACGTCTTGATGCAGCGCGACAATTTATATCACAATGCGATATAATCTGCGCCTTCCTTGCGCTGCGTCATCCGCGTCGTCATTTTTACCGCTTATCGTCCATGTCGTCAGGCTCCTCCCCGTCGCGCCGCACATTCCGCCAATGGCTGCACAGCTTCATTCCCCATCCGATGACGCTCGGCTGGCGCGAGCGCATGCGCTCGTGCACGGGCGCGCTCGTCGGCATCGCGACGGTCGGCGTCACGATGCGGCTGCTGCCCGGCGTGCCGGGCCTCGTGCCGCTGCTCGTCGCGCCGATGGGGGCGTCGGCGGTGCTGCTGTTCGCGGTGCCCGCGAGTCCGCTCGCGCAGCCGTGGTCGATCATCGGCGGCAATCTGGTGGCGGCGACCGTCGGCGTCGCATGCGCGCAGTCGATCGCCGATCCGATCACGGCCGCCGCGGTTGCGGTCGCCCTCGCGATCGGCGGCATGTTCGTCCTGCGCTGCGTGCACCCGCCGTCGGGCGCGGTCGCGCTGACGGCCGTGCTCGGCGGCTCCGCGATCCACTCGCTCGGCTTCGGCTTCGTGGTCGAGCCGATCGCCCTGCAATCGGCGATCCTGCTGTCGGCCGCGCTCGTGTACCACGCGCTGACAGGCCACCGCTACCCGCACGGCGGCGTGCGTCCCGACGCGAAGCCGCAAGGCGCCAACGCCGCGCCGGCACGCGGCGGCTTCACGCGCGCCGATCTCGACGCCGTGCTGAAGCGCCGCGGCGAATGGCTCGACGTCGATCCGGACGACCTCGAGATGCTGCTGCGCGAAACCGAGATGCAAGCGTATGCGCGCACGTTCAGCCAGCTCACGTGCGCCGACCTGATGACGAAGAACGCGATCGAAGTCGCCCCGTCGACGTCGGTGACGGCGGCGCTGACGCTGCTCGACCGCCATCGCGTGAAGGCACTGCCCGTCGTGGACGGCGACGATCGCCTGATCGGCATCGTCACGCGCGCCGACCTCACGCGCCAGCTGCACCGCCCCGCTCCGCTGTGGCAGCAGCTGGCCGCGCGGCTGCCGCAGTCGTTCGGCGGCCAGCCACCCAGCGTCGCGACAGTGATGACCCGCGACGTCGCGTCCGTGCCGCAGACCATGCCGATCACCGCACTGGTGCCGCTGTTTACACATTCGGGCCACCACCACATCCCGGTCGTCGACGCATCGCGACGGCTCGTCGGCATCATTACGCAGACGGATCTCGTCACGGGCCTGTACCAGCAGACGCGGATGCTCGAGGCCGCGTAACGCCGACGAACAACGGAATGTGCTCCATTCCGCTGAAAATCGTCCATTTATATCATATTGTGATATATTTCACGTTACCGAAACCCCTGCCCGACCGACCGCAATGACCGATACCCGACGCTCCCTGACCAAAGCCGATTTCCAGCAACTGTCCGAGTTCCGCTACCAGATGCGCCGCTTCGAGCGCTTCTCCGAACGCGCCGCGCAAAGCGAAGGCGTGACGCCGCTGCAATACCTGCTGCTGCTGCACATCAAGGGCTACCCGCATCGCGAATGGGCCACCATCGGCGAACTCGCCGAACGCCTGCAGGCGCAGCATCACGGCGTCGTCGCGCTGGTGACGCGCTGCGAGGCGCTCGGGCTCGTGAAGCGCAAGACGAGCGAAGCGGACCGCCGGCAGGTCGAGGTCCACCTCGAGGAAGCCGGCGAAACGCTGCTCGCCCGCCTCGCGGCCATGCACCGCACGGAACTGAAATCGCTCAAGGGCACGTTCCAGGTTCCGCAGATCGATTATTGACCCAGGCTTGACCAACCTTTCCCTGCTCCGATGAACGCACCACACAAACGCGATTTCTCGACCAACGAACGCCTGCCCAGAATAGCATTGCTGGCTGCCGGGATCGGCGTGCTCAGCACGCTGGCGGCGTTCGTGCTGTTGAGCCTGATCCACCTGTTCACGAACCTGTTCTTCTTCCAGCAGTTCTCGTTCGCCGACCGCTCGCCCGCCCACAACACGCTCGGCGCGTGGGTGATCGTCGTGCCGGTGATCGGCGGGCTGATCGTCGGGTTGATGGCGCGTTTCGGTTCGGAGAAGATCCGCGGCCACGGCATTCCCGAAGCGATCGAGGCGATCCTGTTCGGCAAGAGCCGCATGTCGCCGAAGGTTGCGATCCTCAAGCCGCTGTCGTCCGGCGTCGTGATCGGAAGCGGCGGCCCGTTCGGTGCCGAGGGCCCGATTATCATGACGGGCGGCGCGCTCGGCTCGCTGATCGCGCAATGCGTGCACGTGACCGCGGCCGAACGCAAGACGCTGCTCGTCGCGGGCGCGGCCGCCGGCATGACCGCCGTGTTCGGCACGCCGGTCGCCGCCGTGCTGCTCGCGGTCGAACTGCTGCTGTTCGAATGGCGTCCGCGCAGTTTCCTGCCGGTCGCGCTCGCGTGCGCGGTGGCCGGTTTCGCCCGCGCCGTGTTCTTCGGTGTCGGCCCGCTGTTTCCGCTGGCCACCGCATCGCCGACGCCCGTCGCTCTGCTGTCGTGCATCGTCGCGGGCCTGCTGTCGGGCATGCTCGCGTGCGGCCTGTCGGCCGCGCTGTACCGCGTCGAGGACGCCTTCGCAAAGCTGCCTGTGCACTGGATGTGGTGGCCGGCGCTCGGCGCGATCGTGATCGGCATCGGCGGCTGGCTCGAGCCGCGCGCACTCGGCGTCGGCTACGACGTGATCGGCGACCTGCTGCACCAGCATATCGCGCTGAAGATCGCGCTCGCGCTGCTGATCGTGAAGGCCGTGATGTGGGTAATCGCGCTCGGCTCCGGCACGTCGGGAGGCGTGCTGGCCCCGCTGCTGATGCTCGGCGCCGGCCTCGGCACCGTGCTGTCGCCGGTGCTGCCCGGCGGCGATCCGGCGCTCTGGCCGCTCGTCTGCATGGCCGCGACGCTCGGCGCGACGCTCGGCGCGCCGCTGACCGCGATCGTATTCGCGTTCGGCCTCACGCACGACGCGAACGCACTGCTGCCGCTGCTCGCCGCGACGCTCGTCGCGCACGGCTTCGCGACCGTCGTGATGAAGCGTTCGATCATGACGGAAAAGATCGCGCGCCGCGGGTATCACATCTACCGCGAATACGGCGTCGATCCGCTCGAACGCCATGACGTGGCCGAAGTGATGACCTCGGCCGACGCGCTCGTCGCGATCAACGGGGCCATGACGCTCGACGCGGTCGAGTCGCAGTACTTCGGCGTAAAGCAGACACACCGTGCATACCCGGTCGTGCAGAACGGCCGCCTGCTCGGCATCGTCGATCGCGCGACGCTCGACGCGCAGCGCGCGCAGGCCGGTCCCGGCGCGGTGCTCGCGAACGCGTTCGCCGAGAATGTGCCGGCCGTCGCGCAGGCGCACGAAACGTGCCGCGTGGTCGCATCGCGGCTCGCGATGCTCGGCCTTGAACGCCTGCCGGTCGTCAACGATCCGCAATCGCTGCGCATCATCGGCATCGTGTCGCGCAGCGACTTGATCAAGCCCGCGCTCCAGCACTTCGACGACGAACAGAAGCGCGAACGCTTCCGTCCGGTCGTACCCGTCAACCTGCGCGACGCAGGTATGCGCAAGGCCGGCTGATACGCACCGCGCGCGCCGCCGCGTCCGGCGTTTAAACTTCGTTGACAATCGATCGGACGAAAGTTTGTCATCATGGTACTCATGCGACGGGGCCATCATTCAGCCGTTCCACATCGTCATCCAATAAAGAAGCGTCGCGGCGCGACATGCAGACACATGCAGCACGCCGCGGCCGTCAATCCGCCACACCTCAGGGCAGCGAGCCGACCTCACGACGCATGACGTCGTTGTCGCGTCTCCACACGGACCGCGCACGACGCATGCCGCCGCGCGACAGAACGCATTGCATCCGGAGTGCCGTTTGGCAAGCGCGTTAACAACTTGTTTCGGAATCGCCGGAACCGCATTTGTCCGATGCAATCTCACAGGCACGCAGTTCTGCTGCGCATCCCACTCAATCAATCACGACTCGAGGGAGATAAAACGTGAACGTGAAATACTTACCGCTCATCGCATTGACCGTGGCAATTTCTGCTCACGCGGCCGATCCGGCCGTGCAGAACGTGGGACAAAGCCAGAAGGCCGCCCCGGACGTCTCGGCGTGCATCGCCAAGACCTGGGCCGACAAGTCGCAACAGCAGGTGATCTCGCAGAACGTGCTCGCGAACGGCCTCGCGACCGATGTCTACGCACCGGGCCAGCAGCCGCCGAACGGCGTGGCCGCGATGGTTCGCCCGTCGTCGAAGCCGAACGCGAAGACGTGGGTCGGCGTGCGCGGCGACGCAGCTGCCGCCGGCGACATCAGCGCCTGCCTGTAAGCCCCGCGCCGGACGGCGTTGCGCCGTCCGCATGCGACAAGCCCCGCCTAGGCGGGGCTTTTTTGTTTGGGCGCACGGGCCGCACGCACGCGTCGCGACCGTGCTTGCGCGCTTACAGGTAGCTGCAGACGTAGTCGAGCGTCTCGAGCGCTTCGATGTCGAAGCGGCTCTTGCCCGGCACAGAGAACGATTCGCCGGCGCCGTAGGTCTGCCAGTCGCTGCTGCCGTCGAGCTTCACACGGCACTTGCCGGCCTGCACTTCCATCAATTCGGGCGCGTCCGTGCCGAAGTTGAGCGCGCACGGCAGGATCACGCCGAGCGTCTTGCGCGTGCCGTCCGGGAAGAGCACGGTATGCGACACGCACTTGCCGTCGAAATAGACGTTCGCGCGCTTGACGACCGATACGTTGTCGAATTGGGTTGCACTGGTCATGTGATGCCTCTGATTGCTGGATGCCGGATGGCGTGTTGTCGGAAGCCGGCCGGGGCGGCAGGCCGGCCGCTATGATACCGGCTCGCGGCGGGCGTGCCGCAAGCGGGGCCGATCGCAGGCGCGCGACCGATAATCAGGATCACTATTCGATGCATTGTGTGGCCCGCATGGAGCATGCTCAACGGAGCCCCTTGCGTCGCGCGGAATCGCGCAGGCAGTCGAGCAGCATTGCCGCAGCCGGCGTGAGCGGACTGTCGCGGCGCGTGACGACCTGCACGGACACGCCGGGCAGCCGCTCGCGGATCGGCAGCACCACGAGCTGGTCGCGCGCCCACTCCCCTTGCAGCAGCTGTTCGGGCATCGACGCGATCAGGTCGCAGCCCGTCATCAGGCTGTGCGCGAGGCCGAAGCTCGGGCATTCGACGACCCGCTGCGGCACCGGCAGCCCGTATGCGATGAACGTGTTGAACAGCACCTGGGTCGAGCTTTCCGGCGACGGATTCATCAGCCAGTCGGCCTCGACGAGATCGGCGAGCGACGTGGCCGACGCGAGCGGATGCCCCTTGCGCGCGACGATCAATGATCGGCTCGCATAGAGTTCCGCGTGATCGAACTCGGCCGCCAGCAGTTCGGGCACGACGACGGCCACCGCGAAATCGAGGGATCCGTCGTGCAGCCGCGGCAGCGCGACGCCCGGAAACCCTTCGATCAGATTGACGCGCGCGACCGGAAAGCGCCGCCGGAACGCGCGAAACGCATCGGGCAGGATCGTCACCGCGGCGGCCGGCGTGATCGCCGCCGCGACCGAGCCCGTCATCGCACCCTGCGCCTGCTCGATGTCGTCGCGCGCACGCTGCATCTCGGCGACGATCAGCCGCGCGCGCACCTGCAACTGCTGGCCGAACGCCGTGAGCTGCACGCCGCGCGCGGTGCGCACGACGAGCGACACGCCGAGCGCGATCTCCAGTTCCTTGACCGCCTTCGTCAACGCCGCCGGCGACACGTTCAGGCGCCGCGCGGCCGCTCGGATGCTCCCTTCGTCCGCGACGGTGACGAACGCTTTCAACTGATGGTATTTCATGGCGGCATGCGTGATTCGTGGAAACCCCCGTGCAGCGCGGCGCATGCAGGCTCAGGGTATTCCCGAGCGGCAACCGGTGGTGTGCACCAAAGCAATTTAGCAGCTTCTGGTGCGCAAAAGAAATTTATATCCTTTACCGTCATATGCGCGTCAAACGTCCACCGGCCCCACAGGAGACACCATGCTGCAAGCCGCGAACCCCGTCATCCCCGGCATCGCCGCGATCGCCCCGGACCTCATCGAAGTGCGCCGCCGCATCCATGCGCACCCGGAACTCGCGTTCGAGGAAACGCTGACGAGCGATCTCGTCGCGGAACTGCTCACCGGCTGGGGCTACGAAGTGCATCGCGGCATAGGCAAGACGGGCGTCGTCGGCGTGCTGCGCGAAGGACAAGGCACACGCACCGTCGGCCTGCGCGCCGACATGGACGCGCTGCCGCTCGCCGAGGCCACCGGCCTGCCCTACGCGAGCCGCCATGCGAACAAGATGCATGCATGCGGCCACGACGGCCACACCGCGATGCTGCTGTGCGCGGCGCGCCACCTCGCCGCGACGCGCCAGTTCTCCGGCACGCTGAACCTGATCTTCCAGCCAGCCGAGGAAAACTTCGGTGGCGCGAAATCGATGATGGCCGACGGCCTGTTCGACCGCTTCCCGTGCGATGCGATCTTCGCGATCCACAACATGCCGGGCCGGGCCGCCGGCGACATGGCATTCCGCACCGGCGCCGCGATGGCGTCGGCCGACCGTGTGACGATCACGCTGCGCGGCGTCGGCGGTCATGGGGCGATGCCGCACTTCGCACGCGATCCGATGTCGGCCGCGGGCAGCATCATGGTCGCGCTGCAGACGATCGTCGCGCGCGAGGTCGATGCGCAGCATGCGGCCGTGATCACGGTCGGCAGCGTGCAGGCCGGCGAGACCTTCAACATCATTCCCGAAACCGTCGTGATGAAGCTGTCGGTGCGCGCGCTGAACGCCGACGTGCGCGCGCTGCTCGCCCGCCGCATCGAAGCGCTCGCGAAGGGCCAGGCGGAAAGCTTCGGCCTCACCGCGGAAGTGGATTACGACTACGGCTACCCGGTGCTCGTCAACCATCCCGAACCCACCGCGTTTGCAGCCGACATCGCGCGCCGGATGCTCGGCGCCGAGCGTGTCGAGACCGAGGCCGCGCCGCTGATGGGCAGCGAGGACTTCGCGTTCATGCTCGAGGCGCGCCCCGGCTGCTATGCGTTCATCGGCAACGGGATCGGCAGCAAGGGCGGCTGCATGGTGCACAACCCCGGCTACGACTTCAACGACGACATCCTCGCGATCGGCGCGAGCTACTGGGTCCGCGTCGCCGAAGCCTGGCTCGCGGCCTGACGGCCCTTCATCACGCAGTTCCGCGCTTTAGCAGGGGAACCCCATGGAAACGTCCGCCCTTCCGTTCGCCGGCTCGCCGGCCGATGCCCGCGCCGCCGCGAAGAAACGCCGCCTGATCGCGGCCGCCGCAGTCGGCAACGCGCTCGAGTTCTACGACTTCACGGTCTACAGCTTCTTCGCAATCCTGATCGGCAAGCTGTTCTTTCCGGTCCACTCGTCGTTCGGGCAGCTGATGCTCGCGGTCGCGAGCTTCGGCGTCGGCTTCGTCACGCGTCCGCTCGGCGGCCTCGTGATCGGCATGTATGCCGACCGCGCCGGCCGCAAGAAGGCGATGATCCTGACGCTCTTGCTGATGGCGCTCGGCACCGCGACGATCGCGGTCGCGCCGACCTTCGCGCAGATCGGCATCGCCGCGCCGCTGCTGCTCGTGCTCGCACGCCTGCTGCAGGGGTTCGCATCGGGCGGCGAAGTCGGCGCGTCGACGACGCTGCTGCTCGAACAGGCACCGCAGCACCGCCGCGGCTTCTACGCGTCGTTCCAGTTCTCGAGCCAGGGGCTCGCCGCGCTCGCCGGCGCGCTGACCGGCGTCGCGCTCACGTCGACGCTCAATGCCGCGCAGCTCGAAAGCTGGGGCTGGCGCGTGCCGTTCATCATCGGCACGCTGTTCGTACCGCTCGGCTACTGGCTGCGCAAGACCGTCGATGAAGTGCCGGCTGCCGCGCACGCCGCCACGCACGACGAGCCGGTCGCGTCGCTGCCGCTCGCGGACGTGCTGCGCCATCACGGCAAGGCTGTGTTCGCGGGCCTCGGCGTGACGATCGGCGGCACGTCGATCCACTACATCATCGTGTTCTACATGGCGATCTACGGCGTGCAGGTGCTGCATCTTCCGACCTGGCTGTCGATGACGGCAGGCTGCGTCGCGGGCGCGATCCTGATGCTGGTGACGCCGATCGGCGGCCACCTGTCCGACGTCTACGGGCGCAACCGAATCGTCTGGTGGACGCGCATCGTGCTGATGGGCGCGATCTACCCCGCGTTCATCGCGCTGAACCGGTGGCCAGGCGCCGCGTCGCTGCTGTCGATCATCGCCGCGCTCTCTGTCGTGCACGCGATCAACATCGGCGCGACCGGTGCGATGCTCGGCGAGCTGTTCCCGCGTGCGGTTCGGGCGACCGGCGGTGCGCTCGTCTACAGCGTCGGCGTCGCGATCTTCGGCGGCTTCGCGCAGTTTTTCGTGACTTGGCTGATCGCGGCGACCGGCAACCCGAACGCACCCGCGTGGTATGCGATCGGCTGTGGTGCGATGACGCTGCTCGCCATTCGCTGCATGGACGAGAAGGCCGGGAAAGCACTCGATTAACTGACAGGCGATGCGCGGCACGTGCGCGGCCGCAACGTCGTCGATCCACCGACCCCGCCGGTTTCGGCGGGGTCTTTCCTTTTGTGTGATCGACACCGCTCACATGAACCGGCAGCGTCAGAGGACCGTCCGTCGCCGTAAACGCAACAAGGCACGGGCCACCATCACCCGTGCCTTGCGTGCGCTACGCCTCGATCAGAACGTATGCATCATCCCGACATACGCGCCCGTCTGCGATTCGCCCGTCATCGGGCTCGTGCCCGACGTCGCGTCGCGCGGCGACGCGAGCAGCGAGAAGTTCGAGTTGCCGCCGTTGCGCACATACGCGACCGTCCCGTACAGGAACGTGCGCTTCGACAGGTTGTACGTCGTACCGAGCACGTACATGATCGCGTGCCCTGACGGATCGTGCGACGCATCGCCGCCGCCGTCACCGACCTTCACGTAATACCCGCCGCCCGTCACGGCCCACTGCGGCGTTGCCGTGTAGGTCGCGCCGAGCCAGTAGTGATCGGCGCGATCGGCGACGCCCGCCGGGCTGTCCGGCGCCTGGTAGTGCGTATAGGCGCCCTGGATCTTGAACTTCGACACCTTCACGTTCGCGCCGACGAAATACTCGCGCGACGCGGTGAAGATGTTGCTGAACTTGCCGTTGTTGTCGCGCAGCTCGTCGTAGATACCGCGCACGTCGAGCACCGGCGAGTGGTACGAGATCATGATCCCGTCCGAGCGGCCGAAGTCGTCGGCCGCGCCGTAGTTGAAGCCGCGCGACTGGTTGCCGAACGCATATTGCGCCTGCACGTCGAAGCCGCCGATCACCGGGCTGTGATATTCGATGTTGTTGCTGCTCTGCTGCCAGTTGCGCCCGCGCACGAGCGATGCGGACGAAAACGCCTGCTGCACGAACGGATCGAATTCCCACACGCCATCACTGTCGATGAACAGGTTGCGGCCGGCCTGCAGCTGTCCCCACGTGTCGCTCTTCAGCCCGACATACGCGCGGCGCGACCACATGCGTCCGCCGCCCGTCGTGCCGTTCATCACCTGAAACGCGGTTTCCAGGTTGAAGACCGTCGACATCCCGCCGCCGAGATCCTCGACGCCTTTCAGGCCGAACATGCTGGTGCCCCAGTCGCCGCCTTCCGCGCTCCAGCGCGTCGAGCTGCCGTTGGGCGTCGCGATGTGGTTCAGGTATTCGACGCCGCCGTCGATCCGGCCGTACAGCGTCACGCTTGTCTGCGCGAACGCGGCCGCCGGCGTGGCGGCCACGATCAGCCATGCGAAATGTTTGAGTCGCAAAATGATGCCCCCTCGGAGTCCCGACCGTCCGACACGCGCCCCATGCGCGCGCCGGCGATCCGTTTACCCGCGATCGATCGAAAAACGTCCGGGGCCCGCCGCGCAGAGCGCGAGCAGGCCGCCCGAGATCGCGATGTTCTTGTAGAAATGAATCATGTTGTTCATCTGCTCGCCGCCCGTCATCGTCCAGTAGTGGTGGCCGATCAAGCCGGTGCCGATCGTATACAGCGCAAGCAGCAGCGCGAGCGGCCGCGTCTGGAAACCGACGAGGATCGCGATGCCGGCGAACAGCTCCATCACGACGGAGATTGCCGCCGAAACAATCGGTGCAGGCGCACCCTCGCTTCCCATGAACGCGATCGTACCGGAGAAGTCGACGATCTTCTTCCAGCCGAACATCACGAACAGGATCACGAGCAGGATTCGGGACAGCAGCAGCAGCACATCGCGCTGGGAAGCGAGAAACGGTTGATTCGGTGTCATGGTGTGATCAACGAAAGCGGTGCGCGAACCGCGCGCACCGGATTGCCTGTGAACCGGAACGGGCGGCTGCCGGCCGCCCGCCCCGCTCTGCAACAACCGGCATCGGGGCCCGCCCGATGTGCTGTGCGCCTCCTCTTGTCAGTGTTGCCCTGCTTCGTGCCGCGTCGCGTCCGGCGTCAACGCGCCTTCGCGACGTCCTGCTCGGTCACCTTCGCGGCCGGATTGCCGAACTGGCCGGTCAGGTAGTTCACCAGCGCGGCGATCTGCGCATCCGACAGCTCGTTGCGGAACGCGGGCATGCCGACGTCCTCGCTGCCGGCCTTGCGCTGCACGCCATTCAGGATCACCTGCACCAGGTTCGCCGGATTCGACGCACCCACCGTCGAGTTGTGGAACAGCGACGGGTAATAGCCGTCAGGCGTGCCCTTGCCCTGCATCTGGTGGCACGTCGCGCAGTTGCCGAGATACAGCCGCGCCGGATCGATGCCCGACGACGCGAGCGCCACGCCGCGCAGCTTCAGGCCGTCTTCGGCCGGCTTGCCCCACGACGAGCGCGACTGCTTCGCGTCGCCGCTGGCCACCGCCGGCACCGTGCGGATATACGTCGCGATCGCGCCGATGTCGGCGTCGGTCATCTTCGAGAAGCTGTGCTCGACCGCCTCGGCCATCGGACCGGCCGCCTGCGCGAGGCCCGGCACGCTGCCGGTACGCAGGTACTGGACGAGTTGCTGCTGCGTCCAGCCGCCGATCCCCGCGTTCGGGTCGGACGTGATGTTGTAGCCGTCCCAGCCCGCGAGCACCGAGCCCGACAGGAAGCTGCCGCCCGACTCGTCGAGCGACTTCTCCTGCATCGCGATGCCGCGCGGCGTGTGGCACGTGCTGCAGTGCGCGAGGCCCTGCACCAGGTACGCGCCGCGGTTCCACTCGGCGCTCTGCGTCGGCTTCGGCGCGTACGCGCCGTCCTTCAGGAACAGCCAGTTCCAGATCTTCAGCGGCCAGCGCATGCTCAACAGCGCGGGAATCTCGTTCTTCGGCGGCGTCTGCTTGACCGGTTCGACACCGTGCATGAAGTACGCATACAGCGCCTGCACGTCGTCGTCGTTGATCTTCGCGTACGACACGTAAGGCATCGCCGGGTACAGGTTGGTGCCGTTCTTCGACACGCCGTGACGCACCGCCCGCTCGAAGTCGTCGAACGTCCAGTTGCCGATGCCGGTGTCCGGGTCGGGCGTGATGTTGCTCGTATAGATCTTGCCGAGCATCGGCACCGGCATCCCGAGGCCGCCGGCGAACGGCTTGCCGCCCTTCGCGGTGTGGCAGGCCATGCAGTCGCCCGCGACCGCGAGATATTCGCCGCGCTTGATCTGCGCGGGATCGGCCGAGTCGGCCGCGCGCACGAGGCCCGGTAGCGCGAGGCAGCCAGCGAGGAGGAAGGTGAGAGTAGATTTCCGCACGGTCAGACTTCCTTCTTCAGCGTGTCCGACATCCGCAGCGCCAGCGCCGCGATCGTCAGCGTCACGTTCACCGTACCGACGGTCGGCATCGTCGAGCTGCTCGAGATGAACAGGTTCGGATGGTCGAACGTGCGGCAGTCCTTGTCGACGACCGAGTCGCGTGCATCCGCGCCCATGATCGTCGCGCCCGTGATGTGGTTGTTCGGCGCGAACTCGTCGTTGAACACGACGTCCGTGCCGCCCAGCACCTGCGCCGCGGTCGCATAGACTTCGCGCGTGTGCACGGCGCCGCGCTTCACGTAGTCGTCGATCGCATAGGTGATTTCCGGGCGCGGAATGCCGATCGCGTCGGTGGCGGTCTTGCTCGGCACGATGCGGTTCTCGGGCTGCGGCAGGATTTCGTGGAAGCAGTCGAACTGCACGTAGCGGGCCGAACGATCGCGGATCTGCGCGTCGAGCTCGTCGGACTTCATCAGCTTGCCGGCCTTGAAGATCTTCTGCGTCTCCTGGTTGATGCGCGACATGTTCGACAGATGGATCTTCTTCGCGGCTTCGGTCGCGCGGAACGGACCGTCGCGGAAACCGATCAGCGACGTCATTTCCTGCGGACCGCGACCCGGCCACAGCTTCTCGCTCGCATAGAACGACACGCCCGTGCCCGGGTGGTCCATCAGGTTGCGCCCGACCATGTCGGAGCTGTTCGCGACGCCGTTCGGGAAGTCGCGGTTCGCCGACATCAGCAGGATCTTCGGCGTCTCGATGCCGTTCGCGGCGACCACGAAGTACTTGCCCTCGACGCGATGGTCGGCGCCCGTCTTGTCCTTGTAGATCGCGGCGACGATGCGCTTGTCCGGACCCGTCTCGAGCTTGTAGACGACCGCGCTGTCGATCAGCTTCGCGCCGGCCTGCTCGGCCTTCTCGACGTGCACGATGCCGTTGTACATCGCACCGATCGGGCAGATCGGCATGCAGTTGTTGTTCCCGCAACAGGTTGGCCGGCCGTCGTACGGACGGCTGTTGCGCGCGACCGGTTCGGTCACCACGTGGAACTTCGGGTCATGGCCGTTGAGCGCGCTCTTGATCGTCTGCTCGTTGAACGACAACGGCAGCGGCGGCATCGGATACGGCTGCTTGCGCGGCGAGTACAGGTCCTCCTCGGGGCCGGGGCCCCACACGCCGAGTTCTTCCTCCGCGCGCTGGTAGTAATGCTCGAGGTCGTCGTACTGGATCGGCCAGTCGCGACCGACGCCGTACACGGTCTTCATCTTGAAGTCGTTCGGGATGAAGCGCCACGCCGACGCGGCCCAGTGCCACGTCGTGCCGCCCACCGCGCGGATGTACTGCGAGTTGAACTTGTGCTCGCCCTTCAGGACCAGGTAGTCGTTCGGCGGGCCGTATTCCGGATGCGGCGCCCACGGGCTCGACGGATACGGCGCCATGAAATCCGTCTTGTCGGGCTGGTTGCGAAAGCGTTCGACGATTTCCCAGCGCGGCATGCGCGGGCCTGCCTCGAGCAGGATCACCGACTTGCCGGCCATGGCGAGCTGGTGCGCGACGATCGCGCCTGCGACACCGGATCCGACGACCACGACGTCGGCTTTTTGCGTATCGGTATCGGCCATCAGGCTTGCCTCTCGATCGGTTTTTCGGCCCAGAAGCCGGGTTTGTTGGGGCAATACGAAGGAATCACGAGCGTATCGGATACGACGCTGAACATTAATGCTTCCTCGTACGTAATCACGACGTTGTCGACGATGCCGAGATACCACGCTTCGAGAATCGACAGCGCGGAGGCCTGCTGATCGGGACTCAATGAACCGGACGCGAGCGTGCCGGCGAGTTGCGACAGACCGTCGGCGGTCTTGAACGAGCCCTTCTGCAAGGCCTGCAGGAAGCGGTCGCCGAGCACGCGGCTCAGCCCTTTCTTACCTGTCAGTGCTTCGGAGAGCGTCATGAACGTATCGAGCGGCGCGGCGCCGGGATTATCGGCCAAGGCTCGCAACGCCAGCGAGCCGGTGAGGCCTGCCGCCGTCAGCGCCAGTGCGCCCTGCAGCCATTGACGCCGCGTGATGCCGGATGCGGCTGCGTCGCGATCGCGACGCGAGTGGGGGGTGTTGTCGTTGTGCATGTTTCCTTCTCTCGAACACCGGATTCGGGAAAACCACGCTTGATATTTCTCAAACTTTCGCGCGGCCCTGAAATGTACGCGCACAATTCGAATTGGACAATGCTTTTATAGTCCAATAAATGTTCCGCAATCCGAGACAATCGACATTTCGCTGCATTTTTGTGTCGTCGACGCGACAATTCTGCTTCGGAATGCCGGCGTGTCGCAAGCCGGCGACACGCCGTCTCCATTCATCCGCTCACATTCGCGTCGGTTAGAATCGCGTGCAATCAAACAGAAAGCTTCCCTCCGAGGGCATCGAGCGATGAAGCAGCACGACAAGCACAACAATACGAATTCAACCCGTCACACCACACGGCTGCTCTGGCGCATCGGCGCGGTCACGGCGCTCGGCGCTGCCGCGGCACTGTCGCTGCATGCGGGCGCCGCACGCACGGTGAGCGTGTCGCCGCAAGGCACCGTCACCGAAGTGCGGCAAAGCGTCGTCAAGTTCGACGAACCGATGGTCGCGTTCGGTTCGGCCTCCGCGCCGAGTCCCGCGCGCATGACCTGCAACGACTCCACCGCCGCACGCGGCCAGGGACACTGGCTCGACGACAAGACGTGGGTCTACGATTTCGAGAACGACCTGCCGCCCGGCGTGCGCTGCTCCGTCGCGCTCAACGACACGCTGCGCTCGGTCGCCGGCAACGCGGTCAGCGGCCCGCGCCGCTTCACGTTTCAGACCGGCGGCCCGTTCCCTGTGACAGTGCGTCCCGGCTCGCGCGAGATCGAGGAGCGCCAGGTTTTCGTGCTGAAGCTGAACGGCCCGGCCGAGCCGCGCTCCGCGCTCGCGAACATCTGGTGCGAAGCGGCCGGCATCGGCAACCGCATCCCCGTCACGGCCGCCGACGACGATACCCGCAACGCGCTGCTCGACCACTTCGGGCTGAAGAAGGACGCCGCGCGCGTGCTGACGCTGTCGTGCGCGCAGGCGCTGCCCGCGAGCGCGAAGATGCAACTCGTCTACGGCAAGGGCGTCGCGAGCCCGAGCGGCATCGCGAACGACACCGAGCGCCGCTTCGACTTCACCGTGCGCGCGCCGTTCGCCGCGAGCTTCTCGTGCGAGCGCGAAAATGCGAAGGCGCCCTGCACGCCGCTGCGTCCGCTCACGCTGTCGTTCAATGCGCCGATCTCGCGCAAGAACGCCGAGGCGATCAAGCTGCGCGGCCCTGACGGTTCGCTTTCACCGACCTTCGCGGCCGACGATCACAGCGACGAAGTGACGACCGTCACCTTCAACCCGCCGCTGCCCGCGCAGGCGAACCTGACGATCGAGCTGCCGTCCGGCCTGCACGACGTAACCGAGCGCTCGCTCGCGAACGCAGACCTGTTCCCGCTCGCGACGCGCACCGCGCCGATGCCGCCGCTCGCGAAATTCTCGTCGGGCACCTTCGGGATCGTCGAGCGTTTCGCCGAACCGGATACGCCTGCGCTCGTGCCCGTCACACTGCGCAACGTCGAGGCCGACCTGCATGTCGCGGGCCTCAACACGAGCGGCGCGCAATTCTCGAACCTGAAAGTCGACGACGACACCGCGATTCGTCAATGGATGCGCACCGTCGAGCGCTTCGACAACTGGTCGATGACGGCCGGCACGATCGACGAGCGCATCCCGGGCCTGCTCCGGCGCAAGGGCCAGCACCCCGTCTACGTGCCGCTCCAGGCCGGCGAAAAGATGCCCGCGCCGCAGAACCGTCGCATCGACGTGCGCTCGCTGTCGCTGCTCGCCGGAGAGCCGGGTGCGCAGGCACTGACGTTGCCGAAGGCCGATCCGAAGGCGCTGCGTCCGTTCGAGGTCGTCGGCGTGCCGATCGAAAAACCCGGCTTCTACGTGCTCGAACTCGCGTCGCCCGCGCTCGGCCGCTCGCTGCTCGCGAAGCCGTCGAGCATGTACGTACGTACCACCGTGCTCGTCACGAACCTCGGCGTGCATCTGAAACAGGGCCGCGAGAATAACCTCGTGTGGGTCACGACGCTCGACAAGGGCAAGCCCGTGCCGAACGCGCGAATCCGCGTGTCGGATTGCAACGGAGACGAAATCGCGTCCGGCAAGACCGATGTGCACGGCCTGCTGAAGATCGACGGTGCATTCGAGCCGAAGCACGAATGCAGCCAGTCGGAGCGCTTCGACGACTACTTCGTGTCGGCGCGCGTCGACGATCCCAGGACCGGCCCGGACATGGCGTTCGTCAGCTCGAACTGGAACCGCGGGATCGAATCGTGGCGCTTCAACGTGCCGACCGACACCGACAGCGCGCCGACCGTGCGCGCGCATACCGTATTCGACCGCACGCTGCTGCGTGCCGGCGAAACCGTGTCGATGAAACACTTCCTGCGCACCGAGACGCTGCACAGCCTCGCGTTCCCGGCGCAATACCCGACGCGCGTGACGATCCGCCATCTCGGCTCCGACCAGACCTACAAGCTGCCGCTCACGTGGTCCGCCGACCACAGCGCCGACACGCGATTCACGCTGCCGCCCGCGGCGAAGCTCGGCGAATACAGCGTCTCGCTCGAAGGCGGCCCCGACGATGCACCGACCGCCAGCTACTACAGCGGCAGCTTCCGTGTCGAGGCATTCCGCCTGCCGGTGCTCAAGGGGTCGATCGGCGCGCGCGACGCGCAGAAGAGCCCACTCGTCGCGGTCAAGGAAGCGCCGCTCGCGGTGCAGATCGACTACGTGTCGGGCGGCGGCGCATCGAACCTGCCCGTGCAGGTGTCGGCGCTGATGAAGTGGGCGTCGCCGCCGTTCGCGGATCGCTTCGAGGACTTCAGCTTCACGCCGTATCGTTCGGAGCGCAGCGACGGCAATGCCGACGACGATGCGCAGGACGGCGACAGCGCATCGGCCGCGAACAACGATCCCGACGCGACCCGGTTGATCGCGGACAAGCTGCCGCTGACGCTCGACCGCAACGGCGCGGGCACCGTCACGCTCAAGGGCCTGCCCGACGTCGACGCGCCGAAGCGCATCGCGCTCGAGGCGACGTTCGCGGACCCGAACGGCGAAGTGCAGACGATCCGCGGCGACACGATCCTGTGGCCGGCCGCGGTCGTGGCCGGCATCAAGGCCGGCCGCTGGGTGTCGGTCGGCCAGCGCGTGCCGGTGCAGGCGCTCGCGGTCGACCTGCAGGGCAAGCCGCGCGCGTCGGTGGCGGTCGAGATCAAGGGTGTCGCGCACATCACGACGTCGTCGCGCAAGCGGATGGTCGGCGGCTTCTATGCATACGACAACAAGAGCGACACGCGCGACCTCGGCGTGCTGTGCTCGGGCAAGACCGACGACAAGGGCCGCATGGCCTGCGACGCGACGCTCGAACAGGCCGGCAACATCCAGTTGATCGCGGTCGCGAAGGACGGCGACGGCCGCACGTCGAATGCGTCGACGTCCGTCTGGGTCACGCGCGAGGACGAACTCTGGTTCGGCGGCGACAACACCGACCGGATCGACGTGATCCCGGAAAAGACGTCCTACGAGGCGGGCGAAACGGCCCGCTTCCAGGTTCGCATGCCGTTCCGCTACGCAACCGCGCTCGTCGCGGTCGAACGCGGCGGCGTGATGGAAACGCACATCGTCGAACTCAACGGCAAGAACCCGACCGTCGACCTGAAGGTCGGCGAATCGTGGGGCCCGAACGTGTACGTGTCGGTGCTCGCGTTGCGCGGCCGAATTCGCGAAGTGCCGTGGTACTCGTTCTTCACCTGGGGCTGGAAGGCGCCGGTCGAATGGGCCCGCGCGTTCTGGCGCGAAGGCCGTCACTATGAAGCGCCGACCGCGTTCGTCGATTTGTCGAAGCCCGCGTTCCGCTATGGCCTCGGCGAGATCAAGGTCGGCACGGGCGTGCATCGTCTCGGCGTGTCCGTGACGACGGACGCGACGCGGTACACGGTGCGCAGCAAGGCGCAGGCGCACGTGAAGGTCACGCTGCCGAACGGCCAGCCGGCGCCAGCCGGCACGCAGATCGCGGTCGCGGCCGTCGACGAGGCACTGCTCGAGCTGATGCCGAACAACAGCTGGGACCTGCTCGACGCGATGCTGCAGCGACGCGCGTACGGTGTCGAGACGGCCACCGCGCAGATGGAAATTGTCGGCCGCCGCCACTTCGGCCGCAAGGCCGTGCCGGCGGGCGGCGGCGGCGGCAGCTCGCCGACACGCGAGCTGTTCGACACGCTGCTGCTGTGGAACCCGCGCGTGACGCTCGACGCGAACGGCAGCGCGACCGTCGAAGTGCCGCTGAACGACGCGCTCACGCGCTTCCGGATCGTCGCGATCGCGGCGGTCGGCCCCGATCGCTTCGGCACCGGCAGCACGTCGATTCGCAGCACCCAGGATCTGCAGCTGATCTCCGGGCTGCCGCCGCTCGTGCGTGAAGGCGATGCGTTCCGCGCGCAGGTCACGCTGCGCAACACGACCGACCGCGCGATGCAGGTCGTCGTGACGCCGCGCGTGACGGGCCTCGACGTCGCGCCGCAAACCGTGTCGCTCGCGGCCAATGCGGCGACGGAGATTGCATGGACGATCACCGTGCCCGAGCAGGCGCTCGACGCGGCCGGCGCGCTGAACTGGCGCATCGAGGCGGCCGAGCAAGGAGGCAAGCGCGCGTCCGATGCGCTGGCCGTCGCGCAGAAGGTCGTGCCCGCGCTGCCGGTCACCGTGCAGCAGGCCACGCTCACGCAGGTCGACGGCACGCTGACGGTGCCCGTGTCGGCTCCGGCCGGCGCCGTCAACAACGCACAGGGCGCGCCGCGCGGCGGCATCGCCGTGTCGCTGCAGTCGAAGCTCGCCGACGGCCTGCCCGGCGTGCGGCGCTGGTTCGAGCGCTATCCGTATCGCTGCCTCGAACAGCAGACGTCGCGCGCGATCGGCCTGCACGACGCCGCGCAATGGCAGGCGCTGGTTGCACGCATGCCCGTGTACCTCGACAGCGATGGCCTCGCGAGCTACTTCCCACCGTCGTCCGATGATGCACACTACGGCAGCCCGACGCTGTCGTCTTACCTGCTCGTGGTCGCCGACGAGGCCGCACGCCTCGACGCGCGCTTCGCGCTGCCGGAAGACCTGCGCACGCAGCTCGAGGCCGGGCTCGCACGCTTCGTCGATGGCCGCATCGAGCGCAACGCGTGGGCGCCGCGCCAGGATCGCGATCTGCGCAAGCTCGCCGCGATCGAGGCGCTGTCGCGTTACGGTGCAGCGCAGGGCCGCATGCTCGGTTCGATCGAGATCGCACCGAACCAGTGGCCGACGTCGGCGGTGATCGACTATCACGCGATCCTCACGCGTGTGAAGGACATCCCGCAGCGTGACGAGAAACGCGCGCAGGTCGAGCAGATCCTGCGTGCGCGCCTCACGTACCAGGGCACGCAGCTCGTGTTCTCGACCGCGCGCGACGACGATCTGTGGTGGCTGATGACGAGCAACGAGACCAACGCCGCGCGTCTCGCGCTGGAATTCGCGGGCGACCCGGCGTGGAAGGACGAGATGCCGCGCATCGCGACCGGCCTCCTCGCGCTGCAACGCCAGGGCGCATGGCAGACGACGACGTCGAACGCGCTCGGCCAGCTCGCGATCGAACGCTTCTCGCGCACCTACGAGAGCACGCCGGTGGCGGGCACGACGAAGGTCGCGCTCGGCGGCAACGAGCGCGCGATTTCCTGGTCGCAGCCGCCGGCGCCCGCCGACGCCCCCGCGTCGGCCACCGCCGCGACCCGCGCCGCCGCCGCGCGCAGCGTGCTGATGCCGTGGCCGCGTGCGGCGCAGGCGCCGGCCACGCTGTCCGTCATCCAGGACGGAACGGGCCGCCCGTGGGCGACCGTCGAAAGCCTCGCGGCCGTTGCGCTGCGCGCGCCGTTCGCGGCCGGCTACCGGATCACGAAGACGGTCACGCCCGTGTCGCCCGCCGTCAAGGGTGTGCTGACGCGCGGCGACGTCGTGCGCGTGCATCTCGACATCGATGCGCAGAGCGACATGACGTGGGTCGTCGTCAACGATCCGATCCCGTCCGGCGCGACGATCCTCGGCTCCGGCCTCGGCCGCGACTCCGAAGCCGCGACCCAGGGCGAGAAATCCCCGGACGGCGCATGGCCGGCGTTCATCGAACGCGACTTCGACGGCTACCGCGCGTATTACGACTATCTGCCGAAGGGCAAACTCTCGGTCGAATACACGGTGCGGCTGAACAACGTCGGCACCTTCGGGCTGCCGCCGACGCGCGTCGAGGCGCTGTACGCGCCGTCCGTATACGGCCTGTGGCCGAACCCGCCGATGACCGTGAAGCCGGCCGACGCGGGCAAGTAACGAGTACGTGATGATCGATCGTGTATCGCCGCGGCCGGTGCGTTTCGCCGGCCGCGTATTCGTCGCCGTCGTGCTCGCCGCGCCGCTGGTCGCGCACGCGCTGCCCGGCTACGACGACGTGCGCCGCAACTGGCGCAGTTCCGACTGGGTGCTGCTCGCGCGCGACGGCACGCCGCTGCAGCGCACGCGCGTCGACCTCACCGAACGGCGCGGCGACTGGGTATCGCTCGCCGACGTGTCGCCCGCGTTCCGCGAGGCGATCGTCGTGTCCGAGGACAAGCGTTTCTACGAACACAGCGGCGTCGACTGGCGCGGGATCGTCGGCGCGGCGTGGGGCAATCTGTGGAACGAGCGCACGCGCGGCGCGTCGACCGTGACGATGCAGCTCGCCGGGCTGCTCAGCGATTCGCCGCGCCGCTCAGGCCAGCGCTCGCTGCCGCAGAAGGCCACGCAGGCGATGAACGCGCTGCTGCTCGAGCGCGGCTGGCGCAAGGACCAGATCCTCGAGGCCTACCTGAATCTCGTGCCGTTCCGCGGCGAGACGGTCGGGCTCGCCGCGCTGTCGCAGGTGCTGTTCGGCAAGGCGCCGTCCGGCCTCGACGCGCGTGAAGCCGCGATCGCGGCCGCGCTGGTGCGTGCTCCCAACGCAGCAAGCGCGAAGGTCGCCGGGCGTGCGTGCCGGATCCTGCGCGACATGCACGCGGAACAGGCGTGCGCATCGCTCGACGGCTACGTGCAGCTCGTGATCGCACGCCCGGCCAACGCCGTGCGCGACGACGGCGCCGCCCTCGCCCCGCACTTCGCGCGCCGCATCGCGGCCGAGGTCAGACCGGCGGCCGGCGCGCAGGTGCGCACGACGCTCGATGCGCCGCTGCAGCGCTTCGCGCGCGACACGCTGACGCGCGCGCTGACCGAGCTCAACGCGCCCGCGCACCGGCGCAACGTGCAGGACGGCGCGGTCGTCGTGATCGACAACGCGACCGGCGAGATTCGCGCATGGGTCGGTTCGTCGGGGGCGCTGTCGAGCGCGCGCGACGTCGACGCCGTGCTCGCGCCGCGCCAGGCGGGCTCGACGCTCAAGCCGTTCCTCTATGCGCAGGCGATCGACGAGAAACGGCTGACCGCCGCATCGCTGCTCGACGACGCACCGATCAACCTCGCGGCCGGTGGCGGACTCTACATTCCGCAGAACTACGACAAGGATTTCAAGGGCTGGGTGAGCGTGCGCAGCGCGCTCGGCGGCTCGCTGAACGTGCCGGCCGTGCGCACGCTCGTGCTCGTCACGCCGCACCGCTTCGCGCGCACGCTGACCGCGCTCGGCCTGCCGCTGGCGCAGGAAGGCGATTACTACGGCTTCAGCCTTGCGCTCGGCAGCGCGGACGTCACGCTGCTGTCGCTGACCAACGCGTATCGCGCGCTCGCGAACGGCGGCGTCGCGCGCAAGATCGTCGACTTGCCCGCGCCGTCGCCCGCTTCCGGCATATCGGCATCGGGGCGCACGGACAACGGCACGCGCGTATTCAGCGAAGCAGCCAGCTTCGTCGTCACCGACATCCTCTCCGACAACAACGCGCGCGTGCGCACGTTCGGCTTCGACAATCCGCTCGCGACGCGCTTCTTCTCGGCGGTGAAGACCGGCACGAGCAAGGACATGCGCGACAACTGGACGGTCGGCTTCACGTCGCGCTATACGGTCGGCGTGTGGGTCGGCAATGCGGACGGCTCGCCAATGTGGGACGTGTCAGGGGTGACGGGCGCGTCGCCCGTGTGGTCGGCCGTCGTCGGCTACCTGCACCGCGACCTGCCGAGCCGCACGCCACGTCCGCCGGCCGGTGTCGAAACGCGCCGCATCACGTTCGAGCGCGACGTCGAGCCGTCGCGCGACGAGTGGTTCATCGCGGGCACGGCGCTCGACACGATCCGGCTCGCGGCGCCCGTCACGCCGGGCAAGGACGGCGCGCGCGCACCGCTGACGATCGGTGCGCCGACCGACGGCACGATCTTCGCGATCGATCCGGACATTCCGCCGAAGAACCAGCGGATCTGGTTCGAGCGGTCTTCCGGGCATGCGGCGCGGTTCGCGTGGCGGCTCGACGACAAGGTGATCGGGCACGCCGACCGCCTCGCGTGGATGCCGTGGCCGGGAAGGCACCGGCTGGAACTCGTCGACGCGCGCGGCAACGTGGCGGATGCGATCGGCTTCGAGGTGCGCGGCGCGTTCGCGAAGCCGGCCGCGCGCAAGCCCTGAGTGCCCGGGCAGGCCGCTTACTGGCCGGCTGCGTTCGTCTTCGGCGGCTGATTGGAGAAGTCGATGACGGGCGCGGTCGAAATCGCGGATTCGTTCGCGACGCTGAAGTTCGGGCGCGGCTGATAGCCGAAGATCCGCGCGATCACGACACCCGGGAACTGGCGGATCTGCACGTTGTACTGCTGCACCGTCTTGATGTAGCGGCCGCGCGCGACCGCGATGCGGTTTTCGGTGCCTTCGAGCTGCGTCTGCAGATCGCGAAACGCCTCGTTCGCCTTCAGCTCCGGATATCGCTCCGACACCACCATCAGCCGGCTCAGCGCGCCCGATAGTTCACCCTGCCGCTGATCGAACGCCGCCAACGCGGCGGGATCCTTTGCCATCTCCGGCGTCATCTGCACGCTGCCCACGCGCGCGCGGGCCGACGCCACCTCGGTCAGCACGCGTTCCTCGTGCGACGCGTAGCCCTTCACCGACGCGGCAAGGTTCGGCACGAGGTCGGCACGACGCTGATACTGGTTCAGCACCTCCGACCACGCGGCGTTGACGTCCTCATCCGACGACTGGATCGCGTTGTAGCCGCAACCGGCGAGCGGCGCGAGCACGCAGCACACGAGCAGGATTCGAAACCATTTCATTGTTTGTGACTTCCGGTTGGACGCTCCGGCTGGAGCGGTAAGTTGAAAAGAAACGTTCGCGCACGCGCCGCGCATGGCGGTTACCAGCGGCCCGATGCCCCACCGCCGCCGCTCGAGCCGCCACCGCCGGTGAATGAGTCGGACGAACTGGAACTGGAGCTGGACGAGCCCGAGCCGGACGATGGCCATTTGAAGGACGAAGACGAAGACGAGGACGTGGAGCTGGATGACGACCCATCGCTGCCCGTCAGTTTTTCGACGATCCACAGGATCGCCACCACCACGCAGAAGACCGCCACCAGAACCTCGCCGGGCGAATATCCCATCAGATGCCCGATCCCGATCAACGCCAGCAACGTCCCGCCGATGATCGCCGTATTCTTGCGCACGCGTGCCGAGCGAACGACGCCGATACCGAGCAGCCACGCACCGACACCGATGCTCGTCGGGACAATCGCCAGCGCACCCAGGATCGCTTCCAGATCGCCTCTGAAAATCGCGCCGACCGGCAACATCGCAGCCGGCACGATCGTCGCAACGAGGAAGCTGGCCGGCAACATCACCTGCCAACGCAGCTTGCGCCATTCGGTGACGACACCCAGCGTGACGCCGGTCAGCCCGAGCAGCAACCAGAACAGGAAGCTCCCGACGTCGACGGGGGGAGTCTCCGGCAAGCCGTTCGACAGCCGCTTCGCATCGCCGGACGCCGCGCGCCGAGCGTCCTCGTCGAGCAGTGCGCTATCCGACGCCGCCATTTGCGGCGGCGTCATCTCCCGCACCAGTGCATCGACCGTATCGCTCACGCCGGCTTCGATACGCTTCTCGCGAAACGCCGGCACGATGCGCTCGCGGATGATTCGCCCTGCGACGATGTCCGGAATCGCGCCTTCGAGGCCGTATCCGACCTCGATCCGGACGGTGCGATCGTTCAGTGCGGCGACCAGCAGCAAACCGTTGTCGATCTTGCTCTCGCCGAGACGCCATTTCTCGAACACCGTGGTCGCGAACTGCTCGATGGTCGCGTGGCCGGTCGACCCGACCAGCAGGATCGCCATCTGCACGCCGAGCCGGCGCTCGAGATCGGCGAGACGGTCGGTCAATTCGGACGCACAGGCGACACTGAGCACACCCGTCATGTCGGTCACGCGGCCTGTCAGCGGCGGCGCCGCTTCGGGGTCGTGGGCCACGGGATAGGAGGCTGCGGCAGCCACGTTCGTGCAGGCCGACGGCGCATTGGCTACCGACGGAATCGCGCCATCGCCGGCGTCGGCCGGGGCGGCGAAGGCCGGGACGCAAAGGAACGCCGCGCCGGTCAGCAGCGCGGCGGCCACCGCCGCGTTGCCGATGCGGGCCTTGCCGCGGATACGCGCGGGTCGCACCGCGTCGCGGGGCGTGCATGCCATCGATGCCGGATCGCCCTCGCAATCCGGGAGGCTTGACCGCCCCATCAGTCGTTTCAGGTTCATGTCGGAAACGGCGCACCGGCTCCGTCGGAAACGGCGCGTTCTCTCGTCGTTTTTTAATCGTCCCGCAGCATAACCAATTGCGAAGGGAATCGAAAGGTTCAGGATCCGGCACGTTCGGCCGCGTCCCGTCAGGAAAACGGGCAAGCACCGCCCGGATTCGAGACATAAAATAGGAGCGGCACCGCCCCGCCGGCGCCCGCCGGTTGCTCCACTCGCCCAAAGGCCCGCGACCATGAACCTTCGCCACCCGCGCTTCGTCCGCCCCGCGCTGGGCACCGCCTGCGTCGCCGCCGTCGCGGCACTTGCAGGCTGCAACGGCGACGCCTGCTTCGGCGTCGATGTCTGCTTCAACAACACCAACACGCAGACCATCGCGCTGTCCGGCACGGCCGCCACGGGCGCCGCGCTCGCGAGCGCGTCGGTGACGGTCAGTTGCGCACAAGGCTCGGCGACGACGCTGACCGACGGCGGCGGCAACTACCGCGTGACGGTCAACGCCGTGCTGCCGTGCGTGATCACCGTCGCATCTAGCGGCACGAGCCTGCATTCGCTCGCCTACGCGGGCGGCACCTTCAACACGACGCCCGAGACCGAGCTGATGCTCGTCTATCTGGCCGCGCAACTCGGCACCAACACGGCCGGGCTGATCGGCAATTTCCAGGGGAATGCGCACTTCCAGAGCGTAATGGGCAGCCCGGGTGCGGTGCAGTCCGCGCAATCGGCGGTCGTGACGAATCTGCAGCAGCGCTATTCGGTCACACTGTCGACACCGGCCTTCCTGACGACGCCGTTCGTGGTCGGCCAGCCGGGCGTCGACAGCGATCTAGACGCGCTGGCCAAGGCCGGCGCGATCGATTCGAACGGAATGCCGGATCCGGCCGCGATTTCGCTGCTGGCGCAGGCGGGCGCGGCGCAGCCGCTGTGAGCGGCCGGCGTGCCGTTGCGGCACGCGTTCACGCGGCCTATATGGCTTACGCGGCTTCCCCGCGCCCGCACGCCACGCTCGCGGCCTGCTGCTGCGTCAGGTAGCGCAGCAGCTTCGTCACCATCCACACGACGATAAGCGACAGCGCGACGAAGAACACCGCGAGCGGCGTCAGCACCTGCACCGACACGAAACCGGCGAGGCCCATCATCGCGGACGACACGAGCAGCAGCGCGCACCCGAGAATCGCGCTCGTCAGCCCCGCGATATGCGGAAACAGCGAATTGCCCTTGGCCATCAGCGTCGGATACATCGCGCCCGCGCAGAAGCCCATCACGAGCACCGGCGTCGCGAGCGTCCACACGCGCAGGCCGACGGTCAGCGCCAGCACGAGCATCGCGACCGCCGCGACCGCCATCACGCGTGCGCCGATGCGCAGCCGCTGCTCGGCACTCGGCAGCCCGCGCCCGTGAATCCGGTTCGACAGCCCGCCGAGGAAATACATCAGTCCGATCCCGAGCGCAAGATAGCCGAAGAAGGTCGGCGGCTTGTGCAGCGTGGTCTGCACCATGAACGGCCCGACGATGTTGAACACCAGCAGGATGCTGTAGCACAGCCCCTGCGCGAGGAAGCAGCTCTGGAACACCGGGCTCGCGAGCACCTTGCCCGCGTTCGCCATCAGCGTGCGCGGCTCGAGATGGACCGGTTTCGGCAAGGTTTCGCGATAGCGCCACAGCAGCGCCCACATCACCAGCGAGTACACCAGCAGGAACACGAGGCACGCGCGCCAGCCGAACCATTCCTGAAGGTGCGCGCCGATCACCGGCGCGATGATCGGCGCGAGCCCCCATGCGATCGACATGTACGTAAACGCATGCATCAGCGCCTGGCCCGAGAACGAGTCGGTGATGATCGCCTTCGCGAGCAGGTTCGTGGTCGCGATCCCGAAGCCCTGCAGGCAGCGCGCCAGCACGAACGTCTCCAGGTTCGGCGCGCCGAGCGACAGCAGGCAGCCGATCGTGTAGATGACGAGCCCGAACGCAAGCACGCGCTTGCGCCCGTACGCATCGGCGACCGGGCCGAAGATCAGCTGGCCGAGCGCGTAGGCGGCCATGTAGCCGGAGACGCTCGACTGGATCGCCTGCGGCGTGGTCGCGAACGAGCGCGCCATATCGGGCAGCGCGGGCACGTAGATGTCGATCGCGAGTTGGCCGGCGGAGGCGAACAGGCAGATCAGGAACAACAGGAAGCGCGGCGAGTTCGATTCGCGCGCGCGTGTGAGCGAGGCGTTCATGACAACCGGGAAAGATTCGGACGGCGGCGACACGCGCCGTGCTGTTCGAACAACGAACAACGGTGCGCGGCGAAGTGCGTATTGTGCCTGTTGTTGCGCAGCGCGACAGGAATCCCATGGCGCGGACACGGTTGAATGCCGATTTCGGCACAGTCTCCGCCTGACAGGCCGGCAGCGCCCGGGCCGAAAATCAGGTCTGACGCACACTTTCGCCGCGCCAGCGAGCGCACCAGAAACGGAAACCGCCGGCATCTGCCGGCGGCTTTTCATGTGCGATGCAATACCACGACGACGCTTCGATCAGTATTGCGCCTGATCCGTCGGATTCCTGAACAGCTGCTTCATCTCCGGCGACAGCGGATAATCGAGGCTCACGCCCTTCGGCGGAATCGGCTGCATGAACCACTGGTCATAGAGCTTCTCGGCCGCGCCGGAGGTCTGCATCTTCGCGATCACGCCATCGACCACGCGCTTGAACGCCGGATCGTCCTTGCGCATCATGCACGCGTAGTTTTCGTGAACGAGCGGCGTGCCCGTCACCGTGTACGCACCCGGATTGCGGTCCTTCGCGATCTCGCCGTACAGCAGGGGCTCGTCCATCACGAACGCGACCGCGCGCCCCGTCGTGACGTTCATGAACGCTTCAGCGTGGTCCTTCGCGCTGATGATCGTCATGTTCATCC
The DNA here is from genome assembly GCF_001523915.2 of Burkholderia sp. LA-2-3-30-S1-D2. NCBI lineage: Bacteria > Pseudomonadati > Pseudomonadota > Betaproteobacteria > Burkholderiales > Burkholderiaceae > Burkholderia > Burkholderia sp. LA-2-3-30-S1-D2. The sequence goes on along the minus strand of NZ_CP013383.1, from coordinate 1,063,119 downwards.
CCTTCTCCTCGTTGAGCTTGCGCAGCAGGCGCTCGTCGGACGTGCCGGCCGTCGTCGCGACCGTCTTGCCGGCCAGGTCCGTGAAGTCCTTCACGCCCGAATCCTTGCGCGTGCTGAAGCGGATCCCGTACAGGAAAATACTGTTCGAGAACGCGGCCTGCTTCTGCCGCTCCAGCGTGTTGGTCGTCGACCCGCACTCGAAGTCGATCGTGCCGTTCTGCAGCAGCGGAATCCGGTTCTGCGACGTGATCGGAATTTCCTTCACCGTCAGGTTCGGCGTCTTCAGCTCGGCCTTGAGCGCATCGATGATGCGCGCCGCGATGTCGCGCGAGTAACCGATGTTCTTCTGCTGGTTGTCGGAATACGAGAACGGCACCGACGATTCGCGGATACCCAGCGACACGATGCCCGTGTCCTTGATCTTCTTCAGCGTGCCGGTGAGCGCCTGCGCATGCGCGGTGCCCGCCAGCGCGCAGGTCAGCGCGACGGCCAGCCAACGGAAGCGGCGATCCATGCTTTTCTCCTGACGAAACGTTGATCGAATCGCGATCGTACGCCTGACAAAATTCGCACCTCATCGGGGAAAGCGCCAAACACCATCGTCGAGGCCACGCCGCGAACAATCGTTTCCGTGGCGCGCAAAAGCGCCCGCGCCGCACGTTTCGCCCGCTCAACCGCCTGCGATCTTGCACCGCGTGAACAGATCATCCGTTCCAAACGCGCGTTCATGCTGCAACACCGCAAGTCAATCGTTTGCGTCTCGCACTTTTTCACCCAAAACACATTCAAGAAACCGCCTCATCCGCCGTTACCCAGTGCATGGCGCGTCGCATCAGTCCCGTGCGCGCCCGATAAAAAACAGGTCCGGTTCACGCCGGGCAGGCACGACCGCCAGCACGACGGTTATCTACGAGGATCAGTTTCACCATGAGAGCCAAACGTTTCAATTTCGCGCTGGCCCGCTCCGCTCATGCGCGCATGCTTGCCGGCATGCTGTCTGCCACAGCCCTGCTTCCGATCGCCGGCTGCGGGGGCGGTGGCGGCGACGGCAGTAGTCCGTCGACTTCCAATGCAGCGCCGGCCCCCTCGCCGTCGCCTTCCCCGACGACCCCGCCCGCGACCAACGGCAGCAATGCATGCACGACGCAGCAGGCCGCCGTGCAGACGGCCGCCCAGCCGAATGCGCCGGCCGAGCCGCCGGTCGATCATTTGATCGTCAAGCTGAAGACGGCGACAGCCGCGCGCGCGATGGCTGCCCTCGACACCGGCACGCGGCTCGACGCGGTGATCCAGCGCTCGATGACGCGCTGGACAGCGCCGACGACGACCGGCGCCGCACGGACGTATGCCGCCGTGACGACGTCGCAGGCACCGCTGAACGTGCAGGTGGAGCGAACCCTGTCGGACGGCGCGGCCGTGCTGTCGATCGGCCAGCGCATCGCGTCCGGCGACGCGGCGGCGCTCGCGCAGGCATTCGCGGCTGACGGCGACGTCGACTACGCGGAACCCGATCACCCGATGCGAATCCGCGACACGCCGAGCGACCCCGCATATGGCCAGCAGTGGTATCTGTCCGACGCCAGCGTCGGTATCAACGCGCCGCCCGCATGGACGCGAACCAAGGGTGCGCCGACCGTCGTCACGGCGGTGCTCGACACCGGCTACCGGCCACACCCCGACCTCGTCGGCAACCTGCTGCCCGGCTACAGCTTCATCTCGAATGCCAACACCAGCAACAACGGTCAGACGCGCGGCACCGATGCATCCGATCCGGGCGACTGGGTCACGCAGCAGGAACTGGACGACACCAGCGGCCCGTACTATCACTGCGCGAGCGAACCGAGCACCAGCAGCTGGCACGGCACGCGCGTGATGGGCGTGATCGGCGCCGCCGCCAACAACGGCATCGGCGTCGCGGGTGTGTCGTGGCTCGGCCGGATCCTGCCGGTGCGCGTGCTCGGCAAGTGCGGCGGCACGACGAGCGACATCGCGGACGCGATGCGCTGGGCAGCCGGCATCCCGGTCGCCGGCGTGCCGACGAACCCGAATCCCGCGAAGATCATCAACCTGAGCCTGGGCGGCGTCGGCGCGTGCAGCGCGACGTTCCAGCAGGCGATCGACGATGTGAACGCGAAGGGCGTGACCGTCGTCGTCGCCGCCGGCAACGATGGCCTGGCGACCGCGCTCGACCAGCCGGCGAACTGCCGCGGCGTGATCAGCGTCGGCGCGACCGACGCGACCGGGCGCCGCGCATCGTTCAGCAACTTCGGCTCCGACGTCGCGCTGAGCGCGCCGGGTGTCAACATCCTGTCGACGGCCAACAGCGGTACGACGACACCGGGCACGGACACGTATGGCACCGCAAGCGGCACGAGCCTCGCGACACCGCAGGTGACGGGCATCGTCGGGCTGATGCTGTCGGTGAACGGCAACCTCACGCCCGCTCAGATCCAGCAGAAGCTGCAAGGCGGCGCGCGTGCGGCGATGCTGCCGGCCAGCACGTCGTGCACCGCGCTGCCGGCCGGTTCCGGTATCGCCGATGCAGGCGCTGCCGTCACCGCGGCCACGCAGTAACCGGTACGTCGCCTCGACGCAAGCGCGCGCATGCCTGCCTGGCGTGCGCGCATTTTTTCGTCCGTGGAGCCGGTGCCGTTGTGCCGACGTATCCCAGGAATTGCCTGAAAAAAGGGCGGAAAAAGGGTTGACGCTTCGCACGACGACCCATTACCATCGCCCCCGTCTGATTACATGGAGTGTTCTGTGAACACCGATGCGAGTTGTAGTTGGTCCTCGACCGACTTGACTGCTGCCTGAGGAAACCGCGCAGAGCCTCGTCTTCTGCCGCATCCCGGGAAGCAGGATGCGGCGCCCTTCCGGCCTGACCGGCCAGAATCCCCCGCCCATTTTTTCGATATCGCCGAATGTCCGCGCTGCGCAACCGTGCGTTGCCGCGCGCATACGTTCGCGCCGCACGCAGCGCACGCCGCGTGCGTGTTCCGTTCGCGTGCCGTCCGGCCGCGCGCCCTCGAGCGTGCGCGGCTGCCGATCGCCCGTGCCGCCCACCCGCAACCGACAGGAGTGCAGATGAACTCAGACGACAGTAGTCGATTACCGCTCGCCGGTGCGACGCCGCGCTTCGCCCTGCGGACCGCACTCCGCGCGCCGGCGAGCCTTCCTCCCTTCACCGATCCACAGCCGATCGCGCCCGGCGCGACGCGGCGGGAAGCGTTCGTGCGTCGATAACGTCACGGTCGCTTCCCGTCCGCCGCCGCGCGCGCAAGGAGCGACTCATGACACAACGAAACACCTCGCAGAAGAAACAGCGCGGCTTCATCAACGCCGGCCCCGGTCAGCAGAACGAACCGCGCGCCATGCGCGCCGCGCAGGAAGCGGCTCGCCCGCTCGAAGAAACCTTCAAGTCGCTGCATACCAGCATGCGCGGCCTCACCTGCGCGCAGGCCGCCGACCGCCTCCAGCACGACGGCCCGAACGAAATCGCGCACGACAAGCCGCCGCACTGGACGCGCCAGCTGCTGCATGCGTTCCACAATCCGTTCGTCTACGTGCTGCTGGTGCTGGCCGCGATCAGCTTCTTCACCGACGTCTATTTCGCGGCACCTGACGATCGCGACTACGTCGGCATGACGATCCTGCTTGCGATGGTCACGATCAGCGCGCTGCTGCGCTTCGTGCAGGAATTCCGGTCGCTTCGCGCGGCCGAAAAGCTCAAGGCGATGGTTCGCACGACGGCGACCGTGCAGCGCGCGGTGACCGACACGTCCGAGCCGGCGCGACGCGAGGTGCCGATGCGCGAAGTGGTGGTCGGCGACATCGTGCACCTGTCGGCCGGCGACATGATTCCCGCCGACGTGCGTCTGCTCGCGTCCCGCGACCTGTTCATCAGCCAGGCGGTGCTGACCGGCGAAGCGCTGCCGGTCGAGAAGTACGACACGCTCGGCGCGGTTGCCGGCAAGTCGGCCCACGCGGGCATGGCGGGCACGCCGGGCGCGGCGAACGACGCGTCGACGTCGCTGCTCGATCTCGAGAACGTGTGCTTCATGGGCACCAACGTGGTCAGCGGCACCGCGACGGCCGTGGTCGTCGCGACCGGCGAGGACACGTATTTCGGATCGCTCGCGCGCAACGTGGTGAGCCACAAGCGCATCGAGACGAGCTTTGACCGCGGCGTCGCGAGCGCGAGCTGGCTGCTGATCAGGTTCATGTTCGTGATGGTGCCGATCGTGTTCATGATCAACGGCCTGACCAAGGGCGACTGGCTGAGCGCGCTCACGTTCGCGCTTGCGGTGGCCGTCGGCCTCACGCCCGAGATGCTGCCGATGATCGTCAGCGCGAATCTCGCGCGCGGCGCGATCGCGATGGCGCGCCGCAAGGTCGTCGTGAAGCGGCTGAACTCCGTGCAGAACTTCGGCGCGATGGACGTGCTGTGCACCGACAAGACCGGCACGCTCACGCAGGACAAGATCATCCTCGAACAGCATCTCGACCTGTCCGGCCACCGGAACGAGGACATCCTTCGGCTCGGCTGGCTGAACAGCTTCCATCAGAGCGGCCAGAAGAACCTGATCGACATCGCGGTGGTCGCGCGCGCCGACGAGATCGGCGAGCGCGTGAAGCCGCAGGGCTGCAGGAAGATCGACGAGCTGCCGTTCGACTTCGTGCGCCGCCGCCTGTCGGTCGTCGTCGAGGACGCGCACGGCGCGCACCTGCTGATCTGCAAGGGCGCGGTCGAGGAAATGCTCGCGGTATCGACCCACGTGCAGGACGAGCACGGCGTGCGTCCGCTCGACTTCGTCGCGCGCAAGCGACTGCTCGAACAGGCAAACGCATACAACGAGGACGGCTTCCGCGTGCTGGTGCTCGCGACGCGCGCGATCCCGCGTGGCGACGAACGCGAACAATACCGCACCGCCGACGAGCGCGACCTCGTCGTGCGCGGTTTCCTGACCTTCCTCGATCCGCCAAAGGAATCGGCCGCACCGGCGCTCGCCGCGCTGCGCGATAACGGCGTGTCGGTGAAGGTGCTGACGGGCGACAATCCGACCGTCACGATGAAAGTGTGCCGCCAGGTCGGCCTCGAACCGGGCAAGCCGGTGCTCGGCACCGAAATCGAGGCGCTCGACGACGCGACGCTCGCGCAAGTCGTCGAACGCACGACGGTGTTCGCGAAACTCACGCCGCTGCAGAAGGCGCGCATCGTGAAGGCGCTGCAGGCGAACGGCCACACGGTCGGCTTCCTCGGCGACGGCATCAACGACGCGCCCGCACTGCGCGACGCCGACGTCGGCATTTCGGTCGACAGCGGCGCCGACATCGCGAAGGAAACCGCCGACATCATCTTGCTCGAAAAGAGCCTGATGGTGCTCGAGGAAGGCGTGATCAAGGGCCGCGAGACGTTCGGCAACATCCTGAAGTACCTGAACATGACGGCCAGCTCGAACTTCGGCAACGTATTCTCGGTGCTCGTCGCCAGCGCGTTCCTGCCGTGGGAGCCGATGCTCGCAACGCAGTTGCTCGTGCTGAACCTGATCTACGACACGTCGCAGATGCTGCTGCCGTGGGACAAGATGGATCCGGAGTTCCTGAAGAAGCCGCGCAAATGGGAAGCCGGCAACATCGGCCGTTTCATGCTGTGGGTCGGGCCAACGTCGTCGGTGTTCGACATCACGACCTACGTGCTGATGTGGACCGTGTTCGGTGCGGGCGCGATGTATCACCTGCAAGGCGGCTCGGGCGGCCAGATCGTGATGAACTCGGGCTGGTTCATCGAGAGCCTCGTGTCGCAGACGCTCGTCGTGCACCTGCTGCGCACGCAGAAGATTCCGTTCCTGCAGAGCACGGCCGCACTGCCGGTGCTGCTGTCGACATTCACCGCGATCGCGATCGGCTGCTGGCTGCCGTTCTCGCCGTTCGCGGATTCGCTCGGCTTCATGCACCTGCCGGGCACCTACTGGCTGTGGCTCGCCGCAACGATGGTCGGCTACATCCTGCTCGCGCAGATCGTCAAGACGATCTATGTGCGCCGCTACAAGCAGTGGTTCTGATTTCCTCCAGGCGACGGCGTGCCGGCTCGCATGGGCCGGCCGCCCACGACGCACTACAGGTGACATGATGAAAAGAAGAATGCTTCCGCTCGCAGCCGCGAGCGCCCTCCTCGCGCCGCTGGATGCCTACGCAGCTCATCCGCTCGTCAGCGACGACACGGGCACGCAGGGCAATGCGAACTGGCAGTTCGAGTTCAACGGCGAGGAAACCTCGAAACAGGACGAGAACGGCCGCCATCAGTTATGGAACGCGACGCTCACGCGCGGGTTCGGCGAGCACGTCGATCTCTACGTGAACGCGCCTTACACGCATCTGCAAACGCGGACCGACGACAACGGCGCGGGCATCGGCGATGTCGAGATCGGCATGAAATGGCGCTTCGTCGAACACGGGCCGCTATCGCTTGCGCTGAAACCGAAGGTGACGATGCCGACCGGCAACGACGGTCGCGGGCTCGGCACGGGCCGCGTCGGCACTGGCGCGACGCTGCTCGCGCAAGCCGACGTCGCGCGCTTCTCGCTGCTCGCGAATGCGGGCCTCGCCTACCAGCCGAATCGCCAGGGCGATCTGCGCTCGGTCTGGGCCGTGTCGGCCGCGGCGCTCTACAAGGCAACCGACACGCTGCAGTTCGTGGCGGACATCGGCCTGTCGCGCAACACCGAAAGCACGGCCGGCGCGAATCCTGCTTTCGTGATCGCCGGCGCGATCTACTCGCCGAAGCGCTGGTTCGATCTCGACATCGGCTACCGGCACGGGCTGAACGACCAGACCTACCGTCATTCCATCATGGGTGGCGTAACGGCGCGGTGGTGATGCCGCGGTGATGCGGCCGACGCCGCATGTCTGAGCGCACCACGACGGGCCGCCTTCGGGTGGCCCGTTTTCTCATTTGCCGTCGTTCGCGCCGAACAGTTGCGCGCACACGGCGCGCCCCTCTTCGGTCAATGCGGCGCTGCCGGTGCCGTCGTCGTTCAGCGTCGTCCCGCTCAGGCCGGCGGCGTCGAGTTGGGTCAGCACGCGACGCAGCGTGCTCATCGGCAATTGCGCGCGCTTCGCGATCTTCGGCAGCGACCACGTTCTGCCGGACGGATCGGTCGCGGCTTCGTGCAGCGTCGCGAGCGTCGCAACGAGTGCGGGATCGAGCGGGGCGTCGTCGGATTCTGAAGTCATCGGTTCGGGTTCGCGAGCCGGCGCGGGACCGGCATTCAGGACGGATGCAATCGCGGACACTATACGCCCGGTCACGCGCCCTTGATCGCAGTGCGCATGAACGACACGAAACGCGTCGTCACGGGATCGTCGCGGCCGGACAGCCACGCCAGCCCGACGCGCCATTTCGCGTCCCTGCCGGCGAGCGGCAACACGGTCGCGTCGCGCAGCAGGTACTGCGCACGCGACGGAATGAACGCAACGCCGACCCCGGCCGCGACCGACGTGAGCACTGATTGAACGTCCTCTGCCTGCTGCGTGACCTGCGGCACGAAGCGCCGCTCGACGCACCACCGGTCGATCTGCGCGGCGAGCCCGGGGCCGCGTGCGCGCTGCAGCGCGATGAAGCCGATCTCGTTGAGCACGCCGAGATCGGCCGGCACGCGCTTGAAGCCGAGGTGCGGCGGCACCGCGAGCGCAAGCCCTTCGTCGATCACCTTGAACGACGACAATCCTTCATCCGACGGCAATCGCAGGAACCCCGCGTCGAGCTTGCCCGCGCGGAGCCGACGCGTTTGCTCGGACGACGACAGGTCGCTCAGCGTGACCGCGATGCCCGGATTGCGGCGCCGGAATTCCGCGACAAGTTTCGGCACGAGCGTCAGCACGGACAGGCAGATGCCGAGCCGCAAATGCCCGCGTTGCCCGCTGGTCGCCTCCCGTGCGCGCGCGAGCATCTCGTCGGCATCGCGCACGAGCGCCTGCGCATCGGGCAGGAAGCGTTCACCGAACGGCGTCAGCTCCGCGCCATGCCGCCCGCGCTCGAACAGCTTGCCGCCGAGGCTCGCCTCGAGCGCGCCGATCTGCTTGCTCAGCGCCGGCTGGCTCATGTGCAACGTGTCGGCCGCGCGGCTGAAATGGCTGAGTTCGGTGACCGTCAGGAAAGTGCGCAGCAGTTTCAATTCCATTCTTCAAAGGAATCGTATCGATCGAAACATTCATTTTACTGATCGAATGGCGTGACGTTCAATACGGGCACGCCCCTTTCGGAATTCACCATCATGCCTCTCGATCATGCGGCCGAGTGCCTGACCGACGTGTCCCACGACACGGTCGTCACCGACGCAAGCGATGCCGAGCCCGACGCGCCGGCGCCCGAGCGTCGCACCGCACGCACCGCACGCGCCGACGGCCGCAGCCGCCGCTTCCGCTTCGGCGATGCGCTGGACGACGCGCAGCCGCGTGCCGTCACCGGTTCGATCGCGATCAGCTTCGCGGTCGTATCGCGGCGGAACTGGCCGCGTTGAGTCGACACGCCAGGCGCCCGCCGACGAACGCACGCGTTCGACCCTCCGCAAAAAAACAGCAGAAATCCGCGCGCATCACGCGTCATTGCGCGCACATCCATCGTCATCGTCACGCGATCGACCTTATAATTTCCCGCAGCCACTGACCGCCCACGCATTTCGCGCCGCCGCAACGCGCGTGAAAAGGAGACTTTCGCTTGACCGGCCTCATCGCGCGCCTGCCTCGCGCCCGGACCACCCTGATCATCGCCCTCTCATTGCTGACACTCGCATTCGCGACGAACGCGTCCGCGCAGCCGCATCGCACCGCGTCGCCGCATGCGCATGCGAAAGTCGTCAAGAAGAAACCCGCGCCCCGCAAACACAAGGCCGTCAAGCATCGCCGCCCGCGCGTGAAGCATCATGCGGTCAAGCGTCACGCGGCGCCCGCACCGCACCGGCGCGCGAAACGCACGAACGCGGTCCACCCACGCCCCGCCGCGAAGCCGCGCCTGCTCGCGAGCTGCGGCTACAGCCCGCGCGCGGTACGCTCGCTGCACTCGCGCGCGGCCTATGTGCTCGACGTCGACTCCGGCACGCCGCTGCTGGCCCGCAATGCACGCACGGTGCGGCCGATCGCGTCGATCTCGAAGCTGATGACCGCCGTCGTCGCGCGCGACGCGGACCGGCCGCTGAACGGCGTACTGCGCGTCACCTCGCGCGATCGCGACACGATCAAGTTCACCGGTTCACGGCTGCCGATCGGCGCCGAACTGTCGCGCCGCCAGATGTTCCATATCGCGCTGATGTCGTCGGAAAATCGCGCGGCCGCCGCGCTGAGCCGCGACTATCCGGGTGGCCGCGCCGCGTTCGTGAAGGCGATGAACCGCGAGGCGCGCCGGCTCGGGATGCGCCATACGCATTTCCGCGAACCGACCGGCCTGTCGCCGCACAACGTGTCGACCGCCGAGGATCTCGCGCGGCTCGTCGACGCAGCCGCGCAGGATCCGCTGATCCGCTATTTCTCGACGGACACGTCGACCACCGTGCAGGCCGGCGATGGCGATCTGCTGTACGTGAACTCCGATCCGCTCGTCCGCTACGGCCGCCTGCCGATCCGGATGCAGAAAACCGGCTTCATCAACGAATCGGGGCACGGCGTCGTCATGCGCATGCACGTGAAGGGCCGCCGCGAAACTGTCGTGCTGCTTGGCGCGCCGACGCGCGCCGGCGTGTCGAGCGATGCACTGAAGATCCATCGCTGGCTGGCCTGCTCGATCCAGTAAGCACGACGCGCGCGGCCGGCGCGCTCATCCACGAAGGAGCGATGCCATGCAGGACGAATACCGTTTCAACGCGTTCGGACGCCTGCTCGCCGTCGTGCGTTCGAACGGCCGCTGGGCCGTGTTCGATCTCGGCGCCGAAGGCAAGCGACGGCCGGCCAACCTGCAGATTCCGTCCGCGCTCGCCGCGGACGAACTTGCGCAATATCTCGGCGACCTGCCGCACGAGGATGCATCGCCGAAGTACAACGACGTCGTGCCGATTCCGTCCCCGCGCCGCGCGTAACGCGCCGCCGCCCGCCGCCGACGTCCCGCCCACCGGTGGTTGCCGCGCCACCACCCGCCACTCCGGTCGTATCGAGGTCAAATTTGACAGCTTAACTTGCAAGTTAAACTGTCGTGTTCTATGATCCGCCGCATGACACCGCCACGCACACCCGGCGTTTCCGCCGATACCGTCGCCGCCGAACTGACCCTCGCGGTCGGCCAGTTGATCCGCCGGCTGCGTTCCGAGATCGAATCCGAAGGGCTCGGCATGTCGCAGACGAGCGCGCTCGCGCGGCTCGAACGACAGGGCCCGATGACCACCGCCGATCTCGCCCGCGCCGAGGCGATGAAGCCGCAGTCGATGAAGGCCATTCTCGCAAGCCTCGAAGAAGACGGGCTCGTCGAACGCGAGCCTCATCCGACCGACGGCCGCCAGATCCTGTTCCTGCTGACCGCAGCCGGCCTCGCGGCACGTCGCAAGCGCGACACCGCGAAGCACAAGTGGCTCGGTGCCGCGATCGAGAAGCTCGGCCCGGAAGACATCCGCACGCTCGCCGCCGCGATTCCGCTGATCCGGCGCATCGGCGAGCAATGACCCCGCCTGCGTGATGCGCGGCATCCGCGTGCACGCTTTTCTTCGCCCAATTCACGGAGCATCACGCCATGAGCACAACCCGTCTCGACACGCAAACGGCGCTCGTCGTCATCGACCTGCAGAAGGGTATCGTCGCGCTGCCCACCGCCCATCCGGTCGCACCGGTGATCGAGCGCGCGCGCGAACTGCTCGACGCCTTCCGTAGCCGCGGCCTGCCCGTCGTGCTCGTCAACGTCGCCGGCAGCGCGCCGGGCCGCACGCAGCAGCAGGTGCGTGTGGATGCCTTTCCCGCCGACTGGACCGATCTTCTGCCCGAACTGAACCGCCAGCCGAGCGACCATATCGTGACGAAGAAGACCTGGGGCGCGTTTACCGGCACCGGTCTCGACGCGCACCTGAAAGCGGCCGGCGTCACACAGACCGTGCTGGCCGGCATCGCGACGAGCATCGGCGTCGAATCGACGGCCCGCCAGGCGCACGAGCTCGGCTACAACGTGACGCTCGCGATCGACGCGATGACCGACCTCAACGCCGACGCGCACACGAACAGCGTCGAACGGCTGTTCCCACGTCTAGGCGAGACGGGCCCGACGCAAGAAATCCTCGCGCTGCTCGACCGGCGCGGCGCGTGAGCGACAAACGCGCTCAGCGGGTGCCGGGCCACGCGGCCGGCCGGCTCGATCCATCGATCTGGAAAGTCAGCGCGGTCGCAACGCTCGGCTCGCTGCTGTCGCAACTCGACGCGACGATCGTCAACGTATCGCTGGCAAGCCTCGCGACCGACCTGCACGCGAGCCTGTCGACGATCCAGTGGGTGACGAGCGCCTACCTGCTCGCCCTCACGCTGGTGTTGCCGCTGAACGGCTGGCTGGTCGACCGCATCGGCGCGAAGGCGCTGTACCTGTGGTGTTTCGCCGCGTTCACGCTGACGTCCGCGCTGTGCGGGCTCGCGTGGTCCGCGCCGTCGCTGATCGCATTCCGCGTGCTCCAGGGCGTCAGCGGCGGGCTGCTCGCGCCGATGGCGCAGATGATGATCGCGCGCGTGGCCGGCCAGCAGATGGCGCGCGTGATCGGTTACGCGGCGGTGCCCGTGCTGATCGCGCCGATCCTCGGGCCCGTCATCGCCGGTGCAATCCTGCAGCACGCATCATGGCGCTGGCTGTTTCTCGTGAATCTGCCGGTCGGTGCACTGGCGCTTGCGCTGGCCGTGTGGTTCCTGCCCGGCGACCGCGAGCAAACGCAGCGGCGCGAACTCGACTGGGTCGGCCTCGCGCTGCTGTCGCCGGCGCTCGTGCTGTTCCTGTATGGCGCCGAGCGCATCGACGCGGTGCCCGGCATCGCCGCGATCGCGGGTTCGGTGCTGCTGCTCGCCGCGTTCCTGCGCGTCGCGCGGCGCAAGGGCGAGCATGCGCTGATCGACCTCGCGCTGTTTCGCTCGCGCGTATTCAGCGCGGCCGCTGCCACGCAGTTCCTGTCGAACGGCGCGATCTACGCGGGCCAGATGCTGATTCCGGTGTTCCTGATCGAAGCGTGCGGCCGCTCGCCCGGCGAAATGGGCTGGCTGCTGGCGCCGCTCGGGCTCGGCATGCTCGTCACCTATCCGTCGATGGGCGCGCTGACCGGCCGGTTCGGCGTGCGCCGGCTGGCCGCCGCCGGCGCGCTGCTCGCGCTCGCCGCGACGCTGCCGTTCGTGTATCTCGCGCTGGCCGGCTACGATCCCTACGTGCTGGTGCCTGCGCTGTTTCTGCGCGGGATGGGCCAGAGCGCGATCGGCGCACCGTCGATTTCCGCCGCGTATGCGTCGGTCGAACGGCGCAACCTGCCGATGGCGACGACGTCGCTCAATATCGTCCAGCGCCTCGGCGGCCCGACGTTCACGACGATCTGCACGCTGCTTCTCGCATGGCGGCTGCAGGCCGAATCCGTGTCGACCGGCGGCACGCACGGGACCGCCTACGCGTGGGCGTTCGGCCTGCTTTGCGCACTGCATGCGGCGAGCTTCGTGACGACGCTGCGGCTGCCGCGATGGTCGAGCGGCGCGGGCGGACGGCCGGCGGAGGCCGCTCGGGCCGGTCCGCGCTGAATGCCGGGGCCGCGCCGCGCGTGGCGCCGCTACTTAAGCCACATCGGCACGATCGACGCCGCGAGCAGGATGCCCAACCCGGCATTCACGCAACGCCACTGCCGCTCCGTGCGCAGCACGCGCGCGAACAGCAGCCCGGCACAACACCAGAGCGACAGCGACGCCATCGCCGCCACGCCGAATGCCAGCCCGATCAATACCCCGAGCCTCACGGGGCCGGACGCCAGCGCGGCGAACGACGCGGCCGCGCCGAGCGTCATCGCCCAGCCCTTCGGGTTGTGCCACAGCATCCAGACGCCGCTGACGAACCCTTGCGGCCGATGCACGGCCGCGTCGACGCCGGGCTTGCCGCCGCGCGCGATCCGCGTGGCCAGCCACAGCAGATACAGCGAGCCGAGCACCTTCATCCCGAGTTGCAGCGCAGGCAGCGCCAGCAGCACGCTGCCGAGCCCGGCCGCGGCGGCGGCGGCCATCGATGCCAGACCGGCCGCGATGCCCGCCATCATCGGCAACGAACGCCGATAGCCGAAATGCGCGCCCGATGCTGTCGCCAGCGTTGTCGCGCCACCCGGCGTCACCGTGGACACGATCACGAACAGCATCAGCGGAAAGTAGTCTTGAAGCGGCACGCGGGCCCCCGGTCATGGTCGTCGAAGCCCCGTTTTACCCGCGATCCACGCATTACGAAAGCGAAAGCTTTTTATGTCTTCCATTAGCATTCATAATGCGACCTATGGTACGCAACCTCGACATCGCCCTGCTTCGCGCCTTCGTCACGGTCGCCGATCACGGCAGCATGACGGCGGCGAGCCGCGCGCTGAACCTGACGCAAGGCGCGGTCAGCCAGCAGGTCGCGCGGCTCGAAACGCTGTCCGGCCCGCTGTTCGTGCGCGAGCATCGCAACCTGCTGCTCACCGCGGACGGCGAGCGTCTGCTCGCGCAGGCGCGCCGGCTGCTCGCCGCGCACGACGCGCTGCTGACCGACATGACGGCCGGCGCGATGGAAGGCGCCGTGCGCATCGGCGCGCCGCAGGATCTCGTCGGCAGCTGTCTCGCGCCGATCCTGAAAGGCTATGCGCACGCGCATCCGCAAGTCGCGCTGTCGCTCGTGTGCGCGGCGTCGCCCGAACTGCGCAAGGCGCTCAGGCAAGGCGAGATCGATGTCGCGTTGATCGAGGCGCCGGTCGGCCCGTCGCGCGGCGAATGCGTCGCCGTCGACCGTCTGGTCTGGGTCGGCGCGAAAGGTGGCAGCGCCCATCTGCAGACATCGCTGCCCGTGTCGATGGTCGACCGGACCTGCGCGTTCCGCCCGACCGTGCTCGACGCACTGCGCGCCTGCGACCGCGCATGGCGCACGGTGTTCGAGAACGGCAGCATCGACGCAACGGCCGCGACCGTGCGCTCCGATCTGGCGGTGACCGTCTGGCTCGCGTCCACCGTACCGGTCGATCTCGACATCCTGCCCGCCGACAGCGGCCTGCCCGCGCTGCCGAATTTCGCGATCAACCTCCATCTGCCGCGCGGCGAGCCCACGCCGGCTGCGGCGGAACTGGGCCGCCACCTGCGCAACGGCTTCGCGCGCATGCGCACGGCCGCCTAGCCTTCTTCCCCGCTTGCCGCTACGCGACACGTGCCCCGAGCGAGCATTGCATGGCAATGCGCGCAGTGTGTTGCCCGCCATGAAAACAAGGCAGTGCGACGTAACGGTGAAAATGTTCCGGAGCCCTACGTCATGCATTCGCGGCATCCGGGCGGAACCCGATGGCACAATCACGGTCCCTTTCATGTGCCCTTCAGCGGGCGCGCGCCGCATCGCGGCGCAGATTCAACGCACGAGAAGGACCCTATCTGCCCTTATGACCCTGAACGAATCCTGGTTTGCGCCGCTCGTCGGCATCCTCATCCTGCTCGCCGCCGCCGGCGCGATCACGGCCACCGCTCATTTCCTGCTGTTCCGCGTGGTCGCGCGTCTTGCGCGGCTGTCGGCCACCCACATCGACGACGCGCTGTTCGAGTTCGGCGCATTCAAGTGGCTGAACCGCATCGTGCCGTTCGTCGTGATCAAGCTCGGGCTCGGCGCGGTGCCCGGCATCCCCGCCGTGGCCGCTCAAACCGCCGACAAGGTGCTGTTCGCGCTGATCGTGTTCCTGGTGTCGATGACGATCAGCGCGACGCTGTCCGCGCTCGAGCACACGCATCGCACGAGCCGGCGCGACCAGCCGCGCCTGTCGCTGAAAGGCGCGATGCAGCTCGTCAAGCTCGTGATGTTCATCACGGCCGCGCTCGTCGTGATCGGCGACGCGACCGGCAAGCAGATCGGTCTGCTGCTGTCGGGCATCGGCGCGATGTCGGCGGTGCTGATGCTGATCTTCAAGGACACGCTGCTCGGCCTCGTCGCCGGCGTGCAGCTGTCGTCGAACGACATGCTGCGGATCGGCGACTGGATCACGATGCCGTCGGCCGGCGCGGACGGCACCGTGATCGACATCACGTTGAACACGGTCAAGGTTGCGAACTTCGATCACACGATCATCACGGTGCCGACCTGGAAGCTGATCACCGAAAGCTACCAGAACTGGCGCGGGATGACCGAGGCCGGCGGGCGCCGCATCAAGCGCGCGCTGTTCGTCGACGCGACGAGCGTGCGCTTTCTCGGCAACGACGAGATCGAACGGCTCGAACGCCTGACGCTCCTGAAGGACTACCTGGAAGACAAAGTCGACGCGATCGCGCAATGGAACGGCACGCTCGGTGCCGCCGGCGAATGCCAGGCGAACCGCCGTCAGCTCACGAATCTCGGCACGTTCCGCGCGTACGTCGCGAACTACCTGAAGGGCCATCCGCGGATCCGCCGCGACATGACGTGCATGGCGCGCCAGTTGCCGCTAACGGCCGAGGGCATTCCGCTCGAACTGTACTGCTTCACCGACACGACGACCTGGGTCGACTACGAGGCGATCCAGTCCGACCTGTTCGATCACCTGATCGCGGTGCTGCCGGAGTTCGGGCTGCGCGTGTACCAGCATCCGTCGGGCTTCGACATGCGCCGGATGGCCGGCGCGGCGCAAGCCGACATGCCGGCGCTGCACGCGCGATAGTGCTTGCCGCGGCGGCCTGCAACGGGTCGCCGCCGGCATCTCGCGCGCGTGGCGCCGCTCACCGCCCCGCGCACTCGGATGCGAGCCGCCCCACCACCTTCAGCGCATCCTCGATCTGCCGCGACCACGGATAACTGTAGTTGAGCCGGATGAAGTGCCGGTAATCGGCGGTCGCCGAGAACATGTGGCCGGGCCCGATCGTGATCCCCTTCGCGAGCGCGAGCGCATACAGCTTCATCGCGTCGACCTGCGGCGGCAGCTCGACCCACAGCACATACCCGCCCTGCGGCTGCGACAATCGCGTGCCTTCCGGGAAGAAGCGCCGCACCATCGCGCTCATCAGGCTCGCCTGCTGCGCATACTGCTTGCGCATCCGCCGCAGATGAAAATCGTAGCCGTCGTGCTTCAGGTATTCGGCGATCGCGAGCTGCTCGATCGCGGGCGTCGCGAGCGTGTTCAGGAATTTCAGCTTCTCGACCTGGTCGCGGTAGCGGCCGGGCATCGCCCAGCCGATCCGGTAGCGCGGCGACAGGCTCTTCGTGAACGACGCGCAATGCAGCACGAGCCCGTCGCGGTCGTACGACTTCAGCGCGCTCGGCGTCGTGTCGCCGTAATGCAGCTCGTGATAGACGTCGCTCTCGATCGCGGGCACGTCATGCTTCGCGAGCAGCTCGACGAGCGCGCGCTTGCGCGCATCGGGCATCTGGAAGCCGAGCGGATTGTGGAAATTCGGCATCACCATGCACGCGGCGATGCGCTCGCGCGCGAGGATCCGTTCGAGCGCGTCCAGATCGATGCCGTCGCCCGGATGGGTCGCCACCTCGAGCGCACGCATGCCCATGCGCTCGATCGCGTGCAGCATCGCGTAGAACGTCGGGGACTCCACCGCGATCGTGTCGCCGGGCTTTGCGACGGCCTGCAGGCACAGGTTGATCGCCTCCGTCGCACCGATCGTCATCACGATCTCGCCCGGCTCGACCGGGATCCCGCGCTCCGCGTAGCGCCGCGCGATCTGGCGGATCAGCTCCTGGTTGCCTGGCGGCAGATCGTCGATCACGCCCCAGCGCGTGCGGCGCCGGCCGATCGTCTGTGCATAGCGCGCAAGACGCTGCACCGGGAACTGCGACGCATCGGGATACGGCGAACCGAGCGGCACCGCGTCGTCGCGCGCGATCGAGCGCAGCGTCGACAGCACGAGCCGGCTCACGTCCACCGCCGACGGCTCGTCGGCCGGCGCCGACACGTGCAGCTCGGCCTCCGCCGGCGCCGTGGCCCGCGCCCGCACGAAATAGCCCGACTGCGGCCGGCTCTCGATCAGCCCGCGGCTCTCGAGCACGAGATATGCGCGCAGCACGGTCGTGACGCTGAGCTGCTGCTGCCGGCTCGCCTGGCGTACCGACGGAATCCGCTCGCCGGGCCGGTACACGCCGCGCTCGATCTGCGCCTGCAGATCATCGGCCAGTTGTTCGTAACGCTTCACGCGCCTCCCCTTCAACTTCCCTTCAACAACACAGTTGCGGTCCGCACTGCCTGATTGGCCGCAACTGTACTCTTTTTCGAAGACGAAAGGTGTACACACAGCGGCCGGAACACTGCGCGTACTCTCCGTGCATCGACCCCGACACACGCATCATGAAAAAGAAATCCGCCGCCGCGCGCATCGAACCGTACACCCACCCGGCCGCCGGCTGGGGCGCGCTGAAAGCCGTCACGATCAACCTGATCAAGGAAAAGGTCGCCGGCGGCAACTACCGCACGCTGCTGCGCCAGAACCAGCCGGACGGCTTCGACTGCCCGGGCTGCGCGTGGCCCGACCGCCAGCATGCCTCGACGTTCGAATTCTGCGAGAACGGCGTGAAGGCCGTGGCCGCCGAAGCGACGAGCAAGCGCGTGACGCCCGAATTCTTCGCCGCGCACACCGTCGCCGAGCTGCTCGAACAGTCGGATTTCGAACTCGAACAGCACGGCCGCCTGACCGACCCGATGGTGTACGACGCGCGGACCGACCGCTACGTGCCGATCGCGTGGGACGACGCGTTCGCGCTGATCGCACGCCACCTGCGCGCGCTGCCGGACCCGAACCAGGCGGCGTTCTACACGTCCGGCCGCGCGAGCAACGAGGCGGCATTCCTGTATCAGCTGCTGGTGCGGCTGTACGGCACCAACAACTTCCCCGACTGCTCGAACATGTGCCACGAGGCGACCAGCCGCGGGCTACCGGCGTCGGTCGGCGTCGGCAAGGGCACCGTCACGCTCGACGATTTCGAGCACGCGGATATGCTGCTCATATTCGGCCAGAATCCGGCAACCAACCACCCGCGGATGATGGGCGAGCTGCGCGAATGCGCGAAGCGCGGCGCGACGATCGTGTCGATTAACCCGCTGAAGGAACGCGGACTCGAGCGTTTCGCCGATCCGCAAAGCCCGCTCGAGATGCTGACGATGTCGGGCACGAAGATCGCGTCGACGTTCATCCAGCCGACGATAGGCGGCGATTTCGCGCTGATCAAGGGAATGGCGAAGCGCGTGCTCGAACTCGACGATGCCGCGCGCGCTGCCGGTGCACCGCGTGTGCTCGACACGGCGTTCATCGGCGAGCACACGGCCGGCTTCGATGCGTTCGCCGAAGATCTGCGCAACGAAAGCTGGTCCGCGCTGACGGCCGAAAGCGGCGTGCCGTACGAGCAGATCGACGGCCTCGCGCAACGCTATGCACGCAGCGAGCGCGTGATCGCGACCTGGGGCATGGGCATCACGCAGCACAAGCATTCGGTCGCGACCGTGCAGATGCTGACGAACCTGATGCTGATGCGCGGCAACATCGGCCGCCCCGGTGCGGGCCTGTGCCCGGTGCGCGGTCACTCGAACGTGCAGGGCAACCGCACGGTCGGCATCGAGGAAAAACCGTCGCAGGCGTTCCTCGACCGGCTCGGCCACGTGTTCGACTTCGAGCCGCCGCGCCATCACGGCTACGACGTCGTCGAAACCATCGAAGGCATGCTCGAAGGCCACGTGAAGGTGCTGATCGGCCTCGGCGGCAACTTCGCGATGGCGACGCCCGACACGCCGCGCACGTGGGAAGGCATGCGCCGCTGCGATCTCTCCGTCCACATCACGACGAAGCTGAACCGCAGCCACCTGATCCACGGCCGCGACGCGCTGATCCTGCCGACGCTCGGCCGCACCGAGATCGACCTGCAGGACAACGTCGCGCAGGGCGTGACGGTCGAGGATTCGATGAGCATGGTCCACGTGTCGTACGGGATGAACAAGCCTGCGTCGCCGAACCTGATGTCGGAGCCCGCGATCGTCGCGCACATCGGCCATGCGCTGTTCGGCAGCGGCAAGATCGACTGGCTCGCGTACAAGGACGACTACGCGAAGATCCGTGACGCGATCGAGGCGACCGTCGACGGCTTCTACGACTACAACGCGCGCATCGCGCGGCCGGGCGGCTTCCACCTGCGCGTCGCGTCGCGCGACCGCGAATGGCTGACGCCGACGGGCAAGGCGAACTTCATCGCGCATGCGCTGCCGACCGACACGCCGATCCAGCGCGCCCGCGCGCTACACGGCGAGCGCCTGATGACGCTGATGACGACGCGATCGCACGACCAGTACAACACGACCGTCTACGGGCTCGACGACCGCTATCGCGGCGTATTCGGCCAGCGTCGCGTGGTGTTCGCCAACCGCGACGACCTCGCGATGCTCGGCCTGAAGGCCGGCGAATGGGTCGACATGGAAACCGTGTGGCACGACGGCATCGAGCGGCGCGCGGACGGTTTCCTGCTCGTCGAATACGACATCCCGCGCGGCTGCATCGGTGCGTACTACCCGGAAACGAACCCGCTGGTGCCGCTCGACAGCGTCGGCGACGTGTGCAACACGCCGACGTCGAAGTCGGTGCCCGTGCTGCTGCATCGCGCGGCCGCGCCGGCGTCGGCCGCTGCCTGACGGAGCGCCGCGATGATCGTTCGGCCGCGCGAGCACTGGTTTCGGATGCTGCTCGTCTGGAACGGATCGGTACTGCCGACCATCCTGCCGCAGCTCGCGCTGACGCTCGCGATCAGCTTGGTCGCGGTATGGGGCGGCGGCCGCCTGCTCGGCGAGAAGGTACCGCTGAATCCGACGCCGTTCACGCTGATCGGCCTCACGCTCGCGATCTTCGCGGGGTTTCGCAACAACGCGAGCTACGAACGCTATCGCGAGGGACGGCAGCTGTGGGGCGGCGTGCTGACCGCCACGCGCACGCTGGTGTCGCAGGCGCTCTGCTACGGCGCGATCGACGGCGACGACGCTGCGCGGCAGGCGTTCGTGCGCAAGGTCGTCGCGTTCGTCCATGCGTTGAAGCATCAGCTGCGCGGCACCGATCCCGCGGCGGACCTGCGCACGCTGCTCGACGGCGCGACCTATACGCGCATCGTTGCCGCCCGGTTTGCACCGATCGCGATCGTCCATGAACTGCGCGAAGCATTCGCCGCGCGCGCCGACGCGGGCCATCTCGCCGATACCCGGCTGTGGATGCTCGACGTGCGCCTCGACGATCTCGTGTCGATGGTGAGCGGCTGCGAGCGCATCGCCTCGACGCCGATCCCGTTCTCGTACGACGTGCTGCTGCACCGGACCATCTACGCGTACTGCGTGCTGCTGCCGTTCGGTCTCGTCGATTCGATCGGCGCGGCGACACCGTTCGTCACCGTGTTCGTCGCCTATACGCTGATCGCGCTCGACGCGATCGCGCATGCGATCGCCGAGCCGTTCGGCGACGGACCGAACCAGCTCGCGCTCGATGCAATGACGCGAACGATCGAGCGCACGCTGCTCGAACTGAACCGCGAACCGCTGCCGGCCGAAGTGACGCCGAGCCCCGCGTATCGGCTCACCTGACGGGCCGACGCTGCCGACGCGCGACGCACGCTCGGCCGGCCTGGCCGCTGTAATGAAGACTTGCAATCGATACAGCCGGAAACGTCAACAGCCGGGGGGCGCACAGCGTTTTTTCCACAAGCGCGCACGTTTCGTGACGCGCAACGACAGGAGAAAACGTCATGCGAGCCCTCACCCGCCATCTCACGATCGCCGCCACCCTGATGTCGGTACTGACCGGCACCGCGTTCGCCGAAACGCCGTGGCAGCAAGCGCATCCGCGCCGCGAGGAGGTCAACCAGCGCCTCGCCAACCAGAATCGCCGGATCCGTCACGAAGTGAAGGAAGGCGAGATGTCGCACGCCCAGGCCGCGCGCCTGCACCGTGACGACCGAAAAATCCGCCAGGAAGAGCGGGACATGGCCGCGCAGGATCGCGGTCACATTACGCAGAGCGAAAAGCACGTGCTGAACCAGCAGGAAAACGCGGTCAGCCACAAGATCGGCCAGTAACGCCGGCAAGCGTCGATTCGCCATCGCTTGAAACGCCCGCTGCCGCCGTGCGGCAGCGGGTGCTTGTTGTTGTATCGAATCGTTTCAGCAGGCCGTTCGCGTCAAGTGCCGCAGGTATACTTCGACGTCAGCCGCCATCCGCATCGACCGTCGACAACGGCACGATTCCGGCGGTTTCGTCGCGAAGCTCCGCGTTTCGCGTACCCCGCGCCCCAGCCTCGACACGAGACACACGACGATCCCGATCATGAAACGATTCCTGCTGCTCCTTCCCGCCGCCCTGCTCGCCGCCTGCGGCTCGGCGCCCTCGTCCGATTCGGCCGCGTCCGGCTCGGCACCGATGATCTACGTGTCGTCCGCGCGCCCGGCCCACGCGATCGCCAACTGCCTCGACAGCCGCCTGTCCGGCACCGCGCAGTCGCAGCACAACGGCGTGACCGACATCACCGTCGGGTCGCGCTCGTATTTCGTCACGCTCACGCCGTCGGGCAACGGGTCCGTCGTCAAGGTCGTGCGCGGCTCGGGCAGCGAGCCGGCCGAGGAAGCGATGCGCTTCGCGATCGCGCGCTGCGTGATCTGACCGCCACCGGCGCCGGGCGCTCCGCCCGGCCCGCAAGCCACGTCACCCGGGCGCCGTCATGCGCGTCCGTCGAATTTTTTCATCCGGGCCGCCGTCGATGAGAGAATCGCACCACGATTCCCTTTCAACGGAGCCCGCATGAAGCACCTGCTGTCCCGGCTGTTCGTCAGCGCCGCGCTCGCCGCGCTTGTTCCGGCGCTGCCGGCGCAGGCCGCGACGCCGCCCGGCATCTTCGTCGTCGCCACCCAGCTCGGCGAATTCACGACCCTCGATCCGAGCGAAATCTACGAGCTCGTGCCGTCCGAGTACGTCGCGAACACCTACGAACGGCTCGTGCGGGTCGACCTGAAGGACCCGACGCACTTCGACGGGCAGATCGCGCAATCCTGGTCGGTCGGCGCCGACGGCGTCACTTACACGTTCAAGCTGCGCCCCGGTCTCACGTTCCACTCCGGCAACCCGGTCACCGCCGACGACGTCGCGTGGTCGCTGCAGCGCACCATCCTGCTCGACAAGGGCCCGGCCGGCGTGCTCGCCGATCTCGGCCTCACGAAGGCGAACGTGATGCAGAAGGTGCGCGCGGTCGACCCGCAGACCTTCGTGCTCGAAACCGACCACAAGTACGCGCCGAGCTTCGTGCTCAACGTGCTGAGCGCGTGTCCGGCGTCGGTGCTCGACAAGAAGCTGCTGATGTCGCACCAGCAGGGCAGCGATTTCGGCAGCGCCTGGCTGAAGACCAACGACGCTGGCTCGGGCCCGTACCAGCTCGTCAAGTGGACGCCGAACGAAAGCATCGTGCTGCAGCGTTTCGACAAATACCGCGCGCCGTACCCGATGAAACGCGTCGTGCTGCGTCACGTGCCCGAGGCATCCGCGCAGCGGTTGCTGCTGGAAAACGGCGACGTCGACGCCGCGCGCAACCTGAGCCCCGACAGCCTCGCCTCGCTGACCAAGGCCGGCAAGATCAAGGTCGCGTCGTGGCCGGTGTCGGCGCTGCTGTACCTGAGCCTGAATACGAAGAACGCGAATCTCGCGAAACCCGACGTGCAACAGGCGATGAAGTGGCTGGTCGACTACGACGGCATCCAGCGCAACATCGTCAGCACGACATACAAAGTGCACGAGACCTTCCTGCCCGAAGGCTTCCTCGGCACGCTGAATTCGAACCCGTACAAGCTCAACGTCGCGAAGGCGAAGGCGCTGCTCGCGAAGGCCGGCTTGCCGAACGGATTCGACGTGACCATGGACATGCCGAACGATTATCCGTACATCGAGATCGCACAGGCACTCCAGGCGAACTTCGCGCAGGGCGGCATCCGCGTGAAGCTGATCCCGGGCGACGCAAAGCAGGCGATCGGCAAGTATCGCGCGCGCCAGCACGACATCTTCATCGGCGAATGGTCGCCGGACTACATGGACCCGAACAGCAACGCGCGCGGCTTCGCCTGGAATCCTGACAATTCCGACCAGTCGAAGACGAAGATGCTCGCATGGCGCAACAGCTGGGACATCCCGCAACTGACGAAGGACACCGAGGCCGCGCTCGTCGAGCCGTCGCCCGCGAAGCGCGCGCAGCGTTACGAGGCGCTGCAGAAGGCCGTGCTCGCGAACTCGCCGTTCGTCATCATGTTCGAGAAGGTCGTGCAGGTTGCGACGCGCCCCGGCACGACCGGGCCGGAGATCGGGCCGATCAACGACCTCGTGTCGTACCGGACGCTGGCAAAATAGGGCCGGCTGCCCGCGCGGCCGGCGACGCCGGCGCGCGCAGGAACGGCACGAGCATCTCGTACCACGCGCGGTCAGGTGGCCGTCATCGGCTACGGGCTGTCCGAGCACAAGCGGCGCATCCTGGAAAGCCAGTCGGTCGACGTGATCGACGCGTCGAGCGCGCGTGCGCTCCCGGTCGGCCGCTTCATCGAGGCCGCCGGCTATTGCGCGCGCAATCCGCACATCACGAAACTCGCACTGTACGACGCGGACATCTGGTTCTGCGCGCCCTCCTTCGACCTGTTCTCGCGGATCGCCGACGATCGCCTGTATGCGTGCCCCGACCCGCTGTTCTGCACGTTCGTGGTCACGCCGCTGATCGGTGAGCGGCGCGACGAGCATTGGCGCCTCGTCGTCGACGAGGTGCAGACGCGTCACGGCGGTGCGCTGCAGGCCGGGCTCGTCGCCGGCACGGCCACCGCGTGGGCGCGCTTCGCGGCGCACCTGCGCGACTGCGTCGCCCGCATCGGCACCGACTTCCAGGAATGCTTCGGGATCGACACGACGTTCCTGCACCTGTGGGGCGCACGCGGCGAAACCGCGTTGCTCGACCCGGTCCAGAACTTCGTCAGCAAGAACGGCATTCACGAATCGTTCGACGCGAGCAACGGCACCACGACGCTGCGCTATCAGGGCGAACCGATCCGCGCGCTGCACATGACCGGCGACATCCGCTTCCTCGACCGCTGGCGCTACTACGCGAACCACGTCGACGCCGCATTGCGCGACGGCATGCCGTTCGCGCTGTCGGACGGCACGCCGTCGCCATCCGACACGGCCGCCGCCAGCATCGCCGCGACCGGGTTCGTGCGTTTGGCCGGGCTGACCGTCACTTCCGCCGCGGTCGAGCGCAGCGCGGGCGCGTACCTGCAGGCGATCGACGAACCGGGCGGCACGATGCTCGTCGGCAGCGCGAACCACGAGATCGTGTTGACCGCGACCCGCGACATCGCGCGACTGAACGTGTACGTCACGCATCCGTCCGGCACGCCGTCGCCGCTGCGATGCGAGGTGCTGATCGATGGACACGCGCAGCGCAAGGGCACCGAACTGATGACGCATTTCTGGTATCAGATCGCGGCCGGCACCGTCATCACGCTGCGCTCGACGAGCCTCGGCGGCCAGCAGTGCAATGCGATCTGGCGGCTGCGCGAGACGTCGGACATGCAGCAGTAGTCGATGGGCAACGTCGAACGCTCGCGTGCCCGGCTTCGAGCGCGCGGCATGTCGTCGAGGCGCCGCGCGGCGAAGCGCCCCGGCAAATTATCCCTGTCAGGCATGAACGCGAAATATGCGTGACAGGAACAATTTCTCCGTTGCCCATCGCGATCCTGTCGTTGGACGCGCACGTCCGCCCCTATCACCTCCTGTCAAACGATAGTTTTTATTCGCTGGCGCCAATGATTTTGGCTTTGTTAGATAGATGTCAAAGAATCATCCAATGACAACGATCTAACAGCCCGATGACCAGCGCATTCGCCCATACCGTCGAATCCCGCTTTGCCGAGCTGACGCCGACCGCGAAGCGTATCGCGAGCTACATGCTCGCGAACCTCGATCGGCTCGGCCTCGAAACCGCCGACCAGATCGCGCAGCAGACCGGCACCAGCGGCATTTCGGTCGGGCGATTCCTGCGCAGCGTCGGCTACCGGAATCTCGACGACCTGAAACGCGAACTGCGTGGCGGCAGCGATCGCCCATGGATGATCACCGACCGCCTCGACGAGTACCGCCGCGCCGCCGCCACGCAAACGACCGCCGGCGAAGGCGACAGCGATCGCAGCAGCGGCACGCTCGCGTCGTCGCTCGACCGCGAGCTCGACGCGATCCGCCACGTGTACCGGCTCGCCGAAGAACCGGTGTTCGCGCAGGTCGCGGACCGGATCGCGCATGCCGATGCCGTATTCATCCTCGGCATCCAGTCGACCCGCGGCATCAGCAATGCGTTCAGCAGCTATCTCGAATACCTGCGCCCACGCGTGTTCTATTCCGACGGCCAGTCGGGCTCGTACGTCGATTCGCTGAATTCCGAGTTCGAACGGCCGTACTGCATCGTCACCGACACGCGCGCGTATTCGCGCAGCGCGCGCCGCTATTGCCAGGCCGCCGCCGAACGCCGCCAGCCGTTCGCGCTCGTCACCGATCTGTATTGCCCGTGGGCGCGCGAATGGCCGGCCGACCTGCTGCAGGTGAAGACCGACGTCGGCCAGTTCTGGGATTCGCTCGCGCCGCTCACCTGCCTGTTCAACCTGCTGATCACCGCCGTGGTCGACCGCCTCGGTCCCGCGGTCGACCGGCGCGTCGCGCGCAATCGCGAACTGCAGCGCACGTTCGACCAATTCGAATCCTGAGTCAACCGGACCGCCGATGAACCATCACCGTCTCGTCGAAATCACGCCCGCCACGCATCGCATCGAGATCGATCTCGTCTACGCGACCGAGCACAACCTGACCGGCAAGCCGATCTACCGCAACGCGCACTGTCTGCTGCTCGAGCCGGCCGAAGCCGCGCTGCGCCGCGCGGTCGACGTCGCCGCGCAGGCCGGCTTCACGCTGCGCATCTACGACGCGTACCGGCCCCCGGAGGCGCAGCAGGTGCTGTGGGATTTCCTGCCGGATCCGAACTTCGTCGCCGATCTCGGCCGCGGGTCGAACCACAGCCGCGGCACCGCGCTGGACCTGACGCTCGTCGGCGCGAACGGCGAGCCGCTCGACATGGGCACCGGCTTCGACGAGATGGTGGCCGCGTCGGGTCACTTTCACGCGGGGTTGCCCGAGCACGTGCAACGCAACCGGCTGCTGCTGCTCGGCGTCATGCATGCGGCCGGCTTCGCGCATATCGACAGCGAGTGGTGGCACTACGAGCTGCCCGGTTCGCATGCGCTGCCGCAGATCGACAACGCGGCGAGCGGCCCGTGGCGCCTGATGTAACGATGCTGCACGCCCCCTTTTTCATGCAGGTTCACGTTCAACGACTCAAACGACAGATGGAGAAGCGCCCATGAAATTCCCGACCTCCCGGCTCGTCGCGGCGCTGGCCGCCGCGTCCCTGTTCGCCGCCGTTCCGCTTTCCACCGCCCATGCGGAAACGCCGAAGGACATGTTCGTGATGGCCACGCTGCTCGACGAATTCACGACGCTCGATCCGGGCGAAATCTACGAGCTGGTGCCTGAGGAGTACGTCGCGAACACGTACGACCGGCTCGTGCGCGTGGACCTGCGCGATCCGTCGAAATTCAACGGCGACGTCGCGCAGTCGTGGACGGTGAGCGCCGACGGGCTGACCTACACGTTCAAGCTGCGCTCGGGCCTCAAGTTCCACTCTGGCAACCCGCTGACGGCCGACGACGTCGCATGGTCGATCCAGCGCGCGGTGCTGCTCGACAAGGGACCGGCCGCGGTGCTGACCGGCATCGGGCTCACGAAGGCCAACGTCGTGGCGAACGTGAAGAAGCTGGACGACCAGACGGTGTCGATCACGACCGATCACAAATACGCGCCGACTTTCGTGCTCAACGTGCTCGGCTCGTGGCCCGCGTCGGTGCTCGACAAGAAATTGCTGCTGTCGCACCAGCAGGGCAACGACTTCGGCAACGCGTGGTTGAAGACCAACGAGGCCGGCTCCGGCGCGTACAAGCTCGTCAAGTGGTCGCCCAGCGACAGCATCGTGCTGCAACGCTTCGACGGCTACCGGCTGCCGCTCGCGATGAAGCGCATCGTGCTGCGCCACGTGCCCGAAGCGGCGAGCCAGCGACTGCTGCTGGAAAACGGCGACGTCGACGCGGCGCGCGACCTGAGCCCGGACGATCTCGCATCGGTCGTGAAGTCGGGCAAGGCGAAAGTCACGGCCTCGCCGCAGGCGACGCTGCTGTATCTCGGCCTGAACACGAAGAACCCGACGCTCGCGAAGCCCGACGTGCAGGAAGCGCTGAAGTGGCTGGTCGACTATGCGGGCCTCCAGGCCAACGTCGTGAAGACGACCTACAAGGTGCACCAGACCTTCCTGCCCGAAGGCTTCCTCGGCACGCTGAATGCGAACCCGTACAAGCTCGACGTCGCGAAGGCGAAGGCGCTGCTCGCGAAGGCCGGCGTGCCGAACGGCTTCTCGGTGACGATGGACGTGCGCAACGACTATCCGTACACGGAGATCGCGCAGGCCGTGCAGGCGAACTTCGCGCAGGCGGGCGTCAAGGTGCAGCTGATCCCCGGCGACAACAAGCAGACGCTCGCGAAATACCGCGCGCGCCAGCACGACATCTACATCGGCGAATGGTCGGCCGACTACATCGACCCGCACAGCAACGCGCAGGGTTTCGCATGGAACCCCGACAACTCCGACAAGTCGAGCTACAAGATGCTGGCCTGGCGCAACAGCTGGGACATTCCGCAACTGACGAAGGAAACCGACGCCGCGCTTGCCGAGCCGACCGCCGCGCAACGCGCGCAGCGGTACCAGGCGATGCAGAAGGAAATGCTCGCGCGCTCGCCGTTCGTGATCATGTTCGAGAAGGTCGCGCAGGTCGCGACGCGGCCCGGCGTGAGCGGGCTCGAAGTCGGGCCGATCAACGACCTCGTGTCGTACCGTAACCTGAAGAAGCAATAAGGTTCGCCGCATGTCGACTCCCGCCTCCTCCCTCGAAGCACTGCGCACGCTGCCCGCGCGGCGCCCGGCCGTGCGCTGGGTGCTACGCGTGCTGCGCTGGGCGCTCACGCTCGCCGTCACGTTCACAGGGCTGCTCGCGCTGACGTTCGTGATCGGCCGCAAGGTGCCGATCGATCCCGTGCTCGCGATCCTCGGCGATCGCGCGTCGGCCGAGGCCTACGCGGCCGAGCGCATCGCGCTCGGCCTCGACAAGCCGCTCGTCACGCAGTTCCTGATCTACGCGCGCGACGTGCTGCACGGCAATCTCGGCATGTCGCTGCTGACGTCGAACCCGGTGCTCGACGACATCAGGCGCGTGTTCCCCGCCACGCTCGAACTCGCGACGATCGCGACGGTGATCGGCATCGCGATCGGCGTGCCGCTCGGCGTCGCGGCCGCGGTGAAGCACAACCGGCCGACCGACCACATCGCACGCTTCGTCGGCCTGATCGGCAATTCGGTGCCGGTATTCTGGCTCGGCCTGATGGGGCTGCTGCTGTTCTATGCGCGGCTGCACTGGGTCGGCGGCCCCGGCCGGCTCGATCCGGTGTACGACGGGATGGTCGACCCGCGAACGGGCAGCCTGCTGATCGACTCGGCGCTCGCGGGCGAGTGGGACGTGTTCCGCAACGCGGTGTCGCACATCGCGCTGCCGGCCGCGATCCTCGGCTACTACTCGGTCGCGTACCTGAGCCGGATGACGCGCTCGTTCATGCTCGACCAGCTGAGCCAGGAATACATCGTCACCGCACGCGCGAAGGGCTTGTCCGAGCGGCGCGTCATCTGGCGGCATGCGTTCGGCAACATCGCGGTGCCGCTGCTCACCGTGATCGCGCTCACGTACAGCAACCTGCTCGAAGGCTCGGTGCTGACCGAGATCGTGTTCGCGTGGCCGGGGCTCGGCTCGTACCTGACCGGCGCGCTCCTGAACGCCGACATGAATGCCGTGCTCGGCGCGACGCTCGTGATCGGCGTGATGTTCATCACCGTCAACCTGCTGACCGACGCGCTGTACCGTGTGTTCGATCCGCGTGCGCGCTGAGGGCCGCTTCGACATGACCGTTTCCATCCCGCTTCCTTCACCGACCATGCCGAAGGCCACCCGTCCATGAATGCCGAACCTCTCACGCTGCGCGCGTGGCTGCTTTCCGATGCGCCCGCGTCGCGCTCGCAGGCCGCGTTCGGCCTCGCCTACCGCCGCTGGCGCCGTTTCGCGGGCAATCCGCTCAACCTGTTCGGGCTCGCGATCCTGGTGACGCTGATCGTGGTCGCGATCGTCGGCCCGCTGATCATGCCGCACGATCCGCTGCGCCAGGTGCTGTCGGACCGGCTGCTGCCGCCCGGCTCCGCATCGCACTGGCTCGGCACCGACCAGCTCGGCCGCGACATCCTTTCGCGGATGATCGCGGGCTCTCGCCTCACGCTCGGCATCGCGATGCTCGTCGTCGTGATCGTCGTGCCGATCGGCCTCGCGATCGGCACGACGGCCGGCTATTGCGGCGGCTTCGTCGACAGCGTGCTGATGCGCATCACCGACATCGCGCTCGCGTTCCCGAAGATCGTGCTTGCGCTCGCATTCGCGGCCGCGCTCGGGCCCGGCGTGATCAACGCGGTCGTTGCGATCTCGATCACCGCGTGGCCCGCGTATGCGCGGCTCGCGCGCGCGGAGACGATCCGCATCGCGCAGGCCGACTACATCCACGCCGCGCGGCTGCAAGGCGCGTCGGGCCCGCGGATCCTGCTGCGCTACATCATGCCGCTGTGCATGTCGTCGGTGATCGTGCGCGCGACGCTCGACATGGCCGGCATCATCCTGACCGTCGCGGGCCTCGGCTTTCTCGGCCTCGGCGCGCAGCCGCCGAGCCCCGAGTGGGGCTTCATGGTCGCGTCGGGCCGCAACGTGCTGCTCGACGCGTGGTGGGTCGCGACGCTGCCCGGTATCGCCATCCTGCTCGTGAGCCTCGCATTCAACCTGCTCGGCGACGGGCTGCGCGACGTCTTCGATCCCCGCCATGGAGCATGACATGCCGATGAATTCCACCACCGCGCCCGCGCCGCTCTGCGAGATCGACGGCCTGAAAATCGGCTTTCGCGGGCACGACGGCGTCGTCACCGACGCGGTGCGCGACCTGTCGCTGACGCTCGCGCCCGGCGAACGGCTCGGCATCGTCGGCGAATCGGGCTCCGGCAAGTCGCTGACGGGCCGCGCACTGCTCGGCCTGCTGCCCGAAGCCGCGCGCTGGTCGGCCCGCACGATGCGCTTCGCGGGCCAGGACCTGCTCGCGATGTCCGCGAGCGAACGCCGACGCCTGTGCGGCAGCCAGATGGGGATGATCCTGCAGGATCCGAAGTATTCGCTGAACCCGGTGATGACCGTCGCGAAGCAGATGGGCGAAGCGTTCCGGCGGCACGAGCCGCGCCTGCGCGGCCGCGCGCTGCGCGAGCGGATCGTCGACGCGCTCGCGGCCGTGCAGATCCGCGACCCGGCGCGCGTCGCCGATGCGTATCCGCACGAGCTGTCGGGCGGCATGGGCCAGCGCGTGATGATCGCGATGATGGTGTCGACGGGCCCGCGCCTGCTGATCGCCGACGAGCCGACCTCCGCGCTCGACGTCGCGGTGTCGATGCAGGTGCTCGCGGTGCTCGACGCGATGATCGCGCGGCACAACACGGGCCTGATGTTCGTCAGCCACGACCTGCCGCTCGTGATGTCGTTCTGCGATCGCGTCGCGGTGATGTATGCGGGGCGCGTGGTCGAAACCTGCGCCGCGCGCGACCTGCGCGATGCGACGCATCCCTACACGCGCGGGCTGCTCGCGGCGAACCCGCCGCTCGTGAACCCGCCCGACGAACTGCCGGTGCTGCGGCGCGATCCGGCGTGGCTCGACGCCGCTGCGCCCGCGCCGACCGCTCACATACCGCAGGAGGCCGCACGATGATCGACGTCGATCACGCATCGATCCGTTTCCCGACCCGCACGGGTCACGTCGACGCCGTGCGCGATGCCAGCTTCGCGGTACGCGACGGCGAGGTGTTCGGACTCGTCGGCGAATCGGGCTCCGGCAAGTCGACGCTGCTGCGCGCGCTGACCGGCCTCGTGCCGCTCGCGGGCGGCAGCCTGTCGATCGACGGGCGGCCCGTCGGCGGCACGCCCGATCGCGCATTTCGCCGCCACGTGCAGATGGTGTTCCAGGATCCGTACGCGTCGCTGCA
Source organism: Burkholderia sp. LA-2-3-30-S1-D2 (assembly GCF_001523915.2). Taxonomy (NCBI): domain Bacteria; kingdom Pseudomonadati; phylum Pseudomonadota; class Betaproteobacteria; order Burkholderiales; family Burkholderiaceae; genus Burkholderia; species Burkholderia sp. LA-2-3-30-S1-D2. Next base: position 1,031,712 of record NZ_CP013383.1, on the reverse strand, counting down.
TCCGCGCTTCACGGTGGACCAGACGCTGCGCGAGCCGCTGTCGATCCACGCGATCGACGACGCCGACGCGCGCATCGCCCGTGCGCTGTCCGAAGTCGGGCTCGGCCCGTCGTTCCGCTTCCGCTATCCGCACCAGCTGTCGGGCGGCCAGCGCCAGCGTGTCGCGATCGCGCGCGCGCTGATTGTCGAGCCGCGCGTGTTGCTGCTCGACGAGCCGACGTCCGCGCTCGACGTGTCGGTGCAGGCCGAAATCCTGAACCTGCTGCGCCGCCTGCATCGCGAACGCAAACTGACGATGATCCTCGTGAGCCACAACCTCGCGGTGATCGGCTTCCTGTGCCAGCGCGTCGCGGTGATGCAGCATGGCGAGATCGTCGAACAGCTGCGGATCGAGGACGTGCGCGCCGGACAGGTCGCACGCGACTACACGCGCACGCTGCTGCGCGCGACCGAAGGCTACCGCCGCCTCGATCCGGTCGCCTGACATGAGTGCGACGCGCGGGCGTGCGATACTCGGCACCCCGTGCGTCGGTGCGCCAGTGCACCGGCGCGCCCGCCGAATGGAACCCTTGCGCGCCGCGCGGGTCCATTTCCTTTCGTCAACAGCTATAGGGAGGCGTTCATGCTGCAATTCATCGAAACCCTGGTGGTCGGGCTCATCGTCGGCCTCCTCGCCCGTGCGCTCAAGCCCGGCGACGACAAAATGGGCATCCTGATGACCGTCGTGCTCGGCGTCGTCGGCTCGCTCGTCGCGGGCTACGTCGGCCGCGCTGCCGGCTGGTATGCGCCGGGCCAGGGCGCCGGCTGGATCGCGTCGATCATCGGCGCGATCGTGCTGCTCGTGATCGTCGGCGCGATGCGCAAGCGCGCGGGCTGACCGCCGCATCGCCCGCGTCGATGCGGAAACGGCCGCTCGTCACACGAGCGGCCGTTTTTCTTTCTGCACCCCGCAATTCGCACCCTCGTCGAATCGTTGAGTTCTCAACGATTCACCTGCAAAACCCCTGTCCGTTGGCCGGATTGCCGCGAGCTTACGCCATCGGCAATACCCTGACTTGCGGCCGCACAAATTTGAGATAAATTGATTGGAGGAATACGGCGTCATTTGCTCGTTGCCGTCATTTCCCGTTCTTTCATTCAAGAGGTCCAATGGAATTGCCGTTTACGCATACAGCATCGCAGCGTTGACGGACTGCCATTCGAGCGGCCCCGCTGCGACGCGCTTCCTCTCTGGAGCCTGTCATGAAGCATCGCCTGTTTGCCGCCTCGTTTGCCCTGGCTGCCTCGCTTCTGGCGTCGTCCTCGTCTTTTGCCGCCGGCGCGTCCGGCGTCGTCCACTTCACCGGCATGATCGTCGAGCCGCCGTGCTCGTTCGCACTCGACACGGCCGACGCCGCACACGCGCACGTGCGCCCCGACTGCCCGCGCCCGGCGAGCGGGCAAGTCGCGTTCGTCGACGCGGCCAGCCTGCGCACGATCAAGACCACGACCTTTACGCAGGCCTCGCGCGCAATCGTTTTACCTGACCGTGCGGGCAACGCGCATGCGCCGATGATCGCCGTCGTGACGTACCAGTAGCGCCTGCTGCAGGAGACGTCGCGCGTCAGTCGCGATGGCAGGCGATCCAGTCGCTGAACGCGCGGATCTTCTGCTGGCTGCCGATGCTCTCCGGATAGACGAAGAAATAGCGGGCGCCGGTCTCGAGCACGATGTCGAACGGCCGTTCGAGCCGGCGCGCGGCGACGTCGTCGTCGACGAGCGTCACGTCGCCGATCGCGACGCCGAAGCCCTGCATCGCCGCATTCGTCGCGAGATCGAGCGTGTCGAAGGTCGGCCCGCGCTCCGCGTCGACGGCGCGTTCGCCCGCGTGATCGAGCCACGCGCGCCAGTCGCGGTGGTCGCGCGTCGGATGCAGCAGCGTATGGTGCGCGAGATCGCCGACCGCATCGAGCGGCACCGCCTGCCGCAGCTCGGGCGCGCACACCGGCGTCAAGCGCTCGTCGAACAGCGGCAGCGCGAACACGCCGGCGCCCGGCGACGTACCGTAGACGACCGCCGCATCGAACGGCTCGGTCGAGAAATCGACGATGTGCTGCCACGCGGTCGTGATCTGCACGTGGAGCTCGGGATGCTCGCCCTGGAAGCGCATGATGCGCGGCAGCATCCAGCGCATCACGCAAGTCGGCACCTTCAGCGCGAGATCGGTGCGCTGCCGCGTGAGCTTCATCGAGATGTCCTCGATCCGCGCGAAGCTCTCGTTGACCACCGGCAGCAATTGCTCGCCCTCCGCCGTCAGCGTGAGGCCCTTCGCGTGCCGCTTGAACAGCGGAAAGCCGTAATGCGCCTCGAGTGTCTGGATCTGCCGGCTTACGGCGCCCTGCGTAAGGCACAGCTGCTCGGCCGCGCGCGTGAAGCTGCGGTGGCGTGCCACCGTCGAGAAGATCTGCAGCGCGTGCAGGGGTGGAAGTCGGCGCATGACGAAGGGGTAGACGGATCGATCGCACCCAACGAAGGCGCGGCAAGACCGCGCGCCGACACCGGCGCGCGCTGATCGACACGATAAGCCAAACGCCGGCTTTACGCGAGGTGCACCGGACGCTCAGGCCGTGGCGGCGAGCGCACCCGTCGCGATGCGCGCCGCCGACGCAACGACGTCCGCACGTGCCGCCGCATCTGCACGCGGCTGCGTGAACGACACGGCCAGCACGATCGGCGCGCGCGACGGCGGCCACAGCACGGCGACGTCGGTCGTCGTGCCGTAGCCGCCGGTGCCGGTCTTGTCCGCGATGCGCCAGCCCGGCGGCACGCCGGCCGCGATTCCGGTCGCGCCGCGCGCGCCGCCGGCCATCCATTCCGTGAGCTGCGCACGCTGCGGCTCGCGCAGCGTATCGCCGAGCAGCAACCGCTGCAGCGTGTCGACCATCGCGACCGGTGTCGACGTATCGCGCTCGTCGCGCGGCGCCGCCTGGTTCAGTTCGGGTTCCCAGCGGTCCAGCCGGAATGCGGTGTCGCCGCTTTCGTGCGCGAACGATGTGACGGCCTGCGGACCGCCGAGCACGCCCATCAGCAGGTTCCCCGCGCCCTTGTCGCCCGACTGCAGCATCGCCGTGCAGAGCTGCGCGATCGTCATCCCCGTGTCGACGTGGCTTTCCGTCACCGGCGAGCCGGCCACGACTTCATAGCGCCGATACAGGATGCGGCGCGGCAGCAGCGACGCGTCGAGCGAGCCGCGCGCGAGTATCGCGGCGGCGGCGACGACCGCGTAGGTGCCGCACAGCGGGAAGCGCTCGCGCGCGTGATGCGCGATGCGCGTGCCGCTCGACGTATCGAGTGCGGCGACGCCGAGCCGGCCGTTCGACGCTTTTTCGAGCGCGGCGAGTTCGGCCTGGGCGGCATGTGCGCGGCCCTGCTCGGCGACGGGTGCCGACGAGCACGCGGCGACGAACGGCGCGGCGACGGCGGCGAGCAACAGCGAGCGGCGTGTCGGAGAGTGTTCCATGGATGAAGGGTGTTCTGTCGGAAACGGTGGCACGAAGCAACATACGTGCGCATCGACGATGCACACGCATTCACGCCGACGGCCGGCTCGCGACGGCATACGCCGCGCATCCCCGAAGACGTCCGTCGGCCCCGCATGCGGCGGGACGCACATGAACAGGCCCTAGCGTAGCAGCGAGCGCCGCCGCGTACCAGCGGCGCGGCCTGCATCACCCTTGCGACGAAGGCAGGTACGGCATCGGATTGACGGGCTTGCCGTCGCGCCGCACTTCGAACAGCAGCGCGACACGCGAGTTGTCGAGGTCGCCCATCTCGGCGATCTCGTCGCCCCGGCGCACGATGTCGCCGGTCTTCACGAGCAGCTTGCGATTGTGCGCATAGGCCGTGAGGAAATCCGCGTTGTGCTGGACGATGATCAGGGTGCCGTAATCGTTCAGGCCGCTACCCGCGTACATTACGCGGCCGTCGGCCGCCGCGCGAACCGGGTCGCCCGGCCGACCGGCGATCTGGATGCCGCGGTTCTGCCCCGGCCGGAACGCGTCGACGATCTTGCCGCGCGCGGGCCACGTGAGCGCCACCGCACCCGTGTGCCGCCTGGTTTCCTTCACGACCTGCCGGTCGCTCGCCGTCGACGCGCTCGCCTGCGCGGCGCCCGCCGCATTGCTCGCGGCGGCCGGCGCGCTGCCATTCGCGCCCGATGCCTGCAACGGCTGCTGGCGAACGATGCGGAGCACCTGCCCCATGCGCAGCCTGCCGCGCCCATCGAGCTTGTTCCAGGTGCGCAGGTCGGCGACGCTGCAGTCGTTCGCGGACGCGATGCCCGACAGCGTGTCGCCGCGTTTCACCACGTACTTCTGCGCGACGAGAATGGGTGCGGGCGGCGGCGTCGCGGGCGTGGCCGCCGGTGCGGCGGCGGGCTGCCCCGACGGCGATCCCGCCAGCGTGTCGCTCGGCGGGACGGACTGCGTGCTGGCACAACCGGCCATGACGAGCACCGCGGCGAGGCCGGACAGCCACGCCGACTTGCGGCAAATCTCGCGCTGTTTCATGGACGATCGACTCCGGTTTGACAATCTTTCAAGCATCTCAAAAACGGAACGGCCGACGTGTAACCGGATGCAAACAATCATGACAAACGATCACGAACCAGGCGCCGGCGGACACTCGTTGCCGGTAATACGGTCAATTTCGGGAAAACTTGACGGTTTCTGGCGCGCGATGCGGAAGAAATTTCGCGATGGGCCGAAATTTCGAATGGGTTTCAATATCGATATAGCCGCATCGGACAGCCGATGCGGCTGCGATGGGCACCTGCTCAACGCAGCCAGTCGACCAGCTCCGCGCAGGCCCACCCGAGCCCGATGCACAGGAACAGCAGGTGCAACGCGATCTTGAACGACACACCCCACGACGAATCGACCCGCATGACAGTCTCCCCCGGTTGATATGCGGCCATGATCCGGCATCGATCCCGCCCCGAAAATGCGGAACCGGCGAACGGGGTCTCAGGCCCAGCCTGAGACCGGTGCGGCGGTTCCTGCTAAGTTATCGGCCATACCAATCCTTACGCGCCCCCACCCCGCCATGCGATTCGACCTGACCGACCTGCGGCTCTTCCTGAACATCTGCGAGGCCGGCACGATCACGGGCGGCGCCGAGCGCACGCACATCACGCTGCAGGCAGCAAGCGAGCGCATTCGCGGGATGGAGGACGAACTCGGCGTGCCGCTGCTGCACCGAAGCAAGTCCGGCGCGCAGGTGACCGACGCCGGCCGCGCGCTCGAGCATCACGCGCGCACGGTGCTGCAGCAGATCGACCACATGCGCGGCGAACTGCAGCAATACGGCCAGGGGCTGCGCGGGCATATCCGCCTGCTCTGCAACACGGCGTCGCTGAGCGAATACCTGCCCGACGCGCTCGCCGCGTACCTGCCGCATCATCCGAAACTGTCGATCAGCGTCGAGGAGCGCTCGAGCCAGGAAATCGTGCACGCGATCCGCAACAAGACGGCCGAGGTCGGCATCGTCGCCGATTCGGTCGGACTCGGCGGGCTCGCGCAGAAGCCATTCCGCGAGGATTGGCTGATCGCGGTCGTGCCGGCCGGGCATCCGCTCGCCGCGCGCGACAAGGTTGCGTTCGACGAGATCGCCGACGCGGATTTCATCGGGCTGACCGACGGCAGCGCGCTGCAGGTCCATCTCGGGGACCAGGCGCGTGCGCTCGGCAAGCGGATCCGCTACCGTGTGCAGCTGAAGAGTTTCGATGCGATCTGCCGCGTGATCGAAAGCGGCGTGGGGATCGGCATCGTGTCGCGCCACGCGGCCGAGCGCGCGATGCAGACGATGGACGTGCGGCTCGTCGAGCTGTCCGACGCGTGGAGCCACCGCAAGCTGACGCTCTGCGCACGATCGTTCGATGCGCTGCCCAAATATACGCAGGCGTTCGTGTCGTATCTGTCGGGCGAAACGGCATCGCGCTGAACACCCGCGCCATCCGCAACCGCCGGGCGATACACGAGGAGGTACCCCGTCATGACGAAACCCGATCTCGCCACGCACTACCGCGCCTACATCGACTGCCTGAACCGCCAGGACTGGCCGGCGCTCGGCCAGTACGTCGCCGACAACGTGATCCACAACGACCGGCCGCTCGGCCTGGCCGGCTACCGCGTGATGCTCGAGCAGGATTTCCGCGACATTCCGGATCTCCATTTCGCGATCCGGCTGCTGGTGTGCGAACCGCCGCGCATCGCGTGCCGGCTTCGCTTCGCGTGTGCGCCGAAAGGGACGTTCATGGGGCTCGCCGTCGACGGCACGCGCATCACGTTCGCCGAGAACGTCATCTACGAATTTCACGACGGCAAGATCCGGCAGGTCTGGTCGGTGATCGACAAGGCGGCGATCGAAGCGCAGCTCTAGCATCGCCGCGGGGCCGCCGCCGGACAGAATCGACAGTCGAGATCCGGCTTGATTCGATTTTAAGGGGTAACGTTTTCTCTTGCATCTCGTCGGAACCGCGCCGTCCGAGCACCTTTCCAACGCTTCCGTCGCTGCCGATATGTCACGCTGCATCGCAGCGAAAATAATAATAAATCGCGGTAATTCCGGCATCAACACCCCATCTTCACGACAGCTGCCGTTTCGGCCATCCGGGTTTTCACCGGCGTCTCCGGCGTGAAAGCGCATTGACATCGAAGCAATCGATGCCTAAATTTGGAAAACGTTTTCCTGCGCCTTCAGCGCGACGCCTTCGTGGCCCGCGCAGGGAGAACGCTTGCCTGCCCGAGTTGCGATTCAAGCCTTCATCACTATTCGAAAACCCGGAGACACAATGCATATGCGCAGCAGATTCGCGCTCGGCGCCGCGCTCAGCGCCCTTTCCGTCCTGTTCGTCAGCGCATGCGGCGGCAACGACGTGACCGCCCCGCCACCCTCGTCGCCCCCGCCGTCGACACCGGCGCTCGCGCCGAACTCGTTGCAGGCGCTCGTCTACGGCGCACCCGACACCAGCGTGCCGGCGGGCACGAGCATTCCGGTCACGATGATGGGCCAGATGCGCGCGCTGTTCGACCTGATCCGGAAGTCGCCCGACTTCACGCAGGTCGTGATGGATCTCGGCGACGGTTCGCCGGTTCACGTGCTCGACACGAACACCGGCGACAAATTCCTTCCCGGCAAGCTCGCGCTCGGCCTGTCGTACATCCTGATCGACATGAAGTCGAAGGGCGACCCGCAATACGCGAGCTATCTGGCGACGTACCAGACGATCACGACCGCGATGATGGCGCAGTCGGGCAGCGACTATGCGTATGCAAATACGTCATGGGGCGAGTACTACTACCTCGTCGCGCTGAACAACCTGAAGGCGCACGGCATGCTCAACGAGGTCTTCAGCGACGCGATGCTCGCGACGCTGCAGCAACGGCTCACCTTCTGCGACATGTTCGGCCCCGATGCAAGCGGCAAGACCAGCACCTGCCCGGCCGCCGGCACGCCGATCGACATTGCGTCGCTCAACACCGCGCAGAATTACTATGCGGTGTCCTACGGAATTGCCGGCCTGCGGCAAAAACTCGGCTGGAGCAATCCGTCGTTCTCGTCGGCGACCGATCCGGCCGTCGCGACGATGGGCGCGCGCGATGCGCTGCTCTACACGTTGACGAACCACATCCGCAAGGATTCGTCGGGCGGGTTCTCCGACGAAGCGTCGAACACGCACACGACCTATTACGACCAGGCGCGCTACGATCGCTACAGCACGCTGCTGATCGGCGAAGTGACCGAGCGCACGTTCGAGATGGGCAACGAGGCGAACCTCACGCCGGAACTGAAGGGCTATCTGCGCAAGTCGGTCGACCTGATCCTGCCGCAGCTGAACGCCGACGGCCAGGGCTTCGACTACGGCCGTTCGATCGGCCCGTACGGCGATTCCGCGTTCATGGAGATCCTGACGGCAGCGGCCAATGCGGGCGTGCTGACCGATCAGGAAAAGCAGATTGCGTACGCGTTCATCTACCGGGCCGCGCGTCGCTTCGACACGTACTGGTACGACCCGTCGCTGCCGACGCCGTCGGTGAACATGTGGGTCAAGGGTCGCGGCACGGACGCCTATCGCGGCAAGCCGCGCGTGATGGGCGAGAATTTCAGCCTGCTGCACCAGTACCTTTACGTGAACGCGTGGTGGAACAAGCTCGGCTTCGGCGGCAAGGCGCCGATGGACGATGCGGCCTACGATACGTGGCTCGACGCGCTGCCGCGCTACACGCTCACCTGGTACAACCAGCCCGGCGATACCGCGCATCCGTACGACGCGGCGCTGCTCACCGTGCGCGACGGCCGCCGCGTCATCAACCTGAATCTCAGCCAGGCGCCCGACTACAACTCGTTCACGCCGTACTACCCGGTGCCGTTCTCCGACAAGCTGATCTACGGGACGACCGATCTGGGCTATGCACTGCTGGTGCCGCAGGTGTCGTACAACGGGAAGACCTACGTTCCCGTCACGTACTACAAGAACCTCAACGTGCAGCAGGCCAACGGCCAGGTGGTCGTGTCGTTCGACACGGCGAAGTTTCGTCTCGCGTCGAAGAACGCGGCGTACACGACCGATCTCGACCTCCAGGTGCATACCGTGCTGACGTTCGCGCACGGCACGATCTCGCGCAGCGACACGCTTGCTTCGGGCACGCTCGCCGGTAACCTGTCGGTCGAGACGGACTTCGCGTCGTTCGCGGACTTCGCGTCGACGCAGGCAAACGGCGACGGCACATCGGTGACGTACGCGAACAGCGCGGCGACCGGCTATGCGGCGTCCGGGTTCGACACCTGCACGCTGTCCGCCTTCGACACGGTCAACGGCGCGACGAACCCGCTGTCGACGACGCCGATCGGCCAGCTGCATTCGAACTTCGCGTGCAAGACCGCGCCGTTCGCGCTCGGTGCGGGCGTCACCCGCACGTTCGGGTGGACGCTGAAGTACGCCGACCCGGCCTGAGCGGCCTGGCCGCCGCTCCGTGAGCGTCCTCGAAGCCGGCGCTCGAAACCGGCTTCGGGGCATTCATGCGCGGCGCGTGTCGGCGATGCCCGCTCACTGCCACGCCGAAGCGGCCATGCAGGCGCCGAGCGCGGTCATCCCGACGAAGAAGCAGCGCTTGAAAGTCTTCTCGCTCATCACGCGCCGCGCATATTGCCCGCCGATCATCCCCGCGAGTGCCGGCACGAGCGCCAGCGCCGATACGCCGAGATCGACCGTCTGCAGCGCGCCCGTCACGCGCAACTGCAGCCCGAGCGCGATCGTCGACGCGGTAAACGAGAGCCCGAGCGCCTGGATCAGGTCATCCTTCGACAGCCGCAGCGCCTGCAGGTACGGCACGGCCGGCACGACGAACACGCCGGTGGCGGCCGTCACGACGCCCGTCAGATAGCCGATCGCCGCCGACAGCCACTTTTCGTGTCGGCCCGGCGCGGGCAATCGCGCGGCGGCGAGCCCCCAGCCGCCGTACGCGACCAGCACGACGCCGAGCGCCGCGTGGGTCCACGCACTGCCGCCCGCGAGCGCGGGCAGCCCGCCCGTCAGCGTGCCGATCGTCAGCCCGGCGAGCAGCGGCCACAGACGCCGCAGCAACGGCCCGAACGACGGGCCGAGCCACAGCTGCCACACATTGGTGATGAACGACGGCACGAGCAGCAGGCTCGCGGCGGCCGACGGCGGCATCGCGAGCGTCAGCAGGCCCATCGCGATCGTCGGCAGCCCGACGCCGATCATGCCCTTGACCGCGCCGGCCAGCAGAAAGACCAGCACGATGATCGTCAGCGTATGGGTTTGCATGGAGGGCGTTCCGTCCGGTTGAAGACGGCGCCGATGATGAACCACCGTCACGCCGCCGGCCATCTGGCTTTGCCTGAGGCTGGCTCGGGCCCACCCGGCGGGCCGCGTCGCCTCATCATCCCGCCATGCCCGCCGTTCAGGCCGCGTGCGTCGGCCCCCGGCCATGCTCGCTGTCGAGGTGCGCCATCTGGGGTGCCGGATAACGCTCGCCGGCAGCCGCCCCGGCGGGAACCGCCGTTTCGATGCGAGTCAGATCATCGACCGTTAGTTGCAACCTAGACGCCTGCAACGCGTCCTGGAGTTGCGTGCGCTTGCGCGCGCCGACCAGCGGCACGATGTCGTCGCCGCGCGACAGCGCCCACGCGATCGCGATCTGCGCCGGGTTGCTGCCCTTTTCGTCGGCAATCGCGCGCAGTGCGTCGACCAGCGCGAGATTGTGCGCGAGGTTCTCGCCCTGAAAGCGCGGGCTGGCCGCGCGGAAGTCGCGCTCACCCTGCCGCGCCGCGCTCCAGCCGCCGCCGAGCAGCCCGCGCGACAGCACACCGTAGGCCGTCACGCCGATCCCGAGTTCGCGACACACGGGCAGGATGTCCGCCTCGATCCCGCGCGACAGCAGCGAGTACTCGATCTGCAGGTCGGCGATCGGCGCGACGGCCGCCGCGCGGCGGATCGTGTCGGCACCCACCTCCGAGAGGCCGATATGGCGCACATGACCGGCCTTCACGAGATCGGCGATCGCGCCGACCGTCTCCTCGATCGGCACCGCCGGATCGACGCGCGCCGGCCGGTAGATGTCGATGTGGTCGGTGCCGAGCCGCTTCAGCGAATACGCGACGAAATTGCGGATCGCCTGCGGCCGCGCGTCGTAGCCGACGAACGCGCCGGCCGGGTCGCGCAGCGCGCCGAATTTCACGCTGATCAGCACCTGGTCGCGCGTGCGGCCGCGCAGCGCGTCGCGGATCAGCATCTCGTTGTCGCCCATCCCGTAGAAGTCGCCCGTATCGAGCAGCGTGATCCCGCTGTCGAGCGCCGCGTGCAGCGTCGCGATGCTTTCGTCGCGATCCGCCGGCCCGTAGAGATCCGACATCCCCATGCAGCCGAGCCCGATCGCCGACACCTGCGGGCCCGTGCGGCCCAGTTGACGCTTGTCCATGTCCGTTTCCTTGCGGTGGTGAGTGAATGAACCGGATTCTGGACGCATCGCGGCGCGCGATAAACGCGAAACGCCCAACCAAATCATTCGACGCTGATTAACAATGGAGCCTGTCCCAATTCGCCCAGGCTTTCGCTCCGCATGGACCATCTGCATGCAATGCGCATCTTTGCGCGCGTCGCCCACCTCGGCAGCTTCACGAAAGCGGCCGAGCAGTTGCAATTGCCGCGCCCGACGGTCAGCAATGCCGTCCAGTATCTGGAAAAACACCTGCGGGTGCGCCTGCTGCAGCGAACCACCCGGCGCGTCGCGCTGACCGCCGAGGGCGCCACCTATTACGAGCGCTGCACGCGGCTGCTGGCCGATCTGGACGATGCCGAGACGCTGTTCGACGACGCCGGCGCCGCGCCGCGCGGCGTGATCCGCGTCGACCTGCCCGAACGCTTCGCCCTGAACAAGGTGATTCCGGCGCTGCCGGATTTCCACGCGCGCTATCCCGACCTGCGCGTCGTGCTGAGCACGACCGACCGCTTCGTCGATCTCATCTCCGACGGCATCGACTGCGCGGTGCGGGTCGGCGTGCTGTCCGACACGTCGCTGGTGGCGCGCCGCGTCGGCGAGATGGCGCAGATCAACTGCGCGTCGCCCGCGTATCTCGCGCGATACGGCACGCCGCGCTCGCCGGACGATTTGCCCGACCATGTCGCGGTCGGCTATTTCTCGAGCCGCACGGGCCGTGAGCTGGACTGGGAATATGCGGACATGGATTCGGGCGCGCTGCAGACGGTGAAGATGCGCAGCGTGGTCGCGGTAAACAGCTCGCAGGCGTATCTCGCGTGCTGCATCGCAGGCCTGGGTCTGATCCAGGTGCCGCGCGACGGGCTCGCGCCGCTGCTCGAGGACGGCTCGCTGGTCGAGGTGCTGCCGGAATGGCATGCCGCGCCGCTGCCGGTGTCGGTCATGTTTCCGAACGGCCGGCATCTGGCGCCGCGCGTGCGGATCTTCGTCGACTGGCTCGCGCAAACGCTCGACGACGCCCACCGGCCAGCATGACGAAAGCCGGCACCGGGGCAATCCGCCCCCGGGCGCCGGCAGGTCAGCGTCAGAACTTGTGGCGGATCGCGGCGCGCACCGCGAACTGGTTCGCCGACGACGACGGGCCGTCCGTCCCGACCACGTAGCCGCCATCGGCGGCGGTGCCGGTCTTGTCGCCGGCGACCTTCTGCCATGCGCCCTGCAGGTAGACGTCGGTGCGCTTGGACAGGCTGTAGTCGGCCATCAGCCCGACGGTGTGGTACTTCGGCTTGAACGAACCGGCCGCGGCGTCGAACTTGCCGTCCGTGTACACGTACTGCGCGCCGAGATAGAAATCGGGCGTGAGCTGGTACTTGCCGTTGATCTCGAAGTTCTGGAACTTGGTCGCGGTCAGCCCGAGGCCCGAGAACGTCGACGCCGGCAGGTAGACGGTCGACACCGGGTTCTTCACGTCGGTCTTGGTATAGACGAAGCCGACCGTCGCCGGGCCGAACGTGTAGTTGATGCCGCCGCCGAAGATGCGCAGGCGGTCGGCGACGAAGTTCGCATCGTCGGCCGCGATCGCGCCCGCGTTGCCGACGCCCGGGCTGTTCGCCTGCAGGTAGGCAGCCGCGACCTGCAACCCGGCCAGCGAATACTGCGCGCCGATGCTGTACTGGCGGTTGGTCGAGAAGCCCGTGCTGTTGCTGAAGCTGTAGGTGCCGCCGAACGACAGCCCGTTCCAGTCGGGGCTCGCATACTTGACCGTGTTGTTGACGCGGAACGAGTTGTCCGTGTTGTCGTTGTCGAACGGGTGCGAGAACAGCGTGCCGCCCCAGTTGCCGTTCGCGGTCAGCGGCGCGAGATAGTCGACGACTGAATCGTACTGGCGGCCGAAGGTCAGCGTGCCGAAGCGCGACGCGCTCAGCCCGACGAACGCCTGGCGGCCGAACATCCGGCCGCCCTGATTGAACCGGCCGTTGTTCACGTCGAAGCCGTTTTCCAGCGTGAAGATCGCCTTCAGCCCGCCGCCCAGGTCCTCGCTGCCCTTCAGGCCCCAGCGACTGCCCTGCGCGTAGCCGCTCGCGAGCTGGTAATTCGTTTTTCCGACCCCGCCTACGTTCACGTTGTTCGTGTAGTTGAAGCCCTCGTCGATCAGGCCGTACAGCGTCACGCTGTCCTGCGCGAAGGCCGGCGCGGCAAAAGCGGCCAGCGCGGCGGCAAAAATGACGTGCTTCTTCATGACGAATCTCCGGAGCCGGGTGCCGGGCAGGCCATGCGCCCGGCGATTGTTCGGTCTGTTTTATAGAGGTGGCCCGCAGGGCGGACTGCGCGGTGTGCGGCCGCGAGGACAAAATGGTGTCACGTCGCAAACCGCCCGTCCATATGGGCGTGGGACCGGCACGCAAAGCGTTGCGCTCGTCCAACTGCCCTGTCCTCGTCATGGCCTGACCAGGCTTGTCGGTAGCGGCTGGCCGGCCCACCATCCGCGTAAACCCGGACGGCGTCACATCGGTGGCACAATGCGCATCCGTTCGTCATTTCTTCACGAAGTCATGCTTCACCCCGATTCATGCGCGGCGGGTGCCGGCCGCGCACGCGGCGCGCGCCGGGAGGCGGCCCGATGACCGCCGCCGCCCGGGCCGGCCGCTACGCCGAGCTCGACTTCTTCCGCGGCCTCGTGCTGCTGGTGATCGTCGTCGACCACATCGGCGGCAGCATCCTGTCGCGCGTGACGCTGCATGCGTACGCGCTGTGCGATGCGGCCGAGGTGTTCGTGTTCCTCGGCGGTTTCGCGACCGCCATCGCGTACAACTCGCTCGCCGAGCGCCACGACGAGGCTGCCGCGCGCCAGCGTTTCATCCGCCGTGCCTTCGAGATCTACCGCGCATTCCTCGTGACGGCCGGCCTGATGCTGCTCATCACCGCCGTGCTGAACGCATTCTCGATCGACGGCCCCAACATGCCGACCAACGATCTCGACGGCCTGCTCCACAAGCCGCTCGCCGCGCTGCGCGACATCCTGCTGTTCCGCCGCCAGCCGTACCTCGCGTCGGTGCTGCCTATGTATGCGTTCTTCGCGCTGCTCGTTCCGCTCGCGCTGCCGCTCGCGCGCACGCAGCCGTGGTTGATGCTCGCGTTCAGCGGCTCGCTCTGGTACGCGGCGCCACACATCGCGCGCTTCTTGCCGACCGTCGAAGGCGCGCCGTGGGACTTCAATCCGTTCGCGTGGCAGTTCCTGTTCGTGCTCGGCGTGATCGCACGCTGCCAGCCCGTCTACCAGACGCTCGCACCGAAACCGCAGGGCTGGCTGCTGACGGCCGTGTCGCTCGCGATCGTCGCGGCCGGCGCGTACTACCGGCTGCGCATCGAGCCGTTCCCGACCGACCCGTCGATCAAGCAGAATCTCGGCGCGCTGCGGCTCGCGAACTTCCTCGCGATCGCGTGGCTCGCAGCCAAGCTCGTGCACCTCGGGTGGATGAAGAAGGTCGCGCATGCAATGCCGTGGATCGGCACGATCGGCCGCCAGGGGCTGCTGTGCTTCGTCGCCGGCACCGGCATCTCGCTCGCGGTCGACTCACTGCTGTACCAGGCGACCGAAGGCTATCTGAACGTGCCGCTCGGCCTGGCCGCCGACGTCGTCGCGATGGGCCTGCTGTATCTCGTCGCGAAGCTCTATGCGCCGCTCGTGTCGCGGCTGCCGTTCCCGTTCCGTCCGCGGTGATGATGCGCCGCGCCGTCATGCGCCGCTGCTACGATAGCGGGCGCCTCTCCTGAAACGGTTCACCATGCGCCGACTCGCCTTTCCGTTCGCCGCCGCCCTGATCGCCGGTGCCATCGCCACCGCCCACGCCACGCCGGGCGGGCCCGCGGTTTCGCCGGTGTCGTCCGCGCCCGCGGCCGCGACCGTCCCGCCCGCGACGATCGCGCCGGCCGCCCAGGAACCCTCGGTCAATCCGGGCAGCAGCGTCGTGCTGCGCGCGTTCCGGTCGGCGTCGCTGAAGCGCGACTGGTCTTACACGGTCTACCTGCCGCCCGGCTACAACCCGGAAGGCGCGCGCTATCCGGTGCTGTACCTGCTGCACGGCAACGCCGGCAACGCAAACGACTGGATCACGCAGGGCCGGCTGCAGGCCACCGCCGACACGCTGATCGAGCGCCGCGAGATCCCGCCCGTCGTGATCGTGATGCCGCAAGGCGGCACCGACTGGTACGTCGACCGCAAGGAGAAGATGCAGAGCGCGTTCCTCAACGACCTGCTGCCGGAAGTCGAAGCGCACTTCGCGGTGTCGAACCAGCGCGCGGGCCGCGCGATCGGCGGCGTGTCGATGGGCGGCTTCGGCGCGCTGCGTTTCTCGCTGCTCGAGCCGGGCCTGTTCTGCGGCGCGATGCTGCTGAGCCCCGCGATCTACGCGAACGAGCCGCCGCTCAATTCCGCCGCACGTTATGTCGGCGTGTTCGGCGACCGGCAGTTCGACCCGCGCGTGTGGCACGAGCTGAACTACCCGGCGCTGATGCGCGGTTATTTCGCGCGCAACTGGCGCGTGCCGATGTTCATCGCGGCGGGCGACGACGACCTGACGATCCAGGCCGAATCGAGCGTGCTGTACACGCACCTGCGCCGCGCGCAGAACCCGGCGGAACTGCGCATCGTCGACGGCGGGCACACGTGGGAAGTGTGGCGCGGGCTGCTCGGTCAGGGGTTGAAGTACGCACTGGAATGCGTGAAATGATGCGGGCCCGAGCGCGGCCCCGCCGTGGCGGGCGGTATGCGCGCGCCGCCGGCCGCCTTGCTTGCGTCAGACTTCCGCAGCGATCGTCCTTGCCATCCGCAGCGCCAGCGCATACCCGGTCAGCGTCGGATTGACCACCGACGAACTCGGATGCACGGCCGTGCTCGCGATGAACAGGTTCGGGTGATCGTGCGTACGGCAATCGCGGTCGACGACCGAATCGGCCGGATCGCTGCCCATGATCGTCGTGCCCATGATGTGCGAACTCGGCACCCACGCATGGATGTCGTTCACGATCTCGGTCGCACCGAACACCCGCTGGAAATCGCGGTAGTCGTCGAGCACTTGCGATGCCGCGCGCAACGCGTAGTCGTACACGTCGTAGTCGGTGCGCGGCGTCGGCAGCCCGAGCGCATCCTTGCGATCGCTCAGCGTCACGCGGTTGCGCGGGTCGGGCAGGATCTCGACGTAGCTGGCGATCTTCAGATAGCGCGCCGCGTCGTGACGGATCCGCGTATCGAGCGCGTCGCCGACGACACCTTGCGCGATCAGCCGCCGCGTGACGACCTCGTTGGGCACCGTGTTGTCGAGGAAATGCCGGATCGCGCCGTGTTCGCGGCGAAACGTGCCGTCGCGCCGCGTATTGATGCTACCCTGCTGCGTCGGGCCGCGCCCGGCCCACACCGGCTCGCGCGCGAGCATCGCGATCGCGCGGCCGGTGTGTCCCATCATGTTGCGGCCGACCTGGTCCGACGAATTCGCGACACCCGACATCAGCAGCAGCTTCGGAATCTCGACGCCATGCGCCGCGAGCACGAAGGTCCGCGCGGTCAGGCGCGTGCTCTTGCCGTCGGGCGTCATGTAATGGATCGCGGCGATCTTGTGATCCTCGCCGCGCTCGATCTTGTAGACGACCGCGTTCGTCAGCAGCCGCGCGCCCTGCGCGACGGCGCGCAGCACCGGGCGATCGCCTGAAAATTGCGCACCGATCGGGCAGATCGGCGCGCAGTTGTTGTTGCCGGCGCAGGTCGGTCGACCCTCGTAGGGCCGCGTCGCGCGCGCGTTGGGTTCGTCGACGAAACGATGACCGATCGTCGCGACCTTGTCCGCGACCTGCTGTGTCAGGTACGACCACGGTTGCTGCCGCATCGGATACGGCTTCGAGCGCGGCGGGAACGGCCCGCCGCCCTGGCCGCTCTGGTCGTCGGTATCCGAGCCCGATACGCCGATCTGCTCTTCGGCGAGCTGATACCACGGCTCGAGTTCGTCATAACCGATCGGCCAGTCGCGCCCCTGGCCGTAGAGGCTGCGCAGCCGGAAATCGTTCGGCAGCATGCGCCACGTCGCCCCTCCCCAGTGCCACGTGGTGCCGCCGACGAGGCGCAGGAACGACGGCTTCTGCAGCACCGGGCCGACGCTGTCGATGTAGCGATCGGAATAGCGCCCAGTGGACGATTTCGGCGCCCACGGCAGGTCCGGATACGGGCCGTTGTAGTCCGACTTGTTGCCGTAGTCGCGGAACGCGCGCACGAGCTCGGCGCGCTTCACCTCCGGCCCCGCCTCGAGCACGATGACGGACTTGCGTTCCTGCGTCAGCGACTGCGCAACGGCGCCGCCCAGGATGCCCGCGCCGATTACGATGACGTCCGCGTCATAGGTACTGCTCATGATTTCGATCCTCGTTCGATAGGCCGGTCAGCCGGCGGCGTCGGTCGGGCGCGCCGTCCAGTACTCGGGGCGCGCGCGGATGTAGGTCGGAATGACCGTGACGTCGGCGGTCGGCTCGAACATCAGCGCGGTTTCGTAGCCGACCATGCGCGCCTGCCCGCCATGGCCGACGCTGCCCGTGTAGAAGGCCTCGATGATGGCCAGCGCGGCGGTGCGCAACTCGGGGGCCGCGACGCCGAGCGTGCGCACGAGAGCGTCGAGCGGCTGCGTGCCCATGTCGATCGCGACGGCGAGCGCGCGCAGCCGCGCGGGAAATTCGCGGTCCTGCGCGACGAGACCGTCGTAGACGGATTGCACATAGCGAGATGGAAGCGTCGAGCGGCGCGTCAGGTAGGCGGCCACACCGGCAAAATCCCGCAGCGGCACGGCCTCTGGCGCAGCCGCTGCACGTGCGATCAGCATGCCGGCAGGCAGTGCGGCGGCAAGCGCCGCGCCGGCCGACAGCTTCACGAAGCGGCGACGCTGCGCGTTCGCGTCGTCGGTCACGTCGAAATCCTTCATCGCGTGCATCTCCTGTCAGTGGGCGGGGGCCGTGCGGATCTTCGCGACATCCGCCGCGCTCACGCGAGTCTTGCCATTGCCGAACCGGTCGCTCAAGTAGTTCACCAAGGTCGCCACTTCGTCATCCTTGAGTTCGGTCTGGAACGCCGGCATGAAATAGTGCGCGGCGCCGTTGTTCACGCTCGCGCCATGCATGACCACCTGCAGCAGGTTCGACGCGGTGGCGGTGCCGACCGCGCTGTTGGCGAACAGCGACGGGAAGAATCCGTCCGCCGTGCCGGCGCCCGTCATCCCGTGACAGCTCGCGCAATGATCGAGGTAGAGCGACGCGCCGGCCGGCGCCGGGCTGCCCATCGCGGCCGCGGCGCGTACCGCGACGTAGTCGTCGGTCTTGCGCCCCTGCGCGGAACGCGGTGCGATATCGGCGCCCTTCGCCGCCGGCACGGTCGACAAATAGGCGGCGATCGCATTCAGATCGCGGTCGCTCATGCGGCTGAAGCTGTGTTCGACCGCTTCCGCCATCGGGCCGGCCGCCTGTGCCTTGCCCGGCACGTTGCCGGTGCGCAGGTACTGGACGATCTGCGCGGTCGTCCACGTGCCAATGCCCGCGTCGCGGTCGCGCGTGATGTTGAACGCCTGCCAGCCCGCGAGCGGCGCGCCGGCGAGATAGCCGGCGCCGGTTTCGTCGTAGGCCAGCTCCTGCATCCCGATGCCGCGCGGCGTATGACAGGTGCCGCAGTGCGCGGCGCCCTGCACCAGGTAGGCGCCGCGATTCCACTCGGCGTCCCGCCCGTGCTTCGGCACATACGCGCCTTCGCGCAGATACAGCGCGTTCCAGATCTTCAGCGGCCAGCGCATGGTCAGCGGCCACGGGAAATCCGGCTGGCGGTTCGGCTGGTGTACCGGCGCGACGCCGTGCATGAAATACGCGTACAGGTTCGCGATGTCGTCGTCGCTGAACTTCGTGTACGACGGATACGGCATTGCCGGATACAGGTTGCCGCCGTCGCGCCGAAGCCCCTTGCGCAGCACGTTCGCGAATTCCTGCTCCGAGTAGTTGCCGATCCCCGTTTGCTTGTCCGGCGTGATGTTGGTCGAGTAGATATCGCCCATCGGCAACGGCATCGCGAGGCCGCCCGCGAACGGCTGCCCTCCCTGGGCCGTATGGCACGCGACGCAGTCGGCCGCGACGGCCAGCGCCTTGCCCGCGGCGACGCGATCCGCGGCCTGCACGGCCGCCGATGCGGGGTTCGTCGCAATAAGGAAAAGCGCGACAAGCGCGGAAAAGCCGGGTAAACGCATGGAAATCGTCCGTGAGAAATCCGGTGAGCAAAGCGGTTTCGGGGAGCCTCGCGATACGGCCCTCTATCTTCCGGAGAAATCGCTCGCGTGGTTTGGCCGCACTATATCATCTTCTGTATCGATACACTAAATCGATACAGAATCAACATTCGCGTAATAATCGGCGGATGCCGGATCAGCGTCGCGGGATTCCGGAAGACGGTCGAACGCCGCGCGGGCGCGGCCGCGCCGATCGACGTCCCGGGCGGGCCGGCACCGATTTCAGCCCAGCGGGACGAAAGAACGGCTCGCATGCCGCGCAGGACAAAGTCCGGGCGGCATGCGGCTCAGCGATGTGATGGAACGTTCGCCCGGGATACGGCACATGCTGCGCAGCATGGCTGGCGCGCGCGACATTTCGGCTCGCGAAAGCGTCGGTTCAATTCCACGCGTGACGCGCCGGCCGCACCCCGTTCAGGTAGTAGTTGCCGACGAGGTGATACTTCCACCGCACCGGATCGTGCAGCGTGTGCGTGCGCGCATTGCGCCAGTGCCGGTCGAGATTGTGCTCGGCGAGCGTCGACTGCGTGCCGGCCAGCTCGAACAGCTTCTCGCCCGCGAGCAGCGCGATCTCGGTCGTGAGCACCTTCGCCTCGCCGACCGCGACCGACGCACGCGCGACATCGTCGTCGGTCACCGTGCCGCGCGCGCCGATCTCGTCGAGCGTGCGCGCCGCGCGTTCGAGCAGCGCTTCCGCCGCATGCAGCTGGATATGCAGACGGCCGATCTCGCGGACGATCAACGGATCGTCGACCGCGCGCTCGACGCCGCTGTCGACCCAGGGCCGCGTGCGCGTGCGCACGAACGTCTCGGTATCGGCGATGGCGGCCCTCGCGATGCCGGCATCGATCGCCGCCTGGATGATCTGCGACAACGGGCCGTTGAGCGTCGGTTCGTCCGATACGCGCTGCGCGTTCAGCACATGCGAAGCCGGCACGCGCACGCCGTCGAGCACCACTGTGCCGCTTGCGGTCGTGCGCTGCCCGAAGCCCGACCAGTCGTCGATCACGGTCAGCCCGGGCGTCGGCTGCGGGACGTACGCGAGCCACGCCTGCCGCGCATGGTCGAGGCCGAGCACCGGCACGTAGTGCGCGAACAGTGCGCCGGTCGAGTAGAACTTCGTGCCGTCGACGAGATAGTCGTCGCCGTCGCGCCGCACGCGCGTCTTCAGGTCGAGCACGTGCTTCGTGCCCTTCTCCGAGAAACCGTTGCCGAAACGCTTGCCGCTGAGGATTTCGGCGAAGAAATGGCGCTTCTGCGCGTCGGTGCCGGTCAGCGCGATCACGTCGACCAGCCCGAAGTGGTTCTGCGGCAACTGCCCGAGCGACGGATCGGCCGCAGAAACGATCTTGATCACCTCGGTGAGCGTCACATGCGATACCCCCGCCCCGCCGTATGCCTTCGGCACCGTGATCGCCCACAGCCCCGACTGCGAGAACCATTCGATCTCGTCGCGCGGCAGCCGGCGCTCGCGATCGCGTTCGGCCGCCCCTTCGGCCAGCCGCTGCGCAAGCACATGCGCGACCGCGATCGCCTGCGCGTCGTCGGCGATTACGCGGGCAACCTGCGGTCCTGCGTCGGCCGGGCGCGCCTGAATCGTCGCACTCGTATCTGACATCGAGCTCTCCTGTCGAATGACGAAAGCACTCAATCTAGCAGCGTCCCGCAAGCCGACAAACCGAGCGATTCTCGTAACGATATTCCTTCGGATAACAAACGACATCGCACGGCACGACGTCCGCCTCCGCGCTTCGGCATCGCAATCGATGCCCGAGCGTCGACACCTCCCGTCGTTGATCCGCGTAATGCGCAGCGACGATAACGATCTGCGAATCCGTTATTGGAATGCGCGCAGCGTGCTTCCTATACTGGCATCCCGATGCAAACGGCCCCGCCCTTCGAGGAACACCGCATGACTTCGTCGCACGCAGATACCGATCTTTCCACCGGCACCGACTACGACGCACTCGCGAGCCGGTTTCGCCCCCTCTTCGAGCGCATCGCCGCCGGCACCGCCGAGCGCGAACGCCGCCGCGAACTGCCGCACGAAGCGATCGGCTGGCTCAAGGCCGCCGGCTTCGGCGCGATACGGCTGCCGGTGCGCGACGGCGGTGCCGGCGCATCGCTGCCGCAGCTGTTCCGGCTGCTGACCGAACTCGCCGCCGCCGATTCCAATCTGCCGCAGGCGTTGCGCGGGCACTTCGCGTTCGTCGAGGATTGGCTGAACGCGCCGCCCGGGCCTCTGCGCACGACGTGGTTCGACCGCTTCGCGAGCGGCCAGCTCGTCGGCAATGCATGGTCGGAAGCCGGCGACGTCCCGCTTGGCCAGACGATCACCAAGGTGTCGGAGCAGAACGGCCGGTTCGTGCTGAACGGCCGCAAGTTCTACAGCACCGGCAGTTTGTTCGCGGACTGGATCGACGTATTCGCTCAGCGCGCGCACGACGGCAGCGACGTGATCGTCGCGGTCGCCACCGCGCAGCCCGGCGTGATCCGCGACGACGACTGGGACGGCTTCGGCCAGACGACGACCGGCAGCGGCACGACACGCTTCGAGAATGCGGCGGTCGACGCCGACAACGTGATCGATTTCGCACGCCGCTTCAAATACCAGACCGCGTTCTACCAGCTGTTCCATGTCGCCACGCTGGCCGGCATCGGCCATGCGATCGTGCGCGATGCGGGCGAACTCGTGCGCAACCGCTCGCGCGTATACAGTCACGGCAACGCAGCGCGCGCCGGCGACGATGCGCAACTTCAGCAGGTGATCGGTGAAATCGCGTCGTGGGCCTATGCGGCCGATGCGCTTGCGCTGCGCGCCGCACAGCCGCTGCAGCAGGCGTACGTCGCACGCTTCGGTGGCGACGATGAGGCTGAACGTGCCGCGAACGTCGCGGCCGAAATCGAATCCGCGCAAAGCCAGCTCGTCGTGTCGGAACTCGTGCTGCGCGCGGCGACACGCCTGTTCGACGCGCTCGGCGCCTCCGCGACGCGCAGTACGACCGCGCTCGATCGTCACTGGCGCAACGCGCGCACGGTGTCGTCGCACAATCCGCTCGTCTACAAGGCGCGGATCGTCGGCGACTGGGTCATCAACGGACGCACCCCGCCGTTCGTCTGGCGCGTCGGCAATGGTGCAAGTGCAGGCGCCGGCACGGAATCGGGAGCCCCACGATGAGCAAGACCATTCGCTTCAACGCGTTCGAGACGAATTGCGTCGGCCATCAGTCGCCCGGCCTGTGGGCGCATCCGCGCGATCGTTCGTGGCAGTACAAGGATCTCGACTACTGGACCGATCTCGCGCGCGTGCTCGAGCGCGGGATCTTCGACGCGATCTTCATCGCGGACGTGATCGGCTATTACGACGTCTACCAGGGCAGCAACTACCACGCGCTGCATCAGGCCGCGCAGATTCCGGTCAACGATCCGCTGCAGCTCGCCGCGCCGATCGCGATGGCGACCGAGCATCTCGGCATCGGCATCACCGCGTCGACGACGTTCGAGCATCCGTACACGTTCGCGCGCCGGCTGTCGACCGCCGACCATCACACGAAGGGCCGGCTCGCGTGGAATATCGTCACGTCGTATCTGGAAAGCGGCGCGAAGAACGTCGGCGACAACGGGCTGCGCACGCACGACGACCGCTATGCGGTCGCGGCCGAATACGTGGAGGTGCTGTACAAGCTGTTCGAAGGCAGCTGGGAAGACGGCGCGGTCGTGCGCGATCGCGACGGCCGCGTGTTCACGCATCCGGAGAAGGTGCACGAGATTGGCCACAAGGGGCGCTTCTTCGACGTGCCCGGTTATCACCTGTGCGAACCGTCGCCGCAGCGCACGCCGGTGCTGTTCCAGGCCGGCGCGTCCGGCCCCGGCAAGGCGTTCGCCGCTCGACACGCCGAATGCGTGTTCGTCGCCGCGCCGACGCGCCCTCAACTCGCGCGCTATGTCGCCGACGTGCGTGCGCAAGCCGCGGCCGCGGGTCGCGACCCGCACGACGTGCTGATCTACAACCTCGTCACCGTGATCGTCGACGAGACCGACGAGAAGGCACAGGCGAAATTCGACGAGTACCGCCGCTATGTCTCGTACGACGGCTCGCTCGTGCTCATGTCCGGCTGGACCGGCATCGATTTCGGCCAGTACGCGCCGACCGATCCCGTCCGGCGCGTCGAGACGAATGCGATCGTGTCGGCCGTCGAGCATCTGGCCGGCGGCGATACCGCATGGACGATCGAGGAACTGGCGGCCTGGGGCGGCATCGGCGGGATGGGGCCCGTATTCGTCGGTTCCGCGCGGACCGTCGCCGACATCCTGCAGGAATGGGTCGCCGCGACCGACGTCGACGGCTTCAATCTCGCGTATGCCGTCGCGCACGAAACCTTCGAGGACATCGTGCGCTACCTGGTGCCGGAGTTGCAGCGGCGCGGTGTCTATCCGACCGAATACGCGCCGGGCACGCTGCGCGAGAAGCTGTTCGGCGGGTCGGCGCGGCTGCCGGACGCGCATCCGGCCGCGCGGTTTCGCGACATCGAACAGGTCAAGCGCGATGCGGAACAGGTGGCCGACTACGCGTGACGGCTGCGCGGCCGGACCGCATTCCCGACGGACGACCGCGTAACCGCCGCACCGGTCGCCCGGCGCACTGCCGCGGCTCGCGCCGCGCCTGTCAGGTCAAAGCCACGTCCCGCCTTGCCGCTCGCTCGGCTCGTCGGCGAGTGCGTCGAAATCGTGAATCCAGTCCAGGTGATGCAGCACGCTGTCGCGCTCGCCGAGCCGCGCATTGCGCGCCTGCGCGGCCGGCCCGTCGGGCAGATGCAGCACGTCGGCCGCGGAAATCGACGCGTACTGCACCTTGCGCGTGCGGCCGCGCCGCAGCCGCTCGTAAGCCTCCTGCGCCTCGCGCCAGTTGCCCGGCCCCGCCTTCGCCAGTTGCGCGGCCAGCACCATCGCGTCCTCGATCGACTGATTCGCGCCCTGCCCGTGATGTGGCACCAGCGCATGCGCGGCATCGCCGATCAGCGTCACGCGCCCGCGGCTCCAGCGGCCGAGCGGCGGCCGGTGGAACAGCCCCCAGCGCTGGCTGATCGGCACCGCGGTGATCATCTGCACCACCGCCGGATGCCAGTCCCCGAACAGGCGCAGTTGCTCGCCCTCCTCCGCCGGCATGACCCAGTCGCGCGACGGCCACGGCGACGGATGACGCTCGACCAGCAGGAAGTTCTGGTCGCCGTTGTCGCCGATCGGATAGTGCAGCAGATGACCGTGCGGCCCGACCCAGAACTGAATGGTCTCGGGATCGGGCAGCAGGTCCATCCGCTCGGCCGGCACCACGCCGCGAAAGCCCGAGCAACCCGAATACAGCACGTCGTCGTAGCCGAGCATCCAGCGTCGCGTGATCGAACGCGCGCCGTCCGCACCGATCACGAGATCGGCGTCGACACGTTCGCCGTTGGCGAAGGTCAGCGTGACGCGTTCCGGATGCTGCGCGAGATCGACGAGCCGATGGCCGAGATGAATCTGCTCGACCCCGACCGCCTTCGACAGAATCGCCTGCAGGTCCGCGCGGTGCACGCCCCAGTACGAGCCGCCGAACTGTCGTCGATAGTCGGGCTCCCCGCGATGATGGCCGATCACCGCGCCGCTGCGTCCGTCGCGATAGACGAGGCCCGGGATCTCCGCGCACACCGCGTCGAAAGCCGGGCGCAATCCCATCCGTTCATAGAAACGCGTCGCGTTGGCCGACAGCGCGACGGCCGCCCCCACCTCGCGCAGCACGTCGGTCTGCTCGTACAGCTGCGCGTCGATGCCCTGTTCGCGCAATGCAAGCGCCAGCGTCAGGCCGCCGATGCCGGCACCGACGATCGCGATCCTCAGTTTCGTCTGCATGATGAACGTGTCTCCGATATTCAAGTAATGCGTGGTCGAGGCGCGCGGCGCGCGTGACCTGCCCGGCGCGCCTGTCGAATGCCTGCGCCGTGTCGGTATTTTCAGCAGGGTCTCGTCATCCCACAATAAAATGCCGGGAATCCGCTTCATCACTGAACGGAATGACCGGAGGCCACGCCGAACCATGGAACTAAGCGAGATCGACCTCAATCTGTTGCTGCTGTTTCAGCGGCTGATGCAGGAAAGGCGCGTGTCGAGCGTCGCCGAGCAGATGAACATGAGCCAGCCGGGCGTCAGCAACGCGCTCGCGAAGCTGCGCCGCCGGCTCGGCGATCCGCTGTTCGTGCGCGGCCCGGGCGGCGTGGTCCCGACGCCGTTCGCGCAGCGCCTGGCCGAACCGGTTGCGCACGCGCTGTCGACGCTGCATGCCGCGCTCAACCCCGAGACCGGGTTCGATCCGCTGCGCGCGTCGCATAAGATGACGATCGGGATGACCGATATCGGCGAAGTCGTGTTTCTGCCCGCGCTGCTCGAACACCTGTCGCGCGCAGCGCCGGGCATCGCGCTCAATACGGTGCGCAACACGAGCGTCAACCTCCGCGACGAGATGGCCGACGGCCGCGTCGATCTCGCGATCGGGCTGTTGCCGCAGCTTCAGGGCGGGTTCTATCAGCGCCGGCTGTTCGATCAGCGCTACGTCTGCCTGTTCCGGCGCGGGCATCCGCTCGAAGACGCGCCGCTGACGGTCGACGCGTGGCGCGACGCCGAGCATCTGGTCGTGGTGTCGGCGGGCACCGGTCACGGGCAGGTCGACGAATGGCTGAAGCGGCGCCGCGTGAAACGCCGCGTGCGGCTGACGGTGCCGCATTTCATGAGCGTCGGCTACATCCTGCAGCGCACCGACCTGATCGCGACCGTGCCGGAACATCTTGCACTGCAGCTCGCGGCGCCGTTTTCGCTGGGCTGGCGCGCGTTGCCGGTCACGCTGCCAGGTGCGCCGATTCACATGCTGTGGCATGCGCGCGTGAATCAGGACGAAGGCAACCGCTGGTTGCGGGAGGTCGTGGTCAGCCTGTTCGCGGAAACCGGAACGCGCGCACGGAAGGCCCCGCCGGCGCGCAGGAAATAGTCGCGCGCGTCGCGAAATTCGGCGTGCGCGGTAGCATGTCGCTTCGACCGGCGCACGGCGAGTGCATCGCGCGGCCGCCGCCGCTTTCCTCACCCAACCCACAGGGAATCAAGCCATGTCTGTCTCGAAGAAGATCGCCGTCGTCACGGGCGCCGGATCCGGCATCGGTCGCGCGGCGGCAATCGCACTCGCGAACGCCGGATATACCGTCGCGCTGATCGGACGCAAGGAAGCATCGCTGCGTGAGACGAAAGAGGCGATCGTCGCCGCCCACGGCGACGCACACGCGTTTCCGGCCGACGTCACCGACGAAGCATCGGTCGAACACGCGTTCGCGCAGATCGCGCGGCAGTTCGGGCGGCTGGACGTCCTCTTCAACAATGCCGGCCGCAACGCGCCGGCCGTTCCGCTCGACGAATACGCGTTCGACGTATGGAACGACGTCGTCGCGACGAACCTGACGGGCGTCTTTCTGTGCGCGCGGGCCGCGTGGCGCGTGATGAAGGCGCAAACGCCGCAGGGTGGCCGGATCATCAACAACGGCTCGATCTCCGCCTATACGCCGCGCCCGAACACGATCGCGTATACGGCCACCAAGCACGCGGTGGCCGGCATCACCAAGTCGCTCGCGCTCGACGGCCGCGCGTACAACATCGCGTGCGGTCAGATCGACATCGGCAACGCGGCGACGTCGCTGACGGATCGCATGACGGAAGGCGTGCTGCAGGCCGATGGACGCATGGCGCCCGAGGCGCGGATGGACGTCACGCACGTCGCGAACGCGGTCGTGCAGATGGCGAATCTTCCGCTGGATACGAACATCCTGAACATGACGATCATGGCGACCACGATGCCGTTCGTGGGGCGCGGGTAACGCGGCGCCCCGCGCGTTTCAGCGGTCGTGATAGATCGCGAGCCAGACGCTCGGCTCGTCGGGATGCGTCCACGCGACGCGATGCCGGCAATGCGGTTCGATCAGCACGTAGTCGCCGGGGCGCATGTCGTGCAGCGTCGCGTCCGCTTCGAACTCGAGCACCGCGGCGCCCGACAGCAGCACCACCCATTCGGCGCGCGAATCGTCATACCAGAACCCGTCGGGGCTCGTGTGCCCCAGTGACACGATCCGCTCGACGTTCAGGCGCGCGCCGGCGACGAGCACATCGACCCGCTCGTCGTTGCCGCGCGTTCCTTCGACATTGAACAGGTTGCCGGTTTGAAGTTGCATGGTTCGACCTCGGGTCGGCCTTCGGCGGAAGGCGGATGACGCCAACTGTAGCGCGAAGGCCGGCGTTGCGGCGAACTTGTTTTGCGGATCCCGGCAAGGCCCGCCTTCACGCCGCCGCCTCGGCGTCGATATCGCGCGCCGTCGGTTCATGGCGCACGATCAACAGGAACACGATCGGCGTGGCCGCGCTGACTGCGACGACCCAGAACATGTCCGTGCCGAGACGGGCCTGCAGGATCGGCAGCACGAACAGCGCGAGCGCCTGGCCGATTCCGCACAGCGAGCGCCCGAAGCCGACCCCCGTGCCGCGGATCGCCGCCGGATAGGACAGCGTGGGATAGATCATCATCTGCGCACCCGGCCCGAAGCCCTCGGCGAACAGCCAGGTGCCGAGCATCAGCAGCACGAGGCCGACCGCGAGTGCGCCATGCGGATGCCCCGCCAGCGCGAGCGCGACGAGTGCGACGAACTGCAGCGCGAAACCCGCGATCGCGACGTGGCGCGACGGATATCGATACGCAAGGCGCATGCCGAGCAAGCCGCCGGTAAACGCGAACAGCACGTTCAGCGCAAGCGACGCCGCGATCGTCTCGAACACGCCGGCGCCGAGAAACTGCGACAGGATCGACGGCAGGAAGAACGCGATCGCCGTGTATTCAAACGGAATGCACAGGTTCATCACGCTGGCGACGATCGTTCGCCCGAGATACGGACGCTGGAACAGCACGCGAATCCGCACGGGCGGCTGGCTCGGCGCACGAGGCACATCGTCCGCTTCATGGGCGTGGATGCCGTACGACTCGCGAAGAATGCGCGCGGCATTGGCCAGATCGCCCTGGTTCGCGGCCCACAACGGCGATTCGTTCATGAAGCGATTCCGGACCAGGATGATGACGAGCGCGGGCACCGCGCCGAAGATCAGCGACGCGCGCCACAGCCATCCCGCATGCTCGGCCGGCAGGAGGAAATACATGCCGAAGATCAGCAGGAAACACACCGACGACGCGACATACCACATCGGGCACCATGCGGCGAGCCGCGACGCCTTGTTGCCGCGGCCGCTGAACTTCGAGAATTCCGCGAGAAAGGCCATCGCGACGGGCAGGTCGATGCCGACCCCGAGCCCCATCACGAAGCGCGCGCCGATCAGCACCCAGACGTTCGACGCGAGGCCGGCCGCGATCGCCGCGATCACGAAGAACAGCATGTCGGCCATGAACACCTGGTAGCGGCCGATCTTGTCGGTCAGCCATCCGCCGATCAGGCTGCCGAAGATCGTGCCGATCATGATCGCCGAGCCGACAAGCCCGGTCAGCGCGGGCGTCAGGCCGAATTCGCGCGAGACGTCGTCGATGCCGTAAGACAGCGTCGTCAGATCGTACGCATCGAGAAACACGCCGCCGAGCGCGAGCAGCACGATCATCCGTGCGTGGCCGACGGAGCTGTCCGTCGAATTGATCAGGCGCGCCACATCGCTCGCCGAGCGAATGGGTGCGGAAACCGGCGTGACAGCGTTCAGGTCGATCGAACTCATCGCATTCCCTTGTTCGCCGCATGGGCGGCGAAGTCTACGTGGAGACAGGAACCCGACACGTGCACACGCGGTCACCATCACAGGACAAGTGGATGCTGGAGCGCCGGCACACATGCATTCGGGTTCCGGAAGCGATGATTCTGTTCTCGCGATCCGGCATTCCCAACCGATATAAATCGATAAATTATTCGGTGTACGTCATAACGTCTTGCGGCCGCATGTCGTGGCCCGCGTCATGCCGGCGGCTGAAAGGCGGCAACCTTGTTCCGGCCGGTCGCCTTTGCGTAGTACAACGCCTCGTCGGCTGCCTTGATCACGGCGTCGGCCTCGGCATCGTGCTCGGGCGTCCAGCTCGCCAGGCCGATACTGGCCGTGACATGCCCGTATTCGCTGCCGGCGTGCTCGAGCGGCAGCTCGTCGATCGCCGCGCGAATCCGCTCGGCAATCTGGGCGGCGCCCGGCTCGGATGTATCGGGCAGCAGCACGACGAATTCCTCTCCGCCATAGCGGGCCGCGGTATCGGCCGGCCGTCGGATGTTCTCGCCGATGCAGCGCGCGACCGCGGCCAGCGCGTCGTCGCCCGCCTGATGGCCGTAGGTATCGTTATAGGCCTTGAAGCGATCGACATCGACGAACAGCAACGAGAAAACCGATCGTGCGCGCCGCGCGCGACGCCATTCGCGATCCAGCACTTCCGCGAAGCTGCGGCGATTGTTCAGGCCGGTGAGACCATCGGTGCGGGCGAGCAGCACGAGTTCCGACTCGGCGCGCATCCGGTGCCGGAGCTGCGTGCCGAGCATGAAGGACACCGCGATGAACGCGGCGCCGAACGTCGCCACCAGCGCGCCGATCGTCACGGCGCGGTGCCGCCATGCCGCATAGATATCCTGCTCCGCTTCCGCGACCATGACGATCAGCGGCAGCTTCGGCAGGTGCCTGAAGTAGTAGAGGCGACGCACGCCGTCGAGCGACGCGGTTTCGGAGAACACGCCCTCACGCGCGGCCTGGAACCGCTTGAACGTCGCGGCCTGGCTGATGTCGCGACCGATGGTGTGGACGTCGTACGGCTGACGCATCACCATCACGCCGTCGTTGCCGATCAGCGAGATCGATCCATGTTGCCCGAGCGACAGGCCGGCAAACAGCTGATGGAAATACTCGAGGTTGACCGCGATGAGCACGATGCCGGCAAACGAGCCGTCGGGGTTCGAGATCCGCCGCGTGAGCCCGATGCTGAGCGAGCCGCCGCGCAGGCGGGACGGGAACGGGTCGCTGACATAGAGCCCTGCATCCGGATTGTCGCGGTGGACGGTGAAGTATTTGCGATCGGCGAAATTGCCGCGGCGCGGCACGTCGCTGGCGGAATCGAGGACGATGTTGCCGCCGGCGTCGAGCACCAGCATCGAACCGAGAAACTGTGCCGTCATCGCGTTATCGAACAGCACCGCGCGCCGCAAGGTCGCCGGTGCAGCCATCACGTCGTGACGTTGAAGCCCGGCGATGACCGCCTGCAGCGACAGGTCGTAGAGTTCGAAATTGCGTTCGATGTCGCGCTCGGCGATCAGGCCCAGATTGCGGGAAGTTTCGCTCGCCCGCTCGAGCGCGTCGTTGCGGCTCTGGAACAACTGCAGCACGCACAGACCCATGAGCGCGCAGGCAATCACGACACCGATCACGACGATCGTCTGGGGCGCCGCCGACCTGAATTGCATGTGTCTCCTCGATGATCACGCTCGTGCGCGGCGCACGACGCGATTACGTCATACTAAATAACGCGCGGTGGCTTATCAAGCGGGGATGCACAGGTCACGGCGCGGCAGTGGCAGCCATGCCGGGTTATTGCGCAACCGGCCCTCACATGTCCGGGTCCGGAATCCTAGCCGACTGGATCACGACCAGCGTATCGCCCGCCTCGATCCGGCACGGCGGATCCTCGTAGAACGAATGGATCTTCCCGCAGCGATCGAGCCCGACGACGATCGCGCCCGGCACGACGTTCGTCATGCAGCCGATCTCGTGCGGCAATGCCTCGCGCTCCAGCAGCGTCGCCCGCCCGCGCGTCGACAGCATGTCGTTCACGAACGGCACGATATAGCGGCTATGCACCGCGTCCGCGAGCAGCAGCGCGCCGATCTTCGTCGACGACACGATCACGTCCGCGCCCGCCTGCCGCAGTTGCCGCTGATACAGGTTCTCCTGGATCCGCACGACGATCTTCGTCTCCGGCGCGATGCTGCGCACCGACAGCGTCAGCAGGATCGCGGTCGGGTCGTCGGTCACCGAGATGATCACGGCCTTCGCCGCGCGCACCTGCGCCTGCTGCAGCAGATCCTCGTGCGCGGGATCGCCAAGCAGCCCGGTCACGCCGAGCGACGTCGCGGCCTCGAGCGCCTGCTGCTGCGCGTCGATCACGATGATCGTCGACGGATCGACGCCGCTTTCGAGCAGCTCGCGCACGGCGATCGACCCCGACAGGCCGTAGCCACATACGACGATATGATCGGACAGCTGCTTCTGCAGGCGTTTCATGCGGAATTCCTCGATGACGCGCTGGATCACGAACTGATATGCCGTGCCCAGGAAGATGAACCAGATGCCGATGCGGATCGGCACGATGAAGAACGCATCGATCAGACGCGCGCGCGCGGTGACCGGCACGATGTCGCCGTAGCCGACCGTCGCGACCGTGACCATCGTGAAGTACACGAGGTCCGCGACGTTCATCGGCGTGCTCTTGGTCGAATCGCGCAGGCCGTCGCGATCGAGATACAGCACGAGAAACGCGAGCACGCACAGCACCATGACCGCGCCGAGACGGAACAGCAGCGTGCGCCGCGGCGACGTCGCCGGACGCGTGAACAGCGTGCGCGCACGCGGCGCCCGCCATGGATCGCGGGTACGACGCAGGCGTGAGCGCAACGAGCGGCGCTTGTCGGAGGGCGTTGCCAACGGGGAATCTCCTGAAGATTGCGGGCTCGATTCTACGACGGGAACACGCGCGCACGTCCGCTACAGCATGCTGCGCGGCCGGACCATCGTCCCGTCGGCGAAACGCCGTGCACGGAATGCCGACAAGTCGAGCGACGGCTCGCCCGTATCGACCCATTCGGCCAGCAGCCGTCCGACGATCGGCCCCATCGCGAAGCCGTGCCCGCAGAAGCCGGTCGCGATCGCGAGCCCGGACGGCGTGCCAGGCGCGTCGATCACCGGAATTCCGTCGGGCACCACGTCGATCAGGCCGGCCCAGGCCTCGACGATCTGCGCGTCCTTCAGCGCGGGAAAGATCGCCTTCAGCTTCGCGAGCGCGCGCGGCGCATGCGCGCGATTCGGCTGCGGCTGCGGATCGCGCGGCTCGATCGCGCCGCCGCCACCGCCGATGCGCGCGCGGACATCCCGCCACGCCGCCGCATTCAGATGCAGCCGGAACTTCTCGCGCTGCGACCAGAACTCCGGCCAGAACAGGCTCAAGCCGCGCAGGTGGCCGAGCGTCAGGTCGACGTCGACCTGCATGTCGTCGGCGAGATTGATCGCACCGTTCCTGCGTTGCCGAATGCCGAGGCCGTGCCCCCAGATCGTCGACGCGGACACGTCGGGCAGCACGTTGGTGCGCATGCAGGTGCCGCGCACGGCCTGCTGCGGCAGCCGGATGCCGACGCCGTCGAGCAGCCGGAAGCTGGTCGCGCCGGCCGCGCAGATCACGCGTCGCGTGCGGATCGTGCCGCGCTCGGTCACGACGCCGACGACCGCGCCGCCGGCGGTCTCGATCGCCGTCACGCCGCAGCCTTCGAAGAAACGCGCGCCGGCTTCGGTCGCGCGCGCCGCGAACGCGGCGGCCACACGGCGCGGCTCGGCCTGCCCGTCGGTCGCCGTATACAACCCGCCGAGCGTGCGCGCTTGCGCCGACAGGCCGGTCACGCGCGCGTCGATTTCCGCGCGTGTCAGCGTGCGCGTGTCGAGCCCGTGTTCGCGTGCGACCGCGAGCCACGCCTGGAACGATGCCCAGTCGTCTTCGTTGTCCGCCATATAGAGGCAACCGCCCTGCCGCCATTCGAGATCGAAGCCGAGCGCCTGCTCGAGCCCTTCCCAGATCCGCATCCCGGCCATCATCAGCGGCACTTCGGCGGACTCGCGGCCCTGCTGCCGCACGAAGCCCCAAGCGCGCGTCGATTGCTGGCCGGCGATGCGCGACTTGTCGAGCACGACGGCCTTCAGGCCGCGCAGGCCGAGGTAATAGGCTGCCGCGCAGCCCATGATGCCGGCGCCGGCGATCACGATGTCGGCTTCTGCCGGAAACGCCGTGTCGGCGTGCGTCAATGTGTCATGCAGCGGATAGGTTGTCGTCATTGTTCTCTGTTGGCGTTGATACGTCCGGCGCATCCATCGACGTTCGCGATGGCATGCACCGGATCATGCGGTCGGGTTCCGGACGGGGCTGGCGAACGTGCGGGACGCGCGATGAACGGACCGGCCGCAGCCCCGCTGCCGGTCGTTTTCCGCTCATCGGCCGTCCCCATTTTTTCGCCTTGACGGCGCTATGTTACCGCGCGATAAACTGTACATCCATACAGTATCGCTGCAGTAAAAATGATCCTCCCCCCATTCGATCCCCCGAAGCTGAACGACCTCACCGAATGGTGGACGAAGTGCACCTACGCAGACGTACAGCGCCTGATACTCGAAGTGCAGCACCTCCGCCTGACGCTGTGGGAACTGAAAGCGCACGTCGCGGATGCGTCGCGCCGGATCCGCGTGCTGGATCCGGCCATGCTCGCGCATGGCTCCGCGCTGCGGCGGCTCGGCTACCTGCTCGACAAGGAGATCGAACGCGCGAATCCGATCGGCCGCACGCGTGACGTGTATGCGCCGTTTTCGGATGAGTGGCGCGCCCGCGAAGCGCTGCGCTGTGCATTGCGTGCGCGTCCCGAGCCCGCGGAAGCCGGCACGCTCCCGCACGCGATTCCGGAATTTCAGCGCGTCACCTGGGCAGAGCTTCGCGATCGCTGGCGTCACCTGAGCGACAAGCAATCGAGCCGGCAGAACATCGAGCAACGCATGGTGCTCGAGATCGCGCGCCAGCGATCCGTGATCCTCGCGCGCGCGAGGAAACTCGTCGATGCCGCGATAGCCGAAGCGGCGGCGGAAGGCACGCAGCTGTTCGCGCTCGATCAACTCAAGCGGTTGCTGTCGGTCGAGCGCGAGGACGGCGAACCGTTCACGTACATGCCGGCGTAGGTCGATCGCATTCGGCCGCCGTCGATCGATGGCCGCGATGGCGCGCGCGTCGATCCATCGGTTCGCACTTCTCAAGAGATGGACACTGGAGGATCGCCGTGTAACCGGCGATCCTGCGGTGCTTCGCCAATGCCATCCACGCCGGGCATTCGGAACGTCCGTCGTGTTTTTCGCGTTGAATGAGCGTGCCCGTCCTGCAGGGGCGAACGACGCGCTACGCGTAGCGGCTCAGCCATTCTTCGGAGAACTTCTTCGCATAGGCGACGGCATCCGCTTCGGTATCGAATTCGCCCAGCTTGCGGAATGCCGCCTCGCGGCTGAAACCCAGCTTCGTGACCTCGACCTGGGCGGCGTACTTGCCGTCCTCCGTCACGCGCGGTTCGCAGTTCATCTCGTACCCGCGCATCACAAATTTCTTCTGCATCGCTTCAACACTATTTTTAGACCGCGAAATCGTAGCACGGGCCCCCGCCGCATTCACGCCCGCCCCCGAAACGGGGCAGCATCGGTTTTTTAGAGTAAACCGTCAAACAATCCGCGTATAAGACGCGACTCCGTCGAGCCCGACGCACGACGTCCTGTAAAAATTTGTCGCCGTCCGAGTGACATGATGCCGCGGTTCCCGGCCATGAATTCGCCCTACTTTGGTGCACTTCTTCGGCAGTGCGGCGCAATTACGCGCGGCCAGACAAGGAATCCTGTCCAGGTCCCTCGCGATCCGTGCCTGAAGGTTGCGAGCGGGGCAGCGGCGCGCGGCACACGCCGCCGGATCGCGCGTAACGTCGTGACACACCTTTCACAGAAACGCACCTTTTGCGACATTGAATGACAGTCGTTTTGCGGTAAAGTTATCTTTTCCGCGCGTGGCCGGTCGGCTCGCCCCTGGACGTCGTCAAGACTGTCCGCCGAGACTGCCGCAAGGCGTCGTTCTGAACGTCACGATCCGTTCCCGTAGCATGACCACTGAAGCAATCACCACGGATTCCCTCGCGGTTGCCGAGCGCGTGCGCGAGCTAATGACTCGCAACGGCATCGGCAAGCGCCAGCAAACCACCGAGCTGTGCCGCATCCTCGACCTGAGCTTTTCGCAGGGTCACCGCAAACTGCGCGGCAGCAGCCCATGGACGCTCGCGCAGATCAAGAAAGTCGCCGAAGCGTACGGCGAGCCCGCCGCTCAACTGTTCGGCGCGCAGACGCTCGACCCCGGCATGGTCGGCGCCTATTCGCAGGAAGCCGTCCTGTACGCCGGTGTCGCCGAAATTCCGTGTACCGCCTGGATCGGCGCGCCGCTCGAAGCCGGCGCGCGCCCCGAGTTCGTCGCGTACGAACAGAACGGCCGCTGGCGCGTGCTGCGCCATACGGGCGTGCTGTACCAGAACGCGTACGACGTGCACAAGATCGAGATCTATCCGCGCCGCGCGGAGAGCGACAAGCTCGTCGTCGCGGTGATCGATCCCGATCGCGTCAGCGCGACCGAGCTGTGTCGCTATCTCGAGCGGCAGGGTTTCGCGACGGCCGCATTCGACGGGCTCGCGCCGTTCGTCGACGCGCTGCAGGGCCAGGCGTTCGACGCGGTCGTCACCGAATGGCTGTTCGACGACGGCACGGCCGCCACCGCGATCAAGGCAGTGCGCACGTCCGACAATCCGGGCGCGCCCATCTTCGTGCTGACGGGCGACCTGCTCACGGGCCGCGCGAGCGAAGCGGACATCAGCGAAGTGATCCGCGCATTCGATGTCGTCTGCTACGAAAAGCCCGCACGCATGGCGATCCTCAGCGCCGATCTCGCGAAGCGGCTCGCACGCGGGTAATTCCCGCACGCACGCCCCTCTTTCGCATGGCCGGCGCCCGCGCGGCGCGGCGGCCGTGAACCGGTTCCTCAGTACAATAGCCGGACCCTGTTCACGACCGGCCTGCGCCGCCCGACTTCATGGCCCGCCTCATTCCCGACGACTGGAAAAACCTCGCCGCCACCGGTGCGGCCGAACGCGAGCGCGAGACGCTTGCCGCCCTCGAACACGCGCTCCCGGACAGCTACACCGTCTATCACGGCGTGCACTGGACGCGTGCCGACCAGGGCTTCTCGGTGTTCGGCGAAGCGGCGTTCGTCGTCGTGAGCCCGGCCGGCCGCGTGCTGCTGATCGAGCAGAAGGCCGGCTTCCTGCGCGAAACGCCGAAGGGGCTCGTGAAGGTCTACCTGCAGAAGGAGCGCAACGTCCCGATCCAGCTCGCGCGCACGCAGGAGACGCTGCACCGGCGGCTGACCGCCGCGCTCGGCGCGGGCGTCTACGGCGTCGAGGCGCTGCTGTACTGCCCCGACTACGCGATCCGCGAGACGGCGATCGCAGGCGTCGCGGCCGACCGCATCGTCGACGCGTCGCGCAAGGCGCAGCTCGCGCAGGTGATCCTGCAGATCCTGCCCGAGCACGACGAACCGTTGCCGAACGCAGCGAAGCTGCATCATTTCCTCGCGGACGAGCTGGCGCTCACGCCCGACACGAGCGCGCTCGTCGGGCAGGCCGGCACGCTCGTCACGCGGCTGTCTGGCGGGCTTGCCGCGTGGGCGCGCCAGCTCGAGTTCACGCCGTTCCGCTTGCGCGTGACGGGCACCGCCGGCTCGGGCAAGACGCAGCTCGCGGTGCAGGCGATGCGCGATGCGGTCGCGGCCGGCAAGCGCGTGCTTTACGTATGCTTCAACCGGCCGCTCGCCGACTACATCGCGCGCATCGCGCCGCCCGGCGCGAAGATCGCGAACTACCATCAGCTGTGCGACTGGGTGGCCCGCGACGGCGGCTATACGCCCGACTTCGACGCGCCCGGCGCGTTCGAGCGGCTCGAGGCGCACTTCGCGGAAGCGCCGGTTCCGGAACGCTGGCGCTTCGATGTGCTGATCGTCGACGAAGGTCAGGATTTCCATGCGCCGTGGGCGGCCGCACTGGAGCGCCTGCTGGCACCGGACGGCGCATGGTGGTGGCTGGAAGATCCGCTGCAGAACCTTTATCTGCGCGAGCCCGTCGCGCTGCCCGGCTGGGTCACGCTGAAGGCGCTGACGAACTACCGCAGCCCGCGCGACCTGCTCGAATTCGTGCGCGACGTCGTCGGCCGCGTCGAGCCGCTCGCGGCCGAACTGCGCTCGGGCAGCCCGTTCGACGGTTCCGATCCGACGGTGTCGTCATACGGGGAAGACGGCGCGGGCGACGCGCTCGCCGACGCGTGCATCGACGCGACCAAGCGCGCGATCACGCACGCGCTGTCGCTCGGCTTCCGCAAGCAGGACATCGCGGTGCTGTCGTATCGCGGTCGCGAAAGCTCGGTGCTCGCGCGGCTCGACCAGCTCGGCCCGCATCGGGTCAAGCGCTTCACGGGCAAGTACGACCTGTTCGGCAACCCTGAATATCGCGAAGGCGACGTGCTGCTCGATTCGATCTATCGCTTCAAGGGGCAATCCGCACCGTGCGTGATCCTCACCGAGATCGACTTCGACACGCTCGATGCGCGCGCGGCCCGCAAGCTGTTCGTCGGTGCGACGCGCGCGACGATGAAGCTGCTGCTCGTCGCGTCGGCGCGCTCGGCCGCGCAACTCACGGGCGGCTGACGCGGCGGGCGGCGGGTGCGCGCGGGACCGACCGCCCCGCCCGCCGCCGCACGTCACGCGACGCGAAACGCCCCCACCGCCCGGCGCAGCCCGTCGGCCTGCTCCTCGAGCGAAGCGGCGGCTGCCGCCGCCTGCTCGACCAGCGCCGCGTTCTGCTGCGACACCTGGTCCATCTGCGACACCGCGCGGTTCACCTGCTCGATCCCGTCGCGCTGCTCGTTCGACGCGGCCGCGATCTCGGTCATGATGCCCGTCACGCGGCCGATCGCCTGCTGGATGTCCTGCATCGTCGCGCCGGCCACGCCGACCAGCCGCGACCCCGTCGCGACACGCTCGACCGACTCGCCGATCAGCGTGCGGATCTCCTTCGCGGCCGACGCCGAGCGCTGCGCGAGCGTGCGCACTTCGCCCGCGACCACGGCGAAGCCGCGGCCTTGCTCGCCCGCGCGCGCGGCTTCGACCGCCGCATTCAGCGCAAGGATGTTGGTCTGGAACGCGATGCCCTCGATCGTGCCGATGATGTCGGCCACCTTCTGCGAGCTCTGGTCGATCTCGTTCATCGTGCCGATCACTTCGCCGACGACCGCCGCGCCGCGCGTCGCGATCTCGCTCGCGTTGTCCGCGCACGCCTGCGCCTCGACCGCGTGATCGGCGTTCTGCTTCACGGTCGCCGTCAGCTCCTCCATGCTCGCGGCCGTCTCCTGCAGCGCGGACGCCTGCTCCTCCGTGCGCTGCGACAGGTCGGTGTTGCCGGCCGCGATCTGGTGCGTCGCGGTCGAGATCGCTTCGGAGCCCTGGCTGACCTGGCGCACCGTATCGGCGAGGCTGCGCTGCATGCCCGTCACGCCCTTGACCAGCTCGGCCATCTCGTCGCGCGACGACCAGCGCACTTCCGACGTCAGGTCGCCGTCCGACAGGCGGCGGAAATGCGACAGCAGACGGTTCACCGGTTGCGTGATCGCGAAATGCAGGCCGATCGCGCAGCCGAGGCACGCGGCGAGACCGAACGCAATGCCGGCGATCGCGCCCGCGCGCATCCAGCCGTAATAGGTCTGCGCGGTGTCGTAGACGTCCTTGCCGCGCGCGGCCTGGTACGCGTCAAGCGCATCGGTCGCCTGCGTGAGCGCGACCGACAGCGGCGGCGCGACCGTCATCAGCAGCCGGTCGGCATCGTCGCGATGTCCCGCGCGAATCGCGTCGATCAACGGCTTCAACGCCTGTCCGATCAGCGCCTGGCGCGCGACGTCGAGCCGCGTCGCGAGCGGGCCTTCGTCGCCGTCGTGCGGCATCGTCGCGTAGGTGCGCCACGCGGCGTCGGCCTTCGCGAGATAGTTCTCGGCCTTGTTGACGAGATCGGGCACTTCCGGCGCCTCAGGATGCAGTAGCGCGCGGTCGAGCGTGGTGCGCACGATCGTCAGGTTCAGGCTCACGGCGGACAACGCGGTCTTCGCGACCAGCTGGCGCGTATAGGCCTCGTCGAGCGCACGGTTCGAGCTCTGCATGCCGGTCAGGCCGATCAGGCCCGAAGCAACGAGCAGCACGGCGACGAGGCCGAGCGTGGAA
Source organism: Burkholderia sp. LA-2-3-30-S1-D2 (assembly GCF_001523915.2). NCBI lineage: Bacteria > Pseudomonadati > Pseudomonadota > Betaproteobacteria > Burkholderiales > Burkholderiaceae > Burkholderia > Burkholderia sp. LA-2-3-30-S1-D2. The sequence continues at coordinate 992,251 of NZ_CP013383.1, read as the reverse complement.
AAAATCCGCGTACGGATCGAGAAGCGGGAAAACAGGGCGTTCAGGTTCATGACGGGACGTGAGCGGTAAAGAGTGCCGCGGCAATCGGTCCGCGGCACTCTGGATTACGGTTAGCCTGCAAAAAACTTGAGCCCCGCCCGCTGCCGGGCTGAGCGCGATCAATTTTCCGGCCCGCAATCTTCTGTTACCGATGCAACAAATCCAGGTACGGCAGAAATTGACCAGGCAACGAATTGACTCTATATTTCGACCAATTCCCTGCCATGGCAGATATCTCGATGAGAACCAATACCCTCCTTGCCCCACCGGCCGCCGAAGCGGCCCGTCGCGACGCGCCGACCGGGCTGATCGTCGCCGCGCTGCTGCTCGTCATGCTGCTGTCCGCACTGGACCAGACGATCGTATCGACCGCGCTGCCGACCATCGTCGGCGAGCTCGGCGGCCTCGACCAGTTGTCGTGGGTGGTCACGGCGTATTTGCTGTCGTCGACGGTCGTACTGCCGCTGTACGGCAAGCTCGGCGACCTGTACGGCCGCAAGATCGTGCTGCAGGCGGCGATCGTGCTGTTTCTCGCCGGTTCCGCGCTGTGCGGCATGGCACAGGACATGACGCAGCTGATCGTGCTGCGCGCGCTGCAAGGGCTCGGCGGCGGCGGGCTGATGGTCGTCACGATGGCCGCGATCGGCGACCTCGTGCCGCCCGACCGCCGGGCGCGCTATCAGGGGATGTTCGGCGGCGTGTACGGCCTCGCGACGATCGTCGGCCCGCTGCTCGGCGGCTTCCTGGTCGAACATCTGTCGTGGCGCTGGATCTTCACGATCAACCTGCCGCTCGGCTTCGTCGCGCTCGCGGTGATCGGCGTCGCGTTCCGGCCGCACACCGCGCACGTGAAGCACCGGATCGACTATATGGGTGCCGCGTTCCTCGCAACGGCCCTTACCTGCGTGATCCTGTTCACGAGCGAAGGCGGTTCGCTACTGCCGTGGTCGTCGGCGCAGCTGTGGATGACGCTGGTGCTCGGCGTGGTCGCGATCGGCGGCTTCATCTACGAGGAACGGCTTGCGGCCGAGCCGATCATGCCGCTCGAACTGTTCCGCCAGCGCACCTTCGTGCTGATGAGCCTGATCGGCTTCGTCGTCGGCATCGCGCTGTTCGGTTCGGTCACGTTCATTCCGCTCTATCTGCAGGTGGTGAAGGGCTCGACGCCGTCGCAGGCCGGGATGCAGCTGCTGCCGATGATGGGCGGGATGCTCGCGATGTCGGTCGCGAGCGGCCGGCTGATCTCGCGGCTCGGCACGTATCGGCCGTTTCCGATCGCGGGGACGCTGATCGGCGGCATCGCGATGGCGCTGCTGTCGACGCTGACGCTCGACACGCCGCTGCACACGATGTACGCCTACATGGCGCTGCTCGGGATCGGGCTCGGCATGGTGATGCCGGTACTCACGCTCGCCGTGCAGAACACGGTCGAGTTCCGGCACATGGGCGTCGCGACGTCGGGCGCGACGCTGTTCCGCTCGATCGGCGGCTCGCTCGGCGTCGCCGCGTTCGGCGCGCTGTTCTCGCACGGGCTTCAGTCGCGAATCACGCAGGCGCTGCCGGCCGGCACGGAGCTGCCGCCCGCGCTCGGTCCGGCGGTCGTGCACCAGTTGCCGGATGCGGTGCGCGAGGCGTACCTGCATGCGTTCGCCGGGTCGCTGCACGTGGTGTATCTCTCGGCCGCGGGCGTGATCGCGATCGCTTTCGTGCTCGCGTGGTTCGTCGAAAGCGCGCCGCTGCGCAAGCATCACTGATCGGCGGGCACGCAGCGGCACCGTGGCTCCGCCGCCTGTCCGCAGAGCGGCGCTGCGCGGCGACCGTTCACGACGCGCGGTCCGCCGTCACGGCACCAGCACCACCCCACCCGTCGTCTGTCGCGATTCCAGCAAACGATGCGCGTCGGCCGCCTGGTCGAGCGGCAGCCGCGCGCCGATCTCCACGTGCATCCCGCCCGAGAGCCGTTCGAGCGTCGCGCGCGCCGCCTCCCGATACCCCGCCACGTCACGCGCGATGAAGCCCAGTACGCTCGGCCGCGCCAGCGCGATCGAGCGGACCGGGCCCAGTTCATCGAGGTCGATCGTCTGCCGGGCGCCGATCGCGGCAACCTGCCCGATGCTCGCGACCATCCCGAACGGCCGGACCGCACCGAGCGTGCGCGTCAGCACGTCGCCGCCGATCCCGTCGATCGCATAGTCGACGCCCGCGCCGCCGCCGAACGCACGCGCCGCCGCGACGAAATCCTCCTCGCGGTAGTCGACCACCACTTCCGCCCCTCGCGCGCGCACCCGTGCCGCCTTCGTGGCCGAGCCGACCGTGCCGATCACCCGCGCGCCGAGCGCGCGCGCCCACTGCGTCGCCAGCAACCCGACGCCGCCGGCCGCCGCGTGCACGAGGACGGTGTCGCCGGCCCCCACGTGGCGCACGCGGTGCAGCAGCATGTAGACGGTAATGCCTTTCAGTAGCCCGGCCGCGACCGCGTCGTCGCTCACGCCGTCGGGCACGGGCACCACGCGCTCGGCAGGCAGCGTGCGCAGGCTCGCGTAGCTGCCGGTCGGCAGCCCCGCATACGCGACGCGCTGGCCCGGCACCAGCCCCGTCACGCCGGGCCCGACCGCGTCGACCACGCCGGCCGCCTCGACACCCAGCGCGTCCGGCAGTGCCGGCAACGGATGCGCGCCGGTCCTGAAATAGATGTCGACGAAATTCACGCCGACGGCAGTCTGGCGAATCCGCACCTCGCCGGCGCCGGGCGGCGCGACGGGCGCATCGACGCGGCGCAGCACGCCGGCGTCGCCGTAGCGGTCGATCCCGATCCGGGTGGCAGTGGCAGTCTGGGTCATGACGTTCCTCGCAATCGAATGATGTGACACGATCATCTCATCGTGCATAATCGATCGGAATTCCCGTTTCACGCCCATCTACCGTGCAAAATTCGACCGATCCGACGCCGGCGTCCGCGCCGCCGATGAGCTGGGACGACCTCCGCTATTTCCTGGCGGTGATGCGCGGCGGCAGCCTGTCGGCCGCCGCGCGGACGCTGCAAGTCCAGCACTCGACGGTCGCCCGGCGCATCGATGCGCTGGAGTCCGCGCTCGGCATTCGGCTGTTCGACCGGCTGCCACGCGGCTGGCCGCCGACCGACGAAGGCCTGCACCTCGCCGAGCATGCCGCGCGCGTCGAAGCCGACGTGCATGCGTTCGCGCGCGCCGCGCAGGGGGCGGCGGCGCTCGACGGTGTCGTGCGCGTGTCGGCGTCGCCGGTATTCGCGAGCCACTTCCTCGCGCCGCGGCTCGCCCGCGCGCAGCGCGCATGGCCCGCGCTGCGGATCGACCTGATGGGCGAGATGCACGCGGCCAACCTCTACGCGCGCGAAGCCGACCTCGCGGTGCGCCTGTCGCGGCCGAGCGAGCCGGGGCTGGCCGCGCGCCGGCTCGGCACGATGCGCTTCGCGCTGTACGCGTCGCCCGACTGGGCCGCCGCGCCACCCGACACCTGGGCATTCCTCGGCTACGACGACGCACTCGCCCAAATGCCGCAGCAGCAATGGCTCGAACGCTTCGCGGCCGGGCGCCGCTTCGCATTCATCGCCAACGATCTGGCCGCGCTGCATCGTGCATGCGTGGCCGGCGCAGGAGTCGCGTTGCTGCCGCGCTTTCTCGTCGACACGTCGGCGACGGATGCGGACGCGGGCACGCCGGCTGCGGCCGATCCGTCGCTGTCGACTGCCGCCGCGCTCGTCGAGTTGACGTCCGCGCCCCGATGCGATGTCGAGCGCGAGATCTGGCTCGTCGTCCACCCGGACGTGCGGCGCTCGCCGCGCGTGCAGCGCGTCGCGGATGCGATCGCCGACGCGGTTCGCGACGCGGACGGCCATTTGTAGGCGCGGCTTCTCCTGACCGCGCGACGCGACCCATGTCTTTACGGCGCCGCCTCGCGGCCGGCATAGTAACGGTTTCGTCCGCCCGGTCCGCCACCATGTCCGCCGCCCCCGCCTGCGTCGTCCGCGACGCGACCGATACCGATCTCCCCACCATTCACGCGATCTATGCACACCATGTGCGCCACAGCGTCGCGTCGTTCGAGGAGACCCCGCCCGACGTCGACGAACTGCGCGCGCGCCGCGACGCGGTGCTGCGTCACGGGCTGCCCTATCTCGTTGCGGAATGCGACGGCCGCATCGCCGGCTATGCGTACGCGACGCCGTATCGCACGCGCAGCGCGTACCGCCACACGATCGAGGATTCGATCTACATCGACGACGCGCAGCGCGGCCGCGGCATCGGCCGCGCGCTGCTCGCGGCGCTGATCGCGCGGTGCGAGACCGGCCCGTGGCGGCAGATGATCGCGGTGATCGCCGACGGCGGCACCGGCGGCTCGACGTCACTACACCGCGCATTCGGCTTCGAGCCGGCGGGCGTGCTGAAGGCGGTCGGTTTCAAGCACGGCCGCTGGATCGATACCGCGCTGATGCAGCGCGCGCTCGGCGACGGCGCACGCACCCTTCCCGCCTCGCCCGAGCCTGGCGCGTCGCGCTAGAATGGCCGCATGCCAAGACAGACTCCAACCATGCCAGACGAGGCCGCACCGGATTCCCGCAACGAGTACACGGTCGACGAACTCGCACGCGTGTCCGACACGACCGTGCGCAACGTCCGCGCATACCAGGATCGCGGACTGCTCGCGCCGCCCGAGAAGCGCGGGCGCGTCGGCATCTACGACGACACGCACGTCGCGCGCCTGAAGCTGATCAACCACCTGCTCGCGCGCGGCTACACGCTGTCGAACATCCAGGACCTGATCATGGCGATCGACGAAGGCCACGACCTGCGTTCGATCCTCGGCCTGGAAAACGCGATCGGCGGCCGCTGGTCGCACGAACTGCCGAAGACCTATTCGCTCGCGCAGCTCGCGCAGATGTTCGGCCCGCAGACGGCATCGCAACTGTCACGCGTGACCGAACTCGGTCTGCTCGAACGGCGCGGCCTGTCGTTCGTCGCGAAAAGCCCCGCGCTGCTCGAAGCGGCAGCCGCGATGACGAAGGAAGGCATCCCGCCGCGCGAGCTGCTCGACGTGATCAGCCTCGCGCGGCCGCATTTCGACGCGATCGCGCGGCTGCTCGTCGATCTCGTCGTGAAGCGGCTCGACCGCTACGACGCCGGCACGCTGCCGCCGGTCACCGACGTGCCCGCACTCGTCGACGCGATCTGGCGACTGCGTCCGCTTGCGGCCGTGTTCGTCGAAGGCGAGACGAACCGAGCGCTCGAGACGGCGGCAAGCGCCTATCTCGGCGGCCGCGTCGCGACGATCCTCGACAAGAAGCTCAGCGACGAAGCGGCACGACAGACCGGCACGCCCGATCCACAAGGCGACGGCGACAAAGCATAGGACCGCCGCCGTCATATTCATATCGGCAATGCTTCGTTTGCGGGCCCGACCGCCCATGCGACGATTCTTCCGACCGAGCGGCACGCGCCGCTCCCCGAAGACGTTTCGCATGGAGCCTGTTCGATGATTCGTTTCACCCGCTGGATCACCCGCGCCGCTGCGACGGCGCTCGTCGCCGTCGCAGCCACATCCGCGTTCGCGCAGGGCGGCGCCGACAAGGTCGTGCGCATCGGCTACCAGAAGGCCGGCCTGCTGTCGATCATCAAGGCGCAGGGCTCGCTTGAAGCGCGCCTCAAGCCGCTCGGCTACAACGTCCAGTGGTTCGAATTCCCGGCCGGCCCGCAACTGCTCGAGGCACTGAATGCGAACAGCATCGACTTCGGCTATACGGGCGCGCCGCCGCCGGTGTTTGCGCAAGCGGCCGGCGTGCGCTTCGTGTACGTCGGCGCGGAGCCGCCGTCACCGCACAACGAAGCTGTGTTCGTGAAGGCCGATTCGTCGATCCGCTCACTCGCCGACCTGCGCGGCAAGAAGGTCGCGCTGCAGAAGGGTTCGAGCGCGAACTACCTGCTGCTCCAGGCGCTGAAGCAAGCAGGTGTGCGCTACGACGAGATCCGCCCCGTGTACCTGCCGCCCGCCGACGCGCGCGCCGCGTTCGAGAGCGGCAACGTCGACGCGTGGGCCGTCTGGGATCCGTACTACGCCGCCGCGCAGAGTTCGCTGAAGATTCGCACGCTGTCCGACTACACGGGTCTTACGCCCGCGAACAACTTCTACGAGGCGACGCGTGATTTTGCTGAGCAGCATGCCGACGTGATCGGCGCGCTCCTGAAGCAGGCGCGTGAGACGGGGCTGTGGGTCAACGGCCATCCAGCCGAGACGGCCGCGCTGATCGCGCCGAAGGTCGGGCTGCCGTCGCCGCTCGTGGAAACGTGGATCAAGCGCGTGCCGTTCGGTGCGGTGCCGATCGACGAGAAGATCGTCGCGGTGCAGCAGGGAGTGGCCGATGCGTTCTACGCCGCGAAACTGATTCCGCAGAAGCTGAGCGTCGCGGATAACGCGTGGACCGACAAGCGCGTGGCAACGGCTTCGGTGGCGAAGTAACGGGCGGCGCGCACGCATCTGGAAAAGGCCGACGGGTGCCCTGCCCGTCGGCCTTTTTTCGTTCTTCTGGGATTTCAGGGGGAACGTCGGGCGCACTGTCGTGCATTCAGCCATCTTGCAGCACTTTTGAACTGCCATTCGAACGTCGATTCCGCTCGGACAATTGATCTTCTGCGCGTGGTCCGGTGAGGCAGCTACGGACAGCTCGGCTATCGTGCCGATACTTCGCTGCGGGGCGCGACGCGTACTTCCGGGTTCGGCCATGAGTCGTCATTCTCCAGCACAGTCACATGGCGCGTGGACGTCCGCTCCGCACTAGTGTCCTGTTCCGCTGATTCGCGAGCAAAGTCGATGCAGCTTTTCGAGGATGGAATCGGCTGAGGCGGTCCAGACGAACGGTTTGCAGTTTTCGTTGTAGTGGGAAACGAATTGATCGATTCGCTTGACCAGTTGTTTGACCGAGCCGAACGAGCCTCTACGGATCGCTTTGTCGGTGATCAGCGCAAAGAAGCGTTCGACCTGGTTGAGCCACGAACTGTAGGTGGGAATGAAATGCATATGCCAGCGGGGGCGTGCCGCCAGCCACGCCTTGACCTTCGGATGCTTGTGACTGCCGTAGTTGTCGACGATGCAGTGCACGTCGAGTTCGGCTGGCACGGCCTTGTCGATTTCGCGCAGAAACGACAGGAATTCCTGATGTCGATGACGCGGCTTGCAGGTAGCGAGCACGGCGCCATTGAGCACATTCAGGGCGGCAAACAGCGTCGTGGTGCCATGACGGACGTAATCGTGAGTGACGCCTTCAACGTAGCCGAAACCCATCGGCAGCATGGGTTGCGTGCGCTCGAGCGCCTGACATTGGCTCTTCTCGTCCACGCACAGCACCAGAGCGTTCTCCGGCGGACTGAGGTACAAGCCGACCACATCGCGCAGTTTCTCGATGAAGAACTGATCGGTCGAGAGCTTGAAGCTTTCACTTCGGTGCGGCTGCAGACCCAGCAGTTTGAAGTAACGGTGCACGCTCGTCGGCGAGATGGCGGTTTCGGCGGCAATCGTGCGCACGCTCCAGTGAGTGGATCCATCTGCCGGCTTCGTGTGCAGGGTCTTGTGAATCAGTTGGGCCAGCCGTTCGTCGTCGATGGTGCGTGGCTTGCCGGGACGTACTTCGTCGTAGAGTCCGTTGATTCGCTGATCCAGAAACCGCAGACGCCACTTGCCCACCGTGGCACGCGTGAGTTGCAGGCGTTGCGCGATCGCGCTATTGGGCTCGCCGTCAGCCGCCGCCAGCACGATGCGCGCCCGCGAGACCAGCGCAGCCGAAATCGAGCGAGAGCGCGCTATCGACATCAGTTGCGAACGCTCGTCTTCGCTCAGCACCAGTTCCGCCTTCGGTCGTCCCATCACCATGCTGACGTCTCCCGTTCCGTTGACGTCAACATGCTACGCGAACATAGACCAGTTAACAACGGAACGGGACACTAGCAGGCCGTTGAAATACCCCCGCCGATCCGTCACGATGTAGCGAACCCGATCCCAAGGCACGAAAGCAGCATGCGAGGCACCGACAGCTACAACGAATCCCTGTTCAGTACAGTCAGACTGGAGGAGTTCGTACCGCAAACGCATCCGCTGCGCCCGATCCGGACTTGGATGAACGAGGCGCTGTCGAATATGGATGCCAAGTTCTCGGCGATGTACGAAGCGGACATCAAAGGCGGTCGGCCGAGCATTGCGCCGGAGAAGTTGATGCGGGCGATGCTACTTCAGGTGCTATACAGCATTCGCAGCGAGCGGCAACTGGTCGAGCAGATCTCGTACAACCTTTTGTTCCGTTGGTTCGTCGGCCTGTCGATCGAAGACGCGGTGTGGAATCACTCGGTGTTCAGCAAGAACCGGGATCGACTGATCGAGTTCGACGCAGTGACTGACCTGTTCAACGCGACGGTGGAAACGGCGCATAAACGCGGCTTGCTGTCGGGCGAGCACTTCAGTGTGGACGGCACCTTGATCCATGCGTGGGCCAGCCACAAGAGCATCCGGCGCAAGGATGGCGGGGACGATGATCGTCCGCCTGACAATTGGCATGGCGAATCGCGCAGTAATGAAACGCACGAATCGAAGAGCGACGGTGAGAGCCGGCTCTATCGCAAGAGCAATGCCGCGCCAGCCTTGCCGAGTTACCTGGGCCATGTGCTGACGGATAACCGGCACGGTCTGGTCGTGAACGTTCAGGCCAGCGAGGCGAATGGCCGAGCGGAACGCAAAGTGGCGACGGACATGCTGCGCGATGTGTCGGGTTCGGACGTGCGTATTACGGTGGGCGCAGACAAGGCGTACGACACGCGTGGATTTGTGAAGGCCTGCCGCGAATACAACGTGACGCCGCACGTCGCACGCAACACGAAGCGCACCGGCGGAAGTGCAATCGATGGTCGGACGACGCGGCATCTCGGTTACGCGCTGAGCCAGCGCAAACGGAAATGCATCGAACAGTGCTTCGGCTGGGGCAAACGGATCGGGCCGATCCGGCAGGTGATGGTGAGAGGCTTGGAGAAAGTTGATCAGTTGCTCACGCTGACGATGGCGGCCTACAACCTGACGCGGCTGAGAACGCTGGGATTCGTGCGTCCGCAGGGCGCGTAATGCAGGAAATCTGGCGGGAAATACCTTCGCCGGCCGGGCTCTACCGCTGAACCCGGCGTGACGCAACAAAAATTGCCGAGCCGTTGAGCGAATTCATGTCATTTGCGAGAGTGGTCTGAATCCGGTCGATGGGTATTTCAACGGCCTGCTAGCAAACGGCCATTTGGAGGCAACCCGATCCTCTCAGTTGCCGGGAGTCTTACGCTAGCGCGCAGCAGCCGTCCTTTCAGACGGAAAGCCGCTCGCCGGCGCTGCCAACATACGGCTCAAAACTCGCGCTAGTTTTGTCGGTCTCGAGCGCGCTCAAGCTCGCGCATCAACTTATGCATTTCATGTTGTCGCCCGAGATGCCAGTCGGTCATGATGTTGAAGATTCCTCGCGTCCACGAAAACGGTGCCCACCGGAACGGGGCGACGATACGCGGTTGGCGGGCTCGCAGCCCTTTGATGACGGCCTTGGCGACGTCATCCGGTTGTATCGGTCGCCGCAACGGTGCAGGAAACCCTTTTTCAATCAATTTTGTCGCCAGCGCATTTCCGCCAAAGCCGATCTTGGCAATTGCTGTAGCCACCCAACCCGGATAGAGCACGCTCGCGGTGGACCCGGTGACCTGCCCCCTACAAACAGGGCCAGCCGGAGTCTAGTAAAGTTCGTTTTCGGAGAAGAAGACGGACATGAAGAAGCGCTTTACGGAACAGCAAATCATCGGGTTTCTGAAGGAAGCCGAAGCCGGTATGGCGGTCAAGGAACTGTGCAGGAAGTACGGGTTCAGTGACGCGTCGTTCTACACCTGGCGCGCGAAGTTCGGCGGCATGGAAGTCTCGGAAGCCCGCCGGCTCAAGGACCTCGAGGTGGAGAATGCCCGGCTGAAGAAGCTGCTGGCCGAAGCAATGCTCGATATGGAAGCGTTGAAGGTCGTCGTCAAGGGAAAGCCCTGAGCCCGCAAGCCAAACGCGAAGCAGTGTCGGCGATTCGGGAGAAGGTCAATATCTCCGAGCGCCGCGCCTGCCGGCTTGTCGGGCTTTCTCGCAGCGTGCTGCATTACGACGCGAAGCCGGACCACGAGAATGAGCTGCTAGCGGCGCGTCTGGTGGAATTGGCACACGAACGTCGTCGATTCGGCTACCGTCGACTGCACGCCCTGGTGGAGCGCGAAGGCACGCACGCCAATCACAAGCGCATCTATCGCCTGTACCGTGAGGCAGGGCTGGCTGTGCGGCGCCGTCGCAAGCGCCATGGCGTCATGATTGAGCGCGAGCAACTGGCATTGCCGGGCGCGCCCAACGAGGTGTGGTCAATCGATTTCGTGATGGATGCGCTTTCCAACGGCCGTCGCGTGAAGTGCCTGACCGTCGTCGACGACTTCACGAAAGAGGCTGTCGACATCGTCGTCGACCATGGCATCTCAGGCTTGTATGTCGCTCGGGCATTGGACCGTGCAGCTCGCTTCCGTGGCTATCCCAAGGCGGTGCGAACAGACCAGGGACCCGAATTCACGAGCCGCGCGCTTGACCAGTGGGCATATGCGAACGGCGTCACGCTGAAGTTGATTCAGGCGGGCAAGCCAACGCAAAATGCGTACATCGAATCGTTCAACGGCAAGTTCCGCGACGAATGCCTTAACGAGCACTGGTTCACGACGCTCGCGCACGCTCGGGCTGTCATCGCGGCATGGCGTCAGGACTACAACGAGCAAAGGCCGCACAGCGCACTGAACTACCTTGCGCCGTCAGAGTTTGCGGCGAAACACCGGGCAACCGCGGATGCTCCTGCCGCTTTCCAGGAGCTGGTTTAACAGGACTTTGCTAGAAGCCCATTGGCCCTATTGAAGGGGGCAGGTCACCGGTGCCGCCCAGCTCGGCGCGCAGTGAACGCGCGAGCATCTCGACTCCGGCTTTGGACGCTGCGTAAGGTGCGTTGACCATTCCGTTCACGAACGCATAGACCGAAGCGGTGACCAGGACCTGGCCTCGATTGCGCACGATCTCCGGCAATACAGCCTTGATCGTGCGCCAGACACCGAGCAGGTCGACCTCGACGATTCGCTCGAACTCCTGTTCATCACAGCTGTACACGGTGGCGGGCACATCGTGCCATGAGATGCCAGCATTGGCGAACGCAATGTCGAGGCGACCGAATCTATCGACGGCGTGTTGCACGACCGCCTTGGTGGCGGCAGCATCGGTGACGTCGAGCGCCAAGGCGAGCGTGCGCTCGGCGTCAAACTCCGCGGCGAGGCGGTCCACTGAAGCCTGCGTCACATCGGTTAGAACGAGTCGTGCTCCACATGCATGCAACGCACGCGCGGTCGCGGCACCGATGCCGCCCGCAGCACCCGTGATAAGCACGACTTTTCCCTGAAGATCGTAAGCCACTTTGTACTGTTCCTCTGCTATTGAATTTCCATTGCCGCGCAAACGAGGGGCGATGGATGCCGGGCCATCGGCTCCGCTGATCGTGCGAAGCCGATCGATTCCCGCGGCCACAGGATTGCCATTCATTTCGCCGGAGCGTGCGCGGCCGAATCGTTCCAGCCTGTTGCCGACGCCAGACTGATGGCACGTTCAATGTCCTCGCCGCGAAAGCCGGCGCGTTCGACGAAGCTCCTGAAGAAGCCGGGTGCCTTGGCCACTATCGTGTTCATCTTCGGTACGACGATCATGTCCGCGCGGCGCTCAATGCCTGCCACGATTTCCCGCACGACCTGCTCGCGCGGGATCATCTTCCAGAAGCCTTGATCGTTGCCTCCCCACAATGCCCGGCCGGCAGGATCGGCAACGACATCGTCCATCAGGGGCGTCGGGAAGAACGTCGGATGCGCGCTGCCGACCCCGATTCCCAGATGACGAAGCTCCAGACGGATGCTGTCGCACATCGCCCAGACGCCCGCCTTGCTGGCCGTATAGGACGCCTGTAGCGGTGAATGCACAAACGCGGCCATTGACGAAATCGCCAGCATGTACCCGCGCTGTTGCTGGACGAATGGCAAGCCGGCCCGGAACGTACGCCACACGCCGTTGAGGTTGATGTCGATGACACGATCAAAAGCGGCCGGATCGATGGTGGCCATCGGGGCCATGGTGTCAATGCCCGCGTTTGCGATGACCACATCGATTTGACCGAAGTGATCCGCCGCATTCGCCATTGCGGCTTCCAGGCTTTCGAAATCGCGGACGTCGGCGGTCCAGCCAAGAACGTCGGAAGGGTGGCCGAAGCTGCGAGTTTGCGCCGTGAGCCTGTCTGCCTCCAGATCGAAAAGCGCGAGGCGCGCCCCTCGTGCGTGCAGCGCTTCGGCCAAGGCCGATCCCAGACCGCCGGTGGAACCGGTAATGGCCACCACCTTGTTCGCCAGCTTATAAGTCGACATGCGCGCCTCCTTGCTTCGTTGGAATGTGACGGTGGAGGAATGCCAGCTGGTCGGCGACCACCTGTTCGAAGTCCTTGCCCACATAGATGTCGAAGTGGCCTGCCTGATACGCGCGCACTTCCCCTTTGGGGGCGCGCCTGGCATACCGTTTCGTCGGCCCCGCTGGAGCGACGGAGTCGGCTTCGCAAACGCAAAACAGAATCGGACAGGAAATGTCGCCTGCTTTGCGACCGGGGCGGTGCCGAACGATGTTCAGGCCGAAGCGTGCTGTGACCTGATTGCGAAATGCAGTGCCGTCAGGGACAAGCGCGAGATAGCCATCCAGGGCATCCGGTGCGGTCATCAACGCGGCAGAACCGGGCGGACCCGCCGTCGGCACCATCACCGGTGCCCTGCCGACGAGGGATAGCAGTACATCGCATAGAGCGAGCGCGGTAACCTTGAGCGCGCTACGCCAGTTCAACGCGAACAACGACGCGACCCCGTCCGTGAACGGGCATTGCGCGATGGCAGCGGCAACGGTCCGGTCGCGTGCTGCGGAGAGAATCACATGACCGCCGCCGAAGGATGTTCCCCACAGGACCACCTGATCCGGCTGGAGATTGCTGTGCCCGCGTGCAAAAGCGATCGCACCGGACCAGTCCTCCAGTTGACGATCGATATCGAGCAATTGGCGAGGGGAGCCGTCGCTCGCACCGAAATGTCGATAGTCGAACACGAGGCACGCGTAGCCCTCCGCGCAAAAGCGTTGCGCATAGGCGTCGAGCCGCATTTCCTTGATTCCGCCCAGCCCGTGTGCCATCACGATGACAGGAAACGGGCCCCTCCCCGGAGGCTCGTACAGCCAACCACGGCAATGTTCACCGCGGCCGCCAGCCACGAACTCGACACTTCTCCGCCCGGCCATGTGTCCCTCCAAGGTGTAAAATCGTAGATTGAAATCCAATGTTGGAATGCATTCTATGTTTGTAGTTCGTTCCAATTAATGAGGGAAAACCCCGTATGGAATCCAGAACTCAGCGCCGGGCAGCCGCGACCCGCCTGGCGATCGTGCAAGCCGCCGAGACGTTGCTGACGGAGGGCGGACTGGACGCGGTCACGCCTGAAGCGGTTGCGACCCGGGCGGATGTCGCAGTGCAGACGCTCTATAACCGTGTAGGTGGCCGTTCCGCGTTGCTCATTGCCGTGGCGGAGCGCGCGTTGGAAGAAAACCGCGAGTACATGGACGCGGCCTATGCATCCGATGGCGATGTGGAGACGAAACTACGTTGTGTGGCAGCTGCGTACGCGCGGTTCGCCAAGGAGCGCCCGCACCAATTCCGTATCCTTGTCGAGCCACCGAATGAGCCGGAGGCGCTCGCGCGCATTGCTGCCCTGATCAGACAGCAAAACGCCAAATTGGCCGCATTGATCAGCCGAGGTATCGACGAAGGGTGGGTGCATGCAGACGTCGAGCCGGAACACGCCTCGACGGCGCTGTGGGCAATGATGAATGGCGTTATCAGCCTGATGTGGCGCCCCGATAGCCTTCGACTGGATGTCGATCACATCGACGATCTACTGCGTACCGCGATCTCATTGTTGACCGGCGGTATCAAGAGGCGGGGTGATTGACGCTTTGGGCCCAGGGAACTCCGGCGACTGCAAAAGCGTCAAGCAGTTCTCAACTGGTCTGCCGTCAGGCGGCCTTCCAAGGTGCCCGCACGCCAAGGGCTTCGGCTCGGAAGTTGGGAAATTATCACGAACGCGTGAACCGCAGGTAAGGACCCAACTTCCGCCGGTGTGGACGATGACGGAAATGGCCGTTGTACCTCGCAAGCTGCCGTTGATTCAGGCGGTGTCGAAGGGCTGAATTGTGTCGGCAGCGGTCAATTGCTTTTGACCGCAGCCGGTCAGGAAGAGACACTCGCTACAAGTACGGAGATGGTTGACAATGCTTCGTTCAAGAGTTCGATTGCCACGCGTTCGCACATGACGACCGAATCACTAATCTAGCCCGCCCCGAAATGAGACACTCCCTCGGATATCTGCATGAGATTTGGCTATGCCCCAACGGGCACGGACAATCGCTTCCAGCATGCATTCCATATGGACCAGATGGCGACGCAGCACGTGCGCTTAATGAACCCGGAAGTGAATGGGTCTGGACATTCTGGACGCGTTCACATGCCGAGACTATGGCTGTCTACTATGAATTTGTAGGCTACGGAGAATATAGCGTGCAGGCCGATCTTGATCGGCAACCCTATTCACCCGCTGCGTACGAGCGCCAGTCGGCCTACTTGCTTCGAGACGGCTCACTGAGGGCCTCAAGCTCAGAGGTCCGGCGCTGACCGCCAGTGAACAAATGGCGGATACGATGTTCCGCCAAGGAAGGCCAGAAATACTTCCACGACCTGATCGGCCGTGAACCATTCATCTGAGCGCATCGGAAGGTTGCCCGCTCGGAAGACCAGGATCGTGCCGTCAGGGCGTACAG
This sequence comes from Burkholderia sp. LA-2-3-30-S1-D2, assembly GCF_001523915.2. Lineage (NCBI taxonomy): Bacteria > Pseudomonadati > Pseudomonadota > Betaproteobacteria > Burkholderiales > Burkholderiaceae > Burkholderia > Burkholderia sp. LA-2-3-30-S1-D2. The sequence continues at coordinate 977,233 of NZ_CP013383.1, read as the reverse complement.
GCGAAGGTTTGTTATGGAAGGCTCTCCATCGTTGCGCGCCGAATTCAAAGCGCTCGATCATACAGCTGGCGCCGCCGCCGGCTACTTGCACGTAATTGCCTGCATCGTCAGTCAATGACGCATAGGAGAGCCTATCCGAACCTTTGTGTGTGAGGCATAAACTGAAGGCCAAGGAGCCACTTTTATGCCACGCAAACGCAAGGAAGAAGTAACGATTGAGCCGGGCAAGGGCTTGAACCTGGACCCGGAACTGATCAAGCAACTGGTGCCCGGGACGCTGGACCGGGCGACGATCAACGAGCAGCTTGCTGCGCTCAAGAAGGCGATCTTCGAGCGCGCACTGGGCGGCGAGTTGGCCCACCACCTCGGCTACGAGAAGGGCGAAGCCAAGCCGGCCGGCAGCACGAACCATCGCAACGGCACCAGCCGCAAGCGCATCGCGACCGACGACGACCTGCTCGACGTCGAGATTCCGCGCGACCGCGCAGGCACCTTCGATCCGGTGCTGATCGCCAAGGGCGAGCGACGCTTCACCGGCTTCGACGACAAGATCATCGCGATGTACGCACGCGGCATGAGCGTGCGGGAGATTCAGGGCTTCCTGCAGGAGATGTACGGCATCGAAGTGTCGCCGGACTTCATCAGCACGGTCACTGACGCGGTGATCGACGAAGTGCGTGAGTGGCAGCAGCGGCCGCTCGAGCCGATGTACCCGGTCGTGTTCTTCGACGCCTTGCGCGTCAAGATCCGCGACGAAGGCGTGGTGCGCAACAAGGCGATCTATCTGGCGCTGGGCGTGCGCCGCGACGGCACGCGGGACGTTCTGGGCCTCTGGATCGAGCAGACCGAGGGGGCCAAGTTCTGGCTGCGGGTGGTGAACGACCTGAAGCTGCGTGGCGTGCAGGACATCCTGATTGCCGTGGTCGATGGCCTGAAGGGCTTCCCGGAAGCGATCAATACGGTGTTCCCGGAAACGACGGTCCAGACCTGCATCGTGCATCTGATCCGGAACTCGCTGGACTTCGCCAGCTGGAAAGACCGGAAATCGGTCGCAGCGGCGCTCAAGGAGGTCTATCGGGCACCGTCGGCCGAAGCGGCCGCCGTGGCGCTGGATGCATTCGACGCGAGCCCGTGGGGTACGAAATACCCACCGATTGCCGCCCTCTGGCGCCGGGCTTGGGATCAGGTGATTCCGTTCTATGCCTTCGCGCCTGACATCCGGAAAATTGTATATACGACCAACGCCATCGAGTCGCTGCACATGCAGCTTCGGAAGATCATCAAGGCGCGCGGCCACTTCCCGTCGGACGAGGCCGCACTCAAACTGATCTGGCTGGCGCTGCGCAACGTCGTTGCCAAGTGGACCGGCTCCCGGCACGATTGGAAGAGCGCGATGACGCAGTTTGCGCTGCTTTACCCGGAGCGATTCAACATCGGAATCTGAGTCTTAACCCGCCTCACACACAAGATTCCGGATACCTCCGCCGTCGCGCCGGCCTGCGAACCCTGTAGCGCGGCCGGGCGGGACAACGTCGATACGCGGCGATGATAGCAAGCCGAAACCTCAACGTTGCCCCGGTTCGACCGGGGCAAACGCATCGGAACAACCGGCGCGGCGGCAGGTGTACCGGCGCCGCATGGCCCGAACCGGCACCGCCGCACCGCCACATCGCCGAACCGTCGCACCGCCACACCGCCACACCGTCGCACCGTCGCACCGTCACCATGCCGCGCCTAGAAGGATTCGCCGGTTTTTACCCGGCCGTTCTTCCGGATAATGGCCAGCAGCCGCGCCCACGACGGCGCGCCGTCCACCGCGGACCACAACAATCCGGAGACACCCGCCTTGATCGCCACGCTTCCCGTCACCTATCGCCGGCTCTGGCCGCTCGCTGTCGCCGCCGCGCTGCTGTACGGACTGTCGCTCGCCGCCGCGCCTTATCCCGGCCAGGCCGCCGCGAAAGCCGCGATGGGCATCCTGTTGCTCGCGGCCGGCAGCACCTGCGCGGCACAGCGCGAACGCGCGTGGCTGTGCGCGGCGCTCGCCACGGCGGTGCTCGGCGACGTACTGCTCGCGCTGCCCGACTGGCCGCTGTCGTTCGTCCTCGGCCTCGGCGCGTTCCTGCTCACTCATCTGTGTTACTGCACGATCTTCGTGCGCTGGCGCGCGCGGCCGCACGGCTGGCGCATCGCGGCGCTGATCGGGCTCTGGATCGCCGCGCCAGCCTTCTACGTGGCCTTCCTTCCGCACCTGGGCGAGTTGCTCGCGCCGGTCGCCGTCTACATGCTCGTGTTGTGCGCGATGGCGAGCTTCGCGCTCGCGGCCCGCACGCGCGGCCCGCTGGTCGCCGTCGGCAGCCTGATCTTCGTGGGCTCCGACACGCTGATCGGCGTCGGACGCTTCCTCGGCGGCTTTCCCGGCATCGACTACCTGATCTGGGGCCTCTACGCGCTCGCGCAGGTCACGATCGTCGCGGGGGTTTTCCATGAGACGGTCGCCCGCTCGATCCGTCCCCGATAGCGTTTCAAACAGGCCGCCGCGCGCCGGCAGCCCCGCCTCTCGCTTCTCCCGCCCTGCCGACGGCCGTTTCCGCGCATCCCGCAATGCGGAAGCCGTCCCGTTCCAAACCCCGCTCAGCCTTTTCCCGCGCGGCTTCTGGCACTTAGAGCGCCGCTTCTAGCCTCTTGCGGTTTCCTGGCTCACCCACTATCGTTACATCAACCAATGTAACATTAAAAAATGAGCCAAATCGGAGACACCCGGATGAATGCTCGCACGTTGCCTTTCGGCCCGCCCGGCCACGACGGCCTGGACGAAACCATCGACATCGCCATCATCGGCACCGGCTTCGCCGGTCTCGGGATGGCCATCCGCCTGCGGCAGACAGGCGTGACCGACTTCGTCGTCCTCGAGAAGGCCGCGTCGGTCGGCGGCACGTGGCGCGACAACCATTACCCCGGGTGTGCCTGCGACGTGCAATCGCACGTCTATTCATTCTCGTTCGCGCCGAACCCGCGCTGGACGCGCATGTTCGCGCCGCAGCCGGAGATCCGCGCATACCTGGAAGACTGCGTGCAACGCTTCGGCGTCGGCCCTCACCTGCGCCTGAACCACGAACTGCAGCGCGCCGAATACGACGAGGCCGCGCAACGCTGGCGCCTCACGTTCGCGAACGGCAAGCGGCTGTCGGCGCGTGTGCTGGTGTCGGGGATGGGCGGGCTGTCGCGCGCCGCGCTGCCGGCGATTCCCGGCGTCGAGCACTTCAAGGGGCGCGCGTTCCATTCGCAGCAGTGGGATCACGACTACGCGCTCGAAGGCAAGCGCGTCGCGGTGATCGGCACCGGCGCGAGCGCGATCCAGTTCGTGCCGCAGATCGCGCCGCGCGTGAAGCAGCTCGCGCTGTTCCAGCGCACGCCGCCGTGGATCATGCCGAAGCCCGACCGCAACCTGACCGGCTTCGAGAAATGGCTGTTCCGCACGCTGCCGTTCACGCAGAAGGCGGTGCGCAGCAGCATCTACTGGATGCTCGAATCGCGCGTGCTCGGCTTCGCGATCCATCCGTCGCTGATGAAGAACGTGCAGAAGCTCGCGTTGCGCCATATCCGCAAGCAGATTCCCGATCCGGAACTGCGCAAGACCGTCACGCCAAACTACACGCTCGGCTGCAAGCGCGTGCTGATCTCGAACGACTACTACCCGGCGCTGTCGCGCAAGAACGTCGACGTGATCACGACCGGCATCGACCACATCGAAGCCGACGCGGTCGTGACGACCGACGGCAAGCGCCATGAAGTCGACTGCCTGATCTACGGCACGGGCTTCCAGGTCGCCGATCCGTATCCGCGCGGCGCGATCATCGGCCGCGGCGGCCTCGACATCGTCGACGCCTGGCGCGACGGCGCGCACGCGTATCTCGGCACGACGCTGCCGGGCTACCCGAACTTCTTCATGATCGTCGGTCCGAACACCGGCCTCGGCCACAACTCGATGGTGTTCATGATCGAGTCGCAGATCGAATACATCCTCGGCGCGCTGCAGGCGATGCGCCGCGAACGTGCAGACGCGATCGAGGTGCGCCCGCTGGTGGAGGCGCAGTTCAACAGCGACCTGCAGGGCCGGCTCAAGAAGGCGATCTGGTCGACGGGCGGCTGCAAGAGCTGGTACCTCGATCCGCGCACCGGCAAGAACACGACGCTGTGGCCGGGCTTCACCTGGCGCTTCCGCCAGGCGACCGCGCACTTCTCGATCGCCGATTACCACGCGTATCGCGCGCCGCACCACGACACGAGCGCGCGGCCCGTCGTCGCGCCCGCCGCTTCCGCATCCACTTCCGCCGAAGCGGCCTGAGTCAGACAAGGAGCCACCGACATGAGAGATTTCGCCAACAAGGTCGCCGCGATCACGGGCGCAGGCTCGGGCATGGGCCGCTCGCTCGCCGTGCAGCTCGCGCAGGCCGGCTGCCACGTGTCGCTCGCCGACAAGAACGGCGTTGGCCTCGCCGAAACCGAGCGGATCGTCCGTACGATCGCGCCGAACGTGCGCGTGTCGACGCGCGTGCTCGACGTCGGCGACCGCGACGCGATGTTCGCGTGGGCGGACGACACCGCGAAGGAACACGGCAAGGTCAACCTGATCTTCAACAACGCGGGCGTCGCGCTGTCGAGCACGATCGAAGGCATGGAATACGGCGATCTCGAGTGGATCGTGAACATCAACTTCTGGGGCGTCGTGCACGGCACGAAGGCGTTCCTGCCGCACCTGAAGGCATCGGGCGACGGTCACGTGATCAACACGTCGAGCATCTTCGGGATCTTCGCGCAGCCGGGGATGAGCGGCTACAACGCGACCAAGTTCGCGGTGCGCGGCTTCACCGAATCGCTGCGGCAGGAACTCGACATGATGAAGTGCGGCGTGTCGGCCACCTGCGTGCATCCGGGCGGCATCCGCACCAACATCGCGCAATCGAGCCGCGTCGCGAAGAACATGGTCGGCTTCATCGTCGAGAGCGAGCAGCAGGGCAAGGACAGCTTCGAGAAGTTCTTCATCACGACCGCCGACGACGCCGCGCGCACGATCCTCGCCGGCGTGCGCAAGAACAAGCGCCGCGTGCTGATCGGCCGCGACGCGAAGGCCGCGGACTGGATGGCGCGCACCCTGCCGGCCGCGTACCAGGCGCTCGTCGTGCTCGCGACGCGCCGCGAGGCCGCGAAGGCGCGCCGAGCGGCCGCGCGCTACGGCGCGCCGGCGGCCACGCCGCTTCACGCCACCTACAACAATGCAGGCAATCAGGGAGGAGAACAATCATGAAGACCCCGAACATGATGCCGGTGCGGCGCGACGTCCGTTTCGCGCTGCCGCCCGAACGCGCGAAGGACTGGCACGTCCAGGGCGTGCCCGTCACGCACTTCATGAACGCGCTGTCGCTGCTGTTCCCGGCCGGCGAGCGCTTCTTCATGGATTCGGTGCGCAACTACCGCGACCGCATCGAGGATCCGGAGCTGAAGAAGCAGGTGCTCGGCTTCATCGGCCAGGAAGCGATGCACACGCGCGAGCACATCGAGTACAACGACCTGCTGCAGTCGTCCGGCCTGCCCGCGCACAAGCTCGACAAGCGGCTGTGGACGATACTCGGCTTCTTCAAGAAGACGCTGCCGCATTCGATGCAGCTCGCGATCACGATCGCGCTCGAGCACTACACGGCGATCCTCGCGAACCAGCTGCTGTCGGGCCACGAACACCGGATCGACGGATCAGTTGAAGGCTATCAGCAGATGTGGATGTGGCACGCGATGGAGGAAACCGAGCACAAGGCGGTGTCGTACGACGTATGGAACGCCGTGATGAAGCCGGGCCTCGGCAGCTACCTGCTGCGCACGGGCACGATGCTGACGACGACGGTATTGTTCTGGGCGATCGTGTTCGACTTCCACGTTCGCCTGATGCGTGCGCACCGTCGCGAACACGGCAGGTTCGGCGGCATGTGGCGCCTCGTGAAGTATCTGTACAGCCCGAGGCACGGCGTGTTCCCGAGCATCGCCCGCGAATGGCTCGACTACTTCCGTCCGGGCTTCCATCCGTGGGACCACGACAACCATCAGTACCTGCAGGAGCTCGACACGCTGCTCGCGAACATCGACGCGACCAACGCGCGCCATGCCGCGCAGGCCGCCCCGCGCCGCGTGCCGCTGCATCCGGTTCCGCAGGCATGACCTCGTGGCGCGCGCACACGAGATGCTGACCGTCCGCTCCGGCGACGTGAAACTCGCCGTCTACGTCAGCGGCCCGCGGCGCGCGCCGCCGCTGATCCTCGTGCACGGTTATCCCGATTCGGCGGCCGTGTGGGCGCCGGTCCGCGCGCGGCTCGCGAAGCGCTATCGCGTGATCGCGTACGACGTGCGCGGCGCCGGCGCATCCGATGCGCCGCGCCACCGCGCGGACTACACACTTGCGCGGCTCGCGGAGGACCTGAAGGCGGTGGCCGACGCGACCTGCGGCAATCGGCCGTTCCATCTGGTCGGCCACGACTGGGGGTCGATCCAGTGCTGGGAGGCCGTGACAGATCCCGCGTTCCGCGGCCGGATCGCGTCCTACACGTCGATCTCCGGCCCGTGCCTCGACCACGTGTTCCGCGCGAAGATGCGGCTCAGGCAGAGCCTGAAGTCGTGGTACATCGCGTTCTTCCACCTGCCGGTCGTGCCGTCGCTGGTCTGGCGCCTCGGCGGCGCCGCGCTGTGGCCGCGCTGGCTGCAGCTGACCGAGCGCGTGCGGCCGGAACGCGACCCCGCGCAGTTGAAGAACGCGCTGAACGGGTTGCAGCTCTACCGCGCGAACTTCCTCGCGCGGGCGAGAAAGCCGCGCGAGCGGTACGCGCAGGCGCCGGTGCAGATCCTCGTGCCGGTGCGCGACCGCTACGTGACGCCCGAGATGTCGGTCGATCTCGATCGCTGGCTCGGCGAGCACGTGCGCGAGGAAATCGACGGCGCGCACTGGATCGTCACGCGCAACCCGGAGCTGATCGCGGCGCGGATCGACCGGTTCGCGGCGGCGCATGAAAGGCCGGCCGTCGCAGCGGCAACGCGAGCGGCGGTTCAGCGCAACGCCGGCAGGCGCTTGAACAGCGTTTCGTAGTCGATCACGAGCCCGTCGGCGTCGATGTCCATTTCCGCCGTGAAATTCCGGAAAATGCCTTCGTAGCGGTAGCGCCGGCCGGGCTCGATGCACGTGTACGCCTGCTTGACCGGCGTCACCTCCAAGTCCGGCGTCGAGATGTATGCGACGTCGATCGGCCGCCGCTCGCCGCGCGCGAGACCGAGGCGGCCGATCGGCAGCGAATTCGTGAACGGCGTCGCCGCGATGTCGATGTCGACGCAACCGTCCAGTTCCGGCAGTGCACGCCCTGAACCGTCGCGCCAGTGCCCGGCGCCGTCGCCGTGCAACGCCAGCGTGCCGCCGCCCATCACCTTGAGCACTGCGTACGTCACGCGCCAGTGCGGATCGCACTCGACGCGATACGCGAGCCCGTATGCGCGGCCGTACCGCTGGCCGACCACCGCGCTTTCGACGACGATGCCGCCGCCACTCCGGTCGAACGTCAGATGTTCGACGCCGTCGCCCTCGAGCGACGCCCAACGCACCGCGCGCATTCCTTCGCCTCCCGGTTGGTCCGATGCCGGGCATCGTCGCACGAATCCCCGCTCGAAGACGTGAGTCACGACGCGTATTTGGGCCAAAAGAACCGACCATTGCCCGAATTCGCGACCGAAACCAACAATTAGCCCGAATACGCCAATGCGCAGCCCCCCGGGCATTCCCCAATTCGGGGCATCCGCCACAAATCCTGACTATCCAGAATTCCCTATTCCGGTGCACGGGATTGTGTCCTATGCTCGCGGCTCGTCCTGCCTTACCGCCGCCATGCCCACCGCCCGCCCTGCCTCGCCGACGATCGACCTGCATACGCTGCTGCGCGGCATCGGGCAGATCGTCCTGCAGGCGAATGCAGTCAGCGGCGCGCTGCTGCTCGCCGCGCTGGCACTGACCGACTTGCGGCTCGCGTCCGCCGCACTGGTCGGCTCTGCCGCCGCCAGCATGACCGCCGTGCTCACGGGCGCCGAGCGCCGCGACGTCGAACAAGGGCTGCACGGCTTCAACGGCGCGCTCGCCGCGCTGATCGCCGTGCTGTTCGCACCTTCTTCGCTCGCCGCCATCGCGCTGGTGCCGGTGGTCTCGATCGGCGCGGCACTCGTGCAGCGCGCGATGCGCGTGCCGCTCGCCCGCTGCCGCCAGTGCCCGTATTCGAGCCCGTGCCTCGTCATCACCGCGCTGTGGCTACCGTTTGTCGCACCGCAGCATGCAAGCAACGCGACGGCAGGTGCCCCCCTTACGTTGCCTTCCATCGCCGACGCGCTGCTTTCGGGCATTGCGCAGATCACCTTCGCGCAAGGCCCATGGGCAGGCATGCTGATCGTCGCCGGCCTCGCCGTCGCGTCGTGCCGCGCGGCCGCATTCGCGCTCGGCGGCGCGATCGTGTCGACCGTGCTGCTGGTCGCGTCCGGCGCGAACGGTGCGTCGTTCGCGGATGGCCTGCTCGGCTTCAACGGCGCGCTCGCCGCGCTCGCGCTGATGTCGCGCGGGCCGCGCGCGGCGTTCGCCGCCGCTGCACTCGCCGCGCTGATGCAGTGGCTCGCGACGCGCGCGGGCGTCCCCGCCTTCACGGCCCCGTTCGCACTCGCGTCGTGGGTCACGGTGCTCCTCGCGCGCCGATTCACCCTCGGAGAACCCGATGTCGTCATTCGCACACCGTCCTGACACCGTGAAGCCCGGCGGCCCGATCTCGGACGCCGAGCACCGGTTGCGCGTCGATCTCGCCGCCGCCTATCGCCTCGTCGCGCTGAACGGCTGGGACGACCTGATCTACACGCATCTGTCCGCGACGGTGCCGGACGAACCCGGGCATTTCCTGATCAACCCGTTCGGCCTCATGTTCGACGAGGTCCGCGCATCGAATCTCGTGAAGATCGACCTGGCCGGCAACCGGATCGGCGACGGAGAACACGCGGTCAACGTGACGGGCTTCGCGCTCCACGCAGCCGTGCATGCCGCGCGGCCGGATGCCGTCTGCGTGATGCATCTGCACAATACGGCGGGCATCGCCGTGTCGATCCAGCGCGACGGGCTGCTGCCCGCGTCGCAGCACGCGCTGCGGTTTCACGGCGATCTCGCGTATCACGACTACGAGGCGCTCGCGTTCTCGCCGGCCGAAGGCGCGCGGCTCACCGCCAGCCTCGGCGCGAAATCCGCGATGCTGCTGCGCAACCACGGCACGCTGACGGTCGGCCGGACCGTTGCCGAGGCGTATGTATTGATGGATACGCTGATCAAGGCCTGCGACATCCAGATACGCGCGCAGGCCGGCGGCGGGCCGCTCGTGCTGCCCGAGCCGGCCGTCGCGGACCGCACAGCCGAGCAGTTGCGCGACGGCGGCGCGATCGAGGGTGAACTGGAATGGCCGGCGCTGCTGCGCCGCCTCGACCGGATCGATCCATCGTATCGCGACTGAACCGACACCATCGCCACGCTCTCTACGAATCGTTCACCCCAACCATCGGAGCATTCAGTCATGCCGACTTTCAATATCCAGTTGTTCGAAGGCCGCACGGTCGAGCAGAAGCGCGCGTTCGTCGAAGCGATCACGCGCGTCACGTGCGAGACGCTCGGTTGCGACCCGGGCTCGGTCGACATCATCCTCGCCGACGTGAAGAAGGAAAACTGGGCGACGGCCGGCAAGCTGTGGAGCGACGAGCGCTGATTCCGGCAACTTCGGCGCCGGTGCAACCTGCCCGGCGACGTGCGTTCGAATCGCGGTGAGATTGCGGGGACATCCGGACGCACGCACCGCACGATGCGGTGCGTCACGGAGACCGCATGATCGACGACAGCCGTATCGCCGCCGCACCTGGCCCGACCGCCCATGCGACGCCGGCTACCGGCGTTGCATGCGGCCTCCCTTCCCTGCCCCGCGTTGTGCGCCCGCACATCGCGCCGTCACGCAACCGGCACATCAATCGGCGCATAATGCCGAACACACGCAGCAGCCAGTGGCCACCCGGGAGACCGCCATGGAAGCGAAGAACGAGGAAGTCGTCGCACACCTGCTCTCCGATGTCGTCGAATTCGCGCGCGGGCGGCTGCCCGAAGCCACGTTCCGGATCGTCGAACCGTTCCTGCGTCATTACTACGATTTCGTCGACGCCGATGATCTGCAGAATCGCGGCATCGCCGACCTCTACGGCGCCGCGATGGCGCACTGGCAGACCGCCCAGAAATTCGTGCCCGGCAGCGAGCGGCTGCGCGTCTACAACCCGATCCTCGAACAGCACGGCTGGCACTCGGACCACACGGTGATCGAGATCGTCAACGACGACATGCCGTTCCTGGTCGATTCGGTGACGATGGCCGTCAATCGCCTGGGGCTCGCGCTGCACTCCGCGCTGCACCCGGTGTTCCGCATCTGGCGCGCCGGCAACGGCGGGATCGAGCGTGTCGACGCCGGTGGCGCGACGCCCGGCGACGACCATTCGCAACTCGCGTCGTTCATTCACTTCGAAGTCGACCGCTGCGGCGACGCCGCGCTGCTCGACACGCTGCGCGACGACATCGCGCGCGTGCTCGGCGATGTGCGCGCGTCGGTCGAGGACTGGCCGAAGATCGTCGACATCGCGCGCGCGACGATCAAGGACATGAAGGCCCGCGAATCCACCGCGGAAGACATCGAGGCGCGCGCGTTCCTCGAGTGGATGGCCGCCGATCACTTCACGTTTCTCGGCCAGCGCGACTACGCGCTCGTGTCCGACGGCACGGGCTTCGGCCTGCGCGGCGTGGAAGGCTCCGGCTTCGGCCTGCTGCGCGAATCGCTGCGCACGCCCGGCGCGCCCGACGTGACGCCGCTGCCGCCGGCCGCCGCCGAGATCGTCACCGGCCCCTGGCCCATCTTCCTGACCAAGGCGAACTCGCGCGCGACCGTGCACCGGCCCGGCTATCTCGACTACGTCGGCGTCAAACTGGTCGGCGCCGACGGCAAGGTGACCGGCGAACGCCGCTTCATCGGGTTGTACACGTCGACGTCGTATTTCGGTTCGTACACCGAAATCCCGATCGTGCGCCGCAAATGCGCGAACATCGTGAAGCGTGCGGGCTTCCTGCCGAAGGGACATCTCGGCAAGTCGCTGGTGACGGTGCTCGAAACCTATCCGCGCGACGAACTGTTCCAGGCCGACGAGGATCAGCTCTACGACATCGCGCTCGGCATCCTGCGCCTGCAGGAACACCAGCGCACGCGCCTGTTCGTGCGGCGCGACCGCTTCGACCGCTTCGTGTCGTGCCTCGCGTTCGTGCCGCGCGACAAGTACAACACCGACCTGCGCCGCCGCATCGCGAAGCTGCTCGTCGACGCGTACAACGGCGTGACCGTCGAGTTCACGCCGCTGCTGTCGGAATCGGCGATCGCACGAATTCATTTCGTCGTCCATGCGGAACCGGGCACGATGCCCGACGTCGACACGCGCGAGCTCGAAACGCGGCTCGTGCAGGTCACGCGCCGCTGGCAGGACGATCTCGCGGACGCGCTGCTCGACGCCTTCGGAGAAGAACAAGGCAACCGCCTGCTGCAGCGCTATGCGGACTCGTTCCCGGCGGGCTATCGCGACGACTACCCGGCGCGCACGGCCGTGCGCGACATCGAGTTGATCGAGCGCGTGAAGGAGTCGGGCCAGCTCGCGATGAACCTGTACCGCCCGATCGAGGCCGAGGCGCGCGCATTCCGCTTCAAGGTGTACCGCGCGGGCGATCCGATCGCGCTGTCGCGCAGCCTGCCGATGCTCGAGCATCTCGGCGTGCGCGTCGACGAGGAGCGGCCGTACCGGATCCAGACGCAGGATGCCGCGCCCGCGTGGGTGCATGACTTCGGCCTCGAACTCGCGGACGATACCGAATTCGACATCGAGCGCGTGAAGGGCCTGTTCGAGGACGCGTTCGACCGGATCTGGACCGGCCGGATCGAGAACGACGACTTCAACCGTCTCGTGTTGCGCGCGCACCTGAGCGCACGCGAGGTCACGATCCTGCGCGCGTATGCGAAATACCTGCGGCAGGTCGGCTCGACGTTCAGCGATGCCTATATCGAGCGCGCGCTGACCGGCAACCCGGCGATCGCACGGCAACTGGTCGAACTGTTCCTGCTGCGCTTCGACCCGGCCACCGGCGGCACGCGCGACGTGCAGGTCGAACACCTGCTGAAGGCGATCGAGACGGCGCTCGACCAGGTGCCGAACCTCGACGAGGACCGGATCCTGCGCCAGTTCCTCGGTGTGATCAACGCGACGGTGCGCACCAACTATTTCCTGCACGACGCGAACGGCGAATCGAAGCCGTACCTGTCGTTCAAGTTCAATCCGGCGAAAGTGCCCGGCCTGCCCGAGCCGAAGCCGATGTTCGAGATCTGGGTGTACTCGCCGCGCGTCGAGGGCGTGCACCTGCGCGGCGGGCGCGTCGCGCGCGGCGGGCTGCGCTGGTCCGACCGTCGCGAGGACTTCCGCACCGAGGTGCTCGGGCTGATGAAGGCGCAGATGGTGAAGAACGTCGTGATCGTGCCGGTCGGCTCGAAAGGCGGCTTCGTCGTGAAGAACCCGCCGCCGCCGAGCGATCGTGAAGCGTGGATGCGCGAGGGCGTCGCGTGCTACCAGACGTTCCTGCGCGGCCTGCTCGACCTGACCGACAATCTCGCCGGCAACGCAATCGTGCCGCCGCCCGACGTGGTGCGGCACGACCCCGACGATCCGTATCTCGTCGTCGCGGCCGACAAGGGCACGGCCACGTTCTCCGACTACGCGAACGCGATCTCTCACGAATACGGCTTCTGGCTCGACGATGCATTCGCGTCCGGCGGCTCCGTCGGCTACGACCACAAGAAGATGGCGATCACCGCGCGCGGCGCATGGGAATCGGTCAAGCGGCACTTCCGCGAGATGGGCATCGACACGCAGACGACCGACTTCACCGTGGTCGGCGTCGGCGACATGTCGGGCGACGTGTTCGGCAACGGAATGCTGCTGTCGCCGCATATCAGGCTCGTCGCGGCGTTCGATCACCGGCACGTGTTCCTCGACCCGAACCCCGATCCGGCGACGAGCTTCGCGGAGCGCCAGCGGATGTTCGCGCTCGAACGCTCGAGCTGGGCCGACTACGACACATCCGTCATCTCGGCAGGCGGCGGCGTCTACCCACGCACCGCGAAGACGATCCCGCTGTCGCCGGCCGTGCAGGCAGCACTCGGCATCGACGCGCACGCGCTGCCGCCGACCGAGCTGATCCGCGCCATCCTGCAGGCGCCTGTCGACCTGCTTTACAACGGCGGCATCGGCACCTACGTGAAGGCCGCGCGCGAAACCCACCAGCAGGTCGGCGATCGCGCGAACGACGCGGTGCGCGTGAACGGCGCGGACCTGCGCTGCAAGGTCGTCGGCGAAGGCGGCAACCTCGGCTGCACGCAGTTCGGCCGCATCGAGTTCGCGCAGCGCGGCGGCCGCATCAACACCGACGCGATCGACAACTCGGCCGGTGTCGATTGTTCGGATCACGAAGTCAACATCAAGATCCTGCTCGGGCTCGTCGTCACCGACGGCGAGATGACCGAGAAGCAGCGCAACGCCCTGCTCGCGGAAATGACCGACGAAGTCGGGCTGCTCGTGTTGCGCGACAACTACTACCAGACGCAGGCGCTGTCGATCGCGGGCCGCTACAGCGTCGATCTGCTCGACGCCGAGGCGCGCCTGATGCGCTGGCTCGAACGCGCGGGCCGCCTGAACCGCGTGATCGAGTTCCTGCCGACCGACGACGAGATCGCCGAACGGCAGGCCGCGAAACAGGGGCTCACGTCGCCGGAGCGCGCGGTGCTCCTCGCCTACAGCAAGATGTGGCTGTACGACGCGCTGCTCGAATCCGACGTGCCCGAGGATCCGCTCGTCGCCGCGATGCTCGTCGACTATTTCCCGAAGCCGCTGCAACAGCGCTTCAGCGAACCGATGCATCGCCACCCGCTGCGCCGCGAGATCCTCGCGACGCACCTGACCAACGCGCTCGTCAACCGGGTCGGCTGCGCGTTCGTGCACCGGCTGATGGAGGAAACCGACGCGAAGCCTGGCGACATCGTGCGCGCCTGCATCATGGCGCGCGACGTGTTCGATCTCGATGCGGTATGGCGCGACATCGACGCACTCGACAACCGCGTCGCCGACGACGTGCAGGCGCGCATGTTCGTCGACGTCGCGCGGCTGCTGGAACGCGCGGCGTTGTGGTTCCTGCGGCAGCTTCAGTCGGGCGCGGTGGCCAACGGCGGCGTCGCCGGACTGATCGCGCGCTGCCGCGACGCGGTGCAGCGCATTGCGCCGCAATTGCCGTCGCTGCTGCCGACCGACGATCTGGAAGCGCTGTCCGAGCGGCAGCGCGTGCTGGTCGATGCCGGCGTCGACAGCGCGCTCGCGGTGCGCGTCGCGAGCGGCGACATCTCCGCCGCGCTGCTCGACATCGCCGAAGTGGCCGCGACCTGCGATCGCAGTCTCGAACTGGTCGCGGGCGTCTACTTCTCGCTCGGCACGCTGCTGAACTACGGGTGGATCGGCGAACGCGCGGCCACGCTGCCGACCCCGACGCACTGGGACATGCTGGCGCGCGCGGCCGCGCTCGCGGAGGTCGCGCGGCTCAAGCGCACGCTCGCCACCAGCGCGCTCGCGGAATCGGCCGACTCGACGGCGCCCGAGACGATCGTCCATGCGTGGCGCGAACGCCGCGACGCCGCGCTGCAGCGCTACGAGCACCTGCTCGCCGACCTGCGCGCGTCGGGCGGCGCGAGCCTCGCGGTGCTGCTCGTGGTCGTGCGCGAGATGGCCGTGCTCGAACGCGCGTGACGGGTGAGCCCGGGTCGCGCCGGGATCACACCGTCGCGACGAGCAGTTCTTCCGCGTTGTCCGGCGGACGCAGACCGTCGCTGCGGTCGGCGAAGTAGCGACGTGCAAGCTCCGCGGCCGACACGTGCCCGGCCCGTGCGAAGCCGGCCTCCGTCGCGAGCGCGCGGATCTCCTCCGGCATGAAGAAGCTGATGAACGGCGTGCCGCTCGCGCGCGCGCCTTTGGCGGCCATTTCGAGCCCCGGCCGCACACTCGAATCTGCAAGCTCGAGCGGCAGCAGGAACGTCATCGCGAACGTCGAACCCGGCGCGAGCGACGCGACTTCGCGCAACGCCGCCGCGTTCGCGTCGCGCGTCAGGTACATGCTGACGCCGGTGGATACGACGACCGCCGGCTTGCCCGGATCGAAGCCAGCGCGCACGAGCGCGTCGCGCCACGACTGCTTCGCTTCGAAATCGAACGGCACGAGCCGCAGCCAGTCCGGCACGCCGAAGCCAAGCTCGGTCAGCCGGCGGCGCTTCCACGCCTGCGGCGCGGGCGGATCGACCTCGAAGACGGTCAGGCACGACGCCATCTCCGGCCGGCGCTGCACGAAGCTGTCGAGGCCCGCGCCGAGGATCACGTACTGGCTCACGCCCCGCGCGGCCTGCTCGATGACGAGATCCTCGATGAAGCGCGCCCGCGCGACGATCGATGCGCGAAACGGCTGCGTGAACCGCGGATCCATGTCGCCGCGCTGATGCCAGCCGGGCGCCGGCGCGAGCAGGCGCAGGCCGACTTCGTCGGCGAGCACGTGCGGCGGCGCATCGAGTTCGACGTGCAGCGCGCGCCACAGCGCGACGCGTTCGGCGGTGCTGTCGGGGGCGTCCCGATGGAGGTCGGTCATCGCCGCGGCCTCACGCGCCCGGCTTGCCCGGCGCCTGCAGGCGCCAGACACGGCCGTCGGGATCGCGCACGGTCATGTCGCGCGTGCCCCAGTGCGTATCCTCGAACGGAGTGACCACGTCGACGATCGGCTGCGGCCGGACCGCCTGCTCGTCGGGCACCTTCAGCACGACCTGCATGTCCGGCGTCTCGCCGGCCGGCACTTCGGCGATGAACAGAAACGGCCCGTCGCCGTTTCTCAGCTGGCCCGAGTTGTGATCGGTTTCGAATTCCAGCGTGAAGCCCAGCGCCTGGAAGAACTTTGCGGACTTGCCCCAGTTGTGCGTCGTGAGGTACACGGCTTCGATTCGCTCGGATGACATGTCATTCCTCCGTGGTGGATGGCCCGCCCCCCGGCTGCGGAGCGGCCAGATACGCGCGCAATGCGTCGGCCACCAGCGCGGACAGCGACTGCTCCGTTTCGATGGCGCGATGCTTGACCTGCCGGATCAGGCTCAGCGGCAGGTACACGTTGAATTGCTTCACTTCTTCGTCGGTCATGTTGGCTAGTATGCTAGCAATCTAGCAAATGTCAATCGGGAGACCAGAACCGGCGGCGCGGCGGACGTCGACGCCCCGCCGCTCGCCATGCCCTTACATCGGGTTCACCCGCGCTGCGATCCGGGTGAACAGCGCGTCGAGATCGAAGCCGCTCGTATCGATGCCGATCGTGTCGCGCAGGCACGCGCCCCACGCGGCCGCGTCGTCGAAGGTGACGGTGCGCCCCGCGCCCGCCGCGTCGCGCACCGTCAGCACGGTGTTGAACAGTGCCGCGCGGCCGTCCGGCAGCACGCGGCACGCGATCAGGTCGTTCACGAAGATCGATTCGGGATAGGTCGACGTGAACCAGTTCGCGGCGTCGTAATCGATCCACTCGGCCGGTTTCAGCGAGAAGCGGTAAGTCGTCTGCCAGCCGTCGGGGATCTCGAACTGCATGTCGAACTCGCCGTCGACTGGCGCGCCGACGATGCGAAACGCGCCGTGCGGCGTCAGCTGCCGCTCGCCCGGCACGAAGCGCAGCGGCGCGGTCAGCGTCGCGCTGCCGAAGCCGATGTCCGCGAGCCACGTCGCGCCATCGAGATCGATGCGCAGCAGCATGTGCGTCTGCGCGGTGACGACCTCGGGCGGCCGCATCCAGCGCACGCGCGCGATCAGCGGCGTCACGCGAAAACCGATCGTCGTAAGCGCGGTGTGGAAGAGCTTGTTGAGTTCGAAGCAGTAGCCGCCGCGGCGGCGCCCGATCACCTTGTCGACGATCGCGGGCAGGTCGAGCGCGACACGCGCTCCGGTCAGCGGATTGAGGTTTTCGAACGGGATCGCCTGCGGGTGCAGCAGATGCAGCCGGCGCAGCACGTCGAGCGTCGGCTCGGCCGGGCCGTCGTAGCCGATGCGGGCGAAGTAGCGCGGGAGGTCGAACGAGTCAGTCATGAACCGGCACCGGGAACGGGAAACGCACAACGATAGCATCGCGCGATATCCCCATGTTGCGCGGGGCCATCCCGGATCGCCGCGCGCCGCCGGCACCGCGGCGCGCGGGGTGCGGCTGCGTTACGGCAGCAGCTTCAGCGCGGACGACGCGACCGCCGGCACCGAAATGCCCTGGCTCGTCGCGAATTGCACGGCCTGGCTGAGCGTCGACGCGAGCGACTGCAACTGGCCCGGCGCGCTCTGCGCGATATACGACGCGGCCTGCATGTTCTGCGGATTCAGGCCCGACTGCAGCAGCGAAGCGGCGCTGGTCGAACCGAGATTGCCCAGCCCCGACTGCAGCTGCGAATACTGCGTGAGGCCCTGGCCAAGCGATGCGAGGCCGTTGCTGAACGCCTGCTTGTCGATCGGGCCGTGGGTCGGGCCGCCGCTCGCGAACGCCTGGCCGAGCGCCTGCGACACCGACTGCTGCGCGCCGCCCATCTGCGACAGCACGGCCGGCGTCAACGCGTTGCCGCCACCGAGCAGGCTGGCGGCCTGCTGCGCCTGCCCGGCCGCGCCGGTGAGCCCCATCGCCGACGCGAGCGACGACTGCCCGGCCAGCACCTGCTGGTTCGCGCCGACGTACGCCTGCATCAGCTGCGCGACGCCGCCCTGCGCGGGTGCGGCCTGTTGCTGCCCGCCGCCGAGCAGCGCCGAGCCGATCGACTGCAGGTCGAGCTGCGCATGCGCGGCGCCGTTGGCGCCCAGCAGGATGCCGAATGCGATGCCCGCCGATGCCAGGTGCTTGCCCGTCGCGCGAATATGCTTCATCTGTTTGCCTCGTACCCGAATGATTGAGGCCAATATTGTCGAAGCGCGTCGCGCGCCGCCGCAACGACTGAAACACATCGAAACGAAATCGCGCGCCGCAGCGGCTTGCAATTGCGCGGCCGTCCCGACTCGCCGTGCGCATTCGTCCGCGATTGCCGCGCGATGTCGGGCACGCGTCCGGATTCGTTCCTTTTCCGCATCAATAGCGCTTGTTCCGGACATCCGCGATCGACGCTGCGGCACGCATCACGCAGCCATCCACGCGGGCAGACGCTGGCCGACCCAGTCGGCCGCCTGCTCGTAGCCACGCGCGAGCTGCAGCACCGCGAGGTCCGCGCGCGGCCGGCCGATCAGCTGCATCCCCATCGGCAGCCCCGCGTCGTTGAAGCCGACCGGCACGCTGATCACCGGGCAGCCGGCCAGCGTCCACGGCACGACCGTTTCCATCCAGCGGTGGTAGGTGTCCATCGCGCGGCCCGCGATTTCCTTCGGCCAGCGCTGCTCGACGTCGAACGGAAACACCTGCGCGGTCGGTGCCGCGATGAAGTCGTAGCGATCGAAGAAGCTCAGCACCGCCTGGTGCCACGAGGTGCGCTCGACGCTCGCGTCGAACACCTCGGCACCCTGCATCGCGAGCAGCCCTTCGACCTCGTAGATCGCCTCGGGCTTGAGCAGCGCGCGCCGTGCCGGATCGCGATAGTGCGCGAGCAGCCCGCCACCGGACAACAGATGTCGATGCGCGAGCCACAGGCGCCAGATGCGCTCGGGGGCGAACGCCGGCAGCGCCGCATCGACGTCGCAGCCGATCTCGCGCAGCGTCGCGAGGCCCGTTTCGCACTGCGCGAGCACGCCCGGCTCCGTTGCGAGATAACCGTTCCAGTCGCCGACCCACGCGATGCGCTCGCCGCGCAGGTCCTTGTCGAGCGGCTTCGCGAACTCGGCCGGATCCTCCGCAAGCGACAGCGGATCGTTCGGGTCGTAGCCGGCCTGGATCGCGAGCAGCTGCGCGACGTCGCCGACCGTGCGGCCCATCGGCCCTTCGATGCCGAGCTGCTGCATGAACACGTCGACGCCCGGCCAGCGCGGCACGCGGCCCTGCGACGGACGGAACCCGTAGATGTTGCAGAACGCGGCCGGATTGCGCAGCGAGCCGCCGAAGTCGCTGCCATCCGCGACCGGCAGCATGCGCGCGGCGAGCGCCGCCGCCGTGCCGCCGCTGCTGCCGCCGGCACTCTTCGTCAGGTCGTACGGATTGCGTGTCGCGCCGTGGATTTCGTTGAACGTATGCGAGCCGAGGCCGAACTCCGGCGTGTTGGTCTTGCCGATGAAGATCGCGCCCGCCGCACGCATTCGACCGACGCCGACCGAATCGCCCTGCGGCACGTTTTCGCGGAAAATCGGCGAGCCGTAGGTCGTCCGCAGCCCTTTGGTCATCGCGAGATCCTTCGGCGCCTGCGGCATCCCGTGCAGCCAGCCGTGATACTCGCCGCGGGCCAGCGCGGCGTCCTTTTCCGCGGCTTCGGCGAGCAGCACGGCGCGATCGCGCAGCGAGATCAGCGCGTTCACCGCGCCGTTCACGCGCTCGATGTGATCGAGATAGGCACGCATCGTCTCGACGCACGACACCGCCTTGCCACGGATCGCCGACGCGAGCTCGCCGGCCGACAGGCGCACGATCGGGTCGATGGTGATGGAAGCGGGAGCGAGAAGCTGCGAGGCGCCGTGCGGCATGCGAGGTCTCCTGGAATCGGAATGGAATGGCTGGCCGCGCGGTGGCGGCAGTCCGTCCCGAACGGCCGGAAGGCGCCGGGAAGGCGCCGGAAAGCGGCCGCGCCGCGGTCGATGCTCTACTCTACGCGACGCCGGATGGCCAACCTCCGATATTTTCCGCCGCGATTCATTGAGGATTCGACTAAATCGGCCTGTGTCGGGCTGCCACTCGTTCGACTGGTGTAAACGTTTATGCGCATAAACTAAAATTTCTTATATTTCTAATAGGCGCAACACGAAGCGGCGGACGTTAACGACATTTTTACGCGGCCGCCAAATCTCTTTAGGTCGCACGATCCGGCGGCGCACTACGCTGGGAACATCTCGACTACGGGGCATTTTCCATGCTCAAACTGCTGGTTCCGGTCGGACATTCGCCTCGCTCGCTGCAGGCGGTTCGCCACGCGACCTTCCTGTATCGCGAACGCTGCGCATCCGAGATCGTGTTGATCAACGTGCAGGCGCCGCTCGAGGCGACGCGGCTCGAGGCGTTTCACCCGCTGTCGAGGCTTCAGTCGATCGAGGACAAGTTCGCGTGCGACGACCTGGCGATGGCGGAGCGGGTGTTGCGGGAAGCCGGTGTCCGATACAGCATCGTGAAGAAGGTCGGGCCGGTGGCCGACACGATCGCGGCCGTCGCGGCCGAGACCGGCTGCGACGAAATCGTCGTCGTCGCGCCGCGGCAGGATCCGTTTCACGCGATGCTGTCGATGTTCCGTCGCAGCGTGATGGATCGGCTCGTGCGGATCTCGAATGTGCCGGTGACGGCAGTGCGATGAACGGTGCGGCGCTTACTTGATGACCTTGCGCCAGAACACCAGATAGGTCGCGGCGGAAGACGCAATCAGCAGAATGGCCCACATCGGCGCGAGACTGATCAGCACGGAAGAGACGTTAAGCATTTGGATTCCTCACTATTTCGATAGCGATGTTCGGCACGTGCCTGTTGCGTTCGGATCCGCTGCGCCCATCGCTTGCGCGCATTGCGTTCCGTTGAAACATGCATTGATGCTATCGCTTTGAGTGCCGGCGCGACCGTCTCACCCTGCCCGTACCCTGACATTCGTCAAACTCGCGTCAATCGCGCGCCGGTGCGGCCGGCCACTGCCCCTTCCGCGTTCGCGCGGCACAAGAACGGGACGCAATTACAACAGGCATGTCGCCGTTTCAGCAGACGTTTACCGGGGGAAGCCCCAAGTGCTTCACGAAACGTGTCCGCGTTACGCTTCGGCAACGAGGAGACGAATCATGAGACGAGTGGTACACATCGCGTTTTTCGCGCTGCTGGCCTACCTGATCGGCGATCGGGCGCTGCTGCACGCGCAAGGCCGCGACGCCAGCCCGATGGCGTGTTCGCAGGGTGCCGAGCAGGTGAAATACGATGCGCTCAGCCGAGGCTTCGGCAACGCGGCCGCCAGCAGCCAGAGCGAGGCGTTCATGTCCGGCTGCCTGGTGACCGGGCGCAGCAATCGGGATGTTGCAATGACTGACCGTTGACGCCGAACGGGCGCCGCCGGACCTGTTGCGCTCATGGCGCGCCCCTGACCCGGAAACGGTCACACCCGGGGCTTTCCGTCTTTTGCATTCCGCACCGCCGGCACTGACGTGCCGCCGACACGCCGTCAATCCGGCGCGCGATGCACCCGTCGAGCGGCCGACGCGGCACGTCTGGCACGCCCCGTCGCCCGCGCCGACGCGTATCGCCGCTGCCGCGCCCTTCGCGCCGCGGACCGGCCGCCCTCGTTCGCGAGCACCCGGTCCGTTTTCTCCCGCAGCCCCGCTTCCCGCACCTCGGCCAAGCCGGTTTTCTGCTGCGCCGCGCTCGGCGTTCGACACGCATCAGCCGACCGGCGCCGCCCGTCCCATGGCCCGGGCACGCCGATTGCGGCTCGGTTGCCCCCTTCCCACGGGCCGCCGACATGAACGACAACGAGTCCCTCGATACCGCGCAGCCTCGTCCGCGCGCGGTAACGTGGCTCCGGCGCCTCGGGCCGGGCCTCGTCACCGGTGCCGCCGACGACGATCCGTCAGGCATCGGAACCTATTCGCAGGCGGGTGCGCAGTTCGGATTCGAACTGCTCTGGTCGCTGCTGCTGACCTATCCGCTGATGACGGCGATCCAGTTGGTCAGCGCGCGCATCGGCCGCGTGACGGGCAAGGGCCTCGCGTCGAATATGCGCGCGCACTACCCGTCATGGCTGCTCTACAGCGCAGTGGCATTGCTGTTGATCGCGAACGTGATCAACATCGCGGCCGACCTGTCGGCGATGGGCGCGGCGGTCAATCTTCTGCTGCATGGCCCTCAGGAACTCTATGTCGTCTGTCTGGGCGGCGTGTCGGCCGCACTGCAGATTTTCGTGCCGTACGACCGCTATGCGCGCCTGCTCAAATGGATCGCGCTGGTCCTGCTCGCGTATGTCGCGGTGGCGCTCATCGTGCCCGTCCATTGGGGCGAGGTCGGCCGCGCGATCGTGTGGCCGCATATCCAGCTGACCGCCGCCTACCTGACCACGGTCATCGCCGTGCTCGGCACCACGATCAGCCCTTATCTGTTTTTTTGGCAGGCGTCGCAGGAAGTCGAGGAACTGCATGCGAAGCCGAACGAGCACGCGTTGCGGCGCGCACCTCGTCAGGCACCCGCGCAGTTGCGACGAATCAACTTCGATACCTGGGTCGGCATGGGCGTATCGAACGTCATTGCGTTCTTCATCACGCTGACCGCAGCGGCCACGCTCAACATGCACCACATCGAAGTGAAGACGTCCGCCGATGCCGCGCGCGCGCTCGAGCCCATTGCCGGGCACTTCGCGTACATGCTGTTTGCGCTCGGAATCGTCGGCACCGGCCTGCTGGCGTTGCCGGTGCTCGCCGGATCGGCCGCGTATGCGGCCTCGGGCAGCTTTCGCTGGCGCAACAGCCTCGCGCTTCGGCTCGGCGTCGCGCCCGAATTCTATGCGGTGATCGCCTTGGCGATCGTGGGCGGCGTCGCGATCACGTTCATGCATTTCGACCCGATCCGCGCGCTCTACTGGAGTGCGGTCATCAACGGCGTGACCGCGGTTCCGATCATGATCGTGATGATGCTGATGGCCGGCAGCCGACGCATCATGGGCAAGTTCGCCGTGACGGGCGCGCTGGCGTGGGGCGGCTGGGCCGCGACGCTCGCGATGGCGATCGCGGCGATGGGGGTGTTCGTGCCGGGGTAAGCCGCATCGGTCACCTGCGCCAGACCGTGCGCACGATCAGCCTGACTCCCGACGAATCACCAGCTCGTTGAACCCGGTCCCTGCATCGGGTTCACGGGAGAAACGATATGCGGGCAACAGCACGAGCAGGATCTCGGCGGTCGTCCGCACCACGCAACCGCTCGCGACGTGTCCGCCCGACACACGGCCGTTCGCGTCGGACACCGACATATGAAGGTGCGCGCCGTCCGGCGAGACCGAACCGGCCAGCGTCAGGATCTCGAGGTCGCCGCGCAGTTCGGTCGGCGCGTCGACACCGGCAAAGCGCAACTGCGCGACGGTCAGGCTGCCGATCCCCTGGATCACGAATGCCGCGTGTGCGTCGAGCCGACACAATGCCTGCTCGATCGATGCGCGCAGATCGTCGCCGGGGGAAAGACGCAAAGGATGGGCTTGCATGGTCGATAACCTGCTGGTGGGCCGGGATGTCGACAAAGCGTACGTTCGACCGGGCCATCCGGCAAGCCGCCTGCCGGATGGTGCATCGCGCCTGCGTCACGGCAACGCGCGGCACGCACATCACACGGTGAATCGCTCGCTCGCGAATTGCGCGTCCGGCACGCCGGCCGCAACGGCAACTCCTCGTGCGCCCTCGACGAGCGGCGGCGGCCCGCATACGTACACATCCGGCAGCACTTCGGCCTGCGCAAGCGCCTCGCGCAACGCATCGACCGGCGTCCCGCGGAACCCGGCCCATGCCGTGGCCGGTCGCCATACGCACAAGTCGATCCGCAGTTGCGGCAACTCGGCCTGCAATCTCTCCAGCTCGTCGAGCATGAACAGTTCGCTTTCCTCATTGACGCCGAAGAACAGCCGTGCGTCGCCCGTCTCCTGATACTCGGCCATGCGCCTGAGCATCGACAGGACCGGCGCAAGCCCCGTGCCGCCCGCGACGAACCAGCGTGGCCGAAGGCTGTCCGCGAACAGGCCGAATCCGCCCATCGGCACGCGCACCGTCAGCGGGTCGCCGTGCTGCGCGCGCTCGCGCAGATAAGCCGAGAACCAGCCGCCCGGACGCAACCGGATCAGGAATTCCAGGCGGCCGCCCCAGTTGCTCGTGTTCGCGAGCGAATATGGGCGGCGCACACCGCTGCCCGGCACCTCCAGTTCCGCGAACTGGCCGGCTTCGAACTCCGCAGCCGCGCCGAACGCGTCGTCGGGCTCGATCTGCAGTTCGACGCGCATCGTGTCGCGCGCGATGGTATCGAGCGCCGCGATCCTCGCGGTGCGCACGGGCACCGGCTGCAGCAGCACCTTGGCGCGGTCGTACGGCGCGGCGACCCGCAGATCGCCGCGCGGCGTCGTACGGCACAGCAACACCGCGCCGGGCTGGCCGGCCGGCAACGCGTCGGCGCTGTGGCCCCGCATCTCGTACGGGCCGTCGACGACGGTCGCCTGACAGGCGCCGCAGC
This sequence comes from Burkholderia sp. LA-2-3-30-S1-D2, assembly GCF_001523915.2. NCBI lineage: Bacteria > Pseudomonadati > Pseudomonadota > Betaproteobacteria > Burkholderiales > Burkholderiaceae > Burkholderia > Burkholderia sp. LA-2-3-30-S1-D2. The sequence goes on along the minus strand of NZ_CP013383.1, from coordinate 952,680 downwards.
TGCCGCGTCGGCATTGCGACGGCAGCGTGATGTCTGCCTGCGCCGCCGCCGCGAGCAGATCCTGGCCGGGCTCGCAGTCAAAGCCGAACGGCGCGCCGTCGCGCGTCGTGATCTCGATCCGGTAGCTCATCGAACGATCCCGTTCATGCTGCCTTGCGCGCGAGCGCCGCGGCCAGATCCGTGTCTGCCTCACCGATCGGCTGGATCCCGAACTGATCGACCAGCACCGCGAGCACGCCCGGCGTGATGAACGCCGGCAGCGACGGCCCGAGCCGGATGTTGCGGATCCCAAGTGCGAGCAGCGTCAGCAGCACCGCGGCCGCCTTCTGTTCGAACCACGAGATGACGAGCGACAGCGGCAGGTCGTTCACGCCGCATTCGAACGCATCGGCGAGCGCGGTCGCGATCCGGATCGCGGAATAGCTGTCGTTGCACTGCCCGACGTCGAGCAGGCGCGGAATGCCGCCGATATCGCCGAACGCGTGCCGGTTGAACCGGTATTTGTTGCAGCCGAGGGTCATCACGACCGTGTCGTCGGGTGCCTGTTCCGCGAACTCGGTGTAGTAGTTGCGGCCCGGCGCCGCGCCGTCACAACCGCCGATCAGGAAGAAGTGGCGGATCTGCCCTGCCTTCACCGCGTCGATCACCTTGTCCGCGACGCCCAGCACCGCATGCCGGCCAAACCCGACCATGATCGTCTCCTCCGGCGCGGTGGCCGGGAATCCGGGCAGTGCTTGAGCGGCACGAATCAGCATCGAGAAATCGTGATGCTCGAGATGACGCACGCCCGGCCAGCCGACCGGCCCGGTCGTGAAGATCCGCTGCCGGTATTGCGGCAACGGCTCGATGATGCAGTTGGACGTCATCAGGATCGGCCCGGGGAAATGCGCGAAGTCGCTCTGCTGGTCCTGCCACGCGCCCCCGTAGTTGCCGGCCAGATGCGCAAAGGCTTTCAGCGTCGGATACGCGTGAGCCGGCAGCATCTCGCCGTGCGTATAGACCTGGATGCCTGTGCCCGCCGTCTGTTCGAGCAACGCATGCAGATCGCCGAGATCGTGGCCGGACACGAGGATCGCCTTGCCGGCCACCGGCGACACGCGCACGGCGGTCGGCTGTTGCGCACCGAAGCGGCCGGTGTTCGCGTTGTCCAGCAATTCCATCACCGTCAGGTTCAGCCGGCCAAGATCGAGCGCCTGCGCGAGCAGCGCGTTGACGTCGTCGGGATCGCCCGCGAGAAACGCGAGTGCCGCTTCGACGCCCTCGTACACGTCGTCGCGTTCGTAGCCCAGCACCTTCGCATGATGCGCATACGCGCACACGCCCTTCAGCCCGTACAGCACCAGCGCACGCAGCCCGACGATATCGGCACCCACCGTGTCAAGGCCCGCATCGATGCCGACGCGCGCCGCCTGCTTCAGCAAGCCGGCCAGATCGTCCGCCGGCTGCCACGCGGCGGACCCCGTCAGCACCGGCACGGCCGTGCCAGCCGCCCGTGCGTGCGCTTCGCACGCGGCCTTCACACGATCGCGCGTCTGTGCTGCTTCGCGCAGCAGCGCGACGAAGCGCGCCGCATGGAAGTTCACGTTGGTCAGCGTGGTGAACATCGCGTACAGCACGAAGCGGTCGGCCTCACGGTCTGGCTCGCCCATCGTGCGCGCGATCGCGGCGTACTGCGCGATGCCCTTCACCGCATGAACCAGCAGGTCCTGCAGATCGGCCGTCGTCTCGTCCTTGCCGCAGTTGCCCTTCGCCGATGCGCAGCCGGGCCGTGCGCCGGTCCGGTCGGTCTGTTCGCATTGATAGCAAAACACGGTGCTCTCCTTTCTCGATCATGGGGGCGCGGGTCGGCGCGAGCGGCGGTGGGAAGCGTGTTCCGGGCCGCCGGGCGTCTCGCCCGCCTCAAGATGCGTGCTTTATGCATCTTTTTCATGATGTTTCAGCGCGCCTTTCGCTAGCGTGATGCAGGTCAAGAAAGCGCGCGCACGCGGTGGGACAACTTGTCGCTACGACTGCCCGCCGGCCGGCGCCGCGGTTGCCTCGTCGTTTTCATCGTCCGCATAGTCGATGCCCCAATCGCCGTATCGATACCAGTCGTCGCCGAGCAGTTCGCTCGGGTGCTGCGTGCGGCTGGAGCCGTTGCCGCACCGCATCGCATGCGTCGGGCAGTAGTTGTCGCATCCCCAGCAAATCCGCTCCGGATGCACGGGATGCAGCGGAAATTTCTTGGCCATCGTTCGTCATCCTCCCTGTATCGTTGCGTTCGCTACCGTTCGACTCTAAGTCCACCGCGAAACGATGCCGATGCGACATTCGTTCGCACCGGACGCACCGCACTACCCGCGCCGCTCGCTCGCGAGCGCCGAACGCGGTCGCCGGAAAACAAGAAGGCCCGGACGATGTCCGGGCCTTCCACTTCAACCGTTGCGGCCAGCCGCGCTTACGCTTCGAGCGCCTCCAGCACCTTGCCTTTCGTCTCGATCCCGACGAAGTGCACGGTCACCGCCGCGATCAGCGGCACGACGCCGATCAGGTAGAACGCCGGCGCGAGGCTGCCGCCGATGATCGCGTGCGGCACGATCATCGGCGCCGCGAACGACGCAATCTTCAGCCACGCGCTGCCGAGTCCGCAGCCCGACGCACGGATGCTCGTCGGATACTGCTCCGGCGTATAGACGTACGCGGTGATGAACCCCGACGCCATCAGCCCCAGCGACAGCGAGCAGAACACCGCGACGACATACACCGACGCCGCGTGATAGATGCCCGCGAGCGCCAGCGACAGCGCACAGAGCACGAACGACCACACGATCACCGGCTTGCGTCCGAGCTTGTCGACGAGCAGCGCCGACGCAAGCGACCCGAGCACGCCCATCACCGAGCCGATCACCGCGAGATTCAGCGCGAGTTGCAACGGCGCGTGATAGAAGTTCTTGTAGATCGTCGGCAGCCAGGTGGACAGCCCGTACTGGATGAACCCGCAGGTCGCCCAGAGCGTCGCCACCGCAAGCGTGCGCTTGCGATACGCGGCGCTGAACAGGTCGCTCATCCGGCGCTTCGGGTGTTGGCGCACCATCTCGTCATACGCGGCCACCTGCGTGACCGGCGGCAGTTCGCCGCGCACCGACGATTCGAACACACCGACCGCGCGCCCGGCTTCGGGGAGGCGCCCACGCGATGCGAGCCAGCGCGGCGATTCCGGCACGAGATGCGTGAGCACCAGCGCGAGGATCAACGGCAGCCCGCCGACGAAGTACATGATCTCCCAGCCGAACCGCGGCACGAGCCATGCGCCCAGCGCCATCGACACCAGCAAACCGATCGGAAACACGATTTCATACAACAGCACGAAGCGGCCGCGACCGTGCGCACGCGTGATTTCGTTGATGTACGTGGCCGCGACCGGCAGTTCGCCGCCGAGACCGAGCCCCTGCAAAATCCGCAGCAGCACGAACACCTCGAATGTCGGCGCGAAGCCGCACGCAATGCTCGTGATGCCGATCACGGCGGAACTCCACGCGATCGCCTTCACGCGGCCATGCTTCTCGGCGAGCGCGGGGAACAGGAACGCACCGATCAGCTGGCCGATCGCGCCGGACGCGATCAGCATGCCGATCTGCGTCGGCGACAGCCCCCACTTGTGAATCAGCAGCGGCAGCGTCGCCGCGATCGTGATCACGTCGAAGCCGTCGAAGAACGTGGCGGTGCCGATCAGCACGCGCGCACGGATCTGCATCGCGTTGGTCGGAAGCCGCTCGAGCCGCGCGATGATCGCGCCGGGCGTGGAGGCGGCAGCTTCCATCGTGGCCCTGCCGGCCACGACGTTGTCGAAAGTGCTCATGCGGGGGGTCTCCTGGATCGTTCGCCGGTCAGGCAAGCGGTTTGGTCGTGTCCGCCAGGGCTTCCGTATCCACTGCCCGGCCCTGGTTCATCCACTTGCGTGCGAGCTTGAGCTCGCGTGCGTTGTTGACGGCGATGACACCTCTCACATGCCCATCGCCTACGAAAAACAGCGTCGCGCGGCGCGCGGCGAGATCGCCGCGCACGACGAGCTGCGCATCGGCCGGCAGATCGCCGAGGATCTGCAGGTTCACGTCGTACTGATCGGACCAGAACCACGGAATCTCCGCGTACGGCGCGCGCACGCCGAGCACGGCCTTCGCTGCCGCGATCGCCTGGTTCTGCGCGTTCGCCCACGATTCGAGCCGCACGCGCCGCTTCAGCCAGCCGTTGTGATGATTCGCGACGTCACCGCACGCGAAGATCGCCGGGTCGCTGGTCGCACCGAATTCGTCGACCACGATGCCGTCGTCGATCGCCAGGCCCGCGTCGCTCGCCAGCGTCGCGTTCAGCGCGAGGCCGATGCCGGCCACCGCGAAATCGGCGTCGATCGTCGTGCCGTCGGCGAGCGTCGCGCGCACCTTCGACGCGTCGTCCGGTTGCGCGTCGAGCGATGCGAGCGCCGCGCCGAGACGCACGTCGACACCGTTCGCGCGATGCAGGTCGAGCAGGAAGTCCGACACGATCTGCGGCACCGACCGTCCGCACAGACGCGGAGCGCCTTCGACGACGACCGCTTCGACGCCGAGCTTGCGTGCGGTCGCAGCGACTTCGAGGCCGATCCAGCCGCCGCCGATCACGAGCACGCGCCGGCTCGCACGCAGCTTCTCGCCGAGCGCGGCCGCTTCGTCGAGCGTGCGCAGGTAGTGCAGGTTCGGTGTCCTGACGATTGCGTCAGGCAAGCGACGCGACGTGCCGCCAGTCGCGATCACGAGACGGTCGTATTCGATCTCGAGCCCGCTTTCGGTCTTCACCACGCGGCGCGCGCGGTCGATCGACGCCGCGCGTTCCGGCTGCCACGCCTCGACGTTCAGCGCGTCGAATTCGTCGGGACGCACGACGCGTACCGTTTCGATGTCGGCATCGCCGGCCAGCACGGCTTTCGACAGCGGCGGGCGTTCGTACGGCAGGTGCGGCTCGTCGGCGATCATCACGAGGCGGCCCGCGAACCCTTCCGCGCGCAGCGTCTTCAGCACCCAGCCGGCGGCCTGGCCGCCGCCGACCACGACGACCGTGCCCGGCAGGGCCGGCTCCTGCGAGTTCGCTTCGGTCATGATTTGCGCTCCGTCATGAACTTGCCTTCCGGCGCCTTCGCGTCCTTTTGCCGGCGCGTGTTGCCGTCGAGGCCGCCGTCGACGGCCCATTCGGCGAACACGGTCGGGCCAGGTTCGAATTCGCGCGGCTGCCACTCGGGCGTCAGCACGTCTTCGTCCGCGTAGTACTCGATCAGCGCGCCAGCCGGGTTCTGGAAGTACCAGAAATACGCGGACGACACCGGATGACGGCCCGGGCCGAGTTGCGTTTCCCAGCCGCAGCGGTCGATGTGCATGCCGCCGCCGAACACTTCGTGGATGTCCCGCACGGTGAACGCGACGTGGTTCAGGCCGCGCTTGCCGTTCGGCAACGCGAGCAGGAACAGGTCGTGGTGGCCGCCATGCGGCGCGCAACGCATGAACGCGCCGCGGCCCGGATAGCGATCCGACGTCTCGAAGCCGAGCAGCTCGTGATAGAACGTTTCCTGCGCGTCGAGGCAGTTCGTGAAGAACACCACGTGGCCAACCTCGACCGGTTCCGCGCGCGGATAAATCGGGCTCGGCTGGTCGACGCGCAGCGTCTGGCCCCACACGTTCGACGGCGAGCCGGTGATGTCGAGTTCGCGCTTGCGCGTGACTTCGACGCGAATCGCCATGCCGTTCGGATCGATGCAACCCACCGCGTCGTCGTGCGCGTAATAGCCGGGCTGGCCAGCCAGTTTCGTGCGCAGCGCGTCGAGTTCCTGCTTCGTCGCGACACCCCACGTCACCTCGCGCAGCGTCGGACCCGCCTCGAACGCCGGCGGCAGCGACGGATCGTCGGCCTTGACGACCAGCACGGTGCAGCCGTTCAGCGTTTCGAAACGTGCGCGCGTGTCGTCGTGCGCGACTTCCTTCAGCCCCCAGTCGGCGAAAAAGCGCCGGCACGTCGCGAGGTCGTCGACACCGTACGTGATCTGCTCGATACCCAAGATGCTCATTGCGTCATTCCCCTTCGCTCAGTTCGCCCACGGCAGCGGCGCGTCGTTCAGGCCCCAGTAGAGGCTCTTCTGCTGCATGTACTCGCGGATGCCGAGCCGGCCCTTCTCGCGGCCCATCCCGCTCTCCTTCCAGCCCGAGAACGGGGTGGAGATCGAAAACAGCTTGTACGTGTTGATCCAGACGGTGCCCGTCTCGAGCGCGCGCGCAATGCGCCATGCGCGCTTGTAGTCGCGCGTCCAGATGCCGGCGGCAAGGCCGAACACGCTGTCGTTCGCCTGCGCGATCAGCGACGCTTCGTCGTCGAACGGCATCGCGACCAGCACCGGTCCGAAGATTTCTTCCTGGCAGATGCGCGCGGTGTTCGGCAAACCTTCGAGAATCGTCGGCTGGTAGAAGAAGCCGTCCTCGCGCCCGTCGCCCGACGGCCGCTCGCCGCCGCACAGCAGGCGGCCGCCTTCCTCCAGCCCGAGCGCGACGTAGCGCTCCACCGATTCACGATGCTTCGCGGTGATCAGCGGGCCCATCTGCGTGTCGGGCCGCGTCGGGTCGCCCACGCGCAGCTTGCGCGCGCCTTCGACGAGGCGTTGCATGAACGTGTCGTAGATCGCGCGTTGCACGAACAGGCGCGAACCCGCGATGCACGCCTCGCCCGACGAGCTGAAGATGCCGTACAGCACGCCATTGACCGCGTGATCGAGATCGGCGTCGTCGCACACGATCGTCGGCGACTTGCCGCCGAGTTCGAGCGACACGGGCATCAGCTTCTCGGCGGCGATGCGCGCGATGCCGCGGCCCACTTCGGTGCCGCCGGTAAACGACACCTTCTTCACGAGCGGATGGCGCACGAGCACGTCGCCGATCACCGAGCCCTTGCCCGGCAGCACGCTCAGCACGCCCTTCGGCACGCCGGCCTCCTCGCAGATGCGGGCCAGCGCGAGCGACACGAGCGGCGTGACTTCGGCCGGCTTGAGCACCACCGCGTTGCCGCCGGCGAGCGCCGGCGCGAGCTTCTGCGCGTCGGATGCGATCGGCGAATTCCACGGCGTGATCGCCGCGATCACGCCGATCGGCTCGTGCACGCTCATCGTCAGATAGTCGCCGCGCGACGGTGTCAGTTCCTCGTCGAGCGTTTCCAGGCACGCCGCGAAATAGCGGAACGTGTTGGCGGCGCTCGCCACCAGCACGCGCGTCTCGCCGATCGGCTTACCGTTGTCGCGGCGCTGCAGGTTCGCGAGCGCCTCGTGACGCTGCATGATCAGGTCGGCGATCCGGTACAGCACCAGCGCGCGCTGGTGCGGCTTGAGGCCGGCCCAGTCGGCGCGGCGCCACGCGCCGTCGGCGGCCACGACGGCTTCGGCCGCGTCTTCCGCGTTCGCCGTCGATACTTCCATGTTCAGCGACTGGTCGGCCGGGTAGATGCTCGCGTAAGGCGCGCCGCGACCGCGCCGCCACTCGCCGCCGATCAGGATGTCGCCGTTGGGTACGAGGCTCGTATCGAATGGAGTCATGTCACAAGTCCCACTAATCTGTCTCTGCGCAGCCGCCCGCGCCGTGGCGCCGGCGGCCGTTCAATGGCCCGAATGGCTGCGTCGCACGCTCAGATCACGCAGCGGGCCGCGCGGTTGCGCAGCGCGCGGATCGCGCTGTACGCGGTCAACGCGGACGTCTTCGGGTTGTCGGGCAACGGCTTGCCGCTCATTTCGAGCGACATTTCGCCGAATGCGCCGCGTGCGGTAATGCGGTGCACGTTACGCGCGACGGCCGGATCGGCGATCAGGCGCACGCGCGTCGCGTCGAGGCCGAGGCCCGCGAGCGCGACCGTCGCCGCGACGTTCGCGTTCTTCGGATACAGCCGCGCGGCGTCGCGTGCGGTGCCCTCGAAGATGACCTTCTCTTCGGTCATCGCACGCAAGTCGCACAACGCCTCGGCAGGTGTGCCGAGCCAGCCGAGCGGCGGCTTGCGGCCGACGTACAGCACCTCGTCGAGGCCGCCCTGCTTCGCCGACGCCAACGCGTCGATTCCGCCGATCGCGCCGGACAGCAGCGTCAGCGTCGCGTCGCCTTCGTCGGCGGCCTGCGACAGCACGTCGAGCAGCGCAAGGTCGGACAGCGCGCCGATCGATGCGACCGCGCAATCGGTGCCGGCCTTCAGCAGCGGCACGACGTGATCGACGAGCGCGCCGTGGCCCGCGCATTCGAGCGCGAACTCGGGCAGGTGGGCCAGTGCATCGACCGACGATACGACCTCCACCGCGCTTCCGAGCTCACGCTGCACCGCGTCGCGCTGGTGCTCGGGCACGATCACGTGCGCGACGCGCAACGATGCATCGTGCTCGACCGCGTGGTACACGGCCGCACCGATCGCGCCGAAGCCGATCATCGCGATGTCGACGGGCGCATGCCCGTGGGCGTGGTTGTTACGCATACTGCCGCTCCGACGGCGTTTCTTCCTTCTTCACCGGCGGGCCTGCGAACTGCGATGCGAACGAGCCGACCGACAGCATGTCGACCTCGACCATCACCGGCCCTTCCTTCGCCATCCCTTCGCGCACGATCGCTTCGGCCTGGTCGAGCGACGAGATCCGGTAGTGCGTGAGACCGAAACTCGCGCAGAACTGCGCGAAATCCGGCTGGTGCAGTTGCACGAAGCAGCGGCGGCCGCCATAGTGCGCGTCCTGGATGTTGCGGATCACGCCGTAGCACTGGTCGTTCATCAGCACGATCATCACGTTCGCGTTTTCCTGCACGGCCGTCACGAGCTCGCCGACGTTGACCATCAGGCCGCCGTCGCCGACCAGGCAGACCGTCTTCGCCGCCGCGCCGGCCAGTGCCGCGCCGATGCCCATCTGGATGCCCTGGCCGATGCCGCCGCCGAGCGCATGCACGCCAGCGCGCGGTTCGAAGATCTTCAGCAGGCGGTTGCCCCACGTGCTGTTCGAGATCGTCACGTCGCGCACCCAGTTGTAGTCGCGGCCCACCGCGCCCTGCAGCGTATCGACCAGCTTCTTGTAGGGCCCGAGACCTTCCGACACGCTGGCGACGGCCTGCTCGCGTGCCGCCGCGAGATCGCCCGCGAACTGCGGATCGACGGACAGGCGGCCTTCGAGGCGATCGGCCAGCTCGGCCAGCACGCGCTTCGAATCGCCGTGCACGAACAGCTCGTTGCGATAGCCGCGGTTGTCGGCGAGCGCGTCGGCGTCGATGCGGAACAGCGGCTGCGGCAGCGCGAGCTTGTACTTCAGCGTTTCGTTGCCGCGCAGGCGCGAGCCGACCACGACGAGCGCGTCGCAGGTCTTGTAGAACGCTTCGACGGACGCATGCACGTTGAACGCGCCGAGCGTCGCCGGGTGATCCTCCGGCAGCACGCCGCGCCCCTGCACGCTCGTCACGACGCCGAAGCCGACCTTCACCAGGCGTTCGACTTCCGCACGGGCGTGGCGCGCACCGCCGCCGATCCACAACAGCGGACGGCGCTTGGCCGCCAGCGCATCGGCGAGCTTCGCGACGCGTGCGTCGTCGTGCTCGCGCACCGCGACGTGCGCCGGCGCAAGATCTTCCGGCCATTCGATTTCGGCAGCCTGGATGTCGATCGGAATCTCGACCGACACGGGCCCCGTCGGCGCGGTCTGCGCGATGCGCACCGCTTCGCGGATCGTCGGCAGCACGGTCTCGACCGTGCGCACGCGGAACGCGGCCTTCGAGATCGCGTCGAGCATCGTGAGCTGGTCCGGCGCTTCGTGGATGTAGGCGAGATCCTGGTCGAGGTACGGCGTCTCGATCTGCCCCGTGATGTGCAGCAGCGCGGTGCCGGCCGTCAGCGCCTCGACCATCGCACCAGCGGCGTTGCCCGCCGCCGTGCCGGTGCTCGTGAACGCGACGCCGAGGCCGCCCGACACGCGGGCGAGGCCGTCGGCCATGTTCACCGCGCCCGCTTCACCGCGCGCGCCGACATACCGGATGTTGCCGCGCGAGTTGATCGCGTCGAGGATCGGCATGTTGTGGATCGAGATGACACCGAATGCGGTTTTGACGTCGCACTGCTCGAGAAAGGCGGCAATCAGCTCGCCAACCGTGGTTTTTTTAGACATGGCGTGCAAAGCCTCCAGAAACGTCGATATGGCTGCCCGTCGTGTAGGACGACAGATGCGTTGCGAGATAAAAAAGTGCCCAGGCTGCCTCGTCAGGCTTGCCGAAGCGGTTCAGCGGGATGTTCTTCTTGCGGGCGAGCGCGCCCGTCCAGTCCTCCCAGCTTTCGCCGGCCTGCGCCTGCGCTTCGTAGCGGCGGCGCCATTGACCCGACTCGACGATGCCGATCAGGATCGAGTTCACGCGGATGCGCTGCGGCGCGAGTTCGGTCGCGAGCGACTTCACGAGGCTCAGCACACCGGCGCGCGCCGACGACGTCGCGACCATGTGCGGCTCCGGCTGCAGCGCGAGCAGCGAGTTCACGCAGGTGATCGTCGGCGCCTGCGCGTCGCGCAGCAGCGGCAGGAAGGCGCGCGTCGGGCGGATGATGCTGAAGTACTTCAGATCGAGCTCTTCGCGCCATGCGTCGTCGGTCGTGTCCGCGAAGGTCGACACGCGGCCCTGGCCCGCGTTGTTGACCAGCATGTCGGCGCGGCCGAAGCGGTCGGACACGGTCTGCGCGAACGCGGCCACATCGGCTTCGTCGAGCACGTTGCAGCGCACGGCGAGCAGTTGCGCGTCCGGGTATTTCTCGCCGAGCAGCGCTCGCGCGCGCGCGAGGCGTTCGCCGTCGCGGCCGCAAATCGCGACCGACGCGCCGGCCTGCAGGAACCGTTCGGCAGTCGCGAGGCCGATGCCGGACGAACCGCCCGTCACCACCGCCACCTGCCCCGTCAGATCGATCTCAATCATCGGAGTCCTAAAGCCTTCATAAACGTGTGCTCGTCATCCGAGCGGTAATTGAGCCGCCGCGACAGTTCCGCCGCCGCGCGCTGCACCTTGTCGATCAGGCCGTCGGCGATCAGCGCCGCGTCGATCTCCGGCCGAGGCACCGTCACGGTGATGCACGCGACGATCCTCTGCGTGTCGTTGCGCACCGGCGCCGTGACCACCGAAATGCCGCGTTCGAACGACGAGTTGCTGACGCCGTAGCCGCGCAGCGCATCCTCGCGGATCACTTCGTACAGCGCGTCGACCGTCTCCGGCGTCGCGCTCGTCATCCGGTTCAGCGTGCCTTCCGGATACAGCGCGCGCAGCTCATTCAACGACAGGTCGCCCATCAGCACGTGGCCGTGCGTCGTCGCATACGCGGGCAAGCGTGTGCCGACGTTCACGCGAATCGAGCTGAACACCGGCGACTGGCTCTGCGCCTTCGCGACGAACACCACGTCGCGGCCGTCGCGGATCACGATGTGCGTCGTGAAACCGGTCGCGTCGCGCAGGCTCTCGATCACGGGCAGGCCGAGATCGGTCAGCTCGAGCGAGCTCAGGTATTCGAAGCCGAGCCGCAGTACGGCGATGCCGAGCTTGTAGTTTCGATCCTTGTCCGCGCGCTCGAGAAAGCCGAGCGATTCGAGCGTCTGCAGCAGACGGAACACCGTCGTGCGCGGAATGCCGAGCCGCTTGGACAACTCCGGCGCGCCCAGTACCGGCTCGCGCGGCGAGAATTCGGCGAGGATTCGCAAACCGCGTTCGAGGCCCGGCACCACGTAGTTGGCCTCGGACTTCGCGGAGTCCGCATCCTGCTGCTGCAACGGTTCGCTCATTCCAGCCCCTGTTGACGATCGCACTGACGGCAGAACGCGTCGATCAGCGACGAATAAACCCCCGGTGCTTCCACGTAACCCGCATGACCTGCCTGCGGAATCACCTGCAACCCGACGTGCGCTGCCGCGGCGATGCGCTCGCACGCGGCAGGCGGCGTGATCGCGTCGTTTGCGCCGACCGCCACCGCCGTGCGACCGCGAAAGCCGGCGAGATCGGACGCGAGATCGGCGTTCGCGAGCAGATGCGTGGCCTGCGCATAGCCGGCCGGCACGATGCGCGCCATGTTCCAGCGCACCCACGCACGCGCATCCTCGCTCGCGAAGCCCGACAGCATGTTGCCGCTGCGCTGCTCGGCGAGTCCGGCCGGGCCGAGTTCCTCGAGCATGGCAAGGCGTGCATCGCGGCGCGTGTCGCGCGTTTCCGAGGGCGCGCTGCCGTAACCGCCCGCGGGCGAGATCAGCAGCAGGCCGGCGATCCGCGCGGGCATCAGACGGGCCAACCCGCCTGCGACGATCGCGCCGAGCGAATGCCCGACCAGCACGCAGCGTTCGATGCCGAGTGCCTCGAGCCACGCGTTCAGCGACGCCGCGTAATCGGCGGCCGCCGGCGACGCGCCGTGCACGGGGGTCGACACACCGTAGCCGGGCGCATCCCACGCCAGTACGCGTCGCGACGCGCCGAGCGTGTCGAGCTGGCGCACCCACGATGCAGCGCCCGAGCCGATCCCGTGCAGCAGCACGACGGGCAGCGCGTGGCCCGCATGCTGCGCGCCGGCCTCGCGATAACCGATCGTGCCCGCCGCGCCGGCCGCGCAGCGCTGTTCGGGAAACTGCCCGAGCAGCGCGGCGAACGCCGCGGTGCGGTCGCGTTCACGTTTGTCGATGACACTCATTGCTTGCTCCGCCCCGTCTCAGCGCTTGATCTTCGCGAGCGGCGAATCCGGCGGATACGTCGGCGTGATGGGCTTCGGCGAACCGAGCATCACGCACATCAGCGCGTCTTCCTCGCCGATGTTGATTTCCGTGCGATACACGCCCGGCGGCACCGAGATCAGGTCGCGCTCGCCGAGGATCGCTTCCCAGGTCTCGCCGTCGCGCTCGCAGATCACCTTCATCTTGCCGCGCAGCACGAAGAAGATTTCCTCGACGTCGATGTGGATGTGGCTCGGGCCGATGTTGCCGGCCGGGATGACCATCGTCGAAAACGTGAAGTTGCCGGCCGGCACCGTGTTGACGTCCTTCGCGACGCCCGTGCCGCCCGTGCCGACGTAGCGCATCTGCGCACGGCGATACTTCGGGTCGTAGTCGGCCTGGAACTTCAGCGCATCCCAGTCGTAGCGCCGCGTCGCGTAGCGCGCGACACGCCCTTCCATCCAGTCGCCGAAGCTTGCGCCTTCCGGCTGGTCCCACGACTTGCGTTCGAGATCTGCATCCGCCATCGTCCTCTCCTTCATTCAGAGTGAAACTTCAATTCAATTCATTACGAAGCCGCCGTTGACCGGCAGCAGTTGACCCGTCACGAAGCGCGCGCCGTCCGACAGCAGGAACAGCACGGGGCCCGTCACGTCGTCGGGCACCTGCGCGCGCGTCAGCGCGCGGCCCTGCATGTAGAACGCGTGGCGCTCGGCCGGCACGTAGGCCGTCGCCTCGACTTCCGTCAGCCCCGGTGCGATCGCGTTGACCGTCACGCCGTGCGCGCCGAACTCGCGCGCCTGCGCATGCGTCATCGCGATCACGGCGCCCTTGCTCGCGACGTACGCGAGCAGCTTCGGCGCGCCCCAGAGCGCGGTGTCCGATGCGAGGTTCACGATCGCGCCACGGCCCGACTGCGCGAGGTACGGCAGCGCCGCGTTGCTGACGAGCCACACGCCGCGCACGTTCACGTTCATCACGGCGTCCCACGTCGACACGTCGAGTTCCGTCGACAGCTTGCCGCCCGAGTTCGTGATCGCCGCGTTGTTGATCAGCGCGTCGATGCCGCCGAGCGCCGCCGCGCCCTGCGAGACGAACGCGGTGACGCTCGCCGGATCGGCGAGATCGAGTGCGAAGAAATGCGCGACGTGGCCCGCTTCGCCGAGTTGTGCGGCAAGCGCACGGCCTTCGTCGGCCAGCACGTCGCCGAACGCGACCTGCGCGCCCGCGTCGACGAGCGCCGTCACGAACGCCGCGCCGAGCCCGCGCGCGCCGCCCGTGACGAGCACGCGGCGACCCGCGAGCGACACGACCGGAGCGCGCTCAGCCATTTGCCGGCTCCGATGCGGCCTGCGCCTGCGCCGCGCGATGCGCGTCGAGCGCGGAAAGATGCTCCTGCGCACGCGTGCGCAGCATCCGGCGCACGCGCGTCATGCCGACGTCGTGCTGGTACAGGTATTCGTGATCGCGCGCATTCGGCGCGAGGCTTTCGAGGACGTAGCGGTCCTGCTCGAGCACGTCCCAGTGCAGGCCCTCGAGGCGGTTGCGGTACATGAAGCGCCATACGTCGCGCTGCCAGCCGCTGACCTTGCGGGTGCGCCAGAAATAGACCTGGCAGTTGTCGCCGTCGACCGGCGTCGCGAAGCCAATGATCCCGAAGTTGCCGCCCGGGCCGAACTTCTGCTTGTACGGAATCGCGAGGCGCATCCACAGGCAGCCCGTTTCGCCGAGCTCGACCCAGTCGAAGTTCACGTCGCGTTGGCCGATCTTCTCGAACATCAGGCCCGTTTCCGTCTTGCGCACGCGCATGTCGGCCTGCTTGTCGCCTTCGGCCATCGAGTGCGAGGTGGCATGCAGGTACGCGCCGTGCATCGGGTCCATCACGTTGTCGATCGCGTACTGGTAATTGCACTTCCAGTTCGACACGCACAGGAAGTGGCCGTATGCGTCGTCGACCAGTTCCTCGGGCAGGTTCAGCGGCGCCGGCTCGCCGTGCGCTTCGTCGCCGAACCACAGGAAGATCGCGCCGGCCTTCTCTTCGACCGGATAGGACTTCACGCACTTCATGCCTTCGAGCGGACAGTTCGCGACCGCCGGCACGCGATTGACGGTACCGCCGCCGTCGACTTCGATGCCGTGATACCAGCAGGCGATGTTGCCGCCGAGGTTCCAGCCGAGCGACAGGCGCGCGCCGCGGTGCGGGCAGCGATCTTCCAGCGCGTGAACCTTGCCTTCGTGATCGCGCCACAGCACGATCTGCTCGGACAGGCGCGTAAGGCCGACGGGCGCGTTCGACACCTGCCAGCTCGGGGCGACGGGATACCAGTAGTTCTTGATGCCGCGGTCGAGATACGCGCGGACCGGGTCGTGTTGTGTTTCGTGTTGTGCGGGGGACGTCATCAGTGTGCTCCGGATGCGGTTGTCGTCGGGTCGGCGGTCACGCGGTGCGCGCGCTCATTCCGCCAGCGAGGCCATTTCGGCGCGAAAGCGCTCAGGCGTCCACGCCGTGCCGTCCGGCGCGCGAAAGCCGATGCGGTTCAGGCCCGCGACGACATCGTCCAGCTCGGTCGCCCCGCTCTCGAACACGCGTTCGAGCGCGTCGCCGAGGTCGTTTTCATATTGGGTGGGCTCGGCCTTGCGGTTCTGCCAGACCTGGTTCTCGACCTGGCCCGGGATCTCGATCTGCCCCTTGCCGGCGACGTTGTTCGGCTGCGGCGCCACCCACGGCTTCAGGAAGGGATTGAAGTTGACGGTCGCTTCTTTCATGTCATTCCACCTTGATCTGGATTTCCTCGCCGGCCAGCCGCACCGCGTACTGCTTCAGTGCGCGTCCGCCCGGACCCTTCAGGCATTCGCCCGTCTTGATGTCGAACACGGCCTCGTGCAGCGGGCATTCGACAGTGCCTTCGTCGACGAACCCCTGCGTCAGTAGCGCGTATGCATGCGGGCACACGTTCTCGAGCGCATACACCTCGTCGCCGACGCGGTAGATCCCGATTTCGACGCCGTCGGTCCGCTTGAACTCGATCGGCGTGTCTTCCGACAGCGCGCCGGCGTGCCCGGCACAAACCCATTGTTCAGACATCTCACACCTTTCCTTCTGATCGACTCTCGGTTCGCTCCGGATTTGTTCCATATCCGGAACAGCAGTTTATGGATGGTGATTATAGAAGTGACTTTCCGCGAGTAAAACAAAAAGCTGCACGTCCTAGGGAAAACACCGACCGTCGGGTCGGCGCTCACGCGCGCCGACCTCGCCAAACGAATTTTTTTGTTATATGGCGGGGATTTACCGGGTTTACGCGGGCTTCGCGCACCGACACCGGGCATCGGCCCGAAACCCATCCGTCCCGAAAAAATTATTTTTGATCCGGTGCAGGACGCCTCTATACTCCATTCCACCAGAGGCACATTGTTCCTTATATGGAACGCAAGAATGCCCACTCGATGGCGAAAACACGCGACGGCCGGCCGTTCCCGCGCGTGCCGCCACGGCACGTTTTCATCAGGTTGGAGATTCAGGAGATCAAATGGTCAAGCATGCGGTAGCAGCAGCAGTGATCGGATTGGGCGCCGCGTCGGGCGCGTGGGCGCAGAGCAGCGTGGTGCTGTACGGCAGCATGGATGCGGGCGTCGCGTACGTGAACAACGTCGGCGGCCATGCGAAGTGGGCGATGATCCAGGGCAATACGCAGCCCGATCGGTGGGGCCTGAAGGGCAAGGAAGACCTCGGCGACGGCCTGTCGGCGATCTTCCAGCTCGAAAACGGCTTCTATACGAACAACGGCCAGTTCGCGACCGCGAACACGATCTGGAACCGCGCGGCATTCGTCGGCCTCAGCTCGGAACGCTACGGCACGCTGACGCTCGGTCGCCAGACGCCGCTGACGTTCGACTATCTCGATCCGCTCAGCACGGCCTACCTCGCGATGAGCTGGTATGCGTTCCACCCCGGCAACATCGACGGGCTCGCCGCGACCGGCAACGTGCCGTACAACAATTCGGTGAAGTATCGCTCGCCGAGCTTCGCCGGCTTCTCGGCCGCGGCGACGATGGCGCTCGGCAACACGACGAACTTCTCGACCGGCAAGTCGGTCGGCGTCGCGCTGAACTATGCGAACGGGCCGTTCAAGGCGTCCGCCGCGTACTCGAACGAGCATGACCGCTCGATCCTGATCGGCACGACCGGCATCACGTCGTTCCAGGGGCAGAACACCGCGAACGGCTACATCGCGAGCAAGGTCGAGAACATCGGCGCGGGCGCGTCCTACCAGTTCGGCGACTTCCTCGTGCACGGCCTGTACACGCGCACGAAGATGCAGTCGAACGGCTTTTCGGATACGTTCCAGAGCTACGACGCGGGCGTGAACTACCGCAGCAGCGCGTTCAACACGATCGCGGGCGGCGCGGCGACCACGACGCTGGCCGGCCGCCGCTGGACGCAGGTCGAGCTCGGGGACATCTATTCGCTGTCCAAGCGCACGCAGCTGTACGCGAACGTGCTGTACGAGCACGGCTCGGGCGGCGCGAAGGCCGCGTTCTTCACGGCCGGCGCTTCGAGCACCGCGAACCAGGTGATCGTGCTGACCGGCATCCACCATTCGTTCTGAGCGGCGACGGGCGCACGCGTCCGAGGCCGGAAACGAAAAGAGCAGCCCGCGGGCTGCTCTTTTTCATTGGCGATGGATGGATAAAGCCGCACGGCGCGGCGCGTGCGACGGATCAGAACATCGCGACCCGGTGGCGCGCGTGCGCGAACGTCGGGTCGCTTTCGAGCGGCCGGTAGTTCAGGCGCTGCGACAGATCGACCGCCGCACCGCAAACCGCTTCGACGAGCCGCTCCTTCTCGCCGGCCTCGCCGATCTCCGAGCGCGGCACCGTCGCGGTGATCGCCGCGACGATCGCGCCCGAATGGTCGCGCACGGGCGCGGTCACGGCCGAGATGCCGCTCTCGAACGCGGCCTCGCTGACCGCGTAGCCGAGCCGCGCGTAGTGACGCACGCGCTCGTAAAGTTCGTCGACGGTGCCCGGCGTGCGTTCGGTAAATTGTTCGAGCCGCTTTTCCGGATACAGCTGACGCAACGCGTCGCGCGTGAGGTCGCCCATCAGCACGTGCCCGTGCACGGTCGCGTGCGCCGGCAGCCGCGTGCCGACGTGTACCTTCACCGAACCGAACATCGACGTGTTGCTCTGTGCCTTCGCGACGAACACGACGTCGCGCTGGTCGCGGATCAGCAGGTGCGTCGACAGGCCCGTCGCGTCGCGCAGCCGTTCGAGCACGGGTGTGCCGAGATCGGTCAGTTCCAGCGAATTCAGGTATTCGAAGCCGAGCCGCAGCACGCCGACGCCGAGCCGGAAATGGCGGTCGCCGTTCACACGCTCGAGAAAACCGAGCGCCTCGAGCGTCTGCAGCAGGCGGAAGGTGGTCGTGCGCGGGATGCCGATGCGCTTCGACAGCTCGGGCGCGCCGAGCACGGGTTCGCGCGCCGAGAATTCGGCGAGGATCCGCAGCCCGCGTTCGAGGCCCGGCACCAGATACGACGACGCGCCGCCGGACGATTCGTCGTCGCCGGCGCCCTGCTTCGGCGCGTCGTGGTCGACGTCGTCGCCCGCTGTCGCACGCGGCGCGCTTGCCGGCTTCGCCGGCGGTTTCGATGCGCCGCTCATCGTTGGATTGACCCTCTGCACATGGACGGAGTGGAAGCGTTCAAGAAAGACCCGCAATGCTTGATTATGGATTTTCGACCGGACCGGATCAACACGATCCGGCTCATGCGGCCGGCGGCCCGATGCGCCCGACCGGACCGCGGGGCCTTCATATAGCCTGATGCGATCGGAAGGATAACAGCGATAGACAGGACTGCCCATCGGAACGTCGCCGGGTATGACGGCGGCCTGCCGGCAATGCTCGATATGCGTTCGGGTGCGTCGTGCGCGGCATCGGGCGGCATAGTCCCGACCGATGCACGAAAGGAAACGGATGGAAAAGCAGATGGAAATAAACGACCGCGCCGATCCGCGAACGGGATCGGCGCGACGGCGTCAGGCCGTCACGGCGGCGTCGTACTCGACGCGCGCGAGCTGACCGGCGGCATAGGCGTCGGCTTCGCCGCGGAAGCCGTCCGTGCTGAATGCAACGACTTTCACACCGACGCCAGATGCCCGCTTCACCGTCAGCGCCCATTGCCATCCGCCGTCTTGTTCGAAGACGTGCAGCGAGGGTTCGAGGGATGAGTCCAGTACGGTCACGGGTTGTGCTCCTGCCCTGCGCGCCGCATCGGCAACGCGTCGGACATGTCGAAAAGATGCGCCGGCTCGCGGCGCGTTTCAGCTATTCGACAGTCTAGTCAAGGAATGTTGCGACGCACCATCAGGGCTTACACCTGCCTATCAGAACCGGGCGGTCGATGAAATCCACCTGAAATCCTTATGGCACGGGCCTTACGGGCCTATTCCCTCCGCACGCACACAACGTGTGCGGCAACGTGCCGCACGGAAGACCGATGGGCTGGATCGGTTGAAAACGGGTCGCGACCCCAGGTGGCGAACCATCCGATCGGCGCGGCTACGGGCCCGCCTCCGCCGTCACCACCCGCCGGAACGTCAGGTTGACGCGCTCGCCCTGCACGGCCGGCGCCTTCGGCACTCGGTGCTGCCATTCGGCCTGCGTGCGGCCGCGCATCACCAGCAGGCTGCCGTGCGTCAGCCGGTACGCATGCACGACGCCGGTCACACGATGACGCAGGTCGAACACGCGCATCGCGCCGAGGCTCACCGACGCGATCACCGGCGCGTCGCCGAGTTCCGGCTCGTTGTCCGCATGCCAGCCGAGACTGTCCTGCCCGTTGCGATAACGATTGAGCAGCACGCTGTTGAAACGCGCGCCGCAGGTCGCCTCGACCGCGCGCTTCAGGTCGAGCACGGCCGGCGTCCACGGCGCGGGCACGTTGCGGATTCCCGAATACACGTAGACGGCGTCGGGCTCGCCCTGCCACGCGGTGAGCCGCGGCAGCGGAATGCGTCCGCGTGGCGTGCGGATCGTGTCCTGCCGCCACGCGACCTCGTCGATCAGCGCGGCCAGCACGCGATCGGCCTCGGCCGGCGCGAGCCAGTCCGGGTACCAGTCCACGTCGGGCGCGGGCGTATCGGCGAAAAGATCGGGCGTCGACATGTCGGAATCAGGCAGGGGTGAACGATGCGGGCGAACCATGTCTGCATGGTAGCCAACGGCGACGCGCGCCGCCATGCGCTGTCATTCCGGCGCGTCACACGCCCGAGCGCTCGAATCGCCGATTGCGACGCCGGTGCGTTTTCGCGCGCCACGCTAGCATCGCGCCGTGTCGCAGCGCGCCCTTATCCAGGGCGCTGCGTTCTTCCGCCATGCCGGCCGGCGCGACCCGGCCGCTTTCTTTCCGGATCCCATCATGACGACGCTCTCCGATGCCGCCCTCGATCAACTGTTCCGCACCGCGCGCACGCACAACGCGTGGCAGGACAAACCCGTCGACGACGCGCTGCTGCACCGGCTGATCGACCTGACGAAATTCGGCCCGACGTCGGCGAACTCGAGCCCGGCGCGCTTCGTGTTCGTCAAGTCGCCCGAGGCGAAGGCGCGCCTGAAGCCCGCGTTGTCCGAAGGCAATCTCGCGAAGACGATGGCCGCGCCCGTCACCGTGATCGTCGGCATGGACTTCGCGTTCTACGATCACTTGCCGCGCCTCTTTCCGCACGCCGACGCACGGAGCTGGTTCGCCGGCAACGCTGCGCTGATCGAGGCCACCGCATTCCGCAACGCGTCGCTGCAGGGCGCGTACCTGATCCTCGCCGCGCGCGCGCTCGGCCTCGATGCGGGCCCGATGTCGGGCTTCGACGGCGCGAAGGTCGATGCCGAATTCTTCGCGGGCACCGCGATCAAGAGCAATTTCCTCGTGAATCTCGGCTACGGCGACCCGGCCGGCCTGTTCCCGCGCAGCCCGCGCTTCGACTTCGACGATATCGCGCGCATCGAGTGACGCCTCGCTAACCGCCGCGCGTCAGCCGGATCAGCGCGATCTCGGACGGCACGCCGAAGCGGTTCGGCGGCCCCCAGTATCCGGTGCCGCGGCTCGTATAGAGCCACAGATCGCCGAAGCGGCTCAGCCCGCCGATCACCGGCTGCTGCATCCGTACGAACGGCGGCCACGGCAGGAACTGGCCGCCGTGCGTATGCCCCGACAACTGCACGGTAAAACCCGCGCGGCTCGCCGCTTCCGCGCTGCGCGGCTGGTGCGCGAGCAGGATCTTCGTGCCGACGTCGCGCGGCGCGCCCGCCAGCGCCTGCTCGGGGTCGCTGCGATGCGCGGGATCGAACCCGCCGGCGGTGAAGTCGGTCACGCCCGCGAGCACCGCGCGCGCGCCGTCGTGCTCGATCAGCACGTGCTCGTTCAGCAGCACCGTCAGCCCGATGCGCCGGAATTCGTCGATCCACTCGTGCGCACCCGCGTAATACTCGTGGTTGCCCGTCACGAGAAAGCTGCCGTGCCGCGACCGCATGCGGCCGAGCGGCGCCGTATGCTCGCGCAGGCGCTTGACCGAGCCGTCGACCACGTCGCCCGTCACGACGACGAGGTCGGCCTCGAGCGCATTGACCGCGCGCACGATCCGTTCGATATAGGGCCGCTTGATCGTCGGCCCGACGTGGATGTCGGACAGTTGCACGATCGTCAGCCCGTCGAGCGCGGCCGGCAGCCCGTCGACCGGAATCGACACGCGCTTGACCGCCGCCGTGCGGCGCGCGCCGACGAACCCGATCGCGGTGACGAGCACCGCGGCCGCCAGGACGCCGAGCGCCGTGTCGGCTGCAGCGCCGCTCCACGCGCCGTCGTGCCCGAGATGCCGCCACGCGAACACGCCGAGCAGCACGAATTCGCGCAGGAACGTCAGCACGAGCAGCGACGAAAAGAAGCCCATCACGAGCGAGCCGGCCCAGCCGACCAGCGTCGCGGCCCAGCCTTCGTCGAAGCGGCGCGAGAACATGCCGACCGGAATCAGCACGACGAAGCTCGCCAGCACGAGCGCCGCGATCGTGCGCGCCGCCGGCGACGCGAATGCGTCGGGAATGATCCGCATCCCGACGTACAGATGGAACAACACGCCGATTGCAATGAACCGGACAAAGAAACTTCGCATGGAGCGCTCACCTTCGTTGCAATACGGCTTCCGCGAAATCCGTCACACGGGGCCGTGACGCCCCATGCCGCGCTTCGCGCCATACGTACGATGGTACACAGATCCCGGCTACGACGACCGGTCGCGACCACGGGTGGAGGTTTGCGTGGCTTCGGGCGGTGATCGCGCCGTTTCCACGCCGATTCCGCCGCGTCGACACGAGAAATGCAGCGCGCCCTCTTTAATCTGACGATCCTTTACAGTCCGTTAGCAACCCTACACGAGCGCACGCTGGCAGAATCGCGACGATCCGCACGCCGCTTCCGAAACGCGATTCCGGACGGCCCGATATGGCCGCCGGGCCTTTCACGGCCGGCCACGGGGCGTGCCGCACATGCGGGACGGACGGCTGGCGATCCGCATCGTGCTGCTTTATTATCGGCTCCGTATCGCGGAATCGTCGTCGCGGCGGCGAACCGCATTGTGCCGCGCCCGGCATCCACCCCCATCGTCGAGCTCGCCACACCATGAGAAAAACAACGCCGCGCGCGCCCTTGCGCGTCGCCGCCGCCCTGGCGCCCGCCCTGCCGCTCGCGGGCTGCGCATCGCGCAGCGCACCGTCGTACGTGCTGTTCGGCGCGTATTTCCCGCTCTGGCTCGTCAGCGCGATCATCGGCATCGTCGGCGCGATCGTCGCGCACCGCATATTCGTCGCGACCGGCTGGGCCGCCACGGTCCCTTACCAGCTTGCCGTCTGCACCGCGATCGGGCTCGTGGTCGCCGTGATCGTCTGGCTCACCGGCACGGGGCCGTTCGCATGAAGGCCGCCGGAACTGCCCGCCCGTCCATCAAAGGCCGCGCGATCGCGCTCGCGATCGTCGCGCTCGGCATCGCGGCGCTCGCATACGCGTACCACCGCACGACGGCCTACCCGTCCACCGACGACGCGTCGATCGACGCGGACGTCGTGCATGTCGCATCGCCTGTCGGCGGGCGCATCGTGCGGCTCGCGGTGCATGAAAACCAGCGCGTCGCCAAAGGCGACCTGCTGTATGAAATCGATCCGGTGCCATACCGGCTGACGGTTGCGCAGGCGCAGGCCGATCTCGAGCTCGCACGCGCATCGCTCGACACGCGCCGCCGGTCGCTGATCGGCGAGCGCTCGAACGCGGCGGTCGCCGCCGAGCAGGTCAAGCGCGCGACGCAGAACGCCGACCTCGCGACGCGCGACGTGAACCGGCTCGCACCGCTGGCCGCGCAGGGCTACGTCAGCGCGCAGCAGTTCGATCAGGCGAAGGTCCGCCAGCGCGACGCGGCCGTGTCGCTCGCGCAGGCGCAGGAGCAGCAGCGCGCGTCCGCGCAGACGATCGGCGACGACGCCGACGCGATCGCGACGCTGCATGCGCGCGAGGCCGCGCTGGCCCGCGCGCAGCACGCACTCGACGACACGGTCGTGCGCGCCCCGCACGACGGGCTCGTGACGGGCCTGAGCGTGCTCGCCGGCGAAACCCTCGCACCGAACCAGTCGATCTTCACGCTGATCGACGCGAGCGAATGGTTCGCCGTCGGCAATTTCCGCGAGACGTCGCTGAACCGCATCGAGCTCGGCGACTGCGCGACCGTCTATTCGATGATCGACCGCAGCCGCCCGATGACGGGCAAGGTCGTCGGCATCGGCGCGGGCATCGCGGACAGTGCTCGCATCAACCTGCCGCGCTCGCTGCCGATCGTGCAGAACTCGGTGAACTGGGTGCACGTCGCGCAACGCTTCCCCGTGCGCGTGAAGCTCGACGAACCCGACGGCAAGCTCGTGCGCGTCGGCGCCAGTGCGATCGTCGAGGTCCGGCATGGCTCAGCCTGCCGCTGAGGTCCGCTCGCCGGGCCCGCGCGAAGTCCTGCGACTGCTCGCGCCGTTTCCCGGGCGCACGGCGATGGCCGTGCGCGTCGCGCTGATCTGCGCGCTCGTCGTACTGGTGACGAGCGGGTACGGCACGCCGGAGGCCGCGATCTCCGTATACGTCGTGTTCTTCCTGAACCGCGCGGACCGCGTGACGAGCGTCGTGCTCGCGGTCGCGATGCTGCTGCTCGTCACGGTCGTCATCGCGCTCGTGATGGGCGTCGCGATCTTCAGCATCGACTATTCGATCCTCCGCGTCGCGTGCATGGCCGTGCTGTCGGTCGGCCTGCTCTACCTGACGTCGGCAAGCAAGCTGCGCCCGGTCGGCGCGATCCTCGCGATGATCGTCGGCTTCGGGCTCGACCAGCTCGGCCTGGCGCCGTTCGGCGAAGCCGCGACGCGCGCGCTGCTCTATGCGTGGCTGATGGTCGCGATTCCGGTCGGCGTCGCGATCGTCGTCAACCTGGTGATCGCACCGTCGCCGCGCAAGCTCGCGCAGGCGCAGCTCGCGAAACGGCTGCGGCTCGCCGCCCGGCGGCTGCGAGGCGATGACGGCGACAACGCGCGCGCCGCGTTCGACGCGAGCCTGCGCGAAGGCGACAAGCAGTTGCTCACGTGGCTCAAGCTGTCGAAGCTCGAAGGCTCGTCGGCGGCCGTCGACGTCGTCGCGCTGCGGCAGGCCATCGCGTCGAGCACCGCGCTGCTCGTCGCGGTCGCGCTCGCCGACCGCGAACCCGAGGCAACGCTGCCCGACACGTTTGTCGAGCCGATTGCAACGACGCTCGACGACATGGCCGCCATCCTCGAACGCGGCGGCTATCCGGTCGACGTGACGCTCGCGCTGCCGGCAGCCGATACGCTGGCGCCGCTCGCGCGCGTCGTCGCAACGGATCTGCACACGGCGATCACGCATTTCGCGGAACCGGCCTCGAACGACGCGTCGGCCGATACGGCCACCGCCGACACGCCTGCCGAGCCCGCCGCACCGCCTGCGCCGCCCGCCCCCGGCGGCGGCTTCTTCCTGCCCGATGCGCGCACCAATCCCGACCACGTCCGCTATGCGCTGAAAACGACGGTCGCCGCGATGTTCTGCTACCTGCTTTACTCCCAGCTCGACTGGTCGGGCATCCACACCTGCTTCATCACCTGCTACATGGTGTCGCTCGGCTCGACGGCCGAAACGGTCGAGAAGCTGACGCTGCGCATCGCCGGCTGCATCGTCGGCGCGCTGATCGGGACGGCCGCACTCGTGTTCGTCGTGCCGTCGCTGTCGTCGATCGGCGAGCTGATGGCGCTCGTGTTCGCCGGCGCGTGGCTCGCCGCGTGGGTCGCGTTCGGATCGCCGCGCATCGCTTACGCGGGCTTCCAGGTCGCCTTCGCGTTCTTCCTGTGCGTGATCCAGGGCGCGGGCCCCGGCTTCGACCTCACGCTCGCGCGCGATCGCACGATCGGCATCCTGCTCGGCAACGTGGTCGTGTATCTCGTGTTCACGCGCATCTGGCCGGTCAGCATCGGCAAGCATATCGACACGGCGCTTACGGCGCTGCTCGACCAGTGGCGGCGCCTCGCGCAGATCGCGCAGCCGGCCGAGCGGCGCGCACTGGCCGCCGAAGCGTTCGCACGCCACGGCGCGATCGCGCAGGAGCTCGGCCTGATCCATTACGAACCGTCGTGGGTGCGGCCGGCCGCCACGTGGCTCGCCGCGCGACGGCGCGCACTCGCGGAACTCGGCGCGCTCGAAGGCCCGCTGTTCCTGCTCGCCGAACGCGCACCGGGCGACACGGCGATCGGCGATCGGCTCGCACGCGTGGTCGACCTGCGTGACGGCGAAGCCGCGCCTCATGCGGACGCCCCCGCGCCGCCGGCCCCACCGCCGGGCACAGCCCCTGCCGCGCCCATCGACCCCGCACGCGACGCGCTGCTGAACCTGATCGACACGCGGCTCGCGCACATTGCCGACGACGCCCGTCAAGCCACACCGAAGGAGCCTGTTCCCCATGCGCCTACCTGAACCGCCGGCCGCCTCGATCGCCGCCGCCCTCGCGACCGCCGTCGCGCTGGCCGGCTGCGCGACGTCGTCGATCGATCTGGCGCCGGAGGCGTCCGACCGCCCGTGGCAGCCGCAAACATCGGCCGCGGGCGACATCGTGCCGGCACCGCCGCTCACGACCGCGCAAGGCGCGCACGACTACACGCTGCCGGCCACGCCCGCGCTCGCGTCGGTATCGCCGCCTGCCACGCTCGATGCCGCCCATGCGTACACGCTGCCCGAGCTGATCGATCTCGCCGAGTCGGCGAACCCGCTGACGCGCATCGCATGGAACGACGCGCGCAACGCGGCGCTCGCGGTCGGCATCGCGAAGGCCGCGTACCTGCCGAACCTTTCGGCGACCGCGATGGGCGCGTACCAGACGAGCCACGGCTCGACGTCGACGCTCCTCGGCGACGCGTCGAGCAACACGACCGTGCACGGCACGATCTCGGCGCTGTCGCTGCAATGGCTGCTGTTCGATTTCGGCGGCCGCGCGGCGCGCGTCGAAGCGGCCGAGCAGGCGTCGATCGCGTCGAACGTCGCGTTCACGGCCGTGCACCAGCAGGTGATCCACGACGTGACCGTCGCGTATTACCGGTACGAAGCCGCCCGCTCGCGCGCGGCCAGCGCGCAGCAGGGCCTCGCGAACGCGGACGCGATCCTCGCGGCGTCCCGCGCGCGGCTCAAGCATGGCGTCGGGACGGTCGTCGAGCTTGCGCAGGCGACGCAGAACCGTGCGCAGGCGAACCTCGCGCTCGTGCAGGCGAGCGGCACGGAAAGCGACAGCTACCTCGCCCTCGTCTCCGCGCTCGGCATCTCGCCGCTGTCGAAGCCGACGATCGCCGCGCTGCCGAAACGGCCGCTGCCGCCCGCGCTCGGTTCGTCGGTCGACGCGATCGTGTCGGACGCGATCGCGCGCCGCCCCGACCTGCAGGGCGCGTTTGCGCTCGAAAAGGCCAATCGCGCAAAGATCAAGGCTGCGGAAACCGCGTTCATGCCGAAAGTCTTCCTGTCCGCTTCGACGTCGTACGCAAGCGGCGGCACGGCCATCACCGCACTGCCCGCGATCGGCGACCAGGCGCCGACCGTCAACCTGAACGGCAGCCGCTACGGCGGAGGCGTGTTCCTCGGCGTGACGATTCCGCTGTACGACGGCGGCCTGCGCTCGGCGGTGCTGATGCAGGCGCGCAACGACGCGCAAAGCGCGTCCGCGCGCCTCACGCGGACCAAGGAGGAAGCCGTGCGCCAGGTCGTCGCCGCGCAGAACGCGGTGCAGACGAGCCTCGCGTCGCACGACGCGGCCAAGGCGCTCGTCGATGCCGCGCAGACGAGCTACGACGCGGCGCTGACCGCGTACCGCAACGGTGTCGGCTCGGTCACCGATGCGACGATCGCGCAAAGCCAGCTGCTCGCGGCCCGCAACGCGGAAGTCGACAGCTACGCCGGCGCGCTGTCGGCCGCCGCCGCGCTCGCGCTCGCGACAGGGACGATCGGCGCGTCGCAGTAGCCGTCGCCGTGACGCACCGGCCGTTCGCGGCCGGCCACCAGACGGGTTGACGCCTGCGCGGGCGGCCCACTAGAATGCCGCCCATTCTTCCTTCAGGAACCATCGTGGACAGTTGCAGCACTCCGTTGCGTGCGCCGCTTGCCGCCTGAACGCCTGTCCGACGCAGTTCTCCTGCCGCGGCTCGCGTTCCGCGAGCCCGCATGCCATCCGTTTCACACTGAATGACGCATTCGCGCGGTACAGTACCGCGCGATGACGGCCATCGTGCCGCGTTCGGCCTCGCGCCGCCGCGACGCGGGCCGGCATGCGCACTTGGCACGGCAGAACAAACATGACTTTCGATTTCGCACTCCGTCTTTTCACTGCGTTCGCCTGCGGCGTCGCGATCGGCCTCGAACGCCAGATGCGGCAACGCACGGCCGGCCTGCGCACGATCACGCTCGTCGCGAGCGGCGCCTGCCTGTTCGTCACGCTCGGCGTGCTGACCGGCAACGGCGTGGCCGGCGTCACGCAGATCGCCGCGTACGTCGTGTCGGGCGTCGGCTTTCTCGGCGGCGGCGTGATCATGCGCGACAAGGGCTCGATCCAGGGCATCAACACGGCCGCGACGCTGTGGTGCTCGGCCGCCGTCGGCGTACTGGCCGGCTCCGGGCACTTCGTGCCGGCACTGGCCGGCACGGGCGTCGTGCTGCTCACCAACACGGTGCTGCGCGGCGTCAGCCAGGCGATCAACGCAACCCCCGTGTCGAACGCCGACCTCGTGCGCGAATACCAGATCACGGTGATCTGCCTGGACGCCGACGAAGTGCACATCCGCACGCTGCTGTCGAATTCGATGTACGCGAAGCCGCTGTCGTTCCAGAGCCTGACGAGCGAAGACGTGCCCGACCAGCCGGACCGCCTGAAAGTGACGGCGACGCTGAAGCTGCACCCGAAGGATCAGCAGAAGCTCGAGCAGATCGCGAGCCGAATGAGCATGGAGAAGAGCATTTCCAGCGTGAGCTGGACCGCGAAGGAAGCGGAGCCGATGATGGAGTGAGCGGCGGCGGCGGCCGGCGCGGCACGATCGCCCCGCCGCCAGCGCCGGATCAGGGTGTATCGATGAGTCCGGCCGCGATCGCTTTGACGACCGCCTGGACCTTGTTGGTCGCGCCGAGCTTCTCGAGGATGTTGTTCACGTGGAAGTTGACCGTGCGCTCCGAGATGCAGAGGATCTGGCCGATCTCGCATGCGGTCTTGCCTTCGGCCGTCCAGCACAGCACCTCGCGCTCGCGCGCGGTCAGCGTGACGCTCGACTCGGGCGACAGCTTCGGCACCATGAAGCGGCTCATCAGCGAATGCGACAGGTTCGCGAGCCAGTTGGTCTGCAGCGTCAGCATGTTGATCTCGGCCGGCGTGAGCCGGTCCGCGTGACGCGCGATGCTCAACAGCCCGAACGCGCCGCGCGCCGCCCAGCTCGACTGCGCGACGCCCACCGACAGTCCGTAGTCGCGCGCGTCCTGCCACAACGGGCACGGATCGATCCGGTCGACGTCCGGCCAGACGATCATGTTGGTACTGAGCGCGCCGTCGCGAACCGTCGAGTCGATCTCGATGTAGTTCTGGGCCTGATAGTGCGCCATCCAGCCGTCCGGATAAGTATTGAAGATCGCGACGGCCGGCTTCGACACCGGCAGCGGCACGCGAATGCCGTAACAGCAATATTCGAAGCCGAGGCGTTTAGAATAAGCGGCGATCCGCTGGAAGAGCTGCTGCTCGTCTTCCGCGGCGCTGAATTGTTGGTAGGCATCCTGCCAGCGCAGTTCCATTCATTCTCCGACAACGTTACGCTGTCATACCTGTCAGGTGCCAGCGCCGGTTCGGGGCTGATACATTCCGCGCATGACTTCACCTTTGTTGCATCCGGTCCGCGGCCCGTCTCCGGACGGCTACGTGCGCCTGTCCGAAAGCGCACTGGCCGCGCTCGTGCTCGACCACGTCGCAAGCGGCCTCGATGCATCGCTGCTCGCGGAACTACGCGACAGCGCCATCGACGCGCGCCTGGCCGGCTACACCGAATGGCATCGCCCGGCCAGTGCCGGCGTCGCATACCTGACGGTCGGCTGGGACTGGTATCTCGAGCGCGCGACGGGCACGTTCGTGATCGCGGGCGGCGACGTGCGCAGCAACATCATGGCCGTCGACGCCACCGGCGCCGATCTCGGCATGTTCCGCACCGCCGTCGTGCTCGCCGCGCGGCTCGCACACGTCGACTGGCCGGCCGCGGTTGCATCGTCGCTGCTCGGTCGCAACGACGCCTATCATGCCGGTCCCACGCTCCAGTGACAACCGGCCGCGCTTTCCTCTGACATTTCCGTACGACTGGCGCTCTTTATAAGCAAAAGCCGCCCGCATTTCAATCCCGCCGATCAGGAAACCGATACCATCGGTCAAATGGTATCGGCCACCCTCACCCTGTAAGAGTTACTAGTTACCGCCCCCTCGGGACGCGCGCTGTAATGCGTGCATACCAAAGTACAGATCCGAGGACACCATGCGGACCTTCGTTCACGAGGAAGGGCGGTTGCCACACGAACTTGCAGCGGATCTCGGGCGCTATCGGCGCCGCGTGTTCGTCGAACAGCTCGGTTGGGCGCTCCCGTCGGCGAACGAAAGTTTCGAGCGCGACCAGTTCGATCGCGACGATACCGTCTACGTGTTCGCGAGAAACGCCGACGGCGACGTGTGCGGATGTGCGCGCCTGTTGCCCACCACGCGCCCGTATCTGCTGAAGTCGCTGTTCGCCGACCTGATCGCCGACGACGTCGCGCTGCCGGAATCGGCAGCCGTCTGGGAGCTGTCGCGGTTCGCGGCAACCGGCGACGAAGGCGCTCCGGGCAATGCCGAGTGGGCCGTCCGCCCGATGCTCGCCGCGGTCGTCGAATGCGCGGCGCAACTGGGCGCGCGGCAGTTGATCGGCGTGACGTTCGCGAGCATGGAGAGGCTGTTCCGCCGGATCGGCGTGCACGCGCACCGGGCAGGCCCCCCGAAACCGGTGGACGGTCGTCTGGTTGTCGCGTGCTGGATCGACATCGATCCGCAAACGTTTGCCGCACTTGGAATTGAGCCGGGACGGGCTGCCCGGCAGGCCATCGCCGCCTGAGCCGGAACGCGCGTAGTCCGGCCGGGCGGAACCGTAACGAAGGAGAACCACCGTGGACCAGTCTCAGGTCTTTCGCGCGATGATGCCCGGGTTGACGGGTACCGGCGGCGCCCGCATCACAGTCACCTACCCGTCGTTTCCGCGGCCGCTGCCGCTCGTCCGGCTCGATCGCAACGGGCTCGTGTTCCGGGCGGCCGGCGCGGCACCGCTCGTGTGCGGGTTGCCGCGCGCGGCGACGCTACTGGTTGCGGACGAGCCGCTCTGCTCGCTGCGCCTCGTGATCCGCGACGTCGCCGCTATCGGCGACGGCCAGCACGACCTGACGATGCAGCCGTCCGGGGCCACCGGCGACGAACTACTGTGGCACGCGCTGCGCGACCGCGAACCGTACCGGCAGATCGGGCAGCCGCTTGCGCCCGTCGACGCAGCCATGGCGCCGAACGGCGAGCCGCAGGCCGCCGGCGCCACACGGCGTCCGTCGCGCAGTGCGGCGTTCCGTCTGCGCTGCCGCAGCGATGCGCTGTTCTTCGCCGACTGGCTCGAATATCACTTCGACGAGCTGCGCGCGCTGTCGCAACGGCACGGGCCGCAATTGCAGCTCAAGCAGTTGCAGCGGCAAATCACCGACGACGAGGTGGGCGTGCGCTTCGTCTACGACATCGACGGACACGCGACGCGGCACGCACTGACCGACTGCGCGCGCGAGGCCTGCGCGTGGATCGAGATGGAAATGCGCGACAAGTACGCGGTGCCGGTTGCGCAGGAGCGGTTCGGCGCGTTTGCGGCGCATGCATGGGCGGCCGGAATGTGAGCGCGGCAGCGGCTTCGCGGACACAGCCAGGAAAACTCACCGACGTTGCGTTGCACAATTACAACTAGGGCTTGCCAGCCCCCCGGGTTTTCCCTTAAAGTTACATCCGTCTCCTCCATGTCTCCAAACATGGATTCAGCCCGCTCCAGTAGCGGGCTTTTTCTTGCCTGCGATAATTTATCGGGGACACATCATTTCCGCTATCCGCCCATGGTCCGCACACCTGGCCGGCCCCGGACAGCAGTATTGGGATACATCCGTACAGACGCTCGAGGAAGCAGACGGCTACCGGATGGTTGGCGCGCCGGCAGCTTGCTCGCGGTGTGGCATCGAAATCCAGATGAGACAAGGGGCTCCGACGAGCCCCTTGTTTTCGTTACTCGTTTTCTTCGAAGTAATGCCCGAACTTCGCCTGCTTGGTCCGGATGTAACGCTCGTTTTCCTCGCGTACGGGTACCGCAAGCGCCACGCGTTCGCAGACGGGAATGCCGTGCTTCACGAGCGTGTCGAACTTCTTCGGGTTGTTGCTCATCAGTCGCACCGACGTCACACCGAGGATCCGGAGGATCGCTGCGGCCGAGTCGTATTCGCGCGCGTCGTCGGGCAAGCCGAGATCGAGATTCGCCTCGACGGTGTCGCGCCCCTGCTCCTGCAACGCGTATGCACGGATCTTGTTGCTCAGGCCGATGCCGCGCCCTTCGTGACCACGCAGATACAGCAGCACGCCGCGGTCTTCCGCCGCGATGTAACGCAGCGCGAGATCGAGTTGCTCGCCGCAATCGCAGCGGTAGGAGCCGAACACGTCGCCGGTCAGGCATTCGGAATGCAGCCGCGTCAGCACGGACTGCTCGCCGGTGACGTCACCCATCACGAGCGCGAGATGTTCGGCATCGCTGCCCGATACGCGGAATGCGTACGACGTGAACGTACCGTAGCGCGTGGGCAGCGACGCGGTGGCGACGAGTGTCACGCACTCGTCGGCCTGGCCATTGCCCTGCGTGGGCGATTGGGGACGCGAAGACATCATGAATTCAATCGAAACGATCAGGAATGTAGGAGTTGTGTGGATAGTGCGTGCCCGGAGTTTACCGCTAATCTGGAAACGTCACGCGACTGCCGTAGCAGGCCCGGCTATACTGGGCCCATCGGGTGCCGCGCATCACGCCCTGCCTTCCCTGCATCGTCCCGCACACGGAGAAAGCAAATGAGCACGACTGTCGCGCAAATTCTCAAAGCCAAGCCGGATTCCGGCCGCACGATCTACACCGTCACGAAAGCCGATTTCGTCTATGACGCCGTCAAGCTGATGGCGGAAAAGGGAATCGGCGCATTGCTGGTCATGGAGGGCGACGACATCGCAGGCATCGTCACCGAGCGCGACTACGCGCGCAAGATCGTGCTGCAGGACCGTTCGTCGAAGGCCACCCGCGTCGAGGAAATCATGACGGCCAAGGTGCGCTACGTCGAACCTTCGCAATCCACCGACGAGTGCATGGCGCTGATGACCGAACACCGGATGCGCCACCTGCCCGTCCTCCAGGACGGCAAGCTCATCGGCCTGATCTCGATCGGCGACCTCGTGAAGAGTGTGATTGCCGATCAGCAATTCACGATCAGCCAGCTCGAACACTATATCCACGGCACCCCCGCGGTCACGTCCGTCTGACCCATCCCAGCAAAAAAGGCCCAAACGCGCGAGCGTCTGGGCGGAAAAGCCGCCGGAATGCGGCGACGGAGGTTCTGCTCTGCTGACGCAGACGCGCGCGAGTAGCGCGCGTCCCGTCGGTCACATGCTGTGCTCGGGCAGACCCGGGGATGTTCAGTTGCCGAAGTAGACGGAGTTCACGGGATTCGGGGCTTCACGCGTCATGCGGCGGCCCGACTGGCCTGCGCCCGTCGCCACCGCACCATAGCCGCTCGTGTCGGCTTGGGCGAGCATCGGCTGGTTCGGCTGGATGCGTTGTTCAGCGGCCTGGATGTTCTGCGGATATTGCGCATCGCTCGCGAGCGGCTTGTAGCCGTTCTGTTCGAGTTGCACGAGTTCGGCCCGGACCTGGTCGCGGGTCAAGCCCTGCTCGGACTGCGCGAACGATGCGATCGGGGCGGCAAGGACGGATGCAGCGATCGCTGCGTAGATGATCGACTTCATGGTGGACCTCCGAAATATGTTCTCTTTTGGCGTCGCTTCCGGCGGGACTGTCTGAAGCGATGGATCAAGTGTAGTGCTCGCAATACCAAGGGGAAACCCTTGGTTTGAACATACAGCGTTGCATTTTCGGAAAAAATCGACCGGTGTCACCGCGCGAGATCGTCATTACTTAAATCATTTCCACAACAATGCCTGACGAAAGGCCGACAGCCTAATCACCGATCCGGAAGGTTGTGTTGTAGAATCGTAAGGTTTTATTCGCCCGCCGATACCCTATTCACCATGCACGCGCCCACGCCTCACTCGGTTTCGCTGTCCGGCCCGGCCGGCGTGCGTGCGCGCGCCGGCCATCCGGCGCACCCCTGCCTTCGACGCACGGCCCAGGCACCGCTCGCCCCTGCCCGGCGCCTGATCTGACAGCACGGCCTCCTCCCGGAGCCAGGTCAGACAGGCTCCGGGCGATCCCCATAGGCACGCCATGCCTGCCCCTTGCCGATCATTTGGAGAACTGCCATGAAACAACGCCTTTACCAGTTGACCGAACTCGACGTCGCCCGTCTCGAGAAGCACGCCGAACACAACCCGCGCTTCCAGACGATGCTCGACACGCTGCTCGAGCGCGCGGATATCGTACAGCCCGACGCCATCAAGGCGAACGTCGTCACGATGAACTCGCAGATCACGCTGCTCGACGAAGCGTCCCAGGAACAGGCCACCTGGACGATTGTTTATCCGGATGCCGCCAATCTCGAACTCGGACGCCTGAATGTGTTCTCGCCGGTCGGCATGGCGCTGCTGGGCACGCAACGCGGTCAGTTGGTGAAGGTGTTGCAGCCGAGTGGCGTCGAAAAGCTGATGAAGGTCGCGGCGATCGTGTTCCAGCCGGAAGCCAACGGCGAATACACGCGCTGATCCGTCAGTCAGCCGCAACCTGCACGGAATGTAAAAAGCGAGGCCTGTGCCTCGCTTTTTACATCCCGACGATCCAGATTGTCGTCATCGCATTTCACAGGCGAAAAAAAGGCGCCCGAAGGCGCCTTTTTCGATGCTGCGAAGCTGGTTACCCAGCCGTCACGCTTAGAAGCGGTGACGCAGACCAACCGTTGCTGCGGTTTGGTTGATCGACGAGCTTGCCGGCGTCGTGTTGTCGCCGTTGTAGATCGACGTGCCGATCGCGTTGCCCTTCGCACCACGCTGGTACACAGCTTGTGCGTACACGTCCGTGCGCTTCGACAGCGAGTAGTCAGCTTGCACGCCGAACTGGTTCCAGTGCGAGCTGCCACCGTCGACCTTCGTGTTCGTGTACGTGTAAGCTGCGCCCAGGCCGAGAGCCGGCGTCAGGTTGTACTTTGCGTTGACTTCGTAGTTGTCCGTGCGGAACGCGCCGGTCAGGCCCGGGACGTTATCGATACGCGATTGCGTCCATGCAGCACCGACTTGTGCCGGGCCGAATGCGTAGCCAGCACCAGCACCGTACGTACGGATACGGCCTTGCGAAGCAATGTTCGTCGCGCCGTTGGCGTTGGTACCGTCACCGAGGTTGGCTTGCGAGTACGCTGCACCCAGCTTCAGGCCTTGGAACTGGTACGACAGACCGCCGCTGTAAGCACGGTTGTTGCCGAAGTTCTGGTTGTTCGAGAACGAGTACGTGCCGCCGAACTGCAGGCCAGCGTAGTTAGCGCTCGTGAACTTGACCGAGTTGTTCAGTGCGACGTCGCCGTTCGTGCTCAGGCGGTCGTTGTTGCCCGGGTGTGCGAAGTACGTGCCGCCCCACGTGCCCGTTGCCGTCAGCGGCGCCAGGTAGTCTTGCGTTGCGTCGTACTGCTTGCCCAGCGTGACCGTGCCGTACTGGCTCGACAGGCCAACGAATGCTTGACGGTTGAACATGCCGCCGTTGTTGCCCAGCTTGCCGTTACCGATGCCGAAGCCGCTTTCCAACGTGAAGATTGCCTTCAGGCCGCCACCGAGGTCTTCCGAACCACGCAGGCCGAAACGGCTCTGGTCGATACCCGAGCCCATCGACCACAGCGACTTGCCGGCGACGTTGCTTTGGTAGGTGATGCCTGCGTCCAGCACGCCGTACAGCGTGACGCTGCTTTGCGCGTGAGCGACGGTAGCGAACGATGCTGCAGCTGCTGCAACGATCAGAGTCTTGTTCATTCGTGGAGCTCCCTTCTAAAAAGAGGCAGGTCTCGCGACCTTGTTCATAAACGGTCTGCAACCGCCCGGGAACGCCAT
This sequence comes from Burkholderia sp. LA-2-3-30-S1-D2, assembly GCF_001523915.2. Classification (NCBI taxonomy): domain Bacteria; kingdom Pseudomonadati; phylum Pseudomonadota; class Betaproteobacteria; order Burkholderiales; family Burkholderiaceae; genus Burkholderia; species Burkholderia sp. LA-2-3-30-S1-D2. Next base: position 917,042 of record NZ_CP013383.1, on the reverse strand, counting down.
CGGTCCTTCTGGCCGCGCCCGGATAGTTGCCCGTTTGGGAACCGTGAGTTTAGGGGTGTACCCTAGGGGCGCGATCCGCAAATAAAGAAATAAGCTTTTCCGGAACTAGAAATAATGAAAGTGGGGGAGCGATATAAGTATTTGTTTTAACGTATTTTTTTGACTGATTGACGGATGCTTTTTGGAGGCCCTCATCCCACCATTCTTTCGTGTCATCGTCTTGACGGTTGCATAGAAACAACAAACGGAATCGATGGAACCACGCAAAAACGGTAATTTTTACCCAGATCAGTCTCAAATATTGGGCTTGCTCGCCTAAAACGCTGCGACCGAACTGTAAACACATGCCCGTGTGGCCGTGGCCGACCCTATTGGGCCGTCAGCGTCTGAAGCGTGGGACCGGCGGCCGGCGCCCCGGCTGCCCGCAAGCCGTCGTGACATGCGGTAACAGCCTTGATGACCCCGCGTAACCCGGCCGCAGGACCAGCAGGCCAACGTAAGGCGCCCCGATTACATATTAGATAGAGGACTCGCCATGAATCGGCGTTCGCTGTTGCGCGCCATCGGACTGAACGCCGCCGTCGCCGCCACCGCCGGTTGGCTGCGCCCCGCCTCGGCCCAACCCGCACCGCCCATGCATAGGCCTCCCGGCCCGCCTCCGGCCCCCGGCAGGCCGCCTCATGTCGATCGCCCGGGCTTCGCTGCCAGGCCGTCTCGCGCCGCCTGACCGCGTCAGGGCCGTCGTCCGCCTGCGCGCCGCCGCACACGGCTCGAGCCCGGCCGCACGCGCATCAGGCGACGTCGAGCGCGAGCACCTGTCCGGTCGTCAACACGTCGCCGAACGTGTCCGACAGCGCGGCCAGCGTGGCGCGATGGAGATCGCGGTGCGGCACCGTGCCGCCGTCCGCGACATCGAGGTCGCGCGTCGCGCACGCGTCGTCGACGACGATCACCGCGTAGCCGAGCGGGACGGCATCGCGGGCCGCGCCGGCGACGCACGCATGCGTCATCAGCCCGGTGACGATCAGCGTGTCGATGCCGGCCGCCTTCAGGCGCGCGTCCAGGTCCGTCGTCGGGAACACGCTCACCGACGTCTTCTTCACCACCGCGTGATGCGGCGCCGGCAGCAGGTCCGCATGAAAGCGGAAGCCGTCGCTGCCGTCGGCGAAGAGCGGGCCGCCGGCAGCACCGACGTGCTGGATGTGGAATACCGGGATGCCTGCGCGATCGGCGAACGCGATCACGCGTCGCGCATTGCCCAGCGCGCGCGGTCCTTCCGGAATCGGCAGGCGGCCGCTGAAATACTCGTTCTGGAAATCGATCACCAGCAGCGCGGTGCGGGCGGCGTCGATCGACCTCGGCGCGCTCGCGCCGGCCAGGGTACGGATGGTCGGATGTTGCATGGGTCGCTCTCTACTCAAGGTTGGCACACCGAACGGAACGGCGGCCCGGCACAGCCGCGCCGCCGCACGCGATCAAGGCAGGTTGCAGTCGTGAACCGGCTGCCGTGACCGCGAGGCGCCAGTGTCGGGCCGTGCGACCCTGCGCGACAGCGGACCGCGGGACAACGTCCGACAGGATCGGGCCAACCTGCGCGCAACCGTCCACGACAGCGCGGCTGCCCGCCACGAAAACAACGGATACGTGACGGTCGAGGGCCCGAACGCGCGATAACGCGCGGAGGCGCCCACTCGCTTCTCCCCCACCGCGCCGTGCCCCCGCGGCTCGTCCGTTTGGATGGCACGAAGCGCCAGGTTTGTTGTCATCATGGCCGTCATTCGTCGCATGTCGCATCGAACGGCGCCGCGCACGCTCGCGCCCCCGCCACGGAGACACCATGAACGCCCCCGTCCTCGGCCCCGTCGACCAGATCGGCTATGTGGTTGCCGATCTCGACCGCAGCATCGCGCGCTGGCGCCCGCCACGATGCGGTCCCGTCGTCTGTGTCCCGCGACGTGCGTCTCGACGGCTGCTACCTCGGTGAAGCGGTGACGGTCACGATCGATGTCGGTCTCTCGTATCCCCGCAACCTGCAGATCGAACTGATCCACGTGACGAACGACGCACCGTCGCCGCACCGCGACATGCACGGGCAACCGCTCGCGGGCCTGCATCACGTCGCATGAGCGGTCGACGATCTCGATGCCGCGGTTGCGCAGCTCACGGCGCTTGATCTGCGCGTCGTGTTCGAAGCACGCAACCCGGACACGCGTCTCCCTCCTCGACGACGCCGACGATCCCGGCGTGTGCGTCGAAGTGATCGAACGCGCCAGCATGCGCGACGCGAACGCGCGCGGCATCGCCGAAGCACGCGCACGGGATGTCGCCGATCCGGTCCGCATCATCGACGCGTCGGCCGCCGCATGAGCGGGTTCGCGCGTCCCCTTTCACTCACAGGAGAAAGCACGATGAAACGACTCGAAGGCAAGGTGGCGCTGATCACGGGCGGTGCCCGCGGCCAGGGCGAGGCGGAGGCACGCCGATTCGTCGCCGAAGGCGCACGCGTGGTGATCGCCGACGTTCTGGACGACACCGGACAACGCGTCGCGGCCGAACTCGGCAACGCCGCGCGCTACCAGCATCTCGACGTGACGAACGAAGACGACTGGCACACCGCCGTTCATGCGACGCTCGCGCACTTCGGCCGGCTGGACATCCTCGTGAACAACGCGGCGATCCTGAAGCTCGTGCCGATCGAGTCCTGTTCGCTCGACGACTATCGCAAGGTGATCGACGTGAACCAGGTCGGCTGCTGGCTCGGCATGAAATCGGCACTGGCCGCGCTGAAGGACGCGGGCGGCGGCTCGATCGTCAACGTGTCGTCGACGGCCGGGATGGAAGGTGTGGCCGGCGGCAGCGCGTATGTGGCGAGCAAGTTCGCGGTGCGCGGGATGACGAAGGCCGCCGCGCTCGAGTTCGGCCGCTATGGAATCCGCGTGAACTCGGTCCATCCGGGCGGCATCGACACGGTGATGGCACGCCCGCCGGAATACGCCGATTTCGACCCATCGTCGATCTACAGCGGGCTGCCGATCGCGCGCATCGGCAAACCCGACGAAGTGGCGAGTCTCGTGCTGTTTCTCGCGTCCGACGAATCCGCGTATTGCACGGGCGCGGAATTCATCGTCGACGGCGGGATGCTCGCAGGCAGCACGTTCCACTGATCCGCTGCGGGGTCGACGGACAGGTCAGGCCGCTCATCCGCACCGGCAATCACGGATCCGAAAACGATCATGCCGCCGGCGGCTTTCCCGCGCGGCGGCACGATGGCTACCGAAACGAAGCAGCAAGCGATGCGGCGCTCAATACCCCTTCGGCTGGATCGCCGGCGCGCCGACACCACGCGCCGCCTGCCTGCGGCCGCGCACGAGGAAGCGTCCGTTCGGGCCGTATACACCTTCCGCTTCCGGATGCAGCGTCAGCAACACGAAATACAGCAATCCGCCGACCAGCAGCGACACCGGCACGCTTAGATCGAACTCGCCAGCCAGGTTGCCGAGCGGCCCGACGAACTGGCCCGGCAGGTTCACGAACGACAGCCCGATGAACGCCGCCGGCAGCCACGCGCCCATCGCGCGCAGGTTCCACCCGTGCGTGAACCAGTAGTGGCCGCCGCGCAGCCCGCGGTTGAACACCTGCAGGTCGTCGGCGAGATAGAAGCCGCGACGCGTTACGTAGCCGATCACCATGATCGCCATCCACGGGCAGCTGAACGTGTCGATCAGCGTCGAGAACGTCGCGACGCTTTCGACGAGGTTGAACCAGAAACGGCCGACGAAAATGAATGCGATCGCGATCGTGCCGATCAGCAGCGTCGCACGCACACGATTCAGGAAGCGCGGAAACATGCTCGACACGTCGAGGCCCGTGCCGTACAGCGCGGTCGTGCCGGTCGACATCCCGCCAATGATCGCGATCAGGCACATCGGCAGCAGGAACCAGCGCGGCGACACGGCGAGCAGCCCACCGACGTAGTCGTTCGATGCGATGAACGCGGGCGCCTTCGACGCGATGATCGTCGCGGTCGCCAGGCCGAAGAAGAACGGCACGGAGGTCGCGATCTGCGCAGCGAACACGGCGCCCATCACGCGCCGCTTCGGCGTCTGTTGCGGGATGTAGCGCGCCCAGTCGCCGAGCGTCGACGCGAACGACACAGGGTTGCTCAACGCGACCAGCACCGCGCCGACGAACGCGGCCCAGAAACCTGCACTACCCTGGCTCAGCTTGCCCGCGTAGTTCATGTCGAACATCCCCGCGAACGCGAACAGGCCGGCGACGAACAACAGGCTCGCCGCCCACACGGCGATCTTGTTGACCCACAGCATGAAGCGAAAGCCGTAGATGCAGACGATCAGCACGAGCACCGCGAACACCATGTACGCGGCGCCGAGCGTGAAGCCGTTGACGGGCACGCCGACCATGTTGTGCGCGCCGCCGACGAGCGCGTCGCCCGAGCTCCACACCGCGAGCGAGAAGAACGCAATCGACGTGAGCAGCGCGAGGAACGAACCGACGATCCGGCCGTGGATGCCGAAATGCGCGCCGGACGACACGGGGTCGCTCGTACCGTTGCGCGGACCGAACATGCTCATCGGCGCGAGGATGCAGGTGCCGGCGAGCACGCCGAGCACGATCGCGGCGACGCCCGCCTTGAACGACAGCCCGACCAGCACGGGGAAGCTGCCGAGCACCGATGTGGAAAACGTATTGCAGCCACCGAACAGCAACCGGAACAGATCGATCGGCCGCGCATAGCGCGATGCGTCGGGAATCCGCTCGAAACCGAACGATTCAACTTGCGTAATCCTGCCTTCAGCCATTTGTCTCCAACTCCTCTCGTGCATCGGTACGGCCAGCGACTTCGGTCATACGACACATCGTCATCAATTTGCGGCCACTCTAAACCGGATCGGGCGGCGCAAATATCACGCATTCGAGACGTTTACGACGAAGGAGAACAATGTTTCGCGGCGGGAAATCGTCCGTTTGCCGCGCCGCGCATGCGGTGCGGGCGATTGCGGTGCCGGCGATGCAAGGCAGGTGCGACGGCGAGGCGCGGGGCTGCCGTCAGCGGACACCGGGTCAGCGCTCCGCCCCCTGTTGAACGGCGGGCGGACGACCCGCGCCAGCCTGCCTCGCGGCCCGGCGTGCTACTGCACCGATCGCGCGACCGGCCCCGGTGCGGCCTGCGCCGTTCCCGCCGGCCAGCCTCCCGCGAGCGCTTTGTACAGCACGACCGTCGACGCCGCGCTGCGCATCCGCCCGTCGGCCGCCGCGTCCTGCGCCTGCAGCAGCGTCCGCTGCGCGTCGAGCACTTCGTAATAGTCGATCGCGCCCGCCGAGAAGCGCGCCTGCGCAAGCTGCGCCGCGCGTGCGCTATCGTCCGCCGCCCGCACGAGGTGCGCGGTTTCGTCCCGCGTGCGGGCAACGCGCAGCAGCGCGTTCTCGGTTTCCTCCAGTGCGCCGAGCACGGTCTGCCGGTACTGCGCGAGCTGGCCGGCCGCCTCCGCGTCGCTCGCCGCGATCCGCGCGCGCACGCGGCCGACGTCGAGGAACGACCAGTCGACACCGAGCGCGATCAAGTTCGTGTCGCTGCCCGCACGGAAGAACCCGTAGCTGCTCGTCGCGCTGCCGAGCAGCCCCGACAGCGTAAAGCGCGGAAACAGGTCGGCCGTCGCGACGCCGACCCGCGCGGTCGCCGCGTGCAGCCGTGCCTCGGCAGCCGCGACATCGGGGCGCCTGCGCAGCAGGTCGCCCGGCGTGCCGGGATCGATGTCGGCGGCAAGCGCCGGCAGCGGCACCGGCGTGCCTTTCGATGCGTCGTCGTTCGGGATGTCGAACCGGCCGATCAGCGCATCCGGCGTCTGTCCGGTCAGCACCGCGAGCCGGTGCTCGTCGACGCCGATCGCCGATTCATACACGGCGATCCGCGACATCGTCGATTCGTACTGTGCGCGCGCACGCGCCGCATCGAGCTCGGAACCGCGCCCCGCGCCGACGCGCGCATTGATCAGCGCGAGCGTCTGCTTCTGGTTGTCGGCGTTCTCGCGTGCGATCCGCAACCGCTCCTGCGAGCCGCGCAGATCCACGTACGTGCTCGCGACCTCGCCCGCGATCACGACACGCACCGCGCGTACGTCGGCCGCGCTCGCGGCCGTTTCCGCGCGCTGCGACTCGATCGACCTGCGCACGCGTCCGAACAGGTCCAGTTCCCACGCCGCGTTGATCCCGACATTGGATATCGGCGTATCGCGCTGGCTGCGCGGTGCGCCGAACGCCTGGTCCTTGCTCATTAGTTGGTGGCCGATCTGGCCGCTCGCGGTAATCGTCGGATAGCGGTCGAACGTGGCATGCGACAGCAACGCGTTCGACGCGTCGTAGCGCGAGACGGCGACCTGCAGGTCGTGGTTCGCCGCGAGCGCCGAGTCGATCAGCTGCGTCAGCGCCGGATCGCCGAAACCGCCCCAGAACGTGGCATCGGCAGCAGCCGACGCGTCGGGCGACGTCGCGTCCTGCGTGGCCGGATGCGCGTCGCGTGCGAAGCGCGCGGCAGCCGCCGTGTCTGGCCGTTTGAAATCGGGGCCGACCGCGCACGCGGCGAGCGTCAACGACATCACGAGCGCGGAAAGACGGAAAGCGGCGCTCATCGGCTTTCTCCTTCGAGGGTGCCGTGCTGTTCGCTCCACACGGCCGGCGTGCCGCCCGCGAGCTTGCGGATCGCCACATAGAACACGGGCGTGAGGAACAGCCCGAACAACGTGACGCCGAGCATCCCCGCGAACACGGTGACGCCAGTGGCCGCTCGCACCTCGCTGCCCGCGCCGCTGCCGATCAACAGCGGCACCGCGCCCGCGATGAACGCGACCGACGTCATCACGATCGGCCGCAACCGCAGCCTGCACGCCTCGAGCGCGGCTTCGATCACGCCCTTGCCCTGGATTTCAAGCTCGCGGGCGAACTCGACGATCAGGATCGCGTTCTTGCACGCGAGGCCCATCAGCACGACGAGACCGACCTGCACGAACACGTTGTTGTCGCCGCCGGAAAGCCATACGCCGAACAGCGCCGCGCACATGCATACCGGCACGATCAGGATCACCGCGAGCGGCAGCGTCCAGCTCTCGTACAGCGACGCGAGCACCAGGAACACGAGCATCACCGCGAGCGGGAACACGACGATCGCCGCGTTGCTCTGCGTGACCTGCTGATAGCTGAGGTCGGTCCATTCGAGCGTGATGCCCGGCGGCAGCACGTCCTTCGCGATCTGCTGCAGCTTCGCGATCGCCTGCGACGACGACATCGCCTTCGGGTCCGCGTCGCCGATCAGGTCCGCAGCCGGATAGCCGTTGTAGCGGACGACCGGATCCGGCCCGTACGCGGGCACGACCGTCACCATCGAGCCGATCGGCACCATCTCGCCCTTCGCGTTGCGGGTGCGCAGATTCGCGATGTCGGCGGCCGTCTGCCGGTGACCGGCATCCGCTTGCGCCATCACGCGGTACACGCGGCCAAACAGGTTGAAGTCGTTCACGTACATCGAGCCGAGATAGACCTGCAGCGTGCTGAACAGGTCGGTCAGCGAGACGCCCTGCGCCTTCGCCTTCAACCGGTCGACCTTCATCTCGAGTTGCGGGATGTTCGCCTGGTACGAGCTGACCGGGTAGCTCATCCCCGGCGTCTTCGCGACTGCGGCCTGGAACGCGGTGAGCGCATTCTGCAAGGCGCCGTAGCCCAGCCCGCCGCGATCCTCCAGGTACAGCGAATAGCCCGAGCCGTTGCCGAGGCCCTGGATCGGCGGCGGCATCAGCGCATAGGTAATGCCGCCACCGATGGCCGAAAAGCGCGCGTTCAGGTCCGCGTTGATTTCCGCGGCGCTGCGGTGGCGCTGGTCGAACGGCTTCAGGATCACGTACGAGTTCGTGATGTTCGGCGTGTTCACGCCCTGCAACGCGTTCAGCCCGGCGAACGCCGGCACTATCTCGACACCGTCGGTGCCGAGCGCGACCTTCGTCATCTGCTCGGTCACCTCGCTGGTGCGCGCGAGCGATGCGCCTTCCGGCAACTTCGCGCCCGCGAACAGGTACAGCTTGTCCTGCACGGGGATGAAACCGCCCGGCACCGCGTTGAACAGCAGCGCGGTCGCCGCGAGCAGAACCGCATAGACGGCGAACACCACGCCGCGCCGCTTCAGCGCGCGACCGACGACGCCGTGATAGCGGTCGGAGCTGCGCTCGAAGAAGCGGTTGAACGGATGGAACAGCCAGCCGAATGCGCGGTCGAGCCCACGCGCGAGCGCATCCTTCGGCGTGCCGTGCGGGCGCAGCAGCTTCGCGGCGAGTGCGGGCGACAGCGTCAGCGAATTGATCGCGGAGATCACCGTCGAGATCGCGATCGTCACCGCGAACTGCCTGTAGAACTGGCCGGTCACGCCCGACATGAACGCCATCGGCACGACCACCGCGCACAGCACGAGCGCGATCGCGACGATCGGCCCCGACACCTCGCGCATCGCCTGATGCGCGGCGTCGCGCGGGCTCAGCCCCTGTGCGATGTTGCGCTCGACGTTCTCGACCACCACGATCGCATCGTCGACGACGATCCCGATCGCGAGCACGAGCCCGAACAGCGTCAGCGTGTTGATCGAATAGCCGAGCAGATAGAGCCACGCGAACGTGCCGACCACCGATACCGGCACCGCGACGAGCGGGATGATCGACGCGCGCCACGTCTGCAGGAACAGAACCACGACGAGCACGACCAGCACGACGGCCTCGATCAGCGTGTGCTGCACCGCGCCGATCGATTCACGCACGAACACGGTCGGATCCCACACCGGGCGATACGCGATGCCCGGCGGGAAACGCTTCGACAACTCATCGAACTTCGCATACACGGCCTTCGCGACCTCGAGCGCGTTCGCGCCCGGCGACAGGAAGATGCCGACCACGGCCGAATGCCGGTCGTTGAAATACGATCGCAGCGTGTAGTCGCCCGCGCCGAGCTCGACGCGCGCGACGTCGGATAGCTTCACGACCTGGCCGTCGTCGCCGTTGCGCAGCACGATGTCGCCGAATTCCTGCACCGTGCGCAGCCGGCCGCGCACATTGATCGACAGCAGGAAGTCGTTCTTCTTCGGCGTCGGCTCCGCACCCAGTTGGCCAGCCGATACCTGCACGTTCTGCTCGCGCACCGCGGCGATCACGTCGCTCGCGGTCAGCCCGCGCGATGCCAGCCGGTTCGGGTCGAGCCAGAGCCGCATCGCGTAGTCGCCGGAGCCGTACACGCCGACATCGCCGATGCCGGTCAGGCGCGACAGCTCGTCCTTCACGTTCAACGTCAGGTAGTTGCGCAGGTACAGCGAATCGCGGCTGTTGTCTGGCGAATAGAGGCTCACGTACATCAGCGGCGTCGGCGACTGCTTCTGCGTGGTCACGCCGTACTGGCGCACCTCGTCGGGCAGGCGCGACAGCGCCTGGCTCACGCGGTTCTGCACGCGCACGGCGGCCGTGTCGGGATCGACGCCCTGCAGGAAGGTGACGACGACCTGCAGGCTGCCATCCGAGCCCGCGACCGACTTCATGTACATGATCCCTTCGACGCCGTTGATCGCTTCCTCCAGCGGCTCGGCGACCGATTCGGCGATTTCCTTCGGGTTCGCGCCCGGGTACGTCGCACGCACCACGACGCTCGGCGGCACGACTTCCGGATATTCGCCGGCCGGCAGCATCGGGATCGAGATCAGGCCGAGCGCAAAGATGACGATCGACAGCACGACCGCGAAGATCGGCCGGTCAATGAAGAATCGGGAAAAATCCATCGCAGGGCTCCCGTTATTGCGCGACCGGCGCGCCGGCGTCGGCCGCGGCCTGCATGCCGCTGCCCGGCCCGGTGCCCGCGTCCGCATGCACGGCCAGCGCCTTCGGCTTCACCTGCGCACCTGGATAGTAGATCCGCTGCACGCCGTCGACGACCACGCGATCGCCTGGCTGCAGCCCCTTCTCGACGATCCGCTCGCCGTCCAGCACACGGCCGATCGTCACGTCGCGACGCAGCGCCTTGTCGCCGGCGCCGATCACGTATACGTACTTGCGATCCTGGTCGGTGAGCACCGCCTTGTCGTCGACAAGCAGCGCGTCCTGGTCACGGCCGCTGACGAGCTGTACCCGCGCATAGAGGCCCGGCGTGAACGTGTGGTCCGCGTTCGGCAGCCGCACGCGTGCACGGATCGTGCCGGTTTGCGGATCGAGCCGGTTGTCGAGGAAATCGACGGTGCCCGCGTGCGGGAAGCCCGTCTCGTTCGCCAGGCCCACGCGCACCGGGTCCGCGCCGATCGCCCGATGCTTCCGGTCGGCGCGCCGCGCGTTGTAGCGCAGGTAGCTCTGCTCGTCGCAGTCGAAATAGACGTAGACGGGGTCCTGCGACACGACCGTCGTCAGCAGCGTCTCGTCCGCGCGCGCGAGGTTGCCGGCGGTCGCGATCGCGCGGCCGACTCGCCCGGCGATCGGCGAACGCACTTCGGTGAAGCCGAGATTGAGCTTCGCGTCCGCGACGGCCGCGTCGGCCGCCCGCAGGTCGGCGCGCGCCTGCTCCGCGGTCGAGCGCGCGTTGTCGAGTTCCTCCTGGGAGGTTGCATGCGCATCGATCAGCGTCCGCACGCGCTTGAGCTGTACATCGGCGAGGCTCGCGGCCGCGCGCGCCCGCTGCTGCTGCGCGTTCGCACGGTCGAGCGCGATCCGGTACGGGCGTGGATCGATCTCGAACAGCACCGCGCCCTGCGCGACGAGGTCGCCCTCCTTGTACGCGATGCGCTGCAGGTAGCCGCTCACGCGCGGTCGCAACTCGACCGCGTCGACCGCTTCGACGCGTCCGTTGAATTCGTCCGCGAGGCGGACCGTGCGCGGCGCGACGGTCGTCACGCCGACTTCGGGCAGAGGATGGACCGACGATTCGCCTTTGCCGTCATGACAGCCCGACAACGTCAGCAGCAATGCGCAGGCGGCGCTCAAAGGCGACGTCCTGCCTGGGGATATGAAGAGCATGATGCCTCGCGACGGGTTAAACTGCCGCGTAGCATAAAAGTTGAAGTTAACTTCAAGTCAAGCTTTCCCGGAGGGCGTCATGGGTATCGACGAAACCACGCAATGGCCGCTGATGTCGATCCGCGAAGTAGCCGCGCGCAGCGGCGTGCCGGCGTCGACGCTGCGCTTCTACGAGAAGCGCGGGCTTATCAAGTCGCACCGCAACGGCTCGAGCCATCGTCACTATTCGCGTGCGGTGCTGCGGCTGATCGCGTTCATCGTGTTCGCGCAGAAGATCGGCTATTCGCTCGACGAGATCGCCGAGCAACTCGTGAGCCTGCCGGAAGACACCGCGCCGACGAACAAGGACTGGCAGCGGCTGTCGCGCGGCTGGAAGCAGCGCGTCGCGAACCGGATCGAGGAGTTGCAGCGGCTCTACATCAACCTCGACGAATGCATCGGCTGCGGCTGCCTGTCGCTGAAGCGCTGCAAGCTGACGAACCCGGAAGACCGCGCGGGCCGCAACGGGCCTGGCGCGCGGCGCTGGCTCGGCGATACGCCGCCGGATCTCGACTGATGCGCGCGGCCGGCACCACATTGCCCCCTCACCTCAACCGACACGCCAACCGTTCACCGCGATCGTCGCGCCGGTGACGAACGACGCACGCGGCCCGGCGAGCCACGCGGCGGCGTCCGCGATGTTGTCCGGATGGCCAGCGCGGCCGGCCGGCGTCTGCTCGCGGATGGTCGCCGCGATGGCCGGCGCGACGCCACCGTCGCCGAAGAAGCGCGTCTCGGCGATGTAACCGGGCGCAACCGTATTGACCGTTGCACCGCGCGGCCCGAGTTCGCGCGCGTGCGCGACGGTGAACCCTTCGACGCCGGCCTTCGCCGCCGCGTACTCGTGACGGCGAGCGCGCAGGCGGGCTTCGCGCTGCGCGTGGTCCAGCAGCCGCGCCAGATGCAGACGACGGCCGGGCTGGTCGCGGGCGGCATCGGCGTCGCGCTGATGCCGCGCCTGTTCGCGCCGATGCAGCCGCAAGATATTACGTTATGCGAACTGACTGGCACGTGCAGCCCGCTCGCGTATGAGCTGGCGATCGCGTACCGCACGCCGCCGTCCGCTCGTCGATGCGCTGCGCGAAAGCGCGCAATGCGGTGCACGAACTGGGGCTGATTGCGGCGACGTGACCGCGCGCGTCGCGCGCGCGGCGCTCAATCGCCGAGGATGTTGAGCGCGACCGCGAGCACGGCCTGCCTGAATTCGTACTGCCGCGTGGGCAGCGACGTGAACTCCCGCATCATGTGGCTGTACGACACGGTCATGCCGATCGCGCTCGCGATCATGAAGAACAGCACGTTCGGGTCCGCCGCCCGAATCTCGCCGGCCTCCACCGCTTCTGCCAGCAGCGGGAACATCACCTCGTGGTACGGGCGCACGAGCCGCTCCTGCAGCCGGTCGAGCCGCGCGCCCTCCTCGGTCGCCGCCGTCGAGAAGAACATGCCCATGTCGGGCTCGTCGAATTCGTGATCGACGCACAGCTCGAGCGCGCGCCGTACGCGCTCGCGATGCGGCAGCGACGACGTGCGCAATGCACGCAGCGCGTCGAACATCGGTTGGGCCAGCTCGACGATCTGCTCGACGACCGCCAGCCACAACGTTTCCTTCGTGCCGAAGTGATGGGCGATCAACGCCGCGTCGATGCCCAGCTCGCGCGCGACTTCGCGCACGCTCGTCGCGTCGTAGCCGCGCTTCGCAAACGTGCGGCGCGCGGCGCGCAGTATCACGTCCGGACCGACGGATGCGTCCGCCAGCGGCCGCCCGCGCGTACGCCGCTTCGACGGCGCGCGCTCAGTGACTTCAGCCACGTTTTCCTGCTCCCCTTGAATGGTTCGAATGCCCGCGTTCGGGCCCGGTTTCATTTCCCCGGCATTGGACGGCCGCCCCGCTCCGTTGACACGCGAAGCCGGGAAGCGCTAGGATCATACCTTATTCATCACGTGATGATTTATCCATGACAACCCCTACACGCATCGTCATCGTCGGCGGCGGAATCGCCGGGCTGCAGCTCGCGACCCGTCTGGGCGAGCGCCTCGGCCGGTCCGGGCGGGCGCAGGTCACGGTTGTCGACCGCAGTCCGACGCACATCTGGAAGCCGATGCTGCACACGATCGCGGCCGGTACGCGCGACGTCCAGCAGCAGCAGGTGATCTTTCTCGCCCATGCACGCGACCACGGCTACACGTACCAGCCCGGCGAACTGAAGGGGCTCGATCGCGCACGCCGCCGTGTGCAGCTCGGCGAGATCCGCTCGCAGGACGGCGAACTCGTGCTCGAGGCACGCGAACTCGAATACGACGTGCTGATCCTCGCGCTCGGCAGCCAGGCCAACGATTTCGGCGTACCGGGCGTGCGCGAGCACTGCTACTTCATCGACAGCCAGCAGCAGGCCGAGACCTTCAACGAAGCGTTGCGGATGCGCGTCTTTCGCAGCATCGCGCGCGACGAGCCGTTCCGCGTCGCGATCGTCGGCGCGGGCGCGACCGGCGTGGAACTCGCGGCGGAGCTGAGCCGCCTGCTGGAAGTGGCGCAGGCGTATGGCGACGCGACGGTGCGCGAGCGGCTGCAGCTCACGCTGCTTGAAAGCGGCCCGCGCATCCTCGCCGCGTTTCCGCCGAGGATTTCCGCGTCGGCGCAGCGGCGGCTCGAACAGATCGGCTTTCACGTGCTGACGTCGACCCGCGTCACGTCTGCCGACGCGAACGGCTTCCACTACGGCGACGGTTCGTTCGCCGAAGCGGACCTGATGGTCTGGGCGGCCGGCGTGAAGGCGCCCGATTTCATGCAGGCGCTCGACGGGCTCGATACGAACCGCGCGAACCAGATCGTCGTCGGGCCGACGCTGCAGGCCACGGGCGACGAGCACGTGTTCGCGATCGGCGATTGCGCAAGCCTCTTGCCCGACGGCCATGAACGGCCGCTGCCGCCGACCGCGCAGGTCGCGACGCAGCAGGCCGAGCATCTCGCGAAGCACCTGCCCGCCTGGCTCGACGGCACGCCGATTCCACCGTTCGCGTTCCACGATTTCGGCGCGCTCGTGTCGATCAGCGACTACGACGCGTTCGGCACGCTCGGGCAGTTCGGGTTCTTTCGCGGCGGCTTCATCCAGGGGCGCTTCGCGCAGTTCAGCCACCTGATGCTCTACCGGCGGCACCAGCAGGCGCTGCACGGCTTCTCCAAGGCGACCCTGCTGTGGATCGCCGAACGGATCAACGGCTGCGCGCAGCCGCGCATCCGCCTGTCGTGATGCCGCGTATGGCGGTGTCGCGCAACGTTTCGAGGAAAACTGACATGAACAACCGTTTAGCGCCCTGGCTCGTGACCGTCGCCGCGATCGGCAGCTTCGACATGCCGTCCGTCTCGTGGGGCGTGCCGCGGCGGCGCAGCGTCACGCGCGACCGGCTGCCGTCGTGGGACGCGACGAGCAAGCCGACGATCAGCGTGCTCGAGCGGCCCACGGCCGACACCGTGATGATTTCGTGGCGCGACGCATGCACCGGGCACTACGGTTATCAGAAGTGGCGGCTGTTCACCACGCGCAAGCGCGGCGTGTGCGCGCTGTCGGGGCAGCCGATCGAGATCGGCGACAGCGTCTATGCGCCGCAACTGCTCGGCTCGGCGCCGGGCAACGCCGCCGCGATGGTGCTGGCGGCGTGCATCGACGCGGCCCGCCCCGCCGAAGCGGCCTGAAGACCGGGCATTCGACCCGGGATTGCGCTTCAGGCAGCGGTGACGCGATCCGCGTCGCGGACCGCCTCGTTCATCCGTGCTTCGGCTTCCGCATCCAGTCGTGCCGCATTCGCGTCGGCTTCCGCTTCCGACATCAGCTCACCTTCCCACTTCGCGACCACGGCGCTCGCGATCGAGTTGCCCACCGCGTTCGTGGCCGAGCGGCCCATGTCGAGGAACGTGTCGACACCGAGGATCAGCAGCAGCCCGGCTTCCGGAATGTCGAACTGGTGCAACGTCGCCGCGATCACGACGAGCGACGCGCGCGGCACGCCGGCCATCCCCTTCGACGTCAGCATCAGTACGAGCAGCATCGTGATCTTCGTGCCGAGCGACAGGTGGATGTTGTACGCCTGCGCGATGAACAGCGACGCGAACGTGCAGTACATCATCGAACCGTCCAGGTTGAACGAATACCCCATCGGCATCACGAAGCTCGAGATCTTGCGGCGCACGCCGAAACGGTCGAGCGCGTCGAGGATCTTCGGATACGCGGCCTCGGAGCTGGCCGTCGCGAACGACAGCATGAACGCTTCCTTGATCAACACCAGCAGCTTGAATACGCGACGGCCGAGGAACAGCAGGCCAGCGATCACGAGTGTGCTCCACAGCAGGAACAGGCTCACGTAGAAGTCGCCCATGAACACCGCGAACTTCAGCAGGATCGACAGCCCGTTGATCGCGACGGTCGACGCCATCGCCGCCAGCACCGCGAGCGGCGCGAGCTTCATCACGTAGCCGGTGATCTTCAGCATCACGTGCGCGAGCTGGTCGATCGCGGCGACGAGGATCTTGCCGCGCTCGCCGAGCGCCGCGAGCGCAACGCCGAAGAACATCGAGAACACGACGATCTGCAGGATCTCGTTGTTCGCCATCGCCTCGGCGATCGACTTCGGCACCATGTGACTGACGAAATCCTTCAGCGTGAACTTCGACGTCGCGAGATGCGCGGACGCGCCAATGTCCGGCAGCGGCAGGCCGAGGTTCTCGCCGGGCCGCAGCAGGTTCGCCATCAGCAGGCCCAGCAGCAGCGAGATCAGCGACGCGGTGACGAACCAGCCGAACGCCTTCACGAACACGCGCCCGACCGACGATGCGTCGCCCATGTGCGCGATGCCGACGACGAGCGTCGAGAACACCAGCGGGCCGATCACCATCTTGATCAGCCGCAGGAACACGTCGGACACGAGCGAGATGTAGCCGGCGATCTCGGTCGCCGACTGCTTGTCCGGAAACTGCGTATAGATCATGTAGCCGATGAAGATGCCGGCCGCCATCGCGAGCAGGATCCAGCCTGCCGCAGACATTCGTTTGTTCATAACGGAGCTCGACGCACGGTACGGGAGTGGGAGTAAAAGGCGCGCGCCGGTGCCGTGCCACGATGCGCGCCGCGGGCCGGTCGGACCCGGCATGCCGGGCACCTGCCACGCTCGATCCCGTGGAAGTCCGCGAACGGACGCGCTGTTCGCCGTGCCGGCGTTCGCCCGATCGCGAACGCCGGTTGCAGCCCTTCAGCGCGGCGCGACCGCGATCAGGTCAGTACCCGATCGCCGAACCGGCCGGACGGCGCGGGTCGTTGACGCCGTAAATGTAGCCGACCCGCACGTTGCCGGACACCGACGAATCGTTGCCCGAACTCTGATGGCTCACCGCCTCTGTGCCGGGCAGGCCGACCAGGATCAGTTCCGCGGCGCCCCACGGCGTCTGCTCGACCATCTTGTAGCCCATGTTGCGCAGGATCGCGAGCGTGTCCGGCGAGAGGCCGCGGGTCTCGTAATAGACCTCGTCCGGCAGCCATTGATGATGGACGCGCGGCGCACCAACCGCATCCTGCGGCGTCATCCCGTAGTCGATCACGTTCAGCACGGTCTGCAGCGTGATCGTGATGATCCGCGAGCCGCCCGGCGAGCCGACCACCATGAAGACCTTGCCGTCCTTCTTCACGATCGTCGGCGCCATCGACGACAGCGGGCGCTTGCCGGGCGCGATCGAGTTGCGCGTGCCCTGCACGAGGCCGAACAGGTTCTGCGCGCCGACCTTCACGGTGAAGTCGTCCATCTCGTCGTTCAGGAAGAAGCCCGTGCCCGGTGCGATCACCACGGCGCCGAAGCGGCCGTTGACCGTGTAGGTCGTGGACACCGCGTTGCCGTCGCGGTCGATGATCGAATAATGCGTCGTCTCCGGCTTCTCGTGCACGCCAACGCCCGGCTGCACGTCGACCGAAGCCGTCGCCATGTCGCCGCTGATCTGCTTGCGGATCTCGGCCGCATATTGCTTGCTCGTCAGCTTCGCGACCGGATTGTCGATGAAGTTCGGGTCGCCGAGCAGCGTGTTGCGGTCTTCGTACGCATGACGCATCGCCTCGGTCATGAAATGGACCACCGACGCAGACTGGTAACCCATCTTCCGCAGGTCATAGCCTTCGAGCACGTTCAGCGTCTCGCACATCGTCACGCCGCCCGAGCTCGGCGGCGGCGCCGACACGAACTCGTAGCCGCGATACGTGCAGGTCAGCGGCGTGACGTCCTGCGCGCGATACGACGCGAAATCGGCTGCCGTGATCACGCCGCCGCCGCGCTTCGACGCCGCTTCGACGATCTTCGGGATCTCGCCGTGGTAGAACGCTTCGGGGCCCTGCTCCGCGATACGCTCGAGCGTGCGCGCCAGGTCCTTCTGCACCAGACGGTCGCCCGGCTGCAGCGGCGAGCCGTCCGGACGCAGGAAGATGCGCGCGGCTTCCGGATCCTTCCTGAAGCGCTCGATCGTCGTATCGAGGATGTCCGTATCGCCGCGCGTCAGTACGAAGCCGTCGCGCGCGAGCCGGATCGCCGGCTCCATCACCTGCCTGCGCGTCAGCTTGCCGTACTTGCGCTGCGCGAGGTCGAGGCCCGCGACCGTGCCCGGCACGCCGACCGCGCGATAGCCGTACAGGCTGTCGCCCGGAATCACGTCGCCCTTCGCATCGAGATACATGTTCGCCGATGCCGCGGCCGGCGCCGTCTCGCGGAAGTTGATGAAGCGGTCGCGGCCGTCGGCCAGATGCAGCGTCATGAAGCCGCCGCCGCCGATGTTGCCGCAGCACGGATTGGTCACCGCTTGCGCGTAGCCGACTGCCACGGCGGCGTCCACCGCGTTGCCGCCCGCCTTCAGGATGTCGACGCCGATCTGCGACGCGAAGTGCTGCGACGACACGACCATGCCGTTCTTCGCTTCCACCGCGGGTTCCGACGCGGCGAGCGCGCATGCGCTCATCGCCGACAACAGGGTGAGTACTACGAGCCGCCTCATGACGGGATCCTCCAGACGAGTAACCGGGCCATGCCGGGATGCGTGACTGGCCCGGAGGCTGGTCGGCGCTGTTGATCCGGAATGTAACAAACGATACATTCCGGTGAGGCCGCGATCATAGCATCGGCATTTCTCTGTCAAAACCTAGGGTTATCACTGAATTTTTCGCGAAATTCGACGCTTAGGCCGGCCACCGAATGTTCGTTTCATTACATATATGAATGGTCGACGCGCAGTGCGATGCGTCCCCCTAACCTTCGATCGCATGCGTGTCGCGCGGTGTCGATGGGCTAACATGCGTGGAGTTGCCGGCAGACGCACGTCTGCCGTTTGTCATTCAGCCAATAGAAGGTCGGGGTGCCCGATGGGGACAAGCATCAGGGCGTTGCTGCTATCGCAGATGGATAGCTTCACGCCGTCGGAACAGAAAGTCGCGCATGCACTGCTGGATCGCTATCCGAGCCTCGGGCTCGGGCCGATCGCGAGCTTCGCGAAGCAAGCCGAAGTGAGCGACCCGACCGTGTTTCGCTTCGTCGTGCGGATCGGCTTTCCGAACTACTCGTCGTTCCAGCAGGCGCTGTACGACGAGATCGACACCGCGATGAATTCGCCGCTCGCGCGAATGGATGCGTTCCACTCGGAATCCGGAATGCGCGACAGCCATGCGGCGATCTTTCAGCGGCTCTCGCAAGCGCTCGCCACGACGATCGACGGGCTCGACGCGGCGGCATTCGACGACACGGTGGCGTTGCTGGCCGATCCCGATATCCGCGTTTTGTGCGGCGGCGGCCGCTATACGGCGCCGCTCGCGTCGCTGTTTTCGTTCACGCTCGCCTATGCGCGCCCGCACGTGCAGTACGTCGAGCCGAACGTGAATCTCGCATCGGTGTCGCTGGCCGATATGGGACCAGGCGACGTGCTCGTCATTTTCGATTTTCGCCGCTATCAGAAGGACAGCCTCCGGTTTGCGCAGGCCGCACACCAGCTCGGCGTGCGCGTGCTGCTGATCACCGACGAATGGCGCTCGCCGATCAGCGCGTTCGCCGAGATCGTGCTGCGGATCCAGGGGCGGCCGTTCGCGATGCTGCAGACGAACGTGCCCGCGCTCGCACTCGCCGAGGCGCTCGTGATCGGCGTGACGAACCGGCTTCCTGAACTCGCGCGGCAGCGTATGGAGAAGATCGAAGGGTTGAGTACGGGTGGGGTCGAACGGGAGGCGAATCAGTGGGATTTGCCGGAGTGATGGTTGGGGCCGTGTTCGGACGTTGCGAGCTTTGCCGACACGCCTGCGCCCGGCGCCGCCACCCGCCCTCCCCATCCTGCTTCCGGTTCGCCTCGTCCGTGATCGTAACGTTGCACGCACTGATGACGCGCTTCGCGGTCGCGCTGCTGATATCGCTCTCGCTCACGTAGAGCGGCTGGCCGCCACCGGTATTCTTCCCGCTCGTTGAGCCATGCGTTGCATAGTTGTTCCCGCCATCGCCTACACCGCCGCCCGCACCAACAGGTCGTTGAATTGCTGTCAGGCCGGACGTATTTTCCCCTTGGCTGTTCGGCAGCGAATACGCGGACGCTCGCGCCTGAGCGATTCGCTCAGGCGCATCGTAAGAAGCAGCAGTTGCTGGCCTCGATGTCTGGCGCTCGGTCAAATCAAAGCCAGGGCTGCCTTACCCATCGACGGATCTCAACTCTCCACATCCTCGAGACTGAACACCTCGGTCTTGTCGTTGTACGAGAAGACTTCGCCGTAACGGCCCCAGTCGATCACCGCGTCGAGCGTTTCCTCCGCCGCGTCATCCGACAGGAAATCCTCCAGCTCCTGCTCGAAACGCACGCGCGGCGCGCGATGGCCGGGGCGCTCGTTCAACACCTTCTTGATCCGCGCGGCGAGCGGCACGTGCTTCAGCAGGTGATCCGCGAACATCAGCTTGCGCTCCTGCGTGCCGAATTCCGCGAACACGCGCGCGGGCGGCGTCAGGAACACGTCGCCTTCGCGCACGTCCGCAAAACCGAGGTACTGCAGCACTTCGGCGATCGGAAACAGTTCGTCCACTTCCAGATGCAGCGTGCGTGCGATTTCGGGCATGTCGGCGCGACCGTGATACGGCGCCATCGCGAGCGTCTCGATCAGGCCGGCCATCAGGTTGGTGGACACGCGCGGCATCCAGCTGCCGAGCTCGAGCCCCTTCTTCGTCGCCTCGCCGGTCTGGCGCGCGGTCATCTTCGCGTAGATGTCGTCGACGAGCTTGCGGAAATCGGGATCCAGCCGGTTGCGCGGATGCTTGAACGGCACCTTGATCTCGGCGATCACACGACCCGGGTTCGACGACAGCACGAGAATCCGGTCGCACATGAACACCGCTTCCTCGATGTTGTGCGTGACGATCAGCACCGACTTGATCGGCATCCGGCCTTGCGTCCACAGGTCGAGCAGGTCGGTACGCAGCGTTTCGGCCGTCAGCACGTCGAGTGCCGAGAACGGCTCGTCCATCAGCAGGATCGTCGGGTCGACCACGAGCGCGCGCGCGAAGCCCACGCGCTGACGCATGCCGCCCGACAGCTCACGCGGGTAGGCGTTCTCGAAGCCGTCGAGACCGATCAGGTCGATCGCGGCGAGCGCGCGTTCGCGCCGCTCGCGTGCGCCGACGCCGAGCGCTTCCAGCCCGGCTTCCACGTTCTGCAGCACGGTGAGCCACGGAAACAGCGCGAAGGTCTGGAACACCATCGCGACGCCTTCGGCCGGGCCGGTCAGCGGCTTGCCGAGATAGGTCACTTCACCGCCGGTCGGCTCGATCAGCCCCGCGATGATCCGCAGCAGCGTGGACTTGCCCGAGCCCGAACGGCCGAGCAGCCCGACGATCTCGCCTTCGCGCAGCGACAGGTTCGCGTCGTCGAGCACGAGCAGTTCGCCCTGCGTCTTGTTGAAGCCGCGGCAGACGTGATCCACGCGCAGGATTTCCTCACCGAGGCGCGGCGGCTGAAGCGGCTGGGACGTCTGGGCCGGGGCGTTGATTACGGTCGAATTTTGCATCGCGCTTACTCTCAATCGAGACGGAGCCGGGATTCCGCATAGGCGTACATCGGACGCCACAGCAGGCGGTTGAACAGGGTAACGAACAGGGACATCACCGCGATGCCCAGGATGATCTTCGGGAAGTCGCCGGCGGCGGTCGTCTGTGCGATATACGAGCCGAGGCCGTGCGCGACGACCTTCGTGTCGCCCCACTGCACGAACTCGGACACGATGCTCGCGTTCCACGCGCCGCCCGATGCGGTGATCGCGCCGGTCACGTAATACGGGAAGATGCCGGGCAGGATCGCCTGGCGCCACCACTGCCAGCCGCGGATGCGGAAATTCTTCGTCGCTTCCTTGTAGTCGTTCGGATAGGACATCGCGCCGGCGATCACGTTGAACAGGATGTACCACTGCGTGCCGAGCACGATCAGCGGCGACAGCCAGATGTCCGCGTTCAGATGGAAGTGGACGATCACGATCACGAACACCGGAAACAGCAGGTTCGCCGGAAACGCGGCAAGGAATTGCGCGAGCGGCTGGATCTTCTCGGCCAGCGCGGGGCGCAGCCCGATCAGCACGCCGAGCGGCACCCAGATCACCGAAGCGATCGCGATCAGCACGATCACGCGCAGCAGCGTGATCAGCCCGAGCATCAGCACGTGGCCGACCTCGCTCATCGTCACGCCGGTCGCGACGAAGCTGACGACGCGCCACGCGACGTACGCGGTCAGCACGATCACGAATGCGCCCCACACGATGTCGCCGATGCGCGACGGGCGATGGCTCGCTGCGCCACGCGCGCCGATACCGCCGAACGACGGCACGCGCAGCGGAATCCGCGCGGCCTGCGACAGCAGCCAGCCGGCCGGCACGAGCAACTGATGAATCAGGTGCGTGCGGCGCATCATGTCGAGCAGCCAGGATTGCGGCGCGTCGCCCGACGCGGTGTTCTCCATCCGGAACTTGTCGGCCCATGCGACGAGCGGGCGGAACAGGAACTGGTCATAGGCCAGGATCACGACCGACATCGCAACGATTACCCAGCCGACCGCGCCGATGTTCTTGTCCGAGATGGCTTGCGCGAGGTATGCGCCGATCCCGGGCAGCGTGATGGTCTGGTTGCCGACGGTGATCGCCTCCGACGCCACGACGAAGAACCAGCCGCCCGACATCGACATCATCATGTTCCAGATCAGCCCCGGCATCGAGAACGGCACCTCGAGCTTCCAGAAGCGCTGCCACGACGTCAGGTGGAAGCCGCGCGACACTTCGCTCAGGTCGCGCGGCACCGTGCGCAGCGACTGGTAGAAGCTGAACGTCATGTTCCACGCCTGGCTCGTGAAGATCGCGAAGATCGCCGCGAGCTCGGCCCCGAGCACGCGGCCCGGGAACAGCGCGAGGAAGAACGTCACCGTAAACGAGATATAGCCGAGCACCGGCACCGACTGCAGGATGTCGAGGATCGGGATCAGCACCATGCCGGCGCGGCGGCTTTTCGCGGCGAGCGTGCCGTAGACCAGCGTGAACGCGAGCGACGCGATCATCGCGGCGAGCATCCGCAGCGTGGTGCGCAACGCGTATTCGGGCAGGTTCGACGGATCGAGCGAGATCTTCTGCGTCTGCAGGGTCGCGATCGGCGCCATCGTCTCGTGAAAGCCGACGATCGCCATCGCGAGTATGCCGATCATCAGCGGAAACGCGACCGCATCCCAGCGGTTGGGAAGCACGCGCCACGCGGACGCGTTGGCGGTGCGATTCGGATCGAAGAAGCGGATATCCATCGGTAGCGTCTTGGTCGAATTGAAAATCGATGGGACCGGCCGCGTGCCGCGCGGCCGGGTATGGCATCGGCCGGTGCGGCTCAGAACAGCTTGTGGAGCGCCCAGTACAGTGCCGCCGACTGCGCGACGAAGAGCAGCACGATCGGCAGGACCGAACTTTCCTTGACCAGACCGGGATCCGCGCTCGGGTGAACGCCGACGTGGACGATGCCGCAGGCAACGATCGGAAAGAACGACGCGAGACTGATGGTGCGCGTGCTCCGACCGCCCGCACCGCTGGTTTCCGTTGCCGCGGGATTCGGCATGAGGGGCTCCGGATAGATGATTCGGTGTCGCAGGCTATCGGGCGAACATGACGCAAACGTGACGTGTCACTTACAGGACATTGACGGGCCATCCATCAGCGCTCCATCAGCGATCAGCAAGCATCGAACGCCCGCGTCAGGCCTCGCAAAGAAGCGGGAATAAATCCGTCGCCGCATCGGTATGGAATGCGAAGGCGCCGGCAAACTCCAGGACGATCCGGCCGTCCGGTTCCGTCATACGAATGCGAGGCTTACATGTCTTCATCGACTCCCATCCGCCCGTCGCGCCGCAAGGCCCTGCAATGCATGGCGTTCGGCGGCCTCGGCACGCTGTTTACGCTGTCGGGCGGCATCCTGACACCGTTCGATCTCGCGCTCGCGCAAAGCGGCGCCGCACTCCCCGCGAATGCGGGCCGGCCGCTGTTCGTGCAGATCAGCGACACGCACATCGGCTTCAACAAGGACGCGAATCCCGACGTCGCGGCCACGCTGCGGCAGACGATCGATCTGGTGAACGGGATGCCTGCCGCGCCCGCGCTCGCGATCCATACCGGCGACATCACGCACCTGTCCAAGGCGGAAGAATTCGACCACGCGTCGCAACTGCTGTCCGCGCTGCGCGTGCCCGAGTTGCACACGGTGCCCGGCGAACACGACGTGACCGACGGTTCGGGCGCCGAATATTTCAGCCGGTTCGGCAAGGCTTCCGACAACCGTGGCTACTACAGCTTCGATCACGCGGGCGTGCACTTCGTCGCACTCGTCAACGTGATGCATTTCAAGCCCAACGGGATCGGCAGCTTCGGCGACGAACAGCTCGCGTGGCTCGCGCAGGATCTGAAGGGGCAATCATCGAGCACGCCGATCGTCGTGTTCTCGCACATGCCAATGTGGACCATCTACGAGCCGTGGGGCTGGGGCACCGGCGACGCGCCGCAGACGATGGCGCTGCTGCGCCGCTTCGGCTCGGTCACCGTGCTGAACGGGCACATCCACCAGATCGTGTCGAAGGTCGAGGGCAACGTGACGTTCCACACCGCGCGTTCCACCGCGTTCCCGCAGCCGACCGCCGGCAACGGCCCGGGCCCGGTGCCGCTCACGGTGCCGCGCGACCGGCTGCCCGCGATGCTCGGCGTGACGACCGTCGACTTCGCCGGCCATCCCGTCGCTGCGTCGCTGCACGACACGACGCTGGCCTAATGCCGATACACAAGGAGACCGACATGACCTTCCTGAAGCCCTCGACGCTGACGGCCGCGCTGATCCTGAGCGCGGCCGCCGTCGGCACGCCGCTCGCCGCGTTCGCGCAGACCCCGGCCGGCCCGCTCGTGACGATCCGCAATTTCATGTTTTCGCCGATGTCGACCACGATCAAGGCCGGCACGACGGTCACGTGGAAAAACCTCGACGCGGAGCCGCATACCGTCGTCAACGACGCGGGCATCTTCCACTCGAAAGCGCTCGACCAGGACGAGACCTACTCGTTCCGTTTCGACAAGCCGGGGGTCTACAAGGTGTTCTGCGGGATTCATCCGTACATGAAGGAGACCATCACCGTGGAATGACGCGGCGCGCCGCAGCGCCCCGCGAACATCCGACGCCACGGATGCGGCCCGACGATCGCCTACACTGGTTCCATCCGGCCGGCCCCCGCCGGCCGTCACCGAACACGAGGCAAGCGATGACGGCAAGTCAACCCGCACATCCGAAACTGCCGGGCCAGGTCGTGCTCGTGCTCCAGGGCGGCGGCGCGCTGGGTGCCTACCAGCTCGGCGTATTCGAGGCGATTGAGGCGGCGGGCATTCAGCCCGACTGGGTCATCGGCACGTCGATCGGCGCGATCAACGCGGCGCTGATCGCCGGCAACGCGCCCGGACACCGCGCGCAACGAATGGCCGAATTCTGGCGACACGTCACCGAACGGCCCGCCGTGAACGTGCCGGGCTTCCCGACGAGCTGGGACAAGATCGGCTCGGAACTCGCGGTCATCGGCGCGGGCCTCCCGGGATTCTTCCGGCCGAATCCCGCCGCCTGGCTCGGGCCGCTGGCGCGGGTCGGCGTCGAGCGTGCGTCTTACTACGTGGTCGAGCCGCTGCGCGACACGCTTGCGTCGCTCGTCGATCTCGACCTGCTGAACGCGGGCCGGCCACGACTGACCGTCGGCGCGGTCAACGCGTGCACGGGCACGATGCGTTATTTCGATTCGCGCGACCGGCCGCTCGGCATCGATCATGTGATGAGCTCGGGCGCGCTGCCGCCCGCGTTCCCGGCCGTGCGGGTCGACGGCACGCCCTACTGGGACGGCGGCATCTACTCGAATACGCCGGTCGAGGTCGTGCTGGACGACGCGCCGCGTCGCAGCTCGATCATCTTCTCGGTGCAGATGTGGAATCCGGTCGGGCCGGAGCCGCAAAGCATCTGGCAGGTGTCGGAGCGGCAGAAGGACATCCAGTACGCGAGCCGCACGGACAGCAACATCGCGCGGCAGCAGCAGATTCACCGGCTGCGCCACGTGATCCGGGAACTGGTCATGCGGCTGCCGGAGGCGGAGCGCACGTCGGCCGATGTGAAAGCACTCGCCGCATGGGGCTGCCAGACCACGATGCACGTGATCAAGCTCGCGGCGCCCCGGCTCGACGGCGACGATCAGTGGAAGGACATCGATTTCACACCCGCCGGCATCGCGGCCCGCCGGCAGGCCGGGTTCGACGCGACGATGCAGGCGATCGCCGCGCGGCCCTGGGATCTGCCGATGGACCCGACGGAAGGGCTCAGCGTCTGGAGTCCGGAAGAAAACCGGATCGGCGAGCGGCACAACTGATGCCTGGCGTCGCGCGGCGCCTTCCGCTTACAGCGCGCGCACGATCCCGCCGTCGACGCGAATGTTCTGCCCGGTGATGTAGCCGGCGCCTTCCGACAGCAGGAACGTCACGGTCTGCGCGATCTCCTGCGTCCTGCCGAAGCGGCCGGCCGGAATGCGGGCGACGATCTCGGGCGTCGCCGGCCAGCTGTCGATGAAGCCGGGCAGCACCGAATTGATGCGGATGTTGTCCTTCGCATACCGATCGGCGTACAGCCGCGTGACGGAACTCAGCGCCGCACGCAGCGCGGACGACACCGGCATCGCCTGCTCGGGCGCGTCGGCCGCGAAGCTCGAAATGTTGACCACCGCGCCGCCGCCCTGCTTCAGGAACACGGGCGTCACCCGGCGCAGCACGCGAACGACGTTGAGCACGATCAGGTCGAGCCCTTCGTGCCACTTGTCGTCCTCGATGGCGAGCAGGTCGCCCTTCGGCGGATGCCCGGTGTTGTTGACGACCGCGTCGATGCGGCCGTACTTCGCGAGCGTCCCGTTCACGAAACGCTCGATGTCGGCGTCGTCGGTGACGGATCCCGCCATACCCAAACCGCCGAGTTCCCCGGCAAGCTCGACCGCGCTGCCGGACGGCGACATCAGCGAGACGCGATAACCGTTGCTCGCAAGATCCCGCGCGATCGCCGCGCCCATGCCCTTGCCCGCCGCCGTCACCAATGCCACTTTCTCTACAGTCATGCTGTTCTCCCGAATAGGTCGGCTCAACGCCGCGATCGTCGTCCTGAAGCGCCACTCTAGGACTCTATAATCGCCTTGTCGAACGATGATTTCTCCACACACACTGTAGATTTTCTACTGCATGAAGGCTCTGTCGCGTACCCGTCGCCTCCCGCCGCTCAATGCGCTTCGCGCGTTCGAGGCCGCCGCGCGCCACCTCAATTTCCGGCTGGCCGCCGACGAACTCGGCGTGACCCAGGGCGCGGTGGCGCAGCAGGTCAGGCATCTGGAGGACGTCGTGGAGATTCAGCTGTTCCGGCGGCTGCCCAGGGGGCTGGCGCTGACGCGCGAAGGGCTCGAGTACTTTTCGTCGGTCCAGCGCGCGCTGCAGATAATCGCCGATGCCACGGACGCACTGGGCCAGCGTCCCATGGTCCTGACGGTCAGCACGACGCCGTCGTTCGCGTCGAAGTGGCTGATCCCGCGCCTGTCGGACTTCGGTCGCCTGCACCCCGACATCGAGGTTCGCGTCATCGCCGACGAGCGCCTTGCGTCGTTCCGGGCCGACGGCGTCGACATCGCGATCCGGCTCGGCAAGCCCGCGTTCCCGGCCGGCCTGGTCGCGGAATTGCTGTTTCCACTCGACATCTTCGCCGTCGCCAGCCCGAAACTGCTCGAAAGCGGCCCGCCGATCCGCACACCCGCAGACTTGTCGAAGCATGCGCTGTTGCACGACGCGCACGACCTGTGGCCGGAGTTCATCGAGAAGCTCGGCGGAAAGGGGCAGACCGATCCCACGAAAGGGCCGCGGTTCAGCCAGTCGCTGCTCGCCATCGACGCCGCCGTCGCGGGTCAAGGCATCGCGCTGACCAGCGAGCCGCTCGTCGAACGCGATATCGCGGAAGGCCGGTTGCGCCGCGTGTTCGATTTTTCGTTTCCGATGTCGCTCGGGTTTTACGTCGTCTTTCCGCAGGCCAATGCCGATTCGGAAGCGCTCGAGGCCATGCGCCGTTGGCTGTTCGCGCAATACGGGGGCGCGTGATTCGCTGATGCCACGACCGATGAACAACCCCACTTCCATCAGTGCCTTCGTGCGTATCGTAATTTTCCGATATATGATTCGCCCATCGACGATACCTATTTGCACCGGTTTTCCGGACGAACGCCCCAAACACCACACCCTTCCATGCCGACCGAACTCGACATCGACGCGATCCTGAAAGCGCTTTCGAACCCCGTGCGCCGGGAAATCCTCGTCTGGCTGAAAACGCCGGGCGCGCATTTCCCGGAGCAGACGCTGCCGTACGACCACGGCGTCTGTGCCGGGCAGATCGACGCGCGCTGCGGGCTGTCGCAGTCGACCGTCTCCGCGCACCTCGCGACGCTGCAGCGCGCGGGGCTCGTGACGTCGACGCGGATCGGCCAGTGGGCGTTCTTCCGGCGCAACGAGGCCGTCATCGATGCATTTCTCGACGCCCTGCGCCGTGAACTCTGACCCAGGCCATGCGGGCCGCACGCCGCGCACGACGCGGCGGTAATCCCGCCTTTCTGAAAAGGTTATCTGCCATGCCCATTCTGTTCGATCCCGTTACCCTCGGCGACCTGACCCTGCCGAACCGCGTCGTGATGGCGCCGCTCACCCGTGCCCGCGCAGGCAGCGCGCGCGTGCCCAACGACCTGATGGCCCGCTATTACGCCGAGCGCGCATCGGCCGGCCTCATCATCAGCGAAGCAACCTCGGTCACGCCGCAGGGCGTCGGCTACGCGGACACGCCGGGCATCTGGTCCGACGAGCAGGTGGAAGGCTGGAAGCGCGTGACGCAGGCCGTGCACGCGGCCGGCGGCCGCATCGTGCTGCAGCTCTGGCACGTCGGCCGGATTTCGGACCCGGTGTTCTTGAACGGCGACCTGCCGGTCGCGCCGAGCGCGATCGCCGCCGGCGGTCACGTGAGCCTCGTGCGGCCGCCGCGACCGTTCGTGACGCCGCGCGCGCTCGAACTGGATGAAATTCCGGGCATCGTCGCCGCATACCGCAAGGGCGCTGAAAACGCGAAGAAGGCCGGCTTCGACGGCGTCGAGATCCACGGCGCGAACGGCTACCTGCTCGACCAGTTCCTGCAGGACAGCACCAACCACCGCACCGACGCGTACGGCGGCCCGATCGAGAACCGCGCGCGCCTGCTGCTCGAAGTGGTCGACGCGGCGATCGACGTGTGGGGTGCGGGCCGTGTCGGCGTGCATCTCGCGCCGCGCGGCGACGCGCATACGATGGGCGATTCCGACCCGGCCGCGACGTTCGGTTACGTCGCGCGCGAACTCGGCCGCCGCAAGATCGCGTTCATCTTCACGCGTGAATCGTATTCGGGCGACCAACTGAGCCCGCGTCTGAAGGAGGCGTTCGGCGGCCCGCTGATCGCAAACGAGCAATTCACGCTCGAATCGGCACAGGAAACGCTCGCGAGCGGTCACGCCGACGCGATCGCGTGGGGCAAGCTGTTCATCGCGAACCCGGACCTGCCGCGCCGCCTCGAACTCGGCGCACCGCTGAACAAGCCGGTGCCGGAGACGTTCTACGCCGAAGGCGAAACGGGCTACACCGACTACCCGGCGCTCAGCGACGCGGCCTGACGGGCGGCGACGCGTTCATGCGCGCACGTGAGCGCGCATGAACACGCGCTGCGTCTCGTCGAGCCCGCGTGCCACGTGATGCGCGCGAATCGCGCGCAGCGTGTCGTCGAGCGATGCGTCGTCGATGATGTCGAAGCCGAGGCGCGCGTAGTACGGCGCGTTCCATGGCGCGTCGCGGAACGTCGACAGCACGACCTGTGCGATGCCGTCTTGCGCGGCGCGCGTCATGATCCGTTCGATCAGGCGCGCGCCGATCCGCTGCCCCGCGTGCGACGGCGCGACATCCAGCTCCTCCAGATAAAACCGCCGCGCATCGAGCAGCCGGTAGAACGCAAAGCCCACGCACGTCCCCGCTTCGTCCGTCGCGACATACGCGCGACCGTCGTCGATGCGCATGCGCACGTCGGCCGCATCGGTCGGCTCGCCTTCGGCGATGTCGGGCATGCCGATGTCACGAAAGCGCTGGGCGGCGGCCACTTCCACGGCGGCCATCGCGGCCGCGTCTTCCCGCGTGGCGGGACGAATCCGGATCGATACTGTCATCACGACGAGGTAGGCAGGCGGGAACGGCCGTCACTATAATCGAAACTTCATACGTTTCGAACGCCCTGCCCACGAGGTCCGTCATGACGCTGTCCGCGCTCGCCGTGTTCGCCATCGCCCTGCTCGTCACCGCCGGCACGCCCGGCCCGAGCGTCGCCGCGCTCGTCGCGCGCGTGCTGACGAACGGGGTGCGCGACGTGCTGCCGTTCCTCGCCGCGATGTGGATCGGCGAGGCGCTGTGGCTCACGCTGGCGGTTGCCGGGCTGTCCGCGTTCGCGCGCACGTTCGCGACGGGCCTGCTCGTGCTGAAGTTGCTCGGTGTCGCGTACCTGCTGTTTCTCGCGTGGAAGATGTGGACCGCGCCGACCGACACGAAGGCCGGCGACCTGCCGCGCGGCCAGTCGCCGTGGCGCATGTTCGTCGCGGGCACGCTGGTCACGCTCGGTAACCCGAACGTTAGGCAAAATACATTTACCAAGTAACCGCGTAGAGCCTTAGTTTACGCACCTTCGGACCAGATCGTTCATGTCAGCAGCCAGCCTCGCCGCATTCGCCCTCGCCCTATTCGTCCTCGCCGGCACGCCCGGCCCAAGCGTCGCCGCGCTCGTCGCGCGCGTACTGACGAACGGGTTTCGCGATGTGCTGCCCTTCCTCGCGGCGATGTGGATTGGTGAGGCGATCTGGCTGACGTGCGCGGTCGCGGGTCTGGCCGTCATCGCGCACACGTTCGCGCCCGGCTTCTTCATTTTGAAGATCGCGGGCGTCGCCTACCTGCTGTTCCTCGCGTGGAAGATGTGGACCGCTCCGGGCGACGCGCCGACCGACGATATTCCGCGCGGTCGCTCGGGCTGGCGCATGTTCATGGCCGGCACCCTAGTTACCCTTGGAAATCCCAAGATTGTTCTCTTCTACCTCGCGCTCCTGCCGACCATCATTGACCTGTCGCACGTCACCACGGTTGGCTGGGCCGAGCTCGTCGCCACAATGCTGGCCGTCCTAATCACTGCCGACTGCGCGTGGGCGTTCGTCGCGATTCGCGTGCGCAAGTTCATTCTCACGCGGCGCGCGATCAAGATCGCGAACCGCACCAGTGCCGCCGCGATGGCAGGTGCAGCTATCGCCATCGCCACGCGGTAACTCGCAATGGCGAAGAAACTGAAGGGCAAGGTATACAGCTACCTCCGCTTCTCCGACCCGAAGCAGGCCGCCGGCAGCAGCGCCGAGCGGCAGATGGAGTATGCGTCGCGGTGGGCAGCAGAACACGACATGCAACTCGACGCTGCGCTGTCGTTACGCGACGAGGGGCTCTCGGCGTTCCACCAGCGCCACATCAAGCAAGGCGCGCTTGGGGTCTTTCTGCGGGCAGTCGAAGATGGCCGCATTCAATCAGGCTCCGTGCTGGTCGTTGAAGGCCTTGACCGGCTGAGCCGCGCCGAGCCGATTCAGGCGCAGGCTCAGCTCGCGCAAATCATTAACGCTGGCATCACAGTCGTTACCGCGAGCGACGGCCGCGAGTACAACCGCGAGCGCCTAAAGGCGCAGCCGATGGACCTCGTGTACAGCCTGCTGGTGATGATCCGCGCGCACGAAGAATCGGACACGAAGAGCAAGCGCGTAAAGGCGGCAATCCGCCGGCAATGCGAAGGATGGATAGCCGGGACGTGGCGCGGCATTGTGCGCAATGGGAAAGATCCGCACTGGGTACAGCAGCGGGAAGATGGAGCGTTCGAACTCTATCCCGAACGCGCGCTGGCGATAAGGACGATGATCGATTTGTTTTTCGCTGGCCACGGCGCGATGGAGATCGCACGCATCCTATCGGAGCGCGAGTTGTACGTCAGCAACGCCGGCAACTATTCGACGCACATGTACCGGATCGTCAGGAATCGCGCCCTGATCGGCGAAAAGTCGCTCACTGTGGACGGCGAAGAATTCAGACTATCCGGCTACTACCCTGCCCTCCTGACTGACGAGGAATTTGCGACCCTGCAGGATTCGATGAGCGAACGCGGACGCCGGAAAGGAAAGGGGGAGATTCCGAGCATCGTGACGGGGTTGACGATCACTACATGCGGATATTGTGGCATGGCAGTGGTGTCGCAGAATTCCACGAAGAAGCGCGCCAACGGCTCGGAAATCGTTCGTCGCCTCTCGTGCTCGGGCTCCACGTTCAATGCCGGCTGCCCGGTCGGCGGCACGTGTGACACGGAAACCGTTGAGCGCGCGCTGATGCGCTATTGCTCAGATCAGTTCAACCTGACGCGCCTGCTCGAGGGTGACGATGGGGCAGCACGCCGGGTGACGCAACTCGCCCTAGCACGACAGCGCTACGCCGAAATCGAAGCACAGATCCAACGCATAACTGATGCGCTTCTATCGGATGACGGCGCAGCGCCAGCCGCGTTCATGCGCCGAGCGCGCGAGCTGGAAGAGGAACAAGCAAAGCTGCGCCGGGAAATTGAAGCGCTCGAATATCAAACCGCGGCGAGCAACGCCCACGAGATTCCTGCAGCCGCCGACGCATGGGCGCAACTCGTTGACGGGGTTCTCGCACTCGACTACGACGCGCGCCTGAAAGCGCGTCAGCTCGTTGCGGATACGTTTCGGAAGATTGTGCTGTTCCAGCGCGGCTTCACACCACTCGACGACGCGCCGGCTGATCGGTGGAAGCGCAGTGGCACCATAGGGCTACTGCTTGTCACGAAGCGGGGCGGAATGCGACTGTTGAATATCGATCGAAAGACGGGGCAATGGGAGGCCGAGGATAACCTCGACCTCGCGCCACGCCACGCAGATGAAGTGCCGTTACCTCACGTAGTTCAGGGGATGGAATGATAAGCGCAAGGCTTGTCCAGCAAGGCTCCCACCCCCTGCTGTAGCAAATTTGTAGCACGTAAAAAAGCCCGCCCGCCGCGGGCTTTTTTGCTCCAGAGCATCGGTTCCGCCGCCGAGTTGCAAAGCAAGTTGCAATGTCCGATGATGCAGCAGTACCTGCGCCTTATCTGACAAGGCGTCGATCAGAAAGCTACGCCAAAACCCACGCTCGATATTTCCGGACCGGCCGGTGAACTGACATGAGGCAGGCTTTACTGCTTTTGGTGATCGGTGTGCACCGACTCGTTCGCCGGGATATTGGTTGAGCTCATCGCAGCAACTAATGCGTCCACCTTTTCTCGCAGCGAAGATGGGAGGTTTTTACTGCGGGATAACTGAATCAGCGGGTTTCGCATCGTTTCGAGTTCGCGCCACGCATCGGGACCACTATATTTTATGAGAGCTTCTGCCCTGCCTACCAGGTCGTACATTTCTTCGATGCTGGTGAACTTCGAATCGAAATATCGAGACCCGCTGTTGAAGGTCGTCCGCCGCATAATCCGGATTTCCTTTTGCATATCGGCCAGCATTTCGAACATAACTGTTTCTGCAGAGGCTTCCTTTTCGTTCAATTGCGCGACCTTGAATGTCCCGAAACTCTTTAAGAAGGTCGAATGTTCTTGATCGGTCGTAGCCGCAATATATGTCGCCAGGACTTTCTTAGCTAAGGTTTCTTTGAATGCAACAATGCGCTGGAAGCGAAGATCTCGCGGATACGTGAGGTGTTCGATTACCCCGGTGTCAAACATATAATCCGTTTTATCATCCTTGATGATAACGGTTGGTTTATCGAACGCAAGTCGCATACCCAACTCGAACAGGACGTTAGGATTCTTTCCACTAACGTCACAGACAACGATGTCTGCCTGATAGACGCCTTGGACAATCCTCTTGTGGATTACCCCAACATCGTCAGATTCGCTCACCAAAGCAGTGGTGAATTTAGGCGATTCTATCGTGCTTACCGCATCGATGATGATCGATTTCACTTCCAGCCAATGATCAGCAGGGAGGCCGTCCATCGATGCAATTGGCATCACGATTCCGCATTTCAACGGTTCCGGCTCCGGCTGATTGGTGGGTGCCTCTTTCGTAACGTCTTCCTTGGTCTTGGTCACAATTCCCCCGCGTGTTCTTTATGGCTTGGAGTTGCAAGAATACCCGACAACCTGGCGGGCCTGGTCGCCACATACGCATCTGGACATCGGAAACGAGGGTCATTACGGATGATTACCCGAATGTTGCGGCCAGAAGAA
This sequence comes from Burkholderia sp. LA-2-3-30-S1-D2, assembly GCF_001523915.2. Classification (NCBI taxonomy): domain Bacteria; kingdom Pseudomonadati; phylum Pseudomonadota; class Betaproteobacteria; order Burkholderiales; family Burkholderiaceae; genus Burkholderia; species Burkholderia sp. LA-2-3-30-S1-D2. The sequence continues at coordinate 883,011 of NZ_CP013383.1, read as the reverse complement.
GGCCCCGCGTCGTGCAGGCTTTGCCCACCGTGACCGTGGGAAACTGGCCGAACGGCGAACTTCGCGCTTCGTCGTCACTGCCGCTGGTAAACCCAGGCAGCCAAAGCAACTTTTCCCGGTCACATGAGCATGCAACCCACCGCAGCACCTGCATCCGTCACTCCAATGATGCAGCAATACCTGCGCCTTATCTGACAAGGCTCGGCGCACAAACTTACGCCAAGGCCTACGTTCGCCCTTTTGAGGATCGTCCGCCAACGATCCGGAGTGGTCAGTCTGGGTTGCCGGCCATGAGCGGCCGATCGTCGCTTGTCCGTTTGACAATCTCTTCCAGAGCAATTTCAGTTATCGGTCACAATTGGCTATCGGACGTTTGAAAGACCGCCCCCTCATCGGAAGATGACGGCCATTCCTGCCTCACCATTGATGGCTCCCGACCACTGATGTAGCAAATCCGAAGCACGCGAAAAAGCCCGCTCGCAACGGGCTTTTTCGTAGGCGCGAGTCGGAGTCGACTCAGCCTAAACGGCTTTGCAGGCCGTCACCTCATTCACAAAATCAATATGTTGTGGCAATTGACCATCCACATTGACCGCTCTGCCGCTCGCCTCAACTCTTAAACCCAGCGAAACGTCATCGTATGCAACTACTGCGTGTTCGTCATCAAGCCTCGATAGCGCACCTTTAGATGCCACCGTGCGCGGCGATGAACATGGCGACGGCCGACCGGCAATAGGATTCGATTTCGTTGTCGTCCTCTGCTCTCGCCTCGTCGAAGCGAGCGATAAGCAGCAGATCGCATCCTTTGAAGAGCGCGCCAAACAAGCGGGCGGACCGGTGAGCATCGGGTACGTTCAGAATCGCTTTCGCGTGCAACTGACGCAACACGGCCTCGATTTGGGCGATGACATGGGCGGGCCCGGCTTCGTAATGGAGCTTGCTTAACGACCTTTGATTCGTCTTGTCGGCCAGAACCATGGCTTCGACACTGCGGACGTCCGGACTCAACAGCGTGCGAAGCAGCGATGATCCCACCGCCATGAGCTGATCTTCAGCCGAACCGGCGATGCCTTCGGTAAGGGTCTGCGGTGCAAACTGCTGGCAGTGGGCCGCCATGGCCGCGCTGAACAGCGCCTCCTTGTTCTCGAAGTGCCGATAGATGCTGAGTTTGGATATCTTCGCGCGCTGCGCAACCTTGTCCATGGTCGTCGCTTGAAAACCCAATTCCACAAAGAGTTCGCAGGCAGCGCCGACGATCGTTTGGCGAAGCGCCTCGTTGGCGGGCCGGCCGCGCCGGCCCTGGTTATTTTCGGTCACGACAATTCCAGTACTTGACAGTATTCAAATTTGCACATTACGATACCAAACAGTATCGCAATGTGCAAGCCAAGGGCAGGTTTCCCCGGGCCGCTCGGCGATATCGAGCGGCATTGTCGGGCGGGTCAATGCAGCCTTGGGCAACTGTCTTGCTTATGCCGAAGCCGTGCTCGCTGACCGTCTCAAGCGCGTATCGCCGGACGATATTGCACACCACGCTCGGCCCACCCTCCCTCCACAACACGGAGCCCATCACCATGAATGACGTCATCATCATCGGCGGCAGCTTTGCCGGCCTCGCCGCCGCCCTGCAGCTTGGCCGTGCTCGCCGCAAGGTCACTGTTCTCGATACCGGCCGGCCGCGCAACCGCTTTGCAGGCCACTCGCATGGCCTGCTTGGCCACGATCACAAGCCGCCGCTGGACATCCTGGTCGAGGCGCGGCAGCAACTGGCGCGCTATCCGACGATCAGCCTCGTCAATGCCCGGGCCGAGAGCGTGTCTGGTGCCATCGACGATTTCTGCGTCGTCACTGACGATCACGAAAGCCTGAGGGCGCGCCGCTTGATCCTGAGCTATGGCGTCGCCGACCAGATGCCTGATGTTCCGGGCTTTGCCGAAAGCTGGGGCACGTCCATTGTGCCCTGCCCCTATTGCGACGGCTTTGAAGTTGCCGGCCAGCATTGGGGCCTCGTCTGGTCCAGCCCGCAGTCGTACCAGTCCGCCAAGTTGTTCCGCGATTGGACTGACAAGTTGACTGTCTTCGCCGATGAGCATGACATTGCGCCCGATATCCAGACCGATCTGGCGCGCCGCAACATACCTCTCGTCGATGGCCGGATCATCGAGGTCGCCCACCGGAAAGGCCATATCACCACCGTCAATCTCGATACCGGTCGCAACGTGGCGGTCGACGTCCTGTTCGCCAATCCGCGCAACAAGCCGTCGGCAAGCCTGCATGAATCACTGGGCCTCGCCACGGTGGATACGCCCACCGGCATCGTTCTCAAGGTTGACGAGCGCCGCCAAACCAGCATGCCCGGCATCTACGCCGCTGGCGATCTCGCCACGCCCTTCTTGCCATCGGTTACCCAGGCATCCTCGCAGGGCGCGATGGCGGGCATCTTCGCCCAGCAGTCGATGGTGGTTTGAGAGCACAGATTCCCTTCTCTTGTTGCGTCGCCGCCTTCGAAAAGGTTGGCGTAGATCGACGCGGTGATGGGTGGATCGTCGAGTCAAGGAGATGACATGGCAAAGCAAAGTGCGGATCAGGTGGGTGACTGGAATGGTCAAAGCGGGGAGCGCTGGGTCGCCAACCAGGCCCGGCTCGACGCTCTGGTGGCGGTGTTCGGCCAGGCCGCGATCGAAGCCGCCGCGCCCGCGACGGGCGAGCGCGTGCTAGACATCGGCTGCGGCGCGGGCGCGTCGACTCTGGCTCTGGCAGCCCGCGTCGGCGCGGGGGGCCAAGTGCTGGGCGTGGACATATCCGAACCGCTGATCGACCGAGCGCGCGCGCTGGCGCGACACGATACGCCGGCCCTGTTTCAGGTGGCCGACGCCAGCAGCGCAGAGCTGCCCGAGGGCGCGTTCGATATCCTGTTCTCGCGTTTCGGCGTGATGTTCTTCGACGATCCGACAGCGGCGTTTACCCATATGCGACGCGCACTCCGGCCGGGCGGCCGGGTCGCCTTCGTCTGCTGGCGCGGTGCGGCAGAGAACGATTGGATGCGCCTGCCGGTGGGCGCGCTCAAGGGCATCCTCCCGCCGAGTGCGCTGCCCGATCCCGAAGCGCCCGGCCCGTTTTCGTTCGGCGACCGGGAGCGCGTGGCACGCATCCTGACGACGGCCGGCTTTACCGATATCGCTATCTCGCCCTTCGACGCGGCCGTCCCATTCGGAGAGGGCGAAACACGGGACGCTGCGATCGACGACGCAGTGAAGATGACGCTTGAGGTCGGCCCGCTCTCGCGTGCGCTCGCTGATCAGCCCGACGACATCCGCGCCCGCGCCTCGGCCGCAGTTCGTGCCGCCTTCGCGAGCCTCCCCGGCGAAGGTGCGGTGTTGATCAACGGCGCGGCGTGGGTCGTCATGGCACGAAATCCGGCAAGGTGACAGGGATTAACGGGGGAGACGCCTCCGCTTGGTAGAGCTGGGCGTCGTTGGCCGCTCAGATTGATGTCCCTTCTGGCCACTGAACGAGCGCTCGCCTTGCGACAATCAGATGGCCGGTTGCGAAGCAGAGCCGACGCCTGAGCGGCCTGCCGGCGGCGCATGTGACCGGCAGTTTGTGGCCGAAAAGGGACGGCATCGGAGATCTCGGCCCTGGTATTCCGCCCCGTAGTTCAGGGGGTGGAATGATAAGCACGAGGCTTGTCCAGCAGGGCTTCCGCCCCTTGCTGTAGCGAATCTGTAGCACGCACGATAGCCCACTCGCAGCGGGCTTTCGTGCCTCTGGGCACCCAATTCCACCGTTTGGTTGAAAAGCAACTTGCATCGCCTGATGATGCAGCAGTACCTGCACATTATCTGACAAGGCCCGGCGCACAAAGCTACGCCAAGACCTACGCTCAGGCTTTTCCGGATCAACAGCCTATCGATTAGGCTTCGGTCACATGCATTTCGATGTCGATCGACTTACTTGTTGGCCGCTGCTCGAATCTCTCGGCAAAAGTTCTTCAGAGTTCCAGGGCATTGTTTGCCCGCATTTCGGGCGATCCGCCGCAACCTCTCTGCCGGGACTGTAGTGTCAACATGCCGGACAATGAAGGCGCGGAAAGCTGGGTCCGACACGATCATGGGTTTCAACTGCTGAATGGTGCCCCAGTGATCTGCGAGCAAACGAGTGTTCGATTCGCTGAACCCCTCCGCGACTGCCCCATCGTCACAATTTGCGAACTTTCGAAATTGGCGATGCAACTGCTTCCACGACGTGGCGGCATCAGAAACAGCCTCGGCCTTCCGAGCTTGGTCTGAAGTGCAAACGTTCGGACTGGCGAACGCCGTTGACGAGTAGAAAATGGCCACAAACCATAGTCCGAAGTAGCGACGTGTCGTTTGGAAGGTTGCGGCGTCGACCGACGGAAAGTGGGCGCTTTGCGTCTCATGACCAATCCCGTTCACTCGGAAGCCGCCTCGATGGCCTTTAACATTGTTTGTGGGTCGTCAATTACACTCTCATCCCCGGAAAAACGCGACATCTCCATACGTCCATCGTCGAATACGTCGATCTCGATACGCTCACCTGGCACAGTTATCGAGATCAGAATGGTGTCTGGGCGATGCCGGCCCAATGTATAAAAGAGCCGGCGATCATCGAGGTCTCGAAGCAATTCGTACAAGGCATGCGTCATATGTCCTCCGTCACGGTCCGCAGATAACGACAAAGCCGAAAACGATACGGTAGGTCGATTCGTTCATGTAGGAGTCTGCGGTCGACATATCGAGGAGTTGGGCAGAACGTCCGAAATCCGATCAACGAACCCGCACAGTCACAATCTAAACTGTCGACCGCAATTGGCATGTCGGGGTTAGCACTACGTTGCAGGTTGCGCCCGCAGCGCCATGCCCGCGAGCTAGGACTGACCACGGTCGCTGCCAATTCCCCCCCCTGCACCTGGCCAAACGGCGAACTTCGCCCAGCCGCGTCCGGCCCACTGGTAAACTCTGGCAGCCAAAGCAACTTTTCCCTGTCACATGAGCACGCAACCCGCCGCAGCACCTGCGGCCGCCACTCCAATGATGCAGCAGTACCTGCGGCTTATCTGACAAGGCTTCAGATCAATAGCTACGCCAAGACCTACGCCGGCGCTCTTGTCGAGCGACCGTTAGACATCGAAACCTAATCGATGATGAACGTTCGCCAGCGCCTGTGCGCCGGCAACAACTGACCGAATTCCTCCTTACGAATCAGCTTCGAGGAAATCACTTCGACGGATCAAAACCCTTACCGGGCGCCAGAGGCGACGGTTTATCGACGGAATCAATGTTGCCGGGATCTCGTAAGGGCCTGCGGTGCGGAAATCAGCTGCGTGCAGGATCTGAGCCTGTCCACCGTTGAATTGCACGAACGCTTCGATCGTCGGGTCGTCCCGTATGGCCGCTTTCATGGCATCTTCATCCAACCAGTGTGACGAATAGAGGGTGAATGTCGGTGTATCGACTGGCGGAAGCGCCCGGAAACCAGCGTGAACGAGCCAGTCGAATTGCGCCCGGTCCACCTTGACGATACTGGACGCGCCGTAAAGACCGCTACCACTGCGCGCGAGATGGTCGATCCACCAGTCGTTTTGCCACGGCTCGTAACCGAGCAACGCACCTTCCAGGCGCTCCATGTTCTCGCAGCCGTCGCCCCGCCGGTTGACGTTCTGACGGAAAAATTCCAGCGCTGGGATGCGCCACTCCTCGCCTTTGAGCGTATACAGGATTTGCCCAATTCGACGCGCTGGACGGCCTGGTCGGGCCGGTGCATCAACGATGATTTCGTGCGAGTGCAAGACACCTTGAGCCACATACTCGTCAAAGCGAGCCTTCAGTAGGACCGACGGCCACCATTCGCTGTTGAATTCGATGAACCCGAATGGTTTGCGCCCTTGCACCATCAAAGCCAGCTCGTAACCTGTATGGACAAGGTAAGGGATACGAACACCAGTATCGACATACTTCGAGATGATGGCATCGCGCGAACCATGCTCAAACTCGATCGCAAAGGTGTCGCATACGGCGGCGACCTGTGTTGGCGACAGAAGATAGTAGTCGTCGAGGTCCGCATCCTCGGGGGCGTCCGGGTCGACCAGCCGACGCAGCGCATCCAGGTCGTCGGTTTCGAATCGAACCTCGAGGCACGGATACAGAAGATCCGGATCGATCGCCGACAGAATGAACGGGGTGCTCGGATAGGTCATGGCAGTTTCCGGTGCGTCAGTTCGAAGACTTCGATATACGCCAAATCCTTTGAGCAATGCGAGACTGCCGTGCCGTTGCACGACGCGCGTGCAGATTGTCGACGATCTGCTGGACGATGTCGAATGGCTGCCCGCCCCCATTTTTGAGACTTGACGGCCTCATCTTACTCCGCGATAAACTGTATATCCATACAGTGCTTTGCTCGCATCATGATCTTGCCCCCATTCGACCCTCCTCAGTTTGACGCTATGTCGCAATGGTGGCGCACGTGCACGTATGCCGACGTCCATCGCCTGATCCTCGAAGTGCTACACCTGCGAATTACGCTGCGCGAAATGGGCACTCTTACCGACAACGCCACGAGAATGATCGCGTACCTCGATCGTGCCGACGAGCTGCAATACGCAGCTCCGCTGCGCCGCCTGTCAAACAAGATTGACAAGGAGATCATGCGGGCCGGACGCATGGGCAATCCGCGCGCATCGGTTGCTCCGTTCTCTGACGAGTGGCGCGCTCGCGAAGCCATGAAATGCAGGCTCCACGACATCCCCGGCGAACCCGATCCCGGCTCCGACAAGGCAACAAAGTTGCCTGAATTCCAACGCCTGACATGGGCGGAGCTGCGCGACGCGTGGAGCGCGACTCCCTACAAGAAAAATCGTGCGCTCACGATCGAACAGCGCTTTGTGTTGGAAGTCGTGCACGTCCGCCGGACGCTGCGGCTCATGGAGAAAATGGTCTGCGCCGCCGAGCTGGAATTGAAGAAGAACGGCTATCCCGACTCGTTCGCACTCGACCAGCTCCGCCGCATGATTGACAGCGCTCGCTTCGATTGACGCTGCCGGCCTGCGCCAACCCGTGAACGCGATGCCGGTACGATTGATCGCACCGGCATCGTCGGTTAGAACAGCCCCACCGGCTGCGCCGCGTAATCCCAACTGAAGATGATCAGCTCGTTTCGTTCTGCGGCCCTTCCGCCTCCGCCGACGGTGTACTGGATTGGCACCGTCTCAATATGAAACCCATCAAACACGCTCCGAATGTCGGGATGGTCGTTGAGGCTCACGATAGCGCGTCCCTTGATCGCACGCAGCTTTGCGGCCATCTTCTCGTACTCGCCGAAGGGGAAAGCAACGCCGTACCCCTCCGTCTCGTAGTACGGTGGGTCCAGGTAGAAGAGCGTATGCGGCCGATCGTATCGATCGATGCAGGCCGCCCAATCCAGCCGCTCCACGAACGTGTTCGCGAGCCGCAGGTGTGCCGCTGATAGCTCCTCCTCGATGCGCAACAGGTTCAGGCCGGGCGGCGTTGTCGTCGCGGTGCCGAACGTCTGTCCCTCCAGCTTCCCGCCAAAGCAACTTTTCTGCAGGTAGTAGAACCGTGCCGCACGCTGGATATCGGTAAGGGTTTCCGGGACCGTCTGCTTCAGCCATTCGAACACCTGCCTGCTCGTCAGAGCCCATTTGAACTGGCGCACGAACTCCTCCAGGTGATGCTGTACGACACGGTAGAGGTTGATCAGCTCACCGTTGACGTCGTTGATCACTTCAACCTTTGCCGGAGGGCGCAGAAAGTACAGCGCTGCACCACCCGCGAACACTTCGACGTAGCAGTCATGCGCCGGAAAGCGCGGAATGAGATGGTCTGCAAGACGGCGCTTTCCGCCGATCCAAGGAATGATGGGATTTGCCATTGTGAAAGCCGTTTTTAAACTTGGTGTAGAATCCGGCCCGCCTACGTAGGTAAGCAGGGCCTTGGCTGATTCACTGGCTCAGACAGTGGAAAGGCGACCGGGGCAATGCGCGAACATTTCCCCGGTCGCCCTGTTTCTTTCGAGACCGCCCGGCCTCGATTGCCACGCTACTGCGGCGGATTGGTTTGCGCGTCGCCGATCAAGGCGTCGTAACTGCGCTCGCACTGTTGACCGGCGATGCCGCGCTCGTCAGCGATTCGCGCGAACTCTCCCGCAGCCTCGTCAGTCCGGCCGAGCACGTCGGCAAGCAGATCGAGGGCGTCGCCGGTTGCCGTGCTTCGGGTCGAAGCGGCGGCACGCCGGACGTCGACAACGAGTGCGGCGACTTGCTTGCGCAGGCTGACAGCAGCACCATCGGCAGCAGCCGCATCAGCGACCGCCTGATCACGTTCTTTCGCAGCATCAGTTGCGACCCCCTGTTGTGCCACCAGACGGCGGCGAAATTCATCACGTTCGACCCGCAGCTCGTCGATCTGCTTGGCCTGATCAGAGACCTTGGCGGACTGGTCCGCGTCACGTTGCCCCTTCGAATAGCCTGCCGCTGCTCCGACGATTACACCGACGATGACGGCGAGCCACACACGCGGATCGAACCAAGTCATGCGCCGCTCCGCATCATCGACGCAAGGCGCTTCGCACGATCCCCGACCTGCCGCGCCCACAGGCTGTCGAGCATTTCAGTCGCCGCCCCGTTCCAGTCGCCACGTTGCGCCGCCGCGAGAAATTTGCGAAACCCGAGCAGCTTCCCTTGCATGTTGAACGCCATGTTCATCATCACGCGTTGGCGAACCGGATCGAGCGACGACCACCACGACAGATTGCGATCGAGCCACGCCTCGGTTTCTGCGATGTCGTTCTGGTACATCAGATCGATCTCGTTATCGCGGAACCCCTTGTCGGTCAGATTGCGGCCGATGCCTCCCGATACCTTGCCGACTGTGTCGGTATAGATTCGATAGCGCCGATCCTCATCGCGCGTCAGTTCAGCCTTCAGTTTCGCCCCGTCGTACTTACCCATTCTTGCTTCCCCCAAAAAGTTGCTTTGCCTTCCTACGCAGCAGCACCTCCAGGTACTGCGACCCGACGATGCCGAATGCGCTGCCGATCCCGAGAAGCGCGATCGGCGGCAGATCCGGGATCTGCAATAGCGCAATGCCTGCGACCATCGACGTCGCTGAACCCAACACGGCACGGCCTGCAACGAGCCGGAACGTCAAATGTTCGTTACCCACCAACACCTTCGCGATGCCAATCAAACCGCCCATGATGATCAGCTCCAGAATCGTCTTTTCATGGTCTTGCATCGGTTCCCCTTGCCCGATAAAAAGAAAGGCCGCTCCGGTTTCCCGTGAGCGGCCTTCAAAGAACAGCGCGCGGCGTTACTTCGGCGCCGGCACCACCAGATCGATCTTCTTGCCCTTCTTCTTCCCGTGGCCGACCTTCGCTTTCCCCTTGTTCCCTCCATTCAATGTCACGACCGTGATCCATCCGCGTGATGCGAATGTGTGTTCGACCGACTCGATCAGAAACTCACCGTCCACTCCCTTCTTGAACCCCTTCAGCGCGATCGTCTTCTCGGCCGACAGATCGGCGCGGCCGCGCATCGTAAGGCGACTCGTCGACGTGTGCCGATTGAGCGTCGCCAATCGCGACGTCGCCCCAGCTTTCGCGGCCTCCGGACTCGCGAACGCATGCCGCTCGGTATGCACTGCGGACGCACCTGGCGGCGCATCCGGATTCGGGATCGTGAGATCGATCTTCTTGCCCGTCTTGCGATCGTGCACCTTCGTGCGAACGGCCGCGAAGCTCGCGCGGTCGGGGAAGTTGATGTCATAGTCGAGCAGCGCATCGGGCGTGAGCGTCACGACAGGCAGCGGCTTGCCGCTCGCGCTCTTGCCGCCGCCGCGCGGCAGGACAATCAGCTTGCCGGCCTTGACCGTCGCCGTCGCACCGTACTGGCGAGCCACGCGCGTGATGAAGTGCAGATCGCTCTCGCCGAACTGGTCGATGCGCGGCACGATGACGTCGACGTCGCACGCGGTCGACCACTTGTTACGACGCGCGACGTCGCCGACGATGTCGGCCAGCTTCGCGTTCGACCAGCTCCCGTATCGTTGCGTCTTCGACGTCGCACGCATATTCGCCGGCTTGCCCCGGATCACGACGCTGGCCGGCGGCCCGCGCACGCCGACCTCGTCGACGGCATACTCGCCGAGCATCGCCAGCCCCTGTCCCTCCCACCCGATCGACACCTTCAACGTCGCACCCTTCGGCGGAAACTCGATGCGGCCGTCGCGATCGTCGAGCGTGATCGTGCACTCGTCAGCGTCCAGACCGGGTTTGTCGATCGCCCGGATCTCCAGCACGCGATCCTGAATCACCTTCGTCACATCCGAGCCGTTCGCGATAACCTGAAAAATCGCTTCCATCACACCTCGCTACGTCCAGAGCTGGACCGATTCAACACGCGGCGCATCGAGATCCGGCAGCAGGATCTCGACGCCGGCCGGGAACGGCTGCGGCCGAGCCGCGAGCCCCGGATTCGCCTCGTACACGGCCTCGACCGTTCCTTGCAACGTGCCGTAGTACCGAAAGCAAAGCGTGTCGAGCACGTCGCCGTCAGACGTTCTTAAAGTCTTCGCCATAGCGGCCGAACTCCACCGAGAAAGTTTGCTTGCGCGGAATGCCGTCGACGAGCAGCGCGTCCTGCTCCTCCTCGATCGACTGCAACAGCCACCGGCCGAGCACCTCGCCGTCGCCCGTCGTGAGCTGCACGGGCTTCATGCGTCCGCCGATCGCCCGCAGCCGGTTGATCTGCTTCGTGCCGGCCCCGAGCGAGGGGAACACGACGCCAGACAGCGTGATCGTCTCGCCCCCTTCACTGACCGCCTGCAGCGCCTCCTGTCGGTTCAGCCGCTCCTGCGATGCCACGCGATACCGCGTCGCCCGACGCAACTTGTCGTGAGCGGCCGTCGAAAGATTGAAATGGAACGCGTCGCCCGCGTCGGTCGTCATCGACATCAGGTGCGGCGTGCTCGACGTCGCGCCGTCGACCAGTCCCGACAGCAGCGAGCCGACACCGGTCGACTTGATGACGTCCACCACCGCCGAGTCCTTCAGACCGACCGCCGCGTTGAACTGATTCCATGCCCCGCCGAGTGCTGACTTCACGCTGTCAGCGGCAGCCTGCACAAGGGGGAAATTCGAGCCTTCGACCGCCTTCAAAATCGAGCCGATCGACGCCTGCGTCGCATTGAAACTGCGCAGTACCGTGCCGACCTGCGGGAACAGATCGCCGGCCACCGCCAGCGCGCCCTTCGCGCCCGTCAGCAGCTGGGCTGCGCTGCTCAGATTGCCGGTCGCGAGACGTTGCAGCATGTCGACCGTCGACATGCTCGCCGCGCGATTCCGATCGAATATGCGGACCATCTGCCGCACGCGCTCGGTCGCGATTCCGGCCTGCGTTGCCGCCCCTGTGATCTGTCGGATTACATCCATTCGCCCTCCCGTTACATATGCGGCGAATCGAACATGGCCGTTCGACTGTTCGCCTTGCGTTGGTGCTCGTCCATCATTCGCGTCAACTGCGGACTGACCTGCGCGAGGAACTTGTTAGCCAGGTCCGTATCGCTCGCTTCAATCTTCACGTGGAAGACCGGGGCGAAGGTGTTCTGCTGCTCGATACGCGGCCCCGGTCGAGCTCCAACGCCGGCCGCCCCGTCTGTCGCGAGTGCCTTCGCTTTCGCGAGTGCTGCGACATTCGCTGGCGCCTCGTCCGGCTTGCGATCCAGCACCTTGCGCGAGATCGTGCTGAACAGCTTGTCGCCGGCAAACGTGCCGACGGCACCACCAATCACACCGAGCACCGCCGACCCGATCGGCCCGCCAATGGCCCCGATCATCGCGCCGACCTTCGCGCCCATCACACCTCCGGCAAGGCTGCCCGCGATACCCGCGAAGCGGTTCGCCTTCTCCTTGCTGGTATCGGTGCTCGACGCGACGGCGTACGCTTCCCGCGCCGCGAGACCCAACTTCAGCACCGTGCCCGCGACGGCGAGCTTCCCGGCATACGGCGCGACACGGCCAAACAGAGAACGGCCGGCATTGAAGACTCGACCGAGCCGCCCACCTCGAGCTGCCGCACGACGTGCAGCACGACGTGCACGTCCGCCCCCCATCAGATCGCCCAGACCGCCACCGTCGACGCCCCCGCCGGACATGTTCACGACGAAAACACGCTGCACCCCGCCAGAAGCACCCGCAGCCCCGCCGAGTGCATCGAGCGCCCGGCCCACGACACCACCTGCACCGCCAGCACGCCCCGCAGCCGCTCGACCGCCCCGCGCGAGCAAGGTGCCGCGCGCGATGTCGACCGCGCCCCGGCCAATACTCCAAAGTGCCTTTGCGCCGCGCAGCGCGAGGACAGCACCGGCGACGCCAACGACAGCCGCTGTCGCCTTGGGTGCGCCGTCTGCAACGGACTGGATGCCGCTACCGAGCGCCTTTGCGCCCTCACCGACGCGATCCGTAATCGGACGAAGCGCGTCGCCGATGCTGCGCATCGCGTCATCCCATCGCTGACCGACCTCGCTCCAGATCTGTTTGGACGTCTCGCGTCGCGCCTCCAGATCCTTCTGGATCTCGCCGCTCGCCTGCTGCGCGTTGCGCTTCAGGTTGCTGTACAGCTCCGCGTTCTGCATGTATGCCGTCAGCGCCGCCTTGACCTGCATGTCGTTGAACAGGTCGCCGGTCTTCATCGTCTCGGCGAACGCGGCCATCTGCGCCTGACGCTTGGCCGGGTCCATTTCCGAATTGAACTGCTTCGCCGCCGTCGCGAGCTGCTTCGCCTTGGCCGGGTCGACGCGCTCGATGTATGCGCGTGCGAGCACGAACGACGCTTCCAGCGTCGACCAGCCCTTGCCGATCGCCTCGCGCATCTTTGCCTGATAGTCGACGCCGGCCTTCGCGTAGTTGCGCTCGGTCTCCCCGGAACCGATCTTCGAGAACCAGTTTTTGAGGTTGTTCGCCGCCTCGTCGGAGCTGCCCGCCGTCTTCATCTGCACCTGGAGCATCGCCCCGAGCTGCGTCACCGAGTCTTGTCCCGTGATGCCGATCTTCTTCATCTCGGCGAGCAGCACCGGGAACCATCGCGCCATGTCGACCGATTCGAAAGAGCCTTCCTTGCCGAGATACGCGATCGCCTCCAACGCCTTAGCCATCTGGCTCGGGTCGACGATCTCCGCGTTTTGCTGCAGCGCTTGGATCATCTTCGCGGTCTCGACCGTCGTTGCCCCCTGTCCGATCGAGAACTTCGCGACCAGCGGCGCGAAGTTGAGCGCCCGATCCAGATCCATGCCGCCGGCAACCATCTGGTTGACGGCGTCGGCCAGCTCGTTGCGGCCGATACCGTTCGCCCCGGCGTCGCGCCGGATGCGCACACCCATTGCGGCCTCTTCCTGCGTGCGTGCGATACCGGCCTTGATCGCGATGTCGCGAATGATCGCCTGATAGTTCGCCGCAATCGTCGCTGGCACCGCGACCGCCGCCGTCAGCTTCACTGCATCACCGATCACACCGCGCCCGGCCTCCTGACCGGCTGCCAGCCGCTCGTAGCCTGACGCCTTCAGATCCAGCCCCCGCGTCGTCCGGCCGAGCCGCGCATACGCACGATCGAGCCGGTCGACCTCGATGCCGGCATCACGCAGCGACTTCAGATTGCTATCAAGCTTGCGGCGAATGCCGTCCGCCGCACTGTCGCCCGTCGCGTGCAGCCGGCGGAACTCATCCTGCAGGCGCATCGTCTCGCCGATCTGGCGCTGCCAGAGCCTCGAATCGTTCGCCCGCTTCTTCATCGCGTCGATCTTCGACGACGTGTCGGTAATCGCCTTGCCGAACGTCGCCGACACCGCCCCGCCGATCACGATGCCAAGTGCTAGGTCTTTCGCCATATCGGCCCCTTCAGTCCGTCAGCCACCAGAGCATGTCGTCGACCGTCATCTCGTCGATCGACGTCGGCGACATGCCCAACTCACGCAACAGCCGATTTGCCAGCGCCTTGAGCGTCTTTCGGTCCAGCTTTCCGTACGGATCGAAAGGAATAGTAGGCGTCCTGCACGCGCTCGTAATCGGCCATGTCCATCGCATCGAGATCGCTCGGTGCGATGTCCGCGAGGGACGCAAAGAGGATCAGCTCTTGTTCTTCGGAATCGTTCGGCGCGAGCTTCTGCGCACCACGCATGTCGCGCACCTTCGGCCGGCGCATCGTGAAGGTGTCGCACTCGACACCATTGAGCTTGATCGGATAGTCGAGCTTGACCGTAACCTTGTCCATTGCGGTTCCTGAAATGAAAAATGGCGAGCCGGCGGCTCGCCATTGATTGAGTAAAGTAGCTTTGCTGCTTGATGTGCAACGTGAGCGTCGAATGACGGTCACGCCATGCCGAGCTTCTTGCGAATGTCAGCGAGTTGGTCGACACCGTTGATCACGCGCTTGCACGCGAAAATGTCGATCTCGTGCACGACCGCGCCGTCGATCTCCAGCTTGTAGTAGTCGCACGATACGTTGAACTTCGCATCGACTTTGTCGCCCGGCTTCCATTCGCCCGGATCGACTTCGTAGAGCATGCCGCGCAGATACACAACAACACTCTTCGAGTTGCCGCTGCGATCCTTGAACACAGCGCGAAACACGCCGTTGAACGCCCCCTGATCGACCAGCCCGAAGAACTTCAGCACGTCGTACTCCATCGTCGCCATCGCGAACGACGCTTCGAGCGGTTCCATGCCTTGATCGACCTTGACTGCAGCGTCCATACCAGCCGCGCGGAAGTCGTCCGTCTTGAGTTTCAGCTTCGGCGGCGTCATGCTCGTTGCACGCCCCGCGTAGCTACGGCCGTCGACGAACGTGTTGCAGTTGTACAGAGTTTCCGGAATCATCGCTGCCCCTTAGATCTGGTTATCGAGCACTTCGGTCAGCCACTGGTTCGTGACCTCGAAGCGGAAAATCGGGTTCTCGGCCGGCGGGACATCCGTAAAGCGAATGTTCCAGTACACCTTGCCGTCTTCGAGCTGGCTCGCCGTGTTCAGATTCGGATCCGGGTAGACCTCGAAGTTGATCACTGCACCCTGACGCTTCAAATCGCGCATGAACGCCTGCAGCCCCTCGGTCACGTCGCTGACGTAGGTCGCCGTAATGCCACGGTCGACCGCCCACTTGTGCCCGGCCTGCACCGCATCCATGACGATGTCGAGCGTACGCACACGCGTGACGAACTTCCACTTGGGATCGGCCGACAGCGTGCGATTGCCCCACAAGCGAAAGCCGCCGTCTCGGATGATCGTCGTGATGTTCGCGTTGTTGAGCAGGTTCGCGCGGCACGTCTCGTCGCCGTCGAGATATTCGATCGGGCGCCCCGTTCCCGTGATCTCGACGATCTCCTTGTTCGACGGCGATGCCCAGAAACCGATCTTCGCGTCGGTCTGACAGAACAGACCCGCCGCGTATGCCGACGCCGGCAGCGCAATCTGCGCCTTTGCCGCCGTGTCCCATGCCTTAGCGCCGGGGTCGACCATGTACAGGCGCTTGCTGCCGAAATTCTTCGCGTACGCAATTGCCGCCGCGTCGTCGCTGTTCGGGCCGTCGATCACGGCGACCGCGCGCAGCTTGCCGGCCAGAGAATCAGCGGCTGTCGCAACCGGTTGCTTCGACGTGTGGCCCGGCGCGATCAGCAGACGCGGCTGCGTATTGAAAAGCGACTTTGCGTCGAGCAGCGCTTGCATGCCGGTGCGGACACCGCCTGCAGTGACACCGCCCACAATCGCCGACGTTAGCTGCGCCGCATCGGTGACGGATGCGACGCCGACTGCAACGACGACCGCGCTGCTCTGGGCGTAGATCGCACGGGCCGAGCGGGCGATCGCGCTCTTTTCGCCGAATGCACGCACCGCTTCGCCATAGCTCGTCAGTTGTACAGGTACGTTCGGCTGCGCCAATCCAGCGCCCGGCGTATAGGTGTCGGTCAGGCCAACGACTGACGATGACGGCACCGCGATCGTGCGCGGGCCGCTGTCGACGATGGTCGTCGTGATACCGTGAAAAAACGAAGTCGCTGCCATGCGGATCTCCAGAAATGAAAAAAGCCGCTCGACTGAGCGGCTTACGAAACGGGACAGCGCACGAATGCGCCGGGAAAGTTACTTTGCGTCGACCTCGACGCGCGGCTCGGTACCGCTTGAGCTATCACTGCCGGCAGGCACCTCGGATTCAGCTTCCGGAGCCGTCTCACCGGCCTCCTCGCGACGAGCGGCTTCCTCGGCCTCACGCGCGGCTTTCTCCGCACGCTCCGCCTCGACCTTGGCAAGCAACGCCGCCGGGTCCGGCTCGGCCGGCCACACGACGTCGTTCGGGAACGTCGGCAAATCGACCACGCCGACGAGCGCGACCTGATATGCCGCCCACGCGTCGAACGTCGCCGCTTCGATATCCGACAGCAACCCCGTCACACGCGCGTCGGACTTCCCGAGATTCTGCTGACGCGCTTTCTCCATGCGCGCGTAGAAATCCGCCATCGCGGCTTCGCGTACACGTTCCGCGACGACCTCCTCATCGAGCACCCATACGCCATCTTTCCAGAAGTATTCGTCGGACGGACGCGGCACCTCGGTCAATCCCGCGTCGTCGGGGCTAATACCCGCGACCGTGATCTCGCCCGGCTCGCCCGTATCGGTTCGATACAGGCGGACACCGCGATAGTCCGGCTGCATCATCCATTTGCCGTCCTGCCAGAAAGGCCAGGACCGAGTCGGTACTTCCGGCAGAGGCGTGAGCGTGCAGAAGGCAGGCACGAGATATCGACTCGCATCCATCGGGTCGCGTTCCGCGAGAAAGCTCGCGATATAGCGCCCGGTTTGATTGTCGTATTGATTGCAAAGCATGTTTGACCTCGAATTAATAAGCCCGAATCATGGCGAGCAGCGCAACGTTGCGCGGACGGGTTTCGTTACCGCCATCAGCCGCGACGCTGATCGTGTGCGAGTGCCCCCCGGCCGCGCCGATGCCGACGTTGTGGCCGTGCGTGCCGGCCCCTTCCGTATTGAATTCGTGCGCGTGATCGCCGACACCGACAATGTCCGCGGAATCGCCCACGCCCACTGCCTGCTCAGAACCGCTGCCCGCCGTGTCCGAACCCGTCATCGACCCACCATACGGCGGCCGAAGCATGCGACTAAAGATGCCGTTGTTGTGATTGTGGCCGCCCGCACCACCTGTCCACCCGTGGTGTCCGTGCCAGCCTTGTGTATCGGTCCATGCGGTATGCGAGTGATCGCCGACAGCGGCGGCAGACGCGCCGTGCGCGTGCGAGCGGTTCTGACTGTCCTGCCAGCTCCCGATCTGACGCCGCGCATCGGCACCGCGTGCGTCATCCCAACAGCGAATAAATTCACCACGCAGGTCCGGCAGTCGAAACGTTGTGTTGCCGTCGCCCGTGGAAAAGCAACCGTGCCGGCCCTTTCCCCAGTCGCCGTCCGCGACGATCGCGCCACTCGCCTGCGCGTAGGCCCACAACAGCGGATAGTCAGCCCTCTTCAGCTCAGTACCGTTCAGCTTCAGGAATCCAGCGCGCGGCGCAGTTCGGGCCTCCCATACGATCTGCCCGATCTGCACATTGGCGACTGCCGCCGCAAACCATGCCGACGTGATCAGCTTGTTCGAGTTGTCGCCGGCCGGCGGCGCAGTTGCCGTCACGGTTCCACCGACCTGAAGCAGCGCAGACCCGTTGTCCGCCACGCCACCAATCAGCACGCGACCGGACGAATTGATCGTTACCTTCTCCGTTGCGCCGATCAGAAACGAGTGTCGTCCGGCAAGATACTGAAGGTTCCCCGTCCCATCTGCCGCTGCGTCACCGCCCTTGGCAATAATTCGGGCATCGAAGTCACGCGGCGCACCGGAACTGTGAAAATCGATATAGGGTGTCCCTGCCTCGGTGGTACTGCCCATTTCGATATTTCCCTGCTTCGACGTCAGCGTAACTCGTGATGCGAAAGTTGCGCCCCCTCCGACCCGCAACAGATTCGATCCGTCATCGGCGACATCACCGATCAGTAGCCGTCCGGCCTGATTCAGCAACATTTTCGTTTTGCCGAGAATGTTGAATCCGATCCCGAGTCGACCGCCGGTCGGCGTCGTGTTGTTTGCGTCGGTGGTCGAGTTCAAATACAGGATCTTGCCACCCGCCGTCTGCGAGTACGCATCAATGTAGTTGTCAATCACGCCACCGGGTCCGTTCGGCGCTGCGCCGATACCGATGAATTGAGCCTGATTCCCCGAACGGTACGCGACCATTGCATAGCCGGTCGCATCGGCGACCACCTGAAACCTTCCGGTCTCCCGATCTGCCGCCGACGTGCCAACGATCAGATTTCCCGTCGGGCCGATCTGCGCCCGCGTGAGGCCGAGAATCGTGAATCGAATACCGAGCGCACCGTTCGTCGGAGCCGTGTTTGCGGCATCGGTCGACGCAGCAATGATCAGCGACTTGGCTGCGCCCGGATCGGAATAGCTCGCGAGCGTGTTGTCCTTCGGGCTGCTGCCAATGCCCGCAGCCGCACCAAGCGCCAGGTACTGCCCGCCAATATCAGGCCGCTTCGCGACGACGGCATATCCGATCGCAGGATTCTGGACAAGCATCGTGCTTAAGCCATCATCCGCCGCTCCACCGACCAACCAGCGGCCCTCCGACGTGATGCGACCGCGCTCGGTCTTACCGGCGATAAACGACAGCCATCCTGCTGCACCAAGCGTCATGTTACCGGTCAGCATCGCGATGTACGGCACACCCTGCGTACCGAGCTGCAGGTGCCCATCGGCCGGCGAAAACATCCCGGTATCGGGATCTCTGTCAAACGCAAAGCCGGCATTGTTCGTGTTGTTCGGTGTGATTGCACCGGCTTTGCCGAGCAGCTTACCCTTCAGCGTGTCGCCGGCCTTCGCGACCTTGTCGTTAGCGAGATCACCGATCTTCTTGTCGGCCGCATCGGCACGTGTCGTGAGATCAACAACCTTCTTGTCTGTCGCTTCCGCCCGTGTCCCAAGCCCCGAAGCAACTTTGTCGGCTGCATCCGCGCGGTCCCTCAAGTAGCGCGTGCGGTTGCCAAGTTGCTTGAGTGCGATGTTGTCGACGCCGTCCGGGCCGCCCTGCACCGGGTCCGACGTCTCGAACTGTCGAATTCCCGGCTCCCATTTACTCTCTTCTTTCAAATCGGCCATGTTCCGATTACCCCTCGCGTATATTGACCGTTGCGCGTCGCGACGCCGTTGTGCCGGATTGCGACCTCAGAAAAATCTAGCCACGCCAGCAAGCTGCGCGCCGGCGCGTAGCGCTCTATCGCGCGCTTCAGGCTTTCGCCTTGATCTCGCGTAACTGGCTGCTTCAGCGTCACGACGTACTCGGCCCAAGCGGATGACCTGCCATACAGATATCGACCGTTGCGCTTTACCGAGCCGTCCCGACGCTTAACCTGCCGCCCCTCCTGAATATCGATCGCGCCGAAGCCGAGCCGCCGCACGATCTCGCGGATCGCCCACGGCGTGCCCTTCCTCTGGTAGATCGCCAGCGACGATTTGATCAGCCCTCGGCGTGCGTCTTCAGATTCCGCCAGCTCCCACCCGTCGACTGCGAGCGACCATGCGAGCCACGGCAGGAACGCAGCCGGGCAGCGATCCGCATCCCAGAGCGTCCTGATCACGTCCGGGTCGACACTCGGGCGCATCACCTGCGCGAGCGCCGCTTCCAGAGTCGTCTGGTTTGTTGGCAACAACGCTTCAATCGTCATCTGCCACCTTTGGATTGAGTACGATCGACGTGCACCGCGCGAACTGGTCGATCGCGCATACGACGTCGGCAGCAGGTGCCTTCAGATCGACACGCACGACGCCCGAAGATTTGGGATGCAGCGCTCCCGTCACCGCTGAGCGAGGCATGCCGACGCGTAGCGCTTCGCCTGCCGCGACCGCGATATCCAGATCCTGCCGACGCGCGGCGATCACGACACCCGGATCCGGTCCCTGCCCGACGTACACGTCAGCAACAATCGTGTAATTGACGGGCCGGGCCGCAACGACCAGCAGCGTGTCGTTCAACGGCCGACGATCTTCCGGCGAAAGTGCGCGACGCACTGTGTCGAGCAATGCCGCACTCGCCACGCCACCGTTCGAGTAAGACTTCACGACCACGCGCACCACCCCGCCCTCCGGGCGATCGACGCGCACGTCGGCAACGTCCGGCGACGCGTCCATCGCGAGCGACCGATACGCGCCGAACGGCCCGGCCGTCGACGATCGCTCGATCCCCATCTGTGTGCGCAATCGCAGGCGCTCGTCGCGCTCGCCTGTCTCAGGAATCGGCGGATGCGCCTCAGGATCACCGGGATCAACAATCTCCCTCTGCAAATTCCAGAGCACCGCGAGGTGTTCCAGATCAGCACCCGTTGCGTAGGCCAGCAACACCGCTCTACCGGCGTCATTCACGCGCGCCCGAAACCGAATTTCTTCGTATGCCGCCAATTCCAGCAGTTTCACAACCGGATCGGATTCAAGCGCGGCCGTCCAATCCGGATAGATCCGCTTGAAGTGCGCGAGCTTGCGCTGATACGCTTCCTCGAAGTCCAGCGTTTCGACGAGATCCGGCGGATCAAGCGCCGACAGATCGATTACTGTCATGTCGTCACCTCGAATACAACGTCATCGCCGTTGTACTGCCCGGCGATTCGAAAAGTCACTTTGCCGTCCACCACCGACAGCACGTTGACGCGATCCAGCGCGAGGCGCGGCTCCCACCGGCCGATTGCCCGTGCGGACTCGGCCTGCGCGGCCGATATCCATCCACGCGTGACAGGCAAGTCAACCATCGCCGGGATATCCGAGCCGTAGTCGGGGCGCTCTCGACGGGTTCCCTTGCGTGTGCTCAGAATGTCCGCGACGCTCTGCACCAGATGATCGAGTCCGCCGATCAACCGGCCCGTACGGCGACACATGCCAACCAGCGCGACCATCACACCACCTTCGCCTCAACGCGCCTGAAGTCCGCGTGGTCGTCCATGTACCGGATGTGCGCCGGCTCCGTTACGGTCGCCTTACCCGCCAACACTGCGACTTGAGAGCCATCTGGGAACACAATCACGCGACTGCGATACTCGGTATCGATGTACGTCACTGGTGCTACCGCCCCACCTTGATGCGCGTCTTTCGCCATAACATCCCCCACAAATGAAAAGCCCCGCACTAGGCGGGGCAAAGTAGCTTTTGAGTGAATACGCCGTATCAACGAGGGATTGCCTGGTCGAAGTTTGGTCGTTCGACAGTTTTAATTTCCGAACCATCAAGAGCCAGCTGTACCGTATTACCTTCGTAGTACAGCGCAATGTGCGTCGATGATTGCGCAACGATGTAGCCCCGGGCAACTTCCTTACCACCTTTGACCACCGTCTGACATCTCGCTTGAGATACCCAGCACCCAAGAGAGAAATCGCGCATCTGATCTGTGGCGACTCCGTCACCGGCCAATTCCCCAATTACAGATGGAATTGCCATAACTGTAGGAAAGGACATACCAAGAATCGATCCGATTCCAACAGCCGTCCATATCCAAAAAAGGATAGTAAAGAATCGAAGTGCGATCGGCCAAAGCTTGATCGATCTGGTCGACCCGTCTGCTCGTTTGCTCGCCCGTTCAACTGCCCAAATCAGAGCCTTTTCGATCACGACCCAAGCAACAATACCGATCATGATCACCAACACGGATTCCATTACGTGAATCGTGTGTGCCGTGAGCCAAGCTTGAACACTAGCCACCGTGGTCAATGCGCCGAACAATGACAAAACGAGGTGCTGCGCCTTGTCAATTGGAAATGCACTAGGTTCGATCCAGAATTTCCTTAGATATGCGTTGTAGTATGCGTCGCCGAGCGAATAGGCAATACCCAAAGAAGCAAATCCAACTATCGATACGATTACTGGCCACGGCCAATCAAGTATTGATTTCTGCTTCGGCCGTTGCTCGAGTTGTTGCTCGAGTTGTTGCTCGAGTTGTTGCTCGAGTTGTTGCTCGAGTTGTTGCTCGGTCTGCTGCTCCGGTTGCTGCTCCGGTTGCTGCGCGGGCTGCCGCTCGGGTTGGCGCTCAGACTTTTCCTCAGGTTTCTGTTCCGACTCTACCGTGCTCATGCAAACACCCCGTTCCGTAAATATCGTTTCTAAAATCGGAAGACTGTCGAAGAAAACCTACATCACGCTCCGATATACGGGCAACTGACAATTCTGTCAGCTGTATACTAAATCGGCTTACTAACCAACTCACCATCCCCTTGTTCTCGATGGCTGTGCCGACTGACCGACTTGCCAGCAGCAACAACGTCGTCGCGATATTCAGCACCGCCCGCGATCTTCATCGCGACACCGCCACCCTCGCCTGCCTTGCCCTGCATGCCGCCGTTGAACGTCAGCAGTTGCTCGGTCGTCGTGTTGCCCGTGAACGTCGAGTCCGGCACGTCGGCGAGCAGCTTCGCGCTGCGCAGCCGCGCACCGTCCGCCTTCAGCTCGAACTCCGTTCCGCCGATGCGAAACACGATCCGACCGCCCGCCGGCACCGACAGCACGTATTCGTGGCTCGCATGGTTGTACTGTTCGAACGCACCGTCCGGGTAGTCGGTCGCCGTCTCGTCAGGATTCGACCGACCCGAGCCGCCGTGCTGCTCCGTGTAGTAGCCCGGTGCGACAAACGCACCAGCGAGATCCCCGGACGGTGCCCACAGCGCGACCTCTTCGTCGACGGACGGCGGACGCCACTGCCTGACCTTGCCCGCCGCGCCGGCTTGCCATTTGAGCCAGTCGCTCACCCAATCGCCGACACGCACCTTCACGCGCGGCGGATCGTACGTGACCGCCTCGACGACGGCCGACTGCGTCAGGCACGCCATGCGGCGATCCATCTCGCCAAGCTCGAAGTCGCTCACACGTCACCCCACGCCTTGATCCGCCGGATTCCAGTAACGGCCTTCGTTCCCCGGCCCGGTCTCCGGATCGACGCCCCACAGCACCGTGCGGCCCTTCGCCGGCGGCTCGAACACGTCGCCCAGGTCGAATTCGTGCACCCACTCGACCAGCCAGACGAGATACGTATCCAGCTCGGGCCGGAACGGATCAACGCCCGCCGAGCCTACCTGTTTGCCGGGTGTCACGGGCAGACCCCATGTTGCCCCATGTACCGTTTGCAGCACGCGAGCGGACAGCTCGCGCACCTGCAGCTCGGCATCGGCCACCAGCGGATCGACGATCACGCGGGCCTGCATGCGCGCGATCAGCGGCACGCGCCCGGTACCGTCGTCGTGTCCCGGGTCCAGCTCGGCCAGCTCGATCGCAATGAACGGCGTCTCGATCGCCTTGCCGATCTTCGGATACGCGTGAATCCGTTCGAGATCCGGCAGCTTCGCGCGCAGGCCGCACCCAATGCCGTCATGCAGTTGTTTCAGGTTATCGAGCACGGTTCATCGCCTTCTGCAGTTCATAGTTGACCTCCTGCCGTAGCACCGTCATCAGCCGGGCCTCGCACGCCCGTGCCGCGCGACGAAACGCCGGATCGCCCGTCTGCGACCACTCGACCTTCACGACCTCGAACGGCATACGCGCGTTGCCGATGCGCCGATAAATCGGCCCGTCCGGCTGTGCCGTCGTCTTGCGCCATGCACTCTCGAACAGCGATTTGCCGGCCCGCATGCCGTTCTTCGTGCGCCGAACAGAGCCGAGCCGGTGCGCCTCGATCGGGTTCAATCCGAGCCACACCTTTCCGGTATCCATCGACCGCATGAAGAAGTACATCCGCTGCCTCAGCAGCTTCTGCTGGATACCCGTCGCGTTGCCGACCTCCTTCGCGGTCTGACTTCGGATCCACGCGCCCGTCTTTCGTAGCGTGCGCCGCCATGCCGCCTGCATCGCGGCAGGCGGTAGGCCAGCGAGCGCTTCGAGCGCCCCCTTCACGTCAATCTCGACCTTCAGCAGATCCATCGTCACCTCAGAATCAGGATCGTCCAGCCCGTCCCATCGGGATGCAGCTCGAAGACGCGATTGCGTCCGCTCGGGGTCACGACGATGCTGCCCTCGGTCACATCGACCGCGTCGGCGTCGGTGATATGCAGGACTGGCGCGACGAGCTGCGTGCGCTGCGTGCCGAGATCCGGGCCGAGCCACGGCGACGTGAACATCCCGTCGACGGGCCGACCGTCGATCGTGATATCCACGTCGCCGAGATCACGCAGCACTGCCGCGTCGACGTCCGCGATCAGATCTCGGAACGCCATATCACGCCTTCAGCTTGACGATCGCCTTCGGGCGCGTGCACAGGTGCACCGGGTTCGACTGCGCCTCGATGTCGACGCCCTTGCCGAACTGCGCCAGTTCCTGCTTCGCGTAGTACGGCAGGCCGGTCGTATTGACCGCCTCGACGTAGTCGGCCGGCGCAAAGCGTGTGATGAACAGCTCGGGCACGCCCTCCGGCACCGCGTATGCCTCGTCATCGGCCACATAGCCGATGTCGCCGACGCGACCACGATAGCGCTCGAACGTGCAGCCGCCGAAGTCGAATGCGTCGCGCGCATCGCCGCGAAGCGATGCCGCCATCGCGGTTGCGAGATACGTTTCCTTTACCGTCTTCGCGACGATCAGCTTGTTCCAGAACGCCCGGCCGCAGAGCACGCGCACGCCGGTGTACGTCGTCGCCCCGAGCGCATCCTCGATTGCGTCCTGCACCTCGACGCACTTCACGCGGATTTCCGTGTCGGCCTTGCCCAACTCAAACTGAATCACGGTCTGGTCGATGCCGAAGTACTGGAGCAGGTCGATCAACACGGTCTTGCCGTCGGCGTCGAGCACCGCGCCCTTGATCGCGCCGATGCGGTGGAATTCATGCGTCGCATCGAGCTGGCGGCGCAGCTTCGCCAGACGCCGGTTCACCACGGTCTGCAGTGCCTCCAGCTCCGTTTCGGAGCCGAATGCACGCAGGTTCTGGATCTCGTCGGCCTTCACGAACGCACGCTGCGGCAGGTGCACCGTGTTGAACGGGATCATGCTGCGCTTGCTGCCGACCACGATCGCCGACGGCGAGCCGCGCTCGCCTGCCGAAACCAGCGACAGCGTGTCGCCGTCGCGCTCGATCTGGATCGTCGTCGTGGTGATGCCGTCCTCTTCGAACAGACCGAGCGCACCAACGCGGCCGGGTACGTGCGGCTGGTCATTGATCGCTGCGGTGAGCGACGACAGCGAGAACGCGTCATCTTGAAACAGGGCGATGTCCGCCATACAACCTCCAACAGGAAATGGATACAAAAAAGCCACGCAGTGCGAGGCCTTGGGTGTGCTTCTGGTGGCGTGTGCTGCGATCAGCGAACGATCACATGACGCTCGGCGAGATCGTTACGTCCGGTGGCATCCAGGCCGGTCAGGCGTGAGGCCGCGACCTCGGCAAGCCGCACGATGCCCGTTGCCGAGCGCGGGGCGTCGGATGCCGACAACGGCGCGTACAGCACCGCCGCTGCGACCTCCGATCCGTCGTTCGCCGCCTTGTCGTACGGGGCGTACTCGCCGGTGCTCGTCACGCCGAGCACCTGGCCGGCCGGCAGTGCCGGTCCCGCCTTGACCACGATGTGTTCGCGCGAAATCTGCCCGTTGCCTTCCGACACCAGAAATTCCGCCGTCTGGCTGCCCTGTACCTTCACGTTCGACATGAGTGTTTCCCTCCTCGGGTTTCGTCAAAGTTACTTGCCGCTCTTGCGAGCCGCATAGATGGACGCCGCGCGCGGCGCATTCGTGACCACGGCCGGCTCGTTTTTCGCTGTCGATTGAGCGCGAGGATTGATGTGCGATTGCGACGCGGTCATGCGCTCGAACAGCCGCGCACGTACGTGATCGGGTGTCAGCCCGTCGGCGACGAACTGCGCGGTCAGCTCCGGCACGTTCGCCGCAAGGCAGATTCCGGCGATGTCCGCCGCCTGCTGAATCGCCGCATCGACGGTTGCCCGATCCTTCAGGCCGGTCGCCGTCACGATCGCCTCGGCGCAATGCGACAGGCGCGCATCGCGGCAAGCCGCGAACACGCGCGACGCCAGCGCCGACACGTCAGGCGTCGGCAGCACCGGCTGCGGATCGGGTTGCGGATCGGGTTGCGGGTCAGGCTGCGGCTCGGGCGGCGTATTGGGTGGCGTATCGGGTGGCGTGCCGGGCTGCAGCGGATCAGTCGACTCGTCCTCGTCGACCAGCGCCCGCACGACATCGGGCACCGCCGAGAAGCGCGCGAGCAGCGCCGTCGAGTTGGCCGACGCCGACAGCTTCACCGCCGCCTCGATCGTGTCGCAGAATCCCTTCTCCTTCGCCTGCGCCGCCGTCAGCCACGTCTCGGCATCCATCATGCCCCGGATCTCGTCGACCGACTGCCCGCTCTTGGACGCATACGCGGCGAGGATCCCGTCGCCCGCGTTATCGAGCAGATCGGCAATGCGTCGCAGGTCTTTCGCCTCGCCCGCCGTCACCGTGTGCGCGTTGTGGATCATCAGCAACGCATTCTCCGGCATCACGATCTCGTCGCCGGCCATCGCGATCAGCGATGCGGCCGACGCCGCAACACCATCGACGCGCACCTTCACCTTGCCCTGGTGCCGCCGCAGCGCGTTATAGATCGCGAAGGCGTCGAACACATCGCCGCCCATCGAGTTGATTGCGACTACGATCGTCGAAGCGTTGGCCGCTGCTGCGTCGAGCTGCGTCACGAACATCTGCGCGTCCGTGCCCCAAAACCCGATCTCGTTATAAATCCGGATCTCGACCTCGCCGGCCGCGTTCGCCTGCGCCCGGATGTCCCACCACTTACGATTGCGCTTCATCTCACTCCCCATTCGTGTGCGCGAGCGGATCGGTGTCGTCCGCCGCGTGCGTGTCGTACTGCAACCCCAACCGTTGCGCTCGCTGCTGGTCGGCTGCGTTCTCGTCGTCGACCTGCTCCGGATCCTCGCCCTTCGCGAGAATCGCGCCGGTTCGGCTCGTCAGCCCCGCCCGGATCTCCGCACGCTTGGCCGACACGTCCTGCACCGGGTGGATATACGGCCAGCCCTGCGGCACCCACCGCACGCGCAGGTACTCGCGCCGCGCGCGGTGATAGTTCGGCATCGGCAACGCGCCGGACAGAGCGCATGCGTCGACCCACCAGCACCAGATTCGCCGGCAGAACTGGTGGATGAACACGTTCTGCTGCAGTTGCTCGATCGAGCGTCTGAACTCGTTGAGCAACACGCGCAGCACGCGGTCGCTGACGTCGCGAAGATCGCCGGTCAGCACTTCATACGGCATGCCGACCGACGCGGCTGCAGCCATCAGTTGCTGGCGCATGAACGGCGCGTAGTCGGCCCCCGCACCGGGCGGCGTTGCAAACTTCACATCCTCGCCAGGCGCCAGTTCCTGCATCGCGCCCGGCTCCAGCGACACGACCGGAGAGAAGCCGTCGACGTCGAAGTCAATCGGCGCACCAGAGACCGGATCGCCGAGCGGCCCGACCTCCGCTTGCGGCTTCACGATGAAGCCAGCGAAGAGGTTGCTCACTTCCTGCCGGAACAGCACCGCATCGTCGAAGTTGTCCAGCGAATGCAGCCGCAGCAGCACGGTCGATAGCTCCGGCACGCCGCGTACCTGACCGGGCCGCAATCCGTGGAACACGTGCGCGATTTCGTCGGCGGGCACACGCACCGTCTGCACCGCGTCGCCGGCATAGCGGTTGTATTCGCCCGGATGCCGGCGCAGCAGGTGATACGCGACGCGCTCGCCGTCTTCGTTGAACTCGACGCCATTGATGATCTCGCCGCCTGGAACCAGCTCGTTCTTCGTGACCGGTAGCAGGTCACCTTCGAGCAACTGGATCTGCATCGGCACTGCGAGACCGACATGGGGCGAACGCAGACGGCGGCGCACTAATACCTCGCCATCGCTGAAGAACGCGCGCGCGGCGAGCGTCTGCAAGCCGTACAGGTCGTGGTCGCCGTTCGGATCCAGCTCGCCCGAGCTGTCGTCCCAAAGTTGCTTTTGGGCGCGACGTACGTCCGCATTCGGGTGCTGCGGGTGCGCCTGAATGCCGGTGCCGATCGTGTTCGACACCAGTCGCGAAATCGCTGTCTTCGCCCACGGGTCGTTTCGGATCGCGTCCCGCGCGCGGTGACGCATCAGCGGCAGGTTCTGCACAACCGATGCATTCGGCCCCGCGCTCGATGCCTGCCACGACTTCGCCCGCGCCCCGCGCGTACCCGCCGATTCGTACGCTGCAGCCTTCAGCCGGGTCGGCACGACAAAGCCGCGTTGCGCCAAAGCCGGATACGTGCGACTCATCGCACCCCCTTGCCGGCGTGGCGCAGGCGAATGAGCCGCGACCGGCCGGTCGCGCCATCCAGCGCCCGGATGATCTCGGTTTGCGCGTCGCGCAGCTCGGCAATCGACCGGTAACGCACCTTGCGATCCGCGTACTGGACCTCCAGCTCGCCCTTCGCGATCGCCGACTGAATGCGTTGCAAGTCCGCCATCGTGTATGCCATGTGTTTCTCCTAGCGTCGCTTCAGGTACGTCGAGCGAGCGACACGCCGGCCCTGAATGCGCGAAACCCCGCTCGGTGGCGGGGTTTCGGGTGGTTTCGGTGCCGTCGTGACGACTGCGGTCGGTTCGGCTGACGGTTCGCCCGGCGGATCCGGCGGCCGCTCGAACGGTCGTGCGAGCGGCAACGTCTCGATCACCGGCACCGCGTCGAACAACGACACCTGCGAGATGCGGTGTTGCTCCAGCAACCAATGCTGCTCGGTCAGCAGGTGCGTCTTGAGACTGCGCGCTGCGTGCAGCGCATACACTTCGCAATCCAGCGCTTCGTTACGTGCACCGGCTTTCTTCTGCCAGACCCGCTTGCCGCCGATCCGGCCCGGCACCTTGACCTCGGCCGTGACCTGATTCAAATAGTCCGAGCGCACGTCGCGATACCAGTGCATCCGCCCCGGCCCGTCTCCATCTAACTTCAGCCGGTTGTCGAGGATCAGGTCTTTCGCCTTGCTGACGCCAACCATGAACGGACGCAGGCCGTATTTCGCGGCCTTGCTGTTGTTGCGCGTCGAGTCGATCGACGCCTTCGGTACGCTGAAAATCTCCGCACCGATGTCGGTACTGCCCTTGATCGCCATCACGTTCAGGCCCGCACGTTGCGCGGCCCGTACATACTTGTACACGGCGTCCGACGTGGAGCCGTCCGACGAGTCGATCGACGCCGCGCGGATGCGTACGAGGCCGCCGTTTTCGTGACGGTACGCCTGCGTCAGCAGGTCCGTCAGCGCGCCCCATACGCCGCCGACAAGCGGGTTCTCGCCCTGCTCCAGCACGTTGCCGTGCAGCTCGTCCCACAGCACCAGCCAGCTTTCCTCGCCCCGACCCCATGCGCGGATGACGACCGCAATACGATCGTGCTGCACGTCGACGCCGAACGTCAGCAGCAACCCACGCGACGGCACGGTGAACGACGCGTACGGCAGCGCCCGCTCGGCCAGTCGATCCAGCTCCGGCAAGTCCGACTTGTATTTGTACGGCCGGCCCTGCGTGTTGTTCACGAACGAACGCATCTTCGTGTCGTCGCCCGCGCGCAGCGCCCGCTCGGCGGTCAGCCACTTCTTGACCAACTCGCCCATGCGCGAGCCGGGAAACGGCGACACCAGCTCGTTCAACCGAAAGCCGGCCACACCGTAGAACGGTGCCGTCGCCAGCCACCGGCCACGCCGCACCGCGCGAATGCGCGCGTTGTCGTCCCACAGGCTGCCGCAGTGCGGACAGGTGTAACACGCAGTCTCCGGCTGCGCACGACCGAACACTTCGTGCTCGACCTCGGCCTCCTCCGACCAGGTCACGTTCTCCCACGCCAGTTCATGCTCCTCGCCGCAGTCCGGACACGGCACCAGATAGACACGCTGATCCGACGACTCGAACGCCTGCTGGATCCGCGAGAAGCCGTCAACCGTCGGCGTGCCTCCGAAAATCACTTTGCGACGGCTGTCCGAATAGCTCTTGTTGCGCTCCTCCAGCAGCGTGATCGAGTCACCCTGATCGCGCACGTTGGTGTTCGCGTCGTCCGGTTCCTCGACTGCGACGACCGGGGCCGGCGTCGACTTCACATCATCCGGCGCGTTCGACGTGATGAACTTCAGAAAGCCGCGCGGGAACGTCTTGTGATCCCACAGGTTGTTCTTGTCGCGGCCGGCGTGAACCGGCACCTTGGCAGCGAGGCGAGGCGTCACCTCGACCATCGGCTCGAACTTCTCCAGGTTGAACTTCTTCGCGGACTTCTCTTTCGCGAACATGATGATCATCGGGCACGGGTCGACATCGATACGCCGGCCGATGTAGTTCAGCAGCACGCCGTCCGTCCACGCGACCTGAGCGGATTTCATGCACACGATTTTCTGCACGCGCGGATCGTCGAGCGCCGCGTGCATGCCGAACACCCACGGCGTGATGTTCGGGTTATAGCGGCCGGGACTGGCTGTCGCCTTCGCGCTCATGCGCCGGTACTGACGTGCCCAGTCCGTCGTGCCGATCCGCTCGGGCGGGCGCAACAACAGCGCAATCCGGCGGATCACCGCGTGGACGGTCTGGATCGTATTGAGATAGCTGCTCAAGGCATCCATACATATGCTCGTTCAACCACTCGACGTCGACCTCGACGTCGTACAGTGCGCGCAGCTCCTGCACCAGCTTGTCGGGCAGCGCCAGCAGTTCCGTTTGAAATGCGCCGACCATCTGGCCGAACGCGTGTTCGAGCTGCGCGACATTGACGAGCTGGCCTTTCTTCTCGGCCAGCGTCAGCAATTTGATCTCGCGATCGACGATCTCGGTCTTCGCGCGTTCGGCAACCAGATCGATGCCGGTGCCGCTTGCGCGGCCAGCGGCCATCTCGCGCAGGTGCCGGATATACGCGATGCGAATCGCGTCGATGGTCGCCTGGCGATAGTCGAGCTGGATCTTGTCGACGAACCGGGAAACGGCTGACTGATCCATGTCGAGATGCTCGGCAATCTGTTGTTGGGTCGGCATGAATATGACCCCCTATGGATATTCGACAGTAGAGAAAAAACGCGGGTCTGAGCCCCCGCGTCTGGCGATGCCCGTAGGGTCCCCGCCTGCTCAAAAAATAGGCAGGCCCGCACCGATCGCGACATCGACACTCGCGCCGTCGCCCGCCCGGTCCATCGCGCACACGACACGGTCCATCGCGTCGTCAAACACGAAACACCGCGCTGTAACGCGCCCCATGCTTCGATCTTCATCCCACGTCACCCAGACCTCACGCGGCCCGGCGCTCGTCGACTCGATTCGCATTTCTGCGCCCCAATAGAAAAAGCCCCGACTGCTTTCGCACTCGAGGCTTCTGTACGGACTCGTCCGATTGTTACGCTAAAATCTTTACGGGCAAAAATTGCCCATAACGGAGACCCAATAAATGAGTCAAGATCGACCTACCATTCCGCAACCGACACCTGGCCGTCGGGAACAGGCTAACGTGCCGCCACGTGAAACGCCGAGGCAGCCCACACCATCCCACCCACAGCGGCAGAAATAACCGGAACCAGCACAGCATAGACGCGGACGCGCTCCAAGCGGTCCGCCGCTGCTCCGTTGCGGTCCTGAGCAGCCTTTATTCGCAGCTGTACGTTTTCCAGTTCCACTTCGCGCACTATCTGCAGCGAATACTTCGGAAGGTACAGATTCTTCGGCTCATTTGCAGGAGCTTGAATATTGTCGATGTGAAGACACCGAAGAACCAGTATCGCAGCGACCACCAATAGGCCAAGAGCAAACGCCAATGCTGCTGCCATCAGCCAATGTGCCACGTGCGCATCGAATAGCTTGACGGTATAAGCCGATGCCCCGCCGACGCCAGCGAGAATCACCGTTAGCGTGGTAGTCGCTTCCTTCTTTATTTGTTCAGCGCACTGAATATGGAATTGCAGATTCTCGATTGCCTGCTTTTCCACCCAATCGAGCATTCTGTCCTTCTCTTCGCTCGCCGACTGAAGCCCCGCATCTACGCTCGACATATACCCCTCATGCGAGAAAGCCCCAAGGCTTGCGCACTCAGGGCTTCGGTATTCATTTCGTAAGGGCGAACGCCCTCCCAACAGATCCCGACTGACAGTTATCGTTGTTGGTCGCGGCGCTCCCGCGATTCAGTACGCCTGTCGGGCAATTGTTGCGACACGAGTGTGCGGTCGCTCATTTATCCAGTGACGCGGTAAAGGATGTGCAGAGTTTACGCGATCCGCTCTTGAAATGGAATACGTTTCATCCTCGCAATTGACGACGCAATGTGTCGTACACCGATCCATCTACGGTATCCAAAAGCGCGAGCATGTCGTGAAAGCGCCACGACCAGTTCTTCCGATACTCGTCGAGCGATACGCCGAGCGCATGCGCCCGGCCAGCGTCGTCGACCTGACGCTTGCCGGAACCGGAGCAGTCAGGGCAAATATGCCGGCCCTTCGCAACCGGAGCGGGCAACGCCGCGATCCGGCCCATCCCACCGCAGTCGTCGCACGGTTCGTATTCCCGAAAGACCAGCGGCCCGTTACGCCCTTCGAAGAACGGGATACGCTCCTCCGATGCACACACCTTGCCGCTGCCTCCGCATACATCACACGCGTGCGTTGACGTCGTGACGGCACGCGCGCGACGCACGACGCCACGCCCCTCGCACTCGACACACTGGTCGTTCACCCACTCGTCCAGCAAGCGTAGCGCGAACCGCTCGACGATGTCGGCCTTCGCTCGCTCGACAGCGTGCCCCGCACGTTGATCGCGACGCTCGTCGCGCGAGAGGCCCGTGAACCGCGCACGCTTGAAGCGACCCGACGTCCGAATCATCTGCGCCAACAGCAACGTGGCACGGCGAACCATCGCAGGCGTCGGCAGCGGCCCGGCTTTGATTCGGGCCAGCAAGCTACCGAGATCGTTCGCGAAGGCGAGCGCGCCCAAAGTAACTTTAGGATCGGCAATCGGGTCGGTGAATTGACCACGAACGCTCATCGCAACGCCCACCCGCTCTTTCAAATCGATCATCACTCTCTCCTATTCGTCCTAATGTCCCAATGTCCCAAGGGAAAAGGCTTGCAGGGGTGCGCGCCTGCGACATGCGACATGCGCCGCTCACGTCGCGCATGTCGCACCCCTGCACCCGCGCCCGAGACCGCGCCTTGGGACGTTGGGACATGGGACGCCCATAGCGCGCCAAGACGGGGCAAGTGGCGCGCTTACCGTGTAGGCACAGCGCGCCACGCGATCACAGCGGACTGTCGTCATCACCCGCTGCGACCAGTTCGCGCTCCGCTTCCGGCTCTTGCTCTTCCTTCACGTAGTACCAACCGCGCGATCCGGTCGACTCGCGCTTGCGCACCCACCCGAGCGACTTCAACGCCTTGCCGATGCGGCGCTGCTCTGCCAGCGTCCACTTCGACGTGTCGAGCTTCAGGATGTCCGCGAGGATCTCTTCCATCGTCGTGCGCGACACGAATTCCAGGGCCTTGGCGATCTTGTCCTCGTACACGTCACCTTCGTAGCGCTCCGCCTGCTCGATCTCGAACAGCGGGCGTTCATGCTCTTCGACGTGCCACACAACACCCGTGCGATACAGGTGTACGGCTTCGGCCCAGAGCTGTTCACGAACGGCCACAATGCCATCGATGTCGACCAGACCACCGACACGCAGCGGCCAGTAGCGCCGGTTACCCGACTCGTCCTTCAGGTACGTGTCGAAGTTAACCGAGCCAGCGAACACGCACTGACGCGGTACGTCGGTCGCACGCTTGCCGTAGAAGTTGCGGAACCGGTCGACGGCCGTCGCAAAGAAGCTCTTCACCGCCGATGAGTCGGCCTTGTTCAGCGAGTCCAGTTCGGCCAGCTCGATCACCCACTTGCCGGCCAGCACCGCGTAAGTGTCTTTGTTGCCGATCTGGATCGGCGTATCGGTGAACCACGGAGCGCCGGCCAGCACCTTCAGCGCCGTCGATTTGCGATGCCCTTGCTTGCCTTCGAGGATCAGGACGTTGTCGACCTTGCAGCCCGGCTCCATCACGCGAGCGACGGCCGCGATCATCCACTTCATGAACGCGAGCTGCACATACTCGCTGTCGGCCACGCGCAGGTATGTCGACGGCATCGATCGCACGCGCGATACGCCGTCCCATTTCAGCCCTTCGAGATATTCACGCACGTCATGGAAGTGCGTCGCGTCCGCCACCAACAGCACCGCGTTCATCACGATATCGGTGCGCGTATCGAGGCCGTACCGTTGAGACAACCAGAGAACGGTGCGCTGGTCGTCCATGTCGGTCCACTCACCCGTGACACCCTGCGGGAACGGCGGCGCTTTGCGCTTCATCACACGACCACCGAAGTCGTCCTGCTCGATCACGCCCTGCCACGCCTTGTGGTTCGACAGGATCAGGTGCACGTTCCCGAGCGTCGGCAACAGCCTGCCCTTGTCCGACCGAGCCAGATCCTGCTCCCACGTGTGTGCGCCGCTCTCTGCCTCACTGCCATCCCATTCCGGCTGGTTCGCGGCAGCTGACGTCGCGACGGGTTTCGACGGCGTGACGTCCGCGGGCGACATGTCGACCGTCGCCGGCCGAATCTCTTCGTTCGCTGGCGCGATCACGCGCAAGATTGCCGCCTGCACCTGCGCCCCGACAACCTCGAAGCCCTCTTCGACGTGCAGGTCGTTGAAGTCGGTCAGCTTGCGCTCGCCGCGATTTGCGAACGCCGGATAAACGACGCTGACGTCGTCGACCGTCGCTGCCGCCTCGTACGCCCGTTTCAGTCCCGTGTTCTCGAAACGCTTCCGGCGCTGCGGCATCACGTCGTTACCGTAGCTCACCTCAACGTACGGCACGCCGTTGTCGTCACGACGGCGTGACACGGCAACCATGTACCAGGTGTTCTTCGCCTCGATCCGCACCGGGTCTGCACCAAACACCAGTTCGCCCCGGAAATTGAACTCGTCGGCGAGCCAATCACGCATGCGCTGCTCGATCTTCCAGTCGTCGTCGGCGCAGATCAGTACGTGCACATTCGGGTACGTCGCACGCAAGTAGCGCACGGCCGGGAGGATGCCGCCTGCGTCGAAGCAGACACTGACCGCGAACGCATCGTCGGTCGCCATGCGGATCGAACGCGCGGTCGCGTAGCCTTCGGCGACCAGCACGATCTGATCATCTGCGCCGACCTCGCCGAGCAGAAGCGATGCCCCCTTCTTTTCCATGCCCTTGTTGAAGCGCTTCGCGCCGTCCGGCGTGATCTTCTGCAGGCCGACGAGGCGAGCGTCGTCGCCGTACTGATACATTGGCACGAAGATTGTGCCGTCCGCGTCGAACCGCACGCCTTCGGCCGTGATGTGCTTGCGGTCCAGGTACGCGGACTCGCCATGCTCTGCCGCTCGGCTCCACTGATCGCGCGCGCGGTTCGCGGCGAGCTTCGCCTGTCGTGCATCACGTTCGGCCTGCTCGCGCTCGGCGGCTTCCTGCCGGCGACGTGTCTCGGCGAGCACTTCCTCGCTCAGCGGTGCGCCGCTCCATTCGAATCGCTCGGTGCCCGGATCGTCGCCCGAGAAATGGCCGAACGTACCGCCATAGCCGATAACCGCGCCCTTACTGATGACTTCGCGAAGCTGATACCAATATTTCTTGCGCGGCCCGTACCGGTGATGTTTGCCGTCCGCGACCGGATGGCCGGGAGGCAGGTCGGGATGCCCCGCAGCACGCAATTG
The DNA here is from genome assembly GCF_001523915.2 of Burkholderia sp. LA-2-3-30-S1-D2. Classification (NCBI taxonomy): domain Bacteria; kingdom Pseudomonadati; phylum Pseudomonadota; class Betaproteobacteria; order Burkholderiales; family Burkholderiaceae; genus Burkholderia; species Burkholderia sp. LA-2-3-30-S1-D2. Next base: position 847,174 of record NZ_CP013383.1, on the reverse strand, counting down.
CTGAATGATCTGGTCCAGTGTCGCCATACAAAAACTCCCTCGATCAAAGTTACTTTGGCCGCATGTCGCGGCCAGATCACAATCCGTTGAATGGTTCCCGGCTAACTCGCATGCCGAGCGGCCTCCAACTCTGCGAGGCGGCGGTCACGCTCGACCTTGTGAGAAAAGCTTCGCCACGCAGCCCGCCCCGCCGCATAACACTGCCGTCCGCTCGGCGAGCGGCTGTACTGCGATGCGCTGCGTCGCAACGCGCTACTGATTCCGTTCACGTTCACGTGTGTCTCCGGTTATTTGCCGCGCAGTCGACGCCACTCCGCCGACATGAGATCGTCGAACGCGGCAAGGTCCAGCGCGCAGAGACGATCGGTAAGCTGGTCGCGGAACGCATGACGTTCCGCCTTGGTCGCGAGCGCGGCGCATGCGCGCGCAGCTCGCTCGATGAACAAGCGCACGCGCCCGGCTGCGTTCGCTTCCGCAAGAATCGGAGCGAGGCGATCGGGGAACATGGCGAGCAGTTCGGACAGCAAGCGCCCCGCATCGGCGGGGGCGCACTCGAATCGGGATGCGAGCGTCGTGACAGCGCACGCCAATTGCTGCTCGGGCGAGCAAGAGAGGCTGATCTGCTCACGCTCGGGCCGGCAGCACCCCATGCCGGGCTTAAACCGTTCCATGACGACGACGGCGACGCGCGGCGAGGTTGCGAGCAGCGTGAATCAAACGCTGGAACAGACGCTGACCCTTGCGGCCGGTTGCGATGATCTGCTCCGCCCGGCCGTCATCGATGCGCTGTTCCCCAAGAACGCGCGTCACGTCGTCTGCGACGCGGCCGACGTGGGCCTGAAGGTGCAAAGCGGTCGAGACCAGATGCACGTCCACGCCCGGCCCGATGTCGTCATCAGCGCCATGCTCGTCGACGTATTCGGCAACCAGCCCGAAACGCGCATTCAGCGCATGGAGCGCATCGAGCGCGTGCGCCTTTGCCTCAGTCTTTTCCTGCATCCATTCGATCAGCAGCTCGAACATCTCCATCGACAAACGACTGTCGCCAACACCACGCAGGCGCAGGCGAAGTGATTCCGCTGTGATGTTCTTGCCGCGCCGGATCGTGAGGTGGTTCGCCGCGTCGGCGACGCCACCGGGCGTGTTGCGGATGGATGTATAGAGCACGTCGAGCCATTCAGTGCTGTCGTATCGGCAAGTCATGCGCCGCCCCTGCGAAGCATTTTTGAGAAAAATGCGAATGGCGAGCGTGCGAGAATCTCGATCACCTCATCCTTCGCCCACACTTGTTTTTCATCATGGACACAACCACCGTCGCCGCACTCTCGAGCACAATCGGCGCAATCTTCGGCGCCACTTGCGGGGCGATCACGACGCTGATTACCGCTCGGCAGACCGTTCGACAGAGACATCGAGAGCACCTTGTCGAGCGAGCGTATGACGCTGCGCGAGCGGAGCATCTCGCGCACCTTGAAATCGCGAAGATCGAGGGCGAACGCGGGGCCAGTCGACCGATAGCGGCGTTTAGCCGCTACTTGGTCTACCACCTTGTCCTTCTCGACCGGCTCGTCGACCTCAATAAAGCGAAAGAACTTGATGCGAGCACCATTACGAGTGCGCTTGACGATGCAGCGCGTCTTTCGCGCACCGATCGCAAGGGAGACATCCGAGCCGGGGCCGAGCGCGGAACCTGAGAATTGCTGTTCCGCAGCGCAGGGGCTGGAGTACGCATCCAGCCATTCGGTACTGTCGTATCGGCAGGTCATATCGGATCTTTGAGATTGAGCCGCTTTCATGCTGTCGCGGCAGAGTCGCGTCGCTTACGATTCAGCAAGCAACGGTTGGAGCGGACGTCAGCTCTACGCTGTTAGTGCATGGCACGGACGCTTCGGCCTTTACGAAGTAGTCGTAAAGCGCCTGCACGTTGGATACGCGCGGGTCAGCGACTCGGGAAAGCGCGATCTTTGTCAGGGTGTCGTATGGAACGCCCGCTTCCTTTGAGATTCGACGCCACTTGCCCTTGTTTGCTTGAAGCTTCTCGATTACGCATTCCAACCAAGAACCCGCGCACTGACTCATATCGTTCCCCTATTAGGTGCGCCCCGATTTTAAGTCTTATTTGGCTATTTTTCAATCTGAAAGCACGCAGAGGAAAGTAACGAATGTCTAGCCAAATTTGGCAATATCGAGACATGAACAAGATGCCCGCCCGCGAGATCCTCGCGCACAAGCTCACGCGCCTGATGGCCGACCACCCAACGCTCAATACGCAAGGGAAACTTGCTGCGCGCGCGGGGCTTGCGCAGCGCACCGTCGGCCGCATGAAGAACAACGAAGCCGATCCACAACTCGGTCACGTGGAGGCGGTCGCTCACGCGCTCGGCGTATCGCTAGTCAGCTTGATTTCAGATGAAAGCTCACGCGGAAGCGACCTGCAGTACGACACGGACGCGGTTGCGCGCCTCTCCGTCGAAGATCGGAAAAAGATTGAGTCGTACATCGAGTTCGTCCTGAGCGCGAGCGGCGCTGCAGGCAAGCAAGGCGGGGATGCACTGAATATTTCGGAAACGTCGCCAGCGACGAAAGCGCAGGCAGCATCGGTGCGACGGGCAGCTCAACGACCATTATCAAACAAAACGTTGAGCATCAATGATGACCAAAGCCACGCAAACGAGGGAAAACGCGGGCGTCGCTAGCTTGTCCGCATATCGCGAACACAAATTCCACTCGACATCCTGCACACTTTCGGAACCCAATAACGAGCGGGCAGTGGCTGCCCGAGATGCCCTGCTGGGCGAAATCAACTCGCGTAGCTCCCCCGTGATCGCATACGCCGCCGTATTCTTGTCGGAGAACGGCGACATCACCTTGTCCGCTGCTGGCATAGAACCGGAATTCGCTCCCGCGATCCAGTCCGGTATCGATCGCATCAACAGGCGCATCGACGAACACACCGGCCGCAACTCCCGTCAGCGCAATCAAACCGGATTCGCGCGCCTGATCCCCATACTCTCAGCGGCAATCTTCGCCGCTATGTACGTCAACGTTGTGCCGTGGATTGACGTCGCTCTTTCTGCCGCCGGCCAAGTACTGGCGGGACTTGCAGCGAAGCGACGGCCGCCAGAAGACGGGCCGATTTAAGACAAATAAGACGACACCATAGGCGGCCCTTAAATCTCACTCCAGCCACAAATAGTCTTATATGGCTTGACCATTTAAGCCAAATACGACTACTCTCCGGGTTACGCAATGGCGCGTACACCCGGAGACCACCAATGAAGACCACCGATTTGAATGCGGAAACCCGCCAACACTGGCTCCGCGACGAGCAGACGCCCCGCGTCACGCCGTCCGAGCCTGCCCGCCAAAGCAACTTTGAGAAGTCGAAGATCTTCCGCTGGACGGTCGTCGCCGCTCTGCTGTTTGTCGTCGTGAATGTGTTCCAAGACGATCCGGTCGTTGCACCGACGACGGCCTACGTCACCGTCTAGTCCGCCCCGTATCAGCCGGGGCAAGCGGCCCCGGCGTCATGGAGACAACCATGCCGCGATTCAAAGTCACTGCCGAACCCCTCTTCGACGTCGAGCGTCGAGACACCCTCTCGCTGCGCACCATCACGCGATACGACCGCAATCAAAGGCGTCCGTCGACCCCGATCCTGATCGGCAAATACGTAGTCGGACGCCGCCCATTGCCGGACAGCGTACATACCGAGTATTTGATCCTCGACGGCACTGAGATCGCCTGCAGGCAAATCTCGATCCCGGACGAAGACAACTGCTTCAACGCGATCAAGCGCCTGCGTGACGCGAAGCGGGCAGCGGGTCTCATTGAGCCGAAGGCAATCCACAAAAAAGTGAACAAGCGTGACAAGGCGCGCACGACAGCATCGCAGGAGGCTTCGTAATGGACGACCGCACGCAACAGCTCGACTTGACCGCGCCGATCCCAACGGGGAGCGCGAAGGCCGCAGCCGCTGCTGCGGGCGCAACGTCAGCGGACCTGTGGATGGTCCCCTATAGTCAACTTCACTATGACCCGGCGGACAACATTCGCCCGGTTGATCCCGAGTGGGTAGCGCACCTCACTGCACTGATCGTCCAGAACGGGTACGACAAGGGTTCGCCGCTCCACTGCTACGCGCGCAAGGTCGACGGGAAGGATCTGCTTTACGTATACAAGGGGCAGCACCGCTACCTTGCGGCCGGCAAGGCAATCGAAGCTGGCAAGGACGTCGGCAAGATCCCTGTCGTCGTCCGGGACGCCAAGACGGTCAACCGCGCCGAAATGGTGATCGACGGGTATCTCAGCAACGACAGCAAGCGGTCGTCGCCTCTTGATCTGGCTGCCGCCGTCGCCGAGCTGCGCGACATTCACGGCATGACCCTCGCGGCGATCTGTAAGCGCCTGAATGTCACCGACCAAACGGTCCGCGACGTCGGCCTGCTCGAACGCGCCCCGGTTGAACTGCACCAGCTCGTACGCGCCGGTCAATGCACCGGCACGCTTGCGATCGAACAGATTCGCAAGCGTGGTGGCGAGAAGGCCCTCGAACACATCGTCGCCGGCATCTCCAAAGCTGCGGAAGCCGGCAAGTCGAAGGTGACGAAGAAATATCTCGAAGCAGCGCCACTGCTCAATGTACTCCCGGCCCCGGCACCATCGCCCGAGCAGACAACATCTGCAGCCGCCACAGCCGACGCCGTGCCGCTCGCTGCGTCGACGGCCGCGGATGTGACTGTCGCGACGCAGGCGTCGACACTGACAGCCTCGCGCCAAAGCGCCCCCGCCAAAATCAACGACGCGTGCGCAAAGCAACTTTTGCAGGCGCTGCATGCCGTGCTGCACGATCCCGTGTTCGGCAAGCTGTCTCCGGGCACCATTGATGCCGTCCACACGGCGCTAATGCCACTCACGGACCTACTCGATGCACAGCCGGCGCGCACGACGGTCTATCCGATCGCAAGCGCAAACGAGCACGGCGTCTACGCCCCTACGGACGTGATCTCCGCACCGAAACTGAAGAAGACCGGCCGCAGCCCGGCGGAGATACGCGTCGCGATGATTGCGGAAGGCCAGTGGATTTACGGGATGGATTACACGATCGGGGCGGCCGGCGGCGCATCGCCCTGCTCGTACCACGAAGGTATGGCGACGTACCCGACCCGCGTGCAGGCAATTCGCGAGGCTGTGCGCGACTTTACACGCCGCATCGAGGCGAGCCCCACCATGTCGAAGGCGAAGGAAGCCAACAGCGTACGTAAGTGGCTCGACCAGCTGTATGCGATGCCCGACCCCAACTGGACACCAGAAATGGCTCTGGAGACGTGCAAATGACCCCGCGCCCGGCCCTTTCTACCCCACGTCCGCTGCCGCGAAAGCGGGAACATGCGAAGAAGCGCCCGGCTATCGCACTGGCAAGCGTCAACGGCACCGCAATGCAGTCGAACAGCAGCGGGCTAACGCCCGCAAAAGCGATCCAGAAGGACGAAGCGCCGCTCGCGCGGCGCAAATCTATCCAGACAAACGATGCCTTGGCGGATACCCGCCAAGGCAGGCTCGCGCGGCTCGACGCCCTTCGCATCGAGATCCGCACGTTGATCACCGAGATCTCTCACGCGGCCGACGTGGAGCTGCTGGACCTGATGGCCGACGAGATCGGATCGTTCGCTCGCCACAAGGCGGCGCAGGACGCGCGCACCTGGGCAGCAACCGCCGGTATCACGCTGGAAACCGGCTTGATGCAACTCGCCCGCGCACTTCCACAACACAAGGCACAGTGAAATGACCCGACGAAGCAGCCCGTTTGAAGTGTGCGGACTCAAACCAATCAGGCAAGACAGCGAAGGCCCTCTCTTCGACCCCGCAGAAGCGGCCACGATGATTGCGAATTCCATCAACGCAGACACAAACTACTTTCAGCGAAAAACAAAAGATATGAATACCGATTTTGCAAAAGCCGAGTCCGCCACCTGCGATGCGATCGCACTCTTTGAGCGCTCGCTGGCTCGCATGGTCGACGCCGAAAAGCAAGTTGCTGCGTCAACGAAGAAAGCGGCAGGTAGCGTGCGGAAGTCCGCAAACGAACTCGGCGATACGATGCAACGGCTCTTGAAAACGGCGGATATCGACCGCCTCGAACGGTACGCCACTGTTCTCGAGCGTATGGCAGCCGCTATGCAGACCTTGGCCACCTTGGAGATCGACGGCAAGCTCGATCGTATCGTCAGCGCCATTCGATAATCGGGGACCACCATGGAAAACGTCACCAGCAACTACGATGCCCTGCACGCGGCCGCTGAAAAAGCCACCAAGGGAAACTGGATCAACGTCGGAGCATGGGTGGAGAACGAGAGCGACGACCTGAAGGATATCTGCCATTGCCGTCCGAACGGGAACGAAAACTACGAGCAAGCGCTGCTCGACGCCGCCTATATCGCCCTCGCGAACCCAGACACCATCCTTCGGCTTCTCCTTGAACGACGCACCGCGCTCGAGGCGGCAACGCGACCAGCTGCGTCATGCGGGGCTCGCGCTCGCATGATCACGGAGGCCTCCACCATGACCACCGCCGACAAGAGCCGCGCTGATGCGCTGACGATCCGTGAACTGATCGCAAACGACGCATACGCCATGTCGTTCCAGACGATCGGGCAATACCGCACTGCACTTCTCGCCTGCGTCCCTCGCGCTGATGTGGTGGGAGGGGTGCTGTCCGGCGACGCGAGCGAATGCCTGATGGACGTGGTGAGCCATCACCGTGACTTCGTGAACGCGTGCAAAGTGATGCACTTCGAATCGGTAAATGACGACAGTGACGCGTATTGGGAAAAGCAGATTAATGTGCTGAACCGCATGAAAGTGCAGGCGGAACGTGCGCTATCCGAAGCATCCGCAGATACAGTGGCAGCGCCGGCAGACGAGCGTGCGGCGTTCGAGGCGTGGCGAGATAAACACGCGTTCAACATGCAGCATCACGGGCTGGCAACTGAATATGCGTGGAGCGCATGGCAAGCCCGCGCGGCAGCATCGCAGCCCGCAGCGGGGCAAGAGGCGATCCTGCATGAGGGAATGACGCCTGACCAAGACGACACTTACGCCGAAGCGGAATTGGCCCGTGCTGGAGATACAAAATGACGAAGAAGCAACGGAAAAACGAAGCCACGACCGCCGACACTCAGATTGCAGCAGCAATTTCTAGCACGATCAGCGCTGTCAGCTTTCAGGGGCTCAGCATCGAGACTCCGGACGGCAACCCCGCCACGCTCGCCGTTCTCGATCAGAATGGGGACGTGGTCGACGCCGGGCCTGCGGTATCGCGTGCCGTGTGGGAAATCGCGATCAGATCGTATCGAAACTTCCTTTGCGCGCAGGGCTTCCTGCGCGTCAGGACAGTCTCCCCTGACCAACAGACAGCATGACCAGACACGGCGCCGCAAGGCGCCGTTTTCATTACGCGGTTCCAATCAGCACATCAGCGGGAATATGCAGCCCCTCGTGCAGCTTGCGGATCATAGCAAGGCTCAATGCCCGACGCCCGGCGAGCACCTCATACACGCGGTTGGTGTTTCCGATGTAGGGCTGCATGTCGGGGACCGACAGGCCGGCCTGCTCCATCCGAAACTTAATCGCATCGATCGGATTAGGCGCGGCCATCGGAAAGTGCTCGGCCTCGTAGCGCTCGACCAGAATCGCCAGAATCTCCAGTTCGTCGCCCTCCGGCGAGCCAGGTGCGGGGTCCGCATCGACGAGTGCGGACACCGCCTTCAGGGTAGCCTCGTAATCGGCTTCAGTTCGAATCGGGTGAATGTCCATATCGTTACTCCATTTCCACGGTTGCCGCGTCGACTTTGTCGTATTCCGCGTGCGTGCCGACAAACTTCACGTACACCACGCCAATCTGATAAGCCACCGCGACGATCAACCGGAAGTCGTTGCCCTTGATGTTGAACACCACACGGTTCCGGCCGACGAAACTGGCGCTTGCATACTGGTCCTTGATGTTCTGCGGGGTCTTCCAGTTCGCCTTCGCAGCTTCCGAATGCCACGCCAGCAGCGCTTGCTCGGCCTGCGCGTGGCGGGCGATGAAATTCAGCAGGGTTCTTTTGGCAACGATTCGCATGAACATAACTATAGTCCCAAATTGGGACCAATGCAACAGCCACGCTCGCCCAGAGGGCAAAGCAACTTTGTTATTATGTATTTTGCCTAGCGTTCGGCAATCCGAAGATCATGCTCTTCTATCTCGCGCTGTTGCCGACGATCGTCGACCTGACGCATGTCGGTGTCCTCGCGTGGACGGAACTCGTCGGCACGATGCTCGCGGTCCTGATCCTGGCCGACTGCTTCTGGTCGCTGCTCGCTTCGCGAGCGCGTGCGTTCCTCACGTCGGCACGCGCGAAGCGGATCGCGAACCGCACGAGCGCGACGGCAATGGCCGGTGCGGCGGTGGCGATCGCGACGCGCTGAACGCCACGGCCGCACGCGCATCAGCACGACGCCACGTCGTTGCGAAACGGGGCGGACCGCTGCGTCCGCCCGTCAGCGCACAACAGCGCGTTACGGTGTCCCGGCGCTGCAGCAATACGCGAGCAGGAACGTCGCGGTGCCCGGGTCGCCCTGCACGATCGCGCGCATGTCGCCGTTCAGCTTCGCCATCGCTGCCGTCACGTAATCCGGCGCGGGCAGCTTCGCCGTATTGAAGTCGTGTACCGCAACCGCGACCGGCTTGTTGTCCTTCGTCTTCGGCGATGCCAGCGCCCGGTCTTCCGCTGCGAATCGCTGATCGCGCGTGGCGACTGCACCGACCTGCCCCGCGCAATAGCCGTGCGTTCCCGACATGATGTGAATCGTGTGACCGTCACCGCTCAATCCGGACGCGATGGTATTCAATGCCGCTGCGACGTCCCTGACGTTGCACGGGCCGTGAAAGCCCCAGATCTGCACCGCGTTCGGGGTGCCATTCATGATGTTGACGAGCGTTGCCATGACCTCTCTCCTTGCAGTCCTGCGTCGTGGACAGTTCGCGGCGAAGCAGGCTCTACTTTCCACGACGACGTTCATGGGCCGGCGCGATGCCGGGCACACAGTGCCCGTTGCCTCCCGCCGAGTTGAGAAACATCCGGATATCCGCGACGGACTCGATCAAACCGCGCCCGCCACGAACGGTTCAACCTTATCCATCGGCCTCGGTTCGCAACATGGACCGCTCGTCATACATTCGGCAACGTGCCGATCTTCACGGGAAGCGGAGGTCCCGCCACACGCCACGCAAAATCAGGCACAGGTGTACAGCGGGCCGCAGGCCACGTGTCGGCACCGACGCGCAAGATTTCGGTTGCCCAACCTTCCACCAAACGCCCGCCCTGCCAGTCTTCACTAGCACCCCGCCAGCCTGCGCCCATCACCCGGACCGGGCACGTGATCGTTGCATTCAACCAGCGCCCGCACCAACGCCCAGTCATCGTCGTCGCAGAAATCGAGCAGCATCGCGCCATACGAACCACGTTGCTCGCGCAACCGCGCCGCGAGCCGCGCCTGAACCCCCTGCACCCTGCCGTCGCCGCGCGCGACCACCGACGGATTCGCGCCCATCCCCGTACCGCTGCAGAAATTGATCGCCCAGCGGCCGCTTTCCGGCGACGGCATGCCGGCCAGCAGCGCATCGATCACGCGCCACTTGTAGTTGATCGACCCGGCAACGGGCACGCGGTATTCGTCCTGGATCACGAACGCCGCATCGGGATGATCGATCGTGAAGGTCGCGTTGTCGGGCCACGCGGTCAGGTCGATGCCCAGCGGCCGGCTGCTGCGGAACCGCCGCAACAACACCACCGCGCCGCGCACGTCGCCGAGCGCCGGCAGCGCGCCGCCCGCATGCCAGCGCAACCGCGGGTGCCGCGCACGATGCGCGTCGAACGTCGCATCGAAACTGCGCGTGCACGCCTGCGCGGGCCATTCGTCCTTCACCGACATCACGATGCATTCACGCGGATGCGTATCGAGAAAGCGCGTACAGTCCGCGAGCACGTCGTCGAACGACATGCCGAGCGCGATCCCGCCGTGATGGATGTCGAACGCATCGCACCGGTGCCGGCAGCGGATGTCGAGCAGCCGCACGCCGTGCGCGAGCTGCGCGGCGAGCGGTGCGCGCTGCGTGCGCACGAGCGGATCGTCGACCGTATACGCACAGGTGTCATGGCTACCCGGTAGGGTCAGCGTATGCAGCCGCCGCGCGTCGTCGAGCGCCGACATCCAGTCGGCCAGCGGCGTGGAAGCTTCGTATCGCGAAGGGATCATGAATCGATGACTGACAAGGAAAGAAAAACGTGGGTGACCGCGTCGGATGTCGCCGTGCGGGCCGGCGTGTCGCGCTCCGCGGTGTCGCGTGCGTTCTCGCCGACGGCGAGCATCGCACCCGAAACGCGCGAACGCGTGATGGTGGCCGCGCGTGCGCTCGGCTACCAGGTCAACCTGATCGCGCGCGACATGATCACGCAGCGCAGCAGCATGATCGGCGTCGTGACGGCCGGGTTCGTGAATCCGTTCCGCGCGCGGCTTCTGTCGGACCTGATGGCCGCGCTCGGTCAGCGCGCGTTCACGCCGCTTGTCACCAACGCGGATGATCCGCACCAGGTCCGGCAATCGCTCGAACGGCTGCTCAGCTACCGGATCGCGGGCCTCGTGATGACGTCCGCGTCGCCGCCGCTGTCGGTCGCGCGGCAGTATCTCGATCACCGGATTCCCGTCGTGATGATCAATCGCGAAGCGAACCTGCCGGGTGCGGATGTCGTCATCAGCGACAACGCGGCGGGCGCCGCCCATGCCGCGCAACGGCTCGTGCGGGCCGGCGCGCGCCGGCTCGCGTTCGTCGGGCCGCGCACTGCGAGCTACAGCGCACGCGCACGTGCGGATGCGTTCGCGCTGGCGCTGCAACGCGGCGACGCGTTCGATGCGGTATTCGTCAACATGATCGATACGCGCTCCGATACACATGCATGCGGCATCGACGCCGCGCGGCAACTGTTCGCATCCGGTGACCGCCCGGACGGCGTGTTCTGCTCGTCCGACCTGCTCGCGCTCGGCGTGATCGACGCCGCCCGCGGCGCATTCGGCTTGCGCGTGCCCGACGACCTGCGCGTGATCGGCTTCGACGACATCCCCGCCGCCGAATACGACACGTATCGGCTCACGACACTGCGCCAGGACACGCAAGGTCTCGCGCACGCGGCAGTCGACCTGCTCGCCGACCGGATCCAGACGTTCGACGGCGCATCGCGCACGCGCGTCGTGCCGGTTACGCACGTGGTCCGGCACAGCTGCGTATAACGCGTCGCGTCACTTCAGTCCGCCCGCGAAGCCGCGCAGCAGGTAGCGTTGCACGTAGCCTGCGACGGCCAGCGTCGGCAGCGACGCCAGCAACCCCGCGCTCATCAGGTCGCCCCAGTCGATGCCGTTCTCCGTCACGTAGCCGGCGATTGCGAGCGGCAGCGTGAAGCGGCTCGGCGTCGACACGAACAGCAGCGCGATCAGGAACTCGTTCCAGGCGGCGATGAACACGAAGATCGCCGTCGCGATCAACCCCGGCGCGCACAGCGGTAGCACGATCTGCACGAGCCGCCGCGCGAGCCCCGCACCGTCGATGCACGCGGCCTCCTCGTATTCGATCGGCACGTCGCGCACGAACGCGAGCAGCATCCAGATCGCCATCGGCAGCGCGTAGATCTGGTAAGCGAGCATCAGCCCGAGTGTCGAATCGAGCAGATACAGCCGCTTCGCGAGTGCGAACAGCGGCACCGCGATCGTGATCGGCGGCATCAGCTTCAATGCCAGCACGAGCATCAGGAACAGCAAGTCGAGCCGGGCCGGAAACCGCAGCCGCACGAGCGCATACGCGGCAGGAAGCGCGAGCGTCAGCGCGAGCAGCGTCGTGCCGAACCCGACCAGCAGCGAATTGGCGAGCGGCGCGCCGATGCCGTTCGACCAGACCGACGCAAAATGCTCGAGCGTCGGCGCGGCCGGCAAGATCCGCAGCGGATGATCGAGGCGCTCGAGCGTCGGCATGAACGCCGCGCCGGCCATCCACAGGCACGGCAGCAGCAACAGCGCGAGCGCGGCGGCGCGCAGCATCCACGGCACCGCGCGACCGAATGCGGCACGCGTTCGCGCGTGCGCGATGCCCGCGGATCGCGCCGTCATGCGCGCCGCTTGCGAACCGTCTGCCATACGTACCCCGAAACAAGCAGCGCGGACGCCGCGAGCATCAGCACCGACGCGGCACTCGCCGGCCCGACGTTGAAGAAGCGGAAGCCCGTGTCGTAGATGTAGGTCGACAGCGTCTGCGTCGCGTTGCCGGGACCGCCGCCCGTGAGCGCATAGACCTTGTCGAACAGCTTGAACGTGTCGATCGAGCGCAGCAGCAGCGCGAGGCCGATCTGCGGCGCCGCGAGCGGCAGCGTGATGTCGCGCAGGCACTGCCACTCGCTCGCGCCGTCGGTGCGCGCGGCTTCGTACAGCTCCTGCGGGATCGATTGCAGTCCGGCCAGCACGATCAGGAACGCCATCGGCGTCCACTGCCACACGTCGACGAGCGCGAGTGACCACAGCGCGAGATGCGGATCGGACAGCCAGCGCACGCCTTCCATGCCGAACGCGGCGAGCAGCGCGTTGAGGAAGCCGTCGAAATTGAGCCAGTTGCGCCAGATCGCCGAGCACACGAGCGTGGACAGCATCATCGGCAGGATCGCGAGCGGCAGCGCAATGCGCCGCCCCGGAAACGCGCGCACGAACAGCAGCGCGAGACCGAAGCCGAGCGCGACTTCGACGAGCGATGCCGCGATCGTGAAGCGCAGCGTGTTGCCGAAGCCGGCCGAGAACGCGTCGTCGCCGAGCACTGCGCGATAGTTCGCGAGCCCCGCGAATGCGCGGCGGCCTGCCGTGTAGTCGACCTGGCAGAACGAGTCGATCAGCACCTGCGCGACCGGGTACAGCGCGAGCGCGGCCAGCACCAGGAGCGCGGGTCCGAGCAGCGCGACGAACGGCAGGCTGCGGCCGAGGGTTTTCATGCGCGGCTTCCGGATGAAGCGTGGCGGCAAGCCGTCACTTGCCCGCCGCGGCCATCGCCTGCGCGATCTTCTGCTGCGCCTGGCGCAGTGCTGCGTCGGGCGCGGCCTGCCCGGTCAGCGCGAGCTGCAGCTGGTCGCCGAGAATGCTCTCGACCTGCTGCCAGTCCTTCACGCGCGGCCGCGCACGGCCGGCCTCGAGCGCCTTCAGCTGATCGGGATACCAGCGGTACTGGCGCACCAGCGCCGGATCGGCGAACACGCTGCGGCGCGTCGGCGGAATGCCGATCCCGGCGAGGCGCGTTTGCGTGTCGCGCGAACTCAGGTAGACCAGGAAGTCCTGCGCGAGCTTCGCGTGCGGCGCGTCCTTCGGAATACCCATCTGCCAGATGCCGAGCATCGGCGCCGGGCCGGCCGTCTGCCCGGGCGGCGGCTGCAACGCGATCTGCCCGACCACGCGCGACTGCTTCGGATCGTCAAGCGCCGGAATCCACGCCGGCCACACCTCGATCGACTGCGCGGCCGTGCCGCGCTGCAACGCATCGCGCACTTCGGCGGCGCCGTACACGTCGACGTCCTTCGGCGCGGAGGCCTTCAGCGCGAGGAACGTCTTCAGCGCGGCCTGCGACTCGCGCGAATCGATCGTCACGTTGCCGGCACGGTCGAACACGTCGCCGCCATAGGCCCACAGGATCGGCAGGAAGCCCGTCACGACGGGGTTGCCCTTGGTGCCGCGGAACACGACGCCCGACACGCTCTTGTCCGCGCCACCGACGGTCTGCGCGATCTTCAGCACGTCGTCCCAGTTGCGCGGCGGCTGCAGCTTGTATTTCGCGAGCAGATCCTTCCGGTACGCGAACATCTCGACGTTGCCGACGATCGGCAGCGCGTACAGCGCACCCGCCGAGTTGCGGCCCAGCGCGACCGCCGACGGCACGAGATCGGCGTCCGCGAGCGATGCCGGCAGCGGCTTCAGCCAGCCGTTGCCGATGAATTCGGGCGCCCACGTGTCGTCCATCATCACGAGGTCGTACGTGCCGGTTCCTTCGCGCATCGACAGCTTCAGCTTCTGGTACAGGTTCGCGTTCGGCAGCTTGAGCAGCTCGATGTCGGTGCCCGGATGCAGCTTGGTGAAGCCGGCGACGGCGTCGGCGAGCCCCTTGCCATAGATGTCGTCGCGGCCCGCGATGACGAGATCCGCCGCGAAGGCGTGCGAGGCGGCAAGGGACAGCGCAACGGCGGCGGACAGCACGCGCAGGCAGCTCAGCAGGGTCATGTGGTCTCTCTCGATCGGCGTGGTGGCGGGTCGGCCTCGCGTTGCACACGTGTGCAACACGGGCGACGCTTCGGGCGTCCTGAAGCGAACGCCATTGTTCACGTCGATCGTTAAGAATTTGTGGCACGCGGCGGAACCGGCCGGCCATCGCAGCCGGCCGCCCCGACCGCCTCGCCACGCGCGCGCCGTCAGAAGTTCACGCGAATCCCGGCCATCACCGCCAACTGCCGGCTCGAATTGCTGTTCGCAAGCACCGGAATCTGCGCGTAGTTCACCGCATTGCCGTTCGCGTCGGTGCCGAGCCCCGTGCCGCTCGAGATCTGGCCGATCGCGACCGCATACAGCGCGGTGCGCTTCGACAGGCTGTAGTTCGTGCCGACGTTGACCTGATGGAAGCGCGTCGTGCCGCGCCCGTCCGTGTGCGCGGCATTGAAGATGTATGCGACGCCGCCCTGCAGCGCGGGCGTGAACATGTACGTGACGTTCAGCTCGCCGATGTCGAACGTGAACGCCTGCTTGCGCGGCTGCGCGTCGGTCGAGAAATAGCGGCTGTCGCCGAGGCGCGTGTGCGTGTAGGTCAGTGCGACCGTCGCCGCGCCGAGCGTCACCGAGCCGCCCGCGCCGAACGCACGCATCGAGCCGGCGTCCTGGAGCAGGCAGTACATCGCGCCCGGATTGCTGCACGCGAAGTCGCCGATATAGCCGCTCGCGCCGCCGAGCGCGGCGTCGAGCGGCTGGTGCAGGTCGAGATAGCCGACCGAGAACGCGACCGGCGCACGCGTGTAGGTCGCGGCGACCGCATAGCCGCGCTTCGCGGAAAAGTCGCCGGCCTGCCCGCCGAAGCTGAACGTGCCGCCGAACGTCAGGCCGTTGAAGTCGGCGCTGGTGAACTTCACCGCGTTGTTGAAGTTGAACGCGGCGTTCAGGTTGTCGACGTCGCCGAGATGCGAGCCGTACGGCGTCGCCCAGTTGTTGCTCGATACGTATGCGCCGAGCATGTCCGTGTACGAATCGTACTGGCGGCCGAGGCCGAGCGTGCCGATCGAATCCTGGCGCAGCCCGACCCACGCCTGCCGGCTGAACGCGGTGCTGCCCTGCAGCGCCTGCCCGTTCGCGGACAGGAATTGCTGCTCGAGCGAAAACACCGCGTCGAGCCCGCCGCCGAGCGGCTCGGCGCCCTGAAATCCGAAGCGGGACGGCACGAGGTTGCCGCCGCCCATCTGCCATGCGTGGCCGCTGCCGGTGCTGCCGTCGGCGCGCGTGAACTGCTGGTTCGTCGAATAGATGATGCCTGTGTCCACGGTGCCGTACAGCGTCACGCTGCCCGATGTTTGCGCGTGTGCGTTCATGCAGCCCAGCGCGGCCGCGGCCGCGGCCGCTGCCAGTCTTCGTCCGATTTTCATGTCCCGCCCCTCTGATGTCATCGATTCGCAGTGCAGATCGATGGTGTTGTCGATATGGGTGACAGGACTCTATCCAGCGAAAATTCGGGACCCCTATCCCAAATCAGCAAATGATGAAGCGAACGGGCGACACGCGACCGCGCCCGGCAAAACCGGCGCGATGCGCAAACGTCATTCGGGACGCAGGGTCTGCGACGGCAACTCGCCGAACAGGTCGCGATACTCGCGTGCGAAATAGCCAAGATGCGTGAAGCCCCAGCTCGCGGCGGCCTCGCCGACGCCGAGTTGCTGTGCCGAGGTCGTGCGCAGCAGGCGCCGCACCGCATTCAGCCGGATCGTGCGCAGATAGCCAACGGGCGTGACGTCGGCGACGCGCTGGAAGCTCGTCTGCAGGGTGCGGCGGCTGCAGCGCAGCGCGCGGCACAGTTCGAGCACGGTGACGGGTTCCTCGGGCCGGTCGCGCAGGTGTTTCTCGCAACGGCTGACGATATCGCTGTAGGTCGCGTGCGTGATGTCGCGGCGCTCGGCGCCGATGCCCTGGTCGAGCGCATCGAGGAACATGCCGAGCATCGCGTCGCGGAACATCTTGCGGGTGGCCGCATATTCGAGGCAGCCGGGGTTGCGCTGGGCGTCGTCGATCAGCGACGACAGCCGCGCGCCGAGCGCGACGCCTTGCGCGTCCGACAGCCGCGTGACGTGCCGCAGCTTGCGCGCGCCGGCCGCGCCGAACTCGGCTTCGCACAGCTCGTCGATCATGTCCGACGCGGCGCTGATCCCGACGAGCCCCATCCCTTCCGGCGTGTGGAATTCGAAATCCTCGCCGGCGCGCAGCGCGAGCAGCGCATAGCCGTCGACCGGCTGGCCCTGGAACGTGCCGGCGAGCGGCATCGACAGCGGCACCGCGAGCGACGTACGCCCGGCCGGCGCAACGCCGGTTTGCGCGACACGCCGGTTGGTCGTCTCGCGGAAGAAATGGAACTCGTCGTACAGCACCTGCGTGACGGTGCCTCTGAACCGGCCCGGCGTCATCTGGCGGTAGACCTGATGCCAACCCGCGATCGCGAGCCCGTGGTCATGCACGTCTTCGTGTGAGCGTGACTGGAACAGCATCGGCATCTCCGGTGAAACCCTGAATCCGCGTTGCGCCCGCACGGCGCGCAGCGGCATAGCTTACCCCCGCAAAATTCCGCGTAGTGCAGTTTCGAATGCAAGGCAGGCCACCGACAGCTCGGTGGCCTGCTCGCCGGTCAGGCGGACATAGCGCCGAAACGACGGCATCCGGTTCACGATCTCGCTGCCGCCGAACGGCACGACGGCGAGCGTCCAGCGCCCGTCGCGCGCGGCGATTCCGCATTCGGTCAGGTGCAGCGGGCGTAGCGCATCGGCAAGTGACGAATCGGCGACGAGCGCGGCCACCGCCCTCACGAATCCGGGGTCGCATCCCGGCGCAGGCGCGGCCGCGATGCCGGTGCGCCGCAGCCAGCCCGTCTGCAGCACGCGCGCATGGCCCTGCGCGGGCGGGCCGTCGGCACTGATCGACACCTGCACGCTGACCGTATGCATCAGGAACTGACGGTCGACGCGTTCCTCGATGCTCACGCGCACGCCGTTCGGCAGCCGGGCCAGCGGTTCGGCAGCGCCGCGGTGCGCATCGCGCACCGCACCGAGGTCCGCCAGCACGCGCGCGGCGATCGCGCCGGGCCGGTGGCCGGGCGGCGGCGTGTCGGGCGCCGCGCGCCATCGGATGAATGCGAGCCTCACGACGCGACGTGCTCGTTGCGCAGCACTTCCTCGACCGGCACCGGTTTGAACGGATGCCGGCGCTGCACGACCACCGTCCAGAACAGCGCGTACAGCGCGGTGAGCCCGAGCATCGCGCCGAACGGCACGTAGATGTCGCGCGCGTTCATGCCGGGTGGCGTGATGTACCAGATCGCGAGCACGATACCGACGCTCGACACGATCTGCGGCAGCGGGAACAGCGGCGAACGATACGGACGCGGCAGATCCGGGCGACGGATGCGCAGCATCACGACCGACGCGGTGACGAGCAGATACGCGGTGCCCCACGCGCAGGTCGCGGCGAGCACGAGGTGCAGGATACTGTCGAGGTTGCCGTTGATCAGCCACGCATGGAAGATCGGCACGATCGCCGACGCGACGATGCCGACCACCGGCGTCTTGAAGCGCGGATGCAGATACGCGAAGCAGCGCGGCAGCGCGCCGTCGATCGCCATCCCGTACAGGATGCGCGGCAGCCCGGCCATCAGCGTGTTGATCGTCGCGGCGCCCGCGCACAGGAACGCGATACCGAACCACACGCGGCCGAAGGGCCCCAGCACCTGCAGCGCGAACGCGGGGATCGCGCCCGGCGTGTCGAGCAGGTGCGTGAGGCCGTCCGGGCTCACCGGCACGTTCGCAACCTGGCGGCGGATTGCCGCGCCGTACAGGAACATGCAGATCGCGACGCCGACGAGGCCGAGCGCCATCGCGCGCGGGATCGTGCGGCCCGGCGACTTCATTTCCGGCGCGAGCGGCGTGACGAACTCGCAGCCCACGAACATGAACATCGCCATCCCGACCAGCGACAGCACCGCCGGCACCGACGTGCCGACTTCCGAGCCGCCGAACCAGCCGTCGAGATGCACGGCCGGCGCGGCCGCGAGGCCGAGGATGCCGAAGATCATCAGCGACAGCCACATGCCGGCCGTCAGCACGATCTCGAGCTTGCTGAACACCTTGATGCCGATGATGTTGGTGATCGCGAAGGTGACGACGAGGCCGACGCCGACGAGCCAGGAGCTGTTGTGCTTCTCGAACGCGGCGTTCAGCGATTCGAAGTTGACGAGCGCCATGATGCCGCTCAGGATCGTCTCCGCCGTGCCGGCGAACACGTGCACGAGGAAATACGCGGAAATCGTGCCGGTGATCGCCCAGAAGCGGCCGAGCCCGCACGACAGGTAATCGTAAACCGAGCCGGCCGTGGGCAGCATCGCGGCGGCTTCGGAGAAGGTGGTCGCCTGCGCCTGCATCATCACGAACGCGATGATCATCGCGACCGCGAACGCCCAGCCGCCCATTCCGAAGCCCGACGTCGCGGTGAGAATCACCGGGCTCGCCATGATGAGGCCGACGGCGCTCGCCAGCGCGGTCGGAAAACCGACCGCGCCCGCCTTCAGCACCGTGCCGCCGCCTGCTTCAGCCGACTTGCCGGCGGGCGTATCGCCCGCGGCGCCGGTCACTCCAGACCATCCCGACATGTTCGTCTCCTTCCCTTTTTGGGCGGCGCCGGCGCTGCGGCGCCCGCTCCGTTCCGTGCTTCGCGGTCGGCCCGGGGCGGCGCTTCAGCGCGTCGCCACCGGAGCCCCAGTCGATCCAATCCGGATCCGATGTCGAAAAAATACGCAGGCAAAATAATCCGGTCATAGCGCAAATCGGCAAACCGGCGGTGGAGAACGGGTTATCCCGCCCTCCACCGCCGGTTCGGCGTCATGCGATTCCCGCTTTACGGCCTCACGCGAATGGCACGGCCTCGAAGCCCGCCGCGAGCGCGTCGACGATCCGGTCGAGCTGCTCGCGCTGGATCACGAGCGGCGGCGACAGGATGATCTTCGTGCCGACCGGGCGCACCAGCACGCCATGCTCGCGCGCCACTTCCGCGACGGCGTTCGCGTAGCCCGACAGTGGGTCGATCGGCTCGCGAGTCTGCTTGTTCGCGACGAGGTCGAGCGCGAGCATCAGCCCCTTGCCGCGCACCTCGCCGACCGCCGCGAAGCGTTCGGGGAACGACTGCAGCGCTTCAAGCAGATACGCACCCTGCTTCGCCGCGTTCGCCGGCAGGTCTTCCTTCACGACGATGTCGAGGCTCGCGATCGCGGCCGCGCAGGCAACCGGGTGGCCGGCGTACGTGTAGCCGTGCATGATCGCGCCGCCAAAGTCCGCGTTCGCGGCGAACGCGTCCTCGATCCGCGCGTTCACGGCCGTCGCGCCGAGCGGCACGTAACCGGACGAGATCCCTTTCGCGAGACACATGATGTCCGGGCGCACGCCCCAGCCGCGGCTGCCGAACATGCTGCCGCTGCGGCCGAAGCCCGTCACGACTTCGTCGGCGATCAGCAGCACGCCGTAGCGATCGCACACCTCGCGCACGAGCGGCCAGTAGTTGGCCGGCGGCACGATCACGCCGCCCGCGCCCTGCACCGGCTCGGCGATGAACGCGGCGACCGTGTCGGGGCTCTGGAACTGGATCTCGCGCTCCAGCATTTCCGCGCAGATCCGGCCGAGTTCCTCCGGATCCTGCGTGAACGGATTGCGGTACAGCCACGGCGTCTCGACGTGGAAGCAGCCGGGCAGGTTCGGTTCGTAGTTGCGGCGGAACACCGTGTTGCCGTTCACCGACGCGCCGCCGAAGTGCGTGCCGTGATAGCCCTGCTTCAGCGAGATGAACTTGGTGCGATCGGCCTGGCCGCGCACCTTCCAGTACTGGCGTGCGATCTTCAGCGCGGTCTCGATCGAGTCGGAGCCGCCCGAGCTGTACAGCACGCGGCGCATTCCTTCAGGCTCAAGCATGTCGATCAGCTTCTTCGACAGCTCTTCCGCGCGCGGATGCGAGATGCCGTCGAACAGCTGGAAGTATTCGAGTTCATCGAGCTGGCGCACGATCGCATCCTTCACTTCCTGGCGGTTGTGCCCGACGTTCACGTTCCACAGACCCGCGACGCCATCGACCAGCTGCTTGCCGGTTTCGTCGAACACGTAGCAGCCGTCGCCGCGCACGATGCGGATCGGCTTGCGCTGTTTCATTTCGTTCGGGTGCAGCATCGGGTGCCAGAACTTCGCTTCGTTGTAGCTCATTGCAGTCTCCACTTTCGGATCGTTTGAACCGCGATCGCTCGCGTTAGAGGATCGGGGGTCGAGGTTTTCGGGGTGTTCGGAACGGATGCCGCGCGTCAGTGCGCGATGCACACGGATTTGGTTTCGGTGAAGCCTTCGATCGCGTACTGGCCGAACTCGCGGCCGATGCCCGACTGCTTGTAGCCGCCGAACGGCATCGACGGGTCGAGTGGAATGTGACAGTTCACCCACACGGTGCCGGCCTCGATCTGCGGCACGAGATTCATCACGCGCTTCAGGTCGTTGCTCCAGATGCTCGCGGCGAGGCCGTACGGCGACGCGTTCGCGAGGCGCACGGCGTCGGCCGCATCGTCGAACGGCACGACGACGATCACCGGGCCGAACACCTCGTCGCGCACGATCGCGCTGTCGGGATGCGGATCGGCGATCACGGCCGGCTTCACGTAGTAGCCGGGCAGGTCGTCGGCCGGCGTGCCGCCCGCGAGGAACGTGACGCCCGCGCGGCGCGCCCCCTCGATGTGCTGGACGACCTTGTCGCGATGGTGCGCGGAGACGAGCGGGTTGATCTGCGCGGTGGTGTCGAGGCCCGCGCCGAGCTTCATCGACTGCGCGACGCCCGCGAGGCCGTCCGCGAGTTGCGCGAACTTGCTGCGGTGCACGTAGATGCGCGACGCGGCCGCGCACACCTGCCCCTGGTTGAAGAACGCGCCGGCGGCGACGCCGTCGAGCGCCTGCGCGACGTCGACGTCGTCGAGCATCACGATCGGGTTCTTGCCGCCGAGTTCGAGCGAGAAGCGCGTCATGTTCTGCACGGCCGCCGCGCCAACCTGCTTGCCGGTGGCGGTCGAACCCGTAAACGAGATCTTCGCGATCGACGGGTGGCTCGAGAGTGCGGCGCCGCACGTGCGCCCGCCGGTGACGACGTTGAACACGCCGGGCGGCACGCCGGCGTCGAGGGCGAGTTCGGCGAGGCGCAGCGCGGTGAGCGGCGTTTCCGGCGACGGCTTCAGCACGATCGTGCAGCCGGCCGCGAGTGCCGGGATCAGCTTCCACACGGCGATCATCAGCGGGAAATTCCACGGCACGATCGCGGCGACCACGCCGACCGGCTCCTTGCGCGTATAGGCCGTATAGCGCGCGCCGGGCGGGAACGGGATCGACACGTCGAGCGTCTGGCCGGTGATCTTGGTCGCCCAGCCGGCCATGTAGCGCACGTATTCGACGCTCGCGCCGACCTCGATCGCGCGCGACACGTGGATCGACTTGCCCTGGTTCAGCGTTTCGAGCTGCGCGAGCGTTTCGGCATCGGCTTCGATCAGGTCGGCGAGCTTCAGCAGGATGCGCTCGCGGTCGGCCGGGCGCAGCCCGCTCCACACGCGGGTGTCGAATGCATGCTTCGCGCTGGCGACCGCGCGGTCGACGTCGTGCGCGTCGGCATCCGCGACCGTCGCGAGCCGCTCGCCCGTCGCCGGGTCGTACACGTCGAGTCGCGCGGCCGCGTGTGCGGGCTGCATGGCGCCGTCGATGAAAAGGCCGAAATCGCGTGCGACGAAGGTGCGCACGGTGTCGCTGACCGCGACGAAGTGTGTGGTGCTCATGGGCGTCTCGATGATTGTCGTGGCTGGGCCGCGTGCGCTCCGGCATGCGGGTGTCGAACCACTGTATCGACGAGGGATCGCGCCCCGTGAGCGCAAATTGGCAAGCGCGCGGGGGATCGAAACGCGGGTGAGTCGGGAACGGGGAATGGCGGCGTGCGAGCGCCGCGCTATCGTCAGATGAATGGCGCGGGATGCATGCTGGTGCGGATGCGGAAAAACTACAGGAACAACGTGCCGACCAGCTCGGTGCGGTTCGACACGCCGAGCTTGCGGTACATCCGCATCAGATGCGTCTTGACGGTCGGCTGGCCGAGCGCGAGATCGCGCGCGATCTCCTTGTTCGAGCGGCCGTCGCGTACGAGGCGGGCGATCTGTTCCTCGCGGTAGGTCAGCCGCGCCTCGCAATCGATCCGGTGAATCCCGCGCCGTGCGCGCAGCAGCGGGCTCAGCGCGGCTTCGGCAACAGGCTGCAGCCATGCCAGCGCGTCGATCTCGCCCGGTGCGAACCGGCCCGCCGTGCCGTTGCCGACGCCACCGCCCGCTACGCCCTTCCCGAAGCGCAGCAGCGAAAACGCGCCGATCGTCCGGCCCGCGTCGTCGCGCAGCCAGATCTCGACGACGTCGGCAACATCGTGCCGCCGCAGGAAACGGGTCCAGTATGCGGACGCATCGCGTCTTTCCTCAGGCAATTGGGAAGCGAGCGTCACGACCGCGTGGGCGCCTGCCGCGCAGCGCGACGGGTGCAGCGGATCGAGCATCCGGTAGCGCGCGATGTAGGTGCGATGCATCGACTCGGGCATGCCGAACAGCGCGAAATCGGCCGGCTCTCCGCTCAGGTCGAGCCGGTAGAACACGATCGCGGACGGGCTCGCAAACGCGTCGAACGCATCGACGCACGCGCGCAGCGCGCGCTGCCAGTCGGCGGCTTCGTGATCGGCGGGAACGGATGAGGTCGGCATGATGGGAGCGGCCGGCGGCCGCACGCGTCGAAGTTCGGGCCAGCCTACCGGCGCCGAAAATGGGCCGGTGAGCACAAATCGGCAATTCGTCTGCCGGTGCTGGATGGCGGACGCGCCGGCCGTGTTGCGACAACCGAATCGACGTCAGGACATCATGCGCCGCGAGCCCTGCGGTCGACGATGGCCGTCGAGGGTGGCGCGAGACATCGCACGCACCGGCCGTGTCCCGACGACGGAATCCGCGTCGGCAAGGCATGCGCCGTGAGCCGCAGGACCGAGCATGGACGTAGAAGACGGCGCGGAACATCGCGCACGCCGATCGAGCGCGATCGGAACGATCGGCGAGGTTTCCGGAGCGGCCGCGCGGGCGGCCTCGAAACGAAGGCGCGGCACCATGCGCGCCCCGCCCTGTCAGTGAATCTCAGTGCGCATTCGCGGCGAACGTGTCGCAGGCGCTCACTTCACCCGATTCCATCCCGCGCCGCAGCCAGTACACACGCTGCTCGCTGGTGCCGTGCGTGAAGCTCTCCGGCACGACGTAGCCCTGGCCTTGCTGCTGCAACCGATCGTCGCCGATCGCGGCGGCCGCCTTCAGCCCCTGCTCGAAATCGCCTGGCTCCATCAGCCGCTGGTTCGCGCGCTGCGCGTTGTTCGCCCACACGCCGGCGAAGCAGTCGGCCTGTAGTTCCATCCGCACCGACAGCGCGTTCGAGCGCGCTTCGCTCGAACGGCGGCGCGCGGCATCGACCTTGTCGGAAATGCCGAGCAGGTTCTGCACATGATGGCCGACTTCGTGCGCGACCACGTAGGCCTGCGCGAAATCGCCACCCGCGCCGAAGCGCTTGCGCAGTTCGTCGTAGAAGCCGAGATCGATGTACACGTTGTGGTCGCCCGGACAGTAGAACGGCCCCATCGCGGTCTGGCCGGTGCCGCACGCGGTCGGCGTCGAGTTCGTGAACATCACGAGCTTCGGCGGTTGGTACTGCGCATGCAACTGGGTGTTGAAGACGCCCGTCCACGTGCGCTCGATATTGCCGAGCACCTTGCGCGTGAACACCGCGCCGGGATCGTTCGCCGGTGCGCCCTGGTGCTGCGTAGGCGCGGGCTGGGCCTGCTGCTGCCGGCCCTGCAGCGCCGACGCGCCTTCGAGCACGACGCGCGGGTCGATCCCGAAAAAATACGATGCAGCCAGCGCGACCACGATCGTGCCGATGCCGATCGTCGCGCGCCCGCCGCCGAACCCGCCACCGCCGCGTCGATCCTCGACGTTCACGCTTTCTCTTTCGTCGTCCAGCCTCATTGCCGGCTCCTCCCTGTTCCTGTCGATGGTCCGGCCGCGCAATGTGCGACCGGGCGATCAGCCACCGCGCCCTGCGCCATCGGCAGAGCTCATGTATCCGTATCGGTCGCATGCGCACGCCGATCTTGCCGCCTGCCGCTCCGCTTGCACGACGGAATCGGGCGGCCGTCGCGCCCCGCACTGATGGGCGGGCGCGCCCGCGCCATTTTGCCGGGCTTTTGCGACGCATCGCAAAAATACGGAGGATAGAGCGATTCGGCGCCGGACATCGTCAGCTTTTGCAAAATGACCGCGATCCGGCCGGTCCGCCCGGTGCGCGATACCGCCCTCGCCCGTCCGGCCGGTTATGCGTTCATCCTTTCGGCGGATACCGGCGTGCGTCGGCGCCACCTAAAGTGACCGGAAACGACACCTTCCGGAGAACGACATGACGCACCCGCAACCCCGTACGATCGCGATCACCGGCGCAGGCACCGGCATCGGCGCCGCGTGCGCGCGCCGCTTCGCCGCCCGCGGCGATCGCGTCGCGCTGATCGGGCGGCGTCGGGCGCCGCTCGACGCGCTCGCCGCCGAGACGGGCGGCCTCGCGCTCGCCGGCGACGCCGCGAGCACGGCCGACTGGGCGCGTTTCCTGCCTGAGATCGCTGCACGGTTCGGCCCCGTCGACGCGCTCGTCGCATGCGCGGGCGGCCACGGTCTCGGCCGCGCGGATGAAACCGACGACGCGCAATGGCGCGACGCGATGCATGCGAACCTCGACACCGCGTTCGTCAGCGCACGCGCATGCCTGCCCGACCTGATCGCGCGGCGCGGCAGCATCGTGCTGGTCGCGTCGATCGCGGCGCTCGTGGCCGGGCCCGGCGTATGCGGCTATACGGTCGGCAAGCATGCACTGCTCGGGCTCGCGCGTTCGCTCGCACGCGACTACGGGCCGCACGGCGTGCGCGCGAATGCGGTGTGCCCGGGTTGGGTCCGCACGCCGATGGCCGATGCGGAAATGGCGCCGCTGATGTCCGCTCACGGCGACACGCTCGACGGCGCCTATGCGCGCGTCAGTGCCGACGTGCCGCTGCGGCGCGCGGCCGATCCGGACGAGATCGCGGCGGTGTGCGCGTTCCTGGCCTCGCCCGACGCGTCGTTCGTGACCGGCGCGACGCTCGTGGCCGACGGCGGTGCGATGGTCGTCGATGTGCCGACGCTCGCATTCGACAAGCTGTGATGCCTGAAGACACGTAGCCCACGTGACACCGCGTTGCGGGCGGCCGCACAAGGTCGGGCGCGCGTCTTCCGGCACTCGAACGCCCGCCCCCCGCCCCGGCACGCACGGCGCGCGTTCACGCCCCGGAAATCCGCTAACATCGACCGATCCCGCCGCCCCCGCGCGGCACTGCCTCACCGCTCGGAATTCGATGAACATCCGGTTTCTTGAAACCTTCGTCTGGCTCGCGAAGCTGGAGAACTTCCGGCTCACGGCCGAGAAACTGCACACGACGCAGGCGGCCGTGTCGAGCCGCATCGCGTCGCTCGAAGAGGCGTTCGACGTGCGTCTGTTCGACCGCAACACGCGCTCGGCCACGCTCACGCCCGCGGGGCGGCGCATGCTCGCTTACGCGGAGCGAATCGTGCGGCTCGACAGCGAGATGCGGCGCGACATCGACGCGGCGAGCGACGCGGGCCTGATCCGGATCGGCGCGATCGAATCGATCGTTCACAGCTGGTTTCCGGCGCTGATGGCGCAATTGCGCGAACGCTATCCGCGCCTCGACGTCGAAATCACCAGCGATACGACGCTGCACCTGATTCGCCTGTTGAGCACCGACGGCGTCGACCTGATCCTGCAGACCGACCCGGTGCCGGGCCCCGACTTCACGAACCTGCCGCTGTGCGAATTCCCGGTGCGCTGGGCGGCCAGCCCGCGCCTCGGGCTCGGCGGCGAACGGCTCGACATCGCGCGGCTTGCCGCGTATCCGATCATCAGCTTCTCGCGACATTCGGGGCCTCACGCAACGATCGAGCGGCTGTTCGCGGCCGTCGAACGGCCGGCCAGCATCAACTGCATCACGTCGGTCGCCGCGATGATCCGGCTCGTCGCCGACGGCTTCGGCGTGGCCGCGCTGCCGCCCGCGATCATCGGGCGCGAACTGCAGGAAGGCGCGCTCGAACTGCTCGACGTCGAACCCGAATTCCCCGCGCTGCCGCTCGTCGCGTCGTATCGCACGCAGGGCCTGCCGGTCGCCGCGCGCATCGCGGAACTGGCGAGCGAAGTTGCACGCGCGATGCCGGCCGCGTCGAGTCATGCGAAGACGGGCGCATCGGCAAAGGCCGAGGCTGTCGACGAAGCTCCCGTCCGCCCGGCAAGAAAAACCCGGACCGCAACGGCAAAACGCATGCCGGAATCCGCGCCGCCCGCCACCCCGGCGAAACGCCGTCCGCGCCGCTCATAAGAAAACCTGTTCACGGCGAATTTGTTTTCTTGTTGGACGGGCACGGCCCGTCTTCGGGACACTGCGGTTCCTGACACACCCGTCACGAGGAACCCGCCATGACCCGCCTTTCCCTTCCACACGGCCAGCTCTGCGTCTGGACGGACATCGACCCCGCGCACGAAGCCGATTTCAACGCGTGGTACGACCGCGAGCACATGCAGGAGCGTGTCGCGATTCCCGGCTTCACGCATGCGCGACGGTTTCGCGCGACGGACGGCGGCCCGCGCAAGTACCTCGCGCTCTACGTGACGGACACGCTCGACGTGTTCCGCAGCGACGCGTATCGGCGCGCATTCACGCGGCAGACCGCCTGGTCGCTCGCGAACTTCGAACGGATGACGGGCACGCAGCGGCGAGTCGGCGACCTGACGATCGAGGCCGGCGACGGCGAAGGGATGCATCTCGCGCTGTTCGTGCTGCAGCCTGAGCGCATCGACGTGCCGCACCTGCGCGAGCGCTTCGACGCGGTGCTGAGCGAACCCGGCATCCATGCGGCACGGCTGTTCCGCACCGTGCCGGACCTGTCCGCGCCGATCGGCGCCGATGCGGCCGCGCGTCCGGCCGCCGACGCGCTCGTGCTGATCGAGGGCAGCGATGCGGCGGCCACCCGCCGCGTCGCCACCGCCATCGCCGGTCACGACGAAGTGCGCACCTTCGACCTGCTTTGGCGCGCCGCCGCGCCGCCGCCGGCGGCCGGTCGCGATGCCGAAACGAAAGCGGCCGCCGCCGCCCTGCCGGCCTGAATCCCGACTTCGCCACCGGCCGCGTCATCCGTCATCGGCACGCGCGTCATCCCGTCATCCTTCACGACATGCCCGACACCATGAGCACTCTCGCCCAACCCGCCGCCCACGCACCCCGCCGCGTCCGCAACAGCCGACTCGCGACCGCGAGCATGATCGGCACGTCGCTCGAGTGGTACGACTTCACGATCTACAACACGCTCGCCGCGCTCGTCTTCAATCATCTGTTCTTTCCGTCGGTCGATCCGCTGGCCGGCACGATCCTCGCGTTCTCGACCTATGCGGTCGGCTACGTATCGCGCCCGCTCGGCGGCTTCGTGTTCGGCAATCTCGGCGACCGCATCGGCCGCCGTGCGGTGCTGATGCTCACGCTCGTGCTGATGGGCGTCACGACCGCGCTGATGGGCGCGCTGCCGACCTATGCGCAGGCCGGCATCCTGAGCCCGATCCTGCTCGTCGCGCTGCGCTTCGTGCAGGGCGTCGCGCTCGGCGGCGAATGGGCCGGCGCGGTGCTGCTGTCGGTCGAGCACGGCGACCAGAAGCGGCGCGGGCTGTCCGCATCGTGGACGCAGATCGGCCCGTCGTTCGGCACGCTGCTCGGCACCGGCTGCATCGCGCTCGTGACACTGTCGACCACGTCGGGCGACTTCCTGTCGTGGGGCTGGCGCGTGCCGTTCGCGGCCAGCGCGCTGCTGGTCGTGTTCGGTTTCTGGCTGCGGCGCGGCGTCGACGAAACGCCGCAGTTCGAGCAGCTCGCCGAATCGCACGCGACCGCCGAGGTGCCCGTCGCCGACGTGCTGAAGTATCACTGGAAGCGCCTGCTGATCGCGGGCGGGTCGCGGATCGGTTCGGACGTGCTGTACGCGCTGATCGTCGTGTTCACGCTGACCTACGTGACGACCGTGCTGCACCTGTCGCGCCCCGTCGCACTGACGGCCGTGATGATCGGCACGGCGTGCAACGCGCTCGCGGTGCCGTTCTTCGGTGCGCTGTCGGACCGCTTCGGACGCCGCCCCGTGTACCTCGCCGGCGCGATCGCCGGGATCGTGTGGGCGTTCGTGTTCTTCACGATGCTCGATTCGGCGCGGCCGGGTGCGATCGTCGCGGCGGTTGCGATCGGCCTCGTGATCCATGCGGCGATGTACGGCCCGCAAGGCGCGTTCGTCACCGAACAGTTCCCGACACGCGTGCGTTACGCGGGCTCGTCGCTGGCCTACACGCTCGCTGGCATCGTCGGCGGCGGCTTCGCGCCGCTCGTGATCGCGACGCTGTTCCGCGAGACGGGAACGACGACGGCCGTGTCGCTGTACGTCACCGCGTCGCTCGTCGTCACGTCGATCGCGCTGCTGGCCGCGCGCGAGACCGCGCACCGGCCGCTCGCGGATTGAGCTTCCCTGCCGATCGTTTCATTCATTCGCACTTCAAACGGATACCCGCATGCAAGCCCTGTCGTTCAACGTGATGTCCCCGCAAGGTGCGCCCGCTCATGTCGACGTCGAGATCGAACGTGTCGTGATTGCCGGCTGGGCCGGCCGCGATCCGGCCGCGATCCGCGCGCACATCGACGAACTCGCGGCGCTCGGCGTCGCGCCGCCGTCGACCACGCCGTGCTTCTATCGCGTGTCGTCCGCGCTGCTCACGCAGGCGGCGTCGATCGGCGTGCTCGGCGCGCGCTCGGGCGGCGAGATCGAGTGCGTGCTGATCGACAGCCCGGTCGGCACGCTGGTGACGGTCGGTTCCGATCATACGGATCGGGAAGTCGAGGCCTACGGCGTCGCGGTGTCGAAGCAGGTATGCGCGAAACCGCTCGGCCGCGATGCGTGGCGCCATGCGGACGTTGCCGATCACTGGGACGCGATCGAGATGCGTTCATGGTTGATCGGACCCGGCGGAGAACGCGTCGCGTATCAGCACGGCGCCGTCAGCGGGCTGCTTGCGCCCGATGCGCTGTGGCAGCGCTTCGACGACCGTCGCACGATGCCCGCGCGCTGCGCGATGTTCGGCGGCACGGTCGCCGTGCACGGCGCGATCGCGGCGATGGGCGACGGTGACACATTCGAGATGGAACTGCACGATCCGGTGCTCGGGCGCAGCCTCCGGCACCGGTATGCGGTCGAGGTATTGCCGGTCGTCGCGTGACGGCAGGTGGCAGGCGCGCATGCGATCACGGACATGAACCGCATGCGGGCCCGCCATCCGCGTGCGCCGCTCGCCGTCATCGCAAGCAGCCCAGCCCGGCCAGCGCCGCCTCCACCGCGGTATCGAGCGGCGTCATCGGCTCGCGGCCCAGCACCGCCGTCACCCGCGCGTTGTCCATCCGGAGCGGCTCGCGCCACAGATAGCGCATCTCGAGCATCTCGCGCATCGTCGTGACGAACGGTGCCGCGGCCCACACAAGCCACCACGGAAATCGCCGCACCGTCGGCCGCATCCCGTGCCGCTGCGCGACGCGGCGCACGGCCTGCGTCATCTGCGTGCCGTCCGCGTCCCAGTGCCCGCCGAGATGGAAGCGCGCGAACGGCGCCAGCGTGTCGCGTCGCTCGAGCAGCTCGACCATCGTGCGCGCGACGTCCGGCACGTACGCCCATTGATGGCCGACGCCCGGCCGGCCCGGCACGCTGATGGCCGCGACGGGCCGCCCGGCCTTGACGAGCCCCTGCCCGAACCAGTTGTTGCCCGCATGCCCCCCGAAGAAATCGCCGGCCCGCACGATGATCGTCCGGACGCCCTGCGCGGTCGCCGCCTGCAACCGCCGCTCCATCTCGACGCGGATCGCGCCCTTGCGCGTCACCGGATGCTGCGGCGCCTCTTCGCGCAACACGGGAAACGCGTCGGGGCCGTAGTTGTAGATCGTCCCCGGCAGCACGACGGTCGCCTGCGCCGCCGTCGCCGCCGCGATCGTGTTGTCGAGCATCGGCAGCACCTGCGTCGACCAGCTCCGGTAACCGGGCGGGTTCACCGCATGCACGATCACGCTGCAGCCGCGCGCCGCGCGGACCACCGCCTCGCGATCGAGCGCGTCGCCGCGCATCCAGGCGATCCCGTCGCGCTCCACCGTCTCGGCGTCGAGCGCGCGCTTGAGCGCGCGCACCTGCCAGCCGGCATCGCGCAACTGACGCGCGACCTCGCCGCCGATGCCTCCGCTCGCGCCGAGCACGAGTGCCTGTCGTTGCGTTCCGCCTGCGTTTGCCGTCATGGTCGTTCTCCGTGAATGAACCGTTGTCTGCACGCATTCTGGCGCGAGGCCGCCTAGCAAGGAATTGCCGAACATGATGGATTAGCTATACATTTATGTATGGCCATCGATCTGAACTGGGAACGCTACCGCACCTTCCTCGCCGTGTTGACGGAAGGCTCGCTGTCGGGCGCGGCGCGCGCGCTCGGCATCACGCAGCCAACGGCCGGCCGTCATGTCGCGGCGCTCGAGGCCACGTTCGGCCAGACGCTCTTCACGCGCTCGCCGTCGGGGCTGCTGCCGACCGAGGCAGCGCTCGCGCTGCGCGGTCACGCCGAGGCGCTGCGCAGCGCGGCAGCCGCGTTCGAGCGCGCGGCCGCGAGCCACGGCGCGGGCGTGCGCGGCACCGTGCGGATCTCGGCCAGCGACGTGATCGCGGTCGAAGTCCTGCCGCCCATGCTTGCGCAGTTGCGGCGCGATCATCCGGGGCTCGTCATCGAACTGGTGCCGACCGACCGCATCCAGGACGTACTGAACCGCGAGGCCGACATCGCAGTGCGGATGGCGCCGCCCACGCAGGACGCGCTCGTCGCACGGCGCATTGGCGAGATCGACGTCGCGCTGCATGCCCGCGACGACTACCTGGCGCGCAACGGGACGCCATCGTCGACGGACGAACTCGCGCATCACGCGCTGATCGGCTTCGATACGGTGACGCCATTCATCCGCTCGGCAGGACGTGGGATGCCGCTGTGGAAGCGCGATGCGTTCGCGCTGCGCACCGACAGCAATCTCGCGCAGCTCGCGATGATTCGCGCCGGCTACGGGATCGGCTTCTGCCAGAACCGGCTCGCACAGCGCGATGCGCGGCTCGTGCGCGTGCTGCCGGACGGGCCCGCGATGAAACTGGAAACGTGGGTGGTCATGCACGAGGATCTGCGGGCGAGCCCGCGTTGCCGGGCCGTGTTCGATGCACTGGCTACCGGGCTGCGCACGTATGCCGAAGGGACGGCCGACTAGGGCCTGTTCACACTACATAGATTTAAGGATATGCTTCGGAGATGGAAATCTCCGAAGCCCAATTCAAACAGATCGAACATTGCTTGCCGCGACAGCGGGGTAATGTGAGCCTGTCGAACCTGCAAGTGCTCAACGCGATCCTCTATGTTGCCGAGCACGGGTGTAAATGGCGCGGCCTGCCGCCACGTTTTGGCCGCTGGCACACGATCTACACGCGCATGAACCGCTGGTCTCGCAACGGCGTCCTGGACCGAGTGTTCACGGAGTTGCAGCGCGCACAGATCATCCGCGTTCGAATTGAAGCGGTGTCGCTGGATAGCACGATCGTGAAGGTTCATCCTGACGGTACCGGTGCGTTAAAAAAAATGGACCCCAAGCCATCGGCAAATCTCGCGGAGGATGGACAACCAAGATTCATATGGTTGCCGCGGATGCTCGAACAGCCATAACGTTCGCACTGTCTCCCGGTCAGGCCGGCGATGCGCCGCACGGCCGTGCACTGCTCGAACGCCTGGGACCGCCGAATCGACCGCTGCATCTATTGATGGACAAGGCGTACGAAGGAAACGAAACCCGGCAACTCGCGCTCGATCTCGGCTTTATCCCTGTCGTTCCTCCGTTGAGCACGCGCGTCGAGCCTTGGGAGTACGACCGGGAAATGTACAAACGTCGCAACGAAGTCGAGCGGTTGTTTCGCCGGTTGAAGGGCTTTCGTCGCATCTTCTCCCGCTTCGACAAACTCGATTTGATGTTCATTGCTTTTATCAACTTTGCCCTGATCGTCGAAGCCCTGCGCTAGTGTGAACACGACCTAGGCCGCTCCAGCCCGCTGCGCCCGCCAGTCGCCGCGATGCGCTATTCGTGGATCTTGCCGGCGAACAGGATGTCGGCCATGCGCCGCCACGGATTGTCGGGCAGGTCGTAGCAGCGCGGCCCGTCCTCGGACGCCTCGGCCCAGTCGACCATCGCCTCCAGGTACTCGCCGATCGAGCGGTTTTCCCAGCCGAGCGCGGCGGCCCCGAATGGCGACGGCGGCAGGTCGGCGTCGAGCTGGCGCTCCTTGTGCCAGTCATGGCCGAGCACGCGCAGGAAATGGATCAGCGAGCGCTCGTCGACCACCCGCTCCAGCGCGTGCTGCAGCCGCGCCGCCATCTCGCTTTTCAGTTCGTCGTCCATGCGTATCGTTCCCTGCTACGCAACGTTCAGAAAGCTTCCACCTCGCACCAACCGGGGTACGTTTCCTCGACGATGAAGAAATCGTCGAAGTAGACCAGCCCGAGCCGCTCGAGCGACCTCATGCACGCATCGGCCGCGTCGCCGCCGAAGAACGGGCCGAGCGACACCAGCCGGTCGGACTCGTCGAAATAGTCGGCGAAATTGAATTCGCGCATGACCGTGGACAGGTCGACCGCTTTCTGGACCAGCGCCGCGCGCCGAACGACGATCCCGAAATCTCTCGATATTTTCATTGGTGCCGCCCCCGTCGAATACGTGCGTCTGCGCCGACGCGCATGCCTGCGTCACATCAGCAACTGCCGCGACAGCACCTCGCGTGCCTGCGTGACCGTCTCGCGTTCGCCCGGCATCGGCGGCGTCAGCGAGAACACGGCGTCGGGCAGCGCCGGCAGCCGGTATTTCGCGCCGAGCCGCACGAGACCCTCGCCGATCGCCGATGCGCACAGGCAGCCGACGCCGAGCCCCGCCGCCAGCATCGACTGCAGCCCCGCGACGCCCGACGCGCTGTGCACGAGCACATACGGCGCGTGCTGCTCGTCGAGCGAGCGCACGGCGATCTGATGCATCATGCAGTCGTCCGGCAGCAGCACGAGCGGCAACGGCTCGGGCAACTGCTCGGCGAGCGCGGGCGATGCAACCCACGACAGCGGCTCGCGCCGCAGCACCCAGCGCGTATCGGCCGACGCGGGCCGGAACGGCCCGCTCGACAGGTTCATCACGACGCCGAGATCGATCTGTCCGCGCGCATGCGCGGCTTCGATCTCCGCGCTCTTCATCGCGCTCACGTGCAGGCTCAGTTGCGGGTAGCACTCCCGCAACCGCGCGAGCAGGCCCGCGACTTCGTGCGTCCGGTAGTAATCGGTGATCGCGACGCGCAACTCGCCCTTGATCGCCTGGCCGCGCACTTCGTCGAACGCGGCCTCGTTCAGCGCGACGATGCGGCGCGCATGCTGCAGCAAACGTGCGCCGGCCGGTGTCGGCTCCACGCCGCGCTTGCTGCGCACGAACAGCGGCACGCCGGCGCGCGATTCGAGCTTGCGCACCTGCTCGCTCACCGTCGACTGTGACAGATGCAGCAACGGCGCGGCCGCCGT
Organism: Burkholderia sp. LA-2-3-30-S1-D2; assembly: GCF_001523915.2. NCBI lineage: Bacteria > Pseudomonadati > Pseudomonadota > Betaproteobacteria > Burkholderiales > Burkholderiaceae > Burkholderia > Burkholderia sp. LA-2-3-30-S1-D2. The sequence goes on along the minus strand of NZ_CP013383.1, from coordinate 812,969 downwards.
AAGGCTGCCCGCATCCGCCACCGCCGCAAAAGTGCGCAACTGATCCAGGTCGAAACCGCGCATCGCCCTCTCCATCCATCGAATAACCCGATGGATGCTACCACCAATTCCCGCTTTTCCGATTCATCGGCAATCCGCAGAATATGGGTTCAACGGCTCGCACGCGCCCGGTTCAACGGACTTCGACATGCGTTGCAGCCCTCATTCTTCCGGACTTCCGTTCATGACCGACAACACCCTCGCCCCTTGCGCGCCGGCCGGCACGGCCGCCGCGGCACCGCCGCGCAGCCATCACGGCTGGGCGCTCGTGGTCCTGCTGGTCGGCGCCATTCTGCCGCCGCTCGACTACTTCATCGTGAATCTCGCGCTGCCCGCCATCCGCGACGGCATCGGCGCACGACCGTCCGAGCTGCAGCTCGTCGTGTCGGCCTACGCGTGCGCGAACGCGGTCGTGCAGATCACCGGCGGGCGTCTGGGCGACCTGTACGGCCGCAAGCGGATGTTCATGATCGGGATGGCCGGCTTCGTCGTCGCATCGACGCTGTGCGGGCTCGCCGGCAGCGGCGCGGTGCTGGTCGGCGGCCGCGTGCTCCAGGGCCTGTTCGCCGCGGTCCTCGCGCCGCAAGTGCTCGCGACGATCCGCAGCGTGTTCAGCCCGCAGGAGCAGGTGCGCGTGATGGGTTTCTACGGTTTCGTGTTCGGTCTCGCGGCCGTGATCGGCCAACTGGGCGGCGGCGCATTGATCAGCCTCCATCCGTTCGGGCTCGGCTGGCGCGCGATCTTCCTCGTCAACGTGCCGATCGGCGTCTTCGCGCTACTTGGCAGCTGGCGCTTCATCCCGGAAAGCCGGCCGCCACGCGGCCAGCGTATCGACGTGCCCGGCACGGTACTGCTGTCGCTGTTCCTGCTGATGCTCGTCTATCCGCTCACGCACGGACGCGAGGCGGGCTGGCCGCTGTGGATGGTCGCGTGCATCGCCGGGGCGCTGCCGATGCTCGGCGCGCTGCTGGCGGTCGAAGCGCGCCGGATCGCGGGCGGCCGCGATCCGCTGCTCGACGTGCGCCTGCTGCGCAATCCGGTCGTCGTGCTCGGGCTCACGCTCGCGTTCCTGTTCTACATGCTGAGCGCGTTCTTCCTGAGCTACGGGATCTATCTGCAGGGCTGCCTGGACTGGTCGCCACTCGCGTCGGGGCTGGCGATCCTGCCGCTCGGCATCGGCTTCCTCGCGAGCCCGCTGCTGATGCCGCGCCTCGTCGACCGGTTCGGCGGCCATCGCGTGCTCACGCTCGGCTTCGCGATGCTCGCGGCCGGCGTCGCGACCGCCGCCGCACTGGCCGGCGAACACGCGCCCGGCCCGGGCTTTTACGCGGGCATCGCGGCAATCGGCATCGGGCAAGGCCTCGTGCTGCCGTCGGTCGTGCGGATCGTGCTCGCGGAAGTCGACGCGGCGCGCGCCGGGGTCGCATCGGGCATGGTCAGCACGATGCTGCAGATCGGCGCGGCCGTCGGGGCGGCGACACTTGGCGGGCTTTTCTTCGCGCGGCTCGGCGCGCAGCCGGGTGCGCTCGACTACGTACAGGGATTCAGGACGGCGATGTGGGCGCTGACGGTCGTGCTGCTCGTGTGCGTCGCGTTGTCTGCCGCGCTGGGACCGATGCATCGACGCGTGCGCGCCGGTACGTGACGACACGGGTCGGACCACCCATCGCCGGCAGCGAATCGGGGCATGCGCGACCGCTTGCGGGTATCAAGCTCGTTTGTGATGCTTGAGTTGCGCGTGCCGCGCTTCCCATTCGGCCAGCTCGACGCGATAGCGCGCCAGCGCTTCGTCGTACAGGTCGAAAACGCACGGCGAGCAGCCGCTGTTGCAGCAGTCTTCCAGTTCGGGTTGTTCGGGCGGGGTCGGACGCGGATCGTCGGCGAGCGTATCCGCGGAGGCAGGCTTGGTCACGGCTTCAGTCACATGATGTCGAACGCCCAGTATACGGTGATGGTCCGCGGCATGCAGGCCGCCGGCCGTATGCAGCCGTGCAACCTGCTGATCGACATCGCGGCGATCGCGCACATTCCGCGTGCGCGATTTCGCATGCCCTGACGTCGAAATCGAGTGCGATCGCCCGTCAGCCGCTACGCCACGCGACCACTCACCGGAATCGATGCGCCGGTGATCGCCTGCGCGTCAGTCGACAGCAGGAACCCGATCGTCGCGGCGATCTGTTCGGGCCGGACCCAGCGCGTGAAATCCGCATCGGGCATGTCCGCACGGTTCGGCGGCGTGTCGATGATGCTGGGCAACAGCGCATTCACGGTCACGCCGCGATCGAGCAGTTCCGCCGCCAGCGCCTCGGTGAGTCGCGCGACGCCCGCCTTCGCGGCCGCGTACGCGCCCATTCCCGCGCCTGCCTTGGACGCCGCACCCGCGCCGATGTTGACGATGCGGCCCGCCGGGCTCGCCACCAGGTACGGCAGCGCGGCCTTCGACGCATTCAGCGCCGTCTTCACGTTCAGTTCGTACATGCGGTCCCACGTGGCTGCGTCGCCATCGGCGATCGTCTGCCACACGAACGCGCCTGCAATGTTCAGCAGCGCGTCCACCCGGCCGAATTCGCGATTCACGGTGTCAAGCGCGCGTGCAGCTGCCTGCGGATCGACGAGATCGATGCCGCCGAGGCGCAGCGCATCGGCCGGCACGCCGGGCAACGCCTGCGCGTCCGGCGCGCTGCCACGGCCGATCAGCGCGACGCGAGCGCCGCGCTGGCCGAGCCAGGCGGCTGTTGCGACGCCGAGGTGGCCGAATCCGCCGGTGATCGCGACTGCCTTGCCGTTCAGGTCGTGTTCCATCGATGTGCTCTCCAGGGTCGAAGGGGGTTGGATGATACGCGGTTCGGTGCGATGCCGGCCGCGACACGGGCGTGCCCGGCCGGTGTGTCGACAGCGTAGCGCCGTTCACGCTTCCGTGTTTGCTGCGACGGATGCGTCATCATCGACGAGGTCGATCTGTTGATCCGCCGCGGCCGTGCAGGTGCGCACCACACACAGCGGCAGGCCGCCGGGCATAATGCGCGATCACGGCGCGCCGCGCGGTGCACCGTGATCGCGCCGGGTCGTCGAACGACCCGCGCCGTTTCCGTATCGAACCCCGAACCTCAATTCGTCTATCCCATGCAAGTACTCGTCGTTGGCACCGGCAAGCTGGCAACCGAACTGCTCGGCTCGCACCGGCTCGCACCGGCAACCTGTCGCGTGATGGCCTGGTCGGACCCCGCCCGTGGCAACGTCCGTTCGATCGTCGTTCACGCCGGATCCGGCCGCGAGCTGCCTGCCGCGATCGAATTCTGCCGCGCCACGGGGTCGCCGCTCGTCGAGCTGTCCACCGGCTCCGACCTCGAAACCGGATCGCACGACTTCCCCGTCGTGCTCTGTCCGAATACGAACATCCTGATGCTCAAGTTCATGAGCATGCTGGAAACCAGCGGCCATCTCTTTCGCGACTGCCACATCAGCGTGACGGAGTCGCACCAGGCCAGCAAGACGTCCGTGCCCGGCACCGCGGTCGGCGTCGCTCAGTCGCTCGGCGTTCCGGCGCAGGACATCCACTCCGTGCGGGACCCCGCCGAGCAGCGCGACGCCTTGCAGATTCCCGACGATCAGCTCGGCCGCCATGCGTTCCACCGGATCCGCATCGAGGACGGCGCATGCAGCCTGCAATTCGAATCCCGCGTGTACGGCGCGTCGCCTTACGCGGATGGCGTGTCGCGGATCGTCGAGGCCGTCCGGCAGCACGAACTCGAACCTCGCCGGTACTCGATCGTCGAGTTCATTCATAACGGCTGGCTTTAGTAGCGACGGGCGCGACCGGCGCGACGGTGCGCGGGTCGCACCGACTGCGCCCCTGCCGGCCCATTCGACGGCCCTCGTCGCACGATCACGCGCGCGGCCCTTACCCGTCACCCAGCACGGCTCCGCTCTCCGGCAACGTCGCGCCGCCGTCGACGACGATCGTCTGCCCGGTGATGTACCCCGCATCGGCCGACGCGAGAAACAGCATCGCGTTCGCGATGTCCTCGGGCTCGCCCATGCGCGCAAGCGGAATGTCGCGCGCGATCTGCGCGGCGACCGACGCATCGCCGAGATTGCCGGCCGCCGGCGTGCGGATCATCCCCGGCTCGACGCCGTTGACCGTCACGTTGCGGCGCGCGAGTTCAAGCGCCGCCGCGCGAATGAAGCCGTTCACGCCTGCCTTCGACGCCGCGTAGTGCGCGAGCCCCGGATAGACGACGCGCGGCCCGGTCACCGACGACGTGACGAGCAGCCGCCCCGCCCCCGCACGCTCGAATGCCGGCAGCGCGGCCTGCGCGAGCCAGAACAGCGCCGACAGGTTGACCGACAGCGTGCGCTCGAGCAGCGACGCATCGATCTGCTCGAACGGAGTCAGGGGGAAGTACGCGGCGTTATGAACGACGACGTCGAGCCGGCCACCGTCGCGCTCGACCGCCGCGACGAGCGCGACGAGTTCGTCTCGGCTCGCGGCGTCGACGCGATACGCACGCGCAGCGCCGCCCGCGCTGGCAAGCGCGTTCGCCTGCACGGCAGCGGCATCGCCGTTGAGATCGGCCAGCGCGACGAATGCATCGGATTGCGCGAAACGGCGCGCGATTGCCGCGCCGATCCCCTGCGCCGCGCCCGTGACGAGCACGACGCGGCCACTGAAATCCGCACGCAGGCGGCCGCTGCCCGGCACGGCGTTCATCGCTGCGCGTCGCCGGCGAGCGGATGCACGGTTGCGTTCAGCACCTGCGCATGCGCGCCGATCGGGAAGTTCGACAGCATGCCGAAATCGCCGCCCTGGTATCCAAAGATCTTGCCGTCCGTCTTGCGTTGTGCGAGGTCGATCAGCACGACGCCGAGCGTCGGCACCACCTTCTCGCGCCATACGAACAGATACAGCTGCTCGGCGAGCCTGAAGTAATGGCAGCGGTCCACGTCGGCCAGCCCGCCTTCGACGCCCTGCAGACACTGCCATGCGTAGAAGTTCTCGTTCAGGTAGATGTGCTCGTAGCATTCGGTCGGGCTGTAGCGATACATCGTCCGCTTGCCGATCAGTTCGCGCGTGGGCCCGTGCAGCGGGCCCGGCTGCGCATGGCCGCCGAGCGTGCCGTGCCGGAACGTCGCATCGACGCCCGTCAGCGGCAGCCCGCGCGCGACACGCGTGAACGCGTCGACATGCGTTTCGGCTTCGGTCGGCAGCGTGCCGATCACCGACGTCCACACGCCGTCGCCGACGTCGATCACGAGACTGACCGACGTCGCGCGTGCTGCCGGGTCGATGTAGTCGACGAAGTACAGGTCGTCGCGCAGCCGCGTGACACGGCAAGGCGCCCGGCCGCCCGTGTCGGTTGCCGCGTCGCGCCATTGCAGCACGCCCGCTTCGAACGTATAGACGCGCCATGCGCCCGATGCGTCGCCGAGGGCCAGCGACCGCCCGACGAGCTCGTCCACGGGCGCGAGGATGTTCGCGTCCGGCGCGAAGCCGTCCGCGAGCGCGCCCACCTGAATGAATACCGTGTCCTGTCGTTCCACCTGCCGTCTCCCGCGCAGCTTCAGGCCCGGCGGGCCGTGTACGCTGCTCATGTGCACATGGTGCGGGCTGCGCACGCCGCGCGGTATCGGCCAAAAGGATGAAGGGCGCGCGGCGCCGGAACGCGCTAAAGTGCACGTGATCCGCGCCGCTGCCGGCGCGAGGAGCGCCCATGCACCGTGTCACCCATTACCGACGCAGCGATGAAGGCATCGAGGCGATCAGCCTCGAGTCCGACCGCACGTTTCCGCGGCACGCGCACGACGACTTCGGGGTCGGCGTGATCGTCAGCGGCGCGCACCGGTCCTGGAGCGGCCGCGGGCAGGTCGACGCGCTGACCGGCGACGCGATCATGGTCAATCCGGGCGAGATGCACGACGGCATGCCGATCGAAACGGGCACGGGCCGGCGTTGGCGGATGCTGTACCTCGCGCCCGCACTGGTCGCGGGCGTCGCGGCGGAAGAAGGCCTCGGGGACGTCGAGCTCGCACATCCCGCCGTGCGTGACGCGCGGCTCGCGGCCGCGTTCGGGCGGTTGCATGCACGGATCGTCGCAGGAAACGACACGCTGCCGCTCGCCCGCGACGAGGCGCTCGTCACGCTGGTCGCCGGGCTGCTTGCGCGGCACTCGAATCGCGCGCTGCCACCCGCCGGCGTCGCACCGGCGATCCGGGTCGCCCGCGAGCGACTCGATGCGGCGCCCGCCGCACCCGTTTCGCTGGCGGAACTCGCCGGCCTGAGCGGCGTGAGCCGCTTCCAGCTGCTACGCGGATTCGCGCGCGAACTCGGCATCACGCCGCACGCGTATCTGATGCAGTCGCGCACGCGGCTGGCGCGCGCACTGCTCGCGAACGGCCGGCCGATCGCGGATGCCGCGGCCGAAGCCGGTTTTGCCGATCAGAGCCACCTGACGCGCGCGTTCGCACGCCAGTTCGGGATCACGCCGGGACGATTCACGCAGGCAGGCTGAACAGGCCTCGCCGTCGCTGCGCGGCCACCGGTGCGCGACGATGTCGATCGTCGCCGTCCGGCACGTTGGATGGCGACACCACCAGTCAACGGGAGACACCGGACGCATCGTCTTCCCGCTCACCCGCCCCGCTCGCCGACGCCGCTGCAATTTCGTTCAAGACGCCCGTGCCGCCGCACGCGACGATGCGGCACATGAAGACACGACTGATCGGCTATCTCTATCTCGCCGCCGCAATGGCAGGCGTAGGCAGCACCGTCATCGCGAGCCGCCTCGCGGCCGGCGGCCTGCCGCCGTTCGCGGCCACCGCGCTGCGCTTCCTGATCGCAACCCCGCTGCTGTTCGCGCTGATGCGAGCGCAGCGAATGCGATGGCCGCGGGTCTCCACACGCGACGCCGTGCTGCTGGTCGTGCAGGCTGCGGCGGGCGGGGTCGGCTATACGGTGCTGCTGATCATCGGCACGAAGTTGTCGTCGCCCATCGATGCAGGCGTGATGCTCGGCACACTGCCGGCAATGTCGACGCTGATCGCGGCGGTCGTGCTGCGCGAGCGGCAAACGCCGCGCGACTGGGGCGCGGCCGCGCTGGCCACCGCCGGCGTGCTGTTCGTCACGTTCGCGCCCGGCCAGGCCATGCCGTCGCTCCGGACGCTCGCCGGCGACGCGCTGGTGCTGGCCGCCGTCGCTTGCGAGGCCGTGTTCATCCTGCTCAACCGGCGGCTGTCGGCGCCGTTGCCGCCGCTCGCGCTGTCGACGGCGATGTCGGGCCTCGGCTTCGTGCTCGCGCTGGTGCCGGCCGCGTTCGAATGGCACGCGCTGGCGACCGGCTGGAACATCGGCGCGGTGTCGGCGATCGCGTACTACGCGCTGGTGCCGACCGTGCTCGGCTATCTGTGCTGGTACGCGGGTTCGGCTCGCACGAGCGGCACCGAAGCCGCGCTGTTCACGGCGGTCGCGCCGGTCTCGGCCGTGCTGTTCGCGGTCGCGCTGTTCGGCGAGTCGCTGGGCGGCACGCGCGTGCTCGGCATCGCGCTCGTCGTCGCGGGGATGCTGGTGGGTGCGACGCGGCGGCGCGAGCCGCCGGCACGCATCACGTCAGCCGGTTGTCTCGATGGCTAGCCCGTTCGTCGATCGATGGCCATCACCGCCCGCCATCGACGACTGTAGGAATGTTTCCGCACGCGGCAAAATCGTTGCGTACCGTCGCGCAAGATGCAATATTCGCGTGGCCGGGCCATTTGACCACCATCGAACAATAATTCGCATCGCCATGAACAAGAAGGAAGCCAAAACAAGAATCGCGGCGCTGTTGTCCGCGGGCGCGAGGAAAGCCGACGTGCTTGCCGAGCTGGCCGGACAGGGCCTCAAGGATCGCGTGCTCGCGCGCCTGATCGCGTCGCGCCCCGACCCCGAACTGTGCAGGAAAAACAAGGTGCATACCCGGGTCCTGATCGCGCTCGGCATCGCGCAGTTGTTGATCAGCGTCGCACTCGCCTATCTCATCCTGGTGGACGGACTCAACATGGGCGCCGCGGTGCTGTTCCTCGCGTTGACGGTGCCGCTGTCGCTGCTGTTCATCTGGGGCTTCGCGACCCATCGCGTCAGCGCGTATCACGCGTTCATCATTCTGTCGCTGCTGCAAGTGCCGAAGACCATCGCCGATCTCGGCCGCGATCCGTCGACCGCGCTGCCGACCCTCGGCGTGACGGTCATCCTGGTCGGCTACGTCTGGTTCGTCCGCAACCGGCTGTTCCCGGACTTCGGCTGGTTCGCGCCGCGCAAAGTCGAGGGCCGTTACGCGTTCGTGGAAAGCGCCTGACGCCGCCCACCGCACGCCATGAAAAAGGCGCCGGGCCGCCCCGCGATCGCGGGACGGCCCGGCGCCTTCTACATTCCGCAACCCGGTGGCTTACTTCGCCTTCTCGGCTGTGTCGCTAATTGCCTGGCCACCCTTCGAAATGTCCTGTCCCACGCCTGCAACGGTATTGCAACCGGCGAGCGCGGCGGTCACGACCAGCAGCACTGCAGCAATCGTACGCGTCATTCTCATTCTCCTTCGAGTCAACATGCCCGACCGGGCGAATCGTATGCGGCGTGATGCCCTGCGGCTCGCAGGACACGGGGCCTGACCTGATTATACGGAGACCGCCGCCGCGCGCCAGTGTTCGCCGGGCCGGCGTGACGCAGGCCACACGGGCCGTCGCGCACATTTTCCTTGACTTCGGCCGGCCTCGAACTAATATACGCACCGCGTATATTTCTCATCAGGTGCCGCCGATGACCGTTCCCCAGCAAGCCTTCCTGCGCGACGCGATGCGCCGCCTCAACATGACCCGCGAAGCGTTCGCGAACCGCATCGGCGTCAGCCGCCGTGCGCTGGACACGTGGCTGTTGCCCGACGATTCGCAGGAATCGCGCGGCATGCCCGAGATCGTCGAGCGATTCGTGTCGGAAATCGTCGAACGCCCGGCACCGGATGGCGGGGACTATACGCAAAGCGTAGAAAAGCAGGGGCTCGCAAAGCAATTCCTGTTCGAAGGCAAGCCGCAGCTGATTTCCGTGGACCAGTTCTCCCGGGATTCGGTCGAGGCGCTGTTCCGCGTCGCCGACGTGATGCAGCCGATCGCGCGCCGCCACAAGATCTCCCGCGTGCTCGAAGGCGCCGTGCTCGGCAACCTGTTCTTCGAGGCCAGCACGCGCACCCGCGTGTCGTTCGGCGCGGCTTTCTGCCGGCTCGGCGGCTCGGTATGCGACACGACCGGCTTCACATTCTCGTCGATGGCCAAGGGCGAATCGATCTACGACACGAGCCGCGTGATGGCCGGCTACGTCGACGCGCTCGTGATCCGCCACCCGGAGAAAGGCTCGGTTGCGGAGTTCGCGCGCGCGACCAACCTGCCGGTGATCAACGGCGGCGACGGCCCGGGCGAGCACCCGAGCCAGGCGCTCCTCGATCTCTATACGATCCAGCGCGAGTTCTCGCGACTCGGCAAGATCGTCGACGGCGCGCATATCGCGCTCGTCGGCGACCTGAAATACGGCCGCACCGTGCACTCGCTCGTCAAGCTGCTCGCACTGTACCGCGGGCTGAAGTTCACGCTCGTGTCGCCGCCGACGCTCGAAATGCCCGCGTACATCATCGACCAGATCGCGACGAACGGCCACGTGGTCGAGCAGACGAACGACCTCGCGGCCGGGCTGCGCGGCACGGACGTCGTCTACGCGACGCGGATCCAGAAGGAGCGTTTCACCGACGAGTCGTTCGAAGGCTACACGCCGGATTTCCAGATCAACCAGGCGCTCGTCGATTCCGTGTGCAAACCCGACACGCTGATCATGCACCCGCTGCCGCGCGACAGCCGGCCCGGCGCGAACGACCTGTCGGTCGACCTGAACCGCGATCCGCGCCTCGCGATCTTCCGGCAAACCGACAACGGCATTCCGGTGCGGATGGCGATCTTCGCGGTGCTGCTCGGCGTCGAGAATCTGGTTCAACATTCGATGCGCGATGCGACGTGGCGCCCACCGGCTTACCTCGGGCCGGAGGATGCGGTGTTTCACGGGATCGATTGACCCGCATCCAGTGTCGCGCCCATCCGGTCTTGAGACTGCTTCGGCTCAAGGGCCGCGCACAGAAGTAACGCTCACGACGCGCCGCCTTGTACGGCGCGTTTTTCATTTTCGATGCGGATAATGCGGGAGCGGCCGGCCCCCGCGTCAGCTGGCCCGCGGGGTCGATCACGCACAAGCCCGCCGCAGCGAACGGCGCGACGTCGCGTGTGGCCACGATCAAGCCGTTCGCTGCGGCCGTCGTGGCGATAAAGCTATTGGCCGATGCCAGCGCGTTGCCCGTCGCACGAGCCTTCGCACGAAGGCTCGCATATGCTTTGCTGGCTGCATCAGCGAACGCCAGGACCAGGCCGCGAAACAGCGGCATGATGCGCTCCTCGATGCTCTGTTGCAGCCAGTCCCGCCTCCGCCCCTCCGGCGACACCGCCACGCCGCCACGCCGCCACGGCGAATCGCATTTCCGCGAGACCGATTCGACCATCCTGCCCGCCCCGCAAGCGTTCAAACCCTCTGCAACATTCGTCAACACTCTCATCACAAATGCAAACACGAACGCTTCTCATTTACTTATAAATTACATAGAATGCCGCCTGAAACCAAATCGTAATAATTCCCGACGGCGTGCACATTCCCGTGGCGCGTCGTTCCGGGGGCCACACCGCGAGGTCGAAGCGCATCATGAAGTCCCGTCCTGAAGAGCTGAAGCTCGGCAAATTCACCACCCTGTGCAGCGTGCTCGCCGCGAGCCCGGCGTTCGCCGACGGCACGCCGCCGCCCGCACCGGTCAGCACCGAAGGCCATCTCGCGCCGATCGAGGTCCAGGGCAAGACCGAGCACAGCTACAAGGCCGACTTCTCCGCATCCACGAAATTCACCGCGCCGCTCGTCGACACGCCGAAGTCCGTGACCGTGATCCCGCAAGAGCTGATCCAGAACAGCGGTGCGGCGACGCTGACCGAAGCGCTGCGCACCGTGCCGGGCATCACGTTCGGCGCCGGCGAAGGCGGCAACCCGCTCGGCGATCGTCCGTTCATCCGCGGCTACGACACGCAAGGCAGCATGTTCGTCGATGGGTTGCGCGACACGGGCGCGACCACGCGCGAGATCTTCAACACCGAGCGCGTCGAGATCACCAAGGGCTCCGACGGTGCATACGGCGGCCGCGGCGGCGCGGGCGGCAGCATCAACCTGATCACGAAAGCGCCGCACCTCGGGACGACGGCTGCCGCGAGCGCCGGCCTCGGCACCGACCGCTACCGCCGCTTCACCGCCGACGGCAACTGGCAGTTCGCCGATCACGCGGCGTTCCGACTGAACCTGATGAGCCACAACAACGACGTCGCCGGCCGCGACGCCGTCAACAACGAGCGCTGGGGTGTTGCGCCGTCGATCGCGTTCGGTCTCGGCACGCCGACGCGCGTGACCGCGAGCTACTACCACCTGTCGACAGACGACCTGCCCGACGGCGGCATTCCGTACTTCTACACGACGGCGAACAAGCCCGCGAACGTCGACACGATCCATCCGGCGCCCGTCGACCGCCACAACTTCTACGGCCTGATCGACCGCGACTTCCGCAAGACCACGTCGGACATCAGCACGATCAGGATCGAGCACGACATCACGCCGAACCTGACGATGCGCAACACCACGCGCTACACGGAATCGACGCAGGACTACATCTGGACGCAGCCCGACGACAGCCAGGGCAACGTGGTCAACGGCAAGGTCTGGCGCCGCAACAACAACCGCAACAGCTCGATCAACAGCCTCGCGAACCTGACCGAACTGTTCGGCGAATTCCGCACCGGCCCGTTCAAGCACAGCTTCACGACCGGCATCGAGCTGTCGCGCGAATGGGGCAAGCGCGATTCGTACACGGTCGCGACCGACAAGGGCACGATCTGTCAGAAAGGCATCGGCGCGCCGTCCGGCTACAACTGCACGAGCCTGTGGTCGCCGAACCCGAACGATCCGTGGGCCGGTTCCGTCACGCGCAACAACGACTATGCGCATGCGCGAACCACGACCAAGTCGATCTACGGCTTCGACACGATCGAGCTCACGCCGCGCTGGCAAGTCAACGCCGGCGTGCGCGTCGACGACTACTCGACCCGCTTCACCGACACCAGGGCGAACGGCGGCAAGACCTACACGCGCGACGACACGCTCGTGAACTGGCAGGCCGGCGTCGTGTTCAAGCCCGCGCGGAACGGCAGCGTCTACGCGTCGTATGCGACGTCGTCGACGCCGGCCGGCATGCTGCTCGGCGAAGGCAGCGAAACGCAGTCGCTCACGCCCGGTCGCGGCGGCGTCGGGGCGAACGCCGATCAGCTGTCGCCCGAGAAGAACCGCAGCATCGAACTCGGCACGAAGTGGAACGTGCTCGACGACAAGCTGTCGCTGACCGCCGCGCTGTTCCAGATCGACACGACGAACGCGCGCGTGACGCTGCCGAACAACCAGTACGCGATGGTCGGCAACAAGCGCGTGCAGGGTCTCGAACTCGGTGTCGCGGGCCAGATCACGAAGCAGTGGCAGGTGTTCGGCGGCTATACGTACATGAAGAGCGAGCTGCGCGACAACGGCAAGGATGCCGCGAACAACGGCCACCGGTTCCCCAATACGCCGAAGCACAGCCTGACGATGTGGTCGAACTACGACGTGACGCCGAAGTTCACCGTCGGCGGCGGCGCGTTCTACATGTCGGAAGTGTTCGGCGATCCCGCGAACCTGCGTGCGGTGCCGTCGTACTGGCGCTTCGACGCGATGGCGCAATACCGGATCAACAAGAAGCTCGATCTGCAACTGAACGTGAACAATCTGTTCAACCGCACGTATTTCGATCAGGCGTATCCGGCGCACTATGCGTCGATCGCGCCGGGCCGCTCCGCGTTCGTCACGCTGAACGCGCGCTACTGATCGATGGAGACCGTCTCGCTGAAGGCGCTCGCGTCGGTGTCGCCGCGCGCGTTCGCCGACATCCTGGCCGGGCCGCCCGAGCGCGCCGCGGCGTGGGTCGCGGCAGCCGCCGAAAACGGGATCGTCGACGCGCAAGCCGTCTACGGCCAGTACCTGCTCGACGGGCACGGCGTCGCGCGCGATCCGGCCGCCGCATTCGGCTGGTTCCGGCATGCGGCACGAGCCGGTCACCCGATGGCGATGAACATGCTCGGCCGCTGCTACGAGTTCGGCTGGGGTACGGCCGCATGCGCACCGGTGGCCGTGTACTGGTACCGGCTCGCCGCGCAGGCCGGCCTCGACTGGGGCATGTACAACCATGCGACGGCGCTCGCGCTCGGCAACGGCATCGCCGAGGATCGCGCCGCCGCGCTCGACTGGTTTCGCCGCGCCGCTGCGCTCGGCCATGCGAAGTCGATCAACCTGATCGGCGGCTTCTACGAGGACGGCTGGGTCGTGGCCGTCGATGTCGACGCCGCGTTCGACCACTATCGCCGCGCCGCCGAGGCCGGTGATTTTCGCGGCCAGTTCAACTACGCGCGACTGCTCGCCGATCGCGGGCGCGTTGACGAAGCCCTCGTCTGGCTCGCGCGCGTGCCGGCCACCGCCACCCCCGCATTCGTCGCGAAGATGCGCGCGTATCTCGCGTCGTCGCCGCTCGATGCGTTGCGCGTGGCGGCGCTGCAGCTGCCGCCTCATGGCATGGAGTCCGAATCATGATGCTTCATATCCCCGGCGTGCTGACCAAGGCGCAGGTCGCGCAATGCCGCGAAATGCTCGATGCCGTCGACTGGATCGACGGCAACGCAACGTCCGGCACGCAGTCGGCGCTCGCGAAACGCAACCGGCAGTTGCCGGAAGGTTCGCCGGTCGCGCGCGCGGTCGGCGATGCGATCCAGGATGCGCTGGCCCGGCATCCGCTGTTCTTTTCGGCGGCGCTGCCGCTCAAGGTGTTTCCGCCGCTGTTCAATCGCTACGAAGGCGGCGAGGCGTTCGGCACGCATGTCGACAACGCGATCCGGCTGCTGCGCGGTACGGATTTTCGCGTGCGCAGCGACCTGTCGGCGACGTTGTTTCTCGAGGAACCGCACGCGTACGACGGCGGCGAGCTGTGCGTGGAAGATACATATGGCGTGCATCGCGCGAAGCTGCCGGCGGGCGATCTCGTGCTGTATCCGGCGTCGAGCCTGCATCGCGTGACGCCCGTGACGCGCGGGGAACGTGTCGCGTCGTTCTTCTGGATCCAGAGCATGGTGCGCGACGACGGCGATCGCACGCTGCTGTTCCAGCTCGATACGCAGATTCAGGCGTTGTCGGCCGAAAAAGGCGCGAAGGATCCGATGGTCATTTCACTGACGGGGATTTATCACAACCTGTTGAGGAAGTGGGCGGATGCGTAGGGTGGCTTTTCGGTAGAAATTAATGCGCATGCACGCGAGTAGCGCCCGAGCGTTGGCAGCGTAATCGATTACATATCCGACGTTACAAAATCGAGATAGCATGCCCTCCGAATTTGAGCTATGTTCTTATGGTATGACAATTAGACATTATGAATTAGCGCCAATCGGTGGAAATTGCATGATGCCAAAATCCTGCCTGGCGATTTCGGCGTATCCATTTTAAGGAGACGATTATGAACACGGACGTGATCGACGTTTTGGTAGCAATCGACACGGAGGCGATCGTAAAATCGGTTGGATTCGACAATAGCGCCTCCAATCCTTCTACGGTGGATCCCTCGCATGTTTCCATTGCCGGAAGCGGCCAGAGTGCCAAGGATAACAACCTTTCTTTCAACTCACTGGATCCGGTCTATTGGCGGGCCTCTGCAATTGGTCTTGGTGACCCATGCGAAATTTATGATTTCGTCGGCACTGACGAAGTAATCACTCAGCCACAATTAGAGTCGCTTAACGGAACAACGCTCACCCCGAACCCAGAAAACCCGAGTGAGCCAACCGTGAACAACAATATAAAACTATGGCACTGGAAATCTACCGCAGGCCGCAAGGGACAAGCCACATGCGGGATTCGCTTCGTAATAATTGGGCGCGAAGGCCGACAGACCGGTTACTACCAGTGCAATATATCAATCACGACTAGTTGACGGACTGCAGTTCATTCCGTGGCGCTCATTCTTCACCGCGGCGAGGGAGCGCCACTCAATACGATCCATCCACTCATTCGTTCCAACCTGCCTGCACAATCGCGCGAAGTTCCGCCATTTCCCCTGTGGCACGTCGGGTTCGGGTGAGCACCGCGATAGCGGCGTCCGAATTCCTGGCGTTCGCCACGACTCACCGTATCCAGGTCGGGCAGCGCCTTGTTCTGACGGACTCTGCTTGCCCTGTCGAGCGCGTCCCGATCGCGCCGCATCTCCCCGAGCCTCCGAAAGCTCGTGCGCATGCAACTTCGACAATCAGGCATTGCGTTGCCGGTCGCGCGACCGACCGCTTGCGGCGTCGCCCGTCGGCGATCTCCGGTAAAGCCGTGCCACGATTGAAAACGTCGGCCAAGACCGTCCCGCTCGTCGCTTGCATCAGGTCGCCACGCCGATCTAAAATGACCATCGTCAAATGACCATGCTCAGATCATGATGCCGCACGCTCCCGTATCGAAATCCGAATTCAAGGCCCGCGCACTCGAATACTTCCGGCTTGTCGAGGCGTCGGGCGAAAGCCTCATCGTTACCGACCACGGCAAGCCGACGCTGGAAATCCGGCCCTATCACGCGAGCGAAGCCCAGCCATTGGACATGTTGCGCGGCTCGGTCATGCGCTACGACAATCCTCTCGATCCGATTGCGGAAGATGATTGGGAGGCGTCGCGGTGATCGTGCTGGATACGCATGCATTGGTGTGGTGGGTAGCGGGCGATCCGTCGCTCAGCAAGAAGGCCCGCAGCGCAATCGATCGCGCGCGCGGCGAAGGCACGCTCGCCGCGTCCGCGATCTCCGCATGGGAAATCGCGATGCTGGTGCGCAACGAACGCCTCGCGCTGACGATGGACGTCGATGCGTGGCTCGCGACGGTCGCGCAAATCGACGGCATGCGCTTCGTGCCAGTCGACGCCGACATCGCCGCGAAGTCCACCGCCCTGCCCGGCACGTTCCACAAGGATCCGGCCGATCGCATGATCGTCGCCACCGCGCGGCGGCTCGGCGCGCCGCTCGTCACGCGCGACGAAAAGATTCGTGCGTATGCGCACGTGAAGACGCTCTGGTGACCGTCATCTACCCGTCGGCCAAATTCACGCACCGACGGAGCGTGACTTCGGCCGACAGGCGATTCGTCTGACCGAACCGATGGCGACGCTCTTGCGAAACCGTCCGCTATCGATCAACGCACCGCCCCATACCGGTTTCACGCATTACCACGCGAATAGTGGCATTGGCAGCGCTACGACCGCGATTGCCTCGCGATGCAAAGCGAATCGCTCGCCATATCCAGCCCTGTCGAGCACACTCTGCTCGACGAAGCTGCCCGCGGACATTCTTTCCGGCGGCAATGCGCACGCATCGGTAACATCCGCACTTGCCGATCCCCGCCCACTCCCGCACAATCGGCCCACCTGCCTTCCTCCCCCCGCGCCGATGTCCTATGCGTCACTCGCCACCGGCGTCCTGCTCGCCGGCGGTCTCGGTCAACGCTTCGACCCAAGCGGTCTGCACAGCAAGCTGCTCGCGCTGCTTCCCGACGGCACGCCGGTTGCGGTCGCGGCTGCCCGTCGCCTCGCCGCGGCCACGGCCGACGTGATCGCCGTCGTGCGCCCCGGCGCGGAAAAACTCGCGATTCTGCTGAACGAAGCCGGCTGCCAGGTCGTCTACGCGCCCGACGCGATGCGCGGCATGGGCGCGAGCCTCGCAGCCGGCGTCCGCGCGACGCCGGAAGCAACCGGCTGGCTGGTCGCGCTCGGCGACATGCCGTGGATCGCGGCATCTACCTACGAAATGCTCACGCGCGCGCTCGACGCCGATGACGCATCGATCGTCGCCCCCGTCCATCGCGGCGTACGCGGTCATCCGGTCGGCTTCGCCGCGCACCATTACGATGCGCTGGCCGCGCTCGACGGCGATACGGGTGCCCGCGCGTTGTTCGCAAGCACACCGGTCAACCTGCTCGACGTCGACGATCCCGGCATCCTTCGCGACGTCGACACGCCTGCGGATCTGCGCTGACATCGGAACGCACCGGCCGCACCGCACATCGTGGATGCCGGCCTTCGCGCGATCCGGCGCGATACCTGCAGAGGCTCGCATATCGCCGGCAATCCGCATGCCGCTGCGAGAATCCCGCTGCAAACACCCGCCCGATTGCCTATAACGGAGACGAGGCACGCCCGCCGCGCCACCGCCGCCACGCATTACGCGAGTTTCCCATGGACCACACGACCCCGACGCCCGAGCCCCCGGCCGACCCGAACCGCGATCCGGAAGACGATCCGTTGTCGCCACCGCCACCGGGGCATCCTCACGACAACCCGCAGCAACCCGACGGACCGCCGAGCAAGGACCCGGTCTAGCCGGCATCCGCCGGTGCCATCCGACCTGCTCCGACATTCGCCCCGACAAGCGACGGCCACTGCCGTGCGAGTGCCGCCGCTCGCGCCCGCTACCGCGCCGTATACCCGCCGTCGATGGCCAGCGACACGCCGCTGATCATCGACGCCGCGTCGCTGAGCAGGAACAGGATCGGCTCGACCACCTCGTCCGGTTCCGCGAATCGCCCGAGCGGAATCGCCGCGAGCATCGGCGCGCGCTTCTCCGGCTCGCTCCACGCGAACTGCGCCATTGGCGTGAGCGTAACGGTCGGGTTCACGCTGTTCACGCGGATTCCGTGCGCGCCGAGTTCGATGCAGAGCACACGCGTCACCGCATCGAGCGCCGCCTTCGATGCGCAATAGCTCAGATGCGCCGGCAGGCCGACGAGCGCGGCCTGGCTCGATACGTTGACGATACTGCCCCGCGCGCATGCCGCGCCGCGCCCCGCGCGTTCGATCATCTTCCGCGCGACGGCCCGCGCAACCAGCGCCGCGCCGCGCGCATTGACGGCCATCACGCGATCGAAGTGCGCCGCACTCACCTCGAGCGCCGGTTCGAGCGACGCGATCCCCGCGCAATTGACGAGCCCGTCGAACGCATCATGCACGGCGAGCGCCGCATCGATCGCGTGTTCGTCGCCGCCGATATCGATGCGCAAGGTTTCGCATGCGATCTCGCCCGCAAGCGAATCGAGCGCGGCCACATCGCGCCCCGCCGCGACGACCCGCGCACCTGCATAGGCCAGCGCAACCGCGCAAGCGCGCCCGATCCCGCTCGACGCACCGGTGACGAGCACTCGCGCACCGCTGAAATCGAATCGTGTCTTCATGATGATGCGCGCAGTTCGTGCATGATCGGCTTGAGTGCCGGATACAACGCCGTATAAAGCGCGAAGCGCGCCGCATACGCGTTCGCGCGCGCGGCATCGGGACGCGCGCGTTCGACGAGCGTGACCCAGCCGCCCTGCGCGTCGCCGTGCGACACCAGCCCCGCGCCGACGCCCGCGAGCAACGCGGCGCCCATCGCGGCTTCGACGTCCTGCTCGATCGTCCATACCGGAAAACCGGTCACGTCCGCGATGATCTGCATCCATAGCGCCGAATGCGCGGCGCCGCCGACGACGATCAACCGGTCGTCCAGCGCCACCGCGCCGCGCCGGCCGGCCTCGATGTTGTGACGCAGCGCGAACGCGACGCCTTCCAGCACCGCGCGATACAGGTGCGCGCGTGTGTGCGCGAGGCTCAGTCCGACGAATGCACCGCTCGCCTTCGCGTCCCACACCGGGCTGCGTTCGCCCATCAGGTACGGCAGGAACAGCACGCCGTCCGCGCCGGGCGGCACGCTTTCGGCCGCTTCCTCGAGCAGCACGTGCGGGTCGCCGTGCGGCAGCAATCGCGCCGCATCGATCTCCGTATGACAGAACTGATCCCGGAACCACGCGACCGATGCACCGGCCGTGATCGCGCCGCCGAACACGTACAGGTCGCGCTGACCGTTGAACACGTGCGGCATGCTGACGAGCCCGTGCCGCGCATCGACGTGCTGGTTCACGTAGCCCCAGCACATGCTGGTGCCGATCATCGCGACATGCTGGCCGGTGCGCGTCGCACCGGCCGCGAAGGTCGCGACGGCCGCATCCACGCCGCCCGCGACGACCGGCGTGCCGGCCGGCAGGCCGAGCCGTTCCGTCCATTGCGACAGCAGCCCGCCGACGACGTCGGTCGATTCGACGAGCCGCTCGGGCATCATGGTCGCGGGGATGCCGAGCATGTCGAGTGCATCGTCGGACCACTCGCGGCGCGCGACGTCGTACACGCCGCCGATGTTGCCGGCCGAACTGTGCTCGACCGCGACTTCGCCGGTCAACAGATAGATCACGTACGCGTTCGGCGGCAGGAAATAACGCACATTCGCCCACACATCAGGGCGCTGCTCGCGCAGCCACAGCATCTTGGTGAACCCGTAGTAGCTGTCGACGCCGTTGCCTGTGATCACGCGCAGCCGCTCGACGTTCACGTTCTCGTTCACCCAGTCGACCTCCGCGGTCGCGCGCCGGTCCATCCAGATCAGGCACGGGTGCAGCGGCCGCATGTCGCGGTCGACCGGAATGCCGGAGCCGCCGTACAGGCTGCTCACGCACATGGCGCGGATCGCGTCGGCCGGCACGCCGTGCGCGCGCGCGTCGCTCACGCAGCCCGCGATGCAGTCGAGCACCGCATCGAACCACACCTGCGGCCACTGCTCGGCCCACAGCGGGCGCGGCGTGTCGGGCTGGTAGCCGGCCGAACGGCGCGCGACGATCGTGCCATGCCGGTCGACGAGCAGCGCCTTGGTGCTCTGCGTGCCGATGTCGACGCCTATCACGTATTCCATGGTGTCTCCGGTGAGGGATCGCACGAGCCGTCGTTCAACGCGCCGGCTTCAGCAGCACCTTGATCGATTCGGGCGACTTCGCGACGCGGATCGCTTCGTCCCAGTCCTCCAGCGCGAAGCCGTGCGTGACGATGCCTTTCGACGTGACGAGTCCGCGCGCGAGCAGGTCGATCGCGACCGGATAGCAATATGGCCCCAGATGCGCACCGCGCACGTCGAGCTCCTTGCGATCGCCGATGATCGACCAGTCGGCGGTCGTGTCCTCGCCGAACACGCTGAACTCGACGAACCGGCCGAGCTTGCGGATCAGTTCCAGCCCCTGGTTCACGCCGACCGGCGCGCCGGTCGTCTCGATGTACACGTCGCATCCGTAGCCGTCGGTCAGCGCGCGGACGATCTCGCGCGCATCGTCGCGCGTCGGATTGATCGTCACGTCCGCGCCGTATTGCCGCGCGAGTTCGAGCCGCTCGTCGATCAGGTCGATCACGACGAGCTTCTTCGGCGTCTTCAGGTGCGCGACCTGCGTCATCATCAGGCCGAGCGGGCCCGCGCCCGCGATCACCACGACGTCGTCGAGCTGAAGGTCGCCACGGTTCACGGTATGGATCGCGCACGACAGCGGCTCGATGATCGCCGCATCCTCGAGCGACACACCCAGCGGAATCCTGTGCACGATCGCCGTCGGCGGAATGCGCATGTACTCGGCCATCCCGCCGTCGGCGACCTCGCGCTGGAAGCCGAAGATGTTGTGCACCTCGCACATCCAGTATTGGCCCGACTTGCAGTAGCGGCACTTTCCGCACGGCACGATCTGCTCGGCGATCACGCGGTCGCCCAGTGCGACGCCGAAATGCTCGGCCGCGCCGTCGCCGAGCGCTTCCACGTAGCCGAAGAATTCGTGACCGGGAATCACGGGCGCCTTTACCCATGGGCTCGGGCCGCCCCAGAACATTTTCGCGCCCGTGTAGCATTTGCAATCGCTCGCGCAGATCCCGCACGCGACGATGCGGATCACGAGCTCGTTCGCGCCCGCGCGCGGCTTCGCGACCTGCTCGACGCGGTAATCCTCGGGGCCGTGGCAAACCACCGCGGTCATGCGCGGCTGGGCTTCGGGTGTCGTCATGAGTTGTCTCTTCCGTTGATGTTTCGGATGTCTGATGAATGAATCGTTACCGGGACCGTTCGCGGCTTATGTAGATCGCGAGCAGGATGATTCCGCCCTTGATCACGTTCTGCACATACGGGTTCACGCCGATCATGTTCAGCCCGTTGTTGAGCACACCGAGCAGCAACGCACCGACGAGCGTGCCGAGGATCGCGCCGCGCCCGCCGGAGATCGACGTGCCACCCATCACGACGGCCGCGATGGCGTCGAGCTCGAAACCGACGCCGGCGTTCGGCTGCCCGCTCATCAGGCGCCCGGTCAGCACGATCGCGGCAAGCGCCGACGTGAGCCCGGCCAGCATGTAGACGATCAGCTTCACGCGCGCCACGCGCACGCCGGTGAGCCGCGTCGCCTGCTCGTTGCCGCCGATCGCATACACGTAGCGGCCGAACGGCATCCGATCGAGCAGCAGCCATGCGATCGCGTAGACGACCAGCATGATCAGCACCGGCGCCTGGATGCCGAGCACCTTGCCGCTGCCGAAGAACGCGACCCAGTCGGGCAGCCCGTCGATCGGATAGCCGCCCGTATAGATCAGCGCGAGGCCGCGCGCGATGCCCATCGTCGCGAGCGTGACGATGATCGGCGGCATCCCCGCGAACGCAACGAACACGCCATTCAGGAAGCCGAACCCGAAACCCACCGCGATGCCGATCGCGAGCGCGGCGACCGCATTCACGCCGGCCACCATCAACCCGGCCGCCAGCGTGCCGGACAGCGCCATGACCGAGCCGACCGACAGGTCGATCCCGCCGGTCAGGATCACGCAGGTCATGCCGACCGCGATGATCGCGTTGATCGACACTTGCCGCAGCACGTTCTCCAGGT
This sequence comes from Burkholderia sp. LA-2-3-30-S1-D2, assembly GCF_001523915.2. Classification (NCBI taxonomy): domain Bacteria; kingdom Pseudomonadati; phylum Pseudomonadota; class Betaproteobacteria; order Burkholderiales; family Burkholderiaceae; genus Burkholderia; species Burkholderia sp. LA-2-3-30-S1-D2. The sequence goes on along the minus strand of NZ_CP013383.1, from coordinate 790,985 downwards.
TCGCGGCGGACAGGAAGCTCGGGCTCGCGATCATCATCGCGATGCACACGACGATCAGCCCGACGAGCGGATAGAACAGCGTCGAGTGCCGCAGTTGCGTCCACATCGCGCGCGGCGGCGGCATCTCGCCGGCCGCGGCCGCGAGTGTCGTGGAAGCCGGGGAAGAAGAATCAGGCAAGTTCATGGGTCGCTCCTCGCGTGCCGCCCGTGGCATGGGTCATGACCGTGTCGGGATCGATCTCGTCGCCTTCGAGCGTCGCCTCGATGCGGCCCTGCCGGAACACGGCGACGCGATCGCACATGCCGACGATCTCCGGCAGCTCGGACGAGATCATGATGATGGCGTAGCCGCGCGCGGTGAGTTCGCGCATCAGCCCGTAGATTTCTGCTTTCGCGCCGACGTCGATGCCGCGCGTCGGCTCGTCGAAGATCAGCACCGTCGCATGGTGATTCAGCCACCGCGCGATCACGACCTTCTGCTGGTTGCCGCCCGACAGCGTCGCGACCTCGGTATGGATCGACGGCGCCTTCACGCCGACACGCCGCATCACGTCGTTCGTCGTACGGGCTTCACCGCGGCGATCGATCAGCCAGCGCATCGACCGGTACTTGCCGAGGTTGTTCAGCGAGATGTTGTCGCGAATCGAGAACGACGTGACGAGCCCTTCCGTCTTGCGGCTCTCCGGCAGAAGGCCGATGCCTGCGCGCAGCGCATCGGCCGGATCGGCGAGCTTCGCCGCCGCGCCGCGCACGCGCACGTCCTTGCGGTGCGCGCGCGTCGCGCCGATGATCGCGAGCGCGGTCTCGGTACGGCCGGAACCGACGAGCCCCGCGAAGCCCAGAATCTCGCCCGCATGCAGCGCGAAGCGGTTGACCGGGCCGTCGCGCTCGATCTGCAGCGCGTCGACTTCGAGCACGGCGGGCGCATCGGCGGCGCGCGCCGGCTTCGGCGGGAAGCTGCTTTCGAGCCGGCGTCCGACCATCATCCGCACCAGTTGCTCGACGTCCGTGCGCGCGACGTCGGTGGTCGCGACATACTGACCGTCGCGCAGCACCGTGATGCGATCGCACACCGCGAAAATCTCGTCGAGATGATGCGAGATGAAGATCATCGCGACACCCTGCCGCTTCAGCTCGCGCATGATCGAGAACAGGCGTTCGGCCTCGGCCGGCGTGAGCGTGGCGGTCGGTTCGTCGAGAATCAGGATGCGCGCGTCGAGCGACAGTGCCTTGCCGATCTCGACGAACTGCTGCTGCGCGACCGACAGCGTGCGCAATGGCGCGTCGAGATCGATCGTCACGCCGAGCCGCGCAAAGATGCCGGCCGCGACACGCCGCATCCGCGCACGATCGCGCACACCCCAGCGGGTGCGCAGCTCGCGGCCGAGGAACAGGTTGTCGACGGCATCGAGGTGCGGAATCAGGCTGAATTCCTGGAACACGATGCCGACTCCGGCCTCGACCGCGTCGTGATAACTCGCGAAATGCCGCGCGCTGCCGTCGATCTCGATCGTGCCGGCATCCGGCTGCTGGATCCCGCAGAGGATCTTCATCAGCGTCGACTTGCCAGCCCCGTTCTCGCCGAGCAGCGCATGAATCTCGCCGCGCGCGATTTCGAGGTGAATGTCCGACAGCGCCTTCACGCCCGGAAAGCTTTTCATGATGTGATCGAGCGTCAGTATCGTGTCCATCGGCTTCTCCGTGCGAAGGGCGTCGACCGGGCCGCCGCCCTCCACGTCGCGTTGCGCGTCGCTCACCAGCTGAATCCCTTGGCATTGCCGCGATCGACGACCTTCACGTCGACCGGAATCGCCTTCGGCACCGTCGCGCCCCACTTGCGCGCGATCGCGATGCCGAGCGCGATGCGCACCTGGTCGGCCGGGAACTGCGCGGTCGTCTCGATGAACTTCGAGTTCGGTTTCTGGATCGCCGCGATCGCCTCGGGGGCGCCGTCGACGCTGGTCAGCCTGATGTCCTTGCCCGATCCCTCGATCGCGGCGAGCGCGCCCATCGACCCGCCGTCGTTCACGCTGAAGATGCCCTTCAGGTTCGGATGCGCGGAGATCATGTTCTCCGTCACCGACAAAGCGGTCGCGCGCTCCTGCTTGCCGTTCTGCGTGTCGACCAGCTTCACGTTCGGGAATTTCGCAAGGCCGGCCTTGCATCCGCGCACGCGTTCGAGAATCGGCACGACCGGAATGCCGTCGAGGATCGCCACCTCGCCGCTGCCGCCGATCGCCTTCGCGAGGTATTCGCACGACATCACGCCCGCGTCGTAATTCTTCGAGCCGACGAACGAATCGACCGGGCCGTTCGCGTTCGCGTCGACGGCCACGACCACCGCGCCGGCCTTCTTCGCCTGCGTGATCGCCGACTGGATGCCGGTCGAATCGGTCGGATTCACAAGCAGGATGTCGATCTTCTTCTGCAGCATGTCCTCGACGTCGCTCACCTGCTTGCTGACGTCGTGATGCGCGTCCGTCACGACGACCTGTGCGCCGATCGACGCGGCCGCGTCGTTCAACGCCTTCTGCATCGTCACGAAATACGGGTTGTTCAGCTCCTGGAAAGTCATGCCGATCCGCAGCGGCGCCGCATGCGTGACCATCGGGAACCAGGTTGCGACAGCTGCCGCGGCAACGGCCGCGATGCGGGCGGCGCGGCGGCGGGATGAAGCGAGCGATGCGTGCGTCATGACGGTGTCTCCGGTTATGTGCGGTTTTTTCGTGGGTAAGCGAGCCCCTCGCGACGCGAACGGCGCGATCGGCTGGGTGAAACGGCAAGGAAAGTCAGGCGGGCGAATGCCCGTCGATCATCCGGGCTGCGGTACGAGCCCGAGCGCACCGGACGCGACCACGCGCGGCGGCATCGGATTGCCGGTGGGCGCGGCGTGCAGCGCGAGCTCGCGGCTGCGTGCGTTCAACCGCTGCAGCGCGCGGAATTCGGACGGTGCCATCCCCTTCACCGCGCGGAACTGGCGGTTGAAGTTGGACACGTTGTTGAAGCCGGCCTGGAAACAGATGTCGGTGATGTTCGCGTCGTCGGCGAGCAGCATCTGGCATGCGGATTCGATCCGCAGCCGGTTCACGTACTGGACGAACGGCAACCCGGTATGGCGATGGAACGCGCGCGAGAATGCGCTGACGCTCTGTCCGGTCAATTGCGCGAGATCGGATTCGCGCAGCTCGGATGCGAGGTTCTTGCCGATGTACGACAGCGCGTGGCTGAGCCGCGTCGGCGTCACGTGAGCCTGGTCGTACGCGGGACTCGCGAGCAGCGTGCGTTCGGCCGCGCCGCACAACCGTTCGAGAATCGTCATGAACAGCGCGATGCGACGCATCCCGCGCGCGTTCAGCAGTTCGTCGAACAGCGGTGCGATCGCGGCGCTCGTGTCATCGTCGAAGCCGACGCCGCGCCGCGCGTCGTCGAGCAGCGCCTGCGCGTCGCGGCATTCGGGAAACGCGTCCATGCAGCGGCGCACGAACGACGGATCGAACTGGATCACCAGATTACGGCGCTCAACGGTTTCCCCTTCGGCCATGTCGCTGACCCAGTTGTGCGGCAGGTTCGGGCCGAGCAGCACGAGGTGGCCGGGGCCGAATGAGCCGATGTGGTCGCCGACGAAATACTTGCCGCTCGTCGCGACGATCAGGTGCAGTTCGAATTCGGGATGGAAATGCCAGCGGATCGTGCGGTACGGATAGCCGTGCGACCAGACCTTGAACGACTCGTCGCGTCGCACGTCGACCACTTCCAGATCGGGATGCATCATCCTGGCGTCTCCATTCCCATGTCTCGCTGGCCGGGCCGTTCGGCGGTTCGCCTCGTTCGCCGCGTGAGTCGTGCGGCAACGCGACCGGTCGCATGGGAAGCAATGTAGGTCGATCGCGTGCGCGGCTCCACCAACTTTACGCCTGATTTTCGATACTTTTTTGCAGGTTGCGGGTGGAAACGGACACGAAACGCAAAATTGTGCAGTGCGGCACCCCGCCGACCGAACGCCGGCGGGAAGTACGCACGCGCCGGAGAGCGGCCGCCATGCGGGTCGACGACGGCCGCTGCCTCGGCTACGCCGCCGCGCTTTCCCGCGCGACACGCACCTCGTACGCCTTCAGGTGGTTGTACGCGATCCGCAGCAACGACAACGCATCCGCCGCCCGCGGGTCACGGCGGGCAAGCAGGTCGCCGATCACGTGATCGGCTTCGACCCGCGCGCGGTTTTCGACGTCGCGCAGCATCGATGCGGTCAGCGGCGACGGCGTCAGCACCATCCGCTGCATCCGCTCGACCGCGGCGGGATCGGGCATGTAACCGTTATGCGCGGCGATCGCGCTGCATTCGTCGAGCATCGTCTCGAGCAGGCGGCGGCCGTCCGGCGCGGCGAGAATGTCGCCGATCGAACCGCGAAACAGCGACGTGCTCGCCGCGAGCGTCGCGAGAAACACCCATTTGTCCCACATCCGCGCGGCGATGTCGTCGCTGAGCGTCGCATCGAAACCCGCGCCGCCGAGCACCTCGGCCACCGCGCGCACGCGCGCCGATTCGCCGCCGGCGAGTTCGCCGAACGACAGCCCCGCCGTGTCGTTCAGGTGCACGATCCGCTGCTCGCGATCGAGCGTCGCCGCGATCACGCACAGGCCGCCGAGCACCTGCGCGGCATCGAACCGGTCGCGCAGCACGTCGAGATGGCGCATCCCGTTGAGCATCGGCAGGATCAGCGTCGTCGGCCCGACGAACGGCGCGAACGATGTGATCGCATCGTCGAGGCTGTACGCCTTGCAGCTCAACAGCACCAGGTCGAAGGGCGCGGCCGCGTCGCTCGCGCGCAGCGTCTGCACGTTCGCGAGCGTCAGGTCGCCGCGCGGGCTGCGAATCAGCAGCCCGTCGCGCGCGAGCGCGGCCGCTCGGCCATCGCGCACGAGGAACGTCACATCGCGCCCCGCCGCCGCGAGCCGGCCGCCGAAGTATCCGCCGACCGCGCCGGCTCCCACCACCAGAATTCGCATCGTTGCCTCCTTTCGGGTTCGTTCGACGCCGCCGCCGTTCGCCCGACCGTCGGGGCACGACGCGCAACCGCCATCGCCCGACAGTATAGCGACGCCGAGTATGTATATGCATAGATACCCTTACCGCGCGCGACGGTATCGCGCCGCTGCCGTCTCTAAGGGATTTCCCGCCTACGGCAACGTCCGCTTCATGCCGTCAAAGAATTATCCCGTCACGCCGTTCCGGCGCGCTTGTTCGACCGACCGACCTCACTACCCATGCGCACCCTTTCCCTGAACCAGAAACTCGCCTCGATGATCGTCATCCTGTGGCTCGGCCTGCTCGTGATCGCCGGCGTCGGCGCGTGGCAGACGCGCGCATCGATGATCACGGACCGCCGCGACCAGCTTGCGTCGCTGGTCGCGCAGGCGACGAACGTCGCCGACCACTACTACAAGCTGTCGCAACAGAACGCATTGCCGGAAGCAGACGCGAAGCAGAAGGCGCTCGAGGCAATCGCCGCGATGCGCTACGGCACCGACGGCTACGTCTCGATCAACGATTCGAAGCCGGCGATCGTGATGCATCCGATCAAGACCGAGCTCAACGGCAAGGACATGTCGAATTTCACGGATCCGAACGGCAAGCACCTGTTCGTCGAGATCGTGAAGGCCGGCAACGTGGAGGGCGGCAAGGGTTTCGTCGAATATCTGTGGCCGAAGCCGGGTGCCGACAAGCCGCAGGACAAGACCAGCGCGGTGCAGCGCTTCGCGCCGTGGGACTGGTATCTCGTGACGGGCATGTACACGGACGACGTGCGTTCGGCCGTGCTCGCGAGTGTCGGCCGCTGGCTCGCGATAACGGCCGTGCTCGGCGCGATCTCGACCATCGTGATGGTGCTCGTGCTGAAAAGCGTGCGCGCGAACCTCGGCGGCGAGCTCGAAGTGGCGCTCGACGCCGCGCAGCGCATCGCACAGGGCGACCTGACCGGGCGCGTGAGCGTGAAGCACGACGACCGCGGCAGCCTGCTGCATGCACTGCATACGATGCAGAGCGGGCTGATCGACATGGTGTCGCGCGTGCGCGCGGGCACGGAGAACATCAACGTCGGCGCGAGCGAGATCGCGTCGGGCAACACCGATCTGTCGCAGCGCACCGAGGAACAGGCGGCCGCGCTCGTGCAGACCGCGTCGAGCATGGACCAGATGACCGCGAACGTGAAGCAGAACGCGGACAGCGCCGCCCAGGCCGCGACGCTCGCGGGCCAGGCCGCGCAGGTCGCGACGCGCGGCAGCGAGGTGGTCGACGATGTGGTGCGCACGATGAACGAGATCACCGACCGCTCGCACAAGATCGGCGACATCATCGGCGTGATCGACGGGATCGCGTTCCAGACCAACATCCTCGCGCTGAACGCGGCCGTCGAAGCGGCGCGCGCGGGCGAACAGGGCCGCGGCTTCGCGGTGGTCGCGGCCGAGGTGCGCTCGCTCGCGCAACGCTCGGCGACGGCCGCGAAGGAGATCAAGTCACTGATCGTGTCGTCGAACGAAACCGTCGAGCACGGCGCGTCGCTCGTCACGCACGCGGGCGAGACGATGGCCGAGATCGTGCAGTCGGTGCGGCGCGTGAACGAGATCCTCGACGAGATCAGCCATGCGTCGCGCGAGCAGAGCGCGGGGATCGAGCAGGTCAACCGCGCGGTGGGCGAGATGGACCAGGTCACGCAGCAGAACGCGGCACTCGTCGAGCAAGCCGCGGCCGCCGCGCATTCGCTGCGCGACCAGGCCGAAGCGCTGCGCGACGCCGTCACGCGATTCGCGTTGCCGGCCTGACGTCGCTCCATCCGTCGGCATCCCGCCGGATGCCGACGGATTTCGCCTGACCGGCCGGCAATGCGCGGCCGGCCCCTGCACGACCCAGGCCCCTCTCGCGCTGCTTGCGCGCTTCGTCCACGCTTACCCCGCTCCGCCCGGCCGGCTCATGGCCTTGACACCGCCGAACCCGATCCCGGCTGCCCGCTGGACCAGTTCGATGTCGTTGGTCACGCCGAGTTTCTTCATCGCGCTGATCTTCTGCGCGCTGACGGTCTGCTTGCCCTTGTTCAACCGCTGCGCGATCGTCTTGATCGGCAGGCCGGCCAGATAAAGGCGCATCACCTCGATCTCGCGCGTCGACAGTTTCACCGGCGCCTGGTCGTGCTCGGCGACCGCATCGAGCGCGCGCCGGACGAGCGGCGACTGATAGCGCCCGCCGCTGTAGCTCGAATGGATCGCGGTGACGATGTGACCGACTTCGTCGAACTTGCTGACGAGGCTCGTGCCGCCTTTCGCGAGAATCGAGCGGAAGATCACCGGATTCTCGTTCCCGACGAGCGCGACGACTCCGACGTTCGGGCGCGTGCTGTGCAGCCAGTCGAACAGTGCGAGACCGTCCATCTGCACGTCGCCGCGAATCGGATAGTCGACCAGCACGATGTCGCAGTCGAGGCGGCCGAGCACCTCGATCAGATCGCCCGGGGTCCGGGAGACGCCGACGAGATCGATTGCGCACGCGTCGCCGGCAATGTGCTCCATGCCAGCGAGCGTCAGCGGCGAGTCGTACGCGAAAACAGTGCGAATTCTGAATTTCCCCATGCGCAGTTCCAGAAGGTTCGCCGGGCCGCACGACGCGGAATGCGTGCGCGGCCGGATCGGCATTGAATCGACGTTCAGGATATTTTTATCCCGAACATCATTCTAGGCAGCAACGCGCGGCCAGGATATGGGGCGCCGTCTGAATTGATCCGTGCAGGCGTGATACGAGTTTGATATCGGCGCCGGTCGGCTCGTCCGGCGGCAGCCTGCGGTCGGCCGGACGACCGACGTTGCGGGTCGCGCGGGCCGCACGGACGGCCCGCGGGGTAAAATTGCGGCCTTTGCATGCCACTCCGGGCGACCGGCCAGGGGCAGCGCGCCATTCCCGGCCGCGCGCCCGCCCGTTCGCCGGCTACCCGTACTCCCCGCTTCCCCCATGACCGAATCCGATCTGCAACCCGACGACACCACCATCCACGAAGACGGCCTCTGGCGCGACAACGGCTGGACGGCCCGCATCATCAAGAACGAGGACGACGACGGCTGGGCCGTCGAGATGATCAAGGACGGCGAAGCCGAGCCCGCGCTCGTCGGCCCGTGGACGATGGGTCGCGACAAGAAGAATCCGAAGCCGATGGATGCGAATGCGTTCCGCACGCTGGTGAAGACCGCGACCGAGGTGCTGATGCGACACGAGCAGCAACGCCGTGCGATGCTCCACAAGGAAGTGACGGTGCAGGACGACGCCGGACAGGATGTGTCGGTCACGCTCGACATCGTGCCGGACGAGTTCGAGCCGTATGCGCAACTGAAGGCGTTCGACCCGTACGGCGAGCTGCTGGCCGACGCGAAGGTTTCCGCCGGGTTCAAGCTCAACAAGGCCAGTGCCGCGCGCTGGGTCGAATCGGGCTTCGAACGGCCGGCCTGACGCCACGGACCGGCGCCCGCGCGAGCCCGGGCCGCATGCCGCGCGGGCGCAACCGGCGTCAGCCGTGCAGGCCGTGCGCGGTCATCAGGCGGTACAGCGTCGCGCGCGAGACGCCGAGTTCCGCCGCGACGTCGGCATGCTGGCGCCGATGCCGCAACAGCGTTTCCTCGATCGTGCGCCGCTCGGCCTGGCGGCGCGATTCCACGAGCGTCGGCGGCCGGTGAGACGTGTACTGGCTCAGTTCGAGATCGACGGCCGAGATCAGCGGGCCATTCGTCATCACGACCGCGAAGCGGATCCGGTTGATCAGTTCGCGCACGTTGCCGGGCCATGCATAGTCGTGGATCGCCTCGATCGCGCACGGCATGAAGCCGCGAATCCGGTGCGCGCTGTCGCCGCGATAGCGCCGCAATATGTGGTCGGCAAGCAGCATGATGTCGCGGCCACGCGCGCGCAGCGGCGGCTCGTCGATACGCAACACGCACAGCCGGTAGTACAGGTCCGCACGGAACCGGCCCGCGTGCATCGCGGCCTCGAGATCGACGTGGGTCGCGGACACAATCCGCACATCCACCGGAATCGACGCATACCCGCCGAGCCGCTCGATCTTGCCCTCCTGCAGGAACCGCAGCAGGCTCGCCTGGCTCTCGAACGGCATGTCGCCGATTTCATCGAGGAACAGCGTGCCGCCGTGCGCGGACTCGATGCGGCCGATCTTGCGCTGATGCGCGCCGGTGAACGCGCCGCGTTCATGGCCGAACAGCTCGGCCTGCAGCAGCGTCGCCGGAATCGCCGCGCAATTCACGGCGACGAACGGCGCGTCGGCGCGCGACGAATGCTGGTGGATCGCCGACGCGGTCAACTCCTTGCCGGTGCCGGATTCGCCGGCGATGAACACGGTGGCCTCGGTGTTCGCGACCTTGCGGATCGTCGCGAACAGACGGCGCATCGCGTCGCACGCGCCGATCATCGTACCGCCGGGCGGCGCGGCATCGGCGGCCGGATCGCCTTCCTCCAGTTTCAGCATCCCGTACGCGTGGCCGACGAGATAACTTATCGTCGTATAGGCCGTCGCATTGCGCACGTAGCCGAAGCAGCACTGACGGATCAGGCGCGCGATGGTGGCATCGCGCAGTCGCTCGTCGTCGGCGAGCGCGACCCAGCCGATCCGCGGATCGCGCAGCAGCGCCTCGAACGACGCGACGTCGGGCGACGCGAAGTCGTCGAAATCGACGATGCCCGCATGCAGGCGGTTCGCCTTCACGAGATTGAGTGCGTCCGCAACGGATTTCGCGCGCCACATGTCCCAGCCGCGCGACGCGAGACAGTCGACGAGCCCCGCATCGGGACGCTGCGACAGATACACGAGCGGGCGTGACGGCACGCTATGGAGACGCGGGACCGCGACGAACTGTGGCGTGCACGGGGCCCGTTCATCCTCCTGCGGGCCTGACAGTCTGATTGAGCAGCATTGGTTCACAATGGCCTCGCCGCATGGGGTTGTCTGGCGGAATGGACGGCGCGAAACGGTGCGCGGCAGGCCTCCCTGCCCACGCGCGACGCTGCCGGCATGTCCGCTCGGGAAAGTTTCGTCATCGGCAGAACACGACACGCTGCAGGTAGATCTGCGGTTCGACGACGGGCCGCGCGGTCTGGTTGAGATCCTCGCGATAAGCACGGTAGGTCTTGCCGTTCACCGTCACTTCCGTCGCAGTCGCCGTCTCGATCGTGTTCAGCCCTTTGCGCTGCCAGTCGCTGACCCGCGCCGACGCGGACACGCTCGACTCGCCTGCGATCTTCTGCGTGATCGCGCTGCTGTCGCTCCACGGCTGCGTCTGCATGTCCTCCGCGTGCTGCATCGCGCCGATCGTCTTGCCGGTCGGCGTCGGCCCGGTCTGCGCTTCGAACGGCGCGCCACGACCGTACACCGGCGATTGCCACGACGGTGCGTGTCCTTCCGCCGGCATCATGTAGATCATCTGCGGATCGCCGACCATCATCATCGGCACGCATGCCGTGTTGTCCGAGCGGCCGAGCGTCGTCAGCGCCTGCTGGACGCTCGCGGCATTCGCGAGGGTCTGCTCGCTCAGGATGACAAAGACCGCAGGGTTCTGGAAAACCGACTGCGCGGCGGCTTGTGTGCCGACCAGCATCAGCGCGACCAAAAAGATCCTCATGATTGAGGCCTCCTTGTACCCTCGTCAGGCAAAAAGAGGTGTTGACCTCGGGGAGGGACCAACACCCGTCAAACTTGCGACCTGCGTCGCGCCGCGAATCCCGGCGGCGCCCGCGCCACCGGCATGCCGATCGCACGGGCGCCCTGTCCGCATGATTACGACGACGTGCTCGTCGAGAGGAGGGTCGGCGCCGGCATCACCGGCGCGGCCGGGGCGGCCTGCTGGTCAACCGTGGCCGGCGCCGGATCGGATGCGGCCGGCATGTCGGCGGACGGTGCGGGCGCGGCAGCGGATTCGACGGCTTCCGTCGCCTTCGCGTCGGCGGCCGGCGTGTCGGCAACCGCAGCCGCTGCGGCGGGCTCCGCGGCTTCCGGCGCAGGCGCTTCGGCTGCTGCCTGCGTGGCCGGTTCGGCAGCCTTCGCATCGATCGCCGGCGCTGCTGCGTCGGCGGCCTGCGCCGTAGCGTCGGCCGCAGCCGGTGCGGCTTGCGCAGTGTCCGGCACCTTCGCGTCAACGGCCGGCGTTGCCACGGCTTGCGCTGCGGTGTCGGCTGCAGCCGGCGCGGGTTCCGTCGCCTTGCCGGCGACGGCCGGCGCTGCAACGATCGCGGCAGCGGGCACCGCGCTCATCGCGGCCGGCGCGGCGGCGGGCACGGCGCTCACCGCCGGTGCCGCTGCGGCAACCGGTGCGGCGGCAGGCACGACGGCAGCTGCTTGCGATGCCTTCGCGGCAGCCGCCTGCGTTACGGCAGGCACCGCGCTGACGGCCGGCATCGCGATCGACGGCGCGGGCACCGGCACCGGGATCGGCGCCGTCTGAACCGCGGTCGTCGCCACCGGGCGCGTCTGCACCGGCGCGGCGGCGTCGAGCGGCGGCAGACCCATGCGGCTGCGCACGAGCGGGTCGCGATACTTCACGTCGTCGGCCACGGTCGCTTCGGCGGAGGGCGCCACGTTCGAGCGCGCAAGCGGCGCGGTCGTGCCCGGGCACAGGTGCCCGGTCGCTTCCACCGCGCGCCGGTTCGCATCGCTCTGGCAAAGCAGGGCGAGCGCGACATCGGTCAACCCCATCGCCCGGAATTCACGCGCATCGAGGCGACGCACGCACGCCTGGTCGACCAGGGTCGTGCCGCCGGTCGCGCCGAATCCCGGGAACGACACGCCGACGCTCACCGAACCCATGCAGGTATCGGACAGCGTGGTCGTGAGGCCCGGCGCCTGGATCGCAGGGTTCGTCTTGATCGTCTGGGTGCCCGAGTAGTTGACGTTTTCCGCCGCCTGGGTGTTGTACGGGTTGGTACCGGGCGAGCCGGCCGATTGAAGCGCGCTCACGCTCTGCGGCGTCACGTTCGAGCCGCCGCTCGTGGAAGACGGCACCGTCAAGCTGACCTGCACGTTCGAATTGCCGCTGCTGCGCACGCCACTGCTGCTGGTGGCGTTGCCGCCGCGCGAACTCGTCATGTTCGTGTTCATGCTCGAGCCGCCACCCTGGCTGATCGCCGTGGACGACGTAGAGGACTGCGCGCTTGAAGTCGAGTCGGCTGTCTGCGCTTGGGCACCGATCGTGGCCATCGCGAACATTGCCGCGCATGCCACCCTGATCTTGTTGCTGTTCATTTCAATCTCCGGACGAGGTTCGACCTCCCACCCAGGCAACCGTGTCATTTCCCCTGAATTCCTTCAGCTTTACGTGCTTCCCCGAACTGCTTCCAGCCGCTACCCAGCTGGGACCATGAGCCACCCGACATTCCCTGCCATGCTTGGGAATCCGGTGCGCCGATGGCGCTGCCCGATGAAAGCGTTTGTTGTTGTGACGGGTTGGTTGTAGGGTTTGATGTCTGCAAGTTTGATTGCACGTCCTCGGCAGCACGGTCAGCGCCATATGCCGTCAGAGACGCGAGCATCAGAGCGGCGGCAATCAGTTTCTGCTTCATGCCAACTCCTTACTTGGACAACAGCGCGGGAAAAGAGACCAGCGTCGCTGGGAAACTGGTCCCCCGCACCTGTCTAATGACTGCTTCCGGTCGCGCTCGAACTGCCCAGGCTTCCGCCCGATGCAGACGGCGAGCCGGCCGGACCGGTACTCCACACGGTCGACGAGTTGTAGTGATTCGAACCCGCGATCGCGCCGGACCCACCAGCGCCCGTCAACCCGGTGGCACCCGCGTTGGCGATACCCTGGTCGTTCCCGCCCGAAGCCGTGTAGTGGTTCGCGCCGAGTACGATCGTGGCGGTCACCCCTCCCGAAAGCGCATTCGCGTTCTCGTTCGTAGTGCTGTTTCCACCGTACGAGCCTGCGGCACCGATACCGCCGCCTGCCGCGAACGCGCCTCCGTTCGAGCCCCAGCCGCTGGCCGTCGAAGTCGAGTTGTGATAGGCGGTTGCCGTTCCGGTGGAACCAGCGGGTGTCACGGTACCTCCCGCGCTCGCGCCCGCGACCGAATTCGAATTGCTCGTATAGCTGCCGGAGCCGACCAGTGCCGAACCGGAGACGCCTGCTGCAACGGATTGCGTCTGGTTGGTCGTGGTCGATCCGGCGGCCAGTACGGCCGACGATAGGACGGTAAGCGCTGTCGCTAAAATGACTTTGGCTTTCATAGCAATCCCTTGCCCTGAGAAGGTTCGGCGGTGACGGAGCCGGGTCTGCCCTGATCGGGCGGAACCCGGCATCCGTGCCGCCAGCCAATGACGAACGCTACATGCCGCGGCTTAGTGGTGATACGTCCAGCCGATCGAGCCGGCATTCGCACCGCTGTTGCCGCCCGCTTGTGCGCCGCCAAAGCCGAAGCCGCCCACCGTCGAGGTTTGGGTGTGGTTCGTGTACGAGATCGAACCGCTGCCCGGGCCGCCGGCAATCGCGCCGGCTGCGCCGAGTGCGGAACCCGAATCGGCCGCGCTGAAGTGGCCGAACCCGGCGACCCCGGCCATCGTCGAACCGCCGCTCGACGAGCTGGTGCTCGACACCGTGCCGCTGCCGGCGAACGCTGCACCCGAAACCGCCAGAACTGCTACTGCAATGAGAAGCTTCTTCATGGTCGACTCCATAACGGCGTGGATGGAACAAGCGAGGAAAGCTGCACGCCATCAACTTCCCTACCTTAAGCAATCCTATAAATACGGATCACTATTTAATTACGAAGAATCGGTTCATATCAAAGCCGACACCACGCAATGTTTTTGCCAACCGAATTGTAGTTTCGTATTTTTTGATTATCCGAATTTTTTATAGGTATTTTCGATAAGGCCTATCGATATTTAGTTATCAAAAAACAAATCGTCTCACGCGCCGGAAACAGTCTTTCGACATTCCGGTTTATTTGTCTCGATATTCGCGGCCGCGACGTGCCGGCACATGGCATCCGCTTCCGCGATCGAAAATGCGTGAATAAAGTTTTCCACCGTAAATGCAGCACCGTTGAAAACGTCCGCCCTATCGCGGCGATAACGGGCCTGCAATACAGTCAGGTGGTATCGCTTCTCCCTGAACTACCGATCAAAGATCTTCCGGGCAACCCGGCCGAGGGGTGTTCGAGCTAGTCCAGCCAGCGTCGGCACTTGTCCGGCGCCGTCGATACAGCCCTGCACGGTCGAAGACGAAACGGCATCAAGATGTCCGGCACGAACAACTTGACCCTCTCGGGGGAACTGAATGAAGGCGAGCACCGCTGTCGGCCGGTAGCCGTGCGGAGAGACAGGGTTCCTGGCACGTGCACCGCGCGCAGGCCGTAAGACCGGCAATGGGGATCCCGCGAAGCTGGCACTGCGTCGCGAGTCATGCCCCCATCTGTCCCACTACCCCACTGTTGCGCAAACCACGCGCGGATGATGCTGCTTATGGTCTTCATCGCCGTTCCCCGACTGGCTTATTCACGAGGTGGTCGCCCCCACATCTTTGTCGCATCGCGTCGACCGCTCGCCGATGCGTCCAATGTCGCAAGCGGCATGCCACGCGTTATTCCACCGACGGCTGCGCGCCGCCCGCCGGCGCGGCAATCGGCCATTTCGCGAAAAGTCGCATTTTTTGTTTCAGGAATGTATCGCCGCAACGACCGGCGGACTGCCGCGATCGTCGAACACCGCGATGCAACGCCATGAAAAGACGGACGAATGCCGCCCGTCGAGCGCCGCGCAGCGGGCTCGCGAACGGGTGTTTCAAACTTGCGAAGCGTCATGCCGCGCCCGAAGGGGCGTTCGACGCTCCTGGGCGCCCGAACGGCCCGCCGCGGCTCGTTCGGCGGGGTCGCGCGACCCGAATCAGCCGGAATCAAACCGCTTGGCGGCCGCTTTGCCGAGCCCGTCGCCATGGGCATCGATACGTTTACACGCCGGGATCTTCGGCACAGACATCACACAAATGATTCATCCGTGAAAATACTGACGGGATCACGCATCGTTCATCCGTTCGAACACACGATCAAGAAAGAGAAAATCCGGTGGCTGACCGCCACGCTCGTCACGCCCGACCGGCATTCGCGCAAAACCGGCAGCGCCAATTCACTCCCACTCGACGCGGCCAGTTTTCAATCCTTCCGTTCCCCTTCAAACCCAACTCCCTCATTAAAAATATTTCTTTCAAAACGACGAATCGCATGGCATACGACTAATCATGGAGACATTTTTCAAGCGAAATCGACCATCAATCTCATTATTGAAACATCGTCATTCGCGATTCAATTAATTGCCGAATTCGCGCAGCGCGCCTGATTTTCCGTGTATTTCGCCAGCTCTACTCCCGTTGTTCGACGTTTTTCGCGACACGTCGGCCGTGGCGACGATTCATGCATGAAACAGAAGACACCTGCGTCGCGCGGCCGCGAACGCGAGGCCCTGATGGCACTTGCTCGCGGCCTTCGTGGCATGCCGATTGCCTGATGTCCAGTTCACGTGAGCGTCGCGTCACGTCCCGAAGAAGACGGATGACGGCGCTCTCTTCATAAGCCGCCCGGGGGGAGACGATGAAGCTCGTCAGCGATCGATCGACGTTCGCGTCGTTCAAGCATCAGCGTGGAAGTCAGCGACATCGGAATGCTCGTCGTGGCGTTTCGTCGACATCGGCGCACGCGGCCCGTAGCATGCCGAAACGATGCCTGTATGGCGGGATGGAGCGCGTTCGCGCGTTCTTCGACGAACTCGACTGCGTACTCGTGACGATGCTCGACGACGGAGGCGACCATGAATGACAGGATTTCGATCGGCGCGCCTGCGGTCCCAGGTACCGATCGCGCCGATCTCCAGCACGTGGAGGCCGCCGCGCGGGACATCGCGGCGCACCTGGTTCGATGAACTCCGGCGGTCGCCGTGGCGCCATCCGCTGCTGCTGGCCGTGTTCCACTTCAACGCGCCGGATACGCCCGGCACATGGCCGGCGAACTACGTGCCGGACTGGCGGATCACGCCTGCTTTCCTGCAGACGACCGTCATCGCGAAAGGACCGGCGCCGTGGCTATGTGCCGAGCAATTCCTTCCTGCGCAGATGCACGACGTCGCGCATCGGCGGCGCGCCGAACAGCCGGCTGTATTCGCGACTGAACTGCGACGCGCTTTCATAGCCGACGGTCGCGGCCACGGACCCGACGTCGCCCCCCTGCCGCAGCAATAGCCGCCGCGCCTCGTGCAGCCGCAGCTGCTTCTGATACTGCAGCGGGCTCAGCGTGGTCACGTGCTTGAAGTGGTGGTGTAGCGACGACACGCTCATGTTGACCGCCTGCGCGAGCGTGTCGACGCGCATCGGCTCCGCGTAGTGATCGCGGATCCATTCGATCGCGCGTGCGATCCGGTGCGTCTGGCTGCCGGCAACGGCCATGTGCCGCAGCCGCGTACCCTGCCCGCTCGTCATCAGCCGGTACAGCAGCTCCTTTTCGATCAGCGGCGCGACCACCGGAATGTCGGCCGGCGTTTCGAGCAGCCGCAACAGCCGCAGTGCGGCATCGAGGAGCGGCGGCGTCAGCTCGGCAAGTGCGATGCCCTCGCCTTCGGGGCCGGCATCCGGCTCCGGCAGCCGCATCTCGGCCGCGAGCTCGACGATGCGTTGAGGATCGAGCGTGAGCGACAGGCACAGGTAAGGCGCGTCCGGCGACGCCTGCGTGACGCGCGAGAGAATCGGCAAGTCGATCGACGCGATCAGGCAGTTCCGCGTGTCGTATTCGTAAGCCTGGCCGCCCACGATCACACGCTTCGCGCCCTGCGCGGCGATCACGAGCGCGGCGCGCGACACGCCGCAGCCGAGATCGACCGGATGCCCGTGCCGATGCAGCATCAGCGCGGGCACGGCCGTCGAGTGGGAGCCGTCCGTCGGCGCGAAGCGGGCAATCAGCGATGCCAGTTCGCGCCGCCCGGATTCGCGCGACGCCGCGATTTCGGTCATGTCCATGACGGGTTCCTCGCTTCGTTTCCCTGAACCGCGCGAGCATAGCGAATCGCTTGCCGTCGCGCCGGGGATTTGCAGGATTGTTCAATAAATTTGCAGGATTGGGTAGACGCAAAATTCGCGCGCTCGCGCACACTGCCCGCTAACCGGGCGCATGCCGGGTTTTCCCCATGGAGACATACAAACATGCCTACCTCGTTTGTCCTCAACGGCAAGAGCGTTACGCTCGACGCCGATCCGTCGATGCCCGTCCTCTGGGCGATCCGCGAGCACGCGGGGCTGACCGGCACGAAGTTCGGCTGCGGCATGGCGCAGTGCGGCGCGTGCACCGTCCATCTCGAAGGCCAGGCCGTGCGCTCGTGCGTGCTGCCGCTCGCCGGCATCGCGGGCAAGCACGTCACGACGATCGAAGGCTTGCAGAGCAAGCCCGCGCAGGCCGTGCAGGCCGCCTGGGTGAAGCTGCAGGTGCCGCAGTGCGGCTATTGCCAGTCCGGCCAGATCATGTCGGCCACCGCCTTGCTCGAACAGAATCCGAAGCCGACCGATGCAGACATCGACGCGGCAATGAACGGCAACATCTGCCGCTGTGCGACCTACGCCCGCATCCGGGCCGCGATCCACGACGCGGCAGCGACACTGGGAGCCTGACCATGACGATCGAACTCGAGAATCGCGGGTCGGTGCGACCGTCGCGCCGCACGTTTCTGAAAGCCGCGGGCGCCGCGGCCGCCGTCAGCCTGACGATCGGCTTCGAATGGGCCGGCCTCGGCCGCCGCGCGCTCGCCGCGACGGCACCCGCCGCCGATTTCGCGCCGAACGCATTCCTGCGCATCACGCCCGACGGCGTGGTCACCGTCGTCGCGAAACACGTGGAAATGGGTCAGGGTGCCTACACGGGCATCGCGACGATCGTCGCCGAGGAGCTCGACGCCGACTGGTCGAGCGTACGCGTCGAAAGCGCGCCGGCCGATGCGAAACGCTATGCGAACCTCGCCTTCGGCACGATGCAGGGCACGGGCGGCAGCTCGGCCATGTCGAACTCGTGGCAGCAACTGCGCGAAGCGGGCGGCAAGGCCCGCGCGATGCTCGTGTCGGCCGCGGCGGCGCGCTGGAAGGTGCCGGCCGGCGAGCTGACCACCGCCAACGGCGTGGTCACGCACGAGAAGAGCGGCAAGACGGCCGCCTACGGGACGCTGGTGGCCGACGCGTCGAAGTTGCCGGTGCCCGACAAGGTCACGCTGAAGCAGCCGGCCGACTTCAAGCTGATCGGCCATCGCATTCCGCGCGTCGACGGGTCGGCCAAGTCGAACGGCACCGCGCATTTCACGCTCGACACGACCTTCCCCGGCATGCGCGTCGCGCTGCTGCAGCGCCCGCCGCGCTTCGGCGCGACGGTCAAGTCGTTCGACGCGACGGCCGCGAAGGCCGTGCCGGGCGTGGTGTCGGTCGTGCAGGTGCCGGGCGGCGTCGCGGTCGTCGCGACCGGTTTCTGGGCCGCGAAACAGGGCCGCGACGCGCTGAAGGTCGACTGGGACGAAACGAACGCCGAAAAGCGCGGCTCGGCCGAGATCATGCGCGAGTACCGGCAGCTCGCCGCGAAACCCGGCGCGTCCGCGCGCAAGGACGGCGATGCCGACGCGGCGATCGCGGGTGCCGCGCGCAAGGTCAGCGCGACGTACGAATTCCCGTATCTCGCGCACGCTCCGATGGAGCCGCTCGACGCGGTCGTCAAGCTGACCGCGAACAGCTGCGAGATCTGGGCGGGTGACCAGTTCCAGACGGTCGACCAGGGCAACGCCGCCAGGGTCGCGGGCCTGAAGCCCGAACAGGTGCAGATCCACACGCTGTACGCGGGCGGCAGCTTCGGCCGCCGCGCGAACGCGTGGTCGGACTACGTGGTCGAGGCCGTGTCGATCGCGAAGGCGCTGGGCGCGGACGGCCAGCCGGTCAAGCTGCAGTGGACGCGCGAGGACGACATCCAGGGCGGCTTCTACCGCCCGATGTACTTCCACAAGCTCGACGCGGGGTTGACCGCGGACGGCAAGCTGGTCGGCTGGCGCCACCGGATCGTCGGCCAGTCGATTCTCGCCGGCACGCCGTTCGAGGCGTTCATGGTCAAGAACGGGATCGACGCGACGTCGGTCGAGGGCGCGGCGAACCTGCCGTACGCGGTGCCGAACGTGTCGGTCGAGCTCACGACCACCAAGGTCGGCCTGCCCGTCCTCTGGTGGCGCGTGGTCGGCAGCTCGCACACGGCCTATGCAGTCGAGGCGTTCATCGACGAAGCCGCGCACGCAGCCGGCAAGGATCCGTATCTGTTCCGCCGCGACCTGCTCGCGAAGGAGCCGCGGATGCGCGCGGTGCTCGAGCTGGCCGCGCAGAAGGCCGGCTGGGATCCGGCGAAGCCGCTGCCGAAGGGACGCGGGCGTGGGATCGCGGTGGCCGAGGCATTCAAGAGCTATGTCGCGCAGGTCGCGGAAGTGTCGGTCGACGCCGCCGGCAAGGTGAAGGTCGAACGCGTGGTGTGCGCGGTCGACTGCGGGATCGCGATCAACCCCGACATCGTCGCCGCGCAGATGGAAGGCGGCATCGGCTTCGGGCTCGGTGCGGCGCTGCACAGCGCGATCACGCTGAAGGACGGCCAGGTCGAGCAGCGCAACTTCGACGGCTATCACGTGCTGCGGATGGCGGAGATGCCGAAGGTCGAGGTGCATATCGTGCCGTCGGCCGAGGCACCGACCGGCGTCGGCGAGCCGGGGGTCGCGCCGGTGGGCCCGGCGGTCGCCAACGCGATCTTCGCGGCGACCGGCAAGCGCCATTACGTGTTGCCGTTCGATTCGGGCGACACCGCGAAGGCTTGACCGGCAGGTGAAACGCCGGTCGCGCGGCGGGCGTGTCGCGCGACCGGTTTTCTTTCTTTCCGCTTGGGGCAGGCTCTGGCGTACGGTCCGAAATCGGCAAAAATCCGCCCCAACCCATTGATTCCGCTCTGCAATCCGTCCCAGCAAGGGAGCGTTCGATGCAGGGTTCGCCGTCCGGTCGGCGCGCTGCCTGAACGGCGGGAATTTCCCGCCCCCACGTAACACCGCCCGTAACGCCCGTAACGTTCCCGCCGGATGCTACGTAACAATCCTTCACTGTTGCTCCGACCCTTTCGAAGCCCGCCGCGCGTCCCGCGTTAAAAATTCTTTTAGATTCAAGGCCGGCGTACCTCCAGCCCCGCCCCCGCCGCCCGTCGTCGCCTGACAGTCCATCCCTGGCCCGGAAGTTGCGGTACATGACCCGCAAACACTCCTTTACGGACATGCGAGGGCCAACATGGATTGCAAATACCTGTACATCGACAACATAAAAATCAACTTCGTGCGCCGCACGATCGAAATCGACAACAAAGTCGTCGACGTCACGCCGCGTGAATTCGACGTCGTCGAATTCCTGCTCGACAACATGAACAAGATCGTGCCGCGGCAAGCGATCCAGGAAGCGGTCTGGGGCCGCGAGCTCGGCGTGTCGTCGCGCACGCTCGACACCCACATCTCGCGCATCCGTTCGAAGCTGCAGCTCGATCACGACAAGAACCTGCGGATCATCCCGATCTATGCGGTCGGCTATCGGCTGGTGCTGTTCGGCGCGGCCATGACGCACGTCGAGCGCCATGACGCGGCGCCGATCCTGCGCGCCGCGCCGCAGCAGGCGCTGGCTGCCGACTACGCGTAACGGCTCACCCGCGCGCCGCCCCTGCGCGGCGCGCCGGCAAGGCTCCCCACCGCGCCGCACGTCCGACGTGCGACGCCTCGCGGCCCGGCACGCGTGCCCGCCGCGCCACGACCGCCGCCTCCGGGCGGCGGCCGCATTTGTGCGCGCGACGCGCCGCACGCGGCCACGCCGCCGCGCAGCAGGCTTCGTAGCTCGCCGCCACCCGCGCGGCCGGCGCACGCGCGCGACTACGGATTCTTGCGCGGCACGCGGCCGGCGCCGTCCCTACAATCGACGCAGCAGCCGCGCGCCCCCCGCGCTGCCGGCCACAACAACCCGTCGAACCAACGCCGAATCCGCCCCGATCCCGCCGTGCCTGCGCTGTCCCTGACGAATGCCGACGCCGGCGACGCCGCGAACCGGGCCTCGCCCGCCGCTGCCACCCCGCCCGCCGCGGCGCCCGCCATCCCGCCCTCGCCGGCCGTGGTCGCGCTCGACGCATCGCCCTGGCTGCCGCGCCTGTCCGCCGCCGCCGCGCGCGGGCTGTCGCATGCGTACGGTGCCACGGGCGCGGTCCCGGTCACGCTCGGCGAACACGCGTACGAGGTGCGCTGGCGCGTCGACGCCGAACCGGCCGCCGACGCGCACGCATACCGCTTCGTCATCGGCCCGGCCACCGGCACGCTATGGATCGATCCGGTCGCGGAAAGCGCATGGCTCGACGACGCGGCCGACCCGGCCGTACCGGCCGTGATCCGCGCGGCGCTGCTCGCCGACCTCGTCGCACCGCTTTCGGCCGTGCTGCAGGCCGCGACACGGCAGCGCGTGGAACTGCTGCCGCCGCCGACGAGCGTGCCCGCTTGGCGCAGCGCGCCGGCCGCGCTGCGCTTCGAACTGCGTCGCGCCGACGGCGCATGGCGCTGCCACGGCGCGCTGCTGTTCGATGCACCGGACGCGCTCGCGGTGTTCTTCGCGGCGCCGGCGGCCACGCGGCCGGACACGCGCGCCGCGTATGCAAGCCTGCCGGTGCCGCTGGTATTCGAGATCGGCCGGACCGAGCTGACGATGGCCGAGCTGGCCGACGTCGTCAGTGGCGACATCATCGCGATCGAGCGCTGGCGCGCGCACGAGCAGAACCTGCTGTGCGTCGCGCGGGTGCCGGCCGCGCCGGCGTGGGAGATCACCGGACGGCCGTCGGGCAACCGGCTGACCGTCGAACGAATCAGGGAGATGCCTTTGGAACCGACCCGCACCGACACCCCGCCCGCGACTGCGCAGGATGGGTCGCCCGACGATGCGCCGCGCTCGCTCGACGGCCTCGCGGTCGACCTGCGTTTCGAATTGCCGCCCACGTCGATCCCGCTCGGCGAACTCGGCGCGCTGCAGCCCGGCGCGGTGATCGAACTGCAGCAAGGCATCAACCAGAGCGTGATCCATCTCGTCGCGAACGGGATGCTGATCGGCACCGGCCATCTGATCGCGGTCGGCCAGAAGCTCGGCGTGCGCGTCGTCACGCTGACGCAGCCCGCGCCGCGCGAGCGCTGAACGATGGGCAGCCTGCCGAATCCGGTCGCGCTGATCGCGGTGATCGCCGCGCTCGGCATTGCGCCGTTCGCGGCGCTGATGGTGACGAGCTACACGAAGCTCGTGGTCGTGCTGGGCCTGCTGCGCTCCGCGCTCGGGATCCAGCAGGTGCCGCCGAACCTCGTGCTCAACGGCATCGCGCTGATCCTGTCGCTGTTCATCATGGCGCCGGTCGGCATGTCGATCCGCGACGCGCTGCAGGCACGCCACTTCGACGCATCGGGACAATTGTCGACCGCCGACATCGGTGCGCTCGCCGATGCCGCGCTGCCCCCCGTCAAGGATTTCCTGGTGTCGCATACGCGGCAGCGCGACCGCGAATTCTTCGTGCGCACCGCGACGTCGGTCTGGCCGAAGAACCGCGCGGACGGCATCAAGGACGACGACCTGCTCGTGCTGGTGCCGAGCTTCACGCTCGCCGAGCTGACGAAGGCATTTCAGATCGGTTTCGTGATCTACATCGTGTTCATCGTCGTCGACCTGCTGGTTGCGAACATCCTGCTTGCATTAGGCATGCAGATGATCTCGCCGACGACGATCTCGGTGCCGTTCAAGCTGCTGCTGTTCGTCGCGCTCGACGGCTGGTCGCTGCTCGTGCACGGGCTCGTGCTGTCGTATCGCGTGGCGGGTGCAGGATGAGCGCGCGTGGCCCGCGCGGCGTCGCCGCGATCCTGTGCGCGCTGCTCGCGCTGGCGCTCGCAGGCGCGGGCATGCAGCCGCGCGGCGCGCAGGCGGCAGGCAGCGCCGCAGGCTTCGCGCAGCTCGCGCGCGCCTGCGCACCGAACGTCGATCCCGACACGCTCGCCGCGCTGGTGCGCACCGAATCCGGTTTCAATCCGTATGCGATCGGCGTGGTCGGCGGCCACCTGACGCGCCAGCCCGCGTCGCTCGACGAGGCGCGCGCGACCGCTGGCGAGCTGGCCGCGCGCGGCTTCAGCTACAGCGTCGGCCTCGCTCAGGTTAACGAACGAAACTTCGCGAAATACGGCCTCGACGACACGACGATGTTCGAACCGTGTCGCAACCTGCGGGCAGGCGGCGCGATCCTGACCGAATGCTTCACGCGCTCGTCGAACACCGGCCGCCCCGCGCAGGCCGCGCTGCGCGCGGCGCTGTCGTGCTACTACAGCGGCAACTTCACGACCGGGTTCTCGAGCGGCTATGTGAGCCGCGTCGTCGCGAGCGCGCAGCGCAACGCACGCGAAGGCGGTGTCGAACCGATTCCGGTGGTGCGCGACATGCCGCCACCCGCGCGGCAACGGCGCATGGACGCGGCCGCGACCACGCCGCCCGAACGCGCGCGCAGGCTCGCGTCGCCCGCTGCTTCCGCCGACGCGCCGTCGTGCCATGCGCGACCGGTCGTGATGATGTGCCGCGGATTGTCGGCGAGCCAGGCGAAGCGGCTGTGCGTGCGGTGCCTCGACCAGTGAGCGAGCGCCGAACACCAGCATGACGTGACGCGGCTCGCCGCGTCATCCCGCTTCATGCGGCGCGCTGATGTTCCAGCCACGCCTGGAACATCAGCACCGTCCACAGCTGATGCTGCCAGTTCATCCGGCCCGTCTGGTGCTGGCGCCACAGCCGCTCGACGGCCGCCGCATCGAAGAAGCCCTCGTCGCGCAGCCGCGACGGCTGAAGCAGCGCTTCGGCCCAGTCGCGCAATGCGCCGCGCAGCCAGTGATCGACGGGCGCGCAGAAGCCCTGCTTCGGCCGGTCGATCAGCGACGACGGCACGTACTGGTCCAGCAGCCGGCGCAACAGCGCCTTCGACTGCCCCTCCGGCAACCGCACCGACGCAGGCAGGCGCCACGCGAATTCGACGACGTGATGGTCGAGGAACGGCATGCGCGTCTCGAGGCTGACCGCCATCGCCGCGCGGTCGACCTTCGCGAGAATGTCGGTCGGCAGGTACGTGAGCGTGTCGATCGCCATCGCCTGCTCGGCGAAGCTCAGGTTCGCGGGCCATGCGGACACCGTGTCGAGCGGCGTCGGCGGCTCCTGGCCGCGCAGCGCGATGCGCTCCGGATGATGTACCGACGACATCAGCAGCCGGTACAGCCCGATGCGGCTCTCGGCCGTCATCACGTGGCCGAGCTTGTGCAGCCGGTCGCCGATGCGGGTCGCCGAGTCGCGCGCGTCCACGCCGCCCCATGCGCCCTGCGCAACCGCCGCGAGCTGGTCGGCATGATCGGGGCGCAGCGCATGCAGCGCGGCGGCGATCCGCGCGCGCACCGCCGCCGGCACGCGATGCAGCTTGCGCCACAGGCGCGGCGTCAGGAAGTAGCGCGTATAGCCGCCGAACAGTTCGTCCCCGCCGTCGCCGGACAGGCTCACCTTCACGTGCCGGCGCGTCAGCTCCGACAGGAGGAAGGTCGGAATCTGGGAGGCGTCGGAGAATGGTTCGTCGTAGATCGTCGGCAGCTTCGGCACGACGCCGAGCGCATGGTCGGCCGTCACGTAGAGCTCGGTGTGGCGCGTGCCGAGATGGCGCGCAACCGCCTTCGCGTAACCGGCTTCGTCGTAACCGGCCTCGTGAAAGCCGATCGTGAACGTGTCGACCGGGTTCGCCGACTGCGCCTGCATCAGCGCAACGATCGCCGACGAATCGATACCGCCCGACAGGAACGCGCCGAGCGGCACGTCGGCTTCCATCTGCCGCGCGACGGCCTGCCGCAGGACCGCGTCGAGTTGCCCGACGGCCTCGTCGGCACTGCCCTCGAACGGCTGTTCGCGGCCGGCTTCGATCGCCTGCTCGAGCGTCCAGTACGCGCGCAGGCGCGGCGTATCGCGCGCATGTTCGAACTGGACGAAGGTGCCCGGCGGCAGCTTGCTGATGCCGCGATAGATCGTATGCGGCGCCGGCACGCTCGACTGGCGCAGGTACAGGCACAGCGCGTCGCGATCGATCGTGCCGTCGAAGCCCGGATACCCGCGCAGCGCCTTGAGTTCTGACGCAAACACGAGTGCGTCGCCGATCCGGCCGTAGTAAAGCGGCTTTTCGCCGATCCGGTCGCGCGCGAGCGTCAGCGCCCGCGACGCGCGATTCCACAGCGCGAACGCAAACATGCCGGTCGCGCGCCGCAGCGTCGCCTCGACGCCCCACGCGACGATCGCCGCGATCAGCACCTCGCTGTCGGAGTGGCCGCGCCACGCGGGTGCGCGACCCGCGCGCTCGAGCTCCGCGCGCAACTCGCGATGGTTGTAGATTTCGCCGTTGAAGACCATGACGTGGCGGCCGCATGCGGATGCCATCGGCTGCCGGCCGTGTACCGACAGATCGACAATCGCAAGCCGCCGGTGCCCGAGCGCGATACCAGCCTCCGGGTCGACCCAGAGGCCCTGCCCGTCGGGCCCGCGATGCGCGAGGCTCGCCGTCATTCGCGCGAGCGTGCCGCGCGCTGTCTCCTCATCGCAGGCGACGCTATTCAGAAAGCCGTCGATTCCGCACATTGATTTGTCTGCCCCTGTTGACCTGTTCCGTCAGCGGCGGCGCAATCTCGCAGCCCGCCGCCCGGTTGACGGTCGAGCCATATTACGAAGAAATAAATCAGCAATAATTCATGGGTGAATGTCGGACAAATCCGGAAAAAAAACCGCGTCAAGCCCGACGTGCCATCGGCCCGGCGAGCAGGAAACGGGTCTACATCACGGCGCATCGGCGCATCGTCGAGTCGCGTGCATGCCGGCGTGCCCGACGGATCGTATTCGTCATGCCGCGCCGGTCGCCCACTTCAGCAACTGCGCGACCTCGCGGAAATGCTGCTGCTGGATCGTGCCCTTTTCGGGCGTGCTCTCGTACAGCGCGTGCGCGAGGCCGGCGTTCGCGAGCGTCGGGCGCAGCGCGTCGCGCGCGAGCCGCACGATCCGTTCGGCCGCCTCGCCCTCGCCGCGCGCGAGCACCCACGGCAGCGTCCCGATCCCGCCGTAATAGAGCGCAACCGCGACGCTCGACGAATAGACGACCACCGACGCGAAGCCGATCCGGTCGGGCAGCGACGAGAACTGCGCTTCACGCGCGAGCTGCCGGCGCTTTGCCTCGATGTGCGGATCGCCCTCGTCTTCCTTGTGCTCGCGCCGCACTTCGTCGATCGACATCTTCATCTTCTGATTGAATGCGTGGCGCTGGTGAACGATGTCGATCAGCGCCATCACGATGTAGATCAGCGCGGCCCAGCCGAACAGCAGCATCAGCAGCTTCACGATCAGCGCGAGAATCGACATCGGCCGCGTGAAGCCGGCCTGCACCGACGGGTCGAGCGACTCGACGATCAGCCAGCCGAGCGTCGCGGCGAGCAGCACGGTCTTCAGCAGCATCTTCGCGAGGTTCACGAGGTTGCGCATCGACCACATGTTCTTCAGCCCCTCGGCCGGGTTGAGCCGCGACAGCTGCGGCACGAGCCGGCTCCACGCCATCACGCCGCCCACCTGCACGAAGCCCGCGAGCACGCCGGCCAGCAGCCCGGCCGCGACGATCTGCGCGGACAGCAGCGCCCAGTCGCGCGCGGCGCCGTCGATCAGCACGGCGAGCCGCGCGGACGGATCGGCCGCGCCGGCCGCATCGAACACGAGCCGGAACAGCGCCTGCAGCCGCGCGAACAACGTGCCGAGCCCCACCGCGAGCGCGACGCACACGCCGACGAAGAAGGCCGACGAGATCGTCTCCGCGCTCTTCGGCACGTCGCCCTTCTGGCGCGCCTCGCGCAAGCGCTTCGCGGTCGGCTGCTGGTTCTTCTCGGACATGGGCGCTCCGGTTCCGGCGGGCCGTCACGCGCCGCCGTGCGCGGCGAACAGCGCGCGCAGCAGCGCCATCAGCCCGCTGTCGGGGCTCAGCAGCGCATGCAGCGACGCGTACACCACCGGCAGGAACAGCACCATCATCAGCACCGCGAGCGCGCTCTTCACCGGCTGCGCGAACACGAAGATGTTCAGCTGCGGCACCGCGCGCCCGACGAGACCGATGCCGAGCTCGACGAGCACCAGCACGATGACGACGGGCGCGGCGAGCTTCACCATCCATTCGAAGATCGTGTCGGTCTGCCGCACGACGAAGGTCTCCAGCATCGACGAGAAATCGGGGCCGAGCGAGCCGATCGGCCACCACGCGTACGACTGCGCGAACAGTTGCACCAGCACCTGCAGGCCGCCCGCGGTGACGAACAGCGCGATCGCGACGAAATTGAGGAAGCCCGAGGTCGGGCCGCCCTCGTGCCCGCCCATCGGATCGAAGAACGCGGCGCTGCCACTGCCGGTCTGGAAATCGATCAGGTAGCCGACACCCTGGATCGCGAACAACACCGCGCTGAACGCACCCGCGAGCAGCATGCCGACCACCGCCTCCTTCGCGACGAGCAGGCACCACATCAGGAACGGCAGCGCGGCGACCTGCGCCGGGTCGATCACCGGCGCGACGAACGCGGCGATCACCACCGCGATTCCGTTGCGCACGAGGCCCGTGACGATCTGCTCGTTGAACACCGGCACGACGAACATGACCGGCAGCAGGCGCGGCATCACGTAGAGCAGCGGCCGCAGCGTGCCGGCGATGTCGTTGAAGTTCGCGGCGTGGTCTAGCATCGGCGGTCCGCGGCGGCGGGTGCCGGGTCGGCGGCGGGGGTGGGTGCAGTGTCTGCGGCGGTCGGGTCGGAGGTGTCGGCCGCGTCCGTCGCATCCGCATCCGCCGGCCGCGACACCATCTGCGCATCGAATACGGCGGCCATCTCCGGCTGCTCCGACGCATGCGCCTGCGCATCGCCCGCCCAGACGCCCGCCGTCGCGAAACGCCGCACCGCATGCGCATCCGCAACTTCGTCAGCGTCGCGCTCGACCCGCGCGGCACGCGCCTGCAATGCCTTCTCGCCAGCCTTGTCGAGCTTGTCCTCGGCAGCCTTCGCCTTGCGCGCGGCGCGCTGCAGGTCGGCGAGCGTCGCCTCGTGATCACGATGCACGTGCGCGGCTTCGCTGACCGACGCATTCGCAACGCCGATGTGGCGATCGAACGTGCGGGTGTCGGCCGCGGCGTTCTGCAGCGCGCGCGCCTCGCGCAGGTCGTCGGCGAGCCGCGTCTGGATCGCGGCCTTCGCGGCGACCTGCTGCGCGAGATGCGCGTGCGCGGCATCGAGCGCGCGGCGGCTCTGCGCGGCGATGCCCTGCTGGCGCGCGGCCGCGACGCGCGCGATCTGGCTGCGCATCTCGCGCACGCGCTTCAGGCGCGCAAGCGTCGCGAGCACGAGACGGTCGTCGGCTTCAGACATGGTCGTTCGCGAGTTTCGTCAGCTTTGCGAGCAGCGCGTCGAAACGCACGTCCTCGTGCGAAACCTGCGCGCAGAACGCGCCGATCGCATCGCGCGCGCGCAGCGCGAGATCGCCGAGCCGGTCGCTGCCTTCGCGGTACTCGCCGATCTGCACGAGCAGCTCGATCTCCTGGTACTTCGCGATCAGCTCGCGCACGCGCGCGGCCGATTGCTGATGCGCGCGGCTCGCGACGAGCGGCATCACACGCGACAGGCTCGCGAGCACGTCGATCGCCGGATAGCGGTTCGCGAGCGCGATCTTGCGCGACAGCACGATGTGGCCGTCGAGGATCGAGCGCACTTCCTCGGCGATCGGATCGGATTCCTCATCGCCTTCGACGAGTACCGTGTACAGCGCGGTGATCGAGCCGGTCGCGCCCTGGCCCGCGCGTTCGAGCAGGCGCGGCAGCACGGCGAACGTCGACGGCGGGAAGCTGCGCCGCGTCGGTGGCTCGCCGCTCGCGAGGCCGACCTCGCGCTGCGCGCGCGCGAAGCGCGTCAGCGAATCGACCAGCAGCAGCACGCGCTTGCCCGCATCGCGGAAGTGCTCGGCGATCGCGGTCGCCACGAGCGCGGATTTCACGCGCTCCATCGCGGGACGGTCGGAAGTCGACACGACGACGATCGAGCGCGCGCGCACCTCGGGCGACAGGCTGTGCTCGATGAACTCGCGCACTTCGCGGCCGCGTTCGCCGACCAGCGCGATCACGTTCACGTCGGCTTGCGCACCGCGCGCGATCATCCCGAGCAGCGTGCTCTTGCCGACGCCGGACGGTGCGAAGATGCCGACGCGCTGGCCGATGCCGAGCGTCATCAGGCCGTCGATCACGCGCACGCCGGTCGGAAACGGCGTGTCGATCATCTTGCGCGCAAGCGGGTTCGGCGGGTCCTGCTGCGTCGATACCCACGCGGCACCCGTCACGGGCCCGCGATCGTCGAGCGGCCGGCCGAGGCCGTCCAGCACGCGGCCGAACAGCGCTTCGCCGACCGGGAACACGTGCTCGCGCCCGGACGGCACGACGGTCGTCTCCGGCGACAGCCCGGCCACGTCGCCGAGCGGCGTGAGCAGCGTGGTCTGCCGCGAGAAGCCGACCACTTCGGCGAGCAGCGTCGGCTGGTTCGGCGTCCGCAACTCGCAGATCTCGCCGAGCCGCGCGCGGATGCCGGTCGCGTTGAGGATCTGCCCGACCGCGTGATTGACGCGGCCCTGCACCGACACCGGCGAGAAGAACGCGAGCCCCGCGTCGAGATCGCCGACGAGGCGGCCGCGATCGAACGGCGCCGCATCGTCGTCGCTGTCACCGCCGAACGACTGCGGATCGTCGAGCGGCGCGTTCATCGCGTCGTGCCCTTCAGCGCATCGCGGCGGATCGCCTGGCGCAGCGCGTCGATCTGCAGGTCGAGGCTCGCGTCGATGCGCCCGGACGGCGTCTCGACCGTGCACGCGTGGCGTTCGAGCTGTGCGTCCTCGACGATGCGGATCCTTTGACGATTCGACTGTCCGGCGAACGCGCGGTCGAGCGCGTCGCGCATCTCGTCCTCGCGGCCCGGCGCGACCCGCACGATCAGGAACGCCTCGTCGCGCACGAGCGGCGCGATCCGCGCGAGCGCGGCCTCGTAGAGCTTCTGCGTGCCCATCTCGCCGACGATCGCGCGCACGGCCTTCACGACGATGTCGGCCATCGAATCCTTCATCGACTCCATCGTCCGGGCGGCGGCCAGCGCCTGCGTGTATGCCTGCGCCGCATGCTCGCGCTGCGCGCGGCGCATTCCCTCGTCGTAGCCCGCCGCCTGGCGCTTGTCGAATTCGCGCTGCGCATCGGCGACGATGCGCGCGGCCTCGTCGCGCGCGGTCGCGATCACCGCGGAGGCGTCGAGCAGCGCCGCGTATTCGCGCTCCTTGAGCACCTTGCGCTCCGACAGCAGCTGCAGGTTGTCGCTCGTGATCAGAAAAGCCAGTCCCATGACGCAAGCCTCTCGGGAATCAGAAACAGGAACAGCAATTCGCCGAACTGGTCGCGCTGCGCGCGATTCAGCCAGTACGGCGCTTCGTTGTCGATCGCGCGGTTGAATTTCAGGCGCGCGCGCCGCGCGACCGCGTCGCCGGCCACGCCGATGAAATCCGCGAGCAGTCGCCCGCCGCGCGCACGAATCACCACCGGCAGCGCGGCCGGATCGGCACGCCACGGTTCGAGCGTGTCCGCGAGCGCGCCGAATTCCGGCGCGCGCTCGAGCGCGAACTCCAGCGCGTCGCCGCCTAGCTTCGCCGCGACTTCCGCGCGAATGCGGCGCACGGTCAGCGCGTCGCGCAGCCAGCCGCGATGCAGCAGCAGCCCCGTATACGACGCGAGCTGCTCGAGCGCCGCGCCGGGCAGCAGCGCGAGCCGCGCACACGGATTGGCGACGTCGAAGTCGTGGAGTCCGGCCACGCCGTTCGCATCGAGCAGGTGACGAGCAAGCAGCTTGCGGCCGGCCGGGCCGAACGCGTCGGGCGAGCGATAGCGCGAGGGCCACTCGGCCGGCACGCGCGTCACGTGCAGATAGCGGTCCGGGCGCAGGTTGAATTCGCAGACGAGCGCGTGAAACGCCGCGCGCCGCGCGGGCGGCGGCGGCGCGAGCGGTTGCAGCCACGGCAGCGGCGCGGCATCGGGCCTGGCACCCGGCGGCAGCGCAGCGTGTTCGCTCATGCGCCGTCGCGCGCGCCGTCCGGCGTGCGCAGGCCGCTACCCGACGACGCGGACGCACCGCCGGTCCCGTTCGCCCCGCGCGGCGTGCCGACCAGCCCGGCCAGCCGGGCGCCGAACATCCCGCGCCGCGCGGCCGACAGCGCGATCACCGCGCAGGTCAGCAGGATCAGCACGAACACCAGCCAGCCGAGCGGCGAGCGCAGCCGCAGGACGTCCGACACTGCGCTGCCGATGCCGTCCACGCGCGTCGTGCGCGCGGCGGCCGGCTGCAGGAACAGCGACACGTTGTCGTACTGCAGCCCTTCGATGCTGTGCGCGACGAGATCCTTGACCATCGGCGCCATCGCGCGCAGGTCCACGCCGGGCCGGTAGCGGATGTACACGGCCGCCGACGACGGCTTGATCTTGTCCGCGAGCGGATCGTTCTCCGGAATCACGACCTGCACGCGCGCGACCACCACGCCCTCGATGTCCTGGAGCGTGCGCGACAGGTCCTGCGACACGCCGTACAGATAGCGCACGCGCTCCTCGGCCGGCGTCGACACGAGCCCCTGCTTCTGGAACAGCTCGCCGAGGCTCGCATAGCTCGGCTTCGGCAGCCCGTTCGCCTGTAGCACGGTGAGCGCCGACTGCATGTCGCCGTCCGCGACGCTCACCTGCCATGCGTTGCGATCCGACGTGTCGCGCGCGTCGTTGTCCTTCGACGCGCTGATGCCCGCATCGCCGAGCACGGCGACCATCTGGTTCGCGTCGCGCTCCGACAGGCCGGAGTACAGCTCCTTCTGGCAGCCGGCCAGCAGCGCGAGCAGTCCCGCGAGCAGCGCACGCGCTGCCCGGCTGCGCCACGCATGCATGCGCGGCGTCGAATCGATCGTCGTCATCGTTTGTCCGCTTCAGGGCGCGCGGCCGCTTCAGGCACACGCACCGGGCTTCGTCACTCCTGCGTCTTCAGCACCGTATGCGTGAAGCCGTTCGCCGCCTGCGCGACCGACAGGCTCAACTGGTATTCGGAAATCGTGGTCGTCGCCGTCCACTGGAAATCCATCGCCTTCACCATCGTCATCAGCGGATCGCTGCGGTTGTCCGCCATCGACGTCAGCATCTCGGTGCGATGCTTGTCGATGTTCGCGTACCGCGTGTCGAGATCGTTGCCGTACGTGCGCAACCGCTCGACCAGCGACGCATGATTCGCCTGCGCGGGTGTCGCGGGCGTCATCTGCACCGCCGGCGCCGCATCGGCCGGCGCGCGCGACATCGCGACGCCCGACGCCGACGGCGAGCCCGCGGCGGCACCCGGCTGCATCAGCGCATCGAACTGGCGCACCTGCGCCGGATCGGACGCCGTGCCCGCCTGCTGCACGGCGCCCGCGAGCGCGGCCGCGCCCGGCGGTGCTGCACCTACGCCTGTTACCGACATGATCGTGTCCTCCTTGACCGGCAGCGCCGGAAACGAGCCGGCCGACACGCACGCGCGCCCCGCCAGGCACCCTGCACGGGCTGCCCGGGCATGGGGCGTCGCGCGGCGCGGCCGGCGTCCGGCGTCATGCGCGGCCGGCGGAACTCAGGTGTTGCGCAACCTGGGCGTTCGCCGTCCCTTCCTGCGCGGTCACTGCGTTGCTGGTTTCGAACGTCGCGGTCGACTGCTGGACCTGAAAGTTGATCTTCGTCAGTTCGAGCTGCGTCTTGGTCAGGTCGTCCGCCTGCTGCTGGACCTGGGTCGTGTCGTTCGGACCACCCGTGCTACCGGCTGCTGAGGCACCCATATTTCGCTCCTTTTGCGTGAAGAACGTCATCCACTTTCCGGCGGCGGCCCCATGCCCCGCCAGTGACGTGACGCGCCGCATGCATGCGGCGTGTCGCGTAATGCGCGCACCGCGCGACACGCGATGCGCAAATCCTGTCGCGACGCTAGTGCGCCGCCTCCTTCGATGCACCAGCGGCCGCGACGGCCGGCGCCGCCGGCGCATCCTGCAGCAGCGTCGGGCCCGGCACCGGCTGCGCGACGCCTGCCGCCGCACCGCTCGCGAGCGGCGGCACGGGCGGCGCCGGCGCGCGCTCGGGCGCGCTCGCGGACGGGCCGCCAAGCGGCATCGTGATGCGCTGGCCGTTGCGCTCGAACACGACTGCGTCCGGACCGATCGACACGACGGTCGGCCCCTCCTTCAGCCGCGCGCCTTCGAAATAGCGGCTGCCGTCCGCCATCTCGATGTAGCGCTGGTCGCCGTCGCCCGCGAATACCGTCGTGATCTCCGGAATCCCCGCGACGCCGCCGAGCGTCGTCGCGGTGCGTGGCGCGGCGGCATCGGCGTCGCGCACGTGGTCGACCACCTCGAGCGCCGGACGCGCGTCCTTCATGTAGTTGCGGATGCGCGGCTCGATCTGCGCGCGCTCGGCCGCGCCCGTCAATTCGATCCGGCCGCGGCCGAGATACGCGACCGTCAGCGCCGTGTCGCTGAAATAGGTCTGCGCGGTCGCGACCAGGTCGCTGACCACGTAGATGTTGCCGAGCGCCGCGTTGTCGACGCCCGCGACGATCTGCGCGACGCGTTCGCGCGCGGCCGGATCGCTTACGTAGCCCGACACGATCACGCCGTCGTCGCGCGGCGCGACGGCCAGCTCCGGATACGCGTGCAGCAGTTGCTGCAGCCGGTGCGTGCGCGCGAGCACCGATTCGTGCTGCCACGGCAGGCGCCCGGACCAGGTGACGAAGCCGTAGCCGAGCGCGCCCAGCAGCACGCCGAGCCACAGCGCGACCAGCGCGATCACGAGCCGCCGGCTGCCGAGGCGGCGCAGCCCGCCTGCGAGCCAGCCGAGCCACGCGGCCTCGCGCGCGGTATCCGGCGCACCGGTCTCATCCGGCAGCGCGACGCTCGCCTGCGCGTGCCGCGCGATGCCGAGCCGGATCGAGCCGACCGTCACGACGTCATGCGGCGTCAGCGAGCGACGGCCCGCGCCGAGCGGCTCGTCGTTGAACAGCACCGGCGCCCCGCCGTCGCCGCCGTGGTTCTGCACCGTCACCGCGAGCGCGCCGACCTGCAGGCACACCTGTTTCGCGCCGATCTCGCGATCGGGCAGGATCACTTCGCAGTCGGCCGCGGTGCCGACCCAGTTCGCGCCGCGCGCGAGCGACATCGTGCGGCCGTACATCGGCCCGCTCAGGAAGCACAGGTTCCACGGCGACACGAGCGCGGCCGACCCGGACGCGGCGCCTCCCGCGCCGCCGGGCAATGCGCCGTCGCCGTGCGGATCAATGATGGTCGTCGACATGAGCGGTGGCTCCTGCGGTCGTCGCCACGGGCTGCGCGGCCGAATCCTTCGGCGGCGGCAGCGCAGGCGGGCCGAACTTCGTGCCGGGCAGCGGCGCGGGCGTGAGCGGCACCGCGATGTCGTTGTCCGGCGGACGGTACATCGACGTGCCGTTCGAACCGGCCGGCCCGTCCGCGCCCGGATTCACCGGCGAGCCGTCGGGCGCATACATCGACGCGGTCGTCACCACGCGCGGCGTCAGCAAGTAGAACCGCTCCATGTGGTTACCCGACTTGTCGGTGTACTTGAACAGGTTGCCGATCAGCGGGATGTCGGACAGCCACGGCACGCCGCTCTTGTTCAGCCTCACCTCGTCGTCGTTGAAGCCCGCGATCAGCAGGCTCTTGCCTTCGTCGATCATCGTCTTGGTGACGATGTTGCGCTGCTGGATCACCGGCACGTTCGACACGGCCTGCCCCGGCACGATGTTGCCGTCCTGGATGTCGATCGACATCATCACGCTCTGCGGGTTGCCGGAGACGGCGGCCGCGTTGCGGATCGCCTCGTCGACGATCATCGGCGTCACCTTGATGCTCGTGCCGGTCGTCACGCTGTACAGCGACGAATCCTGGTAGCCCTGCACCTGCACGTAGAACTGCGTCAGGTTCTCGAGAATGGCCTCGGTGTTGTCGAGCGCGAGCACCTTCGGCTTCGATCGCAGCTGCGCCTGCCCCTTCTGCGCGAGCGCGTTCACGCGCGTGAGCAGGTAGTTGCGCAACGAGCCGCCGATCGACGCGGTCAGCGCGATCCCGGTCGGCATGAAGGCGCCCGTCTGCCCGGTTTCCGACGTGCCGATGCCGAACGTCAGCGGCGGATTGCCGGCGCCGTTGAACTGCGTGTTGCCGTTCAGCGGGTTCTGGCCGTTGCCGATCTGCACGTCGCCGTGCGTCGTGTGCAGGCGCCAGTCGATCCCGAGGCTGTCGAGCGAATCCTCGTTGATGTCGATGATCGTCACGTTGATCTCGACGATGCGCGGCCGCTCGTCGAGCTGGTTGATCAGCGACTGGTAGCGGTACATGTTCTCCGGCAGGTCGCGCACGATCACCGCGTTGATCGCCGGATCGGCAACGATCTGCGGCAGCGTGTCGCCACCGCCGCCGCTCGAGAACGGCGAGAAGCCGCCCGCGCTGCTGTCCGCCGCGCCATAGCCGCCCTGGCGCGGGCCGCCGGACATGTCCGGGAAGTCGAGCCGCGGCACCGCGATCGTCAGCCCCGAGCCGAGCTTCACCTGACGCGCGGCCTGCCCGAGCGGCGTGCTCGACGGCAGTTCGCTCGTGCCGCCGCCCCTGCCGAACAGCCGGCGCAGGATCGTCGCGACACCCGGCACCGTCACTTCCTTGCCCGAGCGGTTGATCGTGAAGTCGGACGCCCAGCCGTACCTGAGGCGGAAAGCGCGGATGTCCGCATGCGCGCCGTTCGTCGACGGATCGCCGACCGAGCCGACCGCCTGCCGCACGAGCTCCACGTAGCGGCGCGGGCCGGCCACGTATACGCTGTTCGCGCGGTCGTTGATCACGAGCGTGTAGCGCTTGTCGGGAATCTGCATCGCCTGCAGAGCGCGCCCGATCTCGCCGGCCGCGTTCGGCGGAATCGGGATCATCTGCGTCTGCGACTGGTCGGCCGGGTCGACGTACAGAAACGAGCCGTCGTAGTACCACGTGAGCCCGTAGGTCGAGCAGATCGTGTCGAGCGTCTGCTGCGGCGTGCCCGAGAAGCGGCCGCTGATCACGCCGTCGACCTTCGGGTCGACCACGGCCGTCACGCCCTGCGACGATGCGAGCTCGCGAATGAAGTCACCGATCTTCTTGCCGTTCGCGACGATCGTAAACGGCTTGTTGCGCCAGCGCAGGTCCGCCGCGCGCGCCGGCTGCGCGACCGTCATGCACAGCGATGCCGTGAGCAGCGCGGTCGCGCACATGGCGAGCGCGGCCCGTTGCAGGCGGCGCGGTTGAAACCGGATCGGGGTGACGCGTCGGCGCATCAAAGCACTCCTGTGGAAGAAACGAACATGCGTTCAAGCGCCTGCTGCGCGAAGCGCAGCACCTCGCTGCCGAGCCAGCCCGACAGCAGCACGAGCGCGACCATCACGGCGATCAGCCGCACCGCGATGCCGATATTGGCGTCCTGCACCTGCGTGACCGCTTGCAGGATCGCGACCACGAGGCCGGTGACGGTGGCGATCAGCACGATCGGCAGCGACAGCAGCAGCACCAGCATCAGCGCCTGCCGGGTCAGGTCGAGGATCGTCGAGCTCGTCATTGCGCGACGCCCGGCGCGCGCACGCCGGCGCCCGCGCCGAGCGTGCCGTCGTCGGGCGGATTCTTCACCCAGCCGACCGTATGCAGCTGCACGTCCTCCTCGACCTCCTGGTACGACAGCACCGCGAGTTCGGGCAGCACCGGCTGCAGGATCGTCTTCACGTAGCGACGTGCGCCGAGCGCGACCATCACCGCGAGCCGCGCGGCGCCTTGCGGGTTGCCATGGCCGCCTGCGCCGGCCGCCTGCGCCGACGTCGCGGCCTGCACGATCGCGCGCACCTGTTCGCCGATGTCCTGCTTGATCGCGCTCGACAGCGCGAGGAAATTGCCCTGCTTCGTGCGCATGACCGCGTTCTCGATCCGCTCCTGCAGGTTCTGCTCGAACAGCACGACGCGCAGCTGCCGCGTCGCGCCCGCATGACGATCGGTGATCATCCGGCGCAGGTCGACGCGCACCAGCTCGACCAGCGCGATCACGTCGTCCGGCTCGTTCGGCGCCCACGTGATGAGGCTTTCGAAAATCACGCGCAGGTTGCGGATCGGCACCTGTTCGGCAAGCAGCCGGCGCAGCACCTCGGTCACGCGCTGCAGCGGCACGAGCCGCGTCAGTTCCCCGACGAGTTCGGGATGCTCGCGGCGCACCAGGTGCACGAGCGCTTGCGTTTCCTGGATGCCGATCAGCTCGTCCGCATGCTGGCGCACGATCTGTTCGACGTGCGCGGCGAGCGCGCCTTCGCTCGTCAGCCACTTGCCGTCCGGCGCCGCGCCGTCTGGCTTGATCCACAGCGCGGTCGCGAACGGGCCGAACGCCTCGGCCGGCTGGCGCTCCGAGCGCTCAGGCAGCGGCGCGACGCCGTCCCACAGCAGCCAGCCCGGCTTCAGCGCGCCATGCGCCGCAAGCACGTCCTGCAGATAGATCCGGTACGTGCCGGCCGCTGCGCCCTCGTCGTCGTTCAGCGTGATGCGCGGAAATACCGTACCGATATCCGCGTCGACGCGCGCCTTCGCGCTCGACAGCGCGGTCTGCAGCTGCGCAAGGTTCAGCGTCGTGCGCAGGTCGTCCGACAGCGACACCGCGATCAGCGACGTGACGCCCGCCGCATGCGACACCTTCGCGGGCTGGCCGTCGTCGGTCGCGCCGATGCGGCCCGCGATATGAATCAGGTTGAAGCTCGGCGCGGTCGTCTTGCGCTTCAGCTGCGTGAATGCGAAAGCGCCGAGGCCGAACGCGATCAGCGCGAACGACCACTTCGGAAAACCGGGCACGACGAGGAAGCCGGCCAGCACCAGCGCCGCGATCAGCAGCGCGCGCGGATGTGCGCCGAGCTGCTCGCCCAGTTGTTCGCCGAGCTGGCGCTGCCGCGTGTCGCGCGTCGCGACGCGCGTCGTCACGATGCCGGCCGCGATCGACACCAGCAGCGACGGGATCTGCGACGCCATCCCGTCGCCGACCGTCAGGATCGCGTAACGTTGCAGCGCCTCGCCGATGTCCATGCCGTGCATCAGCGTGCCGACCGCGATGCCCGCGACGATGTTGATGAACGCGATCACGAGGCCCGCGATCGCGTCGCCCTTCACGAACTTCATCGCGCCGTCCATCGCGCCGTGCATCTGCGATTCCTGTTCGAGCTTCTCGCGACGCTCGCGCGCTTCGTCGGCGCTGATGATCCCCGCGCGCAGGTCCGCGTCGATGCTCATCTGCTTGCCCGGCATCGCATCGAGCGAGAAGCGCGCACCGACTTCGGCGACCCGCTCGGAGCCCTTCGCGATCACGATGAACTGCACGACGGCGATCACGAGGAACACCACGCCGCCCACCACGACGTTGTTGCCGACCACGAGCCGGCCGAACGCGTCGATCACGTGGCCCGCGTTCGCGTGTAGCAGGATCAGCTTGCACGACGCGATGTTCAGCGCAAGCCGGAACAGTGTCGTAAACAGCAGCAGCGCGGGAAACGACGAGAAGCTGACCGCGGAAGGCACGTAAGTCGACACCGTCAGCAGCACGACGCTGGCGGCGAGATTCAGCGAGATCATCCCGTCGAGCGCGGCTTGCGGCAGCGGCAGGATGAACAGCGCGACCACCGACACGATGAACGCGGCGAGAAACAGGTCGGCGCGCGGCGATGCCCCGAGACGTCGCCCGGACACGCTGCGGGCGGCGGAAAAGATCCGCTGCCAGTCGCGAGGGAGCGCCTTCGGTTCTGCCATCGTGCCGTCGTCCTGTCGTTGTCGCCGGCGGGCACGGGCCGTCATGCCCCGTGTCGCGCGGACCGTTGAATGGGACGAGTGTAGCGACGCGACACCGCGCAAAAAGGGATGCACCTCGTAGCGGCGCGGCGGTTTTCCGGCGACGATCGGATCCGACTACGAAACCCGGCGGCGCCTGCTCGCGCGCATCGCCGGAACCGCTTCCATCGCGCGGCGGGTGCCGCGCGCGCAGACAGGGTCAGGACTCCAGACGGCGTGCGGCGAGATACGCGAGCTGCGCCCGATTCCGGACGTTGAAGAGTCTTTCGAGCGAACGGATATGGTGACCGACCTTGTGCAGCGACGTGCGCAGCGCGCTCGCGATCTCCTGGTCGGACAGCCCGTGCACGAGGCGCTCGAGCACCTGCTGCTGCTCGTCGCCCAGCGCGAAGCCGCGCATGCGCGCGATGCGCGCCTCGAGAAACGGCAGCGCGACGCGATGCACGGCGAGGCTCACCGCCAGCGCGCCGCCGATCACGCGATCGTCGAT
The DNA here is from genome assembly GCF_001523915.2 of Burkholderia sp. LA-2-3-30-S1-D2. Lineage (NCBI taxonomy): Bacteria > Pseudomonadati > Pseudomonadota > Betaproteobacteria > Burkholderiales > Burkholderiaceae > Burkholderia > Burkholderia sp. LA-2-3-30-S1-D2. The sequence goes on along the minus strand of NZ_CP013383.1, from coordinate 751,394 downwards.
CCACTCGGTACCGTGCGCTTCCGACGTCACGTTCACCGCGACGCGCAGGTCGAGCCGCGGCGCCGACAGGCTGAAGATCACGCCGCTGTTCATCGCATGCGCACGCAGATGGCCGGCCAGCGCGAGCACCTTGCGGTCGCCGCTGCCCTGCGCGGACGACTCGATCTCGTCGAGCCGCCACACGACCGGAAAGCCGCTTTGCCGCACTTGCGCGAAACGCGGGTCGCTCTCGTAGAGCATGCCCTCGATATACGGCTGCACGAACGTCGCGGGCGCGAGGTCGCGCAGCAGATGCGCACACAGAATGCGCCGCCCGATCATTTCATATGCGCCGTAACCGAGTGTGCTGAAACCGATTTGCCGCAATCTGGCATGGCATTGGGCGAAATCGACGGGAGCGAGGTCGGATTTACCGGGTGCGATTTGGATGCCGGTAAAAACGTCGCGCTCGATTGCATGAATTTCTTTTGAATAAGCGGCAGCGATATCGGCTTGCGAGAACCACTCGACGCGTGGCGCGTCGTCAGCATATGTCATGAGGAGCCCACCCTTTCCCAATATGTGAACATGCCCCGTCACGATCTGGTCTTTTCTTTATGTTTTTCTGGTCTTCTCTATACCGGTGCGAATATGAACCTTTCGCCCGAATTAGTATTACGGCATATTACGCGCACACAGGCATTTTTGTACAATGCCCCCGCGTTTCGTCAGGATGACGATCGACGCATATCATAAAGATGCTCGATCGCATCGTCGCGAGTGCCGTACACGATACGGCTGCCGCCACGCGATGCGCGTCGATTCCGAGGGATGGCTCATGTCCGATATTGCATTGCAAGAAGAAGCGGTCGCCCCAACGTTGTCCCGTCCGTCGCGGCGGACGGCCGCCTGCACCGACGCGTCGAGAGAACGCACGGTGCAGGTCGTCTGGTGCGACGACATCAAGCGCGGCGACATCGCGCAGCCACACGCGCCGAAGCTTGGCGTCGCCGATACGCTCGCGAACGCGCAGAGCACCGCGGAGCGCAACCGGATCGTCGCAAGCCTGCTGCACCTGACGGGCTTCTCGACGTTCGCGTATTTCGCGCTCGAATTCTCGCGAGAGCGCGTCGAAAGTCTCTACCTCCACGAGGCGTTCACGCCGACCACCTATCGCGGCGACTACGTGAGGCACAACCATCACGACATCGATCCGCGCACGCTTGGCGCGCGCGTCTGCAACATGCCGATCGTGTGGGACCTGCAGCAGCTGCGCCGCGAACACCGCGAGCGCGACGACGCGCCGTGCGTGACGCCGGCAGCGCTCGACGGCTTCCTGCAGACGATGCAGGACGACGGCATGTGCAGCGGCATCATGTATTCGATGGCCGTGCCCGGCACGCGGCTGCACGCTTTCATGAGCTTCACCGCGCCGCGCCGCACGCGCGAATGGATCACGCCGGCGACGATCGAGCAGGCGCTGTCGATCGGGCTGTCGGTGCACAAGTTCGCATCGCCGCAACTGATCGCGACGTCGCGCGAACGCGCGGTGAACGGGCTCACGCCGTTCGAACAGGAACTGCTGCTGGGCATCGCGGAAGGCGCGTCGGACAAGGAGATCGGCCGGCGCCTCGACACCAGCGCGCACAACGTCGACTATCACCTGCGCAAGCTGCGCAAGCGCTTCGGCGTCGCGAACCGGATCCAGCTCACGTACCTGACGTCGAAGCTCGAACTGATCTGACGCGCGCGACGGGCCCGCGTATACGCACATGCCGGCCTCGCGGGCCGGCATGTGCGCACACCTGGCGACGACGCCGTAAGGCGCTACTTCAGCAGCGTCATCTGCACGACCTTGACGATCACGAGGCCGACCGCGATCACCAGATAGCCGCGCATCACGGCCATCCAGACGCGCGTCGCGACCGTCATCTTCTGCGGCTCGAGAGAATCGAGCGGCGGCATGCGCCATGTTTCGCGCAGCGTGCGGTCGATGCTCGGCTCGACGACACGCTTGTTGCGGCGGATCGGCACCGTCGCGAGATAACCGGCAATCGCGAGCACGGTGCCGCCGATCAGCACGTCGACGATCGCTTCGCCGCTGATGTCCGGATACATCACCGATGCGGTCAGGATGATCGACAGCAGCACGAGCACCCAGATCACCGCGCCCGTGAACACGTTCAGCTTCGTGGAGTTGACCCACGGGCCGAGCACCTGACGATCGTTGCAGAGCACGAGCAGGAACACGGTCGCGCTCGGCAGCAGCACACCGGCGAGCGTCTGCACCGCTTCGGTCAGCAGGCCGAGCGGGCTGCCGGGAATCAGCACGAGCGCGGCAGCCGCCGCGACGATGCCGAAGTAGACGAGATAGAAGCCCTTCGCATCGGACACGCCGCGATGCAGCGAATGACGGATCTTGAACACGTCGCCGATCGCGTACGCGGTCGACAGCGACACCGCCGCCGCGCCGATGATGCACGCGTCGAGCAGCGCGACCGCGAACAGCGTCGCGCTCGTGCGGCCCGCATATCTCTCGAGGCCCGCGATCACGCCGCCCGCGTCGGTGAAGCTGCCCACTTCCGGATGGCCGCCGAACAGCGCGGCACTGAAGCCGATCATCGCGACCGCGCCGATCAGCACGAACGCGATGCCGATCCACAGGTCGACCTTCTCGTACTTCATGAAGCGCGGCGTGATGCGCTTGTCGATCACGTAGCTCTGCTGGAAGAACAGCTGCCATGGCGCGACCGTCGTGCCGACAATGCCGATCACGAGCAGCATCACGTCGGACAGCTTCGCGTGCGCGGGCCAGTTCGGCACGAAGAAGTCGCGCGACATCTGCGCCACCGGCGGGTGGATCGACACGAGCACCGGCACGAGCAGCAGGCTCATCACGCACAGCACGATCGCGAACCGCTCGAAGCGCCTGAAGTCGCCGGTACTCACCGCCGCCATCGTCAATGCGGCCGCCACGCAGACGCCCGCAACCTTCGGGAGCCCGAAGAAAGCCAGCACGAACGTGATGCCGATGAACTCGGTGACGATCGTCAGCGCATTGAGCAGGAACAGGTCGATCACGCTGAACGCGCCCCAGAACTTGCCGAAGCGCTCGAAGATCAGGCGCGCATGGCCGACGCCGGTAACGGCGCCGAGGCGCAGCACCATCTCCTGATTCACGTACAGCACCGGCACGAGCAGCAGCAGCGTCCACAGCAGCGTCGTGCCGTAGTTCTGGCCGGCCTGCGTATAGGTGCCGAATGCGCCGGCGTCGTTGTCGCCGACCATCACGATCAGGCCGGGGCCGATGATCGCGAGCAGCGTGCGCAGGCGCGCCCACCACGTCCCGCGCGCGGCGGTGTCGTGATGCGCGATGGTGCCGAGCGCACCGCGGATGTCGCCCAGATGGGCTTCGTCGAGCACGGCGCTGCGTTCGACGGCGATCGGTGGAGAGACGTTCGATGGCGTGGACATGATGAATTCCGTACGGCTGGTTTTTTATACGGCAAGCGTGTGGCCTTGGAATACGCGCGCGGAACGGGTCCGCGCGCGCATGCCGAGACGCGCTCGGCGCTTCTTCAGCGGATCAACGATTTCAGCTGGTTCAGCAAACGGGAGAACACCCGCGGACGGGCGTCGAGCGTCAGCATCGCGTCGTAATGCGGACGCGATTCCGTGACGTGCGGGAGGTTCGACAGCAGAAGGCCGAAGTTCATGGTCTGGCTCCTGGCGGCAACGGCATGCGTGCCGGCCGCTTGGTGGGCGCGGGGCCAGTCCGGGGCCTGAACGACGTGTCAGGCTAGTCGGCCGGCATGTCCCTGCGACCCGTGTTCAAAAGGGTCTGTTGATGCAACGGGCATAAGGGACAACTGTCACTGTCGTTCACGGCGGCTCCTGTGCGGTGTTCCGGAGAACACGGTTGACCGCCGTCAGGCGCGCTCCGCCGTTCGGGTGCATGCGAAACGCATGCGAGAACGCGGCCGCGCGCCGGGCGGCGGCAAAACCGGATGGCGCATGCGAAAACGCATCACGCTAACCGGCGCGAATCAGGGTGCACGTAGGGAGTTGCTGCGGAATACTGCTGCGCGCACCGTTTGCCTGGACGACAAACGGCGGCTTCGATGAGGCGCGGACGTCGGTCGCTCAGGCGGAAATTTCGTTCGAAGATCGACTACTGCAGGCGTCCAAGGCGGCGGCCCCAAGAGTGAAGATGCCGGATTCTATGGACCGGCCGAAACGGAAGTCAACCCTCTGGCATGCGCCGCGGGAAATTTTTTTCCGCCCCCTACACACTGAAAGATTCCCGCCCGGAATGGCGCGCCGCAACCTTTCAACGCGTTGCAGGGCGCGCGCCGCCGATGTGTGCGAGCAACAGTCGCCGCTGCCGCCGGTGGGCGGGCGTGCCGGGCATCGGCCTGCCTGCAGCGCGGCGGCGCTGCCGATGCAACATGCGCAACGCCGCTGCTTTTTGCTTGCACCGCAGCAAAGCTCGCGACTACAATCCGCCCCAATTCATCAAGGGAGTCCCTTCGTGGACACATGCTCCAGTTGCAGTTCGATGCCGGTCCAGGCCGGCCAAGCCATCGCGAGATAGCAGCCAGACGCATGTCATTCGCCGCTAGCTCGCATTCGTCGGGTTAGCGCGCTTCCCCCCGATGCCGGCATAGCCGGCTCGTCCGTCGCACGCTCCGTTACGTTCCAACCGCCGATCGCAGGTCGCGTCATGCACCCGCGCTCGATCACGTCGTCCGGCATGCGCCGGACCGGACGGAGGATCGTCATGTTCTTTCAATCGTTCGCGGCCAGACTCAAGCGACTCATACACGTCGCGTCCGACCGCTTGCTGGTTTCGGGCCTTTCGCCGCTCGCCCACGCGTTCGGCGACTGGCGCGGCAGCGCCCTCGCGCACCTGCCGGCGGCACCGCGCCCGCTCGACTGCGTGCTGATCGGTGCGATGGCCGCCGCCGTCGCGCTCGTCGCGCTGCTCTGCACGGCCGCATCGCGCCTCGGCTTCGCATACGTATGGCGGATCAGCGGCTGGCTGCCGTAACCGGCGGTGCGCAACGCGCGGCATGCCTGCGTGTGGCTGCCCCACCTGCTCCATCGCTTCGCGTTCCCATTTCTTCAGTCAAGCTAATCAATCAAACAACGGAGCCCGCATGAAAAATCGCTTCGAATCCGCACCGCGTACACCGCGCCTCGATGCGCTCGCCGCGTTGCTGCTGTCGCTCGCCGCCGCGCCCGCGCTCGCGCAATCGTCGTCGCCGGCTGCAGCGTCCGCCGCGGCCGAGCTGGCGGCCAGCGTCAGCGACGCCGCACCCGCTGCCGATGCTGCCGCGCCAGCGCCCACCGGTTTCTGGGAGCGCTCGGACCTGCTCGGCAACATGGGCGGCCTGCGCGACGTGCTCGGCGATCACGGCATCACGCTGAACCTGCAGGAAACCAGCGAATACCTGTACAACGCCGCAGGCGGCACGCAACGCGGCGGCGCCTATCAGGGCCTCACGCAATTCGGCTTCAACGTCGATACGGAAAAGGCGATCGGATTGCCGGGCGGCACGTTCAACGTGTCGGCGCTGCAGATCCACGGCACCAACCTCACGCAGCGCTATTTGCAGACGCTGCAGACCGCGACCGGCATCGAGGCGAATTCGACCACGCGGCTGTGGGAGCTCTGGTACCAGCAGGCGTTCCTCGCCGGCAAGGCCGACGTGAGGGTCGGCCAGCAGAGCGTCGACCAGGAATTCATGGTGAGCCAGTACGCGGCGACGTTCATGAACGCGACGTTCGGCTGGCCCGTGCTGCCGTCGACCGACCTGCCGTCCGGCGGCCCCGCGTATCCGCTGTCGTCGCTCGGCGTGCGGCTGCGCTTGAAGCCGGCCGACGCGTGGACCGCGATGGTCGGCGTGTTCGACGGCAACCCGGCCGGCCGCAGCGACGGCGACGCACAGGTGCTGAACGCGCACGGCACCAACTTCAACCTGCGCAGCGGCGCGTTCGTGATCGGCGAACTCCAGTACGCGCTGAACGCGCCGCCGGCCGATCCGAAGGCGCCGCAACCGCTCGGCCTGCCGGGCACGTACAAGCTCGGCTTCTGGTATCAGTCGCAGCACGCGAACGATCCGCGCCTCGGCACCGACGGGCTGTCGCTCGCGAATCCGGCCAGCAACGGAATCCCCGCCACGCATCGCGGCAACTACGGTTTCTATGCGGTCGCGGATCAGATGGTGTGGCGGCCGTCGGCGGACAGCCCGCGTTCGGTCGGCGTGTTCGCACGTGTGATGGGCGCGCCGGGCGATCGCAACGTTGTCGATTTCGCGGCGAATGCGGGCGTGACGCTCAAGGCGCCGTTCAAGGGCCGCGACGACGATACGGCCGGCATCGCGATCGGCTACGCGAAGATCGGCTCGCATGCACGTGCGCTCGACGGCGACACGGGCACGTATACGACGCCCGGCTATCCGGTGCGTCGCGCGGAAACGGTGATCGAGGCGACCTATCAGTACCAGGTCGCACCGTGGTGGCAACTGCAGGCCGACCTGCAGCACTTCTTCCGGCCTGGCGGCGGCATCCCGAACCCGAACCAGGCCGGCGCGCGCATCGGCGACGAAACGGTGGTCGGCGTACGCACGACGATCACGTTCTGACACGCGCGCATGCGACACGGGCCGGACTGCCGCTCGCGCGGCGATCCGGCCCGTGTCCGCTTACGTGCCTGCGTGCAACGCACGCGGCCCGTCACTCGCCATACAGGCCGAGCAGTTTCAGCGTGACGCCGTTGGTCCAGCCGAAGCCGTCCTGCAACGGATATTCGCCGCCACCGCCACCGCCCGCGCCGGCCCCCTCGACCACGTACTTCTCGACGAGCTTGCCTTCGGTCGCATACACATGCTTCACGTCGGCCAGGAAGCGCGTGCCGATGTCCTTCGCGAGCGCCGGTTCGCCGTAGCGGCGCAGTCCGTCGATCGCGATCCACTGCAACGGCGCCCAGCCGTTCGGCGCGTCCCATTGCTGGCCGGTGTTCTCGGTCGTCGTCGCGAGGCCGCCCGGTTGCAGCAGCGTCTTGCGCACCTCGCGCGCGGTCGCCTTCGCACGTTCGGGCCATGCGACACCCGCGAACAGCGGATACAGCGCGGCCGCCGTCACGCCGTCGCGCGGCTTGCGCAACTGCCAGTCGTAGTCGCCGTAATAACCGCGGCGATTCCACAAATAGTGGTTGATCGCCGCCGCGCGCCGCGCCGCCCGGCCGGAAAAATCCGCCACGCACGCGATGTCGCGCGTGACCGCGCAGCCCTTCACGATCGTCGTCTCGAGATGGAACATCAGGCTGTTCAGGTCGACCGGCACGATCGACGTCGTGCGGATCGTCGCGAGCGTCTTGCCGTCGCCGAACCAGCGCGAGCTGTAGTCCCAGCCGCTTTCGGCGCCCGCGCGCAGGTCGCGGTACACCTCGTTCGCGGGGCGATTCGGCACCGCCTTCGCGGTCGTCACGTCCTCGAGATACGACTCGTCGCGCGGCGTGTCGCTCGCGTCCCAGTAGCGGTTCAGCACCGCGCCGTCCGGCATCGCAACCACGTTGCGCGCCGCCTGCCCGCGCGGCGTCGTGGTTTCGCCCTGCATCCAGTACGCATGCTCCTTGCGCAGCGCCGGCAGGTATTTCTGGTAGACCTTGTCACCTTCCGCTTGCGCGGCGAGCGTGACCATGTAGGCGAAGAACGGCGGTTGCGATCGGCTCGCGTAGTACGTGCGGTTGCCGTTCGGGATGTGGCCGATCGTGTCGATCAGATACGCGAAGTTGTCGAGCATGTCGTCGACGAGATCCTCGCGCCCCGACACCTGCAGCCCGAGCATCGTGAAATAGGTATCCCAGTAGTAGCCTTCGCGGAAGCGGCCGCCCGGCACGACGTACGGCTTCGGCATCGCGATCAGCGAGCTGTACGGCGGCACCGTCATGCTGGTGCGCGTGAGCTGCGGCCACAGCCAGTCGATGTGCTGGCGCAGCGTCTGATTCGCGGGTGGCGTGACCCCGCCTTCCGGCGGCGGCGTGAAGTGCTGGTCGACGAACGCCTTCAGCGAGAAGCCCGGCTGCGACTTTTGTTGCTGATACAACTGTACGATCGTCGCCGGATCGGTGTTGGGCGTCGCGTCGACGAAGGTCTTCTGATCGGGATAGATTTGAGCCGTCTGCACCGCGACGAACAAGTCGCCGTAGAGCTGGCTCGGTGGCGGCAGCAGCGTGCCGGAAGCCGGGCTCGCGAGCGTCGCCGTGGCGGGCGTGGCAGGCGCGGCGGACTGGCTGGCCGCCTGCATCGAGGCTTGATTTGCGCTGTCGGCCTGCGCCGCGCAACCGGTGACGGCGAGGTAAGCAACGGCGAGGACTGTGGCCCAGCGCAGACGCGGCGCGGGAACGGACGGATGCGAGGCAGGATGCGATGCGGTCGATGCGGCACGACGTGACGTCATGACGTGTCCCCTCCTTTCGATGATGAATGGTTCGGCAGGGGTCTCGTTCGCGCGTGCGCTCGTCTCGGTGGCCGTCGATCGATGCGCGTCGTTGTATTACGCAGATGAGTTCCGACTGTCGCACGAAACGCGCAACGCACGCAAGTTTCGCGGCGGCCACCGCGAGCGCGCGTCATGTGCCGTGTCACGAATCGCACCCGGCACCGCAGTCGTTCCTTGTTTCACGCGCGGTAACAGGAACGACTGTTGCAACATGCGGAACAACCATTGTCTCGCGTGACGCAACGACCACATTCTGGGCATAATGGCGTCTTTACCGCGCGCCCTGCCCATGTCGCCCGTCTTTCTAGCACCGCTCATTGTTGCCTGTGCGTTGTTCATGGAAAGCGTCGACGCGAACATCATCGTCACCGCACTGCCCGCGATGGCGAGGGACTTCGGGCACAATCCCGTCACACTGAACATTGCGATCACGGCCTACGTGGTCGGCCTCGGCGTATTCATCCCGATCTGCGGATGGCTTGCCGACCGCTTCAGCGCGCGCTCCGTCTTCCGCACCGCGATCGGCATCTTCGTCGCCGGCTCGCTGATGTGCGCGGCTTCCAACTCGCTCGGCGTGCTGACGTTCGCGCGCTTCGTGCAGGGCGTCGGCGGCGCGATGATGGTGCCGGTCGGCCGGATCATCATCTTCCGCGCGGTGCCGCGCTCCGATCTCGTGCGCGCGATGAACTACCTCGCGATTCCCGCGCTGTTCGGGCCGACGCTCGGGCCGCTCGTCGGCGGCTTCATCACGACCTACCTGCACTGGCGGATGATCTTCTTCATCAACGTGCCGATCGGCATCTACGGGATCTACCTCGCCAGCAAGCACATCGCGAACACGCACGAGGCCGATCCCGGCCCGCTCGACTGGTTCGGCTTCCTGCTGTCGGCAAGCGGCGCCGCGCTGCTGCTGATGGGCCTCACGCTGATCGACGGCTCGCTCACGTCGCGCGGCAACGCGCTCCTGATGTGCGTGGCCGGCGCGGTGATGCTCGCGCTCTACGTGCCGTACGCGCGCCGCAAGGCGCGTCCGGTGCTCGACCTCAGTTTCCTGAAGATCCCGACCTATCACGCAAGCGTGGTCGGCGGGTCGCTGTTCCGCATCGGCCTCGGCGCGGTGCCGTTCCTGCTGCCGCTCGCGCTCCAGGAAGGCCTCGGGATGAGCGCGTTCCACTCCGGGCTGATCACCTGCGCATCCGCGCTCGGCGGCGCGGTGAGCCGCTCTACGGCCACGCATACGCTGCGCCGCTTCGGTTTTCGCACGGTGCTGATCTACAACGCCGCGTTCGCCGGGCTCGCGATCGCCGCCTACGGCGTGTTCCATCCGGGCATGGCGACCTGGGCGATCTGGACGATCGTGCTGGTCGGCGGCATCTTCCCCGCGCTGCAGTTCACGAGCCTGAATTCGATGATCTACGCGGATATTTCGCAGGCCGATGCAGGCCGCGCGACGAGCCTGGGCAGTGTCGTGCAGCAGATGTCGCTCGGGCTCGGCGTGACGGTCGCCGGCCTCGTGCTGCACGTGTCGCACTGGCTGCAGGGACATCAGACGATGGTGTGGTCGGATTTCTGGCCCGCGTTCGTCGTGGTCGGGCTGTGTTCGTTCGCGTCGATTCCGATCACGCGACGGCTGCCGCCCGGCGCCGGCGATGAAGTCGCGCGCGGCAAGCGGCAATAAACAGGCTGTCCGGGAAAAGGCTGGCAGCGGAACAACCGGAAAACAAAAAAATCAGCGGACATCCACACGGGGCCGGTGCACAGCCGCATGGATGTCCGCTCAGGGCTCCGGGTCTCTCATTGGGGGTTGAGATTCCCTGATCTGCTTCCTGCGTGCCATGGACATATGTGCGTCGGAAGCCGAATCGTTGCGCGCACATTTCGTCGCGCCATGACTGCACTATAGGGAAAGTCGCGCCGCGCATCTGTCAAGCATTGTCAGAAGCGTCGCGTGCATGCGTCGCACACGTCCGCCGCTTTCGCGCTAAAGTGGTGCCCGACTGCCACCCTCAGCCGCCGTTCCGATGCTTACGCTCTCGCCCGCCGCCGCCCGCGCGCTGCATCTCGCCGCGCAGGGCCTGCTGACCCCGCCCCGCCGCAAGGCCACCAAGGCCGACGTGCTCGACACGATCCGCCGGATGGCGCAGTTGCAGATCGATACCATTCACGTCGTCGCGCGCAGCCCGTATCTCGTGCTGTTCAGCCGCCTCGGCGACTTCGCCCCGCAGTGGCTCGACGAACATCTCGCCGAGGCGCGCCTGTTCGAATACTGGTCGCACGAGGCGTGCTTCCTGCCGGTCGAGCAATTCGGGCTGATGCGCTACAAGATGCTCGATCCGTCGGGAATGGGCTGGAAATACGCGGCTGAATGGCACGAGCAGAATCGCGCGGACATTGACCGCATGCTCGCGCGAATTCGCGACGAAGGCCCTGTGCGGTCGGCGGATTTCATTCGCGAAGACGGCGCGAAGGGCAACGGATGGTGGGACCGCAAGCCCGAGAAAAAGCACCTGGAGGTGCTGTTCACGACCGGCGACCTGATGGTGTCCGAACGCCGCAACTTTCAGCGGATCTACGACGTGCGCGAGCGCGTGCTGCCCGGCTGGGACGATGCACGCGACCTGCCGCCGCACGACGCGGTGCTGCCCGCGCTGCTCGACTACACGTGCCGCGCGCTCGGCGTCGTGCGCGCGGACTGGGTGGCCGATTACTACCGGCTGCCGCGCCGTTCGTACCGCGCGGAGCTCGAGCGGCTCGCGGATGCGGGCGAGCTGATTCCGGTGGAGATCGCGGACTGGAAGGAGCCGGCCTACGTGCATCGCTCGCTCGAAGCGCTGCTGCCGGCCGCCGCGGCCAATACGCTGCGCTCGACCGTCACGACGCTGCTGTCGCCGTTCGATCCGGTGGTGTGGGACCGGCGGCGCGCGTCGACGCTATTCGGGTTCGACTACACGATCGAATGCTATACGCCCGCGCACAAGCGGCGCTACGGCTATTTCTGCCTGCCGGTGCTGCATCGCGGCCGGCTGATCGGGCGCGTCGACGCGAAAGCGCATCGCGCGCTCGGCACGTTCGAATTGAAGGCGGTGCATGTCGAGCCGGGCGTGCGGTTCGGCACGGGGCTCGCGGCCGACGTCGCGAAGGCCGTGAAACGGCTGGCGGCGTGGCATGGGACGCCGGAGGTGACGGTCGCGCACGCGCCGCCCGAATTGTCGAAGGCGCTGGCCGGCGCGTAAGGCCGACGCATAAGGCCAGCGGAGCCGCGCCGCGCGACGGGCAACAGCGACGCGCGCGCCGCTTGCGATTGCGCGGCGGCGCGCCCGTCTGCCGCCACCTGCCACGACTCAGTCGCGCAGTTTGCGAAAGCGCGGGGTGCCGTCCGGCAGGTTCTCGTTGAACATCGCTTCCGGCCGCACCCACAGGCCGCGCGCATGCGGCCACAGATGCTCGTACACCACCACCGATTCCTCGGTTTCGGAATGACGGGCGACGCCGATGTAGCGATACAGCCCGCCCTTGTAGTGACGATGCGTGGCGAGTTGTTCGGCTTCCTGTTCGGTCATGATCTGCTTCCCTTCGGCAAAACGAAAGCGCGTATTGTATGCGCTCGCCGCGCGTCAGCGTTTCGCGTAGATGTCGGGGCAGCGAATCTCCATCAGCCGCTCCGGATTCGCGGACGGCCCGAAGCCGACCGGCCGGTACAGTTCGTGCGCGTCGGTCGTCACGAGCATGATGCGGCGCAGGCTGCGCACCATCGGCTGCGCGAATACGTGGTCGATCAGCGCGCGGCCATAGCCGTTGCCGCGGTCGGCCGGCAAGACGAAGACGTCGCACAGGTACGCGAACGTCGCATGGTCGGTCACGAGCCGCGCGAACCCGACGAGCCGGTCGCCCACGTACGCGCCGAAGCACAGCGATCCGTCGATCGCACGCTCCACGACGTCGCGCGGAATGCCCTGCGACCAGTACGCGTCCCGGTGCAGAAAATCGAAGATCGCGTCGATGTCGAGTTCGCGCTTGTCGGTGGAAAATCTCAGCGTGGCGGGAGTGGCTGCGGGCACGTCGGCTCTCCGGTCGGGTCGGGGGCGGAGCAGCAACGATAGCGCGACTCGACCAGCCGAGGCAACCGAACGCCGCGCGACGCGCTCCGGCGTCTGCCCAACCGTCTCGCCTCGCCGCGGGCAGAACCGATCGCACGAGCCACGCGGCTCGATTCGGTGATATCGTCACCGGCTCAATGAACTCACAGCATCGCTTCATGCCCTATCGACTCATCGCGTTCGACTTCGACGGCACACTCGCCGATTCACTCGACTGCTTTCTCGCGGCGCTGACCGAAGCGTCGCGCATGCACGGCTTTCGCGACGCGACGGCCGACCTGCGCCCGGCGCTACGCGGCATGTCGGCGCGCGAGATCATCCGCGCGCTCGAGGTGCCGATGTGGAAAGTGCCGCGCGTGACGCTCGACATGCGCCGGCTGATGCGGCCACGCATCGCGCACGTGAAGCTGTTCCCGGGTGTCGACACGACCTTCGACGCGCTCGCCGCGCGCGGCATCCGCATCGCGATCGCGACGTCGAACAGCGAGGACATCGTGCGCGACCGGCTCGGCCCGCATGCGAGCCGATGCGTCGATACGTTCGCGTGCGGCATTCCGCTGTTCGGCAAGGCGCGCCGGCTGCGCGCGCTCGTGCGCGAAGCGGGCATGCAGCCCGCCGACGTGCTGTATGTCGGCGACGAAATCCGCGACGCCGAAGCGGCACGCCGCGCGCGGATCGCCTTCCAGGGCGTCTCGTGGGGTTACACGGCCGCCGATGCGTTGCAGGCGCATTGCGCGACGCCATTGCTGCCGCATCTCGACGCCTTGCTCGACCGCGTGTGAGGACGCAGCGCGGATCGCGCGTTCGATTCGGCGGATCGCGAAGCAACCAACGCGCTCTGCCCGCAAGACGATGAAACGCCGATGACACGCGCACACATCGCAGCCATTGCGTGCACGCCGCGCACGCAAAAATTTCCGCCACGATGCGCGCGACAGGTACGCTCTACCTGCCCGCGCGCACACACATCGATTCGTCTTACCAACCGTTACACAAACCACAGCGCGGTTGCACCTGCTACCTGAGCGGTCTCCTAGAATCAGTCGGGCCGGGAAACACTTCGAACGCCGCCGCGGCAGAGCGGCCACCGAGTCCGGCCCGGGCGCGCCCGGTCTCTCGCACAGCTGCGGATCACCCGATCCGCCCGTTAATCAGAGCCCCGATTGAATGGAGGTCCCATGAACCGCTTTCCCCAAATCTCGCGCCTTGCATTGTCTGCCGCTGGCCTGCTTCTCGTCGCCGTGACGGCGACCGCGCAAACCGCGCAACCGGCGCCGGCCGCACCGGCCGCCGCCACGCAAACGCGCATCCACGAAGCCGACCAGACTTTCATCACCGACGGCACGAAAACCGTGTCGACGCAGCACGATGCCGCACGCATCGCCAATTCGCGCACGTCGGACAGCCAGGTGAAGGCGTTCGCGCAGCGCGTGTCGACCGACGACGAGAAGATCATCCAGGCGATGCGCGCGGCCAGCCCGCGCGGCGTCGACGTGCCGGCCAACGACCCCGACACGGCCGTGCTGGACGGCATCAAGAACCTGCGCGGCGCGGAATTCGACAAGGCATACATCGAGCAGGTCGCGCTCGCCGGCCAGCAAAAGACGATCTCGGCATTCCAGGCCGAAATCGCTTCGGGCCGCGACACGAAGCTGAAGGAAGTCGCACGCCAGGCGCTGCCGATCCTGCAGGCGCACTACGCGGACGCGCAGAAGCTCGCCCAGCGTCACCACCTCGCATCGGCACAGTAACGCGATGCCCCACCGCGCATCGCGCGCGGTGCTCCTCTTCCCCGCTTCCCCGCTCGTCGCGTCGCCGTCCCCCTTTCGGCGGCGCGACGCCTGCGCCCCCCGGTTCGCGTTACGTCGCCAGCTTCGCGCGCAACCGCTCGCTCACGTCCGGCCATTCGTCGTCGATGATGCTGAAGCGCACCGAATTGCGCTTGCGGCCGTCGGGCATGATCCGCTCGTGACGCACGATCCCTTCCTGCTTCGCGCCGAGCCGCAGAATCGCCGCGCGTGACTTCTCGTTCAGTTCATCGGTCGTGAACTGCACGCGCACGCAGTGCAGCGTGTCGAACGCGTACGAGAGCAGCAACCATTTCGCCTCGGAATTCGCACGCGTGCGCTGCGCCGATTCGCTCAGCCACGTATGACCGATCTCGAGCTTGCGATTCGTGCGGTCGATCTTCCAGAAACGCGTGCTGCCGATCGCGCGGCCCGACGCGCGATCGACGATCACGAACGGCATCACGGTGCCGGCCGCGCGGCCTTGCAGCGCCGTGTCGATATAGGCGTCGACCGTGTCCTCGCCCGGCACGACCGTGACCTTCAGGTTCCACAACCGACCGTCCGCCGCCGCATCGAGCAACGCTTGCCGGTCGGATGCCTCGAGCGGCCGCAGTACGATGCGCTCGCCGGTGAGCGTCGGTTGTTCGAGGGAAGATGATGCGTCCGTCATGTCCGGTTCCGTTTCCATGAAGATGACGCGGAGGATGACCCACCGCGCAGCGAAACGCCCATCATACGGCCGGCGTCAGCCGGGCAGCGCGGCGAGCCGCTGGCGAATCGCGTGCGCTTCGCCGCGCAGCGCGTCGGCGAATGCGTCGACGAGCAGGCTCTTCGGCCGGTGCTCGGGCACGATCACGCTGACGCGGTACGGAAACGAGCGCGTGAGCGGCCGCACGTGCAGGTCGCGCCCGACGAAATCGAGCGCGGTCAGCGGGTTGACGATCGCGGCGCCGAGCCCCTGCCGCACGAATGCGCACACCGACACGGCCGACGGCGTCTCGACGATCGAACGCGGCGCGACACCGAGCTGCGCGAACGCCTCGTCGATCAGGATCCGGTACGGATCGTTCAGCGACAGGCTCACGAACGGGCGATCGGCGAGATCCGCGAGATCGATCGCGCGTTGCGCGAGCAGCGGATGGCCGTCGGGCAGCACGCATACCTCGTCGACTTCGAGCAACGGCGTGAGGACCGTGCCGGCCGGCGCGATGTCGTGTTCGGTCAGCCCGAGATCGTAGCGCTGCGCGGTCAGCCACTCCTCGAGCACGGGTGACTCCTGCGTCGCGACCGACACGCTGACGCCCGCATGCGCGTCATGGAAACGCCGGCAGGCGCCGGGCAGGATCGCGTGCGAAAACGCCGGCAGCGCGATCACCGACAACTGCCCGTCGCGAAACTCGCGCAGCCGCGCGGCCGTCGCCGCGACGCGCTCGAGCCCCACATACGCGAGCCGCACGTCGTCGAACAGCGTGAGCGCGGCCATCGTCGGCCGCAGCCGCCCGTGCGAGCGCTCGAACAGCGCGAAGCCGATCACCTGCTCCATGCGCGCGAGCTCGCGGCTGATCGTCGGCTGCGACGTATAGAGCATCTCGGCCGCACGCGTCGTGCTGCCGGTGACCATCAGCGCGCGGAAGACCTCGATGTGCCGGTGTGTGAGCATGATGGCCTATATCTAGAATGAATAGATTCTCTAAAAACAGGCATTTTACTGTATAGGCGTTCAGGCGCATCATTCACGCTATCCGTTCATTCGATCCGATTCTTCCGCCATGTCCCTCGATTCCCGCCAGCTCGCGGCGCTCGCGCAGCAATACGGCACCCCGCTGTGGGTGTACGACGCCGACGTCATCCGCGACCGCATCGCCCAACTGCGCCAGTTCGACGTGATCCGCTATGCGCAGAAGGCGAACTCGAACCTGCATATCCTGAAGCTGATGCGCGACGAAGGTGCGTGCGTCGACGCCGTGTCGCTCGGCGAAATCGAGCGCAGCCTCGCGGCCGGGTTCAGTCCCGCCGGCGAACCGGAAGGCGTCGTGTTCACGGCCGACCTGATCGACCGCCCGACGCTCGCGGCCGTGCTGAAGCACGGCGTGACCGTGAACGCCGGCTCGCTCGACATGCTCGCGCGCGTCGGCGAGCATGCGCCCGGCCACCGCGTATGGCTGCGCGTGAACCCGGGCTTCGGCCACGGCCACAGCAACAAGACCAACACCGGCGGCCCGCAGAGCAAGCACGGCATCTGGATCGACGACGTGCCGCGCGCGATCGAGATCGTGCGCCAGTACGGGCTGAAGCTGGTCGGCATCCACATGCATATCGGCTCGGGCGTCGACTACGGCCATCTGTCGCAGGTGTGCGACGCGATGGTCGACCTCGTCACGTCGCTCGGCCACGACATCGAAGCCATCTCCGCCGGCGGCGGGCTGTCGATTCCGTATCGAGACGGCGAGCCGCGCGTCGACGTCGGTCACTACTTCAGCCAGTGGGACGCCGCGCGCAAGCGGATCGAACGGCATCTCGGCCACGCGGTGCGCATCGAGATCGAACCGGGCCGCTTCCTCGTCGCGGAAGCCGGCACGCTCGTCACCGAAGTGCAGGCCGTGAACCACCGGCCGAAGCACGACTTCGTGCTGATCGACGCGGGCTTCAACGACCTGATGCGTCCGTCGATGTACGGCAGCTACCACGCGGTGTCCGTGCACACGCACGACGGCGCGCTGCCTGCCGGCCGGCCGCTCGTCGACATCGCGATCGCAGGGCCGCTGTGCGAGTCGGGCGACGTATTCACGCAGGACGCGGGCGGCGTGGTCACGCACCGCAAGCTCGCGCAGCCGCAGATCGGCGACCTGCTGTTCCTGCACGACGCGGGCGCATACGGCGCATCGATGTCCTCGAACTACAACAGCCGGCCGCTCGCGCCGGAAGTGCTCGTCGATCGCGGCACGCCGCGGCTGATCCGCCGCCGGCAGACGATCGACGAACTGCTTGCGCTCGAAACGTTCGAGTAAAACGCGCCTTCGCGCCGCGTTCGACGCGGCGGACGCCAACGGCCAGGCTTGCCACTACCGGCATGCCTGGCCGTTCTGCTTTTCAGCAATCGTTTCGGGCGCAACCGCTCGGCCACGCCGTAGCACCCGATGCTGCGCACCCCGTACAACCGCAGCAGATCGCATGCAACGTGCTTCACGCATGGAGAAAAACTTTCCACGCCGCGTGGAAAGTCCATGCTTTTTTGGAAGCACTTTCCTTTTTGACAAAACTAAGATTGCCCTCAGTCGTTCAGCATTTGCGTCACCGGACACGCATCGACGATGCAGCCGGTCTACCCCACTCGCAAGCCGCACGGGCACTCATGAACACGATGCTTGAATTCTTCGCCGCGCAACGCTACGCCACCGTGCGCGAACGCATGCCGTAACGCCTCGCGGCACACGGCTCGCGCCGTCTCTCGCCGCACTGTTTCCCGCTTCCCGCCCACGGCGACGCCGCCCGTCGCCGCGGACGCGCTCACCCTGAATTTTCGACAACGACGTTTCGACAACCACCCCGGAGACAACCATGCAGCCCTTCACCCCGACGCTCAAGCAAGGCCTCGCCGCCGCCCTCCTCTGCGTGGCGGCCACCGCATCGCACGCGGCGGACCTGCTCGACACCGTCAAGCAGGCCGGCGTGCTGAAGATCGCGCTCGAAGGCACCTACCCGCCGTTCGACTACCGCAATGCCGAAGGACAACTCGAAGGGTTCGACGTCGACGTCGCGAAGGCCGTCGCCGCACGGCTCGGCGTGAAGCCGCAGTTCGTCACGACCGAATGGAGCGGGATTCTCGCCGGGCTGCAGGCCGGCAAGTTCGACGTGATCGTCAACCAGGTCGCGATCACGCCGTCGCGCCAGCAGGCGCTCGACTTCAGCATGCCGTACGTGTATTCCTCCGCGCAGCTGCTACAGCGCCAGAACGACACGCGTGCGTTCAAGTCGCTCGACGAGCTGAAGGGCAAGAAGGTCGGCGTGACAATGGGCAGCAACTACGTCGATCTCGTGAAGACCGTGCCCGCGATCGATCTGCAGGTCTATCCGGGTACACCGGAAAACCTGCGCGACCTCGCGGCGGGACGTATCGACGCGGCGGTCAACGACCGCCTGATGCTGAGCTATCTGATCAAGAACTCGCACTTGCCGCTGCGCCCCGGTTCCATGCTCGCCGGCGGCGAAGACCGGATGGGGATCCCGTTCCGCAAGGGCAACCCGAAGTTCGCGAAGGCGATCGACGATGCGGTCGCGTCGCTGCAGCAGGACGGCACGCTGAAGAAAATCTCGATGCAGTGGTTCGGCTCGGACACGACGAAACCGATCGCGCAATAACGCAGCCGTCACGCGGCCGCGCACGCGCACGCGCGGGCCGGCCGCCACCTCGGCGCACACGACACACAATCAGGAGACACGCGATGGAAGCACTCGATCTGGTCATTCAAACCCTGCCCGTGATGGTGAAGGGCGCGCTGCTCACGCTGAAGTTCGCGGTGGCGTCGATGGCCCTCGGCCTCGTCGTCGGGCTCGTGGTCGCGATCATGCGGATCGGCAGCAACCGGCTCGCGTCCGGTCTCGCGCAGGGCTACGTCAGCCTGATGCGCGGCACGCCGCTGCTCGTGCAGATGTTCGTCGTCTACTACGGGCTGCCCGATCTCGGCATCACGCTCGATCCGACGACGGCCGGCATCTTCACGCTGACGCTCAACGCCGGCGCTTACCTGTCGGAAAGCATGCGCGGCGCGATCCTCGGCATCGGCCGCGGACAATGGGCGGCCGCGCACAGCCTCGGCCTCACGCACGTGCAGACGCTGCGCTACATCGTCTGCCCTCAGGCGCTGCGCCTCGCGGTGCCGAGCCTCGGCAACACGCTGATCAGCCTGATCAAGGACACGTCGCTCGTGTCCGTCATCACCGTCACCGAGCTGCTGCGCTCGACGCAGGAAGTGATCGCCGCGACGTTTCAACCGCTGCCGCTCTACCTCGCGGCCGCCGCGATCTACTGGGTGCTGAGTACGCTGCTCACGCGGCTGCAGGGCCGCGTCGAGACGCGCCTCTCGCTGCCGTCCACGCATTGAGCATGCGCACCTCGTTCAACCCGAACCTCAACCACGGACAACCATGATTACGCTCGACAACGTTTCCAAGTGGTATGGCAAGCATCAGGTCCTTTCCGAATGCAGCGCGGCGGTATCGAAAGGCGAAGTGGTCGTCGTCTGCGGGCCGTCGGGCTCCGGCAAGTCGACGCTGATCAAGACGATCAACGGCCTCGAGCCATTCCAGAAAGGCAGCATCGTCGTCGACGGCATGCGGCTCGGCGACCCTGCCGCGAAACTCGCGCAACTGCGCGCACGCGTCGGCATGGTGTTCCAGCATTTCGAGCTGTTCCCGCACTTGTCGATCACCGACAACCTGACGCTTGCGCAGGTCAAGGTGCTCGGCCGTCGCAAGGACGAAGCGATCGAGAACGCGATGAAGCTGCTCGATCGCGTCGGCCTGAGGGCGCACGCGCACAAGTATCCGGGGCAGTTGTCGGGCGGACAGCAGCAACGCGTCGCGATTGCACGCGCGCTGTCGATGAACCCCGTCGCGATGCTGTTCGACGAACCGACCTCCGCGCTCGATCCCGAGATGATCAACGAAGTGCTCGACGTGATGGTCGAGCTCGCGCGCGACGGCATGACGATGGTGTGCGTCACGCACGAGATGGGCTTCGCGAGAAAGGTCGCGCATCGCGTGATCTTCATGGACCAGGGCGCGGTGGTCGAGGATGCGGCGAGCGAAGCATTCTTCGCCGCGCCGCGCTCCGAACGCGCGCGCGACTTCCTCGACAAGATCCTGCACTGACCGCGCGACGCCTTCGCTCCGATTTGACCGACTTTCAAAGGATGACATCTTGAACCAACCGCACTCGACCGACACCCTGCTCGCTCACGAAGGCCGCGCGCACGGCCAGCCCGGCTCGCCGGTGAACCCGCCCGTGTATCGCCAGTCGACGCTGCTCTTTCACGGCACCGACGCGCTCGACGCGGTGCGCGGCACGCCGCTCGCGTACGGACGCCACGGCAGCCCGACCACGCGTGCGCTCGAAAAGGCGCTCGCACGCCTCGAAGGCGCGCACGCCGCGCTGCTCACGCCGAGCGGGCTCAGCGCGATCACGACCGCGCTGCTCGCGGTACTGAACCCCGGCGACCATCTGCTGATGGCCGACTCGGTGTACGACCCGACCCGCTCGTTCTGCGACGAGACGCTCGCGCGCCTCGGCATCGAGACGACCTACTACGATCCGTCGATCGGCGCCGGCATCGCGTCGCTGATGCGGCCGAACACGCGCGCGGTCTTTACCGAATCGCCGGGCTCGCTGACCTTCGAGGTGCAGGACATTCCCGCGATCTGCCGCGTCGCGCACCAGCACGATGCGGTCGTGCTGCTCGACAATACGTGGGGCACGCCGCTGAATTTCCGCTCGTTCTCGCATGGCGTCGACGTGTCGATTCACGCGGCGACCAAGTACATCGCCGGACACTCCGACGTGCTGATGGGCGTGATCCTGACAACCGAGGCGCTCGCGCAGAAGGTCACGCGCTGCTACCGGCAGCTCGGGATGACCGTCAGCGGCGACGATGCGTATCTCGCGCTGCGCGGGCTGCGCACGTTGTCGGTGCGCCTCGAACGCCACCAGCGCAACGCGCACGTGCTGACCGAATGGCTCGCGCGGCAGCCGGAAGTCGCGCAGATCCTGTATCCGGCCCGGCCGGGCGATGCCGGCCATGCGTTGTGGCAGCGCGACTTCACGGGCGCGTGCGGCTTGTTCGGCCTGGTGCTGCATCCGCAGCCCGACGATGCCGTGCGCGCACTGCTCGACGGCATGACGTGCTTCGGCATGGGCTACAGCTGGGGCGGCTTCGAAAGCCTGATCATCCCGTCGAATCCGTCGCGCCACCGTACCGCGACGCCATGGCTGGCAGCCGGCCCGCTACTGCGCATCCACGCAGGGCTCGAGCATCCCGACGACATGATCGCCGACCTCGACGCCGGTTTCGCGAGAATGCGTGCCGCCGCGGCCGCGCTCGCGGACGCCTGACATCGGGCGCGTCGCACGCATCTCCCCGCACTCCCGTTTTTTTCAACGTTCGACCACCACTGATAGCGAGGCCATCATGAAAGACACGCTGTTCATTCTCCGCCCGGGTTTCTTCAAGGACTCCGAAGGTCCGTTCTACTGCGGCGATTCGGTTGCCGTCGAAGGGCTGCTGAGCTTCTATCCGCAGTTGCGCGACGCCGTCTCGGTCGAGTACGTCGACGCGCCGCGGCCGCGCCGGCCGATCGTCGCGCTGATCGGCGAGGACAACCAGTCCGCGCCGGTGCTCGTCCTGGGCGACGGGCAGGCGCCGAAGGACGACGCGGTCGGGATTCGCGAACACAACGGCCGCCGCTTCATCGATTCGCCGGTCGATATCCGGCGCTACCTGTCCTCGCAATACGGCGTCGCGCACGTCGCGTAAGCACGCCGGCGCCCGGTGTCGACGGGCGCCGCCGAACGGGGCGCGCGGCCGGCGCGGCCCGTTCGCCGTTTCCGGCACGCACGTCGCCGCGCGCGTGCGACGTACTCGGTCACGCGGCTCGCCGCTACCGATGGCCGGCCGGGCACCCCGCCTCCGGCCCGATGGACTTCAACGCAACGCGACACCGGATGCTGGCACACACCGGGGCCCGCCGCGACCAGCCTCAGCCGGGCGAACTGCAGACGGGCGCGAACGCGAATGCCGCCGGCTCGGACGGCACGTGGCGTGCGAGCCACAATGCGGCCTCGGTCCGGTTGCTCACGCCGATCTGGCGGAACAGCGCATACAGGTGATTCTTGATCGTGCCTTCCGCGACGTTGAGCACGCGGCAGATCTGCTTGTTCGACTTGCCTTCGGCCAGCAGCCGCAGCACGTCGCGCTGGCGCGGCGTGAGACGCTCGAATGCGCGATCGTCCCCGGCCGGCACGCCGCCCGGGCGCGCCTGCGTCGCACCGCCGTCGTTGGGCGGCACGTAGATCGCACCGGCCGCGACCCGGCCGAGCGCGTCCGCGAACTCGTCGGCGCTCGCGTGCCGGTCGATGATGCCGGCCGCCCCCGCCAGCAGCGCATCGGCAATCGTGCGGCGGCACACGGTGGCCACCACGCACAGCCACGGCGCGCCGGCGAACGTCTCGTTCAGCACGCTCGGCCAGCTCGGCCGCGCGGCGTGCTCGTCGCATTCGATCGTGATCGCCTCGACCGTCCCGGGCAGCAACGCGTCGCGCAAGCGCAAAACGTCCTCGGGACGGCGGGCCGACCACACATGCCAGTCGACATCGCGTTTACACAGTACGTCCGCCACGCCCGCGACGAATAACGGCGGGCTATCGATCATCAGAACGTTCATTGCGCGGTTTCCTCGAAATCGGGATGCTCGGTTTAGGTTTTTTTGCTTCCCTACCCGGCGTTTTTTTACCGCTGTTTTACCGGCCGCGCACTAGGCCCGTCGCTCCGTGACGAATGGCCTAATTCGTCCACGCCGCGCGTACCGATGCCCGCCGAGGGCCGGCCAGGGCCGCCGGACGTGACGGACGTCATATTTTGTGAACGTCTTCAATTTCCTAATGTAAATAAAGACAACGAATTTCCGTTGTCTTCAACACGAAGAGGGGTTTATTCATGGACGCGAATTTCATCGGCTCAGTGATTAACGCTTTACCCATGGACCAAATGATCGCCGGCCCGTTAAAGGCGATGATCAGCGCGCAGACGCAGGCCGCGAAGAGCTACGCGGATTTCCTGATGCAGGTCTGCATCCAGGGCGGCAAGGCCGTGGCCGTCCAGTTCGACTACGACGAGACGCTGGTGGACGAAGCCGGCGTGTCGAAGGGCGTCGTGCAGAAGACGATGCGCATCCCGCTGCTCGCGGCGATCGTCCACCCGATCATCGCGATCGAGGAAGGCACGATCGACTTCGAAATGGAGATTACGCAATCGGAGAAGTCGTCGTCGTCGACCGAGGCCGGCGGCGAATTCCAGGCGAAGTTCGGCTGGGGGCCGATCAGCGTCAGCGTGTCCGGGCGTGTGTCGCACAAGGCGGAGCAGACGCGCAGCACCGACACGCGCGCGAAATATTCGATCCATACGCAGGTGAAGCGCCAGTCGCCGCCCGAAGCGCTGATGCGCGTGATCGACTTCCTGACCGAAGCCGCGACCAAGCCGGTCGTCACGGAAGGCAACGCGAAGGCCGTGAAGCCGCTGCCGGCGACGCCGACCGACGGCAAGCTGGTCGGCGATGCGTCGGCGGCGGGCGGCGGCACGGCCGCGCCTGCCGCAGCCGGTTCGGATGCCCAGCAGCCGGCGCACGCGTAAGCGCGCGGGCCGGCCATGTTCAGGCTCTTCAGACGGTCTCGCCGCGTGGACGGCGGGCACGACGACGGGGATACGCGTCCGGGCGGCAGCACAGCCCGGCCGGAACCGGACGCGACGGACCCGCCGCCGGCCGGTGCGGCGGCCGGCCATACCGGGACAGTCTCAGGCACCGGTGCCTCGGCGGCGGTAACCGCCGATCCGGTGCCCCACGTGCCGCTCGAGGCCTCCGGCTCGCCGGCCGGGGCCGCGCCGGGCACGCACGACGCACCGGGCACCGCGGCGCCCGGTGCGTCCGCCGGCGGCCTGCCCCCGGCTCCCCCCGCTCCGCCCGCCCCGCCGGCGCCGCCGGGCACGCCGGCCGACGACGAGCGCCCGCCGCCACGTGGCATCGCGCTCGACGAAATCGCGCGCGGGATGCAGCACGCCGCGGCCGCCGCGAACCAACTGCTTGCGCACCAGTACACGGCCGTGCTCGATCAGTTCTTCGACTTGCGCGACGACGGCCTGCTCGCGCCACGCGAGGTCACGGTCGCGCTCGACGCGGAGCACACGATGCCGGTGCCGCTCGTCGCGCTCGCCACGCCGCGCGGACTCGCGCTCGACCGGATGATCGTGCACCTGACGGTGCGCGGCGACTTCACCGAGGCGTTGCCGGCCGGCGGTGTCTCGGGCGACGACGACCAGCGCGGCCGCTTCTACGTGACGTTCGCGCCGCGCTCCGGGAAGAAGGACGCGCAGGGCAACGCGCGGCAGCGCGACACCGAGCACATCGACATCGAAATGCAGTTCGCGGCGCTGCCGCCGCCCGAAGCGATCATGCGCGTGATCGACGAATACACGCATCGCCTGGTGCCGCGCGCACGGCCGGGCAGCAAGGAGAACGACGATGGCGAACCAGCCTGAACACACCGGTGAGCAAGGCATCGCGCTGATCAAGCAGTTCGAGGGGCTGCGGCTCGCGCGCTATCTCGACGCGGTCGGCAAGCCGACGATCGGCTACGGGCACCTGATCCTGCCGCACGAGCGCTTCACACGACCGCTCACGCCGGCCGAAGCCGAGGCGCTGTTGCGGCGCGACCTGCGCGGCGCCGAGCTGACCCTGCGCAAGCTGCTGCGCGTGCCGGTCACGCAGCAGCAGTTCGATGCGCTGATGTCGTTCGTCTTCAATCTCGGCGCGGGGCGGCTGCGCTCGTCCACGCTGCTGCGCTACCTGAACGCCGGCGCGTGCGCGCGTGCGGCCGACCAGTTCCTCGTCTGGAACAAGGCCGGCGGCAAGCCGCTCGCGGGGCTCACCAAGCGCCGCCAGGCCGAGCGCGCGCTGTTCATGTCGTGAGCGCCGCGGCACCGCACCGGCCGAACGTCACGGGTCGCCGCGCATGTCGTTCGCGCCATTTCGCACGTCGTCGGCTGCCCGTAAGCTGAAACCGTCGCTGAAGTCTTGCCGTATCCGTTCCAGCCGTTCGTCATTCGCCATTCGTTACTCGTCACGACAGGAGTCCCGCATGAAGGTCACTCGCTCGCCCGGCCGCACGACGCCGCCCCGTTCCACCGTTTCGCGCACGCTGCGCCGCGTGCTCGGCGCCGCATGCGTCGCCGTTGCCGCAGTGGCGACGGTCGCGCCGCACGCCGTCGCCGCCCCCGCCGATCCGCTGCCCGCATACGGCGCCGACCTCCAGCGCACGTCGGTGTCGGGGCTGTCGTCCGGCGGCTTCATGGCCGCGCAGTTCGACGTCGCGTTCTCGAGCCGGCTGATCGGCGCGGGCATCGTGGCGGGCGGGCCGTTCTACTGCGCGGGCGTGAACGAGTTGATCCCGCCGGCGGTGGCCGCGACCACGCTGTGCATGCAGCCGATCGGCCCCGCGCCATCCGCGGCCGATGCATGGCGCGCCGCGCGCATGTTCGCGCAGCGCGGCGAGATCGACGATACGGCCGCGCTGCGTGGTCAGCGCATCTACGTGTTCAGCGGCGCGAAGGATACGGTGGTGTCGACGCGCGTCGTCGA
Source organism: Burkholderia sp. LA-2-3-30-S1-D2 (assembly GCF_001523915.2). NCBI lineage: Bacteria > Pseudomonadati > Pseudomonadota > Betaproteobacteria > Burkholderiales > Burkholderiaceae > Burkholderia > Burkholderia sp. LA-2-3-30-S1-D2. Next base: position 725,620 of record NZ_CP013383.1, on the reverse strand, counting down.
CCAGACCGCGCGCTTCTACACGCTCGCGCAGGTCCCGGCCGCGAACCTCCAGTACCGCGAATCGCCGGACGCCGGGCATGCGTTCATCACGAACCGCCCCGAAGACAACGCATGCAGCGCGAACGCGAGCCCGTATATCGACAACTGCGGCTTCCAGCAGGCGCACGACATCGTGCGCTGGATCTACGGCACACCTGACAAGCCGCTCAATCCGCCGGCCGCTCAGGCGGGCGGCAAGCTGCTGAAGTTCGATCAGCGCGCGTTCGATCCGCAGCGCGGCGCGTCGCTCGGCGACACGGGCTACGCATACGTACCGGCCGACTGCGAGCGCGTAGCCTGCGCGGTGCACGTGGTGTTCCACGGCTGCGTGCAGAACGTCGCTGCCGTCGGCGAGAAGATGATTCGCGGCGTCGGCTACAACGAGATCGCCGACACGAACCAGCTGATCGTGCTCTATCCGCAGGTCGAAAAATCGGCCGTCAATCCGCTCGGCTGCTGGGATTTCTGGGGCTATACGAGCACCGATCCGCTCCACCCCGGCTTCTACCGCCGCGACGCGCCGCAGATGGCCGCCGTGATGCGGATGGTGCAGCGCCTCGGCGCCGCGCGTCAGTAATCCGCGTATCGGCCGCCATCGCGCCGTCACCGCTCTTTCATCACGAGGAATCGCCATGTTCTCCACGTTCATCGCCCAATGGGAACGCGCGCACGCCGACGCGCTCCAGCAGTTCGGCAAGGTCGCCGCGCAGGCGACCGGCACCGGCTGCACGCCCGGCGGCCCCGCGTGGCGCGCGTTCGCGCACACCGCGCTGCTCGCCGGCCACCGTTACACGGATGCCTGCCAGGCCGCGACCGACGCGTGGTGGCGCGGCCAGCTCGAACGGTTCGCGCCCGGCAGTTCGGCCGCCGCGGTCAAGGAGCTGGCGGCACTGAACGCCGATCTCGCGACACGCGTCACACAGAGCCATCTGCAGCATGCGGGCGCAATGGCCGACGCGGCCGCGCAATATCTCGACGATCTCGGCCGCACGCGCGGTCCCGCCGATGCCGTGATGGCGCTCGGCCGCTTCGCGGGCGACCTTCAGGCCCAGGCGCGTGCACATGCGCTGCACGTCGCGTCGCTCGCGAACGGCGTCGCGCCCGCGCTTGCGCAGTGGGCCGACCGCACGCTGCGCGACGATCGCGGCACGTCCGATCAGGAGCAGGCGTCATGAACATCAAGCTCCGCTTCGTCAATCGCTCGAACGACCGCGGCAACAGCGAGGTCGTGCTGTTCCAGCGCGACGTGATCCCCGATCTCGACGCATTCGCGATCGCGTGGAAGGTGATCCGTTATTGCGGACGCGACTGCTTCCATCCGTTCGACTACTCGACCGACATCGATGTCGCGCTCGGCGACGAGCACGGCAACTTCTCGCCGCGCGTCACGGCGCCCGCCGGCGTGCGCTTCGTGGTCGACGCGCAGCCGACGGGACGCGGCCGGCTCGTGCCCGATCCGGCCGACGCACCGGGCGGCGACATCGAGGTCGTCAACCGGCTGCGGCGCGGCGCCGTGAACGTCAACGCGTTCAGCGCGGGCCGGCTGATCGCGGTGAAGGAAGCGGTCGCGCCCGGGCAGAAGGCCGTGTTTCGCTTCACGCCGACGCTGTGGATCGGCGTGGCGTCGCAGATACAGGAAAGCCGCGCGCTGCACGCGGCGGTGCTATCGAGCGCGAACACGCTTCTGCCGCTGGCGGGCGTCGCCGCGGCCGACATCGTGATGACGGGCGGCGGCACCGGCACCGACGCGCAGCCGTTTGCATTCGCGCTCGAACACATCGTGCGCGCGTAGCGCCGCCAGCCACGGATTGAACCGGCTTGACGGCACGGCTTCGCGGCCGGGCCGGCGGGAAAGGTGTGCGGCAGACCGACTGCCGTCTTTTCAAACTCAAGGAGCAACGACGTGGATATCCAACTGAACCTGATCAACCGCTCGAACGACGCGAACAACTCGAGCGTCGTGATCTTCCAGAAGAACGTGGCGACCGACTTCGACGAACTCGCGATCGCGTGGAAGGTGATCCGCAATTGCGGCCAGGGCGACAACCATCCGTTCAAGTTTCCGATGACGATGAGCGTGAGCGCGAGCGACAGCTGGGGCAACTACATGCCGCAGCAGGTCGCCTCGAACGGCCAGGTGTTCCAGGTCGTGCGCTCGAGCTCGGGCGACGTGCTGCAACTCGGCGGCGACCCGGGCGCGAGCTCCGAGGTGCAGGTGCGCAACGACCTGCCGGCCGGCGCGATCAACGCGACGATCTACAAGGACGGCAGCGCGCTTGCGCGCAAGACGTCCGTCGCGCCGGGCCAGAAGGCGGTGTTCCAGTTCAAGCCGACGATCTGGATCGGCGTCGCATCGCAGATCGAACAGGGTGCGCTGATGAATTCCGCGGTGATCTCCGACATCAACACGGAACTGTCGCTGCTCGGCATCGCGAGCGCCGACATCGTGATGACCGGCGGCGGCCCCGGCCCGCGCTCGATGCCGTTCACGTTCCGGCTGGAAAACGTGGTGATGGCGTAACGGTTCGTGCGCCGGCGATGCACGGCCGGCGCCCATTCAATCAGTTATCCAAATCGAACCAAGGTGACTCATGGACATCAATCTCAACTTCGTCAACCTGTCGAACGACGTCAACAACAGCCAGATCGTGATCTTCCAGAAGAACGTGTCGACCGACTTCGACGAGCTCGCGATCGCGTGGAAGGTCATCACCAACTGCGGGCGCGGCGACAACCATCCGTTCGTGTTCCCGATGCTGACGACCGTCTCCGCGAGCGATGCCGACGGCAACTACATGCCGCAGAAGCGCGCGGACAACGGACAGGTCTTCAACGTGTCGCGTTCGACGTCGGGCAACGTGCTCGCGTTGGCCGGCCCGGCGCCGACGTCGCGCGAGATCCAGCTGCGCAACGACCTGAGCCAGGGGGCGATCACCGCGTCGGTCTTCAAGGACAACCGGCTGCTCGCGCACAAGACGGGCATCGTGCCGGGGCAGAAGGCCGTGTTCGAGTTCAAGCCGACGCTGTGGATCGGCACGGCGTCGCAGATCGAACAGGGCGCGGTGATGAATTCGGCCGTGCTGTCCGACATCAACACCGAACTGTCGCTGCTGGGGATCAAGAGCGCGGACATCGTGATGACGGGCGGCGGCGGCGGCACCACCGCGACCGCGTACCAGTTCCGGCTCGCGAACGTGGTGATGGGGTAAGCCGCAAGCCGCGCCCGCGCGACGGCGAACGGGTGGCACCCGTCACGTCGTCGCGCGCCGGCGCGTCAGCCCGCGCGCTGCACGGGCGCCATCTTCGAGAAGTACTTCGCCCCCGCGACGCAGCCGACAACCACGGCCGTCACGGCGAGCATCGACGGCGGCACCGTCTCGTGCAGCAGCCCGGCCGCGAGCAGGAAACCGAAGAACGGCTGCAGCAACTGAAGCTGGCCGACGCCCGCGATCCCGCCGAGCGCGAGGCCGCGATACCAGAACACGAAGCCGATCAGCATGCTGAACAGCGACACGTACGCGAGCCCCCACAGCGCGGCAGCGTCGACGCCGTCGAACGTCGCGGGCCACGTGAACCACGCGAGCGGCAGCATCACCGGCAGCGACAGCACGAGCGCCCACGAGATCACTTGCCAGCCGCCGAGCTGTCGCGACAGGCGCGCGCCTTCCGCATAACCGAGCCCGCATGCAACGATCGCGGCCAGCATCAGCGCATCGCCCACCACCGACGCACTTCCGCCGTTGCGCAGCGCGAACGCGGCCACCGCCCCGCTGCCGACCAGCGAGAAGATCCAGAATGGCAGCCGCGGCCGTTCGCCGCCACGCCAGACACCGAACAGCGCGGTCGCGAGCGGCAACAGCCCGACGAACACGATCGCATGCGCGGACGTCACGTGCTTGAGCGCGAGCGCCGTCAGCAACGGGAAACCGACCACGACCCCGAGCGCGACGACGACGAGCGACGCGGTCTCGGTACGCGTCGGCCGCTTCTGTTTCAGCGCGACGAGCAGGATCAGGCCGAGCACGCCGGCGATCGTCGCGCGCGCGAACGTGAGGAACAGCGGATCGAGCCCCTGCACCGCGACGCGCGTCGCGGGCAGCGAGCCACTGAAGATGATCACGCCCAGCAGGCCGCTGAGCCATCCGTCGGTCGTCTTTTGCACGGGAAATCCTGATCGGAAAAAGGTGAATGACCGATGATCCGCCGCCCGTGAAAAGCGCGTAAGCTACAGCCCAATACAATTCGGACAAACTGTACTGGACAACCGTCCGTACAGTTCCCTCTCGCCATGAGCCGTTCCATGCAAGCCCCTGCTCCGCCCGCGCCATCGCGAACCCGCGTGGAAACCGTGATGGACACGCTGCGCGCGCGGATCGCGAGCCGCGCGCTGATGCCCGGCGCGCGCGTGCCGTCGATCCGGATGATGGCCGACGCGCTGCACGTGTCGAAATCGACCGTCGTCGACGCATACGAGCGGCTCGCGAGCGAAGGCGTGCTCGTCGCGCGGCGCGGCTCCGGCTTCTACGTGTCCGGGCACGCGCCGCCGCTCGCGCTCGCCGAACTCGGCCCGCGCCTCGATCGCGAACTCGATCCGCTGTGGCTGTCGCGCCAGTCGCTCGAGGCGGCGCCGAGCTCGGTGAAGCCGGGCTGCGGCTGGCTGCCGTCGTCGTGGCTGCCGGACGAAAGCCTGCGACGTGCGCTGCGCGCGGTGTCACGCGACGAAACCGACGCGCTGACTGACTACGCGACGCCGCTCGGGCTGCCCGCGTTGCGCCAGCAGTTGGCGTGGCGGCTCGCGCAGCACGGCGTCCATGCGGAACCCACGCAGATCATGCTGACCGACGGCGGCACGCACGCGCTCGATCTCGTGTGCCGGCTGCTGCTCGAGCCGGGCGACACTGTCGTGCTGGACGATCCGTGCTACTTCAACTTCCAGGCGCTGCTGCGCGCGCATCGCGCGCGCATCGTCAGCGTGCCGTACACGCCGAACGGCCCCGATCTCGCACGCTTCGAGCAGGTGCTTGCCGAGCATCGGCCGCGCCTGTACATCACCAACGCGGCGCTGCACAACCCGACCGGCGCGACGCTCGCGCCGCCGGTCGCGCACCGGCTGCTGACGCTGGCGGCCGAGCACGGCCTGCTGATCGTCGAGGACGACATCTTCGCGGATTTCGAGAGCACGCCCGCACCGCGCCTCGCGGCATTCGACGGGCTGTCGCGCGTCGTGTCGATCGGCAGCTTCTCGAAGACGCTGTCGGCCGCAATCCGCTGCGGCTATGTCGCGGCGCGCCCCGAATGGATCGACGCGCTCGTCGACCTGAAGCTCGCGACGTCGTTCGGCAATGCGCAGATCGGCGCGAACATCGTGCACCGGCTGCTGATCGACGGCACCTACCGGCGCCATCTCGACGGCCTGCGTGCGCAGCTGGCCGATGCGATGGGCGAAACGATCCGGCGGCTCGCGCGCGCCGGGCTCGGGATCTGGACCGAACCGCGCGGCGGCCTGTTCGTATGGGCGGAACTGCCCGACGGGCTCGATGCCGCGCGCGTGGCGCGTCATGCACTCGACCACGATGTGGTGCTCGCGCCCGGCAACGTGTTCAGTGCGTCGCACGGCGCGACGTCGTTCATGCGCTTCAACGTGTCGCGCTGCAAGGGGCCGGCGGTGTTCGATGCGCTGGCGCGGGCGATGGAGGCAACGCGTGCGGCGGAGCGCAGCGGTCGCACACTGGCCGGCGACCGATGAACATCCACGGCGGCGGAGCGCACGAACGCCCCGCCGCCGCCCTCACATTTGCGCCGCGTGCGCCCTCGCCCGCACCTCGGCGAACGTCGTATCGACCAGCATTCTCCCCGTATCGAACACCGTTTCGAGCGCCTCGTCCCATTCGCCTTCCAGCGCGCGATCGTCCCATGCGACCGGCAGCGTCACCGTCCGGTATTCGCCCGTGCGCCGATTGCGCAGCAAGGTGAGCCGCCCCTTCTTCGAGCGCTTGCCCTGATCGGTGACCGGATCCTTGCGGACGTCGTGCCATACGTCGCCACGACGGATCGCCGAACACTTCATCGCGAAGCGCTGCGTATCGCGGTTCACCTGCTGCAGCAGCGCGCCGCCCATGCCAAACACGACGTTGCCGGCCGCATAGCCTGCGTCGTCGAGCGCGGAGAGAATCGCGTCGATCGACAGCTCGTCGACGCCGTCACCCTGGATCACGCGGACATGGTTCAACACGCGCCGTCCCTTGCCGTTCACGGACGAACCGAACGATGCGTCGAGCGCGCGCACGGTCTGCAGCACGATCGCGACGGGGTCGCCCGAATCGGGACGCACGACCAGCGTCGCGCCAGAATCGATCACGGCTTGCCGAAGCTCGCCGCCCCACATCTCGAGTGCGGCGAACAGATCGTAGGAGTCCGATACGACTGACACGATCGCGCCGGGCAGACCGAAGCGGGCGATCATGTTGCGATACGCATCGGCTTCGTGCTCGCGCCCCCAGGACGTGATCGTGCTGTGCTCGGCCGCCGGCACCGAATACGCGGCCATCGGCTCGCGATAGAAGCGGTTCGCGGCCAGCACGCCGAGCACCGTGTCCGAACCCATGAAGCTCACGAGATGCGCGGCGCCGCCGATCGCGGCCGATTCCGCGCTCGATACGCCGCGCGCGCCGAAGTCGTGCAGCTTGAACGGCAGCTGCGCGAGATCGTCGTCGGTCTTCTCGAGAAAGCGTCGGATCGTCTGCCGCAGGTGCCAGCTGCGCGTCGCGACCGTCACCGGGTACCACACGCGCAGCAGCATCGTCTCCAGATACGACGCGAGCCAGAACACCTTCGGGTCGTCGCATTCGACGGTCATCAGCACGTTGTGCACCGGCACGATCGAACCCTCGGGCACCGCGCGAATCTTCACGGGCGGGTAGCCGTCGTAGTGCTCGACGATATGGCGCCAGCCGTCCTCGTTGAACGGCTCGCCATGCACCGCGAAGAAATCGCGGGCGTCGTCGATCATCGCGTGCGTGACGGGCCGGCACAGATATTCCTTCAGCAGCATCTGCAGGCCGAAGAACAGCGTGCGGTCGTAGCGGCCGCCGCGCGACTCGACGTACGAGAACATCGCCTGCGCGTCGGGCGGATATTGCAGGAAGTGGGAAGCCTTGTACGAATCCGTGTTGAGGATCGGATTGGCGAGAACCGCGGCAAAGCCGCCGGGATCGTTTTGCATGGCTAGAGCTCCTCTAGGCCGTTGAAGTGCCGCCGCGTCTGTCGCGACGGACCGGAATCCGGGGAATCAGCGCGTCACAGCTTCCCCAGGAAGTGATACGCGATCTCGAAGTGATCCTCGAACATCACGTTGCGCATCTGCGCGAATTCGTTGAGCGGCACCCAGCGCGCCTTGTCGGCATCGTCGCTGCCCTTCACGCGCGGCAGTTCGCCGGTCGGGAAGTTGAACAGGCACGCGTGCGTGATCGTGCGGCCGCGCAGCGAGCGGGCCGGATGATCGAACACCTGGCGATCCTTGATCGAGCCGCGCAGCACGGGCTCCGGCAGCTTCAGGCCGGTTTCCTCGCGCAATTCGCGGATGCACGCCGCGTCGAGCCGTTCGTCCTGGTTCACGAACCCGCCCGGCAGCGCCCACAGGCCGCGGCCCGGTTCGCTGCGCCGGCGCACGAGCAGGATATGGCCCGAGTGCACGACCACCGCGTCGACCGTCACGAACGTGACCGGATACGGTGCGGCCGACCATGCCTTGCGATACGCGGCGATGAATTCGGCCTCGGCCTTCAGCTGCGCGAATTGCGGCTGCGTGCGGAAATGCTCGAGCCAGCCGAACACGGGTTCCGGCACGGCCCATTGCACGAAGCTGTTGGTGCGTTCTGTGAAATACTGGTCGCGGATTTCGGTGGCGGAGATGTCTTCGGTCGCATCGACGTCGACGAGCTCCCATTGCGGGAACATCCGCAGGTAATACGACGTGGCGTCCTTTTCGTGGCCGATCAGCCCGACCTTGCGCTGCGCGACGTCGCCGAGCGCGGCGGCCACGGCATCCTGCACCCAGCGCACCCAGTCGCCGTCGTTGTACGTCGAATCCTGCACGGGCGCGACCGTCACGCGCTCGCGCTCGGACGGCTCGAGCAGCGAAGCCAGCATCTGGCAGCGCTCGTCGAACGAGAACGGATCCTTGATGGTGCGGGGCTTGTCGGTCGACCCGATCAGCACGCACACGCGCTCGGCCCGGCTCAGTGCCGACTTCAGCACGTTCAGGTGACCACGATGCGGGGGCTGGAAACGACCAATGAAAACGAGCGCGTCGAAGCGCCGGTTCTGTTGCGTACTCATGAGGCTCCCTCAAGAGATTGAAACGCTTCGGGTCTATCCCGAAGGCATGGAATCGATCGTAGGGGAATTCCCGCAGAAGGTCAATCGAGCACGCGCTCGACTTGACGAAGTCTGACGAAACGCGCGCCATTGGCGGGTTACACTCGATTTCATCCCAATCCGCGCCACGGCGCCCGCCATCATGAGGATCTCAGTCAGCCGGACCGTCGGCGTCGATCGCAGACGCCTCTTCACGTGGTCGCAGGACTACGCGCGGCGGCTCGTATGGGACAGCTTCCTCACCGACGCCTATCTGCTCGACGAAACGACGGCCGACGTCGGCGTCGACGCGTTCTGCCGCAGTCAGTCGGGCGCGACGATGGTGTCGCGCTACATCTCGTACCGCCCGCCGCAGGTCGCCGCCGTCGAAATGGTCGAAGGGCCGAAGGTGCTCCAACGCTTCAGCGGCAGCTGGAACTTCACCGAACACACGCCGGGTTCGACCGAAGTGAAATTCACGTACCACTTCCGCGCGCAGCCGTCGTGGCTGCGCTGGCTGCTCGAACCGCTGATCGGCGCGTTCTATCTCGTGCACACGCGCCGGCGCCTCGATTCGTTCAAGCGCTGGGCCGAAGCGGAGGCGTTGCCGCACTGAGTGTCGCTCACGCGATGCCGCGCGCCACCTGCTGCCGGACCTGCGCCTGCGTACCGAGCGCAGCGGCGATCGCATCGACCGCATCGGCCGCGCGTGCCGCGCCGCACATGAACGCATCGACGGCCGCGAAGCGATGCTCGGGCCACGTATGGATCGTGATGTGAGATTCGGCGAGCAGCACGACACCCGTCACGCCATGCTCGCCGCCGAAATGATGAAAGTGCGCACCGATCACGCGCGCGCCTGCCCGTTGCGCTGCTTCGGTCAGGATCGTTTCAAGCCGTGCGGCGTCGCGCAGCAGCGCCGCATCGATGCCGGCCAGGTCGGCCAGCACGTGCGAGCCGAGCATCGCACGCGGCGCGGCGAGACCGTCGCGCGCCGTCATTTGTGCGACCCGTACGACGAGTAGCCGCTGCGCGCCGACGAACTGCCCCAGCCGCTGCCACCCGACCCGCTGCCGCCGAGCGACGCGCAGCTGAACAACGTGACGACGACCAGTCCGTAAAGTCCGTAGAGGATGTAGCGCATTACGCGTTGCCCCCGTCCGACGCGAAACCCTTCCACAGCCATTCAGGCAGCCACAGCACCAGCAGGCCGACCAGCACGTAGACAGTGCGGCCGCTGAACGAGAACAGCGAGCCCATGTTGAAAATCACGAGGAGCGCGCTGAACACCCACGGCAGCGGCGCGAAACTGTGCGGGTGTTTCCCGCCGAACAGGCCCGTCGACGCGGTGGCGCCCGTCGCAGCCGCCGTCGCGAGCGCCGGCGTGCCGAAGCGCTCGGCCAGCGCGCTGCCCGACAGCGGTTGCGCGCGCGACCACACGATCTCCGCGGCGCTGCGCTCGCGCGTCAGCTTGTCCTTCTGCCAGCCGTAATCGATGATCGACGTGCGATCGCCCACCTGCACGCGCCAGTTGAACGCGCCCACCACGTAGACGACCTCCGATTCATACGCATCGCGCAGGCGGTAGGTCTTGCCGCCGTCGGTCACGTCGGACTCGCCGCCGATCGTCGGCCAATGGTCGAGCACTTGCACGCGTTCCCAGCGCCCTTCGCTCTGCACGAGCCACAGGAAGCCGCGCTTCGGGTTCAGCAGCAGGTATTCGTCCCACGTCTCTTCGTCGCCCGGCACGCCGCATCGCATCATGCCGATCACCGTGTACTTCACGCCGTCGAACGTGCCGATTGCACCGAGCTCCAACGCACCCTTCACCGATTCGAGCTTGCGCTGCGCCGCGAATACGGTCTGCTGCTCGGCCGTGCACTGCACGCCAGCATGACAATTGCCGCACACGACGTAATCGGCCACGTTCGGCGCATAAGACAGCGGCGCGCCGCAGCTCGGGCACGCGAACGGCACCATCTCCGCGCCGCGCTTCTCGCGCGTATCGGTCTCGGTATCGCGCAACCCGGTGAACGCGAGCGCGTCGAACTCCAGTGCCTCGCCCGTATAGACGGCGGGGCTCCCGCCGTTCGCATCGGCGTCGGAATAGTCGAAGGTCGCGAACGCGTTGCCGGTGCGCAGGTCGACGACGCGCGCTTCCCAGCCCGCGTCGACGCGGAACGGCAACTCGCCGTCGCCGCCCGTGCAGCGCGCGGTGCGCACGTCGGACACGAGAAACGCGCGGCCGCCGTGGTCGATCCGCATACCCGGTTCCAGCGTGCCGAACGCCGGCCACGCGCCGCCGGATGCGTCGTCGGGCTCGCGCACCGTGACCGCATACTGGCCCGACGCATCCGACAGCCAGCCGAACGCGCCGTCGTCGAACACGACGTACCACTCGCTCCACGCGCCGGCGTCGTAGGTCATCTGGAGGCGGCCGAGCACCGTGAACGCGCGCTTGCCGTAGCGTCCGGCCGTGCCGATCTGGATCGGCGACGCGTCGTCGAACACCGTGGCCAGCTCGCCGATGCGTTCGACGTCGGTGCCACGCTTGAGCAGCGTGCTGCGACAGAACGCGCAGACGGCCATCACCGCGGCCGCCGAGCGAAACTCGACCGGCGCGCCGCACTGGGGGCACGAAGTGCTGAACATGCGCGACGCTTACCGTGTGAGCTTCGCGAGGATTTCCGCCTTCGCGCGCGAATAGTCCTCTTCGGTCACGAGGCCCTTGTCGAGCAACGCCTTCAGTTGTTCGAGACGCTGCACGTAATCGGTTCCTTCGGCCGGCGCGGCCGGCTGCGCGGCGGCGACCGGTGCCGCAACGGGCGCGGGCGGTGCGGCCTGCGCCGGTTGCGCGGCGCCCGCGATCTGGCCGGCCATCGCCTGCCCGATCGCCGCGCCGGCCGCGAGCCCCGCGCCGACGCCCGCGATGCCGCCCGGGTTCTGCGCGGCCAGCGGGATCGCCTGTGCCGTCTGGTATTGCGTCGCGCGGGCGAGATCGCCGGCCATCCCCGCGCCGATCCGCAGGTCGAGCGCCTTCTGCAGCTCGGCCGGCAGCGATACGCTTTCGACCGCGAACGCATCGAGCGCGAGGCCGTAGCGCGTGAACACCGGGACCAGCGCCTCGGCGACGCGTTGCGACAGCAGCGTCTGGTTCGCGGCCATGTCGACGAATGGCACGTCGGCCGAGCCGAACGTCGTGCTCATCGCGGTGACGACCAGGTTGCGCAGCTGCTGTTCGAGATCGTCGACCGTGTACTGCGCGCGCGTGCCGCTCACCTCGCGGTGGAACGCGGCCGCGTCGACGATCCGGTATGAGTAGATGCCGAACGCGCGCAGCTGCACGAAGCCGAATTCGCGATCGCGGATCGTCACCGGCTGCGCGGTGCCCCAGCGCCGCCCGAGCTGCAGCCGCGTGCTGAAGAAGTAGACATCCGACTTGAAAGGCGACTGAAAGAACTTGTCCCAGTTCTTCAGATACGTAAGCACCGGCAGCGTGCGCGTTTCCAGCTTGTACAGGCCGGGCTGGAACACGTCGGCGACCTTGCCTTCGTTGACGAAGATCGCGACCTGCGTTTCGCGCACGGTCAGCTGGCCGCCGTACTGGATCTCCTGGTCTTCCATCGGATAGCGCCAGGCCAGCACGCCGTCGGTGTCTTCCGTCCATTGCAGGACGTCGATGAACTGCTTGCGGATAAACGAACCCAGACTCATGTCGGTCTCCTCGAGCGCGCGTGGCGCGTCAGGTCAGGCAGGCGGCATTGATGATGCCGACGACGAGCGACGCGGTGCCCATCAGGCCGCCCATCGCGACGTTGCGATCCTCGATCGCATGGTTCATGCCGGGAATCAGGCGGGTCAGCACCGCATAGGTGACGAGCTGCACAGCCATCGCGCCGACGGCCCACAGCATGACTTCGCCGAGCGTCGAGTTGTGCGCGATGCTGGAGGCGAGCGTCAGGCAGAAGCCGATCAGCGCACCGCCGAACGACAGCGTCGCGGCCGCGTTGCCGTCGCGGATCAGTGCCAGTTCGTCGAACGGGGTGACCTTCAGGTACACTGCCGCGAACACGAAAAGCAGCACGAACGCCGACAGCAAATGAACCGCATAAAGATAGGCACTATTCATTCTTTTCCTCGGATTTTGTGCTCGGTTCGCCGCCCCCTCGCCGGCCGGCCCATGGCCGGCCGCCCTACGGAAATCCGCGCCAGTATAGCCACATTGACGAGCCCTGCACAACGGACGCGCCATGCTGCATAAGCGCGCGCTCGTCCTGTCGATCCTCGTGCTCGCGTCGTGCGGGCTCGGCTACGAACTGATCAGCAGCGCGCTGTCGAGCTACCTGCTCGGCGATTCGATCCTGCAGTTCTCGTCGGTGATCGGCTGCTACCTGTTCGCGATGGGGATCGGCTCGTGGCTCGCGAAGTTCGTCGAGGATGACGACGTGCTCGACCGCTTCGTCGACATCGAGCTGCTCGTCGGCCTGCTCGGCGGCGTGTCGGCAGCGCTCCTTTTCGTGGTGTTCGCGTGGCTGGCCGCGCCGTTCCGCGCGGCGCTCTACGCGCTCGTGCTCGCGCTCGGCCTGCTGATCGGGATGGAGATCCCGCTCGTGATGCGCGCGTTCCAGCAGCGCCGCCAGGCGTTTCGCCATACCGTCAGCGAGGTGCTGACCTTCGACTATCTCGGCTCGCTCGCCGTGTCGCTGATCTTCCCGCTCGTGCTCGCGCCGCGTCTCGGCCTGTTGCGCACGAGCTTTCTGTTCGGGCTACTGAACGCATTCGTCGCGCTGTGGACCACGCACCTGTTCCGCGACGAGATCCGCAACGTGCGCGGCAAGCTGATGCGCGCGTCGCTCGTGATCGGACTGCTCGTCGCCGGCTTCGCGCTGTCGGACCGCATCACACACTGGGCCGAGCACGGCGTATACGGCGACGAGACGATCTATTCCGAAACGACGCCATACCAGCGCATCGTGCTCACGCAATGGCACGACGACATGCGGCTGTACCTGAACGGCAACCTGCAGTTCTCGTCGCGTGACGAGCATCGCTATCACGAGGCGCTGATCCATCCGACGATCGAGGCGCTGCCGTGGGCGAAACGCGTGCTCGTGCTCGGCGGCGGCGACGGCCTCGCGGTGCGCGAACTGCTCAAGCACCGCAACCTCGAACGGATCACGCTCGTCGATCTCGACCCCGCGATGACGAAGCTGTTCTCGACCTCCGCGCCGCTCGTGAAACTGAACCAGGGCGCACTGAAGGACCCGCGCGTGCAGGTGATCAACGACGACGCGGTGCGCTGGCTCGAATCGAATGCCGACGTCTACGACGCGATCGTCGTCGACTTCCCCGATCCGACCAACTTCGGGCTCGGCCGGCTGTATTCGGTGCCGGTGTTCCGGCTGCTCGCCCGCCACCTGTCGGAAAACGGCTATGCGGTGATCCAGTCGACGTCGCCGTACTTCGCGCCGCACGCGTACTGGACGATCATCGCCACGCTGCACGAAGCCGGGCTCAACACGTGGCCGTACCATTGCTACGTGCCGTCGTTCGGCGACTGGGGCTTCGTGATCGCGGGCAAGCGCCGCGACTTCGCCGTGCCAACGCGCTATTCGGTGCCGACGCGCTGGCTCGACGCGCAGACGGCCGCCGAGATGTTCCATTTCCCGGCCGACATGCCGGCGCTGCCGATGTCGCCGAACGAACTCAACGACCAGCCGCTCGTGCGCCGCTTCGACGACGACTGGAAGCACGTGCTGCGCTGATGGATCGCCGCACGTTCCTCCTCGCGTCCGCGGCCGCGTCGCTCGCCACGTGCGGCCGCACCGGCTGGATCGAGACGACGCCGCGCGTCGGCTACCCCGGCATGCGCGAAGGTCACGCGCTGCGAGATCACGCAGCGCTGCCACCGCCGTCCGGCACGATCGAGACCGACGTCGCGATCCTCGGCGCGGGCGCGGCCGGCCTGTCGTGTGCGTGGCAGCTTGCGCGCGCCGGTCACACGCGCTTCGTCGTGCTCGCCGGCCCCGAATTCGGCGGCAATATGGCCGGCGGCCGCTTCGGCGAGCTCGGCTATCCGAAGGGCGCACACTACCTGCCGCTGCCGTCGCTCGAATCCGCGCATCTGCGCGACATGCTCGCCGATCTCGGCGTGATCGAATCGGCGCCGTTCTCCGCGCACCCCGCATACGACGAACGCGCGCTCGTGCACGCGCCCGACGAACGGCTGTTCATCGCCGGCCAGTGGCAGGACGGCATCGTGCCGACGACCGGCCTCGACGACGCCGCGCTCGCGCAGCAAACACGCTTCTTCGCATACACCGACAGTTTGCGCACCGCGCGCGGCGCGGACGGCCGCAAGGTGTTCTGCATCCCGATCGCTGAATCGTCGCGCGATCCGCGCTGGCGCGCGCTCGACCGGCGTTCGTTCAAACAGTGGCTGCTCGACGAGCGCTACACCGCGAGCGCGCTGCACTGGTACCTGAACTACTGCTGCCGCGACGATTACGGCGCGGGCTACGAGCACGTGTCCGCGTGGGCCGGCCTGCACTACTTCTCGTCGCGCGGCGCTCACGCGAGCGATGCGGGCGACGGCGCGGTGCTGACCTGGCCCGACGGACTGCACACGATGGCGACGAAGCTGAGCGGCTCGATCACCGCGCGCACCGGCTCGAACGCATGGTCGCGGGACGGCTTCGCCGTTCGCGCGACCGAGCGCAACGGCGGCGTCGAGGTGCTGTGCGCGCGCGTCGCCGACGACGGAACGCTGACGACGTTCACGCTGAAGGCGCGGCGGGTCGTCAGCGCGATGCCGCTGTTCGTCGCGGCGCGCGTGTTTCCGCAGCTTCACGCATACGGCTTCGATCCCGTGCGCGACCTGCCGCCGCGCGCGCCGTGGCTCGTGTCCAATTTCCTGCTCGACGGGATGCCGGCCGAGGAAGCCGGCGTGCCGCTCGCATGGGACAACGTGGTCTACGACGGCGCGGGGCTCGGCTATGTCGTGTCGACGCACCAGCTGATCCGGATGTCGCCGCCGACGCGTTCGGTGTTCTCCGCCTATCAGGCGCTGAGCGCGCGCTCGCCGGACGACACGCGTCGCTGGCTCGCGCAGGCGAAACCCGACGCGCTGCGCGAGCAGGCGGCGATCGACCTGCAGGCCGTATACGGACGCGAGCTGTGGAAACATGCGACCGCGCTCGAGATCACCGTGCGTGGCCACGCGATGGCGACGCCCGACGTCGGTTTCCTGAGCCGGCCGGGGCTGCTCGCGCTGCGCGAGGCAGACGGCCCCGTCGTGTTCGCGCATGCGGACCTGTCCGGGCTGTCGCTGTTCGAGGAAGCGTCGTACTGGGGCATGCTCGCCGCCCGGCGCATGCTCGCCTGATTGCCGGCTCGCAACTCCCTGCGGCAGTGGTCATTTCGTCATTGCGGCGCCGCCGGCAACCGCTATAATCGCGCGACATTCCGACTGCATTGAGCAGGCCGACGGTGCGCGCCATGCACGCACCGCATGTCCTCCTCGACAACAATAATGACAAACCGAACCGTTCGACGCCTTCGCCCGTTCGTGCGCGCCGCCGCGCGCATGCTCGCGTGCGCCCCGCTGCTGGGCGTGCCGCCGGCGCTGCATGCGGCCGATGCCGCAAGCCCGGATACGCAACCGGCCTCCGGCCGCTACGTCGTCGTCGACACCGGCCATACGCCGGCCCACCCGGGTGCCACCGGCGCCAGCGGCCGCGTCGAATACCGGTACAACCTCGACCTCTCCACCGCCGTCGCGGAGAAGCTCGCTGCGCACGGCGATCGCGTGCTGCGCACGTCGGCCGACGGCCGCGAGATCGCGCTCGACCAGCGCTCGACGCAGGCGCCCGACGCGAACCTGTTCGTGTCGATCCATCACGATTCGATGCAGCAGCAGTTCATCGACGCGGGGCGGCAACGCGAATTCCGCGGTTTCGCCGTGTTCGTGTCGGAGCGCAATCCGCACTACGCGGAAAGCCTGCGTTGCGCAAAGGCGATCGCCGAGCGGCTGGTCGCGGCCGGCGAACGTCCGTCGCTGTATCACGCGCAGCCGATCAAGGGCGAGAACCGTCCGCTGATCGATCCGCAACTCGGCATCCACCGCTTCGATGATCTCGTCGTGCTGCGCACCGCGCCGATTCCGGCCGTGCTGGTCGAGGCCGGCGTGATCGTCAATCCCGACGAGGAAAAGCGGCTCGCGCAGCGCGAAACGATCCAGCGCCTCGCCACCGCGATCGCGAGCGGGATCGACGTCTGTACGGCGACCAGGTAAAGGTAACGCCCGATGGTTTCAACGGTTTTCACCCAGTGAGGAGGAGTCCCATGAAGAAGAAGAATCTGCTCGTATCCTGCGCGCTGCTTGCGCTCGCCGTGCCGTTCGCCGCGCATGCGGCCGGTTGCGGCAAACCGCGCAGCGCGTTCGACCAGGTGTACTGCAGCAGCAACGAGTTCTCGCAGCTCGACCGGGAACTGAACGACGAGTACGGCCGCGTGCGCAAGCAGTTGAGCGGCGACCAGCAGGCCAAGCTGAAGACGGGCCAGCTCGCGTGGATGAAGCAGCGCGACGACCGCTGCAGCGAAACGCGCGACGACGGCTATCTCGTGAACCTGCAATGCGCGATCGACTTCACGCAATCGCGCCTGTCGTTCCTGCGCGAACGCGAGCGCGAGTGCTCGAGCACGGGGTGTGTGACGGCGAAGCTCGCGGAGTAAGGGCTTTTTCGCATGCCGCGCCGCGAAGCGCTTTGCGGCGCGGCGTGTCGTGCCCTTGCGGTTCCGCCACTTCGGCACCGCGAAAGGAGCGGCGATGCGACTTAAATGCTCTGAAGTCCTCAATGATCTGAACACGATGAAGATCGACATCCGCGCCGCCACGCCCGACGATGCCCCGGCCATCGCCGCCATTCACGTCGCATCGTGGCTGGCCACCTACCCGGGCATCATGCCGGCGTCGTTCCTCGCCGGCCTGTCGGTCGAAAAGCGTACCGCTTCGTGGTGCCACGCGCTCGGCGCAGGACGGCCGCGTGTCGCGCTCGCCGTCGCGAAAAATGGGCCGACGGGCTGGATCGCCTACGGGCCGACGCGCGACACCGACAAGGATCGCACCTGGGGTGAAATCGAAGCGATCTACCTGCATCCATCGCATTGCGGGCAACGCATCGGCGCGGCACTCGTCGACCATGCCTGCCGGGCGCTGCACGACATGGGCCATGAATGGGTGTCGCTGTGGGTGCTGGTCAAGAACCATCGCGCCCGCGCGTTCTACGAACGCGAGGGTTTCGTCGCCGAAGACGACATCAAGACGTTCGAGATCGACGGTGCGCCGATCGACGAAGTGCGCTACTGGCGCGCACTGCCGAAGCGATCGTCATGACGGCATCGCTTCCGCCACCGCAAGCCGCGCCTGCATCAACTGCAGCAACGCGCGAATCTTCGCGTTGACGGAATTGCGGCTCGAATAGGCCGCCAGCAGTTCGAGCGGCGCCGGCGCCATCTCCAGCGGCACGCGCACCAGCCGCCCGGCAGCCAGCTCGGCCGCGCATCCGCGTTCGACGAGAATCGCGAAACCGATCCCGTTCACCGCCGCCAGACCCGCCATTTCCCCGCTATTGACGCGATACCGGCTGGTGACCGGAATCTTGTGAATCCGCCCGTCGCCGTCGGCGAACTGCCACGGCTGCCCTTTCAGCGTGCTCAGCGTCGTGATGCACGGCAACTGCCTGAGCTGCTCCGTCCGCGTCGGCATGCCCGTGCGTTCGATCAGCGACGGCGCAGCCACGACGACGCTCGGCAAGCTGACGAGCGGCCTGACGACGAACGCGCTGTCGTCCAGCCTTCCGCGATTGACGATGATCGACAGGTCGATATCGTCGCGCAGCGTCGGGACGCCCGCGAGGCGCGTGTCGCAATCGATTTCGACACGCGGGTGGCGGCTCGCGAATTCCGCGACGATCGGCCCGAGCATACGCGGCCCGATTTCGCCGGGCACGCATAGCTTCAGCACGCCGCGTAATTCCGTCTGCTGCGAGGTCAGTTCGAATTCAGCATGCGTCAGCGCATCGAGCATCGGCTTTGCGCGCTCGTGCAACAGGCGTCCGGCCTCCGTCATGCGCAAGTGCCGCGTGCTGCGCTCCAGCAGCCGCACGCCGAGCCTCGATTCCAGCTGCGCCACATGGCGGCTCACGTTGGAACCGGGTATCGACAGCACGCGTGCGGCGCCGGCAAAGCTGCCTTCGTCGACGACCGACACGAACACGCGCACCGCGTTCAGATCCAGCTTGCTGCGCATCATTATCCCGTTTCAGGTATCAAAGCTCGCCGTTTTTCGCGGCTTATCCCGTTCGTGACCGTAAATTACGATGTGGATCCAGTCAAGGCGCGGCCGCCGGCACGAATCCGCGCCGACGCGAGCACGCGCACGCACCTACCGGAGCATCAATATGGATATCGCCATTCTCGGCGCCGGCGTGGCCGGCATGAGCACCGCGCTTGCGCTTGCCGGGCACGGACATCGAATACGGGTCTACGAACGCAGGCCGTCCGAGACGACGATGGGCGCCGGCGTCGTCCTATGGCCGAATGCCTGCTTCGTGCTCGAGCAGCTCGGCCTCCTGCCCGACATCGTCGAAGTCAGCGGCCACCTGCGCGCGATGCGGTGCATGGACCGGCATGGCACTCCGTTCAAGCACGTCGATATCGGCGAACTCGACCGACACATGGGTTTTCCGACGCGCGCGATACTGCGGCGCGACCTGCAGGCCGTGCTGGCCCGACACGTCGCGGCACACGACATCGACGTCCGCTTCGGCCACTGTGCAACAGCCATCGACGCCGGCCCCGACGGCCGCGCCGTCGTTCATTTCGACAACAGCGCGACGATCGCCCCCGATCTCGTGATCGGCGCGGACGGCCGCATGAACTCCGTCGCGCGACGCCATGTGGCCGGGGACGCCACACCCGTCTATCAGGGATTCGTCAACTGGATCGGTGTGGCGCACGGCGACGTGCCGCTGGTCGACGACGTGTCGATATTCGACTACTGGGGCCAGCGCGAACGATTCGGCATCGTCGCGCTGGACCGACATCGCATGTACTGGGCGGCGGCCCGGGCCGAGGCCGAATTCGACGACAGTCGCTACGGCGACGATGCAGCGCCGGATGATCCCGGCTCCCTACTCGAACGTCTGTTCGATGGCTGGCCGGCTCCCATCGCGGAGGTGATGCGCGCAACGCCACCCAACACGATCGCGAAGATCCACGTGCACGATCTCGATCCGGTCGATGTATGGCATCGCGGCAATGTGCTGCTGATCGGCGATGCCGCGCACGCGCCACTCCCCACCTCCGGACAGGGCGCATGCCAGGCACTCGAAGACGCGTGGCATCTCGCCCAATGTCTCGACGAGCATGGCAAAGGCAACGGTCGCGGCCTCGACGCCGCACTCGTGGCGTTCACGCTGCGCCGCAGCCGTAAAACCGCGACGATCACGCTGCGCGCACGCGAGTTCGCTCACCGGTTGTTCGGCAACGACATGCACGAAGCCGCGCGACAGGTCGATCCGATCGCCGAAATGGAAGCGCTCGCGAACGCGTGGGGAGCGGGCCTGCCGATGATGCAGGGGCGAGATCGATAAGAGCCGGACACGTCACTCGACGGCGGCAGTCATGCGCGCATGGTCGTCGTCGACATCAAACGCATCGTCACGCGGACATCCCTGCCCCCGTGCGTCCTACAGGAACCACCGATACTCCCGCGCCGCGATCTCGTTGCGAAAATCCAGCTCCTCCTGCCGCTTGTGCTCGCAATACACCATCACGAATTCACTGCCGAGCCCTTCACGCACGGCCGCGTGATCCTGCATCGCCGCGACGGCCGACAGCATCTCCTTCGGAAAATCGATCCCGCTGCCGCGATCGTCGTTCAGCGGCGCGATCGGCTCGATCCGTGCGTCGAGCCCGTGCTCCATCCCGCCGAGGATCGCCGCGAGCACGAGGTACGGATTCGCGTCCGCGCTCGCGAGCCGATGCTCGATCCGCAGATTGCGCGCATCCGATTCCGGAATCCGGATGCACGCGTCGCGATCCTCGAAGCCCCAGCTTGCACGGCTCGCCGCGTTCACCATCGATCCATAGCGCCGGAACGCATTGTGATTCGGCGCGAACACCGGCATGCAGTGCGGCAGCAGCTCGAGGCAGCCGGCCACCGCATGCCGTAGCGGCCGCTGCCCATCCGCGGCGAGCAGGTTGCGGCCCGCGTCGTCGTACAGGCTCACGTGCACATGCATCCCGCTGCCCGGCGCATGCAGATACGGCTTGCCCATGAAGCTCGCGCGATAGCCGTGCTGCAACGCGACGCCGCGCGTGCTGCGGCAGAACAGCGCCGACCAGTCGGCCGCGCGCAACGCGTCGTCGGTATGGCCGAAGTTAATCTCGAACTGGCCGGGCCCGAGCTCCGCCGTGATCACCGTCGCGTCGACGCCCTGCTCGCACGCGGCCTCGACCATCTCGTGCAGCACGTCGGAAAACCGCGACAGGCGTTCGATGTGCATGTTCGGCTGGTCGTCGCGGTCGTCGCTCAAGCGATCGCGCGGATACTGCGGCATCCCGTCCGCGAGCTGCGCGGCGAACAGATAGAACTCGAGCTCGAACGCGACGACCGGCCGGATGCCGCGTGCCGCGAACCGCCGCAGCACGCGGGCCAGCACTTCGCGCGGCTCGAACACGATCGGCGCATCCGTGCCATCGGAGCCGATCAGCATCTGCGCGAGCGGCTTCCGCTCCCAGCGCACCGGCTTCAGCGTGCCGGGAATCAGGCGACGCGGCGCGTCCGGGTCGCCGTCGTTGAAGCAGTAATCGCCGATCTTGTAGAGGCCGCCCTGCGTGCCGAGCAGCACGCAGTTCTGCGGCAGCTTCAGCAGCGAACCCGACGCGACCTTCTCGAGCGCATCGATCGGATAGCGCTTGCCGTAGAAATGGCCCGGCAGGTCGAGACAGATCAGGTCGACATAACGGATCTCGGGATGCGCCTGCCGGAATGCGCGGATTTCATCGACCAGCACGGGAACGACGTCAGCCATGTCTCATCCTTTCCATGTCTTGTATGGCGGTGCCGCAACGCGGCGAACCGGACTCACCGGCATGCGGCACGTCACATGCCCGATATCGGTCAGTACTGCAAACCGGCAACACGGCGAGACGGCCCCTCGGGCCGCCGGCCGACAAACTCAGGTGAACACCCAGATCACGCGCGCCGGGGCATCGCCCAGGTTCGCGTAACGGAACCGCTTGTGCGCGGGAAGCTGGAATGCGTCGTTCGGGCCGAGCGTGATGGGTGTGTCGTCGCCGTCGATCCAGATCGTCAGCTCGCCTTCGAGCACGAAGCCGCCCTGCTCGTCGCTGTCGTCGACGGAGCGCTCGCCGCTGCTCGCCCCGGGCGCGAGATGACTCTCCAGGATCGAGAAGCGCGAACGCATGTTCGGCGACACGAGGATGTCCGTGATGCCGGCCGCGTAATACACGGTGCGCCGCTCGTCGGGCCGTGTGACCCACGGCACGCTGCGCGGTTTGCTGAGGCTGTAGAAATACGTGGTCGGCACGCCGAGCGCCTCGCCGATCGCGGTGAGATCCGCGACCGTCGGGCGCGACAGCCCGCGCTCGACCTGCGATAGAAAGCCGACGGAGCGGCCGATCCGTTCCGCGAGATCGTTGAGCGTGACCTTGCGATGCTTGCGCAGATCGCGGATCAGGATCGCCAGACTTTCTATCTCTTCCTGCTCGTTCATGATGGATTCCGGTGCGTCAGACGGTATCGCGCAAACGGTACCAGGCCTTGCCGATCGCTTCCAGCGGCGCGGCGAGGCGGTCGCCGCCAGGGAAGCGCGGGTTGCGGATGCGCTGGTACAGCGCGAGCAGGCGATCGTCGCCGAGCACGGCGTCGGCGACCGCGCGCGCGCCGGCGAGCGTCGGCAACACACCGTGCCCCGAGAAGCCCTGCAGCCAGAAACGCTGGCCGCGACGGCCGATGTCCGGCGTGCGTCGCATGCTGATGTCGATGTGGCCACCCCACGCGTAGTCGAGCGACACGCCGGCCAGTTGCGGGAACACGCGTTCAAGGTGCGGGCGCGTCGCGGCCGCGATGTCGGCCGGAATCCCGCCGAGATACGTGCAGCCGCCGCCGAACAGCAGGCGATTGTCGGGGCTCAGGCGAAAGTAGTCGGGCACGAACTGGTTGTCGATCACGCAACTGTTGCGCGGCAGCAGCGAGCGTGCGACGTCCGGCGCGAGCGGCGCGGTCGCGACCTGGTAGGTGCCGACCGGCAGCAACCGGCGCGACAGTTCGGGATCGAGCCGGTCGACATACGCGTTGCACGCGAGCACCAGCACGTCCGCGCGCACCTCGCCGTGCGCGGTGCGGGCAACGTGACCGCCCTCGGTCTCGCGAGACTCGAGCACGCGGCTCTGCTCGAAGATGCGGCCGCCGGCCCGTTCGATCGTCTGCGCGAGACCGAGGGCGAGCTTCAGTGGATTCAGATGGCCGGCCTCGGGATCGTGGAGCGCGGCGAGATAGCGCGCGCTGCCGATCCACTCGGGCATCTCGTCCTGCCCGATCACGCGCAGGCGGTCGTAGCCCCAGCGCTGCGCTGCCTCGTCGCGGGCCTGCGCGAGCATCGCGACGCGACGCGGCCGCACCGCGGCCCACAGACTGCCGGGCCGGTAGTCGATGTCGAAGCCGTGCCGCGCGGGCAGTTCGCGCACTTCGGCCGCGGCCCAGCGCATGCTGTCCCAGAGCACGCGCGCGCCGTCGCGGCCGAGCGAATCCTCGAGCGGCTGCATGTCGCACGACCAGCCGAGCAGCGCCTGTCCGCCGTTGCGGCCCGACGCGGCCCACGCGACGCGACTCGCTTCGAGCACGACCACGCGCTTGCCCGCGAGCGCGAGGCGCAATGCCGTATGCAGCCCGCTGAAGCCCGCGCCGACGACCAGTACGTCGGCGTCGACGCGTTCGTCCAGTTCGGGCCGCCGCGAAATCGGCGCCGGATAAGTGCCGGCGTAGTAGCTTGCGACGTGACGGTCGGACTGCATGAACATGCGGATTCCCGTGAAATTTTCATCGCCAAATTTCATGAAAAATTAGCACGACAATTTCACGAGGGCAAGCGGGAGAATGAAGTCTGAGGAAATCCGACGTGACCCTGGAGTCCGAGGTGACCTTACCCCGCCGAGTACACCGTTCGTAAGTTAATGGTCTCGGCGGTTTTCGGTTGATGCAATTGCCCGAATTGGTCCGGCGCCAATTGCCCCAACGCACTATGCGGACGCACCGAGTTGTAGTCGCGCGCCACGCTTCGATTCGCCTGCATACATCGTCGAGACTGACGAACGCATGCTGATTCAAACACTCTTCACGCATTCGGCCGTTGAAGCTCTCGATGTGAGCGTTCTCCACCGGTTTGCCGGGCCGAATGAACTGCGGTTTTACGCCGTGCTCGTGTGCCCAGGCGTCGAGCGCCCTGCTGACGAACTCCGGGCCGTTATCCACCTGAATCAGATTGGGGCGCCGTCCTCGCTGCCGCGACTGCTCGAGCACACGCGTCACGCGAACACCCGTCAGAGAGAAGTCGACCTCGATGTGCGGGCACGCCCGGTTCCACATATCGATGATGGTCAACATTCGAATGCGGCGGCCATGCACCAGCGCGCAGCCGGTGCAACGCCGCCTTGCGAAGCCCCCTAACGCTTCGACGAGCGCCCGCGCGGTGCCGCCTTCGCAGTCGCAATCGGTGAGGCTTGCGTCGACGCCAGTGCCGTCCGCTTGAACCAGGGCGAACCAAGCGTGGCCGCGCTCATGTCAGCCGCAGAGGCGAGCAACAGCGGTGCGAGCTCTTTCAGCCGGGATTCCGGCAAGCGGCTTGTCGGGCCGGCGAGGCTCACGATGCCGACTACTTCGTTCGTCACGGGATTACGCACCGCTGCCGCGATCGACGTCATACCGATCTCGTACGTCTCGATCGCCACGCCGTAGCCGCGCTCGCGCGCACCCTTCAGGTCCTTCAGGAATTGCTGGATGGTCTTCGGCGCGCGCGGCACGTTCTGCGTCTTCGCGCTGAGCCCGCCCTGCTTCGACACCAGCTCGATCGCGCGCTCGTCGGGCAGCGTCGCGAGCCATGCCTGGCCGCTCGCGGTGCAATGCAGCGGCGGCTGGCTGCCCATGTCCGGGTCGTAACGCAGGCCGGATTTCGCACCCTGCGCCTTGCCGACGAACGTGATGTGATCGTCCTCGACCACACCGAGCCGCGCCAGTTCGCCGGACGACTCGGCCAGGCGATCGAGCACCGGCTGGGAAATGTCGAACACCCCGCTCGTCGAAAGGTAGATCAGCGCGAGCGACACCAGCTTCAGCGCCAGCATGTACTCGCCGTGCTCTTCATCCTGACGCACGAACCCTTCATCGATCAGCATCGACAGCAGGCGATGCGTGCCGCTGCGGGGAATGTTCAGCGTATCTGCAATAGTGGCCAGCGGCATGCGGCCACCGTTCTTTGCCAGCAATTCCAGCACTGCGAGCGCACGCTCGAGATTTCCTGCCATGGCGCCTTCTCGTCCGTATGGTGAATGTCAAATAAGAACATAATTCCATACTGGAATTCAAGCGAATTTGCGCGGCGCCGAGACCGTGGCCGCGGCGCCGCGCCCGCCATCAATGGCCGGCCGCCCCGCTCACGGCCACGAACGTGCCGCGATGGCGCGCGCCCTTGAGCAGCACCGCTGCGCCGCCCACGGCCGCCGGCACCGCAAGCGCCGCAAAGACCTGGCCGAAGCTCCAGTTCGCATGGAGCATGGCCGCGCCCAGCATCGCGCCCGCAATGCCGCCGAAACGGCCGACGCCGAGCATCCAGCTGGTCCCGGTGGCCCGCATCTCGGTCGGATAGGAGCCGGCCGCCAGCGCGCAGAAGCCCGTATTCGAACCGTTCATGCAGTAGCCGATGCCGAACGCCAGTACGCAGATCACCGTGAACGGATGGGCCGACACGCCCATGTACCAGGCAAGCGCGCCGCCGGCGAGCACGGTCGCGCCAAGCGCCGCGTGCGGATTGAAACGGTCCATCTGCCACCCGATCAGCAGCGAGCCGACCGTGCCGCCCGCCTGGAACAGCGCGCCGACGATCGCGGCCTCGGCCAGCGAAAACCCGAGCCCGCGGATCAGCGTCGGCAACCAGTTGCCGAGCAGATACACGGTCAGCAAGCCCGCGAAGTAGCAGATCCACAGCATCACCGTGCCGAACGCATGTTCGCGCGACAGAATCGCGCGGACGGGGCTGCGCGCATCGCGCACCGGCTCGGCCGACACGAAGCGCGTGCGCGCGTCGGCAACGCCGGGCTGCACGCGGTTCAGCACGCCGATGAGCCGTGCGCGGCGCTGCTCCGACAGCGCGAGATAGCGCGCGGATTCCGGCAGCCATTTGACGAGGATGGGCACGTACGCAATCGGCAGCACGCCGCCGAGCAACAGAACCGAATGCCAGCCCCACGTTTCAATCAGCCACGCGCTCACGAAGCCGCCGCCTGCCGCACCGAAGGTGAAGCCGCAGAAAACGGCCGTCACCATCAGCGCGCGCCGCCGCGGCGGCGCATATTCGGCCATCAGCGTGGCCGCGTTCGGCATCGACGCGCCCAGGCCGATGCCGGTCAAAAAGCGCAGCACCGTCAGCGACACCACGCCCGTCGCAAACGCCGACGCAATGCTCCAGAGGCCAAAGAACGCCACCGCGCTGACCATCACCGTCTTGCGGCCGAAGCGGTCGGACATCGGGCCGGCCGTGAGCGCGCCGAATGCGAGACCGAGCAGGCCGCCGCTCATTACCGGCCCCAGCGCGTCGCGCGGAATCGACCACGCGCTGGAAATCGACGGCGCGATGAAGCCGATCATCACCGTGTCGAGCCCGTCGAGCATCACGATCAGCATGCACAACAACAGCACGAGCCACTGGAACGCGCCCACCGGCCGCGTATCGAGAAACTGTTGAACGTCGAGCGAGCGCGCGTCTTTCGATTCGCGATCCTGAATAGTCTGCTTCGGCTTTCGGGCCGTCTGCGAGGAAGTCATGCTGATGTCTCCGGAAATGTTGTTCTTGTCGTCGTGTCGAATGCCCGATCCGCGCGCCGGCACGATGCCTGGCGCCGATCGGGCCCGTTGGGTCGCGAAGGCGGCCGGCGTGTGCTCAGGCCGGCACGGCCGCCGCGTCGATCACGGCAACGGTGGCCTCGCGCAAGCGGCGCGCCCGCTCGACGGCCGGCGTCGTCTTCGCCCACGCTTCGTTCGGCACCTCGACGCTCACCGGCAAGTGAGCGGGCAGCGCGCGCAGGATGCCCGCGAGATCGAGCCCGCCCTCGCCCGGCACCATCCGCGCGCAGCGTGCCTGGAACAGCAGCGTATCGACGTCGGTCGGCCGCTCGGCCGGCGCATCGCAGAACTGCACGTAGCCGAAGTACGCGTGCGGCAACGCCCGCAACGCGTCGGGCGACGAACCGGCACGATCGAAGTGGATCGGGTCGACGATCAGCCCGGTGTTGCGTCGGCCGCACGCGTCGACGATGCGCGCCCCGGCGCCGATGTCCTTCACGTCGGTCCACGGCATCGGCTCCAGCGACGGCAACAGGCCGAGCGGCGCGGCCAGGTCGCACAGCCGGCCGAGCCGGTCGATGGTGCGCGCTTCGTCGGGATCGTTGCCGGCCACGAGGACGTAGCGCGCGCCGAGTTCCGCCGCCGTTTCGAGCATCGGCAGGTAGTGCGTCACGTCGGTATCGGGCTTCAGCCGCACGATCTCGACGTCGAGCACGCGCATGCCGGTATCGCGCAGGACCGCGAGCGTTTCGCGCTTGAGCCGCGTATCGCCGATGATCTCGTGGCGAACCTCGGTGTCGGTGGCCGGCAGCAGTCGCAGGCCGACGTAGTCGTAGCCCGCGTCGACGGCGCATTGCACCATCCGCGGCGGACTCAGTTCGAGCACGGTCAGCGCCGACAGCGACAGCGCGCGGGATTGAGGCTGGGTCATATCGTCTCCTTGAGCGTCATGGCGTAACACGCGGCAGGTTCAGCGCAACGGCGAGAACGGCGCGGGCACGCAGATCGTCGACTCCATGGTCGTGAGATGGGCCGGGCCGCCCTTCGGCGGCCAGATGCCGTCCTTGACCGCCTCGGCGCGAATGCGCGAACGCTCGTCCACGCTCGCATACGGCCAGATGTTCAGGAAGCGCGGCGTATCGCCGTCGAGCGCATACATCGCGCCGACCAGCGGCGAGCGCCGGGTGCGCTCCGGCACCGCCTGTTCCCACACATCGATCGTGTGCTGCAGGCTGCCGAGCTTCGTGCCGTACACGCGCATCTCGTAGATGCCGCCGTGCACGGCCGGTTCGATCGGCGGCAGGAACGGGAACAGCGCATAGCTGGCCGTCTTCACGTCGATGATGGATTCGCCGCAGCCGAACGGGTTGCCTTCGAGCAGCATCCGTTTGCGCTCGCCGACGAGCGCGGCCTCCGATTCATAGCCGCGCAGCACCAGCACCTGGCCGAGCGTGCCGATGTCCGAATACCACGCGCCGAGCAGCTTGCCGCCCTGCGGATCGCCGCTGGCCTGAATCCCTTCGAAGACCTGCGCGTTCGCGCCGATCTTCACCGTGAGCGTCACTACGTCATACAGTGTCATTGCATTGTCCTCGAGGATGAATCGATGCCGGCACGCGCGGGTTCGGGCGCGGCGTCGGCGAGAGAAAGGCCGGCGAGATAACCGAACGTCATCGCCGGACCGAGTGTGATGCCGCCGCCGGGATAGCAGCCGCCCATCATGCTGGCCGAATCGTTGCCGACCGCGTAGAGGCCGGCGATGGCCCGGCCGGCTGAGTCGAGCGCGCGTGCATCGCGATCGGTGGCCAGGCCCGCGAACGTGCCAAGGCTGCCGGGCAACAGCTTCACCGCATAGAACGGCCCCGCTTCGATCGGCGCGAGACACGGGTTCGGCTGCCGGTCGGCGTCGCCCTGCACGCGGTTGTACGGCGTCGAGCCCTTGTGAAACGCCGGATCGCAGCCTTGCTTCGCGTACTGGTTGTAGGCCGATACCGTGTCCGCCAGCGAGGCTGCGTCGATTCCGCATTCGCGCGCGAGCGCATCGAGCGTCGCGCCGCGCTTGAGATAGCCGGAGCGCCGGTACGGGCCGGTCGGGAACGGAAACGGCTTCGAGAAACCGAGCCCGTAGCGCCGCTGAAAGCGATGGTCGCAAACGAGCCACGCGCACACTTCTTCACCGGCCGGCGTCGTGTCGAGCAGCGCGGAAATGAAGTCGTGATACGACGACGCCTCGTTCACGAAGCGCTTGCCCGCGCACGTCACCGCGATCACGCCCGGCTTCGCACGCTCGATCAGATGCGGAAACGCGACCGCATCGCCGCCCGGCTGCGGCACCAGCGAGACGGGCGCCCATGCGGCCGGCGCATCGAGCGACCGGTCGAAATGCGCGCCGATCGATTCGCCGAGCCGGATCCCGTCGCCGGTATTGCAACGCGGCGCCGCCGACCAGTGTTCGCGGCCCGACGGCGTATAGGCGAACGTCAGCGCGCGCCGCGCCTGATCGTGCGGGAAACCGCCGCAAGCCAGCACGACGCCGCGCGCCGCGCGCACCTCGTGCACGATGCCGTCGATCGCCACGCGTGCGCCGGTCACGCGTGCGTCGTCGCGCACCAGGCCGATCGCCTTCGCATTCGTGCGCAGGTCGACCCCGCGATCGGCCGCCGATTTCAGCAGGCGCGCGACGAGCGCATTGCCGTTCACCAGATGCATCGAGCGCCCGTAGCGCAACTTGTGCCACCCGAACGCGGCCAGCCGGCGGCCGACATGCAGCGCCGACTTCAGCGAGCGCGTGGCGCGATAGAAATGCGCGAGATCCTGGCCGGACGCGAGCGCCATCCCCTTGAGCGTCGTCACCGACAGCGGCTCGCGCAACCGGTCGATCAGCGGGCCCAGTTCGCGACCGTCGAACGGCATCGCGCAGACCGAGCGCCCGCCCGTGCCGGCACCCGGCGTGGTGTGGAAATCGGGAATGCGGTTGCCGTCGACGAAGCGCACGGCCGTGTTCCGCTCGAAGAATTCGACCATCTCCGGGCCGCGTTCAAGCAGCGCATCGGCCTTCGCCGCATCGAACTGCGCGCCCAGTTCGTTCTTCAGATACGAGCGCGGCACCTCGATGTCCTCGCGAATGCCGGCCCGCGCCGCGAGCGGATTGCGTGGAATCCACATCCATCCGCCCGACCACGCGGTCGTGCCGCCAAACACGGCCTCCTTCTCGGCGACGATCACGCGCAGGCCCTGCGCCGCCGCCGTGACCGCCGCCGCGAGGCCGCCCGCACCGGAGCCCAGTACCAGCACGTCGCAATCGAGTATCGGTTCACGCTTCATGTTCAATCTGCCCGTTCAGTGTCTCCAACGCCGGATGCGAACCGATCGCGACGTCTATGGAATATTCTTTCTAAGTGGAATACTATTCCACTAAATCGGGTTTAGCAAAGACTTTAACGAAAGGGAGGCAGCGCAATGCGAGTACTGGTAACGGGCGGCAGCGGTTTTCTCGGCGCATGGATCATCAGGAGGCTGCTCGCGCGCGGCATGGAATGCGTGAGTTTCGACGTGCGCACGAACCCGCGCCTCGTCGAGGCACTCGCGCCAGAGCGGGCCGCGGCCGTGCAGTGGCGCACCGGCGACATCGCCGACGCGGCCGCCACGGCACGCGCATTCGACGGCTGCGACGCGGCGATCCATCTCGCGGGCATCCTTACGACGGACTGCGCGGCCGATCCCGTGCGCGGCGCGCGAGTCAATCTGGTCGGCACGCTGAACGTATTCGAGGCCGCCCGCGCGTCCGGGCTGCGACGCGTGCTCTATGCGAGCAGCGCCGGCGTATTCGGCCCCGACGACGGCGCCGTGCCGCTACCGCAAACCCACTACGGTGCGTTCAAGCTGGCGTGCGAAGGATCGGCGCGCGCGTACTGGCACGACCACGGGATCGCGAGCGTGGGCTTCCGTCCGCTCGTCGTCTATGGCGCCGGGCGCGAGACCGGATCGAGCGCGGGGCCGAGCCTGGCGTGCCGGGCGGCCGCGCGCGGCGAGCGCTACACGATTCCGTTTACCGGCACGACGGGCCTCGTGTTCGCCGACGACGTCGCCGCCGCCTACGAGGCCGCGCTGCTGGCCGAGATCGACGGCGCGCACGCGTTCACGCTCGCGGGCGAGATCACCCCGGTGAACACGCTGATCGAGCGGATCGCAGCCATCGTGCCGGGTGCGCACCTCGATGCCGGCGGGCCGCCGCTGCCGATCGCGACGGCGTTCCCCGACGACCCCGCGCTCGGGCGCCTGCTGCCCGGCCTGCCGCGGACCGCGCTCGACGACGGCCTGCGGCAGACGGTGGCGTTCTACCGGCGCCAGCGCTAGGCCGGCGCACGCCCCCGCGGCTATGCCGCGACGTCCGCGGGCACAACGCCCGTGCGCGTCGCGGCCGCACGATGCACGGCGAGCGTCGCCGCGAGCGTGCGCGCGGCGTCGTCGGCCGAACAAAGCGGCGCCTCGTCGCCCGCGATCACCGCCGCGAAGTGGCGCAACTGCTCGTGATACGGATCGGCGCCATGCGGCGTGCAGCGCTCGACCGTCAACGGATCGTGCCAGCCCTTCCCGCTGCGGTATTCCCACAGATCGAGTTGCGGCAGCGTGAGCGATGCATCCGTGCCGATCAGGAAATGCGTGTTCACCTGCTGGCGCGGATAGTGCGCGGCCTCGCCCGCCGCGAGATCCCAGTTCCAGGGTGACGCCGCGCAATCGGACACGGCCAGCGTGCCGAGCGCGCCGCTGTCGAAGCGAAGGAGCACGGCGGCCGTGTCTTCCACGTCGAAGCCGCGCACGCGATTGGACGCCTGCGCCTGCACCTCGACGATCTCGCCGAGCAGGAACCGCATGATGTCGATGTCGTGGATCAGGTTGATCAGCACGGGGCCGCCGCCCGCGCGACGGCGCCATTCGACCTCGAAATACGCGTCGGGCTTGTAGAAGGTCGCGAGCGCATTGGCCGCGACCGGCTTGCCGAGCCGCCCCGACTGCACGATCTCTCGCGCGCGCCTCAGGATCGGATTGTGGCGGCGATGGTGGCCGACCAACAGCGGCACGCCGGCTTCGCGTGCGGCGCGTCCCAGCTCGGCTGCCGCCGCGACGCTGTCCGATACCGGCTTCTCGATCAACGCCGGCACGCCGCGCGCGATGCACGCAAGGCCGACCTCCACATGTGTCGCATTCGGCGTCGCGACGATCGCGCCGTCCGGGCGCACCGCGTCGAGCATCGTCGCGTAATCGGCGAACCCGCGTACCCCCTCGGCACGCGCGAACTGTTCGGCCGCCGGCGATGGATCGGCGATCGCCACCACTTCCACCTGCGCGTGCATGCGCGCGCGCTCCACGTGCATCCGCCCGATTGCGCCCGCACCGATCACTGCCAGCCGTCTTCTTCCCATCGCTTCATCTCCGTTGTTCGGGGCGTCCGCATCGCGTCGAGTCGTTCGCATTCCGGACCGACCGGGTGAATACCCCGATTTATTGAAATCTCCTTTGATTGTTGAATGCTATTCCACTTCAAACCATAATTCACGAAAAATTCGACACGTGTCGCGCGGCCTGCCCAAGGACCGCGCGGAATCGACCTTGACCAGGAAACAGGAGGCCAGACACATGACTGACCAGCACGAGCAGAACGACACCCTTTCCAGCCACCCGGCGGACGCGCCCGACAGCCCGGCGTTGTCGCGCCGCGCGTGGCTCGTCACCGCGGGCAAGGCGCTCGCGGGCGGTGCGGCGGCGCTCGCCGCGCCGGCGATCGTGCGCGCGCAGGGCGAGCAGCCGCTGAAGCTGGGCCTGCTGATGGCCAAGCAGGGCGTGTGGACCGAACAGGGCGAGGTGATCGCGAACGGCGTCAAGCTCGCGCTCGACGACGCGGGCAACCAGGCGCGCGGCCGGCGCGTCGATCTCGTCTGGTACGACGAACCGAATCCGCAGTCGGCGCAGCAGAACATGCAGAAGCTCGTCGAGCAGGACAAGGCGATAGCGGTGATCGGCGGCACGAACAGCGGCACGTCGCTGGCGATGTCGTCGGTCGCGTGGCGCACCAAGACGCCCTACATCGCACCGAACGCCGCGGCGCGCGAGCTCACCGGCAGCAGCTGCAACCCGTACACGTTCCGCGTGCTGAGCCCGACGCCCGTCGCGTGCCGCGCGCTCGCGCCGTCGCTGCTCGCGATCGGCAAGAAATGGCACTTCCTCGTCGCGAACTATGCGTACGGGCAGGACATCCAGCGGGCGATGTCGGACTTGCTGAAGCAGTCGGGCGGCTCGATCACCGGCGCCGACGTCACGCCGCTCAACACCACCGATTTCAGCTCGTTCATCCTGAAGATCCGCCAGTCGAAACCCGACGTCGTGCTGCTCGGCCTGCCGGGCGGCGACCTGTCGACGTTCCTGAAGCAATACGCGGAAATGGGCATGAAAGGCCGGATCCCGGTGGCGTGCCCGATCATCGGCGACTCGGATCTGTGGTCGATCAACGCCGATGCGGCGACCGGCTACTACGGCAAGCCGTGGCATTTCAGCTCGCCGGGCCATTCGCCGGAAGAAGTCGCGTTCGTCAGGAAGTACACGGCGAAGTACGGCAAGCCGCCGGCCGACAAGGCCTGGATCGGCTGGTTCACGGCGCGCGCGCTGCTGCAGGCGATCAACCACGCGAAGAGCACGTCCGGAGCGGACATCGTGCAGAGCCTGGAAACCATTCAGCTCACCGACGGCAGCGGCCCCGCGAATTTCCGCCCGTGGGACCACCAGCTGCTGCGGCGCTGGAGCGTGTTCAAGGTGAAGGACCGGATCGCGGACAAATGGGACTGGCTCGACCCGATCTCCGTCGTGCCACAGAACCCCGCCGAGCTCGACCGCCTGTTCGGCACGCGCCAGGAGATCGGCTGCCGGATGGCCGCGCGCTGAACCCGCGCGCCGCCGCTGCGGCGGCGGCGCCCGAATCGACACGGCCCCAAGCGTATCCCGCGCGCGTCGCGGCCCGCCGCTCGCCCGTCACCACGGGGCGCGGCGCGGCGGCGGCGGGCCGCACTCTGGAGTAAGGGCATGGCTGAAATGTTGTTGTCCCAGGTCGCCAACGGACTGGTGCTGGGATTCCTCTATGTATTGCTCGCGATCGGACTGTCGATCATCTGCGGGCTGCTCGGCATCGTGAATTTCGCGCATGGCGCGCTGTTCGCGCTCGGCGCCTATTTCGCGATCGCGCTGTCGACGCAGTTCGGATGGGCCGCCGTCGTGCTCGCGCCGTTGCTCGTCGCGGCGGTGGGCGTGCTGATCGAACTGGTGTTCATCCGACGCCTGTACGGCAAGGAGCCGCTGCTCGGCCTGATCGTCACGTTCGCGCTGTCGCTGCTGCTGACCGCGCTGGTGCGCCTCGTGTGGGGCGCGGGCGGCCTGCCGTTCAGCCCGCCCGAAATGCTCAACGGCTTCCTCGTGTACGGGCCGCTGCTGATCACGAAGTACCGGCTGTTCGTGCTCGCCGCGACGGTCGCGATCCTCGTCGTGCTGTGGTGGTTCATGAACTACACGCCGTACGGGCGGATCCTGCGCGCCGGCAGCCGCGATCCGGAAATGGTCGGGCTGCTCGGCATCAACCTGCCGCGCGTGCTGACCGGCGCCTTCGCGCTCGGCGCACTGCTCGCGGGCGCCGCCGGCGTGCTCGCCGCGCCGCTCGTCACGGTCACGCCGGGGATGGCGACGACCGCCGTGATGCCGGCATTCGTGATCGTGACGATCGGCGGGCTCGGCTCGTTCGCCGGCGCCGTGGTCGCGGGCCTGCTGGTCGGCATCGTGACCGCGCTGGCCGTCCAGTTCTTTCCGGAGGGCTCGTCAGTCGCCATGTACGTGCTGATGGCACTCGTCCTTCTCGTCCGCCCTCGCGGGCTGTTTGGTGAACGCTGGGAGCGCTTCGAGTGAAACCCGACTATCTGACCCGCCACCCTGTCGCGGTGCTGACCACCGCACTCGTCCTCGTGTCGCTCGCGCTCACCGCGACCGGCACGCCGCTCGAGCGCGCGACCCAGATCGCGATCTACACGCTCTACGGAATGGGCGTGAACCTGCTGGTCGCGTACACGGGCCTCGTGCCGTTCGGCGCATCGGTGTTCTTCGGCACGGCCACGTACCTGGTCGCCGTGTCGCTGCTGCGCGTGCTCGGCAACGAGCTGCTCGCGCTCGCGGCCAGCGTGCTCGTGACGACCGTGCTGGCCGCGCTGATCGGCGCGATCGTGTTGCGCCGGCGCGGGCTGTACTTCTCTTTGCTCACCCTCGCCTGTTCGCAGATCGCATTCGAGATCGCGTTCAAGTGGACGGATGTGACCGGCGGCGAAAACGGCCTGCAGAACGTGCCGCGCCCGACTTTCCCGACGACCGTCGGCTTCCACGTGTTCGCGTGCGTGACGGTGATCGCCATCGCGTATCTGCTGTGGCGCCTCGTGCACGCGCCGTTCGGGCGGGCGCTGCAGGCGTTGCGCGACAACGAGCAACGCGCGGCGAGTCTCGGCTACGACACGTATCGGCTCAAGCTGCGTGCGTTCGTGATCTCGGCCGCCGTGATCGGCTACGCAGGCGGCCTGCTGTGCCTGATGCTGCAAGGCGCATACGCGAACAACCTGAGCTGGGAGCACGCGGGCGACAGCCTGTTGATGACTGTGCTCGGCGGCGTCCACCAGTTTCTCGGGCCGCTGTGGGGCGCGATCGCGTTCATCCTGCTCGAGGACAAGCTCAGCAGCCTGACCGAGCACTGGTGGCTGATCTTCGCGCCGATCATCATCGCGTTCGCGTTCTTCTCGCCCGAGGGCATCCACGGCATCGTGCAGCGGTTGCTGCGACGCCCGCGCTGGACCCTCGTGCGCGACACGATTCCCGCGCGTCCCGACACGATCGCGCCGTATCGCGCCGGCGGCATCGACACCGATTCCGACAAGCCCGTGCTGAGCGTGCGCGGGCTGTCGAAACATTTCGGCTCGCTCGTGACCGCCGAACAGATCGACCTCGACGTCCATCCGCGCCGGCTGCACAGCTTCATCGGCCCGAACGGCGCGGGCAAGACCACGTTCTTCAACATGCTGACGGGCGTGCTGTCTCCGACGGCCGGCACGATCACGTTCGACGGCCGGGACGTGACGAAGCTCGCGATGTTCCGCCGCGTGCGGCTCGGCATGAGCCGCTCGTTCCAGATCCTCAGCGTGTTCCGCAACCTCACCGTGTTCGAGAACGTGCGCGTGGCCGTACAGGCCGCGCAGCACGATCGCCTCGGCATGTGGCGCGACGCGCACACGCTCGGCGAACAGAATGCGCTGACCTGGTCGCTGCTCGCGGCGGTCGGGCTGGACGATCGCGCGGCGCACGGCTGCGAAAGCCTGTCGCATGGCGAGCAGCGCCTGCTCGAAATCGCGCTGTCGCTCGCGACCCGCGCGCGCCTGCTGCTGCTCGACGAACCGCTCGCGGGGCTTGCCGAGGCCGATCGCGTGCGCGTGGCGGCGATCATCCGCGAGCTGGCCAACCATCATGCGGTGCTGCTGATCGAGCACGACATCGATCGCGTGCTGACGATCTCCGATCGCGTCAGCGTGCTCCATCGCGGCCGGCTGATCGCGGACGGCTCGCCCGCCGAAGTCGCGCGCCATCCCGAGGTGGTCGAAGCCTATCTCGGCCACGCGAAGGGCGAGCGGCCGGTCGATGCGCGGCTGGCCGCACGACGCGGCGCGCAGCACGAAGAAGCCGCGCCGGCGCGACGCCCGCTGCTGCGCCTCGAAGGCGTGAAGGCCGGTTACACCGGCAACACGATCCTCGACGGCATCGACCTCACGCTCCACGAAGGCGAAGTCATCGCGATCCTCGGCCGCAACGGCGTCGGCAAGACGACGACGTTGCGCGCCGCGACCGGCGTCGCCGAAGTCACGGCCGGGCGCATCGTGTTCGACGGCCACGACATCACCGGGCGCCCCGCGCACGAGATCAATCGCCTCGGGCTCGCGATGGTGCCCGAAGGCCGCCGGCTGTTCCCCAACCTCACGGTTGCCGAGAACCTGCGGCTCGCCGCGCGCAAGGGCGGCGCGAGCGTCGATGAAATGTTCACGCTGTTCCCGCGCCTCGCGGCGCGCAAGGACGCGCGTGCCGAACACCTGTCCGGCGGCGAACGGCAGATGGTGGCGATCGCCCGCGCGCTGATGGCGCCGGCGAAGGCCATCCTGCTCGACGAGCCGTTCGAAGGGCTCGCGCCCGCCGTCGTGCAGGAAGTGCTCGACGCGGTCGTCAAGCTACGCGAGCGCGCGAGCGTCGTGATCGTCGAGCACCAGGCCGACATGGTGCTGCCGATCGCCGATCGCGCATACGTGCTCGTCAACGGTCACGTCGCGCACGAAAGCAGCGCGGTCGCGCTCGAACAGGACCCCGCCACCCAGGCGAAATTGCTCGGCATCGTACACAACGAAGCCGGTTCCACCCAGGAGATGAAAACAGCATGATTGCCCCCTTGACCCCGACCACCCCGGTTTCGCTCGACGAAGGCCTGAGCGGTGCGACCCGTGTCCACTTCATCGTCGGCGATCCGATCGCGCAGGTCCGTTCGCCCAAGGGCGTGACGGCCGCGCTGCGCGAGGCCGGACTCGACGCGCTGGTCGTCCCCGCGCACGTCGCGCCGGACGATCTCGCGGCGTTCTTCGCGGGCATCACGCCGATGCGCAACGTCGACGGCGTGATCATCACGGTGCCGCACAAATTCAGCGCCGCCGGCTTCTGCATGAGCCTGTCCGACGAAGCAGCATTCCTCGGCGCGGCCAATACGCTGCGCCGCACCGCCGACGGTGGCTGGCACGGCGGCATGTTCGACGGCACCGGCTTCGTCGCCGCGCTCGGCGACGCAGGCTGCGACCTGCGCGGCAAGCGCGCGCTGCTGGTCGGCGCGGGCGGCGCAGGCTCGGCGATCGGCCACGCGCTGGTGATGGCGGGCGTCGCGTCGCTCGACGTGCGCGACAACGATGCCGCCCGCACCGCGTCGCTGGTCGACCGGCTGGCGACGCTGCAACGCGGCACGGTGCGCGTCGCCGCCGCGGACGTCGCGCCCGAATCGTTCGACGTGATCGTCAATGCGTCGCCGATGGGGATGCGGGCGGACGATCCGCCGCCCGTCGACGTATCGCGCGTGCCGGCCAATACCTTCGTCGGTGACGTCGTCACGAAGCCGCCGCTCACGCCGTTCATCGAAGCGGCGCGTGCCCGCGGCTGCCGAACCGTCACGGGCACGCAGATGTTCTCGCGAGTCTGCGACCGGATGGTCGCGTTCCTGATCGATACCGCCGCCTGAGCGCGTGCGGGCGGGACGCGAGCGCCGTGCGCGGCGCGC
Source organism: Burkholderia sp. LA-2-3-30-S1-D2 (assembly GCF_001523915.2). Classification (NCBI taxonomy): domain Bacteria; kingdom Pseudomonadati; phylum Pseudomonadota; class Betaproteobacteria; order Burkholderiales; family Burkholderiaceae; genus Burkholderia; species Burkholderia sp. LA-2-3-30-S1-D2. The sequence continues at coordinate 687,710 of NZ_CP013383.1, read as the reverse complement.
CCCGCCGAATCCCGTTCGCCACCACGGGCAGCGGCCACATCATCGACGCGACCGCCACGCTCGGCGACGGCTTCAACTCGGCGCCGTCGTCCACGCGCAGCCAGTTCGCGGCCGGCGTCGGCATCGTGCACCGCTTCTGAACGTCGCCGCACGCCGCTTCACCTACTTTTTAGAACGCCATTCCACTTTTATATTTATTGGAATAACATTCCATAATTATCGGAGCATCTTCCGCCGCGCGTCGAATCCGGGCGCGCGACGGAACGACATGAAGGAGACGTGGACATGGGTGCGGTGCAACAGGACTGGGACGAGGAAGTGGACCTGCTGGTATTCGGCGCGGGGGCGGCGGGCATGACCGCCGCGCTCGTCGCGCATCACGAGGGGCTTGCGGTCCTCGTCTGCGAAAAAACAGCCGTGGTGGGCGGCATCACGTCCACGTCGGGCGGCACGACGTGGGTGCCGGGCACCCGCCTGAGCGTCGACGCGGGCGTGCCCGACAGCGTCGACGATGCGCGCCGCTTCCTGCAGTCGGTGGTCGGCGCACGCGGCGGCGACGACGCGCGCGATGCCTTCCTGCAGAGCGGCCCCGATGCGATCGACGAGCTCGCGCGCATCAGCGAAGTCAAGTTCGTCGCCGCCGCCGCGCATCCCGATTACGTGAACGGCCCCGGCGCGGCCTATGGCGGGCGGGCGCTCGTGCCCGCGCCGTTCGATGCGCGCGTGCTCGGCCGCGCATTCGCGCGCGTGCGCCCGCCTCGCAAGGAGTTCATGGGGCTCGGCGGGATGATGGTCGCGCGCGCCGACCTCAATGCGCTGCTCGCGCCGTTCGCATCGGCCGCGAACTTCAAACGCACGGTCGCGGTCGTCGGCCGCTATGCGATGGACCGCCTGCGTTTTCCGCGCGGCACGCAGCTCGTAATGGGCAACGCGCTCGCCGCGCGGCTCTATTACAGCCTGCTCAAGCGCCAGGTCGAGATTCGCTTCGACACGCCACTACTCGAACTGGTACGCGACGACGGCCGCGTCACCGGCGCCATCGTCACGACGCCGGACGGCGGCCGCAGGCGAATCGGCGCGCGGCGCGGCGTGGTGCTCGCGACCGGCGGCATCACGCGCCATCCGTCGCTGCGCCAGCAGTTCTTCCCCGCCGCGGCCCGGCCGCTGTCGCTGTCGCCGGCGACGCACACCGGCGACGGCGTCGACCGCGCGCAGCGCGTCGATGCGCGGGTCGAAAACGGCGGCGACAGCCCGGGGCTGTGGATGCCGTGCTCGATTCGCCGTGCCCCGGGCGGCGACGGCGACAGCGTCTGGCCGCACATCATTCTCGATCGCGCGAAACCCGGCCTCATCGCGGTCAACAGCCGCGGCGAGCGCTTCGTCAACGAGTCGGACTCGTATCACGACTTTGTGATGGGCATGCTGCGCGACAGCGGCAACGGGCCCAGCGTGCCGGCCCATCTGATCGTCGATGCGGCGTTCATCCGGACCTATGGCCTCGGCCTGCTGATGCCGGCGCGCAGCGCGGCGCGCATCGCGGCGTTCGAGCGTGCCGGCTATCTGGTCAAGGGCGCGACGCTGGCCGAGCTGGCAGCGAAATTGCAGGTGGATGCGAACGGCTTGGCGCGTACCGTCGCGACCTACAACCGCGACGCCGCCAACGGCGAGGATCCGGCGTTCCAGCGCGGCAGCAGCCCGATGAGCCGCTTCAATGGCGACCCGGCGCAACAGCCGAACCCGTGCATTCGCCCGATCGGCGCCGGGCCCTACTATGCCGTGACCGTATGGCCCGCCGACCTCGCTTGCAGCGCGGGGCTGAGCGGCACGGCGAACGGCGAGGTGGTCGACGTCGACGGGCGCGTGATTCCCGGCCTGTTCGCGTGCGGCAACGATCTCGCGTCGATCTTCCGCGGCACCTATCCGGGCCCCGGCACGACGCTCGGCCCGGCCATCGTATTCGGCTGGCGCATCGCGAAATTCGTCGCGCGACGCGACGCGGGGTCGACGGGCACATCGGCCGCGACCACCGCGCATCGCTCGACCTGCGACAGCGCCCACGGCTGACGAACGCGCCGGCACGGCACGGGCAAGCCGAGCCGGCTCAACCCATCGAGGAGGAATCGTTCATGCAATGCATCGTCAACCGCCACGCGTTGAACATGCCGAAACTGGGGCTCGGCACGTGGCCCATGCTCGGCGACGACTGCACGCGCGCGGTCGCGCTCGCGCTGGAGTCGGGTTATCGGCACCTCGATACCGCGGCCGCGTACGAGAACGAAGCGGCGGTCGGCGAGGCCATCGCGGCGTCGAACGTCCCGCGCGAGCAGATTCACGTGACCAGCAAAGTGTGGTGGGACCAGTTGAGCCCCGAACGCATGCGGAAATCGCTCGACAACACGTTGCGCGCGCTGCGCTCCGACTACGTGGACCTGTTCCTGATCCACTGGCCGGCGCCCGACTGGAATCTTGCCGAGACGATCGACACGCTCGTGTCGTTCAAGGAGCAAGGACGCGCCCGTGCGATCGGCGTCGCGAACTTTCCGCTTCCGCTGTTGCGCGATGTCGTTGAAAACCAGCAGGCACCGCTGGCCGCGATACAGGTCGAGTACCACGTGCTGCTGGGTCAGGCGCGGCTGCTTCAATTCGCGCGCGAGCACGACATGGCGCTGATCGCGTACAGCCCGCTCGCGCGCAACCGCGTGTCGGAGATTCCGGAGCTGCAGCGAATCGCCGACAAGCATCGCGTGCTGCCGACCCAGGTCGCGCTGAAATGGCTGCTTGACCAGCCGAACGTGGCCGCCGTGCCGAAGGCGGCCGGCCAACGCAATCAGCTCGCCAACCTGGCATCGCTCGACGTGGGCCTGGACGACGCCGATCGTGCGCTGATCGGCGGCCTGCCGAAGAACCAGCGCCTCGTCAGCCCGGCGTTCGCGCCGCAGTGGGACCCGGCTGAATGAAGAACCGGGGTGGGGCATTGCGCACGCCCCGAGGTCCGGCGCTCAATGGATTCAGCAACCGGAGTGCAACTCCGTTTCCGAGATTACAGAGTCGCGCCCGTTGATAGGACAGATGCTTTTATCAGGTGAATGGCCAACAAACGGTATGCCGAACCTCCCGTTCTGCTGGCGACTCGAGAGTGATACGGTGAACGCCGAATGGCTGCATCGCGTGCGCTGCCTGCATTCGCAACGGCACGCCGCTCCCGCGCTGTCCAAGCACCAGCCGCGCGACTTCCGCTGCCCACGCTCGCTCTACTCGAGCGAGATCATGTCAACGCGCCGCTCCCGCCAACCCCTCCAGACCACGCACTTCCCGCGTGATCGCCGCCGCAGCGCTCCCCGATCCCGACTAGCGCCAGTTGCGAAATCCGACAACACACTTTCAACCATCCAGACAACAATCGAAGAAAAAAAGGGCGAGCAAAATCCACGGCTCGCCCTTAAAATGCACCGCTTAGTTAATTTCTACAGCTAACCAGGCTGCACGATCAGGATCTGCGAAGCCCGCATCCGCGCATGCATGCAACGCGGCGCCGCCTCCATATGATCGAACAGGGCCGCCCGCTGCGCCCTCTTCCTGCCTTCGATGCAGCCCAGGCGCAACCGGATAGAAGACACTCATGTCCAAGCAATCAACTGCAGGGCCGATTCATGGTTCGGCCCGAATCGGCCTGATCGCCGCGGGATTGGTCTCGCTGCTTCTCGGGCTCTATTTCATCATCGGCGGCGGCATGCTCGTCGCACGCGGCGGTAGCTGGTATTACCTGCTGGCAGGGCTCGCGCTGTGCGCGACCGGCGTCCAGCTCGCCCGCCGTCGCTCCAGCGCGGTCACGATCTACCTCGTCATGCTGATCGCCACGGCGCTGTGGGCCGTCTGGGAAGTCGGCTTCGCGTTCTGGCCACTCAACGCGCGGATCTTCATGTTCTCGATGATCGGCATGCTGCTCGTGACGGTCTGGCCGCTGCTGCGCCGTGCCGAAGGCAAGGCGCCCGCACGAGGCGCCGCATGGGGCATCGCCGCCGTGCTGCTCGCCTGCAACGGCGTGTTCGTCTACGGGATGTTCGTGCCGCACGGCACGTTCGGCACCGAGACGCCCGCGCCGGCGGCGGGCATCGCAGGCACCGAGGACTGGACGGCCTACGGTCACTCGGCCGGCGGCGACCGCTTCGCGGGCTATACGCAGATCAACCGCGACACGGTGAAGAACCTGCAGGTCGCATGGACGTTCCACACCGGCGACACGCCGCTCAGCCCGGACGGCGGCGGTTCGGAAGACCAGGAAACGCCGCTGCAGGTCGGCAAGACGCTGTTCCTGTGCTCGCCGCACAACACGGTGATCGCCGTGGACGCCGCAACCGGCACCGAAAAATGGCGCCATGCGTTTCCGACCAAGACGACGGTCTGGGTGCGCTGCCGCGGCCTCGCCTACTTCGACGCGGACAAGCCGCTCGTGCAGCCGACCGTCGCCGGTTCGACGCCGGTCCTGCCGATCGCCGCGTCCGGCGATGCGGCCGTGTGCCGCCGCCGCATCTTCATGAACACGATCGATGCGAAGCTCGTCGCACTCGATGCCGACACCGGCAAGCTCTGCGACGCATTCGGCGATCACGGCATCGTCGACATGAAGGCCGGCCTCGGTAACGCGAAGAGCCCGCTGTACGAACTCACGTCGGCGCCGACGGTCGCTGGCACAACGGTGGTCACGGGTGGCCGCGTGGCCGACAACGTGTCGCTCGACATGCCCGGCGGCGTGATCCGCGGCTTCGACGTGATGACCGGCAAGATGAAGTGGGCGTTCGATCCGGGCAATCCGGACGATCACGCGGAGCCGGCACCGGGCAAGATCTTCACGCGCTCGACGCCGAACGTGTGGGCGCCGATGACCTATGACGCGACGTCGAACACGATCTACATGCCGGTGGGCAATGCGGCGATCGACCTGTGGGGCGTGAAGCGCACCGCGCTCGACGAGAAGTACGGTGCATCCATCCTCGCGCTCGACGCGACGACGGGCGCGGAAAAGTGGCACTTCCAGACCGTTCACCACGACCTGTGGGACTACGACGTGCCGATGCAGCCGACGCTGATCGACTTCCCGATGGAAGATGGCAAGCGCGTGCCGGCGCTGATCGTCGGCACCAAGATGGGCCAGCTGTTCGTGCTCGATCGCGCGACCGGCAAGCCGCTGACGAAGGTCGTCGAACATCCGGTCAAGACCGCGTCGATTGCGAACGAGCCGTATTCGAAGACCCAACCGCTGTCCGTCGGCATGCCTCAGATCGGCGCGGACGTGCTCAAGGATTCGGACATGTGGGGCGTCACGCCGATCGACCAGTTGATGTGCCGCGTGATCTTCCGCGGCATGCGCTACGACGGCCTTTTCACTGCACCGTACACCGATCGTTCGCTCAGCTTCCCGGGTTCGCTCGGCGGCATGAACTGGGGCGGCCTCTCGTATGATCCGAACGCGGACATGATCTACGTGAACGACATGCGCCTCGGCCTCTGGGTCCATCTGGAAAAGGAAAAGAACCGCAGCGGTACATCCAACGGCAACGAATCGGTGAACGCAGGCATGGGTGCGGTGCCGCTCGGCGGCACGCCATACTCGGTGCTGAAGGACCGTTTCTTCTCGCCGCTCGGCATCCCGTGCCAGAAGCCGCCGTTCGGCAGTCTCACCGCGGTCGACCTGAAAACACGTAGCATCGCATGGCAAGTCCCGCTCGGCACCGTGAAGGACACGCGCCTCTACGGCGTGCCGATGCACATGCCGTCGCCGATCGGCATGCCCACCATCGGCGGCTCGCTCACGACGGGCGGCGGCCTCGTGTTCTTCGCCGCGACGCAGGACTACTACCTGCGCGCGTTCGACAACTCGACGGGCAAGGAAGTGTGGAAGGCGCGTTTGCCGGTGGGAAGCCAGGGCACGCCGATGAGCTATACCCTCAACGGCAAGCAGTACATCGTCATCTCGGCAGGCGGTGCGCGCCAGTCGCCCGATCGAGGCGACTACGTGGTTGCCTACGCATTGCCGGACAACAAGTAAGCGCCTGATTCGACCGGATTGCGTGCGGCGTGGTGCGGCAACACTCGCCGCACCACGCCGCACGCGACGCGTCGCCCCACTGCCGAGGCTGCCCGCCTCCCTTGCCCATGAGTCATTCCCTTCCCGCTTCCCGCCCCCGACGTCACGATGCCGCGTCGGAAAACGGCCGAGCGCGCCGGCCGGCGGCCGGCACACGTGTCGCGCTCCGCATTGGTGTCGCAGCGGCGGCCATTGCCGCGCACGCATCCGTGGTCCATGCACAAAGCAGCGTGACGCTGTACGGTGCGATCGACACGAGCATCGAAATCACGAATCCGGGCTCCGGCTACGTCGCGCGGATGGATTCCGGTGCGTATCGCGGCTCGCGCATCGGCGTGCGCGGCGCCGAGGATATCGGCAACGGCGTAAAGATCCTGTTCGATCTCGAGAACGGCTTCGGCTCGACGGACGGCAGTCAGGCCGTCGCCGGCACGTTGTTCAACCGCCAGGCCTGGATCGGCGTGAGCTCGCGCTACGGCACCGTGCGGATCGGCCGCCAGTATTCGCCGATCTACATCCCGTTCAAGGGGCAGCTCGATGCGTTCGGTGCTGGCACGATCGCGTCGGGCCTCGACAATCTGTCGAAAATCACGCCGTACGCAAGCAACGCGATCACGTACCTTTCACCCGAGGTCCATGGCTTCTCGACCACGATCATGGCGTCGTTGCGCGCGCCAACCGACGGCGACGGCAATGGACTGGCAGGCCACATCGAGACGTTCTCGTGGCATGACGGCCCGCTCCGCATTTCATATGCGCACCAGCAAACCCACGGCAGCGGCGCATTGCGCGCCAACCTCGGCGGCGCCTCCTATGCATTCGGCCCGGTGACCGGCTTCCTGTCGTATTTCAATGGCGACGGCGGAACGCCGCGCTACCACAGCGACGGCGTGTCGGCCTCCGCGCGCTATGCGGTGAGCGCGCGTTTTCGCACGTCGCTGGGGTACACGTGGCTGCGTGACCGATCGGGCGGCGACAACGACGCCGACCAGTTCAGCGCCGCGTGCGAATACGATCTGTCGAAGCGCGTCCTGCTCTATGCAAGCGCGGCCTGGCTGCATAACCGTGGCCAGGCCGCGTTCACGCTGAAAGGCGTGAACGTGATCGGCCTCACGCCGTCGTGGCAGGGGGCGTCGGTGCGCGGAATCCAGTTCGGGATGATCGACCGTTTCTAGAAGCCACCGCCAGTTGCCGCAAGCAAGGCGAGCAACTGATTCGCTGCCTGCAGCGCCTGCACGGACGTGAATCCCGCAAGACGCGTTCCCGGGTTCCCGGGTTCCCGGGTTCCCGAACGGATGCTGCGCGCGATCGCGTCGAGCGTGGCGATCGTATCGACCGACTCCGCTTCGGTGCTGCCGTTCCACTGCTCCCGGCCGAGCCGGACGGCGCGCACGAAGCGCTCGGTTTCCGCGAGAAGGCCGCTGTCGCCCGGCATCACGATGGTTTCCCCCGGCGTCGTGGACGAAACGCCGCGGCGCAGATGAATCTCGGGCGGTCCGTCTTGCGGCGGGCTGTTGAGGAAGGTCGTCTCGAGGATGCCGTCGGTTCCCGTGATCCGCCGTGACGGGGAAACGTCGTGTTGAAGCTGCATGCGATCTGGCCCAGCACGCCGTTCGGCAACGCGAGGCAGGCAGTCACGGTGAGATCGACCTTCGTATCCGATCAGCGCGCAGCGGCACTGAACCGCACCGAATTGGGTGGAGGCGCGTATTCTTGAGAGAATCGAGCCATGAACAAGAAGGCAAGCACGTTTTCCCCGGATGTCCGAGAGCGTGCAGTGCGACTGGTACGCGAGCAGCGTAGCGAACATCCGTCGATGTGAACGGCAGTCGAATCGATTGAACCGATGATCGGCTGCACGCCGCAGACGCTTCTGGATTCGGTCAATTCAGACATGGATGCCCCCGGAAATTTGGTGGGTGAGATTTGGTTCTGGGGACTTGAGGGCACATATCGTCAGATAAATGAAAGCCTCGCCGGTTGCGGGCATGACGCTTGCGCCCGCCCTCAGTATCTTTCTCCATGCGCGGCCGGCGCCGATAATGCGTACGGCAGCGGCCGACGACACCGCACCGAGGCAAGGAGGCTCCCCGCATGACGACGCTGTTCAAGCCGGGCGACCACGTCCGCTGGAATTCCGAAGCCGGTTACGTGACCGGCACGATCATCGCGATCCACACGCAGGATTTCGACTACAAGGGCCATCGCCACCGTGCGTCGCCCGACGATCCGCAATACGAGATCAAGAGCGATCGCACCGACCACATCGCCGCGCATCGCGGGCGCGTGCTCGAACGCATTGCCGACAAGGACGACACGTGACGCTCCCGTTCTACACGATCGGCCATTCGAACCGCACGCTCGACGCGTTTGTCGGGATGCTCGACGCGCTCGATATCGCGCTGCTGGCCGATATCCGGAAGATGACGCGTTCGCGCACCAATCCGCAGTTCAACGAAGCAACGTTCCCCGCCGCACTGGCCGCGGTCGACATCGCGTACGAGCACATCGCGGCACTCGGCGGACTGCGCGGCAAGTCGCGCGGCGTGCCCGACGAGGTCAACGGCTTCTGGACGAACCGCAGCTTCCATCGCTACGCCGACTACGCGCTGTCGCCCGAGTTTCGAACGGGCCTCGACCGGCTGATCGCGCAAGGGCACCGGCAGCGCTGCGCGATCATGTGTTCGGAAGCCGTGTGGTGGCGCTGTCATCGGCGCATCGTGTCCGATTACCTGATTGCGCGCGGCGAAACGGTGCTGCACATCATGGGCCCGAATCGCGTGGAGCCCGCGCGCCTCACGGCCGGCGCGGCGATCCGGGACGACGGGACGACGGGACGATCGTCTATCCGGACGTCGAAGGCGACGCGCCAGCAGACGAAGCCGGCGCGCAGCCGACCGCGTGACGCGTCACCGATCGTGCGCGTGATGCCGTGACGGCATGAAAGCGTGAAGGTGCGCAGGCCCGATGCAACGCCCATGTCGATCGACCGTGCCCGCTGCGCACCCGATACGCTGCACGCTCACCCCGCTTTGCGCCGCCGCGATCCTGCATTACCATCGTGCGTCCACCGCGCGTACGCGCGCGCCCCGCCACCTCTGCACTCCCGCACCGATGCTCGCCCTCATCATCATCGCCGGCCTGTGGGCCGGCCTGCAGAACGCCCTCGCGGGTGGCGGCTCGTTCGTCACGCTGCCCGCGCTGATCGTGTCGGGGATGTCGCCGCTCGCGGCGAACATCACGTCGACGGTCGCGCTGTTCCCCGGCCAGGTCACGACGGGCTGGGCGAGCCGGAACATGGTGCGCGGCGCGGGCAAGCTGTCGTTTCGCGCGCTGTTCGCGATCAGCGTGGTCGGCGGCGCGCTCGGCGGACTGCTGCTGCTGAAAACCCCGTCGTCGATCTTCTCGCACCTCGTGCCGTGGCTCGTGCTGTTCGCGACGGTCGTGTTCGCATGGGGCAGCTTCTTCCGCAAGCCCGGCGCCGGCACGCAGCATCTCGGCCCCGTCACCGCCGCGATCTCGCAATTCCTGATCGCGATCTACGGCGGCTACTTCGGCGGCGGCATCGGGTTCCTGATGATGGCCGCGCTGACGATGGCCGGCCTGTCGCCGCGTCACGCGATGTCGACGAAGAATGCGCTCGCTGGCGTGATGAACGCGTCGGCGGTCGTGCTATTCGTGACCTCGCCGCACCTGCACTGGCGCGAGGCCATCGCGCTCGGCGGCGGCGCGATCGTCGGCGGCCTGCTCGGCGCGTGGGCGCTGCACCGCGTGAACGAGCGCGTGCTGCGGATCGCGATCGTCTGCATCGGCGCCGCGCTGACCGTCGGGCTGTTCGTCAAACCGATCTGACGCACACGCGCCGAGCGCGCGGATGGCACGCACGCCGTCGGTCGCGACGGATTCGCAATCAATGGGCAAGCGGCCGTGCGCCGAGCGCTGGCGGAGTCACGCGCCCGCCTCGATGTCGCGGGCGCTTGCGACAACTTGCGCGCCAAGCGCTTCGATCCTTGCAGGCGAGTGCGTTCAGCCGAACGGCCGCACGCCGATCAGCGGGCCGTGCAGGAACAGCGCAAAGACGGCCCATACGACGAGCCCGGCGACGATCGTCACGGCATCGCCCGACAGCCTGCCCGCCGGATAGCGGACGCCGTCGAGGCGATCGCGCGCGCGCCACACGACGAAATCGACCAGCGACCACACGAAGAATGCGCCGAACAGCACGACCGCGTGCAGCGTGCCGTTCGCGAGCAGGTGCGCGATCGCCCACACCATCACGCCGGCCACCATCGGATGGCCGACGAGCGTCTTGATGCGGTTGCGCGGCACGTAGGACGCGGCGATCAGCACGAATGCGATCGCGGTCAGCATGCCGGTGAGATGGCGAATGCCGACGGGTGACATCCACAGCAGCGTCCCGCCCTGGCGCGCAATCCCGTAACCCCAGACGATCAGCACGAAGCCGACGATCGACACGATCGCATAGGGGCCCTTCCAGCGTTTCTCGCCGATCCGCTCGATGGTCGCGGATCGCCAGCCGTCCGCGACGATCCGAATCGAATGCACACCGAGGAAGATCGCTAAACCGAGAATCAGGACGAGCATCGGCTATCTCCGTCTGGAACGATGAGTTGGGAATCATTCGCGCGGCTTTCGATGCGCCGTTCGCGAGGCCGGCAGCGAGACCGGCTCGGGTTGCGCCGGGCATGGACGCAATCGCGCCGATCATAAACGCCGGGGCCGCCGTTGTGAAGCAGCCGGAACATGCGGTGCGTCAAACCCGGCGCTTGCGTGCACCCGCGGTGGATCGAAAGCAAGGAAAGGAAATGCGCCGACGTACGCTCGGCGCTAGGTGCGCTTGCGTGTCGCTTCCGGTTTCGGCGCCGGCTTCGACGTCGGCCGTGCCTTGCGCTTCGGCGCCCCGGCCAGCAGCGCCGCGCGATATGCGCCGCGACACCAGTCGAACAGCGCGCCCGTGTCCTCGAGCACGTCGGCTGGCGTTTCGTAATAGCCCTCGAGTGCAACGGTGCGCGTGGGACGCTCATACGAGAACGGCCCCATCCCCGCCGCGACGAACGCGGGACGGTTCACGTCGTCGACGCGCAGGAACAGCGACCCGCGCGACATGAAACCGAACATCACGCCGTCGAGCCGCATCGCGGCGCCGCTGAAGAACCGCACGACCTGTACGTTGCCGAGCGGCGCGAGCCGATACGCGATCTCCTCGCCGTGCGCCTTCTCCGATTGCCAGCTCATGCGAGCCCCGTGCAGCGCTGCGTCCACACGTCGAGTTCCGCGTCGTCGAAACCCACGGCCGCCGCGCTCTCGCGGATCTGCCGCCACGTCGCACGATCGACCGGAATGCCGTCCGCGCCGCGCGCGGCGCGGCTCGCCTCCTCCGGCTCGCCGGGCATCCGCACCGGCGCGTCGCCCGCCCGCGGCGACGCCTTCGCCCATTCGACGAACGCATCGGCTTCGCGCTCCGCATCGGCCGCGTCGAACGCGTTCGGATCGATCAGCACCGACAGCATCCCGTTGACGATCGCGCTCGTCTTCTGCAGCGTGCCGCCGTAGGTCGTATGCCCGCCGACCAGCGCGCCGCCGAAGATCTCGCACATCGCCGCCAGCGCGTAACCCTTGTGCAGTCCGAACGGCAGCAGCGAGCCGAACGGCTGCTCGTGCATGACTGCCGGATCGTCGGTCGGCCGGCCGCGATGATCGATCAGCGACCCGGCCGGCACGCGCTTGCGCTGGTTGTATGCCACCCGCGTCTTGCCATACGCGATCGCGCTCGTCGCGAAATCGAGCAGCAGCGGCGGCCGGCCCGCGCGCGGATACGCGGCGCAGAACGGATTCGTGCCGAAACGCGGATCGGTGCCGTGCAGCGGCGCGACGAGCAGGTCGCCCGGCACGTTGACGAAATGGAACGATACGAGCCCCGAGCGCGCGCACTGCTCGGCCCAGTGCCCGATGCGGCCGAGGTGATGGACGTCGCGCAGCCCGATCGCGCAGATGCCCATGCGTCGCGCGCGCTCGATCCCTTCGACCATCGCCTCGAACGCGATCACCTGGCCGAAGCCGCGCCCGCCGTCGATCGTCAGCACCGCGCCGCCGTCGCGAACGATCGACGCGTGCCCGTTCAATTGCAGTTGCCCTTCCCGCCACGACGCCACGTAGTTCGGGATCATCCCGATCCCGTGCGAATCGTGACCCGCCAGATTGGCACCGACCAGATGATCGGCAACGAGCCGCGCCTCGCGCTCGCTGCTGCCGGCCCGCTCCCAGAGTGCCGCGACGAATGCATGCAGCGGTTCGGCGCGCATGCTCAGCGGGTCGGTATCGGAAGTCGGCAGCGCGGTCATCGGCAAGGCTCCGTGAGGTCGGGGTGAATCCGGGTGAATCCGGTCGAATCCGTTCGGGTCGGGCAACGCGAACGCTCAGCGCGCGGACGCGATCACGTCCGCCACCGCCGCGGTCAGCTTCTTCGCGTACGGCACGTGCAGGAACTCGTTCGGGCCGTGCGCATTCGACTTCGGCCCGAGCACGCCGCACACCATGAACTGCGCGGACGGGAAGCCGGCCTGCAGCACGTTCATCAGCGGGATCGTGCCGCCGAGACCCATGTACGCGCAGTCCGCGCCGAAGTGGCGACGCGACGCGGCGTCGAGCGACGACGCGAGCCACGGCGCGAGATCCGGCGCGCTCCAGCCGGTCGCGGCACCCGCGTCCGGCTTGAACGTGACCTTCGCGTTGTACGGCGGATCGAGTTCGAGCAGTTCCTTCAGCTGCTGCACGGCCTGTGCGGCGTCGACGAGCGGCGGCAGGCGCAGCGACAGCTTGAACGCGGTGCGCGGACGCAGCACGTTGCCCGCGTCGGCGAGCGCCGGCAGACCGGCCGCGCCCGTCACGGACAGCGACGGACGCCACGTCGAATTCAGCAGCGCCTCGCGCGGATCGGTCGTGGTCGGCAGCACCGGCTTGCCGTCCGCGCCGCATGCCCACGGCAGCCCCTTCCACACGGCGTCGCCGAGGATCGCGGCGGCCGTGTCGGCTTCGCGTACGCGGCTGTCGGGAATCTCGCAATGGAACACGCCCGGCAGCAGGTTGCCGTTCTTTGCATCTTCCAGGCGCTCGAACAGCTGGCGCATCACGCGGAAGCTCGACGGCGCGATGCCGCCGAAGACGCCGGAGTGCACGCCTTCCTCGAGCACCTCGACCTGCAGGTCGCCGGACACCAGCCCGCGCAGCGACGTCGTGAGCCACATCTGGTCGTAGTTGCCCGCGCCCGAATCGAGGCACACGACGAGCGACACCTGGCCGAGCCGGTCGCGCAGCGCATCGACGTACGGCAGCAGGTCGTAGCTGCCCGACTCCTCGCAGGTCTCGATCAGGCCGACGCAGCGCGGCCGTTCGACGCCCTGCTCGTCGAGCGCGCCGAGCGCCGCGAGGCTCGCGTAGATCGCATAGCCGTCGTCCGCGCCGCCGCGGCCGTACAGCTTGCCGTTCTCGTACTTCGGTGTCCACGGGCCGAGGTCCGCGCGCCAGCCGTCGAATTCGGGCTGCTTGTCGAGGTGGCCGTACAGCAGGATCGTGTCGGTGCTGCCCGAGCGCGTCGCAGGCGTTTCGAAGAAGATCACCGGCGTGCGGCCGGGCAAGCGCACGATCTCGAGCTTCAGGCCTTTCACCGGCTGGCGCTCGGCCCACTGCGCGGCATCGGTGACGACCCGCTCGAGATACCCGCGCTTCGCCCAGTCGGGGTCGAACGCGGGGCTCTTCGCCGGGATCGCGATGTAGTCGGTCAGTGCGTGGAGAATTTCATCGTTCCACTTGCGCTCGACGAAGGTAACGAGCTTGTCATGGTCGAGGACGGGGGTAGTGTCGACGGAGGTCATGGTGGGGTGCCTGGATAGGGCTGACGAAAAACCGGATGATACGCCGATGCCCCCGCCCCAGGGGTGCTTTCCGCGGCCGTATTCAGGGGCCCGTTCGGGCCCGTTTCCCGCAGCGCCTGGCGCGCCCGCTCAAACGGCCTGCGGGAAGGCGGCATCGTCATCGGAATCACCGTTCGGTAAAACAATCACGGGCGCCGGCGAGCGCATTTCGAGCGCTCGATAATAACCGACCAATTCAATCAGGACTTCCCGAGTCATTCAGCCCATAAATTGAATTAACCAGTTCGGCAAAAAACCAATAATCCGTTCGATTTTCACGATACCTCGGCCGCGAACACGCCCCCGATCGGCCCGAGGGCACCGCCCGGCGCCATCCAACCCCATCCGGTCGCACCATGACATTTCATCTTCATCAATGATGATAATCAATATTCAAGATATTAAATTACATCGTTTACTCTTACTCGAATTCAATTAAGAGATAAGATGCTGTCGTTCAATAAAACGACGGACCATTCCGGAATCGTCGACGGGCACCGGGCCGCGCCACCTCAACCGCATCACGATCATTCAAGGAGCCTCGCATGTCCGATGCCAGCTCGTCCTCCTCCCGCTCCACCGTCGCGCCAGCCGCGACCGCCACGCCGAAAATCGGCGTCATCCCCGCCACGCTGATGGTTGCCGGCAACATGATGGGCTCCGGCGTCTTCATGCTGCCCGCGAACCTCGCCGCCACCGGCGGCATCGCGATCTTCGGCTGGCTGATCACCGTCGTCGGCGCCGTGTCGCTCGCGCTGGTGTTCGCGAAGCTCGCGGCAATCGACCCGGCCGCCGGCGGCCCGTATGCGTATGCGCGCAAGTCGTTCGGCCCGTACATCGGCTACCAGACCAATCTGATCTACTGGCTCGCGAACGTGCTCGGCAACGTCGGCCTGGCGGTCGCCGGCCTCGGTTATCTCACGCACTTCTTCCCGATGCTGCGCGACCCGCTGGTATTCGCGCTCGCGCAGATCTTCGTGATCTGGCTGTTCACCTACGCCAACATCCTCGGACCGAACGTGGTCGGCCGCGTGCAGTCGGTCACGACGATCTTCGCGCTCGTGCCGATCCTCGGGATGGCCGTGTTCGGCTGGTTCTGGTTCAGCAAGGACGTCTACTTCGCCGGCTGGAACGTGTCGGGTGCGAGCAGCTTCGGCGCGATCGGCGCGACCTTGAACTTCACGCTATGGGCGTTCATCGGCGTCGAGAGCGCGTCGGTGTCGGCCGGTGTCGTCGAAAACCCGTCGCGCAACGTACCGATCGCGACCGTCGGCGGCGTCGTGCTCGCGGCCGTCTGCTACGTGCTCAGCTCGACCGTGATCATGGGGATGATCCCGAACAAGGCACTGCTCGCGTCGAGCGCGCCGTTCGCGGATGCCGCGCGCCTCGCGCTCGGCGACACCGCCGCGAACGCGGTCGCGATCTGCGCGGCGCTCGGCTGCCTCGGCTCGCTCGCGGGCTGGACGCTGCTGGTCGGCCAGACCGCGAAGGCCGCAGCCGACGACGGTCTGTTCGCCGGCGTGTTTGCCCGCGTCAACTCGAAGAACGTGCCGTCGGCCGGCCTTGCGATCGTCGCGGTCATCATGTCGGTGCAGGTGCTCGCGACGATGTCGCCGAGCGCGAGCGAGCAGTTCGGCAAGATCGCGTCGATCGCCGTGATCATGACGCTCCTGCCATACATCTACTCGTGCATCGCGATCAAGGTGCTCGGCTACGGCAAGATGCCGTCGCACCAGTTCACCTTCTACACGATCGTCGGCCTGATCGGCGCCGTCTACGCGCTGTGGGCGATGGTCGGCTCCGACGGCCAGCAGACGCGCTGGTCGCTGATCTTCGTGATCGCGACGATCGTGTTCTACGAG
The DNA here is from genome assembly GCF_001523915.2 of Burkholderia sp. LA-2-3-30-S1-D2. Taxonomy (NCBI): domain Bacteria; kingdom Pseudomonadati; phylum Pseudomonadota; class Betaproteobacteria; order Burkholderiales; family Burkholderiaceae; genus Burkholderia; species Burkholderia sp. LA-2-3-30-S1-D2. The sequence continues at coordinate 671,832 of NZ_CP013383.1, read as the reverse complement.
CTGTCGATCAACCGTCAGCGCGAAATCGAGGAAACCCACATCCATCCGGGCGGCCGCTCGCCGCGCTGGGTGCGCTACCTCGCGCTCGGCGTCACCATCGCCGCGCTCGTCGCGACCTTCTGGATCTCCGTGGGCCGACACACGGCCGACATCCTTCACGCACGCTCGCCGGCCGCGGGCGTCCAGGCAACCCAGCAAACGGGGGAATGACCCATGACCGCTTCCTTGACCCAACCGGCGTTCCGTCGCCTCGGCATGAAGGCGCTGCTCGTGCAGCACGACATCGACGAACGCACGGCCACCGGACGCGCGGCCACCGCGCTCGTCGAAGAATTGCGCACGCGGCTCGTCGACGTCGTGATCGCGACCTCCGCCGACGACGCGCGCGCGGTGGTCGACGCCGATCCGGCGATCCAGTGCCTGCTGCTCAACTGGGAGCTCGGCAACGATCCCGCCCATGCGCCCGCCCAGGCCGTGCTCGACGCGATGCGCGCGCGCAATGCGACGGTGCCGGTGTTCCTGCTCGCGAGCCGTGCGAGCGCAGCCGCGATTCCCGTCGACGCGATGCGCAAGGCCGACGACTTCATCTGGATGCTGGAAGACACCACCGCGTTCATCGGCGGGCGGATCGTCGCCGCGATCGAACGCTACCGCGAAACCGTGCTGCCGCCGATGTTCCGCGCGCTCGCGCAGTTCTCGCGCGTGTACGAATACTCGTGGCACACGCCGGGCCATACGGGCGGCACCGCGTTCCTGAAATCGCCGGTCGGCCGCGCGTACTTCGAATTCTTCGGCGAGGCGCTGTTCCGCTCGGACCTGTCGATCTCGGTCGGCGAACTCGGCTCGCTGCTCGACCACTCCGGTCCGATCGGCGAAAGCGAACGCTACGCGGCGCGCGTGTTCGGCGCGCACCGCACGTATCACGTGACGAACGGCTCGTCGATGTCGAACCGCGTGATCCTGATGGCGAGCGTCACGCGCAACCAGGTCGCACTGTGCGACCGCAACTGCCACAAGTCGGCCGAGCACGCGATGACGATGTCCGGCGCGATTCCGACCTACCTGATCCCGTCACGCAACCATTACGGAATCATCGGGCCGATCATGCCGGAACGGCTCACGGCCGCCGCCGTGCGCCTCGCGATCGACGCGAACCCGCTGGTGCGCGGGCGTGCCGGCATCGATCCGACGCCGGTGCATGCACTGATCACGAACTCGACGTACGACGGCCTCTGCTACAACGTCGCGCGCGTCGAGGAACTGCTCGGCCAGAGCGTCGACCGATTGCATTTCGATGAAGCGTGGTACGGCTATGCGCGCTTCAACCCGATCTACCGCGATCGTCACGCGATGCACGGCGATCCGTCGCAGCACGACGCGAGCAAGCCGACCGTGTTCGCGACGCAGTCGACGCACAAGCTGCTCGCGGCGCTGTCGCAGGCGTCATTCATCCACGTCCGCGACGGCCGCAATCCGATCGAGCATGCACGCTTCAACGAGGCATACATGATGCATGCGTCGACGTCGCCGAACTACGCGATCATCGCGTCGAACGACGTGAGCGCCGCGATGATGGACGGCCCCGGCGGCGAGGCGCTGACGACCGACGCGATCCGCGAGGCCGTGTCGTTCCGCCGGATGCTCGCGCGGCTGCATGCGGAATGCGAGGAGAGCGACGACTGGTTCTTCAACGGCTGGCAGCCGGACACCGTGGTCGATCGCAAGACGGGCCGGCGCGTGCCGTTCCATGAAGCGGACGAAACGCTGCTCGCCACCGATCCGTCGTGCTGGGTGCTGCATCCGGGCGAGACGTGGCACGGCTTCGGCGAGATCGAGGACGACTACTGCATGCTCGATCCGATCAAGGTGTCGATCGTCACGCCGGGCGTCGCGCCGCACGGCGGGCTGATGCCGGTCGGCATTCCGGCGTCGGTCGTCACCGCGTATCTGGACCGGCACGGGATCGTCGTCGAGAAGACGACCGACTTCACGATCCTGTTCCTGTTCTCGATCGGCGTGACGAAGGGCAAGTGGGGCACGCTCGTCAACACGCTGCTCGACTTCAAGCGCGACTACGACGCGAACGCGCCGCTCGAACAGGCGCTGCCGGAACTCGTCGCGCGCTATCCGGACCGCTACGGAAAGCTCGGACTGCGCGATCTGTGCGACCTGATGTTCAGCGCGATGAGCGACCTGAAGACGACCGAGATGATGTCGCGCGGCTTCTCGACGCTGCCGCAGCCCGACTTCAGCCCGGCCGAGGCGTTCGAGCATCTCGTGCACAACGACATCGAGATGCTGGAGCTGTCGGAGATGGAAGGCCGCACCGTCGCGACAGGCGTCGTGCCCTATCCGCCCGGCATTCCGCTGCTGATGCCCGGCGAGAACGCAGGGCCCGCCGACGGCCCGCTGCTCGGCTACCTGAAGGCGCTCGAGCAATACGACCTGCGCTTCCCCGGCTTCACGCACGACACGCACGGCGTCGAAGTCGAAGACGGCGTGTACCGGATCGCGTGCATCAAGAAAACCGCGCGCGACACCAACACGCGCTGAGCATGCGCGCCGCGACGCCGCGCCGGCAGAACGCGGCCGGCGTCGCGACGCGTGACGACTCGCCGGTCATGCCGGCAAGCGATCGACCCACTCGGCGAGCTGCGCTTCGCCTTCTTCGTCGAGCTTGCCCTTCAGTTCGCCGTACCACGGCGCGATCGCATCGGCCGGCTGCGTGGCCTTCAGGATGTCGAGACTGTTCTCGAGGAACGACGAAAAGAACGGAATGCCGCGCATGTAGAGGAAGGTCGAGTCGGTGATGCGCACGTGGCCGTACACGTCGCGCACCCACGCGAGATGCGGCAGCGCCTCGCGCAGGTGGCCGCTTTGCATCAGCGCGGAAATGAAGTTCACGCGCGCGGCGACGTCGGACTGCTCGTGCGTGTCGTGATTGACCTCGGCGGCCTTTTGCATCCACGCCGCGCCGCGCTCCACTTCGCCGCACATCACCGACGTCGTCGCGAGCTGCACCGCGTTGTGCGCGCTCGGCTCGCGGTCGAACAGCGCAAGCCAGTACGGAAACGCTTCCGGATAACGCTCCATCGCCGAGTACGACAGCGCGCACAGGCGCGCCGCATCGGCCAGTCGCTCCGCATGCGGCGCGGCGGCCGCGATCGCGGCGTCGTGCCGGCCGGCCTGGAATGCCTTCAGCGCGGGCGCGAGCTCGGGCGCGATGTCGGGGCCGTTCTGATCGTCCGCGCCTTCGGATGCGTCGGGTGCGTCGTTCGCGGACGGCGCGGGCGTCGCCGCTTCATCACGCGGTTTCTTTCCGAACAGCTTTCCCAGCAGGCCCATGGCGATTGTCCTTGTCGTTGTGATGGATGAATGGCGGCTGGTTGCAGCGGCGCAGGAAGCGCGGCGCGCGTGAACCGGATCGCCGCACGGCGACCGCCATCTTACGCGCGCTCGAAGTCGGCAGGAAGTGAACGGCAACTGGGCGCTGGTGTGGCGAAGCAAGGCGCGACGCTCACGCGTCCGCGGGCCTCACGCCGCGATCCATCCCGCGCCGGTACGCGGCAGGGCTCGTCGCCGCGACGCGCCGGAAGTGCCGGCGCAACGACTCCTCGGAACCGAACCCCGCGCGCGCGGCAATCTGCGCGAGCGACATCCCGGGATGCGCTTCGAGCATGTCCTTCGCGACGTTCACGCGCTCGCGGATCAGCCACGCGAGCGGCGACATCCCCGTCGCGTCCGCGAACTGCCGCTGCAGCGTGCGCGTGCTCATCGCCGCCTGCGCGGCCAGCGACGCGAGCGTGTGCGGCTCGGCCGCATGCGCGCGCATCCAGTCGATCAGCTTCGCGAGCCGGTCGCTGCCGCCCGGGGCGACCGGTCGCGGCACGAACTGCGCCTGGCCGCCGTCGCGATGCGGCGGCAGCACGAGGCGCTGCGCAACCCGGTTCGCAATCGCGCCGCCGTGGTCGCGGCGCACGAGATGCAGCAGCATGTCGAGCCCCGCCGCCGAGCCGGCCGACGTGACGATCGGCCCTTCGTCGACGTACAGCGCGTCGGGATTCACGCGCAGCGCCGGATAGCGCGCCTGCAGGCGCTCGGCGTAGCGCCAGTGCGTCGTGACGGTGAGCCCGTCGAGCACACCAGCCGCCGCAAGCACGAACACGCCCGAGCAGATCGAACAGAGCCGCGCGCCGCGGCGATGCGCGGCACGCAACTTCTTCAGCAGCGGTTCCGGCGGCGGTTCGTCCGGATCGCGCCAGCCGGGAATCACGATGGTGTCCGCGCGATCGAGCATCGCGAGCCGGTACGGCGCGGCGACCGTGATGCCGCCCGCCGCGCGCACGGGGCCCGGCTCGCTCGCGCAGACGGCGAAGCGATACCAGTCGACGCCGAGTTCCGGGCGTTCGAGCGCGAACAGTTCGACCACGCAGCCGAATTCGAAGGTGCAAAGGCGATCGTAGGCGAGCGCGACGACGAGATGATTGTGCATGGCGCGATGTTACCGGAACTTGTCGATCGCGCCACTGCCGCGATGGCCGCCGAACCGCGATACTGCCCTTCATCCCGGCGCATTCCGCGCCGTCTTTCAGGAGCGCGTTTCATGTCTTACGTCACCGACGTCCCCGCCGCCGACAGCGCCGCCGCCCTCGCGCACTTCGAAGCCTCGCTGCGCTTCGAGACCGATTGCTGGGACGTGCACGACGCGCTTGCGTCCGGCTCGCCCGATTTCGTGCTGCTCGACGTCCGGGGGCCGGAACAGTTTGCCGCCGGCCACGTGCCCGGCGCGCGCAACCTGCCGCACCGCAAGATCGTCGCCGGCAAGCTCGCCGACCACCCGGCCGACACGCTGTTCGTCGTCTACTGCGCCGGCCCGCACTGCAACGGTGCCGCGCGCGCGGCCATCCGGCTCGCGCGCCTGGGCCGCCCGGTGAAGTTGATGATCGGCGGAGTCACCGGCTGGCTTGACGAAGGTTTCGCGTTGTGCAACGAAGCGCAACCGGAGGACGTCGCCACGCGCTGATCGTTATTAAAAACGCAACAATCAATTGCCGGCACACGAACGGAAAAAGCGCGACAATCAGCCACATTGCAGTTCGGATGGAGCAGCAACATGGAACACGCAGTCCTGATTCAGATGGCCGGTTCGGTCGCGGCGATCGCGCTCTATTTTCTTCCGGCCATCGTCGCCGACCGGCGCGGCCGGCACGACAGGCTGACGATCGCCATGTTCAACGCCCTGTTCGCGTGGACGGGCATCGGCTGGCTGATGACGCTCTACTGGGCATGCCAGCCGAACCCGCAAACCGACGTCGCGCAAGCCATCCTCGCGAAGCGCCGCGGCATCAGCATGCGGACTTTCTCGACCGGCCTCGTCGAACGCGTGCAGCGCCGCGTCGCCGCCCAGGAGCAATGGGCCGAGAAGCAAGGTTGCCGCTAGGCAGTCCCGCTGTTCCCTTCACTTTGCCTTACCTCGCCGCGCCGAACTTCGGCATCCTGACGTTGGTCGAGGCCCGGTAGTCCCACACGAGCCTGTCGCGCGGCGCCTCACCGCCCGCGCGCAGCCACGCCCCGAAGGCCCCCGCCGTCACCGCCCGCGCGATCCGCTCGCCCGGGCAGCCGTGCGGCCCCGTGCCGAAGCCGAAGTTCGGCCCCGGCGCGCGGCCCGGCAGCAATCGGTCCGGCTCGCGATGCACGGCCGGATCGCGGTTCGCCGCCGCGAGCACGACCAGGATGGCCGCACCGGCATCGACCGTCACGCCTTCGATCGTCGTGCGCGACGCAACGAAGCGGCGCGTGTTCTGCACCGGCGAATCGAATCGACCGACCTCGGCGACGAATGCCTCGAGCATCGCGGCATCCGGCAGCGTGCGTTCGGCACCGGTTGCGTCCCATGCGACCAGCACATTGCCGAGCCACGCCGCCGTCGCCTCGCACGTCTGCGACAGCAACCCGACGAGATTCGCGACGAGCGCGCCGCTCGCGTGCCAACCGGCGGCACCGGCCGCCTGCTGAATCGCCGCTACCCACGAGCCGTCTTGCGCGCGTGTGCGCGCGACACGCTCAGTCATCCGGTCGAGCAGTTGCCGCGCGGCCTCGCTCGCGCGGGCCAGTGCCGCGTCGTCCGACAGCGGCGACAGCGCGGCGACGAAGTCGACGACCAGCGCGGCAATATCGTCGAGCTGCGTGTCGTCGAAGCCGAGCAGATCGGCGACCGCGCAAACGGGCACCGTCAGGCACCACGCGTTCAGCGCATCGGCGTCGTACGGCATGCGCAACCGGCTGCCGGCGAGTTGCGCGGCCCGCTCGCGCAACGCGTCGACGTCGATCGGCGCGCACGCCGCGCGCAGCGCCTGCTTCGGCACGTCGTGCCGCAATGCGCCGTCGTTCATGCGCACCAGCTCGCCGAACAGCGCGCCCGCCGTCGTCCCACGCAATGCGGGCGGTACCGGCGCGTCGAGCGGCCTGACGCGGCACGCCGGGTGACCGAGCACGGCCGTCACGCTCGCCGCCCGGCTCGCGACCCACAGGCCGAGCGAGGCGTCGAACGCGAGCGGCGGACCATCGACGAGCGTCGAGTAGTAAGGGTAGGGATCGCGGTGCGTGACCGCGGCAATCGGATTGGTCGGGTTCATGCGTGCAGTATCGGCGCGCCGGGCCGCCGCATGTTTCAGGTTGACGTGAAATGTCGCGGATGTCGCGCTCGTGCTCATGCCGGCACCGCGGAGTGCTGCGACGCAGCAACCCACGGGCGGCAAGCGGCGCGGCGCCGTGACGGACGTGGCGTCAGGCTGCCGACCGGTAGCGGTGCGCCTGCATGCGCAGGCGGACTCGCCCGGCGGAAATCGCACGCGGTTCGGGCACCACCGTTTCGTGATGAAACATTTCCTGCCGGAAGCGGCCGCCGTCGTCGAACCACTGGCAGATCAGCCAGTCGGCATCGTCGAACACGACCGGCCCGGCATAGGTGACGGTCATGCGCGGCCCACCGGTTTTCAGCGTCACGACATCGCCGACGCGAAAGCCGTTGCTGTGATTTTCTCGGATTTTCATCGCTCTCTCGATTTTTTATATATTCATTTTCCGGCGGCCCGCTGACAGGTCATTCGGATACGCGGCAGATTACCAATCCTATAAATAACCGGCAACTCCCGAATACCCGAAAACATCGACCTGAAAATCGCAACACTACGCGGCACCGATTCGCGTGGCGGGCTTCTGACACCATAATCGGCGCGGCTTGCGCGCCGATTATGGTTAAACAACCGGAGTGCAGAGAATAAACGATGAATTTCGCGCCGTCATCGAACTTCAAATCGGCGGTGGTTTCGATTGATTACTGTCAATCGGTTTCCGGCTGGAAACGTTCCCACGTTTTATCGGCGCTCATTGTTCGAACCGCACGGGCGAATTGTCCGGCGCCGAAAACCAGCGATTGAGGTCGCGTCCCGGCACCGCCGCTTGCGTAAACGTGAATGTGCCGTCGCGCGCCATTTCCGTTGCAGCGCGCAGGAACGCGCCGAATGCGGCCCGCGCCAGCGCGCCGCCGACGCTGACGCGCTTCACGCCGAGCGCCGCGAGCGCCTCGCGGCTCAGCAACCCGCCCTGCAGCCCCATCACGACGTTGACCGGCGCGCCGACCGCGCGCGTGACCGCCGCGATCTCGTCGGGATCGGTCACGCCGGGTGCATAGAGCACGTCGGCGCCCGCGTCGCGGTATGCGACCAGCCGCGCGATCGTGTCGGCAAGGTCGGAGCGGCCGTGCAGATAGTTTTCACAGCGCGCGGTCAGCGTGAACGGAAACCGCAGCGAGCGCGCCGCGTCGACCGCCGCCGCGATGCGCTCGACCGCCACGTCGTGCGGGTAGATCGGCGCGCCGGCACGGCCGGTCGCATCCTCGATCGAGCCGCCCACCGCGCCGGCGTCGGCCGCCAGGCGAATCGTCTCGGCGACCGTGTCCGGCGCGTCGCCGAAGCCGTTCTCGAGATCGGCGCTGACCGGCAGGCCGCCCGCGGCGACGATCTCGGCGATGTGGTCGAGCATTTCGTCGCGATCGATCGCGTTGTCGGGCCGCCCTCGCGAAAAGGCGAAGCCGGCGCTCGTGGTGGCAAGCGCTTCGAAGCCGGCCATCGCGAGCAGCCGGGCGGAACCGGCATCCCACGGGTTCGGGATGATGAAGGCACCGGGCCGCGTGTGCAGCGCGCGGAAGGTTTCGGCTTGGCGAAACTGCACGTTGGAATCGGACATCGAAGTCTCCTCGGAATGGAGACGTCAGCATACGCGCGCGCGGTACCGCGACGGTTCAGGGCGCGCTGAAATATCGACGTGGATGCCGGGGCCTCGCGCGCGGCGCGGTGTGCCGCCGGTCACGCCGCCGCGCGGGGACCGAGCGTCTTCGTCAGGAAAATGCGCGCATGCCCCGTCGGGTAATCCGGCAGCTCGCCGAAACGGACATAGCCGCGCTTTTCGTAGAACGGCCGCGCCTGAAAGTCGAACGTATCGAGCCACGCGCCGTGACAGCCGCGTGCGACTACATCACGTAGGCGCCCTTCGCATGCAGTTCCGCTTCCGTGCGCTCGAGCGCCGTGATCGCATCGCTGCCTTCCAGCGCCAGCAACTGCGCGACCAGCGCCTCGGCCATCGCATGCGCGGCGACCAGCGACGGAAAGAACGACGGGCTGTCGTGCGTGAAGATCAGCTGCGCGTCCGCATGCAGCGCGATCGGCGACACCGCGCTGTCGGTGATCGCGACGATCTTGCTGCCCTGCGCCTTCGCCGCCTGCGCGACACGCGTCGCTTCCGCGGAATACGGCGCGAAACTGATGATCACCGTCACGCTCTGCTTCGCGATCGTGCGCAGCTCCATCTCGAGCGAGCCGGCGACGCCGTTGAGCAACGACACGGTCGGCCGGAACAGCCGGTAGCCGTACACGAATCCGAACGCGACCGGATAGCACGACCGGAACCCCGCGACGTGCACGTGCGACGCCTTGCGGATCAGCTTCGCGGCGTCGGCGAGCGCGTGCTCGTTCTGGGCGGAGGTGGCGGCGAGATTGTGCTGCTGCGCGGCAAGCAGGTCGTGCGCGAGCGACGCCTTCGCGTCGGGCCGCACGAGCGAACGCGCTCGCTGCGTGAGCGGCTCGGGACGCGTGCGCACGCGCGCGACGCACAGGTCGCGCAGCTCGTTCCAGCCGGGGAAACCGAATTGCTGCGCGAGCCGCACGAGCGACGCGGGTTGAACCTGCGCGCGCTGCGCGACCTTGCGCATCGACGAGGTGGCAACCTCGTCGGGATGATCGAGCAGAAATGCAGCGCCCGCCTGGAATTGCGGGCTCAGTTCGGAAAATTGCGCCCGGATCCGGGACGCGAGTTCATCGAAATTGGCAGCCATCTTGGTGAGAACGGGAACCGATCGTCCATGGTATCACCGGCCCCGTGTGCACCGGTGCACCGGTCAGCGCAGCACTTCGACGTGATCGGCGTCGACCTTCACCTTGCCCGACCACTTGCGCTCGAACTCGCCGGTCAGCTTCACTTCGCTCTTGTCGCTGACGGGCTGGCCGGCCGCCCACAGCTTTTTGTCGATCTCGACGCGGATCGTGCCGGTTGCATCGGTGAACTCGTAGTCCTCGCCGCCGGTATGCTTGACGATGCGCCCCTGCAGTTGCACGTGCTGGTCGTCCTTGCCGTTCGCGAGCAGTTCCTTCACGGTCGTCGTGGTCAGCGTGGACGGCCCCGTGTATTCCGCGTAGACGGCGGCGGGCAGCACGGCAAGCGCGACCGCCAGGATTCTCGTCAGGTGTTTCATGATCTCGTTCCTCCAGTTGTTCGAGTACGTCGCGCTCCCGTTGAACGCGACGGCCCGAGATTACGGAGCGTAAGATTAAGCAAACCTGAAGGTCGTCCCCCGCGGCATGCCGTCGCGGCGTTTCGGTGCGCGAACGCACGGAAGCGCCGGTGTTTAAGCTCGGCCTAAGGCACCTGCGCTTATCATGGGAACCCCGGGCGCCACGCCCGCCAACAGACACGAATCCATGCGCGTACTGCTCGTCGAGGACGATCCGCTGATCGGCAGCGGACTCGAACAGGGCCTCAAACAGGAAGGCTTCGCGGTCGACTGGGTCAAGGACGGCGACGCCGCGACGCTCGCGCTGCGCTCGACCGGCTACGGCCTGCTGCTGCTCGACCTCGGGCTGCCGAACCGCGACGGCCTGTCGGTGCTCGCGTCGCTGCGCCGCCGCGACGAAACCCTGCCCGCGATCGTCATCACCGCGCGCGACGGCGTGCCGGACCGCATCGCAGGCCTCGACAGCGGCGCCGACGACTACCTCGTCAAGCCGTTCGTGCTCGAGGAACTGCTCGCGCGCATTCGCGCGGTCAACCGCCGCCACGCGGGGCGCGCGCAGACGACGCTCGCGATCGGCCCGCTGCGCCTCGATCCCGTCAAGCACCTGGTGTGGCTCAACGACGACGAAGTGACGCTGTCGCCGAAGGAATTCGTGCTGCTGCAAGAACTGATGCGCGACCCCGGCGCGGTGATCTCGCGCGAACAGTTCGAGGAACGGCTGTACAGCTGGGGCGAGGAAATCGAGAGCAACGCGGTGCAGGTGCACATCCACAACCTGCGCAAGAAACTCGGCCACGACATGATCCGCACGGTGCGCGGCGTCGGCTACCGGATCGGTGACGGCGCATGACGCGTCTGCAACACGCGATCGCGCGCTGGCGCAGCGCATCGCTGCGGCGGCGCCTGTTGATGTGGCTGCTGCCGGCCGCGTGCGTGATCGGGCTGGTCGCGAGTGCGGGCACCTACTGGGGCGCGCTGCGCGAGCTCGACGATCTCCTCGACGACCAGATGCGCAGCATGTCGAAGCAGATCGTCGTCGGCCCGGACGGCGAACTGTCGTTCCGCAATCACGGCGACGGCAAGCACGACTTCGAGGCCAGCGATCCCGACGCGGTGCTGCTGCAGGTCTGGCGCAACGGCACGCTGGTTTACTCGACCGATCGCAAGTCCGAGCTGCCGCCGCCCGCGCAGACGGGCATCGGGAGCGTCGACGTCGGCGGCCAGCCGTGGCGCACCTACGTGACCGAACGCGGCGGCACGACGATCCGGCTCGCGCAGGCGCGCCATGCGCGCTGGGAAGCGATCGCGGGCATCGCGGTGCACCTGCTGTGGCCGGTGTTCTCGATGCTGCCCGTACTCGCGATCGGGCTGTGGTTCGGCATCGGCGCGGGGCTTCGGCCGCTGCGCACGATCGCATCCGGCCTTAAGCGCAGGAATGCGAACAATCTCGAACCCGTCGACGTCGCGTCGATGCCGAACGAGGTCCGCCCGCTCGCCGAAGCGATCAACGACCTGCTCGCGCGGCTCGACCGCTCGTTCACGCTGCAGCGGCACTTCATCGCCGATGCCGCGCACGAGTTGCGCACGCCGATCATGGGGCTGTCGATCCAGTCGCAATTGCTGCGGCGCGCGTCGACGGCCGACGAGCGCGAGCAGATCCTCGCGCAGATCCAGGCCGGCACGACACGCCTCGGCCACCTCGCCGAGCAGTTGCTGACACTCGCGCGCCTCGAACCGGACGCGCAGGCGTCCGCCGCGGCATCCGCGAGCGTCGATCTCGCCGCGCTGTGCCGCTCGGTGGTCGCCGACCGCACGCGCGTCGCGGATGCGCACCGGATCGACCTCGGCGCGATCGTGGCGTCGCCGGTGATGGCCACGGGCAACATGGACACGTTGCGCGTGCTGCTGAACAACCTCGTCGACAACGCGATCCGCTATGCGGGCGACGGCGCGCGCGTCGACGTGTCCGCGCGCCTCGACGGCGCGACGCCCGTGCTCGAAGTCGCCGACGACGGCCCCGGCATTCCGGAAGCCGAGCGCAAGGACGTATGGGAGCGCTTCTATCGCGGCGAAGGCGCGCAGGCTGCCACGTCGTCGGGCAGCGGGCTCGGCCTGTCGATCGTCAAGCGGATCGCCGAACAGCATCGCGCGACGGTCGCGCTCGGCACGACGCAAGGCGGGCGCGGGCTGACCGTGACGGTGCGTTTTCCCGTGCCGGCCTGACGCTCGCCCGACGGGCGGCTTTTCCACAGATTGTGTTGGCAAGCTTGTGGACAACCGGCCGCTAACGACGACAAGCGATTGATCCGAAAGGGTTTGTCGGTCGTGCGCAGCGAATGCGCCAGACCGCGCCGCACACCCCACGTCCGGACGCGACATCGCGTACCGATCCCCTCTCCTGCCACGCCCGTCCGGCCGTGGCGATCCACGACAAACTTGACAACCAGTTACCCATTACGTAAATTGGTTGTCAATTTATCGCACATCCCGACCATGACGAAATCCGCCAAGCTGACTGCCGTCGCGCTGTCCGTCTTCCGCCTGAACGGCCTGTTGATCGAATGGGGCAATACCTTTGCCGCGCCGCACGGCCTGACCAGCGCGCGCTGGCAGGTGCTGGGCGCCATCTCGATGGCGCCGGAAGCCCCGAACGTCCCGCAGATCGCCGACGCCATGGGCATCACGCGGCAGGCCGTCCTGAAACAGATCAACGTGCTCGTGGAAGAAGGGCTGGTGCAACCGCTGCCGAACCCGACGCACAAGCGCTCTCCGTTGTACGCGCTGACCCCGCGCGGTACCGCTGCCTACCAGGCGGTGGTCGGGCAATGGCAGCAGCATGTCCGCGACATCGCCGGTCAATTCAGTTCGGCCGATCTCGATGCGGCGATTCGCGTGCTGTCGACGATGTCCGGCGCTCATGCGCCGAACGGGCAGGCATGATCGCGCCATCGCCCCAATTACTTGCAGGAGTGCTCCATGCCTCGTTTCAAACCGATGGACCCGGCCTTTCCGATCCAGCAACAGCTCGGCATCGACGCGCAACCCGTCGTCCTCGTCAACGTCTTCACGCTGGATCCGGCCGACGAAGCGGATTTCCTGGCCGTGTGGAAGGACGACGCCGAGTTCATGAAACGGCAGCCCGGATTCATTTCGACCCAGCTTCATCGCGCACTCGGCGACAGTCCGACTTACTTCAACTACGCGATCTGGGAATCGACCGACGCGTTTCGCGCGGCCTTCACGCATCCGGCGTTCGTCGCGAAACTGTCGGCTTATCCGTCGTCCGCCGTCGCGAGCCCCCACCTGTTCCAGAAAGTCGCCGTGGCAGGCGTGTGTACCGCGTGAGCCGATGCGCGAGCCGGTACGACGCACGGTTTGCACGCGGTGCCGCGCCGCGCGATCGCCACGCGGACTTCTCCACAGAAAATGTTGGCAAGCTTGTGGATATCCTGCGCACCGCGACGCTAAGCCCTTGATCCGACGGACTTTGGCACGCGTGATGCAGACGCGGCGCGCGCCGCGCCGTCACATGCGCCGGTTCGCCGCACTTCGCATCACGATGCCACGTCGAGGCGCGCTCGATACACGGCGCGATCGTCGCGCCACTTACCCACAGAAAATGTTGGCAAGCTTGTGGATATCCTGCGCATGCATCGCCTAACCCGTTGATCGGCCAATGATTCATGCGCCGCGCCACGGTTGCGGCAGCGCGCGGTCCGCTCATGCGCGCAATCGGACGATCCGGCGCAACGGCGCGCCCTGAACGCGGCTTGACGTGCGTGCATCCGACGCGTCAGGATCACACGAGCCGCACGCGGCCACGCATCTCGAGACTGCGCGCGGCGTGCGGGCCGTTCGGCCCGCATCGTACAACGACACATCATCCGAGGAAGGCCATGGAACACTTCACCGCAGGGCAGTTGATCGTCTCGCTCGTGCTCGTCGCGATCGTCGTCTATCCGTATGTCCGGATCGTTCGGCGTACCGGGCATTCAGGCTGGTGGATCCTGACGATGTTCGTCCCGGTCCTGAACTTCATCATGTTGTGGGTTTTCGCATTCGCGCGCTGGCCCTCGGTCGACAATCGGCATGGCTGAACATCAAGCGGGCTTGTCCACAGATTGTGTTGGCAAGCATGTGGATAGCCTGCGCATACCGCGATCAAGCGCTTGATCCGAAAGACTTTGTCCGCATCGCTTCGAATGGGGCACGCGGCAGGCAACGTGCCGTTCGCGCATCGTCATGCGATGCGACGAACCGCTTGTCGCGCGCGCCACACCGCTTGTCCACAGATTGTGTTGGCAAGCATGTGGATAGCCTGCGCATACCACGCACAAGCGCTTGATCCGAAAGGTTTTGTCCGTGCCGCTTCAAACCGTGCAGGCAGGCCTGCGGCACGCGAGCGCCGCGCCCGCTGCGCGATGAACGAGCCCGCTCGCGGGCTTGTCCACAATTTTTGTTGGCAAGGATGTGGATATCCTGAGCATGCGTGACCTAAGTCGTTGATCGCACAACGTTTCGACGTGCCGGTCACGCCTGCGGCACGGCGCGCCTCCATCGCTTCGTCCAGCCATCGATGAACGCACGCCGCGCCGCCCGCTCAGGCGAACGTCGCGACCGCGATGCGCGCGGCGGCCGCGATCACGTCGTCCTTCGCCTTCGCATCGGCACGCGCCTGCGTGTAGTACACGACGAGCACGATCGGCGCGCGCGACGGCGGCCAGATCACGCCCGCATCGTTCGTCGTCCCGTAGTCGCCGGTGCCGGTCTTGTCGGCCACCTGCCACCCGGCCGGCACGCCCGCGCGAATCCGCTTGTCGCCGACCTTGTTGCCGCGCAGCCACGCGACGAGCTGCGCACGCTGCGCGGGCGGCAGCGCGTCGCCGAGCGTAAGCACGCGCATGCTCGCGGCCATCGCGTCGGGCGTCGTCGTGTCGCGCAGGTCGCCCGGCAACGCGGTGTTCAGTTCGGTCTCCCAGCGATCGAGCCGGAACGTGTCGTCGCCGATCGAGCGTGCATACGCGGTCACCGCTGCCGGCCCGCCGATCAGCTTCATCGCCAGGTTCGCGGCCGAGTTGTCGCTGTACTGGATCGCCGCCTCGCACAACTCGGCGACGGTCATCCCGGTGCCGACGTGCTTGCCCGACACCGGCGAGTAGTTCACGAGATCGGACTGCGCGATCGTCACGCGCTGCTGCAGCAGCCCCGGGTGCTCGACGCTCTGCGCGAGCACCGCCGCGCTCAACATCGCCTTGAACGTGCTGCAGAACGGGAAGCGTTCGTCCGCGCGATGCCGCGCGTGCCGGCCGCTCGCGGTGTCGATCGCGCACACGCCGAGACGGCCGCCCGCGGCGCGCTCGAGCGCGGCAAACGACGTCGCGGACGAAACGTCCTGCCCCGCGGCCGGCGGTGACGCGCACGCGGCGACGGTCAGGACGAGCGGCGCCGTCGCGGCGGCCAGCAACAGGGTTCGACGTTGCGATGAGTAGGTCATGTCGTGTCTCTCGTGGTGGAATGGATGCGAAACGGCCGGCCGGCGAGACAGCACTATCGTGACTTTACGGTTGCCTGACAAGCAACGATAATTGAGCGCTGACACAAGAAATTCTTATGACTAAGCTCCGCCCTCATCTTCCGCTCAATGCGTTGCGCGCATTCGAATCGTCGGCGCGCCACCTGAACTTCACGCGTGCCGGCCTCGAGCTGAGCGTGACCCAGGCTGCCGTGAGCCAGCAGGTGCGCTCGCTCGAGGAGCGGCTCGGCTGCGCGCTGTTCACGCGGCTGCCGCGCGGCCTCGGGCTCACCGACGAAGGGCGCGCGCTGCTGCCGGTGCTCAGCGACGCATTCAGCCGGATCGAGACCGTGCTCAAGCAATTCGAGGGCGGACGCTTCCACGAGGTGCTGACGCTCGGCGCGGTCGGCACCTTTGCCATAGGCTGGCTAATGCCACGGCTGAAGCGCTTCGGCGACACGCACCCGTTCGTCGAGCTGCGGCTGCGGACCAACAACAACGTCGTCGACCTCGCTGCCGAGGGCCTCGATTTCGCGATCCGCTTCGGGGAAGGCAACTGGCCGGCGACGCGCAACGAGCGGCTGCTTGACGCACCGCTCACCGCGCTGTGCGCGCCGGAGATCGCGCGGCGCCTCGCACGGCCGACCGATCTCGCGAACGAAACGCTGCTGCGCTCGTACCGCACCGACGAATGGCTCGGCTGGTTCGACGCCGCGCAGCTCGAACCGTGGCCAGTGAACGGGCCGGTGTTCGATTCGTCGCGACTGATGGTCGAGGCCGCGATGCAGGGCGCGGGCATCGCGCTCGCGCCGGCCAGCATGTTTGTGCGCGAACTGCAGCTCGGCCTGCTCGCGCGGCCGCTCGACATCGACGTGCGCGCGGGCGGCTACTGGCTCACGTCGCTGAAGTCGAAGCCGCTCACGCCGGCAATGACGCTGTTTCGCGACTGGATCGTCGGGGAAGCGGCCGACGCGGCGCCGGTCGAATGATGAGGCCCTGCTTGTCCACAGATTTTGTTGGCAAGGATGTGGATATCCTGGGTACCCGGGGCCTAACCCGTTGATCGCGCACGAATTACCGCGCCGATGCACGTATCGGGCAGCCCGTGCCATCTGGAGCTTGAACGCAACGGCCGCCGCGCGGCGGATCCTCAACCATCAGGAAGCAATCACGTCAGACTTATCCACAGATTTTGTTGGCAAGCCTGTGGATATTCCACCAATGTGACGCGTAACATCCTGATACAAAAGGGGATTCAGTAGATCGAGCCAGACAGGTCAATGACGCGGCATCGTTTGCGACCTCGCGGCGCGCACCCTGCGCACCGGCACGGGGGCCGGACGGTTCTCCACAGATTGTGTTGGCAAGCTTGTGGATATCCTGCGCACCGGCCGGCTAACTCATTGAGCGCACGGGGTTTTGTGCGCGCCGCGCAAGGTTGTGCAGCACCGGCGCAGGCCGTGCGGCCGACGCCGGCGCTGCCGGTTCATCAATGCCGGTCGAGCCCGCTGCGCAATTCGCTCGCCTTGTCGCGCAGCGCCTCGTATCCGGAGCGCGCATGTTCGGGCAGGTCGGGATCGCCGATCAGCGCGCCGAGCGTTTCGATCAGGCTGAACAGGATGCCCTTCGCCGCGCCAGCCGCGATGCTCTGCGACTCGATCGACTTGTGCAGGTGGTCGACCGCCGCTTCCAGATTCTCGAGCTTCTGCTCGCCGTCGTCGGGCCGTTTATCGGTCGTCATCGTAGGTGCCTCCGCCATCGTTCAAGGGTCATGTCACGATTCTATGCCGCTGCGCGCGGACGTGGCGCGACATCGCGCAACGTCCGTGCAGGCTGCCGCATCATTACAGCACCGCGACCACCTTCACCCGCCCCGGCTGCGCGGCCGCCGCGAACACCTGGCCGTCGACGCGCCGGAACGTCAGCGATACGGTCTCGTCGCCGACCCGCAGTTCGTCGATGCGCAGCCAGTCGACGCCTTCGGGCAGCGTCGGGCGTTCGACACGCACTTCGTGGCGCGCCGCGTCGACGCTCACGCCGAGACAGGCCTGCAGCATCATGAACGGCGCACCGGCCGCCCACGCCTGCGGCAGGCACGCGACCGGATACGCCGTCGGCGGCTCGCCGCGCCGGCGCGGGAACCCGCAGAACAGCTCCGGCAGCCGCATCTCGAAGCTGACCGCGGCTTCGAACAGCGCGCGCAGCAGGTTCACCGCCGCCGTCTTGTCGCCGTAGCGCGCGAGCCCGCGCGCGATCAGCGCATTGTCGTGCGGCCACACCGAACCGTTGTGATAGGCCATCGGATTGAAGCGCGGCTGGCCGGCCGCGAGCGTGCGAATGCCCCAACCCGTCTGGAACAGCGTCGAGCCGAGCACGCTGGCGACCGCCGCGCCGCGCCCGGCGTCGGGCAGTCCGAACGCGAGCAGATGGCCTGCGTTCGACGCCAGCACGCGGCACAAGTCACCGTGACCGTCGAGCGCGATCCCGTAGAACTCGGACTCCGGCATCCAGAACAGTGCCTCGACCTGGTCGCGCAGCGTCTTCGCGCGCAACGCATAGCGCGTCGCGTCAGCCGCGTGTCCGCGCCGGTGCGAGCACATCGACATCGCGTCGAGCGCCGCGCACGCATACGCCTGAACTTCGACGAGCGCGATCGGGCCGTCGGGGAAGCGGCCGTCCGCGTGGAACACCGAATCGTGGCTATCCTTCCAGCCCTGGTTCGCGAGGCCGCGCTCCGACGTGCGCTGGTAATCGAGCAGCCCGTACGGATTGCGGTCGCACTTGTCGATCACCCACTGCGCGGCGCGCTCGAGCGCGGGCCACAGCTCGTCGATCAGCGCATCGTCGCCGGTGTGTTCGACGTACGCCCCCGCGAGCACGAGGAACAGCGGGGTCGTATCGACGCCGCCGTAATACAGCGCGAACGGCACCTCGCCCGTCGCAGCCATCTCGCTGCGGCGGAATTCGTGCATGATCTTGCCGGGCTCCGCATCGCGGAACGCGGACGTCTCGCGCGCCTGGTGCTCCGCGAGAAAGCGCAGCACGCCGCGCGCGAGCGACGGCTGCAGCCACAGCATCTGCAGCGACGTGATCACCGCGTCGCGGCCGAACGGCGTCGAGAACCATGGAATGCCCGCATACGGATACGGCCCGGTGTCGAGCTGCGTCGTGAGCAGCCCGAGATCGGCGAGCGACCGGTCGAGCCATGCGTCGAACAGCGGATTGCTGGTGTTCACGCGCGCCATCGCCTCGCGCCGCGAACGCATCTCGCGATGCACGCCGACGAGCGCGGTGCGCAGCGCGACGCGGCCGCATCCCGGGCCTTCCCCGTCGCGCGCCGGGCCGAGCGTCGCGTCGACGGTCAGGTAGATCGACACGCACGCCTGCGCGGCGATCGTCAGCGTGTAATCGGCGCGATCGACCGAGAGCGCGTCGGGTGCCGGCGAGAAATGCACGGTCACGTTGCGCTCGACCTTGTCGAGGCCGTCGTAACGCAGCCGCACCGCACCGGCGTCGACGCGCGGCGCGGCCACCGTGCCGCGCTTCGGGCGCTGCGTGCCGCGCACTTCGAACATGTCCTTGAAATCCGCCGCGAACGACAGCGACAGCGGCACCTCGGCCTCGCTCGCGCCGTAGTTCGTCAGCGTCAGCGCTTCGTGCAGCACGTCGCCCGCGAGCACGCGCATCCGTTCGATGTGGATCACGCCCTCGGGCGTCTCGCGGCCGCCGAGCGGCGGCAGCGGGCGGTTCGTCAGGTGTGCGGTAAACGACGCGTTGTCCGCGCTCGTCGCGCCCGACAGCAGCGACGGCGCGCGGCCGCCGAAGGTCAAACGCCATGTCGACAGCACGCGCATGTCGTCGACGAACAGGCCGTCGTCATGGCCGCCGATGTCGCCGAGCGCATCGCTGACCACGAATGCGTCGCCGGATTTCAATACGTACTGGTTGTTGCGTGCGAGTGCCTGCGGATCGGCTTCGGGCGCGATGAACGCGGGGCCCGTCGCCTGGGTCGGGGGAACCGGCGCGACTTGCGGCGCCTGCGTCGTGGTGGCTTCGGCGTGATTCGGCATCGATGCTCCTGTGTCGAGGCGCAACGCGCGGTGCGCGTCGCGTGTTTCGCACAGGATAGGCCAGAACCGGGGGGGCGCGCAGCGACGAAAAAGACGCGGTCCCCGCGGCGTTGCCACCGCCGCACCGGGCCGCGCACAGGCACATCAGGCGACGATCAGAACTTCCACAGGATGTTGCCGAGCACCGCGTTGTCACGCACGCCGCTGCCGTACTGGCCGCTGAACGTGAGGCCGAGTGTCAGGCGCTTCGTGATGGTCGCGTCGATGCCCGCTTCGAGCACCGCGCTGTCGCGAGCAATCGGCACGCCCGATACCTGGAACGACGTACCGCCGTTCGCGAAGGTGAACGCCGACGACGGCTGCACATTGCCGAACGCGTGCCGCCAGCCGACCGTCCCGCGCGCGGTGAACGTGCCGAACTGCGACGCGGCACGCACGCCGAGCGTCGAAAAACCGACGTGGGTCGTCTGGCCGCCGGCCCGCAGCGCGGCCGCACCGCCGCTTTCCGTATAGCCATCGGTATGCAGGTTCACGTAGGCAAGACCCGCGAACGGTTCGAGCGCAACCGGCCCGACCGGCAGCGCGTAGCCGACTTCGCCGAACACCTGCGCGGAATTCGCGTCGTAGCCGGCCGAATCGTGGTCGGAGAAGCCCGCGAAGCCCGGATAGCGGTCGCTGTTGATCCGATACCACGTGTACGACGCGCCGCCGCGCACGCCGAGCGCACCGTACTGCGCGCCGCCGTACAGCGACAGGTAGTAGCTGTTGACCGACGCCGACGAACTCAGGTCGTTGTCGAGCGAGCTGTGCGTGACGCCGGCGGCCAGGCCGGCACGCCACTTGTCGTTGAGCGCCATGTCGGCACCGGCGATGAAGCCCGTCATGCTGCGGTTGATCGCCGACGTGTTGCCGTCGCCCGCGAGCCTGCTGCGGCCGCCGAATGCCTGCCCCCAGACAACCGGCTGATAAGGCGTGCCGCCATGGCAGCCGGCCCGCGAGCCGATCCGGCGTTCCGGCGGCAACGTCGGGTCGGTGACACCGGCCGTGTTGTCGCCGCACAGCGCGGCGCCGCCCGACGACAGCGCCGCGAGCGGCCCCGATGCGGGCGCGAGGCCCTGGCGCACGCGATCGGTCACGGCATCGCGCACGTAGCGGCTGTCGAGCAGCAGCATGCTCTTCAGGCTCGCCTGCAGTTCGCCGTCGAGCATCCCGTACGCCCGGCGCGCGGTGGCCGCATCGGTCGTCAGCACCGTGTCGTACAGCGGGTTGCCCGCACCGAGCGCACCGATCGCGGTCGCGACCGCGCGCTGGTTCGGCGTCGTCGCGACATCGGTCAGCGACGTGCCGTTCGCGACCAGTTGCAGGTACACGTGGTCCGGATCGTAGCTGAGCGTCGGCATCAGGAACGCGTAGTTCGAATTCACCTGACTGAACGTGCCCTGCACGCCCGACGACGCGCTGAGGATCGTGTACTTCGTGGTCGGCTGATAGCTGGCCTGGTTCGCGAGCACCTGCACGGTGCCGCCGTTCAGCGTGGCCGTGCCGCTCGCCGCGACGCTGCCCGCCTGCTGCGGCGTGACCGCGACCTGCAGCGTCGAGCCCGGCTGGAACGTGACGTTGCCGGCGACGTTCAGCGCCGCGCCCGGCTGCGACACGGCCGCGAACGCGCCGCTCTGCACGACGAGGCCGCCGACCGTGCCGGTGCCCGTCAGCGTCGCGCCGTTCTGCACGGTCACGGTCGACTGGCCGAGCGAACCGTCGACGGCGAGCGTGCCCGCGGCGACGGTGGTGTGGCCGCTCAGCGTACTGGTGCCAGTCAGCGTCAGCTGTCCGCTGCCGGCCTGGGTCAGCGAGCCGGTGCCGGACAGCACGCTCGCGAGCGTCACGTTGGCGGACTGGTTGAAGATCAGCGCGCCGTTGTCGACGACGTTGCCGACCACGCTGCCCGACGTGCCGCCGTTGCCGAGCTGAAGCGTGCCACCCGCCGCGATCGTCGTGCCGCCCGTGTACGTGTTGCTGCCGGTCAGCGTCTGAATGCCGGTGCCCGCGACCGTCAGGCCGCCGGTGCCGCCGATCACCCCGCCGAACGCGCCGCTGGCGGTTCCGCCCAACGTCAGCGCGTTGCCGCCGAGACTCACGTTGCTGCCGGCCACGCCCGACAGCGCACCGAGCGTTTGCGCACCCGACGCGCCGCTCAGGTCGAGCGTCGCGGCGGTGCCGGCGAGGTTCACCGTGCCGGCCGCCGCCAGGCTGCCGCCCGCCCCGAGCGCCAGCGTGCCCGCGTTGATCGTCGTGCCACCGGTGTACGTGTTCGCGCCCGTCA
This sequence comes from Burkholderia sp. LA-2-3-30-S1-D2, assembly GCF_001523915.2. Lineage (NCBI taxonomy): Bacteria > Pseudomonadati > Pseudomonadota > Betaproteobacteria > Burkholderiales > Burkholderiaceae > Burkholderia > Burkholderia sp. LA-2-3-30-S1-D2. The sequence goes on along the minus strand of NZ_CP013383.1, from coordinate 650,080 downwards.
GCATCGTGGTCGCCGCGCCGTCCTTCACGAGCGCACCCGTGCCGGAGATCGCGCCGCTCAATCCGAGCGCATTGCTGCCGCCGAGCGTCAGCGTCGCGCTCGTGCCGAGAGCGACCGCATTCGTCATCGAGAGGTTTGCGTTCGTATCGAGCGTGGCCGCACCGCCGACGTTCAGCGCGCCGGTACCGAGTGCCGATGCGTTGCCGAGCACCAGGCCGCCACTGTTGAGGCTCGTGCCGCCCGAATAGGTGCTTGCGCCGTTCAGCGTCTGCGTGCCGGTGCCGGCCAGCGTCAGGCTGCCGGTCCCGCCGATCGCACCGCTGAACGTGCCGCTGCCCGTCCCGCCCAGCGTCAGCGCGTTGGCGCCGAGATTCACGTTCGTGCCGCTCACGCCCGACAGCGCGCCGAGCGTTTGCGCACCCGACGCACTGCTCAGATCGAGCGTCGCGCCCGCGTTCGCGAGATTCATCGCGCCGGTCGCCGCCAGGCTGCCGCCCGCCCCGAGCGCCAGCGTGCCCGCATTGATCGTCGTGCCGCCGGTGTACGTGTTCGCGCCCGTCAGCGTCGTGGTCGCCGCGCCGTCCTTCACGAGCGCGCCCGCGCCGGAGATCGCGCCGCTCAATCCGAGCGCGTTGCTGCCGCCGAGCGTCAGCGTTGCGCCCGCGCCGAGATCGACTGCGTTGGTGACCGACAGGTTCGCGTTCGTATCGAGCGTAGCCGTACCGCCGACGTTCAGCGCGCCGGTGCCGAGTGCCGATGCGTTGCCGAGCACCAGGCTGCCACTGTTGAGGTTCGTGCCGCCCGAATAGGTGCTTGCGCCGTTCAGCGTCTGCGTGCCGGTGCCGGCCAGCGTCACGCTGCCGGTGCCGCCGATCGCACCGCTGAACGTGCCGCCGGCCGTCCCGCCCAGCGTCAGCGTATTGGCGCCGAGATTCACGTTCGTGCCCGCCACCCCGTCCAGCGCGCCGATCGACTGCGGCACCGTCGCAGCGCTCAGGTCGAGCGCCGCGCCCGCGTTCGCGAGATTCATCGCGCCGGTCGCCGCCAGGCTGCCGCCCGCGCCGATCGCCAGTGTGCCGGCGTTGATCGTCGTGCCGCCTGTATACGTGTTCGCGCCCGTCAGCGTCGTGGTCGCCGCGCCGGCCTTCACGAGCGCACCCGTGCCGGAGATCACGCCGCCCAGCACGAGTGCGTTGCTGCCGCCCAGTGTGAGCGCCGTGCTCGCGCCGAGATCGATCGCGTTGCCGATCGACAGGTTCGTGGTCGCATCGAGCGTCGCCGGGCCGCCGACGGTCAGCGTGCCGGAACCGAGGGCCGCGGCATTGCCGAGCGCGAGGACGCCGGCGTTCAGCGTCGTGCCGCCCGTGTAGTTGTTCGCGGCGTTCAGCGTCAGCGTCGCCGCGCCGTTCTTCACGAGCCCGCCGCCGCCTGAGATCGTGCCGCCGAGCCCGAGATCGGTGCTGCCGACCAGTGTCAGCGTCGTGCCCGTGGCAACGTTGATGCCGTTCGCGAGCGACACGTTGGCGGTCGCATCGAGCGTCGACGAGCCGTTGACGTTCACCGCGCCCAAGCCCAGCGCCGTGTTGCTGCCGACGGCCAGGTTGCCGCCGTTCAGGTTCGTGCCGCCGGTGTAGACGTTCGTGCCGGTCAGCGATTGCGTTCCGGGGCCCGACAGCGTCACGCTGCCCGCGCCGCCGATCGTGCCCGCGTAGGTCGCATTGATGGTGCCGTTGAGCGTCAGCGAAGTGCTGCCCAGGTTCACGTTCGTGCCGGCCGCTCCCGCCAGCGCGCCGATCGTCCGTGAGCCCGACGCGCCGCTCAGGTCGAACGTCGCACCCGCGCCGGTCAGGTTCACCGTGCCGGTCGCCGCGAGGCTGCCGCCCGTACCGAGCGCGAGCGTGCCGGCGTTGATCGTCGTGTCGCCCGTGTACGTGTTCGTGCCGTTCAGCGTCAGCGTCGCCGCGCCGTCCTTCACGAGGCTGCCGGCGCCGGCGATCGCGCCGGACAGCGCAAGCGCGTTGCTGCCACCGACCGTCAGCGTCGTGCCGGTGGCGAGATTGATCGCGTTGCCGAGCGTCACGTTCGTGCTCGCGTCGAGCGACGCCGCCGCATTGACGTTCAGCGCGCCCGCGCCGAGCGCCGTGTTGCTGCCGACCACCAGGCCGCCGCCGTTCAGGTTCGTGCCCCCCGTATACGTGCTCGCACCCGACATCGTCAGCGTGCCGCCGTCGTTCTTCGTCAGTGTGCCGCTACCCGTCACCGTGCCCGACAGCGTGAGCCCGGTCGCGCCCTGCACCGTCAGCCCGCCCGCGCCGAGATCCACGTTGTTGGCGACGTTCAGCCCGGCCGTGCCCGCCTGCAGCGCGCCGCCAGTGGCCGTGACGGTGCCCGTGCCGAGCGACGCGTTGTCGTTGATGATTGCGACGCCGCCCGCGAGCGTCGCGTCCTGCGCGGTCGATGCGCCGTTGATGGTCCAGTTGCCGCTCGTAACGTCGAGATGATTGAAGTTGATGTAATCGTTGACCGCGATCGTGCCGTTCGCCGTAGCGCCCTGCTGCAGCACCAGCGTGTTGTTGCCGCCCGCGCCGCCGTCGACGACGCCGGTCGCCGCGACGCCGAGCGTGAAGGGGCCGACCGTGATGTTGAACGCGCCGCCCGTGCCGCCCGCCGTATTGACCGACGAGCCGGTGACCGCGGTGAACGTGTTCGTGCTGTTGGCGCCCATCGACACGCCGCCGTTGATCGTGCCGGAGTTGACGAACGTGTTGCCGAGCCCGGGCGTGCCGCTCGAGCCGAGCGACACGCGCCCGGTGATCGTTCCGCTGTTCGACATGTTGACCTGGCCGCCACCGTAAGCGGCAACCACGGGCGCGTCCGCGCCGGACAGCGTCGCACCCACCAGCGGGGTGGAGCCGATCACGCCGGTGTTCGTGATGCTGGAGACGCCGCCCGTGCCGTTCTGGACCGACAGCGCCATGCCCGTCACGCCGCTGATCGCGACGCCGGTCGAGCCCATCATCGTGCCGTTGTTGGTGACGGTCGTGGTGCTCGCCGACGCATTGCCGACCACCGTGCCACTCGACAGCACGCCGAGCCCCGAGCCGAGCGCCGAAGGATCGATCGTGCCGTTGTTGGTCAGCGTGACGCCGCTGCCGGTCAGCGACATCGCGGTGCCGCCGACGCCCAGCAGCACGCCGACGCTCGCGCCGGGATTGACGGTGACGTTCAGGTTGTTGGCGCTGTTTGCATAGCTCGGCGCCAGCGGATTCGCGACGCCCGAGCAGGTCACCGTGGTGCCTGCCGTGCTGCAGGTCGCGTACGCGGGAACGATGCCCGCGCCGGACAATGCCAGAAAAACCCCCGTCGGCAACAGGAATCTCGGAAACGGCTCCCCGCTCTTCTTCGAATGCGCAATGTTCATGCTTCCCCTCGTGATCGGCATGGACGCTGAATCGGACCGGCGACAGCGGAAAATCCGGGACGCAAGCGTGCCCTCCGGCGGTCGCGGAACGACGTCGGTTTATTCGTGGATGAATTATTGGTTAATCGATTCTCGTTTGAGGATGCAAAACTAACCGGATGCCATGATCGTGACCCTTGTTTTTATGCAGCGACTTTCTGGTTGATTTGATTACTGCCCCTGCTTTTGTCAGACAAGGCTATATCAAAAAAACATGGTTTTCCAGTCGATGTTTGGTTATCTGAGAAGGGTCAATAGAATACGTATTTTTTACTTGATGAAATGCGCGAAGTGATGGGTTTCCGCGCATCTCCCGGTCACTCCGTCAAATCCGGCGCGAAGCTGCCGACGGAGCTCGATCCCTGAAAATGCCGATACCTCATAGGCGGCTGATTTTCGCGGTGCAATATAAGTGACGCCTGCGGCAGTCGGTTCGATAATCCGGATCCATTTCATTTGCCAAATTGAAAGCGCGGATTTTCAACATGCTTCCCGACAGTTTCGGATCCGGCCCACGCGAAGGCGGCATTTGGAAATGAAAATGAAAGCCGTAAAATCGACCGAATCCCGGCCGGAACGCCGTGTTATGAAAACAGGCTCATCAGATAAAGCATCGGCCGGAACGACTTGGGCCGTGCATCGGGATCGAGCCACAGGCGCAGCGCATAGATCGCGTATGCGGGCACTTCCCGCCAGCTCGAATAGATATCCCGCCACTGGAAGCTGTGTGGATACGCGGCGAAAATGTTCGCGGGCGCGATGCCGACCCGCTCGAACGCGAGGCGCGCCCGCGCGAGATGGTAATACTGGCTGACGATCAGCACGCGCGACATCCGGTGCGCCTGCATGTACGCGTGCGTGTGCTGCGCGGTCGCGAGCGTGTTGTCGCCCTGGTCGTCGACGGCGATCCGGTCGGCCGGCACGCCGCGCGCGACCAGATAGTCGCGCATCGCGGTCGCCTCGTTCAGCCCGGGGCCGTCGATCGCGCCGCTGACGAGGAACGCCGGGCACTGCCCGGTGCGATAACAGCGCACGCCGACATCGAGCCGCGCCGCAAGCACCGGTTTCGGCGCACCGCCGTCGTCGAGCGCATTGCCGAAGATCACCGCGACGTCGGCCGGCTCGCTCGGCATCCGCATCCCGGTTCCGACGAGCACAACGGCCGCGACAATCCACAAACACGCGAACGCGGCCAGGACACGGCCGATCCGGGCCGCACGGCCCCGCTTGAAACGCTGGTTCAAAGGTATCGGACTCCTGGAGAAGCGTGCCGCCGGTTTGCACGGCACACGGCCCGGCATGCTGCCACGGCGCGCTCGCGCCTGTCCAGGTAACGAGGTCGACACGACGTGCCGAGCGTGTCCGGAGAACCCGGACGACGTTCGGCATGCGGGAGATTCGGGGTTCGAAAGGCCGGCAAGGAACGCCAATGCGCCGGCCCAGCCGGCGTCAATCCACCGGACACGTCGCGAGCCGCCCCTTCGCCTCCCCCGCGCCGCGCACCGCGCAGGTGGCCGGCTCGTCGGCGATCCGCGCAGTCAGTCCGGTCTCGTCGCGCAGCAGGCGTTCGAGGTCGGCGAGCAGCGCGCCGCCGCCCGTGAGCACCACGCCGCGATGCGCGATGTCGGTCAGGAGTTCGGCCGGCGCATTTTCCAGTACCGACTTCACCGCGCCGATCACCTGCTTGAGCGGTGCGGCCAGTGCGTCCGCCACGTCGTGGTTGGACAACTCGATCGACCGCGGCAGGCCGTCCGCGACGCCGCGCCCAATCGCGCGCGTCGACGTGCGCGGCACCGCGCTGGTTGCCGAGCCGATCGTATTCTTCACGCGCTCGGCGGTCTGCTCGCCGAGCAGCACGCCGTACAGGTTGCGCACGTGGTTGACGATCGCCGCGTCGAACTGGTTGCCGCCCACGCGGATCGCCTCGCGGTAGACGATGCCGCCGAGCGCGATCACGGCAACTTCGGTCGTCCCGCCACCGATATCGATCACCATCGAGCCAACCGGCTCGGTCACCGGCAGGCCCGCGCCAAGCCCGGCGGCGAGCGCTTCCTCGATCAGTTCGACGTCCGATACACCGGCCGCGAACGCGGCCTCGCGGATCGCGCGGCGCTCGACCGCCGTCGCGTCCGACGGCACGCACAGCGTGACCTCGACGCGGCGGCCGAAACGCGAACGCGTGCGCGACATGTCGATGAAGCGGCGGATCATCTGCTCGGCGGCGTGCGCATCGGCGATCACGCCGTGCCGCATGGGCCGCACGGCCTCCAGATGCCCCGGCTCACGGCCGAGCAGCGCCTTCGCGCGCTCGCCGACCGCTTCGAGCGTCGGTCGCGCGTCCATCGCGCCGCCCTTGCGAAAGCAGACGACCGACGGCTGGTTCAGCACCACGCCGCGCTCGTGCGTATAAATCCGCGTACTCGCCGTTCCAGGGTCGATCGCAACGGGTTGCGCAAACAACTTTCCGAACAGCGGTGTCGACATATCAAGCCTTTTTTTGAACAAACCGGCCGAAACGGCCAGGCCGCGTCTCCGCGGCGCGCTTTTACCGCCCCATCATGGACTTAGCGGCAAATCGTTCCGGTACTTTAGACAATTCCGATGATTTTTTCGCGACGAGATTGCCGAATGTGTGTTTCGGCAGGTCCGCGGCTACGCACCGGCCTCTCGCGTCGCGCTTGTAAAACACGGTAATCTCTCGGTCTTGCCTGCTCCCGGCAGGCGTCCGACGCCCGATCACGCAAGGTATTCCTCCATGACAGCGACCGCTTTTCCCCGCTGGCTCGGGATGCGCCAACTGGGCGCAACGCTCGTTGCGCTCTGGTGCTGCACCGTTGCCGCGCAGCCCTTGCCGGCAGCCGACACCGCCCCCCGCACCGCGACGGCGGCCGCTTCCGCCGCGCCGGCCGCCCCCGTCACGACGGCCGCGGCCCCCGCCGCCAGGCCCGCGCCGACCTGCAACGCCGACGGCGGTCCGGCCGGCCGGCCGGCGATCGGCCTCGTGCTGTCCGGCGGCGGCGCCCGCGGGTACGCCCACCTGGGCGTGCTGAAAGTGCTCGAGGAGAACCGCATTCCGATCGATTGCATCGCCGGCACCAGCATGGGCGCCGTGGTCGGCGGCCTGTATGCGAGCGGAATGGCCGCCGACGAGATGCAGAAGCAGCTGTCGGAAGTGAACCTGGCCGACATCGCGTTCGACGTGACCGACCGCGCGGACCTGCCGCAAAGCAGCCGCGAGGACGAGCGACTGTACATCAACAGCCTTACACTGGGCTTCGGCAAGAAAGGCGTGAAGGCGCCGGTCGGCCTCGTGCAGGGCAACCGGCTGCAAGCGCTGCTCGCGAACTGGACGGCCGCCGTGCCGACCAATCAGCCGTTCGACCAGTTGCCGATCCCGTATCGCGCGGTCGCAACCGATCTGCAGACGGGCCAGATGGTCGTGCTGGACCGCGGCTCGCTGCCGCTCGCGATCCGCGCGAGCATGGCGATGCCCGGCCTGTTCGCGCCGGCCGAGATCAACGGCCGCGCGCTCGTCGACGGCGGCCTCGTGAGCAACCTGCCGGTCGACACCGCGCGGCAGATGGGTGCGAAGGTCGTGATCGCCGTCGACATCGGCTCGCCGCTGCGCCCGCTGGACGCGCTCGCGTCGCCGGCCGACGTGATGCAGCAGATGGTCGGCATCCTGATTCGCCAGAACGTGACGTTGCAGCGCAAGCAACTCGCCGCGCAGGACGTGCTGCTCACGCCCGACCTCGGCGCGCTCGCGTTCACCGATTTCCAGAACGCGAAGCAGGCGATCGCCGCCGGCGCGGCCGCCGCGACCGCGGCGCTCCCGCGGCTCAGGCACTTCGCGCTCACGCCGGAACAGTACGCGGCCTACCGGTCCGCGCATGCGCAGCCGCTGCCGCCGCCGATCCGCATCACGCGGGTCGAGATCAAGACGACCGGCGGCGTGCCGAAGCGCGTCGTCAGCGACGCGCTGCACGTGAAACCGGGCGACACCTACGATCCGGCAACCGTCAGCCAGGACCTGCTCGGGCTGACGACCGGCGGCAATTTCGAGAGCGTGACGCAGCAGATCGTGAGCCACGGCGACGAGAATGTGCTCGAGATCGATGCGCGGGAGAAATACTGGGGGCCGAATTTCCTGCTGTTCGGCGTCGGGATGTCGAGCAGCTCGACCGACGAGGGCGGCTTCCGCCTGCACATCGGCTACCGGCGGCCGTGGCTCACCGAATCGGGCCTCGAGTTCCGCGCGGACACGACGATCGGCAGCGATCTGCAGTCGGCGCGCGTCGAATTGCGCCAGCCGTTGCCGGCCGCATACGGCTTGTACATTTCGCCCTACGCGGAATATCAGCGTCGCTACGTGAACCTGTACGACAACAGCGGCGAGGTGAAGCTGAATCAGTACTTGATGCAGACGGCGCGCACCGGGCTCGACTTCGGCCTGCCGATCGCCCGGCTCGGCGACTTCCGGATGGGTATCGGCTACGCGACCGGGCACGGCTCGCCGAACTACAACCTGCCGTTCCCGTTCGATGACGGCAGCTCGACGCTGATATGGCCGAGCTTCACGTCGCAGGCGCTGACCGCGCGGGCGCGGCTCGTCATCGATCAGCTCGACGATCCGATGTTCCCGCGCCGCGGCTACTACGGCGAATTCCGTGTCGAACGGTCGCTGTGGTCGCACAACAGCCAGTCCGCGGAGGACCTCGCCGATACGTCGAACACGCCTTACACCGAGCTCTACGGCAAGGCGATGATCGCGCAGCAGTTCGGCCGGCACAGCGTCAGTGCAACGATCGAGGGCGGCAAGAGCATCGGCGGCACCAACCTGATCAACGCGTTCAACTTCACGCTCGGCGGGTTCCAGCATCTGGCCGCGTATGCGGCCGACCAGCTGACCGGCAATGAACTCGCGTACGGTAACGTGACGTACATGAACCAGCTGATGACGTTCAACGCGTCCCCGATCAAGGCGCTGTCGGTCGGCGCCAGCGCGGAAGTCGGCAATGTGTGGTCGAGCGGCGTGAAGGTCGGCGGCGGCACGCTCAAGCAGAGCTACACGTTCTTCACGAGCCTGTCGACCGCATTCGGTCCGCTGTACATGGGTGTCGCGCTCGCGCCGGGCGGCCGGCGCAACATCTACCTGCAGCTCGGCCGCACGTACTGACGGCGCTCAGATCGGCCAGCTGATCTCGAAGCGCGCGCCGCCGAGTTCGACCGGATCGACCACCGCGATCCGGCCGTTGTGCGCGTGGAGCACCTGCCGCGTGATCGCGAGGCCGAGCCCGTAGCCGCCGGTGCGGCGGTCGAGGCGCACGAACGCGTCGAAGATCCGCTCGCGCTCGCTCTCCGGCACGCCCGGGCCGTCGTCCTCGACGAAGATCGCGATGTTGCCGTGCTCGAGCGCGATCCCGACCACGATCCGCGACGCCGCATATTTGCTCGCGTTGCGCAGCAGGTTGCGCATCGCGTACGACATCAGCCGCCGGTCCATCTTCACGCGCAGGTCCGACGCGATCGCGATGCGCGACTCGATCGCGCGCTCCGGATACAGCAGTTGCGCGTCGCTGACCTGGTGCTCGAACCACGCGACCGGCGCGGTCAGTTCGAGGTTCGACTGCAGCGAGCTGTATTCGAGCCGCGCATACGTGAGGCTCATGTCGATCAGCTCCTCGAGCTCGGTCACGTCCTGCGCGATGCTCTCCAGCGCACCGTGGTATTCGGCGGCGGAGCCCGGTTCGCGCAGCATCTCGAGCGCGAAGCGCACGCGCGCGAGCGGCGTGCGCAGCTCGTGCGAGATCCCGTTCGTCAGGTCGCGCTGCGCCGCGATCAGCCGCTCCATGCGCATCGCGAGCGCATTCAGCGTGCGCGCGAGCGGGCCGATGATCACGCTGTGCGACTCCCGCGCGCGCGTGTTGAAGCGGCCGCCGGTGAAGTCGATCGCGCGCTCGCGCACCATCACGAGATCCGACCAGACCGGCCGCATCCACCGATATGCGGCGAGCGCGGGCGCTGCGAACACGAACGCCAGCACGATCCAGATATCGCCCGGCAGCGCGTCGAACGCGTGCCACACGACTTCCGGCGACAGCACGACGCACAGCGCGAGCGCCGGCACGAGCGCGGTCAGCAGCACGAGGCCGAGCAGATGCAGGTAGGTCCGCACGTACAGGCGCGACCAGCTCGGAATGCGGTCGGCGCGCGTGTCGGTCCACGCGCGGCGGAAATGCAGCCAGCGCCATCTGACATAGCGCGGCGCCGAAAGCGGCGCTGCATCGGGGTGCGAACGGGTGCGTCGGATCATCGCGGCTTCCGGCTATCGTGCGATGCGGGGATGCGGCGGCCGACGGCGTCGTGCCGGGCCGGCGTCATTCCCACGCATGCTTGCTGAACTGGTAACCCTTGCTGCGGATCGTCTTGATCCGCTGCGGGTTGCCCGCATCGTCATGCAGCTTGCGGCGCAGCTTCGAGATGCGCCCGTCGATCGTGCGGTCGAGACCGTCGAACTCGACGCCGCGCAGCTGCAGCATCAGGTCGTCACGGCTGACGACTTCTCCCGCATGGCACACCAGCACCCACAGCAGGTCGAACTCGGCCGACGTGAGGTCCGGCGAGCCGCCGCCCGGCAGCACGACCGAACGGTCGGTGCGGTCGATCGAGAACTGGCCGAACGTGTAGCGCTCCGGCTGCGGCGCGGCACCCTCGGCCGCGCGCGCGGGGACGCGGCGCAGTTGCGCCTTGATCCGCGCGAGCAGGATGCGCGGCTCGACCGGCTTGTGCACGTAGTCGTCTGCGCCGAATTCGAGGCCGAGCAGTTCGTCGAACGGCTCGTCGCGCGCCGTCACCATGATGATCACGCCGTCGTACGCCTTGCGCGCCTCGCGGCAGATCTCGAAGCCGTCCTTGCCCGGCAGGTTCACGTCGAGAATGACGAGATCCGGGCGCGTGGACAGGATCGCCGGGACGGCGGCGTCACCGTGCAGCACAGTGTCGACTTCATAGTCGTTCTTGCGCAGGTAGCCGGCGATCAGTGTGGACAGGCGGGTGTCGTCTTCGACGAGCAGGATGCGAAAAGACATGGGCAACGGTCGGATCGTACGGGGAAACCGCGGCGGCGGCAGGCCTGCGCCGGCTGCCGGCCATCGGTCGAAACGTACCGCATGATACTGCGCCCACCGATTGCCCGTTTGAAGATCTGGAGAATAAGGGCGCGATGGTCGCCGCGCTTGACGAATCGGCGCCGAAACGGTTCCATACGGGCTCTCCGAAAACCGGGCCGCGCGCCCGCCCTGCCTCACACACGATGAATTACCAGTCGATCCTCGAACGCATCCATGCCGAACTCGCCCCCTGGATCGGCCAGGGACGTGTCGCCGACTACATTCCCGAGCTCGCTAAAGTGCCCGCCGACAAGTTCGGGATGGCCGTCGTGACGCTGGACGGAAACGTTTACACCGTCGGCGACGCGCAGGAGCGCTTCTCGATCCAGAGCATCTCGAAGCTGTTCGCTTGCACGCTCGCGTTCCAGCTGCTGGGCGATGCGCTGTGGGAGCGGGTCGGCCGCGAGCCGTCCGGCACCGCGTTCAATTCGCTCGTTCAGCTCGAAAGCGAGCGCGGCAAGCCGCGCAACCCGTTCATCAACGCCGGCGCGCTGGTCGTCACCGACGTGCTGTGCCGCCGCTTCGTCAAGGCCGAGACGGCACTCGTCGAGTTCGTGCGGCGGCTGATCGGCGCGACCGACCTCGACTACGATTCGCGCGTCGCGCTGTCGGAACTGCAGCACGCGGAACGCAACCGCGCGATGGCGCATTTCATGGCGAGCTTCGGGAACATGCAGATGCCGCCCGACACGGTGGTGGACGCGTATTGCCGCCAGTGTGCGATCACGATGAACTGCGTCGAGCTTGCGCAAGCGGCGCTGTTTCTCGCGAACGGCGGCGTCGCGCCCGTCACTGGCGAGCGGGTCGTCGATGCGAGTTCGGCGAAGCGGTTGTCGGCGCTGATGTTGACCTGTGGCACCTACGACGCGGCGGGCGACTTCGTTTATCGCGTCGGCTTGCCTGCCAAGAGCGGTGTCGGCGGCGGGATCGTCGCGGTGCTGCCGGGTGACATGGCCGTGTGCGTATGGGCGCCGGGGCTCGATGCGAACGGGAACTCGCTGGCGGGGACGCTGGCGCTGGAATGGTTGACGACTTATACGGGAAGGTCGATTTTTTGAGGTGGCGAGGTTGGGCGCGCGTCGGCTGGCACGACGGCGGCAGGTGAATATCGGCTCGTGCCGGCGCGCTCAACGGGGAATTCGGCTATCGGCAGCAATCGACCGAGGTTGCGTAAAAACGCGTTCGATCACCCAGACTGAGCCAACCCGTTCCGATGAGATGCGACGATGGGGCGTTTTGTCGAAGGCGAAGACCGTAATATTGGTCGCGTCGCGACTGAAATGAGCTTGCACATCCTGTGCCTATAACTTCAGGCGCGTCATCAAGATCCTCAGTTTCGAAAAAGGAATGAACTCGATGAAGCTGGTCGGCGTGTGAGTCCACGTGCCGGCACCGCTGACCGTATTGACCGAGTTCCGGCACGCTTGCATCGGAATGGTTGACGACGTATAACGAGCGATCGATTTTCTGAGACACCGAAATGACTCATGGGAGAGCATCAGTCATGCAACCGGAACACGCTTCAGATCTCGCAACGACTCGCCACGCAAACGCGGAAGGCCGCACGCACACACCGATTCCGCCGATCGTGCCGGCAAAAACCGCACTGGTCGTGATGCACTACCAGACCGACATTCTCGGTCTCTTTCCATCGGTCGCCCCTACCCTGCTCGCCAACACGCGCAAGCTGTGCGATGCAGCCCGGGCGGGCGGCGTCCACGTGTGTTTCGCCAATCTCCGTTTCAGCCCGGGCTATCCGGAAGTCAGTCCACGCAACAAGAACGGGCAAGGGATCAAGCAGCTCGGCCTCTTCGTCGACGACGGCCCATGCCCGGAACTCGGACGGCTGGACCACGAGCCGCTGACCGTCGCGCATCGCGCGAGCGTGTTCTTCCGCACCGACCTGCAGTCACGGCTCGTCGCGCAGGGCATCGACACGCTGATCCTCGTCGGAATTGCGTCGACCGGCGTCGTGCTGTCGTCGGTTGCGCACGCAAGCGATGCGGATTTCCGGCTGTATACGGTGAAGGACTGCTGCTACGACCCGGATCAGGTCGTGCACGAGCATCTGTTCGCGACGGCGTTCGAGACGCGCACGACAGTGCTGTCGCTCGCCGACGCACTGCTGCTGCTCGCATAGACGTGCAACACCCGCGCCACGCCGGCCGGAACGCTTCCGACCGGCGCATCCCGCGCAACTTCGCGCGTTACTTCGCGATATACACGCCCGACGTCGGGCACGTCCCCTGCGTATTCCCGTCCGTCACGAGCGAGGCCGCGCTCGGAAACTGCGTGGTCGCATTCGTCTTGACCGCGATCCACGCTTCCGTGAAATAGCTGACGCCGTTGGTCTTCGTGCACTTCAGCGACACCGCGCTGCGCGTATTGCTGCCGAACGCGCCTTCGAACGCGGACAGCAGCTGGTTGCGCGTCACGGTCCTGCCCGCGTTCGCCTGCAGGAACGCGTTGAACGACGTGTTGCCGAGCCGGCTGACCATGCCGGCCGCCTCGTTCCAGTATGCGTCCGGCGATGCCGAATTCGAGCAGGTGCCATGCTTGAACCATTCGTGCTTGTCGAGGCACGACGCCACGCCCGGCATGTAGGTTGACAGCGTGTTGCGCGTCGCGGTGCTGACCGGATACGCATCCATGCTGCACCACTGGTGCGCGTTGTCGAGATCGACGTCGCTCTGCGGCACGCCGCAGTAGAACGGCTGGTTGCCGTCGTACCTGTTCGGCCACAGGCCGTGCAGCGACAGGCTCGTCGCCGCGTACGTGCCGGCGAGGTTCGTACACTCCGGCGTGTCGTGCGACGCGCAGAAGCCGGGCTCCCACGAAGCCGCGAGCAACAGGTAGTCGTAGCTGGTCTGCGCGACGGCGTGCAGCGAGGCGGATGCGACGGCGAGTGCGGCCGCGGCGCGGGCGAGCGTCTTGAGCATGGCGTTTCCTCGGAAAAGGCTTGCGGTCGCGGGATGCGCCGCAAGATTGTCGAATGTCTGCCCGCGATTGTTGTCCGCGCAACGTGGCATCAATATGAAGGTCGACGAAGGAATTCGTCGCGCAACGCCGAGCCCGTTATCACCGGTACCGATCCCAACGCTCACGTTCCTGCGCCTGCGACGCCGGCCTGCCCTCTCGCCATCTTCATCCTGCGACGGAGCATCCCAGGATGACGGCCTCCCGGCCAGGCAAGCCATACCGCGTCGAGATCGGGAACGGGGGAGCTTCAAACGGGAATCAGGATGCGGAACGCGCTCGCGGCGTTCATTGTTGTTCGCCAGGCAAGTTCCGATAGCCGGCCACGACACCGGATCGTCCGGCGGCGGCGCCTGTCGCGCACGGCGCCTCGTCCGGCGCCGCGCGATTATTTCACCGACGCGGCTTCCGATTCACCCGGTGACAGTGCCGCGCTGTCCTGCGCTCGCCATGCGCGGCGCGACGCCATGATCGCCTTCACGGCCGAGCGCGCGACCTTCCACCACGCGAACGGCCGCGGATCGGCAAGCATGCTGAGCGCGCGCGCATAGTCGAGCGTGAGGCCGGGCGTCCAGGCCATCGTCACCGCACGCTTGCGGATCTGCGCGGCGACCCACAGCTCGGGCGTGAGCAGCAGCCGGATGAATGCGCCCCACCCGGCACGCGTGCCCCTGAGCCGCCACACCGCGCCGTCGAGTGCCGCTTCGAGCGCGTTCGAGACGGTGCTCGAGCAGTTGCGGTGCGTGAGGTTGTACGTGACGGTCTGCCGATACGACGACCAGAATGCGGCCAGCTTCGCCGGATCGTAATTGCGGATCCGCACGCGCACGGTCGACGGACACCACGCTTTCGACTCGGTCGCATAGTCGGGCTGGAACAGGCCCGGCACGTCGTTCTCTCGCGTCGCGCGCAGAATCCGCGTGAATTCGTCCGGAGAACGATCGATTTCCACCGCCGGATAGAGGCTGATGTAGATGCCCTCGGGCGACTCCAGCGCCGCATGGCCAGTGGAGATCACGCCGTTGACGTCCACCGCCGCGATGTAGCGGTCGATCACCGGATAGCGCTGGGCTTCGGCCTTCGACGTGCCGGTCGGCGTCCACACGTGCACGGTCAGCGCGTGCTCGTGGTCGGCCGGCGGGCCGTCCCATTCCGATTGCGTGAAGCGCGGGTTGTCGGGCGCCGCGTCGATGTCGGGCACGATCGACGGCGCCGGCGATGTGACGAACGCGGGATTGCGCGTCAGCCGCCGCACGCGCGCGGCAAGGCTCAGCATGTGCATCCCGCCAAACATCAGCAGCAGGCCGAGGCAATACGGCACGGTACCCACATAGTGGGTCGGATACGGCTGATAGAAGAAGACGGCCAGCAGGATCTCGACGACGCCCCACGCGAATGCAACGTTCCAGCGCCGGTAACGCACCATCCATGCGGACGTGCACTGCAGCAGCCCGTCGACGAGGAACAGCGTGCCGAAGATCATCGACAAGAGGAAGTGGCCGTGATGATGGCCCGCGAACACGAGCCCGGCGGCCACCACGACCGCGATGCCCTTCACGTAGCGCAGGATGCGCTGCCCGCCGACGCCGCTGCCAGCCACCGCGAGCGTCGCGAGCCCCTCGATCAGGAACAGCCAGGCGAACAGTTCGATCGGAAAATGCAGCGCACCGTCGAGCGCGTCGACGAAGATGCCGACGCCCGCGACGACCCACAGCCAGCCCAGCACGGTCAGCCCGCGCGAGCGCGTTCGCAGATATTCGATGCCCAGCAGCAGCAAGACCAGTCGTACCATGGCGCCCTCGTATGTTTTTTCGGGATACGCGCCGGCCACGTGTCCCGCGTCGTGCCGACCGCGCATTCGTGCGATGCGGAAGTCGGAAGCCAGAGCTGACCGGCGCATCATGTTTCAACATGAACAATGACAGCCGGCGCGCTCCGCGTTCGCCGAATAATAAGATATGGAGGAGCCGGTTGAAAGCCTGGCGAAAACAATTCCGGTGAGTCCTGACGCCCGACGTCAAGGTCGTCGTGATCCAGGCATCCCCGGAACAACGGCCGATTGATCCATTTCGCAACGCGGCGCCAGCGCGGCCCGCATCCCGAACGGAGCACGAACATGCGCGCCTCACCGCTTCACACCCCGCCGCTCGGCCCGCAACTCAAGCGTTGGCGCACGCTGCATCGCATGAAGCAGAGCCACGCGGCCGAGTTGTTCGGCGTCGCGCAATCGACGATTTCGCGCTGGGAAGCCGGCATCCAGCAGATGTCGCCCGACGAGCGCGCGATGGCCGAGCGGCTGCTTGCCGCGCGCCTGGATTCAGCGGGCGACCACGCGCTCGCCCGGCTGATCGCGAGCAGCACGGCCCGCATGCATCTCGTGTGCGACCTCACGCACCGCCTGCTCGCCTGCTCGCCATCGCGCGCGGCCGAGTTCTCGCGGCCGCTGCCGACGTTGCTCGGCACATCGCTGTGGCGCTACGCGACGCCGGAAATCGTCCGCATGGAAGCCGCGCTCGACCCGCTTGGCTGGCACGATCGCGCGGGGCCGCCGAGCGTCGAATTCGCGACCGGCGCAAATGCATCGCGCGTCGTGCCGATCCGCGGCAGCACCTGCCGATGGACACGGATGACGCTGTCGGACGGCTCCGCCGCGCGGCTCGTCGAAACGTTGTAGCAAGCGCGGCGCGCATATTTCATGCGTGGACGCATCGCGTGCGCGCGACGTACGCTTGAGGGCTCGAATCAAGCACTTCCCTGCCATGAACCTCGACACGATCCACGCGCGGCTCGATTTCCTGCGCGAAGCCGAATGCCTGAAAGACGTGCTGCGCAGCGGCCATACGTCGACCGGGCGCGCCGAAAGCACGGCCGAACACAGCTGGCGGCTGTGCCTGATGGCGCTCGTGTTTGCCGATGCGCTACCCGACGTCGACACGACGAAGCTGCTGAAGCTGTGCGTCGTCCACGATCTCGGCGAAGCGCTGCACGGCGACATCCCCGCGATCGAGCAGGCCGCGCATCCGGACAAGAACGCACACGAACGCGACGACCTGCTGACGCTGACGGCCGGGCTCGATCGCGTGCTGCGCGACGAGATCGTCGCACTGTGGGACGAATACGAGGCGGCGGCATCACCGGAAGCGCGCGCCGCGAAGGCACTCGACAAGCTCGAAACGATCCTCCAGCACAACCAGGGCAGCAATCCGCCGGATTTCGACTACGCGTTCAATCTCGGCTACGGCCGGCGCTACACCGACGCGGTGCCGCTATTCAGCACGATCCGTGCGATCGTCGACGCGGACACGCAACGCCGGGTCGACGCTCGCGGCAACGGCGCGTAAGCGCGATCTGGCCGAAAACGCGCTACCTGCCGCGCAAGACGCGCTGCGTGATCGACGCGCTCGTGCAGGCGGTGCCGCCGATGATCGAGCGCTGAGCGCAGACGCGCAGAAAGGAAATGGGTCGAAGCCGACGCGCCGCACAGGCGCGTCGGTGCATCACGTCACTTCACGCCGCGCCAAGATCGGCGAGCGGATGTGCGAACAGTTTCCACGGCGACGTCAGGAAATGCCGCACGCGTTCGGCGCGCAGTTCGACGAGCGACGCCGGCGCCCAGCGCGGCTTGCGATCCTTGTCGACGAGGTGCGCGCGCACGCCTTCGCAGAAGTCGCCCTCCTCGATCGCGCGCGCCACGATGCCGAGTTCCATCCGGAACGACTCGGCGAGCGTCATCTGACGGCCGCGCAGCAGCGCTTCGCGCGTCACGCACAGCATCGTCGGCGAATGGCCGGTGAGTGCGTCGAGCGTCGCCTGCAGCCATTGGCGATGCTCGCGCGCCAGCTCGTCGCGTTCAAGCTCCTGCTTCAGCGTCGCGACGATCCGCTCGACGGTCGAGCGCTTGTCGAAGTGACGAACGATCCACGCCATCTGGCTGTCGAGCGCCGAATGCGGCACGACGTTGCACGGCGGCTCGAACACCTTGCGCAGCGCCGGCAGCACGTCGCCGTCCCATCTGACGCTTTCGATGCGCGTCTCGAACGTATCGAGCCACGACGACGGCACGCACAGGTCGGCGAGCTTCGCGGTCAGCGCGTCGGCACCCGACAGCATCGCGCCCGTCAACCCCACGTACAGCTCGAGTTCGACCGGCATGCGCGACAGGAAATGCGTCGCGCCGACGTCCGGCACGAGGCCGATGCGCGTCTCCGGCATCGCGATCTTGCTGCGCTCGGTCGCGACGCGCAGCGCCGCCCCTTGCGCAAGCCCCATTCCGCCGCCCATCGTCACGCCGTCCATCAGCGCCACGACCGGCTTCGGGAACGCATGGATCGCGTAGTCGAGCCGGTATTCGTCGACGAAGAACGGCAGCCACGTCTCGCGCTGCGCGACCATCCGGTGCAGCGCGCGCACGTCGCCGCCCGCGCAGAAGCCCTTCTCGCCCGCGCCGCGCAGCACGACCGCGACGATCTGGTCATCGGTGCGGCACCGTTCGAGGTGTGCGGCCAGCTCGCCGATCATCGAATAGGACAACGCATTGAGCGCGGCCGGCCGGTTCAGCGTAATGAGCGCCACGCGGTTCACCACGCGGAACAGCACCTCCGGCGCGGGTTGCGCGACGCTGTCATGAGTCTTGACCGGCGTGCTCATCGTTGCGGCTCTCCATCGGGTTGCCATTGCGGCGCGCGCTTGCCGAGAAACGCGGCCACGCCTTCGCGCGGATCGTTCGTGTCGAACAGGTCGACGAAGCGTTCGCGCTCGACCGCGAGCGCCGCGCTGCGCGGCACGCCGCGGCGCGCGAGGCCGATCAGTTCCTTGCTGTATGCAATCGCGTGCGGGCTCTGCCGCGCGACGTTGCGCGCGAGCGCCAGCGCCGCATCGCGTGCCGCGCCGCTTTCGACCACGTCCTCGACGAGGCCGATCCTGAGCGCCGTTGCCGCGTCGACGCGCGTGCCGGCCAGGATGATCTTCTTCGCCCAGCCCTCGCCGACGAGCCAGGGCAGTGTCTGCGTGCCGAGCCCGCACGGCAGCAGGCCGACCGACGGTTCGGGCAGCGCCATCTGCGCGTGCGTCTCCGCGATCCGCAGGTCGCACGCGAGTGCGCATTCGAGGCCGCCGCCCATCGCATAGCCGTTGATCGCCGCGATCGTCACGACACGCGCGTCATGCAGCGCCTCGAACGCCGCGCCAAAGCGCGCGGCCATCGCGCGCGCGACCGCGCGGTCGCCGTCGGCGAACGTGTTCAGGTCGGCGCCCGCGCTGAAGAACTTCGGGCCGTCGCCGGTGATCACCAGCGCGCGCATGCGCGGGTTCGCGTTCAGTTCGGCGACGGTTTCCTGCAGTTGCCGCAGCCCGTCGGCGGTAAATGCGTTCGCGGGCGGACGCTTGAGCGTCGCGCACGCGATCGCGCCGTCGTCGACGTAGTCCAGTTCGATCATGAGGCGTCCTTCTTCGTGGCCGGTTGGTACAGGCGGATCACCGCCGAGAAATCGAGTTGCCCGTCGCCGCGGCTGCTCATCGTCTGGTACAGCTGCTGCGCGAGCGCGCCGAGATAGACGGGCTGGCGCGCCTGCTTCGCGGCGTCGTTCGCGAGGCCGAGATCCTTCAGCATCAGGTCGGTGCCGAAGCCGCCGCTGTAGCCGCGCGACGACGGCGCGGTGTCGATCACGCCCGGATACGGGTTGTAGGTGTCCGAGCTCCAGCAACGGCCCGTCGACGTATTGACGATCCCGGCCAGCACCTTCGGGTCGATGCCGAGCGCGACGCCGAGCGACATCGCCTCCGACACGGCCGCCATCGAGATGCCGAGCACGAGGTTGTTGCATACCTTCGCGACCTGCCCCATCCCCGTCGCGCCGCAATGGACGATGTTCTTGCCCATGCCGGCGAGCACGGGCTTCACGCGCTCGAAATCGGCGTCGCTGCCGCCGACCATGAAGGTCAAGGTGCCTGCCGCCGCGCCGCCGGTGCCGCCCGACACGGGCGCATCGACGAACGCGCCGCCGCGCTCGCGCACGAGCGCGCCGAACGCCTGCGCGCTCGCCGGATCGATCGTGCTCGAATCGATCACGGTCGCGCCGGCGCCGAGGCCGGCCAGCACGCCGTTCTCGCCGGCGAGCACCGAGCGCACGTGCGGCGCGGCCGGCAGCATCGTGATGACGAAGGTCGCGCCCGATGCGGCTTCGCGCGGCGACCCGGCCACCTGCGCACCGGCGTCCTGCAGCGCGCGCAATGCGTCGGCGCTCAGGTCGAACGCGTGCACTTCATGGCCAGCCTTCAGGAGGTTCAGCGCCATCGGCCCACCCATGTGGCCCAATCCGATAAATCCGATCTTCATGTTCGTGTCCTCCCCGGCTCAATGCAGCCGGATCGTCGTGTTCACCGGGCCGGCCGTCGTGTCGTCGTCGAACCAGCGCGCGGTGACCGTCTTCGTCTGCGTGTAGAACTGCACGACCTGCTTGCCGTACGGGCCGAGATCGCCGAGCTTCGAGCCGCGCGAGCCTGTGAAGCTGAAGAACGGCACGGGCACCGGAATCGGGATGTTGATGCCGACCTGGCCGACGTCGATCTCGCTCTGGAACTTGCGCGCGGCCGCGCCGCTCTGCGTGAAGATGCCCACGCCGTTGCCCATCGGGTTCGCATTGACGAGCGCGATCGCTTCGTCGAGCGTGTCGACTTCCATCACGACCAGCACCGGCCCGAAGATTTCATGCGTGTAGATCGTCATGTCGGTCTTCACGCCGGAGAAGATCGTCGGCCCGATGAAGTTGCCTTCCTCGAAGCCGGCGACCTTCACGTCGCGGCCGTCGAGTTCGAGCTTCGCGCCTTCCTTGATGCCCGTGTCGATCAGCGACAGGATGCGCGCCTTCGCGCCGCGCGACACCACCGGCCCGACGTCGGTGCCCGCTTCCGAGCCCGCGTTGACCTTCAGTTGCTTCGCCTTCGCGACGATGTCCGGCAGCCACTCGCGCGCGCTGCCGACCAGCACCGCGACGGAGGTCGCCATGCAGCGCTGGCCAGCCGCGCCGAAGCCGGCGCCGACCAGCGCGTTGATCGCCTGCTCGCGGTTCGCGTCGGGCAGCAGGATCGCGTGGTTCTTCGCGCCCATCATCGACTGCACGCGCTTGCCGTGCTGGCAGCCGAGGTTGTACACGTGCGTGCCGACGGCGGTCGAGCCGACGAACGAGATCGCCCTCACGAGCGGATGCGTGCAGATCGCGTCGACCACTTCCTTGCCGCCGTGCACGACGTTCAGCACGCCCTTCGGCACGCCGGCCTCGATCGCCAGTTCGACGAGCGCCATCGTCGACATCGGATCCTGCTCCGACGGCTTCAGCACGAACGTGTTGCCGCACACGATCGCCATCGGGAACATCCACAGCGGAATCATCGCGGGGAAGTTGAACGGCGTGATGCCCGCGCACACGCCGAGCGGCTGGCGCAGTGTGTAGGTGTCGACACCGCCCGCGACGTTCTCCGCGAATTCACCGAGCTGCAGCGTGCCGACCGAGCACGCGTGCTCGACCACTTCGAGGCCGCGGAAGATGTCGCCTTCGGCGTCGGGCAGCGTCTTGCCCTGCTCGGCCGTCAGCGTCTTCGCGATGCGCTGCAGGTTCGCACGCACGAGATCCTGAAACTTCAGCATGATGCGCATGCGCGCGGAAATCGGCGTGTTCTTCCACGTCGCATACGCGGCGTGCGCGGCCTGCACGGCCGCGTCGACTTCCGCGACGGTCGTGAACGGCACGCGCGCGAGGACCTGCTGCGTCGCCGGATTGACGATGTCGCGCCACTCGCTCGTGGTGGACTCGACGAAGGCGCCGTCGATCAGCAGCTTGACCGTCGGCACGTCTTGCCCCGTGCGGGGCGTCGGATTCGCGTTCATCGATGCACTCTCCTTGCAGTGGGCCGTGTCGCGTCATGCAACGCGCGGCCGGTTCAATCGGTGTCGCGGGCGACGGCCGCGACATGCGGCACGCAGCCCACGGCAGGTCATTTCAGTTCGGCGGCGAAATCTTCTTCCCAGTATTCGCCGGGCATCCGCGTGGTTGCATCGTCGCCGCGCTCGATCTCGCGGCGGCGCAGCTCGACGCGGCGGATCTTCCCCGAGATGGTCTTCGGCAGCTCCGCGAACTGCAGGCGCCGGATGCGCTTGTACGGCGCGAGCTTCTCGCGCGAGAAGCGGAAGATCTCCAGCGCGAGCGCGGGACTTTCCTCGTATCCCTGGCGCAGCGTGATGAAGGTCTTCGGCACCGACAGCCGCACCGGGTCCGGGCTCGGCACGACGGCCGCTTCCGCGATCGCCGGATGCTCGATCAGCACGCTTTCGAGTTCGAACGGGCTCAGCCGGTAGTCGGACGACTTGAACACGTCGTCCGCGCGGCCGATGTACACGTAGTAGCCGTCGTCGCCGCGCATCGCGATGTCCGACGTGCGGTAATGGCCGTCGCGCATCGCGTAGGCCGTCGCGTCCGGATTGTTCGCATAGCCGTTCATCAGGCCGACCGGGCGCGTCACGCCCGCGCCGATCGGCAGCGCGACCTCGCCTTCGCTGACGGGCGCGCCGTCCGGGTCGAGCAGCGCGATCCGGTAGCCGGGCAGCGGGCGCCCCATCGAACCGGCGACGACGGGCTGGCCCGGTGTGTTGCCGATCAGGCAGGTCGTCTCGGTCTGGCCGTAGCCGTCGCGAATCGTGATGCCCCACGCCTTCTTCACGCGCTCGATGATCTCGGGATTCAGCGGCTCGCCGGCGCCGACGATCTCGCGCAGCTTCACGTCGAACGACGCGAGCGGCTGCTGCACGAGCATGCGCCACACCGTCGGCGGCGCGCACAGCGTGGTCACCTGGTATTTGACGAGCGCGTCGAGCACGACCTTCGGCTCGAAGCGCGCGTAGTTGAACGCGAACACGCACGCCTGTGCATTCCATGGCGCGAAGAAGCAGCTCCACGCATGCTTCGCCCAGCCCGGCGAGCTGATGTTCCAGTGAATGTCGCCCGGCTGCAGGCCGACCCAGTACATCGTCGACAGGTGCCCGACCGGATAGGTGCGGTGCGTATGCTCGACGAGCTTCGGCTTCGACGTCGTGCCCGACGTGAAGTACAGCAGCATCGGATCGTTCGCGTGCGTGATGGCGTCGGGCTCGAACGCGGCGCTCGCCGCGTAGCCGTCGTTCATCGCGAGCCAGCCCGCGCGCGGCGCGCCGGCGACGATCTTCTGCTTGAGGCCGAGATCGGCCTGTTCGAATTTCGCGGTTTCGTTCTCGTCGACGATCGCGTATTTCGCGCCGCCGATCTGCACGCGATCGCGCACGTCGTCGGCCGACAGTTGCGTGGTCGCGGGCAACACGATCGCGCCGAGCTTCATCGCGGCGAGCATCGCGTCCCACAGTTCGACACGGTTCGGCAGCATCAGCAGGATCCGGTCGCCGCGCACGACGCCGATGCCGCGCAGCCAGTTCGCGACCCGCGACGAGCGCTCGGACATCTGCGCGAACGAATACGGGTCGCCCGTGCCGGTTGCCGCGTCGACGATCCACAGCGCGGGCTTGTCGTTGCCGCGCGCCATCGGGTCGAAGTAGTCGAGCGCCCAGTTGAACGCATCGAGCACCGGCCATTCGAAATCGCGGTACGCGGTTTCGTAGTCGGTGCGATGGCGCAGCAGAAAGTCGCGTGCGTCCAGGAATGCCTGTACCGTCATCGTGTCGTCTCCTGTCTCCTGTCGACGAGAGTCGGCGCTCGAGCGCTGACTCTCGTCCCATGCCTCGTGCGGTCGGTCCAGTGCATGTGCTGCAGCGCATGCCCGGTTCCGTGTCGCGCGGCGCACGGTCACGTCGTTGCGTGCCGCGTTTGCCGCGCTGCCTTCGTGCCCTGCCTGTTTGCCTGCCTGTCTGGTTCTTCGCGTGGTTGTCGGTGGAGCGCGCGTCGCGATTCGGGACTCAAAGCTCTCGCGCGATCACCATCCGCTGCACTTCGCTGGTGCCCTCGTAGATCTGCGTGATGCGCGCGTCGCGATAGTGACGCTCGACTTCGTAATCGACGAGGTAGCCGTAACCGCCGTGGATCTGGATCGCGTCCGAACACACGCGCTCGGCCATCTCGGACGCGAACAGCTTCGCCTGCGATGCTTCGGACAGGCACGGCAGCCCCGCCGTGCGCAGCTTTGCCGCGTGATGCACGAGCAGGCGCGCCGCGTTGATCTGCGTGGCCATGTCGGCCAGCTTCTGCTGGATCGCCTGATGCTCGGCGATCGGCTTGCCGAACTGCACGCGCTCGCGCGCATAGCGGCGCGCCTTGTCGAACGCGGCGCGCGCGATGCCGAGCGCCTGCGCGGCAATGCCGATGCGCCCGCCTTCCAGGTTCGACAGCGCGATCTTCAGCCCTTCGCCGCGATTGCCGAGCAGGTTTTCTTCCGGAATCGCGCAGTTCTCGAACGTGATCGGGCATGTGTCGGATGCGCGGATGCCCATCTTCTTTTCCGGTTTGCCGACGATGAAGCCCGGCGTGTCGGTCGGCACCAGGAACGCGGAAATGCCGCGCTTGCCGGCTTCCGGGTCGGTCATGGCAAAAACGATCGCGACCCCGGCGCGCTGGCCGTTGGTCACGAACTGCTTCGCGCCGTTCAGCACCCACTTGCCGTCGCGCAGTTCCGCCCGCGTACGCAGGTTGTTCGCCTCGGAGCCGGCCTGCGGCTCGGTCAGGCAGAACGCGCCGATGATGCGGCCCGCCGCCATCTCGGCCAGCCAGCGATCCTTCTGCGCGGGCGTACCGAAACCGAGGATCGGCCCGCAGCCAACCGAGTTGTGCACGCTCATCAGCGTCGCGCACGCGGCATCGCCGGCGGCGATTTCCTCTATCGCCAGCGCGTAGGCGACGTAATCCGTATATGCGCCGCCCAGCTCCTGCGGCACGATCATCCCGAGCAGGCCGAGTTCGCCGAGCTGCGCGACGACGGCGTCGGGCAGGTGCGCGTCGTGGTCCCACTGCGCGGCGCTCGGTGCCAGCACCTCGGTGGCAAAAGCACGCGCGGCGTCGCGGATCATCCGCTGGTCTTCGGTGTAAAGCTCGTCCATGGCGCTGCTGTCTCCTGCGGCCGCGTGCGGCGACCGACCTTTCGTTTCGATGCAACAAGTGTAGGCAAGCGCGCGCGACTGTTCGATGCTCGCGCCGCTCATTTACACTGAGCGTTTTTGCCATACCGGCGGCTTCGATGAAGCAGGAAGACAAGGGAACCGTCGCGATCAGCCTCGTCGCCTACAGCGTCGCGCTCGCCACCCGGCGCGGCGTCGCGGCCGAGCCGCTGCTCGCGCAAGCCGGCATCGCGCCCGCGCTGCTCGCACAGCCGCGTGCGCGGGTGTCCGCGCAGCAATACGGGGCGCTGTGGAACGCCATCGCGCGCGCGCTCGACGACGAGTTTTTCGGACAGGATCGCCACCCGATGCGCAGCGGCAGCTTCATCGCGATGAGCCAGGCGGCGCTGTCCGCGAAGGACGGGCTGCACGCGATGGCGCGCGCGGTGAATTTCATGCACTGCGTGCTCGACGACCTGCACGCGGAGCTCGACGCCAACCCGCAGCGCGTGCGGCTGCGCTTTGTGCACCGCAACAGCACCGCGACGCCCGCGATGTTCACGTACGCGACCTATTTCATCATCGTGTACGGGCTCACCTGCTGGTTGATCGGGCGACGCATCCCGCTGCTCCACGCGAGCTTCCGTTGCGACACGCCGCCGGCCGACCACGAATACCCGTCGATGCTGTGCGACGACATGCGGTTCAACCAGCCCGATTCGTATGTCGATTTCGATCCCGAATTCGCCACGCTGCCGGTCGTGCAGAACGCCAGGACGCTGAAAACGTTCCTGCGCAACGCGCCGGCCAGCTTCATCGTCAAGTACCGCAACCCGAACGCGCTCGCGCAACGCGTGCGCACGGTGCTGCGCGGCATGCCGCCCGCCGCGTGGCCCGGCGCCGACGGGATGGCCGCGCGGCTGCACGTGGCCGAGGCGACGCTGCGCCGCAAGCTGCACCAGGAAGGCCACGCGTACCAGTCGATCAAGGACACGCTGCGGCGCGACCTCGCGTTCGAGGCGCTGGCCGATCCGTCGCGGACCATCGCCGACGTCGCGGCGGCCACCGGTTTCGCGGAACCGAGCGCGTTCTACCGCGCGTTTCGCAAATGGAGCGGGCGCAGCCCGGCCGAATACCGGAAAGAAGCGCTCGCGCGCGGCGGCGGCGCCGGCTGAATCAGCGGCGCGCCGCCCCACCTTCGCGCTTTCCGCCGAAACCGCCTAATCTTCAATCATCGGGCCAACGCCCTTTACGCGAGCCGGACGGCGTGCGGCTGCGCGCCACCCGGACGCCCCGATGCGCATTCACCGTCATGGGCCGCCGCCGGCACCTGTATCGCCCGGCGGCCGTCCCCGTCACCCGCTGTCCGCGCGGGTCGCGCGCGCCGCGCTGTTCGCGGCGCTGCTCGTCGTGTGCGCGGCGGTTGCCGCCCCGCCCCCCGCCGCCGCACCCGCGGCCGCGCCGCCGGTGTTCGTGATTCCGGTCAACGGCGCGATCGGGCCGGCCAGCGCCGACTTCATCGTCCGCTCGCTCGAGCGCGCGGCGCGCGAGCACGCGCCGCTCGCGATCCTGCAACTCGATACGCCCGGCGGGCTCGACACGTCGATGCGGCAGATCATCAAGGCGATCCTCGGCTCGCCGGTGCCGGTCGCCGCGTTCGTCGCGCCGGGTGGCGCACGGGCCGCGAGCGCCGGTACCTATATCGTCTACGCGAGCCACATCGCAGCGATGGCGCCCGGCACCAATCTCGGCGCGGCGTCGCCGGTGCAGTTCGGGATCGGCGGTGGCGCGCCGGGGACGCCAGGCGCGCCCCGAGCGCCGCCAGCCGGGGCATCGGGTGCTGCCGGTGCATCCGCGACGCCGGCCGAGCTGCCGAACGATACGCAGTCGACCGAGATCCGCAAGGCGACCCAGGACGCCGCCGCGTACATCCGCGGCCTCGCGCAGTTGCGCGGACGCAATGCCGCATGGGCCGAGCGCGCGGTGCGCGAGGCATTGAGCCTGTCCGCGACCGAGGCGCGCGCGCAGCATGTCGTCGACCTGATCGCGCAGGACCCGGCCGACCTCGCGCGCCAAGTCGACGGTCGCACCGTGACGACGACGGCCGGCACGCTGCACGTCGCGACCGCGCATGCGCCGCTCGTCGTGCTCGCGCCCGACTGGCGCAGCCGCTTCCTGTCGATCATTGCCGATCCGAACGTCGCGCTGATCCTGCTGACGATCGGCATCTACGGTCTCTTCTTCGAATTCGCGAATCCCGGGTTCGTGCTGCCGGGCGTCGCCGGCACCATCTGCCTGCTGATCGGGCTGTTCGCGATGCAATTGCTGCCGATCAGCTATGCGGGCCTCGGGCTCGTACTGCTCGGGCTCGGCTGCCTCGTCGCCGAGGCGTTCCTGCCGACCTTCGGCGTGCTCGGTTTCGGCGGAATCGTGTCATTTACGATCGGCGCATTGATGCTGATCGATACCGACGTGCCCGGCTACGGTATTCCGTGGCCCGTGATCGGCAGCCTCGCGCTCGGCGGCGGGCTGCTCGTCGCGGGCGTGTCGAGCGTCGCGCTGCGCGCGCGGCGGCGGCCGGTCGTGACGGGCGCCGAGGCAATGGTCGGCAGCATCGGCGAAGTGCTCGACGACGGTTTGCAGGCCGACCAGCCGCACGGCGCGGCCGGCCCCGCACCATCGGCCGCGGGCTGGGCGCGCGTGCATGGCGAGCGCTGGCGCGTCGCGAGCAGCGTGCCGCTCGCCGCGGGCTGCCGCGTACGCGTCACCGGTCGCCAGGGGCTGACGCTCACGGTCGCACCGCTCTACGACGTGCCGGCACACGAACAACAACACCAGGGAGCACCGTCATGATGGGCTACACGTTTGGCTTCAGCAGCGTCCTGATCGTCTTCGTCGTGGTGCTCGTCGCATCGTCGATCCGCATCTTTCGCGAGTACGAGCGCGGCGTGGTGTTCATGCTCGGCCGCTTCTGGAAAGTAAAGGGGCCGGGGCTCGTGCTGATCATCCCGATCGTCCAGCAGGTCGTGCGGATCGACCTGCGCACCGTCGTGTTCGACGTGCCGCCGCAGGACGTGATCACGCGCGACAACGTGTCGGTGAAGGTGAATGCGGTCGTGTATTTCCGCGTCGTCGATCCGGAGAAGGCCGTGATCCAGGTCGCGCGCTTCTTCGACGCGACGAGCCAGCTCTCGCAGACGACACTGCGCTCGGTGCTGGGCAAGCACGAGCTCGATGCGCTGCTGGCCGAGCGCGAGCAGCTGAACGCCGACATCCAGAAGACGCTCGACGCGCAAACGGATGCGTGGGGGATCAAGGTGTCGACGGTCGAGATCAAGCACGTCGACCTGAACGAGACGATGGTGCGCGCGATCGCGCGGCAGGCCGAGGCCGAGCGCGAACGGCGCGCGAAGGTGATTCATGCGGAGGGCGAGCTGCAGGCGTCGGAGAAACTGCTGCAGGCCGCGCAGCGGCTCGCGCAGGAGCCGCAGGCGATGCAGCTGCGCTATCTGCAGACGCTGACGACGATTGCGGCGGACAAGAACTCGACGATCGTGTTTCCTCTGCCGATCGATCTGCTGGGGGCGCTGCTGGACCGGTTGGGCTCGCCGCGCGAGCATTGAGTCGCGCGGGCGCCGGCCCGCACGACGCCGCAGCCGCAGCCGCAGCCGCAGCCGCAGCCGCAGCCTCAGCCGCAGCCGCAGCCGCAGCCTCAGCCGCAGCCGATGCCGATGCCGATGCCGACGGCCGCCAGGCCGCGGCGGCCCGGCGCCCGGCCCGCGTCAGGCCAGCAGCTTGCGGTCGGTCTTGCCGTACTTGATCGACTTCTCGTCCGGAATCATCAGGCCCGTGTGCTCGTCGCGGCCCTGCAGCAGGAAGCGGGCGTCCGGGTTGCCGATCTGTTCGGCCGCGAGCTTGCTGTCCGCGCCGATCTCGCCCTTCTTCATCCGGTTGACGATCACGCCGGCCGCGGTGTCCTTGAAGTCGCGCAGCATCCATGCGTCGCCGTCGCTGTCGCCGAACACCAGCAGCGGGCCGTAGCCCTTTTTCGACGCGAGGACGTTGCGGATGCCCACCGTCTTGCCGGGCCCCCAGTTGAAATGCCAGCCGGCCGGATAGGTGCTCGTGTATTTGCCGTCCTGCATGTCGAGCCGCAGGCCGATCACGTTCTCGGGCGCCACGCCGTAGCCATAGTTCGGATTGCCGGCGAATACGCGCACGACATCGTCGAGCGACGCGGTGCTCACGTACACGTCGATGCCATTCGCACGCAGCGTATGCATCACCGCGCGGATTTCCTCGTGAATGCGGATGCCATGGAAATGCGTGTCGGCCACCACGCCGGCCTTGCCAGGCAGCGCCTTCGGGCTTTCGTAACGGACCTTGCGCAGCGCGTCGCCGATACCGTAGTTGTTCGACGCTTCCGCCATCGCCTGCAGCTCGGCGGTCGTCATGTTCTTGTAGAAGTAGATGATCCACTTGTAGCCGACTTCGAGCGGATGCGTGTCGCAAATCGCGTCGTACATGAAGTACAGCTTCGCGCGAAAATCCTTGAACTGATCGGTCTCGCGAATCTCGTCGAGGCGCTTGTCGCCGCCGAGGCCCTTGTAGTTCGCATGGAGCCAGCGGTAGTCGGATTCGACGTCGGCGGCGAGATCCTCCATCGTCACCGGCTTGCCGTCGACGGTCGTGTAGTCCTTCATGAACGCGCCCTTCGGCACGTCCTTCCACATCACATCGACGAACTCGTCCGGTGTCAGTTTGTACTGCAGATGGTTGATCTGGTACATCAGCAACGCCTCTTCGCAGTCGTTCATGATGCACGTGTTGTCCCAGTCGAATACCGCATACGGGCGGCGCTTTCCGTCGTAGCGCGCGCTCGCGACGCCATGCTGGTCGAGCACCGCCTGCAGGCGCGCGGCGTTGAACGGCGACCAGCGGCCCGGGTCCAGCGCGTCCGGCGCGGTTGCGCTCTTCGCGCCGGCCATGCCGGCCTTGAGCATCAGCGGCGTCGCAGCGGCCGCCGCGGCAAGGGTGTTCATGAACTTGCGGCGTTGCATGGTCTCTCTCCGTGGAATTGTCGAATCGGCTTGGGTCATAGCCCCGCGAAGCCGGCAAGGCTTCGAATCGGGGGCGAATGATGTGACGAAATTATTTCGGCAATTTGACAGCGTCTCGCCACGACGCGACGGGGAGTTGATCCGGCACGACATGTCGGGCCTGCGTCGGCACCGCGCGGGGCGCACACCGGCCGGCTCCCCCGCACGGGACACGCGCGCGGCGACAGCCATCCGGCCCCGACCGCCGGAAACCTAGAGCTTCCCCTCCATTTCGGCCTTCATTAGGAGAAGCCCTCACCTCCGCGCCACGTCGAACCGGCTATGATCTTTACATCGATCAATGACACATTAAATGCTGACTGAATAATTCGCCCTGGATCACCGGCGAATGGATTCCGGATCAGCGCCCCAGCCTTGCACAGGCCCCGCGTCGCCGAAGCGCGAACGCGGGCCGTCACATGGAGACGCCTCATGCCCGACCATCCGCTGCCGGAAGTCCATCTCGACGAGCTGCCGCAATTCCGCGCGGTCCAGCAGCTTGCCTATCGCTGCGTCGAGACCGTCGGCGCGATGCTCTATCCCGGCATCACCGAGAAGGAAGCCGCGCGCCTGCTGACCGAATGGCTGCAGGACAACGGCGTGCACGACTGGCTGCACAAGCCGTTCGCATGGTTCGGCGACCGCACCGCGTTCGAAGGCTTCTCCGGCCTGAAGCACATGGGCGGCTTCAACCTCGCGTTCTTCCCGAGCAACCGCCAGCTCGAGACCGACATGCCCGTGATCCTCGACGTCGCGCCGGTGCTCGACGGCATCGTGGCCGACGTCGGCTACGCGCACTGCCTCGGCCACAACCCCATCCTTGAACAGTTGCAGGACGACCTGATGGACCATCGCGACATGATCGTGCGGCTCGTGAAGGAGCGCCGCCCGATGGCCGAGGTCGCGCAGGCGGTGGACGCGCTGTGCCGCCGCCAGGGCGTCGAGCCGCGCCACAAGGCCTATCCGTTCAAGGTGCTCGCGCATCGCGTCGCGAAGATCCACAAGCTGTCGACACCCCGCTTCGTCGCGCGCTTCGGGCTGAACGCGACGCGCAACCTGCTGCTCGACCAGGGCCGCGCGGCGAAGCAGCAAGGCTGGTCGCCGCTGTGGTCGATCGACCGCCGCTCCGAACACGCGCCGGTGCCGGGCCTGTGGGCCGTGGAGCCGCATCTCGGCTTCGCCGGCGTCGGCGCGAAATTCGAGGAACTGCTGGTGATCACCGACGACGACGCGTACTGGCTCGACGACGACCTGCCGCACGTGCGCCGCCGGCAGCGCCGCCAGGCCGAACGCATGCAGGCCGTCGCCTGACACGCACGCGTCTCGCCCTCTTCCCGAATCCCTGAACGACGGACTCACGATGCAGCCTCTTTCCGATGAAGCGCCGCTGGCCCTGTTCGAATCGGTTCACAGCGAGACGGCCGTCGCCTCCGGCGACCTGACGCTCGCGGTCAGGACCTGGGGCGACCCGGCCCGCTCGCCGGTCGTGCTCGTGCACGGCTACCCCGACGACAGCAGCGTCTGGCAGCAGGTCGCGCCGCTGCTCGCGCGCAAGCACTACGTGATCGCCTACGACGTGCGCGGCGCGGGCCTGTCCGGCGCGCCCAAGCGCACGGCCGACTACCACCTCGCGAAGCTGACCGACGACTTCATCGCGGTGATCGACGCGCTCTGCCCCGGCCGCGCGGTGCACCTGATCGCGCACGACTGGGGCTCGATCCAGGGCTGGGAGTTCGTCACGGATCCGCGGCTCGCCGGCCGCATCGCGTCGTACACGTCGTGCTCGGGGCCGTGCCTCGACCACGTCGGCTTCTGGCTGCGCGAACGCGTGCTGCATCCGACGCCCGCGTCGTTAGCCAGGCTCGGCGGGCAGCTCGTGCGCTCGTGGTACGTGTATCTGTTCCATCTGCCGTTCATCCCCGAGCTCGGCTGGCAGCTGTGGCTCGGCCGCGCATGGCCGGGCCTGCTGCGCCGGGTCGAGAAAACCCCCGCCACGCCGCGCGCGACGCAGGCCGACGACGGCGCGCGCGGCGTACGCCTCTATCGCGCGAACTTCATCCGCTGCCTGTTCGCGCCGCGCGAGCGCTACGCGCACGCGCCGGTGCAGACGATCGTGCCGCTCGGCGACAAGTACGTGAGCCCGGCGCTGTCCGAGAACCTGTCGCGCTGGGTGCCGCAGTACTACCGCCGCGAAGTCGCGGCCGGCCACTGGCTGCCGCTCGCCGATCCCGCGCGCTTCGCGGGCCTCGCCGAACAGTTGATCGACGCGGTCGAATCGGGCGACGAGCCGCCCGCGCTCGCGAACGCACGCCGCCGCGCGACCAGCGGCCGATTCAGCGGCAAGGTCGCGGTCGTCACCGGCGCGGGCAGCGGCATCGGCCGCTGCGCGGCACTCGCATTTGCCCGTGAAGGCGCGACCGTCGTCGCGTGCGACATCGATCTCGCGAGCGCCGAGCGCACCGCCCTGCTGCTCGGACTCACCGGCGCGCAGGCGCATGCAAAACGCGTGGACGTCGGCTCCGCCGACGAGATGGAAGCGCTCGCGGCATGGGTCGGCAGCGAACTCGGCGGCGCCGACGTCGTGATCAACAACGCGGGCATCGGCATGGCCGGCGGCATTCTCGACACCAGCGAGCGGCACTGGGAGCGCATCCTGCACGTGAACCTGTGGGGCGTGATCCACGGCTCGCGGTTGTTCGCGCAGCAGATGGCCGCACGCGGCACGGGCGGCCACATCGTCAACACCGCGTCGGCCGCCGCGTTCGGGCCGTCGCGCGACCTGCCCGCGTACGCGACGACGAAGGCCGCCGTGCTGATGCTCAGCGAATGCATGCGCGCGGAACTCGCGGAAAAAGGCATCGGCGTGACGGCCGTCTGCCCCGGCTTCGCGGAAACCGGAATCATGGCGTCGACGCAATACGCGGGCGCCAGCGCACAGGACGAGGCGCGGCTGCGCAAACGCGCGACGAAGCTGTACCAGATGCGCGGCCTGAAGCCGGAAACCGTCGCGCAGGCGATGGTCGACGGCGTGCTGCGCAACCGGCCGGTCGTGGCCGTCGGCACCGAGGCGCACGCGCTGCGCTTCGTCGGCCGCTTCATGCCGTGGCTCGGGCGGGTGCTTGCCCGCGTCAGCATGGCATCGCATTGACGGCGCGGCGCGCCGCACGGAAACGGAGACACAGATGACCTCTACCGCCGACTATCACAAGATCAAGGCCCGGCACGTGAAGTTCGACTTCAGCGACACGCCGATCACCTGGGTGCCAAACGACCCGGGCAGCACGCACATCATCAACACGCTGAACCTGCTGTTCCCGGAGGGCGAACTGTGGTTCTGCCGCGTGTACAACAAGGCACTGCCGAACATCACCGATGCGCGCCTGCGCGACGAAGCCGAAGGCTTCCTGCGCCAGGAAGCCGTGCATTCGCGCTCGCACGGCGGCGTGCTCAAGCATTACTACGACCGGCACGGGATCGACACGAAGCCGTTCACGCAGAAGCTGAACTGGCTGTTTACGCGCGTGCTGGGCGAAGCGCCGTTCGGTCTGAAGATCGGCCATACGCGTTTCTGGCTGCGTCAGCAGCTCGCGGTGATCGCATCGCTCGAACATTTCTTCGGCTATCTCGGCAACTGGGTGCTCAATGCGCACGGGCTCGACGAAGGCCGTGCCGACCCGACGATGGTCGACCTGCTGCGCTGGCACGGCGCGGAGGAAGTCGAACATCGGACCGTCGCGTTCGACATCTACAACCACATGGGCGGCAACTATCCGGAGCGCTGCGTGCACATGGCATTCGTGATCGTGCTGTTGCTCTACTTCATCACGAGCGGCGCGAAATTCATGTACCGGCGAGATCCCGCCGCCGGCCGCTACCCGGGTTTCGTGCTGTCGTGGTGGAAGGGTTCTCGACGCGGGCACCTGCCGTCGTTCTGGAAAGTGATCGGCGCGGCGTTGCGCTATTTCAAGCCGGGCTATACGCCGCACCACGAAGGCTCGACCGAGCAGGCGCTTGCGTATCTGGCGCGCTCGCCGGCCGCGCAAGCGGCCGCGCATGGCGGCAACTGGGGCACGACGAAGGGCGCGTGACCGGGTCCGCAAGCGGGTCCGCGACAGTTTCGGCGGGGCGCCGGCCGAAATGCGTACAATCGCGGCTTCATTTCCCGGAGGTGCCGCGATGGCCATGAAGAAAACCGATCTAGAAAAGAACAAGGCGCTCAAGCTGACGCACGCGATGAAGCAGTCCAGCTCCGCCCGCTTCGGCAAGGCTGCCGAGGACGCAGCGAAGCTCGACCGCCGCGCGCAGCGCAAGCTCGACCAGGAACAGGGTCTCGTGCCGTTCGCGTGCAAGCTGAACGCAGAACTCGTCGAACAGCTGAAGGCACGCGCCGCCACCCATCCGAACGGGATGACCGGCCTGCTGTCCGAACTGCTCGTCAACGGCCTCGCCCAACGCGACGCGTGATCGTCGCAAATCTCGAAAATAGTCGTTGACAACGCCGTACGACATCGACAAACTCGTTCGCATGCCTACGTTCAAGCTCATCGCCATCGCGAATCATTGCCCGGTGAACATTCGAAAGAATGGATCACGGGAGGCGCTTGTGCGTTAGCATCCGAGCAGTACCGCATGTCACACAAGGCCTCACCGGAAACGGATGAGGCCTTTTTGTTCTGGTGCGCGTCATCCGTCCGGCTCAACGAATGGAGCAGACGATGGACCAGGCAAGCCCGTTGTTCGACCGTCCCGATTCGCGCCGCGTCGGTGCGATCGCGTTACCGACCGTCGTGATCCGCTTCGCGGTCGCGCCGCGCACGACACTGACCTGGCGCGCGCCGAGCGATGCGGAAATTCGCGCGCACGGCGCACCGCTTTGGATCACGCGGCCGCCGAGCGTCGACGACTACTGGGTACAACCCGGCGACGTGCTGCGCATCGCGCGCGGCGATCGCATCTGGCTCGGCACCGATGACGACCGGCCGGCCGAAGCGTCGATCACGACGGCGTACGTGAGGCGCGGCGAACGGCTGAGACGCACGCTCGCGCGAATGCAACGTTTGCTCGCCGGACGATGGCGAAGACGGGATTGACGATGCGCGCTCACGCGCGCGGCGGGGATGCCGGAACGCGCGGAATCACCGTATGCGGAAACGGACGCACCCGCGACGCAACGCGTCGCAGGTGCGCATCGAATGACGCGGCACGCACGTGCGTGCCGCGTGCGATCGCGCGCCGTGCGCAACCTTCGCATGCATCACGTGCATCAGGTGCTGGCGGCGAGACGCGGGCCCGTGCTGCGAGGCGTGGAATCGAGGTCGGGGCGTTGCGCCGCCTGCGAGGTCACCCACGGGTCGATGCCTTGCTTTTGCACCTCCTCGAGAAATGACACCCGCGTACGCCAGTAATCCGCCTGTAATTTCGCATCGATGACGCGCTGTTCGGCTGCGAACAGTTCCATGCGCGCCGTCACGAGCATCGATGCAGCGGTTTTTTCCGGCGTGGGGGCGTGCCGCATCGCCCAACGGCTGATCCAGTTCAACATGCTGACCTCCGTGATGACGGGCGAACCCGCATCGGGCAATCGCAACCGGTCGCGCCTGCCCGAATGCGCAACGACCGTCACCGCGCTTCACCGCCCGGCCTGCACGGACTGCGACTCCCCCGCGTCGGCAACATCTGGCCGGCGTGTGCGCGCGGTGTATCTATCCTAGAAAGACTTGCCGGTTAACGCGATGACGTCTTGCAATCTTTTACACAGAAACCACAGTCGGGCTCGCACCGCGAAATGACAGTTGCGGACGCGACGGCTTCGGCGCAGGATAGCCCGATATGTGCAACCGCTAGGACTGGCGAATGACTGCTGCATGCCGCCGCGCACCCGCGCCGGTCATGCGCGCGCTCGCGCACGTATTGCGTCCGTCCTGCGTTCGCCCCTCGTGCGGGCGTGCCATTGCAGTCGCATGCCGTCGCGTTGCGGCAGCCCCCCGCATGTCGATCATGCCGTTGCGCCCGCATCGGCCGACACGGCCCGCCCGTCGTCGAATCGTTTCCATCGTTTCTACCTGCCCGCCTCGTCCGAACCGGTAAAATGCGCGCCTTCCTCGCGCGGCCGGCCTGTCCAGCCGTTCGCGCGAACGCTGCCGATCGTGCCCCGTAACTATATCGTCCGAGCTATCCGCGCTATTACAATCCGCCGATAGCGTCGCAATAGTGGCTGGTTACAGTACGCCGGCCTCGCGCTGCCTTACAACAATTCGGCACGAACAACAAGCAACACGACAACCCGACCGGAGAAACGCCTTCATGGAATCCATCAAGCGGTATTTCGGCTTCGACGAAGCCGGCACCGACTTCCGCACCGAAATACTCGCGGGCGTCACCACGTTCCTGACGATGGCCTACATCATCTTCGTCAACCCCGCGATCCTCGGCGATGCCGGCATGCCCAAGGAATCCGTGTTCGTCGCGACCTGCCTCGTCGCGGCGCTGGCGTCGATGATCATGGGGCTGTACGCGAACTACCCGATCGCCTGCGCGCCCGGCATGGGCCTGAACGCGTATTTCGCGTACACGGTCGTCAAGGGGATGGGCTTCACGTGGCAGGCCGCGCTCGGCGCGGTGTTCATCTCCGGCTGCCTGTTCCTGCTCGTCACGCTGTTCCGCGTGCGCGAGGCGATCGTCAACGGCATTCCGAAATCGCTGCGCATCTCGATCACCGCCGGCATCGGCCTGTTCCTCGGCATCATCTCGCTGAAGACCTCGGGAGTGATCGTCGGCAACCCCGCCACGCTCGTCACGCTCGGCGACCTGCACAAGCACGATACGATCCTCGCGATCATCGGCTTCTTCACGATCGTCACGCTCGACCACCTGCGCGTGCGCGGCGCGATCCTGATCGGCATCATCGGCGTCACGATCCTGTCGTTCTTCTTCGGCGACAACCAGTTCCACGGCGTGTTCTCCGCGCCGCCGTCGATCGACGCGACGCTGTTCAAGCTCGACATCGGCGCCGCGCTGTCGACCGGCATCATCAACGTGATCCTCGTGTTCTTCCTCGTCGAACTGTTCGACGCGACCGGCACGCTGATGGGCGTCGCGAACCGCGCGGGCCTGCTCGTCGAGGGCAAGATGAACCGCCTGAACAAGGCGTTGCTTGCCGACAGCACGGCGATCGTCGCGGGCTCGCTGCTCGGCACGTCGTCGACCACCGCTTACATCGAAAGCGCGTCGGGCGTGCAGGCCGGCGGCCGCACGGGCGTGACGGCGATCACCGTCGCCGTGCTGTTCCTCGCGTGCCTGTTCATCGCGCCGCTCGCCGGCGTCGTGCCGGCCTACGCCACGGCACCGGCACTGCTGTACGTGTCGTGCCTGATGCTGCGCGAGATGGTCGAGGTGCCGTGGGATGATGCGACCGAAGCCGTGCCGGCCGCGCTGACCGCGCTGCTGATGCCGTTCACTTACTCGATCGCGAACGGCGTCGCGTTCGGCTTCATCGCATACGGCGGCCTGAAGCTGCTGACGGGCCAGGCCCGCACGGTCAAGCCGATCGTGTGGATCATCGCGGCCGTGTTCCTGTTCCGCTTCTTCTATCTCGGCAGCGAGTGACGCACGCGCGCCCCTGTGCGCGGCAAGATGAAACGAAAACGCCACCTTCGGGTGGCGTTTTCGTTTTGCTCTCGTTTCGGCTACGCGGGGTGGTGCAAGCGAGCGCCGGTCAAACCTCCGCCTGCCGGAGCACCCAGCGCGCGAAGGTCTGCAACGGCCCCTCGCCCAGTTCCAGCGCCTCGGGCAACACGAGACAGAAGCGCTTGACCACGCCCCGCCCGTCGGGCCAGGGCGCCGCGAGCAACCCTTGCGCGATCTCGGCGTCGACATAGAGGCGCGGCACCAGCGCGACGCCGAGCCCGGCGAGCGCCGCCGCGATCAGCATCGAGTAAAGATCGTAGCGTGCGCCGGCGGCCGGATTGTTCACCGGCAGCCCCGTCTCCTGCACGTACGCCGACCACGCATCAGGCGTCTGGCGCTTGTGCAGGCGCGGCAGCGTGCCCAGCAATACGTCCGGCTGCCCGGCCGCGAGCAGCGACGGATGGCAGACCGGCACCAGCACCTCCTCGCACAACCGGTACGTGTGCATGCCGGCCCAGGCCGGATGCTCGAAGTGAATCGCCGCATCGAAACCGCTGCCGGCCAGCACGAACGGCTCCGCGCGATCGGCGAAATGCACCGTGATGTTCGGATGCTGCGTCTGGAATCCCTTGAGCCGCGGAATCAGCCAGCGCGTCGCGAATGTCGGCGTCACGGCGATATCGACGCTGCCGCCGTCACCGGGCTGCCCCATCATGTACTGGCTGTCGCGCTCGAGCCGGTCCAGCACTTCGCGAACCTGCGCCGCGTAGCGCACGCCGTTCGGCGCCAACCGCACGCGGTTGCCGACCCGCTCGAACAGCGCGACACCCAGGAACGTCTCCAGCCGGCCGATCTGCCGGCTGATCGCGCCTTCCGTCAACGCCAGTTCGTCGGCGGCGCGCGCGAAGCTTCCATGCCGCGCCGCGGCCTCGAATGCCATCAATGCCGAATTGCTCGGAATCCTGCGTCGCGTCACGATTGCTCCCGGTCCGACCGCCGTCGGTCATGGCTTGATCAAATGTCATTGAACGGTGACGAATCATCGTTTTTCTGCCGTCCATCGGCTCATTATCATGACAAAAACTCAACCCGTCGAGCAGCCATCGGCCCCGAAGGCCGCTCGCCCCCGTGGAGAAACCATGATCTATGCCGTTGAATGCAGCATCGCCGAGCCCGCCGTCGAAGCCGAGTGGAACGACTTCTACAGCCGCGTCAAACTGCCGGCGCTCATCTCCGTATCCGGCTTCCGCACGTCGCAACGCTTTCGCGCACTCGGCGGCGACGGCCCCGTCTATCTCGCGCTGCATACGATCGACGGCCCGGACGTGCTGACGTCGGCCGAGTATCGCGACAAGGGCGGCGGCAATTTCGCGCGCTGGCAGCCGCACATCGTCGAGTGGCGCCGCAACGTCTACGACTGCGCGGCCCCCGCGCCGGCCGTCTCCGGCCATCACTGGCTGGCCGTTTGCGACGACCCCACCCCGTTCGCGCGAGCAGCGATCGCAGCCACGGCCATGCATGCGGTCGCGCTGGATCGGCGGCCGGCCGCGCGCTGGCTGGCCGTCCTCACGCACGATCAGGCTCGGCTCGGGTCCGATGCCGCGATCCGGCTCTATGCACCGATGGGTGACCCACTCGTCAGCACACCGACGTCGGCAACCGCACGCTGACCGGAGCCCGACCATGCCCAGCGTCACGATCTTGATTCCCGAGGCGAGCATGCCGGCCAGCACGGCGCTCGACGCGTTGTCGTCGGCCTGCGAGAGGCTCTGCACCGACGTGCTGAGCGCCGCACCCGGCACGGTCCACGTCGCGTACATCCCGGTCCGGCACGGCTGCGGACATCCGGTCAGCGCGGAGATCCGCTTTCGCACCTCGTCATTTCGCACCCCTGAACTGATGGACCGGTTCATGACCGAACTGGATCGCGAGATTCTTCGCCACACCGGATTCGTCGCACGCATCCGCTGCTTCGGCCACGACACCACCCACCTTCACGCCCGACATTGACCCGTGAGCACGCCTGTTCAACTCCCTTCCTTCCCGCGTCGCCAGATCGGCGATTTCACAGTGATCGCGATCAGTGACGGCACGCTGACGGCCGGCCTCGACCTGCTGTCGAACATCGACGTCGACGACGCGACCGGCATCATGCACCGGGCCGGCATACACGCGCCGTCCGACGTCAACATCAACTGCTACGTGATACGCGGGAACGGGCGCACCGTACTCGTCGACACCGGCGCCGGCGGCATCCGGAACTGGGGCGGCCTGCTGCGTCCGTCGCTGTCGCAAGCCGGCATCGATGCACGCGACATCGACACGGTCCTGCTGACGCATGCGCATCCGGATCACATCGGCGGCCTCCTGGACACGGACGGACATCCGGCCTTTCCGCAAGCGGAGGTGCTCATTCACGAACGGGAACGTGCGTTCTGGCTGGACGACGCCATGTACGAGCGGGCAAACGAGCGCGCACGCGTCAATTTCCGGATCGCGCGGCGCACGTTCGACGTGTATCGCGCGCATCTACGCACCATCGAGGCAGGCGACGTGCTGCCCGGTATCGTCGCGGTCCCGCTGCCGGGGCACACGCCCGGCCACACCGGCTATCGCGTCGAATCGCGCGGCGAGCGCCTGCTGATCTGGGGCGATCTCGTGCATTTCGCGCCGATTCAGGTTGCGCGCCCCGACGTGTCGATCGCGTTCGATCACGATCCGTCGCAGGCATCATCGACGCGCGCGGCCACGCTCGCCGAAGTCGCTTCGGATAACTTGCTGATTGCGGGCATGCACCTCGCCGACACGGGCTTCGCACGCATCGCGCGCACGAACGGCCCAACCGGCGGCGCGTATGTGCTTGGCGGGGCGGATTGAGCGAAACGGAACGCGGGCACGCCAGTGCGCCGCACGATGCTCGAATCGCGCCGCGCACCGCTCCGGGCAAGCGCGCTACCGGACGGGCATGCGCCGATATGACACGGGCGCCGGTATCCGGCGCCCGCTCCGTCGCTGCCCGGTCGCCCGGCTCAGCGCCAGTTCGCTTCGTAGAAGCGCACGTAGCCGCTGCGCAGCGTCACGCATTGCGCGCGCGTCTCGGACAGCAACCGCCGTGCGGCCGCCTCGATACGCTCGCGGTGCTGATCGTACGCACCGACCATGTCCTCGAAGCGCGGCGATGCCGCACCGAAATGATCCTCCAGCGCCTCGGCGGTGATCTGACATTGAACGCGCTCGCCATTGACCAGCGCCGTGAAACCAAGCATCAGGTCGCGCCCCGAATATTCGGGCTTCTCATTCGTGAAATGAATCTGCATGGGAGCCGCCTTGTCCGGTAGAAAGCAAATGACCGCGTCCATCGTCCGCTACCGGCCGGACGAAAATTTACGCGGGCTCGCCGGCAGAGGCAGGATCCACGGGGTATGGCGCGGACACCGCATGCCGGTTGCATTCCACTTTAGACGGTTTCGCGCAGGAGGCAAATTTTGCGATGTGCGTCGTTCCGACGCGCATTTTCATCAGACCAGCGCGACATCCGGCACCGTTTGCCGGGCGGCGTCAGTGGGGATCGGTGGGCCAGATGTTCAGTGCGATCGCGGCGGTCGTGGCGCCTACCGCGATCGCGGCCGCTCCGTATTGCACCGCGTCGCTCAGGTCGAACAGCAGACCGTGGATCGCGACGGCGATGCCGCCCAGCATGATGAAGGTGGCGATGGCCGCCAGCACGACTCTCAGTTCCGTCCGAACCATGATGGGTCTCCCGAACGGATGCATGTCACGTCGCATGCATGTTGCGATGCGGAACACGGCGCGTGCGCGTTCCACTTTCATCATTGCATGCGGGCGCTTAAAAGCAAGGGGTTTTTGTACGCAGTCGCACAACGCGTGCGGCGCTTGTATGATGAGGCGATATCGATAGCGGCGGCCCGGGTGGCGGATGGTGCGGCGCAAAGCGTCAAGGCGGGGCGACCGCGAAGCATGGAGCCCCAGTAAGCGCTGAAGCGCCAACTGGGGCCGACAGGAGACAAGACATGCCTCAATCTTTCGTGCTGCCCGCCACCGCGGGCCGCAACGACCTGCTCGCGCAGGCGCATGCCCGTTCGACCGCGATCGGCCTGCGCGCAAACGAGCAACCCGATTTCTCGCCGCTGTCGCGGCTCGCGCTGCGCGAACTGCTCGACACGAACCACGCCTTGTTCGCACACGCGCGCCCGGTGATGGAGAACCTCCACGCGCAGATCGCCGACACGCAAAGCCTCGTGCTGCTCACCGACGCCGACGGCGTGATCCTGCACAGCATCGGCGACGCGGACTTCATCGAAAAGGCGAACCGCGTCGCGCTGTGCACCGGCGTGTCGTGGGCCGAAGGCGCACGCGGCACCAATGCGATCGGCACCGCGCTCGCATCGGGACAGGCGGTCGCCGTGCACGGGTCCGAGCACTTCCTGCGCGCGAACCATATCCTCACCTGCTCGTGTGCGCCGATCATCGACTCGTTCGGCCGCACGCTCGGCACGCTCGACGTGAGCGGCGATCCGCGCGGCTTCAGCTCCCATACGCTCGCGCTCGTGCGGATGTCCGCGCAGCTGATCGAGAACCATCTGTTCGCGAACCAGTGCGCGGAAGCACTGCGGCTGCGCTTCCACGCCCACGAGGACTGCGTCGACTCGCTGTTCGCCGGGCTCGTCGCATTCGGCCCCGACGGCGGACTGATCGCCGCGAACCGCAGCGCGCAATTCCAGCTCGGTGCGACCTTCGATGCGTTGCAGCATCAAGGCTGCGATGCGCTGTTCGGCATGCACTTCGGCCAGCTCGCGCAGCAGGCAGCCCGCGCACCCGGCGCACCGTTCAGCCTCACGCTGTCGACCGGCGTGCGCGTGCTCGCACGCTGCGAATTCGCGGAAGCGCACAAGACGGCCGTCGCCGTCACGCCGCCCGCGCCCGCCGTGCGCATGCGGGCTCCGGACCCCGACGCGATCACGTTCGCGACGCTCGACACCGGCGATGCGCGGATGGCCGCCGTGCTCGAACGCGTCGCGAAGATTCGTGGACGCGATCTGCCGTTGCTGATCCTCGGCCAGACCGGCACCGGCAAGGAATGGCTCGCGCGTGCGCTGCACCAGGCATCGCCGCGCGCGGACGGCCCGTTCGTCGCGGTCAACTGCGCGGCACTGCCGGATTCGCTGATCGAGGCCGAACTGTTCGGTTACGAGGACGGCGCCTTCACCGGTGCGCGCAAGCGCGGCAGCCCCGGCAAGATCGCGCAGGCCGACGGCGGTACGCTGTTTCTCGACGAAATCGGCGACATGCCGCTCGCGCAGCAGGTCAGGCTCATGCGCGTGCTGCAGGAGCGCGCGGTGATGCCGCTCGGCGGCGCACGCGCGGTGCCGGTCGACGTGCGCGTGGTCTGCGCGACCCACCGCGACCTGCGTGCGATGATCGCCGAAGGCACGTTCCGCGAAGACCTGTTCTACCGGATCAACGGGCTCGCGGTCACACTGCCGCCGCTCGCCGCGCGCACCGACCTGCCGACACTGGTCGAGCGGATCCTCGCGCGGCTCGGTCGCAGCGAGCCGATGCCGAGCCGCCTCGCGACCGACGTGCTCGACGCGTTCATGCGGCACCGCTGGCCCGGCAACCTGCGGCAAATGACCAACGTGCTGCGCACGGCCGGCATGCTCGCCGAAGACGAAGCCGAAATCACGCTCGCGCACCTGCCCGACGATTTCTGGCTCGACTGCGACGACACTCCGGCGGCACAGGCCGCACCGGCCGACACGCGCGAAGCGACGACACTGCAGAGCCACCAGGCCGCGGTGATCGACGCGGTGCTCGCGCGGCACGGCGGCAACGTATCGGCAGCCGCGCGGGAGCTTGGGCTCGCGCGCAATACCGTGTACCGCTACCTGCGCCGACACTGACGTCCCGCGCCGGCTGCCCGACGGGCGCCGGCCGCGCCGCCTTCGGGTATGCTTGTCGCTTGCCTTGTCTTGCCGCCGCGCCGGCACCCGCTTCGCCCCATGACCGATCCCGACCACCCGCCTCTCGTACGCATCGAGCCGCTCGGCGCGACGTTCGACGCCCCCGATTCGCTGACGCTGCTCGAGGCCGCCGCGTTCGCGCACGTCAGGCTGCCGCGCTCGTGCCGCAACGGCACGTGCCGAAGCTGCCTGTGCAGGATCGTCAGCGGCAGCGTACGCTATACGATCGAATGGCCGGGTCTGAGCCGCGAGGAAAAGGCCGACGGCTATACGCTGCCGTGCGTGGCCGTAGCGACCTCGGATGTCGTGCTCGACGTGCCCGACGCGGTGATGATCGACTGAACGCGGCGAGCGCGCGTGCGCCGTCCCGCGGCAAGGATGCCCGCCTGGAGAACGTGATGACCCAGTCCACCGATCGCATCGAGAAACAAGCCTTGCTCACCGCGCCGCTGGCGCGCGTCTGGGAAGCCGTCAGCAATGCCGGGGAATTCGGCATCTGGT
Organism: Burkholderia sp. LA-2-3-30-S1-D2; assembly: GCF_001523915.2. Lineage (NCBI taxonomy): Bacteria > Pseudomonadati > Pseudomonadota > Betaproteobacteria > Burkholderiales > Burkholderiaceae > Burkholderia > Burkholderia sp. LA-2-3-30-S1-D2. Next base: position 606,203 of record NZ_CP013383.1, on the reverse strand, counting down.
TCGGCGTGACGTTCGACGGGCCGTTCGTCGCCGACCGGCCGCTGTTCGGCCGCATCACGCCGACGCGCGTCGACGACGACGTCGCCCGGGCACAGGAGCCATATGCCGGCACCGTGTTCGAGATCGTCGTCGATCGCGTCGAGCCGATGCACCGATTCTCCTTTCGCTGGCACCCGTTCGCGATCGATCCGAACTTCGATTACGCGTCCGAGCCGATGACGCTCGTCACGTTCGCACTCGCCGAAGCGAACGGCGGCACGCTGCTGACGATCACCGAAACGGGCTTCGACCAGTTGATCGATGCGCGCCGCGCAAAGGCTCGCGAGGTGAACGATCAAGGCTGGGCCGCGCAGATGACGCTGATCACGAAATATCTCGCGAAGCACGCGTAAGCGTGCCGCGCGTCATGCCCGGTATCCGCGTGCCCGCATGCCCTCGCGGCGGGTGCGTGGCATAATCCGCTCCATCGCCGTTCATACCCCGCCCCGCGCATCGCATGCTGAGCCGTCGTTTCCGGAAGATCGTCAGTCTGATCGGGATGCTCGCCATCCTGATGACAACGCTCGCGCCGACGATCTCGCAGGCGCTGACGACGCAAGACCGCGTCGACTCGCTCCTTGCCGGTTACTGCACGGCCGGGCCGGCGGGCGGCAACCATGCCGGCGATGCGTCGTCGAAAAGCCTGCAGGCCCATCTGCAGGCTTGCGGCTATTGCAGCCTGCTCGCCCATACACCCGCCCTGCCCGCGCCCGAACTGACGTTCGCGGCCAACTTCCACCCGCGCGAGCATCGCGAAGCAACCCGCTTCGAAAGCCTGCGCCGCACGCTGCCGCTCACGGCCGCGCAACCGCGCGCCCCGCCGTTCGCATCCTGATTCGTCGTCACCGCGCGTGATGCCCTTGCGCATCACGCCGTGAGCACGCGCGCCGCGCGTGCATGCCGTGTCACGTTTCGAAGGACGATCTCACATTCGACCGTATTGCTCGGGGCATCGTGCCGCGCGTGCGCTCGCCCGCCTCCGGCGGCCACGCGTGCACGCACGCGCGACCATTCGTCGAATGCATCGTTCTCCTTGTCATTTCCAACCGGATCATCCCGTCATGAAAACCACTGCTTTCATTCGCGGCGCACTCGTCGCACTCGGCTTCGTCGTCGCACAGGCCGCTCACGCGCACGCACACCCGAAAAACCTGGACCCGGCCGCCGACGCCACGCTGTCGAGCGCGCCGCACGCGGTCACGATCGACTTCAGCGAAACGCTCGAACCCGCATTCAGTTCGATCGCCGTCACCGACAGCCATGGACAGTCGGTCATCGACGGGAAAGCCGCCATCGACGCCGGCAACCGGAAGCGGATGCATGTGGAACTGGCGAACCTGACGCCGGGCACGTACACGGTCGCTTGGGTTGCAGTCGCGACCGACGGGCATCGCACGCAGGGCCACTACACGTTCACGCTGAAGTAATGCACACGATGCCCGCGCGGCGATCTTCCCTACCCGATCAGGAACACACTCGATGAAACGCTCGATTCCGACCAGCCTGCTGTTCGCACTGCTGGCGCTGCAGGCGCCCGCCACGTTCGCCGCATCGGCCGTCCAGGCCGATGCCTGCTGGATCCGCACGATGCCGGCGACGGTGCCGTCGTCCGGTTATTTCACGCTGAAGAACGACGGCGACAAGCCCGTCACGCTCACGGGCATCGATACGCCCGCGTTCGGGATGGCGATGATGCACGAAACGCAAACGGCCGGCAGCACCGCGAAAATGGTTCACGTCGAAGCGGTCGACGTGCCCGCGCACGGCACGGTGACGTTCAGGCCGAAGGGCTATCACGTGATGCTGGAGGAACCGCGCCAGCCCGTCGCGCCCGGCGCGAAGGTACCGCTGCGGCTGCATTTCGCCGACGGCGCGACGGTGTCCGTGACCTGCGACGCGAAGGCGCCCTCCTACACCGGCCAGTAACGCCGCAACCGCATCGACCGAAGGAGACGCACATGAGCAAGGAACGCGTGCCGCTGGCCAGCCTGATCGTCCGCTACCGGACGCCGCTGAACGTCGCCGTGTTGATCGCCTGCGGGTTATGGGCGGCGTGGATCGCGTGGATGACGCGGCCTTCGGCGATCGATTCGCCGTCGTCGATCGCCGCATACTGCGTGCGCGACACACGCTGACGCGCCGCGCCGGTTCCGGCGGCGGTCCGCGTCATTTTGGCGTGGCATCATCGCTTCATCCCGACCGCCGGAACCCCCTCCCGGAGCAACGCATGTCCATTCAGACCTGGATGCTGTTTGCCGCCGCCTATCTCGCGACGACGCTGTCGCCAGGCCCCAACGTGCTGCTCGTCATCCGCAACACGGTGCGCTACGGCTCGCGCGGCACCGCCGCGACGATCGCGGGCAACCTCGTCGCACAAGGCGCGGTGGTCATGCTCGTCGCGCTCGGCGTCGGCGCGGTGCTGGCCGCGATGCCGCCGCTATTCATCGCGATGAAGGTCGTCGGCGCCGCGTATCTGATGTTGCTGGGCATCCGGCAACTGCGCGGCGATCGCAACGCACGCTCGCCCGACGGCCGGGGCGCGATCGTCGAGCCCGACCGCAGGAAGCTGTTCCGCGAAGCGCTGTTCGTGTCGGGCAGCAATCCGAAGACGATGATCTTCCTGTCGGCATTCATGCCGCAGTTCATCGCACACGGTCGCCCGCTCGCGATGCAGTTCGTCGTGATGTATGTGACGATCGCATGCACCGTCGTCGTCGTGCACAGCGTCTATTCGTTCGGCGTGCGCCGGCTCCATCGTGGTATCGGCGTCAGCCCGTGGGTACGCGCGGCCAAGCGCGCCAGCGGGCTGCTGTTCGTTGGCCTCGGGATCAAGCTGCTGACCGCACGGCAGGCGTAAGCGTCCGCCCCGGCGATGGCCGGCGCCGCGGCGTGGTCGGAACCGTCAGTCCTTGACGGCCAGCGTGGCCGCAATCTCGCCGAACGACGGCCGTGCGTCGATCTCCTCGTTCAGGCAGGCGGCGGCCAGCGCGTCGAGTACGTGCGAACCTTCCCACGCACGCGGCTCGCATCGCGCCAGCAACTCGCAGAGCAAATGGCCGAACGCCCTGACTTCCAGCCGTTCGAGCCGCGCCGCGCGCACGCGGTCGTTCACGTCGTAGACCGACGCCGCGCCGAAATCGCCGAGCAGCGCGCCGCCCTTGCCGTCGTGCAGGATGTTGTGCGCGTACAGGTCGCCGTGCATGATGCCGCGCGCGTGCAGATGCGCTGCCACCGACGCGATGCCGAGCGCGATCCGCGATGCCTCGGCCGGCGCGAATCGCTCATCGGCCGCATAGACGTCGCGCGTGCAGGACGCAAAGCTCGGCGGCTCGGCGAGGTTCGTCAGCGCCGGATCGACCAGTTCCATCACGAGGCCGTGCGTGCCATCCGGATGGCCGTGCACCTTGCCGATCACCGGAATCATGTTCGGGTGACGCCCGGCGTGCAGGCACGCGGCCATTTCGCAATCGGGCAGCCCGTCGCTCGTCACGGCCCCCTTGAACAGCTTGACCGCGACCGCGCGCGGCGCTTGGCCGTCCACCCGCCACTGCGCGCGATAAATGACACCCGATGCGCCTTCGCCGAGCTTCCGATCGAGGGCGAGCGACGTCCAGTCGATGTCCGCGACGCCCGGCTCGGCCGAAGCCGCCGATTCCGGCGCGGTGCCGAACGGATTGCCCGCGGACGCGAGCCACGCGAGACGCGGCAGACGCAGCAACCAGCCGGGCAGGTCGTCCAGCCGGTTCGCCGACAGCCGCACCAGTTCGAGCGCACGGCACGCGGCCATTTCGGGCGGCAACGCGCGCAGCCGGTTGCCCGCGAGCATCAGCTTCTGCAAGCGCGAACAATCGCCGATCTCGGCGGGTAGCGCGCCGATTTCGTTGTCGGTCAGGATCAGCCAGCGCAGCGCGCGCGGCAGCGAACGGCGCGGCACCGTGCGGATCCGGTTCGCCTTGAAGCCGATCATGTCGAGCTGGGCGCATGTGCCGAGCACCTCGGGAAATTCGGTGAAGCGATTGCCGGACGCGAACAGGATGCGCAGGCGATGCAGCCGCGACAGGTCGTCCGGCAGCGCCGACAGCGCATTGCCGGACAGGTCGAGCACTTCGAGCGTGTCGGCCAGATCGAAGATTTCGCGCGGAAATTCGGTCAGCCCGCACGCGAGCTTGAGTTGCCGGGTGCCCGACAGCTGGCCGGCCTGCAGTTGTTCGAGGGTGGTGGTCACGGGGAGAAAGCGGATGGCAGTAGCGATGGTCGTCGGACCGATCGTCCGAATTCTACCGGGATCGCTTTCACGCATCCGCTCGCCGTGTCACACCCTCTTCACAAACGCGCGATGTAACGCTACAATTCGGCCCCTTGCAGTGCCGACGTGGTGAAATTGGTAGACACGCTATCTTGAGGGGGTAGTGGCGAAAGCTGTGCGAGTTCGAGTCTCGCCGTCGGCACCAAATACGGTTTTTCCGTGTTTCGTGCATTTGCAAAACCCGCGACAGCGCATGGCTTCGCGGGTTTTTTATTGCTTCGGCGATGCGGGACGAAGCGCTCGGTCAGATGGGCGACAAACGTCGACGCCTCGAATCCCGCGCCGATGCCTGCGTTTCCGGCGCGACGACTCGCGTCACAGCATCGGCAACACGGCCCGGATATGCTCGGCGAACGCCGCCGTCAGATGCGACGGCCGTTTCCGGTCGAACCTCAGCGTAATGCCCACCGCCGGCAACGGCGGCAACCGCGGATCGCCGTTGACGATCGCCAGGTCGGTCGGCACGGCCGTCTGCGTCATCACCGCGAACGCCTGCCCCGAGCGCACCAGCGCGATCAGCCCCGCGAGACTGCTGCTCGCATACGCGACGCGGTAATCGCGACCGGCGCGATGCAGCGCGTCGCAGGCCGCGATGTGATCGAGCGTATCGGGATCGGACAGCGCGAGCGGCAGCGGATCGAAATGCGCGGGCTCCAGCCCCGGATAGCCGATCCAGACCAGTTGCTCGCGACGAATGATGTCGTCGTTCGCCCCGTCGTCCGGCAATGAAATCATCGCGAGATCGACCGCGCGCTTCTCGAGCTGTTCGAGCAGCCGCGGCGTCAGCCCGCATACGATTTCGACGATCGCCTGGGGATGCTGGCTCGAAAACTGCCGCAGCAGCGGCGGCAGAAACACCTCCGCGTAATCGTCCGGGCACCCGAACCGGATCGTCCCCGTCAACCCCGTGCCGCACAGGTCGGCCATTGCCTCGTCGTGCTGCCGCAGGATGCGCTGCGCATGCACGAGCAGCCGCTCGCCGGGGTGCGTCAGCACCACGCCGCGGCCGGTGCGCTGGAACAGCGGCTGGTCGACGATATCCTCGAGCCGCTTCATCTGCTGGCTGAGCGCGGACTGCGTCCGGCCGACGCGCGCGGCCGCGCGGCTGAGCGCGCGCACCTCGGCGATCACGACGAACGAACGCAGCAGGTCGATTTCGAGCGAGCGTCCCAAGGTATTAGCCCCCTTTCTACCTTGCATAAGAACTATTCGTTTCCATCAAACCAGACGCGCGCCTAGACTGCAAGCGATCCCTGCCCCCTTGCCCGGAGAAGCCCGATGTCCCTGAACGACGACGCAACCTTCTGGCGCAACGCCAGGCAGCACCTGGTCCGCTACGGCGGCACGTTCGAGCCGATGATCATCGAGCGCGCGAAGGGCAGCTTCGTCTATGACGCCGACGGCCGCGCGATCCTCGATTTCACGTCGGGGCAGATGAGCGCGGTGCTCGGCCACTGCCATCCGGAGATCGTCTCCGTCATCGGCGAATACGCGGGCAAGCTCGATCATCTGTTCAGCGGGATGCTGTCGCGGCCCGTCGTCGACCTCGCGACGCGCCTCGCCGACATCACGCCCGACGGGCTCGACCGCGCGCTGCTGCTCAGCACCGGCGCGGAATCGAACGAAGCGGCGATCCGGATGGCGAAGCTCGTCACCGGCAAGTACGAGATCGTCGGCTTCGCGCAGTCGTGGCACGGGATGACGGGCGCGGCCGCATCGGCCACGTACAGCGCGGGCCGCAAGGGTGTCGGCCCGGCCGCCGTCGGCTCGTTCGCGATTCCGGCGCCATTCACGTACCGGCCGCGCTTCGAGCGCAACGGCGCGTACGACTATCTTGCCGAACTCGACTACGCGTTCGACCTGATCGACCGCCAGTCGAGCGGCAACCTCGCGGCATTCATCGCGGAGCCGATCCTCAGTTCGGGCGGGATCATCGAACTGCCGGACGGCTATATGGCGGCGCTCAAGCGCAAGTGCGAGGCGCGCGGGATGCTGCTGATCCTCGACGAGGCGCAGACGGGCGTCGGACGCACCGGCACGATGTTCGCGTGCCAGCGCGACGGCGTGACGCCCGACATCCTGACGCTGTCGAAAACGCTCGGCGCCGGGCTGCCGCTCGCGGCCATCGTGACGTCCGCGGCGATCGAGGAACGCGCGCACGAACTCGGCTACCTGTTCTATACGACGCACGTGTCGGATCCGCTGCCCGCGGCCGTCGGCCTGCGCGTGCTGGACGTGGTGCAGCGCGACGGGCTCGTCGCACGCGCGAACGTGATGGGCGACCGGCTCAGGCGCGGCCTGCTCGACCTGATGGAGCGGTTCGACTGCATCGGCGACGTGCGCGGGCGCGGGCTGCTGCTCGGCGTCGAGATCGTCAAGGATCGCCGCACGAAAGAGCCGGCGGACGGCCTCGGCGCGAAGATCACGCGCGAGTGCATGAACCTCGGGCTCAGCATGAACATCGTGCAGTTGCCCGGCATGGGCGGCGTGTTCCGGATCGCGCCGCCGCTGACGGTCAGCGAGGACGAGATCGATCTCGGCTTGTCGCTGCTCGGTCAGGCGATCGAACGCGCGCTGTAACGCCGACGCGCGGTAACGCCCTTCTCGGCATCGTGCGATTCGTCGTGCCGGTTCGAGCGACCGGCGCGACGGATTCCCGATCGATCAGCGCATTTCGGCCGCCCACGCTTCGGCATCGGCACCGGCCGGAATGCGCATCGGGCTCGACGGGTCCGTCGCCGCGCGCCACACGGCGTCGGCAACATCCTGCGCATGGGTGATCGGCCCCGACGCATCGAGCATCCTCGCGACGGCCTTTCCGGCGAACTCCGCATACGCCTCGTGTTCGAAGCCATGCATGTGCGCACGCGCGTTGTCGCCGAAACGCGTGTCGGGTGCACGGCCCGGCAGCACGAGATGCGCGCGCACGCCGAACGGTTCGAGTTCGACCGCCATCGATTCGGTGAACGCATTGACCGCCGCCTTGCTGGCCCGGTATGCGCCGACCAGCGGCAACACCTTCAGCGTGACGCTCGACGTGACGTTCACGATCACGCCGGCCCCACGCCGGCGAAACTGCGGCAGCACGGCCTGCGTCACCGCAATCGTGCCGATCGTGTTGGTTTCGAACAGCGCACGCACCGTGTCGAGCGGCGTGAGCTCGGCCGGCGCGGCCGCGCCGAAGCCTGCGTTATTGACGAGCACGTCGATCGGGCCGGCCGCGTCGATGGCGGCGCGGATGCTGTCCACGTTCGTCACGTCGAGCGCCAGCACGCGCAGGCGTTCCGATGGCGGCAGCACGTCCTCGCGCGGTGTGCGCATCGTCGCGACGACCTGCCAGTCGCGGGCCAGGAAATGGCGGGCAATCTCGAGGCCGAAGCCGGAGGAACAGCCGGTGATCAGTACGGTCTTCATGCGAACTCCTGGGATGTGTTGGGCATGTGTCCGTACGATAGATGGCCGGATCCGTATTCGCTACAATCGAAAATCCGATTTTCTTTTGCGAGGGTCCGGCGATGATCGACCCGTTGACCGAAGTCGTGACGCTGCTGCAACCGGGCGCGCGGTACTCCAAGTCGGTTCACGGTGCGAGCCCGTGGTCGATCAACCGCACGGTCGCCGGCGAGCCGTTCTATTGCGCGATCCTCGACGGCGGGTGCCGGATCGCCATCGACGGGCACGCGCCGATCGAGCTGCTGCCCGGCGATTTCGTGCTGATTCCGGCGGCCTACGGCGTCGCGATGTCCAGCCTCGAACCGCCGCCGCCGGGCGTCGAAACCGGGCCGCCGGTCGCACTCGACAACGGCGAATACCGGATCGGCGATCCGGGCAACCCGGTCGACACGCGGATGATGGCCGGCAACTGCAGCTTCGGTTCGCCGGACGCAGCGCTGCTGGTGTCGCTGCTGCCGCAATTCGTGCTCGTGCGCGGCGAACCGCGGCTGACCACGCTCGTGCAACTGGTGCGCGACGAATCGCGCGCGCAGCGGCCCGCGCGCGAGATCGTGCTGGCGCGCCTGCTAGAAGTGCTGCTGATCGAGGCATTGCGGTTCACGACCGAAACGAACGCGTCGCCCGGCCTCGTGCGCGGGCTCGCCGACAATCGACTGGCGGCCGCGATCCGTGGCATGCACGCGCGCCCCGCCTATCCGTGGACGGTCGTCGAACTCGCGAAGGAAGCGGCGCTGTCGCGCTCGACGTTCTTCGAACGCTTCAGCCGCGCGGTCGGCGTCGCGCCGATGGAATACCTGCTCACGTGGCGCATGGCGCTCGCGAAGGACCTGCTCCGCCGCAACGAAGGCCGCATCGCCGAAATCGCGGGGCGTGTCGGCTACAGTTCCGCGAGCACCTTCAGCGTCGCGTTCACGCGGCATGTCGGGCGGCCGCCGGCGCAATATGCGCGTGAAGAGCAGGCGGTGGCGAGCGAAGCATGAACCGCGCATGCACGCCACGCCGCGTGTCGCGACACGCGCCGGGATCCCGCTCCGCTTCTCGCCCGATTGCCGGACGAACGGCCCGCGTTTGCCACCGGCATCACGCGATCTGCGTACACTGCCCGACACGCACCAACGACGCGCGAGGCATTCGATGACGACAGCGGCAAAGGACATCTGCACGACCGACCACTGGCTCGTCGCGCGCCGCGATCAGGAAACCGGCATCGAAAGCCTGCACGCGCATTTCAACGGCCATGCGTACGATGCACACGATCACGACGACATGCTGGTCGGCTTCACCGAACAGGGCGTGCAGCAATTCCAGTGCCGACGGTCGCTGCATACGAGCGTGCCCGGCCGCGCGATCCTGATCGAGCCGGGCGCGATGCACGACGGCCATGCGCCCGAAGCAGGCGGCTTCACCTACGGCATGCTGTACCTGCCGCAAGCATGGGTAGAGCGCGCGGCGCGCCGGCTGAATCTTCCCGGCATGGGTGGCGTCGAGGCCGCTTTCGGCCATACGCTGGTCGACGATCCCACGCTCGTCGACACGATCCGCCAAGCGTTTCTGGCGATCCACGGCAACGAAGGCAGGCTCGCGCGCGACCAGACGCTCGACCGCCTGCTGACGCGGCTCGGCGGCGAACTGCGCGGCCCGATCGCGCTGGAAAGCGGTGTCGTGCCGCCCGCGATCGCGCGCGTGCGCGATCTGCTGCATGCGCAGATGGACGGCAACATCGGGCTCGACGAACTCGCCAGCGTCGCCGGGATCGACCGGTTCCGGCTGACCCGGCTGTTTCAGCGCGCGTTCGGCACGTCGCCGCACGCGTATCTGGTGCGCTTGCGGCTGCGCGCCGCGCGCCGGCTGCTGGCAATCGGCCGCACGCCCGCTCAGGTCGCGGCCGATGTCGGCTTCGCCGACCAGAGCCACCTGGGCCGCTGGTTCCGCCGCGCGTACCGGATCACGCCGGCCGCGTACCGGCAAATGTGCACAAACGTTCCAGACTGATCGCACGCGGCATCCGATCATGAGTGCCCCAATGAGGAGCAAGCATGTTCGATACGAAAGTGGCACTGATCGTGCGCGACGATCTCGCGGCGTGGCAGAAACTCAATGTCGTCGCGTTTCTCGCGACGGGCGTCGCGGCCGGCGCGCCCGATGCGCTCGGCGAACCGTACGAGGATGCGGCGGGCAACCGCTACGGCCGCATGCTCGGCCAGCCGATGCTGGTATTCGCGGCCGACCTGAACGGCCTGCAGGCCGCGCACCGGCATGCGCTGTCGCGCGACGTGAGGATCGTGCCGTACGTGCGCGCGATGTTTTCGACCGGGCACGATGCGGCCAACCGCGCAGTGTTTCGCGCCGAGGATGCGGAGAATCTGGATTTGGTCGGCCTCGCGTTGCACGGGCCGAAGAAGGCTGTGGACAAGGCGGTGAAGGGGCTCGCGTTGCACGCGTAAGCGGGTCGTGCAACGCCGCCGTTTTCGTTCGATTCGCGTTTGGGCCCATGTCGCCGAATTTGCGACGAATGACGCAAATCCGGCGACATTTTTCTTGCAAGATGATGGGCTGCGCCGCCGGCCCGTTGCAGGCCGGCGGCTTTCTCCATCAACCGCCGAGATACGCCTGCTTGATCCGGTCGTTCGCGAGCAGGTTCGCGCCCGTGTCCGCCAGCACCACGCGCCCCGTTTCGAGCACGTAGCCGCGATCGGCCACGCCCAGCGCCTTGTTCGCGTTCTGCTCGACCAGGAACACCGTGACGCCCTCGTCGCGAATCGTCCGGATGATGTCGAAGATCTGCGCGATCACGAGCGGCGCGAGGCCGAGCGTCGGCTCGTCGAGCAGCAGCAAGCGCGGCTTGCTCATCAGCGCACGGCCGATTGCCAGCATCTGCTGCTCGCCGCCCGACATCGTGCCGGCCCGCTGCGCCGCGCGCTCCTTCAGGCGCGGAAACAGCTTGAACACATGCTCGATGCCGTCGTCGATTTCATGACGGCTCGCGAAGAACCCGCCCATCTTCAGGTTCTCGAGCACCGTCAGGCTCGGGAACACGCGGCGCCCTTCCGGCGAGATCGCCATCCCCTGCCGCATGATCTGGTGCGTCGACATCGCGGTGATGTCGTTGCCCTCGAACAGCACGCGGCCCGACGATGCGCGCGGCGTGCCGCACACGGTCATCATCAGCGTCGTCTTGCCAGCGCCGTTGCTGCCGATCAGCGTGACGATCTCGCCCTTGTTCACCTCGATCGACACGCCCGCGAGCGCCTCGACCGCGCCGTAGTGCGTATGGACCTGTTCCAGCTTCAGCATCACTCTTCCCCCAGATACGCCTTGATCACGCGCGGGTCGTTGCGGACCGCTTCCGGCGTGCCGATCACGATCGGCCGGCCGTGCTCCATCACGAGGATGCGGTCCGACACGCCCATCACGAGGCTCATGTCGTGTTCGATCAGCAGCACCGATACGCCGAACTCGTGGCGCAGCTTGTCGATCAGGTGCTGCAACTCGATCTTCTCCTGCGGGTTGAGACCGGCCGCCGGCTCGTCCAGCATCAACAGACGCGGCTCGGTGATCATGCAGCGCGCGATCTCGAGACGCCGCTGGTGCCCGTACGACAGCGTGCCCGCCTGCCGGTTGGCGACCGACGTCAACCCCATCCGGTCGAGCCAGACGGCCGCGCGTTCGAGCGCTTCCTTCTCGGCGCGGCGATACGCGGGCGTCGCGAACAGGCCGTGCAGCATCCCCGACTTCACCTTGCGATGCTGCGCGACGAGCAGGTTCTCGACGACCGTGAGCGACTTGAACAGGCGGATGTTCTGGAACGTGCGCACCAGGCCCTTCAATGCGATCTTGTGGCTCGGCAGCCCGGCGATCGCGTGGCCGTCGAGCACGACGTCGCCGCCGGTCGGCTTGTAGAAACCGCCGACGCAGTTGAACACCGTGGTCTTGCCCGCGCCGTTCGGCCCGATGATCGCGAACACCTCGTTGCGGCGCACGTCGAAATCGATGCCGTCCACCGCGAGCAACCCGCCGAAGCGCATCTGCAGCCCGGCGACCTTCAACAGTTCTGCATTCGCGCTCATTGCGGCAGCTCCACGTGGGGACGGCTCGCGGGCAGCAGGCCCTGCGGACGCCACATCATCATCAACACCATCACCAGACCGAAGATCAGCATCCGGTACTCGGCGAACCCGCGCGCGACTTCCGGCAGCACGGTCAGCAGGATCGCCGCGAGAATCACGCCGAGCTGCGAACCCATCCCGCCGAGCACGACGATCGCGAGGATCAGCGCCGATTCGATGAAGGTGAACGATTCAGGATTCACGAGGCCCTGACGCGCGGCGAAGAACGCGCCGCCGATGCCCGCGAACGCCGCGCCGAGCGTGAACGCCGACAGCTTGATGCGCGTCGGGTTCAGCCCCAGCGAGCGGCATGCGATCTCGTCGTCGCGCAGCGCTTCCCACGCACGCCCCATCGGCATGCGGATCAGGCGGCTCGTCACGAACAGCGTGAAGCCAACCAGTACCAGCGCGATCAGATACAGGAAGATCACCATGTGCTCGCCGCTGTATTCCAGCCCGATCAGTTCATGGAAGGTCTTCGCGCCTTCGACGCTCGCCGAGCGCGCCATCTCGAAGCCGAACACCGTCGGCTTCGGAATGCTCGAGATGCCGTCCGGGCCACCCGTGAGGCCCGTCAGGTTGTTCGCGAGCAGGCGGATGATTTCGCCGAAGCCGAGCGTGACGATCGCGAGATAGTCGCCGCGCAGACGCAACACCGGGAAGCCGAGCAGGAAGCCGAACGTCGCCGAGGCGATCGCCGCGATCGGCAGGCACTCCCAGAACGACAGCCCGAAATACTGGTTCAGCATCGCGTAGGTATAGCCGCCGACCGCGTAGAACCCGACATAGCCGAGATCGAGCAGCCCCGCGAAACCGACCACGATGTTCAGCCCGAGGCCGAGGATCACGTAGATCAGCGCGAGCGTCGCGACGTCCACGGCGCCGCGCGAACCAAAGAACGGCCACACGAGCCCGACCGCGAGCAGCACCCAGATGATCGCGCGCTGCTGCTGCGCGCCCATCGCGGGCATCGCCGGCAGCTTCACCGCGGATTTCGCGCGCACGAGCCACGGCTTGAACAACTGGAACAGGAACACGGCCGCGACCGCGATCCACACCGGGCGCCAGTGCGGCGTGAGCACCACCTGATAGCCGTCGAGCTTCAACTGCAGGCCGAGCACCGGAATCGTGAGGATCGCCGTCAGCAGCGCGGCGGCCGCGGCATTCTTCAGCGCCTGGCCGATCGAGGCATCGGCGGCCGGGCGGCGAACGGAAATGACTTGACTCATCTGCGTCTCCCTCAAACCTTTTCGATGTCCGACTTGCCGAGCAGGCCGGTCGGGCGGAAGAGCAGGATCAGCACGAGCAGGCCGAACGCGACGACGTCCTTGTACTCGGCCGGCATGTAGCCTGCGGCGAAGGTTTCGGCAAGGCCCAGCAGCACGCCGCCGAGCATCGCGCCCGGGATGCTGCCGATCCCGCCCAGCACCGCGGCGGTGAACGCCTTGATGCCGGCGACGAAGCCGATGTACGGATTCAGCTTGCCGATCGTCAGCCCGATCAGCACGCCGCCGACGGCCGCCAGCATCGCGCCGAGCACGAACGTGAACGAGATCACGCGGTTCGTGTCGATGCCGAGCAGGTTCGCCATCTTCATGTCTTCAGCGCATGCGCGGCAGGCACGGCCCATCCGCGAATGCGAGATGAACAGCGTCAGCGCGATCATCAGCACGATCGTCACGCAAACGATCAAGAGACGCGCATACGGAATCGTCACGTCGAAGTCGCCGCCGAGATGGATGTCGAACGCGCCGGAGATCAGGATCGGCACGGCTACGTCGCGCGCGCCCTGGCCGATCTGCACGTAGTTCTGCAGGAAGATCGACATGCCGATCGCGGAGATCAGCGGCACGAGGCGCGGGCCGCCGCGCAGCGGCCGATACGCGACGCGCTCGACCGCGAAACCGTACAGGCCGGTGACGATCACCGACACGATCAGTGCGGCGCCGAGCACGAGCGGCAGCGGATAGCCGGCGGAGATGCCGATGGCAGTCAGGGTCACGAGGCCCACGTACGCGCCGATCATGTAGATCTCGCCGTGGGCGAAGTTGATCATGCCGATGATGCCGTAGACCATCGAGTAGCCGATGGCGATCAGCGCATAGATCGCACCCAGCGTCAGGCCGTTGACCAGCTGCTGGGCGAATTGAGGAAAGAAGTCAGTCATGTGCGGGAAGCTCCCGTTGGCGCTGGGTCGCGTGCCGGCGCCGGATCACGGCGTTCGGCCGCGCGCAACGCACGGTGTCGTCTCGGGCCGCCCGTTGGCCGTGCAACGGCCAAATGCGCACGCACCCTGCCCGGGTGACGGGCAGAGCGGGTGCGCGGGGCGGATACTCCGTTGTTACTTGGCGGCGGTCTTCGTCGCGTCCTTGTGCCACGTGTAGACGACGAACTTGAACGCCTTCAGGTCGCCCTGTGCGTCATACGCGACCTTGCCGATCGGCGTGTCGAACGTCGTCTTGTGCATGTACGCGGCGACCTTCGTCGGGTCGGTCGTCTTTGCGCCGGCAATCGCGTCGGCGATGATCTTCACCGCTGCGTACGACGGCATCTGGAACGGGCCGTTCGGGTCGCGCTTCTTGTCCGCGAAGGCCTTCACCAGCGCCGCGTTGGCCGGGTCGGCCGAGAAGTCGGCCGGCAGCGTGACCAGCATGCCTTCCGAAGCCGGGCCGGCGATCGCCGTCACGTCCTTGTTGCCCACGCCTTCAGGCCCCATGAACGTGGCCTTCACGCCCTGCTCGCGCGCCTGGCGCATCAGCAGGCCCATTTCCGGGTGATAGCCGCCGAAGTAGACGAAATCGACGCCTTGCGACTTCAGCTTCGTGATGATCGCCGAGTAGTCCGAATCGCCGGCGTTGATGCCTTCGAACAGGACGACCGGAATCTTCGCGGCTTCGAGGTCCTTCTTCACCGACGACGCGATGCCCTGGCCGTACGACTGCTTGTCGTGCAGGACGGCGACCTTCTTCGGCTTCACGTTGTTGATGATGTAGTGCGCGGCGGCCGGGCCTTGCTGGTCGTCACGGCCGATCGTGCGGAAGATGAAGTGACGCTTCTTGCCTTCCGTCAGCTGCGGCGCGGTGGCCGACGGCGTGACCATCACGATGCCTTCGTTTTCGTAGATGTCGGATGCGGGGATCGTCGAACCCGAGCACACGTGGCCGATCACGTACTTGATCTTCTGGCTGACGATCTTGTTGGCGACGGCGACGGCCTGCTTCGGTTCGCATGCGTCGTCCATCTGCACGACTTCGAACTTGTTGCCGCCCGCACCGCCGGCCGCATTGATCTGTTCGATCGCGGTCAGCGCGCCGGCCTTCACCATGTCGCCGTACTGGGCGACCGAGCCGCTCATCGGACCAGCGATGGCGATCTTCACGGTTTCCGCTTGCGCGGCGGCGGCGCCGGCGGCGAACAGCACGGCGGCGGCGGAAATGGACGTAAGACGGGACAGCGTCATCTGGGAGCTCCTCGATGTTGTTTAGTCATACGGGCAAAGGCGGCATGACTTGCGCAATCGAACAGCACCCGGGGCGAGGACATGGGACACGCCCGAGACACATGAAGACGGACCTGCGGATGGATGTTGCGTAGCGGGGCCCGGCTCTTGCAGTCCCCAACGGGGACGTCTGGTTCGGAAAGACATCGTGATGCGTCTTGCATTGCGCAAGCGTTTCGCCTGCCCCGCTTGCCAAATCGCTAGTTCGGAGGGATGGTCCGACAGCCGTTGGCAAGGCAGTCGAAATTATATGGGGGTTTTTAAATCGTCTGTCAAAAATGCCGCTTCTATGAGGGAAAACACGGAGAAACTTGGCTCGCGCGAGGTGGCGACTCGGGAGCAACCAAGATGGGCCGAGAACGTTTGCGGTGGGTGCAATCGGGTTGCGATTTTGGGTGAGTTGGTGGGCAGATTCCTTGCCGGGTGTTGGTTTCGGCGATTTGGTGTCACGCGTTGCGTGCTTCTTTGGATGCTTAGGGTCTGATCGCCGAAGATCAATCAACTGATGATTGCGTCGGCGCGCACCGAGTCGGGGCGATTTATCTGTGCGGTCAATCCTTCTTTTTGCCGACATCGACCAGCAAAACGAAAGCAGATTGTGATTTTCATGAAATAATTCGCACTCGCTTCTGCAATCCAGCCAGCCTTCCCGCGAGTCGCCCCCTCCGCGATTCGCAGTTGCTTCAGGGCCGCTTCGACGCTCACACGTCGCCGAGCCGCCAGCCAGTGATCTGCCGTTTTTTCTCGATACATGTCACCTGGTTCGGATCCCGATGAATCACCCTCTCCGTTTTTCTTCCGCCGCCGCGCTTGCTTGTGCGCTTTCCGTTTCCATTGCCGACGCTTCGGGCCGCGATTCGCTGGTCGATCGCCCGGGCAGTGCCAACGTGTTTCGTTCGGAACGTCGGGCCGGGACTACGCATGATGCGCGTGCGGCGCTCACGACGCGCCGCGCGAAGTACGCGGCGCCGGTTGAACGCAATCCGTTCGATACGCCTGATACGCGGCCGTTGCGGGTTTCGGGCGATACGCTCGAGCCGCAGCCTTCGGTCGAACGCGAGCCCGGCGATTCTGTATGGACCTCGAATCGCGTCGCGCTCGGCGCGGGCGGCAGCGATAGCTTCGGTCGCGCGTTGCCACGAGACGAACAGCGCGCGCTGAACTGGAATGAATATCTGAGGGCCAACGGGTCGCAAGCGCCCGGCGGCAGGAATTCGTATGCGCCCAAGCGACCTTTCGATGCCGCGCGCGGTCCGCACGGTGCGCCGAATCCGCACGATCCGTCAGTGCCGCAGCCGGAGACGCGGACGTTCTATGACAACGGCGTGGGTTCGCATTGCACGGCTACCGGCGGTGCGGGCGCGTCGCGGTCATCTTGCAATATTGCTTGGTGAGGCACGGGGCGATCGGCAGCGGCCTCACACAGCAAGTTGCGCAATCTCAGTCTGGTCACGCACGCAAAGCGCACGATGCGCCGCCTCACCTCGGCGAAACCACAATCGCCGCCCGCCGATTCTGCATTCTCCCGGCTGGCGTCCGGTTATCCCCCACCGGATCGCTCTTCCCCTTCCCCACGATCGCAATCCGCTTTCTGTCCAGCCCGACGTCCACAAGCTCGATCGCCACCACCTCTGCCCGCCGCCGGGACAACTCGAGATTGTAGGCAGCCTCCCCCTCCTCGTCGGAGTACCCGTACACCCGCACCCCGTTGATCCCCGCCGACCTCAACGTCCTGCCAATCCGCTCGACGATCCGCCTGACATCCGGCTTGAGGTTATAGCGATCGAAATCGAACAGAATCGGCCCCGACGACCCGAACTCGAACCCCTGCTCGGTCTCCTGGAACCCGACCGACTTCAGCGCCGTGACCTGCGTCTGCGTGAGCCCCCGATGAAGCGGCGGCGTCTTGCATCCGCCAAGCAGCAGGCACAGAAGCACTGCGCCCGCGACGCACATTCGCCCAATGCTCACAGGCAACGAGTCATCCATGATCGCCCCCTTCGTACGCGCCCGCTTCGCGCGCGCTTATTATCCCGCCGCCGCGGCCTCGCCCACGGCGCGAAACGACAGACATCAAACCCGTCCCGCTACGCCCTCCGCCAGCTGCCACGACCCCGGCCGCGCACGCTTGGCGCGGTACATCGCGGCATCCGACGCGCGCAGCAAGCCGCTCGCGTCGGACGCATGATCGGGATACAGCGCAATACCGGCACTCATCATGGTGGCCACCATGCGCCCGTCGGACAGCTCGATCGACGGCACCATGCCGGACAAAATCTCATCGGCGATCTGGCACACGCTGTCCGTATCGCGCACCGCCGTCAGCATCACCGCGAATTCATCGCCGCCCAGCCGCGCGACAAGATCGGTCTCGCGCACCTGCGCGCGCAACCGCGCCGCGATGCCGATCAGCACCGCGTCGCCCGCATCGTGGCCAAGACCGTCATTGATTTCCTTGAAGCGGTCGCAGTCGAGATACAGGACGGCAACTCGCTGCCCCGTCACCACGGCGTCGCAGAGGGCAACCGACAGACGCGACTCGAACTGCACGCGGTTGGGCAGCTCCGTGAGCGCATCGTGCGTCGCCTTGTGTTCGAGCGACGCGTTTTCGTCCCGCAGCGTGTTCTGCCAGTCTTCGAATTCGTCGAGCAATGCATTGAAGTCGTCGCCAAGCTGATTCAGTTCGGCGATCGCCACTGGCTCGACGCGACGCGCGAACGCACGCTCGCGGCGTGCGGCGTGCGCGACGTCGGCCAGCGCGCGCAGCGGCGCAACGATGTTGCGCAACAGACGCTTGGAGCTGACATACGCGCCGATCACGCTGACTGCCAGACAACCGAGAATGCCGCCGATGCCACCGATCAGGAACCCGAAGAACTGGTGCCCCCGGCCACGCACGATGACCTGGCCGATGACGAGGCCGTCGTGCATCACCGCGGCGCTCACTGGCCCGGGCAGCGCCAGCGCGGCGACGCCGCGCTCGAGACGGGCGATCCGGCCTGCGGCGGGCAGTTTCCACGTCGCGAACAACTGGCCTTTGCCATCGGTGACGACCACCTGCGCGACGTCCTCGTCGTTGGCGATCGTCGCGATCGCCTCGTTCGCCGCGACACGGTCGCCGAACACGAGCGCTGCCTCGACCGTGTAACCGAGCGAGCGCGCCAGCAGGTTCAGGTTGTTGCCGGCGTACGCGCGCAACGCGATCACGGCGACGACGATCAGCGACATGGCGGCCATCGCGACCGCGACGAACGCAAGGCGCAAATGCGCGCGGCGCAACACGCTTTGCAGCGTCGAGCGCGATACACGTGAAGGCGAAATGGCGGGCCCCGAACGTGTCATGGCGTCAGCGTCCGCCGCGCGAGATTGAGCACGTTCGGATGCACGCGCACGCCACTGCGCGCGACGGCGTCGAGATTGATGTCGAACGTGACGCGCTCGCCTTCGACCGCGAGACAGAACATGCTGCCCGCAGTGCAGGACGGATCGTGTTCGGCGATGGTCAGCACCGGGCGGCCGACCAGCGCGGTCCTCACCCGCTTTCGCTCTTCGTCTCCGAGCACGCCGAGATACACGACGTCGCATGCGACGCCGAGCGCGGGGTCATCGAAGCGGACCCGCTGCACGTCGAGCACGGTCGAGCCGGCCTGTATCGTGCCGGTCAGGTCGCCCGCGTAGTCTGACCTGCCCGTCACGCACAGATTCAGGCGAACCGGCGTCGTCGGCCAGCGCGTGAAACTGATGATGCCGAGCACGACCTGGCGCACGGCGGAGTCGTGTGACGAAAAGGCGGGACTGGTGGGATTGACGGGTGTCGTGGTGGCGACGAGCCGCACCGTTTCGATCGGCGCGTCGGCATCGCCAGGCGCCCCGGCGAGAACGGAGGGCGCGCCACTCAGCGCGCAAACGATTGCGATGCATGCGTGGCGTAACGTGGCGACTCGGCCGGACCGGCCGGATGCCTTCCGCGCGGCGATTACCGCCGCGCCCGCTGGCGTCGATGCGGCCGCATGATTCTCGGCCGCCGCGCACATACTCGCATCCATGATGGAAACATCTGCTGCAGTCGTTCCCGGCGCTGCCCCTTCCTGCCATGCGCGTGCCGGCACCGTATCACACGCACGATTGCTTCCATCTTAGGTAAATATTCGTATCCCAAACCAGTGGGATACACCCGCGATTCATGTCGGAAAGTATGCGGAATCGGTGCTGTTCGTGACGATGCGACGCCGAAGGATTGGCCAGCGAACAGGACGAACGTGCGAGTCAAACTTCATACGTTCCGCAGGGGTGCGCCAGACTGGTTTCCCCGCGCAACGATGCGACGCCGGTGGAAGTTGCCGCGCGATTCCGTCGCCGGACGCAACGAATCCGTCACGCGATGCTCGACACAACGACGTTTCATTCGCCCCCGGAACGCATACCCGTTCCCGTCCTTCGCGGACATGGCGGGCTCAGACGAGCAGTCGGCAAATTCGATCGAAGCAACCCGTCGCCAGATGCCCCCATCGCCCCGGACGAGGGAGCGCGATTCGCGCATCACCGCGTTCGCGAGTATCCTTGCTGATCATTCGATTGCAGTTCCGCGCACCCGGCCGAAGCGCGCGTCGCCGACGCCGAGTGTCGATCATCAACCGTCTATCTCGTCTTCCCTCATGGACTTCGACGTAATCGTTCTGGGCGCGGGCATCGTCGGCGTCTCCGCCGCGCTGCACCTGCAGGATCGCGGCCGCAAGGTTGCCCTCGTCGACCGCGGCGCGCCCGGCGAAGGCACGAGCTTCGGCAACGCGGGGCTGATCGAGCGCTCGTCGATCGAACCGTATCCGTTCCCGCGCAGCCCGTTCACGCTGATGCGCTATGCGCTCAACCGCTCCACCGATCTCTATTGGCACAGCGCGTCGCTGCCCGCGTTCGCGCCGTGGCTCGCGCGTTTCTGGTGGGAATCGGCGCCGCTGCGTCACGCGGCAGCCGCGCGCGACATGCTGCCGCTGATCGAGCGCTGCATCGTCGAGCACGACGCGCTGATCGCGCGCGCCGGCGCCGGGGAACTGGTGCGCGCCAGCGGCTGGATGGAAGCGTTCCGCACGCCCGCCGCGTTCGAGCGCGCGGTCGCCGATGCGGGACTCACCGCGCGCCGCCACGGGCTCGGCATCACACCGCTCGATGCCGCGGCACTTCGCGCACGGGAGCCGAGCCTCGCTGCAGGCTTCTGCGGCGCGCTGCACTGGCTCGATCCGAAAAGCGTCGTCGATCCGTCCGCGCTCGTCAAAACCTACGCGCAACTCTTCGTGCAAGGCGGCGGCACGCTGCTCACCGGCGACGCCGCGAGCCTGGAGGCGCTGTCGCCCGGCTGGCAGGTCACGACGGACGACGGCAAGATCGCCGCGCCGGCCGTCGTCGTCGCGCTCGGCCCGTGGTCCGACACGGTGTTCGGCAAGTTCGGCTACAAGATTCCGCTGCGCGAGAAGCGCGGCTACCACATGCACTACGCGCCGTCCGAACGCGGCGCGCCGTCGGCGCCGATCGTCGATCGCGAATACGGCTACGTGATCGCGCCGATGCGGCGCGGACTGCGGCTGACCACCGGCGTCGAGATCGCGCGGCGCGGCCTGCCGCCGACGGGCGTGCAGCTCGATCGCGCGGAACGCGTCGCGCGCCCGGTGTTCGGCTTCGGCGAGCGGCTCGACCCGCACCCGTGGCTCGGCTTCCGGCCGTGCACGCCCGACATGCGGCCGGTGATCGGCCCCGCCCCGGCGCATCGCGGGATGTGGTTCTCGTTCGGGCACAACCATCACGGGTTGACGCTCGGCCCCGTCTCCGGCCGCCTGCTGGCCGAGATGATGACCGGCGAGACGCCGTTCACCGATCCGACGCCCTACCGCGCCGACCGCTTCTGATGCCGATCGCCCGCGCTCAGTCGAGGGCGCGGCCGAAGATCCGGATCACTTCGTCGAGATGCTCGGCCATCGCGCGGCGCGCGGCCTCCGGGTCGCGCGCGCGGATTGCATCGAGGATCGCGCGGTGTTCGAGCTCCGACCGATGCGGCATGTCGTTCGGCATGTACAGCGACTGCAGCCGCTGGAACATCAGGTCGTACTTGTGCGCGAGCAGTTGCTTGATCATCAGCGCATACGCGGGGTTGTCGCTGGCTTCCGCGATACGGATATGGAACAGCCGATCGCCCGGATGCGTGAGCGACCCGCTACGGTTGTCTTCCTGGTTGCGCAGGAACGCCTCGTGAATCCCCTCGATCTGCGCGTCCGAGCCGTGTTTCGCGGCGAGCGACGCGGCTTCCGGCTCGATCAGCCGGCGGGCCTGCAACAACGCGAACGGCGGGATTTCAGTATCGAGGTCGACAGCGATACCGAGCTCCGGATCGACCTCGACGATCGAGAACGGCGCGACCGTCGTCTCGATCCGCGGTTGCGGTGCGGTGGCCGCCTCGGGTTGGCGCACCTTCACACCGTCGCCGACGCGCACGCTGACGAGACCGTTCACCTCGAGCGCGATCAACGCCTCGCGCACCGATGTGCGCGACACGCCGAACTGCTCGGCCAGTTCGCGCTCGGGCGGGAGGTAACTGCCCGGCGGGAAGTCGCCCGACTCGATCATCGCGCTGAGCTTGTCGGCGATCTGCTGGTAGAGGCGGCGGTTCTGAATCGGCTGGATGGACATACGTTGATACAGGTAAGCGGTTGCGTTGCGGACGGTCTGACGAATGCCGCACCAGACTGATCGCGCCTATTCTATATGCCGGGCTCCATATCGTCCGGCACCGCATAGCACCGCGCGGCCGTACCGCCCCACAACGCGTCGCGCTCGGCCGCCGACAACCGCGCTTGTGCCCAGCGCTCGACCAGCGACGCCACTTCGTCGTACGACGCCGCGAGCAGACACACGGGCCAGTCCGAACCGAACATCAGCCGCTGCGGGCCAAACGCGTCGAGCGCCGCATCGAGGCATAGTTCGATGTGGCGGATGTCCTGCCCGCGCAGGCCGCGCCGCCAGTCCGTCTCGGTCACGAGCCCCGACAGCTTGCACACGACGTGCGGCATCGCACCCAGTTCGCGCAACGCCGCGCGCCAGCGTGCGAGCGCGGTGTCGTCGCGGTCGAACTCGGCGAGCGCGGGCTTGCCGGCGTGATCCAGCACGAGCCAGTGCGCATCGTTGCGCGCACAGAACGCGCGCACGTCGCGCAACTGACGTTCGAACACGAGCACGTCGTACACGTAACCGTTCGCCTGCAGCCATGCGACACCGCGATTGAACGCGGGATCCGCGACGAACGCGCCGACGTCGGCCTCGTCCTGCAGCAGGTGACGAAAGCCGCGAAGCTTCGGGCTGCGCCATTCTGCGATACGCTCGGCGAGCGCCGGCGCGCCGAGGTCCTCCCAGCCGACTACCGCCGCGATGCGCGCTTCGTCGCGGGCCAGATCGAGCAGGAATGCCGTCTCGTCGCGTCCGACGCGCGCCTGCACCGCGATCGACGCACCGAACGCCTGCGCGCGCATCTGCGGCCACAGCGCGTCGGGCATGTAATCGCGGGCGAGCACGCCCATTCCGGCGCCGATCCATGGAAATTCGGCCGCGCGGTAACGCCAGAAGTGCTGATGAGAATCGATGCGCACTGCGCTCATGGTGTCCTCGCCGTTCGCCGTCGTCCGCCGTGTCACGTCACGTTCAGTCGTACAGCACCGCCGTGATTTTCGGGTCGTCGATGTTGGTCTTGTCGTACCAGTAGAAACCGGTATCGATGACCTTCGGCAGCTTCTCGCCCTTGATCGCCTTCACGGCCGCCTCGACGGTCTTGTAGCCGATCCCGACCGGATTCTGCGTGATCGCGCCGGCCATGATCCCGCTGCGGATCGCATCCTTCTGCTGCTTGCCGGAATCGTATCCGATGATCACGACCTTGCGCTTCATCTCGCGCACGCCGTTCACCACGCCGATCGCCGAGCCTTCGTTGGTGCCGAAAACGCCCTTGAGCTTCGGGTACGCCTGCAGGATCGACTTCGTCACTTCGGTCGACTTCAGCTGGTCGCCCTCGCCGTACTGCACGGTCACGATTCGCACCTTCGGGTGCGCCGATTTCATCCGTTCGAGAAAACCGTCGCGGCGATCGATGCCGGTGCGGCTCGTCTGGTCGTGCGCGACCACGGCCACCTCGCCCTCGTCGCCGATCAGCGCGGCGAGCTTGTCGGCGGCGAGCGCGGCGGCGGCCTTGTTGTTGGTCGCGGCGGTCGTCACCGGGATGTCGCTGTCGACGCCCGAGTCGAACGCGATGACCGGGATCTTCTCGGCCTGCGCCTTCTTCAGGAGCGGTAACGCGGCCTTGCTGTCGAGCGCCGCGAAGCCGAGCGCCGCCGGCTTCTTCGCGATCGCGGCGGACAGCATGTCGATCTGCTTGTCGACCATCGCCTCGGTTTCGGGGCCTTCGAACGTCACCTTCACCTTGTAGTCCTTCGCTGCCTGCATCGCGCCCGCCTTCACGGCCTGCCAGAACTGATGCTGGAAGCCCTTCGAAATCAGCGGGATGTAGGTTTCCTGCGCCTGCGCGCCGGCCGTCACGCCAACGGCGAACGCCAGTCCGACGATCGCGTTCAACACCTTGCTCCTGATCACTTCGCGTCTCCTTGGTTGGTATCGACTGAAATGCCGGACGGGCCGGCGGTGAAGCACATGTGTGTTCGTGCGTGCGTCAGCGGCGCCGCCGGCGCAGGATGTCCACGTAGACGGCGAGGATGATGATCACGCCCGTGACGACCGTCTGCCATTCCTGCGCGACCGACATGATGCGCAGGCCGTTGGTCAGCACGCTCATGATGAACGCGCCGATGATGGTGCCGACGATGCTGCCCGCGCCGCCCGACAGCGACGTGCCGCCGATCACGACGGCCGCGATCGCATCGAGCTCGTAGCCCTGTCCGAGCGCGGGCTGCGCGGAATTCAGCCGCGACGCGATCAGGAGCCCGGCGATCCCGCACACCGCGCCGCTGAACATATAGACGGCGATCTTCCACGCGTCGACGTTCACGCCGGACAGCCGCAGCGCTTCCTCGTTGCTGCCGAGCGCGAACGTGTAGCGGCCGAAGATGGTCCGGTTCAGCACGATCGACGCGCCGGCCGCGACGAGGAACAGGATCAGCACCGCGTTCGGAATCGGCAGTGCGGGAATCAGGCTGCCGATCAGCGAATCCTGCGCAATCGACGTGAAGCCCGGCGTGTCGTTGAAGTAGATCGGCCGCGTGCCCGAGATCACGAGCGACAGCCCCTTGAGCAGCATCATCATCCCGAGCGTCGCGATGAACGGCGGCACCTTCATCTTCGCGATCACGAAACCCGACACACTGCCCGACAACGCGCCGAAGCACAGCGCGGCCAGGATCCCGAGCGGCAGCGGCATGCCCCAGTTCGTCAGCACGACGCCGGCCATCACCGCGCAGAACGTCATCAGGGTGCCGACCGACAGGTCGATGCCCGACGAGATGATCACGTAGGTACACGCGACCGCCAGCACGCCGTTCACGGCGGTGGCCTGCAGGATCGTCACGAGGTTGTCGACTTCGAGGAAGTTCGACGACGCGATGCTGAAGAACACGATCAGCAGCACGAGGCTCGCGAACGCGAGCAGCTTCTGCCGCGCGGCCGGGTTGAAGAAGCGCGACTTCAGGCTCGATGCGGCGGCCGGCGTATCGCCGGAAGCCAGGGGCGGGACGGGATGCGTATCGTTGGACATGGTCGGTAGGCGTATGAATCGGCGTCCGAATCAGGACAAAACGGTCGACTCGCGCTGCGTTGCGAGCTGCATGATCTTTTCCTGCGTGGCGTCGGCCGCGCGCAATTCGCCGGTCACGCGCCCTTCGCACATCACGAGAATCCGGTGGCTCATGCGCAGCACCTCGGGCAACTCCGACGAGATCATCACGATCGCCTTGCCGTCGGCGGCGAGCGCGTCGAGCAGCTTGTAGATCTCGCTTTTCGCGCCGACGTCGATGCCGCGCGTCGGCTCGTCGAAGAACAGGATGTCGCAGTCGCGCAGCAGCCACTTCGCGATCACGATCTTCTGCTGGTTACCGCCCGACAGGAGGCGCGCCGGCTGCGCGACCGACGGCGTGCGGATCGCGAGCTGCCGCACGTACGACTGCGCGGTGTCTCGCATCCCGCGCGCATCGAGGAACATGCCGCGGCGCACGAAGCGCTGCATGCTCGACAGCGCGATGTTGTTCTGCACGTCCATCCCGAGCGCGAGCCCGAAGTGCTTGCGGTCCTCCGACAGATAACCGATCCCGTGCGCGACCGCGTCGGCCGGCGTGCGGATCGTCACGGTCTTGCCGTGCACGCGAATCTCGCCCGCGTCGACCGGGTCCGCGCCGAACACCGCGCGCGCGACCTCGGTGCGGCCCGCACCCATCAGCCCCGCGAAGCCGAGAATCTCGCCGCGCCGCACCGTGAAGCCGACGTCGCGGATCGCGCGGCCGCGCGACAGCCCGCGCACGTCGAGCGCGACCTCGTTGGCCGACGTATCGGGCGGCGTGCGGAACGTCGTATCGAGCTGGCGACCGACCATCATCGCGATGATCGCGTCCATCGATGTGTCCGCCATCGGCACGGTCGCGACGTACTTGCCGTCGCGCATCACCGTCACGCGATCGGCGATCTGGCGCAGCTCGTCCATCTTGTGCGAGATGTAGACGATGCCGACGCCGTGCGCGCGCAGGTCGCCGATGATGCGGAACAGCTCGGCGATCTCCGCGTTGTTCAGCGCGGCGGTCGGCTCGTCCATGATCAGCACGCGCGAGTCGAACGACAGCGCCTTCGCGATCTCGACCATCTGCTGCTTCGCAACCGTCAGCCGGCCGACCTGCGTGCGCGGATCGAGATCGAGCCGCATCCGTTGAAAGATCGCGGCCGCGTCGCGGTTGAGCGTGTCCTCGTCGACGAACACGCCGAAGCGGCCGCGCGGCTCGCGCCCGATGAAGATGTTCTGCGCGACGCTCAGGTGGTTCATCAGGTTCAGCTCCTGATGAATGATGCCGATGCCGAGCGCCTGCGCGGCGCGCGGATCGTCGATCTCCACCGCGCGGCCGTCCATCCGGATCTCGCCTTCGTCCTTCTGATAAACACCCGCGAGAATCTTCATCAACGTCGACTTGCCGGCGCCGTTCTCGCCCATCAGCGCGTGGACTTCGCCGGCATGCAGGTCGAACCGGCAATCGTCGAGCGCCTGCACGCCCGGGAAGCGCTTGCCGATGCCTGTCAGCGCAATCAGCGCGGCGGGTTCGGCGGGCGCGGCGGTCGGGTTCAGATCGGGTTGCATGGCTCGATGGCCTCAGCCGATCGCGCGATCGAGATGCGTATAGCCGCCATCGACGAACAGCCACTGGCCCGTCGTGTGCGACGCGCGCGCCGACAGCAGGAACACGGCCGTGTCGGCGATCTCGTCGGCGGTCGTGAAGCGCTTGCCGAGCGGCACCTTGCCGGCGATTTCCGCGAGCTTCGCTTCGGGGTCGTCGAAACCGGCGATCCAGGTCTGGTAGAGCGGCGTCATCACCTCGGCCGGAATCACGGCGTTCACGCGCACGCCGTCGTCGCGCAATGCGACGGCCCATTCGCGCGTCAGCGCGAGTTGCGCGCCCTTCGATGCGCAATACCCGCTCGTGTTGCCCTGCCCGGTGACGGCCGTCTTCGACGAGATGTTGACGATCGCGCCGCGCGTCGCCTTCAGGTGCGGCACGCAGTAATGCGCCATCACGTAGTAGTGGATCAGGTTGCGTTGGAGCGATGCGACGAACGCGTCGCACCCGGCGTCGAGCCCGACGCTGTCGTTGATGCCCGCGTTGTTGACGAGGCCGTCGATGCGGCCGAAGTGCGCGATGGTTTGCGCGACCGCGTCGCGGCATTGCGCGTCGTCCTGCAGTTCGACCGACACGCACGCGGCGCGCGGCTGTTGCTGCGTGAGGGCGCGCCAGAAGCCGTCGTCCGGCGTGTGGCGCGCGAATACCACCGGAATCGCGCCTTCGCCGGCCAGCCGCATCGAGATCGCGGCGCCGATGCCCGATGCGCCGCCGGTCACGATCACGATCTTGTCTTGCAGATTCAAATCCACTTCGCGTCTCCGTCGTTCATGTTGTCGCCGCGCGGGCCGCGCGCGGTGCATCGCGCGTCGTCGTGCTGCGTGCCGCGTGCTTCAGCCGCGGAATCGATACCGCTCCAGCGATTCGGGCTTCATCTCGATCGAGAAGCCGGGCGCCGTCGGCGGCATGTAGGCCGCGCCGCGCACGACGCACGGCTCGACGAAATGCTCGTGCAGGTGGTCGACGTATTCGGTCACGCGCCCTTCCTTCGTGCCGGCAATACACACGTAGTCGATCATCGACAGATGCTGCACGTATTCGCACAGCCCGACGCCGCCCGCGTGCGGACACACCGCCAGCCCGTATTTCGCGGCCAGCAGCATCACCGCGAGAATCTCGTTGACGCCGCCGAGCCGGCACGCGTCGATCTGCACGATGTCGATCGCGCCGCGCGCGATGAACTGCTTGAACAGCACGCGGTTCTGGCACATCTCGCCGGTCGCGACCTGCACGGGCGCGATCGCGTCGCGGATCTTGCGATGCCCTTCGACGTCGTCGGGGCTCGTCGGCTCCTCGATGAACCACGGTTTCGCGAACGCCAGCTCGCGCACCCAGTCGATCGCTTCGTCCACCTCCCACACCTGGTTCGCGTCGATCATCAGCTTGCGGTCCGGGCCGATCACCTCGCGCGCGATCGTCACGCGACGGATGTCGTGCTCCAGGTTCGCGCCCACCTTCAGCTTCACGTAGTCGAAACCGGCGTCCACCGCCTCGCGGCACAACCGCCGCAGCTTGTCGTCGCTGTAGCCGAGCCAGCCCGCCGACGTCGTGTAGCACGGGTAGCCTTCGCGCTCGAGCGTCGCGATCCGCGCCGCCTTGCCCGGCGCCTGCCGTCGCAGCAGGTCGAGCGCCTCGTCCTGCGTCAGGCAGTCGGTCAGGTAGCGGAAATCGATCGCGCGCACGATCTCCTCGGGGCTCATGTCCGCGACGAGCCGCCACAGCGGCTTGCCCACCGACTTCGCCCACAAATCCCACACCGCGTTGACGACGGCGCCCGTCGCCAGATGGATCGCGCCCTTGTCGGGGCCGATCCAGCGCAACTGGCTGTCCGACGTCACGTGCCGCCAGAAGCGGCCCATGTCCTCGCGGATCCAGTCGAGGTCGAGGCCGACGACGAGGTGACGCATCGCGTCGATCGCCGCGCAGCAGATTTCGTTGCCGCGCCCGATGGTGAACGTGAGCCCGTGGCCTTCGAGCCCGTCGTGGTCGGTTTCCAGCACGACGTAGGCCGCCGAATAATCGGGGTCCGGATTCATCGCATCGGAGCCGTCGAGCTGCTGCGAGGTCGGGAAGCGCACGTCGAGGACGCGCATCGATCGAATGATAGGCATGACGAACGGTCCGTAAAAGGAAATCAGGCCTGCACGGTGCGCTGGCGCTGCTCGCCGAGCCCGTCGATGCCGACCGTGATCACCTGCCCGGCGCGCAGATAGACCGGCGGCTTCTGCCCGAGGCCGACGCCCGGCGGCGTGCCGGTCGAGATCACGTCGCCCGGCTGCAGGCTCATGAAGCGGCTCAGATAGCTGATCAGGTGCGGCACGCGGAACACCATCGTCGCGGTCGTGCCGTTCTGGTAGCGGTGGCCGTCCACCTCGAGCCACAGCCGCAGCGCGTGCGGATCGGGGACTTCGTCGGCCGTCACGAGCCACGGGCCGAGCGGGCCGAACGTGTCGTTGCCCTTGCCCTTGTCCCACGTGCCGCCGCGCTCGAGCTGGTATTCGCGCTCCGACACGTCGTTCACCACGCAGTAGCCGGCGACATGCGACAGCGCGTCGGCTTCGTCGATGTAGCGGCCACCCTGGCCGATCACCACGCCGAGCTCGACTTCCCAGTCGGTCTTCTCCGAGCCGCGCGGAATCTCGACGTCGTCGTTCGGCCCCGAGATCGCGCTCGTCCATTTGCCGAACACGACGGGCTCCTTCGGGACTTCCATCCCGGATTCGGCCGCGTGGTCGGAATAGTTGAGCCCGATGCAGATGAACTTGCCGACGCGGCCGACGCACGCGCCAAGCCGCGGCGTGCCTTCGACGAGCGGCAGCGACGACGGGTCGATGTCACGCAGTCGCGCGAGCGACGCGGGTGCGAGCGCATCGCCTGCGATGTCGTCGATCGCGCCCGACAGGTCGCGAATCCTTCCCTGCGCATCGAGCAGGCCCGGCTTTTCGTGGTGCTTGTCGCCAAATCTCAGCAGTTTCATGTTGTGTGAGGAAACGGAAAGTGAAGAGGAAGACGCGGTCAGTTCGACCAGCCGCCATCGATCAGGTGAATCGCGCCGGTCGTAAACGACGCTTCGTCGGACGCGAGGTACAGCGCGAGCGCGGCCACTTCTTCCGCGGTGCCGATGCGGCCGATCGGCTGGCGCGCGACGAACGCCTGGCGCACCTCGTCGGTCGACACCTGGCGCGTGCGCGCCTGGTCCGCGATCCGCTGCTCCAGCGACGGCGACTCGATCGTGCCCGGGCAGATCGCGTTGCAGCGGATGCCCCGCTCGACGAAATCGGCAGCGACGGCCTTGGTCAGGCCGATCACGGCCGCCTTGGTGGTGCCGTACACGAAGCGGTTCGGCACGCCCTTCACGCTCGACGCGGCCGATGCCATGTTGATGATCGACGCGCCGCCCGCTTCCAGCATCGCCGGCAGCAGCGCGCGGATCAGCCGGTACATCGACGTGACGTTGAGATTCAGCGAGAACGCCCACGCGGCATCGTCGCAATCGAGGATCGAGCCGTGGTGCACGAACCCCGCGCAGTTAAAGAGCACGTCGAACGCGCGCGCCTGCGCGGCGAGTGCCGAAACGTCGCCCGCATCGGTCACGTCGAGCCGCCGCGTGGCCAGCCTGCCGCCGGCGCGTTCGGCGTCGGCCGCGAGTTGCGCGAGCGCAGCCTCGTTGATGTCGGTCGCCAGCACGTCGGCCCCCTCGCTTGCGAACCGCAGCGCGGTCGCGCGGCCGATACCCTGCCCGGCCGCCGTCACCAGCGCGCGCTTGCCCTGCAATCTCATGAGCACCACTCCTGTAGAAGCCGGCCGAGCCGACTGATTGGCACAAAGGACCAAAGGTCCAACCAATCATAGGAAGAGATTCCGGATTTGTCACGATCGCGGGATTCAGTATTTTCCCGAACGGCAGAATCGGGGCGGCGGCGGTGCCCCGGACTTCGGCGACCGTCTTGTTCTGATTCCGGCGATCAACTACTTGTCCCGCAAAGCCAATGTCGGCGGGGGTTTGCGCCGGCCACGGGCGCCTGAGTCGCGCCGACGTCGCGGCGAAACTGACAAAAAAGTCATGTTCCCGTCAGGGTATCAACGGGGGGCGCGCGCGATCATGATGTTGCCGGACCGCGCTTCCCGGACCACCGCACCCCGCCCGTCGCCGATCCCTGACGGGCACCTCCGTCCCCCGCGGTGTCCACGTGACTGAGCGAGCAGACACGGCGGCGCGGGCCGATTTTCCGCCCCGGGCGTTCGCGTCCGGGGCGCTTTTGTCGTTGGTCTTACACGCTTTTGTCGTTGGTTTTTCAAGAAAATGCGCGTCGATTGTTTCTGAATCGGCAAAAGGTAATTTGAGCCAGACAGGATGTTTTTTCCGGTCACAGACGCTTACATTTAGCGCACCACTCATGGAAACCGCTACGGAATCGCCGTCGGGTAGTGACATCCACTGCCACGGCCGAAACCGCACGAGCTTTAGGAAACGGCAAATGAAGGCCTCCAAATCCCTGCCTGTGCTCGATCCCGCCGACGTCCACGTCGAAATTCTGGAACGTTCCGATACGCTGCTCGTCGTTCGCTGGGTCGAACCCGGCCGCTGTCATTACGGCGAACAGCGCTGGCGCCGCCGCTTCGCGCAGCGCACCGGCACCTGTGCGCTGTCGCGCCAGGTCATCCAGCGCGGCGACGAAGTCTTCCGCCCGGCCGAGCGCCCGGCACCGGCGAACGCGGCCGCGATGATCTCCGCCGCCGAAGTGCTGGCCCTGGCCGGCAGCCGGTAACGCGCAACGCGCAACGCGCAAGCCGGCCTAGAACCACCGGTCTAGTTCCCCCGCTTGTCTGCCCCGCCCGCGCGGACTATCGTTACAGCATTCAATGTAACGATAGCGCGTCTTGGCGCACCGGCCACGCCGATGGAGGCAGACATGCATGCATGGAGCGCGCGCCACGTCCCGGCGCAAGGCGGCAAAGTTGCGGTCGTGACCGGCGCCAACAGCGGGCTCGGCTGGCACATCGCGGAAACGCTGGCCGCCAAGGGCGCAACCGTCGTGATGGGCTGCCGCGATGCCGCGCGCGCCACGCAGGCCGCCGATGCGATCCGTCGGTTCCATCCCGCCGCACGAGTCGAAGTCGATCCGCTCGACCTCGCCGATCTCGCGTCGATCCAGCGCTTCGCCGCCGACGTCTCCGACCGCCACGGCCGCGTCGACATCCTCTGCAACAACGCCGGCGTGATGTTCCTGCCGCTGCGGCACACGCACGACGGCTTCGAGATGCAGTTCGGCACCAACCACCTCGGCCATTTCGCGTTGACCGGCCATCTGCTGCCCGCGCTACGCGCCGCGCGGCGCGCGCGGGTCGTGACGATGTCGAGCGGCTTGAACCGCGGCGGCCGGATCCGCGTCGACGACCTTCGGGCCGAGCACCGTTACAACCGTTATCTCGCCTACTGCGACAGCAAGCTCGCCAACCTCGTGTTCGCGATCGAACTGCAGCGCCGCTTCCAGCGCGCGACGTTCGCGGGCATCAGCGTCGCCGCGCATCCCGGCTACGCGGCGACCAATCTGCAGTTCGCGAGCCCCGCGATGGACCGTTCGCCCACGCGCGCCGCGCTGATGCGCACGGCGAACCGTTATCTCGCGCAACCGGCCGACCAGGGTGCGCTTCCCGCGATTCACGCGGCGACGTCGCCCGACCTCACCGGCGGCTCGTACATCGGACCGTCCGGCTGGTTCGAGTCGCGCGGCCTGCCGGCACCGGCAAGCGTGCCGCGCGCGGCACGCGATGTGGCGACCGCCGCGCTGCTGTGGGAGGCCTCCGAAGCCGCGACGGGCGTGCGTTTCCTGAGCTCGGGCGTGGCCGAGGGTCGCCTGCCCGCCACGCCGCTCAACACGTCGGCCGAGACACGTTGAATCGCGCCCTCGCCTCAACATTCATCATACTTATTACACTTACAGAAACGAAAGCTTGGTGAAAGCCTGATTGGACAGCCCACTGTTACCAGTCCGGAAACAATCTATCGTCAAAATCAGCGTTTACCCTCAACCACCCGGTGACTAAGATTTAGTCAATCGCTGCAGACATGGTGTCGAAAGCGAACCCAATAAAACACCGGAGGTCATCATGAAATCGCTCGTTTCCGCAGTCGTTGCCGCTGTCGCCCTGTCCGCTTCGTTCGGCGCTTTCGCACAAAGCACCGTCACCCGCGCACAAGTCCGCAACGAACTGGTCCAGCTCGAACAAGCCGGCTACAAGCCGGGCGTGTCGAGCCCGTACTACCCGAACGACATCCAGTCGGCGGAAGCGCGTGTTCATGGTGCCGACGCCAGCGGCTACGGCGCACAACCGGCTCCGGTCGTCCACTCGGGCGCCCCGGTTGCCGCAGCGTCGTCGAACGCTCGCGACTCGATCTTCTTCGGCCAGTAAGCCGACGCGCCCTGACGGGCGCACCGCGCACGGCGCGACGAAGCTGTACCCGGACGAGCCCCTGATGCGGGCTCGTCTTTTTTTGTGAAACGCATACCTCCGCCGCCCGGCAGCGGGTGGCTTCGCCCGGGCGCGCTGCGTCCGGGCGCTTTTTCCGCGGCGAGGTATGCGTGGCGACGCCGTATGCGCCGGTCAACGCCCCGCGGCTGCCGCAGGCGCCGCACGCGACAGCACGCGCCAGCGCGACAGCAATTCGTCGCGATCGACGTAGCAGCCCTGCAGATGCCGGCGGCCCGTCGACGGATCGAACTCGGTGCGCGCATGCAGCACGCGCCGATTGTCGAATGCCCACATGTCGCCCGCCCGCAGCCGGCGCTGCACCCGGAAACGTGGCTCGCGCGCGAGCCCGAGAAAGCGCCGGTACGCGCGGTAGATGGCCGCGACCGATCCGGCCGGCGCATCGAGCGGCCCGCGCAGGAAATTCGCGACGCGCACTTCCGTCACGTTGCCGCGTGCATCGAGGCCGATCACCGGCGCCGAACAGCGGTAGTCGCTGTTCGCACTCTTGTTCCAGAACTCGAACGGCGTCGAGGCAAGGTGTTCGAAATCGGCCGGATAGTCGCGCCGCAGCGCTTCCGCGAGCGCAAAGCCGTCGAGGAAAATGCTGTCTCCGCCCGCCGCGTCGTTCGCGAGGCAATGCAGGAACTGCACGCCGGGCTGCAATTCACGCGTCGGCAGGTCGGTGTGCGGCGGCAGGTTGAGCGACGTGTAGGCATTGCTGTCCGGTCGCGGCTTCGACTCGACATCGAACAGCACGCCGAAATTGCTTTCGCGGATCAGACCGACACGACGCGCGATCTGGTCGACCCGGCCGCGTTCGGCGGGCACGCCCTCGACGAGCGTCAACCCCGTGCGCTGCAACGCGGCGAGCCATGCGTGCAACGCGCCATCGTCCTCCATCACGTCACGCCACGCGAACACCCCGATCGCCGTCGCATCGTCGCCGGCCCATACGTGCCGCCCGTGTGCGGCCTGGCGTTCCGCGCGCGACGCATCGTCGTATGCATGCGCGCGCAACCATCCCGGCGACCAGGTACTGCGATGCCCGTCGTTCCACTCGACGTGCAGCGCGCCGTCGGTTTCGACATGCACGGCGAGCGCCGACAGATCCTCGCGCGCGTCGGCGATCTCGAACACCTGTTCGCGCGTGAGCGCATGCACGCACGCGGAACACGCGCAGTTGTCGCGCAGCCAGTCGAAGTGAAACGGCGATCGTCGCGTGTCGCTCCACTCGACGTTCACCGCTCCATCGCCAATCGTCGCCGCCGCAATGGCCGCGTCGGCGGAATAGGTCCGCCAGTCCTCGATACGGTGTTGCGCCGCCTGCATCGTTGCCTCCCGGAAACGCCCGCTACGCGTGTGGTGCGAGCAGAAACCCGCCGATCATTCGGTGCATCCGCGCCGCCTGCGGGCTCGTTCCGAGCGCGCGCCAGCAGCCGTGCACCAGCCCCTCTCCCCTCCAGTAACGCGCGGCGCCGCCGGCCGCAAGGATTCGTTCGACATAGACGCGTGCATCGTCGCGCAGCGGATCGTGTTCAGCGCCGATCGCGAGCACGGGCGGCAGCCCGTCGAAGCGCGACGCCGCGAGCGGCACCGATGCACGCAGCAGCGGATCGTCGTTCAATGCGGCTTCATCCGCATCGCCCCAGTACAGCGCGCGATAACGATGGACGTCGTCGAGCGTCAGCATCGGCGCGCGCGCTTCCGTTTCGCGCGCCGGCGATTGCGGTTCGATGCCGAGCATCGGATATACGAGTGCGATCCCGTCGATGCCGCCTTCGCCCGCGTCGCGCAGCGCGGTCGCGACGGCCGCCGCGAGATTGCCGCCCGCGCTGTCGCCCGCGAGTGTCAACGGTCGTGCGCACGAGTCGAATGGCCAGCGGACCGCGTCGCGCGCGGCACGCGTGACGGCCAGGCAATCCTCGAGCGCGGCCGGCGCACGATGCTCGGGCGCGAGCCGGTAGTCGACCGCGATCACGGCAAGCCTAGTGTCGGCCGTCAGTTGCGCCGTGATCAGCGCGTGACTGTCGAGCGAGCCGACGACGAAGCCGCCGCCATGAAAGAACAGCACGGTGCCGCGCGGCTTGCCCTGCGCGGGCGCGTAGCGCCGTAGTGCGATCGCGCGCCCGTCCGGCGCATGCCACACGGCGTCCTGCCGCACGATGCCGGCCGGCAGTTCGGCGGGCGTCCACGCGGCCGCGAAGCGATCGTAGACGCGGCGTTGCTCGACGGGCGAGCGCGCCGCCGCGTCGGCTGGATACCACGCGTCGACGGCCGCAACGAATGCCGCGATTTCCGGTTCGAGCATCGTGTGCGCTCCGCAGTCGACGGTCGAAAGTTGAACGCCGATGCTAGCGACGCGGCGGCAGCCCGATCACGCGGCCCGCATACGCGGGCGCCGCGCAATCGCGCTGCAACGCATGCAGTTCGGCCACGCGCGCGGCGATGTCGTCGTCGAAGGGCGCCGATTTCGCGCCGTCGCGCGTGTCGACGTGCAGCAGCATCTGCTCGCTCGCCGACACCGCGCCGTCATGACCGTCCGCGAACAGCTCGAGATACAGGTGCAGCCGCTTCGCGTCGTGCGCGAACACCCGCGCGTCGACGCGCACGCGCGTGCCTTCCTTGATCTCCTGCAGATAGTTCACGTGCGCCTCGAGCGTGTAGACCGAGCGGCACCGCTCGCGACGCGCGGCGTCGTCGAGGCCGATGCGGTCGAGCAGCGCATCGGTCGCGAAACTGAAGATCAGCAGATAGAACGCGTCGCGCAGGTGGCCGTTGTAGTCGACCCACTCGGGCCGCACGACGTCGTGGTAAATCGTCAGCGGGGTATCGCCGGTCATGTTCGTTCAGTCCTCGAATCGCATCCCGTGCCGCGCCTTCACCGCGGCGATCGCTTTCAGCACCTCGGTGATGCACTCGTCGCGATAGCGTTCGAGTTCCTTGATGCTGCGCGTGCCCTGCTGCTCGCTCGTGCCTTCGACGACGCTATCGATCAGTTCGTCGGTCAGCTTCGGCGCGACCAGCTTGGTCCATGGCAGTTCGAGCGCGGGGCCGAACTGCTGCATGAAGTGTCGCATGCCTGCGTCGCCGCCAGCCAGCGTGTAGGTCAGGAACGTGCCCATGAACGACCAGCGGATGCCCGCGCCGAAACGGATCGCATCGTCGATCTCGCCAGTCGTCGCGACGCCTTCGTTGACCAGATGGAGCGCCTCGCGCCACAGCGCCTCGAGCAGCCGGTCCGCGATGAAGCCCGGCACCTCCTTGCGCACGTGCAGCGGCCGCATGCCGAGGTTGCGATAGATCGCCATCGCCGCCTCGACCGCTTCCGGCGACGTGCGCGCGCCGCCGAGCACCTCGACGAGCGGCAGCAGGTAGACCGGATTGAACGGATGGCCGACCACGCAGCGCTCCGGATGCGTCGCGCGCGCGTAGAAGTCGGTCGGCAGCAGCCCCGATGTCGATGACGCGATGATCGCGTCGGGCTTCGCCGCGCGGCTGATCTGTTCGTGGAGTTCGAGCTTCAGCGCCTCCCGCTCGGGCGCGCTTTCCTGGATGAAGTCCGCGTCGGCGACGCAGGCCTCGATCGTCGACTCGAAGCGCAGCCGCGCGGGATCGGCGCCCGGCGCGAGGCCGACGC
Source organism: Burkholderia sp. LA-2-3-30-S1-D2 (assembly GCF_001523915.2). Lineage (NCBI taxonomy): Bacteria > Pseudomonadati > Pseudomonadota > Betaproteobacteria > Burkholderiales > Burkholderiaceae > Burkholderia > Burkholderia sp. LA-2-3-30-S1-D2. The sequence continues at coordinate 569,335 of NZ_CP013383.1, read as the reverse complement.
GTTCGAGCGCAGGCCACGCATTCGCGACGTTCGCGCGCAACCGCGCCTCGGCGCCCGGCGCCGGGTCCCACACGACCACGTCGAGACCGTGCGCGAGCGCACGGCAAATCCATCCGCTGCCGATCACACCGGTGCCGATCGCGGCGAACGTCTTGATGTCGGTCTTCACTGCCATGTCAACGCATCCTTCAAATCGAGGGAAATCGGACGGCGACCGCGCTCGTGCGCGCCGCCGCATTGAATCGGAATCAGCCTTGAACGCTCACGCGAATTCGGCCACCGCGCGGCGTTCGAGCAGACGCTCGCCGCGCGCCGGCAGGCCGAGCTTGCGACGCCCTTCGGCCGGCGTCAGCACGCGGCCGCCGAGGCGTTCGACGATTTCCCGTGCACGCTCGACGAGCGTGCCGTTGGTCGCATGCACGCCGCGATCGAGCCAGATGTTGTCTTCGAGGCCGACGCGCACATGACCGCCGAGCAGCATCGCCTGCGCGACCATCGGCATCTGCATGCGGCCGATCCCGAAGCCGGCCCAGTGCGCGCCCGGCGGCAGGTTGTCGACCATCGCCTTCATCGTGCCGGTGTCGGCCGGCGCGCCCCACGGAATGCCGAGGCACAGCTGGAACAGTGGCGGATCGTCGAGCAGCCCTTCCTTCAGCAATTGCTTCGCGAACCACAGATGGCCCGTATCGAAGATTTCCAGCTCCGGCTTCACGCCGAGTTCCTGGATGCGCTTCGCGCCGGCGCGCAGTTGCGCGGGCGTCGATACGTAGATGTAGTCGCCGTCGCCGAAATTCAGCGTGCCGCAATCGAGCGTGCAGATTTCCGGCAGCAGTTCCTCGACGTGCGCGAGGCGCGTGAGGCCGCCGACAAGATCTGTGCCCTTGCCGAAGCGCATCGGGTCCTCGCCCGGGCCGATCTCCAGATCGCCGCCCATGCCGGCCGTCAGGTTGATGATCACGTCGACGTCCGCCGAGCGGATCCGGTCGACCACTTCGCGGTACAGGTTCGGGTCGCGGCTGCCGCGGCCCGTCTGCGGATCGCGCACGTGGCAATGCGCAACCGTCGCGCCGGCCTTCGCCGCTTCGATCGCGGCGGCCGCGATTTCCTTCGGCGTGACCGGAATCGCCGGATGCTTGCCGACCGTATCGCCCGCGCCGGTCACCGCGCAGGTGATGATGACTTCGTGGTTCATGCTGAATGCCCTCGCTTGATTCGGTTCGTGTCGCTCGACTTCTGTCGTACTGCAGATTATTTGTCGCTGCGCGCCGCCCGCTTGCGGCGCGCACGGGCCGTTACAGGCCGAGATACGCCTTCACGGCAGGCAGGCCGTCCTTGCCGTCGAACGTCTTGACGCCGGCGAGCCAGGCATCGAGCACCTGCGGATTCTTCTTCAGGTACGCCTTCGCGGCGTCCGCCGGTTTCGTCTTGTTCATCACCGACTGCATCAGCTGGTTCTCGAGCTGCGTCGTGAAGCGCAGGTTCTCGACGAGCTTGCCTGCGTTGGGGCAGCGCGAGATGAAGTCGGGCGCCGTCAGCGTGTACACGCGCGCTTCGCCATAGTTCGGGCCGAAACTCGCATCGCCGCCGGACAGGTAGTTCATGCTGATCTGGATGTTCATCGGATGCGGTTCCCAGCCCAGGAACACGACCCACTTCTTCTCGCGGATCGCGCGCTCGACCGTGACGAGCATCCCGGCTTCGCTCGATTCGACCAGCTTGAAGCCACCGAGACCGTATTGATTCGTGTCGATCATCTTCTGGATCGTCGCGTTCGCGCTGCTGCCCGGTTCGATCCCGTAGATCTTGCCGTCGAGTTCCGCGCGGTGCTTCGCGATGTCCTCGAAACTCTTCAGGCCGGCCTGGTATGCGTAGCTCGGCACCGCGAGCGTCGCCTTCGCACCCGACAGGTTCGGCGGCTCGACCACGTTGATCGACTTGCTGTCGAGGAACGGCTGGAGCTGCTTCTGCTGCACCGGCCACCAGTAGCCGAGCGAGATGTCGAGCTGCTTGCTCTTCAGGCCGGCGAACGAGATCGGCACCGATGCGATTGTCGTCGTCGGCTTGTAGCCGAGCCCTTCGAACACGGTCGAGGCGAGCGCCGTGGTGGACGTGATGTCGGTCCAGCCGATATCCGCGAAGCGTACGTTGCGGCAGGTCGCGGCATCCGTTTCGGCGTGCGCCGCGGTCGCGAATGCGCCGGTCGCCAGCACGGCCGCGACGAACGCGGCGATCTTTGTCGACTTCATGGTTTCTCTCCCGATTGGACCGATGTCCGACGGGTTCGCGGAGTGCGTCCCGGCCTGCATCGTGGGAGTAAAAGTAACGAGCCATATTGGTCGAAAGACGACCGGCGGCGACCTTTTCTTGACTATTTGCGACTATGGGTGAAAACCACTACGCTCGGGCAATGGCTTGTATGGCGGGGGTTTCAGGCGAATTACGGTGAAGATGGGTTTGTCCGGATGCGGCGTAACGGATGCCGACGGAGCGTGCTTCGGCGGCGATGCCGGAGCGGGCGTGGCGCCGATTCCGGCCGGGCGGGTGCGGGCCGGCGCCCGACGCGTTATCGCGGTACCTCGACGTAGGTTTCCCTGCAGATCTCGCGCAGCGCCTGGACGAGCAGATCCCGCGTCGGCGCATGCGATTCGGCGGCGCGGGTAAACAGCGCGATGGGCGGCAGCGTCCAGACCAGCGAGTAAGGCACGATCGCCACGCCGGCGATGCGCACCATTTCTTCCGCGATATCGGTCGGCACGATCGATACGGCGTCGTCGCTCGATGCGATCATTTCGCCGATCAGCTTCGACGAGTAGCTTTCGACGATCGGCACGGGCGGCGCGATGCCGGCCGACAGGAACAGGTCGGTCACCTGCTCCCGCATCGGCGTATGCGGCGCGCCGAGAATCCAGTCCAGCTCGTGCAGCTTCTCCCAGTCGAGCTTCATGCGGGCCAGTTTCGCGGCGAGGCGCCGGCTCGCGATCATCCGGGGCTGCTGCTGGTACAGGACTTCGAAGGAAACCTGTCCCAGATCGACCGCCGACGACGCCCGCCCGACGACGAGATCGACGCTGTGGTCCTTGAGCTGGAGCAGCAGCTGGTCGCTGGTGCCTTCGTGGATCGTCACGGTCAGGCGCCGCTCCATCCGGGATTGCAGCCGCTTGAGCGCCGCCGACAGCATCTGGCCCGAGATAAACGGAATCACGCCGATATGCAGGTGGGCGGCGTGGCCGGCGGCGACCGCCTCCATCTCGCGGGCGAGATGGTCGAGGTCCTTCAGCATCGCCCTGGCGCGCTCGAGCACGACCGAACCGAGCGCGGTCGGCCGCATCCCGCGCGACGAGCGCTCGAACAGCGGCGTGCCGAACATGCTTTCCAGCTCGGACAGCGCGTTCGTCACGGCGGGCTGGCTGCTCGCCATGTGCTCGGCGACGCGCGTGAGCGACCCGTGCTGCTGAATCTGCAGCAACAGCATCAGGTGCCGCATCTTCAGGCGCGCACCGAGCCGCCTGACCACGTCGTTCGCGTCGAATGTCATTGCCGGACCGCCACATCATCATGAAAAAGTGATGGACCGATATTAAAACAGAATCATCTCCTTATGGCCGATCCCTAGAATCACCTCATGGATCGCGTCGGGACTGGCCTGGCGCGCACGCCCGGACCCAAAAACATGAAACAGACAGAGACTCAGCAGCAGGCCGCGTACGACTATCACGAGTTTCCGACCCCGGGGAAGATCTCCGTCGTCGCCAGCAAGCCGCTCGTGACGCAGCGCGATCTCGCGCTCGCCTACACGCCCGGCGTCGCCAGCGTGTGCGAGTCGATCGCCGCCGAGCCGCTGAACGCGCATCGCTTCACGAGCCGCGGGAATCTGGTGGGCGTCATCACCAACGGCACCGCCGTGCTGGGTCTGGGCAACATCGGCGCGCTCGCGTCGAAGCCGGTCATGGAAGGCAAGGCCGTGCTGTTCAAGAAGTTCGCGGGGATCGACGTGTTCGACATCGAGATCAACGAGACCGATCCGGACAAGCTCGTCGACATCATCGCCGGCCTCGAGCCCACCTTCGGCGGGATCAACCTCGAGGACATCAAGGCGCCGGAGTGCTTCACCGTCGAGCGCAAGCTGCGCGAGCGCATGAAGATTCCCGTCTTCCACGACGACCAGCACGGCACCGCCATTACCGTGGCCGCCGCGTTCATCAACGGGCTGAAGGTGGTCGGGAAGTCGATTTCCGAGGTGAAGGTCGTGACGTCGGGCGCCGGTGCCGCGGCGCTGGCCTGTCTGGACCTGCTAGTCGACCTCGGGCTGCCGGTCGCGAACATCTGGGCGACGGATATCGAAGGCGTCGTCTATCGCGGCCGCACCACGCTGATGGATCCGGCCAAGGAACGCTTCGCGCAGGAAACCGACGCGCGCACGCTGTCCGAAGTGATCGGCGGCGCCGACGTGTTCCTCGGGCTGTCGGTCGGCGGCATTCTGAAGCCGGAGATGCTGAAGGCGATGGCCGCGAGGCCGCTGATTCTCGCGCTCGCCAATCCGACGCCGGAAATCTTCCCTGAACTCGCGCATGCGACGCGCGACGACGTCGTGATCGCGACGGGCCGCTCGGATTTCCCGAACCAGGTCAACAACGTTCTCTGCTTCCCGTACATTTTCCGCGGCGCACTGGATGTGGGCGCAACGACGATCACCCGCGAAATGGAAATTGCCGCGGTTCACGCGATTGCCGGCCTCGCGCAGGAAGAGCAGAACGACATCGTCGCGGCAGCCTATGGCGGCGATGAAGTGTCCTTCGGTCCGCAATACCTGATTCCGAAGCCGTTCGATCCGCGCCTGATCGTGCGTATTGCGCCGGCCGTGGCCAGGGCCGCGATCGAAGGCGGTGTGGCGACGCGCCCGCTCGCGGATCTCGACGCGTATGTCGAGCAGTTGCAGCAGTTCGTCTATCACTCGGGCGCGTTCATGAAGCCGCTGTTCGCGACCGCGCGTCAGCTCGTGCGTGACGGCGGCAAGGCACGCATCGTGTTCACCGAGGGCGAAGACGAGCGCGTGCTGCGCGCGGTGCAGGTGATCGTCGACGAGAAGCTCGCGCGTCCGATCCTGGTCGGGCGTCCGGAGGTGCTGCTCGCGCGTATCGAGCGATTCGGCCTGCGCCTGCGTCTCGGTCAGGATGTCGAAGTGACCAATCCGGAATATGACGAACGTTTCCCGCAATACTGGACGACGTATTGGGAATTGCGCTGCCGCGACGGCATCTCGAAGGAAATGGCGCGCGTCGAGATGCGGCGCCGCCTGACGCTGATCGGCGCGATGATGGTGCGGCTCGGCGATGCGGACGGGATGATCTGCGGGACGGTCGGCGAGTATCACAATCACCTGCGGTTCGTGGACGAAGTCATCGGCAAGAAGCCCGGTGCGTCGACCTACGCCGCGATGAACATCCTGCTGCTCAATCAGCGGACGGTCGCGCTGGTCGATACGCATGTCAACGACAACCCGGATGCGGAGCAGATCGCGGAATTCACGATCGCGGCCGCGCGGCAGATGGAGTGGCTGAATCTCTCGCCGAAGGCTGCGTTGCTGTCGCGGTCGAACTTCGGGTCGGGGAGCGCGGCCTCGGGCGTGAAGATGCGCCGAGCGCTCGAAATCATTCGCGCGCATGCGCCGGATATCGAGGCGGATGGCGAAATGCACGGCGACTGTGCGCTCGACGAGGCGCTGCGGTCGCGGCTGCTGCCGATGTCGCCGCTGAAGGGTGCGGCGAACCTGCTCGTGTGTCCGAACGTGGATGCGGGGAATATCGCCTATAACCTGCTCAAGACCGAGGCCGGCAGTAACGTTGCGGTCGGGCCGTTCCTGCTGGGGGTCAATGGGCCGGTGAACATTCTCACGTCCAGTGCGACCGTGCGACGAATCGTGAACATGACGGCGTTGACGGTGATCGAGGCGAATCGCAACGCGGCCGTGTAATTGCAGTTGATGCGGGTCGGCTACGGCCGACCCCGTCGGTCATCGGGCCGTGGTCCGCTGAAAAAACGATATCCGCGATTCAGGCATCAGGATCGTCGGCAAGCGGCGCCAGCTTCGGCAGCCGCCCCTGTTCGCGAGCCATGGCGATGACGGTAACGACTGCGTACATCGACGAACCGCCATCTGGCTGGACCGCTGCAGAAACGAATCGGCCATGACAGGTTCGGTGCCCGCGTTTCGCAAGATCTCCATCAGACGCACGAGATCTACGGATGGAGGGTTTCACCGCGGTTCAGCATGTCGACGAATTCCGCAATTTTACGCGCCCGTGTTTCCGGCTTTTTCGCATTCTGTATCCGGAACAGGATGGCGTAGCGGTTGCGGCTATTCAGGGTTTCAAAGAACGCCTTGGCTTCCAAATTTGCGTTCAACGCAACCTGCAGGTCGTCCGGCACGGTCGAGTTGCCGGCCGACGTATACGCAGCCTTCCAGCGGCCGTCCTGCCGCGCCCTCTCGATCTCGCGCATGCCCGGCGCGCGCATTCTGCCCGCGGCGATCAGCGCTTCGGCCCGGTCTTTGTTGAGTTTGGACCAGATACTTTTTGCGGAGCGTGGAGTGAAGCGTTGTAGCCAGTGCGTCGCGCTCTCGGCCTGCTTTTGGCCATCGATCCAGCCATAGCAGAGCGCGCTTTCCAACGCTTGACCATAGGTGACGGTTCCCTGCGTGGTGCCCTTTTTCGCCAGACGCAGCCATACTCCGCTCGACGTGCCGCCATTTTGCGCTAACCAGCTTTCCCATTCGGTCTGACTGGCAAATGTCAGCGCGCATTCGGTCATGTCACTGTCCTGAATGGTTGAGTATGGGCGTGGGAAACTGTCCGCAGTCCAACAGTGCTTATACGAATAGCAGCGTCCGTGGTGCGATCCAATGCGGGCGTGCAGTCGCCACTATCCGTCGGCTCATTTGGGTCGGAAGCCGCCGCCGAGTCTGGCGGCTTCCGACCTCGGTCGATCGTTCGGATGGCCTCGATCATGTCGAGCGCACCATGCGCCCCACCCTTGGATCGAAAGCGCGCCCTACAGAATCCGTTCCAACGCGCTAGCAAACCTACGGACCGCGGCATCGACGTCATGCAGCTTGTCGAGACCGAACAAGCCAATGCGGAACGTCTTGAAATCCGCCGGCTCATCGCATTGCAGCGGCACACCGGCCGCGATCTGCATGCCGACATCGACGAATTTCTTGCCGGACCGGATGTCGTCATCGTCGGTGTAGCTGACCACGACGCCAGGCGCCTCAAACCCTGGCGCCGCCACGCTCCTGAAACCCTTCTCGGCCAGCAACGCGCGAATCCGCGTGCCGAGTTCGAGCTGTTCCGCCCGCACCTTGTCGAAGCCGTATGCGTCCGTTTCCTTGATCACATCGCGCAGCGTCGCAAGGCTGTCCGTGGGCATCGTCGCGTGGTACGCGAAGCCACCGTTCTCGTAGGCTTCCATGATCTGCAGCCACTTGCGCAGATCGCAGGCAAAACTGGTGCTGGTCGTCGCATCGATGCGCTCGCGAGCGAGCGGGCTGAGCATGACCAGTGCGCAACCCGGCGACGCACTCCAGCCCTTTTGCGGCGCGCTGATCAGCACGTCGACACCGCTCTTCTCCATATCGACCCAGATCGTGCCGGACGCGATGCAATCCAGCACGAACATGCCGCCGACCGCATGCACGGCGTCGGCCACCGCGCGCAGATACGCATCGGGCAACATCATCCCGGAGGCGGTTTCGACGTGCGGAGCGAACACCAGGTCCGGCTTGTGTTCCTGAATCGCGGCGACGACTTCTTCGATCGGGGCCGGCGCAAACGCCGCCTGCCTGCCTGATTCGACGGGACGCGCCTTCAACACGATCGATTCGGACGGAATGCTGCCCATGTCGAAAATCTGCGACCAGCGGAAGCTGAACCAGCCGTTGCGGATGACCAGACACTTCTTGTTCGTCGCGAACTGCCGGGCCACGGCTTCCATGCCGAACGTCCCGCTGCCCGGGACGATGACGGCCGCCTTCGCGTTGTAGACCTTCTTCAGCGCGGCGGAAATATCGCGCATGACGCCCTGAAAGCGCTGCGACATGTGATTGATCGACCGGTCGGTGTACACCACCGAATATTCGAGAAGCCCGTCGCGGTCGACATCGGGAAGTAATCCTGGCACGTTCGCCTCCGGTAAAGGATGAAGCATGGGGTGAGGGGGCGCGGTATTCGTGAGTGGCTACCGCTGCGCCCATGCAAATCTGCATGATTGCCTTGACGACGAACGATTCTAACGAATGCAGTCTGACGTTGGGGATTTGCGTGTTTTGTGCGGTGCACGCACGAAGCCATCATGTGGCGCATGTCTCAGCGCATCCGACCGCGTCGCTTGCAAGACCGGCTCTCGTCGGTTTTCCGGCATTTCCCGTGCTCAAGGCCTGCAGGCAATCGCCTCGATCTCGATCTTGGTACCCACCATGTTCGTCGCCTGCAAGGTCGATCGTGACGGCTTGTTCCCCGGGAAGAACTCCCCATAGACACGATTGAATTCCGCGAAGTCGCGCGCGTCCTCGAGCCAGACGGTGGTTTTCACCACGTCGCCGAGTGTGCATCCCGCCAGCGAGAGTACGTGGGCGACGTTCTTCAATGTCTGACGCGTCTGCGCTTCGATTCCGCCCGCGACGAGGCTCCCGTCTTCGTTTCTCGCCACCTGACCGGATACGAATACCAGATCGCCGGCCTTGGTCGCCAACGACCGGGGCAGGTTTCGTGTGACCGGATTGCGCTCTGCAAAGTATTCGATCGCCATTTGAGCCTCCCACGATCCATCCGGCGCCGGTGTTGGCTTACGAAAACGAGCGTAACGCGGAAATGGCGCGCTGCCAATTCGGTATTCTCGGTCGGCAAGCCGCTACGCACCGCAGCATCCGGTCAACGTCATTCGCATCGCCTGCGCGGCGTGCCCGATCCTCGGCGTCGAGTTGATCCGCGCGTGACGGCGCGGGGATACCGCGCCGCCCCGAATACCGGCAATCCGCCGTGCCCGGTGCCGAATCTCCATCAGCGAAGCCGATCAGTACCGATCCGACACACCGTCGATCCCGCGCTCGTGCAGTGCACGAACCAGCCCGGCACGTACCGTCGCGACATCCGAAAACGCCGGCCGTCGGTGCGAGGCGACTTCGGCGGCGGTATAAGGCTTGAAGCCACGCGGCAGCGCATCGCGGTTCATCGTCGTGAGCACCCAGTTGAGCACGTCGGCGAGTTCCTCGTCGGACAGCGCCGAGTTAGACGCGCCGGGCACGCGCATCACGTACTCGCGCCCCGCCGGCAGATGCGTGAAATAACCGAGCGAATTCGCGAGTGGCGGCACCTTGCCCGGAATGCCGCCGCCTGTCGCCGTGTGGCATCCCATGCAATTGAGCACCCAGTGTTGTCGCGCGAGTGTGGCGTCGGCCACGCCCTCGGCATGTGCGGGTACGGCAATCGCGAATGCCGCGGCAGCGACCGCCAGCATCGTAGACAGGCGGCGTGCCATGAACGCTCCGATCCGCGACGCCTCCACACGCCGGCCGCGACCACGAATGCGCAGGGCATTCAAAGCCCCAGCCCCTTCGTCACGACCGCACGTTGCGCATGAACGGCCGTGCCGTCCATCTCCTTCGCGCGTGCCGCGCGAATGTCGGCCGCCGTGAACGGCTTCGCGTCGCCGTGCTCGTCGTTGAGATCGAATACGACATAGTTGAGCACGTTCGCAATATCGTCATCGCTCGCACTCGCGAACGACGGCATCTTGAAGTTGTAGCGCTTGTCGTGCACCGTGATTTCGCCGAACATCCCGTGCAACAGCGTCGCGACAAGCTGCGCACGGCCCGCATCGGCCGTTGCATACCTGCCCGGGTACTCGGTCAGCGGCGGCGCGAGGCCGTCCTGCCCCTTGCCGCCCGCCTGGTGACACACCGCGCACTGCGCATCGAACAGGCTCTTGCCCGCCGGGTAGTGGACAGCCTGCTGCGCACCGGCGAGACCCGGCCACGCAAAACCCGCAACAGCCGCCACGCACGCGACCACCCTCGTTCCAGCTTGCTTCATTTTCATTGCTTCGCCGCCCCCAGCAGGACCGAAACCGAACAGTGGTAATTCGAATTGCCGTTCGCCATGCACCAGTTGATGTCGTTGTTCAGCGACAGCTTGTACAGCGGCTTCTCGCGCTCATTGCGGTTGCAGAAGCACTTGCCGCACGACGTCTTTCCGCAGCAATCGTTGTACGACACGATGTAGTCCGAACCGTCGTGCGGGTTGCGGCACGTGCCGATCCACGTGATCGGCGACGGCGTCGTGCCCGGCGGGCAACTGCTCGACGTACCGCCGCAGCAGCTGCACAGCCAGCCGTCGATGGCGCAGTATTTCCAGTAATCGCAGCTCATCGGATCGTCGCTCGCGCCCGGCGCGGCAGCACCCGAAGCCGCCGATGCGCCCGACGCTGCATCCGCTGCATATGCGGTGCGATCGACGGGCAAGAGCGGCAGCATCGCCGATCCGACCAGCACCTTGCCGAGCTTCGCCATCGCGCTGCGCCGCGAACTATGCTGAGCGACGCCACGCGCCGACCGCTCGAACCATGAATCAAACAGCCCCATGTGGTTGTTCTCCGTTAACGTTGAAAGAGAGCCGGCCGGTCACGCGTGCTGCGCGTGCCCTTCGTGACCGCCATGGTCAAAATTGCCGTGCACGAACTGCTGCAGCGATGCAACGCCACGCTCCTTCGCTTCGAACAGGCTCTCGAGATGCTCGCGGGTGTTGACGAGACCCTTTGCGCGCACAGAACCGGTGTCGTCGAGCAGCACCGCGTAGGGCAGCTTGCCGATCTGGTACGCGAGTCCCAGCTCCTGCGACAGCACGTACGGGAAACGCGCGAGGTCGTGCTTCTGTGCGAAGCGCGTGTGGTCGTCGAGATCGCCGTCGCTCGCGAGCACGATGTTCACCGGCGTCGATTCGCTCGCTTGCAGCGACGGCAACAGCGGCAGCAGCTTCTTGCAGACCGGGCACGTCGGCGACAGGAAGAACAGCAGCGTCGCCTTGCCCGATGCATCGATACCGCCGACCTTCACCTGCGAGCCCCGAATGTCGGTCAGCTCGAACGTCGGCGCGATCGCGCCGACCGCCGGCCCCTTGTCGATCATCAACGCGCCGGCCGGCATGATCCGTTCGTACAGGATGCCGATCTGACGCACGAGCGCGAGACAGATCGCGCCGAGCGCGAGAACGGCGACCCACAGCAAGGCGGTGGAAACAGTGAGAGCGGTTTGCATCATGAATTCCTCAGGTGGGAAAGGCGCGGCACGTTGGCGAGCAGCACGTCGACGGTGAGCAGCGCGCAGACGATCAGAAGCACGGAAGAGAACAGCGTCAGGTAGTCGAACCACACGATCGCGCGGCTGCCCGGTTCGACGAACGCGATCGCGGCCAGCACGACGAGCAGCAGCACGCGCGCGACATGCAGCCAGCCGATGCCGCGCGGCGCATCCGCGCGCGCGGCGGCAAAACCGGAGCAGCCGCAGTCGATGTCGGTATGGCCGCGCAGGATGTTGATCGTCATGCCGGCCGCGAAGACGAGCAGCAATGCGATCAGGCCGAGCGCGCCGGTCGTGCGCGTATCGGGAAACAGCAGCGCTGCGGCGCAGACGGCTTCCGCGAGCGGAATCGCGAACGCGGCGGGCGCGTTGAGTACCTCAGGCAGCAGGCGATAGCCGGCGAGCGCCTGCCGGAACGCCGCGGGCCGGCGGATCTTGGCGAAGGCGCCTAGCAGCACGACGACGGCAGCGCCAGCCTGCGCGCTGGTGGCAAGTACGGGATCGAGCGTCATCGCGGCCTCACGGGTTCACGAGCAGCGTCGACGTACTGCCGATCTGCTTCTCGACGTGCTGCGGCTTGCCCGTTTGCGCGTCCATCACGGCAAGATCGGACGTGCCCGTCAGCCCGTAGAACAGCGGCTTGTCGTCCTCGCTGACCTGGATCGACACGAGCGGATCGACCTTCAGCTGTGCGAGGTCCCAGCGCGCGACACGCTGTTTCGACTTCAGGTCGTACACCCAGACCTGCGTGCCGGGATCCTTGTGCGTGCCGTCGCCGCCCTTGTGCATCAGCACGTAGTAGCGGTTCTGCTTCACCTGCACGGCCGTCTGCTGCATGCCGCCCGGGCGCCAGCCTTCGGCTCGCTCGGCGTCGGTCAGCAACGACCACGACTTGCCGAACGCCGGCTTGTCGCCGCTGAAGTCGGCGCTGCGCACGTTGCCGTGGTACGTCGTGAACAGATAGCCACCGTGGTAGCGCGACGCGTTGATGAAGGCCGGATCATTGTCGACGTCGATGAATGCATCGGACATCGTGCGCTTCACCTCCTTGCCGTTCGCGTCGAGCGTGACGGTGAGCGCCTTGCCGCTCTCGCACAGCGCGGTGAACCGGTCGTTCCCTGACGGATAGGCGAGCACGCATGCCGCTGTATCGATCTCCGACAGCACCGCCCTCGACACCGCGTCGATCACCGTCACCGACGCGGCCGGCGTGATGTTCGCGACGTACAACCGCTTGCCGTCGGCGCTGAACGCGGTGTTGTACGGCGACGGCACGTGCTGCCCGTGCTTCGCCGGAATCACGATCTCGCCGGTGTGATCGAGTGTCGTGTTGTCGGTCATCTCGACGACGTCGGTGCGCGTGCCGTGCGAGCCGCGCGAGAAATAGGTCGTCGCGATGAAGCTCGTCTTGTGGTCGGGCGAGATCGCGAGGCCGGGCGCGAAGCCGCCATCGATCTGGCCGAGCAGCTTCTTTGCGTCGGCGTCGTACACGAAGATGCGTCCGTCGGTCATCGTCGGCATTGCGATATCGACAACGTACACCTCGTGCGGATGCCACGGCGGCATCTTCTGCACGACCAGTTCCTCGGGCTTTTCTGTCGCGTATGCGCTGCCGGCCCACGCCGCCGCGAACGCCAGCGTCGCCGCGAAAGCCGCGGTGCGTCGCCTTGTTCTCATGTCGCCTCCAGTTGGGATTCACGTTATGTGGGGCGACTGTAGTTCGACAATAAATCCGTTCAGCACCCGGACCGGCAACGCGTGCGTGCCGATTCGGGATATTGGAAAACCGCCTGAAAGGCACCCGCGCTCGATACCTTCCGACCCCTCCAAAACCCCCATGGAAATAGCGCTCATCCGTATTGCACCGACCGTGCGGTCGGTTTAATCTTGCGCGGTCCGAACGACCGCCGGAGGCGCCATGCTCGTGTTTCATCAGATGTTCGACGACGCGGACCGGCATGCCGAGGCGCTGCGCGGCTGGGATCAGCGCTATGACCAGATCGGCTCCGGCTCGTATCGCAGCGCGATCAAGCACGCGGAGTTCGACGGCGTGCAACTGTTCCAGGAAGCGGCGAACGTGCGCATCATCCAGCGCGGACGCCTGCCGACCGGCCATACGGTGCTCGGCATGCCGCTCACCGGCTCGGGAACCTTCGCATTCGGCGATGCGCGCATCGAGCGCGGCACGATCGTACTGGCGCGCGGCGGCTCACCTTTCGAACTCCATTCGCCCGACGACATGTCGCTGATCGGCGTGGTCGTCGATTCCGAGCTGATGCAGCAAATCGAGGATGCCGCCGATGTCCGGCTCGACGAGCGCGCGTTGCGGCGCGGCGTCGCGGATGTGCCGGTCGCCGCACGCGAACGCGCGAGCGTGCAGCTCGCGACGCTGCTCGAACGCGTGCTGTCGGCGCCCGATACGTTCGATACGGCGCCTGCGCAGTCCGGGCTGCGCAGCGATGTCGCGAACGTGCTCGTCGATCTGCTCACGTATCGGATGCCCGAGCCGTCGAATCGTCTGACGCATGCGTGCCATGCCGACATCGTGCGGCGCGTGCACGACTACGTGATCGAGCACCCGGAGGCGCCCGTCGACATCCTGAGCCTGTGCACGCAACTGCGCGTGAGCCGGCGCACGATGCAGAACAGCTTCCAGTCGGTCGCGCAAACCGGCCCGCTGAACTACACGCGCTCGCTACGCCTCGCGCAGGTGCGACGTCTGCTGCTCGACACGCGGCAGTCCGACCTGCCGATCAGCGAAGCGGCCGCGCGCTGGGGCTTCATCCACCTCGGGCATTTTGCGAACGCGTACAAGGCCCAGTTCGGCGAACTGCCTTCGACGACAGCGCGCCGCGCGGTGCGCGGCGCAAAAACGCGCTGAGCACCTGCAAAACCCGCGATAATCGTGCGTTGAACGTTCGGCTTGCGCGAGCCGGGCGCGGCATGCGCGTGCCTGCCCGCTCGCCGTGCCACGTTGCGTCGCGCCCGTACGTGACGACCACCCGATTCCACCCCACGCCCCGATGCCCGAGGATTTCCACTTTCTGTTGCTGCCCGGCTTCTCAGCGCTCGGCTTCATGTCGGCGGTCGAACCGCTGCGCGTCGCGAACCGCTTTCGCACCGAGCTGTACCGCTGGCACGTGATCAGCGCGGACGGCGCGCCCGTCGCCGCGAGCAACGGCATCCCGGTCGCCGCCGAAGCCGCGTACGCGGACGTCGCGCAGGTCGAGACGGTGTTCGTCGTCGCCGGCTTCGATCCGCTGGTGTGCTACGACCGCGCACTCGGCGACTGGCTGCGCCGCCAGAACCGGCACGGCGCGACGCTCGGCGGCATCGACACCGGCAGCTTCGTGCTCGCGGAAGCCGGGCTGTTCGACGCATCGCAAACGCTCACGCTGCACTGGGAAGCGCTTGCCGCGTTCCGCGAACGCTATCCCGGCCTGAACGCGACGCAGGAACTGTTCGAGATCGACGACCGGCGCATCACTTGCGCGGGCGGCACCGCGTCGATCGACATGATGCTCGACCTGATCGGGAGACGGCACGGCGCCGACCTCGCGGCGGCGATCTCCGAGCAGTTCGTCGTCAGCCGCATCCGGCAACGCTCGGACAGCCAGCGGCTCGAGATCGCCGCGCGCTACGGCGTGCACAACCGCAAGCTGATCCAGGTGATCGACATGATGCAGCGGCATATGGAGAGCCCGCTCGGCTCGGACGCGCTTGCGCAGGACGTGTCGATCACGCGGCGCCAGCTCGAACGGCTGTTCAGCGCGACGCTGAACGACACGCCGACGCGCTTCTACCTCAACCTGCGCCTCGATCGCGCCCGCGAGCTCCTACAGCAGACCGACATGAGCATCACGTCGGTCTGCGTCGCATGCGGCTTCGAATCGCCGTCTCATTTCTCGCGCACGTATCGCTCGCGTTTCGGCGTGAGCCCGCGCAGCGACCGCCGCGCGACGCGCTGAGCAGCGCCGCTTTTGCATACAATCCTGCGCGCTATTGCGCGCTTCGACAGCGTTTCCCGTCATTCGATGAACAATTCCGCCGATTGATCGACGGACCGAAGCGGCCTTCGAAAATAAATTGCAATGTCGCCGAAAATATTCTGTAACATACCTCGCAATTAATTAGATATGCAGCCCTAAGGAGATGAGAGCCCGGGCCTGACACACGTCGCGCCACGCAGGCTGCCAAACCGCCATCAATGCCGATCCGAGGGGTATGACATGACGATGCTCGCTTCGCCGTCGCCGCACCTGCCTTCCGTTCGCTTCCCCGCCGCCTTTCCGCTTCAATTCGTTTCGACCTGACGCTTGGTCGTCCTCAGTCAGTCGAATCTCCCTGCACCGCTTTCTCGCACCGGCTCCATCGAGCCGGCGCGTGGGCCGTGTCGTGCCTGCTCGCCACAAGCGCGCGGGCGTGTTCAACCGTTGAGATGAGGATCACGTATGCAGACATCACGCAAAGCATTGCCGCTCGCCCTGGGTCTCGCGCTCGGCTTCGGCATCGTCGGCGGCAGCGCGGCCGATACCAAGGTCGCGAACCCGCAGACGTCGAGCCTGCGCGAAAGCCTGACGCGCGGCGTGGCACCGGCCGCGACCAAGGCCGACACGGCCGCCGGCCAGTTCCGCGCGGACGGCGTCGCCGTCACGCTGTACAACCCCGCGTATCGCGCAAAGAAGGCGGCCGCCACGCCCGCCGCCGCCGCGCGCGATTTCGTCGCATCGCAGGCAACGCAGCTCGGGCTCGACCCAGCCGCGCTCGCAAGCCTCGCGGTGACGTCGGAGCGCGACGACGCCGATTTCACCGTCGTGCGCTTCCAGCAGCAGGCGGCCGGGCTGCCCGTATACGGCAGCGACATCGCGGTGACGGTCGCGAAGGACGGCCGCATCCTGTACGTCGCGAGCAACACGATCAACGGCGTGGTCGCCATCGCGCGCAAGGCGCAGGCCGTCGACCAGCAGCAGGCGCTCGACCGCGCGCGCGCGTATCTCGGCGTCGGCGGCTTCACGAACTTCGACGCGCAGCTCGTCGCGTTCGTCGACAAGGCCGGCACGCATACCGCATGGAAGGTGCGCGGCCGCCCGCAGGATGGCCCGAAGGGCGACTGGGAACTGCTGATCGACGCGGACAGCGGCGAAGTGCTGCGCGCCGAGGACAAGGCGTTCTATGCGACCGACGGCACCGGTTTCGTGTTCCGGCCGGATCCGCTTTCGTCGACGAAGAGCAGCTACGGCAGCACGGGCTACAAGGACAACAACGATGCGGACTCCACGCAGCTCACGGCCTCGCGCGTACGCGTGACGCTGAAGGATCTCGCGCAGTCTAATTCGCGCTACGTGCTGTCCGGCCCGTATGCGTCGTGCGTCGATTTCGATGCGCCGCGCGACAACGCCTGCCCGGCACAGGCCACGCCTACATTCGAGTTCACGCGCGGCAACCTGTACTTCGAGGCGGTGAACACGTACTACCACATCGACACGTTCCTTCGTTACGTGAATCAGACGCTCGGCATCCAGGCGATGCCGTACCAGTACACGGGCGGCGTGCAGTACGACCCGCACGGCGAATCGGGCGACGACAACTCGTCGTACTCGTCGAGCAGCGGCCGGCTCACCTTCGGCCAGGGCGGCGTCGACGATGCGGAAGATGCGGACGTCGTGATCCACGAGCTCGGCCACGGCATCCACGACTGGGTGACCAACGGCGGCCTGTCACAGCAGGAAGGCCTGTCGGAAGGCACCGGCGACTATCTCGCCGCCGCGTACAGCCGCGACTTCAACCAGTGGAGCCCGTCCGACGCGCAGTATCACTGGGTCTACAACTGGGACGGCCACAACGAATACTGGGGCGGCCGCGTGACGAACTGGAACGTCGGGCGCACCTACGCGCAGGCACGCGGCGCCGAGATCCACACGGCCGGCCAGTACTGGGCGTCGTGCAACCTCGTCGCGCGCGACGCGATCGGCGCGCAGGCGATGGACAAGGCGTTCCTGAAGGGCCTGTCGATGACCAACAGCTCGACGAACCAGAAGGCCGCCGCGCAAGCGGTGCTGACAGCCGCCGCCGCGCTCGGCTACAGCAGCGCGCAGCTCACGGCGATCGGCAATGCGTACAACAAGAGTTGCACGTACGGCGTGACCGTGCCGCAGAAGTCGTAATTCCGTAGCAGGCGGGGGGCGTCGCACGACCTGCGGCGCGCCCACTTCCTCGACATCGCCATCCTCACGAGATCGAACATGCCTACTCTGACATTGACCCGCCTGAGCGCCGCGCTGGGCGGCATGCTGCTGACCGCCGCCGCACACGCCACGCCGGTGTGGATCACGCTCGGCGACACCGCTTTCCGCCAGCTTCAACGCATCGATGCGAGCGCGACCGCGCAATACAGCACCACGGTCGACGCCGGCAAGACGGCCGACGGCGCCGCGCGCCGCGAAACCGTGCACGTCGTCGAGATCGACGACGCGCGGCTCGGCGAACTCGCCCACGCGGTACACCATGCGCGCGGCCACGGGCCCGGCTACATCGTGCACGACTCGTTCGACGACGCACGCCTGGCGTTGCAGCCGGTATCCGCGGCGCTCGCGAAACAGGTGGCCGCGACCGCTTACACGGTGTCGAGCGCGCCGCAGATCAAGACCTGGGTGCAGCAACTGCAGGCCAGTAACATCGTCGGCACGATCACATCGATGTCCGGCTTCACGAACCGCTACTACACGACGTCGCACGGCGTCGCCGCATCGGACTGGCTCGCGCTGCAGTGGAAGCAACTGGCCGGCTCGCGCACCGACATCGCCGTCGAGCAGTTCGCGCATACGGGCTTCCCGCAGAAATCCGTGATCCTGACGATTCGCGGCAGCGATCCCGCCGCGGGCACGGTCGTGCTGGGCGGCCACCTCGATTCGACGGTCGGCCGCACGACGGAAAACACGCGCTCGCCCGGCGCCGACGACGATGCGTCCGGCATTGCCAGCCTGACCGAAGCGCTGCGCGTGCTGCTCGCGAACGACTACCGGCCGAAGCGAACGATCAAGTTCGTCGGCTACGCGGCCGAGGAAGCCGGGCTGCTCGGATCGAAGGCGATCGCCAAGCAGTTCCGCACGCAGAATGCGAACGTGGTTGGCGTGCTGCAGCTGGACATGACGAACTACAAGGGCGATCCGAAAGACATCTACCTGATCACCGACTACACGAGCGCCGCGCAGAACACCTACCTGACGAACCTGGCGAAGGCGTATCTGCCGGAACTCGCGATCGGCACGTCGCAATGCGGATATGCCTGTTCGGACCACGCGTCCTGGAATGCGCAGGGTTATCCGGCGTCGTTCCCGTTCGAGGCCGACCAGAACGACAGTCCGTACATCCATACCGTGAACGACACGCTGGAGAATTCGGACCGGCAGGCGAACCACGCGCTGAAGTTCGGCAAGCTGGCGCTCGCGTATGCAGTCGATCTCGGCGGTGACGGCAGCGCGACCGTCAAGCGCTGACGCGACCTCGCCGCCTCGAGCCGCACCGGGCGCGCGCGTCGTGCGCGCCCATTCGAGTGCGTTTCCCGTTCCGGATAGAATCGTCGTTCGATCACTTCCGCAACACGGTGCACATCCATGACCGACCTCCCCCGCTCCGCCGACGATCTCTCGCCCGAGCGCGTCACGACCGCGTTCGACCTGCCCGGCCACACGACCGTCCGTTCGCTCGGCGTCGCGCAGGGCATCATCGTGCGTTCGCGCTCGATCGTCGGCTCGTTCGGTGCGGCGCTGCAGACCATTTTCGGCGGCAACATCACGCTCTATACGTCGCTGTGCGAGAAGGCGCGCGAGCAGGCATTCGACAAGATGCTCGCCGACGCGCGCAAGCTCGGCGCGAACGCAATCGTCGCGATGCGCTACGACTCGACCGAGATCGGGTCGGGCGTGACGGAAGTCATCTGCTACGGCACGGCCGTGCGCGTGACACAGGATGCCTGACGCGCGTCATGCGTCGCGTTCGAGCGACTTCATGTTGGTCAGCTGAGGAAACAGCTTCATCCATGTCAGCGCGACGGCGATCGTCGCCGCGCCGCCGACGACGATCGCGGCCGGCGCGCCCCACCACGCCGCCGTCACCCCCGATTCGAATTCGCCGAGCTGGTTCGACGTACCGATGAACAGCGAGTTGACCGCGCTCACGCGGCCGAGCATGTCGTCGGGCGTACGCAGTTGCACGAGCGACAGGCGCACGACGACGCTCACGACGTCCGACGCACCCAACGCCGCCAGCGCGACGAGCGACACCGCGAAATGCCTCGACAGCCCGAACACGATGGTTGCGATGCCGAACGCGATCACGCCGCCGAACATCGCGCGGCCGGGCCGCCCCTTCAACGGAAAACGCGTGAGCCACAGCGTGCCTGCGAGTGCGCCGACCGCGGGCGCCGCGCGCAACGCGCCCAGCCCCCACGGCCCGACCTGCAGAATGTCGCGCGCATAGATCGGCAGCAGCGCGGTCGCGCCGCCGAACAGCACCGCGAACAGGTCGAGCGACAACGCACCGAGGATCGCCGGTTCGCGCCGGATGAACGCGATACCGGAAAACACCGAGCGCAGCGTGACCGGCTCGCGCGCGGGGGGCGCGCTGCGCAGCGGAATCGTGCCGCTCAGCACCGCCGCCATCGCGAACGCGACGACGCTCGTGCCGAACGCGGCGGGCGCGCCGACGCCATACAGCAGCCCGCCGAACGCCGGCCCGAGAATCTGCGCGGCCTGGTTCGCGGACGTCGATAGCGCGGTCGCGCGCGGCAGGTCGCCGCGCGGCACGACGGCCGGCAGCAGCGACGACACCGACGGCGATTCGAACGCGCGCGCGCTGCCGACGATCGCCGCCAGCGCATACACGCCCGGTGCGGTGAGCCCCCCTTTCGCGGCGCCGAGCAGGAATACGCCGGCGGCCAGCGCCTCGACGCTCTGGCAGATCGTCGCGATGCGCCGGCGATCGTAGCGGTCGGCCACCTGCCCGACGACGAGCGTCAGCGCGAACATCGGCACGAACTGCGCGAGCCCGACGAGACCGAGCGCGAACGCGCTGTGCGTGAGCGCATAGACGTACCAGCCGATCGCGACCGACAGGATCTGGAACGCGAGCGACGACATCACGCGCGTGCCCCAAAAGCGCTGGAACGGTGCGTGGCGGAACAGGTTGGCGGGTAACGGTGCGGTCATCGGAGGGATGTGTGGAAGCGGGCGATCGGCGAGACACGGGGCGCGTCAAACCGCGATGATATCGCCTACCGCCGAAACCTCGTCTCGCGCGCGTCCGCCACGCGCGGCACCGCACCGTGCAAAAAAAAAAGCGCGAACCGCGGTTCGCGCCAAAGAGAGACCTCGCTGAAGACGTCGAATGAACTACCCCACCCCGCTCAGAACGAATGCCGCATCCCGATCCGCACATCGGCCTGCGTCTGCGTCGTCGACGGCGTGAAGCTGTAGCCGATCACCGCATCGACACCCTGCGAAGCACGCAGGTAATCGCCGGAGATGTACACGTCGGTGCGCTTCGACAGCAGGTAGTGCAGGCCGGCCGTGCCCTGGTTCCAGTGGTGGCCTTCGAAGCGCGTGTGCTGGTAGCCCGCGATGAAGCTCAGCGCCGGCGTGAACTGGTACAGGCCGCCGCCTTCGTACACCTGCATGTGCGACGACTGGCCGAAGCCCTTGATCGTCGTGTACGAGAAGTTCGCGTCGAGCGACAGCTTGCCGATCGTGTAGCTCGTGCCGATGCCGAACGTGCCCTGGCTGTCGACGTCCATCGCGGTGTTCGCGAACAGGTCGGTGCGGGCGCCGGTCGCCGGATCGACGGTCACGGTCTGCTGGCCGAGGAACGTATGCGTGCCGATCATCGCGTACGGGTCGAACGCGTAGATGCCGTTCGGGTTGTTCAGGCGCGTGTAAGCGGCGCCGATCGAGAAGTCGCCCTTCGTGTAGCTTGCGCCCGCGCTCCATGCGCTGTTGCGATGGAAGTTGCCGGCAACGTTGCCGAACGAGTACATCGCGCCGAACTTGAAGCCGCTCAGGTCGTTCGACAGGAACTTGACCGAGTTCGGCAGGCGGTCGCCATTGAAACGGTCGAAGTCGCCCTGGTGGATCGCGTAGCCGCTGCCCCATGCCGAGATGTTGTAGATCGACACGAGCTCGTTGGTGATGTCCAGCTGGTTGCCGAACGACAGCGTGCCCCAGTCGTTCTGGAGACCGACATAAGCCTGCCGCCCGAACTCCGCCCCGCCGAAGCCGAGCTGGCCGTTGCCGAGGTGGAACCCGCTCTCGAGCGCGAACACGGCCTTCAGGCCGCCGCCGAGATCTTCCGTGCCCTTCAGGCCGAAGCGGTTCCCGTAGGAAACGCCGTCATCGAACTTGACCACGTGCGAACCGCCCGTGTTGTTCACGTACGTAATGCCCGCATCGAGAATCCCGTATAGCGTCACGCTGCTCTGCGCGTGGCCGATGGCGGGAATACAGGCCGCGCATGCCAGCGCGGCGGCTACGGCAACTTTCTTTTGCTTCATTGTCGACCACCCTCCCTGAACCCTTCGATGGAAAGAACCGTGGCCTGGCGCGCGCAGCAATACGCCGGCTGATTCGAATTCGTTACGTCCGCTGGCTTCGGCATTTCGTTTTCCGCAATAACGCAGCCATTGGCGAAAAATACAAACCCATATTTCAGGTCACCAGTCTGAAGGCGACACCAAATGGTCTTGATGCGACTGGTCGGGAAAACACCGAGACGGGCGGCACGGCAAAAACCGGCCGCCCGGAGGCAGGTCAGCGGGCGTCGAGCGCCGCGCGCACGGCCGGCAGGGCCGGCGTGCCGGATGCGGTCGTCACGCCGTCCAGCCAGCCCTCGACGAGCGCCGGGTCGGCCTTCAGCACATGCTGCGCCGCGAGCGCGGGCGACGTTTTGTTGTCGAGCATGTCCGCGATCATGCGGTTCTCGACGTCCACGGAGAACGTCATCTGCCGGAACAGCCGCGCCAGGTTCGCGCACTGGCCGGCAAAGCCCGGGCGCGTCACCGTGTTGACGGTCGCGCCGCCATAGTTCGGGCCGAAATACGCGTCGCCGCCCGACAGGTAGGTCAAGTGGAACTTCGTGTTCATCAGGTGCGGCTCCCACGCGAGAAAGACGATCCAGCGCTTGTCCCGCACCGCGCGCTCGACCTGCGTGAGCATCCCCGTCTCGCTCGATTCGACGAGCGACCAGTTCGCGGACCCGAGCGCATGGTCGGACAGCATCCGCTTGATGTTCTGGTTCGCGGGCGCGCCGGGCTCGATCCCGTAGATCTTGTCGCCGAAGCGGTCCGCGTAGCGCGCGAGATCGGCGAACGTGTGCACGCCAGCCGCCGCGACGTAGTCGGGCACGGCCAGCGTGAACTTCGCGCCGCTCAGGTTCGCGTGCAACACGTCGATCGACTTCTCGTCGACGAACGGCTTCACGAGCGGCGCCTGCGCGGGCATCCAGTTGCCGAGGAACACGTCGACCTGCCCTTTCTTCAAGCCCTGGTATGTGATCGGCACCGACAGGTTCGCGACGTCCTGCCGGTAGCCGAGCGCCTTCAGCACGACGCCGGCCATCGCGTTAGTCGCGTCGATGTCGGTCCAGCCGGGTGCCGCCATCTTCACGTCGCGACACGTCTGCGGATCGGCGGCGTGTGCGGACTGCATCGCCACCACGCACGCGGCTGCGGCCAGCGCCGTGCCGAGCCTCCGGATTGCTGCATTGCATTGCCGTTTCATGATTCGCTTCCTCCGTCGTTCGTCAATGACCGCGATGCGGTACGTTCAGCGCCCGACGCGCGGAAAGCGCGCCATCGCTTCGAGCGTGTCGAGTTCGATGTGATTGCGCATGTAGCGCTGGCTCGCGTCGGTGAACGGCTGCCAGTCCCATGCCTGGATGCGGCCCTGCGTCGTCGCCGCGTAATGGAACCGACGCCGCCGCTGGCTCGCGCGCACCTGGGCGTCGAGTTCCGGCAGGTTCCAGCGCCGCGCCGCCTCCGCACGGAATGCGGCGAGCACGTCGGCAGCTTCGGGCAGACCGGCCAGATTCGTACGCTCGCGCGGATCGTCGGCGAGGTTGTAGAGCTGGTCGGGGTCGGCCGGGCAATGCACGTACTTCCAGTCGCCGCGGCGGATCATCACGACCGGCGCGACCGCCCCTTCCGCGAGGTATTCGCCCAGCGCGACGTCGTGCGCGCTCGCGCCCCGCAGATGCGGCACGAGGCTCGCGCCGTCGATTGCGTCGGGCCAGCCGCCGGCCGGCGCCGCGCCAGCCAGGTCGACGAGCGTCGGCAGCAGGTCGACGTGCGATACCGGTCCGCGTATGCGCGCGGCGTCGAAGCGGCCCGGCGCGTGGACGATCAACGGCACGCGGCAGCCGCCCTCGAAGAACGTCATCTTGTACCAGAGTCCGCGCTCGCCGAGCATGTCACCGTGGTCGGACGTGACGATCACGATGGTGTCGTCTGCGAACCCGCATTGGTCGAGCGCGGCCAGCACGCTGCCGAACTGCGCGTCGACGTAGGACGTCGCGCCATAGTACGCGCGGCGCGCGGCGCGGATCTGCGCGTCGGTCGGCGGCGTGCGGTCGTTTTCGCAGACGAAGCGCAGCCGCTGCGAATGCGGATCGCTCTCGGCCGCATCGAGCCGCACGGCCGGCATGTCGATCTCGTCATCGCTGTACAGATCCCAGTATTCGCGCGTGATCGCGTACGGATCGTGCGGATGCGTCAGCGAGACGACCATGCAGAACGGCCGCTCGTCGTGCAGGGCCGCACGCTCGCGCGCCACGTCATAGAGCTTCTGCTTCGCCGCGAACGTGACTTCGTCGTCGAAGTCGAGCTGGTTCGTGCGCACGCACGGGCCGGCCTCGAGCACCGAGCTCATGTTGTGATACCAGCTCGGCCGCTCGGTCGGGCGGTCCCAGTCGGGCACCCAGCCGAAGTCGGCGGGATAGATGTCGGTCGTCAGCCGCTCCTCGAAGCCGTGCAGCTGGTCGGGGCCGCAGAAATGCATCTTGCCGGACAGCATCGTGCGGTAGCCGCCCGCGCGCAGGTAGTGCGCGAAGGTCAGCGTTTGCGCCGGCAGTTCGGCGGCGTTATCGTAAGCGCCAATACCCGAAGGCAGCTTGCCGGTCAGCAGCGAGAAGCGCGATGGCGCGCACAGCGGGCTCGCGCAATACGCGGCATCGAACACCACGCCTTGCGAGGCCAGCCGGTCGAGCGTCGGCGTGCGTGCGACGCGATTGCCGTAGGCCGGCAACGCGAACGGCGTCAACTGGTCGGCCATCAGGATCAGGATGTTGGGAGTCGGGTTCGTCATCGGCGGTCGTGGGGAAATCGGTGTTCGAACGGAACGGTGCGACGCCTGGGCAGCGGCGCAGCCAGCATGACGGACGCAGCGTGAAGAAAGTGCCGCGCGCACCGGCCGCGACTGGCTAGAATCGCGGAAGGATCGGCACGGTGCCGTGCCGTCCGAAGCACTATCCCCCGCCCGAATTCGCGCGGGAAGGCGTCCGGCCCTTATGAGGCCATTAGAGAGACTTATGTCGAAATCCGAACCGTTACCGTCGATGCAGGCGCTGCGCGCGTTCGAATCGGCCGCCCGTCTCCAGAGCTTCACGGCCGCCGCGCGCGAGCTCGGCTCGACGCAGCCGGCCGTGAGCCAGCAGGTGTTCCAGCTCGAGGCGGAACTCGGCGTGCCGCTGTTCGAGCGCAGCCCGCGCGGCGTCACGCTGACGAGCGACGGCCAGTGCCTGTACGAAGCCGTGCGGGTGAGCCTCGACACGCTGCGCGGCGCCACCGCGACGCTGCGCGCGCGCCGCGAGCATGGCGCACTCACGATCGTCACGGATTTCGGTTTCGCGACCTACTGGCTGATGCCGCGCCTCGCGGGCCTGAAACGCGTGATGCCGGACGTCGACGTGCGGGTCGTCACGTCACAGGACTTCGACGCGCAGCGCGACCACGCCGACATCGCGATCCTGTTCGGCGATGGCCACTGGCCGTCGTGCACGGCCGCGCGGCTCTTTCCGGAATCCGTCACCCCGGTCTGCTCACCCGCGTTCCGCGCCGCGCACCCGCACGTCGCCCGGCCCGACCACCTGCATGCGCTCCCGCTGCTGCACGTGCAGCCGACGCGCCCCGAACGCTGGCTGTCGTGGGCCGGCTGGTTCGACGCGCACGGCCTCGACGCGCCGGCCGCCGCGCGCGGCGTGACCTTCAACAGCTATGCGCTCGTGATCCATGCTGCGCTGCTCGGCGAGGGTGTCGCGCTCGGCTGGTCGCCGCTCGTCGACGAGCTCGTCGCGTCCGGGCAGCTCGTGAAGCTCGTCGACGCGCCGGTCGTCACGTCGCGCGGCTACTTCCTCGTGCGTCCACCGCAGCGCCCCGAGCCGGACGCGACCCACGTGTTCCGGCGCTGGCTGCTGGATGCGTGCGCACCTGCCTGAACGATCGTCCGGCCGGCCGGAGGATACGCGCCCGACGCAGGCCGTACCGGCTGCGCCCCGCCGCCCGACGCCCGCCGGCGAGCCCGCACATGAAGCGCCGCCCCCGCCCGGCCGCGCTGGCGCGCCGATACCAGCCACACGGCGGGTTGGTTCTATCCGCGCCGAAAACGGCCTGATTTACTTGAGTCTCCCGCTACCCGCGTAGCCTGGCGCCCCGGTGCGCCGCCGCGCGGGTTCGCGCCCCATGACTCCGAGGAACTCCATGACCGCCGACTCACGCCCCGATCAATTCGTCCTGACGCTGTCGTGCCCGAGCGCGGCCGGCCAGGTCGCCGCCGTCGTCGGCTTTCTCGAGCGCCATCGCTGCTACGTCGATGCGCTGAACGTGTTCGACGACGATCTCAGCAACCACTTCTTCGTGCGCTGCGTGTTTCATCCGACGGATGAGACGCTACAGATCGACGCGTTGCGCCAGGAGTTCGGGCCGATCGCGACCGGGCTCGCCGGCGGCGGTGAAGGCGATACGCAATGGGCGATCCACGACGTGAACGCGCGCCCGAAAGTGCTGATCATGGTGTCGAAGCTCGAGCACTGCCTCGCGGACCTGCTGTTCCGCTGGCGGATGGGCGAGCTGAAGATGGACATCGTCGGCATCGTGTCGAACCATCCGGATTTCGAGCCGCTCGCCGCGCAGCACGGGCTGCCGTTCCGCCACTTCCCGATCACGGCCGACACCAAGGCGCAGCAGGAAGCGCAGTGGCTCGACTTCTTCGAATCGAGCGGTGCCGAACTCGTGATCCTCGCGCGCTACATGCAGGTGCTGTCGCAGGAAACCAGCGCGAAGCTCGCGAACCGCGCAATCAACATCCATCACTCGTTCCTGCCCGGCTTCAAGGGCGCGAAGCCGTATCACCAGGCGCATGCACGCGGCGTGAAGCTGATCGGCGCGACCGCGCACTTCGTGACCGACGATCTCGACGAAGGTCCGATCATCGAGCAGGTGGTCGAACGCGTCGATCACGCATTGCGTCCCGAGCAACTGCTCGCGGTCGGCCGCGACGTCGAATGCATCACGCTTGCACGCGCGGTGAAGGCGTTCATCGAACGCCGCGTGTTCCTGAACGGCGACCGGACGGTGGTGTTTCCGTAAGCACATACATTCGGCGCGCAGCCAACAAAAAACCCGACCGGCAGCAACAACCGGTCGGGTTTTTTATCGCCTGACGTTCGACGCTTCGCGCGACGGGTCCGGGTGCGGTGTCCGGATTCGTCACGCGCCGCGCGTGCAGTGGTCAGGTGCTCACTTCACCCACGCGAAGTGGTACGACAGCCAGATCGTGAGGCCCGCGCCGACCAGCGCCGCATACGGCATCAGGTTCAGCCACATCGCGCGCTTCGGCACCTCGAGTTCCATGTCGCGCTGCATCTGCGCGGGGAACCGGCCGCGATCCTGCCAGTAGTGGCGATAGAGAAACACCGGCACGATCAGCAGCATCGCGATCAGCCCGTTGCGCAGCGTGCCTTCGCCCTGCAGGTTCGCACCCGCGCCGACATAGACGAGGTTCGCGTAGCCGCAGATCGAACCGGCGACGAGCAGCCAGGTCGGGCAGCGGAACGGCCGATCCCAGTCGCCGCGATCCATCCGGTGGATCCAGCCGGACTGAAGGTTCAGGAATACGAACAGCATGTAGCAGACGTTCGAGATCGACAGCACCGTCATGTAGTCCGACATCATCAGCAACACGAGGTTGAAGCCGAGATCGGTCCACATCGCCCGCGTGGGCGAGCCGTGCTCGTTCACGTGCGACAGATACTTCGGCAGCCAGCCGTCGACCGATGCCTGGTACAGCGTGCGCGACGAGCCCATCATCGACGTCATCACGATCAGCAGGATCGAGAGCATCAGCATCACGACGACCGCATTCGCGACCCATGCGCCGCCGCCGACGATCTTCGCCATCGCGGCCGCGACGCCGGTGCCGTCGCCGATCGACGGATCGAGCATCGCCTGCGTGCCGAGTGCGCCCTGGAACGCCATCGGCACGAGCGTCATCACGACGAGACACAGCGCGCCCGACCAGAAGATCGCTTTCGCGGTGTCGCGACGCGGATCACGGAATTCACGCGTATAGCAGACGGCCGTCTCGAAGCCGTACGACGCCCAGCCGGCCATGAACATCGCGCCGAGCGCCATCGTGACGCCCTGCCCGTTCCACGACCCGAAGGTCGCGGTCGTGAGGTTGCCTTGCGCATCATGACCGAGCGGCAGCAGCGGAAGCAGGTTCGACATCGGCACGTCGCCGGTGACGAACGGCACGATGCCGACGATCAAGAGCGGCGTGAGCGACGCGATGCCGAGGATGCGCTGCGTGCGTGCCGCCTTCGACGCGCCGCTGTGCTGCAGTTTGAACGTGATGAGAAGCAGAATCGTCGCGATGATGAATGTCGCGTTGATTCGAAGGGAAAGACCCGGCTTGATGAACCCGAGGTCCGCAACCTTGAGCTGCCAGTGCAGCACCGCCGCATCGGCGGGAAAGAGACTCGTGAGGGCATAGCTCGCCGCGAGGCCGCAGCCGAGCGCGAGCATCGGCGACCACGCGAGCCAGTTGCACCACACGGAAACCGGGGCAATCAGCTTGCTGTATCGAACCCAGCCGATCGCGCCATACACCGACGCGCCGCCCGATTTATGGGGAAATAGCCCCGATATTTCCGCATAAGTCGCGCTTTGAATCAGCCCCATCGTGATCGCGGCGATCCAGATCGCCCACGCGGGCTGGCCGATCGTCGCGCATACGCCGCCGATCGTGAACAGCACGCCTGCCGGCACGCCGCTCGTTACCCAGAATGCGTCTTTCCAAGTCAGGCCACGGTGCAGCGTGTGGCCCGTCGAATCATGTGAGATGGTTGCCTCAACTCCACTGGTGCGATTAGCACGCAGTCCTGCCTGACTCATCCAATTCCTCCTCTCGATCAGAGTGAGCACTTCAGCGCTTACTCCGGTCTGATGCAAAGCAGATGATTCCGCACGAGGGCGCTAGTGTAACAACTTACGCGCATCTTTGCAGAATCGGAAAAAGAAAACCGGGATACGGCCGCATGAATCCTCGATTATTTCGGATTCCTTCAGGCCATTCCCGGCGTGTTGTTTTATGATTTCGCGCGACGAACCGCAGCGATCTTACTGTGCGCCTTCAGTCCACGAATTCACGCGGTCCGCATGCGCCGCAATCCATGCATCGGCGGCCGCTTCCGGCTTCGAACCGTTCTGGATCGCGAGCATCACGCTGTCGATCTCGCCCGGCTTCCACTGGAACTTCTTCAGGAACGCGACAACCGGCTTGGCCTTCGTTTCGAGCTGCGGATTCACGACGCTGTCGACGTGCTCCGCGCCGCCGAACACCTTCTTCGGATCCTCGAGGAAGCGCAGCTTCCACTTCGCGAACATCCAGTGCGGCGCCCAGCCGGTCACGATCACCGGCTTGTTCGCGCCGACGGAGCGCGACAGCTCGGCCGTCATCGCACTGCCCGAGCTCGGCATCAGCGTGTAGTTCAGGCCGTAGCTCTTGATCGCTTCGTCGGTCTTGCGCATCACGCCCGCGCCCGCGTCGATGCCGACGATCCGGCCGCCGAAGCTGCTTTTCTCGGCATTCAGATCGTCAATGCTCTTCGCCTTCACGTAGTCGGGGACAATCAGACCGATCTTCGCGTCGGGGAAGTTCGTGCCGAGATCGACAACCTTCGCCTTGTATTCGCTCCAGTAGGAACCGTGCGTGACGGGCAGCCACGCGGACAGCGTCGCGTCGAGGTCGCCGCGTGCCACGCCCTGCCACATGATCCCGGCAGCGACCGGTACGAGCTGGACCTGGTAGCCGAGCTTCTTCTCGATCACGCGGGCCGCGACATTCGAAGTCGCAACGCTGTCGTCCCAGCCCTCGACGTAACCGATCTTCAGCGTGGGCTTCGTATCGGCGAGCGCCGACGCGCTCAGTGCCACCATCGCCGACAGTGCGCCGGTCCACAACAGTTTTCCGAACAACTTCATGGTCGATCTCCTTGAAATGCGCACCGTGCGCGTTGTCTCTCTAGGTTCTTCAACCACAATTCCGCGGTATCGTTGTTTTCCGACGGATGCTTGTCCGGACGCGACGCGACGCCCCCGGACATGCAATGGCTCGTATTGATTATTTGTCGATCACAAGATCAGACAACGGCTTGCTGCAGCACAGCAGCACCATCCCCTGATCGATCTCGCGCTGGCGGATGCCGCCGTTGTGCTTCATCTCGACCTGCCCCGACACGAGCTTGACCTTGCAGGTGCCGCACATGCCCTGCGTGCACGACGCAGGCAGCCGCACGCCCGATTGGCGCGCCGCGTCGAGCACGTGCTGCTCCGAGCCGCACGAAATCTCGCGGTTGCTCTTCGCGAAGCTGACCGTGTACTGCTTCGTCGCGACGTCGGCGCCGTCGGCGGCCGGCACGAGTTCGGCGAGCACGTCGTCGCTCGCGGTCTGCGCGAGCGTTTCGAACGAGAAGCTTTCCTCGTGATACTGCTTGCGATCGAAGCCGGCTTCGTCGAGCAGGTCGCGCACGGCCTTCATGTATGGCGCGGGGCCGCACGTGAAGATCTCGCGCTCCATGAAGTCCGGTGCGATCAGTTTCAGCAGCGGCAGCGTCAGGAAGCCCGTGACGCCCGGCCAGTTGGTGCGTGCACCGACACGCTCGACGACGAACGACGTGCGGAAATTCGTATGGTTCGACGCGATCAGATCGAGTTCGCGCGCGAAGATGATGTCGTCCGGCGTGCGTGCGCTGTGCACGAACAGGATGTCGCGATCCTCTGCAAGATCATGGTGCGCGCGGCTCATCGACATCAGCGGCGTGACGCCCGAACCGGCCGACAGGAACAAATACTTGCGCGCCGGGTGCCGCGCGCACGTGAATTCGCCGGCCGGGCCGAGCACACGCACCGACGCGCCCGGTTGCAGGTTGTCGTGCAGCCAGTTCGACACCTTGCCGCCCGGCACGCGCTTGACCGTGATCGAGATCGTGTGCGGCCGCGCCGGCGACGACGAGATCGTGTAGCACCGGTTGATCGTCTCGCCTTCGATGTCGAGCTCGAGCGTGATGAACTGCCCGGGCTCGAACGAGAACGCACGGCCCTGCGGCGAACGGAAGAAGAAACTCTTCACGTCGTGGGTTTCCTGCCGCACGTGGCAGCACACCAGCGTCTCCTCGACGTCGCTCGTCCAGCGCTCGGGAAGCGCGTTCCAGAACGCCGGGTGCGTAACCCGGCTGTCCGCCGGCTCGAAATTGGCCGCATCTCGCATCATGTGTAACTCCGCTTGCTGTTCCGCTGACTACTACGCGCCGGTCTTTTCGGCGAGCCGGCCGATGTACCAGGCCGAGAATTTTTCGACGAGACCTTCCGTGTACGGCGAATACGGGCCCGGCTCGTACGCGCTGCTGTTCGCACCGCGCTGCGAGAACTCGACGAGCGCGCGATCCTGGTCGTTGGTCGCGTTCCACACGGCCGTCAGGTTCTTCACGTCGTAGTCGATGCCTTCCTTCGCATCCTTGTGCACGAGCCACTTGGTACGTACGAGCGTCTTGCCGGCCGACAGCGGAATCACCGAGAACGTCACGATGTGATCGCTCATGAAGTGGTGCCACGAGTTCGGCTGCGTCCAGAACGACAGGCCACCGAGGTCGGCCTGTTCGAACTTGCCGAGCAGCTTCTTCGACGCGACCTTCGCGTCGAGCGTTTGCGATTCGCCGCTACGGTCGAGCGGCAGGCGCTGCGTGCGGAAGCCCGTCACGTCGAGCAGCTTTTCGATTTCGGCGGACGGCAGGCCCATCTCGGCCCACTCCTTGCCACGGCGCACGCAGGTTTCCGCGAATGCGTCCATGCCTTCGGCGTTCGCGTCGGAGCGCTGGTAGCCGAAGCCGTATTCGTACAGCGAGATCGTCAGCTCGGGATGGTTCGCGACGCAGTGATAGCACTCGCGGTTGTTCTCCATCGTGAGCTTCCAGTTGCCTTCCTCGATGATGTCGATCTGTGCGGCGATCTTCGTGCTCGGGAGATCGTGCGGCAGCAGATACGGCTCCATCTGGGCGCGCAACTGCGCGAAATCGACCGGCGGCTCCTCGGCGAGGCAGATGAAGATCAGCCCCGCGAGGTTCTGCACGTGCACCGACTTCAGGCTGTGCTTGCAGCGATCGAACTGCTCGCCCATGTGCTCGGCGAACATCAGCTGGCCCGTCAGGTTGTAGGTCCAGCTGTGGTACGGGCACACGATGTTGCCGACCGAGCCTTTATCCTCGTTGCACAGGCGCGCGCCGCGGTGGCGGCACACGTTGTGGAACGCGCGGATTTCCATGTCGTCGTCGCGCACGATCAGGATCGAGTCGCCGCCCAGTTCCACGGTCAGGTAGTCGCCCGGCTCGGGAATGTCCGGTTCGACCGCGACCTGGATCCAGTGCTGGTGGAAAATCGCCTCCATGTCGAGGGCGAAAATTTCCTCGCTCGTATAAAACGGCGCCTCGAGGCTGTAACCTTCCTTGCGTCGCTCGATCAGTGCGCGAATGTCTGCCGATACTTTCATCGTTTGCTCCGGATTCCTTGCGTCCCAGTGTGGTTGCCGACAGGCATCAAAATCAGTAGTCGATGAGCTGATGCTCGCGCAAATACGCGAGGATCACTTGTGCTTTTTCGACTGAACTCCCTTCATTTACGACGTTGCCGCCGCGGCTTTCGGTCGTCGTCGCCGACAGCATCCGGGCATGCCCGGAGCGCTTCTCGGCGGCGACCAGCTTTACGGGTTTACGCTCGATCGGGCCAACCTTCCACGCGCTGGCATCTGCATCCGCGCCGGTCGACGTCAGCGCCGGGCGGATCGCCCCGGCCCGCAGCCGCGCATACGCGTAGCGCGGCGCCACGTTGGCGAGCGGATGGACCGCGACGACGGCAGGCAGCGCCGCGTCGACGCGCCGCCGCAACCCTTTCGGCAAGAATTGCCGGACCGCCGCGCGGCCGCCGTCGACCGTCACGTCGACGGCCGAGCCGACGAGCGGATAGCCGAGCGTCGCGGCGACGCGATACGGCAGCATCCCGGTGTCGTACGCGCCCTCGGCGCGGGTGCCGGTCAGCACGAGGTCGTAGCCTTCGACCCGCGCGGCGAGCGCATGCGCGGCATCGTCGCCGTCGTGGCAGGCCAGCACCTCGACCTGCCGCGCACCGAGCGCGAGGTATTCAGCAAGCGCTTCATTCGCGGGGTCTCCCGCATGGAGCACGTCGAGCTGCGCGCGATGCCGCTCCGCGAGCTGACGGCCGACCTCGAGCGCGGCCGCGTCGTTGCGGCTGTAGCGCGCGGTGCCGCTGACCGGGTGCCGGCCCACGGAGACGAGCACCGCGATGCGTTGCAACTGGCGGGGGGCGTTCATGCTGCGACTCCTTCGGATTCACGGGCGCCGACCGCGGTCGGCGATTGTCCGCGCGACGCGCGCGCGGCCTGCACCTGTTCGATCAGCGCGGCGATCGTCGCCTGCGCGTCGCCCACCACCGTCAGGTTCGCGCGCTTGGCGATCGGCGCGCTGCCGTCGAGGTTGACCGCGATCACGTGGCGGCAGTCCTTGATCCCCTGCAAGTGCTGCACCGCGCCCGAGATGCCGAACGCGATGTACACGCTGGCCTCGACCGTCTTGCCGGTCGCGCCCACCTGCTTGTCGCGCGTGAAGTGACCGTTGTCGACCGCGACGCGGCTCGCGCCGATCGCCGCGCCGAATGCGCCGGCGAGCCGCTCGAACGCGCCGATGTCGGACACGCCGTTGCCGGCCGATACGATGAAGTCGGCTTCCTCCAGCGCGACCTGCGCCGCGTCGATTTCCTCGAGGCCGAGATCGCGGTACGGTTGCGCCGCGTCGCCGGCCGGGCGGATGAAGTCGGCGGCCAGACGCTCGCCGGCACCGACGAACGGCAGTTTTGCTTCGACCGCGTTCTGCGCAAGCAGGATCACGTCGGGCAAGCCTCGCGTCGCGAACGCACGGCCAGCCTGCGCATACGCGCCGACGTGCTTCGCGTCGATCTCGACCACGTGGGTCGCGATGCTCGCGCCGGCGGCCGCCGCGTAACGCCGGCCCAGGTCGCCGTCGCCGGTCGCGTTGTCGGGCACGAACACGTGCTTCGGCGCGAGCGCCGCGGCGCAGGCCTGCAATGCTTGCAATTCGCTTTCGGGCGCAAAGGCGCGACGGTCGAAGTCGGCCAGCTCGATCAGCTTGTCGACGCCGAGCTCCGCTGCGTCATCCTTCAGTTCGCCGAACGCCAGCAGCGCGACTTCCGTCTGCGCGTCCGCGAGCACCGCGGCGGCGGCGACCGCCTGACGCGCATGGTCGTCGAGCGCGCCGCGCTCGGTGTGCGCCACCACCAGCATCACGTGCTTCGGGTCCTGCACCGCGCGGCGCGGCTTCGCGGCCGCGGCGCCATGACCGTGCGCGGACCACTGCGTGGCGCTCGCGTCGGCGCTGCCTTCCTCGCCCAGCGTGATGCGCTTCAGGCCCGCGGCCGTGATGATGAACGGCCGGCGCGGATCGATTCGTTTGATCGTGTTCATCGATTCACTCCAGCGAGGCGGCAACGAGTTCGGCCACGTCGAGCACGTCGGGGCGCGGGCCCACGACGCCTTCGAGCATCGCCGTGCAGTTCGGGCATCCGACCGCGACCACGTCCGCGCCAATGGCGCGCGCGTCGGCGATGCGGATGTCGGGAATACGCTGCTTGCCCGGGATGTCGGTCAGCGGCGCGCCGCCGCCACCGCCGCAGCAGCGGCCGCGCATGCCGTTGCGCTCCATCTCGACGACCTTGATGCCGATCGTCTTCAGCAGCTTGCGCGGCGATTCCGTCTCGCCGTTGTAGCGGCCGAGGTAGCACGGGTCGTGATACGTGGTGCGCTTCTCGCGCAGCGCCTCGACGGCCTTCGGCGCGATCTTGCCGCTGTCGGCCAGCTCCGCGAGGTAAGTCGTGTGATGCTTGACCGTCACGCGCAGCCCGAGCGCGCGGTATTCGTTGCGCAGGCTGTGCATCACGTGCGGGTCGGCCGTCACGATCTGCTTGTACGACAGCGAGCCGAGCGTGCCGATCAGGCGCTTCGCCATCTGCTGGAACGTCGCTTCGTCGCCGAGGCGTCGCGCGACGTCGCCGGTGTCGGTCTCGGTCCCGCCGAGCACCGCGTAGTCGACGCCCGCCTTGTTCAGCACCTTCACGAATGCGCGCAGCGTACGCTGGTAACGCATGTCGAACGCACCTTCACCGGCGACGAACAGCACATCGACCGGCTTGCCGGGTTGCGCAACGGGTGCATTCAGGTCGACCGACCAGTCGTAACGTGCAGCCGTGTCGTAGCCGCCCATCGTGCCGGTCTCGCGCAGGTTCGCGAGCACTTCCTGGCCCTTGCCCGGCACCGTGCCATGCACCAGGGTGCGGTTGCGGCGCATGTCGACGATCGCGTCGACGTGCTCGATCAGCATCGGGCACTCCTGCACGCAGGCACGGCAGGTCGTGCACGACCAGAGCGTCTGCTCCTCGATCAGACCGGACACGATCGGGCCGTTCGGCTCGCCGCGATGCTGGCCGACCGCGAGGCCCGGCGTCGGGCTGCCGGCGTACGCGGCGTCGGTGCCGCCCGCCATGCCCACGACGAGATCCTGGATCAGTTTCTTCGGGTTCAGCGGCTGGCCCGATGCGAACGCGGGGCACGCGGCCTCGCACTTGCCGCACTGCACGCACGCGTCGAAGCTCAGCAGCTGGTTCCAGCGGAATTCGACCGGCTTCGCGACGCCATACTCCTCGTGCTCGATGTCCGGCAGCTTCAGCGCGGTCGGCGGCGTGGCCGTGCCGTTGCCCGTGAAGGATTCGCGGGTGGCCGCGAAACGTTCCTGGCGCGGGTGGAATGCGAGGTGCAGCAGGCCGGCGATCGCGTGCTTCATCGGGCCGCCCTTCGCGGCGCCGACGGTCATCGTGAATGCGCCGGCGCCGATCAGCAGCGCGCAGAGCACCGCGAACGCACCCGACATCGCGCCGGCCGGCACGACCATGAACAGCACGAGGCCGAGCGCGAACGAGCCGAGCAGCCAGGGCAGCGCATTCCATGGGCCGCGCGACAGGCGGGCGGGCACGTCCTTGGCCGCGCGGCGGCGCCAGACGAACACCACGCCGACGAGCATCGCGAGGGCCGCGAGGAAGATCAGCTTGTCGAGCCACGGCGAGTAGATCGCCAGGCCGTAGTTGACGAACACCAGCGCGAGCGCGGCGATCGCGCCACCGGCGGTCGCGACGTGGGTCTTCGCGATGTACGGATCGCGGGCAACCACGTGGTGCAGGTCGACGAAATAGCGCTTCGGGATCGCGAACAGGTTCGCGACGCCGAACGAGCCGGGCGCCGTCGCGCGCCCGAGACGCCAGTAGGACGAG
Organism: Burkholderia sp. LA-2-3-30-S1-D2; assembly: GCF_001523915.2. NCBI lineage: Bacteria > Pseudomonadati > Pseudomonadota > Betaproteobacteria > Burkholderiales > Burkholderiaceae > Burkholderia > Burkholderia sp. LA-2-3-30-S1-D2. Next base: position 533,045 of record NZ_CP013383.1, on the reverse strand, counting down.
CGCTTCGCGACCGCGAACGCGAGCCCCGCCACCGACAGCCACAGCAGTGCGGTAATGAGGAAAGCCGGATTCATCTTTAGAAATCCTTGACGAGACGCAGCGAGTCGTAGATCGCACCGTGGACGTTGTGCATCGAGATGCAGTCGCCGACACGGAACAGCAGGAAGCGGCCGTTGCCCAGTTCTTCCGACAGGCACGGCTGCGGCTCGGCCGCGAACAGCGTGTGCGGATCGATCTGGCCGTGGTTCACCGACTCAGGCTTGAGCTTCCAGTACAGCTCGTCATTCGGCGACGAACCGTTCTCGATCACCACCTGGTCGACCGCGCGCTCTTCCAGTTCCTCGGTGTATTCGTTGCGCAGCACGGCGATCATCTTGCCGTTTTCCTCGTACACGCGATCGAGCATGGTGTTCGGCGTCGGGATCACGCCGAGCGCATACAGGCGGCGATAGAAGATCGGGAACGTCGTGCCGCCACAATCGTCGGCCACCTTCACGTCGGGGGTCACGACCTCGACCTTCGAGCCGCGGCTGGCCATGAAGTCGGCCACGCCGGCGCCCGCATGCGTGCTCACGCCGTCGAACAGCAGCACGTTCTGCTTCGGCTCGACCTTGCCGGTCAGGATGTCCCACGAGCTGACGGCCAACCCTTCGGCCACGCCCCAGGCCGGCACCTGCCACGTGAAGCTCGAGCCGCCGGTCGCGAGCACGACGATGTCCGGCTTCTCGGCCATGATCATCTTCTCGTCGGCGGCGACGCCCAGGCGGCGATCAACGCCCAGGCGCTTGGTTTCCATGTCGAACCAGCGAATGATCCCGGACATCTGTTCGCGCTGCGGCGCCTTCGCGGCGATCATCACCTGGCCGCCCACTTCGGTGTTCTTCTCGAACAGCACCACGTCGTGGCCGCGCAGCTTCGCGACGCGTGCGGCCTCGAGCCCCGCGGGGCCCGCGCCGACCACCACCACCTTGCGCTTCGGGCCGCGCGACTTCTCGATGATGTGCGGCATCGTCGCTTCGCGCGACGTCGCGGCGTTCTGGATGCAGAGCACGTCGAGGCCGTTGTACTGGCGGTCGATGCAGTAGTTCGCGCCGACGCACTGCTTGATTTCGTCTTCCCGGCCGTCGCGAATCTTGATCACCATGTGCGGATCGGCGATCTGCGCGCGCGTCATGCCGACCAGGTCGATCATGCCGGTGGCGAGCAGGCGCTCGGCCTGGCCCGCGTCACGGATGCTCTGCGCGTGCATCACGGGAATCTTCACCACCGACTTGATGCCGGCCGCGAGGTGCACGAACGGCTCCGGCGGCAGCGCCATCGGCGGCATGCAGTTGGCGATCGTGTTGTGCGTGTCGCCGCCCGACCCGACCACGCTCAGGTAGTCGATCAGGCCCGTCTCCGACATCGCCTGCGCGATTTCCTTCAGTGCCTCGTGATCGAGACCGTCCTCGTGGAATTCGTCGCCGCACATCCGCAGGCCGACGCAGAAGTCCTTGCCGACCGCTTCGCGCACGGCCGTCAGCACTTCGATGCCGAAGCGCAGACGGTTTTCGAGGCTGCCGCCCCATTCGTCGGTGCGATGGTTCGAACGCTTGCTCCAGAACTGGTCGATCAGGTGCTGGTGCGCGGCGGAGATCTCGATGCCGTCCATGCCGGCTGCCTTCACGCGCTTCGCGGCCGCCGCGAAGTCGCCGATGATGCGGCGGATTTCCTCGATCTCGATGATCTTCGCATTGCCGCGGTGCACCGGCTCGCGCACGCCCGACGGCGACATCAGATGCGGCCAGTGCTCGCCATGGAACGACGAGCGGCGGCCCATGTGCGTCGCCTGGATCATGATCTTCGCGCCGTGCTTGTGCATCGTGTCGGCCAGGCGCGTGAGCGGGTCGATGATCTTGTCGTTCGACAGGTTCACCGACTTCCACCAGCCCTGCGGGCTGTCGATCGACACGGGGCTCGAGCCGCCGCAGATCGCGAGGCCGACGCCACCCTTCGCCTTCTCTTCGTAATAGCGGATGTAGCGGTCGCCCGGCAGGCCGCCCGGCTCGGCATACACCTCCGCGTGCGCGGTGCTGACGATCCGGTTGCGCAGCGTCAGCTGGTTCAGCTGCATGGGTTTGAACAGGTGGGGATAACGCATCGCAGGCGACCTCTGGCGTTCGAATGTCTCGTGTTGCGGGTGTTGTTGTGTTGCTGTGTCGTGATGTCAGCGCATCAGTGCGCGATCGGCGACACTTCGAAGACGCAGTGGTCGTGGTGCTCGGCCGCACACTGCACTTCCTTCGATTGCGCGCGCGGCGCGCCCTTGCCTTCCGGCGTCGTGTCGTTGACCCAGTCCATCGCGCCGGCGAACCAGCCCGCGAACATGTAGCAGAGCTTGCCTTCCTTGCCCGGCTGCTGGAGCACGAACGACGAGTGGCGCAGCTCGATCTTCGCGCGCGCGCTGGCCGGATCGGCCTCGATGATCGAGAACAGGCCCCAGCCGCGTTGCGACAGGCGCTTCAGGTAGTGCTCGAACACGGCCATGCCGGTCAGCCCGTGCAGCTTCGCCTCCTTGTCGCACCAGTGGTATGCGGACTTGTAGCCGGCCTTGTAGAGGATCTCGGCATACGCCTCTACGCCGAGCGCTTCTTCGACGGCGACGTGGTTGTTCGTGAAGAAGTGGCGCGGCACGTACAGCATCGGCAGCGCGTCGGTGGTCCAGACGCCGGTTTCGGGATCGACGTTGATCGGCAGTTGCGGTTGCATCGTGGTGACTCCGTGAGGAAAAAAGGCCGCGCGGTTCTGGCGCAGGCACGACATCGTCCGCGTGCCCGCGCTGCAAGCGCCGGCACGTCCCGATTGTTCTTGTGTTGAATCGCGGGCGGCGGTTCGGGTCGGCGGGCGCTTACGCGCCCCACACGTCCTTGAACACGCGCACCCAGTTCTCGCCCATGATCTTGCGGATGCGCGACTCCTTCCAGCCGTGGCGTTCCATCGCCGCAGTCAGGTTCGGGAATTCGCCGATCGTGCGGATGCCGTCCGGGTTGATCACCTTGCCGAAGTTCGTCAGCTGGCGATAGCGGCCCTTGTCGTGCGTCAGCATGTCGAAGAATTCCTTCGCGAAATCCTGCGTGAAGTCCGTGCCGATGCCGACCGCGTCTTCGCCGATCAGGTTCACGACGTAGTCGATCGCCTCGATGTAGTCGTCGATGTTCGCCTCGATCCCGCGCTTCAGGAACGGCGCGAACATCGTCACGCCGACGAAGCCGCCGGCGTCGGCGATTTCCTTCAGCTGTGCGTCGCTCTTGTTGCGCGGATGTTCCTTCAGGCCCGACGGCAGGCAGTGCGAGTAGCACACCGGCTTCTTCGAGAACGCGATCGCCTCCGACGACGTGTTGCCGCCCACATGCGACAGGTCGACCATGATGCCGACGCGGTTCATCTCGGTGATCACTTCGCGGCCGAAGTCGGACAGGCCGCCGTCACGCTCGTAGCAGCCCGTGCCGACCAGGTTCTGCGTGTTGTAGCAAAGCTGCACGACACGCACGCCCATGTCGGCGAACGCCTCGATGTAGCCGAGGTTGTCCTCGAATGCGTGCGCGTTCTGGAAGCCGAGGATGATGCCGGTCTTGCCTTCCTTCTTCGCACGGAAGATGTCGTCGGTCGTGCGCACCAGCGTCAGCAGTTCGCCGTTGTCGCGGATCTTCTTCTTCATCACGCCGATGTTGTCGACGGTCTTGGTGAAGTTCTCCCACACCGACACCGTGCAGTTCGCGGCCGTGATGCCACCCTTGCGCATGTCCTCGAACACCGGCTTCTCGAACTTCGAGATGTTCAGTCCGTCGATGATGATGCTGTCCTGATGCAGCGTGCTCATATCTGCCTCTCGCTCAAGTCTCTACTTTTGTGGGGGTCGTCGATCAGTAAATCGGGAAGCGCTCGCAGAGCGCGAAAATCTCGCGGCGCACGCGCTGTTCGGTCGCGTGGTCGCCTTCCGGGTTCGCGCGCAGCGCGTCGAACACTTCGAGAATCAGGCGGCCGACCTCGCGGAACTCCGCGACGCCGAAGCCGCGCGTCGTGCCGGCCGGCGTGCCGAGGCGGATGCCCGACGTGACGGTCGGCTTCTCGGTGTCGAACGGAATGCCGTTCTTGTTGCAGGTGATGCCCGCCCGTTCCAGCGCCTGCTCGACCGGCGCGCCCTTCAGGCCCTTCGGGCGCAGGTCGACCAGCAGCAGGTGGTTGTCGGTGCCGCCGGTGACGAGGTCCACGCCGCCCGCCTTCAGCACTTCGCCAAGCGCCTGAGCGTTCGCGAGCACGTTGTCGATGTAGGTCTTGAAGTCCGCGTGCAGCACTTCGCCGAACGCGACGGCCTTGCCGGCGATCACGTGCATCAGCGGGCCGCCTTGCAGGCCGGGGAACACGGCCGAGTTGATCTTCTTCGCGATCTCTTCGTCGTTGGTCAGCACGAAGCCGCCGCGCGGGCCGCGCAGCGTCTTGTGCGTGGTCGACGTGACGACGTGCGCATGCTCGACCGGGTTCGCATGGCGGCCGGCGGCGATCACGCCCGCGATGTGCGCCATGTCGACCATCAGCTTCGCGCCGACGCTGTCGGCGATCGCACGGAAGCGCGCGAAGTCCAGCGCGCGCGGGTACGCCGAGAAGCCGGCGATGATCAGGTTCGGCTTGTGCTCGTGCGCGAGCGCTTCAACCTGGTCGTAGTCGATACGCATCGTGTCGCGGTTCACGCCGTATTGCACGGCATTGAACCACTTGCCCGACAGCGCCGGCTTGGCGCCGTGCGTCAGGTGGCCGCCGGCGTCCAGCGACATGCCGAGCACGGTGTCGCCCGGCTTCGCCAGCGCGAGCATCACCGACCCGTTCGCCTGCGCGCCCGAGTGCGGCTGCACGTTCGCGTAGCCGGCGTTGAAGATCTGCTTCACGCGCTCGATCGCCAGCGCCTCCACCTCGTCCGCGAATTCGCAGCCGCCGTAGTAACGCTTGCCCGGATAGCCTTCCGCATACTTGTTGGTCAGCACCGAACCCTGCGCCTCCAGCACCGCGCGCGACACGATGTTTTCCGACGCGATCAGCTCGACTTGCGACTGCTGGCGCTCGAGCTCCTTCAGGATGGCGCTGCGCACCGGAGCGTCGCGCTCGGCGAGGGGCTGCGAGAAGAAAGGCTGGGTGTTCGACATAGTGCGTCCGTGACGAAGAATAAAGGGCGTGCAACCGAAGCTCGAGGCCCGCCATACCTGGGTTTCCAGCGCATCCAGTGCAAGGCTGCCGACGGCTCTATTCTTGTCGTTCGGATTTTCGGCGGATTGATGAATTTAGACGCGTTCTTTGCCTTTTCCGCCATGCGCGTCCGTTTTGTACAAGTGACCGGTCGTGCTTTTTCCGATGACGAAGCAAACCGGCGTGTGCGGTTTGTCCACGGACAGGCACTTCGCCGGTGCCTGAGTTGCGCGTCGAGGGTGCAGCGCAGCCCGTTTACGGTGCAGTGCAGCATCCGCCTTCCACCCTTACGACGTATGCAGCTAGGGTTTAGCCGTATGGCACGCTTGTTGCGCTCGCTCACACAATACCGTAGCCCGATCCGTGCCTCTCGGGCCAAAAGCTATTAGAGATTCAAGGAACGCCCCCCATGTCGCCCGACCGCACAGCGTCGCTGTCCCACTTCGCGTTCATGCCTTTACCGAACTTCACGATGATCGCGTTCACCAATGCGATCGAGGTGCTTCGGATGGCGAACTACCTGAGCGGCCAGCCGCTCTATCGCTGGTCGATCATCAGCCCGGAAGGCGGCCCGGTCACGGCGAGCAACGGCCTCACGGTCGACACGGGCCCGGCCGAATGCGTGGGGCAGCCGGATATCGTATTCGTGTGCGGCGGTGTCGACGTGCAACGCGCGACCACGCCCGCCCATCTGTCGACGCTGCGCCGCTTCGCGCGCATGGGACTGCCGCTCGGCAGCCTGTGCACGGGCACCTATGCGCTCGCGAAGTCGGGGCTGCTCGCGGGCTATGCATGCGCGATCCACTGGGAAAACATGTCGGCGCTGAAGGAAGAGTTTCCGGACACGCGCTTCCTGAAGGAACTGTTCGTGGTCGACCGCGACCGCATCACGTGCACGGGCGGCGTCGCGCCGCTCGACATGATGCTGAACCTGATCGCCGCGCGCGTGGGCACCGCGCGCGTCACGCAGATCGCCGAGCAGTTCATCGTCGAACACGTGCGCGACACGAGCGCGCAACAGCGGATGCCGCTCGTCGCGCGGCTCGGCTCGGCGAACAAGTCACTGTTCGAAGTGATCTCGCTGATGGAAAACAACATCGAGGAGCCGCTGTCGCGCGAGGAACTCGCACGACTCGCGAACATGTCGCAGCGCCAGCTGCAGCGGCTGTTCCGCGAGCATCTCGGGATGACGCCCACGCACTATTACCTGACGCTGCGGCTGCGCCGCGCGCGCGAGTTGCTGCTGCAGACCGACATGTCGATCATGCACATCACGATGGCGTGCGGCTTCCAGTCGGCCTGCCACTTCAGCAAGAGCTATCGCGATGCGTTCGGCGTCGCGCCGACGCGCGAGCGCCGCAAGCAGGTCGCACCGCTCGCGCAGGGCGCGGCGGCTGCCGCACCGGCGTTTCCGGCGCATGTGATTCACGCGTGACGCGGGCGTGGCGCGATAAAAAAGGCGGCCTCGAGGCCGCCTTTTTGCTGGGGCTTACGATCCCCACACCTGCATTTCGTCGAGCGAATAACCCCACTGCGTCGCCCGCTTCGTGCCGAACATCCGCACGTAGCGGCCCTGCGCGTTCAGGTTCGGCAGCGTGACGTGACCGTACGACACGCCGTTGTTCGTCGAGTAGACCGTCGAGCTGGCAGCCGCCCGCCGTCGTCGACGAGAAGAACACGTAGTCCGTGCCGCTCACCGGCGCCGGATCCGAGTTGTTGCTCATGCAGTCGCTGATCGGCAGCGCGTTCGGCGTCGACGCTGGATCCGCGGTCTTCGCATACCTCTGGTCGGCACCGCCCGTGTCCTTCCGCCGCGCGTAGAACACCAAGCCGTCGCCGTACTTGACGTAGCTGTGACAGACGAGCTTGCCGGTCAGTGCGGCGGGAAACGACGCCTTGGATTGAGCCGGGGATTGTTGATGCAGGCCGCTTCGGCGGCGCCGCTGAGCAAGTTGAGCGCGAGGCCGGCCACGAGGCCCGCGACGAGGAACTTCGATTTCACGCTGATTGCCTCCGGGTAAGGTAAGGACGCTGCGCACCCGATCCCGCACACATTGCGCGGGCGTCACGGATCCGCCGTCGGGGAGCGTGAAGACCTTATCGATCACGCGTCGGGAATAAGGCTCGCGAAGAATGCCGGTTCGCTGGTCTTAAGAAAGGGATCGGAGTCGGTCGAAAACGTGCGTATCGGCGAGTTGCGGATGAACGATTGGGGCGGGATTGAACGCGACGGACGCCGTGCTACTCTTTTTTCAGCGACGGCCGTGATCGGCCGGAGGCCAGGCATGAAGCGATATGCGGTGCTCGCACAGACGATTGCCGATTCGATCCGGCGCGGCGACCTGTCGGCAGGCCCACGCATGCCGACCGTGCGCTCGGCATGCCGCGCCTATCGTGTAAGTCCTTCCAATGTGTTTCGCGCGTGCTGGTTCATGACCTCGTTCCACAACCCGACCGGCGCGACGCGGCCAGACGAGCGCAAGCGCCGGCTGATCGAACTGCTCGCATCGCACCAGGTGCCGCTGATCGAGGACGACGTGTTCGGAGAACTACATTTCGGCCCGACGCCCACGCGCCCCGCGAAACTGTATGACGACAACGGGCTCGTGCTGCATTGCGGTTCGTTCTCGAAGTGCCTCGCCCCCGGTTTCCGGGTCGGCTGGGTCGCGGCCGGACGTTACGTGAAGCAGATCAGGCAGGTGAAGAACGCGAGCGCGCCGGCGGCGGACGTGCCCGCGCAGATGGCCGTGTCCAGCTATCTGCGCAACGGCGCGTACGACCGCTTCCTGCGCAGGCTCCGGCTCAACCTCGCGGCCCACCAGGCGCAGATGCTCGCGGCCGTTCGCGCGTACTTCCCGGCCGACACCGAGGTGTATGCCCCGCGCGGCGGATATTTCCTGTGGATCGAATTGCCGCCGCACGTGGATGCGATGCAGTTGTTCGGCGACGCGATGGAGAATGGGGTCAGCCTCGCGCCCGGGCCGATCTTTTCGATGACGGGCGCCTTTCACCGCTACGTCCGGCTGAACTATGGCCGACCGTGGACCCCTGCCGTCGAGGACGCGATGCGCACCATCGGAAGGCTCGCGGGGCGGCAACAGCAGACGAGGTAGCAACGATCATGCAAGTCCTGCCCAACCGGAAAGTCCGCACGCGCGACACGCTGCGCGGCGCACTGAACCTGCGTGCCGAGCCGCGCGCCACCGTCAGCCAGCGCTGCCGGCAGTGCGGCTTCATGGCGTTCCGCGCCAGCGAGCAGTGCCCCGTCTGCGGACACGGAGGCTGGCCGTTCGCGCCGCTGCGCCGATCGAACGACGATGCGCCCGCCGCGCAGGCCACGCCCCCGCACGAGGCGCAGCCCGTCCCGACGTGGTCGTCGCGCGTCGCGGCCGCGGTGCGCGGCGCGGCGGTCCAGCGGCCGCGGGCGTCGAGCGCGCCGCTGCTGAGCATCCTGACCCTCGTGATGCTGGTCGGCGGCTATGTGACGTATGACCGGACGTGCCTGGTGGATCCCGTCTGTCGCGGACCGGGCGCGTCGCGCCCGGTGACGGCGTACGCCAGTCTGCATGCGGCTGACGCGCCGACGTTGCCGGTCGGGCCCGCGCCCGCACCCGTCCAGGCAATGCATCCGGCCGAGCGCGCGGCAGTCGACGCCGATCGGCTCGCCGACGCCAACGTCGACACCGACGCCGATCGGTCGAGCAAGGCCGCTCAACCCGGCAATGCGGGCACGCCCGGACACGTGGCAGGACGCCCGATGACGACGCTCGCGCGGCACGCTCCACCGGTTCACGGGCCGGACAGCGCGCGCGGCGGCGGCATTCGCGTCGCCCGCTGGAAAGGCGGTGCCACCGCGACGCGACGCGGGCACGCGATACGCCGCGTGGCCCTGCATACGCGTCATGGTCGGCGCGCGATGGCGAGCGGTGCCGAAACGGCGATGATCTATCGCGGGCATTGAGCGCGCGGCGCACGGCGACCGCAGCCACGCCCACAACGAAAAACGGGCGGCACCGACTCCGGTGCCGCCCGCTTCATGCCCGTCGTTCGTGCGTCAGGCCGCCAGCAAGCCGTGCGGATCGATCACGAATTTGCGCGGCGCGCCGCCGTCGAACTTCTTGTAGCCTTCCGGCGCCTGGTCGAGCGAGATCACTTCGACGTTGACGATCTTCGCGATCGGCAGACGGTCGAACAGGATTGCCTGCATCAGGTTGCGGTTGTACTTGAGCACCGGCGTCTGGCCCGTGAAGAACGAGTGCGACTTCGCCCAGCCGAGGCCGAAGCGGATGCTCAGGCTGCCGTGCTGCGCGGCCTTGTCCTTCGCGCCCGGATCGTCCGTCACGTACAGGCCCGGGATGCCGATCGCGCCGGCCGGCCGCGTGATTTCCATCAGCGAGTTCAGCACCGTCGCAGGCGCTTCCTCGGAATGGCCCGACGAACCGTGGCCGTGCGCCTCGAAGCCGACGCAGTCGACCGCGCAATCGATCTCCGGCACGCCGAGGATCTGCTCGATCTGCTCGCCGAGCGACGCGTCCTTCGACAGGTCGACCGTCTCGAAGCCCATCGCCCGCGCGTGCGCGAGGCGTTCCGCGTTCATGTCGCCGACGATCGTCACCGCTGCGCCGAGCAGGCGCGCCGACGCGGCCGCCGCCATGCCGACCGGGCCCGCACCCGCAATGTAGACCGTCGAGCCCGGCTTCACGCCCGCGCTCACCGCGCCGTGATAGCCGGTCGGAAGAATGTCGGAGAGGCAGGTCAGATCGCGAATCTTCGCCATCGCCTGGTCGCGGTCGGGGAATTTCAGCAGGTTGAAGTCCGCGTACGGCACGAGCACGTACTCGGCCTGGCCGCCGATCCAGCCGCCCATGTCGACGTAGCCGTAAGCGCCGCCGGCACGCGACGGGTTCACGTTCAGGCACACACCCGTATGCGTGTCCTTGCACATCGCGCAGCGGCCGCATGCGACGTTGAACGGCACCGACACGAGATCACCGATCTTCAGCGTCTCGACGTCCGGGCCCACCTCGACCACTTCGCCCGTGATCTCGTGACCGAGCACGAGGCCGACCGGAGCGGTCGTGCGGCCGCGCACCATGTGCTGGTCGGAGCCGCAGATGTTCGTGCTCACCACTTTCAGGATGACACCGTGGCCGATCGCGCGGCCGGTCGGATCAACCATTTTCGGATAATCGATCTTCTGCACTTCGACCTTGCCCGGCCCAAGATAGACGACACCTCGATTGCTGCTCATCGTATTGTCTCCATGTCTCGTTGATGGCGCTGCCGCGCGCCGACGGATGCGGCGCTACGCAACGTGCTGTTCGAGAGTAGTCCCGGAGGTGGGGGCCCCGATGTCTCAAACGCGACATGCGTTTGAACGGTGCCGACATCCATGGCGGAAACACGAAAGTCGGGTCAGGAAAGACGGCCGGAGAGCGCGATCGTGCAAGGCACGGAACGCGTGAGCGCGCGCCCGGCCGATCGGCGCGAGCGGCCCGCCCCGTCGGTCGGGCGCGCGTTACCCGCCCTGATTCTCGCGAACGATCGCGGCGGCCGCCGCTTCCGCGTCGCTCGCCACCCCGTCGTGCACGCGCGTACTGACGGCCGGCGTCGGCGGCTCGCTGTCGAGCGCATGGCCGTCGCGGTTGCGCGTATCGACCGTCGCACGCATCGACAGCCCGACCCGCAGCGGATGCGCGGCCAGATCGTGGGGATCGATCGCGATCACGACCGGCACGCGTTGCACGACCTTGATCCAGTTGCCGGCCGCGTTCTGCGAGGGCAGCATCGAGAACGCGCTGCCGGTGCCGGCCGAGAAGCCCTGCACGCGGCCGCGATAGGTCACGCGCGAGCCGTAGAGATCCGACACGATCTCGACCGGCTGCCCGATGCGCATGTGGCGGATCTGCCCTTCCTTGAAATTTGCCTCGATCCACAACTGGCTGAGCTGCACGATCGACATCAGCGGCACACCGGGCCCGACCTGCTGGCCGACCTGCACAGAACGTTGACCGATCGTGCCGTCGACCGGCGCGACGATCGTCGTGCGCTTCAGGTTCCGGTACGCGAGCTTGAACTGCGCGGCCGCCTGCACGACGGCCGGGCTTTCGTCGACGGGCAACCGGGTGCCGAGCGCGCGCGCCGCATCGAGCTGCGCCTGTGCGGCCGCGAGATTGGCCTGCGCACCGGCGACCGCCGCGCGCGCGCGCGCCAGTTCCTCCGGCGCGACGATCTCGACCGACGCGCCCGAGCGCGCGGCGAGCGCGCGCTGCGCGAGCGACAGGTCGGCCTGACGCGCGGTCACGGCTTCGACGTACATCGTGTTCGAGATCTTCGCGTTCGCGACCTGCCGCACGGCCTGCACGAGTTGCGCCTTCGCCTGTGCGAACGCGACGGACGCCTCGGTGTCGTCGAGCCGCACCAGCGTCTGCCCGGCACGCACGGCCTGCGTATCGGCGACCAGCACGTCGGTCACGGTGCCCGGAATCTGCGCCGCGACCTGCACGATGCTGCCTGCGACGTACGCGTCGTCGGTGTCTTCGTAATAGCGGTCATGCAACAGCCAGAACGCGATCCAGACGAGCGCGGCCAGCAGCACGACCGCGAAGAACAGCGTGAAGCGCTTGCGGCGCGTCGCCCGGCGCGCGTCGAGTGCGGGATCGTTCAGGGCAGCCGGCTGCGCGGCGGTATGAAGGTTGTCGTGGTGCATCAGTCGCTTTGCGTAACGATCAGGCGGTCATGCTGGAACAAGGGGATCGGCGGCATGGCCGACGGGCGCGGCGCTGGATTCACTGCCGCCGTGCGCGCGGAAACGGGGGCGCCGCGAGGCGTCGCGCCGCCGGCCGGCGTGCGGGCCGCGTCGTCGCGTCGTGCAGCCGCCGCATTCGATGCTGCGACGACCTGCGGGACGGCCACGCTCCGCGCACGCGCATCGGTCGACGGCCCCGCCACCGACTGGCTGGTGGTCGCGGTGGCGACCGGTGCGGTCGTGGCGGTCGCAGCCGCCACGGCGGGCGCTGCGGATGTGGCGATCGAAGCACCCCGCTTCGCCGCCCCGCCGCGCGCCCGATGCACGGTCGGCGCCTGCGCGACCGTCGCGCCTGCGTCGAACCCGCCGCCCAGCGCACCGATCAACCCGACACGCAGCGTCCGCTGCCGGCCGAGCAACGCGATCATCTGTGCGCGCTCGTCGATCAACGTGAGATCCGCGACATCGACGTCCTTCTGCATCAGCACGCCGCGCCGATGACGGTCAGTCGCAATCTCCACGATCTTTTGCGCGGCCGCGACCGCGTCCTGCTGCTGCGCGACGAGCGTCTGCGACGTACGCAGAGACGTGACGATCTGCGCGACCTGACCGAGCGCGTCGTCGACGGTCTTGTTGTACAGGCCGATCGCGACGTCGGCCTGCGCGACGTCCGCGCCGAGCTTCGCCTTCAGCCGGCCGCGATCGAATACCGGCAGCGAGATCGCCGGGCCGACGGAGCCGCCAAGCGCGTCGCGCGAGAACAGCGACGCGGGCGTCAGCGCAAACACGCCGCCGAGCGCGACGAGATTCACGTCCGGATAGAACTGCGCGCGTGTCGAATCGGCATTCGCGAACGCGGCCTCGACACGCAGCCGCGCGGCGACGATGTCGGGCCGCCGGCCCAGCAGATCGGCCGGCAGCCGCGCGGGCAGCGCGCCGCCGGCCAATGCGCCGACGCGCGGCCGCCGCAGCGCGAGCCCGCGCTCCGGGCCGCGGCCCGACAGCACACCGAGCTGCAGTTGCGCGAGCTTGATCTGCTCGTCGTTCAGCGCGATCTGCGCGAGCAGCTTGCTGCGCTTGATCGATGCGTCGCTCGCGTCGTACGCGTTGTCGAGCCCGCGCGCGGTACGCTCGCGCAGCACGGCCGTCACGCGCTGGCTGACCTTCAGCTTCTGCTGCAGCAGATCCTGCGTCGCGTACGCCTGGTCGAGCTGGCAGTACACGGTGACGATCGCGACCGCCAGCGTGAGCCGCACCTGCTCGGCCTCGACCCGCGCCGCTTCACGCAGCGACATCAGGCTCTTCGTCGCCGCGCGGTTCTTGCCCCACAGGTCGAGCTGGTAGTTGAGCCCGACGAACACCGACGACGGCGATACGTTCGGATCGCCAAATATCTCGACGGGCACGCGATAGCCGCCGACCGACACGTTGGCGACGTCGTCGCCCGGCTTCGGCATCCGCGCGCGGCTGATCGTTGCGCCGGCCGTGCCCGTCAGCCCCGTCAACGAATCGAACTGCTGAAGCTGCGCCTGCGCGATCCGCAACCGCGCCTGAGCGACCTGCAGGTCGGGATTGTTTTGCGATGCCTCGGCGACCAGCGCGTCGAGCTGCGGATCCTGCAGTTGCTTCACCCAGTCGGGTGCGGGCCACGCACCGTTCACGCCGGGGCCGGCCGTGTGCGCGAGCGCATCGTCGGCCGGCGCGCGCAACGACAGCGACGGCAGGAAACCCGTCGGCACACATCCGCCCAATGCCATCGCCGCCGCCGCGGCGCCGATCAACGCACCGCCCTTCACGCCACGCGCCAGCGCTGCCGCATTTTCTTTCACACGCCGCATCGTTTCCCTCATCCCTGCTGGACGCGCTGCGCACGCGCGGCCAGACGCGGCCGCGTGCGTTCGAGCGGACCGAGCCGGCCGAACAGGCCGTCCGCGATACCGAACAGGATGCCGGCGAGCTTGTCGCGCTTGTCGCGCTCGACGAGCGCGATCTGCACGACCTGCCACACGGTCAGCAGGTTCGGCACGATCGCCACCGGAAAGCGCAGCCCGTACTGCATCCCGAGCTGCACCGCATTGCGTGCGCTGTAGTAGCGCCGTTGCCACGAGTGATTCATCGACGTCATTTCGAAAGGGCCGAACGCGTGACGCTGCTTCGCGCCGATCCGGTGCGGCAGCACCAGCGACGGCACGACGTAGAGCGGCACGTTGCGCGCGAGCGCGCGGAAGCTGTATTCGGTATCGACGTGATCGATGAACAGCGTCTCGTCGAAGCGGCCGAGCACGTCGAACGCGGCGCGCGACACGACGCAGCCCGACGAAATCAGGAACGCACAGCGCTGCAATTGCGCATCGGGATCGACGCGCAGCCGGCGTAACGCGATCCCGTTGGTCGCCAGCTCGGGCAGGAAGCTGCGCGCGTTCTCGTCGAAGATGCGCGGGCCGGCAAGGAATGCGCGCCCCGCGAGCCCCGCGCAGGCGTCGCGCATCGTCGAAAAGTAACCGGCCGGCACCGACGAATCCTGGTCGAACAGCGCGACCGCATCGACGTTGTCGCGAAACAGCGCCGCGAGCCCCGCGTTGTACGCGCCCGCGACTCCGCCGCGATTGCCGTGATGCAGCAGCGCGATGCCGTCGCGCGCGCACAGTTCGCTTGCGCGCGGATCGGGCTGCGGCGTGTTGTCGACGACGAGCAGCGCGTCGCACGCATGCCGCCACGTGCCGAGCGCCGCGAGCTGCGCGTCGGTCGGGTGATACAGGATCACGAGTGCGCCGAGTGTCGTCATGCCGCTCTCCTCAATGTCCGAACGAAGCTGCCGCGCCGCGCTTCGGCCGCGTGAGCCACATCATCGCGGCGAGCACGAGGCAGGTCATGCTCGCCATCCAGAACATGTCGCCCGTCGCCATCATGTACGCCTGTTGCATCACGACCTGGTGCAGCGTGGATAGCTCGCGCACGCCGTCCACGCCCATCGCGTTCAGCGTGTGCACGAAGCGCTGCGTGTTCGCCGACGCGTGCGTGACCGATTGCGACACGACGTCGTAGTGATAAGTCGCACGGTTGTCCCACAGCGTCACGCTCATTGCGGTGCCGAACGCGGCGGACAGCGTGCGCAGGAAGTTCGACAGGCTCGACGCCGCCGCGAGCCGGTCGTCCGGAATGCGCGACAGCGTCGCGGCGGTCAGCGGAATGAAGAAACACGGCAGCCCGATGCCCTGGATCAGCCCGGGCGCGGCGATCTGCGCGAACGTCATCTTCAGCGTGAAATGCGCATCCCATGCGAGCACGGCCGCGAACACGAGGAAGCCGAAGGTCGCGAGCACGCGCGCGTCGAAACGGTGCGCGTGCAGGCCGACGAGAATCGAGAACACGAGCGCGAGCACGCCGAGCGACGCGGTGGCGAGCCCCGCGTGGAATGCGTTGTAGCCCATCACCGCCTGCATCCACAGCGGGAACACGACACCCACCACCGAGAAGCTCATCATCCCGAGCGAGATGATCAGCACGCAGAACGAGAACGTGCGATCGCGAAACAGGCTCAGGTCGACGACCGGATGGGCCTCGCCCGCCTCCCAGATCAGCAGCGACACGATCGCGAGCCCCGCGACCACCGCGAGCGTGACGATCAGCGGCGAATCGAACCAGCCCTTGTCGTGGCCGAGATCGAGCATCGCCTGCAGCGAACCGACGCCGATCACGAGCAGCACGATGCCCGGCACGTCGATCGGGCCGGCCGCGCCACGCTGCGCGTCGGGGCGCAGCATCGCGGTGCAGACCGCGAACGAGAACAGCCCGATCGGCAAATTGATCAGGAAAATCCACGGCCACGAGAAGCTGTCGACGATCCAGCCGCCGACCACCGGCCCGAAGATCGGCGCGAGCAGCACCGTCATCGCCCATAGCGCGAGCGCGACGGTGCGCCTGTCAGGCGGGAACGTGCGCAGCAGGATCGTCTGCGACAGCGGCACCATCGGCCCCGAGCACAGCCCCTGCAGCGCGCGGCAGACCACCAGCACGTGCAGGTCGCGCGCGAGGCCGCACAGCAGCGACGTCAGCGTGAACAGCAGCACCGCGCCGACGAACAGCCGCAGCTCGCCGACGCGCCGCGCGAGCCAGCCGGTCAGCGGCACCGCGATCGCGGCCGCGACCGAATACGAGCTGATCACCCACGTACCCTGGCTGTTCGAGACGCCGAGACTGCCCGAGATCGCGGGCACCGCGACGTTGGTGACGGTCGAGTCGAGCACTTCGATGAAGGTCGCGAGCGACAGCGCGAACGTCAGCAGCGCGAGCCGGGCGCCGCGCACCGGCGGCGCAACGGGTGCGGGTTCGCTCGCGTCGAAGGCGGCGGGCGTGTCCTGAAGCGGCGATGCCGTGCTCATGCGCCCGCCAACGCGACAACGGGCGGCAAGATCGCGCGTCCGCGGCTCGGCACGAAGCGCTCGATGTAATCGGCAGCCGTTTCGCAGCCGTCCGGCGCCGCGTTGATCAGCGCACGCGTGCGTTCCGCATGCAAGGACAATTCGGGTTCATCCAGCACGCGCGCGAGCGCCGCACCGAGACGCACGCCGTCGACCGCACCGTCGACGCGCAAGCCGGCGCCGCTTGCCGCGACGCGCTGCGCGTTGTCGAACTGGTCGTGCGCGAACGGTGTCACGACCTGCGGAATTCCGGCTTCGAACGCGAGCGCCGCCGTACCGATCCCGCCGTGATGCACGAGCGCGCGGCAACGCGGCAGCAGCGTGCGCATCGGCACGAAGCGGCGCACGAGCAGCCGATCGCCGTCCGGCGCCGCATCGTGCGGGCTCAGCAGGATCCCGCGCGCGCCGTTCGCGCGCAGCGCATCCGCCACCGCGCGCGCATACGCCGCATGATCGACGCGTGTCGAACCGGCCGTGAACACGACCGGGGGTTCACCGGCCGCGAGATACGCATCGAGTGCCACATCTTCGTCGGGTGTCGCAATATCGTTGAACAACGGGAAACCGCTTTGTAGGTGATTCGACGGCCAGTCCGGCTGCGGCGGCGCGAACCAGCCGGGAAACAGGCACAGCACGCCGTCGGTCGAATGCAGCCAGCGGCCCAGCACGCGCCGCGCGGGCGCGAGCCCGAGCTCGCGGCGCACCGCGTTGAGCGCGGGGCCGCAGGTGCGATCGAGCACTTGGCGCTCGATCAGCGTCATCAGCGCCGCCTTCACCGGCAGCGGCCAGCGTGCGGGAATCGTCAGGCGCGGGTGCGTCGGCGGGGCATGGGCGGACAGCAGCGTCGACGGCGACACCTGCACCGATACGTACGGCGTGCCGTGCAGTTCCTGCATGAAGCGCGCGGAGAATGCCCACAGCGTGCCGACGAGTACCGTATCGCCATCAGCCAGTGCGCGCAGCGCGTCGTAGTGCGGGCGCAGCGTCGGCGCGATCACCTGCCACAGCGTGCGAAACGACGTGCGCGAATCCCACAGCGCGGGGTTCGCCATCGCGGCCTCGTATTCGGCCGCGGTGCCGATCGGCACGAACGCGAACCCGCAACGGCGCACGATCGCCTCGAACGGCGCGTGCGTGCAGAACACAACGTCGTGGCCGCGCAGCGCGAGCGCACGCGCGACGCCGAGCAGCGGATGCACGTCGCCCGCCGACCCGATCGCGGTCACGATCACCTTCGCCATCGCGCGCCTCGCGGGGTCAATAGAAGCCGGGGATCAGCGCCGCGACCTCGCGGCGGTATTGCGCGTATGCCGGCCCGAAATACCCGGTCAGCCAGCTTTCCTCGACGCGTACCTTGTACGCGAGCGACGCGAACACGAGCGCGACGCCTAGCACGCCGCGCCACTCACCGCCGATCAGTGCGGCGCCGACGAGCGCGATCAGGCAGCCCGTATAGATCGGGTGACGCACGAGCGCGTACGGCCCGGTGCGGACGAGTTCATGGTCTTCCTTCAGCGTGACCGACACGCTCCAGTTCGTGCCGAGATGCAGCCGCGCCCACACGGAGAACAGCAGCCCCGCGACGAGCACCGCGAGCCCGCATTGCGCCTGCAGGCCGAAGCGCTGCCAGTCGGGCACGAGTGCCTGCCACGACGGATCGGGCAGGATGATCAGCGCGCCGCCGACGATCAGCGGAATCGACTGCAGCGTGCGCGAGCGCGACGCCTCCTTGCGCACGGTCGTCTTCACGGCCTGCGACGTCGCGATCCAGTAGGCGAGCCACGCGGCCCAGGGAACGACGATGGCGATGGTCTGAACGATATTCACGGCTGGCCTGCCTCGTGTGAAAGAAAATCCGGATGCGCCCGGTGTGCCCGGTGCGCGACGTGCTGCGTCATGACGACAGCGCCGGCATCGGCGCGGACACGCATGCGTGTGCGGCGCCGAGCGCGATGCCCGCGGCGACGGGCGGCGTGTCGCAGAAGAAGTCGAGCAGCGCCGCGCGCGTGGTTTCGCGCTGCGCGCGGCCTTCGATGTCGAGGAAATGACCGGCGTCGGGAATCGTCGCGAAGCGCGCGCGCGGCACGTGCGTGGCGAGCTGGCGGACATCGGCCGGCGTCGTGTATTCGTCGCGCTCGCCGTTCAGGAACAGCAACTCGCAGCCGATGTTGGAAAACTCGCTCAGGTAGCGCTCCGGCTGCAGCGACAGGATCTGGTCGACGTGGAACGCGACCTGGTCCTGCTCGTCGCGCGGCAAGCGCGTCAGATAGCGGTAGTTGTAGAGCTTCATGATGCGCGGCAGGTAGCGGCCGACCGTATCGTTCAGCAGCTGCGCGGCCTTCAGGTTCTCGCCTGCCGCGATGTGGTCGCGGGCGCGCGTCACGTAGTCGACCATCGCGTCGTTCAGGAACGGCGAGAACGAGCAGATCGCCGCGCGCCGCACGCTCGGGCAGCCGCGCGCGAGCGCGAACAGCGACGCGACACCGCCCCACGACACCGATACGAGGAACGCCGGCGCGAAGCGCTCGACCAGATGCTGGAGAATCGCGGCCTCGTCGTCCTTGGTCAGAATGAAGCAGCCGGGGTTGTGCTGGCGCGACTGCCCCGCATACGGCAGGTCGAAGCAGATCGTGTTCATCCGCTCGCCGAGATACTGGACGGTCTGCCCGAACGATGCGGTCGTCGCGAGCGCGCCGTTGACGAGCATCGCCGTGTCGAACGACGGATCGAACACGTTCCGTTCGACGTAGACCTTCAGACCATTCGGTAGCGGGACCACGTGTTTTTCGGTCGGCATCGTCGTTCTCCGGTGAATGCGGCGTCTCGGCGTCGCGGCATGCTGCAGGTGCGCAATGGCGGGCGCCGGCCCTGTCGCGGTCGTTGGCCGCGCCCATTGCCGACGCACCGCGGGAAAAACCCGCGGCGCCGATTCATTCCTTTTGGTTCGGCGCCATACTAATACGGGCAATATTACTTACTCAAGTCATTCCAACGATCCCCTCTACTCCGCCCGGAAATACGCCGGATTCAATTATATTTTGCATTTTTTATGGTAGGCGGACACGGTCCCGAGTTGACCGCAATCGTTTGCAGTCGAGCCGACAGACAATCGAGCACCAACACTATTTCCTTTAATTTCAAAGCGATATCAAGTTTCAATCGGATGATTGAAACGAATTCCGGAAAATTACCCAAAACGAAACCCGAGACTCGAATTTTAGAATTTCAGAAAATCTCACATAGCTCGACATTCTTTCGACGTGTAATAAATCGATTCAATTAACTTTCGCAACCATTGCGCCGTCTTTTCGGAAATCGTTTTAAACAAACTTCAAGTTATTTAACCTTCTTTCAACGCGTTTTTCCGCACCTGCACAATCGCGGCGACAGCGTCTGCTCGCCCAACCGATCGCTCGATTCACCGTCGGACCCTGTTTTTTTGTTGATTGAACGGTCAATAAAAAACCGATAAGCTGTCGACTTCCAGGAACGGCCCGTCCGGGCGAAGGGGATCGCAATGCCGAAAGTCGGAATGCGGGAGATTCGTCGCGCGCAGTTGATCGACGCGACGCTGCGCTCGATCGACGAGGCCGGCCTCCCCGGCACGACGCTCGCATCGGTCGCGCAGCGCGCGAACATCTCGACGGGTATCGTCAGCCACTACTTCGGCGACAAGGACGGCCTGCTCGAAGCCACGATGCGGCACGTGCTGCGCGATCTGTGGGCGGCCACCACGCGCCGCCGCGTCGCGGCACGCAAGGACCCGCGTTCCCGGCTGCGCGCGATCGTCGCCGCGAACTTCGACGACACGCAGGTCAGCGCACCCGTGATGAAGACCTGGCTCGCGTTCTGGTCGCAGAGCATGCACGACGCGATGCTCAAGCGCCTGCAGCACGTCAACACGCGGCGCCTCCATTCGAACCTGTGCGCGGAATTCGCCAAGGCGTTGCCGCGCGCGAAGGCACGGGAAGCCGCCAGCGGCCTCGCCGCGCTGATCGACGGCCTGTGGCTGCGCGGTGCGCTCGCCGGCGGCCCGATCGACACACGGGCTGCACTGAAGCTCGCCCACAATTACATCGACCTGCTCCTCGCGTCAGACTGACGCGTCACGCAGTCGCCCTCAAGGAGATCCTCATGTCCGTATACGGTTTGCAGCGCCTCTACATCGGCGGCGGTTACGTCGACGCCACCAGCGGCACGACTTTCGACACCTTCGACCCCGCCACCGGCGAACTGCTCGCACAGGTGCAGCAGGCAAGCGCGGCCGACGTCGACCGCGCGGTCGCATCGGCACAGGAAGGCCAGCGCGAGTGGGCCGCGATGACCGCGATGCAGCGCTCGCGCATCCTGCGCCGCGCGGTCGACCTGCTGCGCGAACGCAACGACGAACTCGCGGCGATCGAGACGCGCGACACCGGCAAGCCGATCGGCGAGACGCTCGCGGTCGACATCGTCACGGGCGCGGACGTGATCGAATACTACGCGGGCCTCGCGACCGCGATCGAGGGGCTGCAGGTGCCGCTGCGCGCCGAGTCGTTCGTGTATACGCGCCGCGAGCCGCTCGGCGTGTGCGCGGGCATCGGTGCATGGAACTACCCGATCCAGATCGCGTGCTGGAAGACGGCGCCCGCGCTCGCGGCCGGCAACGCGATGGTGTTCAAGCCGAGCGAAGTCACGCCGC
Source organism: Burkholderia sp. LA-2-3-30-S1-D2 (assembly GCF_001523915.2). Taxonomy (NCBI): domain Bacteria; kingdom Pseudomonadati; phylum Pseudomonadota; class Betaproteobacteria; order Burkholderiales; family Burkholderiaceae; genus Burkholderia; species Burkholderia sp. LA-2-3-30-S1-D2. The sequence goes on along the minus strand of NZ_CP013383.1, from coordinate 511,978 downwards.
TCACCGCGCTGAAGCTCGCGGAAATCTATACGGAAGCCGGCGTGCCGGCCGGCGTGTTCAACGTCGTGCAGGGTGACGGTTCGGTCGGCGCGCTGCTGACGGGCCATCCGGACATCGCGAAGGTGTCGTTCACCGGCGGCGTCGAGACCGGCAAGAAAGTGATGTCGCTCGCCGGCGCATCGTCGCTGAAGGAAGTGACGATGGAGCTCGGCGGCAAGTCGCCGCTGATCGTGTTCGAGGATGCCGACCTCGACCGCGCCGCCGACATCGCGGTCACCGCCAACTTCTTCAGCTCGGGCCAGGTCTGCACCAACGGCACGCGCGTGTTCGTGCACGGCTCGGTCAAGGACACGTTCACGCAGAAGGTGCTTGAACGCGTGAAGCGCATTCGCGTCGGCAAGCCGACCGATGCCGACACCAACTTCGGCCCGCTCGTGTCGGCCGCGCAGCTCGACAAGGTGCTCGGCTTCATCGAGAGCGGCAAGGCCGAAGGCGCGAAGCTGCTCGCGGGCGGCACGCGCCTGACCGACGGCCACTTCGGCAGCGGCCAGTACGTCGCGCCGACCGTGTTCGGCGACTGCCACGACGACATGAAGATCGTCCGCGAGGAAATCTTCGGGCCGGTGATGAGCATCCTCGATTTCGCATCGGAAGACGAAGTGATTGCCCGCGCGAACGACACGCACTACGGCCTCGCGGCCGGTGTCGTGACCGAGAACCTGTCGCGCGCGCATCGCGCGATCCACCGCCTCGAAGCCGGCATCTGCTGGATCAACACGTGGGGCGAATCGCCGGCCGAGATGCCGGTTGGCGGATACAAGCAATCCGGTGTCGGACGCGAGAACGGCATCACGACGCTCGAGCACTACACTCGAATCAAGTCGGTGCAGGTCGAGCTCGGCCGCTACAACCCGGTGTTTTAAGGATCACGAAAGGAGACTGACCGTCATGACGACACGCGAATACGACTACATCATCTGCGGCGCCGGTTCCGCGGGCAACGTGCTCGCGACGCGCCTGACGGAAGATCCGAACGTCACGGTGCTGCTGCTCGAAGCGGGCGGCCCCGACTACCGCTTCGACTTCCGTACGCAGATGCCGGCGGCACTCGCCTATCCGCTGCAGGGCCGTCGCTACAACTGGGCCTACGAGACCGACCCCGAGCCGCACATGGACAACCGCCGGATGGAATGCGGCCGCGGCAAGGGGCTCGGCGGCTCGTCGCTGATCAACGGGATGTGCTACATCCGCGGCAACGCACTCGACTACGACAACTGGTCGACGCACAAGGGGCTCGAGAACTGGACGTATCTCGACTGCCTGCCGTACTTCAAGAAGGCCGAGACACGCGACGTCGGCCCGAACGACTATCACGGCGGCGACGGCCCCGTGTCGGTCACGACCAGCAAGCCGGGCGTGAACCCGCTGTTCGAGGCGATGGTCGATGCGGGCGTGCAGGCCGGCTATCCGCGCACCGACGACCTGAACGGCTATCAGCAGGAAGGCTTCGGCCCGATGGACCGCACCGTCACGCCGAAGGGCCGCCGCGCGAGCACCGCGCGCGGCTATCTCGACCAGGCGAAGGTGCGGCCGAACCTCGAGATCGTCACGCACGCGCTCGCCGACCGCATCCTGTTCGACGGCAAGCGCGCATCGGGCGTCACGTACCTGCGCGGCAGCGAGCGCGCGACCGCGCATGCGCGCCGCGAAGTGCTCGTGTGCAGCGGCGCGATCGCGTCGCCGCAGCTGCTGCAGCGCTCGGGCGTCGGCCCCGGCGCGTGGCTGAAGGAACTCGACATCCCCGTCGTGCTCGATCTGCCCGGCGTCGGCCAGAACCTGCAGGATCACCTGGAGATGTACATCCAGTACGAGTGCAAGGAGCCGGTGTCGCTGTATCCGGCGCTCAAGTGGTGGAACCAGCCGAAGATCGGCCTCGAGTGGATGCTGAACGGCACCGGCCTCGGCGCGACCAACCACTTCGAGGCGGGCGGCTTCATCCGCACGCGCGACGACGATCCGTGGCCGAACATCCAGTATCACTTCCTGCCCGTCGCGATCAACTACAACGGCTCGAACGCGATCGAGATGCACGGCTTCCAGGCGCACGTCGGCTCGATGCGTTCGCCGAGCCGCGGCCGCGTGAAACTGCGCTCGCGCGATCCGAACGATCATCCGAGCATCCTGTTCAACTACATGGCCGAATCGCTCGACTGGCGCGAGTTCCGCGATGCGATCCGCGCGACACGCGAGATCATGCGGCAGCCCGCGCTCGACCGCTATCGCGGCCGCGAGCTGAACCCGGGTGCCGACTGCAAGAGCGACAAGGAACTCGACGCGTTCGTGCGGGCCCGCGCGGAAACCGCGTTCCATCCGTCGTGCTCGTGCAAGATGGGTTACGACGACATGGCCGTGGTCGACGAGGAAGGCCGCGTGCACGGGCTCGAAGGGCTGCGTGTGGTCGATGCGTCGATCATGCCGATCATCACGACCGGCAACCTGAACGCGCCGACGATCATGATCGCGGAGAAGATCGCCGACAAGATCCGCGGCCGCACGCCGCTGGCACGCGTGGACGTGCCTTACTTCGTCGCGAACGGCGCGATGGCGCGCAATATCGCGAAGGCGGTGCGACAGCCGGAAACGGCGTAACCGCGCGAGCGCCCTCCCCGGGGCGCAGCAGCAACGCACACGGCTCGCCGCGTTCTCGCCGCGAGCCGTTTTTCATTTCATCGGGCGCTCTCGCCGCCCGTACTGAAGCGCTTGATCGCAGCCACCCTCGGCCGCACGCGTTTCGCGCGCACGATCGGATTCGATCGCGACGTCAGGCTCATCGCGCCGCTCAGACGCTCGAACGCGACATCCTCCTTCATCCCGAAGCGACCGACCGCCGGCCACGCGAGCACTTCATCGAGCCACGCCTGCCACGCGTCGCCATGAAAACGCCGCGCGAACTCGCGCACCATGCCCGGCGCCGCGATCACGATGCCCGCCAGCAGGTAATACGCCCAGAAACTGCCCGCACCGACGAGCCGGTCGAGTCGGCACACGAACACCGCCGCGAGCAGGCCGTCGACCGACGCGAGATCGGCACGTCGTTCGCGAATCGCGCGCGCGACGAGATTGTGCCGACCACCATACGCGGCAAAGGAAGCCCCTTTTCCGGCAGCCAGCTCCGCGCAGAACATCGCGAGCGCGGCCATCTCGTCGATGCGGGCGGCATCGTCGCGCGGCCCGCAGATGCGCAGCACGATCGCGTCGATGATCGCGCCGGGCCGCGCGGACGGGTCCACGCACGCGGCCACGACTGCCGCCCGTCGTTCTCTCAGGTTCTTCGCGGGCTGTGCTTCGCCGCTCGCGGGTTGTTTTCGGCCGTCGTGCCCGTCGGCGCCGTCGACACCGCCAGGTTCGACGCCGCCGGCAATGCGCTCCAGCGCGGCCCAGCCGTCGGCGGGATCGTCGAAGGCCCACGCATCGACGACACCGTGCGCTGCTTCGAATACTGCGCGCGATCCCGGGCAGCATCGTTCCGCGTGCGCAAGTTGCCGCGTATTCGGCACGTGGATGCACGCGCCGAGCGGCTCGGTCGCGTCGCACGCGCAACCGCCGCCGTCCATTGCCGTCCACGGTGCGAGTTCGTGGAGGACGGCAAGCGCTTCGTGCGGCAGCGTCACGCCCGTGCGCACGCTGGCCGTACGCGACGACCGCGCGGTCGTTGCGCCAGCGTCGTCCGTCGCCACGCAAGCCGCTGCGTTCAGGTATTCGATCAGGTACTGCAGCCACGCGGCCGTGCGCAGCCGGTCGGGCGTCGCAGCGCGGGCATCGCCATACTTCGCTGGGTCGGTGAGCATGGGTGGTCCGGAATGGTTCTGGCAAATCGAAATGATTGTTCTATGTCCGTCGACGCAGGCGGCACGGTGCGTCGCGCCGGCCCCCCGCGTGGCCACCCGCAACGGATCGCGAAGCAGGCGGCCAGCCGGTCGTCACGCGGAACCACGCGACGACGCGAATGCATCGCGAAACCGGCACGCCCGCCGCGCATCGTTACACGGCCCTCGCCCCTGGCGGGCACCCGGTTCCGATCGCGCGACGCTTACTGCACGTGGAACTTCGGCGACGTGGCGACCGTGCCGCTGACCGTGCAGTCCGGTGTCAGCACCGCGTTGTTGAACGTCAGTGACGAGTTCGGATCGCTCCACGTCGTCACGACCTTGCTCGGCCCGCAGGCGCCGAGCAGCGAAACGGTCACCTTCGCGTTGTTGATCGACAGCTGCGTCGTACTGTCGGCCTGGCCCGTCCAAGGCGATGCGCTGGTCGCGCTGCCGCTGATCAGGCCGCACGTCGCGGCGCCCGTAAACGTCGTCGACGTGATGTTGACGATGCCCGTCGAGGAGATCGTGCCGTTGAACGTCGCGTTGCAGGTCGCGTTGATCGACCCCTTGGCCAGGACAGTGAGGCCCGTCGCGGAGAACGGCTCCCCGTTCGGGTTCATGGCCTGCCCGTCGGCGCGCGAGACGGTCACGGCAAAAGCAGGCGCGGCCGAAACCGCGGTGAATGCCACTGCAGCAACAAGCGATACGATTTTGCGAATGCTCATTTGAACTGCCCCCTCTCTCTTCACAAATGGCGGCATGCCGCCAGGAACGCGACGCCCCGGCCGGATCGGCCCGGCCGCTCGGTCGCAGGAAACCGCCGGCGTACGCAATGCACGCCGGACGGCTCAGAACTTGTAGGAAATCCCGACGAAGGTGATCAGCGGATCGGCCTTCAGCCGCGTGCGCGTGGTCGCGAGCGTCGAACCGTCGGCGGCCTTGATCACAAGCGACGAGTAGGTCTTCAGCGGCATGTAGGTCAGCGTCGCCGTCAGCCCCCAGTGCTTGTCGATCGCATAGCTCGCGCCGACGTTGTAGACCGGCGTGAACGACGACGACGCCTTGCCCTCCACCGACGTCGGCCCCGGCTTGCCGGCGCCGGCCGCGAGCACGCTGCCGAGGTTCTCGTTGATGTCCTTCGCGAAGTTGCCGTTCAGTTCGATGTTGCTGAACCAGCTGTAGGCCACGCCGATCCCGACGAACGGGCGGAACTTCGCTGTCGGTGCATTGAAGTAGTACTGCAGAATGATCGTCGGGCTCCATTGCCGCGCATTCTTCACGGCCGGCTGGTTCGACGGATTGTCCATGTTGACGCTGCCGAGCGACCCGGCCGGGCCCGGCGGCCGGATCACGCCGTGCCCGGTCAGCGTGAACTCGGGTGGCACGCCGAGCACCGACGTCACCGCGATATGGTCGGTGAAGAAGTGCGTGAGCGTGAGGCCGACCGTGTCGGCGTTGTTGACCGTCAGGCTGGTGCCCGGCGACGTGAACGACCCGGGCAGCCGCAGCGGCCCGTTGATCGGCATGCTCGCGAGATTCGTCGTCAGCCCGTTGGTCGAATCCTGCGGCATGATGTGCAGCCACCCCAGCGTCGCGACATTGTCGCCCGCCTGTTGGGCCGATGCGAGCGTCGACACGCCTGCGACGACACTCGCGACAATCAGCTTCTTCATGAAGTCTCCCCCTCATTCCATCCGGGCGCCGCGCAGCCATGCGCGACGCCGCCGTGTCTCCATCCGCGTGTGATCACTGCACGAACGCGCCGACCGTGAAGTACGGATTGCTCGTATCCGCCATGTCGAGGAACCCGAACACGCCGCCCGTGAACACGAACTTGCCGGTCGCCGGCCCGGACGCCGCGTCCGCGTGCACGGTCGTCACGACGCCCGGCACCTTCTGCGTGTAGTCGAGGTTCAGCGCACGCGTGAGCGCGGCCTGGGACGCGTTGAAAGGATCGAGCAGCGTCGCCTGCGCACCGACGAGCGCGGTCGCGCGGTAGTTGAACGCGCTGTCGACGCCCGTGTACTCGCCGTTCTCCGAGCCCTGGGTGATGGCCGTCTGCGGGCTCAGGAACGAGATGCCCGATTCGTCGTCCGCGCTCGGCGGCCCCTGCGTGAGGTCCGCGTTCGCGGCACCCGTGCGGATGAAGACCGGCACGAGCTGATTGCGCAGCTTGCCGACGATCAGGATTCCCCTGCCGCCCTTCGCCGGATCGAGTGCGGCGAGCGTCGGCGGAATCTGCGGCTGGTAGTTCAACGACTGGAACGCCGGTGCGTCCGGGCGCAGCGTGAACGGCTGGTTCACGGTCGCGCTCGATGCGAGCGGCTGCCCGCCGTTCTTCTTGCCGAAGTTGTCAGTCTCGACATAGCTGCCGTCCGCGTTGATCGTCACCTGCTGGTCGAGCGCCACCGGCTGGAAGTTCTGCGACGGCACCTGGTGGTAGCCGAGCTGGTTGTACGTGCCCGCGATCTTCGTCAGGTCGGTTTCGAGCGACGAGAAGCTGATGAACGGGTAGTACGGGAACGTCGTCTTCGGAATCTTGCCCACGCCGATCACGCCGTCGAACTGGATCGTCGCGCCCGGAATCGCACCACCCAGCACGCCCTCACCGAGGAACAGGCGCGCCGGCCGGCTCGGGTCGAGGCTCGCGTTCTGCATCCGGAACGTGCACTGGTTCAGCTTCACGGTCGGCAGGCCCGTTTCGTCGGCCAGCGTGCCGTCGACAACGTTGGCCGGCGCAGTGTCGCGCGTCGGCTGCACCGTGCCGGTGGCCGTCGGCACCGGCGATGCGAGGTAGGTCATCCGGTACGTCATCTTCGTCGTGTCGAGCTGCACCTTCACGAGTTCGCCCGAGCCGGAGCCGCCGATGAACACAGTGTTGTAGTCGATCGTCTGCGGACACAGCCTGACCACCGGCGCGGGCGGCGGGTCGCCGTCGCCACCGCAGGCGACCAGCACGGGCGCGAGCGACGCCGCGGCCATCCAATTCTTCACATTCATAGGAATCCTCTAGAATTTCGATTCACCGGCGGCGACGCGTGCGCCGCCGGTGTTCCGTGTTCAGTCCGCCGTTACTGGACGAACGCGCCGACCGTGAAGAACGGGTTGACCTTGTTGTTGTTGACGACCATCGCGTAGATGTTCCCGGCCGTCACGAGCCAGCCGGTGTCGCCCTTGCTGAAGATCGCCACGTTGCCGTTCGCCCCCTTCGCGTTGAAGTCCTGCGACGCCGTGACCTTGATCTTGCCGGGCGTGGCCTGCGTGTAGTCGAGTGCGAACTGCGACGTGACCGACGACGTCTGCGGGTCGATGAACGCCGCGGTGGCGCCCTGGAACAGCGTCGACGTGTAGTTCGCGGCCATTGTCGATACGGCGGTACCGTCGTTGCAACTGCCGGCCTGCGCCAGGAAGAAGGTGCCGTCGAAGGTGCCGGGCAGATCCGGATGCGGGACGTTGTTGTTGAAGCTCGGCCCCGCCGTCGCGATCGCGAACGTCGCGGTGCTGGGTGCCACGACACCGCACGCGGATGCGCTCGTTGCGCCGATGAAACCGCCCTTCAACGAATTGGCGGAGACGGCCGTCGTCCGCGACAGCATCGAAATCCCCACCTCGGCATCGGCGACCGACGCCAGCAGGTTGCTCGCGTCGATATGCGTGTAGCCCACGCGAATCACGACCGGCACCAGAACGCCGTTCAGCTTGCCGACGATCATGATGCCCTTCGCCTGACTCGGCGCGACGATGACGATTGCCGATCCCTGCCCCGCGAACGGATAGATGAGGGTGCCGCCCGCGTTCGCCACCGCGTGGCTCACGAACACGTTGTCGGACGAGCCGTCCGCGTTCTTGCGCAGCGCCCACGGCGTTCCGGTGGTCTGGCACGAGTAATCGCTGCCTGCCGTGATGGTGCACGAGCCGTCGGCATTGAACGTCTGGTTCCAGTTGACGACGTCGGGTTGCCAGCCGACCGCGCCCGTGCTGCTCTGCGCGCTGCCGCCGACCGGCGACAGGTGGATGCCGAGTTCGTTGTAGTTGCCCGCGACCTTCGAGAAGTCGGTTTCGGTATCGGTGAAGCCGATGAACGGATAGAAATCGAAGGTGCGCGACGGCACGGTGCCGAGCACGATGCCCGGGAACGGCTCGAGACCGGCGAACGCGATCGTCGCGCCCGGAATCCCGCCGCCAACCACCCCGTTGCCGACGAACAGCATCGGCGGATCCGCGCGATTGATCGTCACCGCATACGCGCCGTCGCTCGTCGCGCCGCTGTCGAGCACGAACGCACAGCGGTTCTGCTCGGCGGTCGGCAGATTGGTCGGATGATGGAATGCACCGCTGATCGTCAGGCCCGCGCGCGTGTTGTTGACCTGCCCCGCCGAGGTCGGCACCGACGATTCGATGAACTGCATCTGGTAGGTGAGCTTCGTGGTGTCGAACTTCACCTTCACGTATTCGCCGCTGCCGGCGCCGCCCGTGTAGGTCGTCGTGTAGTCGAGCGAATCCGGACACAGCTTCGTCACGACGGGCGGCGTCGTTTCCGCGCCGCTCGGCCCGCATGCGCTGCCTGAGCACTGCGGCACGTTGATCGGGCCCGGATCGTCGCCGCCGCCGCAACCGGCAACGAACGGCAGCGCCAGCACGGCGCACGACAGGATCGCCTTCCGCCAATCAGGAATGCAAAGCATCAACCCCTCCTTTTGAGGTACGACAGGTCTCGCCCGGATGAGCTGCGTGGCCCACCGGTTGGTATCGCGCCGACGCGACGATGCGCGGCACATGACGATGCGCACGATGTGCGCCGCGTTGCCGGTCACGCAAATGCGATCAGGATCGACGTGGCAGGCAAGCGCAATCCGGCGCCACCGTCATGCGGCACGGCGCCATCGGGGAAATCGAAATGGAATGGGGTGCGTCGCTACCGCGGCAACGCGATGCGATGACGCAGGCAGCGCGCAATGCGCGGCGCGCCCGCATCCGGCGAAAAGCAGGGAAACGGCAGTGCGGCAAGGCCCTCGGATAGGCATGTCATGTATTGGTCTCCGTACGTACGCTTGATTCGTTATCGTGATGCGTCGTTTGTCGAGACTATGATCGGACGATCCGCACAAGTAAATGGATGCAGAGTTCCAAACGTGCCGAACCGCGCGATCCCCGGTGCGAGCAGGGTGTTTGACAGTTTTTCAAACAGCCTTCAATTTATTTGCTCAGACAAATACCGGACCTATATAACGCGCGTTTGAATGTCGGTGCTCCACGTCGCGCAAGGCCCGGCGTGCGAACCGCCGGCGGCACGCACGCATGCTGCGGTGCAACCTCACACGTCGATGATCGCGAGCGTGCCGTGACTGCCCGGCAGCACCGCGTGGCGCAAGCCCGCGGCAGCAAGGTACATCTGCCCGGCTTCGACGACGACCGTTTCCGCGTCGACCTCGAGCATCAGCCTGCCGTCGAGCACCAGCAGCCCTTCGTCGTAGTCGTGCACTTCCGCTTCGTACGGCTGCGCGTCCATGCGCAGCACCTTGATCCGGGCCGGCCCGACTTCGCCGACGATCGTGGATTTCCATGCAACGGCCTGCGCGGCCGCGACGGACTTGAAATCGATCAAGGACATGTGCTTCGCTCCGGGACGTGAGAGGAATGCATTATCGCGAGCGCGGCGCATACCGTCCCGGTACGGCCCGACGGCGTTCGAGCGGCACAGTCGGCATGGTGCCCGCCCCGCTGCCGCGCGCAAGCGCGATCGCCATCCCGTTGCCCGAAAACCGCGCGCATTGTTCGCCCGATTCGAATAAAGCGCCGCTTTATTGAATGACGCGCACACATTTTCCGCAAATCCGACACCGGCATCGCATGACCTTTGCGTCGAAATGCATTTCCATCTTCCGATTGCTAATATGGCGGTCCTGCGATCCCGCACCACAACGCCGTTCGACATGACGCCCGTTCGCCATGCCGCACCCGACACCGGCCGCCTCGCAGCGGCGGCACCGGGCACGCGCGGCGCGCAGCGTCGGACCGACCGGCCGTGCCACCCGTGAGCATGCAACCGATCCTTTCCGTCTCCGACCTCTCCAAGACTTACGCGTCCGGCTTCCAGGCGCTGAAGCACGTGACCCTCGACATCCGCCCCGGCGAGATCTTCGCGCTGCTCGGACCGAACGGCGCTGGCAAGACCACGCTGATCGGCTCGATCTGCGGCATCGTCACGCCGACCGAAGGCCGCGTGACGGTCGGCGGGCACGACATCCGCGATCAATACCGCGCCGCCCGCGAAATGATCGGCCTCGTGCCGCAGGAACTGACGACCGACGCGTTCGAAACCGTCTGGGCGACGGTGTCGTTCAGCCGCGGCCTGTTCGGCAAGGCCCCCGATCCCGCTTACATCGAGAAAACGCTGAAGGCGCTGTCGCTGTGGGACAAGCGCGACAACAAGCTGATGACGCTGTCGGGCGGCATGAAGCGCCGCGTGATGATCGCGAAGGCGCTGTCGCACGAGCCGCGCATCCTGTTCCTCGACGAGCCGACGGCCGGCGTCGACGTCGAGCTGCGCCGCGACATGTGGAAGCTGGTCGACTCTCTGCGCGAAAGCGGCGTGACGATCCTGCTGACCACGCACTACATCGAGGAAGCCGAGGAAATGGCCGACCGGATCGGCATCATCCTCGGCGGCGAGCTCGTGCTCGTCGAAGAGAAGCGCGAGCTGATGCGCAAGCTCGGCAAGAAACAGCTGACGGTGCAGCTCGAGCATCCGCTCGCGACCGTGCCGGGCGAACTCGCCGCGTTCGGGCTAGAACGCGCGGACGACGGCACCGCGCTCGTCTACACGTACGACTCGCAGCGCGACGACGCGAGCATCGCGAAGCTGATCAACGCCCTCGGCTCGGCCGGCATCGGCTTTCGCGACCTGCACACGACGCAGAGCTCGCTCGAGGACATTTTCGTCAGCCTGATCGACAACCGCCGCAACGGCACACAAGGGGCCTGACGCACATGGCGAACTGGAATTTCCACGGCATCCGCGCGATCTACCGCGCCGAAATGGCCCGCACGCGGCGCACGCTGATGCAAAGCATCATCGCGCCGGTGATCTCGACGTCGCTGTATTTCGTCGTGTTCGGCTCCGCGATCGGCTCGCGCATCAGCGACGTGAACGGGATCGGCTACGGGTCGTTCATCGTCCCGGGCCTCGTGATGCTGTCGCTGCTGTCGCAGAGCATCTCGAACGCGTCGTTCGGCATCTACTTCCCGCGCTTCACGGGCACGATCTACGAGATATTGTCCGCGCCCGTGTCGTATTGGGAGATCGTGATCGCGTATGTGGGTGCGGCCGCGTCGAAGTCGTTGCTGCTCGGGTTGATCATTCTCGCGACGGCAGGCCTGTTCGTGCCGCTGCACATCCTGCATCCGTTCTGGATGGTGCTGTTCCTCGTGCTGACGTCGATCACCTTCAGCCTGTTCGGCTTCGTGATCGGCATCTGGGCCGACAGCTTCGAGAAGCTGCAGCTCGTGCCGCTCCTGATCATCACGCCGCTCACGTTCCTCGGCGGCAGCTTCTATTCGGTCGACATGTTGCCGCCCGCGTGGCGCATCGTCACGCTGTTCAACCCGATCGTCTATCTGATCAGCGGCTTCCGCTGGTCGTTCTACGGGCTGGCCGACGTGCACGTGGGGATCAGCCTCGCGGCCACCTCGCTGTTCCTCGCGATCCTGCTCGCGATCGTCGCGTGGATGTTCCGCACCGGCTACAAGCTGAAGAACTGACGCGCCGTGGGGTTGCCCCGGTTCGCGGATCCGGGGCGGCGCTGCTAGACTGGATCGGAAGATCGACTGCCGCCGTCTGCCGCACCGCAACGCGCGGTGCGCGGGCGGCGCGGCTCCCGCCCCCTTCCCTGCGCGAGGATCCCCGATGAGCGCCTCCCGAATCGACGCCGTCCGCGACGGCCTGTTTCGCGCCACGTCCTACGTCGATACGCTGAACCTGAGCTTCAGTCAGTTCTTCGTACGATCGTCGCACGGTGACGTGCTGTGCGTCGAAACGGGCACGCGTTCCAACTTCACGCAACTGAGTGCGGCGCTCGACACCGTCGGCATCGCGCCGTCAATGGTCAGCAACGTGATCGTCCCGCACTTCGAGGCCGACGAAATGGGCGCGCTGCCCGACTTCCTCGCGGCCAATCCGGCGCTCGTCGCGTACGGACATCCGATGTGTACATGGGGGCTTGCCGACGTGTTCGGCGTACGCGCGATTCCGTTGAAGGACGGCGAGCCGACGACGCTCTCGGGCATCGACGTCGTGCCGGTCTTCACGAAGCACGTGCATCAGTGGGACGCGCTCGTCGTGTATCTGCCGGCGTACAAGGCACTGCTGTCGTCGGACATCCTGATGCGCTTCGGCAGGGAGGAGACCGACGACCCGCTGCCGGCAATCCTCGACGCGATCACGCGCTCGGACTACCTCCCGTCGCTCGCGCACCTGGCGAGCGCGCTGCGCCGCATTCAGGCGCTCGATCTCGACATCATTCTGCCGATGCACGGCCCGGCGATCACGCATGACATCGCGCGCGTGATCGCCGGTGTGATTGCCTATTGCGAGGCGGCCGCGGCGTAACGCACGCGCCGCCGTGTGCGGCCGCCCGTCGCCCGTCGCCGGTCAGGCGCCGGTCACGACGAATTCCGCAGCGGCCTTGCTCTGGATCGCGGCCATCACTGCGAGTTCGCGCTTGCTGCGCGGCTCGCCGGATACGACGCCCGTCGCATGCTTGGCCTTCGCGCCGAGCGGGAAGAACACGAACGACGCGCCGGCCGGCGCTTCCGGCTCGGCACGCAGGCGTTTGTTCAGAATCTTCAGGTACTTTTTCTTCGAGACTTCCTTCGTTGCCATGGCGCCCTCCACATGAACGTAATGCTGACCAGCATACCAGTTTTGACCGGGGGCTCCGGCGCGTCGCCGCACGATCGACCCGCACTGGAATCGACCGGGTTGCGCGACTCGCCACGCCGGGCCGCGGCCGGTGCCGGTGTCGTCCGCCTCCGGTTTCACGCGGGCGAATCCTCCACTCCGCACGGCTCGTCCGTTACGCGATGCTGCCCACGGCTGCCGCCTCCTCGTCACCCGTGATCAGAATTGTTTGCGCGCGATGTCGATTCGCGCGCATGTCATGCGTCGTAGTGTCGTAACCGATCGTTTTGCCGTCCGCACGGCAGGCCGATTGCGGATGTTCCCTTTCCCGTTCAAGGAGTAGCGACAATGCGCGTCATGGTGATCGTCAAGGCAACGGCCTTTTCCGAATCGGGCACCATGCCCGATACCGAACTGCTGGCCGCAATGGGCCAGTACAACGAGGCACTCGTGAAGGCCGGCGTGATGCTGGCCGGCGAAGGGCTGCACCCGAGTTCGCGCGGCAAGCGCGTGCATTTCTCCGGCAAGGACCGGACCGTCATCGACGGCCCGTTCGCCGAGACCAAGGAACTGATCGCCGGCTACTGGCTGTGGCAGGTGAATTCGATGGAAGAAGCCGTCGAATGGGTCAAGCGCTGCCCGAATCCGATGCCTACCGAATCGGACATCGAGATCCGCCAGGTCTTCTCGCCCGAGGATTTCGGCGAGGCGTTCACGCCGGAGCTGCAGGAACAGGAAGCACGGCTGCGTGCAGAGATGGAAGGCAAGCGGGACGCATAAGGCTGGCCCGGCCGGGGCGCAGCAGCGCAATCGAAGCGGGTGCCCCGGCCGAATCCTCTGCATAAACGGATTGACGGCGCCTCGCCGTGTAACGTAGCATTTTGATACGTTACACGGCGAGGCCTTGTCGTCATGCATTCCCGTTTTGACCGTTTTCGCGCGACGCCACTCGGCGCGCAGCTCGAAGCCCTGATTACGCAGCCCGCGCGCTATCTCGAATTCGCGGCGCTGTCGCGCGTCGGCGTCGCGGCGATCGGCGCGATCCAGCACGAGATCGCGCACAAGTTCCCCGAAATCGAAGCCGATACGACCGCCCGGCAGTTCTGCGGCGCGATGGTCGCCGACGTGATGCGCCGCCACGGGCACGACGTCGTGCAGGCGCGCGGCCGGATCGGCGGCACGCTGTTCAGCTACGGCGCGGTATTCAGCGCGTTTCCGCTGGTGCTGCCGTTCGCCGACGTCGTCGCCGCGCTGGCCACGATGCCCGACCGGTTCGCCGCGTATGCCGCTCGCGTTCCCGACGCGCTGGCCACGCGCCGCCCCGCCGGCACGGGCTTCTCGCTCGTCGAACATGCGTGCCACCTGCGCGACCTCGACGCGGTGTTCGCCGAACGCATCGATGTCGTTCGCACGCGCGAACTGCCGGTGATCGCGTCCGTCGACGGGACCGCGCTCGCCGCGCAGCGCGACTACCTCGCACAGCCGCTCGACGGCGCGCTCGCCGCGTTCCGCGCCGGCCGCGCCGCGCTGTGCGCGTCGGCCGCGGCGCTGCAACCGTCCGAACGCCAGCGCTGCGGGCTGCGCGACGGCATCCGCCGGATGTCGCTCGACGAACTCGTGCGCGAGCTGCTCGACCACGATCGCACGCACGCGCTCGAACTCGACGAACTGCTCGCCGAATTCGAATTACCGCCCCTTCCGTTGCCGAACGCCCAATGAGCCAGCCCGCTCCGCCCGTCGTCTTCGTTCACGGTTTCATCGGCACATTCGACGAGCCCGGATGGCCAGGCCCGCATCTCGCCCCCGACCTGCTCGGTTACGGCATCCATCGCGACGCGCCGTCCGACGCGATCACGCTCGCCGCGCAAGTCGAGCATGTCCGGCAGGCAATCGACACGCACTTCGGCACGCAGCCGGTCGATATCGTCGGTCACTCCGTCGGCGGCGCGATCGCGATGCTGGTCGCCCACGCGCATCCAGCGCGCGTGCGCCGGATCGTCAACGTCGAAGGCAACTTCACGCTCGACGATGCGTTCTGGTCGGCGTCGGTCGGCCGCATGTCGGCCGTGCAAGCCGACGCGATGCTCGCAGGCCTGCGCGGCGATCCGTTCGGCTGGCTGCGCGGCTCGATCGACGATCCGTCGCCACGCCAGTTCGACGACGCGCGCCGCTGGCTCGCGCATCAGCCGGCGTCGACGCTGCGCGCGACGGGACGCTCGGTCGTCGCGACGACGGGCGCCTCCGATTATCCGCATGCGCTCGCCGAAGTATTCGAGCGCCATCCGGTGTGGCTCGTCGCGGGCGAACGCTCGCGTGCGGGCTGGCACGTGCCGGACTGGGCGCTCGTGCGCTGTGCGGGCTTCGAAACGATCGCCGGTTGCGGGCACCTGATGCCGGCCGAGCAGCCTGGCGCGTTCCTGGAGGCGCTCGCACGCTGCCTCGGCTGACGCGAACGGCCCCGGCCCCGCCACCTGACAATCCGTAGGTTTCGCCGAAATATGGCTGAAAGGGACGGTTGCTAGAGTCGCCGAACAGGGTTTTCCCGATGCGAGGGCTCCATGAATCTGGTACGCGCGTTCTGGCTACTACTGCTGCTCGCCGCCGCGGGCCCGGCCCTCGCCTATCAGGCGCGGGTCGTCGCGATTCCGAGTGCCGCGATGAACCAGACGCTGAAGGCAACCGTCGTGCTACCCGACGACTACGCACGCCTGCGCCACGGCCCGGAACGCGGCGTCGAGCGCTTTCCGGTCGTCTACCTGTTGCACGGCTCCGGCGGCGACCACACGGACTGGACCGCGAACACGCACATCGCGGCACTGGCCGATCGCTACCGCGTGATCCTCGTGATGCCCGACGGCGGACACGAAAGCTGGTACATCGACAGTCCGTTCGACTCGGACAGCCGCTACGAAACCTTCGTCGGCGACGAAGTCGTGTCGTATGTCGACATGCATTTCAGAACGATCGCAACCAAGGGCGCGCGCGCCATCACCGGGCTCAGCATGGGCGGCTTCGGCGCGCTGCGCATCGCGCTCGACCGGTCCGACACGTTCGGCGCGGTCGGCAGCATCAGCGGCGCGGTCGATCCGCGCTGCTGCGAGGACGAACCGGGCATCGACCACGTATTCGGCGACCCCGGCCGCCATCCGTCATTCTGGAACCGCAACGCGATCGTCGAAAACGCGCGCGCGTTCGTCCGCGCACATCTGGACCTGACGATCGACTGCGGCCGCGACGACTCGTTCGTCGGCTCGAACCGCACGCTGCATCAACGACTCGTCGCGCTCGGCGTGCCGCACGACTATGCGGAGCGTCCGGGCGGACATACATGGGACTACTGGGCACACGCGATCCGCTACCAGATGCAGTTCTTCGCGACGTCGTTCCAGCACGGCGGCTACGCGTAGCATCCGGCAGGCGCGACACGGGCGTGTCGCATTTCTCACTCAGCCATACGCGGAAGTGAAGGTAGAAGCCGCGAATCGAGTTCAGTTGCCGTGCGCCGCGTCGGCCCCCACCACGCGATCGAAGAACTCCTGCGCACGCGCCAGTTCGTCGAGCGCGCGATCGAGGCGCGACATCGCACGTGCATATTCGGCCGACGAGACGTCGTCGTCGCTTTCGCCGCGCACCGCGCGAAACGCCTGATCGACGTTGCGCGTCGCTTCGACGAAGCGTTGCGCCGCTTGAGCTTCCCGCGAACAGATGTGGATCGACATCGACACGTCTCCCTCAGGATTGCAGTGTGAAGCAAGCCGACGCCCAGCGTGCGTGGTGCGCATGTCAGCGGCGTGAACGACGGCGAGCAGCCTGTCGGCGCACGAGCCACCGCGCAGCACGCTTCGTCGCGATTGTCTCGCGACGCTTGCCGATCTGCCACGGCGAATTTGCAACCCATTCTTGCGCGCCCCGCGATGGCGGCCACACGCATGCGTGTCATTGCACGCGCATTCAGCAGTCCTGCTTCACGTCACGCACCGCACATGCGCGGCGCGAACGTCATGCGCGCCCGATACGCGGATGCGCGAGACCGCCGAACGCGGCGGCTTCGCCGGGCGACAGATCGAACAGATCGCCGGTGAGCCCGCTCGGATGCTCGGCCGTGGGCCGGCTGCGCAGTCGCGCGACATGCGTGGGCGCGACGTAGGCGGCCGCCGTTTCGATCGGCGGCACGTCGAACAGGTCGCGCGTGACGCCACGCACGGCATCCGTCGGCGAACGGCCGCGCAAGCGCGCGACCAGTTCGACGAAGCGATCGAAATCACCGGCGCGCGTCGCCTTGTTCACCTCGGCGAGATCGCGCGCCTTCAGCACGCACGGCTGCGCGAGTCGCACGAAATACGGTGCTTCGAGTTCGACCGACAGCGCAAGCGGATAGCTCTTGCCAGTTTGCTCCTTCGCGCGCCCGATGCAATCGACCACGGCCGCGCCCTGCGCGACGCCGAGCGGCTTGCCCGTGCTCACGCTGCGCAGGTGGTCGGGGAACACGCGCAGTTGCGTGCCGACCGTCAGTGCGGTGGACGATGCGCAGACGAGTGCGTAGTGCTGTTCGCGGCGCCGGCCCGACGGCAGCGTCGAGCGGCTCGCGATGAAGGTGTGCGCCGGCAGCGGCCGCACCTGGCCGCTTGCGTCGACCCATGCATTCCACAGCAGCGCGTCCTCGCGCCTGCGCTCGCCGGGCCGCGTGCGCGACGCGACCGGCGAAAACAGTGCGAGCAGCGAACCCGTGCGATGCGCGGCGACTTGCGCGCTGCTGCCGAGCGGCTGGTTGATCCCCCACAGAAAACGCCCGCCCCCGAGCCGGCGCTCCCATTCCTTGCGGAGCACGACGGTCGGCAGTTCCTCGCCGGACTCGGTACCGATCTTCGTCCAGCAGAACGTGGGAGGGAGGTGTTTCAGTGTCATCAACTTTCTCGGGATACAGCCTCGCTGGTGACAGCAAGCCCATTCAACAACCGTAACTGTATAGGTATAATGCATCGCATGGAAGCCCCGGACCATGATTTTCCTGTACAAGACCTGTTGCGCCGTCTGATGGCGGACACGCGCTCGTCCAGCGAAATTGCGAGGCTTTCCGGCGTCAGCCAGCCAACCGTGTCGCGCCTTCGGCTGTCGAACGGGCATCGGCTGCGACGCAGCGCGCCATTCAATAAGCTATGCAGTTTCTACGGCGTCGATACCGGCCCGGCGCGCCGCCGGTACAACGACCTGCTGCGCGACGCGATCGTCGACGCGTGGGACGGCTCCGACGAGCACGGGCGGGCGCTGCTGGTCGTGATTCAGGGGTTGAAGGATCTGCAGGCGAAGGCCGACGACGGCTGACCCTCACAGGCGTTCATGAATGGATGCAAGACTGAAAGCATCCTAGCGAGCGGGCGATGGCGAACTCGATTCGTCATCGCCCGTTTTGCATCGGACGACGCGGCGCGAAGCGGCGGCAGACGCGCCGCCAGCACACCACGCGCCCCGCATCGACGACGTCTCAAATATTTTTTACTCACAGTTAAAAAAGTTTGACACGCCGTTTTCACTGAGATAACTTTTGCGCAAGCTTCCGGAAAGCAAACGCGAACCGGCAAGCCATCACAATGCGTGGCGCGGCCGAAACCGCCAATCCGTTTCATTCCGTCGCCGCACGCGCATCGCGTCGTGTTTTTCCGCAGCGCAGCACCGCAGCTCGCAACATCCCCGTTTCATCGAATGATGTCGTTCCGCCTCACCTGGAAGGACGCGCGGCATGCGTACATTTACTTTGCAGTCCTGCATGACATGCAGGCCGAAGCCACGGCTTTCCGGCCGGCGCATGTCGCCGGCGATGTCCCGATGGTGCGGTTTCCTTTTCGTTGCATGCAGTAATCGGCCCGGCCCGCAGGGGGCGTATCGCGGAACGGTCGTATCCACACAATCAAAAGAACGAGGTCGGCAATGCAATTTCATTTCAGAGGATCGCGCCGCGCATGGCTACCCGCGCTCGTTGCAGCCGCGACGCTCGCCGCGTGCGGCGGAGATGACGGCGGCAGCGTGGCGGGCGTGTCCGCGCTCGCGCAAGGTCAAGGGCAAAACCAGGATCAGCAGGGTGACAATGCACCAGGGCGCGCGTCGCCGTCCGGCGTCCCGTACGCGAATCCGGCCAGCGGCGAGCGCTACAAGCCGGTGATCACCAATGGTCAGGTACAGCCGTCGCTATCCGGCGGCACGATCGAGGAAAACGCGTGGGTCGACACGCCCGTCGACTCCGATGGCGACGGCACGCGCGACCGCATTCACGTGCGCATCGTGCGTCCGTCGGAAACCGCCAGCGGCGCACGCACACCGGTCATCGTGCTCGCAAGCCCGTACTATGCGGGGCTCGCCGACAGCCCGAACCACGACGTCGACGTCGAACTCGACGGCACCCCGCATCCGGCCGCCACGGCGGCCGCGGCAGCCACCGGCGCCTCGGCGCGCATCATGGCCGCGGTGCCGCAGACGCGCATGCTGCAGCAGCTCGAGGCGGCCGCGGCCGGCCGTTCGTGGATCGAGGGCTACTTCATTCCGCGCGGCTTCACGATCGTCTATGCGGATTCGCTCGGCACCGCCGGTTCCGACGGCTGCCCGACGATCCTCACGCGCGACGAATCCGTCGCGATGGCGTCGGTGATCCGCTGGCTCGGCCGCGATGCCGCCGCGAAGGATGCGAGCGGCAAGCCGATCGTCGCGAACTGGTCGACGGGCCACGTCGGCATGTACGGCGTGTCGTACGACGGCACGCTGCCGAAGATGGTCGCGAGCCTGCGCACGCGCGGGCTCGACGCGATCGTGCCGATCGCCGGCCTGTCGAACATGTACGGCTACTACCGCTCGGGCGGGCTCGTGCGCGCGCCGGAGGGCTATCAGGGCGAGGACGTCGACGTCTATATCAAGGCACTGCTGACGAACGCGCATCCGGAGCGCTGCACGCACCTGATCGACGAGGCGTTGCAGCAGGAAGACCGCAAGACGGGCGACTATTCGCCGTTCTGGGCCGCGCGCGACATTCCGACTGCGCGCGCGGTCGCGCCGGCACTCGTCGCACAGGGGCTGACCGACGACAACGTGCGCGTCGACCAGTCGACGTCATGGTATCTGGCGATGCGGCGCCAGGGCGTGCCGACGCAACTGTGGCTGCATCGCCTGAAGCACACCGACCCGACCCGCGTGCCGGCGATGGCCGATGCGTGGACTGCCGAGGTGAACCGCTGGTTCACGCGCTACCTGATCGGCGTCGACAACGGCGTCGAACGCGATCCGCGCGCGGTGGTCGAGCAGGCCGACGGCACGCTGCTGAAGGAAGCCGACTGGGCCGCGCGGCACGCCACGCCGGTCGCGTACTTCGCGGGCGGCGACGGCACGGGCACCGGCACGCTGTTGCGGCTGCCGAGCGGCGGTCCGCTCGCGCGCTTCACCGACGATGCGTCGATCCCCGCGCTCACACTGGCGAACGCCGCGACCGGCGAGCATCGCAGCCGCTTCGAGACGGCGCCATTCGCGGCTGCGACGCGCCTGTCCGGCACCGCGACCGCACGCGTGCGGCTGACCTTCACCGGCGTCGCGAACGTGACGGCACTGCTGGTCGACCGCGCACCGGATGGGTCGGCCACGATCGTCACGCGGGCATGGACCGATCCGCGCAATCGCGTGTCGGACTGGTTCTCGCAGCCCGTACTGCCGGGGATGCCGTATGACCTGAAGCTGACGTTCATGCCGCGCGACTACACGCTCGAAGCGGGTCACACGCTCGGCCTCGTCGTGCTGTCGAGCGACAACGAGGCGACACTGCGGCCGACGCCGGGTACGGGTCTCGCGCTCGATCCGGCAGGCACGTCCGTGACGGTGCCGCTGGTTTCGTCCTGAGCCGGCGCGGTCTGGCACGACTGACCGCCACGCGCATGCGATCGGGCGCGATCGCATGCGCATGACGCCGGGTGACACGCATCGAAGGCGCCGCGCGACGATGCTTCACCGTCGCACGGCGCCGTTCTTCGTCGACCACACGATCGCGCCAGCCATGCGACGCCCCGCACGACGAAAGGCCCGCTCGACGGCGAGGCCGGCGAGCACGCCGTAGCAGCCGTCGAGTGCGCCAGCGTTGGTCACGGTGTCGATGTGCGAGCCCATCATCAGCGGCCGCTCGCTGCCGTCGCCGGAGGCGGAACGCAACGTGCCCAAAATGTTGCCGATCCGATCGACCTGAACGTCGAGGTCAAGCTCACGCATCCATTCGACGACGAGCTCGCGCCCGGCCCGCTCGTCGTCCGTCAGCGCGGCACGCGTCAGGCCGATAGCCGGACTTGATGGAGTGAAATGCCATTTCAGCAGGATCGATATTTCGACGCTGCATTCGCGGCCACGACGCAAGGTTCTCTCGTCCTGGCGGGCCGGTTCATCTTCGTGCCGGTGCGTCCTTCATCCCTTCCGCACGCGGCGGCGGCGCCGCTCACACCGGCGTCAGCACCGGCTCCCCCGCGAAATGCCGCGCGGCGTTGTCGAGAAACTGCTGGACCGAACGATCGAGCGCCTCCGGCGACCAGCCGCCCATGTGCGGCGTCAGCACGATATTGTCGAGCGCCGTGAGCGCGCGCGGCGGCTCCGGCTCGCCTTCGTACACGTCGAGCCCGGCGCCCGAGATGCGCCGTTCGCGCAGCGCATCTGCCAACGCAGCGGTATCGACAACGCTGCCGCGCGACACGTTGACGAGAAACCCGCCCGGGCCGAGCGCGTCGAGCACCGTGCGGTCGATCAGATGATGCGTGCCCGCGCCGCCCAGCGTTGCGACGATCAGGAAATCGGCCCATTGCGCGAGCGCCTCGACACGATCGAAATAGCGATACGGAACATCCTTCGCGGAACGGTTGTGATAACCGATCTCGATGTCGAAGCCGGCCGCGCGCCGCGCACACTTCTCGCCGATCTTGCCGAGCCCGACGATACCGAGCTTCTTGCCCGACACGTTCGGCGGCATCGGCAGCGCGTCGCGCCATACGCCGGCGCGGGTGTTCGCATCGAGTTGCACGACGTTGCGCAAGGCCGCCAGCAGCAGCGCGAACGCATGATCGGCGACGCAATCGTCGTTGGTGCCTGCGCCCGTCACCACGGTGATGCCGCGCGCCTTCGCATGCGCGACATCGATGTGCTCGTAGCCCGCGCCGAGCGCGCTGACGAACGTGAGCTGCGGCAGACGATCGATTTCAGCGGCAGTCAAGCCCGTGCTGCCGTTGGTCAACACCGCGCGGATCGTGCTGCCGTGTTCGGCGATCGCGCGCTCGCGTTCATCGGCGAACGGTGCATGATGGACGTCGTATGACGCGGCGATCTGGCGGTGCGCGTCGCCGCGCAGCGCGATAAGGACCAGCAGCTCAGGCTTCATGTCAGCAAATGTCCGCAGGCGGGCGAATGCGTTCCAGTTTAACAACGGCGCGTGACGCGCGCGGGTTATCCCCACGCGCGCTGTGGACGTGCCGCCGCACATGGTTTGCCAAAGCCGACTCAGTCAAGTAACTTTCGGCGTACGTCCCCGTTCTGGAGAATGGCCCCGATGAAGCTCGCCCTGCCCGCCCGAATCCTGGGCCTCGCGTTCGCCGCCGCTTTCGTGGCACCCGGCGCGCACGCCGACACGCCCGTCGTGGTGTCGTCGAAGATCGACACCGAAGGCAACCTGCTCGGCAACGTCATCGCACAGGTGCTGAAGTCCCATGGCATCCCCGTCACCGAAAAGATCGCGCTCGGCACGACGCCGATCGTGCGCAAGGCGCTCACGAGCGGCGAGATCGACATCTACCCGGAATACACGGGCAACGCGGCGTTCTTCTTCAACAAGGCCGACGATCCCCTCTGGAAGAACGCGAGCCAGGGCTACGACACAGCGAAGAAGCTCGACTATGCCGCCAACCATCTCGTCTGGCTCGCGCCGGCGCCCGCGAACAACACGTGGGGCGTCGCCGTGCTCGCGCCGGTCGCGCAAGCGCAGCACCTGAAGACTTTCTCGGATTTCGGCAAGTGGATCGCGGGCGGCGGCAAGCTGAAGCTCGCGGCGTCGGCCGAATTCGTGAACAGCGCGTCCGCGCTGCCGTCGTTCGAGAAGGCCTACGGCTTCAAGCTGAAACCGGATCAGCTCGTCGTGCTGTCGGGCGGCGACACGGCCGCGACGATCAAGGCCGCCGCGAACCAGACCGACGGCGTGAACGCGGCGATGGTGTACGGCACCGACGGCGGGATCGCATCGAGCGGCCTCGTCGTGCTCGACGACGACAAGCACGTGCAGCCCGTCTACGCGCCGACGCCGGTGATTCGCGAAGTCGTGCTCAAAGCGCATCCGCAAATCGCCGAGTACCTGAAGCCGGTGTTCGCAAGCCTCGACCTGAAGACGCTGCAAATGCTGAACGCGCGCATCCAGATCAACGGCGAGCCGGCCGCCGGCGTGGCAAAGAGCTACCTGAAGTCGAAAGGCTTCGTCAAGTGACGGGTCGCGCGGTGGCGTCCGCGCGACACATCGCGCTGGATAAAGTCGGCATCCTGATCGGTGTCCTGACGATCGTCGCGGTGGTCGGCATGCCGTTCATGGTGCTTCGGCCGAACCGGATCGCGGCCGGCACCGGGCTGTCGGCGTTCGCCGCGCTGCCCGCGATGCAGGGGGCCGCGCTCGCCGCATTGTGGGTCGTCGGCGCAATATGGGCGATGACGGGGAGCCGCCCCGCATGGCGGCTCGCGGCGGGCTGCACGTGGCTCGCGACGCTCGCCTACGCGGTCGGCGCCGCGGCGACGCACGTGGTCGCACCCGACGACGTGCTCGCGCGCGTGTCGCCCGCGGCAGGCGTCTGGCTGTTGCTGTTCGCCTGGACGGTGCTGGTCGCCGACGCACTCGCGCGGCTCGCATTCGGCCCGTGGCGCCGCCTCGTCGCACTCGTCGTCGCTATCGCAGCGATATCGGTGCCGCTTGCGACCGGCTGGTGGGACGGCCTGTCCGTGATGCGCGAATACGCGGTGCGCAGCGACGACTTCTGGCGCGAAGCAATCCGGCACGTGTCGCTCGCGGGCGGATCGGTCGCGGCCGCGCTTGTCGCGGGCCTGCCGCTCGGCATCGCGTGTGCGCGGGTCGCACCGGTGCGCACCGTCGTGATGCCGGTGCTCAATGTCGTGCAGACGATCCCGAGTATCGCGGTGTACGGGCTGATGATGGCACCGCTCGGCCTGCTCGCCGCGCACGTGCCGCTCGCGGCCGCGCTCGGCATCCGCGGGATCGGCGTCGCGCCGGCCGTGCTCGCGCTGTTTCTCTACTCGCTGCTGCCGATCGCGTCGAGCGTCGTGGTCGGGCTCGAGCAGGTGCCGCCGCATGTGACCGAAGCGGCTCGCGCGATGGGCATGACGCGCGCGCAGCGGCTGCTGCGCGTCGATCTCGTGCTCGCATTGCCGGTGATTCTGAGCGGCGTGCGCATCGTGCTCGTGCAGAACATCGGGCTGACCGCGGTCGCCGCGCTGATCGGCGGCGGCGGTTTCGGTACCTTCATCTTCCAGGGGATCGGGCAATCGGCCGCCGATCTCGTACTGCTCGGCGCGATCCCGACGATCGCGCTCGCACTGGCGGCCGCCGTCGTGTTCGAAGCCGCGACCACGCTTGCGAAGGGACGTACCGCATGATCGAGATCGAACGCATCGGCAAACGCTTCGGCGACGTCGTCGCCGTCGACGACGTCTCGCTGACGATGAAGCAAGGCACGATCACCGCGCTCGTCGGCGCATCGGGCAGCGGCAAGTCGACGCTGCTGCGGATGATCAACCGGCTGATCGCGCCGACCGCCGGCACGATTCGCATCGATGGCGTCGACACCGCGAGCGTGCCGCCCGAGCAGTTGCGGCGGCGCATTGGCTACGTGATTCAGGGGCACGGCCTGTTTCCGCACTGGAGCGTCGCGCGCAACATCGCGACCGTGCCGCGCCTGCTCGGCTGGCCGGCCGAGCGCATCGACGCGCGCGTGCGCGAACTGCTCGACCTGTTTCATCTTGCTCCGTCCGAGTTCGCGGACAAGCTGCCGCATGAACTGTCGGGCGGCCAGCAGCAGCGCGTCGGCGTCGCGCGTGCGCTCGCGGCCGAGCCCGCGATGCTGCTGATGGACGAGCCGTTCGGCGCGCTCGATCCGATCATCCGCAACAAGGCGCAGGACGACCTGTACGCGCTGCAGCGCCGCCTCGGCATCACGGTCGTGATCGTCACGCACGATATCGAGGAAGCGCTGAAGCTCGGCGACACGATCGCGGTGATGGACGGCGGACGGCTGCTGCAGGTTGCGCCGCCGGCCGAGATTCTCGGCAAGCCGGCCGCGGGTGTCGTCGAGCAGCTCGTCGCCGGCGTCGACCGGCCGCTGCGCCTGCTCGCGCTGACGCCGATCGACGCGGTAGCCGAACCCGGCCATGCCGACGGCGAACCGATCGCCGCGACGCGCACGTTGCGCGACGCGGTGTCCGAGCTGCTGTGGCGCGGAGCGGACGCATTGCCGGTCGACGACGGCAACGGGCACGCTGCGCGCCGCATCACCCTCGATGCGATCCGCGCGCATGCGAGGAAGCCCGCATGACGATGAAGCCCGCGCGTTCGACCCTGCCGCGGCGGTTTCCTGCGTATGTCGCGCGTGCGGCCGCACTTGCGCTGCTGCTCGTGCTGCTGCTGCGCCCCGCATGGCTGCAGGGCGTGTTCGCGCCGTTCGCGGACAACGGCGCGCCGGTCATCTACGATCGTGCGAGCCTGCTCGACCTCACGCTCACGCATCTCGGCACCGTCGCGCTGTCGAGCCTGATCGGCACGCTGGTCGCGGTCGCGGCCGGCATCGCGGTCACGCGGCCGGCCGGCGCGGATTTCCTGCCGGTCGCGCGCAGCGTCGTCGACATCGGCCAGACCTTTCCGCCGGTGGCAGTGCTTGCGCTCGCGGTGCCGGCCGTTGGCTTCGGGCTGAAACCCGTGCTGATCGCACTCGTGTTGTACGGTCTCCTGCCGATTTTCGAGAGCACGATCGCGGGGCTCGAAGACGTGCCGCGCGATGTCGTCGACGCCGCGCGCGGAATGGGGATGAGCGGCTGGCAGCAATTGGTGTCGGTCGAGCTGCCGCTCGCGTTTCCGGTGATCGTGAACGGGATCCGGCTCGCGGTCGTGATCAATCTCGGCACCGCGACGATCGGGTCGACGGTCGCCGCGCGCGGGCTCGGCGATGTGATCATCGCGGGCCTGCAGACGTCGAACACGGCGTTCGTGCTGCAGGGCGGCGTGATCGTCGGGCTGCTCGCGGTGCTGGTCAGTGATGCGATCGGCGCGCTTGCACGGGTGGCGAGCGCGCGGCGGGCGTAGCACGCATCCGCGATCGCGATACGCGTATGAAGTGGGGGACGCGAGAGAAAATCCGGCCGTTCTTCATCCGGACTCCGATACGTGTTCGTGCAACGATCGAGTCCGTGCGAGGCACCCGCCGACAAAAGCCTACATCGCGCTTTCATTCGAGCCCGCGCTCGCACACGCCAGATGATTGGCCGATATACTATGCGCCTCCCATTTCCCCGCACTTCACCATGCGACGACGGTTTCTCTGGCTGATCGTGTTTTCGCTCGGCATCGCGCACCAGGCCTCGGCGCAGCAGGCGCCCGCATTGCCTGCCTCCGCGCCCGAAGCCGCCGCATCCGCGCCGACCGAGGCCGCCGTCCCGCTCGCGAACGATCAGCCCAACGAAGCAAACCGTCGCATCACGTCCTACCTGACGAAGAAATTCGGCGTCGCGAGAGAGCGCGCCGCGAAACTCGCCGATATCGTGAACATGACTGCGACGAAATATTCGCTGCCTCCGGCACTCGTTTACGCCATTATCTCGATCGAATCGCGCTTCCAGGAAAAGGCGCGCGGCCAGCGTGGCGCGACCGGACTGATGCAGGTCGTGCCTTCCGCGCACCGCGGCATGCTGCGCAACGTGAAAGACCTGACCGAGCCGAATGCGAACGTCGAAGCCGGCTCGAAGATTCTGTCGGGCTATGTGCGGGCGGCCGGCGGCAACGTGCAGGCCGGGTTGAAAAGCTACGGCGGATCGAATGCGTATGCGGCGAAGGTGATGCAGCGGGTCGACACGTTCCGCTTCGTGCTCGAACCCGAAGACGGCGCGAAAGGCGCGAACGATACGAACGCGCGCATGATGCCGGTCAGCGATCTGTCGACCGCGGCGCCCGCCGCGAATCGCAACGCGAAGTAAGCGCACCTCACGCTACGCACCGCGCGTACCTGCGTATCCCCCAGCGGCGGGACGCACGACGGCACGTACCGCCGCTCACTCGCGTGCGAAATGCGCGCGCAGAAATTCGATGAAATGCTGCGTTTTCGCGGGCAGCAAACGCGTTTCGGTCATCGCATAGATGGGCACCGGGGTGCCCTCCCATTCCGGTAGCACGCGGCGCAGCCGGCCGGCGACCACGTCGTCGGCCACCACTTCCTCCGGCAACTGGATGATCCCCGCGTCGTGCACGGCCAGTTGCCGGTTCATGCCGACGCTGTTGACGACGAACCGCCCGCCCACCGGCACGTCGACCGTGCGCTCGCCGCGACGCAGCGTCCACGCGCTGACGCGTTGCACGCTCAGACACTGATGGCGCGTCAGGTCGCCTGGTTCGAGCGGCTCGCCCGAACGTTCGAGATAGCGTGGCGACGCATACAGGTTGCTGCGCAGTGTCGCGAGCCGCCGCGCGACGAGCTGCGAATCCGCGGATTCGCCGATGCGGATCGCGACGTCGAACGGCTCGCTCACCAGGTCGACGCGCCGCGACGTCAGCTCGAAATCGAACGTCAGCTTCGGATACCGTTCCGCGAATTCGACGACCAGCGGCGTCAGGTAGATCACCGCGAAATCGACCGGAAACGACGCGCGCAGCACCCCGGACGGTTCGGCCAGCAGTCCGCCGAGCTGTTCGTGCGCGAGCCGCGCCTCGTCGACGATGCGCTTGCAGCGCTCGAAGTAGAGCTGCCCGGCCTCCGTGAGCTCGATCCGGCGCGTCGTGCGATGCAGCAATCGCAGGCCGATCGCCTTTTCCAGCGCGCCGATCCGCCGCGACAACGTCGAATTCGGCATCCCCAGCGTCTGGGCGGCACTACGAAAGCCGTGCGCCTTCACGACCTCCACGAACAGCGCCATGTCGTTCAGCAGTTCCATGCCGACTGCTCCATCAATGGATCAATGATCTCCACGATACCCGGTTTATCTCGAAAAGGAAGCAATGGATGATGCTGACGTGGAGGCGAGGCCGGCGCAACGCGCGCGGCCGCCGCCCGATGCGGCATCGCCCCGGTGGCGCATCCCGAACTTCGATGAGGAAAACGCGATGAAACAACTGTTCGTTCCGGCCCCTACCGATCAGGACACGCCGCAACTGTTCACCCCGGTGCGCGTCGGCCGGGACACGCTCGACAACCGCCTCGTGATGGCGCCGATGACGCGCAGCCGCGCCGCGTTCGACGGTACGCCCGGCGCGTGGGCCGCCGAGTACTACGCGCAGCGCGCGGACCTCGGGCTGATCGTCACAGAGGGCACGCAACCGTCGGCCGACGGCCAGGGCTACCTGACGACGCCGGGTATTTATACCGGCGCACACGTCGCCGGCTGGAAGAGGATCAGCGACGACGTGCATGCGCGCGGCGGCCGCCTGTTCATCCAGCTGATGCACGTGGGCCGCATGTCGCATCCCGACAACACGCCGCACCACCGACAGGGCGTCGCGCCGTCGGCGATCGCGCCGGGCGTGCCGATGTTCACGGCGACGGGCATGCAGGAGATTCCGGCGCCGCGCGCACTGACGACGGCCGAGGTGCGCGACACCGTGAACGACTTCCGCTTCGCCGCGCGACGCGCGATCGAGGCCGGCGCCGACGGCGTCGAGATTCACGGTGCCAACGGGTATCTGGTCCAGCAGTTCTTCGCGCCGAACGCCAACACGCGCACCGACGAATACGGCGGATCGATCGAGAATCGCGCGCGCTTCGCGATCGAAGTCGCTGCCGCGATCGCCGACGAGATCGGCGCGGATCGCACGGCGATCCGCCTGTCGCCCGGCACCACGCTGTGGGGGATCGACGAAGGTCCGGAAAGCGCCGAGCTTTACCGCTACCTGGCGACGCAGCTCGACGCGCTCGGCCTCGCCTATTTGCACGTAATGCATCAGGGCGATGAATCGCTGCTCGCGGACCTGCGTGCGCGCTGGCGCGGCACGCTGATCCTGAACCGCCCGGGGCGCACGCGCGACGCGATCGGTGCCGATGTGGCATCGGGTCTCGCCGATCTCGAAGCGTATGGCCAGATGGTGCTCGCCAATCCGGATTTCGTGACGCGCGTGAAGACGGGCGCGCCGATGAACGACGCGCAGCGCGAGACGTTCTTCGGCGGCGATGCACGCGGATATGTCGACTATCCGGCGCTGAGCGGCGCGGCATAAGCGCTGCAAAGAGAAACGGCGCGTCGTGACTTCGTCATGACGCGCCGCATTCGAACGATACGGGCTGCTGAGCCCGTTACAGCTGCCCCGCCGCCCCCGTCCACCGCAGGTAATCCCCACGCGTCCAGTCGAGCGACACGCCGACGCGCTTCGTCCCCGGCCGGATCTTCGGCTTGTACATCGACAGCGTCAGCGACTCCAACGCGGGCCATTCGCGGAACGACATCACCGCGAGATCGGCGACGAGCGTTTCGAGCAGCCGCGTATGCGGCTTGTGCGACAGGAACGACGCGACGCGTGCACAGTAACCGTCGTAGTCGATCCACTCGCCCTGCTCGCTCGGCTCGCAGCGATACCCGAGCCGCGCATCGATCACGATCGGCTGCGGCGCCTCGTGCTCGTGCGCGTGGATGCCGATCCGCGCGGGCACCTTCAGTTCGTCGACGAACACGCTCCAGCCGCGCCCGCGCAGGCGCGGCGCGTCGATCGCCACGAACGGTTCGTCGAACGGCTTCATGACGCGAGCGGCGCCGCGGCGTCGAGCATGATGCGCACGAAATAGTCGGCGAAGCTGCGACGCAGGACGATCTCGAACGTATCGTCGCCGGTCGGGATCAGCGTGATCGGCGACTTGAAGTAGTGCGACTGCGCACACTGGCCCGGCTTGAGCACGCGCGGATGCAGATCGAGCGGGCAGCCGCGCGCGATCACGTCGCGCACGCGTTCGCCGCTGACCTCGACGACCGTGTAGCCGCTGCCGACGTCGACCGCCGCCGCATACGAACCCTGCACGGCCTCCGCGAGCTGCGCCTCGAGCACGCCCGCCTGCACGGGCCCGTTCGAGCGCACGAGCCACTCGTCGGGACCGAGCCACAGCACGTCGTACTCGGCGCCGCGCGCCACCGTGTTCGGTGCCGACGGCGGCCGGCAACCGACCACGCGCTCGAACGCGCTGACGAATGCCGGGTCGCTCAGCTCGCCGCGCACGTTCACGAGATCGAGGAACGCGCGCTCGCGCAGCATGAACTTCTTCGATGCACGCGCCTGATGCGGCTTCAGCACATCGGCCGCGCCGACGAACGGCGATTCAAGCGTCACGCCCGCGCCCGCCACTTGCGACTGGTTTCTCGTTTCATTCCACATGCTGGCGCACCCCTTCGGTATCGTAGAAAACCGGGCTCGAGATCTTCGCGGTGACGCGCTTGCCGTTGGCCAGCGGAATCACGACGCTCTCGCCCATCTTGTTCAGGCCGCCCTTCACCACCGCCAGCGCGATCGAGCGCTTCAGGATCGGGCTGTAATAACTCGACGTCACGTGGCCGATCATCGGCGTCGGATCGACCGCCGACACCTGCGTGTCCTTCGCGATGATCTGCGCGCCTTCGGGCAGCACGAACTGTTCGTCCTCGGTCAGCAGGCCGACGAACTGCTTGCGGCCTTCCTTCGACGTATCGGAGCGCGACAGCGAACGCTTGCCGAGGAAGTCCTTCGACTTCGCGACGAGCCCGCCCATCCCGAGGTCATACGGCGTGACCGAGCCGTCGGTATCCTGGCCGACGATGATGTAGCCCTTCTCCGCGCGCAGCACGTGCATCGTCTCGGTGCCGTACGGCGTGATGTCGAACTCGGCACCGGCCGCCATCAGCGCTTCCCACACCGCGCGGCCCGCATTGGCCGGCACGTTCACTTCATACGCGAGTTCGCCGGAGAAGCTGATCCGCATCACGCGCGCCTTCACGCCCGCGACGGTGCCGTTCCGGTAGCTCATGAACGGGAACGCGTCGTTGCCGAAGTCGATGTCCTGGCACACCTTCTGCACGACCTTGCGGCTCTTCGGGCCGACCACCGCGAACGTCGCCCAGTGATCGGTGACGGACGCGAGCCGCACCTTCATGTCGGGCCATTCGGTCTGCAGCCAGCGCTCCAGCCACGTGAGCACGCGCGCCGCGCCGCCGGTGGTCGTCGTCATCATGAAATGCTGGTCGGCGAGGCGCACCGTCACGCCGTCGTCGAACACCATCCCGTTTTCGTCGAGCATCAGCCCGTAGCGGCACTTGCCGATCTCGAGCTTGTTCCAGGGGTTCGTGTACATCCAGTTCAGCAGCTTCACTGCATCCGGACCCTGGATGTCGATCTTGCCGAGCGTCGACGCATCGAGGATGCCGACGCTGTTGCGCACCGCCAGGCATTCGCGCTTCACGGCCGCATGCAGGTCCTCGCCGTTCTTCGGGAAATACCACGGCCGCTTCCAGTTGCCGACGTCTTCGAACATCGCACCGTGCTCGACGTGCCATTCGTGCACGGCCGTCTTGCGGATCGGGTCGAGGAAGTCGCCGGTCTCGCGGCCCGCGAACGTACCGAACGACACGGGCGTGTAGTTCGGGCGGAACGTCGTCGTGCCCGTTTCCGGAATCGTCTTGCCCAGCGCCTGCGCGAGGATCGCCATCCCGTTGATGTTGCCGAGCTTGCCCTGGTCGGTGCCGAAGCCCATCGCGGTGTAGCGCTTCACGTGCTCGACCGACTCGAAACCTTCGCGCGCTGCCAGCAGGATGTCGGCGGCCGCCACGTCGTTCTGGAAGTCGACGAACTGCTTCGGCCCGCGTGCGGCGGCCTCGCGGCTGCCGACAAGCCACAACGGCTGCAGCGCGCCTTCGACGGCTTCCGCGACCTGCGGCGCGACGGGGCGCTTCGCGGCCGTGAAGCCCGCTGCCTTCGCCGCTTCGGCGCCCGCGTCGACCGCGAGCCGCAGCGCACGGGCGAGACCGAACTCGCCAGCGGCCGCACCGATGCTCGCTTCCGCCTGCACGGGCTTGCCCGGCAGGAAGCAGGCCTTCTCGTCGTTCCAGCACGCCTTGCCGCCCGACTGCGCGAACAGGTGCAGCACCGGGCTGAAGCCGCCCGACATCGCGACGAGGTCGCACGGCAGCGACTGCAGCTTGCCACCGGTCTGGCCGTTCGTGTAGGACGCGACGTCGACCGACGATACGCGCCACTTACCCGAAGCAGCCGTCACGACTGCACCGCTCATCACCGTCACGCCCTGCCGCTTCGCGGCCGCGGGCAACGCGCCGTTCGACGACGCACGCGAATCGACGACCGTCACCTTCGCGCCGCACGCCTTCAGGTCGAGCGCGGTCTGGTATGCACGGTCGTTGTTCGTGAACACGACCACGTTGCGGCCCGGCAGCACGCCGTAGCGATGCACGTAGGTGGACACCGCGCCGGCGAGCATCACGCCCGGCAGGTCGTTGTTGCCGAACACGATCGGACGCTCGTGCGCGCCGGTCGCGAGGATCACGCGCTTCGCGCGGACCTTCCACAGCAGCTCGCGCGTGCCCTTGCGCATCGACACCGGCTGGTGATCGGTCAGACGCTGCGTGACCGTCACGAGGTTGTGGTCCTGATAACCGAACGCGGTGCTGCGCGACAGGATCGTCACGTCGGGCAGCTTGCGCAGTTCGGCCTCGATCTTCTCGACCCACTGCAGCGCCGGCTTCGCGTCGATTTCCGCGCGGCACGACAGCAGGCTGCCGCCGAGCTCGCGCTGGTCGTCGACCAGGATCACGCGCGCGCCGGCCGTCGCGGCCGCATGCGCGGCGGCGAGGCCCGACGGGCCACCGCCGACCACGAGCACGTCGCAGTGCGCGTAGCATTTGTCGTAGCGATCGGCGTCGAGCACCTCGGGCGCCTTGCCGAGGCCGGCGGCCTCGCGGATCTTCTCCTCGTACTTCGGCCACATGTTGCGCGGCCACATGAAGGTCTTGTAGTAGAACCCGGCCGGCATGAAGCGCGAGAACTTCTGGTTGATCGCGTACTTGTCGTTCTCGAGCGACGGCTCGGCGTTCACGCTCGTCGCGACGAGGCCCTGGTACAGCTCGATCTCGGTCGCGCGCGCGTTCGGCACCGTGTACGGGCCGGTCTCGAGCTGCACGACGGCATTCGGTTCCGCGACGTCCGCCGTCACGATCCCGCGCGGACGGTGGTACTTGAAGCTGCGCGCGACGAAGTGCACGCCGTTCGCGAGCAGCGCGGACGCGAGCGTGTCGCCCTGGAAGCCCTGATACGTGCGGCCGTTGAACGTGAACGTCAGCGGAATCGCGCGATTGATGCGGCCACCGGTGCCGAGGCGGTCTTTCTGGCTCATTTGCTCGTGCCCTCTTCGTGTGCGTTGCCGGCGGCTGCGCCGCCGAACTTTTCGTAGCCCTTGATATCGTAGGTCACCGTGTCGCGCGTGACCTTGAACCAGCGGCGGCAGCCCTGCGTGTGCAGCCACTGCTCGCGGTGGATACCGCGCTTGTTCTCGCGCATGAACACGTATTCGCCCCATTCGCGGTCGGTCATGTTCTCGTTCGCAACCGGGCGCACGATGTCGGCTTCACCGCCGCACGTGAACTCGGATTCGGCGCGCGGCCCGCACCACGGACATTCGATCAGCAACATGTTTCTTTCTCCTCGTTCAGTGCGGGGGTCAGTGCGCGACGGCGGCTGCGCCGTGCTCGTCGATCAGGTGGCCCGTGTAGAAGCGGTCGAGCGCGAACGGCGCGTTCAGCGGATGCGGTTCGTCGCGGGCGATCGTGTGCGCGAACACCCAGCCCGAGCCCGGCGTCGCCTTGAAGCCGCCGGTGCCCCAGCCGCAGTTGAAGTAGAGGCCCTTCACGTCGGTCTTGGTGATGATCGGGCACGCGTCCGGCGACACGTCGACGATGCCGCCCCACTGGCGGTTCATCCGCACGCGCGAGAACACCGGGAACATCTCGACGATCGCCTGCAGCGTGCTTTCGATGATGTGGAAGCTGCCGCGCTGGCCGAAGCCCGTGTACTGGTCGATACCCGCGCCGATCACGAGGTCGCCCTTGTCGGACTGGCTGATGTACGCGTGCACCGCGTTCGACATGATCACCGAGTTGACCACCGGCTTGATCGGCTCGGACACCAGCGCCTGCAGCGGGTGGCTCTCGATCGGCAGGCGCACGCCGGCCATGTCGGCGAGCGTCGTCGTGTTGCCGGCTGCGACCACCGCGACCTTCTTCGCCTTGATGAAACCCTTCACCGTATCGACGCCGACCACCGCGCCGCCTTCGCGACGAATGCCCGTCACCTGGCAGTTCTGGATGATGTCGACGCCGGCGCGGTCGGCGCCGCGGGCGAAGCCCCAGGCCACCGCGTCGTGACGCGCGACGCCCGCACGGCGCTGGATCGATGCGCCGAGCACCGGGTAGCGGCTGTTCAGGTTGATCGTCGGCTCGATTTCCTTGATCTGCGCGGGCGTCAGGAATTCGGCGTCGACGCCGTTCAGGCGGTTCGCGTTCACGCGACGCTCGGTGTCACGCACGTCCTGCAGCGTGTGCGCGAGGTTCATCACGCCGCGCTGGCTGAACATCACGTTGTAGTTGAGGTCCTGCGACAGCCCTTCCCACAGCTTCATCGCCTTCTCGTACAGCGCGGCCGATTCGTCCCACAGATAGTTCGAGCGCACGATCGTCGTGTTGCGCGCGGTGTTGCCGCCGCCGATCCAGCCCTTCTCGAGGATCGCGACGTTCGTGATGCCGTGCTCCTTCGCGAGGTAGTAGGCGGTCGCGAGGCCGTGGCCGCCGCCGCCGACGATCACGACGTCGTATTCCTTCTTCGGTTCCGGGCTCTTCCACTGCTTTTCCCAGTTCTCGTGATACGAGAGGCCGTTGCGGAACAGGCTGAATATCGAGTAGCGGCTCATGTTAGTGATCCTTCGTTAGCATTCGATGACGTTCACGGCAAGACCGCCGCGCGACGTTTCCTTGTATTTCGTCTTCATGTCGGCACCCGTCTCGCGCATCGTCTTGATCACCGAATCGAGCGATACGTAGTGCTGGCCGTTACCCTTGAGCGCCATCCGCGATGCGTTCAGCGCCTTGATCGCGCCCATCGCGTTGCGTTCGATGCACGGAATCTGCACGAGCCCGCCGACCGGATCGCAGGTCATGCCGAGGTTGTGCTCCATCCCGATCTCGGCCGCGTTCTCGACCTGGTCGGGCGTGCCGCCCATCACCGCGGCGAGCGCGGCCGCGGCCATCGAGCACGCGACGCCCACTTCGCCCTGGCAGCCGACTTCCGCGCCCGAGATCGACGCCGTTTCCTTGTAGATGATCCCGATCGCCGCGGCCGTCAGCAGGAATTCGACGATGCCGGCTTCGTTCGAGCCCGGCACGAACTTCACGTAGTAGTGCAGCACCGCGGGGATCACGCCGGCCGCGCCGTTCGTGGGCGCGGTGACGACCCGGCCGCCCGCCGCGTTCTCCTCGTTGACGGCCATCGCATACAGGTTGACCCAGTCGAGCATCGACAGCGGATCGCGCAGCGACTCCTCCGAACGCGCCCGCAGGCGCCCGTTCAGTTCGGCCGCGCGGCGCTTCACGCGCATCGGGCCCGGCAGTTCGCCCTCGACCTTGCAGCCACGCTCGACGCACGCGGCCATCGTGCGCCAGATCGCGAGCAGCCCGGCGCGCACTTCGTCTTCCGGACGCAGCGTGGATTCGTTGCGCAGCATCAGCTCGGCGATCGACAGCCCGTGTTCGCGGCACTGGCGCATCAGGTCGTCGCCCGTGCGGAACGGGTACGGCACTTCGGCCGCAGCACGTACGCCGTTCACGCGATCGCCGTCGCGGTTCACGACGAAGCCGCCGCCGATCGAGTAATACTCCTTCTCGACGAGCAACTGGCCGTGCTCGTCGAACGCCTGGAAGCGCATCCCGTTCGGATGCACGATGCTGGTGCCGCTCATCAGCTTGCGATAGAAGCCGATGTTCTCCTTCTCGTCGAAGCGAATCGTCTGCTTGCCGAGCAGCGCCAGCGACTTCTCCGCGCGGATCGCCGCGAGCCGCGGCTCGATCAGGTCCGGATCGATCGTGTCGGGCAGATGGCCCTCGAGCCCGAGCAGCACCGCCTTGTCCGTGCCGTGGCCCTTGCCCGTTGCACCGAGCGAGCCGTATAGTTCGACCCGCACGCGGCGCACGAAGCCGAGCAGGTTCGCGTCCTCGATGTGCGACGCGAAGCGGCACGCGGCGATCATCGGGCCAACCGTATGCGAGCTGGACGGGCCGATACCGATCTTGAACAGGTCGAACGCGCTGACGTTCATCTGACTTCCTCTGGGTGGGCGTACGTGAAATGTCGTTGGCATCAGTACATCAAAGCGTAAAATTGGCCGATAGAACAAAAACGGCATCGGCGTGGGATAGCGCCGCCAAGCCCCGCGCAGGACGGCCGGAAAGTGCGTTTTGACGATGGTTGGCGACGAAAAACCACAAGTCGGCCGGGGTCCGCGCCAGCCGGCAACCGTGCCCGCGAACAGATTGCAACGAGTGAGACCCGCCTTCCCGGCGTGACGAGATTGACCGCGATGACACCCGACGTACCCGCTTCCCCCCTCGCCGAACCCGCGCCGCAGCGCATCCGTTTCGGCATCGTGCTGCTGCCGAACTTCACGCTCACGGCCTTCTCGGGTTTCGTCGACATGCTGCGGCTGTCGGCCGACGACGGCGACTACAGCAAGCCGGTGCGCTGCGCGTGGAGCGTGATCGGCGAAACGCTGGCGCCGGTGCGCGCGAGTTGCGGGATCCAGATCACGCCGTGGGAAACCTTCGAGAGCGCCGAGCCGTTCGACTACGTCGTCGTGGTCGGCGGCCTGCTGCATTCGGGGCCGCAAGCCGGCCCCGAAACGCTCGACTTCATCCGCCGCGCGGCGACGGGCGGCGCGACGCTCGTCGGGATCTGCACGGGCGTGTTCACGCTGATGCGCGCGAACGTGCTCGACGGCTACCGCACCTGCGTGAGCTGGTTCCACTACTGGGATTTCATCGAGCGCTTCCCGCACGCCGATCCCGACATGCTGATCGCCGATCGCCTGTTCGTGATCGACCGGCGACGGATCACCTGCTCGGGCGGGCGTGCGTCGATCGACGTCGCCGCCGCGGTCCTGCTGCGCCATTTCGATCATGCGACCGTGCAGAAGGCACTGCGCATCCTGCTCGTCGGCGAGATGCAGAAGGGCAATGCGCCGCAGCCGCATCCGCCGGGCCTCGAGCCGGCCACGCACCCGAAGGTCAAGCGCGCGATTCTCCTGATGGAACAGCATGTCGGCCGCGCGCTGCCGCTCGAGGAACTCGCGTGCAAGCTCGACATGTCGACGCGCCAGCTCGAGCGGCTGTTCAAGGCCGAAACGGGCAAGAGCCCGCAGGCGTTCGCGAAACAGGTGCGATTGCGCACGGCCGCCTGGCTGCTGACCAGCTCCGACCGCACCGTCGCCGATATCGCGTCGAGTTGCGGGTTCGCCGACGCATCGCACCTCGGCCGGGAGTTCCGCAAGCAGTTCGGCGTGCCGCCGGCGACCTATCGCGAACGCGGCGGGGACAGCACGGAGGCCGGCGCACCGATGGCGGCTGATCCCGATCCCGTCGAAGACATCGCCGACTGACGGTCGCGCGCGCCGCCGGCGCGCGTCCCCTTTCCTTCCCCTGCCCACGCCTCGACGCCACACACGATCGCGGCAGTTTCAGGTCAACTGGAACCGGTTCCAGTCAATTTCACCGACGTTAGAGCCCATTGACCGAGGGTTATCCCTGATGCTGACGCACCTTCAAATTTGTATGATGACCACATCACCTTACAAACCTGAGCGCCATGTTCGAGAAAATTCCCGCCCGTGCGATGAGCGACCACGTCGCGCAGCAGCTGCTGAAGCAGATCGAAGTCGGCAGTTTCTCGGCCACCGGCAAGCTGCCGACGGAAGCCGTTCTCGCGCAGGAATTCGGCGTGAGCCGCACCGTGATCCGCGAAGCGATCTCGCGGCTGAAGAACGAAGGCGTGGTCGAGCCGCGCCAGGGCAGCGGCGTGTACGTGAACCAGCACGGCGCCATCCGGCCGCTGCGGATCGACTACGCGGAGGCCGTCGAGGCCAGCTCGCTGCCGCACCTTCTCGCGGTGCGCCGCGCGATCGAGGCTGAAGTCGCGGCCGAAGCCGCGCTGCACCACACGGCCGACGACATGGCCGACATCGACGACGCGCTGCGCAAGATCGACGATGCGGTGGCCGAAGGGCGCGACGGCGTCGCGGAAGACGTTGCGTTCCACCGCACGATCGCGGCCGTCACCGGCAACCCGTATTTCCTGAAGACACTGCAGTTCCTGAACCAGTACCTCGAGGCCGGCGTGAAAGTCACGCGGCGCAACGAGGCGACGCGCGAGGATTTCTCGCGGCAGGTGCGCGAGGAACACGCGGCGATCGCCGACGCGATCCGCGCGCGCGACCCGATGGCGGCACGCAACGCGGCGCGCACGCACATGTACAACGCCGCCCGCCGTCTCGCGGAAGCCGGCATCTGCTGATGAACGATTGCTGAATGCGGCGGCCCGGGCCAGACCGGTGCCGTCGTTGTCCCGAACCTCTTCCCGAATCGATCAAGGTTGACCATGTCACGAAATGTTGGAGTCATCGGCCTCGGCGCGATGGGCCTCGGCGTCGCCCGCTCGTTGCTGCGCGCGGGGTTCCGCGTGCATGCATGCGACGTGCGCGACACCGTGCTGCAGGCGTTCGCGGCCGAAGGCGGCGTGCCCTGCGCGAGCCCGGCCGAACTCGGCGCGCGGTGCGACGTCGTCGTCACACTCGTCGTCAATGCCGCGCAGACCGAAACGGTGCTGTTCGGCGAGCACGGCGCGGTCGCGGCGATGAAGCCCGGCGGCGTCGTGATCGCGAGCGCGACCGTCGCACCCGATTTCGCCGTCGCGCTCGGCGCGCGCATCGAGGCCGCGGGCCTGCAAATGCTCGACGCGCCGGTGTCCGGCGGCGCCGCGCGCGCGGCCTCCGGCGAGATGACGATGATGACGTCGGGCCCCGCCGCCGCGTATGCGGCCTGCGACGACGTGCTCGACGCGATCGCCGGCAAGGTGTATCGCCTCGGCGACGCGCACGGCATCGGCTCGAAGGTGAAGATCATCAATCAACTGCTGGCCGGCGTGCACATCGCGGCGGCCGCCGAGGCGATGGCGCTCGGCCTGCGCGAAGGCGTCGATGCCGACGCGCTCTACGACGTGATCACGCACAGCGCCGGCAACTCGTGGATGTTCGAGAACCGCGTGCCGCACATCCTGAACGGCGACTACACGCCGCTGTCCGCCGTCGACATCTTCGTGAAGGACCTCGGCCTCGTGCTCGATACCGCGCGGCGCAGCAAGTTCCCGCTGCCGCTGTCTGCCACCGCGCACCAGATGTTCATGAGCGCGTCGAGCGCCGGCCACGGCGGCGAGGACGATTCCGCCGTGATCAAGACCTTCCCCGGCATCACGCTGCCGCCCGCCCGCTGATTCGAACGACGTTCCTGCCATGACCGCTTCCGCTTCCCGTCCCATGCTCGGCTGCATCGCCGACGATTTCACCGGCGCGACCGATCTCGCGAACATGCTCGTCAAGAGCGGCATGCGTACCGTGCAGACGATCGGCGTGCCCGCCGGCGACGCCGCAATCGACGCCGACGCGATCGTCGTCGCGCTGAAGTCGCGCACGATTCCCGCCGCCGACGCCGTCGCGCAATCGCTCGCCGCCCATGAATGGCTGCGCGCACAGGGTTGCCGGCAATTTTTCTTCAAGTACTGCTCAACGTTCGACTCGACCGACGCGGGCAACATCGGGCCCGTCGCCGATGCGCTGCTCGATGCGGCTGGCGGCGGCTTCGCGATCGCGTGTCCGGCGTTCCCGGAGAACGGGCGCACGATCTTCCGCGGCCATCTGTTCGTCGGCGACGTGCTGCTGAACGAATCCGGCATGGAGAACCACCCGCTCACGCCGATGAAGGAGGCGAACCTCGTGCGCGTGCTGCAGCGGCAAACGAAGTCGCATGTCGGCCTGATCCGCTACGACACGATCGCCCTGGGCGCCGCCGCCGTGCGCGCGCGGATCGAGCAGCTGCGCGCGGAAGGCGCGCGCTTCGCGATCGCCGACGCGTTGTCGGATCGCGACCTCTACGTGCTCGGCGAAGCGTGCACGGACCTGCCGCTCGTCACCGGCGGCTCGGGCGTCGCCCTCGGCCTGCCCGCGAATTTCCGCCGCGCGGATCAACTGCCCGAGCGCGACAACGCAGCCTCGCTGCCGCGCATCGACGGGTTGTCCGCCGTGCTCGCCGGCAGCGCTTCGAAGGCGACCAACGCCCAGGTCGCCGCGTGGCGCGAAAGCCGGCCGAGCTTCCGGATCGACCCGCTCGCGGTCTCGCGCGGCGAACCCGTCGTCGACGCGGTACTGGCATTCGCGCGCTCGCACCTGCCCCAACCCGTGCTGATCTACGCGACCGCGACGCCCGACGAAGTGAAGGCCGTCCAGCAGGCGCTCGGCGTCGAGGCGGCCGGCCAACTCGTCGAGAGCACGCTCGCCGCAATCGCCAGGGGCTTGCGCGACCTCGGCGTGCGCAAGTTCGTCGTTGCCGGCGGCGAGACGTCCGGCGCGGTCGTGCAGGCGCTCGACGTGAAGTCGCTGCAGATCGGTGCGCAAATCGATCCGGGCGTGCCGGCGACGGCCACCATCGACGCGCAGCCGCTCGGCCTCGCGCTGAAATCCGGCAACTTCGGCACGGTGGACTTTTTCGACAAGGCGCTGCGCGCGCTCGACGGAGCCGCATGATGAGCCACGAAGCGAAACTGCGCGAAGAGATCTGCGTCGTCGGCGCGAGCCTGTATGCGCGCGGCCACGCCGTCGGCAGCGCCGGTAACATCAGCGCGCGCCTGGATGACGGCTGGCTGATCACGCCGACCGACGCATGCCTCGGCCGGCTCGACCCGAACGACATCGCGAAGGTCGGCCTGGACGGTCAGCCCGTATCGGGCGGCAAGCCGTCGAAGACGCTCGCGCTGCATCGCGGCATCTACACGCGCAACGCGGAAGCAAACGGCATCGTCCACACGCATTCGACGCACCTGGTCGCGCTGACGCTCGCGGGCGTGTGGCGCGACACCGACGTGCTGCCGCCGATCACGCCGTACTACGTGATGAAGGTCGGCCACATTCCGCTGATCCGCTATCGCCGCCCCGGCGACCCGGCGGTCGCGGCCGAAGTCGCGGCGCTCGCCGACCAGGTGCGCGGCGTGCTGCTCGACCGCCTTGGCCCGGTGATGTGGGGGCAGTCGGTGTCGCACGCGTCGTACGCGCTCGAGGAGCTCGAGGAAACCGCGCGGCTCTGGCTGATGACGAACCCGAAGCCCGAGCCGTTGTCCGACACGGCGCTCGACGAGCTGCGCCAGACCTTCGGCGCACGCTGGTAACGCAACGCATCGCGTCCGGATCACGCAGGACTACGAACCGAGTACCATGCCCGCCGTGTGCGCGGGCCCCTCCATCAGCACACACGACACAATCCGGCGGCGTGCGCGCCGCCGGCACATGACATCCCAGGAGACGACAATGACTGCTCTCGACGCGGCCGCAGGCCGCTCGCCCGCCGCGCCCGCCCAATCGGCCGAACTCGACCGCACCTACAAGAAAGTGTTCTGGCGCATCGTGCCGTTCCTGATGCTCTGCTACGTGGTCGCGTATCTCGACCGCGTCAACGTCGGCTTCGCGAAGCTGCAGATGTCGCAGGACCTCGCGTTCAGCGAAACCGTGTTCGGCCTCGGCGCCGGCATCTTCTTCCTCGGCTACTTCCTGTTCGAGCTGCCGAGCAACATGCTGATGCACCGCATCGGCGCGCGCATCTGGATCGCGCGGATCATGATCACGTGGGGCCTGCTGTCCGCGCTGTTCGCGTTCGTGAAGACGCCGACGCAGTTCTACGTGCTGCGCTTCCTGCTCGGTCTCGCCGAAGCCGGCTTCTATCCGGGCGTGATCCTGTACCTCACGTACTGGTTCCCGTCGCATCGCCGCGCGAAGATCATCGCGGTGTTCATGTCGGCGATCCCGGTGTCGGGCATCTTCGGCAACCCGCTGTCGGGCTGGATCATGGAGCGCTTTCACGGCGGCTCGGGATTCCACGGCTGGCAATGGATGTTCATGATCGAGGCCGTGCCGGCCGTGCTCGTCGGCATCGCGACGATCCTGTATCTCGACAACAGCATCCGCAGCGCGAAATGGCTCGACGAGCGCGAGAAGCAGATCCTCGAGGATGAAATCGCCGCGCAGCCGCAGGAACAGCAGAAACACGGCCATTCGCTGAAGGCCGTGCTCTCCGACCCGCGCATGTGGTGGATGTCGCTGATCTACTTCGCGTTCGTCACCGGCCAGTACGGTCTCACGTTCTGGATGCCGACGCTCGTCAAGTCGACCGGCATCACCGATACGTTGCAGATCGGCCTGCTGTCGGCGATTCCGTTCGTCGTCGCGATCGTCGTGATGAACCTGTTCGGCCACAGCGCGGACAAGCGCCGCGAACGCCGCTGGCACCTGATCGTGCCGGCGCTGATGGGCGCGGTCGGATTTGCGGTCGCCGCGTCGTACTCGCACAATACGGCGGTGTCGATCGTGTTCCTGTCGCTCGCGGCGGGCGGCGTGCTGACCTGCGCTCCGCTGTTCTGGTCGCTGCCGACCGCGTTTCTCGCCGGCTCCGCCGCGGCCGCCGGGATCGCGATCATCAACTCGGTCGGCAACCTCGCCGGGTTCGCGAGCCCGTACGTGATCGGCTACCTGAAGGACGCCACGCACAGCACGGCATCCGGTATGTACGTGCTGGCCGCCATGCTGGTGATCGGCGCGATCGCCGTGTGGCTCACGCCCGCGAAACTCGTGAACCGCTGATCCGTCATTCGACGCGGGGCGCCGTGCGCCCCGCCCCATTCATTCACAGGAACCGCTGCCATGCCCCGCTTCGCCGCCAACCTCTCGATGATGTACACCGAGCACGCGTTCCTCGAACGCTTCGCCGCTGCCTCGTACGACGGCTTCAAGGCCGTCGAGTACCTGTTCCCGTACGACTTCGCCGCCGAGGACATCCGCGCACGCCTCGACGCGCACAACCTCGAGCAGGCGCTGTTCAACGCGCCGCCCGGCGACTGGGCCGCCGGCGAACGCGGGATCGCGTCGCTGCCGGGCCGCGAGGACGAGTTCCGGCGCGGCATCGACCAGGCGCTCGACTATGCGCGCGTGCTCGGCAACAAGAAGCTGCACGTGATGGCCGGGATGGTCGCGCCGGGCGCCGACCGCGCGCGCCATCGCGATACCTACGTGGCAAACCTGCGGCATGCGGCGCAGGCGGCGGACGCGCATGGCATGACGATTCTGATCGAGCCGATCAACCAGCGCGACATGCCCGGCTATTTCCTGAGCCGCCAGGACGATGCGCATGACATCCGCGCGGAAGTCGGCGCGCCGAACCTGAAGGTGCAGTTCGACTGCTATCACTGCCAGATCGTCGAGGGCGACCTTGCGATGAAGCTCAAGCGCGATTTCGCGGGCATCGGCCACATCCAGATCGCCGGCGTGCCCGAGCGTCACGAGCCGGACATCGGCGAACTCAACTACCCGTATCTGTTCGCGCTGATCGACGCGCTCGGCTACGACGGCTGGATCGGCTGCGAGTATCGCCCGAAGGCCGGCACGTCCGAAGGGCTTGGCTGGCTCAAGCCTTATCTGTAATCCAGGCATTTCGAAGAGGGCTCACAACATGAAAGTACTGATCACCGGCGGCGCCGGCTTTCTCGGCCAGCGTCTCGCGCGCAAGCTGCTCGCGCGCGGCGAACTGACCGGCCCCGACGGCCGGACCGGCAAGATCGACGAGTTGGTGCTGCTCGACGTCGTCAAGGGCAGCGATTTCGGCGACGCCCGCGTGACATCGATCGTCGGCGACATCGCCGATCACACGGTGCTCGAAAGCGCG
Organism: Burkholderia sp. LA-2-3-30-S1-D2; assembly: GCF_001523915.2. Lineage (NCBI taxonomy): Bacteria > Pseudomonadati > Pseudomonadota > Betaproteobacteria > Burkholderiales > Burkholderiaceae > Burkholderia > Burkholderia sp. LA-2-3-30-S1-D2. The sequence continues at coordinate 467,923 of NZ_CP013383.1, read as the reverse complement.
ATCGACGCGCAGACGGGCGCGATCTTCCATCTCGCGGCGATCGTCAGCGGGCAGGCCGAAGCCGATTTCGATCTCGGCATGCGGATCAATCTCGACGCGTCGCGCACGCTGCTTGAAGTGTGCCGCGCACGCGGCCATCGTCCGCGCGTCGTGTTCACGAGCTCGGTGGCCGTCTACGGCGGCGTGTTGCCCGACGTCGTGCAGGACGACACCGCGCTGAATCCGCAATCGTCGTACGGCGCGGAAAAGGCGATCGCCGAACTGCTGCTGTGCGACTACGCACGGCGCGGCTTCGTCGACGGCCGCGTGCTGCGGCTGCCGACCATCAGCGTGCGGCCGGGTCGCCCGAACGCGGCCGCGTCGTCGTTCGCGAGCGGTATCATCCGCGAACCGCTGAACGGCGAGGAAAGCGTATGCCCGGTGCCCGGTTCGACGCGGCTGTGGCTGCTGTCGCCGCGCGGCGCGATCGACGCGCTCGTCGCGGGTTGCGAAATCGACAGCGAGAAGCTCGGCAACAAGCGCGTGATCAACCTGCCCGGCCTGTCGGTATCGGTCGACGAAATGATCGCGGCGCTGCGCGAAGTCGCGGGCGACGACATCGTGAAGCTGATTCGCCATGCGCCGGACGAACGCATCGAGAAGATCGTAGGCAGCTGGCCGGGCCGCTGGGACACGGCGCGCGCAGAAGCGCTCGGACTGAAGGGCGACACGTCGTTCGCGGACGTGATCCGCAGCTACATCGCCGACGAGCAGCGTTGATGGCCGCGCCGCCCGGCGGGGCACGCGGCCGCGTCGGCGAGCCGCTTCCCGCCCGGCTGGCAGGCAACGTCGGGCCGCATCAGCGCGGCCCGGCGGACTCCCCGACGGGCATCGATGCGCGCTTCGCCTCGTACGGCGAGCGCGCCGCGCCGGCCGCATGCTGCCATGCCAGCAAGCCCGGCAGATAGAACAGCAAGTCGCGCACGCGCCGCGCGCCGGCGAGCGCCAGGCAAGTCGTCGCGTCGAACCCGAGCAGCCCGCCGATCAGCACGAACCCGCCCTCCTGCACGCCCAATCCGCCCGGCATCAGGAACGCGATGCTGCTCAGGAGCTGGATCAGCGCTTCGATCGCGAGCGCCTGCGCGAATGTAGGATCGGCGCCGAGGAAACGCAGCGCGAGCCAGATTTCCAGCGCATAGCCGACAAATTGCAGCGTCTGCCAGATCGCCAGATAGCGGACGACGATACCCGTCTTTCTCCAGATCATCCGGATCGACTGATCGGTGCGTGCCGATTCGCCGACCAGCGCTACCACCTTGCCGCTCGTGACGCGGTTGACCACGCGCATCGCGCGCTCGAACGGACGCGCGTGCTGAACCAGCGCGAACAGCAGCAACACCGGCACGAGCGCCGCCATGCCGATGGCGAGGCGCGCGGCCACCTGCGCGGCGTCGGACGACACGTGTTCGAGCACGTAGCCGATCGCGACCAGCGCGAACACCAGCTGGCTGATCAGCGTCAGTTGCATGTCCGCGACGAGGCTCGCCACGGCGGTCGCCGGGCGCACGCCCGCCTGCCGCAGCAGGCTGAACGACACGATCTCGCCGCCGATCCGCGCGACCGGCAACAGCCCGTTGATCGATTCGCGGATCCACACGAGCTTGAGCATCGTCGCGAACGACGGCCGGCGCGGGCCACGGATCAGCAGCCGCCAGTCCCACGCATTCGCGAGCATCGGCAGGATGTGGGCCAGCGCGGCGATCAGCAACCCGGCGCCGGCGATCCGCAACCGGTGCAGGATCTCCAGCGGATGTTCGCGCCAGATCAGCCACACCGCAAGCACCAGCCCGGCCAGCGCCGCCGCGCGCCCCACATGCCGCAGCCGTGCGTCGCGACGCGCGGACCGCCGGTCCGCGCCTTCGACATCGAAATGCGTGTCGTGCATCATGATTTCCCTGCCGGCGACAGCAAGCCCTCGCGATCGACGCGAAAGCGCGTGCCGCGCCAGACGACGTGCGACGAGAAGAAGCTCGACACGAACACCAGGAACTGCAGCAGATCGACGAACGGCAGCCAGAGGGCACCGCGCAGCCCGGCACTGGTCGCACGGCTCGTTTTCAGCATCAGCAGCGCCCGCGCGGCGAGCGCCGCGACCGTCAGCCAGCAGGCGGCGCGCGTGCCGCCGGAGAACAGCACGGCCAGCAGCGCGAGCGGCACCGGGTGCATCAGCACCGACCCGGCGTGACCGAGCCGGTCCGCCGCGCGAATCGTGCAGCTCCAGCGCAATTCGTGCGCGTACAGGCTGGCGAAGGTCTCTTCGACACAGGCATGTCCGACGACGAACGACGGGACGACGACCTGCGCGCCGACCTGCCGCACCGCTTCGCCGAGCGCGTGATCCTCGGCCAGGTGATGCGCGAAACGCGCGAGCCCGCCGATGCGTTCGAGCGTTGCGCGCGTGATCGCAATCGTCTGGCCAAAGCACGGACGGGCGCGCCCGATGAAAAGCCCGGTAATGACGCCCGGCAGGAAATGGTAGTTCGTCATCGCGACGGCGACACCGGGCCAGAAGCCCGGCGACGCGATGCCGCGATACACGCTCGTCACGATGCCGACTTCCGGCTGCTGTAGCGCGCCGACGACGGCGCGCAGATAATCGCGCTCGACCAGCACATCGCTGTCAGCGAGACACAGCACCGAATGCTCCGCATGTTCGAGCATGTTGACGAGATTCGCGATCTTGCGGTTCGGCCCGTACAACCGCGCATCGGCAACGACCTTGATGTTCGCGCCCGGATAGCGCGCGCGCAGCGTCTCGACGGCCGCGAGCGCCGAGTCGCCCGCATCGTGCACCCCGAACAGATGCTGTACCGGCCCCGGATAATCCTGGACGAAGAAGCTTTCAAGATGCTGTACGAGATTCCATTCGTCGCCGTGCAGCGGTTTCGCGACGGTGACGCCCGGATAATCGCGGGGCATCACCCGCGCGCGCGAAAAGAACCGGCCGACGAGCACGCTGGCCGTGACAGTGTAGGCAATGCCGAGCAACACGCCCAACCCGCAGGCGATCGACATCGCGCCGGCCAGCGCGTACAGCACATGCAGCAATACCATGCTTCTCCCCAGTGGTGGCCCAGTGACCGCGACGCCCGGGGCCGGAACGCGCGAACACGCGCTCACCCTTACACGCCGCCGTATCGATTCCCGTTGAGCCGGATATGCAGGACGATCAACCAACGGTACGCGCAATCAGATGACACGACTACCGTGCGGCGATCGATTCCGGACACGCGCACATCGCCGCAAACGTCCGCGGCCCTGAACGCCGCGTCGGCCACCTTACGGGCTGACAGGATCGCGGTCGCGACCGCGACGACGGTCCACATGCGGAATGTCATCGTCGTGAAAAACGCTTCGGGTACGCGCAGCGCAAACAACGAAACCAGCACGAAACACTGAATGAACATACCGGCGAGCGCGGCGATCAACAGGTAGGCGCGCCATCGCTCGATCGTCGAGGGTGCCATCAGGAATGAACCTCCCGTGCGGACGGCCCGCATCGATCGTGCGTCGATCGACATGGTCGCGGGTGGACGGGCAAGCGCGTGCCGGACGCGCCGAACCCGGTTCGGGATCAGGGGAAGCGGAGATCGTCCCGAGAAATGTTGTGGGCGATGGTAGCGGGAATGCCGGTGCCGAACCTTAAGCGTTCTTCAGAATCGGGCGATATTTGAGGGAACGCAATTACAATCCGTTGCACGGCGCGCACAGTCGGGCTCGTACAATTGCACGTATCTGCACACGAATCGACCATGCGACTCCTCCTTGTCGAAGACGACGACCTGATCGGCAGCGGCCTCGAAATCAGCCTGAGTCAGGCCGGTTACCAGGTCGACTGGCTGCGCGACGGTCATGCCGCCGCCGCCGCGCTCGCGACGACGCGCTTCGCGCTCGTCGTCCTCGATCTCGGCTTGCCCGGCAAATCGGGAACGGAACTGCTGCGTGCGATGCGGGACGCGGGCGATACCACGCCGGTGCTCGTCCTGACCGCGCGCGGCACCGTGGCCGATCGGGTCCGCGGCCTCGACGATGGCGCCGACGACTATCTCGCGAAACCGTTCGAGCTATCCGAGGTGCTCGCCCGCTGTCGCGCGCTCGTGCGGCGCTCCCAGGGCCGCGCCGGCGACGAGATCGTGTGGCGCGACATCACGATCGACCTGACCACCCAGACGGTGACACGCGATGCCGCGCGCATTGCGCTGACGTCACGCGAATGGACCATCCTCGTTCAGCTCGTCAGTCGTGCGGGCATGCCCCAGTCGCGGGCGCGTCTCGAGGACGGCCTGTATGGATGGCAGGAAGGCATCGAAAGCAATGCGATCGAGGTTCACATCTCGAACCTGCGCAAGAAACTCGGCGCGGAACTGATCCGGACGGTGCGGGGCATCGGCTACGTCGTCGACAAACCATGACCTCGCGCTCGATACGACGCCGCGTTTCGTCGATGGCGCTCGGCTGCGTGACCGTCGTGTGGATCGTCGCCGTGTTCGGAAGCTTCCGGCACGCGACACGCGAGATCGGCGAATGGGAAGACGCCCGTCTCGTCGAGTATGCGTCGCTGCTCGTCGATCTTGCACCGGCCGACCTCGAGCGCCTCGCCCGCTTCCCGCCCGACGCGCGCATCGAACTGGCGCACGGCACGTCGGCCGCGACCCGAGACAACGACGGCGATCGTCAGCCGCGCGACGTGCTGTTCGAAGTCCGCGACGCTCAGAGCAACGTCGTTGCGTCGAGCCTTCCGGTCGACGCCCCCGGCCAGCCCGATGCAGCGGGCCGAAGCGACACCCCCGCAACGATCGTCGTACGCGGCACGCAATGGCGCACGCACACGCTGCGCAACGACGTGTCGGGGCGATGGATACGGGTGATGGAGCCGGCCAACACGCGCAGCGATCTCGCGACGGGCATCGCGCGCGGCATCGTCTGGCCGCTGATCCTCGCGCTCCCGGTGCTGGCGTTGCTGCTCTGGTACCTGATCGGGCGCAGTCTCGCACCGCTGAAAACGCTGTCGACGCAGATCGGCGCGCGCGATGCGCGCTCGCTCGAACCGCTCGCCGTCACGACCGTCCCGGAAGAAGTCCGCACGCTGGTCGACGCGATCGACCGCCTGCTCGCCAGACTGCGGCAATCCATCGTGCGCGAGCGGGCATTCACGTCCGACGCGGCGCACGAACTCAAGACGCCGCTGGCTGCGATCAAGGTGCAGGCCCAGGTGGCGCTCGCGACCGACGATCCGGTGCGCAAGCAGCTCGCCATGCAGCGCGTGGTGCAAGGCGTCGATCGCAGCGCGCGTCTCGCCGAACAGTTGCTGCTGCTCGCGCGACTCGACGAATACGAACGCATTCCGGTGCGCGCCGTCGTCGTCCGCGAACTGGTCGACGCGGCCATCGAGCGACATCTCGCGAAGGCGTCGGATCACTTCATCGACATCGTCGCCACCGGCACGCCCGGGCGAGCGATCCTGGCCGATCCGATCCTGCTCGGCAACCTGCTCGACAATCTGCTCGACAACGCGGTCAAGTACGGCCGGCAAGGTGGCCGCATCGAAATCGACGTACACGACGACGGCACCGCGCAGCGCATCGTCGTGCGCGACGACGGGCCCGGCGTCGCCCCGGGCGAGCACGAGCGGCTCGGTGATCGTTTCTATCGCGGCGTCGGCACGCAGTTGCCCGGCAGCGGACTCGGGCTGTCGATCGTCCAGCGCATCGCGCAATACTTCGGCGGAACCGTGCAGTTCGGGCCCGGCATCGGCGGCCGCGGCCTCGGCGTCACGATCGCGTTGCCGTCGGCTGAATCCTCTCGGATCGATGGCACGCAGGCGTTATCGGGCGAAGTCGCTGCGCGGCCGCACGCTTAACGTCTCGTTAAGGATTCGGCCGTAAAATCCGCCGGAAGATACGGTCCTCATCCGCTTGCCAGGAGCTTTTATGTCTACAACCGCCCGATACGACGCAGTCGCACGCCTTCTTCACTGGCTGATCGTGGCGTTGGTCGTCGCGCAGTATGCAATCGGCTGGACGATGCCCGACGTGCATCGCGATACTCAACCGGTCGGCCTGATCGCCGCGCACCTGATCGTGGGCACCGCGCTGCTTGCCGCAATGGCTTGCCGCGTGCTATGGCGCGTGACGCATCGCCCACCCGCCGACGAACTGTCGCCCGCGATGCGCGCGGTGTCCGGCGCGACGCACTTCGGGCTCTATGCACTGCTGATCGCGGTGCCGTTGCTCGGCTGGATCAATGCGTCGTCGCGCGCATGGGCCGTGACGCTGTTCGGCGTCGTCCCGTTGCCGGCGCTGTCGGCGGCCGGCTCGGGATTCGGGCACGCGATGGGCGATGTGCACGGCATCCTCGCGTGGGCACTGTTCGGCGGCATCTGCCTTCACGTCTCGGCCGCGGTCGCGCATCGTTTCGTCCTGCGCGACAGGGTCATGCAACGGATGATGCTCTGGTAATCTCGCCACCTGCCCCCTTGCGCACCGTCACGGGCAGATACCCCGCAATGGCCGATCGCGCGCTCGCCTGCATCGCGGCTCATCCTGCAATCCACCTGCGCGCCCATCGGAATCGGGCAACGAGCTGATCGCGGCGCCGCGCGAAGCGGCGCGCGATCGACGGCCTCGCCGTCCGCGCAATTCGGCCAGGCCGCGTGCCGCGAACGGCATGCGTATCGCCGTACCGCGAACACGTCGGCCTGAAGACACACACGTACATGTCGACACCTAGTTGTCGGTCTGCACCGGCATGACGGAAGCCGGCGCCGGCGCGGCGGGCAACGCCGCCATCCTCGCCCGATCCTGCTCGGCGAGCTTCGCCAGCGCGGCCTGAATGTCCGCGGGATATTCGCCGTCGTCCCCCTTCGACGGATCGTAGCCCGCCGCTTCCAGACGAATCAGTTCCTCGCGAACCTGGGCGCGTGTGAGCGGCGCATTCGATTGCGCGAATGCAACTTGACCGGATATCACGCCGATCATCATCAGTAGTGCGATACATGTTTTCATCATCAACTCCTTCAATCTTGCGCGCCGATCAACCTTCGTGGATTTCGGGCCGGCCGCGGCAGTCCGCTACGTCAGCTTCCGAAATACGGCGTGCAGAAGCTCTCGGGGCCCACGCACGCGGCCGAACGCGGACGCGACGGCAGTACCGTCGGCCTTCCCGCATCCGAAGTCGCGGCCGGATCGCTGCCGACCGCCGTTTCGGCCTGGTGCCGAGGCATCTGTTCGGCTTGCTGCTGGAACAGCGGGCTCACGTCCGGATACGACGTATCGGTCACGAAGCGCAGCCCGTTGTTTTCGGCGTCGATCAGTTGCTGCCTGACCTGCGCGCGCGTCAGTGCCTGTGCCGACGCTTGCGGCGCGATACCCGCGAGAGAAATCGCCGCCACGGCGGCGGCCACCAGCCAATGCGTGTTCATGTTCCACTCCTTGAGAAGTCAACGAGACGACGTGCTACACCCGTATGACGACGCTGGGTGTCCGTTTATTCCCGGAATGGCGAACCGCTTGTGCCGGACGTTCATCGAGCTGTCATTCTTTCGTCAGCCGGCGTAACCTGACGTAACGCAAGCCCCACCGCGCGTGGGGCAGACTGACGACACCTTGTGGATCGCGCCTCGATCATGTCCGTCGCTTACGACTATGCAGCCGGCCTGCTTCGCGCACTGTTCGACCGTCATATCGACAGCGGTGCCGTGCTCGATTCGGCCATGTTCCCCGACGCCGAGCGATTCGTCCGCGCGTGGCCGGCCATTCGCGCGGAAGCGCTCGCCGTCGCGCGCGACCTGCCGCGCATCCCGCGTTTCCACGAGATCATGCGCGAACAGCACGACATCTCGGCCAACGATGCGCGCGACTGGCGGATGTTCATCATGCAGGCTTACGGCCAGCCGTTCCCGCGCAACCTGTCGCGCTGCCCGACCGTCGCGTCGATCGTCGCGGCGTCGCCGGACGTGTTGTCCGCGTCGCTGTCGTTCCTCGCGCCAGGCAAACACATCCCGCCGCATCGCGGACCGTTTCGCGGCATCCTGCGCGGCTATCTCGTGCTGTCGATGCCGAAGCGCGCCGACGGCACGCCGGCCGCGGTGCTGAAGGTCGACGGTCATGAATACCGGCTCGACGAAGGACATTTCCTGCTGTGGGACGACACGTTCGTGCACGAGGTATGGAACGACAGCGACGAAGTGCGGATCGTGCTGCTGCTCGATATCCGACGGCGCGGGATGCCGCGCTTGCTCACGTGGGTGTCGAATGCGGTGATCGGCGTCGTGCGGCTCGGGATCAGGATTCGCGGGCGGTCGATTCCAGTTTAGCCAACTGCACGGCGCACGCCCTTCGCGGTCAATCCTCGCGCGCGAGACGCGTCAGAACCTCCGCGAGCGCTTGAATCGCGGGTTGCGCGGCGCGCTGCGCCGGGTAGACGAGGTAGTAACCCAGACCGTTGCGCACCACCTCCGGAAACGGCGCGACCAGCGCGCCGGCCGCCAGCCGATCCGCCGCCATGCGCGGATCGCCGATCGCGACGCCGTGTGCGTGAGCCGCGGCCGTCAGCGTCAGTTCGAGCGTATCGAATACGAGCCCGGTTCCCGGGTCGATCTGCGTTGCGCCGACGGCGTCGAGCCAGCATCGCCATTCGTCGCGATTGCGCGCGGGATGCAGCAGCGTCGCATGCGCGAGATCGGCGAACGACTTCAACGACGTGCCTGCGTCGCGCGTGCACATCGGCGTAAGGCACTCGTCGAATAAAGGCACGACCACCATTCCTGGCCAGTTTCCGGTACCGCGCACGACGATGGCATCGAAATCGGCGCCGGTGAAATCCGGTGTGTCGTCTGCCGACGTGTGAATACGTAATTCGGTTCGCGGCAACGCGTGATTGAGGGCCGAGAGCCGCGACAGCAGCCACCGGATCGCGAACGTGGAAGGCAAGCGCAACGTCAGGGTCGGCGCGGAATGCGCATGGGCATGCGCGTGTTGCGCCAGTTGCGCGAGCACGTTGACGGCCACCGTCAGCAACGCGCTGCCTTCCCCGGTCAGCGTCAATCCCGACGGATGACGGACGAACAACGCACATCGGTAGTGCGCTTCCAGTTGCTGCACCTGACGGCTCACCGCACCCTGGGTCCGGCACAGATGCTCGGCGGCCCGGTTGAAACTGCCGAGTTCGGCGGCGGCGACGAACGCCTGGAACGCCGTCAGCGGCGGCAGCGCACGGGTCAGATCCGCCAGCGGATATGCGCGGGCGACATACCCGGGTTGCGGATTATTCGTTTGTTCGGTCATCTCGGCATCGCTATCGTGGTTGAACCGGTTCGCGGCGGCTGTCGCGGCAGGTTCGTCAACAATCAGCGGAGAAATACCATGGTCTCGTCGTCCGACGCACTATACACGCGGCAGGTCGATACCTACCTGAAAGCACTCGAACGCGGCGACGTCGCCGATATCTGCGCGCTGTTCGCGCCGGATGCACGGATATTCTCGCCGTTTCTCGGCTGGATGGCGCCGCGGCCCTTCTTCGAAAAAGTCGCGGCGGCATCCGGACAAAGCCGGATCACGCCGCTCGACATCTGCGTCAGCACGACGGGCGCACGTCGGGCCACCGGCTATTTCGTCTACGACTGGGGACTGAAGGACGGCTCCGAGGTGCGGTTCGAGTGCGTCGACGTCTTCGAATTCGACGACGACGCGCGCATCGAGCGCATGGTCATCATCTACGACACGCATCCGGTGCGAAGTACCGTCGGCGACAAATATGCCTAGCCGGATCATTGCGCGACGCAGCAACGTCGTCGCGCCGCCGGCACGGACGGGGTGGAGAAAGCGTTGAATCACACCATCGGCGGTGTGCGCGACGTCTACAACCGGGCCGAATATGTTGACCAGCGGCGGAAGATGCTGCAGGCGTGGTTGGGCTACATCGACGGGCTGGCGTCGGCGCGCAATCTTGTGGTGTGAGCAGGTACTGGCGCCGGGCCATGGCAAAACCGCTGCCCCTTGTGCGCCCTTCACGACGCAGAATCAGCCGACCTACGCCATGCGCAATATCAGTCCAGGACCCGGCCTAGACTCCCCCCAGCATTACTGACGCACGCCTTTTTTCGCCCCCGGCCAACGAGAATGGCTGTGCGCTGAAATGAATTTTGTACAGTTAGCCGCCCATCTGAACGGCTTTTCAGATCGATCCTATATTCAAATCGCGAGTAATTGCGCACGCTTGTGCCTGGAGAATTTCATGTACGTCCACATGCTGAGAGCCTGCTGCTAGTCATTCCTTCACTAGAGGCAGTAGTTGTAGGTGCTCAGTTCCTGGAGCACCGATGGCAAGCCAAGCACCTGAACCGTCCGCCTCTTCCGCACGTCCCGTCACAGTCGCTCCGCTCAACCAGATCCAACTGGGTGACGTGGCGCTGACCATCGATGCATTTGGCCAATGGCTGCGCGCAATCACCGACGGAGCAGTGACCCTGGATCGCCTGCGCACCGTTGCAGGCAATCTGCCAGCGGTCCGTAACATCCTCAATCTGGCAGACCTGCTGGGCGATATCGTCACCCTCACCACACGCGAGGACCGTGATACCTCGGACTGGGCGATCGCAAGCATCAATCTGATCGGTCTGATGCCGGCCCCGGCCACCGCGCCTGCCCGCATGACGCTGCGACCTGCACTTTTTCTTGCGCGACAGGAACTGACTGGCGAAAAATCCCTGGTCAGCGAGGCCCTGCTCAACACGTTGACGGTCAATCTGAACAGCAGCATTCGGGGCGAGTTGGACGACTTTGTACAGCAGACCCAACAAAGGCTACCCGGTTTGCTGGATGAAGCCGCCACCTTTGGCGAAAGCCTCGTGCTGGATCTCGCCAGCGGTCTGGAGACCCTGACTCAGGCGAACAACGTTGTCGGTACAGCGCCCGGCAAAAGCGAATCAGGGAAGTCGTGGCGCGACCCCTCCGACTCGTTTTCCAACCTCTATGACGCGGCGCTTCAGTTTCAGCGCGATGCCGCAACCACAAGCCAGAGCGCACCGGCACAAAGCCCTTCAACAGAAACGCGCCCCAAGATCGCCGCAAACGCCCAGCTACTGCGCCAGTTCGCCGCGCTCTTGGCCAGCCAGGTACGCGCGCAGGCCAATCCGTCGACGCAAGGTAGTGTCGGGTGGATCGTCGCCGGATTGCATCGGTCGCTCGAAGCGCGAGGGCCGAGCCGTTACCTGGCCGCCAATGTCAAGACCGATACGACGAGCCGGGCTGGATCGCTCCATCCAGGCGAATCACTTGAGGCACGCGTCAAAGAACGCCCGGCCGACCAAGACGCCAACGTGTGCAAGATCGGAGCGCCGTCAGGCACCGGCGGCAGCATCAGCTTTGCCACGGGCAGCGAAACACTCAGCCACACCGACTTCACGCTACCCGGCCCATTTACCATCGCCTGGACGCGTACCTACCGCTCCAGCCTGGGTGCCTTCGACGATGGCGAGCTGGGCGCGCGCTGGATCACGCCATACACCACGCGCTTCGACGTGCGGGGCGAAGGCCTGCGCTACCACGGCGCTGACGGGCGCAGCCACGACTACCCGCTGCCCAAGGTCGGACAGTTCCATGAAGATCGCATCGAGGACCTCACGTTGGTTCGTGTACGCGATCACGAGTTGGTGCTGTGTCGCGGCTACGAACGCCGCGAGACCTACCAGCGCCACGGCGACCGCTACCTGCTGGTGCGGATCGATCTGCGCGGCGGCGCCGGCATGCTGCTCGGCTACGACCACCGCGTTGGCAATCGCGCGGTGCTGTCGGACCTGATCACCTACCAGGACGATCCCAGTCAGCCGCATACCCACCTGGGCACCCTAGTGGACGACGCGGGCCGTATCACCGGCCTGTGGCTGATGGGCGAGCACGAACCCCTGCGCCGCCTCAGCCTGTACCGCTATGACGAAGCGGGCGACCTCACGCTGGCACAGGACGAGAACGCTGCCGCATGGACGTACCAGTACCAGCACCACCTGATCACCCGTTATACCGACCGCACCGGCCGCGGCATGAACCTGGTGTGGCAGGGAGAGGGCGCGGATGCTAAAGCAGTGCGCGAGTGGGCCGACGACGGCAGCTTCGACACCCGCCTGGAATGGGACGAGAACATTCGCCTTACCTACGTGATCGATGCTCACGGCCAGGAGACCCGGCACTACTACGACAGCCTTGGTTACACCTACCGCATTGTTCACCCGGACCAGCGCTCGGAATGGTTCTTCCGGGACAGTGCCAAGAACGTTGTCCAACACATCGACAGCGCAGGTCATGTCAATCGCTTTGCGCATGATGAGAACGGCAACCTGCTCGAGCACATCCGTGCGGACGGCACCACCGTGCATTACGCGTGGGATAGCAAAGACCAGCTCATCAAGATCAGCGACGCCGAAGGCGGTCTCTGGCTGCGCGACTACGATACCCGCGGTCGGCTCACGGAGGCCATCGACCCGCTGGGTAACAAGACCGAGTACGCCTACAACCTGATGGGCCTGCCGATCGGCATCATCGATGCCAGCGGCAAGACCAGGCAGTTCGAGTACAACAGCAGCGGCCAGCTCACTCGCTACGTGGACTGCTCGGCCAAGGCCAGCGAATGGGCCTACGACGCGCTCGGCCAGCTTGTGCAGTTCACCGACGCAGCGGGCCAGGTCACCCGCTACCGCCACGAGGCCGGCCAGCTCGCCGCCATCCGCTACCCGGACGATACCGAAGAACACTTCGAGCGCGACGCCGAAGGCCGGCTGCTAACCCACATCGATGCGCTGGGCCGGCGCACCGAATGGGACTACACCGAGGCCGGGCTGCTGGCCAAGCGGGTGGATGCTGCCGGCCAGTCCCTGCGCTACCAGTGGGACAAGCTCGGCCAACTCACCGCGCTGCGCAACGAGAATGGGCGCGATGCCGAGTTCCACTACGACCCGGTGGGCCGTCTGCTGGCGGAAACCGGCTTCGACGACGCCATCACGCGCTACGAGTACGAGGAGGCGACCGGCAAGCTGGCGCGCGCCATCGACGGGCAGCGCATCATCGCCTACACCTTCGACCCGATGGGCCGCCTCACCGAGCGGCGCGCTGCGCTGCAAACCGGCGACGCGAGTCCGCGCGAGCAGGACTGGCAGATCGAACGCTTTGCCTACGACCTCAACGGCAACCTGGCGCTGGCCAGCAACGCCGACAGCCGCTTGCAATGGTTCCACGACCCAGCCGGCAACCTGGTGCGCGAGCACCAGCACTACACCCGCTTGGGCCAGCCGCTGGTGGGCGTGTGGCAGCACGAATACGATGCGCTGAACCAGCGCATCGCCACCGTGCGCCCGGATGGCCACCGTGTCAGCTGGCTCACCTACGGCAGTGGCCACCTGCTTGCGCTGCAGCTCGACGAGCGCGAGCTGGTCAGCTATGAGCGCGACGACCTGCATCGCGAAGTCGCGCGCCTGCAAGGCAACCGGCTGCTGCAAACGCAGCAGTGGGACGCCATGGGACGCTTGAGGGAGCAGGTGTTGGCGCGCGACACGCCTGCGCCCACACACACCGCAGGTGGCAACCGCCTGCTGGTGCGTCGCTACCGCTACGACGCCAGCGGCCAACTCACCGACATCAACGACACGCGGCGCGGCCAGCTCGCCTACCGCTACGACCCGGTGGGCCGCTTGCTCGAAGCGCAAAGCCGGCTGGGCCACGAGACGTTTGATTTCGACCCGGCCAGCAACCTGATCGACCCGGCCGAGCAGCGCGAAGCCGAGCGCCAGCGCATGCCGCGCATCAAGGCGCTGGACAACCTGCTCAAGCAATACGCAGGCACCCATTACCAGTACGACGCGCGCGGCAACCTCTCCCAGCGCTGGCACAACGGCAAGGAAGGCCGCTTCACCTGGGATCTGTTCGACCGGCTTACGCACTACGAAGACGATTGCCTGAAGGTCGACTACACCTACGACGCCCTCGGCCGGCGCCTGTCCAAGCACAGCCAGGCGCACTACGAGGAAAGAAGCGAAGCGGGGCCACACTGGAACCGCGCCGAGCGTGTGAAACGCAACCGCGAGCTTCAGTGTGGCTTCACGCTGTACGGCTGGGACGGTGACACGCTGGCCTGGGAGAGCAAGATCGCCGACGAGGACGGCTTTGGCGCACGCACCACGCACTACGTCTACGAGCCGGGCAGCTTCGTGCCGGTGGCGCAGGCGGTGCGCGACGACGCCATCGAATTGCTCGACCAGCCCGAGTACGGCGACTACTACCGGCAGGATGAAGACCCGCTGTGGTTGCCGCCGCCGCCCGCACCAGCCATCGACAGCCTGGCGTGGTACCAGTGCGATCACCTCGGCACGCCGCAGGAGCTGACTGATGAGCAGAGCGAGATTGCGTGGAGCGCGGAGTACCGCGCGTGGGGCGTTGCGCAGGAGGCGATCCGCAAGGCCTCGGGGAAGGCATCAATCGCCAATCCCATCCGCTTCCAGGGGCAGTACCATGACCATGAGACGGGGCTGCACTACAACCGGCATCGGTACTATGATCCGCACGGCGCTCGTTATGTAACTAAAGACCTGCTTGGTTTTGCTGGAGGACTCAATCTTTATCTCTACGCGGGCGGGAATCCGCTAACTTCACTTGACCCACTGGGGCTGGACACTGTTGTTATTCATGGTCGAGGCATATTAAGCAATCCGTTTGGCCATGTTGCAATTGGATTTACTGGTCAGGGAGTCTATAGTTTCGGCACTGGAACTCGAGAAGGAAGCAGTGTAACTGATTATCTTGCAAAGCAAGCCAAGTATCGAGATACTACGATATATATAATTAAGACAACGCCAGCGCAAGAGGCTCATATGCTGGATGAAATAAAAAGATACACAGGGAAGCCGCTCCCCGACCCTACTAAAAATCCAGGCGCAGCCGCCCGAGACACATGCGCAACACGAACTCAAAATGCCCTTGAAGCAGGCGGCATTACATCGATTTTTGTTCCATATATGAGCCCTTTCCCCATAGACACCGGGGCAATCGCCCGCAGAAACTCAATATCAATAATCGACATCCCAAAGGGATCGGGAGTTCCTGAAGAAATGTTCATCTTCAACAAATAGCGAGTCCATATGCTCAGGCGTAGAAATATATGGGTCTTTATTGCCTCCATTCTTGGAGGGTGTGACTTTCTCGGAATGAAGAACGAAGCCATCAATAAACACGAGTACTCTATCGTGCAAGCTGTCGAGTATAACTATCGAGATGTTGAGAACAGTGCACCCTACATTCTTCTGCCTGGGGCGCTGCAAACCGAGAGAACGGTCGTCGGCTTTCCGATTAAGGGACAAAACAGAGGGTACGCGATGATTTTGGCAGATGCCATTGGCAATCCTAAAGTAAAAATTTTACCCGATGACGTTCCGTTTTTAGTTACCAAACACGCACTTTCCGAGATACGAGAAAAGACCAAACTCTCCGATGAGGTTGATAAATATCTTGCCACACAGATAGAGCCTCCTGGTCAGATTCAGGATTAATGTACTTGTCTTGATCGGCTGAATGAGTCAGATTTAGTTCTCCGTCGATGGAGAAAGAAGTATCAGTGCGATCACCTTGGCCCACCGCAGGAACTGACGGACGAGCAGAGCGAGATTGCGTGGAGCGCGGAGTACCGTTCTTGGGCGTCGCGTAGGGGGCGATCCGCAAGGCATTGGGGAAGGCACTGATCACCAATCCCATCCGGTTCCAGGGGCAATACCATAACCATGAGTCGGGGCTGCATTACAACCGATGTCGGCATTATGATCCGGAGGCGGCGCGGTATATCAGCCTGGATCCAATTGGCTTACGAGGCGGGCTCAATCTATACGCATACGGCCAAAGTAATCCTGTCGCGCGAGTCGATCCGCTCGGTCTTCAGGCGAGGGGGACAGTTCTCCTTGGGATGGGACATTTATACAAAGCTGATGCGACACCACCGAGACCTGCGCTTGCTCACCATCCTCAAGCAAGACTTCTACTGAATGATATTTCCGACAACTCAATTCCAGCAGATGTACTACGCGGGTGTTTGGCCTGGAGTAAATATCCCTATAGATGCTCCGCAACCCTATTGTTCCGCGGGCTACTATGGCGATGATCCTCTTTCAGATCTTAGGTCGACGGATGATTCCGGCCTTACTTGCAAGGCACGCCCCAAACATTACAATCAATCGTATTCTGTATTTGGAGATAATTCCCGTAAATTTACGCGCACCGCACTGGGAGGACTGTAATGCCGCGCATCGTAAGGTTAAATTTATTTACTACTTTTTTGGCGCCTTCATTTATTTTCTTTATCGCAATGTGCGGGCAACAAACTTACCAGGAAAAATGGCGTAATTGCGTTGAAAGATGCAAAAAGATAGGCATGTTTGGGAAATTAGAGCCAACCCACCCCCAATACGGAAGAAAGATTTCAAATAGCCTTGAATGCCGCTGTTACTAACCACACGACAAAACAAGAAGATGCATCTACAACCGCCATCGCCATTTCATCCTCCAACGCGGCAGACCAACATCGCAAGATCAGATCAAATTGAATATCAGCATAATCTCATATGCCAATATCAAAAAAACTGACACCCGAATTGACCTACTCGGTTTACAGAAAACTGGGCAGCGCCACACGGAATGGGTAATCCGCATCACAACGATACCCGCAAATCCATCAATACCATAAAACTCTACCGACGGAAGCGCATTGGGAGAGATATCCAATTTCCATTGACCCCTTCAGCAAGTCCTCGGCGAATGGGTCAGCGTAAACATAGCATGGACGATGCCTGAATCATATTGCACCGAGGGTTACCATGGCGATGATCCGTTAGAAGATCTTCGCGCGGCTGATAATTATTGATTTAGCCAAAAAGAACGATCAATTTTTCATCAAATAGAAATATATTATAAAACTTACCCACAAAAAAGCAAAAGCTTTCACAAATCAAACTCATGGAAAATTATATCAAGATTATTTTGTATACGGGCTTATCTTTGCTGGTTATGGTATTTGTCGCGACAAAATGCGGCATGTCAAGCTTTCAGGATGTCGGACAGCGATGCATAGATGATTGTGGCAAGCGCGGAATGTTTGGTCGCTTGAATGCTCCTGCTAGTTATTCTCCGCGACATACTGCCCTTAACTATGAGTGCAAATGCTATTAAATTCCACATTAAATTAGCTTACCCAGGATTGCCCGGCGCACTTGTGAAAGAACGCAGGACCACAGTGAGCTGCCCGTGACGTTGGACAGGTAAATTGGGTCGCCACGCTCCTCCGTCTGTGGCGTCAACGAGAAACCCCACCCTGGCGGCGTACTTAACTATGTTACAGATCCTCCCTTCGCATCCAACGCACTTCCGCCAGGACAATGGATGGGGAAAGGGCACTTCCCTTGACAGGAGCCACATAGATACTTCCCTTCAAGATATCACGAGGGTGACGCATTTCAGAATGACAAGGCAATCGATGATTAAAATTTTATACTCCCAAAAAATACAACATTTAAAACGGGAATTTTCAACGAGAGGCACGGACAAGAGGGAATTCATTTCACGAGAAAGGCATTGAAATGAAACGAATGGCGAAGATTTTTTTATATGTTCTTCTTTTTGCTTTGGCGGTGCTGTTTGTCCTGGCAAAATTTAGCGAACCAAACATAAATGAGCGAGAGGGCCAATGCCTCAAGGCTTGTGGCGACCGCGGCATGTTTGGGATCTTGGAGGCACCGTTTCCAAATTCGACTAGGAACACCGTCGCAAATTACACGTGTAAGTGTTATTGAGTATGATCATGGCCGATGGAGGCTTACAGAAGCTGCGGGAGACTGCCGTCAAGAGCGCATGCCTGCTGGAAGTACGGGTGGGATGGCGACACGCTGGCGTGGGAGAGCAAGATCGCCGACGAGGACGGCTTCGGCGCACGCACTACGTCTACGGGCCCGGCAGCTTTGTGCCGGCGACGCAGGCGGTGCGCGAGGAAGCCATCGAATTGCTCGACCAGCCCGAGTACGGCGATTACTACCGGCAGGATGAAGACCCGCTATGGCTGCCCTGCCGCCGCCGCCCGCACCAGCCATCAACAACCTGGCGTGGTACCACTCGGCACGCCGCAGGAACTGACGGACGAGCACAGCGAGATTGCATGGAGCGCGGAGTACCGTGCCTGGGGTGTTGCGCAGGAGGCAATCAGAAAGGCGTCGGGGAAGGCACTGATCGCCAATCCCATCCGCTTCCAGGGGCAGTACCATGACCATGAGTCGGGGCTGCATTACAACCGGTATCGGTACTACGATCCACAGGTGGGGCGGTACATCACACAGGATCCGATTGAGCTGGCCGGTGGCCTGAACGTCTATCAGTACGCATGGAATCCGATAAGCTGGATTGACCCGCTTGGACTTCAGACCGGCCCCGTATTACTCGGGATGGGGAACCTTTATCGCGCGAGTGCGCAGCCACCGCTGCCAACTCTTTCAAGCAACACGTCGATCAAAGGTATCTATGGTGACGTCTCCAATCTCGCGTTCCCTTCTCCCGTCCTTCCAGGGGAATGGGTCGGAGTTAACGTACAGTGGAGTATGCCAACCATCAAACAATATTGTGCGAAGGGATATTTTGGCGACACGCCGCTAGGGATGACTGACAATTCAGGTAGGCAATGCAGACGTCAACCGGATTTTCAAACTCAAAGCATCGTTCCAGAAGGTTGGTCTGATCGTCGCAAATTTACTTGCACGGAGTGGGTTCCGTATGACTCGGCTATTTAAGGATCCTGTATTTTTGATGGTTGCAACCATCGCCACCTTTTGTTTTATTGCAACTTTAGGGACAACTTCGAATCAGGAAACATACAATGAAAAACTGAGACGGTGTGCCGGCATGTGCAAGGAATCAAATCGCTTTGGTCGACTGATTGAGCCTAAGCCGGCTTCTCCGAAATATACGATAGTAGACTACAAATGTGAGTGCTATTAATTAATGATCAAGGGCCGCAGTTGCGCCTCCTTGTAGTTATCGCGGTCGACTGGAATCGGGAGTGATGGCGATCTGCTCCGCCTGCATCACCGCTGGCGCGATCTGCACGACCGGGATGGTGAGTTTCCCGGGTTCGATGTGAACGTGGAACGGTGACGATCCTCTTTCTGATCTTAGGTTAACCGGTGATTCGGGGCTCACTTGCAACGCATGCCCCAAACATTACGATCAATCACATTTTTTGGAGATGATTCTCGCAAACCTACGTTCACAGCGCCGGATGGATTGTGATGAGGCATATTTCAAGGACAAATTTTATAAATTTTTCTACGGCACTTTCTTTAATATTTTTTATTTCAATGTGCGGACGACCAACTTACCAGGAAAGATGGAATCAATGCATGAAAATCTGCAAAAAGAGAGGGGTGCCTGGGAAATTTTAGCCACTTTACCCTCAATATGGGCGGAACATTTCAAATAGCTACGAATGTCGCTTCCACCAATTCCCCGCCGGATCAAGAAGATGCCTCTACAACCGCTATCGCTATTATGCACGCAAAGCGCGCTGACTCATATATAAAAATCCGATCGGATTGAGTGGCAGAATCAATTCCCATGCTTACTTCATAAAAATCCATTGCCCGAATAGATCCACTCAGGCTTCATAAAATACTGACAGCGGCATTTTGAAAAAGCAATCTGAAGTGTCGCGAATCGAATTTTCAGGCTCCTGACGATTTTTCTGATCTTAGGAGCGTTCAGTAGCGCTAGGTGGGTTGAGCGAACCCTTTCACATCAGTGGCTTGAAAAATATGGTCCGATGAGCGCTCCTATTGTTCATCGAGATCCGACACGCCGGCGCACCACGACTACGCGACGTCACCGTTCCGCCGCTGGCGAATCGCCTAAACTACAGACCGTCCCCTCCGCGCGGCTCCTGCCAGCCACTGCCATGGCCCACCTCTTCTTCGCGGCGTCGATCCAGCGCCACATCGACACGCCCGAGCGCGACATCGACGCACGGACGCTCGGCGAAGCGCTTGAAACCGTCTTCGGCGAGCGGCCCCGACTGCGCGGCTATATCGTCGACGACCAGGGTGCGCTGCGAAAGCACCTGTCGGTGTTCATCGACGGCCAGCCGGTACGCGACCGGCAACACTTGTCCGATGCGCTCGGCGATGCCAGCCGCGTCTATGTCGTGCAGGCGCTGTCCGGCGGATAAAGGGACGCATCTCCATCGAAACAAGCGCCCGGTCGGACTTACTGGAGACACCCGACATGAACGATCGACTGCTCGTCGCGACCCGCAAGGGCCTGTTCGTGCTGCACCCCGACGGCAAAGGCGGCTGGTCGCTCGGCGAGCCGCACTTCATCGGCGAACCCGTCAGCATGGCGCTGGCCGACCCGCGCGACGGCACGCTGTATGCGGCGCTCAATCTCGGCCATTTTGGCGTCAAGCTGCATCGCCGGCGCACCGGTGCCGCCGCCTGGGAAGAATGTGCAGTCCCCGTCTATCCACCGCAGCCCGCCGACGCGCCTCGCGCTAACGCCGACACACACGCAGGTGCCGGCGATTCGGATGACGAAGCGCCTGCCCCGCCGCGCCCACCCTGGACGCTTCAGCAGATCTGGTCGCTCGAAGCAGGCGGCGCCGACGAGCCGGGCGTATTGTGGGCAGGCACGATACCGGGCGGACTGTTCCGCTCCGACGACGGCGGCGATTCGTGGGTGCTCAACCACGCGCTATGGAGCCGCCCGGAGCGCGCCGAGTGGTTCGGCGGTGGCTACGATGCAGCCGGCATCCATTCGGTGATGGTCGATCCGCGCGACAGCCGGCACGTGACGATCGGGATTTCGTGCGGCGGCGTCTGGCAGACGTTCGACGGCGGCGCGACCTGGCGCGTCAGCGCCGACGGCATGGAGGCCGACTACATGCCGCCCGAGCGGCGCGGCGAACCCAACGTGCAGGATCCGCACCGTGTCGTCCAGTGCGCGGCCGCTCCCGATGTGCTGTGGACTCAGCATCACTGCGGGATCTTCCGCTCGACCGACGGCGCAGCGCACTGGCAGCGGATCGAAGCGCAGCCGTCGAGCTTCGGCTTCGCGGTCGCCGTGCATCCGGCAGATCCCGACACCGCATGGTTCGTACCGGCGGTGAAGGATGCGTGTCGGATTCCGGTGAACGGCCGGTTCGTCGTCACGCGCACGCGCGACGGCGGCCGCAGCTTCGAGAGCCTGTCGAACGGGCTGCCGCCCGCGCCGGCCTACGACCTCGTGTATCGACACGGGCTTGCGGTGGACGACTCCGGCACGCGTCTCGCGATGGCGTCGACGACGGGAGGGTTATGGACGTCCGGCGACGGCGGTGAAAACTGGCAACAGGTCTCCGCGCATTTGCCGCCGGTGTATTGCGTGCGTTTCGGGTAACGAAGGACCCGAACGCCTCACAGCGGAATGCAGGCGCCGGACCGTTGCTTCACATTCGCGGCGCGATTCGGGCCACCGCCCCACGCGTGCGCGCGATTTCCGCTTCGAGCCACTCGAGAAACCGCCTGACCTGCGGCTCGCGTTCCCGCCCGGGCCGGCATAGCGCGACGAAGCATGCGCCGGCGAGCCGCACCGACGGCTCGATCGGCATCAACGCGCCGCGCTCGACGTGCTCGGCGACCAGCACGGAACTGAGCAGCCCGACACCCTGCCCGTGCAATACCGCCTGCAGCGCGTAATGCTCGTCGTCGTAGTGACGGAACACCGCGCGTTCGAGCCACACGTCCCTGCCCGCCGCACGACACCACGAGGCCCAATCGATCGACACCGGCAGCGGCGTATCCCACACGGTCTCGATCAAATCGAGGCGCTCATCCGAACGATGGGCATCGAACCCGGTAGCCGCATACGCGCCAAAATACTCGTCGATCAGCGCAATCTCGTGCAGTGCCGGAAACGTGCGCGACGTCGCGCGAATCGCGAGATCGATTCGCGCGTCGCGTTCGAGGTCGGCGAGCGTGTTGCCGGTCTCGACCTTGATGTTCAATTGCGGATCGACCTGCCGAAACCAGCCGAGGCGCGGAATCAGCCACATCGCTGCAAACGCCGGTGTAGTCGTCAACACGAGCGTACGCTCGCCGGTCGCTTCGGGCCGCACCGCGTCGAGCCCGCGGCTCAGTGCAAGCAGTGCATCGTGACTCGCGCGAAACAGGCGCTCGCCCTCCTCCGTGAGCCGCACGCCGCTCGCGCCACGTTCGAACAGCAGCACGCCGATCCGGCTTTCGAGCGACTTGATCTGATGCGACACGGCCGCGGGCGTCACGGACAACTCGTCCGCCGCAGCCTTGAACGAGCCGAGCCGCGCCGACGATTCGAATACACGCAATGCGGTCAGGGGAATTTTCGAGAACACGGGGCCTCGCGGGCCGGGTCCGGCCGGGTTGAATTCGATTCAATCGGGGTGAGATTAGGTGAATTGAAGCGCTCGCGCAACGCACGTAGCCTTGCGGGACGTCGTGGCACCGTGCCGCGCAAGCAACCGTCGAGTCACCGTCGAACCGGAGAAACAACGTGCAAGGCCTACCGCGCAGGATCACGCAGGCAGTGCTCTACGAAGCGATCGCCATTTCCTGCATCTCGCCTGCGATCGCGGCGATCTTCAAGCAGGGCCTCGTCTATTCGGGCGCGCTGTCCACAACGATGTCCGCGATCGCGCTGCTGTGGAACATGATCTTCAACGCGCTGTTCGAGCGCTGGGAAGCGTCGCGCCGGCAGCCGAGGCGCACGCTCGCGCGGCGAATCCTGCATGCGACCGGATTCGAGGGCGGGCTGATCTTCATTCTCGTGCCGGTCGTGTCGTGGTGGCTCGACATCTCGTGGTTCGACGCGTTCGTCGTCGACATCGGGCTGTTCGCGTTCTTCTTCTGCTACGCGTTCGTGTTCCAGTGGGCATTCGATCGCCTGTTCGACGTGCCGGCGGCGACGAAGGAATCGTGACGTTCGTTCGCGGCCGGGCGCTTCGCCGATCGGCTCCAGGCCCGAAAACAACGCGGCCCGCCCGCACGATACGGGAGGGCCGCGTTTCATCGCGCCGGCGCGCCGCCTTCAGCGAGCGCGCGGTTCGTCTCGTCGCTCAATGCACGCCGAGATACGCCTTCACCGCCGGCAAACCCGGCTTGCCGTCGATCGTCGTCACGCCCGCGAGCCACTTGTCGAGCGCCTGCGGATTCGCCTTCAGGTACTCGGCCGCCGCCTTGTTCGGATCCTCCTTGTTCATGATCGGCACCATCACGTGATTCTCGATCGTCGTCGTGAACTGCAGGTTCGACACGAACTTCGCGACGTTCGGGCAGCGCTGCGCGTAGTCGGGCGGCGTGGCCGTCAGCACCTTCGCTTCGCCGTAGTTCGGGCCGAACACGTCGTCGCCGCCGCTCAGGTAGTCGATCTTCATCTGCACGTTCATCGGATGCGGTTCCCAGCCCAGGAACACGATCCACTGCTTGTCGCGGATCGCGCGATTCACCTCGACCAGCATCCCGGCCTCGCTCGACTCGACCATCTTGAACTTGCCGAGGCCGAACTGGTTGCCGTCGATCATCTTCTTGATCAGCAGATTGCCGTCGTTGCCCGGTTCGATCCCGTAGATCTTGCCGTTGAGCTTGTCCGCGAACTTCTGGATGTCGGCGAACGACTTCAGGCCGCCCTGGTACACGTAGTCGGGCACCGCGAGCGTGTATTTCGCGCCGGTCAGGTTGGGCGTTGCGAGCACCTTGATCGTGCCGGCCTTCGTGAACGGCTGGATGATCGGATCCATCGTCGGCGACCAGTAGCCGAGGAACACGTCAATCTGCTTGCTCTTGATGCCCGCGAACGTGATCGGCACCGACGCGATCGTCTTGGTCGGCGTGTAGCCGAGCCCCTGCAGCATCGTCGATGCGAGACCAGTGGTGGCCGCGATGTCGGACCAGCCGACGTCCGCGAAGCGCACGTTCTTGCATACGGGCGGGTCGGCCGCATAAACCGCCGACATCGGCGCTGCAATCCCGATCCCGCATGCCGCTGCGATCAATAGGCGCTTCATCTGTCTTCTCCTCAAAGTGACGTCGTTTTTCATGAGTGCGGGATCGAGTGTTGAAACCGCGTGCCGAGATCCCGGCGGCGTCGCGGACCGAATGGCTCGCGCGGGTCGCGTCAGCGCCCCGGCAACCGTCGCTCGTAGCTCGGCGCGTGACCGAATTGCGCGCGATACGCCTTGCTGAAATGACACGGCGAATGGAATCCGCACGTCGTCGTCACGCGCGCGATCGATGCGTCGGTCGTGCGCAGCAGGTCGCGCGCGCGCTTCAGACGCAGCGTCAGGTAATAGTGGGTGGGCGACACATTCAGGTAAACCTTGAACATGCGCTGCAGGTGCCGCTGCGAAAGCCGCACGAGCCGTGCGAGTTCCTCGAGCGAAAGCGGCTCCTCGATGTTCGCCTCCATCAGCCGCACGACCTCGATCAGCTCCGCGCGCGAGAAACCGACGCGCGCATCGACGGGAATCGGCTGCGTGTCGGTCGAACTGCGGATGCGCTCCAGGATGAACTGCTCGGACACCTGCGCGGCGAGCTGCTGGCCGAAGCGCATGCCGACGAGGTTCAGCATCAGGTCGAGCGGCGCGGTGCCGCCGGTGCAGGTGAGCCGGTCGCGATCGACGACGAACAACTCGTCGGCGAACCCCACTTGCGGAAACTCCGCATGCAGCGCGGACAGGTTCTCCCAGTGCACGGTGCAGCGATAGCCGTCGAGCAGACCGCCCGACATCAGCGCATACGCACCTGTGCAGATGCCGCCGAGCGGCAGCCCGCGCTCGGCGAGCGCGACGAGCGTGTCGCGCGCGCCGTCGTCGACCACGTCGCGGATGCGGATCCCGCCGCACACGATCATCACGTCAGGCAGGTTCGTATAGTCGAGCGCCTGGGTCGGCCGCACCGCGATGCCGTTGCTGGCATGCACGGGCGCACCGTCGAGCGAATAGATCGACCACTGGTAGTGGTCGGATCTCCCGACGTAGTTCGCCATCCGAAGCACTTCGACAGCGCTCGAGAACGCGATCATCGAGAAATTCGGCAGCGTCAGGAAGCCGAAATGGGCAAGGGACGAAACCGGTGAAACGCAAGCGGCGGGCACGGCGGCAGCGGCGGCGGACGTCACATCGGGCTCCTGGCGAATTGAGCAGGTTGCACGCAGCCAGCCCCGTGGCAAACGCCACGGAAGCCGGTTTCGAATCAGGGGAGGCGGCCGGAAGGCGAACCGGCCGCCGGTTGCTTACGCTTGCGCGGGCGTGGCCTTCGCGCGGAGCAGTTGCTTCAGGCCGGAGAACAGCGGTGCTTTCACGGTGCCCGGCGCGCGGCCGAAGCTCTCGGTGATACGGTCGAGAATGATCGCGAGCAGCACGACCGACAGACCGCTTTCGAAGCCGAGGCCGATGTCGAGGCGCTGGATACTTGCAAGGACGTCGTTGCCGAGGCCACCCGCGCCGACCATCGATGCGATGATCACCATCGACAGCGCCATCATGATCGTCTGGTTCACGCCCTGCATGATCGACGGCAGCGCGTTCGGGAACTGGACCTTGTACAGCAGCTGCCACGGCGTGCAACCGAATGCCTGGCCGGCTTCGACGATCTCGCGGTTCACGTGACGGATGCCGAGGCTCGTCAGGCGCACGGCCGGCGGCATCGCGAAAATCACCGTCGACAGGATCCCCGGCACGCGGCCGAGACCGAACAGCATCGCGGCCGGAATCAGATACACGAACGCCGGCATCGTCTGCATCAGGTCGAGGATCGGACGCACGATCGCTGCGACCCACTTGCTCTTCGCCGCCCAGACGCCGAGCGGAATGCCGAGCACGAGGCTGACGATCGTCGACGACAGCGTGAGGCCGAGCGTGATGACCGTCTGGTCCCAGAAGCCCGTCGCGAAGATCAGCAGCAGCGACGCGGTGGTGAACAGCGCGAAGCGCCAGCCCACGCGCCACAGACCGACACCGATGAAGATCGCCATCATCAGCCACATCGGGATCGCCTGCAGGCTGTGCTCGATGAATGCGGCGAGGCCCTCGATCGCGCGGCCGATCGTATCGAACGTCGCCGCGTCATGGTCGAGCAAGTAGTGAACGGACTGGTCGACCCAGCTACCGAGCGGAATCATTTCAGACATGGGAGCCTCGCGAGCGCGTGATGGCCTTCAGGATAAGTGCGCGGTCGACCGAGCCGCAGTAGCAGCCGTCGTCGTCGACGACGGGCAGTGCATTCGGGCTCGCGACGACGCGCGCGACGACATGTTCGAGCGACGCATCGCGCCGGATGCTTTCGATCGGCCGCACGGACGGCGTGTCCTGACCGATCGCCTCGCGCGTGACGAAGCCGCGGATCTTGCGGGCGGCGTCCAGCACGAACGCGTATTCGGCGCTGCCGTTCAGCGTCGCCGCGACGTTCGCGGCATCGCACTTCGACATGGTCGGCACGGCGCCCGTCTGCATCAGGTCGCCCGCCGTCAGATAGCGGCTCGTGTCGATGCCGTCGAAGAACGCGCGCACGTAGTCGTCGGCCGGGTTCGCGATGATGTCCTGCGGCGTGCCGACCTGCACGAGCCTGCCGCCTTCCATGATCGCGATGCGGTTGCCGATGCGCAGCGCCTCTTCCAGATCGTGCGACACGAACATGATCGTGCGGCGCTGTTCCTTCTGCAGTTGCAGCAGCACGTCCTGCATTTCGCGGCGCTTGAGCGGATCGAGTGCGGAGAACGCCTCGTCCATGATCATCAGCGACGGATTCACGGCCAGCGCGCGGGCTAGGCCGACGCGCTGCTGCATGCCGCCCGACAGCTCGGACGGCAGCTTGTGCGAGAACGGTGCGAGACCGACCTGCTCGAGCACCTCCATCGCACGGCGTTCGCGTTCCTTCTTGCCGACGCCTGCGACCTCGAGGCCGAACGCGGCATTCGATACCACGGTGCGATGCGGCATCAGCGCGAACGACTGAAACACCATGCTCATGTCCTTGCGGCGCAGCGCCGTCAACGCGGAGCGGCGTGCCGACGCGACGTCGAGCCCGTCGATCAGCACCTTGCCGGCGCTCGGATCGACCAGCCGGTTCACGAGGCGGATCAGCGTGGATTTGCCGGAGCCGGACAGGCCCATCAGCACGAATATTTCGCCTTCCTGCACGTCGAACGATACGTTGTGCACACCGACGACCTGACCGGTACGCTTGAGCACATCATCTTTCGTCGCGCCGGCAGCGAGCATGTCGAGTGCCTGCTGCGGGTTGCTTCCAAATACCTTGCACAGACCTTCGACCACGACCTTGGGGGCATCCATCGAAACCTTCTCCTCGTGTAGCGGGGACTCACGCATCGCATAGCGTGCCTACATAGTTGCCAGAAAAAACCCCGACCTGCCGACGAATTACGACAAACGCTTGCGCAAATACGACACACCCGGCGGCCACGCCACGCGTGGCACGGCGCTCGGCGGCACTCGATTGCGGCGATGCAATACGCGCAAGGCCAATAGTGGCGGGCATCTCGAGCATGACTTGTGCGCAGCAGCGCGACGCGCAAGCGGTGTCGTTTTGCATCAACCCGCGGAGGCCGCGCGTCGCTTTGCGACAATTCCACGTCCGATCGGACGACCTCGTCTGCCCCGTTCGTGCGAAAAGAATGGTCGTACGAAACCCCGCATCGCGAACGTGCGACAGCCACGATTCGCAGCCCGCCCGCAACCCAGAAAATCCCCCATGGCCATTGTGATACATTGCCGGCAAACACGCTGATCGCGACGTCGCCGCGCGCCTTGGGCGTGGCGCTGCGCCGACGGCGTGCGCATGCCGGTTCGCCTGCCGGCCATACTGAAACAGCCTCGATCGAGCCGCGCGCCGATCGAAGGACGATAACGAAATGAGAGAGGGAGCAAGGCGATGAATTGGGCTTTTGCCGCAATCGGTTTCATCGTGGGCGGTATCGCCGCATTGTTCGGGGATTTCTCCGCCGCCAACGGCACGCTGCTCGGCGCGGCGGTGGGGTTCTGCATCGGTCACGCGCTGCAGCAACGCAAGCGCAAGAGCGGCGGCACGATGCCCGACGCATTCGCGATTTACACCAATCCCGCGACACCGCAACCCGCCCCCGTGCCGCTCGCGGATCGCGTCGCGCGCCTCGAAGCGACGGTCGACACGCTCACGCGCGAGCTCGATGTGCTGCGCGGTCAAATCTCGGGCGCGAAGGCCGGTGCCGCCACGACCGGCAGCGCCGCGCAAATGCCACCGGCGACGCCCGCCACCGTCACGCCTTCACCCGCCGCAATGCCGCCGCGGCCGTCCCTGCAGCCGGCCGTCGCGCGCGCCGGCGTGACGCCGTCGACGTCCATCCCGGCTCCCGCACCGGCAGTCGACTCGAGGACGAGCGACGCGACCGCCGCTGCCGGCGCGCCGACGAATCCGCCCGCGACGACTTCGCCATCTGCCCCTCCCGCCCCGCCGAAACCCCGCGAACCCGGCATCGCCGAACGCGCGTTCCGCGCCGCGCGCGACTGGCTGCTCGGCGGCAATACGGTCGTGCGCGTCGGCATCATCGTGCTGTTCTTCGGCGTCGCTTTCCTGCTCAAGTACGCGGCCGACAACAACATGCTGCCGATCGAATTCCGCCTGGCCGGCACGGCACTCGCCGCGGCGGCGCTCCTGGCGATCGGCTGGCGCGTGCGTGCGCGCCGCGCGGCATACGGCCTCGTGCTGCAGGGCGGCGGCATCGGCATCCTGTACCTGACGATCTTCGCCGCGACCAAGCTCTACGCACTGCTGCCGGTCGGCGCGGCGTTCCCGCTGATGGTCGCGGTGTGCGCGCTGAGCGCGTTCCTCGCGGTGAAGCAGAACGCGCTGCCGCTTGCATTCATGGGCAGTGCGGGCGGCTTTCTCGCGCCGGTGCTGCTGTCGACCGGCCACGGCAGCCATGTCGCGCTGTTCAGCTACTACGCATTGCTGAACGCCGGCATCTTCGCGATCGCATGGTTCAAGGCCTGGCGTCCGCTGAACCTGCTCGGTTTCGTGTTCACGTTCACGATCGGCTCGGCGTGGGGCGTGACGGCATACCGCCCCGCGCTGTTCGCGACCACCGAACCGTTCCTGATCCTGTTCTTCCTGATGTATGTCGGCATCGCGCTGCTGTATGCGGTGAAACGCGAACTGGCGCTGCGCCACTACGTGGACGGCACGCTCGTGTTCGGCACCCCGATCGTCGCGACGGCACTGCAGGCGGCGCTCGTGAAGGACATGCCGTTCGGGCTCGCGTGGAGTTCGGTCGCGCTGTCGGCGTTCTACGTCGCGGTCGCCGCATGGCTCGCGCGGCGCCGCGACCGTCTCGCGTTGCTGTTCGAAGCGATGCTCGCGCTGGCGGTGATCTTCGCGACGCTCGCGGTGCCGCTCGCATTTTCGGGCCCGACGACGAGTGCCGCGTGGGCGATCGAAGGCGCGGCGATCGTGTGGGTCGGCGTGCGCGAGAAACGCCTTGCGCCGTTCGGCTTCGGCCTGCTGATGCAGATCGCCGCAGCCGGCGCATTCTTCACGAGCCTGCTCGGGCCGGCCGACACGAACGCGCTGCCGGTGCTCAACAGCCCGTATATCGCGATGCTGCTGATCGCACTCGCCGGGCTGTTCACGGGCTGGTGGCTGCACGGGCGCGACGAGGCGCGCGCGTGGCACGCATGGATGCCGGACGTCGGCGCGGCGGCCGCGGCCTGGGGGCTGCTGTGGTGGCTAAGCGGCGGGCTGCACGAGATCCTCGTCTATGCGAGCCGCCACGTCGATCTGCATGCGGACCGCTTCGTCGTCGACGCGACCGCGCTGTTCGCAGCCGGCACCGCATGGCTTGCACACGTCGGGCGCCGCAAGCTCGCGTGGCCGATCGCCGAATGGCCCGCACTCGCGCTGACGCCGGTGCTCGCGCTGCTCGCATTGCGCGCGTTCGATGCGCACGAGGCACCACTGTCGGGCATGGGCGCGTTCGCGTGGCCGATCGCCGTCATCGCATGCTATGCGCTGTTGCTGCGTCAGTCGCGCGGCACGGCGGCGGCTGGCCCGGTCGCGGGCGCGACGGGCACGTCGGCCGTGGCGGCCGTCCCCGCCCCGGTGATCGCGCCGCTGCACACGCTGATGTTCTGGACGTTGTGCGGACTCTTCTCGCTCGAAGGCTTCTGGCGCCTGCGCGCGTTCGTGCCCGAAGGCGCGTGGAGCTGGAGCGCATGGGCCTACGGCTTCGGCGCGCTGCTTCTGCTGGTTTCGGGCCCCGGCTCCCGCCTGCGCTGGCCCGTCGCCGCGTTCCCGCGTGCGTATCAGGTGTGGGGGGCCGCACCGCTCGCCGCGCTGCTGTGGCTGTGGAGCATCGCCAGCGTGACGAGCGACGGCGATGCGTCGCCGCTGTTCTGGCTGCCGCTGCTCAATCCGCTCGACGTCGCGCAACTGCTGATCTTCGTCGCATTCGCGACCTGGCTGCGCCGCCTGAAGACGCTCGATGTCGTCTGGCATCCACTCGCGGCCGATCTGGCGGCGCTCGCGACCGTGTTCCTGTGGTTCAACGCGCTGCTGCTGCGCACGCTGCATCACCGTTTCCACCTCGCCTACGACATCGACGCCGTGCTGTCGTCGTTCGGCATTCAGCAGGTGTTCATGGTCGGCTGGAGTCTGTTCGCGTTCGCCGGCATGTGGCTGACGCGCCGCGACGGCATCGCGCGCGTGTGTGCGCTCGCGTCCTTGCCGCTGATCGTCGTGATGTGGGTCTGGACCTTCTACGCGAACTTCACGCAGGACGGCGGCAGCTGGGCGCGCGTCCCGCTGCTCAATCCGCTCGACCTCGTGCTCGTAGTGGTCTATGCGCTCGCCGCGTCGTGGTTCGTGCGCGCGCGCAAGCTCGGCTGGTCGTTCGGCAACTACCGCGTCGAGTTGCTCGGCGCGGCCGGCGCAACGGCCTTCCTGTGGCTGAACGCGATCCTGTTGCGCACGCTGCATCACTGGACCGGCGTGCCGTACGCGTTCGATGCAATGGCGGAATCGACGCTCGTGCAGGCGTCGGTTTCCGTGTACTGGACACTCTGCGCGCTCGCGACGATGATCTGGGCCACGCGCCGCGGGTTGCGTCCGCTGTGGTTCGTCGGCGCCGCGCTGCTCGCGCTCACGGTGATCAAGCTGTTCCTGTTCGACCTGTCGCACGTCACCGGCATCGAACGTATCGTGTCGTTCATCGGTATCGGCATCCTGCTGCTGTTGATCGGCTATTTCTCGCCGCTGCCGCCGAAGGCAGCGGCCCAACGGGACGAACACCAACCATGAAACGACTCGCAGCCCTGCTCGGCCTGAGCCTGCTGACGTCGTTCGCGGCGGCCGACGGCACGCCCGGTGCCGAACGCGTTGCCCAACGCTTCTCGCTGGATCTCGACGGCACCGCCGCGTATTACCAGCTGACCGTGCCGCAGGCCGTCTATGCGGCCAGCCGGCGTGACGATCTCGGCGACGTGCGCATCTTCAACGGCAACGGCGAGCCCGTGCCTTACTCGCTCGATGCGCCAGCGGCGGCGGCCGTGCCGCCGTCGCGCACGCCGGTGCACTGGTTCCCGCTGCCGCCGGCGCGCGCCGACGACGGGCACGCACCGCTCGGCGTGTCGGTTGCGCCGGACGGCTCGCTGCGCGCAGCCGTCACCGCGCCGGCGCGCGCGAAGCATGCGGCCGATCTCGTCGACCTGTCGCACGCGGACGGCGAGGTCGACGCACTGCTCGTGCACATGAGCGACGACAGCTACCAGGGGCGTGTCGCGGTCGCGGCGAGCGACGATCTGCGCAGCTGGCGCTCGCTCGGCAGCACGCAATTGCTGAAGGTCGGGCGCGGCGGCGACATGCTGATGCAGGAACGCATCGCGCTCGAAGGCACGGGGCCGCGCTACCTGCGGCTCGACTGGCTCGACGGCGCGCCCTCGATCGCGTCGATCGAGACCGAAACGCGACCGCACGATGCACGCACGGCGGACAGCGCGGCCGTGCCGCGCCAATGGCGCGAAGCCGCGCACGTGCGGGCCGGCAGTGCGCCCGGCGAGTATCTATTCGACACCGACGGCGCTTATCCGGTCGACCGCGTGCGCATCGACCTTCCACAGCCGAATACGGTTGCGCGCGCAACGCTGCAGAGCCGCCCCGACGCGCAAACGCCGTGGCGCGACGTCGCCGGCGGGGTGCTGTTCCGGCTGCAGGGCAAGGGAGGCGAACAGCGCAACCCGCCGCTGGCGTTCGCGTCGAATCCGGATCGCGCGTGGCGAATCGTCGTCGACATGCGCAACGGCGGGCTCGGCGGCGGCCAGCCGTCCGTCGTGGTCGGCTGGCATCCGGCCGCCCTGACCTTCGTCGCGCGCGGCACGCCGCCGTTCACGCTCGGCGTCGGCAATGCGTCGCTGCCGTCGTCGGCCGTGGGCCGCGATGCGCTGCTGGTCGGGATGGCGCCGGAAGTGCGGCCCGCGCGCGTCGGCGCGGCTCTGCCGGTCTCGGCGGCCCCGTCGGAGCCGGCCGCCGATAAGGACGCGATCCGCCGTTACGTGCTGTGGGGGGCGCTGGTCGTTGCGGTCGGCGTGCTCGGCACCATCGCATGGCGCCTCGCGCGCGGCAGCGACACGCACACACGCGACGATTGATACCACGCCGGCACGACGAATCAGGCCGCAGCCGCGCGCTGCGAGGCGTCGCAAGAAGTGGAACGATGGCGCGACGGTGTGCATGCGCATGCGTTCGGCGCCGTCGAACACGTGGCGGCGCTCACCGATCGTTGCGCCCGCAAGCAGTCCGTGACGCGCACGTCCGCGTCGACGCAAGTCGGCACGCGCGAAACCTTGCCCGCGATGCACGAAGCGGGCGCGAGCGCGGCCGGCTCGTCGTTGACATGCCCGGTGACGCGATCCAGACTCGCTGATCCTCAACAGCACCGCGAGCGCCCATGGTCACCTGCTTCCTTCGCTACGTCATCGATCCGTACAAACTCGAGCAGTTCGAAACCTACGGCAAGATGTGGATTCCGCTCGTCGAGCAATTCGGCGGCACGCATCACGGCTACTTCCTGCCTTCCGAAGGCGCCAGCAACATCGCGCTCGCGATGTTCTCGTTCCCGAGCCTCGCCGAATACGAACGCTACCGTGAGCGCTCGAAAACCGATCCCGCCTGCCAGGCCGCGTTCCGGTATGCAGAGGAAACGCGCTGCATCGTCAGCTACGAGCGCAGCTTCTTCCGGCCGGTGTTCGCGTAACGCCGCATAACGCCCGCGCATCGCACCCCCTTTCCGGCGCCGGACGAAAAAAAGCCCCGCCTGCATCCGCGCGGCGGGGCCAACCCATGTCAGTAGAGACATCATGGAGGAGACGGGCCCATCTTATCGAGCGCGGCACGCCGTCCCAACCAAGCATTTCTGCTATCCATCTGCGTCGCCGCGCGCACGCTCGCCCCATGCGCATGGCATATCGATAGAACGAAAAGTCGTTTTCAGAGTGGCGGCGGGGTCGTTACCATCTGGTTTTAAGCCTGTGCTTAGCCGGGCAAGCCATCCCCTAGGAGCGCCCCTTGACTGCATTCGATCAACACCGCCGCCCGTTCGTGGTCGGCATCGGCGGGACCACCCGAGCCGCGTCGTCGACCGAGCGCGCGCTGTCGTTCGCGCTGCGCGGCGCGCAGGCCGCCGGCGCACGCACGCGACTGTTCGACGGCCCGTTCCTGCATACGCTGCCGCACTACGCCCCCGAACACAAGACGCTGACCGACGCGCAGCGAGAACTGATCGACACCGTGCGCGAAGCCGACGCGATCATCATCGCGACGCCCGGCTATCACGGCGGCGTGTCCGGCCTCGTGAAGAACGCGCTCGACACGCTCGAGGAACTGCGCGCCGACGAGCGCCCGTACCTCGACGGCCGCGCGGTCGGCCTGATCGTCACGGCCTACGGCTGGCAGGCCGCCGGCACCGTGCTGATGTCGCTGCGTTCGATCGTCCACGCGCTGCGAGGCTGGCCGACCCCGTTCGGCGCCACCGTGAACACGCTCGAAACGCGCTTCGACAGCGCCGACAGTTGCTCGGATCCGAAGGTCGTCGCGCAGCTCGAAACCGTCGGCTCGCAAGCAGCCGAATTCGCGCTCGCGTTCGCGTCGCATCGCGCGGCCGCGCATGCCGCATCGGTCGACGCGCTCGCCCCCGTGCTGAAGATCGCCAACCAGTAACCCCAGCCTCCCTGCCACCCGCGCCCGGCCGACGACGTTCGCCGCGCGCGGGCGCGCGTGTCCGGCCGTCCGGCGCGCATCGCGACGTCGTCCCGCATGCTTCATGCCGGCTCGCCGCGCCGATAACGATCCGGCCCGCCACGTGATTTGCATTGGCCGAAAGATTGGTTCACGCGTGCCGCGCGTTTTCGTACGCTGAAAGCCCGAACCTTCCATGCGCACGCCATGAACCGCACGATCCGCTACAAGGGCTACGAAGTCGCCCCCGCTGCCGCCCGGCTGCCGAACGGGCTGTTCGCCGCGAACCTGACGATCGAGAAGGCAAGCGGCGGTCCGTCGCCGCGCGCCGTGTCGTTCAACGCGATCGATTTCTTCTTCGAAGAGGAGCACGCGCTGGCGTACGCGTCGCGCTGGGGGCGCCTCTGGGTCGACACGCAGGCCTGAGCGCAGCGCGGGGCGGCTCGAAAATACGCGATTACGAAAGCTATGCAAAAATCTTTCGACTCGTAATCGCATAACAACAGCCATGTCCGACACGCTGCTGAAAGACCATGCAGCGGCAGATCACGCCATGCGCAACTGGACCTTCAAGCACCAGGGTTCGGTCAGGATCGGTTCCGATGCGCACAGGCAGATGTTCTGCCGCATGCTGCTCGATACGCACAACCCGTACAAACCGGCCGTCATCGACTGGCCACCGCTCAAGCCCGACGAACTCAAGCGGCTCACGTCGCTGCCGATCTGGGACATCGCCGTGCAGACCGAAGGCCGCGCGTCGATCCGCGTCGCCACCTTCGCGGCGACCGTCGGCGATCCGCTGTTGCGCCAGGCGCTCGAGATGGACGGCGCCGAGGAGGCACGGCACAAGGTCGTGCTGTCGAAGCTGGTGCAGGCATACGGCATCGAGCTCGCCCCCGAGCCGCCCTATCCGGCACCGAACGACCCCGAGTGGTCGTGGATGGTGACCGGCTTCAGCGAGTGCATCGACAGCTTCTTCGCGTTCGGCCTGTTCCGCTCGGCGCAGCGCTCCGGCTTTTTCCCGCCCGAACTCGTCGACACCTTCGAACCCGTGATCCAGGAGGAAGGCCGGCACATCCTGTTCTTCGTGAACTGGTATGCGTGGTACTGGCGGAGTTTGCCGTGGTGGCGCCGGCCGTGGTTCTTCGCACGGGTTGCGGCCGTGTGGGCGTTCCTGATCCGGGAACGCATCGGCATCGCGCGCGGGATCGATGCGGACGGCGTCGCGCACGACGCGAACTTTCCGGCGACGAGCACCGCCGACATCGGCGATGCGCTCAACCCGCGCGAACTGATCGAACTGTGCCTCAGCGAGAACGACCGGCGGATGGCCGGGTACGACAAACGGCTGCTGCGCCCGATGTTCGTGCCGCGCATAGCGCGCCTCGCGCTGCGATTCCTGAGGAAGTAAGGCTGCGGCGGCAGGTTTCCGGCGTCACCTTGTCCGGGGCGATTTACTGCATCGCCCGGACCGGGTAGCACAACCGCGACGTGCGGCCGCGACCGCCGTCGGCACGGCGGCACACACTGTCGGACGAAAACGAGCCCCCTCCGGCTCGCATCCCGCGTTGGCTGGCGCGACGTCACGCCAGCCAACGCGCGCCCATCCGCCCGGCAGTACTCATCCGACGCTCTTGCACGTCGTCTTTCCTCCCGCGGAATGTGCGCCCTGGCCAGCAAGTTCGCGTCACCGTGGCTCAAATCTGACGTTTCCTGCTCGCTGCTCCCGTTGCCCTCAACCCGCGCGTCTACGACCGTCGTCGTGGACGATCCGGCACGTCGTCCAATTCGCCTCCGAACCCATCACACGAAATACGTCAATAGGGCAGATTCCACTCGGGAATCCCAATGGCTGAGTCAATGCCCCTGTAGCATTTTTTTACAACTTCGCGAAGCCGGCCGCCGGGGAAGGCCCGCCCCACGGGCGAGTGCGTCCGGCGAAATGCGCAAACCAGCATAGCCGGACAATCCTTTCTTCATGTTTTTTTGATTTCCCAGAAAACCCAGTAAATGCAATTAAAAACCCCACCCAAATCTCAAATTAACAAGTTAACAAGACCGTCGAATCCATTCGAGCTAGCACACCATCAAATATTACAATCCAGAAAGGCAAACGTTTGCCGCAAACGTTTGTCGTTTCACTTGTCTTACTTTTTGTGTCTGGCGATGTGTAACGTGACACACACAAATCATTTATATCATTGATTTTTATAGTTTTTTTAGACAAACCACCGAACCAGGAGGCATCCTTCGCTCAACATTCCACGCATTTTTGATTTTCTTACACTCGGATGTATCAAAACCCGATGCATTAACAATTTTTTAACTTTCAAAGCATTCAATTTTTCACTTCTTGTCAATCTCAAAATACCTCCTCAAATAAACTCCGCTCATCAATTTTGAGATTCGCGCGAGCGCACGGCAAATTCATCTAACGAAAGAGACCGGTGTGTGGCGTGCTTATTTGGAGGTAGTAGGACATGAACCGCACATACCGCTCGATCTGGAACGAAGCTCTTGGCGCCTGGGTCGCAGCATCCGAACACGATTCGGCACGGGGCAAGCCGAACAAGTCCGCCGTCGTAAAGGTCGTGGCAACCGTCGCGCTCGTCGCGGGAGCGGCCGCCGGCAACGTTGCGCACGCGCAGTATTCCGCCGGTGGCGGCACGTCGACGGGCACCCAGGCGATTGCCATCGGCGGTTACGGAGGCAGCCAGACAACGGCCAGCGGCGCGACCTCGATCGCGATCGGTGCGAATGCGACGGCCTCCGGCAGCTATTCGCAGGCATTCGGCCAGGCAACGACGGCAACCGGCTCAAGCGCGATCGGCATCGGCTCCGGCGCGAAGGCGCTCAACACGGGCGCGACCGCCGTCGGCAACGACTCGACCGCATCGGGCTCGAGCTCGATCGCGATCGGTGGCGGCAACAGCACGGGCACGGGCGGTGCGGTGGCGGCAGGCACCAACGCGATCGCGCTGGGCCGGTTTTCGAACGTCAACTCGGCGACGACGTCAGGCATCGCAATCGGTTCGAATGCGACCGTCACGTCGGTCGGTACCAACGGCACCGCGCTCGGTTCGGGTGCCACCGCAGCCGGCTCCGGCGCATCCGCCATCGGCAACGGCGCAACGGCAACGGGCACCAACGCGATCGCGCTCGGTGGCACGGCCAACTACGCATCCAGCGTCGCGATCGGTGCAGGCAGCGTGACCGGCGCGGCAGCGCCGACGGGAACGGGCTATCTGACGGGCAGCGCCGCGCCGACGTCGGAAGTGTCGGTCGGCAGCTCGACGGCCCTGCGTCGCATCACGAACGTCGCCGACGGCTCGGCACCGCAGGACGCGGTCACCGTGGCCCAACTCAGCACCGGGATGAGCACGACGACGAGCGCGATCAGCAGCTTGTCGACGTCGGCGTCGACCGGCCTCTCGTCGGCTAATAGCTCGATCAGCTCGCTGTCCACCTCGACCTCGACGGGCATCAACTCGTTGTCCACGGGCCTGAGCTCGACCAAGAGCTCGGTCGCGTCGCTGTCGACCTCCACGTCGACCGGCCTCTCGTCCGCTAATAGCTCGATCAGCTCGCTGTCCACGTCGACCTCGACGGGCATCAACTCGTTGTCCACGGGCCTGAGCTCGACCAACAGCTCGGTCACGTCGCTGTCGTCGTCCACGTCGACTGGCCTCTCGTCCGCCAATAGCTCGATCAGCTCGCTCTCCACGTCGACTTCGACCGGCATCAACTCGTTGTCCACGGGCCTGAGCTCGACCAACAGCTCGGTCACGTCGCTGTCGTCGTCCACGTCGACCGGCCTCTCGTCGGCAACCAGCTCGATCAGCTCGCTCTCCACGTCGACCTCGACCGGCATCAACTCGTTGTCCACGGGTCTCAGCTCGACCAACAGCTCGGTTACGTCGCTGTCGACCTCCACGTCGACCGGCTTGTCGTCGGCGAATAGCTCGATCTCGTCGCTGTCCACGTCGACTTCGACCGGTATCAGCTCGTTGTCGACCGGCCTGAGCTCGACCAACAGCTCGGTTACGTCGCTGTCGTCGTCCACGTCGACCGGCCTCTCGTCGGCAACCAGCTCGATCAGTTCACTGTCCACGTCGACTTCGACCGGCATCAACTCGCTGTCCACGGGCCTCAGCTCGACCAACAGCTCGGTCACGTCGCTGTCGTCGTCCACGTCGACGGGTCTCTCGTCGGCAACTAGCTCGATCAGCTCGCTGTCCACGTCAACTTCGACCGGTATCAGCTCGTTGTCCACGGGCCTCAGCTCGACTAACAGCTCGGTCACATCGCTGTCGTCGTCCACGTCGACCGGTCTCTCGTCGGCTAATAGCTCGATCAGCTCGCTCTCCACGTCGACTTCGACGGGCATCAACTCGCTGTCCACGGGCCTCAGCTCGACCAACAGCTCGGTCACGTCGCTGTCGTCGTCCACGTCGACGGGTCTCTCGTCGGCTAATAGCTCGATCAGCTCGCTCTCCACGTCGACCTCGACGGGTATCAACTCGTTGTCCACGGGCCTCAGCACTGTCACGACCAAGACCGACAATCTGGGCAGCAGCACCGCCGCAGCCCTCGGCGGCGGCGCGAGCTACAACCCGGCAACCGGCACGGTTTCCGCTCCGTCGTACACGACGTACAACACGAACGGCACGACGTCGACCGCCAACAGCGTCGGCTCGGCGATCGACAGCATCAACAGCCAGGGCATCAAGTACTTCCACGCAAATTCGACAGCAGCCGACAGCCAGGCGCTCGGCACCGATTCGGTCGCGATCGGCCCGAATGCCATCGCCAACAACGCCGGCGACGTCGCACTCGGCAGCGGCTCCGTCACTGGAGCGCCCAACGCGACGCCGACGGGTACCGTCGGCGGCGTGACCACCACGTTCGCGGGCGGCAATCCGAGCAGCGTGGTGAGCGTCGGCAATGCGAGCACGGGCACCACGCGTCAAATCACCAATGTCGCGGCAGGCCAAATCACGGCGACCAGCACGGACGCGATCAACGGCTCCCAACTCTTCGCGACCAATTCCATCGTGGATTCGCTGTCGACGACGGTGTCGTCGTCCAGCAGCGCGATCTCGTCGCTGTCGACCGGCATCACTTCGTTGTCGACGGGGCTCAGCTCGACCGATAGCTCGGTGGCTTCGCTGTCGACTTCCACGTCGACCGGCTTGTCGTCGGCGAATAGCTCGATCTCGTCGCTGTCCACGTCGACTTCGACCGGCATTAACTCGTTGTCCACGGGTCTGAGCTCGACCGACAGCTCGGTGGCTTCGCTGTCGACCTCCACGTCGACCGGCCTGTCGTCGGCAACCAGCTCGATTTCGTCGCTGTCCACGGGCATCAGCTCGACCGATAGCTCGGTGGCTTCGCTGTCGACCTCCACGTCGACCGGTCTCTCCTCGGCAACCAGCTCGATCAGCTCGCTGTCCACGTCGACTTCGACCGGCATCAACTCGCTTTCGACCGGCATCAGCTCGTTGTCCACGGGCCTCAGCTCGACCGACAGCTCGGTGGCTTCGCTGTCGACTTCCACGTCGACCGGCCTCTCGTCGGCAACCAGCTCGATTTCGTCGCTGTCCACGTCGACCTCGACCGGCATCAACTCGCTGTCGACCGGCCTCAGCTCGACCGACAGCTCGGTGGCTTCGCTCTCGACCTCCACGTCGACAGGCCTCTCGTCGGCAACCAGCTCGATTTCGTCGCTGTCCACGTCGACCTCGACCGGCATCAGCTCGCTGTCCACGGGCCTCAGCTCGACCGATAGCTCGGTGGCATCGCTGTCGACCTCCACGTCGACCGGCCTCTCGTCGGCAACCAGCTCGATCAGCTCGCTGTCCACGTCGACCTCGACCGGCATCAGCTCGTTGTCCACGGGCCTCAGCTCGACCGATAGCTCGGTCGCATCGCTGTCGACCTCCACGTCGACCGGTCTCTCGTCGGCAACTAGCTCGATCAGCTCGCTGTCCACGTCGACCTCGACCGGTATCAGCTCGTTGTCCACGGGCCTCAGCTCGACCGATAGCTCGGTGGCTTCGCTGTCGACTTCCACGTCGACCGGCCTCTCGTCGGCAACCAGCTCGATCTCGTCGCTGTCCACGTCGACCGCAAGCAGCGTCACGTCGCTGTCCACGGGCCTCAGCTCGACCGACAGCTCGGTGGCTTCGCTCTCGACTTCCACGTCGACGGGTCTCTCGTCGGCAACTAGCTCGATCTCGTCGCTGTCCACGTCGACCTCGACCGGCATCAGCTCGCTGTCCACGGGCCTCAGCTCGACCGATAGCTCGGTCGCATCGCTGTCGACCTCCACGTCGACCGGCCTCTCGTCGGCAACCAGCTCGATCAGCTCGCTGTCCACGTCGACTTCGACCGGCATCAGCTCGTTGTCCACGGGCCTCAGCTCGACCGATAGCTCGGTCGCATCGCTGTCGACTTCCACGTCGACCGGTCTCTCGTCGGCAACTAGCTCGATCAGCTCGCTCTCGACGTCGACCTCGACCGGCATCAGCTCGCTGTCCACGGGCCTCAGCTCGACCGATAGCTCGGTGGCATCGCTGTCGACCTCCACGTCGACCGGCCTCTCGTCGGCAACCAGCTCGATCTCGTCGCTGTCCACGTCGACCTCGACGGGCATCAGCTCGCTGTCCACGGGCCTCAGTTCGACCGATAGCTCGGTGGCTTCGCTGTCGACCTCCACGTCGACCGGCCTCTCGTCGGCAACCAGCTCGATTTCGTCGCTCTCCACGTCGACTTCGACCGGCATCAGCTCGCTGTCCACGGGCCTCAGCTCGACCGACAGCTCGGTGGCATCGCTGTCGACCTCCACGTCGACCGGCCTCTCGTCGGCAACTAGCTCGATCTCGTCGCTGTCCACGTCGACCTCGACCGGCATCAGCTCGCTGTCCACGGGCCTCAGCTCGACCGACAGCTCGGTGGCATCGCTGTCGACCTCCACGTCGACCGGCCTCTCGTCGGCAACCAGCTCGATCAGCTCGCTGTCCACGTCGACTTCGACCGGCATCAGCTCGTTGTCCACGGGCCTCAGCTCGACCGATAGCTCGGTCGCATCGCTGTCGACTTCCACGTCGACCGGCCTCTCGTCGGCAACTAGCTCGATCTCGTCGCTCTCCACGTCGACCTCGACCGGCATCAGCTCGCTGTCCACGGGCCTCAGCTCGACCGATAGCTCGGTGGCATCGCTGTCGACCTCCACGTCGACTGGCCTCTCGTCGGCAACCAGCTCGATCAGCTCGCTGTCCACGTCGACCTCGACCGGCATCAGCTCGTTGTCCACGGGCCTCAGCTCGACCGATAGCTCGGTCGCATCGCTGTCGACCTCCACGTCGACCGGTCTCTCGTCGGCAACTAGCTCGATCAGCTCGCTGTCCACGTCGACCTCGACCGGTATCAGCTCGTTGTCCACGGGCCTCAGCTCGACCGATAGCTCGGTGGCTTCGCTGTCGACTTCCACGTCGACCGGCCTCTCGTCGGCAACCAGCTCGATCTCGTCGCTGTCCACCTCGACCTCGACCGGCATCAGCTCGCTGTCCACGGG
The DNA here is from genome assembly GCF_001523915.2 of Burkholderia sp. LA-2-3-30-S1-D2. Lineage (NCBI taxonomy): Bacteria > Pseudomonadati > Pseudomonadota > Betaproteobacteria > Burkholderiales > Burkholderiaceae > Burkholderia > Burkholderia sp. LA-2-3-30-S1-D2. Next base: position 426,020 of record NZ_CP013383.1, on the reverse strand, counting down.
CCTCAGCTCGACCGATAGCTCGGTGGCTTCGCTGTCGACTTCCACGTCGACCGGTCTTTCGTCGGCAACCAGCTCGATCTCGTCGCTGTCCACGTCGACTTCGACCGGTATCAGCTCGTTGTCCACCAGCCTCAGCTCGACCAACAGCACGCTCACGTCGCTGTCCACGTCGACCGCAAGCAGCGTCACGTCGCTGTCCACGGGCCTGAGCTCGACCGACAGCTCGGTCGCGTCGCTCTCGACTTCGACGTCCACCGGCCTCTCGTCGGCGACGAGCTCGATCAGCTCGCTGTCGACTTCGACCTCGACCGGCCTGTCGTCGGCAACCAGCTCGATCAGTTCGCTGTCGACTTCCACGTCGACCGGTCTTTCGACGGCCACCAGCACGATCCTGTCGCTGTCCACGTCGACCTCGACGGGCCTGTCGTCGGCAACCAGCTCGATCACGTCGCTGTCCACCTCGACGTCGACCGCGATCGAAGCCGCGAAGACGCACTACTACAGCGTCAACGACAACGGCACGCAGCAAGGCAACTACGCCAACAACGGCGCGACGGGCGTCAACTCGCTCGCAGCCGGCGTGAACGCCAGCGCAGCAGGCGCCAGCAGCGTCGCGGTCGGCGACGGCTCGAACGCGGCATCGACCGGCGCGGTCGCCATCGGCCAGAACGCATCGGCCACCGGCGGCAAGGCGGTGTCGATCGGCTCCGGCAACACGGCGAGCGGCGACGGCGCGGTCGCGATCGGCGACCCGAGCATCGCAACGGGCACCGGCGCAGTGGCGATGGGCGCGAACGACACGGCGACCGGCACCGGCGCAGTGGCGCTCGGCAACGCGAACACGGCCACCGGCAACAGCGCGCTCGCCCTCGGCAACTCGAACCAGGCCACCGCGGACAACACGATCGCGCTGGGCAACCAGGCTGTCGCAAGCGCCACCGGCGCCCAGGCCTACGGTTCGGGTGCGTCGGCCACCGCCGCGGATGCGCTCGCCTTCGGCACGAACGCCACGGCGAACGTCGCGAACTCGATCGCGCTCGGCGCGAACTCGGTCACGGGTACCGCGGTGGGCACGTCGAGCGCCACGATCGGCGGCGTCACGTACTTCTTCGCGGGCACCTCGCCAGTAGGCGTGGTCAGCGTCGGCGACGCAGCCACGGGCGCCACGCGTCAGATCACGAACGTCGCGGCAGGCCAGGTATCGGCCACGAGCACGGACGCGATCAACGGCAGCCAGCTCAACGCGACGAACCAGGCGGTCAACAGCCTGTCCACGTCGACCGCGTCGAACATCTCGTCGCTGTCGACCGGCATCGGTTCGCTGTCCACGGGCCTGAGCTCGACCAACAGCTCACTGACGTCGCTGTCCACGTCGACCTCGACGGCGATCAACTCGCTGTCGACGGGCCTCAGTTCGACGAACAGCAACCTCACGTCGCTGTCCACGTCGACGTCGACCGGCATCGGCTCGCTGTCGACCGGCCTGAGCACGACGAACAGCACGGTGGCCTCGCTGTCGACCGGCGTGACGAATCTCGGCGATCAGGTGAGCCAGTTGTCGACCACGATCAACAACAACAACACGCGATCGTTGAACAGCACCGCCGTCGCGGCCGACATGAACGGCACCGGCTCCGACCGGCCGACGGTCACCGCCGGCTCGAACTCGGTGGCGATCGGCGCGAATTCGAACGACGGCGGCCGTTCGAACGTGGTGTCGGTCGGCAGCGACACGCAGCAGCGCCAGATCACGAACGTCGCGCCGGGTACGCAAGGCACGGACGCGGTGAACGTGAACCAGCTGACGCAGGTGCAGACGACACTGTCGACGGCACTGTCGGGCCAGCAGGCGCAGATCAACTCGCTGGGTTCGCAACTGCAGCAGACCGACCAGATGGCGAAGCAGGGTATCGCGGCCGTCGGCGCGATGGCGTCGATCCCGCAGCTCGATCGCGACGCCAACTTCGGGATGGGTGTCGGCACCGCGTCGTTCCTGGGTCAGAAGGCGATGGCGGTCAACATGCAGGCGCGCATCACGGAGAACCTGAAGGCGTCGATCAACGGCGGCTTCAGCGGCGGTCAGAAGGTGATCGGCGCCGGCATGCTGTACCAGTGGAAGTAACCCGTCGCACCGCCACGCCGCCGGCTCACGAGCCGGACGGCACCGGGCGGCCCCGACGGCAGGACGAGCCCGCCGCACAACGCGTGGCGGGCTTCAGTCAACCCAGGCATTGAGGACGTAATCGTGAACAAACTCGCTCTTGCGCTCGCGCTTTCCGCGACGACCCTCGCCGCGTGCTCGACCGCATCCGGCCCGACCTTCAGCGCATCCGAACTGCAGCCGCGCGACGGCGTGCGCACCTTCCAGGTGGACTGCCACGGCCTGCTGTCCGGCCCGCAGACTTGCATGAAGGCTGCTCGCAAAATCTGCGGCGACCAGCCGGTGCGCACCGTCGACTCGGCCCGTGCGCTGCGCGACGGCTCGGACCCCGCGACGCTCGTATTCCAGTGCGGTGCCGCGCCGGCCGCAGCGGCGTCGGCCGTCGAGCCGGCGCCCGCGCCCGCCGCGGTCGAACATGTGAACCTCGCGGGCGACGCGCTGTTCGCGACGGGCCTGGCCACGCTCACGCCGGCCGCGCGCGCGTCGCTCGACAAACTGCTGAGCGAGCGCGAAGACCGTACGTACACGCAGGTGACGGTCACCGGCCATACGGATTCGGTCGGCAGCGACGCCGCCAATCTCGCGCTGTCGAAGCGCCGCGCGGAAACCGTCGCAAGCTACCTGAAGGCGCACGGGCTGAAAGCGCAGTCCGTATCGGTCACGGGTCGCGGCAGCGCCGACCCGGTCGCGTCCAACGCGACGGCCGAAGGCCGCGCGAGCAACCGCCGCGTCGAGATCTCGCTGCAGCGCTGAGCAGCCGGCCGTCGCGGGCTCGTGCGCCCCCCGCGCCTGCTCGCGACGGCCCTCACCGGCAGGGCGCAGTTGCCCCGCCGGCACCCTGCTGCCCCCGTCGACTCCGCTTCGCCGGGGCCTCGGCTACCGCGCCGGCGGCTATGTCAAAGTTCGTCAGCCCCCTCCACAAAACGGCACCTTCCGTGCCACAATCGCCGCACACAGCTGCCGTGGCGTTCCGCCCGCGTCGCGTGCGGTGCCAGACGCGCCCGACGACATTCCGGAATCCGGCGGCCGCATCGCGATCCACGCCGCTCGACGCGCATTCCAGTGCGCGCCGGCGCGAACGCGACCACGACAATCCACGGCGCGCCGTTTCGCGGCCACGGCCGGACAAACGACGCCGCAGAGGAAACCAACCGGTGACGGACATCAATCAAGCCGCCTCGAGCGGCACCCGCAAGCAACGGCCGGCCGTCGGCATCTCGCTGTTTGCGCGGGACGGCCAGGCGATCTGGGAAAACGGCATTCACCAGAACATCGCGTTCCTCGCGATGATGCTCAAGCGCTCCGATCGCGTCGGCCCCGTCTATTTCCTGAATGGCGGCGACGCCAACGCACTGCCGACCGGCCTCGACCTCGACGGTCTCGACGTGCCGCTCGTGAAGCCAGCCGACGTCACGCACGAACTCGACGTCGTGATCGAGATGGGCGCGCAACTGCCAGTTGAATGGCTCCGGCACATGAAGGCACTCGGCAAGAAGATCGCTGCGTTCTTCTGCGGCCACGTATATGCCGGCGTATGCGAAACGCCGATCTTCGGCAAGCCGTCGGGACACGTTTTCAACGGTGCGCCGTTCGACGAGGTATGGCTGCTGCCGCAGTACGCGAAGACCGGTGCGCCGATGCTGCAAACCCTGTTGCGCGCGCCAGTGCACCTGATGCCGCACATCTGGTCGCCGTACTTCCTCGATCGCCGCATCGCCGCGCTGGCGAGCGAAGGCCTGACGTTCGGCTATCAGCCGGGCCGTCGTCCATGGAATCTCGCCACGCTCGAGCCGAACATCTCGGTCGTGAAGTCGTGCCACTACCCGATGCTCGCGTGCGACGAGTTCTACCGCGCACAACCGGACGCGGTGCAGCATCTGTTCGTCGTCAATTCGATACAGATGAAGGCACATCCGACGTTCGTGCACTTCGCGAACAGCCTCGACCTCGTGCGCCAGCACAAGGCGACGTTCGAGCCGCGCATCGACCTGCCGGGCTTCATGGCGCGCCATGCGGACGCCGTCGTGTCCCACCACTGGGAAAACGCGCAGAACTATCTGTACTACGACGTGCTGTACGGCGGCTATCCGCTGATCCACAACTCGACGCTGCTCGGCGACGCCGGCTACTACTACCCGGATTTCGATTCCGCCGGCGGTGGCCAGGCGCTGCGCGATGCATGGCTGCATCACGACGAGCGGCTCGACGACTATCGTGCGAAAGCCGACCGGCTGCTGCAGTCGGTCTCGATCGATAACCCCGCGAACCTGGACGCGTTCGTCGCGCGCCTGGTCGCCTGAACCGGAGCATACGCATGTCGGACTCCAAAGCCCGTCGAGCGCCCGGTGAGGGCAAGCGTCTCGTCGTCGGCGTATCGCTGTTCGTGCGCGGCGCCGGCCAGTCGCTATGGGAAAACGGCATCTTCCAGAACTGCCTGCTGCTGATCCTGCTGCTACGCCAGTCGCCGCTCGTCGCGGAAGCCGTGATGGTGAACGGCGGCGAACAGCTCGCCGATCCGCAGATGATGCTCGGCGAATGGGACGTGCCGCTGCTGTCGATGGACGAAGCGCTGGAGCGCTGCGACGTGCTGATCGAAATGAGCGCGCAGTTCGGCGCCGACTACCTGCGCGCGTTCAGCGACCGCGGCGGCAAGGTCGTCACGATGCGGGTCGGCAACGACTACGTGATCGACATCGAGCGGGCGATGTTCGACAAGCCGTCGGGCTTCCTGTTCTCGGGCGCGCCGTACGACGCGGTATGGACGATTCCGGAATTCGAGCGCTCATGCCTGCACTATTACCAGACGGGCCTGCGCGCGCCGGTGACGATCGTCCCGCACATCTGGCATCCGATGCTGTTCGACAAGGCACGCGCGACGCTCGGCGCCGGTTTGTCGTTCGGCTACCAACCGGGCAAGCCGCGTTGGCGCGTGACGATGTTCGAGCCGAACATCTGCATGGTGAAGACGAGCATCATCCCGATGCTGGTGACCGAGGAGGCGTATCGCGCGAAGCCCGGATTCCTCGAGTTCGTGCGCGTGTGCAACACGCTGCACCTGAAGGAACACGCGACGTTCGTCCACTTCGCGAAGAGCCTCGACATCGTCAACCACGGGATCACGACGTTCGAAAGCCGCTATGCCGTCTACGAGTTCATGGCCGCCTACGGCGACGCGGTGGTATCGCACACGTGGGAAAACGCGCAGAACTACCTGTACTACGAACTGCTGTACGGCGACTATCCGCTGATCCACAACTCGCCGTTCCTCGGCAAGGCCGGGTATTTCTATCCGGACTTCGATTGCCAGGCCGGCGGCCGCGCGCTGCTGCAGGCGTTCGCCGAGCACGATGCGAACCTCGACGCATACCGCGAGCAATCGAAGCACGTGCTCGACTCGGTCAGCATCTACAACCCCGACAACGTCGCCGCATATTCCGACGCGATCGCCTCGCTCTATCGCGACGCATGACGCGCCGCCTCTTCCGGACTCCGACATGAACGCATACCCGCCCCTCTCCCGTACGAAATGGCTGATCGGCTGCGCCATCGCGTCGATTGCGATCGGTGCGCACGCGCAATCCGGCGGCGAATCGGCCGACGCGCTGCTGCGCGATGCCGATGCGGTCTTCAAACAGCTCGATGCCGGCCAGTACGGCGCGGTGTGGAACGACTCCGCCGCGTTCGTGAAGGCGCACATCAAGCAGGAGCAGTTCGCCCTGGACATGCAGCGCGCGCGCCAGTCGGTCGGCATGGTCAGCCATCGCGGCTGGGCACAGATCACGCGAATTCGCTACTCGAATTCATCGACGACTCCCGACGGGCTTTATGCGAATGTCGACTATGCGACGACGCTCACGACCGGGACGACCGTGTACGAAAAGCTGAGCTTTCGCCTCGACGACGACGGCCGCTGGCACCTGACCGGCTACGTGCCGCGCCAGTCGCAGAACTACACGCCTTGAACCGCGCACCGTCCGCCCGGAGCTGCCGATGAAAATCAATGTCGCGATTACGATGAACGTTCAGCGCGACGCGACGCAGTCGATCTGGTACAACGGCGCGAACCAGCATTGCGTGTACCTGTACATGCTGCTGAAACGCTCGCCGCTGATCGGCGAAGTGTGGCTCGCGCACGACGACGGCATCACCGACTACCCGCAGGCGCTGATGATGGACGCATTCGGCGACGCGCTGCGGCCGCTGTCGTCTATCGTCCACCAGACCGACCTGCTGATCGAGATGAACGCGTTCATCGATCCGTCCCACACGGACGCGGTGCGCCAGCGCGGCGGCAAGTGCGTGTCGTACCGCTTCGGCAATGACTACGTGATCGCGGTCGAGACGATCAACTTCGAGAAGAACAACTGGCGGCCGAACCCGAACCGCGTGCAATTCGACGAGATCTGGACCAACCCGCAGCACATGCACACGTGCGCGGCCTACTTCCAGGCCGTGTATCGCGCACCGGTGATCGAACTGCCGCACATCTGGTCGCCGTACTTCATCGAACGCAGCCTCGACGCCGATCCCGAACTGAAGGCGCGCTTCGGCTACCGCAATCACGGCCCGGCCAAGCGCATCGCGTTCTTCGAACCGAACCTGAACGTCGTGAAGAGTTCGATCGTGCCGATGCTGGCCGCGAACGCGTGCTACGTCGAGCACCCGGAGCTCGTCGAGCACGTGTACATGACCAACACGTTCGACAAGAAGGAAAACGTCGCCTTCAAGCATCTCGCGCTCGGGCTCGAGATGGTGTGCGACGGCAAGGCGACGGCCGACGTGCGCGCGCCGTTCGTCGCGTGGGCCGCGCATCACACCGACATCGTCGTGTCGCACCACTGGGAAAACGGCCTGAACTACCTGCTGTACGACGCGCTATACGGCAACTACCCGCTCGTGCACAACTCGCCGTTCCTGCGCGACGTCGGCTATTACTACCCGGACTTCGAGATCTTCGACGCGGCGCGCGCGATCGCGACCGCCGCGCAAACACACGACGCACGGCTCGACGATTACGCCGCAGCGGCCCGCCGCTGTCTGCAGCAGGTCGACACGCTCGCCGACCACAACGTCCGCGCGTATTCCGAGCAGATCCAGCGCCTGTTCGCCGGGCGCGCACTCGGCTGAGCGCATCCGTCCGCCATCGGCTCATGAAGCAAACCGTCCGCAACTTCGTCGTGATCGATTCGATCCACGGCCCGTTCGTCATCGACCGTCACAACACACGGCAGGCCGACGCGCTGATCAAGACAGGCCGGCCGCACAACCAGGCCGAGCTCGACGCGATCATGCAGGTGATCGACCAGTTGCCCGACGGTGCGATCGCGGTGGACGGCGGGGCGAATGCGGGACTTGTCTGCGTGCCGATCGCGCAGCGCTTGCGCGAACGCGGCGGCCACGTTCATGCGTTCGAGCCGCGGCGCACGCTGTTCCACGCGCTCGGCGGCACCGTCGCGCTCAACCAGATCCAGAACCTCCATCTGCTGAACATGGGGCTCGCGAGCCGCAACGGCACGATGACGGTGCCCGACGTCGACGACGAACGGCCCGCCGACGCCGAACCGGCCGCACATGTCGACGCGCCCGCGGCCGACGGCACGCCGGCCCCGACGGTCAGGCTCGATTCGCTCGGCCTGCCGCGCCTCGATTTCCTGAAGCTCGACATCGACGGAATGGAGATCGACGCGCTGCACGGTGCACGCCAGTCGATCGAAACGCATCTGCCGTGGTGCTGGATCGCATACCGGGACGCGGATGACGCACGCGTCATCGATACGTTCGCCGGCCTCGATTACACGTTCTACCGGCTCGACGGACCGAATCTGCTGTGCGTGCCGAACCCGCGCTGGGATCGGCAGCGCCTGTTCATCTCGGGCGAGCCGATCGGCGGTGCATCCGCTCGCGCACATGACGACGCGAATGCCGTCGCGGCCGCCGAGACCGACCCGCCCGAAACGCACTGGAACCGCGCGCTCGAACACGAGGCACGCTGCGAATGGGGCCATGCGATCGGCCGCTGGCTGTGCGCGCGCGGCCGGGGCCTCGACGACGATGCGATCGCGTTCCAGCTCGCGTCGTGCTACGGCTTCGCCGGCGCGCCCGACGCCGGGCTCGCGGCACTCGAACGCATCGGCGACCCGGCTGCGCTGCCCGATGCGCTGCGCGGGCGTGTCGAACTCGCGCGCTCGGCGCTGCTGCTGCGTGCCGGCCGGCGCGACGAAGCGGCGCGCGCGACCATCGCCAGCGAAAACGTGCTGACCGCCGCGCAGTTCGGGCTGCCGATCGAACGGCTTTACGACGGCCAGCCGCTGCACGGCAAGCGGCTGCTCGTGATCAGCTACGGCGGTGTCGGCGACCAGCTCCAGTACGCACGTTACCTGCATACGCTCGACGCGCTCGGCTGCGCGGCGGTGACGGTCATCGTCCCCGCCGCGCTGGCCAGTCTGATGCGCCATACGTTCCCGCGCATCGAATTCGTCGGCGCGCACGGCGCGTGGGTCGACACATCGCAACTTGCGCACGACTACTGGTGTTCGTTCCTGGTGCTGGCCGCGCAGTTCGGCTATGCGCCTGCACCGGCCGGCGCGCCGGCCGCGTACCTGTCGTGTCCGCCCGAACGGGCGGCCGCCTGGCGCGAACGCGTCGCGCGCGACGGCAACGCACCGGGCACGCGCCGCATCGGCCTCAACTGGCGCGGCCGCGACGAAAGCGATGCGCGCTTCCTGCGCGCGGCCAGCCTGCGCGATCTCGCGCCACTGGCGCGACTGCATGGCCATGCCGCGTACTGCATCAACCGCGACATCGCCGCGCACGCCGAGCCGTCGGATTTGCCGGTCACGTTCCCGCATCACGCGATCGGCGATTTCAGCGATCTGGCCGCGCTGATGCTCGCGATGGATGCCGTGGTCACCACCTGCACCGCGCACATCCACCTGGCCGGCGCGCTGGGTGTGCCCGCGGTCCTGCTGCTGAGCCCGAAAGCCGATGCGCGCTGGGAAACCGGCTCGCGTACCGCGCTGTATCCGGGCATCCGGATCGTGCGCGCCGCGCATCCGGGCCAATGGGACGATGCTGTCGATCGCGCACTGGCGCTCGTGCTCGGGGAATTCGGAAAAGACTGACGGGGGGCTTGGCGGGCGCCGCACGCCCGTGATCGGCGAGCGGTCAGGCGCGGCGCGCGAGCGGACGCCAGGGCGGCACACCGTCGCCGCCGTGCGTGGCAAACAGGCGGCCATGCCGGCGTCCGATCCGCGCGAGCCCGGCGAAACAGCGGAGCGCGGCACGGCTGGCCTGGCCAACGTGCCGAGCGAGGCTGCCGGATACACCGCGCGCAATTGCCGAATCGTCGCCGCAGGCGCCCGCAAACACGCCGGCATAGTAGTGCCGCGCCGCGAGTTCGCGGCCGTCGGCGTCGAGCGACTTCATCCGGTGAATACGGTACGCAACGGCCTTCAGGCCATCGAAATACGGCGCGACGTCGAACCGCGCATCGGTCGATTCGGCGCCGAGCTGCCACAGCATGTCTGCCAGTTCGGCGATCGCGACGAGTTCGCACGCATCGGCCGCCCGTGTGCCCGTTCCATGCCCGGCTTTCGTCGTCGCCATACCCACGCCCCTTTCCGATCCTTCGTTGCCCCGTGCCGGCACGCCGCGCCCGCGCCGCGACGTCATGCGGCGGCCGGTGACCGCCATGTAAAGCGGATGCCCTGTGCCCAGGCGACGCCGGAATCCAGGATGATCTGCCGGTCGATCTCGTTCTCCACGCCTTCGACGACGACGTGCCGCGCGCTCTCGTGCGCGAACGCGATCAGCCGGCGAAACTGGTAGCGCCCGATCGCGTTGCGCTTGATCAGCGACAGGACCGACCTGTCGAGCTTCACGATATCGGGGTTGCCGACCACCAGGTTGTTCAGAGCGCTGAAGCCGACGCCGAAGTCGTCGATCGCGACACGGCACCCGATCTGGCGAAACCGGTTCACGAACGACCGGCCCGCGACGGGATTCAGCGGCCCCGTCTCGGTAATCTCGACGACCAGCCGCGCCGCGACCGACGGCTCGCGCTCGAGCCGCCTGAAAATGGCCAGCCACGCGTCGTCCACCACCGCGCTCATCGCCGCGACGTTGCAGCCGTACACCGCCTTCGGATCGGCACGCAGCGCGTCGATCGTCCGGCCCACCACGAGCCGGTCGAACCAGCGCATCAGCCCGAGCGATTCGAGGCGCGGCAGGAACGCGAGCGGCGGCAACGCCTCGCGCGATCCCCAGCGCAGCCGCGCGAGGCATTCGTGATACAGCACGCCGCCCGACAGGTCGGCGCGGCAGACTGGCTCGCGCGCGAATCCGAGCCGGCTTTCGACGAAACTGCGTACCGACGCAAGGTCGGGGTGATCGTCATGCGCGCCGAACACGAGATCGATCTCGTCCCGATTCGCTACGCTATTCGCCTCAAGGCGAGGTTCGACCGCATTCATCCGGCGCTCCGGCAAATGTCGGACCGCCGACGACGGCCCGCGCTCTCGATTCATATGGCGCGTGCCGACCACGACACGCACCACCGCCTACCCGGCCCATCCTCTTGTTTCGATCTTTTCCGGGAGCGTACTTTTTATTTCGGTGCGCCGTCAAACCCGATATTGTCAACGATATTCAAACACGGAAAATACACCACGCGCACACGTCGGCAACAGTGCGGCAGATTACACAAAATCGCCCGCAAAGCGCCAATCTATATCGTTTATTTTCTCCACCCGCCCGGCGATTCAGATTGCCGCAAGACTCGTTTCAAAAATCGGATGTTTGGTGTTTTGTATGATAAATATCCGTCGACGATATCCTGCCTGGACCCAACGCCGGGATTCGCCGCAACCGTCCGCACGTTGTGCCGCCATGGCTCGGCACGGCGCATTCGGTCTCCGCAGAATTCAATTTGATCGTTTCAAACGATATTGATAATACTCAAATATTAATCAGACCATTTTGAGACGATAATATCGAGTCGAATTATGCGACGGCCATCGATTGAAAGATGTTTAACAATCTTTCCGACTTGTTAACCTTTAAAATAATTTCTGACGGACTTCCCTCGGAGCCGTCAAATTCGTGCCTTAAAAACCGTCGAATCTCCCCGGCTCGACGGTTTCTTTTTTAATGGCATCATTTCTTCAGACATTGCCCGCCGTCAATCCGGATGACGGCATGCGGCAACGCGCAACCTTATGCCGCCGTCGCGCCGATCAGGTTCGCGAGCAGCGCATCGTATTCGGCGACGAGCGCGGGGTTCGCCGACGTATAGCGGCCGAGGATCTCGCGCTGGCGCCGCGTGTAGCCTTGCCAGTCGTCGTCGTGCGTGTGCAGCGCGTGCAACAGCGCTTCCGTGCCCTTCTGCACGTCGTTGTCCGGGTAGTAGTAGCCGAGATCAGGGGCGAGGCTCGCGTTGTGCACAAGCGGATAGCCCTGCCAGCACACGTCGAAATAGAAGTAGTTGAGCGGGTTCGACCATTGATGCGACACCACGATGTCGGTCAGGTCGGCCAGGAACAGCGGCGTGTCGAAACGCCCGACGAAGCTCGCCTTGCCGGCGCGCACGATGTCCAGGTAGTTCATCAGCATCACGAACTCTGGGCTGTCATGCGCGAGCCGGTCGGCGTTAGTCACGTGCGTGAAGCAGATCGCATCGGGATCGCGGCGATACGCTTCGTCGATGATCAGCATCGGGTACACGCAGAACTTCACGACGTTGTGGTTCGGCTCCATCACCGTAAGCCGCTTGCCCGGCTCGCTGCGCGGGCGGTACTCGCCGTGCTCGGGCAACGATGCCGCTCGCGCGTCGAGGAACATCGGATCCCACACGAACGGCACGACGCGCCCCGGGCAGCGGCGCAGCGACTGCAGGAACGGCAGCGACGACGGCGCGATCTGCGGAATCGCCCACACCTCGTCGTAGCCGCGGTTGATGAACAGCGAATCCCACAACCGGCGGCCGAACAGCATCGATTCCATCGCGTTGATGTACTCGACGCCGCAGCAGTAGCTGACGATCTTCGCGCCGCGCGCCTTCAGGTAGGCCGTCTGCGCGGCGTCGATCTGGCCGCCGAGTTCGATCACCACGTCGAGCGCATCCTTCATGTCCGCGAACGCGCGCGTGTCGTACACGGTGCGATCCCACGGCAGCGCGTCGGTCAGCGGCACGTCGGTCGTGTTGACCAGCGTCACGTGGTAGCCATGCGGCGACGCCATCAGCAGCTTCGCGAGAAACAGCGCGTTCTGCTTGATACCGTTGATCCACAGGCTTTCGTCGGGGGTGCGCAGTCCGATCGTGATACCGATGCGCAGGCCGTTCAGGACAGGAGACGTCATCGTCGGCGGGGTGGGAAGTTGAATGGACGCAGTGTAGCGCGGGGCAAGCGGCCGCGCGAGCAATCCGCCAGTCTAGCGGAACGCCGGCCGCCAGACTGTCATGCATGGTCATACGCGGTGCCAACTGCCCGGGTTGGCGACCGGGCGCACCGCACGGGACGCCATGCGCGCCGCCAGCGCCAGATGCGACGAGGCCGGCGCCGCACCGCGAGGCGCCACGTCGGCCCGTGTGCGACGCACGCCCCGGTCAGCCTTCAGCCATCATCAGCAGCTGCGCGCCATCCGCGACCTGGTCGCCGACGCCGTACAGCACTTCGGCGACGACGCCCGCACCCGGCGCGCCGATCGTGTGCTCCATCTTCATCGCTTCCATCACGATCAGCGGCGTGCCGGCCTCGACCTTCTGGCCCGGCTCGACCAGCACCGCGATCACCTTGCCGGGCATCGGCGCAGTGAGGCGGCCGCCGCCATGCTCGGCATCGCCCGCGTGCGCAAGCACGTTCCGCCATTCGAAGGTCTCGGCGACACCCTGCGTGAATACGTGGAAACTGTCGCCGTCGGCATACACGCGGCCGCTGCTGCGCACGCCGTCGAGCGTCACGTCGAAGTCGAGCGGCGTTGCGCCGCGCGTCCACGCGAACGGCTGCGCGGCCGCGTCGCCGGCGGCGAGGCGCGTGCTGCCGCCGTCGTCCTCGTAGGTGACCGTCACGTCCGCTTCGCGTTCGGGCGCATGCCACTCGAGCGTGCGGCGATAGCCGCCGTTCAGCCGCCAGTCCGGCAGCGCACGCCACGGCGACGCGCCTTCCCGTGCGCCCGCGTCGCGTTCGCGCGCGAGCAGCGCCGCACAGGCCAGCGCGAGCGTCGCGCGCGGCGGCTGTTGCGGCGCGAACAGCGCATCGTGGTTGCGCTCGATCAGGCCCGTGTCGAGATCGGCGATCGCGAACGGCTCGCAGGTGACGATCCGCTGCAGGAACGCGGCGTTCGTGTGCAGGCCGACCACCTCGCACGCACGCAGCGCGCGCAGCATCCGGCCGAGCGCTTCCGCGCGGTCCGCGCCGTGCACGATCAGCTTCGCGATCATCGGATCGTAGAACGGCGTGATCGCGTCGCCCTCGCGCACGCCGCTGTCGATGCGCACTGGCGCGCCGATGGCGAACTCGACGCCTTCCGGCAGCCGCAGGTGCTTCAGCGTGCCGGTGGACGGCAGGAAGCCGCGCGCCGGATTCTCCGCATAGAGACGCGCCTCGATCGCATGCCCGTGCACGCGCAGTTCGTCCTGCTGCAGCGGCAGCGGCTCGCCCGATGCCACGCGCAGTTGCCACTCGACGAGATCGAGCCCCGTGACCATCTCGGTGACCGGATGCTCGACCTGCAAGCGCGTGTTCATTTCCATGAAGTAGAACGCTTCGCCCGTCATGATGAATTCGACGGTGCCCGCGCCGACGTAATTCACCGCACGCGCGGCCGCGACAGCCGCCTCGCCCATCGCCTGGCGCACGTCTTCATGCAGCCCCGGCGCCGGCGCTTCCTCGAGCACCTTCTGGTGACGGCGCTGCACCGAGCAGTCGCGGTCGAACAGGTAGACGGTGTTGCCGTGCGTGTCGCCGAACACCTGCACCTCGACGTGACGCGGGCGCGTCAGGTATTTCTCGATCAGCACGCGATCGTTGCCGAAGCTGCTCGCGGCCTCGCGCTGGCACGACGCAAGCGCCGCCGGAAAGTCGTCGGAGCGCTCGACCACGCGCATGCCCTTGCCGCCGCCGCCCGCGCTCGCCTTCAGCAGCACCGGGTAGCCGATTGCGTCGGCTTCGCGATGCAGGTGGGCTGCATCCTGGTCGTCGCCGTGATAGCCGGGCACGAGCGGCACCGCGGCCGCGTGCATCAGCGCCTTCGCGGCGGCCTTCGAACCCATCGCCGCGATCGCGTCGACCGGCGGCCCGATGAACGCGATGCCGGCCGCTTCGCACGCGTGCGCGAAATCCTCGTTCTCCGACAGGAAACCGTAACCCGGGTGGATGGCCTGCGCGCCGGTCGCGCGCGCGGCCTCGATGATGCGCTCGATGCGCAGGTAGCTGTCCGCGGCCGCCGAGCCGCCGATGTGCACGGCTTCGTCGCACGCTGCGACGTGCTTCGCGTTCGCGTCCGCGTCGGAATAGACGGCGACGCTCGCGATCCCGAGACGTTTGCACGTCGCGGCGACGCGGCAGGCGATTTCGCCGCGGTTGGCGATCAGAATCTTGTCGAACATGGCTTCGGTGTCGTCCGGAAAGTTAGGGGCACGCCGTCATTCACGCCACGAAGGCGTGCGTTTCTCGAGGAAGGACGCGATCCCTTCGCGCGCTTCCGCGCCGGCGCGGGTCCGCGCAATCCAGTCGGCGGTCTGGTCGATCAGCGTCGCGTCGAGCGGCCGGCCGGCCACGTCGGCGACGAGCCGCTTGCACGCACGCACCGCATCGGGGCCGTTCGCGACGAGCGTCGCGGCCAGCTTCGCGACCGTTTCGTCGAGCGCCTCGGCCGGCACGGCATCGTGAATGAAGCCGAGCGACGCGGCGCGCGCGCTGTCGAACACTTCGGCCGTCGTGAAGTAGCGACGTGCAGCGCGCTCGCCCATCGCGCGCACGACGTACGGCGCGATCGTTGCCGGAATCAGCCCGAGCCGCGCTTCGGAGAGGCAGAACTTCGCGCCTTCGGCGGCGATCGCGATGTCGGCCGCCGCGACGAGGCCCACGCCGCCCGCATACGCGTCGCCGTGCACGCGCGCGATCACCGGCTTCCCGCAGCGATGGATCGCCTCGAGCATCCGCGCGAGCTTGCGCGCATCGGCATGATTCTCGTCGTCCGAGTAACCGGCCATCTTCTTCATCCAGTTCAGGTCCGCGCCTGCGCAGAACGCCGCGCCTTCCGCCGCGAGCACGACCGCGCGCACGCCGGCGTGCGCATCGAGCCACTCGAACGCGGTGGTGAGCTCGGCGATCGTCGTCTCGTTGAACGCGTTGCGCACGTCGGGCCGCGCGAGCGTGACGGTCGCCACGCGGTTTGCTTCGTTGACCTTGATGGTTTCGTATCGCATCGTCCGCCCCTCGCTCGTTACATCCGGAACACGCCGAAGCGCGTATCGTCGATCGGCGCGTTCATCGACGCGGCAAGGCCGAGGCCCAGCACGTCGCGCGTCTGCGCAGGGTCGATCACACCGTCGTCCCACAGCCGCGCGCTCGCGTAATACGGATGCCCCTGGCGCTCGTACTGGTCGCGGATCGGCTGCTTGAACGCCTCTTCTTCGTCGCTCGACC
The DNA here is from genome assembly GCF_001523915.2 of Burkholderia sp. LA-2-3-30-S1-D2. Lineage (NCBI taxonomy): Bacteria > Pseudomonadati > Pseudomonadota > Betaproteobacteria > Burkholderiales > Burkholderiaceae > Burkholderia > Burkholderia sp. LA-2-3-30-S1-D2. The sequence continues at coordinate 410,213 of NZ_CP013383.1, read as the reverse complement.
ACGAACCGCCCTTCGCCTCGATGCCGTCGCGGCGCACGGTCGCGAGCACCGACGCGGCCTGCTCGCCGCCCATCACCGAGATCCGCGCGTTCGGCCACATCCACAGGAAACGCGGGCCGAATGCGCGGCCGCACATCCCGTAGTTGCCCGCGCCGAACGAGCCGCCGATGATCACCGTGAACTTCGGCACCTTCGCGTTCGACACGGCCGTCACCATCTTCGCGCCATGGCGCGCGATGCCTTCGTTCTCGTACTTGCGGCCGACCATGAAACCCGTGATGTTCTGCAGGAACACGAGCGGAATCTTGCGCTGGCAGCACAGCTCGATGAAATGCGCGCCCTTCACGGCCGATTCGGAAAACAGGATGCCGTTGTTCGCGACGATCCCGACCGGATGGCCCCAGATGTGCGCGAAGCCCGTGACGAGCGTCGTGCCGAAGCGCGCCTTGAATTCGTCGAACTCCGAATCGTCGACGATGCGCGCGATCACCTCGCGCACGTCGAACGGCTTGCGCGTGTCGACCGGAATCACGCCGTACAGGCTCTTCGCGTCGTAGCGCGGCGGCTTCGGTTCGCGCACCGCCACCGGCGATGCGATCTTCGGCGCGAGATGATCGACGATGTTGCGCGCGATCGACAGCGCATGCGCGTCGTTCTGCGCGAGATGGTCGGCCACGCCCGACAGGCGCGTGTGCACGTCGCCGCCGCCGAGATCCTCCGCGCTCACTTCCTCGCCGGTCGCGGCCTTCACGAGCGGCGGGCCGCCGAGGAAAATCGTGCCCTGGTTCTTCACGATGATCGACTCGTCGCTCATCGCCGGCACATACGCGCCGCCCGCCGTGCACGAGCCCATCACGACCGCGATCTGCGCGATTCCCGCGGCGGACATCGTTGCCTGGTTGAAGAAGATGCGGCCGAAGTGGTCGCGATCGGGAAACACGTCGTCCTGGTTCGGCAGGTTCGCGCCGCCCGAATCGACGAGGTACACGCACGGCAGCCGGTTTTCCGCGGCGATTTCCTGCGCGCGCACGTGCTTCTTGACCGTCATCGGGTAGTAGGTGCCGCCCTTGACCGTCGCGTCGTTGCATACGATCACGCACTCGCGGCCCGCGATCCGGCCGATCCCGGTGATCACGCCCGCGCCTGGCGCGTCGTCGTTGTACATGCCGTTCGCCGCGAGCTGCGACAGCTCGAGGAACGGCGCACCCGTATCGAGCAGCTGCGCGATACGGTCGCGCGGCAGCAGCTTGCCGCGCGACAGATGCTTGTCGCGCGCGGCCTGGCCGCCGCCTTGCGCGAGCTGTTCGATCTTCGCGCGCAGGTCGGCGACGACCGCCTCCAGCGCCGCGGCGTTCGCGCGGAATTCTTCCGAACGCGGGTTCAGTTTCGATTCGATGATCGGCATCGACGGGGCTCCGTTCGCGTGACGTGGGGCGTTACATCGTTTCCGCGAACAGCTCGCGGCCGATCAGCATGCGGCGGATCTCGCTCGTGCCGGCGCCGATCTCGTACAGCTTCGCATCGCGCCACAGACGGCCGACCGGGTATTCGTTGATGTAACCGTTGCCACCGAGAATCTGGATCGCCTCGCCGGCCATCCACGTCGCCTTCTCGGCCGTGTAGAGGATCACGCCCGCGCAATCCTTGCGCACCTGGCGGATGTGGTCGCTGCCCGCCGAGTCGAGATGGCGGCCGACCGCATACAGGTACGCGCGGCACGCCTGGAACGTGGTGTACATGTCGGCGACCTTGCCCTGGATCAGCTGGAATTCGCCGATCGACTGGCCGAACTGCTTGCGGTCGTGGATATACGGCACCACCGCGTCGAGACACGCGGCCATGATGCCCGTCGGGCCGCCCGACAGCACCGCGCGTTCGTAGTCGAGGCCGCTCATCAGCACCTTCACGCCGCCGTTGAGCTGACCGAGGATGTTCTCCTCCGGCACCTCGACGTCCTGGAACACGAGTTCGCCCGTGTGCGATCCGCGCATGCCGAGCTTGTCGAGCTTCTGCGCGACCGAGAAGCCCTTCATCCCCTTCTCGACGATGAACGCGGTGATGCCGCGCGGGCCGGCATCGATGTCCGTCTTCGCGTAGACGACGAGCGTGTCGCAGTCGGGGCCGTTGGTGATCCACATCTTCGTACCGTTGAGCACGTAGCGGTCGCCGCGCTTGTCCGCGCGCAGCTTCATGCTGACGACGTCGGAACCCGCGTTCGGCTCGCTCATCGCGAGCGCGCCGATGTGTTCGCCCGACACGAGCTTCGGCAGATATTTCTGCTTCTGCGCCTCGGTGCCGTTGCGGTGGATCTGGTTCACGCACAGGTTCGAGTGCGCGCCGTACGACAGGCCGATCGACGCCGATGCGCGCGAGATCTCTTCCATCGCGACCATGTGCGCGGTGTAGCCCATGTTCGCGCCGCCGTATTCCTCGGCGACCGTCATGCCGAGCACGCCGAGATCGCCGAACTTCTTCCACAGATCCATCGGAAACTGGTCGGTGCGGTCGACTTCCGCCGCGCGCGGCGTGATTTCCTTGGCCGCGAACGTCGCGACGGCGTCGCGCAGCATCTCGATGTCTTCACCGAGCATGAATTGCACACCGGGCAGGTTGATCATGTCTCCTCCGTCTCCAGAAAGTGGGTCGCACGCGCCGATTTCTGAGTGTCGCTCAAATCGGATCAATGCGTCGATTCATTAAGCCAATACAGCGTAAATTTTGCACAGTTTCGCGCCTCGTCCGGCTTGTCGTCAATAGTTTTTTGAGTGCCACTCAGATATCATTGCAGCATGACAGCCGCTACCGCCGACACCATGACCGCCACCGCCAAAGCCGACCACCCCGAGCCGTCGCGCGCACCTGCCGGGCGCAAGTCCCAGCAGCGCGTGCAGGACATCCTGCGCGCCGGTCGTGAAGTGTTCGCCGAAAAGGGTTACGAGCATGCGACGGCCGCCGAGATCGCGCAGCGCGTCGGCGTATCGGAGGCGACGGTGTTCAGCTACTTCCGCGGCAAGCGCGAGCTGTGCGCGCGCGTGATTGCCGACTGGTATGACGAAATCATTGCCGCGTTCGAACTCGGGATGCCGCAGGAAGCGTCGGTGCAGCAGCAGTTCGCGTTCATCGTGCGCACGCACCTGCGGCTGATGCTGGTGAACGGCACCGGGCTGTGCGCGCTGGTGCTGTCGGAAGGGCGGGCGAAGCAGCATGCGTTGAGCGACGAGCTCACCGCGCTGCAGCGCCGCTACACGGCGCCGCTGATGGACGTACTGGCGCGCGGCCAGGCGGCCGGGCAGGTACGCAGCGACATGCCGCTGAGCCTGCTGCGCTCGATGGTGTTCGGGCCGATCGAGCACGTGCTGTGGGATGCGATCCTCGGGCACCGCAAGCTCGATACGGAAACGACGGCCACCCAGCTCGTGGACATGCTTTGGGCCGCCGTGCAGCCGCCCGCGCCGGAACAAGCGGCGCTCGTGCGCTTCAGGAACGAAGTCGCGGAAGCGGTGCGGCGGCTGGAAGGGGAAGCGTCACGCCCATAATGCAGGCAGGCGGCGCGAAGCTGCTGCCGCCTTGCCGCATCTGCTCTTCCATCGCGCGGAAATCAGCCGCTACGACTCCTCGCCGACCCGCAGCGGCGCACGGCTCTGCTCGTTGTTCAAATGAACGAACTTGCGCAACAGGCGCATCAGTTCCCGCGAATCGTCCTCCCCCATGCCGTCGAACAGGCCGGCGCGCAGTTCCTGCACCGACGGAATCAGGTGCGTGAGCAGCTCGACACCCGCCGGCGTCAGCAACAAGCGCCGCTGACGCCGCGGTAACACTTCGCGAACGATCAATCCTTTCGCTTCGAGCCGGACCGCGAGGTCCGCGGTCGTCGACGTATCGAGCGCCACTCGCTGCGCGAGCGTCACCTGATCGAGCCCCGGACACTCGTAGAGCATCCGCAGGACCGCGTACTGCACGGGCGTCACGTCCCGGCCAAGCTTCTCGTAGAACATCGCAACCGCGATCTGGTGCGCGCGCCGGATCAGGTGCCCGGGTTCGTCGTACAGGTCGAGCGGGAAAGCCGGCGCGTCGGCGGGATTCGTTTTTTCCATGAATGAGTCGATGACATAGGCGGCGCACGCTGTTGCGTGCGCCGACGGCATGGCGCTGCGTCGCGCCATTTCCCGGGAAAACCAGTATACCGCTCGCCTTGCCCTGACCAACATCAATAAGTACACTGAATCTCATTCAGTACACGGAATGAAGAGTTGCCGCGCACCGGCGGCACCGCCCTGAAGGAGACGAAGAACGTGTTTCTCAAGAACGCTTGGTATGTCGCGTGCACGCCCGATGAAATCGACGGCAAGCCGCTGGGCCGCAAGATCTGCAATGAGTCGATGGTGTTCTACCGCGCGGCGGACGGCCGGGTCGCCGCGCTCGAAGACTTCTGCCCGCACCGCGGCGCGCCGCTGTCGCTGGGATTCGTGCGCGACGGCGTGCTCGTGTGCGGCTATCACGGGCTGGAAATGGGCTGCAACGGCAAGACGGCCGGCATGCCGGGCCAGCGCGTCGGCGGCTTTCCGCCGATCCGCAGCTTTCCTGTGGTCGAGCGGTATGGATTCGTCTGGGTGTGGCCCGGCGATGCGTCCGCGGCAGACCCCGACAAGCTGCCCGCGCTCCAGTGGGCCGAAGATCCTGCCTGGGCATACGGCGGCGGCCTGTATCACATCCGTTGCGACTATCGGCTGATGATCGACAACCTGATGGACCTCACGCACGAGACCTACGTGCATGCGACGAGCATCGGCCAGAAGGAAATCGACGAAGCGCCGCCGAAGACGACCGCCAACGGCGACGAAGTCGTCACGAGCCGCTTCATGGAGAACGTGATGCCGCCGCCGTTCTGGCGGATGGCGCTGCGCGGCAACGGGCTGGCCGATGACGTGGCCGTCGACCGCTGGCAGATCTGCCGCTTCACGCCACCGAGCCACGTGATGATCGAAGTGGGCGTCGCGCACGCAGGCCACGGAGGCTACGACGCGCCGGCCGAGCTGAAAGCGTCGTCGATCGTGGTCGACTTCATCACGCCGGAGACGGACACGTCGATCTGGTATTTCTGGGGGATGGCGCGCAACTTCCGGCCCGACGATCACGCGTTGACCGCCGAGATCCGCGACGGTCAGGGCAAGATCTTCGCCGAGGATCTCGAGATGCTCGAGCGCCAGCAACTCAACCTCGAGCAGTGGCCGGGCCGCAAGCTGCTCAAGCTCAACATCGACGCCGGCGGCGTGCTGTCGCGCAAGGTGATCGAGCGGCTGCTCGCCGACGAAAGCGCATCGAGTCCGCAGCGGCCCGTGATTCCGGTCGCGCAGATCAAGGAGGCGTCATGAGCGCCGCGACGCTGACGGTCCGGGTGGCCCGCAAGTGGCAGGAAGCGCGCGACATCTGCGGTTTCGAATTCGTCAGCGATGACGGGTCGCCCCTGCCGCGCTTCGACGCCGGCGCGCATATCGACGTGTATTTGCCGGGCGGGCTCGTGCGCCAGTACTCGCTGTGCAACCACCCCGAACCCGGCGATCGCTACCAGATCGCGGTGCTGCGCGATGCCGAGGGTCGCGGCGGGTCGCGCACGATTCACGATGACGTCCGGCAAGGCGATACCGTACGGATCGGCATCCCGCGCAATCAATTTCCGCTCGCGCCCGACGCGCCGCACCACCTGTTGCTCGCGGGCGGGATCGGCGTCACGCCGATTCTCTGCATGGCGGAACGGCTGTTCTCGTCCGGCACGCCCTTCGCCATGCACTACTGCGCGCGTTCGACCGATCGCATGGCCTTTGTCGAGCGGATCAAAGCAGCCGGGTTCCGCGACCGCGCCCGCTTCCACGTCGACGACGGCGACCCCGCGCAACGCCTCGACCTGCCCGCCGTACTCGCCGCAGCGCCTGACGGCACGCACCTGTACGTATGCGGCCCGCGCGGCTTCATGGACGCGGTGCTGAACGCCGCGCGCGAGCACAACTGGGCCGACGAGCGGCTGCATTACGAGTTCTTCGGCGGCGCGGTTGCGTCGTCCGGCGCGGATCGCGCGTTCCAGGTCCGCATCGCGAGCAGCGGCAAGGTGATCGACGTGCCGGCCGAATGCACGGTCATCGCCGCGCTGGCAGCCAACGGCGTCGATGTGCTCACGTCGTGCGAGCAAGGCGTCTGCGGCACCTGCGTGACGCGTGTGCTCGAAGGCGAGCCCGATCATCGCGATTCGTATCTGACGGAAGCGGAACAAGCGGCCGGCGACCAGTTCATGCCGTGCTGCTCGCGATCGCGAAGCGATCTGCTGGTACTCGACCTGTAGACGGACCGCCCGACACGCGGCGGCCAATCACAATACTGGAGACGATCAATGGAGCAGCCTGCCCGGCCACCCATCAACACAACTCGATTCCCGGTCGACCGATGGTGGGTCGCCGCGCTGTCGTCCGAACTGACGGACAAACCCGTCGCCCGCACGCTGCTCGGCCGCCCGGTCGTGCTGTTCCGGTTGCCGTCCGGGGAAGTCGGTGCGCTGGAAGATCGCTGCTGCCACAAGTCGCTGCCGCTGTCGTGCGGCTCGCTCGAAGCGCGCGGCCTGCGCTGCGGCTATCACGGCCTGCTGTTCGACCGCGACGGCGCCTGCGTGGAGATTCCCGGGCAGGACCGGATTCCGGCAAAGGCGTGTGTGTCGTCGTATCCGGTGCGGGAACAGGACGCGATCGTATGGATCTGGATCGGCGCCGATGCGCACGCCCAACCAACCTGCGCGCCGCCGCGCTATGCGTTCCACACGGATCCGCAATACCGGTTCGGCGGCGGCAACTACCATTACGACGCACCGTATCAGCTGATTCACGACAACCTGATGGATCTGAGCCACCTCGGCTATGTCCACCTGAAAACGATCGGCGGCAATGCGCCACTGCACATGGGCGCGGAGACCCGCGTCAGCAGCGACGGCGACACGGTGACGCTGGTCCGCCGGATGCCGGACTCCGACCCGCCGCCGACCTACACGGCCGCATGGCCGTTCGCGGGCCGGGTCGATCGCTGGCAGGAAATCGAATTCCACGTGTCGCATATCCGGATCTGGACCGGCGCGATGGACGCCGGCACCGGCGACCTGCTCGATCCCGCGCGCGGTGGCTTTCACATGCGCGGCTTCCACGGCATCACGCCAGAGACGGACACCACGACGCACTATTTCTGGACCGTCGCGACCAATCCGCAATACGACGTCGAACGTGTCGCGCAAACGGTCATCGAGCAATCCGCGGCGACGTTCGATGAAGACAAGACCGTGATCGAAGCGCAATACCGGAATCAGCTTCGGTTTCCGGACAGCCACCAGATCGACATTCACGTCGACGCGGGCCCCAATCGCGCGCGGCGCGTGATCCAGCGGCTGCTGCAACAACCCGAACCCGCGTAACCGTCGCGCCGGCGCGACGGTTACGCGAACGACGCCTGACGGTCGCGGCAGGCATTCACCGCGGTTGGCAGACAGCACACGCATTCGCGTTCGCATTCGCCCTGCTCGCCAAAACCGGCTTCGATTTTTTCCAATTCGATTAGTCATACTATTTTTTATGAAGGGTCTTTGACGTGAGTGCAAATATCCGCAATACGATCGACGCATCACCGATGAGCACGTTCCAGACGATGGCGGTCACGGCCTGCGTCGTGCTGAACATGCTCGATGGCTTCGACGTGCTGGCCATCGCGTTTGCCGCGCCGCACCTGGCCGCCGAGTGGAAACTGAGCGGCAAGGAAATCGGCCTGCTGCTGAGCGCGGGGCTCGCCGGCATGGGGATCGGCTCGGTGCTGATCGCGCCGCTCGCTGATCGCATCGGCCGCCGCCGCATCATCCTGTTCTGCCTCGCCGTCATCTCGACCGGGATGCTCGCCTGCGCGGCCACGCACAGCACGCTGCAACTCGCGATCGCACGTGCGTACACGGGGCTCGGCATCGGCGGCATGCTGGCGAGCCTGACCGTCATCAGCGGCGAATACGCATCGAACAAATGGCGCAGCGCCGCGATCGGCATGCAGTCGACCGGTTACGCGATCGGCGCCACCGCCGGCGGGGTCATCGCCGGCTACCTGCTGTCGACGTGGGGATGGCGCAGCGTGTTCGCGTTCGGCGGCATCCTGACCTTGACGGCGATCCCGATGGTGCTCGCACTGCTGCCGGAATCGCTCGACTTCCTGCTGGCACGGCGTCCGGACGACGCGCTGCAGAAAATCAACCGCATCCTCGCGAGAATGAAGCGCACGCCGATCGACGCGCTGCCGGCCGTGACTGCATCCATCGACACGACGAACCCCGCGTCGAGCTGGACGGCCGTGCTGCGCGCGCCGCTCACGCGCCGCACGATCGCGCTGTGGGTCGCGTTCCTTCTCGTGATGGGCAGCTTTTATTTCGTCGTGAGCTGGACGCCGAAGCTGCTGGTCCAGGCCGGGCTGTCGGCATCGCAGGGCGTGACCGGTGGTGTGCTGCTCAACCTCGGCGGCATCGCGGGCGCGTCGCTCTTCAGTTTGCTGTCCACCCGGTTCGGCCTGCGCAACCTGCTTGGCGCGACGCTGTTGCTGGGCGGCGCGCTGATGGTCGTGTTCGGCATGAACACCGGCTCGCTCGGCATCGGGATGACCGTCGGGGTGTTCCTCGGTGCCGTGATCAATGCGTGCGTGGCCGGCATGTATGCGTTGTCGCCGACGCCCTATCCCGCCGAGATCCGTACGACCGGCATCGGTCTCGCGGTCGGCATCGGCCGACTCGGCGCGATCCTGTCGCCGATGACGGTCGGCGCGCTGCTGGACGACGGCTGGTCCGTGTCCCATCTCTATCTCGCGTTCCTCGTGCCGATGGCCGGCGCGGCGATCGCCGTCGCCGTGGCGGGCGGGCGCGCCGCGGCACCGCACCGGCAGCGCGACCCGGCGATCTCGTAACGCGCGACGCCCGCAGTCCTGCCGATATACCCGTCGGCATTCCGGACATTTCCGGGCCTGAAAAATCGATAAGTATATCTACATACTGTTTGGAGACAGCCATGAAAACGAAACTGGGCGTCGTATTCGCGACGGCGATGGCGCTGGCCGGACCGGCCTGTGCGCAAAGCAGCGTCACGCTGTACGGGATCATCGATACCGGCGTGTCCTACTACAACAATGCGGCACACGGCGGGACGTTCACCGGGATGCCGACGCTGACCGGTGAAGTGCCGTCACGCTGGGGCCTGCGAGGCACGGAGGATCTCGGCGGCGGCTACCAGGCGTTCTTCGTGCTCGAAAACGGCTTCCAGCCCGGCACCGGTGCGCTGAACTACGGCGGGCGTCTGTTCGGGCGGCAGGCGAACGTGGGCGTGAACAGTCCCTTCGGCGCGCTGACCCTCGGCCGCCAGATGAACATGTCGATGATCGTGCTGACCAATGCCGACGTGATCGGCCCGTCGATTCATTCGATGGCGGATTTCGACTCGTATCTGCCGAACGCGCGCAGCGACAATGCGATCGGCTACAAGGGCACGTTCCACGGCGTGACGCTCGGCGCGACCTACAGCTTCGGCCGCGACGCGGCCGGGCCGGCGGGACCGTCCGCGACGGGCTGCGGGGGACAGGTGCCCGGCGACATCGTAGCCTGCCGCCAATACACGGCGATGCTCGCCTATGACGCGAGCAATTTCGGGGTCGCCGCATCGCACGACGTGATGCGCGGCGGCGGCGGCGCGCTCGCGCCGCTGAACAATCCGGCGTACACCGACACGCGCGACATCGTCGCCGGCTACGTGAAGATCGGCCCCGCGAAACTCGGCGCCGGCTGGATCCGCCGCAACCTCGCGGCGGCCGCACACCTGCAGGCCGACATCGTGTTCGCCGGCGGCACGTACTACGCGACACCCTACCTCGCGCTCGACCTGCAAGGCGTGCGCTACCTGCAACGCCGCGAAAACAGCGAAGGCGGCACGAACGCCACGCTCTTCGTCGGCCGGGCGAACTATTTCCTGTCGAAGCGGACGACCGTCTATACGTCGGTGGGCTATATGTTCAACAGCACGCTGGCCGCGAACGCGGTCGCCGCCGGCGGGACGGTCGGCACCGGGATGAATCAGCTCGGTGTGATGGCCGGCATCCAGCAGAAGTTCTGATCGCCGGACATCGCCCGTCGATCAATCGGCGAGCCGGCAATGCGAGAGTTTCAACCCGGGCAGCACCGGCGCGTCGATATAGCCTTCGTTCTCGCAACTGAAGCGGAAATTCGCGGACGCCGTGAACGGCTTGATCTCGCCGCCGGGGAATTTCGGTTTCAGCGCGGCCTGGTCGGCCACGTCGAAATGCGTATCGAACTGTTCGCCGTCGGTCGTCAACGCACCGAAGTACGTGCCGCCCGGGTCGCTGCCCATCCGGATCACGGCGCCGACGAACGCGAGGCGCTTGCCGTCGTATTTCGTCTTCGCGGCGGCCATGTCCTGCGTATAGGCCTCGATCACGGTGCCGTAGTGCGCGTCGATCGCGGGCTCGGCGGCCGGCGCGGCGCAGGCGGCCTGGTATACGCCCGCCAGCAGCGCGCATGCGGCCAACGCGGCCGTCATGAACGGCGCGGGAATCTTTTTCATGGGTGGTCTCCCGTCAAGCGTTGTGGTTGAAGTCGTTGACCGAGGCGCGACGCCGGCTGCCCGGCGCCACGCCGGACGATCGTGCTGCTGTTGCTTTATTCGTTCGAATCGCGGAACGCGGCTGCGGTCACTTCACCACCTGCATGGTCGGCGGCGGTGCGAAACATCGCGCTGCACGCGACGTGACAGGAAGATGGCATGGTGCGGCCCCCGGCTCTCATTGAATTTCACTGCGTCTGATTTTGGCCGCTACGGTAGCAGACGACCGAAGACCCGGCAATCGCGATGCACGGTCCATATCGGCCTCGTTACAATTGCAAACGATTCTCATTACATATATCATGCGCGTCCTGCCTCGGCGAATCAGTGAAGCGCCGCGGCCCGCGCCTTCATCCTTAGCACTCCGTCCATTCATCGATTCATGCCATCCCGTCGACCGCCCCGCCGCGCGCGGACCTTGCGTCCGTGGCGCGCGAGCCTGCCTGCCCTGATCACCCTTTGCGTCGCAAGCGGCGCGCATGCGGATGCCGAACCTGCCGCCACGGCCTCGCCGGCCGCGCCCTCGCGCTCGTCGACGCCCGCGCCGCCCGAACGCGAACTGCCGACGATCAGCGTCAGCGCGTCGGCGGCCACCGATCCGACCGTCGGCTACCAGCCGCGCACCAGCAGCGTCGCCGGCGGCGACGATCGTCCGCTCAAGGAGATTCCGCAATCGGTCGCCGTGGTCAGCAGCAGCGTGATGCAGGACCAGCAGGCGCGTTCGCTCGACGACGTGCTCGGCAACATCAGCGGCGTGACGCAGACCAACACGCTCGGCGGCACGCGTGACGCGTTCATCAAGCGCGGCTTCGGCTCGAACAACGACGGTTCCGTGCTCGTCGACGGCGTGCGCACGCCGGTGCTGCACAGCTACCTCGCGACGATCGACCGCGTCGAAGTGCTGAAGGGCCCCGCTTCGCTGCTGTACGGGATGCAGGACCCGGGCGGCGTGATCAACCTCGTCACACGCAAGCCGGAAGAAACATTCGGCGGCTCGATCTCGGCCTCGCGCACGAGCCACGGCGGCAGCGGCGCGCAGTTCGACCTGACCGGCCCGCTCGGCAAGCCGGGCCAGGTCGCGGGCGGCACGCTGGCGTTCCGGCTCACCGGCGAATACGACACGAGCCGCTACTGGCGCAGCTTCGGCCGCCAACGCGATGCGCTGATCGCGCCCGCGCTGTCGTGGCACGACGCGAACACGTCGATCGACGTCAGCTACCAGTACGTCGACTACACGATGCCGTTCGATCGCGGCACCGTGCTCGTGAACGGCCGCCCCGACGATGCGCTGCTCTATCGCCGCTACGAGGAAGCGTGGGCGCAAAGCAGCGGGATCCAGGAAACGCTGCGCGCGCGCATCGAGCACCGCTTCTCCGACGCATGGCGCGTGCGCGCGACCTACGGCTGGGGCCGCGACCGCTACGATCAATACATCACCCGCGCGACCGCCTTCAACAGCACGACCGGCGCGCTATCGCGCACGTCCGACGCCAACCTCGGACGCAACGACTCCGACCAGATCGCGACGCTCGGCCTGCTCGGCAACCTGACGCTCGCGGGAATGAACCACGCGCTCTACATCGGAGGCGAATACGAGCGGCAGCGCAGCTTCCGCGGCGACACGATCCGCGGTACCGCGACCAGGGGCTTCGATCTCTACGATCCCGTATACGGCCTGCTCGCGCCCGGCGGCACGGTAAGCACGAAGCAGAGCGATTCGCTTTCGAAGGTCCATACGTACTCGATGATCGTGCAAGACTCCGTGAAGATCACCGACCGGCTCACCGCGGTCGGCGGGTTGCGCTGGGAGGACTGGCAGCAGGAATCGGGAATGGGGCGGCCGTTCGTGTTCGCCGACCGCTCGCACGGCAACGTGTGGCTGCCGCAGTTCGGGCTCGCCTATGCGCTCACGCCGTCGCTGACCGCGTATGCGAACGTGAGCCGCTCGTTCAAGCCGAACGTCGCGTCGAACGTAGCTGCGCCGCTCGCGCCGGAATTCGGCCGCGTGCTGGAAGCCGGCCTGAAGTTCAACCTGAAGCCCGGCATCACCGGCACGCTCGCGGCCTATCAGATCGACAAGCGCAACGTCGCGGTCACGGTCGGCGACATCACGTCCACGATCGGCACCGCGCGCTCGCGCGGGATCGAACTCGACGTCGCTGGGCAGCTCACGCGCCATCTGAGCCTGATCGGCAGCTACGCGTACACGAACGCGAACGACCGCGACAGCAACACGCCGCTCGTCAACGTCGCGCGCCACACCGGCAGCCTGTTCGCGGTGTACGACACGGCGATCGCGAACCTGCCCGGACGCTGGCGCTTCGGCGGCGGCGCGCGGCTCGTCGGCGCACGGCCCGGCGACACCGCGAACAGCTTCACGCTGCCCGGCTACGTGACCGTCGATGCTTTCGCGGCCTATGAAACGACGATCGGCAAGTTCCCGACACGCATTCAGCTCAACGTGAAGAACCTGCTCGACAAGACCTACTATCCGTCGAGCAACAGCAATCTGATCGTCGCGGTCGGCGAGCCGCGGCTCGTCACGCTGACGACGACGGTGTCGTTCTGAGGTTCTGATGTCCTGATGTGTGCGTGGGCTGGCAGGCAAACAGCGGCCCACGCTCAAAATTGCAACCATCGGGTATGCGCTGAAATGAATTTTGTACAGTTAGCCGCCCATCTAAACGGCTTTTCAGATCGATCCTATATTCAAATCGCGAGTAATTGCGCACGCTTGTGCCTGGAGAATTTCATGTACGTCCACATGCTGAGAGCCTGCTGCTAGTCATTCCTTCACTAGAGGCAGTAGTTGTAGGTGCTCAGTTCCTGGAGCACCGATGGCAAGCCAAGCACCTGAAGCGTCCGCATCTTCCGCACGTCCCGTCACAGTCGCTCCGCTCAACCAGATCCAACTGGGTGACGTGGCGCTGACCATCGATGCATTTGGCCAATGGCTGCGCGCAATCACCGATGGAGCAGTGACCCTGAATCGCCTGCGCACCGTTGCAGGCAATCTGCCAGCGGTCCGTAACATCCTCAATCTGGCAGACCTGCTAGGCGATATCGTCACCCTCACCACACGCGAGGACCGTGATACCTCGGACTGGGCGATCGCGAGCATCAATCTGATCGGTCTGATGCCGGCCCCGGCTACCGCGCCTGCCCGCATGACGCTGCGGCCTGCACTTTTTCTCGCGCGACAGGAACTGACTGGCGAAAAATCCCTGGTCAGCGAGGCCCTGCTCAACACGTTGACGGTCAATCTGAACAGCAGCATTCGGGGCGAGTTGGACGACTTTGTACAGCAGACCCAACAAAGGCTACCCGGTTTACTGGATGAAGCCGCCACCTTTGGCGAAAGCCTCGTGCTGGATCTCGCCAGCGGTCTGGAGACCCTGAGTCAGGCGAACAACGTTGTCGGTACAGCGCCCGGCAAAAGCGAATCAGGGAAGTCGTGGCGCGACCCCTCCGACTTGTTTTCCAACCTCTATGACGCGGCGCTTCAGTTTCAGCGCGATGCCGCAACCACAAGCCAGAGCGCCCCGGCACAAAGCCTTTCAAAAGAAACACGCGCCAAGATCGCCGCAAACGCCCAGCTACTGCGCCAGTTCGCCGCGCTCTTGGCCAGCCAGGTACGAGCGCAAGCCAATCCGTCGACGCAAGGTAGTGTCGGGTGGATCGTCGCCGGATTGCATCGGTCGCTCGAAGCGCGAGGGCCGAGCCGTTACCTGGCCGCCAATGTCAAGACCGATACGACGAGCCGGGCTGGATCGCTCCATCCAGGCGAATCACTTGAGGCACGCGTCAAAGAACGCCCGGCCGACCAAGACGCCAACGTGTGCAAGATCGGAGCGCCGTCAGGCACCGGCGGCAGCATCAGCTTTGCCACGGGCAGCGAAACACTCAGCCACACCGACTTCACGCTACCCGGCCCATTTACCATCGCCTGGACGCGTACCTACCGCTCCAGCCTGGGCGCTTTCGATGATGGCGAGCTGGGCGCGCGCTGGATCACGCCATACACCACGCGCTTCGACGTGCGGGGCGAAGGCCTGCGCTACCACGGCGCCGACGGGCGCAGCCACGACTACCCGCTGCCCAAGGTCGGACAGTTCCATGAAGATCGCATCGAAGACCTCACGCTGGTTCGTGTACGCGATCACGAGTTGGTGCTGTGTCGCGGCTACGAACGTCGTGAGACCTACCAGCGCCACGGCGAGCGCTACCTGCTGGTGCGGATCGAACTGCGCGGCGGCGCCGGCATGCTGCTCGGCTACGACCACCGCGTTGGCAATCGCGCGGTGCTGTCGGACCTGATCACCTACCAGGACGATCCCAGTCAGCCGCATACCCACTTGGGCACGCTGGTGGACGAAGCGGGCCGCATCACCGGCCTGTGGCTGATGGGCGAGCACGAACCCCTGCGCCGCCTGAGCCTGTACCGCTATGACGAAGCGGGCGACCTCACGCTGGCACAAGACGAGAATGCTGCCGTGTGGACCTACCAGTACCAGCACCACCTGATCACCCGTTACACGGACCGCACCGGCCGCGGCATGAACCTGGTGTGGCAGGGCGAGGGCGCGGATGCTAAAGCGGTGCGCGAATGGGCCGACGATGGCAGCTTCGACACCCGCCTGGAGTGGGACGAGAACATCCGCCTTACCTACGTCACCGATGCCCATGGCCAGGAGACCTGGCACTACTACGACCACCTCGGCTACACGTACCGCATCATCCACCCCGATCAGCGTGAGGAATGGCTGTTCCGCGATGAGGCGAAGAACGTCGTCCAGCATATCCACCCGGACGGCAGCGAGGACTGCTACGCCTATGACGAGAACGGCAACCTGCTGGAGCACATCCGCGCGGACGGCACCACCGTGCATTACGCGTGGGATAGCAAAGACCAGCTCATCAAGATCAGCGACGCCGAGGGCGGCCTCTGGCTGCGCGACTACGACACCCGCGGTCGGCTCACGGAGGCCATCGACCCGCTGGGCAACAAGACCGAGTACGCGTACAACCTGATGGGCCTGCCGATCGGCATCACCGATGCCAACGGCAAGACCAGGCAGCTCGAGTACAACAGCAGCGGCCAGCTCACTCGCTACGTGGACTGCTCGGCCAAGGCCAGCGAATGGGCCTACGACGCGCGCGGCCAGCTCATCCAGTTCACCGACGCAGCGGGCCAGGTCACCTGCTACCGCCACGAGGCCGGCCGGCTCGCCGCGATCCGCTACCCGGACGATACAGAAGAGCACTTCGAGCGCGACGCCGAAGGCCGGTTGCTGACTCACATCGATGCGCTGGGCCGGCGCACCGAATGGGACTACACCGAGGCCGGGCTGCTGGCCAAGCGCGTGGACGCCGCTGGCCAGTCCCTGCGCTATCAGTGGGACAAGCTCGGCCAGCTCACCGCGCTGCGCAACGAGAACGGGCGCGATGCCGAGTTCCACTACGACCCGGTGGGCCGTCTGCTGGCGGAAACCGGCTTCGACGGTGCCATCACGCGCTACGAGTACGAGGAGGCGACCGGCAAGCTGGCGCGCGCCATCGACGGGCAGCGCATCACCGCCTACGCCTTCGATCCGATGGGCCGCCTCACCGAGCGGCGCGCTGCGCTGCAAACCGGCGACGCGAGTCCGCGCGAGCAGGACTGGCAGATCGAACGCTTTGCCTACGACCTCAACGGCAACCTGGCACTGGCCAGCAACGCCGACAGCCGCCTGCAATGGTTCCACGACCCGGCCGGCAACCTGGTGCGTGAGCACCAGCACTACACCCGCCTGGGCCAGCCGCTGGTCGGGGTGTGGCAGCACGAATACGACGCACTGAACCAGCGCATCGCCACCGTGCGCCCGGACGGCCACCGCGTCAGCTGGCTCACCTACGGCAGTGGCCACCTGCTGGCGCTGCAGCTCGACGAGCGCGAGCTGGCCAGCTATGAGCGCGACGACCTGCACCGCGAAGTCGCGCGCCTGCAAGGCAACCGCCTGCTGCAAACGCAGCAGTGGGACGCCATGGGACGCTTGAGGGAGCAGGTGCTGGCGCGCGACACACCCGCCCCCACGCACACCGCAGGCGGCAACCGCCTGCTGGTGCGGCGTTACCGCTACGACGCCAGCGGCCAGCTCACCGACATCAACGACACGCGGCGCGGCCAGCTTGCCTACCGCTACGACCCGGTGGGCCGCCTGCTCGAAGCGCAAAGCCGGCTGGGCCACGAGACGTTTGACTTCGACCCGGCCAGCAACCTCATCGACCCGGCCGAGCAGCGCGAAGCCGAGCGCCAGCGCATGCCACGCATCAAGGCGCTGGATAACCTGCTCAAGCAATACGCCGGCACCCATTACCAGTACGACGCGCGCGGCAACCTCACGCAGCGTTGGCACAACGGCAAGGAAGGCCGCTTCACCTGGGATCTGTTCGACCGCCTGACCCACTACGAAGACGAGCGTCTGAAGGTCGACTACACCTACGATGCACTCGGCCGGCGCCTGTCCAAGCACAGCCAGGCGCACTACGAGGAAAGAAGAGAGGCGGGGCCACACTGGAACCGCGCCGAACGTGTGAAACGCAACCGCGAGCTGCAATGCGGCTTCACGCTATACGGCTGGGATGGTGACACGCTGGCCTGGGAAAGCAAGATCGCCGACGAGGATGGCTTTGGTGCGCGCACCACGCACTATGTGTACGAGCCGGGCAGCTTCGTGCCGGTGGCGCAGGCGGTGCGCGACGACGCCATCGAATTGCTCGACCAGCCAGAGTACGGCGACTACTACCGGCAGGATGAAGACCCGCTGTGGTTGCCGCCGCCGCCCGCACCAGCCATCAATAGCCTGGCGTGGTACCAGTGTGATCACCTCGGCACGCCGCAGGAACTGACCGACGAGCACAGCGAGATTGCGTGGAGCGCCGAGTACCGCGCCTGGGGTGTCGCGCAGGAGGCGATCAGGAAGGCGTCGGGGAAGGCACCGATCGCCAACCCCATCCGCTTCCAGGGGCAGTACCATGACCATGAGACGGGGCTGCATTACAACCGGTATCGGTACTATGATCCGGAGGTGGGGCGGTACATCAGTAAGGATCCCATTGGGCTAGCTGGAGGCACCAATGCCTATGACTATGTGAATGGCAATCCGATGATGTATACCGACCCGACTGGTCTAGTTCGCCAGCTTGACCCCAATGGTGCAGAATGTCAGCAACTGAAGAGAAAAATTCAGAACAAGAAGGCGGACATTAATAAACGAATATGTGAAGTAAAGGCCAATCCCGGCAATCTCCCATATTACCCACCACATCCTGGTGCGCGTCCGAGATTGAGCGTGCAAGGGCATGAGGACATCATTCAAGAGTTGAAGGATAGTCTTGCCGATGACGAGGCGTTATATGCTGCAAAATGTGGCGGAGATGGAGGTGGTACGGCGACAGCGCCGGTAACATCCGCCACCTCGGATAACACCGCAGCAAAAGTAACCGGCGCGGCGACGGGAGTTGGGATCGCTTATTGGATAATAAGTGAAAGCCTACGAGTTCTGTTCCCACCACGCAACTTGATTCCGGTGCCGTAATTTCTCGACGGACTCACTAGGAGCTAGCACCCGTTCCGCTCGCTCCTGACCTTAAATAAATTGAGGTTGACATGCTAATCGAATATGTAGAGTTCAGCGACGAATCGTCGCTATCGAAGATGCTGGAAGGATCGGTTCTCAGATATTGCACACTTAAAAATTTTTCGCTTGACGGAAAAAATGTTGATTCTGTTTTTTTGTCGTGCTCCCTGGAAGATTTGAATTGGTACTGGGGGCTATTCAATTGCTGCCTTTTTGTTGACACCAAATTCATTAACTGTGTATTCCGTGGATCTAACTTCGCTGATTGCCGCTTCCTGAATTGTGAATTTTCAGACTGTCGATTTGAGGAGGACAATTTTCATTCGCCATGTAGCTTTGATGGCACCCAATGGTTTGGCGGCAAGGCAGCTAGGTGCAAGGGATTGCCGGAATACGCGTTCCCAGCCCCGTCCCCAAGCCGCTGAGCACATCGCCCCTCAACGCTCGACCTCTAGGTCATGGCTAGAGTTTCACAAAAAGACAGCCGAACTGATAAAACTTCTGGGTACATTCGACCTGGAGATTCCTCTCTTGGCTAGTTATCCCCCCAGGCTGTTATCTCTTAAGGAATCCTGGGTTGGCATGTCGTAACCAGTACTCTCAAGCTTTGACTGACGGTATATCTGCTACCGCTTTAGCTGAGAAGGTCAAGGATGGTTGATAGGGACCAACGATATTATGGATTACATACCGACCACCAAAAGATGCGCGAGCAGCAGCACTACACTCGCCTGAGCCAGCCGCTCGTGAGCGTGCTCCAGCACGAGTACGACGCGCTCAACCAGCGCATCGCCACCGTGCGCCCGGACCGACACCGCGTCAGATTGCTCGCCTATTATCGAGTTTCTCGACCAACCCGAGTACGACGACTCCTACCGGAAGAACGAAGTAATGCTTACGATCCAGACGTGCCGAAAGCTCCGGGAAAGCTAGGAAAGGCCGAAGGTTTTTGCTCACCCAAAGGCGGCGATGACTGGGTTAAATCACCTAAAGGGTGGGGGTGGCGCGACAAGAAAGGCGGCGTTTGGGTCCCTACGGGGCCTGGTGGTGATGCTCATGGAGGACCGCACTGGGATGTTCAATATCCAGAGCGTTATGACAATATCTATCCCGGCGGTCACAGGCGGTGAATTTATTGAGGCTTTAATATGCTGATCAGAATTAGACTAGGTTCTTTTTATTCAAAATGCGACGAAAGCAGGTTGTTCGATGGATTTAATGGCATTTCCGCCATCCGCAGTATCAAGGGGGATGGAAGGGATTTATTATTGGATATCTCGATTAGAGATTTAAGTAGCGATTCAATGCGTGAACTGATTGTGCTTTTGTGGCGCTATAGGATACCCCTTTCACCCTTTCGTCCGCTCGCGAGGAATAAGAGATTTGACTGGCTGAACAATCCAAAAGGGGTTTGGTACAAGAGTATGTTTGCCGGGAAGGAGTAGACAGAAACCCAGACTGGCAAGTGAAGCGATGAGCGAATGGCCGCAAAATCTTGCGGCGCTTCGAGTTCGTAGCGCTATTCGTGAGCTGCGGCGATTGGCATCCTTGGTGCCACCTCTATGATGGACTCTCCCTGCTAACGTTGCTGTACCATGACGACTACTGTTAACGACCTCCGACTTCGGATACGCGCTTTACCGGCTAACCCCAGACGAAAAGAGGTAGCCGAGATTGCGTTTGAGTTAGAGTACCTTTCGTTATTAGTTTCACCACTTCCCAAGGACATATTCTCACTGTATCTGGAGGTGCTATCAAACCCTCTAGTTTTTTCCAAGAATGGCATAGATTACTTCATTTCTGCAATTTATAACGAATTCGAGAAGCTCACCTCCGACCAAGAAAGCACCCTATTAGAATCCATAGTCAATAACTCAAAAGAATATAATAATGAGAAATTGCGATTCTCTGTTGGGGATATGATCGCGAGAAAGTACCCTGTCCAAGTTGCACTGGATGTTTTCCGCCGAATGTGGTTCTCCGGCGAAAAACATTCCCAGACCATTGCTCAATTTGGTGTGGACGTCTTGTCTTTAGTGCTACCCAAAGAAGGACCAGAGCGCAACAAGCTTCGCAAATTCGGTTTGGAAATGGTGCAAAAAGAGAAATAATCATCGATTAACGAACTATCGCCGCAATAGTCAACCCTATCTTCCAAGATACACCGCCATGATCTGCGCTCGCTCATGCCCCAACTCGCGGCTAGTAGCCTGCCAAGCCTGCGCATCCAGCGCGGTTGAGCCGGGGTCAGCGTGCGCGCCGCAGCCCCGCCGGCAGCCGGAGCCTGATTATCCAATCGAGTATGCGAATGGGAAAACAAGTACTTGGCTTGGCGGACATGCCGGCATTTTGGTATACAGCACTACCGAAGTCACGCAATACTATGAGTACGGTCGATACAATCCAAATAACCCAGGCATCATCGGGGCCAAACTTCCAGCGAATTCCGGCAACGTACGACGGGTAAGCACCCCCAATCTGTCTCTCGGCGCGGACGGTCAATCCACTCAAAAGTCACTTGATGTGCTAAGTGAAGCCTTATCAAGGAAGGCAGGAAAAGGCACTAAAACCGAACTCAAATGCAATGTTACGGTGGATGAGAAAAAAGCTGCCGAATACGCTATAGACATTGCCAATAATGTAGATCGAAAATCATATAGCTGGACACCATGGAATACAAATCACTGCAGAACCTTCCCAAGGGATGTATTCAATGCAGGAAGGAATTAGGCGAACCATGAAATCAATCATTTACCATTCTATAGTATTCACATTGTCGACATTATGCGCAATATTCGCATACCTGTTGGTAGATCGTTCCATCAGTCTAAGCTACGCCAACCAAAGCCTCAGCGAGAGCAATGCCGCGTTAAACAGCATAGAGAATCTTCTTGGAGATGCCTGGAAGGGAATGGAGAGAGACACCCTTGTTAAGCGCTTGCAGGCAGAGGCGGCGGCTCGACCAGCCGATTCCATCCTTGTTAAAGAGGAGAAGAATGTCATCTGGTTTGGCGACGTCCGCTTTAATATTGAGAATGGATTTTTGAAAAATATTGGAAATTGACGCATCAGGCCCAAACTGACCGTAAGCGTGCCTCTCCCCTTCCTCGCGGCTCTAGGAAAAGTCAGAGATCTGTTCGACCGCCTCACCCACTACGAAGATGATCGCCTGAAGGTCAACTATACCTACGACGCGCTCGGCCGGCGCCTATACAAGCACAGCCAGGCGCACTACGAGGAAAGAAGGGAAGCGGGGCCACACTGGAACCGCGCCGAGCGCGTGAAGCACAACCGCGAGCTGCAATGCGGTTTCACGTTGTATGGCTGGGATGGCGATACGCTGGCGTGGGAGAGCAAGATCGCCGACGAAGACGGCTTTGGTGCGCGCACCACCCACTACGTCTACGAGCCCAGCAGCTTTGTGCCGGTAGCGCAGGCGGTGCGCGAGGAAGCCGTCGAATTGCTCGACCAGCCCGAGTACGGCGATTACTACCGGCAGGATGAAGACCCGCTATGGCTGCCCTGCCGCCGCCCGCACCAGCCATCAACTGCCTGGCGTGGTATCAGTGCGCTCACCTCGGCACGCTGCAGGAGCTGACTGATGAGCACAGCGAGATTGCGTGGAGTGCGGAGTACCGTGCGTGGGGTGTTGCGCAGGAGGCAATCAGAAAGACCTCGGGGAAGGTGCCGATCGCTAACCCTATCCGGTTCCAGGGGCAGTACCACGACCACGAGACGGGACTGCACTACAACCGGTATCGGTACTATGAGCCGCACGGCGCTAGCCCCCGAATATCTCCGATCCGATATCGCGATTTTCCGTATCGAGCGCGCGTGGCTAGACTGGCGACGCATTCTCGACGCAGCATCGTCGTACGGCAACGCGACACGCCCTCACACAAACGATTCCGGGAGATGAGCCATGTCCGACCGGCATGCGTGCCGAGGCGAGCTCAAGACACTCGGCCTCGTGGCCGGCACCGCGCTGCTCGCCGCCGCGCGCCCGAGGCCTGCACGCTGTGCCACGGCGCGGACGGCCAGGTGCAATCGAGCGGCGGCAAGCCGGTCTTTAGGGCGCTCTAGGGTGCACGCTCGTTCAACTGGGACGCAGGCATGGGCGACATCCGCAACGCGGCCGGCTTCGTGAAGGCCAACATGCCGCTCGGGCTCGGCGGCACGCTGACCGATCAGCAAGCGTGGGACGTCGCGACCTTCATGGACAATCACGAGCGCCCGCAAGCCCCCCCGTTTCACCGGCTCGCTGCAGGACACGCGCGCGAAATGCCACGACACGCCCGACTCGATGTACGGACGCGAGGTGAACGGCCGCGTGCCCGGCGCGCCATGAAACCCTGCTTGCCCAAGCGGCGCGGCATACCTGATCACGGATGCCAGCGATACACGACGAGGCTCGACCCGTTGTAGTTGTCCTTCGTGATCACGTATTCGCCGGTCGAGCGCAGGTACGCACGGATGCCATACATCGAGTCGACGTCGTTGCCGACGTCCATCGCCGACGTGTTCGAATTCGTCAGCGTGGTCACGAGGCTGCCGGTGTTCAGGTCGAACACGTCGACGTTCGGCACCGTGTGCACGTAGCCGACGAACAGGTAGTGGCCTGCCGCCGCCATCGATTTCGGATTCGCGCTCGTCAGGTTGATCGCGACGTTCGGCGTACTCGTGTTGCCGGCCTTCCAGCCGCGATAGACCTCGATGTGCCCGTTCATCGCTGTCCAGTCCCAGCTGCCCGAGATGCCCTGCGCGAGGATCATCGTGTCGCTGTCGGCCTGGTAGATGATTCGTGTGAGCGGCAGCACGGTGCGCGGAATCGGAATCTGCACCGGCTTGCCCCATGTCGGTTTCCCGGTCGCGTCGAAACCCGTCATCGGATAATGCGAAATGTTGTTCGTGCGATCGAGCCCGGCCCACACGTCGCCGTTGTCGTCGAGCGAGAAGCCGGCCGTCACCTGCAGCGTCGTGTTGAACGGCTTGCCGGGGATCGAACCGTCCGGAATCGCGATGTAGCCGCTCGCGCCGTTGAAGTGATAGATGTTGTAGTTGCCCGGATTCTGTCCGGTCGCGACCAGCATCCGCGTGCCGTTCACGAGCGCGAGCTGGCCGAAATGTTGACCGCGCTGGTAGTCGTTCATGTCGAGGCGCGGGTCCTTCGGATAGGTGAACGGATCGATCGTGTTCGCGACGAACGTGCCGCCTGCGGTGCCGGTGTACACGTTGTTGCCGCTGTAGAAGAACGCGCCGTCGGTGGCGGGATCGGGCGCGGCGGCGGCCTCGAAGTTCAGCGCCTGCAGCTTCCATTGCAGCACGCCCGTCGGGCTGTACGAATGGAGGTCGGTGCTGCCATTGCGCCCGAGATCCCAGCCGCCACCCCACGCGTTGTTCAGCACGTACAGGTTGCCTGCCGCGTCCTTGCCCATGCCGGCGACGCGCGTGAAGCGCTTGTCGCCGACCTGCCCCTTGATGCCCGAAGTCGTGTCGAGATACCCGCCGAGCACGCCGAACGTGCCGCGCTGCACGGGCTGGCCCACGAGCGCGTAGATCTTGATGTTCATGTCGGGGCCTTCGTCGCCCACCAGCAACTGCCCGCGCGGCGCATCGAAATACAGCGACGCCGGCCGCGCGCGGGCCGCCATCTGGATCGTGCTCATCGCCGTGCCCGTCGGGCTGAACTGCGCGACGACACCCGCACTCTTGCGCGCGACCCACAGGTTGCCAGCCGCATCGAGCGCCAGCGCACCGGGGCCCGATACGCCGATATCGCGCTGCCACACGCCGTCCGTCGTGTAGACGCGCACGCGGTTACCGTAGAAGTCGCTCACGTACAGCAGGTTGCCGGTCGTCGCGAGGCCCGTGATCACGTCCGCGTACTGGATGCCCGTCCACGTGCTGACAGGAATGCGCAGGTCGCGCTGGTTCGTGCTGCGGTTGTAGCGGCCGACCGAGCCGCTGCCGAACGTGCGGTTGTAGCCGAGCGCGACGAACAGCGAGTTCGCGTTGCCGGTGATCGCGCCACCCTGGAATTCGTCATGGATGCCGATCGTGCCGAGCGTCTGCCCGTTCTGGTAGATCGCGACACCGCCCGCGTTCTCGTCCCAGCGCGACGCCGTATAGATCACGCCCTCGGGCGCGACCCAAAGCGAGCGCGCACCGTTGCCGACGTGCGCGGCGAGCGTGCCGAACGTGTTCGCGAGCCAGTCCGTCGTGTATTGCGCTTGGGCGTGACCGGCCGGTGCCAGCATTGCCATGCACAGCCCAAGCAATGCCGCACGAATTTGTTTCGATAACATGAATGATGCTCCCGGACGATCGTTTTTCGACACTCTAATTCGCCGCGTATGAAATATCGGTGATTTTTTCAAAAATCGATTCAATTTCGCTGCGAATGATTCATTACGTTCCTTTACCGCGCGATGCCGCCTGACTGAAGACGCATCGCTCCGGGCTTCGTATCGCAGCCCCGCCCGACAGCGCTCTTGCGAGCCGCTTTTTCCGGCACTTTATTCCGAAACACCTGACCATAACGCGTCATTTTTTCTGATTCGCGCGCATTGAACTTCCATTGCCGTCGAATCGATTAAATGATTACAAATCGAAATTAAAATGAAAGAGAAAAAATATTGTCCCGTGCGCGCTGCATTGCCGGGAAAATCGTGAATACATGAAATAAGACGACGTCCGGCGGGTTGCCGTTGCCAATGAAGATGCGGATGAGGAGCGGGATGTACCCCGCGTGCGGCGAAGGAGAGGTGGACAGCGATGATGAGGAAGGCCGCGCCCCGGCCGGGCGTGCGGCCGGTTCAGGTCAGCTCGCGCTGTCGAGCGTCGCGCCGCCCCAACCGTCGAGGCACCTGGGCAGCGCATCGACGACGTCGATCACGCGCTGGCAGTGGAACAGACATCGATCAGCAGCGGGCCACGCAACCGGCGGCCCGCATCGAACGCGAGCGGCCGGTCATGCGCGTGACGTCAGAACTTCTGGCGCAGGCCGAGGCTGACGATCGCCTGCGACCGCGAGTCGGACGAGTGGCCGTTCGCCTTGTCCGACACCGATGCGGTAGCGGCCACCGGCCGGCCGAGCGCGTCGAGCGTCGTGCCGGACGCATGCTGATACGCGCCGAGCAGGTACACGCTGGTGCGCTTCGACAGGTCGTAGACCGCGCCGAGCGTGACGTTGTGATACTGCGCGCGGTTGTCGATGCCGTCGACGTCGCTGCCGCGCGTGTAGCTGTAGCCCGCGAACAGCTGCGTCTGCGGCTGCACGTTCCAGCGCGTGAACACGCCCGCGACGTTGAAGGTCGCGTGTCCGTTGAACAGCGACTGGGCACCGCTGCGGTACTGCACGTTGCTGTAGTTCACGCCGACCACGGCCGGGCCGAAGTCGTACGTCGCGCCGGTCGCGATGATCTGCTGCGACTGCGCGCTCGCATAACCTTCGTTGATCGACGAGTTGAACAGGCCGTCGTCGGTGCTCTGCCACTTGCCGGCCGTCGGGTCGGTCGCGCCCGTCTTGCTGTTGTCCGAACGCTCGTAGCCGACGCCCACGCGCAGCGGCCCCGCCGCGTATGCCGCGCCGATGCTCCACGTGTTGCGCTGCTTCATGCTGCCCGGCTGGCTGCCGAAGCCGTACAGCGCGCCGAACGTGAAGCCCGCGTAGTTCGCGCTCGTGTACTTGATCGAACTGTCGACGCGCGCGGTCTGGTCGAGATCGTCGATGTCGCCCGGGTGCGCGCCGAAACCGCCGATGAACGACGACGGGCCGACCGGGCTCACGAAGTCGTCGAGCGACGTGTACTGGCGGCCGAGCGTGACCGTGCCGTAACGGTTGCTGCCGACGCCGACGAAGGCTTGCCGGCCGAACTGGCGACCGCCCTGCCCCGACGTGCCGTTGGTGATGTCCAAGCCGTTCTCGAGCACGAACAGCGCGCGCATCCCGCCGCCGAGATCCTCGGAACCCTTGATGCCCCAGCGGCTGCCGGACAGGTTGCCGGTGGTCAGCCCGACGTTCGAATGCCCTGTATAGGCGCCCGGCGAGCCGACCCGTTCGTTGCTGCGATAGGTCACGCCCGCGTCGACGATGCCGTACAGCGTGACGGAGCTTTGCGCGGATGCGATGCCCGCGTGCGAGAGCAGCAGCGGTGCTGCGATCAGTTGCTTGTTCATGGTTTTTTAGCGTCTCCGGGCGGTGAGCCCGTTGTTCTATGCGAGTAGCGCGTGCGGCCGGAAGCCCCGCCGGCATGCGACGCCGGCCGCGTCCGCACACGGGAACGCGCGCGTGCGATACGCGCGCGCGACGTCGCGGCGAGCATGCCCGCCACGGCCGCCATGGTAGTTGGAACCGGTTCCCATCAACAGCGCAATAATGAAAACAACTTCTTGCCAGAATCGAGATAATCGGCCGTGCAGCGAACGCCGCTGTACAGCGCGACAACGCGCGCCCGATAATCGAGCACCCGCGTTCCACATGGAGCCATCGCCATGCATCAAACGACCTTGCTGATCTTCGCCGCCGTCGCGTTCGTCGGAATCGCGACGCCAGGCCCGACCGTGCTGCTCGCACTGACCAACGGCTCGCGCTACGGCGTGCGCCGCGCGGCCTACGGTTTCGCCGGCGCGATGCTGTCCGACTTCGTGCTGATCGTCGCGGTCGCGCTCGGCCTCGGCGCCCTGCTGATGGCGTCGGCATTGTGGTTCTCGGTGGTGAAATGGCTGGGCGCCGCCTATCTCGCGTATGTCGGCATCCGGCTGCTCACGTCGAAGGGCTCGCTCGACGTCACCGTCGGGCATGGCGGCACGGCGCACGGACGCAACGCGTCGATCTTCGCGAAGAGCTTCCTGACCGCGGTGACCAATCCCAAGGGCTATCTGTTCTTCTCCGCATTCCTGCCGCAGTTCCTCGATCCGTCCGCGCCGCTCGCGCCGCAATACGTCGCGCTCGCGGTCACGTTCGCGCTGCTCGACGGGGCGGTGATGTTCGGCTACGCGCTGCTCGGCGCTCGCGCGGTGCGGCTGCTGAAGCGCTCGGGCGCGCTGTGGCTCGAACGCACGTGCGGCGCGATGCTGCTCGCACTGGCCGGTTCGCTCGCGCTGTACCGGCGTCATGCCGCATAGGCGCGTCGGCATGCGCGCCGCATCGCGCGTGATGAGCGCGCGATGAGGATCGCCGCGCCGCCCCGCTCCGGTTTCCCCGGTCTGTCGCTCCGGGAGCTCGACCGCTCGGGTCTCGACGCATGGTGCGCGTACCTGTCGAGGCGCGACGACGTCCGCCACACGAGCTGGAACCTGCATGCGCGCGACGATCTGCTGCCGCTGTTCGACGGGATCGAGTCGACTCATCCGGATTCGATCCGCCGTCTCGCAATCGTCGACGACGCGTCGGGCGCGCTCACGGGGACGATCGGACTGCATACGGTGTCCACCGCGAACCGCTCGGCCGAGATCGCGTACGACCTCGCACCGTCGCACTGGGGGCGCGGCATCGCGAGCGCGCTGTGCACGAGCGTCACCGCGTGGGCGTTCGCCGAAGGTGGCTTCATGCGCATCCAGGGCGTCGTGCTGAGCAGCAACGCCGCCTCCGCGCGCGTCCTGCAGAAATGCGGCTACCGGTACGAAGGGTTGTTGCGCGCGTACCGGATGGTGCGCGGCGTGCCGGGCGATTTCGCGATGTACGCGCGCATCGCGACCGACTGAAACTCGTCGCGCGTCGCGCGTGTCGCGTCACCGACGCGATTGGACGAACCGCGCCGAATTCGCGACAATCGCCGTTCCCCGCCTCGACTTGCTCACCATGAAAATCGCCGCGCTGTCCGACATCCACGGCAACCTCGCCGCGCTCGACGCGGTGCTCGACGACGTGCGTCGCCGCGGCGCCGACGTGATCGTCAACCTCGGCGACATCGTGTCGGGCGCGCTCCATCCGGCCGAAACGGCCGACCGCCTGATCGCGCTCGACCTGCCAACCATCAAGGGCAATCACGAACGGCAACTGCTGACCGGCGATCGCGACACGATGCGGCTGTCCGATCGCTGGGCGCACGATGCGCTGCGCGACGACCATCGCGCGTGGATCGCCGCGCTACCCGAGCGCCTGACGCTCGACGACGACGTGCTGATGGTGCACGGTACGCCCGCCAGCGACCTCGTCTATTTCCTCGAAACGGTGACGCCCGATGGCTGCCGCGCGGCGACGCCCGATGAAATCGCGCAGCGCGCGGGCGACGCGCCGGCGTCGCTGATCCTGTGCGGCCACACGCATGTGCCGCGCATCGCGAAGCTCGACGACGGCCGTGTGATCGTCAACCCGGGCAGCGTCGGGCTGCAGGCGTACATGGACGATCTACCGCATCCGCACCGGATCGAAACCGGTTCGCCGCATGCGCGCTATGCAACGGTGTCGCGCACGTCGGCCGGCTGGCACGCCGAGTTCCATGCGGTCGAATACGACTGGCATACGGCCGCAGTCACCGCAGCATCGCGCGGCCGCGACGACTGGGCCGTGGCGCTGCGCACCGGCCGGTGCTGACGCGGCGTCACGCCTTGTTCAACCCACTTCGCTTCCTGGAAAACCATCCCGTCATGCCCGTTCCATCGCAACTGCTCTTCCTGCCCGGCGCGTCGGGCAGCACCGCGTTCTGGCAACCGCTCGCGAGCCGCCTCGCGCATCCGGCCGCGCGACGGATCGTCGGCTATCCGGGCTTCGGCGACACGCCGCGCGATTCGACCGTCGACGACTTCGACGGCCTCGTGCGCCATGTGCTGACCGCGATCGACCGGCCGACCGCCGTGATCGCGCAATCGATGGGCGGCGTGATCGCGATGCGCGCGGCGCTCGAACGTTCGGCGCTCGTCACGCACCTGGTGCTGACGGTCACGTCCGGCGGCCTCGACATGCAGGGGCTCGGCGCGCAGGACTGGCGCGCCGCCTTCGCGGAAGCGAACCCCCAGTTGCCCGACTGGTTCCTGACGTTTCGCGCCGACCTGTCGCATGACCTCGGCCGCATCGCGCAGCCGACGCTCCTGCTGTGGGGTGATGACGATCCGATCAGTCCGGTCGCGGCCGGCCGGCGCCTGCTCGAACGGCTGCCCGATGC
Source organism: Burkholderia sp. LA-2-3-30-S1-D2 (assembly GCF_001523915.2). NCBI lineage: Bacteria > Pseudomonadati > Pseudomonadota > Betaproteobacteria > Burkholderiales > Burkholderiaceae > Burkholderia > Burkholderia sp. LA-2-3-30-S1-D2. Next base: position 380,825 of record NZ_CP013383.1, on the reverse strand, counting down.
GCAGCTGCATGTCGTGCCGGGCGGCCGCCACGATCTCGCGGCGATGCATGCGGATACGCTTGCGCCGCTTGTCGACGCGCATTTGCAGCGCGTGTGACGCGGGCCGCTTCGATTCGAAACCCGCAATGCCCTTGACGCCGCATCACGCGGCGTTCGCCAGCGTCAACCGCGCTTCGAGCCCGCCGCCGTCCGGCCGGTTGCGCAACGTGAGCGTGCCGCCCATCGCGAGCGCGAGCTGACGCGCGATCGCGAGGCCGAGGCCCGTGCCGCCCGTCTCGCGATTGCGCGACGTCTCCACGCGCCGGAACGGTTCGAACACCGCGTCGAGCTGATCGTCCGGAATGCCGGGGCCGCGATCGAGCACCGCAATGACCGCGCCGCCGCCCGGTGCCGGTTGCACGTCGATCTCGGCCGCGCCCGCGAACTTCAGCGCGTTGTCGACGAGGTTGCCGACGATCCGGCGCAGCGCCTTCGGCCGCGTGACGAGCGCGAGCGGCCCGCCGCTGTGCAGCGCGACGTCCTGCCCCGCATCCGTGTAGTCGCACACGATGCTGTCGAGCAATGCGTCGAGATCGATGCGGCGCGCGGCCTCTTCCGTGCCGTGCAGCGTGCGCGCATACGCGACGCCTTCCTTCACCAGATGCTCCATCTCGAGCAGATCCTGGCGCAGCTTCGCGCCCTGCGCACCGTCGTCCATCACGTCGACGCGCAGCCGCATCCGCGTGATGGGTGTCTGCAAGTCGTGCGAGATCGACGCGAGAATCTGCATGCGCTCGGCCATGTACTGCGCGATGCGGTCCTGCATCGCGTTGAACGCGCGGGCTGCGCGCGCGACTTCGGACGGGCCGTCCTCGTTCAGGCGTTCGCCCTTCAGGTCGGGGCCGAGCGCGTCGGCCGCCTGCGCGAGCTGCTTCAGCGGCCGCGTCGCGAGCCGCACCGCGAGCCAGCAGCACGCGGCCAGCACCGCGAGCTGCAGCGCGAGCACGACCGGCAGCCAGCCCGACAGCGGCACCGTCGACATCGGGTGGATGTCGATCGTCAGCGGCGAGCCGTCGGTCAGGCGCAGATGCACCTGCAGATGCTCGCGATCGCCGGGGAGCGCGTTCGCGGTCAACGGGTAATCGCCGCCGATGCCGTCCGAGATCGAGCGCTCGACGCGCGCCGAGAGCCGCGCCTCCGGAGGCGTGCCCGTCTGGCCCGGCCCGAGGATGAACGCGTAACTGCGCCGCGCGAGACGCGGCAGCCACGCGGCGCGCTGGTCGGGCGGCAGGTGGTCGAGCAGCGCGACCGAGCTCGCGACCTCGCGCTCGATGTAGCCCATCATCAGGTTGGTGGTCGCCTGGTCGCGCTCGGTCACGGTGAGCCAGAACGACAGCGTCTGCGCGAGCACGAGGCCCACGCACAGGATCAGCGCGAGCCGCGCGAACAGCGAGCGCGGCCAGTGCCACAGCGTGCGCGTGTTCATGCGTCGCCTTCGACCGCGGTCACCGCCGACGAGAACACGTAGCCCTCGTTGCGCAGCGTCTTGATGTAGCGCGGCTCGCGCGCGCCGTCACGCAGGCGCTGCCGCAGCCGGCTCACGAGCAGGTCGATCGACCGGTCGAACGGATCGGACTGCCGGCCCTGCGTGAGGTTGAGCAACTGGTCGCGCGTCAGCACGCGCTGCGGATTGTCGAGGAACACCCGCAGCAGCCGATACTCGGCGCCGCTCAACGCGACCAGCGTGCCTTCGGTGTCGAGCAGGTGACGCCCCGTCGTGTCGAGCCGCCATTCGCCGAACGCCAGCATCGCGGCCGTCTCCGTCACCTGCATGCCGGGCGGCAGCATGCGCGCGCGGCGCAGCACCGAGCGGATCCGCGCGAGCAGTTCGCGCACCGCGAACGGCTTCGCGAGATAGTCGTCGGCGCCCATCTCGAGGCCGATGATGCGATCGGTTTCCTCGCCGCGCGCGGTCAGCATCAGCACCGGCACCGTCCGGAACTTGCCCGCGCGCAGGTCGCGACACAGCGTGAGGCCGTCCTCGCCGGGCATCATCAGATCGAGCACGATCAGGTCGGGCGCGCCGTCGTCGAGCGCGTTGCGCATCTCGCGGCCGTTCGCGGCAAGCGACACGCGCATGCCGTTCTTCTCCAGATAGTCCGCGATCAGTTCGCGGATCGCGCGATCGTCGTCGACGATCAGTACGTGGTCGATCTTGTCCATGAGTCGATGTCGTTGGCGTGATGTTCCGGCTGGCGATGTCCGCTTTTATACCGCATCGCAGGCGCGCGTTTGTATCCCAATGTATCGCGCCGCCGCGACGACACACAACATTGCACAGGCGCGGCTTGCCGGACACACCGCAGATACGTCGGCGCGGCCCAATGACGGCTGTCGAAACCTGTCCGGCCCGCGCACTTGCGCGGCGGCCGGCCGAACCGGAGAACCGTCATGCTGCCCAGATTCAGGACCGCCGCCCTCGTGATCGCCCTCGCCGCCACGGCAGGGCTCGCCGCATTCGCAGGCACTCGCGACGACGCGGGCACGACCACCTCGCTCGCCGGCACGCCGGCGCCCGACTTCACCGGCATCGAGCGCTGGCACAACAGCGCGCCGCTCAAGCTCGATCAGTTGCGCGGCAAGGTCGTGCTGGTCGATTTCTGGACGTACTCGTGCATCAACTGCATTCATACGATCCCGTACGTGAACGACTGGTACCGGAAGTATCGCGACCAGGGGCTCGTCGTGGTCGGCGTGCATACGCCCGAGTATCCGTTCGAACGCGACGCGAAGAACGTCGCCGATGCGATCAAGCGCTTCGGCATCCAGTATCCGGTCGCGCAGGACAACCGCTACGACACCTGGCGTGCGTACGGGAACCAGTACTGGCCCGCGCTGTACCTGATCGACGCGAACGGGAAGGTCGTCTATACGCGGTATGGCGAGGGCGGGTATGACAAGACGGAAGCGGCGATCCGGGGGGCGCTGGCGCAGGCGGGAGAAGGGGCGAAGGGCGCGACGCATACGCAGTAGCGCGCCCCCGTGCGATTCACCGCGACCTATTTCCGCTTCGCATCCGCCTCCGCCAGCATCGCCTCCCCGATCGCGAGATTCCCGTCCGCGATCAGCGCGTCGCCCGCGCCGCGGATATCGTCGACCGCCTTGTTCTGCCCGAGCTTGCGCTTGCCGACGAGCCGCGTGATCTCGATCTGCAGCCCGACGATCGACTGCAGCATCGTGTCGAGATAGTCCTTTGGCGCGTCGGCCATCTTCCAGGGCACCGGCTGCGACGCCTCGTGCGTGCGCGTCAGCCGCGCGACCACGCCGCGCACGAACTTCTCGTCGTCGCGCACCGTGATGCGGCCGTGCGCATGCACGACCACGTAGTTCCACGTTGGCACCTGCCGATGCGCGGCATGCTTGCTCGGGTACCAGTTCGGCGAAATGTACGCGTCGCCGGCGCGGAAGATCACGAGCACGTCGTCGCCGTTCGCGACCGCCTGCCAGACCGGATTCGCACGCGCGACGTGCGCATGCAGTTCGCCGAGGCCGCCGTCGCCCGGCAGCAACTCGAACGGGAGGTGGTTCGCGTCGAGCCCGCTCTTCCCGTGCGTGACCAGGCTGCCGAACGGATGCTGCGCGATCAGTTCGCGCAATGCGTCGGGGTTGGGCTCGTTGAAATCGGCAGGGACGTACATGTCGGCTCCACGGTGGTGCAGGGATTGAAATGGCTCGGGCACTGGCCCGTCATGCGCAGATTGTGACCGCTAACTGGTTTATTCTGTAGAGCCGGTTTCGAACAATTTCAGCAGACCAGAATCATGGCCAGAACCGCCCGGATCGTCGAAATCCCGTCGCTCGGCGTGCTCGACCGCGCGGCCGGCGACCTGAGCCGCCAGCTCGTGCAGGCGTTGCGGGACGCGGTGCGGCGCGGCGACGTGCGGCCCGGCGACACGCTGCCGTCGACGCGGCTGCTCGCGACGTCGCTCCAGGTCGCGCGCGGCACCGTCGTCGACGCGTATGCGCAGCTCGTCGCCGAAGGCTTCCTGGCGGCGCGCGGCGGCGCCGGCACGCGCGTCGCGAACGCGCTCGCCGAGCCCTCTCCGCCGGCCGTCGAACCACCCGCCGCCCGGCGGCGTGCCGCACACGCCGGGCTGCCCGAACCGGCCGCGACGTTCGCGCGGATCGCCCGCGAGTTCCGTCCGTTGCCGGCCGTGCCGTTCGCGATCTCGGTGCCGGTCGGGCTCACCGCACCCGACGACATCTGGCGCCGGCTCGGCAACCGCCTGCGCGCCCGCGGCGCCGGTGCGCCGTCCGGTTATGCGGATCCGCAAGGCGCGCTGCCGCTGCGCGAAGCGATCGCCGATTACGTGCGCCGCTCGCGCTCGGTGCGCTGCAGCGCCGATCAGGTCGTGATCACGAGCGGCACGCAACAGGGGCTGCACCTCGCGAGCCAGGTCCTGCTCGGCCCGAACGATCGCGCGTGGGTCGAGAATCCCGCCTATCGCGGCATCACTGCACTGCTCGAGAGCACCGGGCGGCGTGACGCGATGGTCCGCGTGCCGGTCGACGCGGACGGCATCGACGTCGAGGCCGGCATCCGTCTCGCGCCGAACGCGCGCGCGGCGTTCGTCACGCCGTCGCACCAGTACCCGCTCGGTATGCCGATGAGCATGGCGCGGCGCAACGCGCTGCTCGGCTGGGCGCGCGCGCATCGCGCGTGGGTGGTCGAGGACGACTACGACAGCGAGCTGCGCTACGAAGGCTATCCGTTTCCGTCGCTGCAAGGGCTGGATCCAGAACACGTGATCTATCTCGGCACGTTCAGCAAGATCCTGTTCCCGTCGCTGCGGCTCGGCTACGTGATCGCGCCCGGCGATCTCGTGCCCGCGTTCTGCGGTGCGCGCGTGCTGATGGATCGGCACGCGCCGACCGCCGATCAGCACGTGCTCGCCGCCTTCATCGCGAAAGGGCATCTCGACCGCCACATTCGCCGTGTGCGCGGCGTCTATGCGGAACAGCGCGCGTTACTGATCGACACGCTCGGCGCGCGGCTGCCGCGCGAGCGCGCGTGGGTGCAGCCTGGCGATCAGGGAATGCACGTCGTGCTGTGGCTCGCCGAAGGGATCGACGATCTCGACGTGGTGGCGCGCGCCGCGCAGGCGGGCGTCGCGGTGCGCGCGGTATCGCCGATGTTCGCGCCGGGCACCGCGCGCCCGGGCCTCGTGCTCGGCTTCGGCGGGTTCGATCGCGCACGGATGGAAGCGGCCGCGCAGCGCCTCGCGGATGTGGTCGGCGAAGCGGCCGGCACCGTTTCATCGGAAGAATCGCGGCGACGCATACGACCAAAGGTTGTCCGCGGGAAACAAACGTAATCGTCTGTAAATCCTGCAAGAAAACGGGCTGTTTGGCCACAGGCAACGGTTCGCGGTTTGCTAGGATCGCGCCTTTTCCGCTCGCGCTCCTGCCGCCGTGAATCGCTTCGTGCCGTTTCTTCGAGACCTGTGGCTTCGCTGCCGCGCCGGCGCCCGCTTGCTGGGCGCCGGCGCCTGGCATCGCCTGCGCCATCCGACGCGCCGCGGTGTCGCCCTGACGCTCGCCGCGATACCGGTGCTCGGCCTGCTGGTCCTGCTCGCGTTCGTCCCGTTCACGCCGAGCATCGGCGACATCCGCAAGGCACGCATCGACCGCCCCGCGCGCGTGCTGTCGGCCGACGGTCAGCTGATCGCCGAATTTCGGCCCGTCAATCGCGAATGGGTGCCGCTCAAGCAGATCTCGCCGCACATGGTCGACGCGCTGATCGCGACCGAGGACCACCGCTTCTACGCGCATCACGGCATCGACTGGCGCCGCACGCTCGCGGCCGGGTTGCACACGTTCTCGGGCAGCCGCCAGGGCGGCTCGACGATCACGCAGCAGCTCGCGCGCAACCTGTATCCGGACGAAGTCGGCCGCGCGCCGACGCTCACGCGCAAGGTGAAGGAGCTGATCACGGCATTCAAGATCGAGACGGTGTACAGCAAGGACGAAATTCTCGAGACCTACCTGAACACGGTGCCGTTCCTGTACAACGCGTACGGCGTCGAGATGGCCGCGCGCACCTATTTCGGCAAGTCGGCGGACCAGCTCGACATCGTCGAAAGCGCGACGCTCGTCGGGATGCTGAAGGGCAACAGCTACTACAACCCGGTGCTGAACCCGGAGCGCGCGGTACAGCGCCGCAACATCGTGCTCGCCCGTATGGCGGCAATGGGCATGCTGTCGCCGCGGCAGCTCGCGCAGTTGCAGCGCCGGCCGCTGCGCGTCGACTTCGAGCCGCAGACCGCGCAACCCGGCCCCGCGCCGCACTTCGCGGTGCAGCTGCGCAAGTGGCTGATCGCATGGGCCGACCGCAACAACTACGATCTCTACGCCGACGGCCTCGTCGTGCGCACGACGCTCGATGCGCAGCTGCAGGACATGGCGACGCAAGCGCTGACGCAGCAGACCGATCGCCTGCAGGCAATCGCCGACAGCGCGTGGCACAACCCGTCCGGCTGCGGGCTGCGCAACGACCTGTTCCGCGGCTTCATCCGGCAGACGCCCGACTATCGCGCCGCGCGTGACGCGGGGCTCACCGATGTGGCGGCGCTGAAGCAGCTCGGCGCGAATCGCGCGTTCATCCACGCGTTGTGCGAGCGCAAGACGCAGGTGCAGGCGGGCTTCGTCGCGATCGATCCGCGCAACGGGGCCATTCGCGCGTGGGTCGGCAGCCCCGATTTCGGCAGCGAGCCGTTCGATCACGTCGTGCAGGCGCGACGCCAGCCGGGCTCGACGTTCAAACCGTTCGTCTATGGCGCCGCGTTCGCGGACGGCATGCAGCCCGGCGATACGTTCGTCGATCGCCCCGTCGCAATCCCGATCGGCGCGCACGCGGTGTGGCATCCGACCGATGCCGAGCCGCCGACCGACGCACCGATGACGCTGCGCGACGCGATTGCCCTGTCGCGCAATCGCATCACCGCGCAGGTGATGCAGCGCGAAGGCGCGGCCAGGGTCGCGCAGCTCGCGCGCGCGATGGGCGTGCGCGACAGCGCGCTCGACGCGGTGCCGTCGCTCGCGCTCGGCACGAGCCCCGTCACGCTGAAGGAAATGGTGTCCGCGTACGGGACGATCGCGAACCGTGGCGTGTACGTCGCACCGCAGATGATCACGCGCATCGAGGACCGCGACGGCAAGGTGCTCGCCGCGTTCGGCAGCGCGCCGCCCGAACGCGCGCTGCCGGTGGCCGCAGCGCAGACGCTTGTCGACGTGATGCGCGGCGTCGTCGATTACGGGACCGGTGCCGACATCCGCTCGCGCTACGGGATTCGCGTCGACGTCGCGGGCAAGACCGGCACGACGCAGGACAACACGGACGGCTGGTTCATCCTGATGCATCCGCAACTGGTGGCTGGTGCATGGGTCGGCTTCGACGACGGCAGCGTGACGCTGCGCAGCGACTACTGGGGCGCGGGCGCGCACAGCGCGCTGCCGATCGTCGGCTCGTTCTACGATGCGGCGCTACGTGCGCGCGCGATCGATCCGCACGCGCAGTTTTCGCCAGACTTCCGTCCGCGCAGTGCACCGGCGCCCGCACCGAGGCGGCGTCCGCATCCCGGCCTGTTCGACTGGCTGAAAATCTTCCGCTGAGCACTGTTCGACAACGACGCCTCGTCCTCCCGGACGAAGCGATCCCGGCATGCACCGCCTTCGTCGGAGCGGCCGTCGTCAGTCCGCCGTGTCGCCGCTCTTCGGCAGCTTCGACCAAGCGTTGCGTCCCGGCGCCGGCGACCATGCCGGACGCGTCTTGCGCGCGCTGTCGATCACGACCAGATAGCGGCCGGCGATCGGCGTGATGTCGCGATCGCGGCGCAGCACCCACAACGACTTGCCAGCCTCGACGCGCGCCTGATAGTCGTCGTCGAGAATGCCGTGCCGGTCCAGGAACGTGTTCAGCGAAGCAGGAATGCGCACACAGCCTTTCGAGTGCCGGATGCCGAGCAGCGGCTCGAGGCGATCGGGGTCGGTCGCGTGCATCTGGAAGCGCATCGGCGACTTGCCGCCCTTGCCCCAGCCCCGCTCGCCGTCCACCCAGCCGAAGTCGTAGATGCGCATGTCGCGCATGCCGTAGCCGCGAATGCCGTTGTCGTTCGTCGTGCCTTCCGCGCGGAAGTCCATGTTGTCGGGTGAATGGTGGAACACGCCGAGCGGCGTCAGGAAGTGATCGTATTGGCCGGGCCAGCCGGTGGCGACCGGCGACGCGCCGATCAACAGCCACGCATTGGACGGCGTCGCGCGGAAGTAGATGAACAGCGCCTGCACGTTCGGCGCACGGTCGACGAGCGCAACGTATTCGCCGGCCAGGTCGCCGAGATCCGCATCGGCGAGCGCGTTCTGAAGGCGATCGCCATACGCGCGCTGCTCGCTCGCGGGCACGTTCAGGCGTCGCTTGACTTCCTGCGTGAAGCGCTTGCGCATGTCGATCGCACGCGCGGTTGCGTTCTTCGCCTCCTCGGCCGACAGCGGCGGGTGCCGGCGCGGCGGCGTCGGTGCGGGTGCTTCGGCTTCGCTTGCCGGTGTGCCGGATGCCGCGGAAGCCGCGGAAGCCGGAGAGGCCGCGGACGCAGCGGATGCCGGCGATGCCCCGCTGGCGGGTAACGCATGATGCACGGCGGACGCCGGCGCAGCTTCCGAAGACACATGCGCTGGCGAAGCCGGATGCGTGGCCGAAGCCGATGATGAGGAAAACGTAGCAGTGGCCGGCGGCACGTCGGACGCAGCGAAGGCTGGCCGCGCGACGAGAACGGAGATCGGGAGAGCGGCTGCGAGCCACACATACGTGGCGACTGCCAGGGTACGGCAACGCGGCCTGGACAACCGCCGCGTCAGGTCGGAGAGCATCATGCGATCGAAGCCATCGGCCGATCCGGCCGCCGCACGTTGCAAACGGCGCATCTCCCGCGCGAGCCATCGGCAAGCCGGGGGCACGCATGCGCCCGGCGCCGACGCCTCTTCCCGGTGGAGTCGTTCGCAGTACAACGCGTTCGGTCCAATGGCGGCTAATGAGTCGTCAGGTCTTTCATTCTACCCGCTCGGACACGAATCGGCAGGGCCGAACCCCCGGTTTCGCGGCGGTTTTGCGCTTCGTCACGCTTTGTTTCAACTCGTTGCCGCTTGCTTCGCCGCTGCATGGCAGGTTGCTTCGCTGGGCGTTTCCGGCAACTCGAAGCGCCGGAAATTCACGCGCGTGCCGCATGCGGCACGTGCGTGCGCAACCCGCGCCTACTTCGAAATGGCTTCGAGCGCGATGCCTTTGGTACGCGGCCCCATGAATCCGATCGCGGCCATCACGATCACCATCGCGCCGGCAATGAACGCGAACACGCCGAACGTGCCGAAGCCCTTCAGCACGGCCGCGATCACGAACGACGAGAAGATCGCCGAGAAGCGGCTCCATGAGTAGACGAAGCCCACCGCGCGCGCGCGGATCGACGTCGGGAACAGCTCGGCCTGATAGGCGTGGAAGCTGTACGACATGATGTTGCTCGCGAGCGTGAGGCCGATGCCGAGCACGATCAGGAACGCGCCCACCGTCGTCTGGCTGAACAGCAGCCCGCAGACGACGATCGCCGCCGCCATCGCAACGATCACCGACTTGCGCTCGAAGCGGTCGGCGATCACGAGGCCGATCAGCGGGCCGAGCGGTGCGGCGAGGGCGATCACGCTCGAATACATGAGGCTCGACGTGATCGTGATGCCCTGCTTGATCAGCAGCGTCGGCACCCAGTTCGCGAAGCCGTAGAAGCCGACCGTCTGAAACACGTTGAAGATCGTCATCATGATCGTGCGGCTGCGGTACGGCGGCACCCACATGTCGCGAAAGCTGCCGCGCGGCGGCACCGGCTCGGACGGCGCGGGCGGCGGCAGCGGCCGGCCGTATTCGGCTTCGACCTTCGCCTCGAGCGCGCGCATGATGCGATCGGCTTCGTCGACGCGACCCTGCTGCGCGAGCCAGCGCGGGCTCTCCGGTAGCTCGCGGCGAATCCACCACACAAACAGCGCGCCGTGCGCGCCAATCAGCACAACCCAGCGCCAGCCGTCGAGGCCGAGCGGGGCGTGCGGCACAAGCAGGTACGCGAGGAATGCGACCACCGGCACCGCGACGAACCCGACCGCCTGCTCGCACGCGAACGCGCGGCCGCGGATCTGCTTCGGCACGAGTTCGGAGATGTACGTGCCGATCGTCACCATCTCGACGCCGAGGCCGAGACCGACGACGAAGCGCCAGAAGTTCAATCCGCCTGCCGTATCCTGGAACGCCATCACGACGTTGGCGGCGGTGTACCACAGCAGCGACCACGTGAAGATCGCGCGGCGGCCGAAGCGATCCGCGAGGAAGCCGCATGCGATCGTGCCGATGAAAAGGCCGGAGAACAGCGCGGCGATGAAGCTCGCGACGCCCGTAGTGCCGAACAGGCCGTGCGTCGTCGCGGACAGAATCCCGCTTTTCACGAGGCCCGGCGCGACGTAGCCGCTGTACAGCAGATCGTAGAGTTCGAAGAAGAAGCCGAGGCTCAGCAGCACGACGAGCTTCCAGACGCTGCGGGTCGGCGGCAGGCGATCGAGGCGGGCCGAAATCGAGCCGGCGTCGATGGAAGAGGACGAGGCGGTTGCCTGTGGAAAGCTGTCCGTTGAGACCATCTTGGTCGTGTCTCCTGATCGTGTCGTGTGTTTTGTTGTCCGGCGGCCGGCGGGCCGCCGTCGGGCGATTCGCTGCATTGTACCGGCACGCCGCTCGGGCCGCGTTGCATGGCCAACCGGTTCGGACACCCCACTTTCGCGCCGGCTATTGTGTAAATTGCGTAACGTTCTGTCGGATCTGTAAGGTTCGCCGGCGTCACGACGTTGCGCTGCCGGACTGCGAATGCGACCGTCACGGCCCCACCGGCAAGGGCCCGCGCGGCAATCGCATGCCCGTGCGGGCACCGCTGTACGCGAAAGGCAAGGCGCACGATCGGCAGCGCCGCGGCCGCCATGCCCCGGTAACATGCTACCGGGCCAACTCCCGGCTTCCGGGCGCCTTGCGGCACCCGGCATTGTCGGCAAAACGTAAGCATTCCATGTCCATACAACGACTATCCACGTACGCACGCCGGATCGCGCTGTTCGCACTGCTGCAGTTCGCGGCGATCGCGACCGCGTCGGCATTTCCGACGGCCGCGTCCGCACCGGGCGCGAGCGGCGTCGGCGTCCCCGTGCCGACGATTTCGCTCAGCGACGCCGTTGCGCAACTCAAGCAGATGCAGGTGCAACAGGACCGCATCAAGCAGCAGACGTCGAACGCGACCAACAGCAAGGAGCTCGACGAGCTCGGTGACGCGACCCAGGAACTGAGCGCCGACGTCGACAAGCTGCAGAGCCAGCTCGCGCCGCAGCGCACGCAGGTCCAGGCTCAGCTCGACGTGCTCGGCCCGCCGCCGGCCCCGGGCGCATCGCCCGAAACACCCGCCGTCGCACAGCAGCGGGCGACGCTGAACGCGCGCAAGGCGCAGATCGACGCGGCGCTGAAGCAGGCCGCCGACCAGAAGACCAACCTCGCGAACCTGAACGACCAGTTCTCGAAGCTGCACCGCAGCCTGCTGAAGAACCAGCTCGCGTTCCGTTCCGGCAGCATCTTCGGCGCGCAGTTCTGGCTGCCGCTGTTCCATCTGTCGCCGGACGACGTGCAGCGGCTCGACGATTTCAACGACGAACTGCGCGACATGCTGCGCTCGTCCTGGACACCCGGCCAGCGCGCGCTCACCACGCTGCTGATGATCGCAGCGCTCGCGGTCTGGCTCGGCGGCCGCCGCATCGTCGAACGCGGGCTCGCGTGGTTCTGCCTGAACCGCCTGCCGCCCACCCGGCTGCGCCGCAGTGCGCTGGCGCTGGCCACGGCGTTCTCGACGCTGCTCGCGACCGCGGTCGCCGTCCAGATCCTCTATCTCGCGCTCGCCCGCCACTCCGAGCTCACGTCGTCGATGACCGATCTGTGGGACCAGTTCGCGAAGCTCGCCGTGACCTGCGCGCTGATCGCCGGCCTCGGCCGCGCGTTGCTCTGCACGAAGCATCCGTCGTGGCGGCTGCCCGCGCTCGCCGATCCCGTCGCGCTCGCGATGAAGCCGTTCCCCGGCGTGCTGGCCGCGCTGCTGCTGATGTCTGGCACGCTCGAATCGATCAACCGGATCGTCGATACCAGCCTGTCCGTCACGCTGTTCGGCCGCGGCATCGTCTCGCTCGTCGTCGCGCTGACCGTCGGCGCGTCGATCCTGCGCGCGAATCGCGTACGCAGCGCGCTTGCGGCATCCGGCGAGGCGCCCGAGGATCGCTCGACGCTCGCGGGGCTGATCCATGCGGGCGTCACGCTGGCGATCGTCGTGTCGCTCGGCGCGCTGCTGATCGGCTACATCACGGTCGCACGCTTCATCACCTACGAGCTTGTGTGGTTCGAGATCGTGCTGTGCAGCGTCTACATCATGACGCAGCTGACGCGCGACGCGAGCGAAAGCCTGTTCTCCGCGAACCTGTCGACCGGCAGGCAGATCAAGCACCTGTTCGCGCTCGACGACCGTCATCTCGACCAGGCCCATACCGTCGTGTCCGGCCTCGGCACGAGCCTGCTGATGCTGGTCGCGGCGATCGCGTTGCTGACGGGCGGTTTCGGCACGACGCCGAGCGACCTCCTCGACAGCGCGGTCGCGATGATCGGCGGCCAGCGGCTGCAGAGCCTGAACATCATGCCCGACCGGATCATGAACGCGGTGATCGGGTTCGCGATCGGCTTCTACCTGCTGCGCTCGGTGCGCCGCTGGCTCGACAGCGAGTTCATGCCGGCACTCGGCATGGATGCGGGAATGCGCGTGTCGCTGATCACGCTGTTCACCAACGTCGGCTACGTGCTGCTCGTGCTGATGGCGCTCGGGCTGCTCGGCGTCAGATGGAGCAACCTTGCGTGGATCGTCAGCGCGCTGTCGGTCGGTATCGGTTTCGGCCTGCAGGAGATCGTGAAGAACTTCGTGTCGGGGCTGATCCTGCTGACCGAGCGGCCGGTGAAGGTGGGCGACATGGTCAGCATCGCGGGCGTCGAAGGCGACATCCGCCGCATCAACGTGCGCGCGACCGAGATCCAGCTCAGCGACCGCTCGACCGTGATCGTGCCGAACTCGCAACTGATCTCGCAGAACGTGCGCAACGTGACGATGGGCAACAGCACGCAGGGCGTCGCGACGCTGATGCTCACGTTCCCGCTGAACACCGACCCCGAGCAGGTGCGCGACCTGCTGCTCGACGCGTATCGCGAGCATCCGGCGATTCTCGACAAGCCGGCGCCGTCGGTCACGTTCAGCCAGCTGGCGCCCGACGGGATCACGCTGAGCGTCACGGGCTACGTGGCGAGCCCGCGGATCGCGAGCGCGACGAAGAGCGACCTGCTGTTCGAGATCCTGAAGCAGTTGCGGGCGTCGCAGATCACGCTGTCGACGCCGCAGATGCTGGTCGTGCAGAACATGCCGGCAATCGACGGATCGGCCCCTCACAAATGAATACGTGATCGGGCGGGCGCAGATCGGGCATCGCCGCGCACGCATCGCTGAAAACGACAAGGGCCGGTTACCGCCTTCGCGGCAACCGGCCCTTGTCATTCGAACGTCAACGCGCCCTTGCGGGCCCCTCCGTCAGACGTCGAACTTCACGCCCTGCGCCAACGGCAGCTGACGGCTGTAGTTGATCGTGTTCGTCGCACGGCGCATGTATGCCTTCCACGCATCCGAACCCGACTCGCGGCCGCCGCCCGTTTCCTTCTCACCGCCGAACGCGCCGCCGATCTCCGCGCCGCTCGTGCCGATGTTCACGTTGACGATCCCGCAATCGCTGCCCGCCGACGACATGAACTGCTCGGCCTCGCGCATGTCATTCGTGAAGATCGCCGACGACAGGCCCTGCGGCACCGCATTGTGCACGTCGATCGCGTCCTCGAAGTTGTCGTACACCATCACGTAGAGAATCGGCGCGAACGTCTCGCGCTCGACCACCGCCGATTGCTTCGGCATCCGCACGATGGCCGGACGCACGTAGTACGCATCCGCGTGACCGACATCGATGCGCTCACCGCCCTTCACTTCGCCGCCCTGCTCGCGTGCGTCGGCCAGCGCCTTCTGCATCGCGTCGAACGACGCACGGTCGACCAGCGGGCCGACGAGCGTGCCTTCCTCGAGCGGGCTGCCGACCTTCACCGACGCATAGGCCTTCTCGATGCGCGGCAGCAGCTGGTCGACGACGCTGCGATGCACGATCAGGCGGCGCAGCGTCGTGCAGCGCTGGCCGGCCGTGCCGACCGCCGCGAACGTGACGGCGCGCACCACGAGGTCGAGGTCGGCGCTCGGCGCGACGATCATCCCGTTGTTGCCGCCGAGCTCGAGGATGCCGCGTGCGAGACGCTGGCTCAGCACCTTCGCCACTTCCTGGCCCATCCGCACACTGCCCGTCGCGCTGACGACCGGCACCTTCTTCGACGACGTCAGCACCTCGCCGACATCGCGCATGCCGAGCACCAGCTGGCTCAGGCCCTTCGGCGCGACGCCCGGGTGGGTCTTCTCGAATTCGCGGATCGCCTTCTCGAGCAGCACGTGGCACGCAATCGCGGTGAGCGGCGTCTTCTCCGACGGCTTCCACACGACCGAATCGCCGCACACGAACGCGAGCGCCGCATTCCAGGCCCACACCGCGACCGGGAAGTTGAACGCCGAGATCACGCCGCACACCCCGATCGGGTGCCACGTCTCCATCATCCGGTGACCCGGGCGCTCGGACGCGATCGTCAGGCCGTAAAGCTGGCGCGACAGGCCGACCGCGAAGTCGCAGATGTCGATCATTTCCTGCACTTCGCCGAGCCCTTCCGACGTGATCTTGCCGGCTTCGAGCGTGACGAGGCGGCCGAGTTCGGCCTTGTGCTCGCGCAGCACGTTGCCGAACACGCGCACGAGTTCGCCGCGCACCGGCGCCGGCACCGTGCGCCACTTGAGGAATGCGTCGTGCGCGGCGTCGATCTTGCGCTCGGCGTCGGCGGGCGAGTCGACCGCCAGCGTCGCGAGCGTCGCGCCGTCGAGCGGCGAACGCGCGGTCAGCGCATTGCCTTTCCACTGGGCGAGATCGATGTCGAGCGCAGCAAGAATGTCGTTGAATTGCATCACTTCCTCTTCAGGGACAGATTGATCGGTGCGGCGGCAACGCCGCCCGCGTGATTCGATTGGAGCGCGTTCGCGCGCCCTGTGCAAGCGGATGCGTAGCTCGGCAGGCCCGGTGCGCCGCGTGGCGCATCGCGCGGCGCCGCCACCGGAAACCCGGCCGGACGGCACGCCCCGGCCTCGCGAGGCACGATCCATGAGACACATTGTCGGTGGCCACAAGTCGGGCCGCTATTGATATTAACTCACGACTTCATTCCCAAAACGCAACACCCGGGCAGGACGAGACCGCTTGATTCGGTACGGTCACGGGACCTGTCCGGGGCCAGTGGCCGGGCCATCGGGCCGGTTTCGATGCGCGACAAGTTGATGACAAAGTTGCATCACCCAGTGCGGAAATATCGTTTGCCGCGCATGCGGCCGGCACATACGATCGGTGCGGCGTCGAGGTGCACCGCACCCGGCGCCCCGACGCGCCGCCGATCAGCGGCCGGACGACAGACGAAGGCGACACGCGTCGCGGCCGGTGCACCGGTCGTTCCAGTCGATCCGGACCAAGCCCGCGCAGCAGTGCCGCTGCCCGCCGTGGCGGCCGGCGACGCGTCACGCTTCGTAGCCAAAAAAACAATCCTGGAGACAGCGCCCAGCACCCGCCATGCATTCAGATGCCCGCCCCGACTCGCCCCGTCCGTCCGGCTCGCCGCCCGCGAAGCCGTCCCTCCACCGCGCACTGCAGGCGCGCCATCTGCGGATGATCGCGATCGGCGGCTCGATCGGCACGGGCCTGTTCGTCGCGTCCGGCGCGTCGATCTCGCAAGCCGGCCCCGGTGGCGCGATGCTCGCGTACATGCTGATCGGCCTGATGGTCTACTTCCTGATGACGAGCCTCGGCGAAATGGCCGCGTTCATGCCGGTGTCGGGCTCGTTCGCGACCTACGGCGCGAAATTCGTCGACGAGGGCTTCGGCTTCGCGCTCGGCTGGAACTACTGGTACAGCTGGGCCGTGACGCTCGCGGTCGAACTCGTCGCCGCGCAGCTCGTGATGCACTACTGGTTTCCGCACGTGCCAGGCGTCTGGTGGAGCGCGATCTTCCTCGCGCTGATCTTCGCGCTCAACGCGCTGTCGGTGCGCGGCTTCGGGGAAGCCGAATACTGGTTCGCGCTGATCAAGGTGCTGACGGTGCTCGCGTTCGTTGGCGTCGGCCTGCTGATGATCTTCGGGATCATGCAAGGCGGCCCGAGCGCGGGCTGGGGCAACTTCACGATCGGCGACGCGCCCTTCGTGGGCGGTTGGGCAACGATGCTCGGCGTCGCGATGATCGCGGGCTTCTCGTTCCAGGGCACCGAAATGATCGGCGTCGCGGCCGGCGAATCGGAGAACCCGCGCACGACGATCCCGCGCGCGGTCAGCCAGATCTTCTGGCGCATCCTGCTGTTCTACGTGTTCGCGATCTTCGTGATCGGCGTGCTGATTCCGTACACCGACCCGAGCCTGCTGAAGAGCGACGTCACCGACGTGGGCGTGAGCCCGTTTACGCTCGTGTTCCGCCACGCGGGCCTCGCGTTCGCGGCCGGCGTGATGAACGCGGTGATCCTGACGGCCGTGCTGTCGGCCGGCAACTCGGGCATGTACGCGTCGACGCGGATGCTCTATAACCTCTCGGTCGAAGGCCGCGCGCCGAAGCTGTTCGCGAAGCTGTCGCCGGGCGGCGTGCCGCGCAACGCGCTGTACGCGACGACCGCCGTCGGCGCGCTGTGCTTCCTCACGTCGCTGTTCGGCGACAAAACCGTCTACCTGTGGCTGCTGAACACGTCGGGCATGGCCGGCTTCATCACCTGGCTCGGCATCGCGGTCAGCCACTACCGGTTCCGCAACGGCTTCCTCAAGCAGGGCTATCGGCTCGACCAGCTGCCATACCGGTCGAAGTGGTTTCCGTTCGGCCCGCTGTTCGCATTCGCGTTGTGCGCGGTCGTCGCACTCGGCCAGGACTACCAGGCGTTCCTCGCCGACAGGATCGACTGGGCCGGCATCGCCGCGACCTACATCGGCCTGCCGTTCTTCCTCGCGATCTGGCTCGGCTACGCGCTGGTGCGCAAATGCCGCCTCGTCCGCTACGAGGACATGGAGATCGCGCCGTGGATCGAGCGCAACGCGACGCCCGAAGCGACGGTAAAGGCCAGTACCGGCTATCCGGCCTACGTTGTCGCCCCGCCCAACCCGACGCCGGGCGCCTGACGCCCGGTCGAGCAACGGCCGCCGCCCGACCGCCGCGGCCGTTGCACTGAAAAACCCATTCGACGCGACGCGCGCGTTCAGGCAAGATCGACGCGCGCCGTCCGTTTTTCCGTCGTGACGAATCACCGAAAACGCATGCAGAACTTCTACGAAGCCACCGTTACCCGCCAGCCCTACCCGCAACTGACCGGCACCATCGACACGCAGGTCTGCATCGTCGGCGGCGGCCTCGCCGGCCTGTGCACGGCGCTCGGCCTCGTCGAGCGCGGCGTGCAGGACGTCGTCGTGCTCGACGGAGAGCGGGTCGGCTTCGGCGCATCGGGCCGCAACGGCGGCTTCGTGTTCGGCGGCTACAGCCTCGACAACGCGGACCTGCTGCGCACGCTCGGCCGCGACGAAGGCCGCCGCCTGTACCGGCTCACCGTCGATGCGGTCGACCTGATCCGCGCGCGGATCGCCCGCTACGGGATCGACTGCGACATCGTCGACGAGGGCGTGATGCTCGCGAACTGGTTCGACGATCCATCGCGGCTCGACGGCGTGCGCACGCTGATGAAGCAGGAATTCAACGTCGACTGGGAACCCGTTTCGACGGACGCGCTGCGCGCGCGGCTGAAGACACAGCGCTATTACGGCGGCCTGTTCGAGCCGAACGCGTTTCACTTCCATCCGCTCAAGTACGTGCTCGGCGTCGCGGCGGCCGCATCGCGCGGCGGCGCGCGCGTGTACGAACGCTCGGCCGCGCTCGGCATCGCGCGCGAAGGCGCCGGCTACGTCGTGCGCACGGCGCAGGGCACGGTGCGCGCGAAGGACGTCGTGTTCGCCGGCGGCGGCTATGCGCGCGGCGTGTCGCCGCGCATCGAGCGCGCGGTGCTGCCGATCGCGACCTACGTGATCGCGACCGAACCGCTCGGCACGCGCCTGCCCGACGCGATCGACGCGCCGTACGCGATCTACGATACGCGTTTCGCGTTCGACTACTACCGCCCGCTGAAGGACACGCGCATTCTGTGGGGCGGCCGGATCTCCGTGCTCGACCGCGGCCCCGACGCGATCGCGCGACTGCTGCGACGCGACCTTTTGCGCGTGTATCCGCAGCTCGAAGGCGTGAAGGTCGAATACGCCTGGGGTGGGCTGATGAGCTACGCGCGGCACAAGATGCCGCAGATCGGCCGCGACACGGACGGCGTGTGGCACGCGATCGCATTCGGCGGTCACGGGATGGCGCCCACCACCGTCGCCGGCGAAGCGCTCGCCGCCGCGCTGGCCGGGGAGCGGCCCGTGCCGGAGGGCTTCGCCGCGTTCGGGCTCACGCGCACGTTCGGGCTCGCGGGACTCGCGGCCGCGCAGCTCACGTACACCGCGTACCAGGCCCGCGACGCGCTCGCGTCGTGCCGGCGCTGAGCGGCGGCAGCAGCCGAAACCGCACGGCCGATTAGAACGAAAGGTCGGCCGGGCCGGCATTTCCCGCATGCTAGAATGGATTTTTCATGCCGCCGCGAACCCACAACAAAGTCACATGAAAGCTGGAAGCAAGGCCGCCACGTCCGAAAGCCGCGCACTTGCGACCGATGCGCGGCGCAAATACGATCCCGAGCAAACCAAGCGCAACATCCTCGACGTCGCCACGCAGGAGTTTTCCGCGATGGGCCTCGCCGGTGCGCGCGTCGACGCGATCGCCGAGCGTACGAACACGACGAAGCGGATGCTGTACTACTACTTCGAAAGCAAGGAAGGCCTGTACGAGGCCGTGCTGGAGAAGGTGTACGGCGACATCCGCGCGCTCGAGCAGGAACTGCACGTCGGCGACATGGAGCCGCGCGAAGGCATGCGCCGGCTCGTCGAATTCACGTTCGACTATCACGACAAGCACCGCGACTTCGTCCGCCTCGTGTCGATCGAGAACATCCACGGCGCGAAGTATCTCGAACAGCTGAAGTCGTTCAAGAACCGCAACGTCAGCATCATCAAGACGCTCG
This sequence comes from Burkholderia sp. LA-2-3-30-S1-D2, assembly GCF_001523915.2. Lineage (NCBI taxonomy): Bacteria > Pseudomonadati > Pseudomonadota > Betaproteobacteria > Burkholderiales > Burkholderiaceae > Burkholderia > Burkholderia sp. LA-2-3-30-S1-D2. The sequence continues at coordinate 361,389 of NZ_CP013383.1, read as the reverse complement.
AGGAACTGCTCGAGCGCGGTGCGGCGAGCGGCGCCTTCCGCAAGGACATCGACGCGTTCGACCTGCATCTGCTGATCAGCTCGTTCTGCTTCCACCGCGTGTCGAACCGTTATACGTTCGGCGCCGCGTTCGGCCGCGATCCGTCGGCGCCGCGCCTGCGCGCGCGACATCGCGAGACGATCACCGACTCCGTGCTGCGCTACGTCGCCGCGTAGGCGCACCGCGCGATTCCGCCCGAAGGCCGGCCGGCGAGCATTCCACTCGCCGTCCGGCACACCTCCCGAACGTCTCCGCGCCGCCTGCAACCGGCATGGGCCGAGCGCACGCCGCGCACTTCTTCATGCCGCATCACGCCGCGCGTGCGTCGCGGGCGAGTCCGTCTGCACGGTCGACGCCAGCGCGATCCGCGCCTTCTCCTCCGGGCTTCCCGCCACGTAATATTTCTTCGCCCAGCTCGAATCCGGTGCGAGCGCGAGCTGCCGCTGCGCACCGGCGCCATGCCGTTTCGTTTCGATCGACAGCGCCCGCGCGCGGTAGTGCTCGTAGAGCCGCAGGAATTCCGCGAGATAGACCGCCGCGATCCGCGTGTCGCGAATCTCGAGCAGGTTCTCGTCGTTGTACTGCTCGGAGTTGCGGCTCATGTTCGCCGAGCCCGTATAGACGATCGGGTTCGCGCCTTCCGCATCGATCACGATGAACTTGTGGTGGATCACGACCGGCGGATACATCGGCGCCGGCTCGCCCGGAAAGAGGCGCAGCTCCGGCTCGAAACCCTTCGGCACCGATGCCGGCGAAAAATAGGCGGCATCGATCACGTCGCGCCGATCGCGCTGGCGATGGTAAAGCTCGAGGTTCGCGAGCGTCGCCGCATCGAGCGACTGCCCGTCGTGCTGCGCGGCATCGGCCTTCGTCGCGCTACCGACGTTGATGCGGTTCACCAGGCCGAACATCATCAGGCCGCGGTCGCCGGCTGCAAAGCATGCGTCGCGCAGCGCAGCGTCGGTCGGCATGAACAGGCAGAACGACACCGAATGCTTCGCGGCCGCGATCGCGGCGACGATCGTATCGATCTCGGTGCGCTGCCCCGCCGGCTCCGGCGAAAACGCGACGCGCACTTGCGCGCTGCCGATCGTCACCGGCGCCGACCAGCCCGCCGACAATTTCGCCGTCTCCGCGATCGGCGGATTCGCAGCCAGCGCGTGCGCACGCGCGTTGTACAGCGCCGCGAGCGCCGGCGAATCGAATGCGTGCAGCACGTTCGCCTGCTCCGTCAGTCCTTCGGTCGTGAAGTTCGCGGAACCGGTCAGCACGCGCGTGGGCGTCACCGTAGTGACCACATTCGCCGGTGCGTCGGTCACGATGAACTTGTCGTGCATGATGTGCGTCCGGTCGCGCGGCGCGAGCGTCGCGAGGCCCTGCAGCGCGTCGACGGCCGGCTGGTTCGGCGACGGCAGCGGCGGCTTGCCCTTGCGCGCGGTCTCGTGCGCGTCGTAGACGATCGCGAGCGACGCCTCGCCATGTTGCCGTCCGAACGCCTCGAATGCGGGCAGCGCCCACAGCGTGTCCGTCAGATGGTAGACGGCCGACACCGCGCGCGACGCGGGGTCGAGCATCGCCGCGAACACCTGTTCCATGTCGTTCGCGAGCCACGTGCGCAGCTTCAGTGCCTGGTCCGCGCTCGGCGCCGCATCCGGCGCGAGTCCCAGTGCCGCGACCTGCTTCGCGAACGCCTGCGAGCTGACGACCGCACGGTTGAACCACGTACCGACGCCATCCACGACGTGAGCGGGCAACACGATCTCGCACACGCCGGCCTCCGCATCGAGCACCTGCAGGTGCTCCGGCGTGCCGACGACCGGATAGACGTCATAGCGGAATGACGCATCGCGGTCCTGCGGATCGATGCGCGCGTCCCACCACATGAATTTCTGGATCGGCGCCTGGTCGGTCGGTGCGTCGCCCTGCGTGTCGGCGGCCGGGCCGTCGAACGTGAGCCGGTTCGGCAGCCAGCTGTACGGCGCCCGCGTCTTGCCGTCGGCCGCCCAGAAACCGGGCGTGCGCCGGATCGCGAAGCCGAGGAAGTCGGTGCGCGACGCCGCGTCGGGCCAGTCGAAGGCCAGCAGGACCAGGGTCGGAGAAAGATAGCTGCGTACGCTGACGGTCATTCGTTGCTCCTGCCGGGCGGCCCGGTCGAGATGAATGAGTCAGTGTTGACGGTGGTTCTTCCCGTGCGATGACGGTTCGATGAACCTTGTATGTCGGACGCGCGTCAGTCGCACACGAGCAGCTCGATGCCGCGTGCGGTCAGCGCGCGGCGCACGGCCTTGTCCGGCGCGCGCTCGGTGACGAGGTAGCGCGCGGCCGACGTGCCGTTGATCCGCACCGGCGTCACGCGGCCGAACTTCGAATGGTCGGCAACGATGATCGCCGTGCCGGCGGCCGCGATCATCCGGCTGCGCACTTCGGCCGCGAGCCGCGAGTAGTCGGTGCAGTCGCCGTCGGCCGTGATGCCGCCCGCGCCGACGAACGCGAAATCGACATGGTATTGCGCGAGTTGCTGGATCGTATCGAGCCCGAACGTCGCGTCCTCGTCGTCGGACAGTTCGCCGCCGAGCAGCGTCACACGATTGCCGTTGCGCCGCGCGAGCACGAACGCCGTGCGCCAGTCGTTCGTGTAGATCGACAGCCGGTGCCGGTCGGCCAGCGCGAGCGCGACCGCGTGCGGCGTGCTGCCCGAGTCGATCAGCACCGATGCGTCGTCGGGCACGAATTCGGCCGCGCGTCGCCCGATCGTGCGCTTCGCTTCGGCGTTCGCCGCTTCACGCTCGGACAGGCTCGGCTCGCGGCGGTCCGCCGCCAGCGCGCCGCCATGCGTCATCACGAGCAGGCCGCGCGCCGCGAGCGCATTCAGGTCGCGCCGGATCGTCTCGCGCGACACGTCGAGCGAGCGCACGAGTTCGGCTACCGACAGCGCGCCCGATCGTCCGAGTTCCGACAGAATGTATTGATGACGTTGTTCCGCCAGCATCGCAATGCGCCCGAGGCGACTGGTAATGGGTAAGCCGAGCATTGTATTACGGCCGCTTGACCGCCATTTGACGGCGGTGCGGCTGGCGGTCGTCGCGTTTCACGAAAGCGAAATTCTGTATTGCCCGATGCGCGCGAATCGGCACGGCAAGCGGTTGCTACACTTTGCGTTTCGCCGAACGACAAACCATAAAGGGGCTTGGGGAATGTATCGCAAAGGCAGTGTGCTCGAAATCCAGTTTTCGCCAGAACGACTCAACGACGGAGCGGGCGATCCATACTGGATCGACCTGACGCTCGACGAGGCGCGCCGGCTTTACGAACAGCTCGCTGCGCGCTTCGCGACCGACGCGCGCGCGAACCAGCCGCTCGACACGTTCTCGCTCGACTGATCGCCCGTCCTTTCCGCGCGCCACGGCGCGCTTTCATGTCGCAGCACCTTCATTCGGCTGGCCGGTAACGGAATGGCCGGCGCGCCGCCGCGCTCGCGGCACGTCACGCCCACGGCCAACGCGCCGCGCACGGCAACCGCATGCAGCGCGCACGCGCCACGAGCAAGTGCAGAATCCGACAAGACGGCGGCACCGGTTCGACCGATACTGGCCGACTTCACGATTCGTCCGGCCGTATCGCGGCCCGCCACGCATGTTTAACTCGCTCGTCGCCGCGGCGTTCGTCGCGCTGTGGTCCACCGGCTTCATCGTCGCACGGGCAATCAAGCCCTACGCCGATCCGAACCTGTTCCTGCTCGCACGTTTCGCCGGCACGGCCGTGCTGTTCGGCGCGGTGGCGCTCGCCGCGCGCGCGCCGTGGCCGGCCCGCCGCGAATGGCCGCGCCACCTGATCGCGGGCGCGCTGCTGCAAGGCGTCTATCTCGGCGCCAGCTACTGGGCCGTCGCGCAGGGACTGAATGCGGGCGTGATGGCGTTGCTCGGCGCGCTGCAGCCGCTCGCCACCGCCGTGCTCGCAGTGCCGCTGTTCAATGAGCGCCTGCCCGCGCGCGGCTGGCTCGGGATGGCACTCGGGCTCGCCGGCGTCGCGCTCGTGCTCGCGCCAAAGGTCGCGGGCGGCGTCGCGCCGCCACCGGGCGCCGCGCCCGCGTGGTTCGTCGTGGCCGTGTCGATCCTGTCGGTCGGCTCGATCACCGCCGGCTCGCTGTATCAGAAGGGCAAGCTCGCGCAGAACGACCTGCGCACGGCCGTCGCCGTGCAGAACCTCGGCGCGGCGATCGTCGCGGCCGTCTTCGTCGCGTTGCTGCACGAAACGCGCTGGATCGGCGCGCCGGCGCTGTGGATATCGCTCGTGTGGGGCGTCGTGTTCCTGTCCGGCGGCGCGGTCACGATGCTGATGTGGATGCTGCGGCGCGGCAACGCCGCGCGCGCGACGTCGTTGCTGTTCCTCGCGCCGCCGCTCGCCGCCCTGCAGGGCTATCTGCTGTTTGGCGAAACGCTCGCGGCCGTCCAGCTCGCCGGCTTCGGGCTCGCGCTGGCGGGCGTCGTGCTCGCGCGGCGCTGACGCGGACGAGCGAGCGAAAGCAGGAAGCGTCCGTCACCGCGCCCCTTCCATGCATCGAAACGAAGCATCCGCGTGCACGCCGGAGTCGACGCGCCCCGCGCGCTGCCCCATGACGATGCAGCGCGTCTCGCCAATGCAACGCGCGGTCGCCGGATCGCATGCCCGGCGCGGCGCCGGGCCGCGATTGCGCTTATGATGGGCGCCTTGCATTTCGTTCCGGAACCACACTCCATGACATCCGCCGATTACGCCAGCCGCCAACGCGCGATCATCGCCGAACTGAACGTCACCCCGCACTTCGACGTCGATGCCGAGATCGCCCGGCGCGTCGACTTCCTCGCGCAGTACCTTCGTTCGACCGGCCTGCGGACCTACGTGCTCGGCATCAGCGGCGGCGTCGATTCCTCGACGGCCGGACGGCTCGCGCAGCTGGCGGTCGAACGGCTGCGCGCCGACGGCTACGACGCCCGCTTCATCGCGATGCGCTTGCCGAACGGCGTGCAGAACGACGAAGCCGATGCACAGCGCGCGCTCGCGTTCGTGCGCGCGGACGAGACGTTCACGGTCGACGTGAAGCCGGCCGCCGACGCGATGCTCGCATCGCTCGTCGCCTCCGGCCACGCGTTCGAAAACCCGGCACAGCAGGACTTCGTGCACGGCAACATCAAGGCACGCGAGCGCATGATCGCGCAGTACGCGGTCGCCGGCGCGCGACGCGGCATCGTGATCGGCACCGACCACGCGGCCGAATCGCTGATGGGATTCTTCACGAAATTCGGCGATGGCGGCGCGGACGTGCTGCCGCTCGCCGGCCTGAGCAAGCGCCGCGTGCGTGCGGTCGCCCGCGCGCTTGGCGGTGACGAACTGATCGTGATGAAGGTGCCGACGGCCGACCTCGAGGAACTGCGTCCGCTGCGCCCCGACGAGCACGCGTATGGCGTCACCTACGACGAGATCGACGATTTCCTCGAAGGCAAGGCCGTGGCCGACAGCGTGTACGAAACGGTGCTGCGCTTCTACGACGGCTCGCGCCACAAGCGCGCGCTGCCGTACACGCCGTTCGACTGGCCGGCCGCGTAAGCCGGCGCCGTCGCCGCAACACCATGCCGCGCCGCGCGGAACCTGGCGGTTACGCGCGGCACGTGCAAGACGGGCAACACTACGCGTGCCCGCCCGTCTTCTTCGCTTGGAGTGCGCGAATCCGCATCCGCGCGCCCGTATCGCTGACCGTCGCGTCGTACATCGTCGCGAGATCGCGCTTGAGCGCGGTGCGCGAACCGCCGTCGAGATACACCATATGCCCCGACGGATAAAAGCGCGCGGACAGGTTCTGCCGCACCTTCTGATCCTCGAGCGGCATCTGCTGCAGGTCGATCACGGTCTGGTAGAACGGCGTGACGAAATCGTAGAGGCCGTTCGCCGACAGCACCTTCAGGTCGACGTTCAGCGCCATCACCGCGGCGAGATCGCCGGCCGTATAGAGGATCACGTTCCCCTTCGCATCGATGCCCTGCTGCGCGCCGGTCGGATCGATATGGCTGAAGTCCCAGTTCTGGAACGCCTGGTCGTTCAGGTCCGTGAACGCGGAATTCGACGTGAACTTCAACTGCTCGTTCAGGTAGCTGTTCCACATCGCCGTGTAGACACCCGTCACGGCCGTCATCGTCGGGTCGTTGCCGCCCGAGTTCGGATCGATCTTGCCGGCGATGCCCGACGAGATCCCGGTCACGCGGCCGTCGTACGAACCGAGCGCGAGCCCCTGCGCGTGCAGCAGCGTCGTCAGGAACAACGAATTGCCACGCGCGTCGTAGCCCGCGATGTCGAGCCCCCAGGTCTGCAGCGTCGCGGTGTCGACGCCCGTGTAGTCCGACAGCTTCCGCACGGCGGCCGGATCGGCATGCGGCACGTTGCGCAGTGCGCTCAGGTAGTCGGTACGCGCGAACTGCGCGACTTCCTCGACGAACGTGCCGAGATCGGTCGGCGCGGGCGTGACGCCGAGCTTCTTGTGATACCACGCGTCGGCCGCTGCGGTCGGCAGCGCGCCGACCGGGTTGCCGGCCTGCCGGTAGTCGAGGATCGACGACTGCAGCGTGATGCCGTTCAGGTCGACGCCGTCCTCGTGCAGCTTGTACGCGAGCACGCAGCTGCGCGCGGTGCCGTACGACTCGCCGAACAGGTATTTCGGCGAATTCCAGCGGTTGTTCTTCGTCAGGTAGCGCTTGATGAACTGCTTCAGCGAATTCGCGTCCTGGTCGACGCCCCAGAAGTTGCGGTTCTTGTTCGGCGCGACGGCCGCCGAATAGCCGGTGCCGACGGGGTTGATGAACACCAGGTCGCTGTGGTCGATCATGCTGTCCGGATTGTCTTCCATCTGGTACGGCGCAGGCGGCGTGAACCCCGGCATCGAGGTCTTGATGCGCTTCGGCGCGAACGAGCCGAGCAGCACGAACACCGACGACGACCCGGGACCGCCGTTGTAGAAGAACGTGACGGGCCGCGTTTCCTCCTTCGCGCCGTCGGCCGTGAACGCGACGTAGAAGATCTTCGCGGCCGGCTGCGAACTGCTCGGATCGACCGTCACGAGATGGCCGGCTGTCGCCGTGTACGCGAGGCGCTTGCCGTCGATCAGGATCGTGTGGTGCGTGATCGCAGCCGCTTCGGTCGTGTCGGTGACCGAGTCGTCGGGGCCATTGCCGTACGCGACCGGATCGAAGAACGGCTGGTCGCGGCCGTGGCTCAGCGCGACCGGATTGATGGTCGGCGGCACGCCATGCGAATTGTGGTCGCCGTGATGCAGCGGATACACGCCGCCGGAAGATGCGGAATCGATGCCCATCGTGCTGCTCCTGGAGGTGAGAAAAAGGCGCGGGCCGGAAGCCCGCGCCATACGAAAAGCCGTGTACCGCCGCCGTCAGCTCGATGGCTTGCGCGTCAGGATCGCCGCGAGCTGCGCGCCGTTCGGGCTGCCGAGGCCCGTGCACGCATCCCAGCCCTGCGCGGCCGCATACGCGCCGTTCGAGCCGTGCGTGATGTCGCGCAGCGCACCCGGGTTCTTGTACAGCACCGGGTTGACCCAGCCGACGGCCGCACCGCCCGCCGCCGCATTGATCCGTGCGATCAGCGCGGCCCACAGTGGCGCGACCGCGCTCGTGCCGCCCATCACCGTGGCCGTGCCCGCGATCGACACTTCGTAGCCCGTCTGCGGCGACGCATCGCCGGCGACGTCCGGCACGCCGCGCTTCGCGAGCGGTGCGCTGCTGCCATCGGCGCGCGTGACGGTCAGCCCCTGCTGCCACGCCGGCAGGTCGAACAGCGTGCTGACACCGCCCCCGCCCGCGCCGCCGCCGGCCGCCTCGTCGTTCCACGTGACCTCGCTGCGAATGCCCTGCCCGGGCAATGCATCGAGCTGCGTGCCGCCGCAGCCGAGCACATACGGGCTCGATGCGGGGAAGTCGACATGATCGGCGCCGTCCTGCAGCCCGTCGCCCGAGCCGCTGTCACCGGATGCCGCGCACACCGTGATGCCCTGCGCGGCCGCTGCCTGCAGCACGCGGTTGAACGCCTGCGCGGATTGCGCCTGCCAGATCGCCTCCGGGCCGCCCCAGCTGATCGAGATCACCGACGGTTTGTTGGTCCTGTCGCTGACGGCCGCGTTGACGGCCTGGACGAAGCCCGCGTCGCTGTTCGGCGCGAAGTAGACGGCGATCTTCGCGGCCGGCGCGATTGCGCCGGCAATCTCGATGTCGAGGGCGACTTCGCCGTCCGGGCCGCTCGGGTCGCCGGTCGGTGTGTTGCGGCCGGTGCCGACGTTCACGTCGACGAGCGTCGGCGGCGTCTTGATGCCGAGCCCGTGGAAATACTGCTGGATGTCGGCCGCGCGGTAGCCACCGCCGAGCTCGATGATCGCGATGCACTGCCCGGCACCGTCGCCGGCCGGGAAGCCGTACAGCGACGCCAGCTGGATCGGGGTGAACGTGACGCCCGCCGCGCCGCCGCGTGCGGGCTTGAACGGCGGTCGCAGCCGGAAGTGCGGCCGCGCCTGGGGGCGGCTGTCGAGGCCGAGCACGGCCGTGACGACATCGCCGAGATCGTCGGGCAGCGCGATCGGGCCGGAGCGGCCGCGATACTGGCCGATCGACTGATGCTCGAAGCGCTCGAGCTTGACGCTGAACGCGGCTTCGAACTGCTGGATCGTGCCGGACAGGACGACGACGCTTTCAACGGGATCGACGCGATCGACCGTCAGCTGGTGGTGACGCGCGAAGTCCTCGGCCTTGCGAATGTCGTCGGGATTGGCGGAAAAGCGTTGCGCGAAGGTTTCGCGCGACACCGGTTTCGCTTGCGCGTCGCCGGCGGCGAGCTGGTGGACCAACGTATCGAGTTGCCCTTCTTCCTGCCGCCGCAACATGATCGTGACGTGGATGCGTTCTGCCGGATCGCACGGGCCGAGGCACTTGGACTCGGCGACGATTCGGGGTTCACGGTCGGCGTGAAGATGCCTTGCCATGTTCAGACCCTCCTTGGTACCGCGTTGCACGGAACAGCCAGGAAATCGGACATGGCCCGCGGAAGTCGGTTCCGTTCGGTCAGTCGGTTCGCGAATGCGCGAAGTTGAAGGGAGTTTAGATCAGTCAGACGATTTGCGCGCACGCCCTTCTGCGGCGGGACATGGCCACGAAGGCCGGCATTGCACGCGGCCTCTGTCGATCGTCACATCGCTGCCGAGCGGCAGCGATGTGACGATGCGGCTCAATCCATCGACAGCCGCAGCGCGAACCCGATGAGCGCAGCGGAAAACGTCCAGCGCTGGACCGTCTGCGCGAGCGGATGCGCGCGCATCCACGCCGCGATGCGCGACGCGCCGAGCACGCATGCGAGGTCGAAGCACACGCCGGCCGCGACCAGCAGCGCGCCGAGCTCGAACATCTGCCACACGACGGGCCCGGCCTCGGGGCGCACGAACTGCGGTAGCAGCACCGAGCAGAACAGCAGCGCCTTCGGGTTCAGCAGGTTCGTCAGCAGCCCCTTGAAGAACGACTGCCGCAGTTCGCCCGGGGCCGCCTCGTCACCGTCGCCGAGTGTGAACACCGGGGAGCGGAACACCTGGATCGCGACGTACGCGAGATAAAGCGCGCCGCCGTAACGGATCGCCTCGTACAGCCACGGCGCGCTGCGGATCAGCGCCGCGACGCCGCACGCGGAGAGCGTCACGTGCGCGGTGCGCGACAGCGAAAGGCCGGCGGCCGCCGCCATGCCCGGGCGCACGCCGCGGCCGATGCTGGTCTGCAGCACGAGCGCCATGTCGGGCCCGGGCACCGCGTAGATGGCCGCCAGCGCGGCGAGATAAATCAACAGCAAATGCGTGGAAATCATGGTCTGCCCCCGTCCTTCAATGACGATATGTTGCCGCTGAAGGTAGAGGGATTACTGGCCATCTTTGGCTCAGGATTGGCGATTCATAGCGGAATCCGCCACAATCATGGAATCTATGCAAGGATTCCGCCAACATGACCGAACTCGACAAAACCGATCGCGCGATTCTCGCCGCGGTGCAGCGCGACGGCCGCCTGCCGATCGCGCGTCTCGCCGATTCCGTCGGCCTGTCCGAAACGCCGTGCGCGCGGCGCCTGAAACGTCTCGAAAACGACGGCTACATCGAGCGCTACCGCGCGCAGTTGTCACGCCAGGCGCTCGGCTTCGGCGTCGTCGCGTTCGTGCTGGTTCGGTTCGCGACGCACGATCGCAAGGTCGCCGACCGGTTCGAACGGGAAGTGCTCGGCATCGAGCGGATCCTCGCGTGCCACAACGTCGCGGGCACGGCCGACTACCTGCTGCAAGTGGTCGCGCGCGATCTCGACGACTACGGCACGTTCCTGCGCGACTCGCTGCGGATGCTGCCTGGCGTCACGTCGATCGAATCGGCGCTGTCGTTGCGGGAGGTGAAACACGACGCGGGGTTGCCGGTGCCGTGATGCAGACAACGGCTCGCTCCGGCGTGACACTCGTCCACATTGCCGGCGTTGTCCGACCTCGCGCGGCCTCACGCGGCCTCACACGACGTCGGGCGACTGGTGCGCGCGCTCGAGGTCCTCGAGGAACGCCTCGACGAGCGGATCGCCGCGCCCGTCGCGCGCCACGACCATGTGGAACGTGACCTCGTAATGCAGCCGATCCGGGTTGAGCGGCGCAAGAAGCCCCTGCGCGACATACGGCGCCGCGAAGTGCTGCGGCAGGTAGCCGAGGTGATGGCCTGACAGGATCAGCAGCGCGACCGCCTCCATGTTGTCGGCGGTCGCGCTCACGCGATCGGGCGTCGTCGACATCTGCGCCTCCGGCAGCGGATACGAGCGCCAGGCCCATTCGAATCCCGCGACGTCGGCCGGCGTCAGCGCGCCAGCGCGTTCGAACAGCGGATGGCCGCGACCGCAGTACGCGACCTGCCGCTCGATGAACAGCGGCGTGTAATGCAGCGTCGGCACGCGATGCCAGAAGTAGCCAACCGCGATCTGGATCTCGCCGTTCAGCAGTTTCTCCTCGAGATCGCCCGGCGCACGCACCGAGATCGAGAAGCGCACGGCCTCGTCGCGTGTGCGGAACGCGGCGATCGCCTCCGCGATCCGCGCGTTCTGGCTGACCGGCGTATGGCCGATCAGGCCGATACTCAGCGTACCGACCAGCTGGCGGTCCATGTGCCGCGCGGCCATCCCGAATTCGTCGAGCGCGGCGAGCAGCTTGCGGCTCATCGCGTGGAACCGCTCGCCCTTCGGCGTGAGCCGGAAGCCGCTGCGGCCACGCTCGCACAGCCGGTAGCCGAGCCGCGTCTCGAGCGACGACAGTTGCGCGCTGATGGTCGACTGGCCGACGTTCAGCATCGCCTGCGCGGCCGACACGCCGCCCGCATCCGTGACCGCGAGAAACACGCGGATCAACCGCAGATCGAGGGTCGACAGATTCCCCAGCACGCTATTCCCCTTCCATACATCGATGAAAATCGATGTTTACGTCGATATCTTCGCATTCTTCTTTCCCGCCGGACGCGTAAAACTATGCGCCAAGCCGCGTCGAATGATACGGCAACCCCACATCGGAAGAGACAAGCCCATGAACGACCACACCCATTTCCAGCCGCTCGGCGGCAATGAAATGCCGCGCAGCGGCGGCATCGCGACGATGATGCGCCTGCCGTACGTGGCGAGCGCCGAAGGCCTCGACGCGTGTTTCGTCGGCGTGCCGTTCGACCTCGGCACCTCCAATCGCACCGGCGCACGCTTCGGCCCGCGCCAGATCCGCACGGAATCGGTGCTGCTGCGCCCTTACAACATGGCCACGCGCGCCGCGCCGTTCGATTCGCTGCAGATCGCCGACATCGGCGACGTCGCGATCAACCCGTACAACCTGCACGATTCCATCGCGCGCATCGAGACCGCGTACGACGCGATTCTCGCGCACGACTGCAAGCCGATCACGCTCGGCGGCGACCACACGATCGCGCTGCCGATCCTGCGCGCGATCCACCGCAAGCACGGCAAGGTTGCATTGATCCACGTCGATGCACACGCCGACGTGAACGATACGATGATGGGCGAAAAGATCGCGCACGGCACGCCGTTCCGCCGCGCGGTCGAGGAAGGCCTGCTGCATGGCGACAAGGTCACGCAGATCGGCCTGCGCGGCACCGGCTACGCCGCCGAGGATTTCGACTGGTGCCGCGAGCAGGGCTTCCGCGTGGTCCAGGCCGAGGAGTGCTGGAACAAGTCACTCGCGCCGCTGATGGAAGAAGTGCGCGCGCGCATCGGCGACACGCCCGTCTACATCACCTTCGACATCGACGGCATCGACCCGGCCTACGCACCGGGCACCGGCACGCCGGAAATCGCCGGCCTCACGGTGCCGCAGGCGCTCGAGATCATCCGTGGCGCGAAGGGGCTGAATATCGTCGGTTGCGATCTCGTCGAAGTCGCGCCGCCGTACGACCCATTCGGCACCACCGCCCTGCTCGGCGCGAACCTCGCCTACGAGTTGCTGTGCGTGCTGCCCGGCGTCGCGTACCGCGACTGATCCCGGCGCACAACCTATTCAAAATCAGAGGATTCCAGAGGAGCACATAACAGATGGGGACTGCCATCAAGCAACCGAAGCGGGCTGCGCTCGCTTCGTTCGTCGGCACCACGATCGAATGGTACGACTTCTATAGCTACGCGACCGCCGCCGCCATCGTGTTCGGGCCGCTGTTCTTTCCCGGCGAAAGCCGTTTCGTCAGCCTGCTCGCGTCGTTCGGCTCGTTCGCGGTCGGCTTCTTCGCGCGGCCGCTCGGCGGCGTCATGTTCGGCTATCTCGGAGACCGCTTCGGCCGCAAGCGCTCGCTGCTCGCGACGCTGATGCTGATGGCCGTATCGACGGTCGCGATCGGCCTGCTGCCGACCCATGCGCAAGCCGGCGTGATCGCACCGATCCTGCTGGTTCTGATGCGCGTGCTGCAAGGTATCGCCGTCGGCGGCGAATGGGGCGGCGCGGTGCTGCTCGCCGGCGAGCATGCGCCCGAAGGCAAGCGCACGTTCTTCGCGTCGTTCGCGCAGCTCGGCAGCGCGAGCGGCCTGATCCTGTCGATGCTCGCGTTCGGCGCGATCAGCACGCTGTCGAAGGACGACATGATGAGCTGGGGCTGGCGCGTGCCGTTCCTCGCGAGCGCCGTGCTGCTGGCGGTCGGCTTCGTGATCCGCGCGAGCGTGTCCGAGTCGCCCGAGTTCGAGGAAGTCAGGAAGAGCGGCAACACCGCGCAGAACCCGGTGCGCGAGGCACTCAAGTACTGGCCGCTGCTGCTGCTCGCGATCGGCGCGAACGTGTACGGGATCGCCGGCGTGTATTTCAGCAACATCTTCATGATCAGCTATGCGACGCAGTTCCTGTCGCTCGACCGGTCGATGGTGCTGCATTGCATGACGATCGTCGCCGTACTGCAGTTCGTCGTGCAGCTCGCGGCCGCGTTCATCGCGCAGCGCTTCGGCACGACCCGCGTGCTGCTGATCACCGGCGCCTGGGCCGCGATCGTACCGTTCGTGATGCTGCCCCTCGTGCACATGGGCACGCCGCTGTCGATCACCGTCGGCGTCGGCCTCGCGACGCTCGCGGAATCGGGCTACTACTCGGTGGTCGCTGGTTTCGTCAGCGGCATCTTCATCGCGCGCATCCGCTACACGGCGATCTCGATCGCGTACCAAGTGTGCGGCGCGATCGCCGGCGGCCTTACGCCGCTCGTCGCCACGCTGATCGCACAAAACACCGCGCCGCAATGGTGGCCGCTCGCGATCCAGTATACGAGCGCCGCCGTGTTGTCGTCGGTGTGCGTGTGGCTGATCTCGCGCCGCGTCAGCATCGACGATGCCGGCGCGCCCGGCAAGGCGGACGAAGCGCTGCCGCGCGGCGCACGCACAGCGTAACCTCACGCAGCGGGCAGGCGGCATCGCCTGCCCGTTTGCGGTGCGCGTACCGCGGTACGCCGCACTGTCCCCACCCCGCCGAACAAGCGGCCCACACATGCGGGCCGCTTGTTGCCATCCGATCGTCGATCGCGACGGCGTACACCCAGCGTTCGCGCGTTATCGCACCTGGCGGCGCAGCGTCTTTGCGGCGGCGACCATGTTCGTCAGCGCCGGAATCACTTCCGCCCACTGGCGCGTCTTCAGCCCGCAGTCCGGGTTCACCCACAGGCGCTCCACCGGAATCCGCTCGGCCGCCTTCTTCATCAGGCCGACGATGTGATCCTGCGTCGGGATGTTCGGCGAGTGGATGTCGTACACGCCCGGCCCGATCTCGTTCGGATACCTGAAGCTGTCGAACGCGTCGAGCAGCTCCATGTCCGAGCGCGACGTCTCGATCGTGATCACGTCCGCGTCCATGTCGGCGATCGACGCGATGATGTCGTTGAACTCCGAATAGCACATGTGCGTATGGATCTGCGTATCGTCCTGCACGCCGTTCGCGGCGATGCGGAACGACTCTACCGCCCACTGCAGGTACTCGCCCCATTGCGCGCGGCGCAGCGGCAGCCCTTCGCGCAGCGCGGCCTCGTCGATCTGGATCACGCGCACGCCGGCCTTCTCGAGATCGAGCACTTCGTCGCGGATCGCCAGCGCGAGCTGGCAGCACGACACCGAACGCGGCTGGTCGTCGCGCACGAACGACCAGTTCAGGATCGTCACCGGGCCGGTCAGCATGCCCTTCATCGGCTTGCTCGTCAGCGACTGCGCATACGCGATCCATTCGACCGTCATCGCCTTCGGGCGGCTGATGTCGCCGAACAGGATCGGCGGCTTCACGCAGCGCGAACCGTACGACTGCACCCAGCCGAACTGGCTGAATACATAGCCGTCGAGCTGCTCGCCGAAGTATTCGACCATGTCGTTGCGTTCGGCTTCACCGTGCACCAGCACGTCGAGCTCGAGCGACTCCTGCTCGCGCACGCTGCGCTCGATTTCCGCCTGCATCGCCTTGCGATAGCCGGCTTCATCCAGCGCGCCCGCCTTGAACTGGCTACGCGCCAGGCGAATCTCGGCGGTCTGTGGAAACGAGCCAATCGTCGTCGTCGGGAACGCCGGCAGATTCAGGCGCGCCGACTGTTTCAGCGCGCGCTGCGTGTACGGGCTCGCGCGGTTGCCGAGTTGCGCGTCGATACGTGCGATCGCGGCCTTCACCGCCGGGTTGTTCACGCGCGGCGAGCGACGGCGCGCTTCGATCGCGGCGGCGTTCGCGGTGAGCGCGTCGGCCACCTTGTCGCGGCCTTCGTTCAGCGCGGTCGCGAGCACCTTCAGTTCGTCGAGTTTCTGCAGCGCGAACGCAAGCCATGCACGGATCTCCGCATCGAGCTTCTCCTCGCTCGCGAGATCGACCGGCACATGCAGCAGCGAGCACGACGGTGCGAGCCACAAGCGGTCGCCCAGTTGCTTCGCGAGCGGTTCGAGGCAGTCGAGCGTCGCGTTCAGGTCCGTCTTCCAGATGTTGCGGCCGTTGATCACGCCCACCGACAGCACGCGGTCGGCCGGCAGTTCGCGCACGAGCGCGTCGATTTCGTCGCGCGCGTTGATCGCATCGATATGCAAGCCGTCGACCGGCAGCGAGGCCGCGAGCGTCAGGTTGTCCTGAAGCTGGCCGAAGTACGTCGCGAGCAGCAGCTTGATGCGGCGCGTCTCGAGCGTGTCGTACGCGGTGCGCAGCGCCAGGCGCCATTCGGCGTCGAGCTCGGTGACGAGGATCGGTTCGTCGATCTGCACCCATTCGACACCCTGCGCGGTCAGCGTATCGAGCAGCGCGCCATATACCGGCAGCAGCTTCGGCAGCAGCGCAAGGCGATCGGAATCGTCCTTCGCCTTGCCGAGCCACAGATACGTGACGGGGCCGAGAATCACCGGCTTCGCGGCGACGCCCTGCGCCTGCGCTTGCGCCAGTTGCTGGAGCAGGCGCGACGGATCGAGCGAGAAGTTCGTGTCCGCGTGGAACTCCGGCACGATGTAGTGATAGTTCGTGTCGAACCACTTCGTCATTTCACCGGCGGCGACACCGCCGCAGCATGCCGCGTGTTCTTCCGCCGACTGCGCCGAACGGCCGCGCGCGACGCGGAAATAGTTGTCGAGCGCGTCGCCGTGAAAGTCCTGCACGCGCTTCGGCAAGTTGCCGAGCGTGAAACTCATGTCGAGCACCTGATCGTAGAACGCGAAATCGCCGATCGGTACGAGATCGAGGTCGCGCTGGTCGTTCCAGTGGCGCTGGCGAAGTTCGGCGCCGAGGGCCTTCAGTTCGTCGCGCGACGATTCGCCCTTCCAGTAGCGTTCGAGACCGAACTTGAGTTCGCGCTTCGCGCCGATGCGCGGAAAACCGAGGTTGTGTGTCGTAACCATGAAGCTGCCATCCAGAAGAAATTGAAGATCCGGCAGCCATCATAGGGATTTCATCCCATGAAATAAAATGGCATTATTTCATTCATCCATTAAAGTTGTTCATGTATCTGTTGGGTGAACGATCTCCATGCTGGAACGATTCCATCTCGTCGTGATCCGCGAAGTCGAGCGCCAGGGCTCGCTGACCGCGGCCGCCAATGCGCTGCATCTCACGCAATCGGCGCTCAGCCATACCGTCCGGAAAATCGAGCAGCAGCTCGGTACGCCGATCTGGGACCGGGAAGGACGCGGCCTTCGGCTCACGCAGGGCGGGCAGTATCTGCTGAAGCTGGCGAACCGGCTGCTGCCGCAGTTCGAACTCGCCGAGGAGCGGATGAAGCAGTACGCGAAGGGCGAGCGCGGCACGCTGCGCATCGGGATGGAGTGCCATCCGTGCTACCAGTGGCTGCTGAAGGTCGTGTCGCCGTACCTGTCGCGCTGGCCGGACGTCGACGTGGACGTGAAGCAGCGCTTCCAGTTCGGCGGCATCGGCGCGCTGTTCGGCCATGACATCGACGTGCTCGTGACGCCCGACCCGCTCAACAAGCCGGGGCTGCGCTTCGATCCCGTGTTCGATTACGAGCAGGTGCTCGTGGTCGCGGATGCGCATCGGTTCGCGAACGCCGACTACGTGACGCCCGAGCAGCTGACCGACGAGGTCCTGATCACCTATCCGGTCGAAACCGACCGGCTCGACATCTACAACCAGTTCCTGACGCCAGCCGGCATCGTGCCGCGGCGCCACAAGTCGATCGAGACGACCGACATCATGCTGCAGATGGTGGCGAGCGGCCGGGGCGTGGCCGCGCTGCCGAGGTGGCTTGCCGATGAATACGCGGACCGGATGCCGGTCGTGCCGGTCAAGCTCGGCAAGAAGGGCATTGCGAAACAGATCTTCCTCGGCATCCGCGAGGCGGATGCGTCGATCGACTATTTGGCCGCATTCGTCGCGCTGGCGCGCGAATCGACGTGGAGCGCGCCACGCATGCTGCGCTAGCCGCGCTCGCACACTACGCACTGCCGGCAGTCCGCATGTCGGTGCGCAGGCTCGTGTTCACTATAAGGACGACGACGCGAGCCGTGCACGACATGTTGCGTCACGACGTTACGGCACCGCCCCCTTACACATCCGTAAGACCATGATTCGCCATCCGTACTGTCATCAAACTGACTGCTAGCGAAAGCTAGGATCGGACGCGGTTCCTTTACGAGATGCCGTCATGAATCATCCTGCTTCGTCCGCGCCGAACAATTCGGGTTCAGTCGAACGCACCAGGCAGGTCGGATATGCCGTGTTCCTGCTGGTGCTCGCATTCGGCGCCGCGTATATCGCCACGCACCTGATCGCCGATCTGTCGCCGGTCCGCGAAGGGTCGCTGTTCCCGTACCTCATGCTCGGCGCCGCGCTGCTGATCGCGCTCGGCTTCGAATTCGTCAACGGCTTCCACGACACCGCGAACGCAGTGGCCACCGTGATCTATACCCACTCGCTGACGCCCAACGTCGCGGTGATCTGGTCCGGCATGTGGAACTTCCTCGGCGTGATGGTCTCGAGCGGCGCCGTCGCGTTCGGCATCCTGCAGTTGCTGCCGGTCGAACTGATCCTGCAGGTCGGTAGCGGCGCAGGCTTCGCAATGGTGTTCGCGCTGCTGATCGCCGCGATCATGTGGAATCTCGCGACCTGGTATTTCGGGCTACCGTCGTCGAGCTCGCATACGCTGATCGGGTCGATCATCGGCGTCGGTCTGATGAACCAGTTGATGCACGGGCCGTCCGGCACAAGCGGCGTCGACTGGGGCCAGGCGCTCGGTGTCGGCAAGTCGCTGCTGTTCTCGCCGATCGTCGGCTTCCTGTGCGCGGCACTGCTGCTGCTCGTGCTGAAGGCGCTCGTGCGGATTCCCGATCTGTACAAGGAGCCGCCGAAGGATCAGCCGCCGCCGTTCTGGATTCGCTGCCTGCTGATCTTGACCTGCACGGGCGTGTCGTTCGCGCACGGATCGAACGACGGGCAGAAAGGGATGGGCCTCATCATGCTGATCCTGATCGGCACGGTGCCGACCGCGTATGCGCTAAACAAGGCCGTCACGCCAGCCGAAACGCAGACGTTCGTCGCCGTCGCGAACCAGGCTGCCGCGACGTTCGGGAAGTATACGAACGGCGTCGCGCCGTCCGCGAACCCGCGCGCCGACGTCGAACACTACGTGCAGCATCGTGAACTGACGCCCGCCGTGCTGCCTGCCGTGCAACAGCTGTCCACGATGCTCGCGACCGCAGTCGGTACGTCGGGGTCGATGGCGGCGGTGCCGCAACGCGACGTCGACAACGTGCGCAACACGATGTATCTGGTATCCGAAGCGATTCGCCTGATCGAGAAGTCGGGGCAGCCCGCGCTCACCGCCGACGACAAACTCGCCATCGACAACTATCGCAAGCAACTCGACCACGCAACCAAGTTCATTCCGACGTGGGTGAAAGTCGCCGTCGCCATCGCACTTGGCCTCGGCACGATGGTCGGCTGGAAGCGGATCGTCGTGACCGTCGGCGAGAAGATCGGCAAGCAGCATTTGACGTATGGGCAGGGTGCGTCGGCCGAACTCGTCGCGATGCTGACGATCGGTGCCGCCGACGTGTACGGGCTACCCGTGTCGACGACGCACGTGCTGTCGTCGGGCGTTGCGGGCACGATGGCCGCGAACGGATCAGGGCTGCAGTGGAGCACGGTGCGCAGCCTCGTGCTCGCGTGGGTGCTGACGCTGCCCGCGTCGATCGTGCTGGCAGGCGGGCTCTACTGGTTGTTCCGGTCAGTGGCGTGATCGGGCAAACGGTGGGTGGCCGGTGAGAGCCGGTCGCCTGCCGTGGAAGATTTCGCCGTCGCTTCTCCGCTTTTCCGCTTCGACACTTCTCGGGATTGAATGGGTTCTTGCCACGTCCTTGCTTTTTCCGCCTTTCCGGATTGAAGCGCAAGATCTGGAGCGCGCCGGCACACGGGCGCCGCTAGACTGGGTTCATCAACTTTCATCGTGGCTTCAACCGTGCATGCGACGCTTGCGAATATTCCGCGCGAGCGTACGGCGCCACATCGCTGACGAACCGAGGTACGCCCGTGAATATCGCCAATCTGCAACCTGCCGTCGAATCGACGGACATCGCGCAACGCGTCGATACAATCGACTGGCCGACCGTCGATGTCGAGCTCGATCGCTACGGATGTGCGCGAGTATCGGGCCTGATCTCCGCAAGCGAGTGCGCTGCGCTCGCCTCGCTCTATCCGCGGGATGCGCTCTATCGTTCGCGCATCGTGATGGCACGGCACGGCTTCGGGCGCGGCGAATACAAGTACTTTGCGTATCCGCTGCCTGGCGTCGTCGCCGCGCTGCGCACGACGCTCTACCCGCATCTTGCGCCGATCGCCAATCGCTGGAACCAGGCACTCGGGATCGACGTCCGCTATCCGAAAGAGCACCGGGCATTCCTCGATCGCTGCCACGCGGCGGGACAGACACGACCGACGCCGCTGATCCTGCAATACGGTCCCGACGACTACAATTGCCTCCATCAGGACCTGTACGGCGAGCATGTCTTTCCGCTTCAGGTCGCCATCCTGCTGTCGGTACCTGGTCGGGATTTCACGGGCGGCGAGTTCGTGTTGACGGAACAGCGACCACGCATGCAGTCACGCGCGGAAGTGGTGTCGCTGACGCAAGGCGATGCGGTGATCTTCGCCGTCCACGGCAGGCCCGTGCAGGGAACGCGCGGCGTCTATCGCGTCAACCTGCGCCATGGCGTGAGCAGAATCCGAAGCGGCCACCGCCACACGGTCGGCATCATCTTCCATGACGCACAGTGACGGCCTGCGGGGTGCAACGTGATGTTGTCTCGCCATTCGGCATGCGGCATGCGGATGAGTTTGCGCAACAGGCACCGCGCATCATTGCGCAAGGATCGTTGTCTTGTGCCGTGCCGCCACCGCACGGTCTGCGCATCATCGGTGGTAACGGACGACGGGGCGCACTGCACTTCAGACGATCGTCGCCATGACGGATCGACGTTTCGAGTGAGCGACAATAATCTGAAGCCCACACCCGCCGCGACGCCAATGCAAAGAGAAATCCTGCTTACCCGCGGGCCGCATTTGCCCGGAGGTGATCGCCAGCATTGGAAGCCAGCCGGGCATAGCCGGGCAACGTCAGCAGCGCGAGCACGCCCGCCGCAACGAACGCCCAGCGAAAATCGTCGAGCACGTAATGCATACCGGCCGCGTCGCCACGCACCAACGCCGCCAACCGCAGCGACAACGCACCGAATGCAATCCCCATCCCGATCGTCATCTGCTGCGCCGCGCTCCACAGCGTGCTGGCCGCGCTCGTCTGTCGAGCAGGGATGTCCGCATATGCCAGCGTCGCGAGCGTCGTGAACTGCATCGACCGCGTGAGCCCGTAGACGAATACGACGAACAGCGTGACCGCCAGCGGCGTCGACGCTGTCAGCCAGCCACACGCGATCGTGAAGAGACCTGCGATCGTCACGTCGACGAGCGCAACGCGCCGGAAACCGAATCGGTCGAGGATCCACGACGTTCCCGCCTTCATCCCAAGATTGCCAAGCGCGCTCGCGAGCAGCAGCAGGCCGGACTGGAATGGCGACAGCCCGAAGCCGATCTGGAACAGCAGCGGCAGCAAATACGGCACGGCATTGATCGCCATCCGCGTGATGGAGCCGGTGATCACCGTCACCGAGAATGTCGGCACTTTTAGCGTCGAGAAATCGAGCAGCGGATGTGCACAGCGTTGCCCGTGCATCCACACGGCGATGCCGAACAGCACGCTCGCGCCCACCAGAATACCCGCGCGCGTGAAGTCGACGTCCTGCTGGCCAGCCGCTTCGGTACCGATCAGCAGACAGGTCAGCGCAGCGCCTCCCAGCACGAAGCCGACCCAGTCGAGCGGTCGTTGCTCATCGGCACGTGTGTTCCGGACGATCAGCCAGGTACAGACGAGCGCAACAATACCGAACGGGACGTTCAGCAGGAAGATCCATCGCCATGACGCGTAGGTCGTGATGAAGCCGCCGATGGGCGGCCCGACGACCGGCGCGACGATGCCCGGCCACGTGATCGTCGCGATTGCGCGCATCAGCTCGGCCTTCTCGGTGCTGCGAACGACGATCAGCCGTCCGACCGGCACCATCATCGCCCCGCCGACGCCCTGCAGCAGGCGCGCGGCCGTAAACGTCATCACGCCCTCGGACAGCCCGCACAGCACCGACGCGCCGGTAAATACGAAGATGGCGGTGGCAAACACCGTGCGCGAGCCGTAACGATCCGCAATCCAGCCGCTGATCGGGATGAACACCGCGAGCGCCAGCATATAGGCCGTTATCCCGAGGCTGAGCGCGTTCGGACCGACGCCGAACGAGTGACCTGCCCCCTACAAACAGGGCCAGCCGGAGTCTAGTAAAGTTCGTTTTCGGAGAAGAAGACGGACATGAAGAAGCGCTTTACGGAACAGCAAATCATCGGGTTTCTGAAGGAAGCCGAAGCCGGTATGGCGGTCAAGGAACTGTGCAGGAAGTACGGGTTCAGTGACGCGTCGTTCTACACCTGGCGCGCGAAGTTCGGCGGCATGGAAGTCTCGGAAGCCCGCCGGCTCAAGGACCTCGAGGTGGAGAATGCCCGGCTGAAGAAGCTGCTGGCCGAAGCAATGCTCGATATGGAAGCGTTGAAGGTCGTCGTCAAGGGAAAGCCCTGAGCCCGCAAGCCAAACGCGAAGCAGTGTCGGCGATTCGGGAGAAGGTCAATATCTCCGAGCGCCGCGCCTGCCGGCTTGTCGGGCTTTCTCGCAGCGTGCTGCATTACGACGCGAAGCCGGACCACGAGAATGAGCTGCTAGCGGCGCGTCTGGTGGAATTGGCACACGAACGTCGTCGATTCGGCTACCGTCGACTGCACGCCCTGGTGGAGCGCGAAGGCACGCACGCCAATCACAAGCGCATCTATCGCCTGTACCGTGAGGCAGGGCTGGCTGTGCGGCGCCGTCGCAAGCGCCATGGCGTCATGATTGAGCGCGAGCAACTGGCATTGCCGGGCGCGCCCAACGAGGTGTGGTCAATCGATTTCGTGATGGATGCGCTTTCCAACGGCCGTCGCGTGAAGTGCCTGACCGTCGTCGACGACTTCACGAAAGAGGCTGTCGACATCGTCGTCGACCATGGCATCTCAGGCTTGTATGTCGCTCGGGCATTGGACCGTGCAGCTCGCTTCCGTGGCTATCCCAAGGCGGTGCGAACAGACCAGGGACCCGAATTCACGAGCCGCGCGCTTGACCAGTGGGCATATGCGAACGGCGTCACGCTGAAGTTGATTCAGGCGGGCAAGCCAACGCAAAATGCGTACATCGAATCGTTCAACGGCAAGTTCCGCGACGAATGCCTTAACGAGCACTGGTTCACGACGCTCGCGCACGCTCGGGCTGTCATCGCGGCATGGCGTCAGGACTACAACGAGCAAAGGCCGCACAGCGCACTGAACTACCTTGCGCCGTCAGAGTTTGCGGCGAAACACCGGGCAACCGCGGATGCTCCTGCCGCTTTCCAGGAGCTGGTTTAACAGGACTTTGCTAGAAGCCCATTGGCCCTATTGAAGGGGGCAGGTCACGAGCGTGCCATCTGAGGCAGCGCGGTCGCGATCACGGTCGTGTCGAGATACTCCATGAAGAACGTTGCAGCGACCAGATACGGCAAGAAGTCGGTCGTCCTACCACGGTGGGCAGGGCTATTAGTCATGAATGGTGCGGGAAACGAAGTGCGAAGGACACCGGGTGCCGGCTATGGAATCGGGATGGATGGTGATATTACCCTGAGGGGCTGCTGGTCTGCTCTGCCGGGCATGCGCGAATGGACTTTATGCGCATAGATTTTTATGACGATATCGTGCTGCAGTCACCGAATGGCGTACGCGATCAGGTCGGCACGACACGTCGAGGGACGGAAGCATCAATTCGAGCGCATTTTGCTCGAAAGTGACATTTTCCGACGATCATCGATCAATGTCGCTCATCATCGGTCATCACAGCGCCATTGCTAGATGCCAGCTCCAACCGCGTTGCACTCGTCATTCCGCTCGTATTCATTTCCGCCGCTCAAATGCAAAAACCCCCGCCTTTTGGGCGGGGGTTCTTGGCTTAGGGAGCCTGACGATTACCTACTTTCACACGGGAATCCGCACTATCATCGGCGTAGAGTCGTTTCACGGTCCTGTTCGGGATGGGAAGGGGTGGGACCGACTCGCTATGGTCATCAGGCAAAGAGGGTTGTTCTGCTGGCGTGGCCAACAGAACCAATCTGGGAAGAAGCAGTAATTTAGGTTGTGTGTATCACACACGAGAATCCAACCAGTCCGACGCGCTCTGTAGCGCGAGACAGACTTGTTATAGGATCAAGCCTTACGGGCAATTAGTATCAGTTAGCTGAACGCATTACTGCGCTTACACACCTGACCTATCAACGTCCTGGTCTCGAACGACCCTTCAAGGGGATCTAGTCCCCAGGGATATCTCATCTTAAGGCGAGTTTCCCGCTTAGATGCTTTCAGCGGTTATCTCTTCCGAACATAGCTACCCGGCGATGCCACTGGCGTGACAACCGGTACACCAGAGGTTCGTCCACTCCGGTCCTCTCGTACTAGGAGCAGCCCCCTTCAAATATCCAACGCCCACGGCAGATAGGGACCAAACTGTCTCACGACGTTTTAAACCCAGCTCACGTACCTCTTTAAATGGCGAACAGCCATACCCTTGGGACCGGCTACAGCCCCAGGATGAGATGAGCCGACATCGAGGTGCCAAACACCGCCGTCGATATGAACTCTTGGGCGGTATCAGCCTGTTATCCCCAGAGTACCTTTTATCCGTTGAGCGATGGCCCTTCCATACAGAACCACCGGATCACTATGACCTGCTTTCGCACCTGCTCGACTTGTCGGTCTCGCAGTTAAGCACGCTTATGCCATTGCACTATCAGCACGATTTCCGACCGTACCTAGCGTACCTTCGTACTCCTCCGTTACGCTTTGGGAGGAGACCGCCCCAGTCAAACTGCCTACCATGCACTGTCCCCGACCCGGATCACGGGCCAAGGTTAGAACCTCAAACAAACCAGGGTGGTATTTCAAGGACGGCTCCACCGAAACTAGCGTTCCGGTTTCATAGCCTCCCACCTATCCTACACAGATCGGTTCAAAGTCCAATGCAAAGCTACAGTAAAGGTTCATGGGGTCTTTCCGTCTAGCCGCGGGTAGATTGCATCATCACAAACACTTCAACTTCGCTGAGTCTCGGGAGGAGACAGTGTGGCCATCGTTACGCCATTCGTGCAGGTCGGAACTTACCCGACAAGGAATTTCGCTACCTTAGGACCGTTATAGTTACGGCCGCCGTTTACCGGGACTTCAATCAAGAGCTTGCACCCCATCATTTAATCTTCCGGCACCGGGCAGGCGTCACACCCTATACGTCCACTTTCGTGTTTGCAGAGTGCTGTGTTTTTATTAAACAGTCGCAGCCACCAGTTTATTGCAACCCCTTCACCCTCCTGGCGCAGGCCAGTCAAGCTACAAGGGCGTACCTTATCCCGAAGTTACGGTACCAATTTGCCGAGTTCCTTCTCCCGAGTTCTCTCAAGCGCCTTAGAATACTCATCTCGCCCACCTGTGTCGGTTTGCGGTACGGTCATCGTTAGACTGAAGCTTAGAGGCTTTTCTTGGAACCACTTCCAATTGCTTCGCTCCCGAAGAAGCTCGCGCCACACCCTTGAATTACGCACCCGGATTTGCCTAAGTGCCTTCTCCAATGCAGCGACCGGGACTTCCAACACCCGGACAACCTTCCGCGATCCGTCCCCCCATCGCATCTAACAATGGTGCAGGAATATTGACCTGCTTCCCATCAGCTACGCATTTCTGCCTCGCCTTAGGGGCCGACTCACCCTACGCCGATGAACGTTGCGTAGGAAACCTTGGGCTTACGGCGAGGGGGCCTTTCACCCCCTTTATCGCTACTCATGTCAGCATTCGCACTTCCGATACCTCCAGCACCCTTTACAAGGCACCTTCGCAGGCTTACGGAACGCTCTCCTACCATGCGTGCAAAGCACGCATCCGCAGCTTCGGTATATAGCTTAGCCCCGTTACATCTTCCGCGCAGGACGACTCGATCAGTGAGCTATTACGCTTTCTTTAAAGGGTGGCTGCTTCTAAGCCAACCTCCTGACTGTTTTAGCCTTCCCACTTCGTTTCCCACTTAGCTATATTTGGGGACCTTAGCTGGCGGTCTGGGTTGTTTCCCTCTTGACACCGGACGTTAGCACCCGATGTCTGTCTCCCGTGATTGCACTCTTCGGTATTCGGAGTTTGCTATGGCGGGGTAATCTGCAATAGACCCCCCAACCATGACAGTGCTCTACCCCCGAAGGTGAGACACGAGGCACTACCTAAATAGTTTTCGGAGAGAACCAGCTATTTCCAAGTTTGTTTAGCCTTTCACCCCTATCCACAGCTCATCCCCTAACTTTTCAACGTTAGTGGGTTCGGACCTCCAGTACGTGTTACCGCACCTTCATCCTGGCCATGGATAGATCACTTGGTTTCGGGTCTACGCCCAGCAACTGAACGCCCTATTCGGACTCGCTTTCGCTACGCCTGCCCTATACGGTTAAGCTTGCTACTGAACGTAAGTCGCTGACCCATTATACAAAAGGTACGCCGTCACCCCTTACGAGGCTCCGACTGTTTGTATGCATGCGGTTTCAGGATCTATTTCACTCCCCTCCCGGGGTTCTTTTCGCCTTTCCCTCACGGTACTGGTTCACTATCGGTCGATCACGAGTATTTAGCCTTGGAGGATGGTCCCCCCATCTTCAGACAGGATTTCACGTGTCCCGCCCTACTTGTCGCACACCTAGTTCTTTCATACTGTTTTCGCCTACAGGGCTATCACCTGCTATGGCCGCACTTTCCAGAGCGTTCGGCTAACAATACAAATAAAGAGTGCAAGGCTCATCCCATTTCGCTCGCCACTACTTTGGGAATCTCGGTTGATTTCTTTTCCTGCGGTTACTTAGATGTTTCAGTTCACCGCGTTCGCTTCACATGGCCTATGTATTCAGCCATGGATACTCCAAAAGGAGTGGGTTTCCCCATTCGGACATCTACGGATCAAAGCTCGTTTGCCAGCTCCCCGTAGCTTTTCGCAGGCTACCGCGTCCTTCATCGCCTGTGATCGCCAAGGCATCCACCACATGCACTTGTTCGCTTGACCCTATAACGAGTCTGTCTCGTTACAGGTTGAGTTCTCGCGTTGTGCCGTATTCCAAAATCGAGTCGAACATAGAGTTCGAATCATCTTGAGATACATCGATACAATCACAACCCGGATAGTTTCCACGTCCATCTCAAGACGCTTCCGCTATCCAAATTACTTACTTCTTCCAGATTGTTAAAGAACGACAGCCGATACGTACTACGTATCTTCTGACTGGCTCAATCGCCAATGCAAAATTCTCGGTTCAGTGTCTGAACCAAGCCCTTAGCGTTGGTGATTGGTGGAGGCAGACGGGATCGAACCGACGACCCCCTGCTTGCAAAGCAGGTGCTCTCCCAGCTGAGCTATGCCCCCATGAGTACAGATTGCCTCAGGTGTTACCGCCAGACAATGGTGGGTCTGGTTGGATTCGAACCAACGACCCCCGCCTTATCAAGACGGTGCTCTAACCGACTGAGCTACAGACCCCTGAGTCTGTCTTTAAATTTACAGCCGATAAGCGTGAGCGCTCAATTTTGCGAGAAGCTCTGGAAAGGAGGTGATCCAGCCGCACCTTCCGATACGGCTACCTTGTTACGACTTCACCCCAGTCATGAATCCTACCGTGGTGACCGTCCTCCTTGCGGTTAGACTAGCCACTTCTGGTAAAACCCACTCCCATGGTGTGACGGGCGGTGTGTACAAGACCCGGGAACGTATTCACCGCGGCATGCTGATCCGCGATTACTAGCGATTCCAGCTTCATGCACTCGAGTTGCAGAGTGCAATCCGGACTACGATCGGTTTTCTGGGATTAGCTCCCCCTCGCGGGTTGGCAACCCTCTGTTCCGACCATTGTATGACGTGTGAAGCCCTACCCATAAGGGCCATGAGGACTTGACGTCATCCCCACCTTCCTCCGGTTTGTCACCGGCAGTCTCCTTAGAGTGCTCTTGCGTAGCAACTAAGGACAAGGGTTGCGCTCGTTGCGGGACTTAACCCAACATCTCACGACACGAGCTGACGACAGCCATGCAGCACCTGTGCGCCGGTTCTCTTTCGAGCACTCCCACCTCTCAGCAGGATTCCGACCATGTCAAGGGTAGGTAAGGTTTTTCGCGTTGCATCGAATTAATCCACATCATCCACCGCTTGTGCGGGTCCCCGTCAATTCCTTTGAGTTTTAATCTTGCGACCGTACTCCCCAGGCGGTCAACTTCACGCGTTAGCTACGTTACTAAGGAAATGAATCCCCAACAACTAGTTGACATCGTTTAGGGCGTGGACTACCAGGGTATCTAATCCTGTTTGCTCCCCACGCTTTCGTGCATGAGCGTCAGTATTGGCCCAGGGGGCTGCCTTCGCCATCGGTATTCCTCCACATCTCTACGCATTTCACTGCTACACGTGGAATTCTACCCCCCTCTGCCATACTCTAGCCTGCCAGTCACCAATGCAGTTCCCAGGTTGAGCCCGGGGATTTCACATCGGTCTTAGCAAACCGCCTGCGCACGCTTTACGCCCAGTAATTCCGATTAACGCTTGCACCCTACGTATTACCGCGGCTGCTGGCACGTAGTTAGCCGGTGCTTATTCTTCCGGTACCGTCATCCCCCGGCTATATTAGAACCAAGGATTTCTTTCCGGACAAAAGTGCTTTACAACCCGAAGGCCTTCTTCACACACGCGGCATTGCTGGATCAGGCTTTCGCCCATTGTCCAAAATTCCCCACTGCTGCCTCCCGTAGGAGTCTGGGCCGTGTCTCAGTCCCAGTGTGGCTGGTCGTCCTCTCAGACCAGCTACTGATCGTCGCCTTGGTAGGCCTTTACCCCACCAACTAGCTAATCAGCCATCGGCCAACCCTATAGCGCGAGGCCCGAAGGTCCCCCGCTTTCATCCGTAGATCGTATGCGGTATTAATCCGGCTTTCGCCGGGCTATCCCCCACTACAGGACATGTTCCGATGTATTACTCACCCGTTCGCCACTCGCCACCAGGTGCAAGCACCCGTGCTGCCGTTCGACTTGCATGTGTAAGGCATGCCGCCAGCGTTCAATCTGAGCCAGGATCAAACTCTTCAGTTTAAACCTGTTACTGTTTTCGGTTCGGTTAAGAACCGGTCGCTCACTCAAAGCTGACAGGAATATGAATCACTTCATAAACCTGACTTACTTTAGTGTGAGACTCTTGATACTTTCGCTATCTGATCCGAAGATCAGCTCGCTTCCATCAAGCGCCCACACTTATCGGCTGTTAATTTTTAAAGAGCATTTCTGCGAGAAACCTGGCGTTTCTCAGCAGCGCTGCGTTTTCAGCAGCAGAGAAGCGAGATTATGAACCGTCTTTTTCAGTCAGTCAACAACTTTTTGAACTGCTTCGTTGCGACGACCGGGTTCAACTTCGTGTGCGCCGGGGCTCTACAACCGACCCTCCATCGCACCACTTCCCTTCTTCCTCCGCGCCGCGTTTCCGTTAGCGCGAAAGAGGCGTGATTCTAAGCAGCACCCGGCAATCGCGCAAGGGGTTTCGTAAAAAATATAAGGCCCCGCACGCTGCCGTGTACGGGGCCTTATATAGAAGCAGCCGAATCGTCAGGCCACACGCACTTGGCGCGCCACTATCTCCATATAGTGATCGAGACCAGGCGTCACCTTGCCCTCTTCCTTCGCGGTATCGTCCCAGCGGCGCAGACGCAGCGCGTCCTCCGCAAACGGGCGCTGCAGGAATGCCACCGTCTCATCTTCACTGAAGATACCGCCCTGCAACGCGAGGCTACGCACCGAATCCGGCGACAGGCTCTCGAAGTAGCCGACGTCCGTGCGGCACAGGCAACGCTTCGCGTCGACATGCAGCCGGATCGGTTCCAGCACCGCGTCCGAAAACAGCGGCCGCAGGAACGGCAGCACGAAATACTGATGCAGATCGTCGATACCGCGCGCACTCGGCGTCTCGCCCTGTCGATTCAGCAGATGCCCCAGGTCGTGCAGGAACGCGGCCGCAACCAGCACTTCGTCCGCGCCCGCCTCTTCCGCCAGCAATCCGCTTTGCAGGGCATGCTCGAGCTGCGTGACAGGCTCACCGCTATAGGCCACATGGCCGTGCTCGCGATACAGCCCATGAATCTCTTCCACCGTCAGTGCCATCCGCTCACTCCCAAGGCAGCGAAAACGTCTTCAGGTTCGTGAAGCTCTTCATCGCCTCCTGAACGCCTTCCTTGTAACCGAGCCCCGAATCCTTGATCCCGCCGAACGGAGAAAGCTCGATCCGGTATCCGGGCACTTCCCATACATTCACGGTCCCGACGTTCAGCTCGTTCACGAAGCGCACGACGGCCGCCGTGCTGTCCGTACAGACACCCGACGACAGCCCGAATGCCGTCCCGTTGCTGATCCGGATCGCGTCGTCGATCGTGTCGAACGCGATGACGGGCGATACGGGGCCGAAGGTCTCCTCGCGCACGATCGTCATCGACGGATCGACGTTGTCGAGCACGGTCGGCGAATAGAGCGCCCCCCGACGCACGTTCCCGATCAGCAAGCGCGCACCCTGTGCGACCGCCTCGCGGACCCGCGCCTCGAACAGCCGCGCGGCCGCGCCGTCGATCACCGTGCCCATTTCATTCGCGGGATCGAATGGATCGCCATATTTCCATGCACGCGTCTTCTCGACGAGCAACTCGGTGAATGCCGGCGCGATCGAGCGCTGTACCAGGATCCGCTTGACGGCCGTGCAGCGCTGCCCCGAATTCCGGTACGAGCCGAGCACGGCCAGCGATGCGGCACGCTCCAGATCGGCATCGTCAAGGACGATCAGCGGATCGTTGCCGCCGAGCTCCAGCACGATGCGCCGGTAGCCGGCCCGCGCAGCGATCGCCTTGCCGATCGACACGCCGCCCGTGAAGGTAATCAGCGATGCCTGCGGATGCGTGACGAGCTCGTCCGCGATTTCGCGCGGGTCGCCGGTCAGCACCTGCAGCATCGGCTCGGGCAGGCCGGCCTCGTAGAGCAGGTCCGCCAGATAGAACGCCGACAGCGGCACCTTCTCCGACGGCTTCACGATCACGCGGTTGTTGGTCGCGATCGCCGGCGCGATCTTGTGCGCGATCTGATTCATCGGATGATTGAACGGCGTGATCGCGACGATTACGCCGTCGAGCGGCTGTCGCTGCGAAAACACGCGGCGCGCCTTGCCGTGGGGCGTCAGGTCGCAGGAGAAACTTTGCGCGTCGTCGCGCAACGCCTCGACCGACGCGAACTTCAGCACGTCGGCAACGCGGCCGATCTCGTAGCGCGAATCCTGTTTCGACAGCCCCGATTCGAGCGTGATCAGGTCGGATGCTTCCTCGGTACGTTCGCGCAGCAGCGCCGCCGCGCGTTCGAGAATCTGCGAACGCTCGTAACGCGTGAGCGCAGGCCGGTACGCCATCGCGTAGTCGAACGCGGCCCGCACGTCGTCGACGCTCGCCAGCGGCACCGTGCCGACACGCATGCCGGTGTACGGATCGGTAACGTCGAGAACTCGATCCCGCGTCGCACGCGTGCCGCACCAGCGCAGCGCCTCGGCGCGAAAGGCGAGGTGATCCTGTCGGGGATGAGCCATCATGACACGACCCGGTTCAGCACGAAATCGAAGACGTCGAAATTGCGCGGACGACGTGCAGGATCGCCCCGCTCGATCCGACGGTTGAACAGCAACGGCACTTCCTGCTCGGACACGCCGCCGTGCGAACGCAGCGGCACGGTCAGGCCGGACAGGTCGTGTTCGCGCTCGCGCGTGCCGAGCGTCATGTCCCGCCGACCGATCACGACGAGATCGCCGATCCGGTCGGCCGGCAATTCGAAGCGCGCGGCGGCTTCCGCGTTGTCGAGCACGAGCTCGACGCCGTCGATCCCGCCGACGCGCCACATCGCTTCGGTCCGGTCGACGCCGGGTGCCAGGTAGACGGTCGCGAACGAGCCAAGCGCGCCGTGGTGCACGACGTACGGATCGGTGATCGGCAGGATCACGCGCGCGGCCTGCGCGCCGTACCAGCCGTCGAACGCATCCTGCAGATAGATCACATTCGGGCGACCGGTTGCGGGATCGTGCTTCGCGTTCATCCCGTGGTCGGCCGTGAGCCCGATTGCCCAGCCGAGCGCGTCGAGCTCCGCGAGATAGCCGTCCATCATTGCGTAGAACGCGTTTGCGCCGGCACTGCCCGGCTCGCACTTGTGCTGCACGTAATCGGTGGTCGACAGGTACATCAGGTCGACCTGCCGCGTCTGCGCAAGCCGCACGCCGGCCGCGAACACGAATTCGGAAAGCGCCGCGCTATAGACATCCGGCGACGGCAGGCCAACCCAGTCGAGTACGTCGACGATGCCGTTTTCCGCGAGATTCGCCTGCGCGGCCTTCTCCGCGGAAAAGCAGATGCCGTTCATCTGCCAGCCTAGCAACCGGCGCAGCTTGTCCTTCGCCGTCACGACGGCCACCCGCGCGCCGGCGTCGGACGCCGCCGCGAGCAGCGTGCCGGCACGCAGATAGGCCGGGTCGTTCATCATCACTTCGGCGCCGCGCCCGCCGTCGGCGGCCGGATCCCAGAAATAGTTGCCGCAGATCCCGTGGACCGACGGCGGCGCGCCGCAGACGATCGACAGGTTGTTCGGGTTGGTGAAGGTCGGCACGACGCAATCGGCGCGCCACGCCGTGCCTTCCGCGATCATCCGGCCGATGAACGGCGCAACGCCCGCTTCCACCGCACGTTCGAGATAGTCGTACTCGCAGCCGTCGACACAGACGACCACGGTCGGCTCGACCGGCAGCCGGTAGCGCCGGCCGTTGACGTCGACGGAGCGTCCCGCGAGATCCGGCGATGCGCCGTTCGCCGACGCTTCACCCGGATGGCGCAATGCAAACGCGGCGTTCATGATGCCGCCCGCTTGCCGCGCGGCACACGCGCGGCGATCAGCAGCAGCGCCGCGAGCGACGCGCCGAGCATCAGCAGCGACAGCGCAGATGCCGGAAGGTAATAACCACGCTCGACCTGGCCGATCACGACGATCGGCACGGTCGCGAAACCCGGCGGGTAGACGGTCAGCGTCGCGCCGAGCTCGCCGAGCGACAACGCGAAGCCGAGCGCGAGGCTCGCGCGCAGCGCCGGCACCAGTTGCGGCAGCAGCACACGGCGCAGCACCATCGCGGGCGGCGCACCGAGGCTCGCCGCGGCTTCGCGCAGCACGGTCAGCTCCGGGCGCAGCGCGGCGGCCGCGCAGCGATAGCAGAACGGCAGAATCAGCGCGAGCTGCACGAGCACGACGATCGCGGCGGAACTCGACAGGTCGAGCGGCTTCTGGTGATACGCGATCAGCACCGCGAGCCCGAGCACAACGCTCGGCACGCCATTCGGCACCATCACGAGCGCATCGACAACAGCGCCGAGGCCGCGCCGGTCGCGCCCTTCGAGCACGAGTGCAAGCCACAGCCCGAGGATCGTGCCGATCGCCGACACGCCGAAGCCGATCTCGAGGCTCGTCAGCAGCGCGTCGTATTCCGGCGATCCGAGCCGCTCGAACCAGCGCAGGCTGTAGCCGGCCGGCAGGATCGTGCCCGACCACTGCGTCGACACGCTCGACAGTGCAACCACGATGACCGGCAGCACGAACAGCCAGAAGCACGCGAACGCGGCCAGCGCGAGCGCCGCGCGCGACGCATGCTTGAGCAGCGTGTCGCCCCAGCCGATCTGATGGCGCGGCACGGCTTGCCCGATACGGAATTCAGCGGACATCGTTCCCTCCCGTCGCACGCCGGTTTACCCGGCGATAAACCGCGTAAAGCGCCAGCGACAGCGCGAGCATCACGACCGCGCCGGCCGACGCGGTCGGCAGGTCGAGGTCGACGGTCGCGCTGCTGTAGATTGCGACCGGCAGCGTCACGAGCCGCGCGCTGCCGAGCACGAGCAGAATCCCGAATTCGTTCAGCGTCAGCAGGAAGCACAGCACGGTGCCGGCGGCGATGCCCGGCCACGCGATCGGCAGCACGACGCGACGTGCAAGCATCCAGCCCGACGCGCCGAGGCTGCGCGCGGCTTCGATCAGGCGCAGGTCGAGCGTCGCGAACGACGCGAGCGTCGGCCGCACGACGAACGGCGTATAGAACACGGTCTGCGCGAGAATCACGCCGCCGATGCCGAACAGGAAATCGAGCGGCGGACTCTCGAGATGGAACAGGTGCTGCAGCGCGATGCTGATCGAGCCTTGCGAGCCGTACAGGAAGATCAGCGTGAACGCGACGAGGAACGACGGGAACGCGACGTACAGTTCCAGGAAGCGCGTGACGAGCGACGCGCCCGGAAACGGCTTGAAGAACAGCAGCGCGGCCAGCAGCACGCCGAGCACCGATGCGGTGCCGGCACTCGCGAACAGCACGCCGAGCGTCGTCAGCAGCACGTTGCGCGTATCGGGGTTGCCGAAGAACGTCCGGTACGCGGCAAAGCTCAGCCCGTGATCGCCCGATACGCTCAGCAGCACGAGCCGCACCAGCGGATAGACGACGAGCGGGCCGAGCACGACGATCGCGAGCACGGCGAGGTGCAGGTCGCCCATGCGCTTGCGGCGCCGCGCGGCAGCGGCATGCGCGGCGGCCGACGCGAGCACATGCGGCGGCAGGCCGGCTTCAGGGCTCGATAAGGACGACATCGTCTGCCTCGCAATGCAGGGAAACGCGCGCCCCGCGCTCGGGGGCCGCGCCGCGGCCGCGTTGCATCGTGACGCGCACGGGTTCGTCGGGCGCCGCGTCGATCACGACCGCGATCGACAGGTCCGCGCCCTGCCATTCGACGGAAGACACCGTGCCGTGCAGGCCGCCCGCCGCGAGCGGCATCACGGTCAGGCGCTCGGGGCGCACGCACGCGACCTTGTCGCGCACTTCGTGACGCGGATCGCCGAGCGGAAAGATCACGTGCGGCGGCAGCAGGTTCGCCGGGCCGAGATAGCGCGCGACGTAGCCGTCCTGCGGCGCGTCGTACAGTTGTTGCGGCGTGCCGAGCTGCGCGATGCGGCCGTCGCGCATCAGCAGCGCGCGGTCGGACAGCACGAGCGCGTCGTCGCGGTCGTGCGTCACGCAGACGACGGTCAGGTTCGGCAGGCGCTCGTGCAGCGCCTTCAGCTCGCTGCGCACCGACGCGCGCAGGTTGGCGTCGAGCGCCGACAGCGGTTCGTCAAGCAGCAGCACGTCCGGCTCGATCACGAGCGCGCGGGCCAGCGCAACGCGCTGCTGCATCCCGCCCGACAGTTGCGCGGGCAGGTGGTGGCCCGCATCGCCGAGCTGCACGAGCTTCAGCGCGTCGGCGACGCGACGCGTCACTTCGGACGAGGCCATCCCGCGGGCGCGCAGCCCGAATGCGACGTTCTCGAACACCGACAGGTGCGGGAACAGCGCGTAATTCTGGAACAACAGACCGAGATTGCGCTTGTGCGGCGGCGCATGGGTCAGGTCGCGTCCGGCCACGGTCAGCGTGCCGGTCAGGCCGTCGGCCTTCACGAACCCGGCGATGAAGCGCAGCAGCGTGGTCTTGCCGCAGCCGCTCTTGCCGAGCACGGTCAGAAATTCACCGGCGCCGATCGACAGCGACAGATCTTCCAGCACAGTGCGTGCGCCATAGCGCACGCTCAGGTGTTCGATCTGCACACCGCCCGGCGCGCCGGACCGCAGCGTGGCGTGCGGTTCGGCGGCGCCGAATGCGCCGGGATGGGTCAGGGTGGTTTCCACCGGGTTCATCCTCTTGCTCGCTAATACAGGCGGCGTGTGCCGATCACTTCGGCTTGACGACGTCGAGCTGCTTGCCCGAGCTGCCGATCACGTCCTTCTTCCAGCGCTCGATCCACACCGGCTTCTTCGCCATCACCTGGGTCCAGTCGACCGGGATCAGCTTCACGCCCGCGATCGCCTTCTTGACCGCTTCGCCGTTCTTGCCGGCCAGCGGCACGTCGGTGCGGCCCGGGATGCCGTACATGTCCGGCACCTTCGACTGCACTTCCGTCGACATCAGGTAGTCGATCAGCTTCTTGCCGGCGTCCTGGTTCGGGCCGCTCTTGATCAGGCCGATGCCGTACGGCAGCTGGAACGTGGTCGGCTGGTCGCCGTCCTTCGCGGACAGGAAGATCGGCTTGACGGACAGCGCCCCGTGTTCGGCGTCGTCGAGGTCCATCTGCAGGTCGCCGTTCGCGACGCTGATCTCGTTGCGCGACAGCAGCACGTTCAGGTAGCCCGTGCCCTTCGTGTGGAACTTCACGCTCTGCGACAGCTTCGCCAGGTAGTCGAACGCCTTGTCCTCGCCCATCAGCGAGGTCGTCAGGATCAGCACGGCCATCCCGTCGCCGGCCGTGGCCGGGTTCGAGTACGCGACCTTGCCCGCGTAGGCCGGCGACAGCAGGTCGGCGAACGTCTTCGGCTGGTTCTTCACGACGTCCGGGTTGATCGCGAACGAGAAGTAGTTGTTCACGAACGTCGCCCACGTGCCGTCCTCGGCCTTTGCGATCGCCGGCACGTTCTTGTAGTTCACGCTCTGGTACGGCTGCAGCAGGCCCATCTGGCCGGCTTGCTGAATGAACGGCGGCAGCGTGACGATCACGTCGGCCTTCGGGGAATTCTTCTCGATGTTCGCGCGGTTAACGACCTCGCCGCTGCCCGCCGTCACGATGTTGACTTTGACGCCTTCCTTCTTCTCGAAGGCCGGCAGCACATCGCGATAGAGATTCTCGAGACCGTCCGCCGTATACAGCACGACCGCGTTTGCCGCATGTGCGGGCATCGCGGCGCCTTGCAGCAGACCGGCGGCGCAGGCGGCCAGCGCGAGCTTGCGGAACGCGCCGGCAGCGGCGCGCGAGGAATTCTGCAGTGTCATCTCACTTCTCCGTAGGCGGAACACCAAACGGCCGGGGCACGATCCGGCTCCTTTCAGTCGGACAGACCGACAACCGGCCTGCCTCGCTGCCGCGCTGCGGGTGGTCTCGCGCGGCAACCGAAGGATCACAGCGTTCGATGACAACGCCGTGACGAGTGCCACAATTTCCAAAAAATGACACATTTTGCCAATATCATGCAAGTCACCCGGAAATGCCGCCCCGGCGTTTCGCCCGACCTTTGCTGGAGAAAAAGCCATGCCCGACCCGATTCTGCTCACGCCCGGTCCGCTCACCACGTCCGCCACAACACGCCACGCAATGCAACATGACTG
Source organism: Burkholderia sp. LA-2-3-30-S1-D2 (assembly GCF_001523915.2). NCBI lineage: Bacteria > Pseudomonadati > Pseudomonadota > Betaproteobacteria > Burkholderiales > Burkholderiaceae > Burkholderia > Burkholderia sp. LA-2-3-30-S1-D2. The sequence continues at coordinate 324,411 of NZ_CP013383.1, read as the reverse complement.
GGGCTCGTGGGACGCCGCTTTCAATCAATTGACGGCCAGTGTCTGCGCGGATCTCGTCGCGATCGCGCGCGGCGGCAACGAATACGTGTGCGTGCCGATGCAAGGCAGCGGCACGTTTTCGGTCGAGGCCGCGCTGGGCACGCTCGTGCCGCGCGACGGCGTCGTGCTGGTGCCGGACAACGGCGCGTATTGCGCGCGCATCCTGAAGATCCTCGGCCGGCTCGGCATCGCGGCGATCGCGCTGCCGTTCGATGAGGACGCCGCGGTCGACCCGGCGGCGATCGAAGCCGCGTTCGCGCGCGAGCCACGCATCACGCACGTCGCGCTGGTGCACCTGGAAACGAGCGCCGGCATCCTGAATCCGCTCGACGCGATCGCGGCCGCGTGCCGACGGCACGGCAAGCGGCTGATCGTCGACGCGATGAGTTCATTCGGCGCGTTGCCGATCGCGCTGGCGGACAGCGGAATCGACGCGCTGATCTCGGCAAGCGGGAAATGCCTGGAAGGCGTGCCGGGGATGGGGTTCGCGATCGTGCGGCGCGATGTACTCGACGCGAGCGAAGGCAACTCGCCGTCGCTCGCGCTCGACTTGCATGATCAGCACGCATACCTGCGCAAGACGGGCCAGTGGCGCTTCACGCCGCCGACCCACGTGATCGCCGCGCTGCGCGCCGCGCTCGACCAGTACCTGACCGAAGGCGGCCAGCCGGTGCGCGGTGCGCGCTATGCGGAGAACTGCCAGACCTTGATCGAATCGATGCGCGCGCTCGGCTTCACGCCGTTCCTCGACGCAAGCGTGCAGGCGCCGGTGATCGTCACGTTCCATGCGCCCGACCATCCGGCTTACGATTTCCGCCGCTTCTACGATGCAGTGCGCGACGCGGGCTTCATCCTGTATCCGGGCAAACTGACGCAACTCGAGACGTTCCGCGTCGGCTGCATCGGCGCGATCGGTGCCGGCGACATCCGGCGTGCGGTCGCGGCGATCGCGCAGGCGGTCGAATCGCTCGGGATTGCCGTGCAGCGCGCGTGAGCGCTGACGCATGCCCCGGCCCGCAAGCAGGGACGGCAGAAACAAAAAAGCCCGGCGACCCACAGGTCGCCGGGCGAACGCACCGAGTGTGCGTGGAGCCGGTACTTACAGTTCGATCCGCTTGATGTCGCCGACGACGAAGATATACGACAGCGCACCGATCAGCGCGATCACGCCGATGAACACGAGTGCGCCGACGAACGATCCGGTCGATGCGACGATGAAGCCGACGACGAGCGGCGTGATGATGCCGGCGAGGTTCGCCGCGAAGTTGAAGATGCCGCCGGTCACGCCCAGCAGGCCGTCCGGCGCGATGTCGGACACGAGCGTCCAGCCGAGCGCCGCCATCCCCTGCGCGAAGAATGCGACCGACATGATCGCGATCACGGCTTCGTTGCTCTTCACGTAGTTCGCGAGAATGATCGTCGACGCGAGCAGCAGGCCCGCGATGATCGGCAGCTTGCGCGCGAGGTTCGCGGACTTGCCGCGGCGCAGCAGCCAGTCGGAGAAGATCCCGCCGAACATCACACCGACCGACGCGGCGATGAACGGCATCACCGCGAAGAAGCCGATCTTCAGCCAGCCCATATGGCGCTCGGTCGCGAGATAGGTCGGGAACCAGGTCAGGAAGAACACGAGCGTCGAGTTGCCGGCGAACTGGCCGAGGCAGATACCCGCGAGCTGACGCTTCTTCAGCAGCCGGCCGGCCATCGACCAGCTGAACTTGGCCTGTGCGGGCTTGCCGCTCTTGTCCCCATCCTTGCGCGCGCCGTGCACGAGACCGCCGCCCGCTTCGATGTACGCGAGTTCTTCCGAATTGGCGGCCGGATGGTTGCGCGGCTCGTGATAGAACTTCCACCAGACCAGACCAAACACGATGCCGATCGTGCCGACGACCCAGAACAGCGAGCGCCAGCCGAACGCACCCATCAGCGCGAACAGCACGGGGCTGAAGAACGCGAGACCGATGTACTCGCCCACGGTGTAGGTGCCGGTCGCCATCGCGCGCTCGTTCTGCGGGAACCACGTCGCGACGACCCGGCTGTTGGTCGGGAAACACGGCGCTTCCGTCACGCCGAGACCGAGCCGGCATGCGAGCAACGTCCCGATACCGGGCACGAAGCCCTGCAGCAACGTGCACAGCGACCACAGCGTCATGGACCAGTAATAGGTGATCTTGCTGCCGAAGCGGTCGAGGAACAGCCCGCCGGGCACCTGCATCGCGACGTACGTCCACGAGAATGCCGAGAACATGATGCCCATCACCGCCGCGTTGATGCCAAGCTCCTTGGTGAGCTGCGGCGCAGCCACCCCCAGCACGGTACGGTCGAGATAGTTGATCATCGTGCCGAGCGCGAGCAGCGCGAGGATCTTGTAGCGCGCCGAGGTCCGCCGGACCGTGCCGGCCGCCGCGGGTGCGGCGTTCGTGTGGGTGGTGTGCTGCATGGTCGTCTCCTGGTCTCTTTTTCAGCTAGTCGGTAAAAGGTCAGCGCGCGACGAGCGACTGAAAGTGTTCGAACATTCGCTCGTCGTCCGGCGTGCGTCCGGTGAAGATCTCGAACGCATCGACGGCCTGGTACACGGCCATCCCGCCACCCGGCAGCGTCGCGCAGCCGGCCGCGCGCGCGGCGCGGATCAGTTCGGTTTCGAGCGGGAAATACACGATGTCGGCAACCCACATTCCCGCGCGGAGCAACTCGGCCGGCAGCGGCAGGCCCGGATGCTTGGTCATGCCGGTCGGCGTGGCGTGGATCAGGCCAGTCGCGACATGCATCGCGGCCGCGAGATCGCTGCCCGGTGTAACCCGGGCGGCCGGGAAGCGCTGCTGCAGTTCGCCCGCGAGCGTGGCGGCACGCGTGCCGTCGACGTCGAAGATCGTCAGTTCGGCGGCGCCCATCTGCAGCGCAGCATGCGCGACGGCCGCACCCGCGCCGCCCGCGCCCAGCTGCACGACACGCTCGAGCGACACGTCGGGCAACCCGCGGCGGAACGACTTCGCGAAACCCGACCAGTCGGTGTTGTGGCCGATCCGCTTGCCGTCCTTGAACAGCACGGTGTTCACCGCGCCGAGCGCGCGCGCGTCGTCCGACAGCGAGTCGAGGTGCTCGATCACGCGCTGCTTGCACGGATGCGTGATGTTGAGCCCGTTGTAGCCCATGCGCTGCGCGGCATCGAGCAGTTCCGGCAGCGCGTCGGCGGTCACGCCGAGGACGTCGAGATCGATGCGCCGGTACACGTAGCCGAAACCCTGGCGGAAGCCTTCTTCCTCATGCATCGCGGGCGACAGCGAACCGCCGATGCCCTGGCCGATCAGGCCGATCAGAAAAGACGGGCGGCTCATCGTGCGGCTCCCTGCGCAAAAAGGGTCGACAGGCGCTGCAGCGCGAATACGTAGCCTTCGGTGCCGCAGCCGCAGATCACGGCTTCGGCCACCGCCGACACATACGAGTGGTGACGGAATGCCTCGCGACGATGCACGTTCGAGATATGCACCTCGATCACGGGTTTCGCGATCGCGGACAACGCGTCGGCCAGCGCGACCGACGTGTGCGTATACGCGGCCGGGTTGATCACGATGCCGTGCGTATCGTGACGCGCGGCATGCAGCCAGTCGATCAGCTGGTGCTCGGCGTTCGACTGGCGGAAGTCGATCTCCAGCCCGAGCCCTTCAGCCGCCGTGCGGCAACGCTGCTCGATGTCGGCAAGGGTTTCCGCGCCGTAGATATGGGGCTCGCGGGTCCCCAGCAGATTCAGGTTCGGGCCGTTCAGTACCAGCACCTTGTGCTTGCTCATGGTGTTTCTGCTCCTAAAACAGGGGCGAATCGCTAGCCGACTGCGCCCCTTGACGTCAAGATTTGGCGCTAGTGTGCGCTTGCGCAAGCGCAATGTCTTTTCGGGTTTTCGCTAATTTGTACCATCTAGTTAGTTTGTATAATTCCCCATATTCCCATAGTAAATTCGGGATGTGGCGCCCGCAGGTAATTCAACGACTGGTTCATTCCGGCCCGATCCGGCCGACGCCACGCCCCGCTCATCCGCAGGATTCGCCCATGCAGCGCTCGATCGCCACCGTGTCACTGTCCGGCACGCTCGCCGAGAAGCTCGCCGCCATCCAGGCCGCCGGCTTCGACGGCGTCGAAATCTTCGAGAACGACCTCGTCTACTTCGACGGATCGCCCGCCGACGTGCGGCGCATGGCCACCGATCTCGGCCTCGACATCGTGCTGTTCCAGCCGTTTCGCGACTTCGAGGGCGTGAGCCCGGCCCAGCTCGCCCGCAATCTCGACCGCATCCGCCGCAAGTTCGACGTGATGCACGCGCTCGGCACCGACCGCATCCTGGTGTGCAGCAACGTGTCGCCCGACACGATCGCGGACGATGCTTTGCTGGTCGACCAGCTCGGCGCGCTCGCCGAAGCCGCGCGGCAGGCCGGCGTGGTCGCCGCGTACGAGGCGCTCGCGTGGGGCCGCGTCGTGAACCGGTACAGCCACGCATGGCAGCTCGTGAACGCGGTGAACAGCCCGCATCTCGGCCTCGCGCTCGACAGCTTCCATACGCTGTCGCTCGACGATTCGCCGGACGCGATCGCCGACATCCCCGGCGACCGGATCGCGTTCGTGCAGATCGCCGACGCGCCGAAGCTCGCGATGGACGTGATCGAATGGAGCCGCCACTTCCGCTCGTTCCCCGGTCAGGGCGACTTCGACCTCGCGCGCTTCACGGCCCGCGTGATCGAGTCCGGTTATACGGGGCCGCTGTCGCTCGAGATCTTCAACGACGGCTTCCGCGCTGCGCCGACCGCGATCACGGCCGCCGACGGCCACCGCTCGCTGCTTTATCTGGAAGAGCTGACGCGCGCGCGGCTCGCACAGGACGGCCACGCGCCCGCCGCCGGCCAGCCACTGTTCGCGCCGCCGGCGCCGCCCGCGCACGTCGGGTTCCAGTTCATTGAATTCGCGGTCGACGCGCAGGCGGCGGCCACCGTCGGCGAATGGCTCGGCCGGATGCGGTTCCGGCTCGCGGGCCGTCATCGATCGAAGGACGTGACGCTGTTCCAGCACGGCGCCGCGTCGATCGTGCTGAACGCCGAGCGCGACTCGTTCGCCGACGCGTTCTTCCAGCAGCACGGGTTGTCGCTGTGCGCGTCGGCATTCCGCGTCGACGATGCGAAAGTGGCATTCGAACGCGCGGCCGGCTTCGGCTACGCGCCGTTTTCCGGGCGCGTCGGCCCGAACGAGCGCGTGCTGCCGGGCGTGCAGGCGCCGGACGGCAGCCTCGAATACTTCGTCGACGAGACGCCGAACGCGCCAACGCTGTATGAGTCGGATTTCGTGCTGACCGACATCGACGGCCCGACCGAGGTCGGCCCGCTGACGGGCATCGATCACGTCTGCCTCGCGCTGCCGGCCGACGCGCTCGATACGTGGATCCTGTTCTTCAAGACCGCCTTCGGCTTCGAGGCCGAGCGCAGCTGGCTCGTGCCCGATCCGTACGGCCTGATGCGCAGCCGCGCGGTGCGCAGCGCCGACGGCTCGGTGCGGATCGCGCTGAATGCGTCGGTCGACCGCCATACGGCCGTCGCCGAATCGCTCGAACGCTATCACGGCACGGGGCTGAACCACGTCGCGTTCCGGACCGACGACATCGTGCAGACGGTCGCCACGTTCGCGGCCGACGGCGTGCCGTTCCTGCGGATCCCGCCGAACTATTACGACGATCTCGCCGCGCGCTACGCGCTGCCGGACGAGCTGATCGACACGCTGAGCGCTCACCATCTGCTGTACGACCGCGACGAAAACGGCGGCGAATTCCTGCATGCGTATACGGAACTGGTCGACAACCGCTTCTCGCTCGAAATCGTCGAGCGGCGCGGCGGCTACGACGGCTACGGCGCGGCCAACGCGGCCGTGCGGCTCGCCGCGCAGGCCCAGCGCAGGAAATAAGGGAGCAAGCAAATTTCGCGCAGGGGCGAATCGAACGAGAAAACCACGACGACCCCGCGACGTGCGTCGCGCGGACGCACCGTCGTGGTGAATGCCTCGGCGGTGCCCCGCCCGGCAAGGCAGGCCGCTCGGGGCCGGAAACGGGGCCGGAAGCGGCCGCCCGGCTGGGGTTACATCCCGTAACGCACGCTGCACTGCAGCATCCGCTCGGCCACCGCGGTTTTAAGAATCGCTTAAGTCTTCGACGGCACCATCCGCAACCAGTACCCGATGGTTATCTCGAAAAGGAGGACAGCGATGAGCGCCGTAGAAGCACCCGCGGGCCGCCCGGCCGCGCCCCCTGCAAAGAAGACGATGCTGCGCCGCCTGCTCAGTCATCACGAAATCGCGACGTTGCTCGTGCTGCTGCATGCGCCGATCGGCGCGAACGCCAAAGCCGAATTGCCTGCGCTGCAGGAAGCCGGTCTCGTCGAGATGGTCAGGCTCGACCCCGATACGGCCCCCAGCTTCCGGCTGACCGAAGACGGCACGGCCGTCCTGAAAGGGCTCGGCTACCGCTGAGCCACGGTTTTCACCGCTTCCCCGCATCGCCCCGATCCTTCAGACCCGCCGGCCCGCCTGGCGCGACACTTCACCCTTCCCGATCCTGCAGCATCAGCCGATATTCCGTCGGCGTCATGCCGACCGTCGCCTTGAACTGGCGCGTGAACGCGCTGTGATCCGTATAACCGCATAGCGCCGCGACGTCGGTCACCTTGTCGTGCGTGACGAGCAGCGCCGTGGCCGCGTCGAGCCGCGTTTTCAGCAGCACCTGGCGCGGTGTCAGGTGAAACACCTTGTGGAAGTAGCGTTCGAGCTGCGCGACCGACATCCCGGCCATCTGCGCTAGCTGCTTCAGGTTCAGCGGCTGCACGTAGTGATCCTGGATGTGCTGCACCACGTCGGCGAGCTTGCTGTACGCCGGATGCGACCCCTCGTGCGCCTTCAGGTCGCGCGAGATGCCCGCGAGACCGACCACCTTGCCGGCCGCGTCGCGCAGCGGCTCCTTGCAGGTCAGGCACCAGCCCGGCTGGCGGCCCGGATACAGATGCAGCTCGAGCTGGTCCATCAGCTGCTGGCCGGCGGTGATCGTCGCCATGTCCTGCTCGAAATAGGTCCGGCCGAAGCGGCGCGGAAACACTTCGTCGGTCGTCTTGCCGAGCAGGTCGCGCTTGTCCTTGTAGCCGCAGCGCATCGCCAGCGTGCGGTTGACGAGCGCGTAGCGGCCGTTCGCGTCCTTCACGAAGAATGCAACGTCGGGCAGCGCGTCGAACACCGGCTCGAGCAGGCGGAAGTGCGCGAGCATCGCGCCGAGATCGGCGTTGTCGGGCTGGTAGCGCAGCGTGTCGGACAGGCTCATGGGCGGTGCGGCAAGGAAGGTCGTCATCCCGGCATCTGCGAAGGGAGTGGCTGATGGCGTCGATTATAGGAGCGCGCCCGAGAACACGTCGTGGCGATCTCGGGCAAGCGATCGGGCGGCTCGGTAAACGGCGGTCCGCGCAACGCGCCGCCGATCGGCGACGATTGGCGACGATCGGGTGGCCACATGCGTCGGCGCATCGTACGCCGTGCTGTTGTGCGCGCAACCACTGCGCCGCGCGCTTGCCGGGCGGCGTCGAATTCGCATCGGCCCGCTGCGTGGCGCCGGGCATCGGTCGGCAACGTCGGCGATATCGATGCACCCAACTGACGCCGAGGCAACCTGCGCCGGACCCGCCATCCTAAAAATGCCGGCGCGTCACGTCTTGGCGCGATTGCGCGTTCTACATGACGATTTCGGCATATATCAGGGTTATCGACGATATGCCGAAATCGTCGCCGGTCGCGCACCGAACGCGCAAGACGCGCGCATTTTCGCTATCTAGACTTCGATCAACGGTTACGAGACGACATCCCGCCAACACCACGCACGCCGATTCCGGCATAACCCGCGCGGCGCATGGCACACCCCGCACGGCTGTCGCAAAGGCCTGCAGACCGATACGTCTCGCCCGGTTTACCGCACCGGCCCGCTGGCCGGCGGCGGCCCAACCACGCCATCAAGGGGAAGTGAAAGTGAAGCTGAAGGTATCGCACGTCGCGCTGGCCGCTGCCTGCGCACTGTCGGGCGCACACGCCATCGCCGCCGACGTCGTCAAGATCGGTTTCGCCGCACCGCTGACGGGGCCGCAGTCGAACTACGGCACGGACATGCAGAAGGGCGTGCAACTCGCGATCGCCGATTTCAACGCGACGCATCCGACGATCGGTGGACAGCCGGTCACGTTCCAGCTCGACTCGCAGGACGACCAGGCCGACCCGCGCACCGGCACGACGGTCGCGCAGCGGCTGATCGACGACAACGTCCGCGGCGTCATCGGCCACTTCAACTCGGGCACGAGCATTCCGGCATCCGACCTGTACGATCGCGCGGGGCTGCCGCAAATCTCGATGGCGACGTCGCCGCAGTACACGGCGCGCGGCTACAAGACGACCTACCGGTTGCTGACGAGCGACGCGCAGGCCGGCCGCATCGTCGGCACGTACGCGGTGAAGACGCTGCGCTTCAAGCGCATCGCGATCATCGACGACCGCACGGCGTACGGCCAGGGCATCGCCGACGAATTCGCGAAGGCCGTGCAGGCCGCGGGCGGCACGATCGTCAAGCGCGACTTCACGAACGACAAGGCGCTCGACTTCTCGGCGATCCTGACCAACCTGAAGGGCCTCAACCCCGACGCGATCTTCTACGGCGGCGGCGACGCGCAGTCTTCGCCGATGATCCGCAAGATGCGCCAGCTCGGGATGAAGTCCGCCTTCGTGACCGGCGAGATGTCGCGCTCGCCGACGTTCCTGAAGGTCGGCGGCGACGCGGCCGAAGGCGCGATCGTCTACATGGGCGGGCTGCCGAAGGAAAAGATGCCGGGCTTCGCCGGCTACGCATCGCGCTACAAGGCACGCTTCAATGAAGACGTCATCACCTATTCGCCCTACTCGTACGACGGCACGATCGCGCTGCTCACCGCGATGAAGAACGCGAACTCGACCGACCCGAAGGTCTATACGCCGTATCTCGGCAAGGTGTCGATCAAGGGCGTGTCGGCGCCGAGCATCGCATACGACGCGAAGGGCGACCTGAAGGATGCGCCGGTGACGATCTACAAGGTCGAGCACGGCGCGTTCAAGCCGGTCGATACGATCGCCGGCAACTGATCGCGCAGTCCCTGTCACGTGCGGCGCGGCATGCGGTTCACCCGCCTGCCGCGCCGCGTGCGTTTCGGTTCGACGAAGTCCGAAGCATTCCTCGGCGCGGCACCGCGCGCGCGCATTTCGCGCTCCTGTAGAATCCCCCCACCCGCTTTGACGCTTCGTCTGCGTCGTGCCCCATCCCGGTGCGACGGTGCGTGTCGCGTGCCCCATCCGGCGCTCGGCACACGCTCGACGACGCAAGCCGCGCCTTGCCAGTCCATGCCGATAGCGGGTTCTGGAGACGCAGCACCGACAACAACATTCGAAAACCGATCGTCCTGACCATGCAAGCTTCCGAATTGAGCGGCGTGCCTCGCGCCGCCGAACGCGCGCTCACGCGCAGCGACTATAAAACTCTTGGCCTTGCCGCACTCGGCGGCGCCCTCGAGTTCTACGACTTCATCATCTTCGTGTTCTTCGCACCCGCGATCGGACAGCTGTTCTTCCCGCACGACATTCCCGACTGGCTGCGCCAGCTGCAGACGTTCGGCATCTTCGCGGCCGGTTATCTCGCGCGCCCGCTGGGCGGCGTGATCATGGCGCACTTCGGCGACCTGTTCGGCCGCAAGCGGATGTTCACGCTGAGCGTGCTGATGATGTCGGTGCCGACGCTGCTCATGGGCCTGCTGCCGACCTACGACTCGGTCGGCATCCTCGCGCCGGTGTTGCTGCTGCTGTTCCGCGTGCTGCAAGGCGCGGCGGTCGGCGGCGAAGTGCCGGGCGCATGGGTATTCGTGTCGGAGCACGTGCCGTCGCGCCACATCGGCTATGCGTGCGGCACGCTGACCGCGGGCCTCACGGCCGGCATCCTGCTCGGCTCGCTGGTCGCCGCCGGCATCAACAGCCGTTACTCGGGCGCCGAAGTCACCGCATTCGCCTGGCGCATTCCGTTCCTGCTCGGCGGCGTGTTCGGCCTGTTCTCCGTCTACCTGCGCCGCTGGCTGCACGAGACGCCGGTGTTCGCCGAGATGAAGGCGAAGAAGGCGCTCGCGGCCGAGATTCCGCTGAAGGCCGTGCTGCGCGACCACGGCCGCGCGGTGATCGTGTCGATGCTGCTCACGTGGATGCTGTCGGCGGCGATCGTCGTCGTGATCCTGATGACACCCGCGCTGCTGCAGAAGCAGTTTCACCTGACGCCCGCGACCACGCTGTTCGCGAACAGCGTCGCGACGCTGTGCCTGACGGCCGGCTGCATCACCGCCGGCTCGCTCGCGGGCTGGATCGGCGCGAAGCGCGTGCTCGGCATCGGCGGCCTCGTGCTGGCCGCGTGCTACTACCTGCTGTTCGCGCAGGTCGCGGCCGACGCGTCGACACTGCCGCTGTACTACGGAATTGCCGGCTTCACGGTCGGCACGATCGGTGCGGTGCCGTTCGTGATGGTCAAGAGCTTCCCCGCGGTCGTGCGCTTCTCGGGCATCTCGTTCTCGTACAACGTCGCGTATGCGATCTTCGGCGGCCTGACGCCGGTGATCGTGTCGCTGATGATGAAGTCGAACCCGCTCGCGCCGGTCGTGTACGTCGCGACGATCTGCGTGCTCGGCGCGATCGCCGTGCAGTTCTCGAAGGATGCGAAGGACCTGAAGGACGCACGCTGAACGCCGGCGCGCACGCGTCGGCCGGATGAACAAAGGGCCGAATCCCGCGGCGTGCGGAATTCGGCCCTTTTGTTTTGGTTCAGCGCGGCGCGCGACGTGTGTGCGTCGCGCCGTTCAGCCCGGCTCGACTCAGCGCAGCGCGCCGTACGACGAACTCGGCCGGCGCAGTGCGTCGACGCTCGCGCCGCCCGCACCGGTCACGAACAGCAGCAGGAACCCGCCGGCGATCGCGACGTTCTTCCAGAAGTGGATCACCATTTCGTGCTGGACCGCGGCGTCCGTTGCATCCCAGAAATTGTGGCCCACCATCGCGGTCGCGATCGTATAGAACGCCATCAGCAACGCGAGCGGCTTCACCTTGTAGCCGACGATCAGCAGCAGGCCGCCGAGTGCTTCGATCGTGACGACGACCGGGCCCATCACCTGCGGATAGGGCACGTTCAGCCCATGCAGATAACCGATGAAATCGCTGTAGCCGAGCAGCTTCATCACGCCGCCCCACAAGAACAACGCCGCCAGCGCCAGGCGCGCGAAAAAAATGACGCCGGAATCGACGGAACGCGTCATGCCTCTCTCCTCGTATGCAGTTCGGTCGTCCGCGCGGGGTGTGCCCGTGCGGTTCGGCGCCGCGCGGCCCTGTCGGGCCCGCGGCAAATGGGCCAGCATAGAGGGTCTTTTCGCGGTGTCCAAGAAAAAGGTTGTAGCAAATCTTTACGCTGCGGCGGCGACGCAAGCATGACGCGCCATGAAGAACGACGCCCGGCCGCCGCCGCGAATAAAGGGAACAGGCCCTAACCGGCATCGCTCAACAGCACGCCTTTCTTGAACAGGAAGCAGCCGTAGCCGCGCAGCTCGCCGGTGACGATCACCGCGTACGCCTGTTGCGCGCGCTCGTAGAACGCGAATCGATCGACGCCCGCGAGCGTCACGGCGCGCCCTTCCGCGCGATCGATTTCGGCCTGCACTTCACGCTGCACGGGCGGCACCGCGGCGGGGTCGCCGACCACTTCCATCCGCCATGCGGGCGTATCGACGAACGTGTCGAGCGGCAGCACGGACAGCACCGCGCGCGCGACGCGCGCCGAGTCGGCGCCGTCGATGCGCAGCGCGCGGCCGACCACCGTGTGCTCGGCGACGGACTCCGCGGGAAAATTCGCATCGCAAATCGCCACTTCATCTCCGTGGCCCATCGCGCGCAGCGTGTGCAGGATGTCGGCGTGCAGCAGAGGATCGAGATTCTTCAGCATGTGGGCAAATCTCCGGGATCGGGAACGAATTGCATAAGTTACCCGATCCCGGCGGCCACCGGGCGTGCATCGCTCACGTCACGATACCGCGGCCGGCATTTCGTCGATGAAACCCGTGACCGACTTCAGGCGGCCCGACGCATCGACGGTGCCGAAATCCGAACCCTTCACGATCGCCGCGCCGTCGGGCGACACGAGCGCCCACGAGAAGCGCAGGTGCTGGCCGAAGCCGTCGACGTCGGTCGTGCGGCGGAACCGGAACGCGGGGAAGCGCGCCTGCACCGCGGCGATCATCGTGTCGATGCCCGCGTGGCCGTCGCCGGCCATCAGCGGATCGCGATAGGCCGCGTCGCTCGCGTAGGTCGCATCGATCAGCGCGCGCCGGCGTGCGACGTCGGGCTCGTTCCAGGCGTCGAAATAGCGGTCGATCAGGTCGGCGTGAGCGGACTGGACGGTTTGGGCGGTGTTCATGCGAGGCTCCTAGTCTGGATGAAGGAAGGACAGCGCCGCGGACGTTTCGTGTTCGCGTGCCGCCATCGTCACCGGCCTCGCATGGGCGGTCGATTACGTTCGAGGTAAGGAAATCGCGCCGCCGCAATCAAGAACGGGCGCTCGAAGGCGCCCGCATCGTCTGCCATCGCAACCGCGCGTGTCAGGTCACCGGCGCCGGGTTGAACAGCGTCAGCGCATTCGCGAGCTTCCATTGCTCGGCCCAGGTGCGGCGCTTGCCGCTCGCGACATCGAGCATCAGCCGGAACAGCTCCCAGCCCACGTCCTCGATCGAGGCCGCGCCGGTCGCGATCTGCCCCGCGTCGAGATCCATCAGGTCGTGCCAGCGGCGCGCGAGATCGCTGCGCGTCGCGACCTTGATCACCGGCACCTGCGCGAGGCCGTATGGCGTGCCGCGGCCGGTCGTGAACACGTGCAGGTTCATCCCCGCCGCGAGCTGCAGCGTGCCGCAGATGAAATCGCTCGCGGGCGTCGCCGCGTACAGCAGCCCCTTCTGCCGCGCCCGATCGCCGGGCCGCACGACGCCGGCGATCGGCGCGCTGCCCGACTTCACGATCGAACCCATCGCCTTCTCGACGATGTTCGACAGGCCGCCCTTCTTGTTGCCGGGCGTCGTGTTCGCGCTGCGATCGACACGGCCGCGCTGCAGGTAGCGGTCGTACCAGTCCATCTCGCGGATGATCTCGCGGGCGACGTCCTCGTTCGCCGCGCGCGACGTGAGCTGCGCGACACCATCGCGCACTTCAGTCACTTCCGAGAACATGATCGTCGCGCCCGCGCGCACGAGCAGGTCGGCCGCGAAGCCGACCGCCGGGTTCGCGGTCAGCCCCGAGAATGCATCGCTGCCGCCGCACTGCACGCCGACGACGAGATCGGACGCCGGGCACGTCTCGCGACGGCGGCGGTTCAGCCGCTCGAGGTGCGATTCGGCCATCTTCATGATCGAGTCGATCATCGAGTTGAAGCCGACGTGCGCGGCATCCTGCAGGCACACCACGCCGCCGTTGTCCGTCGCGCCATCGGCCGCCAGCGGAATCGCGCCGGGTGGCAGCAGGCGCTCGGGCTGCAGCTTCTCGCAGCCGAGGCTCACCGTCATCACCTCGCCGCCGAAGTTCGGGTTCAGGCTGATGTTGCGCAGCGTGCGGATCGGGATGTCGGCATCGGGCGCATCGATCGCGACGCCGCAGCCATAGGTGTGCTCGAGCCCGACCACGTCGTCGACATTCGGGTAACGCGGCAGCAGTTCGTCCTTGATCCGCTTCACCGCATGCTCGACGACGCCCGACACGCACTGCACGGTCGTCGTGATCGCGAGGATGTTGCGCGTGCCGACCGAACCGTCCGGATTGCGGAAGCCCTCGAACGTATAGCCTTCGAGCGGCGCCAGCGGCGGCGCGGCACGGGTGGCGAGCGGCAGGTTGTCCAGCCCCGGCGGCTCGGGCATGCGCATCGTGCGCTCGTTGACCCAGCTGCCGCGGCGCAGCTCGGTGAGCGCGTAGCCGATCACGACGTTGTAGCGGACGATCGGGTCGCCGGCCGCAAGGTCGACCAGCGCGACCTTGTGCCCTTGCGGCACGCCTTCGCGCAGGGTCAGGCCGTCGGCGAACGTCGCGCCCTCGGGCAGGCCGCCGTCGTTGACGACGATCGCGACGTTGTCGTCGGGGTGCACGCGGATATAAAGCGGGGAAGCAGTCATCGGAATTCCTGGAAGGCCACCAGTCAAATCGTTAGTCATCATACGACATTCAACACCAACCGGGATGCTGCGTAAACCCTTATCCGGAAAGACCCTAACCCCCGCCCGCCAGCAAATCGCTTGCGTCACCTTTTGCCTCGTTGTACGATGACATACAACGACATCGCCAATATGGCTCGGATGCCGTACCCGACGAACCCAGCACTCGCGCTAGACGGACGACCCAACCATGACTTCACCGCAAGAACTCAAACAGATCATCTCCCACGGCCTGCTGTCGTTTCCGCTGACGGACTTCGACGCGGACGGCAGCTTCCGCCCGACCACCTATGCCGAGCGTCTGGAATGGCTGGCACCTTATGGCGCGACCGCGCTGTTCGCGGCCGGCGGCACCGGTGAATTCTTCTCGCTCACGCAGCGCGAGTATTCGGACGTGATCCGCGTCGCGACGGAAACCTGCAAGGGCAAGGTGCCGATCCTGGCCGGCGCCGGCGGCGCGACGCGCGTCGCGATCGAATACGCGCAGGAAGCCGAGCGCCTCGGCGCGAGCGGCGTGCTGCTGATGCCGCACTACCTGACCGAAGCCAGCCAGGAAGGCATCGCCGAGCACGTCGAGCAGGTGTGCCGCGCGCTGAAGATCGGCGTCGTGGTGTACAACCGCGCGAATTCGAAGCTGAACGCCGACATGCTCGAGCGCCTCGCCGATCGCTGCCCGAACCTGATCGGCTTCAAGGACGGCGTCGGCGAAATCGAGAGCATGGTCACGATCCGCCGCCGCCTCGGCGACCGCTTCGCGTATCTCGGCGGCCTGCCGACGGCCGAAGTCTACGCAGCCGCGTACAAGGCGCTCGGCGTGCCGGTGTACTCGTCGGCCGTGTTCAACTTCATCCCCAAGACGGCGATGGCGTTCTACGAAGCGATCGCGAAGGACGACCACGCAACGGTCGGCCGCCTGATCGACGAATTCTTCCTGCCGTACCTGCAGATCCGCAACCGTCGCGCGGGCTACGCGGTCAGCATCGTGAAGGCGGGCGCGAAGCTCGTCGGCCATGACGCTGGCCCGGTGCGCGCGCCGCTCGTCGACCTCACCGACGCCGAAATGGCCGAACTGGACGTGCTGATCAAGAAGATGGGCCCACAGTAAGCGCGTACGGCCGGCGCGGCGTCTTCGACGGCACCGCGACCGGTTTGTTGCCCGTGTTGCATCGCGGCCGGCACCTGCCGGCCGCGGTCGTTTGCAGCGGCGGCCATGCCACGCATCCCGCCGCGATGCGCGCGGTCACATCTGCGCGATGACGCCGATGATCCGGTGACGCACGTTGCCGAGCTTGATCCGGGTCGCCTCGATCTGCCCTTGCGCGCCCGCACGCACGCGTGCGTTCGACTCGTCACCGAGAATCTGCCGCAGCACGTCGCGATCGACGACCGCATCGAAGAACCGGCCGACCGTGATCGTTGCCGACTGCTTCGCGGCCAGAAGCGCGCTGTTGGCCTGCATCAGCGCTTCGGTGCGCAGGCCCTGGTCGTGTTCGTCGATGCCGCGGCGATGCTCGAGCGCGAACACCAGCGCTTCCATGTCCTGCCGGAAACGGCGCACGGCGAGGCCGAACATGAGCGAATGCGCGTCGGAGCCGGTAACGGGCCGCCCCTGGTTGATGGTCACGTCGAATTCGCTGCCGCCCAGGTCGCGCTGGAATTCCAGCAACGCATTCGCGAGCACGCGCCCTTCGCTGTACTGGCCGATCCGGCTGCGCACCGAATGCGCAACGTCGCCGATCGCCTTCCACAATCCGGCGGCGAACAGGTGGTCGCCGCGCTTGCTGATGTTCATCGGATGGTTCCCGCTTGGAATGTTGTGGTCTCTCAGGCTCGCCTGCGGGCCGTGCGGCCCGAGGCCCCGCTACTGTAGGAGAAATTCCGGTGACGCGGAAGCCATCATGAAAAAAGCGGAGGCAGCCAGCCGGCCGCCCCCGCTTTCATTCCTTCAGCATGCGGCCCGGCTTCGCGCCGCGCCGCCGCACCGTCACTCCGCCTTCCCGTCCCGCAGCCGCGGAATGCCGAGCGGATTGCTTTCCTGCAGCCCCTCCGGCAGCAGGTCGTCCGGGAAATCCTGATAGCACACGGGCCGCAGGAAACGCTCGATCGCGGTCGCGCCGACCGACGTGACGGCCGGGTTCGACGTCGCCGGGAACGGCCCGCCGTGCACCATCGCGTCGCACACTTCGACGCCGGTCGGATAGCCGTTGACGAGCAGGCGCCCGGCCTTGCGTTCGAGGATCGGCAGCAGGCGGCGCGCGAGCGGCTTGTCGTCGGCGTCCATCTGCAGCGTGGCCGTCAGCTGGCCCTCGAGTGCATCGAGCACGCGTGCGACTTCGTCGAGATCACGGCAGCGCACGATCAGCGATGCCGGTCCGAACACTTCGTGGCTGAACGCCGGCTCGGCCAGGAACGCCTGCGCGGCGACTTCGTACAGCGCGCCGCCTGCCTGGCATTCGGTCTGCGCCGCCTCGCCCGCGCCGATTTCGCGCACGCCCGGCAGTTCGGCCAGCGTGGCGCTGCCATTGCGATACGCGTCGGCGATGCCGCGCGTCAGCATCACGCCGGCCGGCTTCTTCGCGAGCGCCTGCGCGGCGACGGACTCGAAGCGATCGAGGTCGGGACCGTCGACCGCCAGCACGAGGCCCGGGTTCGTGCAGAACTGGCCGGTGCCGAGCGTCAGCGAATCGACGAAGCCGGTCGCGATCGCGTCGCCGCGGGCGGCCAGCGCGGCCGGGAACAGCACGACCGGGTTGATGCTGCTCATTTCCGCATAGACAGGAATCGGCTGCGGACGCGCGTTCGCGAGCTGCACGAGCGCCATGCCGCCCTGCCGCGACCCGGTGAAGCCGACGGCCTGCACCGCCGGATGGCTGACGAGCGCCGCGCCGATCACACGGCCGGGGCCGATCAGCAACGAGAACACGCCGGCCGGCATCCCGCATTGCGCCACCGCGGCGCGAATTGCGCGGCCGACCAGCTCGGACGTGCCGAGGTGCGCCTCATGGGCCTTCACGATCACCGGGCAGCCGGCCGCGAGGGCCGACGCGGTATCGCCGCCGGCCACCGAGAACGCAAGCGGGAAGTTGCTCGCGCCGAACACCGCGACGGGCCCGAGCCCGACCTTCTGCAGCCGCAGGTCCGAACGCGGCAGCGGCGTGCGTGCGGGCTGCGCGGGATCGATCGACGCGGCGAGGAAGCGCCCGTCGCGCACGACGCGCGCGAACAGCCGGAGCTGGCCGACAGTGCGGCCGCGCTCGCCCTGCAGCCGCGCGACGGGCAGCCCCGTTTCGGCGTGTGCGCGCTCGATCAGCGCGTCGCCGAGCGCGACGATCTGGTCGGCGATCGCTTCGAGAAACGCCGCGCGGGCCGCGAGCGGCTGCGCGCGGTACGCATCGAAGGCGTCGCGTGCGAGTTCGCACGCGCGCTCGACGTCGGCCTGCGTCGCGACGCCGAAGGCCGGCGCATCGATCCGTGCGCCCTTCGTCGGGTCGAACGCGTGCAAGGTACCGGCCGAGCCGGCTACCGCTTCGGCGCCGATCAGCATCTCTCCAGTCAGTTGCATGGGGTGTGCTCCGTGTTTCGGGAATGATGGTTCATTGTAGCTCAACAGATACGATGTCTGCTGACAGCATTTCATAAATCGTGCCGCCCGTCGATCTTGCCACACCCTGCATGAATCCCTTATTGATTCAGCTTTTGCCCACACTTTGACCAATTTGCATGGCTCCTCGAGGGAAAACCCGAGGTTTCTGAGCGCGACCAACCCTCATAAACTTCCACCCATGTTATACGACGACGTACATTAAAGTGTCCAATCAAACCGCTCCTCGCGATCTTCCGATCGACCTTGCGCGCACCGCGCGCCGCACCGCCGTGCGCTACTGGATCCTGGCGATGCTGTTCGTCGTCACGACGCTCAACTACGCGGACCGCGCGACGCTGTCGATCACCGGCACGCCGATCCGCAAGGCTTTCGGCATCGATCCGGTGACGATGGGCTACATCTTCTCGGCGTTCAGCTGGGCGTACGTGCTCGCGCAATTGCCGAGCGGCTGGCTGCTCGACCGCTTCGGCGCGCGCCGCGTGTATGCGACCAGCATCTTCCTGTGGTCGGCGTTCACGCTGCTGCAAAGCACGATCGGCCTCGGCGGCAGCGCCGCGTTCGCGGTGACCGCGCTGTTCGTGATGCGCTTCGCGGTCGGCATCGCCGAGGCGCCCGCGTTTCCCGCGAACGCGAAGGTCGTCGCGAGCTGGTTCCCGACCGCCGAGCGCGGCACGGCGTCGGCGATCTTCAATGCCGCGCAATATTTCGCGGCGGTGGTTTTCTCGCCGCTGATGGCGTGGCTCACGCATGCGTACGGCTGGCACCACGTGTACCTGTGGCTCGGCCTCGCCGGCATCGCGCTCGCGTTCCTGTGGCTGCGCGTGATGAAGGATCCGGTCGACCATCCGGCGGTGAACCGCGCAGAACTCGAGCACATCGAGCAAGGCGGCGGCCTCGTGCGCACCACGGACCGATCGACCGGGGCGCGCGGCGCCGGCGCGGGAACGGCATCCGGAGGCCGCCGCGTCGCGGGCTGGTACTACGTGCGCCAGCTGCTGTCGAACCGGATGCTGCTCGGCGTCTATCTCGGCCAGTACTGCGTGAACGTGCTCACGTATTTCTTCCTGACGTGGTTCCCCATCTACCTCGTACAGGCGCGCGGAATGTCGCTGCTGAAGGCCGGCTTCATGACGTCGCTGCCGGCGATCTGCGGGTTCCTCGGCGGCGTGCTCGGCGGGATACTGTCGGACATGCTGATCCGCCGCGGCGTGTCGCTGACGCTCGCGCGCAAGATCCCGATCGTCGGCGGAATGCTGCTGTCGATGGTGATCATCGGCTGCAATTACGTCGACAGCGAAGCGCTGGTGATCGTGCTGATGGCCGTGTCGTTCTTCGGCAAGGGAATCGGTTCGCTCGGCTGGGCCGTCGTCGCGGACACCGCGCCGAAGGAAGCAATCGGCCTGTCGGGCAGCCTGTTCAACATGTTCGGCAACACGGCCGGCATCGTCGCGCCGATCGCGATCGGCTACCTGGTCGGCGCGAGCGGCTCGTTCAACGGCGCGCTCGTGTTCGTCGGACTGAACGCGCTCGTCACGGTGCTCAGCTATCTCGTGATCGTGAAGGACATCAAGCGCGTCGAGCTGCGTCATCGCGACGCGTGACCTTCGGCGGGAATGGTGGGAAAACGACGGCGGCCGCGCATGAGCGGCCGCCGTTCTTACATCGCTCAGGCTGCAGAATGGGCGACGCGCAGCATGTCATGCACGCCGGACGTCATCAGCGCGAGAAACGCGAGCAGGCCGACGTAGAAAAGCGCGTAGGTCGTCTTCGTCTCCACCGACGTCGTGTAGTACGCGCGGTTCTCCGGCGCGTCGGGATCGTAGCGCCAGGCACGTTTCAACTGCGGCAGCGCGAGGATCGCCATCACGATCAGGAGCGGGCTCGGCCGATACGCGAACAGCGCGATCAGCACGGGCACGCCCGCAAACCAGATGCGCGGCGACAGCACCGCCGTGATGCGGCCGCCGTCGAACGGCGACAGCGGAATCATGTTGAACAGGTTCAGGAAGAAGCCCGTATAGGCGAGCGCGAGCAGCAGATTGCTGTCGAAGTGCCGCGCGGCCGCGTAGCAGGCCAGCGCGCCGAGCGTGCCGACGAACGGCCCGGCCAGCCCGACGTACGCTTCGGTTTCGGCGTCGTGCGGCATCTCCTTCAGCTGGATCCACGCGCCGACGAACGGAATGAACGTCGGCAGCCCGACGTCGAGCCCGCGCCGCTGCGCGGCCACGTAGTGACCGGCTTCGTGGACCAGCAGCAGCGCAACGAAACCGGCCGCGAAGCGCCACCCGTAGAACAGCGCGTAGACGGCGATCGACGCCAGCATGGTGCCCGCCGACATGAGCACCTTGCCGAGCTTCAGGCCGCCGAAGATCAGCAGCAGCAGCTTCGTCATTCCTTGCGCTCCGTGCCGGACACGGCGGCTGCGTCGGTTGCATCGGCGACGACCGGCACGGCTGCCGGCTTCGGCTTGCGCCCGAAGAAGCGCTTCAGCGCCGCGCCGCCCGCCAGCAGCGCGACCGCGCCGATCTTGAAGAACTTCACGGCGAACGCGCCGATCAGCGCGAGCAGCCCGAGCTTCTTCGCGCCGACGCCGACGATCAGCGCCGCGAGCCCGTACTCGGCGACGTGGTCGGTCGACTTGTTGAAATCGGCATAGCGCTTGCCGTCGTTGAAGCGGATGTTCGCGAGCAGGCCGTCGGCCGAGGCCTTGTACTTCGGCAGATCGGCGAGCGTCGACGCCATCGTCAGCGACAGGTAGCCGTCGCGGCCGAGCACGAGCGTCCGGTAGTTCACGCCGTCGCTCTCCGCGTTCGCGGCCGCACCCTTGTCGCGGATGATCGCGGACCACACGAGCCGGTGCGTGGCGGCGTCGTACGCGGGCGCCTGCGCCCAGCCGACCACCTCGGTCTCGGGCAGCCCGCGCTCCTTGCGCGCCGGGTTGTTTTCCTCGGTGCCGGCCTGCAGGCTCTTCAGCAATTCGTCGGGTTTCCAGTCCTTCGCGTCGTCGTCGCGAATGTAGCCGCTCGGCTCGAAGGACACGACCGAGATCCAGTCGGCGTCCGGGTCCTCGGGCAGCACGAGGCCGACCAGCTTCGATTCGTCGATCGAGTTGCCCATCGAGCGCAGGTAGCGGCCGGCTTCGGCGGCCGGCACGAACGATTCGCCTTCCTTCAGCTTCAGCACGGCTTCGTGCTTGACGTCGATATCGGCCGGCCCGTTCACGACGGCTTTGTTGGCGGCCGCGGCGGCGGCCCTCATTTCGACCTGCGCGGCTTCGGTCTGCGCATGGCCGCTGGTTGCGGCGAGCGCGAGCATCGCCACGCAGGCGACGCGGACGGCGAGTTTTTTCATTGTTGGATTCCCCTGGAATGCCTTGTTGTGAATGTGCGCGGCATCCGGCCCGGGGCGTTGTGGTCGCGGGTCCGGCACCGCCTCTCAGGTGGCACGGGGGCTATGGTATCGCAGCGTCGGGGCCGCGCCGGGCACGAAATGCGGGGGCGGAGGGACGCCTCGGGCGGCCGCGGGCGGAGTCGGCGATGCACACCCGATACACATCGATCCGGAATGCTTACGTCGCAGGTAATGTCCGGGGCACGCGGGATTGCCTATCATCCTCGTCATGAACTCGACCGCCGCCCTTCAATCGCTCCCCCCGTCAGCCGGACGCGCGTCCGGCATCGGCTCGCTGCTGCGCACCTGGCGTCAACGCCGGCGCCTTAGCCAGATGGCCCTCGCGCTGGAGGCCGAGGTGTCCGCGCGGCACCTGAGCTTCGTCGAATCGGGGCGGGCACAGCCGAGCCGGGAGATGGTGCTGCATCTCGCCGAGCGCCTCGACGTGCCGCTGCGCGAGCGCAATGCGCTGCTCGTCGCGGCCGGCTATGCGCCGCTGTTTCGCGAGCGGCCCTTCTCCGATCCGCAGCTCGATGCGGCGCGCCACGCGGTCGAAGCCGTGCTGCGCGGCCACGAGCCCTACCCGGCACTCGCGGTGGATCGCCACTGGACGCTGCTCGCCGCGAACCGGATGCTCGGCGCGCTGGTCGCGCAGGCCGATCCGGCGCTTCTGCAGCCGCCCGTCAACGTGCTGCGCCTGAGCCTGCATCCTGACGGCCTCGCGCCGCAGATCGTCAACTGGCACGAATGGCGCGCGCATATCCTGCACCGGCTGCAACGGCAAATCGACGCGAGCGGCGACCGCACGCTGCACGCGCTGCGCGACGAGCTCGCCGCCTATCCGGCTCCGGCCGGCCAGCCCGACGATTCGCACGCACGCACCGATTTCGCGGATATCGCCGTGCCGCTTCGGCTGCGCACGGCGAGCGGCGAGCTGACGTTCTTCAGCACGACGACGGTGTTCGGCACGCCGGTCGACGTGACGCTGTCGGAACTCGCGATCGAGGCGTTTTTCCCCGCGAATCCGGAAACAGTGGATGCGATGCGGGCGCTGGCGGACGCGCTGCCGGCGCAGTAACGCCACGACAACACCGACCAGGCGGTTTCGACGCATGGATACCTGCGTCGAGTGGACGGCCTGCAAGCGAAGGTCGATGCCGCCTGTCGCGTGAGCAAATGCGTTCGGGCAGCGCCGCCCTCTCCTCGTCACCGGCCCGCCCGTGATCATCGGGCAACCGGCTGCTCGGCACGGGGAATCCCTTGCCGTTTCCTCATGCACACCCCCGAACGAATGTCCGCCGAAACATAGCGTTCAGCGGCTGCGGCAAACATGTGCGCCACTCAAACCCATCAAAATGCGTCGTCGCGACCCGAGCTTCGGATTCGCGAAGTTTTTGACGTAGCCGTGACGACAGCAAGCAAGTAACCGCAATCCGTGCCCGGCTCCCATCGCGTCGAGACCGACGAATGTTCAATTTTGTTAGTAGACCTTTCATTTTTACAGATCGAAAAATCGATGCCTGTCACGAAAGAGACACGAACGAATCGATGCGACCGGGATATCGCGAGCGGAGCCATGCAAACCGCAACACGATTTTTACATCGAGCTCAGGAAAACAAATGAACAAGCATCAACGAGGGTTGGGAAATTCCGTACAACGCGCACCGCGCAAGTCGAAGGTCGCGCTTGCCGTCACGGTCAGCGCAGCCATGGCCGCATTCGCCGTTTCCGCGCCCGCGCGAGCCGACTATGTGCAGAACGGCACGTCGACCGAAACGTCGGCGGGCTGCGTCGGCAACATCGCCATTTCGGGCAGCAGCACGTATCCGGCCGCGGCAACCGGCTGCGACAACATCGCGATCGGCACGGCGGCCGTCGCGAATTCGGGCTCGTCGACCGGCGCCTATAGCGAGACCGTCGCGATCGGCCGCATGGCGGCCGCAACCGGGACGTTCGCGACGGCCGTCGGCGGAAACGCCGTGGCAACCGGGGACCAGGCGACGGCGATCGGGACGGCTTCGAGCGCAGTTGGCACCCAGGCCACGGCGGTCGGTAACGGCGCGATCGCGAACGGCGCCACGGCGTCCGCCTTCGGTCAGGGCGCATTCGCCGTCGACCAGTCGACAGCGGTCGGCCAAAGCGCGAGCGCCACCACGACGTTCTCGACCGCCGTGGGCAAGGGCAGCATTGCAGCGGGCGGTACGGCCCTCGGCTTCCAGGCAAATGCCGGCGCGGCCGATGCGGTCGCGCTCGGTGTCGACAGCTCGGCATCCGCGACGGGCAGCGTCGCCATTGCCCGTGCGACGGCCTCCGCCGTGAACGCGGTCGCCATCGGCGAAGGGGCGAACGCCGCCGACGCGAATTCCGTCGCACTGGGCTCGAATGCGACCACGCGCGCCTATACGACCGTCAACAGCGTGGCGCTCAACGGCGTGACCTACAGCGGCTTCGCGGGCACGCCGGTGGGCGTGGTCAGCGTCGGCAGCGCGGGCGCCGAGCGTCAGATCGTCAACGTCGCGGCCGGAGCAATCAGCGCGACCAGCACGGATGCGGTGAACGGCTCGCAGCTCTTCTCGATCGCCAATCAGGTGTCGACGCTGACGGCGGACCTGGCCAATCTCACGACGACCGTCGGCAAGATCTCGTCCAGCGTCCCGAGCGGCACGGTGACGGACCCGACGGACACCGCGATCGGCCCGAATACGTCGGTCACCGCGGCGAACGGCACAGCGGTCGGCAACGGCTCGAACGTCTCGGGCGACAACGGTACGGCTGTCGGCACGAATTCGAAAGTCACGGCGGCAAACGGAACGGCAATCGGCACGGGCTCGAATGTGTCCGGCACGGACTCGACCGCCATCGGCACGAACAGCCGGGCCACGGCGAACAACGCGGTGGCGCTGGGCGCGAATTCGGTTGCCGATCGGGACAACACGGTGTCGATCGGTTCACCCGGTGCCGAGCGCCAGTTGACCAACGTGGCGGACGGCACCGCGCCGACTGATGGCGTGAACGTGCGCCAATTGAACGGGGCGATCAACTCGGTGCGCGAGGAAATGTCGAAGTACCGCAAGGACGCGAACGCGGGCACGGCGAGCGCGATCGCGATGGCGAACCTGCCGCAAGCCGTGCTGCCTGGCGAGAAGGTCGTCGCGCTCGGCGGCGGCACGTACGGCGGTCAAAGCGCCATGGCGGTCGGCTTGTCCGTTGCGACGACGAAATGGCTCGTCAAAGGCTCGGTCACGACGGCGGTATCGGGTCACGGCTCGTTCGGCGCCGGCGCGGGCGTCGGCTACCGCTGGTAATCGGGCTGCGGCAGCGACGCGTCAGGACGCTGTTCCTGACGCCGGGCGGTCAGCCATCGGCGCCACGGCGCAGATGGCTGACCGTCGTCACGTATACAGCGACGCCTGCGGCAATTCCCCCGTCAACGCGAACCGGCCGACGTCGCGCAGCCGGTAGTCGAGCGGATCGTGCAGCGTATGCGTGCGCGCGTTGCGCCAGAAGCGGTCGAGGCCGAGCGACGCGGCCGTCGCGCGCGCGCCGCACGCATCGAACAGCGCCTCGCCGTTGTCGAGCGCTGCCCGCTGCGCGACGATCTTCGCTTCCGACACCGCGAGCGCCACTTCGGCACGTTCGTCGGCCGTCAGCGCGTCGCGCCGCGCCCACGCGTGCTGCAACGCAATTGCCGCGCGATCGGCCAGCGACGCGGCGGCAACCCCACGCACGCGCATGTCGCCGAAACGCTGCAGCGTGTATGGATCGTCTTCGGCCCGCTCGACGTCCGAGTGAATCCACGGGCGCCCATGCTGCCGCACGTACTCGCGCGCCTCGGCCAGCGCGCCCTCCGCAAGCCCGACGAACAGGTTCGTCAATACGAGTTGCGACACCAGCGTGCGCAGCGTCGCGCGCGGCGTCGGCGGCGTCTCGGACCGGTGCAGTACGTCGTCCGGCGCGAGCGTCACGCCGTCGAAGCGCACGCTGCCGCTGTCGGTCTGGCGCTGGCCGACGGGATCCCAGTCGTCGTTGACGGTGATCCCGTCGCGATCGGTCGGCACGACGCCGAATACGGCGCGGCCCGTTTCCGGATCGTGCGCGGACACGGTCATCCGCTGCGAGCCGCGCGTGCCCGAGCAGAATCCCTTCACGCCGTCGAGCCGGTAGCCGCCGTCCGGCGTCGCGGTCGCCACCAGCCGCGTGTCGAGCGGGTTCACCGCATTGCCCCACCACCAGCGATGCTCGACCGTGCCGCGCAGAAAGCGTTCGCGCTGCGCCGCACTGCCCCACACGTCGACGCTCACCACCTGCAGGATCTGGAACCCGACCAGATGCGCGAGCGCGCTGTCGACGCGCGCGATCCGCCGGATCGTGTCGTAGATCGCGGGCCACTCGGCTTCCTGGCCGCCGAATTCGCGCGGCACCGCGAGCGTCAGCAGGCCTGCGTCGGCGAGCCGCTGCTTCTCGTCGGCCGCATGACCGCCAGCGCGGTCGCGCGCGACGGCCGTCGCACGCAGCGCGTCGATCGCACGCGCCAGCGCATCGGCGCTGATCGCGCGTGCGTCGGCGTCCGGCGCCAGCTTCGCCAGGCTGCCAGGATCGTTCATGCGACGGCTTCCTGTGCAAGCGTTGCGTGCGCAACGGCGTCGTTCGACAGCGGCACCAGCGCGCCGAGTCGGCGGCCGGTCAGCCGCGACAGGATCTCGCGCCGCCAGTCGTCGTAGATCGCGCGGTATTCGGCGATATCGGCACCGAACACGTGCGCGGTATGCGCGTATTCGTCGTGCAGATAACCGTCGAGCCGTGCCTGCGTTTCCTCGTCGGCCGCGATCACGCGATCGATCAGCACGTCGCGCTCGGCGGCCGGCAGCGTCTTCAACCTGTCGAACCACCACTGGACGATCTGCACGCGATGCCACTCCTCGTCCGGGCGAATCCGATTTTCGCCATGCTCGCGCATCGCGCCATCCGCGATGCGGCCGGTCTTGCGCTGGATCCACAGCTTCGCGAGGATGTGCAGTTCGTAATGCCATTCGAACGCGAGAAAGCCCGCGACGTCGCGCACCGCGATATCGCCGATACGTTCCCAGTGCGCGGCGACGAGCCGCTCGACTTCCGGCAGCGGATCGCGGCCGGTCAGTTCGGTCACGCGTTCGCGACCAATCACGGCGTGCGCGCCGTCGTCGCCGAGCTGACGCGACAGGATCAGCTGAAAGTGCGGGTCGTCGCGGAACAGCGTGTCGATCGCCTTCGCGACGACCTGAACGATGAACAGGTCGTGCGACGCCATCTTCGTGTAGTAGTCGGCGACGGCGGCCAGTTCGTCTTCATCGCGCGGCTCGCGCGGCGGTGTCGCCAGCTTGTCCGGGAAGCCGGGACGATGACGTCGCGCGACGTCCAGAAACAGCGCTTCCTCGAATTGTCCGTTCCATTCGCGCGGCGCGCCGGTGGGTAAGGTCATGGGTATCGTTCTCTCAGGGTCTTCAATGAAAAGAGCCGGCGCTCGTGGCGCCGCTCAGGTACGCCGGGTCACGCGTCGGATCAGGCGGTCGCCCGTGATTTGCACGGCCGAAACGAGTGCGATCAGGATCACGATCACTGTCACCATGACGGTGGTGTCGAAGCGCTGATAGCCATAGCGGATCGCGAGATCGCCGAGCCCGCCCGCGCCGACGGCGCCCGCCATCGCGGTCGAGCCGATCAGCGCGACGACGGTGATCGTGAAGCCGCCGAGCATGCCGGGCAGCGCCTCCGGCAGCAGCACGTGCCACACGATGTGACGGCGTTTCGCGCCCATCGCGAGCGCGGCCTCGATCAGCCCGCGATCGACTTCGCGCAGGCTCACCTCGGCAATCCGCGCGAAGAACGGAATCGCGGCGATCGACAGCGGCACGACGGCCGCCCACACGCCGATGGTCGTGCCGATCAGCACGCGCGTGAACGGCAGCAGCGCGACGAGCAGGATGATGAACGGCGTCGAACGGAACACGTTGACGAGCGCGCCGAGCACCGCGTTCACGCCGCGCCGCGCGTAGATGCCGCCGGGCGCGGTCGTCACCAGGATCACCGCGAGCGGGATGCCGATCAGCGCGGCGATCGCGGCCGACGCGGCGACCATCGACAGCGTGTCGCGGATCGCGTCGAGCAATTCCGGCCACCAGAGTTCAAACATAGCCGAGCACCTCCGCGTGGTTCGCGTGGCGGCGCGCGCGTTCGAGCAGTGCCGCGACCGCGCCGCCGCGAGCCGACGACTGGCCGGCGTCATCCGCGCGCGGTGTGGCCGCGATCACGAGCCGCCCCTGCGCATGCCCCTGGATCCGGTCGATCCCGCCGTGCAGGAAACGCACCGAGCCGCCGAGCGCCGCCGCGAGCGCGCCGACGTCCGGCTCGCCGCCGCTCTCGCCCGTATAGCGGACGTCGAGCACCACCTGCGCGCCGTCCGGCAATGCGGCCTGCTCGGGCAACGGCCGCACGCGCGCGGCCAGGTCGGCCGGCAGGTCGTGCACGATCGTGCTGAGCAGCGCACGGGTCGCGCCGTGGCGCGGATCGCCGAACACGCGCCACACGGGGCCCGTTTCGACGACCTCACCCTGTTCGATCACCGCGACCGTGTCGCACACCGCGCGGATCACTTCCATCTCGTGCGTGATCAGCACGATCGTCAGCCCGAGGCGGCGGTTGATGTCGGCAAGCAGCGCGAGGATCGACTGCGTCGTCTCCGGATCGAGCGCCGACGTCGCCTCGTCGCACAGCAGCACCTCGGGATCGTGCACGAGCGAACGGGCAACGCCAACGCGCTGCTTCTGCCCGCCCGACAGGCTGGCAGGATATGCGTCGCGCTTCGCGGTCAGCCCGACGAGTTCGAGCAGCGCCTCGACCTTGCGCACGCGCTCGGCCTTCGGCACGCCGGCGATCTTCAGCGGCAGCGCGACGTTCTCGAACACCGTCTTCGCGGACAGCAGGTTGAAATGCTGGAACACCATGCCGGTGCGACGCCGCAGCGCGACGAGCCCGTCCTCGTCGAGCGCGCCGACATCGACGCCCTGCACGCACACGCGGCCCGAACTCGGCCGTTCGAGGCCGTTCATGAGCCGCAGCAACGTCGACTTGCCTGCACCGCTGCGGCCGATGATCCCGAACACCTCGCCGCGCCGCACGTCGAGCGTCACGTCGCGCAGCGCGGCGGCCTGGCCGCGCGGCGTCGCGAACACCTTGCCGACGTGCGCGAGCGACACGGCGACTCCGTCAGCACGTCCGGCCGCTTCGTCATGCGCCCCATGTGCGTGCGCGCCTGCGCCGGCCCGCACGGCCGACGCCTCGATGAACCCCAGCGTATCGAACAATTGCGTCATCGCTTCGCTCCGTCACGTTCAGGCATGCGCGGGATGCGCGGGTTCGGGCACGGCGGCCGGCCGATGCTGCGCGCCGGTGTGCCACGCCGGCAGGCGCGCACCCGCGCCGAACAGCTTCTCGCGCAGCGTCGGGGCGGGATCGTAGTCTTCCTTGTAGATGCCGCGGTTCTGCAGTTCCGGCACGACCCAGTCGACGAAATCCTCGAACGACTCGGGCATCACGGTGCGCGTCAAATTGAAACCGTCGATGCCCGTCTCGTCGATCCACGACTGCAGTTCGTCCGCGACCTGCGATGGCGAACCGACGATCGGCGCATAGCGACCGCCGAGCGACATCTGTTCGAGCATCCGGCGCACGGTCCACGTGCCGGTCGTGCTCTTGCGCGAGATCGCGTCGACGGCCGACTGGATCGAGTCGGTCTTCACGTACGAGATCGGCTCGTCGAGGCCGTACTTCGCGAAGTCGATGCCGGTCGAGCTCGCGAAATGCGCAAGGCCGGCTTCCGGGCTCGCGTAGCGCCGGTATTCGTCGAATTTCTCGCGCGCGAGAAGTTCGGTCTCGGCAGTGACGACGCTCACGCCGGCGAAAATCCTGATCGACGCCGGATCGCGGCCCTGCCGTGCGGCAGCCGCGCGAATGTCGAGCGCGGCCGCGCGCGCGGCGGCCTTGCTCTGCCCGTTCACGAACACGCATTCCGCATGTCGCCCCGCGAACTCGACGCCGCGCGCGGACGAGCCGGCCTGGTACAGCACCGGCGTGCGCTGCAGCGACGGCTCGCTCAGGTGAATCGCGTCAACCGAATAGAACGGCCCGTCGTGCTTCACGCGCCGCACCTTTCCCGGCTGCGCGAACACGCGCGCGTGCGCATCGCGGATCACCGCGTCGTCGTCCCAGCTCTGTTCCCACAGCTTGTAGACGACCTCCATGTAATCGTCCGCGCGCTCGTAGCGGTCGTCGTGGCCGATCTGCTGCGCGAGGCCCATCCCGCGCGCGGCGCTGTCGAGGTAGCCGGTCACGATGTTCCAGCCGATGCGCCCCTTCGTCAGGTGGTCGAGCGTCGACATGCGGCGCGCGAACAGGTAAGGCGGCTCATAGGTCAGGTTCGCGGTCACGCCGAAGCCGAGATGTTGCGTGACCTGCGCCATCGCGGGCACGAGCAGCAGCGGATCGTTGACGGGCACCTGCACGGATTCGCGCAGCGCGGCGTCCGGGCCGCCGCCGAACACGTCGTACACGCCGACGATGTCCGCGAGAAAGATCCCGTCGAACTTGCCGCGTTCGAGCGTCCTCGCGAGGTCGGCCCAGTAATCGAGATCGGTGTAGTGCGCGGAGCGATCGCGCGGATGCGTCCACAGCCCGTGGTTGATGTGCCCGACGCAGTTCATGTTGAACGCGTTGAGCAGGATCTTCTTGCGGTTCGCCGTCGTCATGTCGCCTCCGTCACCACGCGATCGCGTACAGCGAGCCGAATGCGTTGTCGAGCGCCCGGCGCACCGCCGGCGAGTGCTGGTAGATCGCGATGAACTTGCGGATGCGCGCGTCGTTCGCGCTCTCCGGCCGCACGACCCACTGGATCGCGAAGTTCTTGTTCTCGGTGCCGTCGAACAACAGCGCGCTGTTCGGGTCGGTCGTGCCGGCGAGCTTGATGAAGCTCGGGTAGCCCTGCGCGAGGTCGACGTCGTCGAGCGAGCGCGCGAGCTGCGACGCTTCCAGCGGGATGATCTTCAGGTGCTTCGGGTTGGACACGATATCGTGCGTCGTCGCGCGGTAGTCGGCGCCCGGCTTCAGCGTGATGAGGCCCGCGCGCTGCAGCAGCAACAGCCCGCGCCCGCCGTTCACCGGATCGTTCGCGATCGCGACGCGCGCGCCGTCCTTCAGCTCGTCGAAGCGCTTCACCTTCTTCGAATAGAGGCCGATCTTCATGATCGTGCCGGGCGCGATCGAGATGAAGTTGTAGCCGCCTTGCTTCTTCGCGTTCTCGAGAAACGGGATGTGCTGGAAGTAGTTGACGTCGATGTCCTTGTTCGCGAGCGCCGCGTTCGGCGTATTCCAGTCGGTGAACTCGACGATCCTCACGACCAGGCCCTGCTCCTTCGCCTCCTTGGCGGCAATCTTCAGCGCCTCGATCTGCGGGCTCGTCGAGATGCCGACGTTCAGCGGCGCGGTGTCGGCGCGCGCGCCGTTCAGCAGCGCGACGCCGAGCAGCGCGGCCGCCAGCAGGCGGACCAGGCTGGCCACACGGCCGGCGGAAAAGCGGGCGGAAAAAACGGGATGCAGCATGGAAACCACTCTCCTGTCCAAAGACGGTATCGACGGATGAGCGGCGCCGCGGCGAACGCGCGGGCGCTCTCCGGACAGTCGTCGTCGCATCGGAAAAAGATCAGCCGATGATAGAGAGCGGCGGGAGGGCGGTCTACGAAGCGATTGTGCGAAGAAAATCGCGTGCGGCGATATGGCGAGCGGCGGACATGGCCGGCTGCCCGGGCCGCCGCCAGGCCGAAATTTCGGCCTGCCCGCCGCGCCGATTCCGAAATCTCGGCCATCCCGCCTGGCAAACCCTTTCCGCAGACGAAACAAATCCCTTATGAATCAATGCATTGAAAATATTCCGGCAGGCCGGAATCCTGGCACGGGGGTTGCGTAATAGACGGCACACGATGCCGCGAAGCGATGCAGGCATTCCAAACATCAGGAGACACGTCTTGCAGACCTCTATCCATACCCCGTCCCAACCCGAGCCGATTGCCGCAGCCGGTCCCGCCACGCGCGAGCGCTTCTGGCCGGAAGGCTGGTGGAAGCTGATGGAAATCCGTATCGGCATCATCCCGCTGCCGGTCTACG
Organism: Burkholderia sp. LA-2-3-30-S1-D2; assembly: GCF_001523915.2. Taxonomy (NCBI): domain Bacteria; kingdom Pseudomonadati; phylum Pseudomonadota; class Betaproteobacteria; order Burkholderiales; family Burkholderiaceae; genus Burkholderia; species Burkholderia sp. LA-2-3-30-S1-D2. The sequence goes on along the minus strand of NZ_CP013383.1, from coordinate 292,895 downwards.
TGATCCTGTTCGGGCTGATCGTCGGCTTCGCGGTGACGGGCAAGGTGCCCGGCGAGATCTCGATGGCGATCGCCGTGCTCGCGTTCTTCGGCTTCACGTGCGCGGAACTCGGCAAGCGCCTGCCGCTCCTGCGCAACATCGGCGCGGCCGCGATCTTCGCGACCTTCGTGCCGTCGGCGCTCACCTACTACCACGTGCTGCCGAAGCCGGTGCTGAACCTCACCGTCGAGTTCACGAAGTCGACGAACTTCCTGTACCTGTTCATCGCGTCGATCATCGTCGGCAGCATCCTGAGCATGGACCGGCGCGTGCTGATCCAGGGCTTCGTGAAGATCTTCATTCCGCTCGCCGCCGGTTCGGTCGCGGCCGCGATCGTCGGCACGGCGGTCGGCACCGCGCTCGGCCTCGGCGCGCGCCACACGCTCCTGTACATCGTCGTGCCGATCATGGCCGGCGGCGTCGGCGAAGGCGCGATTCCGCTGTCGATCGGCTATTCGGAACTGATGCACCTGCCGCAGGGCGAGATGTTCGCGATGGTGCTGCCGCCGGTGATGCTCGGCAGCCTGACCGCGATCATCCTGTCGGGCGCGCTCGACATGCTCGGCAAGCGCCTGCCGCACCTGACCGGCAACGGCCGCCTGCAGGTCGGCGAAAGCGGCAACATGACGCCCGAGAACGAGGAAATCCGCGGCCACGTCGACGTCACGCACATCGCGGGCGCCGGCATCACGGCGATCACGCTGTACCTCGTCGGCCTGATGGCGCACAAGCTGTTCGGCCTGCCCGCGCCGGTCGCGATGCTGTTCCTCGCGGTGCTGGTGAAGCTCGCGCGCGCGGTGTCGCCGCCGCTGCAGGAAGGCGCATTCGTCGTCTACAAGTTCTTCTCGACCGCCGTCACGTATCCGCTGCTGTTCGCGATCGGCGTCGCGATGACGCCGTGGGACAAGCTGACCGCCGCCTTCACGATCGTCAACGTCGTCACGATCGTGTCGACCGTCGCGACGCTGATGGGCACGGGTTTCGTGGTCGGCCGCCTGCTGAAGATGTACCCTATCGACACCGCAATCGTGAACGCCTGCCACAGCGGGCAAGGCGGCACCGGCGACGTCGCGATCCTGACCGCCGCGAACCGGATGCAGTTGATGCCGTTCGCGCAGATCGCGACGCGCATCGGCGGCGCGATCGTCGTCACGGTGACGCTGATCCTGGTCGCGCACTTCGGATGACGCGCCGCTGCGCGCACCGTCGCGCAGGCTGCTTCGCACGCGCCGCCGCCGGCCTTGCCGGTGCGCGGCGCGCGTCGTTCGGGGCGTCGCTCCGAGGGCCGGTTGCGGACGACCGGTTGCGGACGACCGGTTGCGGGCTTCGATGAGGGCGAACGTGCAGAAGAGCTTCAAGGGAATCCCGTGGTGGGGCTGGGCGTCGGCCGCCGTGCTGTATGTCGGCGTGGCGGGCGCGGCCGTCGATTTTGCGTGGGAACGCGCGATCGACGCGCTCGAGGAAACCGGCGCGCATCGGCTCGACCTGTATGCGTCGAGCCTGAAGAGCGAACTCGGCCGCTTCGAGATCCTGCCCGGCCTGGTCGCCCGTCAGGACGGCGTGCGCGCGCTGCTGCGGGCCGCGCCGCGAGACCGGCCCGCGCTTGCGCACACCGTGAACACGTATCTCGAAGCCGTGAACCGCGACGCGGGCAGCGGTGCCGTCGACGTGATCGACTTGCAGGGCGAAGTGATCGCCGCCAGCAACTGGAACGAGACGATCAGCTTCGTCGGTACCAACGTGTCGTACCGGCCGTACTTCAAGGATGCGCTGGCACACGGCAGCGGCCGCTTCTTCGGAATCGGCACCAACACCGGTGTGCCCGGCGTCTACTTCGCGAGCGCGGTGCGCGACGACGGCGTGCCGATCGGCGCGACGGCCGTGAAGATCAGCGTCGACCCGCTCGAGTCCGCGTGGCGCGCGCCGGGCGTCGCCGCGATGGTGGTCGACGGCAACGGCGTGGTCGTGATCTCGACCGAGCCGGCGTGGAAGTTCACCGCGCTGCGTCCGATCACCGCGCAGCAGCAGCGCGACATCCAGGCGTCGCGGCAATACGCGGGCCGCACGGTCGACGTGCTGCCGTACCGCCACATCGGCGACCGCAGCGCCGCCGCTTGGTTCGGCACGTTCCCCGATCCGCGTCACACCGGCCGCAGCACACGCTATCTCGTGATGTCGCGGCCCGCGCCGCAGGCCGGCGATTCGCTGATGGTGCTGCTCGACATCGCCGGCGCACGGCGCCAGCAGCAGACCGCGTTCTTGTTCGTCACCGGCGCGTTCCTGATCGCCGCGCTGCTGGTCGGCTACGCGATCCAGCGCCGCCGGGCGATCGTCGCGCGGTTGAACGCGCAGGACGCGCTGCGCCGCGCGAACGACCAGCTCGAACTGACCGTCGCGCAGCGCACGGCCGCGCTGACGGCCGCGAACGAGCGGATGCAGCGCGAGATCGTGGAACGCGAACGCACCGAGCAGCGGCTGCGCGATTCGCAGCAGGAAGTCGTGCACGCGGGCAAGCTCGCAGTGCTCGGGCAGATGGCCGCCGGCCTCACGCACGAGCTGAACCAGCCGCTCGTCGCGATCCGCACGCTGTGCGACAACGCGCGCACGTTCTTCGAGCGCGGCCAGCCGGCATCGGCGTACGCCAATCTCGAACGGGTCGGCAAGCTGGTCGACAGCATGGCCGTGCTCACCGGCGAGCTGAAGACCTTCGCGCGCAAGCCCGACGTCGAGCGTGTCGCCGTGTCGCTGAACGAAGCCGTCGCGCACGCGCGGCTCATCTACGATGCGCGGATCCGCGACGAAGGCGTGCAGCTCGAGGTGAACATCGCGCCTGGCACGACGGTGTCCGCGGAGTCGAGCCAGTTGCAGCAGGTGATCGTGAACCTGCTCGGCAACGCGCTCGACGCGGTGCATGACGCGCCCGTGCGGCGCGTCGTGATCGAAGCCGCCAAAGCCGACGATGCGGACGATGCGGACGAAGGCGGCCGCGTGCGCTTCACGGTCGCCGACAGCGGCGCCGGCATCGCGCCCGAGGTGCTGCCGCACCTGTTCGAGCCGTTCGTCACCACCAAGCCGCGCGGCCAGGGCCTCGGCCTCGGCCTCGCGATCACGTCGCGCATCGTCGAGGCGTTCGGCGCGAAGATCGCCGCGACGAACCGCGACGGCGGCGGCGCGCAGTTCACCATCGAATTCGCGGCGGTCACGCCGCAACAAAGGACAGAGCATGGAAGATGAGATTCGCGTGCTGGTCGTCGAGGACGATGAAAACGTCCGGATCGGCGTCGAGCAGGCCGTCGCGCTCGCCGGGTTCCCGGTCGACGCATTCGCGTCGGCGGCCGACGCACTCGCGCACGTCGCGCCCGGCGCACCCGTCGTAATCGTGTCGGACGTGCGGATGCCGGGCATCGACGGGCTGCAGCTGCTCGAACGCGTGATGGCCGTCGATGCGCAGATTCCGGTCGTGCTGATCAGCGGCCACGCCGACATTTCGACGGCCGTCGGCGCAATGCAGGACGGCGCATACGACTTCATCGAGAAGCCGTTCTCGTCGGACGTGATCGCCGGCCGCGTCGCGCGCGCGGTCGAGAAGCGCAGGCTCACGCTCGAGGTGCAGGGGCTGCGCGCGGCGCTCAACAACTGGCAGGGCATCGAGGCGTTCGTGCTCGGCAAGTCGCCCGCGATGGCCGACGTGCGCAAGAAGATCCTGCGCCTCGCCGATACGTCGGTGTCGGTGCTGATCACCGGCGAGACAGGCACCGGCAAGGAGCTGATCGCGCGCAGCCTGCACGACTTCGGCGGCCGGCGCGATGCGCATTTCGTCGCGCTGAATTGCGGCGGCCTGCCCGAGCAGGTGTTCGAGAGCGAGCTGTTCGGCCACGAGGCCGGCGCGTTCACCGGCGCGATCAAGAAGCGCATCGGCAAGATCGAATGGGCGCACGGCGGCACGCTGTTCCTCGACGAGATCGAGACGATGCCGATTCCGCTGCAGATCAAGATGCTGCGCGTGCTGCAGGAGCGCGTGGTCGAGCGGCTCGGCGCGAACGAACTGATTCCGGTCGATTGCCGCGTCGTCGCCGCGTCGAAGGCCGATCTCGCCGAACTCGCGGCCGACGGGCGCTTCCGCGCGGACTTGCTGTATCGGCTCAACGTCGCGCAGATCGAGCTGCCGCCGCTGCGCGAGCGGCGCGAGGACGTGCCGCTGCTGTTCGAGCATTTCGTGCTCGCGGCCGCGCGGCGCTTCGGGCAGCCGGCGCCGGTCGTCACCGCTGCGCAGGTGTCCGAACTGATGACGCACGCGTGGCCCGGCAACGTGCGAGAACTGCAGAACGTGGCCGATCGCTTCGTGCTCGGGCTGACCAGCGACAGCCTGCTGTCGTCCGGCGGCGAACCGGCGGCAGGCGGCACGCTTGCCGAGCAGATGGCGTATTTCGAGCGGATGCTGATCGAGGACGCGCTGCAGCGTCACCACGGCAACGTGGCGGACGCAAGCGTCGCGCTCGGCATGCCGAAGAAGACGCTTTATCACAAGCTGCGCAACCTGCGGATTCCCGCGCGCGGCGACGCGGCTGCCGACGGCGGCGAGTGACGCGAACGAGGATACGCACACCGGCATGGATCGCATCGACATCACCGAACACGGCCGCCTCATTGGCCAAACCCGCGGCCACCTGATCCGCGGCGTCACGCGCGCGCAGAAGACCTTCCGCCCGAGCGACTGGCCCGAACGGCTCGCGGGCGTCATCACGCTGTTCGTCGGCGAGCGGCGGCCCGGCTATCCCTGCGCGCTGTCGCGGCTCGCGATGCCGATCGTCGACGGCGGCGTCAAATGCCTGTTCGTGTCGGACGAATTGCGCGACGTATGCGCCGACGCGTTCGACTTCGCGATGCAGTTCGCCGCCGACAACGATCTTCCCGTCGAGCTTCAGACCGCGCCCGCGCTGGCGGTGCGGTAATGCGCGGGCCGCATTCGGCGGCCCTTCCCCCCGCTTTTTTTCCCGTTCCGATGCGCGCGTGCGCAGGCATCGGCACGTGCTTTCAGCGGCGCAAACAATCGTCACATGATTGGAGACGCCAACACATCCCCACGCTGCGACAAGGGTTTTCAGCCCTGCCATCAATAAAATTGATCGTGACGATGAAAATTATGCGTTTTCCTTGCAGCTTGCCGTGAGGCATAGTTGCGACGTGATGACGCACCCATTGAGTTTTCAGTCATGAACATGCGAATCGAGCCGTCGGTGCTCGCGAACCCCGACCTGCAATTTGCGACGCTTTCGTCGGGCATCAGCCTGCCGTATGTCGAGCGGGGGAGCGGCGCGCCGATGGTGTTCGTGCACGGATCGTTGTGCGACTACCGTTACTGGGATCCGCAACTCGCGTCGCTGTCGGCCCACTACCGCTGCATCGCGCCGAGCCTCAGCCACTACTGGCCGGCCGTCGAAGCGGGCATCCAGGATGACTTCAGCTGGCAGAACCACGTCGACGAGCTCGCCGAATTCATCGACGCACTCGACCTCGGCCCCGTGCATCTCGTCGGCCACTCGCGAGGCGGCAGCGTCGCGTTCAACGTCGCCCGCCAGCATCCGCAGCTCGTCGACACACTCACGCTCGCCGATCCGGGCGGCCCGCTGCAGCAGCCGGGCGTGCGCGAAGCCGCGCTGCCGGCCGCCGCGATCGCACTGCGCACGAAGGCCGTGAACCTGATCGGGCAAGGCGAAGTCGAAGCCGGCCTCGAGATGTTCGTCGATTCGGTCAGCCTGCCCGGCGCATGGAAGAAGAGCACGTCGCGCTTTCGCACGATGGCGATCGACAACGCGAGCACGCTGCCGAAGCAGCTTCAGGATCCGCTGCCCGCGTATTCGCAGCACACGGCGTCGGACATCGCATGCCGCACGCTGCTGATCGACGGCCAGCGCAGCCCGAAGATGTTCCGCAACAACGTCGACACGCTGTCGCAGTGGATCGGCGCTGCGCAACGGCAGACCGTCGCCGGTGCGTCGCACGGAATGAACGCGGCGAGCCCCGCGGTGTTCAACCGTTACGTGCACGAGTTCGTCGCCGCGTAACGCTCGTGGGCGGCATGCGCGCCGCCCGTGACGCCCCTTTCTCATATGATGCGAAGCGATGCGGACTGCCTGCATCGCGTCGCTTCGTCCGCCTCCGCGTCACATGATCGGTTCGGGCTTGCGCGTCACCGCATCAGGCAACCCGAACACGCTGTCGAACGACCAGTTGTACGCGAACGTGAAGATCGGGAAGAACACGATCAGCACCGCGTCGTACAGGAACGCCTGCAGCAGCGACACGCCGAGCCACCACGCGATCAGCGGGATCAGGAACGTCACGAGCGCGACCTGAAAGCCGATCGCGTGCACGACGCGCCGCGCGACGGTGCGCGTCGTTTCCGCACGCCGCCGCTCCCACGCCTCGAATCCCAGGTTGTACAGAAAATTGACGATGACGCCCGTCGTCGAGATCATCACGCCGAGCAGGCCGCTCGTCGTCGCGCTCGCGCCGCTCAGCATGCCGAGCACCGACGACGCGACGAGGATGCCGAGCACCTCGAACATCACGACGTAGACTATGCGTCTCTTCCATCCTTGCATGACCCACCACCTTCCTGTCGAACGAGGTGGCGAGACTACAGCGGGCACTTCGCCCGCAAAAGTCAGGTCCTTCCAATTTTTCTGACAGGAGGCGCGCGTGCTGACCAGCGACCATATCGACATGCTGCTGACGGTCATCGACAAAGGCTCGTTCTCGGCGGCCGCGCGCGCGCTCGGCCGCACACCGTCGGCGGTCAGCATGGCGATCGCGAACCTCGAGGCCGAGCTGGACCTCGTGCTGTTCGACCGCGGCACGCGCGAGCCGACGCCGACGGCCGCGATGGCCGCGCTGCTGCCCGATGCGCGGTCGATCGCCGAACGGTTGCAGGCATTGCGCGCGCATGCGCAGCATCTGTCGGAAGGCGTCGAGGACACGCTGCGGCTCGGCCTCGCGGCGGAGCTCGACGGCGCGCCCGTTGCGCGCGCACTGACCGCCGTCGCCGCGAAATATCCGGCGCTCGCGATCAGCATCGTCTCCGCGCCGCAGGACGCGATCGTCGACGCATTGCATCGCGGCGCGGTCGATCTCTGCGTCGCGTACGGCGGGCTCGATCTTCATCCGCAGGAACAGATCCACGCGCTGTGGACCGAAACGCTGATCGCCGTCGCCGCGCCCGGTCATCCGACGATCGCCGAAGCCGCGCATCCCGGGGCGATCGAGCGGCTGTCGGGATTCCGGCAGATCGTGATCGCGGACCCGGAACGGCCGCTCACCGACGTGCGCCCCGTGATCGGCAACCGCACGTGGAAGGTGACAGACATGGCCACCGCGATCGCGCTCGTGAAGGCCGGGCACGGCTGGGCGAACCTGCCCGACTCGGTGATCGGCCGGTATGTCGCCGACGGCGAACTCGCGCCGCTCGTGTTCGCGAACATCCGCAACGGGCTGCGGCTGCCCGTGTACCTGCGCCGGCCGAAGCACACGGGGCTCGGCAAGGCGGCCAGCGAACTGGTGCGGGCGCTGCGGGCTGAAGACAGTCTCAGCTGAACGGTGCGGCGAATCATCGCCGCGCCGTGGGTCAACGCACGGCGGATCGACCGTTAGTTGCAATCAACGCATCGTCGTTGCCCCGTTGATCGACCGATCCGCGTCGCCGCGGATCGGTTGTTTCGATCGTCGACCAAACACCGGTTTCGGTGACGCATGGCGAACCGCCACGCGCACCGACGCCTCAACGCACGGCGACTTCCTGCTTGGCCGTCGCCGCATCGCCGACCGCCGTCGGCGCCGCGCCCCACCCGCCGCCGAGCGCGCGGATCAGGTTGACGGTCGACACGGCCTGCGCACCGGTCAGCTGGTTCGCCTGCAATTGCGACTGCAGCACCGACCGCTCGCTGTCGATCACGTCAAGATATGCGACCTCGCCCTCCTGATACTGCGTACGCGACAGTGTCGCCGCACGACGCGACGCATTGACGGCCGCATCCTGCGCGCGGATCTGGTCGTCGAGCAGACGCAGATCGGCGAGATTGTCCTCGACCTCGCGGAACGCGACGAGCACCTGCTGCCGGTAGTTCGCGACCTGTTCGTCGTACTGCGCGCGCGCCTGCTGCACGCCGGCCGCACGGCGCCCGCCGTCGAACAGCGGCAGCGTCAGCGCGGTGCCGGCGAACGGCCCGAGCAGGAACGTGCGGCTCGACCACAGGAACAGGTTGCCGAGCGTCGACGCTTCATAGCCGAACGCGCCCGTGATATCGAGCTTCGGGAAATACGCCGACTTCGCGAGGCCGATCCGCGCGTTCGCGGCCGCCATCGCGCGTTCCGCAGCCGACACGTCCGGGCGGCGTTCGAGCAGCGCGGACGGCAGGCCCGCGGGGACCTTCACCGCGACCGGCACGATCGGCGTCTCCTTGAACGCGAAGTCCGCGGGCGCCTTGCCGAGCAGGATCGCGAGCGCATGCTCGGACGCCGCGCGCCGGCGCGCGACGCCGACCGCATCGGCCTGCGCGGTCGCCAGTTCGTTCTTCGCGCGCGACACGTCGAGCTCGCTGATGTCGCCTTCGTCGAAGCGGTGCTGCACGAGCTTCAGCGCCTGGTCGCGCAGTTCGACCGTGCGGCGGTACAGGTCCTGATCCGCGTCGAGCTGGCGCAGTTCGAAGTAGTTCTGCGCGACGTCCGCCTGCAGCGCGAGCTGCACCGAACGGAACAGCGCTTCGCTCTGCGCCTGGTCGGCACGCGACGCCTCGACGTTGCGGCTCACGCGGCCGAACAGGTCGGCCTCGTACGACACCGTGCCCTGCGCGCGCCACAGCGTCGCGTTGGTCGGGCCCGTGCCCTGCGGCTGGAACTGCGACGCCGACGACAGCCCTTCCCGCGTCGGCCCGAACCCGGCGCCGACCTGCGGGAACCACTGCGAGCGCGCGGTGCGGGTCGCCGCGCGCGCTTCCTCGACTCGCGCCGCCGCAGCCTTCAGGTTCTGGTTTGCGGCGAGCGCCTGCGACTCGAGCGAGTCGAGCACCGGATCGCCGAACACCTTCCACCATTCGCCGCGATGCTCGCCGTCCGCCGGTTCGGCGGTCTTCCACGTGCCGGCCTGTTCGCCGGCCGCGAGCGTCGGCGCTTCCTTGAACGCCGCGGGCGTCGACACGTCCGGGCGCTTGTAGTCGGGCCCCACCGCGCACGCGGCGAGCAGCGTCGCGAGCAGGGTGCTCGCGGCCGCCACCTTCGCGAAGCGCATCAGGCCATTCGTGTTGTGCATGTTGTCCATCTTGTTTTCCTCAAGCATCCGATGCCGGCACGCCCGGGGCCGTCACGCCGTAACCGGCCGAGTCCTTGCCCGCGACGTGGATCTTGCCGCCCGCGAGCGTGCGCAGCACGACGTAGAACACCGGCGTCAGCATCAGCCCGAACAGCGTCACGCCGAGCATCCCGAAGAACACCGCGATACCCATCGCATGCCGCATCTCGGAGCCCGCGCCCGTCGACATGACGAGCGGCACGACGCCCATGATGAACGCGATCGACGTCATCAGGATCGGGCGCAGCCGCAGCCGGCTCGCCTCGATCGCGGCCTCGAGCGGCGTCCTGCCGTCATGCTCCAGTTCGCGTGCGAATTCGACGATCAGGATCGCGTTCTTCGCCGACAACCCCACCAGCACCATCAAGCCGATCTGCGTGAAGATGTTGTTGTCGCCCTGCGTGAGCCACACGCCCGTCAGCGCCGACAGAATGCTCATCGGCACGATCAGGATCACCGCGAGCGGCAGCGTCAGGCTTTCATACAACGCGGCGAGCACGAGGAACACGAGCAGCACGCTGATCGGGAACACATACATCGCCGAATCGCCCGCAAGAATCTGCTGGTACGTGAGGTCGGTCCACTCGAACCGCACGCCGCGCGGCAGGGTCTCGTGCGCGATCCGCTCGATCGCGGCCTGCGCCTGACCCGACGAGAAGCCCGGCGCCGGGCCGCCGTTGATGTCGGCCGCCGTGTAGCCGTTGTAGCGCACGACCATTTCCGGGCCGAACGTCGGCGTCACCGTGACGAGCGACGACAGCGGCACCATCTCGCCACGGTCGTTGCGCGTCTTCAACTGCAGGATGTCGTCCGCGCGCTGGCGGAACGGCGCATCGGCCTGCACGCGCACCTGGTACACACGCCCGAAGCGGTTGAAGTCGTTCACGTACAGCGAGCCGAGATACACCTGCATGGTGTTGAACACGTCGGTGACCGGCACGCCAAGCTGCTTCGCCTTCACGCGGTCGAGATCGACGTTGAGCTGCGGCACGTTGATCTGGTAGCTCGTGAACAACGGGCCGAGTTCAGGCGCCTGCTGCGCGCGCTTGATGAAGTCGTTGGTCGCATCCGACAGCTTCGCGTAGCCGACCGCGCCGCGATCCTCGATCTGCATCTTGAACCCGCCGAGCGTGCCGAGGCCCAGCACCGGCGGCGGCGGGAACACCGCGACGAACGAGTCCTTGATCGCACCGTACTGCTGGTTCAGCGCACCGGCGATCGCACCGGCCGACAGCGCCTTGCCATGCCGTTCCGAGAACGGCTTCAGCGTGACGAACACGATGCCCGCGCTCGAGCTGTTGGTGAAGCCGTTCACCGACAGCCCCGGGAACGCGACCGCGCTCTCGACGCCCGGCTGCTTCAGCGCGATCGAGCCCATGTCGCGAATCACCTTCTCGGTGCGGTCGAGCGATGCGCCGTTCGGCAGTTGCGCGAACGCGATCAGGTATTCCTTGTCCTGCGCGGGCACGAAGCCGCCCGGCACGATCTTCGACACGAGCACGGTCGCGCCCACCAGCACGAGGTATACGCCGAGCATCAGCGTCTTGCGCGACAGCACGCCGCGCACGCCGCGGCCGTAGTTCTCCGCGCCGCGATGGAACACCTTGTTGAAGCGCTTGAAGAAGCCGCCGAGCACGCGGTTCATCACGCGCGTGAGCCAGTCCTCCTTGTCGCCATGGCCCTTCAGCAGGATCGCGGACAGCGCCGGCGACAGCGTCAGCGAGTTGAACGCCGAGATCACCGTCGAGATCGCGATCGTCATCGCGAACTGCTTGTAGAACTGGCCGGTCAGGCCCGACATGAACGCGAGCGGCACGAACACGGCGACGAGCGTCAGCGCGATCGCGATGATCGGCCCGCTCACTTCCTGCATCGCCTTGTAGGTCGCCTGCCGTGCGTTCATCCCGCTTTCGATGTTGCGCTCGACGTTCTCGACCACCACGATCGCATCGTCGACCACGATCCCGATCGCGAGCACCATCCCGAACAATGACAACGCGTTGATCGAGTACCCGAACGCGAGCAGCAGCGAGAACGTGCCGATGATCGACACCGGCACCGCGATCAGCGGAATCAGCGATGCGCGCCAGGTCTGCAGGAACACGATCACGACGATCACGACCAGCGCGATCGCTTCGAGCAGCGTGTGCACGACGGCCTTGATCGACGAGCGCACGAACTGCGTCGGGTCATAGACGATCTTGTAGTCGACGCCGGCCGGCATGTCCTGCTTCAGCTCGGCCATCGTCTTGCGCACTTCGTCGGAGATCTGCAGCGAGTTCGCGCCCGGCGACTGGTTGATCGCCATCGCGACGGCCGGCTTGTTGTCGAGCAGCGAGCGCAGTCCGTACTCGGACGCATCCAGCTGGATCCGCGCGATGTCGCGCAAGCGCGTGACGCCGCCGTCCGGCGTCGTCTTCACCACGATGTCGCCGAATTCGTCCTCCGTCTGCAAGCGGCCGCGCGCGTTCACCGACAGCTGCAGCGGCGTGCCGGGCAGCGACGGCGACGCGCCGATCACGCCGGCCGCAACCTGCACGTTCTGCTCGCGGATCGCCTGCACGACGTCCTCCGCGGACAGCCCGCGCTGCGCGACCTTCTGCGGATCGAGCCATATGCGCATCGCGTAGTCGCCCGAACCCCACAGCTGCACCTGGCCGACGCCCTGGATCCGCGACAGGCGATCCTTCACGTTGATCAGCGCGTAGTTGCGCAGATAGGTCATGTCGTAGCGGTTGTCCGGCGAGATCAGGTGGACCACCATCGTCAGCGTCGGCGAGCTCTTCACCGTCGTGATGCCGAGCCGCTGCACGTCTTCCGGCAGGCGCGGCAGCGCCTGGTTCACGCGGTTCTGCACGAGCTGCGTGGCCTTGTCCGGATCGGTGCCCAGCTTGAACGTGACGGTGATCGTCATGTTGCCGTCGCTGTTCGCCTGCGACTGCATGTAGAGCATGTCCTCGACGCCGTTGATCTGCTCCTCGAGCGGCGACGCGACCGTCTCGGCGATCACTTTCGGGTTGGCGCCGGGGTACTGCGCCTTCACGATCACGGAAGGCGGCACGACTTCCGGATACTCCGAAATCGGCAGCAGGAACATCGCGATCACCCCGCCGAGCAGGATGATCACCGATAGGACTCCTGCAAAGATCGGCCGGTCGATAAAGAATTTGGAAATGTTCATGTGTGGCTCTGTCTGGTTGAACGCGGAAACCGTAGCGGCGGGCCGCTTACGATTCCGCCTTCGCCGGTGCGGCCGGCTTCGCGTTATCCGCGAGCGGCGCGGACGGCGCATCGCCGCCCGTCATCGGGACCATGTGCGGTTTCACCTGCTCGCCCGGCCGCACGCGCTGCGTACCGTTCACGATCACGCGGTCGCCGGCGGACAGGCCGCTCACGATCACGCGCCGGTTGCCGTGCTGCAGGCCCTGCTGCACTTCGCGATACGACACGCGGCCCTGCTGGTCGACGACGAACACGAACTTCTTGTCCTGGTCGGTGTTGATCGCCGCGTCGTCGACGAGCAGTGCCTGGTGCGGCGCGCTGCCGCCCACCTTCACGCGTGCGTAGAGGCCCGGGACGAGCGCGCCGTCAGCATTGTCGAAACGCGCGCGCACGCGGATCGTGCCGGACGACGTGTCGAGCCGGTTGTCGACCGAGTCGATCTCGCCGCTGCGCGAGTAGCCGGTTTCATTCGCGAGGCCGAGCTCGACCGGCACCTTGCGGCCGTTACGCGCGCCGTTGATGTATTGCAGGTAGGTCTGCTCGTCCGCGTCGAACGATGCGTAGATCGGCGACACCGACACCAGCGTCGTCAGCGGCGCGGCCGATGCACCGGCCGACACGACGTTGCCGAGCGTGATTTCCGCGCGCGACACGCGGCCCGACACAGGTGCGGTGATGCGCGTATAGCCAAGGTTGATGCGCGCCGTTTCCAGCGCGGCTTCGGCGGCCTTCAGGTTCGCGCTCGCCTCGCGCGCGGCGTTCTGCTTCTCGTCGTAGTCGCGCTTCGCGATCGCGTTGTCGCCGATCAGCCGCTGCGCGCGCTGCCAGTCGCTCTGCGCGTAGCCGTTGCGGGCCTGCGCGGCGGCGAGCTGCGCGGCCGCGCGGTCGGTTTCGGCCTGATACGGGCGCGGGTCGATCACGAACAGCACGTCGCCCTTCTTCACGAGCGCGCCGTCCTTGAAGTTCACCGCGACGATCGTGCCCGACACCTGCGGGCGCACGTCGACTTTCTCGACCGCCTCGAGGCGGCCCGAATAGCTTTGCCAATCAGTGACGGTCTGCGGCACGACGGTCGCGACGTCGACTTCCGGCAGCGGCGCCGCCGCTTTCTCGGGTGCGTTCGCGTTCACGCGCATCGCGCCGAACGTGCCGAGGCCGACGACGGCGAGCGTCACGATCGCCGCTGTCGCGATTCGGGAACGAGAGGTGCGTAGGATGGCCATGTGGATCTCCAATAAGCGTGGATTGGTGTGGTTATTCGGAACGATTCGGCTGGCGCGCCTGGAAGCGGCACTGGAAGAAGCGCACTGCTTCCTCGAGCGCGGCTTCGTGCATCGCGAGCGCCGCGTGCGTGACGTCCGGGTAGCGGATCACCTGCGTGAGCACGCCCGATGAAATCAGGCAGCCCGCATATTTCTCCGCTTCGACGTGCAACACGTCGTTCTGCGCGGTGACGACGAGCGTGGGCGGCAGGCCCGCGAGGCGCACCGATTCGAGCGGTGCCGCGTACGGGTGCATGCGCTGCGCCGCCTGCGGCAGATAGGCGCGATAACAGGCCGCGCATTCCCGCGCGGTGATGTCCGACGAAAGGCGTTCGGCGTCGCCGATGCGCGTCATGCTCGGGTCGAGCATCGGCCCGAACAGCGCCTGCGCGGCGATCGACACTTCACCGCGATCGCGCGCGATGAACGCGAGACAGTTCGCGAGCTGGCCGCCCGCGTCGTGCCCCGCGACGCCGATCTTCTTCGGATTGCCGCCGAACGCGCGGGCGCGCGTCGCGGCCCATACGGCGGCGCGATACGCATCCTCCGGCGCGGCCGGAAAAGGAAAGGCCGGCGCGAGCGAATAATCGACCGACACTACGAGAGCTGGTAAGCGTTCTGCTAAAAAGCGCGCGGCGAAGTCGGCGTCGTCGAGCGTGCCGCGCACGAAACCGCCGCCGTGGAAATAAAGCACTACTGGCAGCCCGGTCTTGTCCGGGCGGCGGTAGAGGCGCAGAACGATGTCCTGCGCGTAGCCGGGGATTTCCACCTCAGCGACCGTCAATGCCGCGCCGGCTCTGGCTTCGGCAGGCAATGCAGCTTTCAGGAATTTGCTGAATTCAGAAGCGTCCATGACGATGCAGCATCCATTTCGAGATGGAACGAATTCTGGGTCCGGCAGACATCGGGATAAATGCCTATAATCCGGCAACACAATTCAACACCCCCGAACAATCCCAGGCTGCTCCGCCTACAAAGCGGCGCAGCCTTGTTGTTCCGGCGGCAAATTAGATTGCGGAGGTTGTGATGGACCGGCTTCAGGCCATGCAGGTGTTTACGCGCGTCGTCGATACGAGCAGCTTCACCAAGGCAGCAGAAACGCTCAGCCTGCCGCGGGCGTCCGTCACGACGATCATCCAGAATCTCGAAGCATTCCTCGGCGTGCGCCTGATGCACCGGACCACGCGCCGGCTGTCGCTGACGCCTGACGGCGCCGCATACTACGAACGCTGCGTGCGGATCCTCGCCGATGTCGAGGAAACCGAAGCAAGCTTCCAGAACAACAACCGGAAGCCGCACGGAAAGTTGCGTATCGACATGCCGGGCTCGATCGGGCGGCTGCTCGTGATCCCGTCGCTGTGCGAATTCCACACACGCTATCCGGACATCGACCTGCAGCTCGGCCTGTCCGATCGGCCGGTCGACCTGCTGCAGGAAGGCGTCGACTGCGTGATCCGCGTCGGTGCGCTGCAGGACTCGTCGCTCGTCGCGCGCCGCGTCGGCCTGTTCGAATGCGTGTCGGTCGCGTCGCCCGCGTATCTCGAGAAGCACGGCGAGCCGCAAGCGATCGAGGACCTGAGCGACCACAGGGCCGTCAACTACTTCTCGAGCCGCACGGGCCGCACGATCGACTGGACCTTCCTCACGGACGGCAAGGAAGTCGAGGTCAAGATGAACGCGATCGTGTCGGTCAACGACGCCGATGCGTACGTGACCTGCGGGCTCGAAGGCTTCGGCCTGATCCAGCCGCCGTTGTTCATGGTGCTGCCGCACCTGCGCGACGGCCGGCTCAAGGAAGTGCTGCCCGGCCTGAAACCGCTGCCGATGCCGATCTCGGTCGTATATCCGCACAGCCGGCACCTGTCGCCGAAGGTGCGCGTGTTCGTCGACTGGATCGCCGAAGTGTTCGACCGCTGCCCGCTGCTGAGCGGCAAGGGCAGCCTCGACGCGACGTGCAGCAAGCGCACGTTCGAGGAAGCCGAGCGTGCACCGGCGCTCGACACGCCGGTCATCAACGAGTGGGTCGCGTAATCGCCTGAACCGCGGCGCGCGGGCTGTCCGGCCCGCGCGCCGTCCCGCCTTCGTGCCGCTTCGGCGTCACCTTCGTGCCACCTTCCTCGCCGCGCACCTCGCCTTTTCCGAATCCGCATCAGACCTTTGCGCCGCGTGCGGCAATCGTCCGCGCACGTCATCGCGCGAGCGGCGGCATACCGCCGCGAGGCCCGCTGCAGGCGGCTGCGGGCGATTTCGACGTCACCCTGACGACATTGCGAATCGCGATTGTTCCTCGAACACGACAAATCAATTCGCGTCTGCCGCATTTATCGCGTCCGAACAGATACCTAGAGTAAACCCTGTCGCGCACCTCGATGCGCATCGAACAGCCCCGTTTGACGGGGCCGGAGCGAGCGCTCAGGCGCCAACTCCGACCAACACAGGAGTTACGTCATGAACCGCCGCCATCTTCTCTCCGCCGTTGCCCTCGCACTCGCCGTGTCCGCACCGGCCTTCGCCGATACGAACACCCCGCACGCCGGCGACTACGGCAACACGTCGTGGTACACGCAGCACGACAACGGCCCGCGCACGCGCGCCGAAGTCAGTGCCGAAGTCGTGCAGGCTCGCCGCGACGGCACGCTGGCCTGGCTGCGCAAGGCGAATTCGTATCCGCAAGGGCTCGAACTCGCGGAAGGCCCGTATCGCTCGATGCCGGAAAGCAACCAGCTCGCAGGCGGGGGCCGCTAAACGTCGGTCAACGTGCAACGCCGCGCAGCGGATGATCCGCCGCGCGGCGCCGCGATACCGCCGTCGAACACTCGATTAGTCAGTTAGTTGCAGGAGTCTGTGATGAACGACCAACTTCCTTCGCCGCTCGATCATTGGGACGACACCACGCCGGTGTGGACGCCGTTCCGTTCCACGCCGCAATCGCATTGACCGTCGCGCCGACGCCTCGTCGACAGCGTCCGGCCGTCAACGGCGCGGCACACCGTCGCGCCATTCGCCCCAGTGCGTGACGATGTCCTGCACGAGCGGGTTGCCGGCGCGATACAGGTTTTCGGTCGCCGGCGCGAAGCCGCCCTGGTCCGCGTAGTTCAGCAGGTTGTCCGCGCTCGTCTGCCCCGCATACGGCCGGTCGAAATCGGAGCCCGTGCGCAGCACCGCGACGCGCGACAGGTCGACCCGCTTCACGCTCGCCGCGCGCTTCAGCGCTTCATACGTCGCGTTGTCTTCCTGCGCGGTCATGCAGTAGGTGCCCTTGCCGTCGGTGAGGATCTTCGTCCACTGACGCGCGCGCTCGCCGATCAGCGTGCCCGAGAACCACGTATTGCCCGATGAGGTGTCGCACTGGATCACCGTCGGCGGCCGGTTCGCCGGCGCATACGTGAACTTCGCGCGCGCGGCCTGAGCCTGCGCGCTGTCGGCAAGCACGACGTTGCGCGACAGCGCATAGGCGGCGTCCGTCAGCTGCGGGTTGAGCTGGAATACTTCGGTGCGGTAGTCGAGCGGCGGCTTGTCGTTCGGGCTCTTGGTATTGATGCCGAGAAAGCCGGTGTTCCAGCCGGCCGGAATCTCGCGCGCATCGAGTTCCCACTGCAGGCTGAAGTCGACCAGATATTTCGACCATGCGGCGGAACCGACCGTGCCTTGCGCGGGGTCGACGCCCGCGATGCCCGACACGAGGAAGTACGTGCGGCGCAGGTCGAAGCGCTGCGAGAACGTGAGCGCCATGATCGTCGCGGAGGCGTTCGCATAGCCCATGCCGGTCGTCACCACGCACACGTCCTGCTTGTTGCAGTGAACGGCCGGGTAGTCGGGCGACAGGCCGGGCACGGTGATGTCGCGCCACGGGCCGAGCCGGTCGAGCCAGGCCTGGCCTTCCGGACCGAACATCGTGATGATCATGACCTTGACCGGGCGGCCCTGTGCACCGGTCTCGGCGAATGCAGCGTTGCCCGCGTCGTTGCCCTGGTTGTCCTGCGCGATCGACGGCGCGGTCGCACAGGCGGCAAGCGAGAATGCAGCGGCGGAAAGGATGGAGCGAGTCAGCATCGGCGTTCCTTGTTTCGGGGATGTTGGGTGAGAACGGCTCTCGGAGACTGCGCGAGGGAGTATAGAACGCGCGTGCGCGAGGAGGAACCCGGCTACGAAACGGGCTGCGGTGTTTGGTCACGCGGTTCTTGAGCGCGTGGTTCGAACGATATCCGACAAAAAATCAGGAATGCCATTCGATTGAGCGACGAGACATTGCCGCTACCGATCGTGACGGACGACGGCACCCGATTCGCTAAAGCTAAACGCGTAGCATCCCCGCGACGCCATAACCGAGCACGACCAGCGCCGCCAGTACATGGCTCGCCACGAGCCATCGCGGCGACTTCACGATGCGCCCGATCGCGCTGCCGCCGAACGCGAACACGAGTTGTCCGACGAGACTGCCGGCAAACACGCACATGGCGCCGAGCAGCCAGTGCCGATGCGCGCCGGCCGCGGCAGTGGCATAGCCATAGAACAGCAGGATGGTCAGCGGATTCGCGAGCGTGACGAGGAACATCGACGTGAACGGGCGCGTGCCCGGCGGCGGGGTGGCGCCATCGAGCGTGCGGCGCCGATCCTTCAACGCCTGCCACAGCATGCGTGCGCCCATTGCGAGCAACACGAGCGCGCCGACGACGCGAAACAGCGGCAGGTACGACGCGAGCGAGCTCGCGAGCAACGCCCCGATCGTGAACGCGACGAGCGCATAGCAGCCGTCGGCAGACGCCACGCCGACCGCCGCGCGAACGCCGCTCGCGATGCCGGCGCGCATCCCGTGGTTCGCGATCATCAGCGCGACGGGCCCGACCGACAGCGCGATCGTCAGCCCGAACAGGAAATCGTTCATCGGTCGTCGATGCCTTCGAGGGAAGGTCTCGATTCTAGCGACCGAAAGCGATCCGCAGTCAGGAAACGCTTCAGGCGACGTCGACGCGCGCGGGGCCGTCCACCATCTCGCCGATCACCGCCGCGCGGTCGAAACCGTCGGCGCGGAAGCATGCGAGCACGTCGTCGACCGCGTCCGGCGCGCACGCGACCAGCAGGCCGCCGGACGTCTGCGGGTCGGTCAGCAGCGCCTGCGCGACCGGCGGCAGCCCGTCGGCGAGCCGCACGTCGGCGCCATACGCGGCCCAGTTGCGGCCCGATGCGCCGGTGAACACGCCGTCGGCGACGAACGCCTCGACGCCCGCCAGCCACGGCAGCGACGCGTAATGCACGCGCGCGGTGAGGTGCGCGCCGCGCGCCAGTTCGAGTGTGTGGCCGAGCAGCCCGAAGCCCGTGACGTCGGTCAGCGCATGCACGCCCGGCAGCGCGGCGAGTTCGGTGCCCGGCCGGTTCAGCTTGGTGGTCGTCGCAACCATCTGCGCGTAGCCCGCGTCGTCGAGCTGGTTCTTCTTCAGCGCGGCCGACAGCACGCCGACGCCGAGCGGCTTGCCGAGCACGAGCACGTCGCCCGCGCGCGCGGCCGCGTTACGCTTCACGCGCGACGGATGCACGACACCGATCGCCGCGAGCCCGTAGATCGGCTCGACCGAATCGATCGAGTGGCCGCCCGCGACCGGAATACCGGCATCCGCGCACACCGATTCGCCGCCGCGCAGCACGGCTGCGATCGTCTCGTGCGGCAGCACGTTGATCGGCATCCCGACCAGCGCGAGCGCGAGAATCGGCTTGCCGCCCATCGCGTAGACGTCGGACAGCGCGTTGGTGGCCGCGATGCGGCCGAAGTCGAACGGGTCGTCGACGATCGGCATGAAGAAGTCCGTGGTCGCGACGATCGCCTGTTCGTCGTTCAGCCGGTAGACGGCCGCGTCGTCCGAGGTTTCGGTGCCGACCAGCAGGTCCGGGAACAGCGCTGGCGGCGTGGCCCGCTTCAGCAGTTCGGACAGCACGCCCGGCGCGATCTTGCAGCCGCAGCCGCCGCCGTGGGACAGGCTCGTGAGGCGCGGAACAGCGGGCGGGGTGAGGGTGGCTTCGGTCATCGTCGGCATCCGGTGAATAACAACGCTCCATTATCGACAATTCCGCGCGAGCGCGCCGGATACCCACATAATTGACGGCGCTTGCCGCTCCCCCTCCCGCCCGCACCTTCGTTCATGGATCACCTGTTCATCGGCCTCGTGCTGTGCTCCGCGTTGCTGCACGCGATCTGGAATGCCTTCCTCCACGTCAGCGAAGACCGGCTCGTCCAGCTCGGCACGATGTCGCTGCCGTATCTCGCGTTCGGCATCGCAGGCGCCGTGCTGCTGCCCGCGCCGGCGCCCGCCGCGTGGCCGTATGTCGCGGCGTCGGCGGTGCTCGAGGTCGCGTACTGCTTCACGCTGGCGCGCGCGTACCGCAACGGCGAGTTCGGGCAGATCTATCCGATCGCGCGCGGGATCTCGCCGCTGCTCGTGTCGGTGCTGGCGCTCGCGATGCTGCACGAGCGGCCGACGCCGTTCGGCTTCGCGGGCATCGCGCTCGTGTCGTTCGGCATCATGTCGCTCGCGCTGCGGCGCGGCTTCCGGTTCTCCGGCGAAGGCGTGCCGTACGCGCTGCTCACGGGCGTGTTCATCGCCGCATATTCGATCTGCGACGGGATCGGCTCGCGCGTGTCCGGCAGCGCGCTCGGCTACATCGCGTGGGTGTACCTGCTGTGGAGCGTCCCGCAGCTCGTGCTCGTCTGCGTGCTGCGCGGCGGCCCGCGCGCGGTGCTCGGCTCGCGCACCGCGCTCAAGCAGGGCGCGATCGCCGGCACGATCTCGCTCGCCGCGTATGCAATCGTGATCCTCGCGTACCGGCACCTGCCGGTCGCGACGGTATCGGCGCTGCGCGAGACGAGCTCGATCTTCGCGGTCGCGATCGGCTGGTTCGTGATGCGCGAGCGGCCCGGTGCGCAGCGGCTCGCCGCATGCGCGCTGGTGGTTGCGGGCGCCGCGTTGATTCGGCTTTGACGTGCGGAAACGACGGGCCGGTACCGCGGAGACACTCATTGGCCAATCTGCCGACGCCCCGCCCCGCAGCACGCGCATGCCGCCGTCCCGTTCTCGTCAGACCGTCGCGACGACCTGGTCGAACGCCCGCTCGTCGATCGCCTCGGCCAGCGTCGCGAACGCCGTCGCGATCTCGTCCTCCGGCACGCACGCATAACCGAGCAGCAAGCCCGACGCCGCACGTTCGCGCTGCGCGTAATAGCCGGACAACGGCCGCACGACGATGTTGCGTTCGAGCGCGGCCTGCGCGACCGCGCGATCGTCGACACCGTCCGGCAGCCGCGTGACGAGATGCAGCCCCGCGTCGCTGCCGAGCGCCTGAAGCGTGTCGCCGTAGCGGCGCGCGACCGCGTCGAGCAGCACCTCGCGGCGCTGCCCGTACAACGTGCGCATCTTGCGGATATGCGACACGAAGTGCCCTTCCGCGATGAACTCCGCGAGCACCGCCTGCTGCAGCAGCTGACCTTCGCGATACAGCTCGGCGCTCGCGGTCGCGAAGCTCTCCGCGAGCGGCTCCGGCGCGACGAGATACCCGACCCGCAACCCCGGGAACAGCGTCTTGCCGAAGCTGCCGACGTAGATCACCTGCCCGGCCGTATCGAGCCCCTGCAGCGACGCGAGCGGCCGGCTGCCGTAACGGAATTCGCTGTCGT
Organism: Burkholderia sp. LA-2-3-30-S1-D2; assembly: GCF_001523915.2. NCBI lineage: Bacteria > Pseudomonadati > Pseudomonadota > Betaproteobacteria > Burkholderiales > Burkholderiaceae > Burkholderia > Burkholderia sp. LA-2-3-30-S1-D2. The sequence continues at coordinate 271,366 of NZ_CP013383.1, read as the reverse complement.
AGTCGTCCTCGATGATCCAGCAGCCGTGCTGGCGCGCGTATTCGAGCAGCATCCGGCGCCGCGCGAGGCTCATCACCATCCCGAGTGGATACTGGTGCGACGGCGTGACGAGCATCAGCTTCGGCGGCTCCGCGAGATCGGCGGCCGACGGCGCGATCCCTTCGTCGTCGACCGGAATCGGCCGCGTGGTGAGCCCCGACACGTTCAGCACGCTGCGCACGCCCCAGTAGCACGGGTCCTCGGTCCAGATCGCGTCGCCCGGATCGGTCAGCAGCCGCACCGCGAGGTCAATCGACTGGTGGATCCCGGTCGTGATCACGATTTGCTCGGGCGTGCAGCGCACCGAGCGCGACGTGCGCAGGTAATCGGCCAGCGCCTCGCGCAACAGCGCGAGCCCGCCGCCCGGCGCGTAGGTCAGCAGGTCCGGGCGCAGGCGCCGCCAATACTTGTTGTGCAGCCGCGTCCACACGCGCGCCGGAAAGCGCGACACATCGGGCACGCCCGGCATGAACGCGCCGCCCTGGCGCTTCGACACGCCCGCGCCTTCGACGAGCCGCGTGCCGCGCGAGGACAGCCGTCGCGCGGAAGAAGGCGCCACCGCCGGCCCGGCACCCGCGTCTGCCGGCGCGCCGACGATCTCGTCCGGCGCGCTGTCGGCGACGAACGTGCCGCGCCCCGTCGCCGAGTTCACATAGCCTTCGAGCGCAAGCTGTTCGTAAACCTGCGTAACCGTGTTGCGGGCGATCCCCAGCTCGGCCGCGAGCAGCCGCGACGACGGCACGCGCGTGCCGGCCGGCAGTTCGCGCGACAGGATCGCCTGCTGCAGCAGCCGGTGCAGCTGCCGGTAGATCGGCTGTTCGCCGCCGCGCACGAGGCGCTGCGCCAGCCAGTCCGACAACACGCTTGCGCGCATGATTGGCTCCTGAATATTTATTGAAATGGCTCTGATTGCCAGAGCCAAATGTGATTATAGTCGTCTCCATGGGCTGCCAACGCGGCCGTTTTTTATCCCACCGGACAGAACATCAAGGAGATGACCGTGAAGAATGCCGACCTGCAGGCCCGCAAGAACGCCGCCACCCCGCGCGGCGTCGGCGTGATGTGCGATTTCTACGCAGCCCGCGCCGAAAACGCGGAGCTGTGGGATGTCGAAGGCCGCCGCTTCATCGATTTCGCCGCCGGCATCGCGGTGCTGAACACGGGCCACCGCCACCCGAAGATCGTCAAGGCGATCGCGGATCAGCTGAACAGCTTCACGCACACCGCTTACCAGATCGTCCCGTACGCGTCGTACGTCGAGCTGGCCGAACAGATCAACGCGCGCGCACCGGGCGACTTCCCGAAGAAGACCGCGTTCTTCACGACCGGCGCCGAAGCCGTCGAAAACGCGATCAAGATCGCGCGCGCGGCAACCGGCCGTCCGGGCGTCATCGCGTTCTCGGGCGGCTTCCACGGCCGCACGATGATGGGCATGGCGCTGACCGGCAAGGTCGCCCCGTACAAGCTGAACTTCGGCCCGTTCCCGGGCGACGTGTTCCACGCACCGTACCCGAACGCGCTGCACGGCGTGACGACGGCCGACTCGATCAAGGCGATCGAGATGCTGTTCAAGGCCGACATCGATCCGAAGCGCGTCGCCGCGATCATCTTCGAACCGGTCCAGGGCGAAGGTGGCTTCAACCCGGCGCCGGCCGAGTTCGTGCGCGCGCTGCGCAAGATCTGTAACGAGCACGGCATCCTGCTGATCGCCGACGAAGTCCAGACGGGCTTCGCGCGTACCGGCAAGCTGTTCGCGATGCAGCACTACGACGTGCTGGCCGACCTGATCACGATGGCGAAGAGCCTCGCGGGCGGCATGCCGCTGTCGGGCGTCGTCGGCCGTGCCGACGTGATGGACGCGGCAGCCCCCGGCGGCCTCGGCGGCACGTACGCGGGCAACCCGCTGGCCGTCGCCTCGGCGCATGCGGTGCTCGAGATCATCGACGAAGAGAAGCTGTGCGAACGCGCGACGCAGCTCGGCGACGTGCTGAAGGCGAAGCTGAATTCCCTGCAGGCCGACGTGCCCCAGATCGCCGACGTGCGCGGCCCGGGCGCGATGATCGCGGTCGAGTTCCTGAAGCCGGGTTCGGGCGAGCCTGACGCGGAATTCACGAAGCGCGTGCAGGCGCGTGCGCTCGAGCGCGGGCTGCTGCTGCTCGTGTGCGGCGTGTACTCGAACGTCGTGCGCTTCCTGTTCCCGCTGACGATCCCGCAGGCCGTGTTCGACGAAGCGCTCGTGATCCTCGAGGAAGTGCTGAAGGAAACGGTCGGCGTGCCGGCCTGAGTGCCCGTCCGCTTCAACTGAACGTGCCGCCGCCGTCGTGAAGACGGCGGCGGCCATTTTCATCCGTCCTTATCCGTCCTTTTCAAAGCAGGCGAAGCATATGAGCACTGTTCAGGAAACCCTGGCACTGAAAGACCCGTCGCTGTTCCGTCAGCAGGCGTACGTCAACGGCGAATGGCAAGGCGCGGCGAACGGCGAGTCGTTCGAGGTCCGCAACCCGGCAACCGGCGGCCTGCTCGGCACCGTGCCGGCGATGGGCGCGGCCGAGACGCGCCACGCGATCGAAGCCGCGAACGCCGCATGGCCGGCGTGGCGCAAGAAGACCGCGAAGGAACGCGCGGCGATCCTGCGCAAGTGGCACGACCTGATGATGGAAAACGCCGACGACCTCGCGCTGATCCTGACCACCGAGCAGGGCAAGTCGCTGGCCGAAGCGAAAGGCGAGATCGGCTACGCGGCATCGTTCCTCGAGTGGTTCGCGGAGGAAGGCAAGCGCGTGTACGGCGACACGATCCCGACGCCGGCGAGCGACAAGCGCATCGTCGTGACGAAGGAAGCGATCGGCGTGTGCGCGGCGATCACGCCGTGGAACTTCCCGGCGGCAATGATCACCCGCAAGGTCGGCCCGGCGCTCGCGGCAGGCTGCCCGATCGTCGTGAAGCCGGCGGAAGCCACGCCGTTCTCGGCGCTCGCGATGGCCGTGCTGGCCGAGCGCGCGGGCGTGCCGGCCGGCGTGTTCAGCGTCGTCACGGGCGACCCGAAGGCGATCGGCGGCGAACTGACGTCGAACCCGATCGTGCGCAAGCTGTCGTTTACCGGCTCGACGCCGGTCGGCCGCCTGCTGATGTCGCAATGCGCGGCGACGGTCAAGAAGGTGTCGCTGGAGCTCGGCGGCAACGCACCGTTCATCGTGTTCGACGACGCCGATCTCGATGCGGCCGTGCAGGGCGCGATCGCGTCGAAGTACCGCAACAGCGGCCAGACGTGCGTGTGCACGAACCGCTTCTACGTGCATGAAGCCGTGTACGACCAGTTCGCGCAGAAGCTCGCGGCGGCGGTCGGCCAGTTGAAGGTCGGTCGCGGCACGGAGCCGGGCATCACGCAAGGCCCGCTGATCAACGAAGCGGCCGTGCTGAAGGTCGAGGCGCACATCGAGGATGCGCTCGCGAAGGGCGCGACCGTCGTGACGGGCGGCAAGCGCCATGCGCTCGGCCACGGCTTCTTCGAGCCGACCGTGCTGACGGGCGTCACGCCGGCGATGAAGGTCGCGAAGGAAGAGACGTTCGGGCCGCTCGCGCCGCTGTTCAAGTTCGGCAGCGACGACGAGGTGATCCGCCTCGCGAACGACACCGAGTTCGGTCTCGCCGCGTATTTCTACAGCCGCGACATCGGCCGCGTGTGGAAGGTCGCCGAGGCGCTCGAATACGGGATGGTCGGCGTCAACACGGGCCTGATCTCGAATGAAGTCGCGCCGTTCGGCGGCGTCAAGCAGTCCGGCCTCGGCCGCGAAGGCTCGCACTACGGCATCGACGATTACGTCGTGATCAAGTACCTCTGTCTCGCCGTCTGACGGTTCAGGGCCGGTCGCGTCCGTGACCGGCCCTGACCGCCCGGCCGGAGCCGGGCGGTCACGACGCGGGCCGGCGCCCCCTCTCCGCCGCGCCCGCGTCACCTCCCTCCGCCGCCTTCAACGAAACACGTTCACCGCATCGACGAGTCGCGTCGCCTGCTGCTTCAGGCTTTCCGACGCCGCCGCGCTCTGCTCGACCAGCGCCGCGTTCTGCTGCGTGATGTTGTCCAGATGCACGACCGCCTGATCGACCTGCGCGACGCCCGTGCTCTGCTCGGCCGTCGACGAACTGATCTCCGCGATCAGGTCCGACACACGCTTCACCTGCGTGACGATGTCCTCCATCGTTCTGCCCGCGCCGTCGACGATCCGTGCGCCCGATTCGACCCGCTCGACGCTCGCGCCGATCAGCGTCTTGATCTCCTTTGCCGCGTTCGCGCTGCGCTGCGCGAGCGCCCGGACCTCGCCGGCGACCACCGCGAAGCCTCGCCCCTGATCGCCCGCGCGCGCCGCCTCGACCGCCGCGTTCAGCGCGAGGATGTTGGTCTGGAACGCGATGCCGTCGATCACGCCGATGATGTCGGAAATCTTGCGTGAACTGGCCGTGATGTCGTGCATCGTCGTCACGACCTCGCTCACCGCCTGCCCGCCTCGCTCGGCCGCCTCGCTCGCGGAAACCGACAACTGGTTCGCCTGCAGCGCCGTCTCCGCATTGCTCGACACCGTGGCCGTCATCTCGGCCATCGACGCGGCCGTCTGCTGCACGCTGGTCGACGCCTGCTCGGTACGCGCGCTCAGGTCGTTGTTGCCCTGCGCGATCTCGTTGCTCGCGCGCTGCACGTTGTGCACCTGCTCGCTGACGTCGTCGACGAGCCAGCGGAACATCAGCCCGAGCTGGTTGATCGTGCGCAGCGTCATGCCGATCTCGTCGACGCGGTTCATCGCCACGCCGGTACGGCTCTCGCCGGACGCGACGCGCAATGCCTGGTCGCGCAGCTGCATAAGGGGACGCGCGATCTGCGCATCGAGCCACAGGCCAGCGGCCGCCGACACGCCGGCCGTCGCGGCGGCAAACGCCGCGAGCCCGCCGCCGGCCAGCCCGCATGCCCAGCCCGCGCCGACGACGGCCGGCGCCAGCACGCACAGCGTCGAATGCAGCCGCGCGCGCACCGACATCGTCTGGAACAGCGACGCGACGCGCATCAAGCCGGTCCGGACGATCAGCCCCTTGTGGAACCGGCGATTGCCCGCCTTGCCTTCGCGGAACGCGCGATACAGTGCATCGGCCGCGGCGATCTCGTCGCGCGACGCCTTCGTGCGCACCGACATGTAGCCGGTCGGCTGCCCGTTGCGCATCACCGGCACCGTATTCGAACGGACCCAGTAGTGATCGCCGTTCTTGCGGCGATTCTTAACAAGCGCGGTCCACGGTTCGCCGTTCTTCAGCGTCGCCCACATGTCGGCGAACGCCTCCTTCGGCATATCCGGGTGCCGCACGACGTTGTGCGGCTGGCCTTCGATCTCCTCGGGGGAAAATCCGCTGACCTGGATGAACGCGGCATTCGCGTATTTGATGTAACTGTCCGCGTCGGTGGTCGACATCAGCGTCGCGTCATCGGGGAATTCGAATTCGCGTTGCGTGACAGGCTGGTTATTGCGCATGGTGTGGAGTTCCCGGTTGCGGATCTTGCGTCCGCTTGTGAATTGGATCGAGACCGTACGCATCGCGGTCGTCCCGCATGCGTTCGATCACACTCCTGCGCTTTCGGCAAATCTGCCGAAAACATTATGCCGACCACGGGTAAATATGCATTAATTTCGCACCATCTTGATTCAGCCGAAAATTTTGTTTACAGGTGAATCAAAAAAACCGTCTTATCAAATACTTGGCCGCGAATTGTCTGATTAATGTAAACATATCCTCCGCCCGGATCAGCGAATAAATCCGGTCCCGGAAATGAGAATTCTTCTCGTTCTATATATATTCGAATCGAATCGGAACGCCGGGATTTAACCAGCTCGCCGCGACGGAACGCGCAGGCGCCCGCCCCCGTCGATTATCGAAACACGTTCACCGCATCGACGAGCCGCGTCGCCTGCTGCTTCAGGCTTTCCGACGCCGCCGCGCTCTGCTCGACCAGCGCCGCGTTCTGCTGCGTGATGTTGTCCAGATGCACGACCGCCTGATCGACCTGCGCGACGCCCGTGCTCTGCTCGGCCGTCGACGAGCTGATCTCCGCGATCAGGTCCGACACACGCTTCACCTGCGTGACGATGTCCTCCATCGTTCTGCCCGCATCGTCGACCCGCCGCGCGCCCGACTCGACCCGCTCGACGCTCGCGCCGATCAGCGTCTTGATCTCCTTTGCCGCGTTCGCGCTGCGCTGCGCGAGCGCCCGCACTTCGCCCGCGACCACCGCGAAGCCGCGCCCCTGTTCGCCCGCGCGCGCCGCCTCGACCGCCGCGTTCAGCGCGAGGATGTTGGTCTGGAACGCGATGCCGTCGATCACGCCGATGATGTCGGAAATCTTGCGCGAACTCGCCGTGATGTCGTGCATCGTCGTCACGACCTCGCTCACCGCCTGCCCGCCTCGCTCGGCCGCCTCGCTCGCGGACACGGCGAGCTGGTTCGCCTGCAGCGCGGTCTCGGCATTGCTGTCGACGGTGGCCGTCATCTCGGCCATCGACGCGGCGGTTTCCTGCACGCTCGACGCGGCCTGCTCGGTACGCGCGCTCAGGTCGTTGTTGCCCTGCGCGATCTCGTTGCTCGCGCGCTGCACGTTGTGCACCTGCTCGCTGACGTCGTCGACGAGCCAGCGGAACATCAGCCCGAGCTGGTTGATCGTGCGCAGCGTCATGCCAATCTCGTCGACGCGGTTCATCCGCACGCCGCGGCGGCTTTCGCCGGTCGCGACGTTCAGCGCCTGGTCGTGCAGCCGTTTCAGCGGACGCACGATCTGCGCATCGAGCCACAGGCCAGCGGCCACCGACACGCCGGCCGTCGCGGCGGCAAACGCCGCGAGCCCGCCGCCGGTCAACCCGCATGCCCAGCCCGCGCCAACGACGGCCGACGCCAGCACGCACAACGTCGAATGCACGCGTGCGCGCACCGACATCGTCTGCGGCAGCGACAGGATCCGCATCAACCCGGTCCGGACGATCAGCCCCCTGTGGAACCGGCGATTGCCCGCCTTGCCTTCGCGGAACGCGCGATACAACGCGTCGGCCGCGGCGATCTCGTCGCGCGGCGCCTTCGTGCGCACCGACAGGTAGCCGCGCGGCACGCCGTCGCGCATCACCGGCACCGCGTTCGCGCGCACCCAGTAGTGGTCGCCGTTCCTGCGGCGGTTCTTCACGAGCGCGGTCCACGGTTCGCCGCTCTTCAACGTCGCCCACATGTCGGCGAACGCCTCCTTCGGCATATCCGGGTGGCGCACGACGTTGTGCGGCTGACCGACGAGTTCGTCGTTCGAGAAGCCGCTCACGTATTCGAACGTCGTGTTCGCGTACGTGATGATGCTGTCGGCATCAGTGGTCGACATCAGCGTGACGTCATCGGGAAATTCGAATTCTTGTTGGGTAACAGGTTGGTTGTTGCGCATGCAAGGCTCCGAAAGGCGGATCCGTCTGCGGGATCCGCGCGGCGCGAAAATCACGCTCAGTAGCCGAAAAACGGTTTATCGCTTTACGACGGTCTCGTCCTTACTGTCGGCAATCACCGGGAAATCCTTAGTCCGAAAGCGCATGAAATATCGGATTCCGTCATCGACATGATTTCGATCAAATATTCAAGCGATAATCGCGTCCAGCGCTTCGCGGATACAGCTCGATGCTTGGTGGGATTACGTCACGCGACGCATCGGTTCAGACAACCATTGCACACGGCGAAACGATTCGGCCTGATCGACTCCATTCAGCCGGCATATGAATTCGACGCAATAATCCGGCGATCAATGGAATCGGTCGTGTCGGAATGCGGTGGCGGACATGCCGCTCGGCGCGAGATCATCCGTCATCCGTACGCGCGCGAACGCAGCCCGTGCGTAGAATTTCCGCTCGCTCACCACCACCGCCCGCTCGGAGAACGACATTGCAGAACGCGTCGCCGCCACCCGCCTCGCCGAAGATCCTCGTCAGCATGTGCGTGCTCGGTCACCCCGTCCGTTACAACGGCTCGGCGAAGACCGCCGCGCACGAAACGCTCGCACGATGGCAGCGCGAAGGGCGCCTGGTGCCCGTGTGTCCGGAACTGGCAGGGGGATTGAGCGTGCCGCGTCCGCCCGCCGAAATCGCGGACGGGGAATCAGGGCAACGCGTTCTGTCGGGTGCCGCACGCATCGTCGACGTGCACGGCACCGACGTGACGGCGCCGTTCGTCGACGGCGCGCGCACCGCGCTCGCGCTGGCACGCGCGCACGACTGCCGCTACGCGATCCTGGCGGACGGAAGTCCGTCGTGCGGAAGCAGTTTCATTTACGACGGGAGTTTTGCGGGCCGGCGGCATGCCGGCGCCGGTGTGACGGCGGCGCTGCTGCGCGAGCATGGCATCGAGGTGTTCGCGGACACCGAGATCGACGCGCTCGTCGCACGCCTCGCACAACGATCGCAAGCTGAATGACGATGTGGCCGGCACGTTGATCGCGTGCCAGCCACATCGTCTGGAGAGGGAACCCGGTCAAGCGGCGTGAACCTCGCCGCGTGACCGGATGACGCGATCAGACGCGCTCGATCGCGATCGCGATGCCCTGGCCGACGCCGATGCACATCGTGCACAGCGCGAAGCGGCCGTTGGTGCGATGCAGCTGATACATCGCGGTCGTCACGAGGCGCGCGCCCGACGCGCCGAGCGGATGGCCGAGCGCGATCGCGCCGCCGTTCGGGTTCACGCGAGGATCGTCGTCGGCGACGCCCAGCATGCGCAGCACCGCGAGGCCCTGCGACGCGAACGCTTCGTTCAGCTCGATCACGTCGAACTGGTCGATCGTCATCCCGAGCCGTGCGAGCAGCTTCTGCGTGGCCGGCGCGGGGCCGATACCCATCACGCGCGGCGCGACGCCGGCCGTCGCGATGCCGAGCACGCGTGCGCGCGGCGTCAGGCCGAAGCGCTTCGCAGTGGCTTCGTTCGCGAGCAGCAGCGCGGCGGCGCCGTCGTTGACACCCGACGCGTTGCCGGCCGTCACCGAGCCGTCCGGACGCACGACGCCCTTCAGCTTCGCGAGCGTTTCGAGCGACGTTTCGCGCGGATGCTCGTCACGCGAAAAAACGACCGGATCGCCCTTCTTCTGCGGAATCGTCACCGGGACGATTTCCTCGGCGAGCGTGCCGTCCTGCTGCGCACGCGCGGCCTTCTGCTGGCTGCGCAGCGCGAACAGGTCCTGGTCGGCGCGGCTGATGTTGTAATCGACCGCGACGTTCTCAGCCGTCTCCGGCATCGAATCGACGCCATGCAGTTGTTTCATCAGCGGATTGACGAAGCGCCAGCCGATCGTCGTGTCGTAGATGTCGGCCTGACGCGCAAATGCGCTGGCAGCCTTGCCCATCACGAACGGCGCGCGCGTCATGCTTTCGACGCCGCCCGCCACCATCAGCGCGGCTTCGCCCGATTTGATCGCACGCGCGGCCACACCGACCGCGTCCATTCCGGAACCGCACAGGCGGTTGATCGTCGAACCCGGCACGCCCTCCGGCAGACCCGCGAGCAGCGCGGACATGCGCGCGACGTTGCGGTTGTCCTCGCCGGCCTGGTTCGCGCAGCCGTAGATCACGTCGTCGATCGCCGTCCAGTCGACGTCGCGGTTACGCTCGACGAGTGCCTTGAGCGGCACCGCGCCGAGGTCGTCGGCGCGCACGCCGGACAGCGCGCCGCCGTAACGGCCGATCGGGGTACGAATCGCATCACACAGAAAAGCTTCGGTCATCAGTGTCTCCGGTCTCATGCAAGGCTGGGAAGTGAATGAAACGCGCCCCTTGCATTGCCCGCCGGGATGCGCTTAAATGTTCTATATACGAACATAAGATCGTGTATCGAACGTTCAGCGCATCATAGGGAGTGCGGGGACGACCTGTCAAGCGCCCGGTCCGCAGTGCGGTTGGCGTGTCAGGCCCCATGCGCTATCTTCTCGGCTGCACGACAATCCGACCGTTCATGACAACCGAAGACATCCAGACGAAACCGGGCGACTCCTATGTGCAGTCGTTCGCGCGCGGCCTCGCGGTGATCCGCGCATTCGACGCCCAGCGCCCGGAGCAGACGCTCACCGAGGTCGCCTCGGCCACCGGGCTCACGCGCGCCGGCGCGCGCCGGATCCTGCTGACGCTGCAGACGCTCGGCTATGTCGAGGCCGACGGCCGGCTGTTCCGGCTCACGCCGAAGATCCTCGAACTCGGCTTCGCGTATCTCACGTCGATGCCGTTCTGGAATCTCGCCGATCCGGTCATGGAGCAGCTGTCCGCGCAGATCCACGAAAGCTGCTCGGCCGCCGTGCTCGACCGCACCGAGATCGTCTACGTGCTGCGCGTGCCGACCCGCAAGATCATGACGATCAACCTGTCGATTGGCAGCCGCCTGCCCGCATACTGCACGTCGATGGGCCGTGTGCTGCTGTCCGCGCTCGACGACGCGGCGCTCGACGAAACGCTCGCGCAAAGCGGCATCCGCGCACACACGCCGCGCACGATCACCGATATCGGCGAGCTGAAGGCGACGATCGCACAGGTGCGCCAGCAAGGCTGGGCCGTGGTCGACCAGGAACTCGAAGTGGGCTTGATGTCGATCTCGGCGCCGATCCGCAACCGGCGCGGGCAGGTGATCGCCGCGATGAACATCAGCGGCAACGCGCAGCGGCACACCGCGAAGCAGATGGTGAAGGAGTTTCTCGGGCCGCTGCAGCAGGCCGCGCAGACGGTGTCGGAGCTGGTGGCACGGCGCGGATGAGCGAAGGGGCGCGCGTCGTACCTGAGGGTGGTGCGCGGGCGGTAAGCGCGTATCGCCGCGTGCCGCCCGTCGTGCTGCGCCTCGCTTTGCGTCAGTCCATCGATTCGCGCGCCGTCTCGCGCAGCATCGCGACCGCGATCAGCGACAGCACCACGCATGCGGCCACGTAGCCGGCCGGCGCGAGCTTGCTGCCCGTCGTCTTCACGAGCCAGGTCGCGATCAGCTGCGCGGTGCCGCCGAAGATCGTCACCGCGAGCGCATACGCGATCGAGATGCCCGTCGCGCGCACGTGGCGCGGCAGCGATTCGCACATCAGCGCCATTTCGGATGCCGAACCGAGCGAATAGAACAGCAGCATCAGCGCGGTCAGCGGCAGGATCACCGGCAGCGTCGGATGATGGTTCATCAGCCAGAACGCCGGGAACAGCAGCAGGACCAGCACGCCGCGTCCGACGAAGATCGGCAGGCGCCGGCTGCCGAGGCGGTCCGACAGCCAGCCGAACAGCGGACACGTCACCAGCATCACGCAACCCGACGCCACGCCGACGAACATCGACAGCTTCATCGGCAGCCCGAGCGTATGGATCGCATAGGTCGGCATGTAGAACGTCAGGATGTAGGTCGACACCGTTCCGCCCATCACCGTCAGCATCAGCAGCAGCACCGTGCGCGTGTGCTGCGAGAACAGCTCGCGCAGCACACCGCGTTCGATCCCGTGATGGCTGTCGCCGGGCGCATCGTCCGCGAGCCGGCGGCGCAGATACATGCCGACCGGCGCGATCAGCACGCCCACGAGGAACGGCAGGCGCCAGCCCCAGCCCTCGAGCGCGTCCTTCGTCAGCGTGTTCGACAGCAGCGCCGCGAAGCCCGACCCCATCAGCGCCGCGCCGCCCTGCGTCGCCAGCTGCCAGCTCGCGCGGAACGCGCGGTGCGACGTGCCGCCCTGCTCGATCAGCGTGGACGTCGCCGCGCCGAACTCGCCGCCCTGCGAGAAGCCCTGCATCAGCCGCGCGCAGACGACCAGCAGCGGCGCGGCCACGCCGACCTGCGCGTAGGTCGGCGCGATCGCGATCAGGCCGGTGCCGAGCGCCATCAGCATGATCGTCAGGTTCAGCGCGGCCTTGCGGCCCTTGCGGTCCGCGTAGACGCCGAGCACGACGCTGCCGAGCGGCCGCGTGAAGAAGCCGGCGGCGAACGTCGCGACCGACAGGAGCAGCGACGTGGTCGGATCGCTCGACGGGAAGAACAGCTTGCCGATCAGCACCGCGAAAAAGCCGTACACGGTGAAATCGAAGAACTCCAGCCAGTTGCCGATCACGGCCGCCGCGATCGCGCCGCGCTTCGTGACGGCCGGTGCGCCGCGCGCATCGGTTTCGGCAGCCCCCGTCGACGCGGGGTGCAGCGCGAGATGGTCTTTCTGCATCGTTCGTTTCTCCTCTCAATGCGGCCGGAAGCGCCGGCCGCGCGCCGCCGCCGGGGTTACTGCCCGAGGTATCGCTCGACCAGACGCGTCCAGAACGCCGCGCCGACCGGCAGGTTGCGATCGTTGAAGTCGTACTTCGGGTTGTGCACCATGCAGCCGTCCTCGCCTTCGCCGTTGCCGAGCCGCACGAACGAGCCCGGCCGCTGCTGCAGCATGAACGCGAAATCCTCGCTGCCCATCAGCAGGTCGGCCTGCTCGACCACGTGCGCGTCGCCGACCAGCTCGCGCGCGACCTGCGCGGCGAAATCCGTTTCGGCATCCGTATTGACGACGACCGGATAGCCTTCGATGTACTCGACGTGCGCGGTCGCACCGTAACTCACGGCCTGCGACTCGGCGAGCTCGACGATGCGGCGCTTGAGCAGCGCACGCACGTCGGGGCTGAACGACCGCACGCTGAGTTCGAGGCGCGCGCCGTTCGGGATCACGTTGTTCGCGGTGCCCGCGTGCATCGAGCCGACCGTGACGACCGCCGGCTGCGACGGGTCGACGTTGCGCGCGACGATCGTCTGCAGCGCCATCACGATGCTCGCCGCGACGACCACCGGGTCGACCGTCAGGTGCGGCCGCGCCGCGTGGCCGCCGACGCCCTCGATCGAGATGATCGCCTTGTCGCCGGCCGACATGAACGGGCCGCGCCGCGTAAGGAACACGCCGGGCGCCGCGCCCGGATGGTTGTGCATGCCGAACACCGCATCGCACGGAAAGCGCTCGAACAGGCCGTCGTCGATCATCTTCTTCGCGCCGCTGTCGACGCCGTGCTCTTCCGCCGGCTGGAAATACAGGTGCACGGTGCCGGAGAAGTTGCGCGTCTTCGCGAGGTGTTGCGCGGCGCCGAGCAGCATCGTCGTGTGGCCGTCGTGGCCGCATGCGTGCATCTTGCCGTGCGTGCCGCTCGCGTATGGCAGGCCGGTCGCCTCCAGGATCGGCAGCGCGTCCATGTCCGCACGGATGCCGATGCTGCGCGTGCCGTCGCCGACGCGCAGCGTGCCGACCACCCCCGTCTTGCCGACCCCGCGCGTCACTTGCCAGCCCCATTGCTCGAGCTTGTCCGCGACGAGCGCGGCCGTCTCGTGCTCCTCGTACGCGAGTTCCGGATGATGGTGAATGTGGTGGCGAATCTCGCGCAGCCCGCCGGCGGCGGGCATCAGATCCTCGATTTCGGTGAATCGGACGTCGGTGGTCATCAAGCGGCTCCTGCTGATCGTCAGCGTGTCAGCCGCACGCGAACGGTTGCGTGCGGGAAAGCGAGCCACTATAGCGAGCCGATATCGGTTCAATAAGATGCGGAATTTTTCACCGCGATAAGATTTATTAATCAGGGTTAATACGGGCACGGCGGAGGCCACTTCGCGTCCCGACCTCGTCGACGCTTGTGTGATGACCCTCGCAAACAAGCGCTGCTGGAGATTGCGTCTACCAGCCGCGTGGCCTCGGCACGAAAGGCATGAATTGGCCGAACGATCAAAAGAAAAACGCGGGATGAAAAGAAGTAATTTTCTTTACAATCATGGCCTTGGACCATCACGCAGGGAAGCACGTCATCCCGCGCGCCGACGAACCGATCGGCGGCAAGGTGCGCGGCCGCATCGTCGTGGACGTCAGCGCACGACGCCGGCAACGGCCATCCGTCGATTCGATTCAGGCCGGCGGCTCGTGCGTCGAGACCGCCCGCACCAATTTATCCAGGAGACCTCATGACCGCTGCAGACAACGCGCCCGTCAGCCGCTTTCCCGTGCCGGCACTCGAAGACCTGCCCGACGACATTCGCGAACGGATCGCGGTCGTCCAGGAGAAATCGGGCTTCGTCCCGAACGTATTCCTCACGCTCGCGCATCGCCCGGACGAGTTTCGCGCGTTCATGGCATACCATGATGCGCTGATGGACAAGCCGGGCAACCTCACCAAGGCCGAACGCGAGATGATCGTCGTGGCCACCAGCAGCGTGAACCAGTGTCAGTACTGCGTGATCGCGCACGGCGCGATCCTGCGCATTCGCGCGAAGGATCCGCTGATCGCCGACCAGGTCGCGACAAACTATCGCAAGGCCGACATCACCGCGCGACAGAAGGCGATGCTCGACTTCGCGATGAAGGTTTCGCAGACCGCGCACCAGGTGGGCGAAGCGGACTTCGATGCGCTGAAGTCGCATGGCTTCACCGACGAGGACGCCTGGGACATCGCGGCGATCTCGGCGTTCTTCGGGATGTCGAATCGCATCGCGAACGTGACCAACATGCGGCCCAACGCGGAGTTCTACGCGCTAGGTCGTGTTCACACTAGCGCAGGGCTTCGACGATCAGGGCAAAGTTGATAAAAGCAATGAACATCAAATCGAGTTTGTCGAAGCGGGAGAAGATGCGACGAAAGCCCTTCAACCGGCGAAACAACCGCTCGACTTCGTTGCGACGTTTGTACATTTCCCGGTCGTACTCCCAAGGCTCGACGCGCGTGCTCAACGGAGGAACGACAGGGATAAAGCCGAGATCGAGCGCGAGTTGCCGGGTTTCGTTTCCTTCGTACGCCTTGTCCATCAATAGATGCAGCGGTCGATTCGGCGGTCCCAGGCGTTCGAGCAGTGCACGGCCGTGCGGCGCATCGCCGGCCTGACCGGGAGACAGTGCGAACGTTATGGCTGTTCGAGCATCCGCGGCAACCATATGAATCTTGGTTGTCCATCCTCCGCGAGATTTGCCGATGGCTTGGGGTCCATTTTTTTTAACGCACCGGTACCGTCAGGATGAACCTTCACGATCGTGCTATCCAGCGACACCGCTTCAATTCGAACGCGGATGATCTGTGCGCGCTGCAACTCCGTGAACACTCGGTCCAGGACGCCGTTGCGAGACCAGCGGTTCATGCGCGTGTAGATCGTGTGCCAGCGGCCAAAACGTGGCGGCAGGCCGCGCCATTTACACCCGTGCTCGGCAACATAGAGGATCGCGTTGAGCACTTGCAGGTTCGACAGGCTCACATTACCCCGCTGTCGCGGCAAGCAATGTTCGATCTGTTTGAATTGGGCTTCGGAGATTTCCATCTCCGAAGCATATCCTTAAATCTATGTAGTGTGAACAGGCCCTAGGGCGCTGAGGGCGGCCGGCAACGGCGATCGTGATCGAAGACCGGCGTGCATGCGACCGGGCGTCATCCGGTCGCCGCGCGTCGGCGGGGCGTCGGCGCCGCGCTCGAGCGAACCCGCGCTGCCCCAGCTCCCAGACTTATCCGACCTTCTTCAACGCCTGCAGTCCCTCCGGCAACTTCGCGTCCGGGAACATCGTCGACAGCGTCGTATCGCGCCACCGCGCCGCCTCCTCTGCACGCTGCGCTTCCGCCTGCTCGCACACGAACAGCCCATCGCCGCCGAGCAGCAGACGCATCGGCACGTCGTCGCGACGCGACAACTCGACGATCAGCTTCGCGATCCGCGCCGGATCGCCGACCTCGTGGCCGCCGTACGCGCCGATCAATTCGAGAATCTTCCCGACCGACGGCTGATAGTCGGGCAGCAGGCCGTCGACCTCGCGCTTCGCCTGCGCGGCCCATTCGGTGCGCATCCCGCCCGGCTCCAGCGTGCAGACGCGCACGCCGAACGGCGCGACTTCCTTCGACAGCACGTCGCTGAACCCGCCGACCGCCCACTTCGCGGCCTGATACGCGGACAGCCCGGGCGTCGACGTGCGCCCGCCGACCGACGACACCTGGAAGATGTGGCCCGCGCGCTGCGCACGCATCGTCGGCAGCACCGCGCGCGTCAGGTTGACCACGCCGAACAGGTTCGTTTCGATCTGGTCGCGGAAGTCATCGGCGCCGATCTGCTCGAACGGCGCCGTATGACCGTAGCCCGCGTTGTTCACCAGCACGTCGATGCGGCCGAACGCGTCGCGGGCAGCCGCAACCGCATGCGCGGCTGCCGCTGCGTCGGTCACGTCGAGTTCAATCGGCAGCAGCCGGTCGCCGTACCGTTCTTCCAGATCCGCGAGCCGCGCGGGATCGCGCGCACCGGCCGCCAGACGATCGCCCGCCGCCAGCACCGCTTCCGCGATCGAGCGCCCCAGGCCGCGTGCGGCCCCTGTTACCAGCCAGACTTTCGACATTTTCCACTCCTCGACAAGGTTGAAATCACAAAATGAATGATTACTCACTCATTAATATGGGCGCTGAAACGGTGACTTTCACCGTGCCGCGCCCTGCCTGAAACCGCCTTCCGCCGCGGCGGATGCGCCCGAACCGAACGCGCCGCCAATCACCCGTCTCCCGCCGTCCGCCAGGCCGCCCGCCCGGCGAGCCGTCCACTCATACCGCGTGCAACACGGCCCACAGCGCACGAAACCCCGCTTCCCGGTATCCGTCGGCCAGCGCCGGATCGCGCGCGATCGATTCCATCGCCGTTTCCGCGATCGACGTGAACAGCGCCGCGCAGAACGCGTGCGCATCGTCGGCCTTCAGCCCGCCCGCAGCCGCAACCTGCGCGCGCAGCAGCGAGCTGATCGCGCCGAACCCTTCGGCCCCGGCCGCGCGATGCGCGTCGTCGATGCGGCCACTCACGCCGAGCTGCTGCAGCGCGCGGCGCCCGTCCGGATTCGCGACGCCCCACGACACATAGCCGTTCCACGCATGCCGCATCGCCTGTTCGGCCGGCGCGTGTTCCGGAAACCCGGTCATCATCGCCTCGCGCATGTCGGCCTTCAGGCTCAGGTACAGCGCATTCAGCAGCGCATCTTTGGTCTCGAAATAGGTAAACACCGTGCCTTCCGCGACGCCGGCGAGCCGGGCAATGCGCGCGGTGGTCGCGCTCGCGCCGTCCTCCGCGAGCGCGCGGGCGGCGGCGGCGAGGATGGCGTCGTGCTTGTCGGGACTGCGCGGTCGGGCCACGTTCGATTCCTTTAATGAGTGAGCGCTCAATCATAATTACAACATGCGTGCCATGCAAGCGCTGTTACAACACGGGAACACATACACAATCGATCAAAAGCGTGCACTATTAGCGTTTTCACGTACTGGCGCGCCAACGCACCGGCGCCCGGCGCTTCGACGTTCGTTCCACGCTCACACCGCTTCAGACCGCGATCCACTCATGACGAATAAGCCCAACCAGACCGAAGCCGACCAGCCCGTCGACATGATCATCTTCGGCGGCGGCGGCGACCTGGCCGCCCGCAAGCTGTTGCCCGCGCTGTACATGGCGCACCTGCACTGCAACCTGCCGCCGGAGACGCGCATCATCGCGGTCGGCCGGCGCGACTGGGGCATCGACGGCTATCGCAAGTTCATGGACGAGCAATCGCGCCCGTTCATCGACGACAAGGCGTTCGACGCCGACGCATGGGCCCGCTTCCTCGACCTGTTCAAGTACGTGCTGATCGACGTGAACGCGCCGGAAGACTACGCACGGCTCGCCGACGCGGCGCGCGGCGATGCGATCCGCGTGTTCTACCTGTCGACGTCGCCGGAGCTGTTCACGACGATCTGCGACAACCTGTCGGCCGCGCACCTCGTCGATGCGCGCTCGCGCGTCGTCCTCGAAAAGCCGCTCGGCCACGATCTCGCGTCGGCGCAGGCGATCAACGATGCGGTCGGCAAGCATTTCGCGGAATCGCAGATCTACCGGATCGACCATTACCTCGGCAAGGAAACCGTGCAGAACCTGATGGTGCTGCGCTTCGGCAACCCGATCTTCGGGCCGCTGTGGCAGGCGCCGAGCATCCGCAGCGTGCAGATCACGGTGGCGGAGACGGTCGGCGTCGGCAGCCGCGCGGGCTTCTACGACCATACCGGCGCGCTGCGCGACATGGTGCAGAATCACCTGCTGCAACTGCTGTGCATCGTCGCGATGGAACCGCCGGTGTCGCTCGACCCGGACGCGGTGCGCGACGAGAAGCTGAAGGTGCTGCGCTCGCTGCGGCCGATGGCGCTGTCGGACGTCGCGCGCGACACGGTGCGCGGCCAGTACACGGCCGGCGCGGTCGACGGACAGCCGGTCAAGGGCTATCTCGAGGAGGACAACGTGCCGGCGGACAGCCACGCGGAAACCTTCGTCGCGCTGCGCGCGCACATCAACAACTGGCGCTGGGCGAACGTGCCGTTCTTCCTGCGCACCGGCAAGCGGCTGCAGCGCCGCCAGTCGGAAATCGTGATCGAGTTCGCGGACATGCCGTTCTCGATCATCCCGAGCGGCCCGCGCCACTACAGCAACCGCCTCGTGATCCAGCTCCAGCCGGAAGAGTCGATCCAGTTGCAGATGCTCGCGAAGGAGCCGGGCAGCGGGATGAAGATGGTGCCCGTGAGCCTGAACCTCGACCTGCAGCAGGCGATTCCGGAGCGGCGCGCGGAAGCGTACGAACGGCTGCTGATCGACGTGATCCGCGGCCGCCTCACGCACTTCATGCGCCGCGACGAGCTCGAAGCCGCATGGTCGTGGGTCGAACCGATCCTCGACGGCTGGAAGCAGCTCGGCGATCGCCCGCGCCTCTACACCGCGGGCACGTTCGGACCGGCGGCATCGTCGGCGCTGCTGGCGCGCGACAACATGTCGTGGTCTGAGGAAGCGTAAGCCTTGCACGACGGCGTGCCCGCGGCGCAAGCGCCGTGCGGCACGCCGGGTCACGCCGGCGCCCGAAGCCGGTCCCCCGCTTCCCGTCCAGCGCGCCGCCGCTACAGCGGCCCCATCCACGCAGCCTTGCGCCGCGTCGGCCCATCGCTGCCGCTGCTCCCGCCGCCCAGCACCTCGATCATGTAATCGACGAACGACGCGATCCGCGACGAGATCGCAGTGTTCCGGTAATACACCGCGTTGATCGGCTGCTCGACCTCGAGCGTCTGCCGCGCGAGCACCTGCACGAGCCGGCCGGCCTCGCGATCCTGCGCGGTCATGAAGTCCGACAGGCACACCACGCCCGCCCCCTCCAGCGCGAGCTGCCGCAGCGTCTCGCCGCTCGACGACCAGATGCCGGGCTCGATGCGGCTCGGCTCGCCGTCCGCGCCGAGGATCGGCCACACGTTCAGCGATTCGGGCTGCGTGAAGCCGAGCAGCGTGTGCTTGCCGAGATCCTCCACCTTGCGCGGCTGGCCGTGCGCTTCGATGTACGCGGGGCTCGCGAGGATGCGCAACCGGCTGTTGCCGATCCGCCGGCTGTGCAGCGTCGAATCCTTCAGGCGGCCGATCCGGATCGCGACGTCGGTGCGCCGCTCGAGCAGGTCGATGATCCCCTCGTTGCTGTTCAGCTCCAGCTCGACCTTCGGAAAGCGTTCACGGTAGCCGCGCACGAGCGGCACGATCACATGCAGCATGAACGGTGTCGCGGCGTCGACGCGCAGCCGCCCCGACGGCATCTCGCGCCGCGCGAGCATCTGCTCCTCGGCGTTCTCGACCGATTCGATGATCGCGCGCGCATCCTGCAGGAATGCGCGCCCCTCTTCGGTCAGTTCGAGCCGGCGCGTGGTCCGGCGCAGCAGCGTGGTCTTCAGCTTCTCCTCGAGCCGCGCAAGCGTGCGGCTCGCCGCCGACACGGTGACGTCGAGCTGCTGCGCGGCGGCGGTGATCGAGCCGGTGTCGACCACGGCGGCAAAGGCCTGGAGTTCGTCGAGCGTGATTTTCATTGTTGACCTGAAATCAAAACAATTTGGTTTATAGACCAGTTTTTCAGCAAAAGTAAAGGCGGCACACTGCGATCCATTCTTACTGGAACCTGGATCCCGCCATGCCACTCGCCCTGCTTGCGCTGACCATCAGCGCCTTTGCCATCGGCACGACCGAATTCGTGATCGTCGGGCTGATCCCGACGATCGGCGCCGATCTCGGCGTCAGCCTGCCGTCGGCCGGCCTGCTCGTCAGCCTCTACGCGCTGAGCGTCGCGATCGGCGCGCCGCTCCTCACCGCGCTCACCGGCCGCGTGCCGCGCAAAACGCTGCTCGCCGCGCTGATGGCGCTGTTCACGATCGGCAACCTCGTCGCCTGGCAGGCGCCGGGCTACGAATCGCTGATCGTCGCGCGCGTGCTCACCGGCCTTGCGCACGGCGTGTTCTTCTCGGTCGGCTCGATCATCGCGACCACGCTCGTGCCGAAGGACAAGGCCGCCAGCGCGATCGCGACGATGTTCAGCGGCATGACCGTCGCGTTCGTCGCCGGCATCCCGCTCGGCACCTTCATCGGTCAGCACTTCGGCTGGCGCGCGACGTTCCTGATCGTCGCGCTGTTCGGCCTCGTCGCGTTCCTCGGCGCCGTGGCCTTCGTGCCGCGCGGCCTTCCGCGGACGCCGCCGGCGCCGCTCGCCCGTCAGTTCCGCGTGCTGGCCCAGCCGCGCCTGCTGCTCGTCTATGCGATGACGGCGGTCGGCTACGGCGGCTCGCTGATCGCGTTCACCTACATGGCACCGCTGCTCGAACAGATTGCCGGCTTCACGCCGTCGCAGGTCAGCCTCGTGCTCGTCGGCTACGGCGTGTCGGTCGCGTTCGGCAACGTGTGGGGCGGCAAGCTCGCCGACCGCGTCGGACCGGTCAAGGCGCTCAAGCAGATCTTCCTGCTGCTCGCGATCGTGCTGCTCGCACTGACCTTCACGGTGCACGTGAAGTGGCTCGCGGTGCTGACGATGCTCGCGTGGGGCGCGGTCGCATTCGGCAACGTGCCGGGCCTGCAGGTGTACGTCGTCAAGCAGGCGCGCCACTTCGCGCCGGACGCCACCGACGTTGCATCGGGCTTCAACATCGCCGCGTTCAACCTCGGCGTCGCCGGCGGCTCGTCGCTCGGCGGCCTGATCGTCGCGAACGTCGGCCTCGGCCACACGCCGTGGATCGCCGCCGTCGTCACGCTCGGCGCGTTCGCGCTGACCGCGCTGAGCGGCCGCCTCGATCGCGGCCAGGGCCTGCCCGAACGCACGGCCGAACCCGTCGAACTCGCCCATTGAACGTCACTTTCTGCAGGAGCCGCACAGCATGAACGCATCGACCCAACGTCCGCCGTTCGCCGGCAAGACTTTCGAAGTCCGTTACGACGGCCTCACCGCCCTCAACGCGTATGACGAGGACGGCCTCCACATGCGCTACGAGATCACCGAAGGCGCATACGCCGGCGCGACGGGCGAAGTCGCCTTCACGTGGCAGCACGTCGCCGGCGAGACCTACGCGATCTCGTGGCAGGAAGCCGACCGCGCGACGGTCGTGCACCTCGACGATTTTGCCGCCGGCACGTCGCGCTCGTTCTTCACCGCGTCGTCGCTCGACTTCTACCGGCTCGAAGGCAGCCTGCGCGCGATCTGAACGGAGACGCCCGACCATGTCCACTTCACTCGACAAACTCGCCGAAGGCGGCTTCACCATCGGCATCGAACTGCCGCTCGACAACGACTGGTCGCCGGCCGGCGACGCGAAGCGCCAGCATGACGGCCGCCGCCCCGGCGTGCCCGACCTGGAAATCCACGCGGAGCTCGCGCAACTGGCCGACACGCTCGGCTTCCGCGCGCTCTGGGTGCGCGACGTGCCGGTGTACGACCCGTCGTTCGGCGACGCCGCGCAGGTGTTCGAGACCTTCTCGTATCTCGGCTACCTCGCCGGCATCACGCGCGACATCCTGCTCGGCACGGCGGCCGTCGTGCTGCCGCTGCGCGAACCGCTGCTGACGCTGAAATCGGCCGCGACGATCCAGGAACTGAGCGGCGGCCGCCTGCTGCTCGGCGTCGCGAGCGGCGACCGGCCGGTCGAATATCCGCTGTTCGGCCGCGATTTCGCATCGCGCGGCGCCAACTTCCGCGACCAGATCGCGCTGCTGCGCGACGGCGCGCGCGCTCATCTGCCGCCCGGCCTCGACGTGCTGCCCGCCGCGCGCTCGCCGGTGCCGCTGCTCGTCGCGGGTCTCGCGCAGCAGACGCCCGCATGGATCGGCGAGCACATGGACGGCTGCCTCGCGTATCCGGGCACGCCGGCCGATCACCTGCAGCGCGTCGCGAACTGGCGCGCGGTGGCCGGCAACAAGCCGTACGTGAGCTTCATCCACCTCGACCTCGCGGAAGATCCGCACGAGCCGCTGCAGCGGCACCGCTTCGGCGCGCGCGCCGGACGCATCGCGCTGACGGAGGAACTTGCGGCAATGCGCGCCGCCGGCGTGCAGCACATCGGCCTGCATTTCCGCCGCAACCGCCGCCCGCTCGACGAGACGCTGGCCGAGATCGCGTCGGACGTGCTGCCGGTGTTCCATGCGAATGCCGCGGCCGATGCGAACGCGCTGCCGGGCGCCGCCTGAGGCCGGCACGCCGCCAGCCAGCGGGATCCACGACCGATATTTGACTTGAAATCAAATATTTTTGACCTCTAAAGGCGTTTATCTCATCAGTCCAGGGCGCCAGAATGATTTCCATACCGCAATCGCTCCACCTCTTCCAGGAACACATGATGAGCAACATTCCCGCATTCGGCCTCGGTACCTTCCGCCTGCAAGGCCAGGTCGTCATCGACTCGGTCCGCAACGGCCTCGAGGTCGGCTACCGCGCGATCGACACCGCGCAGATCTACGGCAACGAAGCCGAAGTCGGCGAAGCGATCGCCGCATCGGGCGTGCGCCGCGAAGACCTGTTCCTCACGACGAAGATCTGGGTCGACAACTACGCGCCGGAAAAGCTGGTCGCCAGCCTCGAGGAAAGCCTGCGCAAGCTGCGCACCGACTACGTCGACCTGACGCTGATCCACTGGCCGGCGCCTGAGAGCGGCGTGTCGGTCCAGGCATTCATGACCGCGCTCGCCGACGCGAAGGTGAAGGGTCTCACGCGCCAGATCGGTATCTCGAACTTCAACATCGCACTGACGAAGGAAGCGATCGCGGTGGTCGGCAAGGATGCGATCGCGACGAACCAGATCGAACTGAGTCCGTACCTGCAGAACCGCAAGCTGGTCGAGTTCCTGAACGGCGAAGGCATCCACGTGACGTCGTACATGACGCTCGCATACGGCAAGGTGCTCGGCGACCCGGTGATCGGCGCGATCGCGCAACGTCACGACGCGACGCCGGCGCAGGTCGCGCTGGCCTGGGCCCTGCAGCTCGGCTACTCGGTGATCCCGTCGTCGACGAAGCGCGAAAACCTCGCAAGCAACCTGCTCGCGCAAACGTTGCGCCTGACCGACGAGGACATGGCGCAGATCGCCGCGCTCGAACGCAACGGCCGCGAAGTCGACCCGGCCGGCCTCGCGCCGAAGTGGGACTAGGCCTGTTCCCGCTGATCACAGGCGCTGGCGCCGCCCCCTCAATCGAACCGTCCGCGGCCAGCCGGCCGCGGCACCGACAGGAATCCATCATGACCCAGGACCCGCTTTTCCAACCGCTGCAATTCGGCTCGCTGACACTGCCGAACCGTATCGTGATGCCGCCGATGACGCGTTCGCGCGCCAGCCAGCCCGGCGACGAAGCCAACGAACTGATGGCCGCGTATTACGCGCAGCGCGCGAGCGCGGGCCTGATCGTCAGCGAAGGCACCTACATCGCGCCGCTCGGCAAGGGCTACGCATGGACGCCCGGCATCCACACGCCGTCGCAGGTCGCCGGCTGGCGCAAGGTGACGGACGCCGTCCACGCAGCGCATGGCCGCATCTTCGCGCAGCTCTGGCACGTCGGCCGGCTGAGCCACACGAGCCTGCTCGGCGGCCGGCAACCCGTTTCGTCGTCGCCGCTCCAGGCGAAGGGCGTGAACGTGTTCGTCGCCGGTGAGGACGGCAGCACGCCGGGCTTCGTGCAGGCGTCCGAGCCGCGCGCGTTGTCCGTCGACGAAATCGGCGAGATCGTCGATCAATACCGCGCCGCCGCGCGCAACGCGATCGAAGCCGGTTTCGACGGCGTCGAGCTGCACGGCGCGAACGGCTATCTCGTGAACCAGTTCATCGACTCGAACGCGAACACGCGCACCGACGCGTACGGCGGCTCGCTCGACAACCGGCTGCGCTTCCTGCGCGAAGTCGCGCAGGCGCTGATCGAAGGCACCGGCGACGCGTCGCGCGTCGGCATCCGCCTCGCGCCGCTGACCACGCTGAACGGCTGCGTCGACGACGATCCCGAGACGACCTACCTCGCCGCCGCGAAGCTGCTCGGCGAACTCGGTGTCGGCTACCTGCACATCGCGGAAGCCGACTGGGACGACGCACCGCTGATGCCGGTCGAATTCAAGCAGCAGCTGCGTGCCGCGTTTCCTGGCGTGCTGATCTACGCCGGCGCGTACACCGCCGAGCGCGCGCGGGAAGCGATCGCCGCCGGCTGGGCCGACCTCGTCGCCTTCGGCCGACCGTTCGTCGCGAACCCCGACCTGCCCGAGCGCCTGCGCACCGGCGCGGCGCTCACGCCGCACGACCGCAACACGCTGTTCGGCGGCGGCGCACGGGGCCTGACCGACTATCCGACGCTCGCGCAGGCCGCGGCCTGACCGATCGACAGGAGTCCGACATGAGAATCACGTCCCCTTCCCGCCTGGGTTTCGGCACCGCGCCACTGGGCAACATGTATCGGGACATCCCGAACGAAGAAGCACTGGCCACCGTCGACGCGGCCTGGGAAAGCGGTATCCGCTACTTCGACGCGGCGCCGCTGTATGGCGCCGGCCTCGCCGAGCTGCGCCTCGGTGAAGCGCTCGCCGGCCGGCCGCGCGATGAATATTCGCTCGGCACCAAGGTCGGCCGCCTCGTGCTCGACGAGCACGAGGATGCGTCGCAGCGCGATCTCGGCGAGAAGGGCGGCCTGTTCCGCCATGGCCTGCCGAACAAGATCGTCTACGACTACACGGAAGACGGCACGCTGCGCTCGATCGAAGCGAGCCTCGAGCGGCTGCACACCGACCGCCTCGACACCGTGTGGATCCACGATCCGGCGATCGACTTCCACGGCGAGCGCTGGCTCGACGTGTTCGACGTCGCGATGTCGGGTGCGGCCAAGGCACTCACGCGGCTGCGCGACGAGAAGGTCATCAAGGGCTGGGGCCTCGGCGTGAACCGGATCGAGCCGTGCGAGCTCGCGCTCGAGCGCTCGGATCCGGACGGCTTCCTGCTCGCCGGCCGCTACACGCTGCTCGACCATGCCGGCGCGCTCGAACGGCTGATGCCGGAAAGCGCCGTGCGCAGCCTCGGCATCATCGTCGGCGGCCCGTACAACTCTGGCGTGCTCGCGGGCGGCACCCACTTCGAATACCAGCCGGCCACGCAGGAGATGCTCGATCGCGTCGCGCGCATCCGGCAGATCAGCGAGCAGTTCGGCGTCGATGTCCGCGCGGTGGCGCTGCAGTTCTCGCTCGCGCACCCGGCCGTCGCGGCCGTGATCGCCGGCGCGAGCCGGCCCGAGCGCATCGACGAGAACCTGCGGCTCGCGTCGGCGCCGATTCCGGCAAGCCTGTGGGACGCACTGAAGGCCGAGCGCCTGATCGCGGAACACGCGCCGACACCGGCCGGCGCGGCCTGAGCCGCTTGCGCGCGACCGCCGCGACGAGCGGCCGCGCACATCCATTCCCGTGCAATCGCGGCGGCTATCGCCGCGATTGCCATTTCCGAATTGCAGCCTGCGCAATCGCCGTCTAACGTTCATAAGATCGACTTCGCACGACCGTCACCCGACCTGAAAGGACGCTCCGCCATGCCAAGCCGCTTTCCGAAACGCGACATGCTGCAGGCCCTCGCGGCCCTTTCGTTCGCGGCCTGCACCTTGCCGGCCCATGCCGACGATGCAACCGGTCTCGTGCCGCCCCAGCCGGCCTCGCCCGTGCTGTCGACGACCGCGACCGGCGTGCAGATCTACGCATGCGAATACGACGCCGGGCACCGGCTCGCGTGGGCATTCCAGCGCCCGGAAGCGATGCTGTTCGACGCCACCGGCGCGCTCGTCGTCCGGCACGGCGCGGGGCCGTCGTGGGAATCGCTCGACGGCAGCCGCATCACCGGCAAGAAGCTCGCGGAAACGCCCAGCGCGCACCCGGGCAGCATTGCGCAACTCCTGCTCGCCGCGACGCCGGCAGCGGCCGGCATGCTCGCCGGCGTGCGCTTCATACAGCGGCTCGATACCGTGGGCGGCACGCCGCCGGAGGCGACGCGTGCGACCGAACATGCGATCGGCCGCTTTCCGTATTTCGCGCGATACGTGTTCCTGAAGTAACGCGCGGCGGCATCCCGAAGCGCGCACGCCGCCACCAGGATGCTCACAAGTCCATTTGATCAGTCATCCTGCATTTACCGATCGTATGTCCGGTGTATTCATCGTCATCGATCGGGCCAGGACATGATGCGCGCGCGTCAGCGCGTGCGCATCGACAGCTCGACGTCGCCGCCGAACGGGACCGACAGATAGCCGTTTTCCGGCGCGCGCACGTAGGCGAGGTAGTCGGGACTGTATTGCGCGTTGTCGGCAATGACGAACGCGCCGGGCCGCAGCCGGCGCTCGACCAGCGCGAGCACCTCGGGATACAGCGCCTTCGCGCCGTCGAGCAGCAGCAGGTCGACCGTTTCGGGCAGATCGGCCGCCAGCGTGCGCAGCGCATCGCCTTCACGGATCTCGACGAGATCGGCCAACCCGCCGGCCGCCAGGTTCTCGCGCGCCCGCGCGACCTTCGACGCCTCGAACTCGCTGGTGATCAGCCGGCCGCCGCCGTTGTCGCGCAGCGCGGCCGCGAGGTGCAGCGTCGAGATACCGAACGACATGCCGAATTCGACGATGGCGCGCGCGCCGTTACTGCGCGCGAGCATGTACAGCAGCGTGCCCGTCTCGCGCGACACCGCGAGCGGATAGTCCTTCAGGCGTGCATAGAAATCGGCGTAATCGGTCTTGCTGCGCATCAGCCGCGCGTGCTCGTCGTGCGTCAGGTCCGCGAAGTCCGGGCTCGACGCGGGCGACGATGCGTCGGCTTCGTCGAACAGGCGCGCGAGCAGCGACGCCAGCGGGTCGTGAATCAGGGTGGTCATGCGAATCTCCGGTGTCAGGTTGAGTGCGTCAGGGCGCCCGACTAGAATATGACGAACTATTCAGGTTTTACTATTCGCATTGGCAGACCCGTCATGACCGACCGCCGCAACGCCCCGATCGCCTCGCGCAGACTGCCTCGGCAGGCCCGCTCGACCCAGCTCGTCGATGACGTGCTGCAGGCCGCTATTCAGGTTCTGGCAACCGAAGGCGCGCAGCGCTTCACGATGGCGCGCGTCGCCGAGCGCGCCGGTGTGAGCGTCGGTTCGCTATATCAGTACTTCCCGAACAAGGCGGCCGTGCTGTTCCGGCTGCAGCACGACGAGTGGCGCCAGACGTCCGGGATGCTGCGCGGGATGCTGGAAGATCCGCACAAGACGCCGCCCGCGCGGCTGCGCACGGCCGTCCATGCGTTCATCCGCTCGGAATGCGACGAGGCGCGAATGCGCATCGCGCTCGACGACGCCGCGCCGCTCTATCGCGACACACCCGAGGCGCAGGAAGCGAAGGCCGCCGGCAACCGGATCTTCAGCGCGTTCATGCTCGACGCGCTGCCCGACGCACCGGATGCCACGCGCGCGCTCGCGTGCGAGCTCATCACGAGCACGCTCACGAGTTCCGGCAAGGCGTTTTCGGAAACCGAACGCACGCCGGCCGAAATCGACGCGTACTCGGCCGCGATGGCCGACATGTTCTGCGCGTATCTCGCGCAGCTCGCGCGCGGCTGACGCAACGACGGCGACGACGGCAACGACGCACGCCAGCGCAGCACGCGCGCGGCCCCGGTATCATCCGGACTCACGTTGCGCACGGCGGCGCGGCGCGTCACGCGCGGCCGTATTCACGCACCTGCGCGGCCTCGATGAAAGACATTCGTAATATCCGATGCGTCACCCGCTCCGCCCCGGCCCGCCGATCCAGCATTCGAATAATCGCCTTAACGGATTCGAACTAGGCGTATACACGCGTTCCGCGACGACGAAGCCCCGTTGCACGCCGATATAAGCGCTGCGACATGCGCTGCATGCTCGTCCCCCAATGGGACGTGACGGGCCGTTCGCCTAACCTTCGCTACGGCAAAGCACACGTGACGGGGTCGACTACACCACGCGTCGTACGACGCGACACGCGCGCCCATCGACGCGCGGACGACGACACGAATCGCGCGTGATGCGTCCCCACGACGCTGCCGATAATTTCAACCAGATACGAGACACCCTGACGACGGCCTGCCACGGGCCGTTTCAGCATGCTGATAAAGGAGCAAGCTCATGAGTGATACCCCGGTGCAGCCGACGGTCGGCGTCGGCGCGGAAGAAACGGACTTCGGCACCAAGGGAGTCATCGACCGGTACTTCGGCATTTCGTCGCGCGGCAGCACGCAGCGTCGCGAAATCGTCGCGGGCGTGACCACTTTCCTCGCGATGGTCTATTCCGTGTTCGTCGTGCCCGGCATGTTCGGCAAGGCCGGCTTCGACACGAGCGCGGTATTCGTCGCGGTCTGCCTCACCACCGCCTTCGGTTCGCTGCTGATGGGCCTGTGGGCGAAGCTGCCGATCGCGATCGGCTGCGCGATCTCGCTGACGGCGTTCACGGCGTTCGGCCTCGTGCTCGGCAAGGGCCTGCAGCCGACCGTCGCGCTCGGCGCCGTGTTCCTGATGGGCCTCGTGTTCACGGGCATTTCGGTCACCGGCGTGCGTTCGTGGATCCTGCGCAACCTGCCCGCGGGCGTCGCGCACGGCACCGGCATCGGCATCGGCCTGTTCCTGCTGCTGATCGCGTCGAACGACGTCGGTCTCGTGATCAAGAATCCGGGCGCCGGCCTGCCGGTCTCGCTCGGCCAGATCACCGCGTTCCCGGTCATCATGTCGGTCGTCGGCCTCGCCGCGATCTTCGGGCTCGAGAAGCGTCGCGTGCCCGGCGGCATCCTGCTCGTCGTGGTCGCAATCTCGCTGATCGGCCTCGCGTTCGATCCGGCCGTGAAGTATCGCGGCATCTTCGCGCTGCCGTCGCTGAGCGCACCGGGCCACGCGTCGCTGATCGGCGCGATGGACATCAAGGGCGCGCTGTCGATGGCCGTGCTGCCGAGCGTGCTGGCGCTCGTGATGACCGCCGTGTTCGACGCGACCGGCACGATCCGCGCGGTCGCCGGTCAGGCGGGCCAGCTCGACGAGAACGGCCGCATCATCAACGGCGGCCGCGCGCTGACCGCCGATTCGGTCAGCTCGATCTTCTCCGGCTTCCTCGGCGGTGCGCCGGCCGCGGCCTACATCGAGTCGAGCGTCGGCGTGGCCGCCGGTGCGAAGACGGGCCTCGCGGCCGCAGTGGTCGGCGTGCTGTTCCTGGTCGTGATGTTCTTCTCGCCGCTCGCGGGCCTCGTGCCGTCGTACGCAACGGCCCCCGCGCTGATGTACGTCGGCCTGCTGATGCTCGGCAGCGTGAACAAGCTGCACATGGACGACATGGTCGATGCGATGTCGGGACTCGTGTGCGCGGTATTCATCGTGCTGACCGCGAACATCGTGACCGGCATCATGCTCGGCTTCTCGACGCTCGTGATCGGCCGCATCGCCAGCGGCGAATTCCGCAAGCTCAACGTCGGCACCGTGCTCATCGCGGCCGTGCTCGTCACGTTCTATCTCGGCGGCTGGGCGATCTGACCGCGCATCATGCGCGACGCCGCCGGCACAAGGGCGGCGCGCATCGGGACGATCCCGTCTCCTCCACCATCGTCGTTGATGGTCTCCAGGCCTGGAAACGCATGTTTCCAGGCCTTTTTTGTCGGTGCGGCCGGCTTTGCGGCGCGTCGCGCCGCGAGTGCGCATGCGGTGCTACGATCACGTTTTGTCCCCCGGAACGCCCATGAATCCGTTCGGCATCGTCTCTGAATCAGACACGCGGGCCGCGGCGAGCAAGCCGCCTTTCATCCCGTCGTTCGGCTTCGTCGAAGTTCATGAATCCCGGCCGATCGACGCGCCGCCGTCGCGCATCATCGACGCCGTGGCCGCGCTCGACATGCGCGCCGATCCGGTCATCGATGCGCTGCTTGCCGTGCGCGAATCGCCGGCGGCCATCGCGCGTGCGCTGGCCAACCGCCGCGCCGAAGGCGCACGCGAACGCTTCGGCTTCGATACGTTCACGCTGCTGCATCGCGACGAGACGTCGCTGTCGCTGGGGCTCATCGGACGCTTCTGGCGCCCGACACCCGACGTGCGCACGATCGACGACGCCGAGGCCTTCGTCCGGCACGACGATCCGCGCGATGCGAAGCTGGTGCTGCGGTTCGAGGTCGTCGGACTGTCGTCCGGCACGCGCCTGCTGCGCACCGAAACCTTCGTGCACTGTCCGAGCACGCGCACGCGCCTGCTGTTTCTGCCGTACTGGCTCGCGATCCGGCTCGCGAGCGGCTGGATCCGCCGCCGCACGCTCGCGGCCGTCGAACTGGCGCTTGCCTGACACACCCGGCCGCCACGATATCTTCACGCGGTGCGTCGTAGCGCGGCGCATCGCGACGACGTCACGCCCCGCATGCACCGTCATCTGCAATCCTGATCGGTTCGCCGTCGATCTCGACGAAGAAATGCCGTAGCGTGCCCCGCGGTTTTTGTTCCGCCCGGCGTTCGCCGCCGCGGCGCGCTACCCTATCGATCTTCGCGCCGGCGCCCCAGCCCGCCGCCAGATCCGAACCAATCGATGACCCGCATCCGAAACCACCTGAACATCGCGCAACTCCAGGCGTTCGTCTCCGCCGCGCATCTCAAGAGCCTGCGCGCCGCCGCGCGCGAACTCGGCGTCACGCAGCCCGCGATCACGCATACGATCCGCGAGCTCGAGTCGGCGCTGAACGCGGAACTGCTCGCGCGCAGCGTGCGCGGCGTCGAGCTGACCGCGTGCGGCCATGCGCTGCTGCCGCGCGCCGAGCAGCTGCTCGGCGACATGCGCCGCACCGTCGAGGCCGTCGAGCAGGTGAAAGGCGAGATGTCCGGACGTGTCGCGGTCGGCACGATGCCGTCGATCGCGCTGACCGCGCTGCCGCGCGCGGTCACCGCATTCCGCCAGTCGATGCCGAACGTGAGCCTGCATCTGGTGGAATTGACGGTGCCGGACGCGCTCGCGCAATTGCGCAACGGCACGCTCGACATCGCTGCGATGCACCATGTGCCCGCGCTCGACCGCGATTTCACGCAGGTGCCGCTGCTGTCGACCGAGTTCACCGTCGTGATGCGCGAAGGCCACCCGCTCGCGCACGCGCGCCGGTTAGAGGAACTGCTCGACGCCGAATGGATCGTCACGGTCGGGGCCGAGCAATTCCCGCACAGCGTGATGGTTGGAATGTTCGAGGCGCGCGGGCTGCCGCTGCCGAAGCGCCTGCTGCGCTCGCCGATGTCGTTCGCGGTGACGCTCGGGCTCGTGGCGCGCTCCGACGTGATCGGCTGCTTCACGCGCCCGCTGGCCGCGATGGTGGCGCCGCTCGGGATTCGCACGGCCGACCTCGACGAAAGCATGCCGCACTTCGACCTGTCGATCATCGCGCGCCGCGACCTGCTGCCGACGCCGGCCGTATCGCAATTCGTCACCTGCCTGCAGCGCGCGGTCAACGAAACGCTCGGTTGAATCGTTCCTACGTCTGAAACGGTCGTGCGCCGCACGCATGGCCGTCGGGTCCGGTATCGGGGCATGTCCTAGGCGCCCTGCCGGTATTTTGTCTTGATAATCTTGCGCACGTCGCGCGCCCGCATCGGGCAGCGAAACGGACAGCTCGACGCGAAGCCGCGCCGGGCCGAAGGCTTACGGCGCGGCACAACCGCGCACCCATCGAACAAAACGAGGAGTCACCGAGTGAAAAAGATTCTTGCGGCTGTGACCGTAGCCCTGCTCGCCGTATCGGCCGGCACTGCATACGCGAAGGACTGGACGACCGTGCGCTTCGGCGTCGACGCAAGCTACCCGCCTTTCGAATCGAAAGGCGCTGACGGCAAGGTGGTCGGGTTCGACGTCGACCTCGGCAACGAAATCTGCCGCCGCATGAACGCGAAGTGCGTGTGGATCGAAAACGACTTCGACGGGATGATCCCGGCGCTGAAGGCACGCAAGTTCGACGGCGTCCTGTCGTCGATGTCGATGACGCCGGCGCGCCAGGAACAGATCGCGTTCTCGTCGAAGCTGTTCAACACGCCGACGCGCCTCGTCGCGAAGAAGGGTGCCGGCCTGATGCCGACGGCCGAATCGCTGAAGGGCAAGTCGGTCGGCGTCGAGCAGGGCACGATCCAGGAAACCTACGCGAAGACGTACTGGGCCCCGAAGGGCGTGAACGTCGTGCCTTACCAGAACCAGGACCAGGTCTACGCCGACCTGATCTCCGGCCGTCTGGACGGCGCGCTGCAGGACGCGGTGCAGGCTGAAATCGGCTTCCTGAAGACGCCGCGCGGCGCGAGCTTCGATTTCGCCGGCAAGGACATCGACGATCCGAAGACGCTCGGCAACGGCGCCGGCATCGGCCTGCGCAAGGAAGACACCGACCTGAAGGCGAAGATCGACGGCGCGATCGCCGGCATGCGCAAGGACGGCACGTACGACAAGATCGCGAAGAAGTACTTCGATTTCGACGTGTACGGCAAGTAACACCGCGCAACGCGCGCTTCGCATCCGCGCAGACGGGCTCCACAAGGAGCCCGTTTTTTTTGCCCGCGCGCGACGAAAGACTGCGAGGTATGCATGCACGACGGGCCGCGGCACCGTTATTTTTTATGCAACAACCCGATGATTCGTAAAGGAAATTGACTTGCCCGGCGCGCGGTTTGATAGGTTCGCGCAAGGCAACGTACAATCGATCTTCCACGCATACCGGATCACTCGCGGCTGCGCCGCCCTCCCCTCATCATGCAAACGCAGACCCATCCGCTGATTTCCCCCGCCGTCGGCACCGAACGCCAGATCACGAGCTTCCACTACGGCCCGCGCGGCCAGAAGAAGGTCTACATCCAGTCGTCGCTGCACGCGGACGAACTGCCCGGCATGCTGGTCGCCGCGCTGCTGCGCCGCAAGATCGCCGCGCTCGAGACGGCCGGCAAGCTGCGCGGCGAGGTGATCATCGTCCCGGTGCCGAACCCGATCGGCCTGTCGCAGCATGTGTTCGGCGATCACCTCGGCCGCTTCGAGCTCGGCTCGATGCAGAACTTCAACCGCAATTTCTACGATCTCGCGGCGCTCGTGCTGCCGCGCATCGAAGGCCGCCTGACGAACGACGCGCAGCGCAACCTCGCCGCGGTACGCGCCGCGATGCGCGAGGCGCTGGACGAACAGAAGCCGCGCACCGAGCTCGAATCGCAGCGCCTCGCGCTGCAGAAACTGTCGTTCGACGCCGACATCGTGCTCGACCTGCATTGCGACAGCGACGCGGTGATGCACCTGTATACGAACCCCGATCTGTGGGAAGACGTCGAGCCGCTGTCGCGCTATCTGGACGCGCAGGCGTCGCTGCTCGCGCTGAATTCGGTCGGCAATCCGTTCGACGAGATCCACAGCTTCTGCTGGTCGGATCTGCGCAACCGCTTCGGCGATCGCTTTCCGATCCCGAACGGCGCAATCTCCGTCACGGTCGAACTGCGTAGCGAGCGCGACGTGTCGTACGAACTCGCGGAGAAGGACGCGCAAGCGATCGTCGAATACCTGACCGAGCGCGGCGTCATCGACGGCACGCCGGCGCCGCTGCCGCCGCTCGCGCATCCGGCCACGCCGCTCGCGGGCACCGATCCGCTCGTCGCGCCGGTGTCGGGCGTGATCGTGTTCCGCACGCCAGTCGGCGCGTGGATCGAGGCCGGCCAGGACGTGGCCGACATCGTCGATCCGCTGACCGATCGCGTGATCACGCTGAAGAGCAGCGTGTCGGGCGTGCTGTACGCGCGCCAGATCGTGCGCTTCGCGACCGCCGGGATGGAAGTCGCGCGGATCGCCGGCGCGACGCCGATCCGCACCGGGTCGCTGCTGTCGGCCTGAGCCCCTGAACCCCTGCGCCGCCTGAGTAGCGGCCGGCCCGCGCGCCGCAGCACGGCGCGCCAACGAAATCGCCCGCTTGCGCGGGCGATTTGCTTTTCGGTCTGGCGCGATGCCCGCGACGCGGGCTGGCCACGGCCGACGTTCAGAACGCCGGCACGATCGCACCGCCGAACTTCTGGTCGATGAACTTGCGCACGTCGTCCGATTCATAGGCCGCGACGAGCTTCTTCACCCACGGCTTGTCCCTGTCCTGCGCGCGCACCGCGATCAGGTTCGCATACGGCCCGCGCAGATCCTCGATCGCGATCGCATCCTTCACCGGCGTGAGCCCGGCCTTCACCGCGTAGTCGGTGTTGATCGACGCGGCGTCGAGGTCGGGCAGCGCGCGCGGCAACTGCGCGGCGTCGAGCTCGACGATCCTGATCTTCTTCGGATTCTCGGCGACGTCGAGCGGCGTCGCGTTCACGCCGTTCGTGCCGGCGCCCGCCTTCAGCTTGATCACGCCGTATTTCTGCAGCAGCAGCAGCGCGCGGTTGCCGTTCGACGGATCGTTCTGGATCCCGACCTTCGCGCCCACCGGCAAGTCCTTGAGCGACTTGAGCTTCTTCGAATAGAAGCCCATCGGCGCCGTGTACGTCAGCCCGACGTTGACGATCCTGTAGCCGCGCTGCTTGATCTGGCTGTCGAGAAACGGCTGGTGCTGGAAACCGTTCGCATCGAGGTCGCCCGCGTCGAGCGCCGCGTTCGGCTGCACGTAGTCGTTGAATTCGATGACCTTGATCGCGAGGCCTTCGCGTGCGGCGACTTTCGTCACCTCGGTCCAGATCTGCGCGTCGGGGCCGCTCATCGTGCCGATCTTCAGCGTCTGGGAGTCGGCGTGCGCGCCGGGCGCGGCAAAGGCCAGCGCCGCGGCAAGCGCGCCGAGGCCGGTCAGGATCGAACGTCGCATGGTGTCCTCTTGTCCCGTGTCGTTGTTGAAGCGCGCATCGTGGCACGGGGCCGGAACGGCACCAACCAAGCTTATTTCATGTGCATATTCCGGATCCCGATCGAATCTCAGGCGGAATCGGTATAACTCCGTGCTGTACAACCGGGCAGAATCCAGTGTCGCTTCGGCACCACAGATTCGTCATATGACAAAGCCTGTCACATTCATTACGTGGCCCGCCGATAAAGTTGCGACCGGTCCGTGAAAGCGCCCATAGAGAGCGCCGGAACCGCAACTGGACACGCAATTTACTCGCTCGGAGAATCCTTTGAACAAGAAACTGTTGACCATCGCCATCCTCGCAGCAACGGCTGGCGCGGCACACGCACAAAGCAGCGTGACCCTGTATGGCGTCATCGATGCCGGTATCAGCTACGTGAACCACAGCAAGACCGCGAACGGCGGCAGCGGCAAGCTGTTCAAGTACGACGACGGCGTGGCCCAGGGCAGCCGTTGGGGCCTGCGCGGCACCGAAGACCTCGGTGGCGGCCTGAAGGCAATCTTCGTGCTCGAAAACGGCTTCAACAGCGGCAACGGCACGATCGGCCAGGGTGGCGCGATCTTCGGCCGTCAAGCCTATGTCGGCCTGAGCCAGTCGCAATACGGCACGGTCACGTTCGGCCGCCAGTACTCGTTCTCGACCGACATCCTCGGTTCGAACTACTCGACGGGCGGCAATACGGTCGCGGGTAACTACGCGTACCACGTGAACGACATCGACCAGCTCACGTCGAGCCGCATCAACAACTCGGTGAAGTTCCAGAGCGCGAACTACGCCGGCTTCACGTTCGGCGCGTTGTACGGCTTCTCGAACTCGACCAACTTCGCCGGCGCACCGTCGACGACGACGGGCACCACGACGACGGCCGGTTCGTCGCGCGCATACAGCTTCGGCCTGAACTACGCGAACGGCCCGTTCGCACTCGGCGCCGCATACACGGACATCCGCTTCCCGAGCCAGTCGACGCCGGCATTCTCGACGTCGATCGCGAACATCGCGCTGACGAACATCCGCGACCTGCGCACGTACGGCGTCGGCGGCCGCTACATCTTCGGCCCGGCAACGGCATGGCTGCTCTGGACGCGCACGCAGTTCACCCCGATCGCGGCTGGCGCATCGGGCACGTTCTACAACGCGTATGAAGCAGGCGTGAAGTACGCGATCACGCCGGCCCTGTCGGCAGCAGCGGGCTACACGTACACGAACGCAACGCAAAGCGGCAACTCGGCGCACTGGAACCAGGGCAACCTGGGCCTCGACTACGCGCTCAGCAAGCGTACCGACGTGTACGGCCTGGTTGTCTACCAGAAGGCGTCGGGCAACGGCGTGCAAGCGCAGATCGGTTCGAGCTCGAGCTACTTCAGCACGTCGGGCAACGGTTCGTCGAACCAGCTGGCCGCTCGCGTCGGTATCCGTCACAAGTTCTAAAGCATCCGCTTAACTGTCCGCTCATTTCGCGGACGACGACGGCAAGAAGCGCCCCGCTCCACGCGGGGCGCTTTTTTATGGGCTTTTAAGTTTCGCTTAATTCTGGGCTGAGAGGATGCTCTCACCCCCCCTGTTGGCCGCCTGAGCATCGGCGGCTTTTTTTTTGAGACCCACTACGGCACCGGCATCAACTGCCCACAAGACAGGATCGGAGCCCAAGATGATCGAAGATACCGTTTTCAGCCATCTGCACGCGATTCTGACGCGCCGGCATTCGCTGCCCGTCCAAAGCTGCCGCGTGTCGGTGGAAATGCAGCGCCCGTGGGGCCGCCCGTACCGGCTCGTCGAATGGACGATGCATCTCGACGCGCCCGCGCGACGCCAGATCGTGCCGGCCGAATCGACCGACGAAGAGATCGCCGAGGTCGTCGCGTCGCACGTGCCGGGCCGACTGTACGGCGACGGCCGGCTGCAGTTCTGACTCCCTCCGTTACCCGCCGTTGCCCGCATCGCGGCCGGCCCGCACGCATCGTGCGGCACTCGGTCTCGTTTGACGCGGCAACGAAGTCTGCTACGCTGCGCGTTTTCGTCCACGCAACACACGATGGAAAACGCATTCAACGAACGCGGCGTGATGGTCACGCGCAACGGCCTGTCGGCCGCCGGGCAGGTCTTCCCGCTGCGTGACATCCGCAACGTCGATGTCGTCAAGATCCCGAAGAATCGCCTCGTGCCGTCGCTGATCTCGCTGATCGGCGTGGCCACCGCCGTCGCAGGCGGCATCGGCGCATCGAGCGCCGCGCTGGTCGTCGGCGTGATGCTCGCCGTCGTCGGCTATCTCGCCTGGACCACGCAGGACATCACATACCGGCTGATGGTCGAGATGCCCGACGGCAAGCGCGAAGCGCTGTCCAGCGTCGACGCCGAATTCGTCGAGCGCGTCGCGCAAGTCGTGCGCGATGCACGGACGCCGACGGCCACCGGCTGATTTCCGCTGCGCGCGCCGACCACCTACTATTGAATGAGCGGCACGCCGCCGCGTCGTTCGAGGAGGTCGGCATGAACGCCCAA
This sequence comes from Burkholderia sp. LA-2-3-30-S1-D2, assembly GCF_001523915.2. Classification (NCBI taxonomy): domain Bacteria; kingdom Pseudomonadati; phylum Pseudomonadota; class Betaproteobacteria; order Burkholderiales; family Burkholderiaceae; genus Burkholderia; species Burkholderia sp. LA-2-3-30-S1-D2. The sequence continues at coordinate 233,666 of NZ_CP013383.1, read as the reverse complement.
TCGCTGTCCGGCATGCTGCGCGCGCAGGAACTGCTGCTCGTCTCGATGATCCGCGCGCTGCCGCCCGACACACGCAGCGTGCTCGTCGACCTGTACGCCGAACAGCTCGCGTTCGCCGAACAGGCCGGCTTCGAAGGCCACGGCGATCGCGCGACGCACGACGCGTTCATCGCGCATGCGCGCAACCTGCTGATTCGTATCGAATCGCTGGCCTAGGGCCGGCCCGCTTTCACCGCATGTCTCGCCGCGCGGCTCACCCGATCCGCGCCGACGCTGCGCGTCCGCACGCGCCGCTTTTCGCCCTTGAATCGATAATAATTCTCATTTACAACGGCGAAATTATCCATTTCCTGTCAATTCTCCGTTCGCCGCCAGCCGCGCGCGAACGGGCCAGCCAGGTGAACGCGCCACCCCGCCAGCCTTCGAGCTAGTCATCGTCAATGGGAGACCACCTGTGCATTGCTATCCGGCGACGGGCCGCCACCGGTCATGGTGCCGGCGTAGCATGCGCGTATCGTCGCGTCCGTGCGGCAACCTCACTCAATGCTCGACGTCCGCGACACCGAACGTCCGCATTTTCCATCCCAGCCGCACCGCAAGCATGCGCGTCGTGAAGCCCGCCGCCAGCGCGACCACCGACGCCAACCCGGCATCGATGCCGAGATGCTGGATCCCGACGTACAGCGTGCCCGTGAAGAACGCGACGCTCGCATACAGTTCCTCGCGCAGGATCAGCGGCATCTCGTTGCACAGCAGGTCGCGCAGCATCCCGCCGCAGACACCCGTGATCGCGCCGGCCAGCACGACGATGATCGGCGCGGCGCCCGTCGACGCGCCGATATCGCAGCCGATGATCGTGAACGCTGCGAGACCGATCGCGTCGACGGTGACGAACAGCGTCTTCATCCGCGCGACGTGCCGCGCGGCCCATGACGCGACGGTCGCCGCGGCGAGCGTGATCACGAGGTACACGGGATGCGCGATCCAGCCGAGCGGATAGTGGCCGAGCAGCACGTCACGCACCGTGCCGCCACCGAGCGCCGTCACCGCGCCGACGAACGCGAGCCCGAAGCGGTCCATCCCGCGCCGCATGCCCATCAGCGCGCCCGACATCGCCTCCGCGACGATCGCGATCAGATAAAGCGTATGCATCGCGCGCCTCAGTCCTGGGTACGGAACAGGTCGAGCACACGTTCGCGCTCGGCCGCATCGACGGCTGCGGGCATCGGCTCGTCAGGCTTGCCCTTCTCGCCCAATGCATACAGCGCCTCGGAGGCCGGCGCGCCGCCGCACGCGAAGCGGCTGCGGATAAACGGCGGCACGTCCGCCGTGCACGTGCCGCGCGTGTATTCGGCGTACACGAAATCACCGTCGACGAGCGCAACGTCCTGCGGCGGCGTCGCATCGACCGGCGTGCGTCCGTCGACGGCCGTCTTCATGTAGTCGAGCCAGACCGGCAGCGCGAGCGTCGCGCCGGTCGCGCGTCCCATCGGGCGCGGCGTGTCGTAGCCGAGCCACGCGACCGCGACGATCCCCGACGAGTAGCCAGCGAACCAGACGTCCTTCGATCCGTTCGACGTGCCCGTCTTGCCGGCCGCGTCGTCGCGACGCAAGGCGAGCGCGCCACGCGCGGTGCCGGCCTTCACGACGTCGCGCAGCATGCTGTCCATCACGAACGCGTTGCGCGCCGACACGACGCGCGCGCCTTCAGGCGTCGTCGCCTCGTACATCGCGCCGCCGTGACGCTGCTTCACCGACAGGATCAGGCGCGGCTCCATCCGCGTCCCGCCGTTCGCGAACACGCTGTATGCGCTCGCGAGTTCGAGCGGCGTCACCGCGCCCGCGCCGAGCGCGAGCGGCAACGACGCCGGATTGCGCTGCGCGTCGAAACCAAAATGCACCGCGTGCTGCTGCACGTAGCGCGCATCGGCGGCCTGCATCAGGCTGACCGCAACCAGGTTCTTCGAGCGCACGAGCCCGCGCCGCACCGGAATGAAGCCCTCGTAGCGGTTGCCGAAATTGCGTGGGCGCCACGGCCGCGCGCCGGTTTCCTCATGGGTGAGCGTGCGCTGCGTGTCGTCGACCAGCACGCCCGGAAAGTAGCCCTTCTCCAGCGCCGCCGAATAGACGAATGGCTTGAAGCTCGAACCCGGCTGGCGATACGCCTGCAGCGCATGGTCGAACACGTTGCGGTTGAAATCCGCGCCGCCGACGAGCGCGAGCATGTCGCCCGTCGCCGCATCCAGCGACACGAGCGCGCCTTCGAGCCCGTTGCGCGCATCGCGCTTCGTGCCCGGCTGCCGGCTCAGCGTGCGCTGGAGCGCGGCTTCGGCCGCGCGCTGGTCGCGCATCGAGATCGTCGTGGTCACGTCGAGGCCGAGCGTATAGGCGTCGTCGCGAAAGCGCTCGACCATCATCCGGCGCGCGCGCTCCGCGACGTACGGCGCCGCGATGATGCCGGGCGGCGGCGTGGTCGCCAGCGCGATCGGCATGTCGGCCGCGGCGCGATACGTCGCGTCGTCGAGCTCGCCGAGCGCATGCATGCGGCCGAGCACGTAGTTGCGCCGCGCGGTCGCGCGCGCCGGATTGACGACCGGATTGAACGCGGACGGTGCCTTCGGCAATCCGGCGAGCACGGCCGCTTCGCCCGCGCTCAGCGCGTCGAGCGGCTTGCCGAAATACACATTCGCGGCCGCCGCGAACCCATACGCGCGCTCGCCGAGATAGATCTGGTTCATGTAAAGCTCGAGCAGCTTGTCCTTGCTGTACTCGCGCTCGAGCTTGATGGCCATCAGGATCTCGGCAAGCTTGCGGCTCAGCACCTTGTCGCGCGTCAGGTAGAAGTTGCGCGCGACCTGCATCGTGATCGTGCTGCCGCCCTGCCCCGGCTGTCCCGTCACGACGTTCGCGAACGTTGCGCGCGCGAGGCCGCCGATATCGATCGCACCGTGCTGGTAGAACTTCGCGTCCTCGGCCGCGAGCAGCGCGTGCCGCATGAGCGGCGGAATGCGTTCGAGCGGCACGAACTCGCGGCGCTCGACGCCGTACTCGGCCAGCAGCTCGCCATCGCGCGAGAAAATCCGCAGCGGCAGCGCGGGACGATACACGGCCAGGTGCTCGACGGATGGCAGCTGCGTCCAGATGCGGTGGATCGCCCATGCGCCGATGCCCGCGCACGCGAGCGTCAGGCCGACCAGCGCACCCGCGAGCATGCGCCATGCACGGCGCGGCGACGTAGGAGGCGGTGCCGGTGGCGGCGGAAGATTGGCTGGGTGATCGGTCATGCAGGCTCCTTCTTCAATGCGGCGAACGCGGGCGCGCAACAGGCGCCCATCGGTCACGGAAGGCGCGCATTGTCGAAGGGATGCCGGGATACCGGAACATTCTTTAGCCTAAGTTTTGCTAGCTAAATTTTATTTAGGAAGGGTTGCGCGGGCGGCTGTGCCGGGCGAACCGCGCGGCGCACGAGCCAGTTCGCCTGTACCATCGTCCGCATGTTCGACACGTACCTGCGCCAGTGGGACCTCGCTCCCGACGGCGGCCCGATCCTGACCGCGAGCGGCGGCGTGCTGCCCGTCGTCTGGCACGCGCGGCCCGCGATGCTGAAGGTCGCGACCTGCGACGAAGAGCGCCGAGGCAATGCGCTGATGACGTGGTGGAACGGGGATGGCGCCGCGCGCGTGTGGCTGCACGACAGCGACGCGGTGCTGCTCGAACGCGCGCAACCGGCACCCACGCTCATCGGCCTGTCCGTCGCGGGCCACGACGACGATACGATCCGGATCGCATGCCGCGTGGTCGCGCGGCTGCATGCGCATCGCGCACCGGCAACGCCCGAGGTCGTGCCGCTGACCGACTGGTTCCACGCGCTGCTGTCGCACGACACGGGCGATGAAACGCTGCGGCGTTCGGCCGCGACGGCGCACCGGCTGCTGGCCGCGCCGCCCGTCGACGAAGTCGTGCTGCACGGCGACATCCATCACGGCAACGTGCTGCACTTCGGCGATCGCGGCTGGCTGGCGATCGACCCGAAGGGGCTGCGCGGCGACCGCGCGTTCGATTACGCGAATCTCTTCTGCAATCCCGCGCACGACATCGCCGTCGATCCCGCCCGCTTCGCGCGGCGCTGCGCGCTCGTCGCCGAGGCCGCGCAACTCGACCGCCGCAGGTTGCTGCAGTGGATCCTCGCCTGGGCCGGCTTGTCCGCGGTCTGGCTGATGGAGGACGACCTGCCGCCCGATACGCGTGTGCAGGTCGCGAGGATGGCTGCCTCGGCGCTCGACGAGTAGCGTGCGACGGCCGTCACCACTTCGGCTGCATCGCGTAGCGGCGCCCATGAAAAAACCCGCCGGCATGCACCAGCGGGTTTTCGTGTCCGACGTGCGCGACGCTTAGCGCGCCGGATTCAGCGTCAGGTTCATGTGACGGTTCACATCCTTGTACAGCAGGTAACGGAAGCGGCCGGGGCCGCCCGAATAGCATGCCTGCGGGCAGAACGCGCGCAGCCACATGAAGTCGCCCGCTTCCACCTCGACCCAGTCCTGGTTCAGGCGATAGACGGCCTTGCCTTCGAGCACGTACAGGCCGTGCTCCATCACGTGCGTCTCGGCGAACGGAATCACGCCGCCCGGCTCGAACGTCACGATGTTCACGTGCATGTCGTGACGCATGTCGCTCATGTCGACGAAGCGCGTCGTCACCCATGCGCCGTTGGTGCCCGGCATCGGGATCGGCTCGACGTCCTGCTCGTTGGTCACGAACGCTTCCGGCAGCGCAATGCCGTCGACGACCTGGTAGTGCTTGCGGATCCAGTGGAAACGCACGGCGGCATCGCTGACGTTGTGCAGCGTCCAGTCGGCGCCCGGCGGGATGAAGGCGTAGCCGCCCGGCTTCAGCGTGTGCTGCTTGCCTTGCAGCGTCAGTTCGGCCTCGCCTTCGACGACGAACAGCACGGCTTCCGCGTTCTTGTCCTGCTCGGGCTTGTCGCTGCCGCCACCCGGATTCACTTCGACGATGTACTGCGAGAAGGTTTCGGCGAAACCCGACAGCGGACGCGCGATCACCCACAGGCGCGTGTTGGTCCAGAACGGCAGCCAGCTCGTGACGATGTCGCGCATCACACCCTTCGGAATGACCGCGTACGCCTCGGTGAACATCGCACGATCGGTCAGCAGATCGGTCTGCGGCGGATGGCCGCCATGCGGCGCGTAATACGTTGTCTTAGACATAAAGCATCCAGGCAATGGGTTGGTCCGGCCCCGGGTGGCAACGGCAGGCGCGGCACGCGTGTGGGGCACGCATGCGGCGGCGGGACATCGCTGCCGGGGTGGCTTGAAAGCGCGGGCGCCTTCGTTCGGTCGGCCAGGCTTCGCGACGGGCCCGCCCGGTTCAGCGGGCGGGGGCGAGCCATGCTTGCGGGTCCGGCGGCCGGGCCGCGGACACTCGGGGTCATGCGGCGGGGCACGGGGGACGGCACGGTTCGATTCCGTACGCGGGCAGCGCTGACGATAGCGAAGTCGATCCCGATCGACCAATTAAATGTTGCGATGACATCCATTCGATTTCGCACTACCCGCCATTGCGCGCGATGGCCCGTGAACGCGTGCCGCGGACACGTCCGCGCATCAGGGAAATCCTGATGACCGGGCGGCAACGCGTCGATCGACGAGTGCGAAATGAGGATGACCGAACCTGCGCGGCTGCATGTCGATGCAACTGGCGATGTCGTCTACAAGCGGGAAAGGTGAAGCGGGAGAGAGCGTGCCAACCCGTCGAGCGGGGCCGGGCATGGACTGCCGGAGAGGGTGGAGGGCCGCCGGTCTTGCCGGCGACGGCGGCCCGGCTGAGGCCGCCGGACCGGCTGTCGGATCGGGTGCCGACGTGCCGGGCGCGCCGGTGCGCAAGCCGCGCACCGTGCCGCGCCCGCGGCGATCAGTCCCAGTCGCGGTGGTGGCGATGCTTGCGGTGACGATAGCCGCGATCGCCGTGATCGCGTTCGTACGAGCTGCGCGACATGTTGCCGCCCAGCGCCGCGCCTGCGCCACCGCCGACGGCCGCGCCCAGCAGGCCGCCCGTGCGGCCGCCCATTGCGTTGCCGGCTGCGGTGCCTGCGCCGCCGCCGAGGGCGCCGCCGATGATTGCGCCGGTGCGCTCGCGACGGTTCGACGTCACGGCACCACCCGCGCCGCCGCCGATCGCGCCGCCGATGACGGAGCCGGTGCTGCCACCGACCGCGCCACCGACCGCTGCGCCGGCAACCCCGCCGAGCGCGCCGCCAAGCGCATTGTTCAGGTCACCGGCCATTGCCGGCAGTGCGGTCGCGCCGGTCAACGCGGCGACGACGAGAGCGGGGGCGATTTTCTTCCACATTCCCGTATTCTTCCTTGTTCGCAATCTGGTTATCGAAAGTCCGCTCGATACGACGATCTGAATCGATCGACGTCGATGCCGGCATTGTGCCGAATCCCGGACCAATTCATTTCAATGAGCTTGCGGCGAAGAATAGCACCGGTCGAGCCGGCTTGCCGTCGACATTCTGGTAACAAGTTGTTTACCGGAAGAGGACCGGAAAAGGTTGCCGGAAACCGCCGCCAAAGCACGCCGGCAGGGGCTCCGGCCCTGGTCAAGCCCCGTTTTTCGGCAATGCCGAACGTGCCCCGTCGCGCGGGTTCGGACACACGTGGCAACACATCGGAGGCGCGCCGCGAGCCGGCAGCGTCGCCCGGGTCGTTCGGGCCATACGAGGGTCAGTACACACCCGGAATCAGCCGCCAGGTGTGCGCGCAGTACGCGTCGTATTCGGCGCCGAATTGCGCGCGCAGCAGCGCCTCCTCGGAACGGATGCGCGCGACGAGCGGGATCATCGTCAACGCGACGAGCAGCAGCCCGACGCCCGAGCGGAACGCCAACGCCCAGCCGGCCGCATTGACGAGCAGGCCGAGATAGCTCGGGTTGCGGATCCTGCGATAGATGCCGTCCGTCACCAGCGTATGGCCGGGCTGGATCGCGACGAGCCCGCTGAAGCGCTTGCCGAGCACGAACACGGGCCAGATGCGCAGCACGCCGCCCGCGACGTACAGCACGACGCCGATCCAGCGCACCGTGGCGCCGAAGGTCCACACGTCGAGCCGGTCGGTCAGCGCCGGCACATACGCGAGCAGCAACCCGCTGGCGCCGAAGGCCGCGAGCACCCAGCGATTGTCGCGGTTCTCGCGCTCGCCGGCGCTCAGGTTGCCCTCGGTCAACAACGCGACAGCGGCCAGCGCGAGCGTTGCGACGGCGATGACGGTCAGTTGCGGATGCGCGAAGAAGGCGGCAAACCCACCGATGCCGAGCACGGCGAGCCCGAGATAGACGAGCGTGGAGACGCTCGCAGCGATTGCGAACTTGCGCGTAACGGCCATGGCTTGCCTCGCCGGAGGGGGCTTTCCTGTGAAGTATAGGAACCCGGGCGGGCGATGCGCACGCGAGCCGTCATGCGGCGCGCGAGTTTTCCCTGCGAGAGGCGGCGGCGCGTCGAACGACGCGCTCGATCGACGCGCGGGCGGCGCCCGCGGCCGCCGCCCGGTCAGCGAATGCGGAAGTTGCCGCCGATTCCGACGCTGACCGGCGGTGCGTAATAGGCCGGCGCATAGCCGTAGTAGGCCGGCGCGGGCGCGTAGCCGTAAGGCGGCGCGACATAGCAGCCGGACAGGCCGCCGATCAGCGCAAACGTGATGAGAACTTTGTACATGGCTCGATTCCCGGCAAGAAGGACACGTCGCATCGCGCGAAAGCCATGCCGTCGCAGCCCTTGACGGCCGGCACGCAGAGGCAACCGGCGGCAACCGGCCCGTCCTGTCGCCCGATGCAGCAATGCGCGGAGTCTAGCGCCGGAGCCGCCAGGCCGAGTTTCGCGAGCGGTTACACGTGTTACGTGGTGTGACCGCTGAAACAGGTGCGAACGGCGTCGCCGCACGCGCCCGCTGGCGCCGCCCGAATCACGAGCCGTCCATGCGTTACACGAAACGCGCGCGGATACGCTCGGCGAGCGATTCGAGCGTGGCCGCGTCGGCGATGTCGCGCGCGTGCATCCGCAGGTCGACGCCTTCCCAGCGCGGAATCACGTGGAAATGCACGTGCGGGACCGTCTGGCCCGCCGCCGCGCCGTTGAACTGGCCGATGAACACACCGTCCGGCACGAGCGCCGCGCGCACGGCCGCCGCGACGCGCTGCGTCATGCGGATGCCTGCCGCCGCCGCGTCGCCGGACAGCTCGAAGATCTGCGCGGCCGGCTCCTTCGGGATCACGAGCACGTGACCGTCGGCCTGCGGCATGAGATCCATGATCGCGAGCGTTGCGTCGTCTTCGGCGACCTTCACGCACGGCAGTTCGCCGCGCAGGATCCGGGCGAACGGGTTGTTGTTGTCGTAGGACATGGCGTTTTCCGATTTTGCGATTGCGGTTTGACTGGGAACGATGCCGGACGATTATCGGCCGACGGCGGGTCGGATTTCAACTTGTCAGGCGGTGTCGCGATCGCGGTGAACAATGCTTGCCGGCTCGCGTGTCGTGTCGCTCGCCGGGTGGAATATCCGGCCGTCGCCATCCGTTTATTCCGGGTGCGGGTTCGCACGGCAAGACCGCGGATCCGCCCCGGACCGATCCCAACGCGCTGGTGGTCGGCCCGACCGGCCTCGCGTACGCCCCGAACATCGACGTGCCGTATGTCGCGTCCACCGACGACAACACGAATACCGCGACGATCTGGACACTGCGTTCGGACGACAGCAACGCACAATGACGCACCGCGTGGACGGGCCGAATGCGGCCCGTTCGAACCTGCGCGATCGACACATGCGATTCGCACACGCCGGGCACCATGCCGCCTGATCGACGCCGCCCGGCGTCGCCACTCCCGCGATTGCCACCGCTCGCCCGAACCTGCGACACTGCCGGATCGTTGCCGGCCGGCACGCCACCGAGGACGCTCGCGCATGACGATCCCCTTCAAATCGCTGATCCTGCGCGGCGTCGCCGTCGCGCTCGTCGCCGCGCTCGGCTATACCGGCTACATGCTGTCGCGGCTCGCCCCGATCGCGACGGGTTATGCCGCGAAGGCGCTGTGTTCCGGCGTGTTCGTGTCGGGCCGTCCGGCCGCGTCGGTGATCGATGTCGACATCATGGCCGGCGTGCACCCGCTGCTGAAACTGGTGCGCCCGTCGATCGATCCCGAGCATCATCGTGCCGTGGCAACGTTCGCCGGATTCGCGCAACGCGAGGCGGACTTCCGGCCCGGGCTCGGCTGCACGCTCGCGCTCGGGCCGTCGCCCGGCGTGCTGCCGGCGGCGCTGCCGCCCGTCCCCGATCCGCCGCCCGCGCAGGAAGCGACGCCGGCCGCACCGCCCGCCGGCATCGACGCACGCAAGCTGCAGGCCGCGCTCGACCGCGCGTTCGATGAACCCGATCCGGCGCGGCCGCGGCGCACCCGCGCGGTCGTCGTGATGTGGCGCGGCCAGGTCATCGCCGAACGCTATGCGCCCGGCTTCACGGCCGACACGCCGCTGCCCGGCTGGTCGATGACGAAGACCGTCACGGCCGCGCTGGCCGGCATGCTCGTCGCGCAGCACAAGCTGTCGCCGGACGCGTCGGCGCTGCTGCCGGAATGGCGCGACAGCGGCGACCCGCGCGCGGCGATCACGCTCGACGAGCTACTGCGGATGACGAGCGGCCTGCAATTCAACGAGGACTACGACGACCCGCTGTCCGACGTTGCCGTGATGCTGTTTACGCAGCCAGACACCGCGCGCTTCGCGTCGGCCAAGCCGCTCGCCGCGCGGCCCGGCACGCAGTGGTACTACTCGAGCGGCACGAGCGCGATCGTCGCACGTGTGATGCGCGAGGCGATGGGCGGCACCGAGCGCGACTACCTCGCGTTTCCGCGCCGCGCGTTGTTCGCGCCGCTCGGGATGCGCAGCGCCGTGTTCGAACCCGATGCGGCCGGCACGCTCGGCAGCGCGTCGTTCATGTATGCGAGCGCGCGCGACTGGGCGCGCTTCGGGCAGCTTCTGCTGCAGGACGGGGTGTGGGACGGGCAGCGGCGGCTCCCGGAAGGCTGGGTGCGCTACCTGACGCGCGCAACGCCACTGTCGACGCGCGGAGAATTCGGCGCGCATCTATGGGTCAAGGTGCCGGAGCCGTTCAACGATCGCGATCCGCACGCGCGCCCACTGCCCGCCGATGCGTTTCATGCGGTCGGCCATGAAGGCCAGTTCGTGAGCGTGGTGCCGAGCCGCGAGCTGGTGGTCGTGCGGCTCGGTCTGTCGCGGCCGGAATCCGCGTGGAATCACGAGGCGTTTCTCGCGCGCGTGCTCGAGGCCGTACCGGCATCCGGCATGTGACGTGCCGCGGGGAGGCAGCGTTGCAGCGGCAGTCACGCCGCCGCGACGCGCGTGAGATGCAATGCGTTACGGGTTCGCGCTGCCCGCGTACTGCTTGAAGCCCTCGCGCGTCGCCAGACGCTCGATGTAGCGCTTCACCGCCGGGAATTCGGGGTGCTCGAACGGCGTGCCGAACCAGCGGTTCACCGACAGGCCGATCGGAATGTCGGCGAGCGTGAAGTGGTCGCCGGCCACGAACGCGCCGGTCGCCTCGAGCTGCGCGTTCAGTATCTGCATGTGCTTCGTCCAGCCCGCGATCGACTGCGCGATCGCCGCCGGGTCCTGGTGATCGGGCGACTTGCGCACGAGGCCGAGGAACGCACCCACCCACGAACGGTTCAGGTCCGTGCCCTGCCAGTCGATCCACTGGTCGACGCGTGCGCGCGCCCGCGGCTCGGCCGGGTAGAGCGCGTCGCCGCCATAGCGGTTCGCGAGATAGCGAATGATCGTGTTCGACTCCCACAGCACGAAGTCGTCGTCCTTGATGACCGGCACGAGGCCGTTCGGGTTCAGCGCGAGGTAGGTCGGATCGTTGGTCGTGCGAAAGCCCGCGCCCCAGTCTTCCTGTTCGAACGGCAGGTTGAGTTCGGTGCACAGCCACAGCACCTTGCGAACGTTGATGGACGGGATCTTGCCGAGGATGTGCAGCATGCAGGCTCCTTGTGAGGTCGAATGCGAAGCGTTCGGACCGCGCGAAACGGCCCGAACGCGCTCCTGCCGAAGTTATACACGAGCTCACGGGAATCGACAGGCCGTCAGGCGAAATCGCTGCGCGCGGCCCCGCTGCTTCGCTTACACAGGCTTGACCACCATCAGAAAATACACGCTCAGCATCGCGAAGAACGCCGGATAGCCCAGCAGCTCCCAGCGCTTCGCATAACGCCAGTAGCGCGCCGGCAGCTCGGCATCGCCATTCGCATGCGCGAGCTTCGCCATCGCGGCCAGCTCGATCTGGAGCCACACGACCGGCAGCCAGCACGCGCCCGCGACCGCATACAGCACGATCGACGCGATCAGCCACGGCGTCGTCCACGGCCAGCCGGCCGCATGCGCGAGCCACAGCCCGGACGCGGGCTGGAACAGCACGGCCGGCGTCGTGAACCACCAGTCCGCGCGCACCACGAGGCGCGACACCGCGGCGATCGCCGGCACGGAGCACGTGCGGTTCGCGAAGAACAGGTAGAACGCGGTGCCGAAGCCCGTACCGACCATCAGCACCGAGGACAGGATATGCAGCGTCTTGATCACGAGATAGGTGCTCATGCGTGTTCTTCTTCTGAAAAGAGGATCAACAGAATCGCGAGAATCGGCACGTTCTTCAGCACGGGGCCGAACGGCTCGGCGAGCAGGCCAGGCATCGTGGCCGCGATGACGGCCGAATACGCGACGATCAGCGCGCCTTGCGCGGCCCACAGACGGCGGGACGGCGCGGCGACGGTCGCCACGCCGAACGCGAAGTCCAGCGCGCATGCGCCGTAGAGCGCGATCAGCGCGGGCAGTCCGCTCAGGTGGGCGCGGGCGAGCATGGCGAGGCTGTCGTGCCGCGGATGGATGAACGCGCTGGCGACGGCCGTCCAGATCCAGACGATCGCGAGCGCGCCGAGCAGCAGCGGCCGCCGCCACATCGCGAGCGCATCGCAGCGCAGCGCGGCCGCGTTCGCGCCGATGAAATCCCGCACCCCGCGCGGCGGCCGGCCAAGCACGGCCGCGAGTGCGGCGGGATCTCCGGTATTGCCGCCGCGCAGCATCGTCCACGTGTCGCGGGTCAGCATCGCGCCCGGCATCGTGCCGAGCAGCGCGGCCGCCGTGCCGACCAGCGGGCTCGGCAGCGCGACGCGCGCCGCCGGCGGGAAACCCAGCGCGGCGCGATAGACGCTCAGCATCTCGCGATACTCGACTTCGTCGCCACCGACCGCGTCGATGACCGGACGGCCGGCCGCCGGCGCATCGACGAGCCGCGCGACGAGCTCGGCGAGATCGTCGACGTGCACGGGGCGCAGCCGCTGATGGCCGCCCGCAGGCAACACGTGCACGGGGAGGCTCGCGAGCATCCGGAAGAACCGGGCGGACGTGCCGGCGGTTCCGTAGACGAGTGCCGGACGCACGATCCGGTAATCGAGCGGCAGCGTCTGCAGGAAGGTGTCGGCCGCGTGCTTGCTGGCGAAATACGGCGTGTCGCCGCGCTCGACGCCCAGCGCCGAGATCTGGATCACGCGTCGCACGCGGGCACGGCAGCATGCGGTGAAGAGCGCGCAGGGCGCCGCGCGATGCACGGTGTCGAACGTCGCATCACGCCGGTCGGCGATGATCCCGACCGCATTGATCACCACGTCGACGCCATCCAGCCGGGCGAGCCACGCGTCGGGATCGACATCCTTCGCGAAGTCGATCGCGACGTCGTGCGCGCCGACCGCATGCCGCACGCCGCGCAGCACGCGATGGCCGCCGGCCTCGAGCCGCGCGCTCAGCGCCCGCCCGATGAAGCCGTTCGCGCCGCAGACGAGGATGTTCATGTCGCCCTCCGCGATGCGGAATGCCGGCGGATCGGCAGCATGATCTCGTTCATTTTTTCATCCTCTCTGTACAGTTATTTCTGTAAAGACAGAAATATTGAACCCAAAAAAAGCGGGCTGCGTGCCCGCACGTCCGGTGCGCCGCCTACTTCGACGACTTGCGCCTGACCGTCTGGCTGATCTTCGCGCCGATCCCGAGCGCCTTCATCAGCGTATCGGGCTTGAGCCGCAGCATCTCGTCCGACCAGGTCGTGAGCGTCTCGACGAACTGCAGCGTGTCGCGAATGCGCTGTTCGGTTTCGCGGCTCTCGTCGGCGATCTCCGGGCTCGTCAGGCAATCGCGCAGCACCGTGAGCGTCGGTTCGATCTCGCGTTGCCGCCGCCCTTCGACGATCAGCTTGAACAGTTCCCAGATGTCGGTCGACGTCTCGAAGTGGTCGCGGCGATCACCCAGCACGTGCACAACCTTCGCGAGCCGCCACGCCTGCAACTCCTTCAGGCTCGTGCTGACGTTGGAGCGCGCGACGTTGAGCGTCTCGGCGATCTCGTCGGCCGCGACCGGCCTTCCGGTCAGGTACAGCAGCGCGTGAATCTGCGAGACGGTGCGGTTGACGCCCCACCGCGAGCCCATTTCGCCCCAGTGGAGGATGAATCGTTCGGCAATCGGTGTGAGTTCCATGTCGGGAAATTTAGTTTTTTCAGTTATTTCTGTCAAGAGAGAAATAGCTGGCCGCTACGCAAATCGCCGCGTCGATGGTCCGACCCCGCGCAACTGCGAATGCCGTCACCGCCCGCGTTTCCCGCCCTGCCCGCCCGCTTCCATTACAATGCGCGGGATTTTTCCGATTTCAGGCCGTCCCCCGCCTTTCTGAATAGAGGTTTCCATGATCATCAAACCGCGCGTGCGTGGCTTCATCTGCGTGACGACTCATCCGGTCGGCTGCGAAGCCAACGTCAAGGAACAGATCGACTACGTGACTTCGCACGGCCCGATTGCCAACGGCCCGAAGAAGGTGCTCGTGATCGGCGCGTCGACGGGCTATGGCCTCGCCGCCCGGATCTCGGCCGCGTTCGGCTCGGGCGCGGACACGCTGGGCGTGTTCTTCGAGCGCGCCGGCAGCGAAACGAAGCCGGGCACCGCCGGCTGGTACAACAGCGCCGCGTTCGAGAAGTTCGCCGCGCAAAAGGGGCTCTATGCGCGCAGCATCAACGGCGACGCATTCTCCGACAAGGTCAAGCAGATCACGATCGACACCATCAAGCAGGATCTCGGCAAGGTCGACCTGGTCGTCTACAGCCTCGCGGCACCGCGCCGCACGCATCCGAAGACGGGCGAAACGATCAGCTCGACGCTGAAGCCGGTCGGCAAGTCGGTCACGTTCCGCGGCCTCGACACCGACAAGGAAGTGATCCGCGAAGTCTCGCTCGAGCCGGCGACGCAGGAAGAGATCGACGGCACCGTCGCCGTGATGGGCGGCGAGGACTGGCAGATGTGGATCGACGCGCTCGCTGAAGCCGGCGTGCTGGCCGACGGCGCGAAGACGACCGCGTTCACGTATCTCGGCGAGCAGATCACGCACGACATCTACTGGAACGGCTCGATCGGCGAAGCGAAGAAGGATCTCGACAAGAAGGTGCTGTCGATCCGCGACAAGCTGGCCGCGCACGGCGGCGATGCCCGCGTGTCGGTGCTCAAGGCCGTCGTCACGCAGGCAAGCTCGGCGATCCCGATGATGCCGCTCTACCTGTCGCTGCTGTTCAAGGTGATGAAGGAAAAGGGCACGCACGAAGGCTGCATCGAGCAGGTGTACGGGCTCCTGAAGGACAGCATGTACGGCGCGACGCCGCACGTCGACGACGAAGGCCGCCTGCGCGCGGACTACAAGGAGCTCGATCCGCAAGTGCAGGCCAAGGTCGTCGCCATGTGGGACAAGGTGACGAACGAGAATCTGTACGAGATGACCGACTTCGCCGGCTACAAGACCGAGTTCCTGCGCCTGTTCGGCTTCGAGATCGCCGGCGTCGACTACGACGCGGACGTGAACCCGGACGTGAAGATCCCGGGCATCATCGACACCACGGTCTGACGACCGGGCCCGCCGCGCACGACGCGGGGCGGCGGGCCGACTCTCCAGCAGCAAAGCCCGAACGGCGTCACCCCGTGCGGACACGTCCGCCGACAGCGCGGTCGCACTTGCCGTGCGAGCGCGTCGGCAGCGCCATCCGCGGATCGGGCGATCGCGGCCCGCGTTATTCCACCGCCCTTGCGGCATCCCACAGCGGCTGTCCGCCCAGCGCCGCATGCCACGCGCCGAAACGCGCGCGCCACGACTCGAACGGCTCCTTCAGCGGATGACGCGGATCGTCGCTGAGCGCATAGGCCATCCCCTCGATCAGCCAGCGCGGCTTGGTCGCCACCGCGAAGTTGCCGAGCACTTCGGCCTGACGATGATGGATCAGCTCGTGCGCAAGAAAGTAGGTCTGCCAGCCGCGCGGCGCGACGATCACGCCGAAATCCCCGAGCGTCAATGCCGCGCGTTCGCCCAGACCGAACTTGTCGGCACACTCGTGCGTCGAGCAGAACACGACGCGCGGTGCCTCGCGAAACGGGCCCACGGCCGCCGCCGCGCGCGCATAACCGTCACGATAGAGCTGCTGCGCGGCGCCGAACTTCGCGGCATCGTCCGTGCAGATGTCCGCGCTGGGGCACGACACGCCGGGAAGCAGCGCGGGCGCGACGACGCGTAGCGGCTTGACGAGCGCATAGGCGGCAATCGGCACCGCGACGAGCAGGCCCGTGAGGGCGAAGGCGACATGGGAGCGTTTCATCGAGGCGGCGATTCCGTTGGCATGGCGGTGGCGTGTTCCAGCTCGAATATATCGGAGCGGCGCCGGCGCCGTCCGACATTTTTCCGTCCGGCGTCCGGCGTCCGGCCCACGGCCCCGCTCCGCCGCACTGCGCGCCGATCGCGAACCGGAGTGCGATCGCATCCAGCCCGGTTACGCGAGCTGCTTGTGAAAATACGTCGTCGCGCACAATGCGCCGTCGGGCATCAGCGCGAAGTTCGGCACGACGCCGACGCGCTGCCAGCCGGCCCGCTCGTACAGGCGCTCGGCATCGCCGCCCGTCACGGTGTCGAGCACGAGCACGGTCTTGCCGGCATCGCGCGCGGCTTCGTCGGCAGCCGTCAGCAGCCGCGCCGCGATCCCCTGCCGGCGTGCATGGCGCGACACGAGCATCTTCGCGATGTCCGCGCGATGCGGCTGGTTCTCCGGCTGCGCGGTCACGACCTGAACGGTGCCGACGATCCGGCCGGCGACGTCCTCGGCGATGAGCAGGATGCGCTCGCCGCCCGCGACGCCATCGGCGACGCGCGTCCAGAACGCAACGGCGGTCGAACGCTCGATCGGCAACATGAAGCTGACGGACGCGCCACCCTCGACGCAATCGATCAGCACGTCGGCCAGCGCGTCGATGCACGCATGCGCTTCGCTCGCATCGAGGCGGCGCACGGTCACGGGTTCGGTCATACCCTCTCCGGTATATCAGGTGGGGCACGCGTTCGGTCGGCGTGCGCCCGGATCGAATGGAACGCCGGCGTGCGGTCGATGCATGCGCAACGGCGGCCGCTGCAAGGCAACACGGCGCCCGGCCCGATTGGCGCGTGTTACCGCCCCATCATGCTACGCGATGAAAAATCCGGCTGAATCGCCTATGCTTAGCCACATGGCTAACTTTCAACCCGGCATCAGCGACGTATTCCACGCACTCGCCGATCCGACACGCTGCGCGATCGTCGGCGCGCTCGGCAATGGCGGGCGGACCGTTTCGGCACTGGCCGCGCCCTTCGACATGGCGCTGCCGTCGTTCATGAAGCATCTCGCGGTGCTCGAGCGCAGCGGCCTCGTCACGACCCGGAAGACTGGCCGCTCGCGCACCTGCGAGCTGGTCGGCAGCCGGCTGGCGGAGGCCGAGCAGTGGCTCGCCGCGCAGCGCGCGCACTGGGAAGCGCGCTCTGATCGTCTCGTGGAATTCGTCGAACGCCGTCACCAGGAGGAGCAAGCGCATGTCAGCCAGCCACGTCGACCCCGCCGAAGCCCATGACCTCGTCATCACGCGCACGCTGCGCGCGCCGCGCCACGCACTCTGGCGCGCATGGACCGACCCGGAATTGCTGAAGCAATGGTGGTGCCCGAAACCGTGGACCACCGAAGTGCACGCGTTCGACCTGCGCCCGGGCGGCGCCTTCCACACGTTCATGCGCGGCCCCGACGGCGGCACGAGCGACAACCCCGGCTGCTTCCTCGAAATCGTGCCGGAAGCGCGAATCGCATTCACGTCGATGCTCACGGGCGGCTGGCGGCCGCAGGTGCCGTGGCTGGGCTTCACGGCCGTCATCACGATGGCCGACGACGACGCCGGCTGCCGCTACGAGGCGCGCGTGATGCACCCTGATGCCGCCACGCGCGAGCGGCACGAGGCCCTCGGCTTTTTCGATGGCTGGAACATCTGCATCACGCAGCTCGACGAATTCGCGGCCGCGTTGCGCTGAATGCGGCCGCATGCGCGGGCCATTGCATGCGGCTGCGCGCGCGCCTAGGATTCCTGAAGGGAGCATGACGAGACGCCGGCATCCGGCGTGCGCCGTCGTGCGCGTTCCGCGGGAGGCCATATGCTGCACATGCATACGCATTCGACCCGGGTCAGTCGGCACCTGAACGCGCCGCGCGAGTGCGTCTACCGCGCGCTGCTCGATCCGCGCGCCGTCGAACAATGGAAAGTGCCTGACGGCATGACGTGCCGCGTGCACGCATACGACGCGCGCGAAGGCGGCGCGCTGCGCGTGTCGCTGAGCTACGACGCACCTTCGGACGGCACCGGCAAGACCACCGCGCACACCGACACCTATCACGGCCGCTTCGTGACGCTCGTGCCGGACCAGAAGATCGTCGAAATCGACGTGTTCGAAACCGACGATCCGATGCTGCGCGGCGCGATGACGGTCACGATCATGCTGTCCGACGAAGCAGGCGGCACACGCATCGATGCGGTACACGACGGTGTGCCGCCCGGCGTGCCGGCCGCCGACAACGAGGCCGGCTGGCAAATGGCGCTCGCCCGGCTGGCCGCGCTGGTCGAGACGGGCTAGCGCGAGGCGACGGGCGCAGGACGCATCAGCCGAGCCGGTACGCGCGCGTGACGGTCCCGCGGAACAGCGCATCGCGCTCGCTCGGGCCCGCATGCGGGGTCAACCGCTTGAACGCGTTCCAGCCGTTCACGTACGAATACGAACCCTTGTCGACCGGGAAATTGCTCTCGAACATGCAGCGCTCGGCGGCGCAGGCGCGCGCTACGATGCGCAAGCCGTGCGCGACAGTCTCGCCCGATTCGCGGTACCGGATGGCCCCGCCCAGCCATAACCGGCCACGCGCATGCGGCGATGAGGCAGCGCAAAAGGCGGCCGCATGCGACACTGGCCGTCGACGCATGCAGCACGCCGTCGAACGGCGCCGCATATGCAACCGCCGTCCGGACACGCAAGGGAACCCCACGATGAACGCCGCGCGCACCGCCACCTGGTACTTCGATTTCGTTTCGCCGTTCGCGTATCTGCAGCAGGAACGGTTCGACCAATTGCCGCCTGCCGCCGCATACGAGCCGAAGCCGATCGTGCTCGGCGCGCTGCTCGCACACTGGGGCCAGAAGGCGCCGGCCGAGATCGCGGCGAAGCGCATCTTCACGTATCGCCACGCGCAATACCGCGCGGACAAGCTCGGCATTCCGTTCCGGATGCCGCCCGCCCATCCGTTCAACCCGATCCGGCCGCTGCGTCTCGCGATCGCGATGGGCGGCTCGCCCGACGCGATCCGGCGGATCTTCCGCCACATCTGGCGCGACGGCCAGGACGTATCGACACCGGACGGCTTCGCCGCGCTGTGCGAGGCGGTCGGCTTTCCGGAAGGCGTGACGGCCGTCGAAGCCCAACCGGTGAAGGACGCGCTGCGTGCGAACACCGATCAGGCGATCGCGCACGGCGTGTTCGGCGTGCCGACCTTCGAACTCGACGGCGACCTGTTCTGGGGCGACGACGCGACCGACATGTTCGTCGACTGCGCGACGTCGCGCGCGTGGCTCGACTCGCCCGAAGTGCGCCGCATCAGCGCGCTGCCCGAAGGTATCCGGCGCGGTTGACGGCGCGTGTGACGACGCTTGCGTGTCGCGCCCTTCGTCGAGCAGCGGCACGGCTTCGCGCATCATCGCGACGAAGTCCACGAGCAGCGCTTGGGGCGAGCGCGGGGCAACCCCACGCGGCTTGCACATCTTTTCTTTTTATTTTCGTTCGGTGCTTCGCGGCCCGGCGCAGCACGGCAGATCCACGCGGGATGCGACGCGCATTCGGTCATCCGATGCAAGTACGCGATCGCTCACCGGATTATCCAGTTCAACACATTATTTTTCGACGATGCGCAGTGAACGCGCGCGCATCCGTCAGATGATTCGACATGACCGCGCCGCACGGTCATTCCCAATCCGGCCCCATCGGAAAATCGCGTTTTCTAAGGGGAATCCCGGTATTTTTTCCCATTTTCTTCGAAATTACCGGTGACATACTTGCCCCCCATTGCGCTCCCGTGCGAGCGCGCTTCCTGATCCCTGCCGGTCGCGTGTCATGTGCTGCGTGTCCGCCGGGGTCGCAGAACATGAACAATTTCGACACCGCGATCCAGACCTTCCTCACCCACATCACGTTCGGACCGCTGATGAATCACGCGATCCGTGTGATCGCCGGACTCTATACGTTCAAGGGCTTCATCCTCATCCCCGTGCTGTGCTGGCTGTGGTTCCAGCCGGGACCGGAACGCGAACGGCAACGCGAGCTGGTCATCGCGACGGTCGCGAGCGGGCTCGTCGCGCTCGCGTTCGGCCGGCTGCTCGCGAAAGTCCTGCCGTTCCGCGTGCGGCCGATCTACAACCCCGATCTGCACCTGCACTTCCCGTCCGAGGAACTGCGCGCGGCCACGCTGCAGGCGTGGAGTTCGTTTCCGAGCGATCACGCGATGCTGTGGATGGCGATCGCGACAGGCATCTTCATCATCGCGCGCCGGGCCGGCGTGCTCGCGCTGCTGTATGCGGTCGTGTTCATCTGCGTGCCGCGCGCGTATCTCGGCTATCACTATCCCACCGACCTGATCGCCGGTGCCGCGATCGGCATCGCGATCGCGTGGCTGCTGACGCGCGATGCGATTCGATCGCGCTTCGCGCCGCAGGTGCTGGAGGCGATCCGGCGCTTCCCCGCGCCGGCCTATACGCTCGCGTTCCTGCTGTGTTTCGAGCTGATCACGCAGTTCGACGAACTGCTGACGCTCGCGCAGTCGGTCAAGCACACGGCGATGTAACGGGACGGCGCCGCCATGCATCCGCTGCTGTCGTCACGACGCCCAGGCACGCGCTGCCGGCCCTGCGCGGCGGCATCACGCCATGCGCACGCCGCCGGTCAGGTCGCCGCCGCGTCGGCAACCGCGGCCGCGCATGTCAGTCGCGATCGGGCGCGCCGAGCGGGAAGAACGCACGATACGGCCGCGCTTCGTCGACCGCCCGCGCGAACGACGGCCGCGCAAGCAGCCGCTTGCGATACGCGATCACGTTCGCGAACGACGGGTCGATCCGGTGCGTCCAGTCCGCGTAGAACAGGAACGGCGCCGCGCCGCAGTCGGCGAGGCTGAAGCGGTCGCCGGCCGCCCATTCGCGATCGGCCATCGTGCGATCCAGCCACGCATACGACGTTTCGAGCATCGCGCGCGCGTCGGCGACACCCCGCGCATCGCGCTCGTGCGCCGGACGCAGCGCATCGAACACGACCTTCTGCTGCGGCGTCGATACATAGTTGTCGAAGAAGCGATCCATCGTCCGCACTTCCAGCGCCGCGCGCCGGTCGTCGGGCACCAGCCGCACGGGGCCCGGATGGTAGAGGTCGAGGTATTCGACGATGATCGTCGCCTCGATCACGGTGCGGCCCGCGTCGACGAGCACCGGGAAACGCTTCATCGGCCATAGCGCGGCCAGTTCCTGCATCGGCTTCGGATCGTCGTGCGCGAGCACGCGATACGCGAACGGCGTGCCGTTCTCGTACAGCGCGGTCAGCACCTTCTGGCAGTAGGACGAAAAGGGATGGGCGTATAGCGTCGGCGTCATCGCGGGGCTCTCGGGTTTCGGCGCCGCGTCATGCAGCGCCATGTGATCGGATACCTTGACGACGAACGGCGCCTCGCCGATTCGACAGCGGCCCGAACATTTTTTCGTATGCGGTATCGCGCCGTTACGACCGGCCATCCATCACGACGCGACCTTCGCCGCGCCAGCGCAGCATCCCGCCGCCGAGGTTCGCGACCGCATCGAAACCGGCCTTCAGGAGAATCACCGTCGCCTGCGCGGAGCGGCCGCCGGCACGACACACGGTCACGATCGGCCGGTCGTGCGCGAGCTCGCCGGTGCGCGAGGCCAGTTCGCCGAGCGGAATCGGCGTCGCGCCGGGCAGATGGCCGAGCGGGCCCGAGAATTCGTCCGGCTCGCGCACGTCGACGACCTGCACCTCCGGCAGGTGATCTTCGAGCCACTGCGGATCGATTTCCCAGAACCCGGCGAACGTGTAGACGAGCGGCGCCCAGTCGGCCACCGCGTGCGCGTCGGGTGCGTTCGCAGCCACGCCGCACTGCAGATTCGCCGGCACCGCGACGTCGATCTGGCGCGGATGCGCGAGCCCGAGATTGCGCATGTAGCCCGCGAAATCGTCCTCGCTGAGATCGCCGCCGAGGCGCGGGTTGAAGCGCCGCTCCTCGCCGACGCTCGTCACCGTCAGCCCGCGATAGTCGTGCGCGGGATACAGCAGGCAGGCGGCCGGCAGCGTGAACAGCCGGCCGTGCACCGCGCGATACAGCGCGCGCGGGTCGCCCTGCTGGAAATCCGTGCGGCCGGTGCCGCGTATCAGCAGGCAGTCGCCGGTGAACGCCATCGATTCGTCGTCGAGCACGAGACTGATGCAGCCGCTCGTGTGGCCCGGTGTCGCGCGAACGGTAAGGTAGCGCGTGCCGAATGCGCAGCGATCGCCGTCGTTCAGGTAACGGTCGGCGCCCTGCGCGCCGCTCGCGGCCGAAATCGCGATCGCGCTGCCGGTGCGCTGCTTCAGCAGCCACGCACCCGTCACGTGATCGGCGTGCACGTGCGTGTCGACGGTCGCGACGAGCCGTAGCTCGAGCTCGTCGAGCAGTGCCGCGTCGCGGCGCACCTGCTCGAACACGGGATCGATCAGCAGCGCTTCGCGCGATGCGCCGTCGGCAAGGAGGTACGTGTAGGTCGACGATTGCGGGTCGAAGAGTTGCCGGAAGATCATGGCGAAGTCGCTCCGTCGGCTGGGCGTGCGGGTTGTACGGATCGTGCGAAGGGTGCCGGTTGCGACACCCGCCGCGCGGGGCGCGCGTTCATACAGGGTAGTGCAAAACGCGCACACCACCCGCATCGCTGCATGCAGTGAGGTGTCATGCCGCGCCCCGGCCATCGCGCGCGCGGTCTTACGCTACCGCCTGTTCTCGTCTCACGTTCACAGGAATTGCGTCGACATGTCGATGACGATCGATCACAGACAAAGACAGGTAAACATTTGATTTTTAATAATTTGTCTCGCGCCGGTCAAAACGCAGGCTATCTATCTTTTACTGATTTTTATTGAGTTTCCGAACTATCGCTCTTTGTCGCGGGCACAATTCGGTCACTGCATCCCGGACGCATAATCGCACGCGGTTCGAGATCAGACGCGATTACCGCATCTCGATCGCGACTTCGTTGTCTCCGTAGTTTGAGGGATAACCCTTGGCAGTCTCGCCACCTCTGCCGCATCCCGCACACACATACCCGCAAAGCTACTTGCGAGCACCGATGATGCAGCAGTACCTGCGCCTTATCTGACAAGGCTAGGTACACAAAGCTCCGCCAAGACCTACGGCCGCCCTTTTGGGGACGGGCCGTTACCGACCCTAAGCCGCCAATGACTCCCCGCCCGTTGTGCGTCCGCTTTTGAAGTTGAAGCGGCCCGTCCCATGCCAACGCCGAATGATCGAAGGCAGTCGACCGAGCCCTGAGACATTCTTCCCGGTGCGTGGACCGTCAGGGTTTTGTTGGTCAGCCACTTCAATGTCACCTTGCTTTATTCCTCCCAGGAATGACTGTTATCGACGGCGCCTGTCTTCTTCGAAAAAGCGCTGATCTTCATCATTTGCTCACCGTCAACCAACAGGAGCAAAACGATGAGCAACTTCCAAACCTACACGATCGATGACGCACCGGCCGCCTCGAAGGCAAGCCTCGAAGACACGAAGCGCGCCTTTGGCTTCGTCCCCAATCTTCAGGCGCATATGGCGGAATCGTCCGCGCTGCTCGCCGGCTATTCGGCGCTATGGGACCTGTTCTCGAAGAGCACGCTGACACCACACGAACAGCAGGTGGTCTACCTGACCTCGAACTTCGAGAACAACTGCCACTATTGCATGGCCGGTCACAGCACGCTCGCAAAGATGATCAGGATGGATGCAGGTGTGATCGCAGCGCTGCGCGCCGGCACGCCGCTGCCCGATGCAAAACTCGAAGCTTTGCATCGATTCACGACGCTCGTGGTGCGTGAACGGGGCTTCGTCCCCGAAGCCGAAGTCGACGCGTTCCTCGCCGCTGGCTACACCCGTCAGAACGTTCTCGAAGTGATCCTGGGCGTGGCCACCAAGGTGATGAGCAACTACACCAACCACATCGTCCACACCGAACTCGACGCCTTCATGGCCGGTAACGAGTGGACCAAACCTGTCGCTGTCACCGCCTGATCCATTCTCGGGAGCCCGTATGGCTCCGTCCAATCTTGCGCCCAGACTTATCGAGGAACTGCAATGTCCACGTTCGACCGCTATAAAACCGCTTACCCTAACGCTGCGCTGACCCGCACGCCGGAAGGTGTGCTCGAAGTCCGGTTTCATACTGATGGCAAGAAGCTTGTGTTCAATGGCCATACGCATGAGCAGTTCACCGACATGTTTCATCAGATCGGCGAAGATCCGGATAACCGGGTGGTCATCCTGACAGGAAGCGGCGACGCATTCATGGACGCAATCTCTCCGGAAGGTTTCGATTTCTTCACGCCGCGTGGCTACGACAAGATCTTCCGCGAAGGACGCAAGATCCTGATGAACATCCTGGACATCGAAGTCCCGATGATTGCCGCGCTGAACGGCCCCGTCCTGCTGCACTCGGAATACGTCCTGCTGTGCGACATCGTGTTGGCCACGCCCGATACGATCTTCCAGGACATGCCGCACGCCGCGTTCGGCATCGCACCGAATGACGGCGTCCATCTGCTCTGGCCGGAAATGATCGGCAGTATTCGCGGCCGGTACTTCGTGCTCACGCAGCAAAAGCTCGACGCAGCCGAGGCGAAATCGCTTGGCGTCGTCAGTGAGATCGTCCCCGCGGATCAACTGCTGGAGCGCGCGCACACCATCGCATCGACAATCGCGAAACAGCCCCCACTCACCACCAAATACACCCGCATCGGACTGACACAGCGGCTGCGGCGCGTGATCGACGAAGGCATCGGTTACGGCCTGGCCCTCGAAGGTATTACTGCGGCCGAAGTAGCTCGCATGGCCGCCGCGCAAAACGCAGCTTGATTCCCTCATTCGTCAATTGCTCAATTCCTCTCAACGGAGAACACTCATGTCACTTCAGGACAAACTCGACGCTTTCCGGGCCGACTTCAAGGCAGGCAAACCGCCGTTCAACGCACCGCCGGACATTCATCCGGTGATGGAACGCGCCACGGCAGCGCTGATTGCGAGCGGCCAGGCAGCCCGCGCGATCAAGGCTGGCGACCGCGCGCCGCATTTCAACCTCAAAGATCAGGACGGCAACGACGTCTCTTCCGCCGCGCTGCTGGTGAAGGGTCCGCTGGTGGTGACGTTCTATCGCGGCGTCTGGTGTCCGTACTGCAATATCGAATTGCAGGCGATCAACGAAGTGCTGCCACAGATCCAGGCCTACGGCGCAAACGTCGTGGCGGTCTCTCCGCAGACGCCGGTCAACAGCCGCAAATCTGTGCGCACCAACGAACTCGGCTTCCCGGTATTGAGCGACGTGAACGGTCAGACGGGCGCTGACTTCGGCCTGCGCTTCGCGTTGCCCGACTACCTGGTCGAGTTGTACAAAAATCTGAAGAATGACCTGCCCGCATTCAATAACGATCCGAGCTGGACATTACCGATGCCCGCGCGCTACGTCATCGGACAGGATGGGATCGTGCTGTACTCGGAGGTCAACCCGGATTACACGCGTCGTCCCGATCCGTCGGACATGTTCCCGGTTCTGGAAAAGGCGACGGCCAACGCGTGAGCCCTACCGCTCAACGTCTGGCAACTGCCACGCCGCGCCGGAGAACCCGGCGCGGCTTTCCCTTCCTTCTGATCCGTAGAGGATATTAGATGACACAGCGTACATTCCTTATAACCGGCGCGACCAAGGGTATTGGCCTCGCGTTGACAGAACGTCTGATTGCCGAGGGCCACCACGTGGTGGGTCTCGCGCGCGAAGCAAGCGATTTTCCGGGCGAACTGGTCCGTGTCGATCTGGCCGACCGTGCCGCCACCGGTGCGGTGCTCGATGACCTCGTGCCACGTCATCGGTTCGATGGCGTGGTGAACAACGTGGCGTTAGTAAGGCCGCAGCGTCTGGGGCAAGTCGCTCTAAATGATCTCGACGACGTTCTCGCGCTGAATCTTCACCCTGCCGTGCAGACCGTGCAGGCGCTGCTTCCCGGTATGCGGGAACGGGGGTGGGGACGCGTCGTGAACATTTCCAGCCTGACGATTCTCGGCATGACGCAACGCACGGCCTATGCAGCGGCGAAAGCCGCGCTGGTGAGTTTTGCGCGTTCGTGGGCGCTGGAACTGGCGGGCACGGGCATTACGGTGAATGCCGTCGCTCCGGGGCCGACCGAGACCGTGCTGTTTCGCGCGAACAATCCTCCCGGCAGCGAAGGCGAGAAGCGCTATCTGGCCTCGGTGCCGATGGGCCGTTTCGGCCAGCCCCATGAAATAGCCGCGACGATCGGGTTTCTGCTCTCCGATGCCGCCGGTTTCATGACCGGTCAGACGCTTTACGTCGACGGCGGTGCGTCAATCGGCAAGCTCGCTTTCTGAAGGCGCGCTGCCGTTGCCCGTGCCTGCGGCGCCGAGGATCTCTTCCACGAAGGCGACGAACGCCCGCGCCTTCGCACTCACCAGCCGTCCGGCCGGGAATACCGCCCACAGGTCGATCGGGGGCAGTTCCCAGTCGGTCAATACCGCCTGGACCGTGCCGTCGGCGAGTTCCGGCGAGAACATCCATTCCGACGCGATTGCCAGGCCCAGGCCGCCGAGCAAGGTCGTACGCATGCCCTCGGCGGCGCTCACGCTGACGCGCCCCGACACCACCACCGCCACTTCTTTTCCGTGCTGGCTGAACGCCCACGATTCGCCACCGCCTCGCAACGAATACACGATCACCTGATGCTGGCTGAGCTCCGCAGGGGTCTTCGGCACGCCCGTTTCGGCGAGATACGTAGGCGTTCCGACCACCAGCCGACGGCTTTGCGCGATGCGGCGTGCGGTCATCGTCGAATCGTCGAGCGAACCCATCCGCAGCGCCACGTCCACACCTTTTTCGAGCAGGTCGATGGTGCGATCGTCCAGCACGATATCGATCTGCAAGTTCGGGTGCCGGTCCAGAAACGTCTTCAACGCCGGCAGAATGTGCAGCCGCGCGAAGGTCACGGCTGCGCTGATGCGCAGCACGCCGGATAGCCCGGTCGACGCGTCACGCGCGACATGCTCGGCGAGGTCTGCTTCTTCGATTGCGCGCCTCGCGTGCTCGTAGAATCGCTGACCTGCATCGGTGGGCGTCAGGCCGCGCGTCGAGCGCAACAGCAGTCGCACGCCGAGCCGCTCCTCGAGCTGCGCGATCGACTTCGAAACGGCCGGTTGCCCGAGCTTGAGCCGCTTGGCGGCCGCCGAGAACGATCCCGCCTCCACGACGCTGACGTACGTTTCCATTGCCGCCATCCGGTCCATGCTGTTGCTCTCCATGAGGACCGTGAAAGTCCCTGCTGTGGTTGATCTGTGGCCGAGATGTGTTCAGGCGGAAGTCTAGCGCGTCAGAACATCGGGGCTATGAAATTGCCGATGATCGGTCTTTGTCATCTGACTCCCGTTCAAAAAGGGACTTTGCTAGAAGCCCATTGGCCCTATTGAAGGGGGCAGATCAATGATGTACAGGTTGGTACTTTGTTTTCGTAGCAAACACGGTTGGAGTGAACATGCCCGTGATCACGCTGGGTTGCTGAAGCAACCGAATATTTTCAGATGGGGCATGTTCCCGGAAGAGATTCCGGCGTAACGCGCATGCAGGATAAGGCTGGCGACCCGCCAGCGAATAGAAGGTGGTGAGATGCCGTTTCATCTCACGAGCGCAACGGCGACTTCAGACGGAGGCCCTACCGGAAACACGTTATGAAGATACAGACGAAAGTGATCTTGACATAATCGCGCTCATAGAAGCGTGATCCACCGTCGAGACGTACTGCTGCGCCGCCCTCAGGAAATTTGAACAATAACGCGTGGAAAACCCAAAAACCGATCTTCATTGACACCGGGAGTCATATCAGCCGTTCGATCAGTGCTCGCCTCGTTGCCGCGTAACGACGCGCCAGTCTGGTTGTGGATAGCCAGGTGCAAAGCCAACCCACACGCTCGGGCGCCTCTCGCCGTTGCCGTCCTGGGAAGGTAGATCGCGCATTCTATCTCCGCGAATTCGGGGGCCCGATCTCTCCGGCATTTCTGATGCGGCCTCTGATTCTCAAGGCTTGGAATCCCGCGCCAACAGGACGACTGAACTTGCTGGTGCGCGTGTGAACACGTCTGGCGCCAATTGCGAGCGCCTGCATTTCCCCGCCCGCCTGTCTCGTTGTCGATGGCGCCGGGACGAGGCACTGGACGTCAAGAAGCAGTTCGCTATCAGTCAACCTCTGAAAATTTCCGCGACGCACGATTGCCCTGACGCCGCTCCGACACGCGATACGTGCCTGAGCGGGTCAACGGGTTGATGTACGTGATGAAGGCTGATTGCGGGAGACGCAAGGGGGTTGCACCATGAATACAAACATCGGATCAAATTCGACATATGAACGGCGGGCGATTGCGTTGCTCGCACTTGGCTTCGGGCTGGTCGGTCTCGACCGCTGGCTCATTACACCGCTGTTCCCTCAAATGATGCGGGACCTCGGTCTCACCTATCAGGATCTCGGGAACGTCACGGCCGTGCTTGGCCTCGCCTGGGGCGTGTCGGCGATCCTGATGGGACGCTTGTCCGACACGGTCGGCCGACGCAAGATCCTGATACCCGCCATCATCCTGTTTTCGCTGCTGTCGGGGTCTACCGGCCTCGTCGGTGGTGTCGGCGTGCTTATGATGACGCGCGTCCTGATGGGCATTACCGAAGGCGCGTATTGTCCCGCCAGCTTCGCGGCAGGCGACGACGCTTCGCCACCCGTTCGCCGCGGCTTGAACCTTGGCATCATTCAGGGCTGCTTCGCGCTTTTCGGGCTTGGTCTCGGGCCGATCATTGCCACCCAGCTCCTGTCGGTCGTCCCGTCGTGGCGCATCGTGTTTGCCATCGTCGCCGTACCCGGGTTGCTGTTGGCGTTTCTGATGTATCGCACCATTCGCGACCCTGCTCATATCGCGTCGGCAAAGTCGGCACAACGCGTGTCGCAACAAGAGCGCTGGAGTTCAGTGCTCCGTTACGGCAACGTGCGCGTCGGTATGGGTGCCATCTTCTGTGCAATGGCCGGACTGTTCGTTCTCGCGGCCATTACCCCTGTGTATCTGACCGACTTCCGTCACATGCCGACGGCACAGATGGGTTTCGTGATGTCGGGCCTCGGATTTGGCGGATTCGCGGGTCAGATTTTCGTATGCGGTATTTCCGATTCCATCGGTCGCAGGAACGCCGCGAAGATTACCTTTCTCGCCGGATGTGCATCTCTGCTTGCTTTCGCTTATGCGCCGACGATTCCAGCAGTGTTGTTCGCTCTCCTGTTTGTGATCGCGTTCTTCTGCTGCGGTGCGATTTCGTTGATGGCCGGTCCAATTGCGGCGGAAGCCGTTCCCTCGTCGCTGACGTCTTCTGCGGTGGGTGCCGTCGTTGGCGCCGGGGAGATCTTCGGCGGCGGCGTCGCCCCAGCTATTGCAGGCTTTATCGCTCAACACATGGGCCTTCAATCCACGATCCTGTTCGCCTCGATGGCGCTCGGCACCGGCTTTCTGCTCGCCT
Organism: Burkholderia sp. LA-2-3-30-S1-D2; assembly: GCF_001523915.2. Lineage (NCBI taxonomy): Bacteria > Pseudomonadati > Pseudomonadota > Betaproteobacteria > Burkholderiales > Burkholderiaceae > Burkholderia > Burkholderia sp. LA-2-3-30-S1-D2. Next base: position 204,336 of record NZ_CP013383.1, on the reverse strand, counting down.
TTCTGCTGCGGGAAACCGCACCGGGAAAACGAGGTCATGCCCCGACGCACGAAAGCCTGACTGCACAGAAAAGCTGAGTTCCATCGGAGATCTTCGAATGAAAACGCTTCATCGGCCGTCAGCCGCCTTTCTGACCATGGCTGCTCTGGGCAGCGTATCAGCGCATGCTTTTGGCCAATCGAATGTCACCTTGTATGGCATCGTCGATACGGGCCTTGTCTACCAAACCAAGTCCTCCGGCAACGCCGGGGCGTTGAAAGGCGCACTCGATGGTGGGTGGGCGCCCTCGATCTGGGGATTGAAAGGGCAGGAAGACATCGGCGGCGGGACGAAAATCGGGTTCGCGCTCGAGAACGGGTTCTCGACGACGACAGGGCAGTTCGGCAATTCGAACGGCGGTATTTTCGGTCGTCATGCGTATGTGCAGGCAACTGGCGATTTTGGCGACATCAAGGCCGGCCTGCAATTCTCGCCGTTCTTTCTCGCGATCGGCGGCCGTGATCCGCGTGCCATGTCCAACTTCGCGAGCGCATTCACGGAATATCTGGGCAAGATCGGCATCAACGGGATTTTCGACGCCAATTCGTTCGTGTATACGTCGCCGACATTCGGCGGCTTCACCGGCAGTGTTCAGTACGCGCCCGGCGGAGTTGCGGGCAGCAGTGTGAAGGGACGCCGGCTCTCCGGCTCGCTGACCTATGCGGCCGGACCGTTCTCCGCCGACGCGGCGTATTACCAGGCGAAAGACTCGACGACCGGTCAGACCGCCATCGACGGCGCCACGCTCGGCGCGTCATACTCATTCGAATCGGTGACGGGATACGCGCTCGCCATTCGCCTGCGCAATAACGAGGCGCCTGGCAGCCCGAACTATATGACCTATGGCGGCGGGCTCTCGTGGAAACCGTCTGCCCCGATTCTCCTGGACTGCGGGGTGTATTACTCGAAAGACCGATCGGCAAGCGCCAGTCATTCGCTGATGTATTCGGTGGGTGGTATGTACTCGTTGTCGGTGAGGACGTCGCTTTATGCGCAAGTCGCGCTCGTCAACAATCATGGAGGCATGGGAACCGGCGTCGCCGCAAACGGTGACCTCACCAGCATCCCGAACGGCAATACGCTGGCAGCTTCGGTAGGTATTCAACACCGGTTCTAGTCGGAACGGTGTTCAGTTTAATCACAGGTACTCAAATGGCACTAGAACATCCGAAGTACGTTGCGGCAGTCGTTCAGGCTGTTCCCGAATTCCTGAACCTCGACAGGGGGATCGAAAAAACGATCGCCTTGATCGACGAAGCCGGACAAAACGCAGCCGCATTGATTGCATTTCCGGAAACCTGGCTGCCCGGCTATTCGTTCCACGTGTGGCTCGGATCTCCCGCGTGGGCGCTTGGGTCAGGTTTCGTCCAGCGCTATTTCGACAATTCGATGACGTATGACGGTCCGCAAGCCGCAGCCCTGAGGGACGCTGCGGCGCGCAACAAGATTACGGTGGTACTGGGCTTGTCGGAGCGGTGCGGCGGCAGCCTTTATATCGCGCAATGGATCATCGGTCCGGACGGCGCGACTATCGCCACGCGCCGCAAGCTGCGGCCGACGCATGTCGAGCGCACCGTATTCGGCGATGGCGACGGCAGCGATCTGGCCGTGCACGATCTTGACATCGGCCGCGTCGGTGCATTGTGTTGCTGGGAGCACGTTCAGCCCCTGGCCAAGTATGCGATGTATGCGCAGCACGAACAGGTGCACGTCGCGGCCTGGCCGAGTTTCTCCATGTATGAATTCGCGCCAGCCCTCGGCCATGAGGTGAACAACGCGGTCAGCCGGGTTTATGCGGTCGAGGGCTCGTGCTTCGTGCTCGCGCCGTGCGCGGTGATCAGCGAGCAAATGGTCGACATGTTGTGCGACACGGCAGACAAGCGTGCAATGATCCGTGCCGGCGGCGGGCATGCCGTGGCGTATGGGCCGGACGGTGCATCGCTCGTCGAGAAACTGCCGGAAACGGCGGAAGGGTTGCTGTACGTCGACATCGATCTCGCGCGCATCTCGCTCGCGAAGGCGGCAGCGGATCCTGTCGGGCACTACGCGCGCCCCGACGTCTTACGACTCTGGTTCGACAAGCAACCGCGGCGGTGCGTGGAGCATGCCGGCCAGAATGATGCGTCGTGCAGGTCGCAACTGCCGATGCGGGATGGTGCACCGAACGACACCGACGATCGTCAGGACGCCGTCGATTGATGGATTAGCCGGTATTCGCGCGGCGTTTTCATGTAATGAGCACGAAACGCTCGACTGAAATGCGCCGCGCTCGCAAATCCCCAGGTTCCCGCGATCTGCTCGATAGTGCAATTCGCATAGCATTTCAGCGAGAGCCACTGCGCACAGCGCTCCAGTCTGGCGACGAGAATCATCCGGCCGATGGTGGTTTCATCCTGTTGAACGAGGCGATGAAGATAGCGTGCCGACATGCCCAGCGCCGCCGCCGCCATGTCGGCATTCAAATCGGGATTCCGCAGATTGTTCGAGATGAACTGACGCAATTGTTGCAAGTGCATCGAATGAAGATTGGTTCGAGGGCCAGGGCGGACTTGCATCCACTCCGCCAGTAGCCCGCCGACCATATCTGCAGCCGATGTGGAAATTTGCGGCGCGCTGGGAGATCGGGCGAGCCGATCGCGTTCGGCGCACAGCGTTATGAGGTGTTGAGCCACGAGCATGCCAAGGCCTTCCGTGCCGGAGATCGTATGCGCGACGAAGGTGTCTCGAAGCGGGATCCGGTACGTGACCAGCGACATCGGGAACCGTATGCAAATTTGGTCGAACGGCTGGGAGAGCTCCCAGCGAAACGGTCTGCGCGAGTCAAAAAAAACGAGGTCGTAATGTTCGACGGACGCGGAACGTCCGTCCTGAATCAACCTGCCGGCCCCCTGCAGTTGCAGACTGGCAAGGATATAGTCTCCATCCGTGTTGGAGATCGACGCGACATCATGCTCGGCGACGTGCCGCCCACCGGATATTCGCGAGACGCAGACGTCGGCGATCGTCGCGCTTTGTATGTTTCCCGCGAAGTGCGCATCCCGTTCGTGCGATATGACAAGCGGAACGCAGCATTGCGCTGCCGCCTGCTCCCATTTGGCGAGCGATACAAGCGATTCGTTAACGCGACAATTCGCGTTCGAGGTATCAGGCGATCCCATTCTTCGATCTTCCAACGGCAGACGGCTGCGTCACATGATCCATTTTGAGAAATATGGTTCCGCCAATTTCCGGCGTCAATCGGCGATTGTCACCGGAAATTCGTATGACTAACCTCGCCTCGAATCTGCGGATGCGGGAATATGCTGACGGACGACGGCAAGCGCTGCGAACACGACCGTCATCGCCGAGCCCAGCATCAGCAGGTAGCCGGTTCCACCGGTCGCAGTAAACACGGTCGCACCGGCAAATGCGCTGAGAATTGTCCCGAGCCGGCCGAAAGCGAGTGCGGATGCAGTGCCAGTTGCCCGGACGCCGGTCGAATAGACATATGCGCAGAGCGCATACATCGTCGATTGGACGGCGTTGACGAACAGGCCGTGCAGCCCAAGTCCAATGACCAGCAATGTCGTCTGATGCTTCAGGTCGACACCCAGGATCAGCCACGCGCTGACGGCGCCCCCGATGTAGCACAGAAGCAGGGGGCCGCGCGAACCGTAGCGAGCGATTGCCACCGCACACGCGAGTGCGCCGAGCACGCCGCCGAGATTGTAAGCAGTTAATCCGTAGCCCGCGATCGCGACCAACAAGCCCTCGCTTGTCAGCATGGCGGGCAGCCAGCTGAACGCCGCATAGACGGCAAGCAAGCATGCAAAGAATGCGCTCCAGATCGATACCGTATCTCGCGCGCGACCTTCGCGGAACAGGGTCAGGAATCCGGTCTGCTTCTCGGTTTGCTGCTCGCGTGCATCGGTGAACGTGGTGTCGGAGTGGAGTTGACGGCCCATGCGTGCGAGCAGACGCACGAGGTAGGGCCGCCGATGCCGACGGCGCGCGAGGTAGCGGGGCGATTCAGGCAGCATGACGAGCAACACGATGCCCAGGACGAGCTGCAGGATGCCGCCCGCAACGAACAGGCCACGCCATCCGTACGATGGCAATACTTGCCCCGCGAACAATCCGGCGAGCATCCCGCCAAGCGGTACGCAAACGATGGTTGCGGTTACCGCAAGCGTCCGATAACGGGCCGGTGTGAATTCGGCCGTGATGGTCGTCGACGTGGGCAGCGCTCCACCGATACCCAGGCCTGCCAAGAAGCGCAGCATCGCGATGACGGCAATGTTCGGCGCGAACCCGATCGCGCAAGTCGCAGTGCCGAAAATCAGCACGCTCGCGATGACGGCCCAGCGACGCCCGAATCGATCGGCGAACAGGCCTGCCACTGCGCTGCCGATTCCCATGCCGATCAACCCGGCCGCGACGACAGGCGCAAAGGCTCCGCGTGTTACGCCCCATTCCTTGATTAGGACCGGGATCGCAAAGCCGATGATTTGACTGTCGAAGCCGTCCACGACAATGGAAAGCGCTGCAAGGACGACAGCGATTCGCTGTACGAGTGCGTATGGACCGTGATCGAGCGTGTGCCCGATATCGACCGATTCACCGCCGTACAGGCTGGCGCCGCGTGACGAGGTTCGCGTCTCGGACGACGCGGGAAGGGACTGGTCCATTTTGTCTCCTGAGGCGCGCAGCGGGCCCTTGTCTTTGAAATGTCCGCACCGCGGCCGGCTGCGTGGATGTGTTGGCGAATGGTTCAACGACATGCTTGGCGACAGCCGACATGCGCTTCCGTGTCGAGCTGTCGCCCTGATCGACTAACGAGCGCGGGCCTCGACGAGTCGGACGAGGCAGGCCAGGCTGTTCGTATACGGCACCTCCGCACCGACTTTGCTGGCGGCCTCGACAACTGCACCGTTGATCGCTTCGATCTCGGTACGCCGGCCAGCCAGCACGTCCTGCAGCATCGATGGCCGATGCGTGCGATGGTGGGCGAGCGCATCGCGCACATTCGACGCCACGTGCGCCTCATTTGCCGAAATCCCGAACGCACGTGCCACGGCGACAACCTCCGATACGATCTTCAGCGCCAGTACTTCGCCGTCAGCGGTATTCGTCAGCTCGCCGACCATGCATTGCGTCACGGCACACAGACTGTTGAGGGCGGCGTTGAACGCAACCTTCTCCCAGATCGCGGCCCAGACATCGGGATCGACCTTGCATGACAGACCAGCGTCATTCAAAGCGTGGACCGTCTGCTCGAGCGCGCTCGTATGCGCGCCGTTCGCGCTCATCAGCCGGATCGTGCCTTGACCATGTGAGCTGACCGCGCCAGGTTCCGACTTGTCGGCGGGCCACGTGGTCACACCGACCATGACCCGATCGGGCGATGCCGATTGGCTGAGTCGTTCGGCGTTCCCCAAACCGTTTTGCAAGGGAAGGATGGCGGAGTCGGGGCCTAGCGCAGCGCTTGCGGCAGCAAGTGCTGCGCTCGTATGCATCGTCTTCGTGAAGACGACGACGAGGTCGACTGGCCAGGTGGCTTCTTCCGGTTTGAGCGCGACCAGATTGCGCACGATCTGCTCGCCGGAATCGGTCGAAAGCCGCAGGCTGTTGTCGCGAATCGATGCGAGATGAGCGTCGTCGATATCGAGCAGGCTGACCGAATGACCGGCCAGCGCGAGACGGCCGCCAAAGAACGAACCCATTGCGCCGGCGCCCAAAATTGCGATCTGCATGGCGTGCTCCTCGGAACGGGTAGTGGCGGGGGCTGGTCTGCAGGGTGATCCACCGCAAGTCGGTGAACTCCGCGATACCCGAATGGCCGCCGAATCGGCCGAAACCGCTGTCCTTTACGCCGCCGAACGGCATTTGCGCCTCGTCGTGTACCGTCGGCCCGTTGATATGGCAAATGCCCGATTCGATTCGTCGAGCGACGTTCATCGCGCGTGCGCTGTCGCGACTGAACACGGCCGACGCGAGACCATAGGGATTGTCGTTCGCGCAAGCGATCGCGGCTTCCTCGCCGCGCACGCGCACGATCGGCTTCACCGGTCCAAATGATTCGTCGTGGTAAATGCGCATCGCCGGTGTGACGTGATCGAGCAACGTGGCGGGCATGAGGGTGGTGTCAGCCTTTCCGCCATTCACCAGTGTGGCGCCGTGCGCGAGCGCATCGTCGATCAGTGCGTTACAGCGCTCGACCGTGCTCATGTCGACGACCGAGCCGAGAACCACCGGGCCGTTTCGCGGATCGCCGAGCGGCAGCGCACGCGCGCGCACGGCGAGCCGCTCGACGAATTCATCGGCGATCTGTTCGTCGACGATAATGCGCTCGGTCGACATGCAGATTTGCCCCGAATTGGCGAATGCACCGAAGATTGCCGCATCGACCGCAGCGTCAATGTCCGCATCGTCAAGCACGATGAACGGCGCCTTGCCGCCGAGTTCGAGCACTGCCGGTTTCAGATGACGGGCGCATTGTTCCGCGATCAGGCGCCCCACGCGTGTCGAACCCGTGAAGTTGACCCGTCGGACCTTGGGATGGGCGACCAGCGCGTCGACGATACTGGCTGCGTCTGACGGGGCGTTCGTGATGAAATTCACCGTACCGGGCGGCAATCCGGCCTCCTGCATCGCCTCGATGATCAGGCCGTGCGTGGCCGGACAAATCTCCGAGCCCTTCAACACCACCGTGTTGCCGCATGCGAGCGGCAGTGCGATTGCGCGCACACCCAGAATGACGGGAGCGTTCCAGGGCGCGATGCCAAGGACGACGCCCGCCGGTTGGCGCATGCCCATTGCAAGGCTGCCGGGGACGTCCGACGGGATCAGTTCGCCGCCAATTTGCGTGGTCATCGCGGCGGCTTCGAGCAAGCCCTGGGCCGCCAGATGAACGTTGAAGCCGGCCCACAGGCCAGATGCGCCGGTCTCGGATGCCATTGCCGCGGCAAAGTCCTCGGACCTGGCTTCGAGCGCATGGGCCGCAGCCGTCAGCAGTTCGCGCCGCTTGAGCGGACCGAAGCCCGACCAGATCGGGAACGCGCGGGCCGCAGCATCCGCTGCTGCCTCGGCATCTTCGACGGTCGCGGCGGGCGCGCGCGACGCCACCGCACCGTCAAGCGGATTGCGGCGCTCGAACATCGCGCCGCTGCGTGCCATAACTTGCTCACCGTCGATGAGCATCGACACTGTCTTCATCGTTTGTCTCCTGGATTGTTCGGGGGGCGAGGGCGGCTTACGCGACCTCGATTTCGACGAGTGACGGACCGTTCGCCGCGAGCGCGCTTCGTAGCGCGTCGCGCAGGCCGTCGGCGTCGGTCGGGCGCTCGCCCGGGCATCCCATGCCGGCGGCGATCTTCACGAAATCGAGACCGGGCAGGTCGGTACCCTGCACGGGGTCTTGCGGACCGAAGCCGAACACCGGCGCGAAATCCTGTAACGCCGCGTAGCGCGTGTTGTTCAGAATCACGAACGTGATGGGCAAGCGCAGATGTATGGCCGACCAGATCGCCTGGGTCGAGTACATGCTCGAGCCGTCTCCGATCACCGCGATCTCGAGATGGCGGGACTGGTAGGACCGGTGATAGAAGCGGCGGCGGCAGAGCTTGGGCCGCTATTGGCACGCGCTGGCGCAGCCTTGTTGGGCGGGGCGGCAGTGGCGGGAACGGGGAGTCTGTCGGGTGATACACCGCAGGACAAAAGTGACGCAAAGCCAGACGTCCGCGCGATTCCGCGAACCGGCGAAAGCTGCAAGAAATGCCCGCCGGAAGGAGGCCGGCTTCAGCGGATGAATCACGGCGTAAACTGGACGTCGTACCGTTATCAGGCACGCATCACTGGCTTCGCATTCGATACCGCCGAGTGCCGCTGGAGTGACGAGTGGAATTGGCAGAACGTCGATTTCGGAGCCTATCCGAACCTTTGTGTGTGAGGCATAAACTGAAGGCCAAGGAGCCACTTTTATGCCACGCAAACGCAAGGAAGAAGTGATGATAGAACCGGGCAAGGGCTTGAACCTGGACCCGGAACTGATCAAGCAACTGGTGCCCGGGACGCTGGACCGGGCGACGATCAACGAGCAGCTTGCTGCGCTCAAGAAGGCGATCTTCGAGCGCGCACTGGGCGGCGAGTTGGCCCACCACCTCGGCTACGAGAAGGGCGAAGCCAAGCCGGCCGGCAGCACGAACCATCGCAACGGCACCAGCCGCAAGCGCATCGCGACCGACGACGACCTGCTCGACGTCGAGATTCCGCGCGACCGCGCAGGCACCTTCGATCCGGTGCTGATCGCCAAGGGCGAGCGACGCTTCACCGGCTTCGACGACAAGATCATCGCGATGTACGCACGCGGCATGAGCGTGCGGGAGATTCAGGGCTTCCTGCAGGAGATGTACGGCATCGAAGTGTCGCCGGACTTCATCAGCACGGTCACTGACGCGGTGATCGACGAAGTGCGTGAGTGGCAGCAGCGGCCGCTCGAGCCGATGTACCCGGTCGTGTTCTTCGACGCCTTGCGCGTCAAGATCCGCGACGAAGGCGTGGTGCGCAACAAGGCGATCTATCTGGCGCTGGGCGTGCGCCGCGACGGCACGCGGGACGTTCTGGGCCTCTGGATCGAGCAGACCGAGGGGGCCAAGTTCTGGCTGCGGGTGGTGAACGACCTGAAGCTGCGTGGCGTGCAGGACATCCTGATTGCCGTGGTCGATGGCCTGAAGGGCTTCCCGGAAGCGATCAATACGGTGTTCCCGGAAACGACGGTCCAGACCTGCATCGTGCATCTGATCCGGAACTCGCTGGACTTCGCCAGCTGGAAAGACCGGAAATCGGTCGCAGCGGCGCTCAAGGAGGTCTATCGGGCACCGTCGGCCGAAGCGGCCGCCGTGGCGCTGGATGCATTCGACGCGAGCCCGTGGGGTACGAAATACCCACCGATTGCCGCCCTCTGGCGCCGGGCTTGGGATCAGGTGATTCCGTTCTATGCCTTCGCGCCGGACATCCGGAAAATTGTATATACGACCAACGCCATTGAGTCGCTGCACATGCAGCTTCGGAAGATCATCAAAGCGCGCGGCCACTTCCCATCGGACGAGGCCGCGCTCAAGCTGATCTGGCTGGCGCTGCGCAACGTCGTTGCCAAGTGGACCGGCTCCCGGCACGATTGGAAGAGCGCGATGACCCAGTTTGCGCTGCTTTACCCGGAGCGATTCAACATCGGAATCTGAGTCTTAACCCGCCTCACACACAAGATTCCGGATACCTCCCCGTCGCCCCACGGAAATACGCATCGAAGCAGGTTTTCGATGACAAGCCGGGCGTCGGCTGGATGCTGTACCTACCGAAGATCATCACGCAACAACAGGTACCGGAGGCACGCGCCCTTATTCCGGTCGAGGCTTCCGGAAAGCAGACTGGCACGATCGTCGTCAGCGTGATCGATGGCACGTTCTCTGTCGACAATCCCGAGCACGTCGAGGTCGCAAATCGCATCGAGATCCGCCTCGTTGATCAGGATCTCCTGCCGACCTATGCGAGTATTTGACGGAGGTGGGGCTACCGCCCCACCGATCATCTGTCGTTAGAACAGTCCGACAGGCTGCGCCGCGTCATCCCAACTAAAGATGATCAGCTCGTTTCGCTCACCCCCCTTTCCGCCACCAACCGTGTATTGAATTGGCACGGTCTCGATGTGAAACCCGTCGAAAGCACGCCGAATATCCGGATGGTCGTTCAGACTGACGATCGCACGTCCCTTCAGCGATCGAAGATCGCTGCGCCATCTTCTCGTACTCGCCAAACGGGAACTCGATTTGGTTGCCCGGCGCGCATGGATTCATCCAGATCAGGCAAAAGCAGGCAAGTCGATCGGCGTCCCTCTGAACAGCGAGGCGATCGCACTGATACGCAAGCAGATCGGCAAGCACCACCGGTTTGTATTCGTCCGAAACGGCAAGCGGATCACGTCGTGGGATCGAGAGCAATGGCTCGCCGCGTGCGCGCGCGCGAACATCGAGAATTTTCGATTTCACGATGTACGGCACACTTGGGCTAGCTGGCACGCTCAGAGTGGCACACCGCTTGAGCGTCTGAAGGAGTTGGGTGGATGGTCGAGTTACGACATGGTTCTCCGATATGCGCATCTTGCGCCAGACCATCTGGCACATCATGCCGAATCGGTCACAGTTTGGTCCCAAGGTGGGACCGATTTCCATGCCACACTTGATCGTCAAGCATCATGATCGGCCCCAATGCCATGACTACCAAGGCTTCATCGTTTTAAGTATGACAACCTGTCTCGGTCTATGTGATACATGTCGATGACGATCGATCCGAAACAGGCCGCCGCGCTGCTGGCCGTCGCCGACACCGGCAGCTTCGAGCAGGCCGCCGTGCGCCTGCACGTGACCGCATCCGCCGTCACGCAGCGGGTGCGCGCGCTGGAAGCGAGCCTCGGCACGCCGCTCGTGCTGCGCACGCGTCCGTGCCGGCCGACGGTGGCCGGACAGCGCGTGCTGCAGCACCTGCGCCGCGTCGCGCTGCTGCAGGCCGACCTGCAAAGCACGCTCGCGGCCGAGCGCGAATCGCCGATCTCGGTCACGATCGCGCTGAACTCCGACAGCCTCGGCACCTGGTTCCTGCCCGCACTGACGTCGGTGCTCGCGGGCGAGCGCATCCTGTTCGAGCTGATCGTCGAGGATCAGGATCACACGTTCGCGCTGCTCGAAAGCGGGATGGCCGTCGGTTGCGTGACGACCGAGCCGAAACCGATGCGGGGCTGCGTCGCGACGCCGCTGGGCACGATGCGCTACCGGCTGCTCGCGGCCGCCGCGTTCGCCGGGCGCTGGTTCCCGCGCGGCCTGAGCCGCACGAGCGCGCGCGTCGCACCGGTCGTCGCGTATTCGCGGCGCGACACGCTGCAGTCCACGTTCCTCAAGGAGAAATTCGGGTTGCCCGAAGGCGCGTATCCGTGCCATTACGTGCCGGGCACGCACGCGCATTTCGCGGCGGTGCGGCACGGGCTCGGCTACGCGATGGTGCCGGAGCCGCTGATCGGCGGCGCGCCGCTCGACGCGCAGGGGCTCGTCGATCTCGCGCCCATGCATCCGACCGATATCGCGCTGTACTGGCACGCATGGACCGTGCAGTCGCCGACGATGGCGTCGCTGTCCACGCGGGTGGTCGAAGCGGCGCGCCGGCTACTCGCGCCGCTGTCGTGACCAGCGTCGCCGGCACGTCGCCTATACTTTTTTCGTCGGCCTCGCGAACGCGCCGCGCGGCCGATCACGCCCATCCGGCCGTTCCCTTTCCCGTGAGGAGAACATCATGTCCCGCCGCTATATCGATTGCCGTGAGTTTCCCAGCGCGATGCATTGCTCGGTCGCGATTTCCGCCGACTCCGACAACGAACTACTGGAGGCCGCCGTGCAGCATGCGGTCTCGGTGCATCAGCACACCGACAGCGCCGAACTTCGCACGCAGCTGAAAGCACTGTTCCGCGACGGCACGCCGCCCGCCGACATGCCCCGGCACGCGTAGTCCACCGGCACGCCAGATATCGACAGACGGGCCACAGCACCGCCCCGTCGCCTCCCCACTCCCGCTTCGCGCCGCGCCTGCACCCCCGGGCCGGCCGGCGCATTCCACCTTACGCGCGCCGCTGCGCGAAATACGCGCCGACCGCGTCGATGAAGGTATCGATATCCGCGCGCGACACGTCGCAGTGCGTGACGAAGCGCGACGCGTACAGCATCTGCGTGAGGATCCCGCGTTCCTTCAGCCACGCCTCGAGCGGCGCGCAATCGGCTTCGGGGAATTGCGCGAACACCATGTTCGTCGCGTGCGACAGCACCTTCACCGGCTCGATGCGCGCGAGGCCGGCGGCGAGATGCGCGGCGTTCGCGTGATCGTCGGCGAGCCGCTCGACGTTGTGGTCGAGCGCATACAGGCAGGCCGCCGCGAGAATGCCGGACTGCCGCATCCCGCCGCCGAGCACCTTGCGCCAGCGCTGCGCGCGCTCGACCAGCGCGCGATTGCCGACCAGTACCGAACCGACCGGCGCGCCGAGCCCTTTCGAGAAGCAGATCGACACGGTATCGAACGGCGCGCACAGCTCGGCGATCGGGCGGCCCGACGCGACGGCCGCATTGCACACGCGCGCGCCGTCGAGGTGGGTCGCCAGCCCGCGGCTGCGCGCGAGCGCGACGGCTTCCTGCACATAGCCGTCCGGCAATACCTGGCCGCCGATCGTATTTTCGAGCGCGAGCAGGCGCGTGCGGGCGAAGTGGTTGTCGAGCGGCTTGATCGCCGCGGCGATCTTCGCGAGCGGCAACGTGCCGTCCGGCGCATTCTCGATCGGCTGCGGCTGGATGCTGCCGAGCACGGCCGCGCCGCCGCCTTCGTACTTGTAGGTGTGGGCGAGCTGGCCGACGATGTATTCGTCGCCGCGTTCGCAATGCGCCATCAGCGCAGCCAGGTTGCTTTGCGTGCCGCTCGGGAAGAACAGGCCGGCCTCCTTGCCGGCCCGCTCGGCCGCGACCGCCTGCAGGCGCAGCACGGTCGGGTCGTCGCCCCATACGTCGTCGCCGACTTCGGCGGCAGTCATTGCGGCCAGCATCGCCTGGCTCGGACGTGTGACGGTATCGCTGCGTAAATCGATCATCTTCGTGCCCTGAGTGAACGCGGACCGGAACCGATGCGCCCGGCCCTGCCGAAACGAGACTCAGAGTGTACGCAATTCGCGCAGCGCCTGCCGATGCATCGCGCCGCACAAGGAAGCGGCGCGCGATCGTGCGCGCCCGACGCACGATCCCCCCGCGACCGGCACGAAGCGACGCGCCCCGCGCCGGGGCGGGGAGGCCGGCATTCGGGGCGGCATCGTCAATAGCGCGGCGGCGGCGGCTGGACACCCGGCGGCGGCATCGGCGGCGCCGCGCGCTGCGCGCCTCCGACATATCCGCCGCTCATCCCTCCCGGCACCGGCACGCGGTTGCCGGTTGCGTACATGCATTGCAGATACGCGTAGTCGTAGCGGCGCTGGACGTCGTAGGCCGAGCCCTGCGCGGCGCCCGCGCCCACGACGCTACCCGCGAGCAGCCCGGCACCCGCGCCGACGGCCGCGCCGGAGCCGCCGTTGAACGCGGCGCCCGCGGCCGCGCCGAGCGCGGTGCCGACGGCCGCGCTGCCGACCGCGCTCGCGGTGGACGCCTGCCCGGCGCTCACGCCGCCCGATTGCTGGAACGCGTACTGGCGGCAGTTCGCATCGTCGACGCGGAACTGGTCGAACGACTTGCCGGTGCCCGGCAGCGACATCACGCTGGGCCCGGTCGGCACGTACGCGCACGCGCCGAGCAGGCCGGCCAGCGCCAGCACGGCCGGCACGCGCAGCGATCGAATCATGGGGTTCATCGTCGGGCCTCCCTCATTGCGGCCGCGCCGGCACCGATCGCCAGCCCGACTTGCAGGTCTTCACATACGGGTAGTAATGCTTCGACGCGTCGCAGTAGTACCAGACGTCCGCGCCGCCGCCTTGCTGCGGCTGGTCCTTCTCGACGTACTCCGGCGGCGGACCGGGATCGACGGGCACCACGACGACGGGCGGCGGGTAGTAGTACGGCGCCGGAACGACCGGGTAGTAATACGGGTAACCAGGGCCGACGTACACGCCGACCCGGGCGGCATGCGCGACGCCGCCCGTCGCGACGGCCACCGCCGCGACCGCGCCCAGCGCGAGCTTCAATCCATTCACGTCACGTTCTCCGGCAGGACGGTTCGTCGATACGAACCCGACGTATCGAACGCTACGCCGTGCGCGATTCGCCAGCCATTACGGGCGCGGGCGCCAATGTTGCGCGACGTTACCCATGTAACCGGCCCCGTCAGCCAGGGCCCGCCAGCGGGACTGCACGCGTTACGCGCCAACGCGCCGAAACGGACTGGCCACAGGCGGCGGCGCCACGCAGCACGCCGGTTCGCAACGCGCCGTTCCGATGACGCGACGCGCCATATTGACGCACGTGCGACAGACCGCCACGTCACGATCGCGCACGTGGCGACCGGTGTTGTTGATACGAATCAACGATTTATCCCGAAAACGCGCGCGGCGGACTGGACATCTGCGACGAGTTGGCGCATTTCGCGGCGCAATATCGCGGCACATACTCCAGCCAACCCCGATGCCCCGTCGGCCGGGGTCCGCCGGCACCCGCCGGCGGGTATCGTCAGCCTCGGTCAACTGGTATGGACACCGCTTTTTCGGCCCTCGATCTGGCCCGCCTGCAATTCGCGTTCACCGTCTCCTTTCACATCGTCTTCCCGGCGCTGAGCATCGGCCTCGCCAGCTTCATCGCCGTGCTCGAATATCGCTGGCTGAAGACCGGCAAGCAGTACTACAAAACACTCTGCCTGTTCTGGTCGAAGATCTTCGCGGTCGCGTTCGGGATGGGCGTCGTCTCCGGCGTGGTGATGAGCTATCAGTTCGGCACGAACTGGTCGGGCTTCTCGAGCTTCGCCGGCGCCGTCACCGGCCCGCTGCTGATGTACGAGGTGATGACCGCGTTCTTCCTCGAAGCCGGCTTCCTCGGCATCATGCTGTTCGGCTGGAATCGCGTGAGTCCGCGCGCGCACTTCGGCGCGACGCTGATGGTCGCGATCGGCACGCTGATCTCGACGTTCTGGATCCTCGCGTCGAATAGCTGGATGCAGACGCCGCAAGGTTTCGAGATCGTCGACGGCCGCATCGTGCCGACCGACTGGTTCGCGATCATCTTCAACCCGTCGTTCCCGTACCGCCTGTTCCACATGGCGATCGCCGCGTTCATCGTCGCCGCGCTCGTCGTGGCCGCGACGGGCGCCTGGCACCTGCTGAAGGGGCGCCGCGACAAGGGCGTGAAGAAGATGTTCTCGATGGCGCTGTGGCTGCTGCTGGTGCTCGCGCCGCTGCAGGCCGTGATCGGCGACCAGCACGGCATCAACACGCTGAAGCACCAGCCCGCGAAGATCGCCGCGATCGAAGGGCTGTGGGATACCGAAAAGGGCGGCACCGCGCTCAACCTGTTCGGCATTCCGGACATGCAGGCGGAGACCACCCGCTACGCGGTGAAGGTGCCGCATCTCGGCAGCCTGATCCTCACGCACAGCTGGGACGGCGAGATCCGCGGGCTCAAGGACTTCCCGCCCGAGGACCGCCCGAACTCGACGGTCGTGTTCTGGAGCTTCCGGATCATGGTCGGCCTCGGCTTCGCGATGATCGGCCTCGCCGCGCTCGCGTGGCTGCTGCGCCGCCGCGGCACGCTGTATGAATCGAAGTGGTTCCAGCGCTTCGCGCTCGTGATGGGTCCGACCGGCTTCGTGTCGTTGCTCGCGGGCTGGGTGACGACCGAAGCGGGCCGCCAGCCGTGGGTCGTGTATGGCGTGATGCGCACCGCGCAGGCCGTGTCGCCGCTTTCGGTGCAGCAGGTCAGCCTGTCGATGATGACGTTCGTGATCGTGTACTTCCTCGTGTTCGGCACCGGCGTGTATTACATGCTGAAGCTGATGAAGGCCGGCCCCGCGCTGCCCGACGTCAAGCACGACCCGAAACACGACATACCCGACACGCGCCCCGATCACACCGCGCGCCGCCCGATGTCGGCCGTCGACGAGCTGATCGAGACCGTCTGAGCCCACCCCATTCGCAAACGAGAAAACCTATGGACGTCACCGTAATCTGGGCCGCGATCATCGCATTGGGGCTCTTCATGTACGTCGTGCTCGACGGCTTCGACCTCGGCATCGGCATCGTCTTCCCGTTCTTCCCGGACGAGAAGGAACGCGACCTGATGATGAACACCGTCGCGCCCGTGTGGGACGGCAACGAGACGTGGCTCGTGCTCGGCGGCGCCGGGCTGTTCGCGGTGTTCCCGGTCGTCTACTCGACGGTGCTGTCGGCGCTGTACCTGCCGCTGATCTTCATGCTGGTGTGCCTCATCTTCCGCGGCGTGTCGTTCGAGATCCGCGCGAAGGCGCGCCGCACGAAGCAGCTGTGGGATCTCGCGTTCATCGGCGGCTCGGCCGGCGCGACGCTGTTCCAGGGGATCGCGCTCGGCGCGTTCCTGCAGGGCATCGACGTGAAGGACGGCGTGTACGCCGGCGGCGCGTTCGACTGGCTCACGCCGTTCAGCCTGCTGACGGGCCTCGGCCTGATTGTCACGTATGCGCTGCTCGGCTGCTGCTGGCTCGTCGCGAAGACGGAAGGCGACCTGCAACGGCGCCTGCATCGCGTCGTGTGGCCGCTGACCGTCGTGCTGCTCGGCTTCATCGCGGTCGTCAGCCTGTGGACGCCGCTGCAGGATCCGGCCATCGCGCAGCGCTGGTTCGATTCGGGGCTGTTCTGGCGCCTGCTGCCGGTGCCGTTCCTGGTCGCCGGGTGCGCGGTGTGGATGCGTCGCGCGGTGCGCGACCGACACGACATGACGCCGTTCGTGCTCGCGCTGGCGCTCGTGCTGCTCGGCTACGTCGGCTTGCTCGTCACGCTGTTCCCGTATGCGATTCCCCAGACGATGACGATCTGGGAAGCGGCGGCACCGCGTTCGAGCCAGACCTTCACGCTGGTCGGCGCAGCGGTTATCCTCCCGATCATCATCGCCTACACGACGATGGGTTACTGGGTATTCCGAGGCAAGGTGCGCCATGAAGACCAGCATTACTACCACCACTGATTCCGCCGCTCGCCAGCCCGACGCGCCGCGGCCGCGGATGCGCGGCTGGATGTGGTTCGTCGTGCTGTGGGCGGGCGGCGTGCTCGGCGCCGTCACGCTCGGCTATGCGTTCAAGATCTTCATGAACCTGACGCTGTTCGCGGTGAAGTAAGCTGCGCGGCCGCTTCGATCGAACGACGATCGGAGCGGCCGTTTTCATATCGCCGGCCGATGTTTCCGATTCGCCGGCCTCGCCGGCGCCGCGCGCCTCTCCCCTACCGCCGCTCGCGCAGCGCCGCCTCGATCTTGCGATCGGTCTTGTACTGGCTCAGCGCATACACCGACCAGATCGCGGCCGGCAGCCAGCCGATGATCGTGAGCTGCAGGATCAGGCAGATCACACCGGCGATTGGGCGGCCGATCGTGAAGAACTGGAACCACGGCAGCAAGAGGGCAAGCAGCAGACGCATCGGATTTCCTTTTTCTCATCAATGAGGAACAACGTACGCGGCCAATATGGCGCGTCATGCCCCTCATTTCAAGCCGACCTGCTCCGAACCGGACAGCCATCGCGCAACGCGCGCGACGAGCAGGCCCGCTTCGTCGAAACGCTCGACGCCCGCCACCTGCGGCGCGTCGCAGATGCCGAACACCGGCTTGCCCCATTGCAGCCCCAGCGCGATTTCCGACAGCGTGCCGAGACCGCCGCCGACCGCGATCAGGCACACTGACGCGCGCGCGATCAGCGCGTTGCGCGTAATGCCGAGCCCGGTCGGCAGCGCAACGGTCAGATACGGATTCGCGTCCCGCGCATCATCCTCGGGCAGCAGCCCGATCGCACATCCACCCGCGGCCCGCGCGCCGCGCGCGGCGGCCTCCATCACGCCCTGCTTGCCGCCGCCGACGATCGCGATCCCCGTCGCCGCGATCCCGTACGCGATCCGCTCGGCGACGGCGAGCTGCGTGTCCGTCGCGTCGCGCGGCCCGATCACGCCGACCGGCATCCGGTGCGGTTGCGCGCCGCGCTGTCGCTGCGCGAGTTGCGCCAGCGCGGCGCGCGTGTCGTCCGACCATTCAATGACGTCGTTGCCGTGCAAGTCCTTCCCCCAGTGCAAGAACGCAGGTGCAAAGCGCCGTCAGCACGATCGACAGCACGGCGGCCTGCGAGAAATCGGTCTGTCCGTCGGACAGCTTCAGATACATCAGCAGCGGCAGGATGTTGACCTGCGTGCCGGCCAGCGCGAGCGCCGTGCCGTACGTGCCGAGCGCGATCGCACCCACGAGGCACCACGCGGACGCGATCGACGGCCACAGCTCGCGCCACGCGACGTCGAACCACGCGCGCCACGGCCGCGCGCCGAGCGTCAGCGCCGCCTCGAGCGGCCGCCGGTCGAGATTCGCGAGCGCCGGGTAGAGCATCAGCGCGACGCGCGGGATCAGGTAATACGCATAGGCGAACGCGAGCCCCGGCATCGAGTAGATCGCGCCGCCGACCACGGTCGGGTCCGCGCCGAGCGACGCCAGCAGCATCGTCACGAAACCGGCGCGGCCGAACACGAGGATGAAGCCGTACGCGATCACGAGGCCGGAGAAGGCGAGCGGCACGCCGAGCAGCGCGAGCGACCAGCGGCGGCGCGCCGGCGACTGCCCGGCCAGCACGAACGCCACCGGCACGCCAACGGCGACGGACAGCGTGCCGGCGCCGATCGCGAGCGCCAGCGAACGCACGATCGCGTCGGCGACGAGCGGATCGCCGAACACCGCGGCGAAGGCGCGACCGCCGCCTTCGAATGCGGCACCGACGAGCGCGGCGAGCGGCAGCGCGAAGCACACCGCGAACAGCGCGGCCGCCGGCACCGCGCCGTAGCGGCGCAGGACGCCATGCCGCATGGACGAAACCCGCATCGCGCGCCCCTTACTTGCCGAGCGTGGCCTGCGACCAGAGCTGGTCGACTTCGGCCTTGTGCGTCGCGACCTTCGCGACGTCGAGCGGACGCACCTGCGGCGCGTTCGGCAGCTTCGCCGCGACGTCCTGCGCGACCGGCGTGCCGGGCACGGCCGGGCGCACATAGCCCTGCGCGAACAGCCCCTGTCCGACGTCGCTCATCACGAGGTTGAGCCACAACTGCGCGGCGGCCGGATTCGGTCCGTTCTTCACGAGACTCATGGCATACGGCGCCGATACGCTGCCGTCCTGCGGGATCACGACTTCGGCCGCATCGCCCATGCCGTCCGTGTACTTGGCCTTGAGCCCGTCGTTCTCGTAGCCGATCAGGATCGGAATCTCGCCCTTGACGAATTTCGCGTACGGCGTCGTCCCCTCGACGCGCAGCACGTTGCCCGCCTGCTTCAGCTTGCCGAAAAACTCCGCGCCAGGCTTCGGGTTGTCGACGCTGCCGCCGTTCGCATAGGCGGCGGCGAACACGGCGACCTGCCCCTGCCCGGTCGAGCGCGGGTCGAGATAGACGACCGCATTGCGATATTCGGGCTTCAGCAGGTCGGACCAGCGCTGCGGCACGTTCTTCACGAGCTTCTTGTTGACGAGCAACGCGATGTTCAGCGAGTGCACCGCGAACCAGCGGCCGTCGGCCGCGCGAAACACCGTGGGCAGCTTGTCGAAATTGACCGGCTTGAACGGCGCGACGACGTCCTTGGCCGTCGCATCGAGCGCCGACGCCGCGAAGTAGTACGCCGTGTCGGCCTGCGGGCGGCGTCGCGACTTGTCGAGCGCGACGACCGTGGCCGCCGAGCCGATGTCGTTGTACGTGATCTCGACCTTCGGGTAACGCTTGCGGAATTCGGCGAACAGCGACTTCCAGTTCGCCCATTCCGGGCCCGTGTCGAACGACACGACGAGCCCTTCGTCGGCGGCCTTCTCGTACAGCGCATCCTCGCCGGGATACAGCGACGCGGCATGGGCCAACGCCGGCGCGAAGGTCGCGAACGCGCAGAGCGCCAGCAGGCGGCGGCGCGTCGCATGAAGAAAGTGGCGGCGTGCAGACATCGTGATTCTCCGTTGAATGAATAGGTCGCCCGCGCTCACGCGGCGGGCAGCACGAGCAGATGGCGCGGCTCGATCGACACGCAGCGCGCGGGCAGTTCGCGCCCTTCGCCGAGCAGTGCGTCGGTCGCGCCGGCCGGCACGAAGTCGAAGCGCTGTGTCGCGCCGAAGTAGCGCACCTCGCCGACGCGGCCATCGATGCGGTTCGCGACGTCCCCGGGTGGATCGGGTTGCAGGTGTTCCGGCCGGATCAGCACGTCGACCGTGTCGCCCGGCCGGTGCGCCCCCGTCTCCGCGCACAGCGTCGTGAACCGCACGTCGACCGCGCCATGTGCGAGCACACGGCCGCGCAGCAGCGTCGAATGGCCGACGAAACGCGCGACCTGTGCGGTCGCAGGACGCTCGTACAGGTCGCGCGGGGTGCCGGCCTGCAGCATGCGTCCGCCGTCGACGATCGCCACGCGATCGGCCATGCTGAGCGCTTCGTCCTGGTCGTGCGTGACGAGCAGCGTCGTCGCGCCGCAGGCGCGCTGCAGCGCGCGAATCTCGTCGCGCAACTGGTGGCGAATCCCGGCGTCGAGCGCCGCGAGCGGCTCGTCGAGCAGCAGCAGCTTCGGTTCGATCACGAGTGCGCGGGCCAGCGCGACGCGCTGCTGCTGCCCCCCGGACAGCAGCGCCGTGCTGCGATCGGCCTGCGCGGCGAGGCCGACACGTTCGAGCATCTCGAGCGCGCGACGGCGGCGCGGCGCCGCGGCGATGCCGCGCATCTTCAGGCCATAGGCGACGTTGTCGACGACCGACAGGTTCGGAAACAGCGCGTAGTGCTGAAACACCATCCCGACCTCGCGCTGCCACACCGGCACGCCGGCCA
Source organism: Burkholderia sp. LA-2-3-30-S1-D2 (assembly GCF_001523915.2). Classification (NCBI taxonomy): domain Bacteria; kingdom Pseudomonadati; phylum Pseudomonadota; class Betaproteobacteria; order Burkholderiales; family Burkholderiaceae; genus Burkholderia; species Burkholderia sp. LA-2-3-30-S1-D2. The sequence goes on along the minus strand of NZ_CP013383.1, from coordinate 183,758 downwards.
TGTCGCGGCCGCCGATCGCGATGCGGCCGCGGTAGCCGTCGAGCAGGCCGGCGGCGAGGCGCAGCAGCGTCGATTTGCCGGAGCCGCTGCGGCCCATCACGGCGAGCAGCTCGCCCTGGGCCGCGGACAGCGTGACCGCGTCGACGCCGTGACGGGCGCCCGGATACTGGAAGCTGACGTTTTCGAAATCGAGACTCATGACGGTTTCACTTCAGGCGTTGCACGGTGAAGACGGAGGCGAGCGTCGCGAGCACGGCGAGGACGAGCAGCACGACGGTCGCCGCGCAGGCCATCCCGGACGCGCCGTAGAACGCCTGCAGCAGCACGATCGGATAGTTGCGGTAACGGAAGCCCGCGATGAGGTTCGAGATCTGGAATTCGCCGATCGACAGCGCGGCGACCATCACCAGGCCGGAGAACAGGCTGTGCCGCAGGTTCGGCAGCACGATCGTGAAGAACTGGCGCAGCGGCGTCGCGCCGAGCGTCGCCGCGCATGCCTCGAGATGCGCGAGGCCAAGGTGGCGCAAGTCGCTCAGCAGCGTCTGCAGCAGGTACGGCAGCGTCAGCACGGCGTGCGCGGCGATCATCAGCGGCAGCGTGCCGAGCCACGGCAGCGCATCGCCGCTGAAGATCGCGATGTAGCCGAACCCGAGCGTCAGCGCCGGCACCGCGATCGGCATCAGCATCACGATGCGCGCCGCGAAGCCGCGGCCGGCCAGTGCGCGGTGATGCAGCGCATAGGCGAGCGGCAACGCCAGCACGGCATTGATCGCGCAGCAGGCGAGCGCGACCACGAGGCTCGTGCCGAATGCGCGGGTAAAGCTGCGATTCGCGGCCAGATCGACGAACCAGTGCGACGTGATGCCGGTCGGCAGCAGCGTGTTCGTCCACGACTGGCCGACCGAGCCGATCAGCAGCAGCACGATCGGGAGCGCGAGATACAGCCCGAACACGGCGACGAACGCCCGCAGCAGCAGGCGTCCCGCCATCGCGCGCGGCCGTTTGTTACGACGAATCGGAATAGCTTCGGCAAGGGCCGGAGCGGATGGCGGATGCATGGCGAATCTCGCTGACGGACACGGAACGGGTCACGCAACGCCCGCCGGGCCGGGCCGGAACGCGTTGTCATGACGGACGCAGTGTGCGGATCCGACATGGCATCGTCATGAAAAAAACGTACAACGCCCGCATCGATCTGTGCGCGCAAGGAATAGTTCGCCGTGAAGCACCTGTTTCCCAACGTCGCGGAGCTGCACGCGTTCGCGAGTTCCGTGAAGTACCTGAACTTCTCGTATGCGGCGCGCGAGCTCGGCCTGACGCCGAGCGCGGTCAGCCGGCAGATCGCGAATCTCGAGACGCTGTTCGGCGTGAAGCTGTTCGTGCGCGAGGGGCGCAATCTCGCGCTCACGCGCGCCGGGCAGCTTTATCACGCGCGCGTGATCGGCCCGCTGCGCGAGATCGGCAACGCATCGATCGAATTGCTGAGCGCGCGCGAGGACAGCGACCTGATGACGATCGCAAGCGTGCCGACCTTCACGACGAAGTGGCTGGTGCCGCGCCTCGCGCGCTTTCTGGCCGGCGCGCCGGAGGTCACGCTGAGTTTTCGCCGCCATCTCGCGCACGGCGACGTGTTTCCGTTCGGACTCGACGCAGCAATACGCTATGGCGACGGCGCATGGGAAGGCGTCCGATGCGATTACCTGGACGGCCGCACCTTCGTGCCGGTCTGTTCCGGCGAATTCGCGGCGCGACATGCGCTGCGCACGCCCGCCGACACGGCCGCCGCGCCGCGGCTCGTGCACGAGCAGGCGGAGATCGCGTGGTCCCTCTGGGCGGAGCGCCACCGCGTCGCCCGGATGAACGCGCTCGCGGGGCCGCGCTTCGAACAGTATTCGGTGCTGATCCAGGCCGCGCAAGCCGGGCTCGGGCTCGCGCTCGTGCCGCGCTTCCTGATCGTCGACACGCTCGCGAGCGGCGCGCTCGTCGAACCGTTCGACGCGCCCGTCGACGTCGACGCGCAGGGGCACTACCTGTGCTACGCGCCGGAGCGCCTGGAGACGAGCGCCGCGTTGCGGCGCTTCCGGGAATGGATGCTCGACGAATGCGCGGACCGATGAGCGCGCCCGCCAAGGCCGGGCGCGCCTGGACGGCACGGCGGCGCCCGTAGCACGTCGCCGTACCGCCCCTCACGTTGCGTCAGTGGTCGATGCCGAGCCCCGGCAGCACGTGCGTGTTCTCGGCCACGACCGCGTGCAGCAGCTTCGGATCGGCGCCGAGCAGCCCGAGGATCGTCGGCGCGACCTGCTTCGTGCCGACGAGATCGCTCACGATGCGCGCGCGGTGAAGCCCCGGATACGACACGAGCAGGCCGAGGTGGCTGTCGTCCGGCGCATTGCCGCCGTGCTCCTCGTCCTTCTTCGTGCTCGACGTGTAGATCACGCCCGGATTCGGCTGCACGATGATGTCCGGCGTGCGGCCGTTGGCCGGATCGCCGAATCGTTCGGCCAGCGCCGCGCCGTACAGGATGTACGCCTGCGAGCCGTCCGCGCAGATCCCGGGCGCGTTGCAGCCGAGGTTCGCCTTCAGCGTCCGCACCACGGCCGTGCGCTGGCCGCGGTCGCGCAGCCAGATCAGGCCGACGTCGTCGGTCTGCACGAAGCCCGTGCCGACCAGGCCCGAGCCGTCGTTCAGGTTGCCCGTCGTCGTGTTGTTCTGGCCGAAGTTGCCGTTCGGGTCGAGATAGTTGTTCGCTTCGAGCAGCTTCGTCAGCGTGTCGCCATTCTTCACGAGCTTGGTGTGATCAGTCGGCGACTGGCCGTGCTTCGCCGTGACGATCACCGCCGTCTGCGTGTACAGGTTGCGCTGCTTCAACTCGTTGACGATGCGGCCGATCGAGTTGTCGACGTACGTGATCGCGTTCGCGACCTGGCCGTTCGGCGTGAAGTTCGCGTCGAGATAGCCGCCGCCCTTCGCGACCGGCGCCTTCTGCGCGACGCTGAGCGTCTGGAAGTTGGCGCCGAACAGCGTCGGCACCGGCGCGTTCTTCGTGCCGGTCGAGTCGCGGCCGTCGATCTGGTTGACCAGCGCCTGCACGTGCAGGTTGTCGAAGCGCGCGGTGTGTGAATAGACGTCCGTGTAGTCGGTGTTCGTCGCCGGGTCGATCGAGTTGATCTCGGTACGCATCAGATCGTCGACGCCGGTGCCCGACGGGCCGTTCAGCCAGTCGTAGCCCCACGCGTGCTTGTCGGCCCACGCGGTGTACGCGTTCGGCACGCCGGCCTTGACGGCCTCGAACACCGTGTTGGTCTTCACGTAGTTGTGCGGATAGACCGGCACGCACTGGCCATTGACCTTCGCATGCGGGATCGCCTGCGGGTTGAACGCGCCGCCGCCGTCGAGGTGCACGAGCGCGCCGCCATTGAAGGCATCGATGCCGGTCGTCTCGTCGAACACGACGTTCCAGCCCTGCTTGCCCGAGCAGGTCGTGTCGCTCGGCGCATACAGGTTGCGGTCGTACGACACGTCGTAGAACAGGCCGGCCGTCTTCGGCGAGCCGCCCGTCACGAGCGCCGCGAGGCCCGGGAACGAATCCGACAGGCCCGGTGTATAGGCGTTCGCGTACGTGACGCCGTTTTGCGCGAGCACCGCGATGTTCGGACACGTGTTCGCGCCGATGCAGCGCGCGAGGTCCTGTTCGTGCAGGCCGTCGACGCTGATCAGCAGCACGTGCTTCACGACGCGCCGGCCGCGGCCGGCGTCATTACCCTGACCGTTGCCATCCTGCTGCGCCGCGTAGACACCCGCGCTTGCGAGCGCCAGCGCGCCCGCCATCATCGCCGCCACCTTCCGCTGCTTACCAAGGAAAGACATCATCACCCCACCTCATCGATTGACGTTGAACTGCGTGACCTGCCAACAGGCGAGCAGAATATGGCCGGATCGTGCGGCGCTCCGATGAAGCGGGGCTTTCTGTTTTCTGTCAAACGTAACCAATCGCAAATGACACGACGCCGTCGCAAAGCAAGGCGACCCGGCGCACGCCGCGCCGTACGCACCGGGCCGGTGCATCGTGCGCGCCATCGCCCGCCGCGGCATTTTTTTCGCACTTGGCGCATGACTATTGGCGTGTAATAAAGGGTTTTCCCTGACCCGGAGCACGAGTATGTCGACCCTGGAAGCTCTCCGGTTCGTGCTGGACGATGCACGTACCCCCGAAATCATTCGCCACCACGTCGTCGACGCGTTGCAATACGCGCTGCGCAACTACGGACAAGTGTTTACCGCGAAGGAGGTCGAGTGGCTGACGCAGTGGGACGATGCCCGCCTGCCGCTGGCCGCGAGGAAGGAGCTGGGCAAGCGCGAACCGGCGATCGCCGAGCGCTGAGAGGAAGGCGCGCCGCCGCGCCCGATTGCCGATCGGGCGCGGCGGCGGATGGTGGCGTGACGCGGCTTACTGCAGGCCGAAGTCGACGCGGGTCGTCGCGCCCTTGTCCTCGATGCCCTTCGCATCGAGCTTCGGCGCCACGACGAACATGCGGCTCGAATCGATCTTGCCGTCGAGGTACTGGCGCACGGCCTGCGCGCGCTGCTGCGCGAGCGCGCGCAGCGCGTTGTCGTCGGCCGGCGCGTGATCGGCGAGCGCCTTCTTCATGTCCGCATCGGGCAGCGTCTTCTGCAGGCCGATCAGGTTGCGCGGCTTCTTGAAGTCGGCGGCCTTGTATGCACGCGTCAGGTACTTGGTGTACTCGGCCGGTTCGACCTTCACCGACATCGGATCGATGCTCTCGCCCTGGCCGACCACGTCCTTCAGCTTCTGCTGACGCACCAGCCGCTCGACGTACGCGTCGCGCAGCCCCGGCGTGTCCTTCGCCGGATCGACGCGGCCGATCAGGTCCAGCCGGATCGACGGCTTCTCGGTCAGCATCTTCACGACGGTGTCGAGCTTCCTCTGCTGCGCGTCGGTCAGCGCGTACGAGCCCGGCGCGAACTCGACGTACCCGAGATCCTCGCCGCCGCTGCCGCCGAACGCGTTCGCGAGCAGCGTGAACGGCGACGTCACGGCCTTCGCGATCAAGTTCAGCACCGCGCGCCAGATCAGCCCGCCGATACTGAACTCCGGATTCGACAGCGAGCCCGACACCGGCAGGTTCACGTCGATCTCGCCGCGCGTGTTCTTCAGGAGCGAGATCGCGAGCTTCACGGGCAGCTTCGTCGCCGTGTCGTTCTCGACGTGATCGCCGAACGTGAGCTGGTCGATGAAGATGTGGTTGTTCGCCTTCAACTGGTCATTCGCGAGCTCGTAATGCAGGTCGACGTTGAGCTTGCCCTTCGTGATCGGGTAGCCGGCGTACTTCGCCGAGTACGGCGTCAGGTTGGTCAGCTCGATGTCATGCGCGGTCGCCGTGAGGTCCAGCGCCGGCTTGTCGATCAGCGGGTTCACCGAGCCCTTGATCGAGATCGGCCCGTTGCCCGCGAGATTCGCGGCGACGTCGACCGGCGCGGACGTCGTCGAGTCCGTGCCGAACGCGCCGACCGTCCCCTTGATCGCGACCAGGTTCGCCGTGTAGTTCGGCTTGATGAAGTTGTCGGTGTAGGTCACGCGGCCGTTCTGCAGCACGAGCTGGCCGAAATGCATGCGCACCGGATTCTGCGGCGGCGGCGGGGCCTTCACGGCGACCGTCGCCGATGCGGCGGCCGGCGCGGACGCCTGCTGCACGGCCGCGGCCGGCGGCGTCATGCCCGGCGACAGCGGCACAGGTTCGTTCTTGCTGGCGTCGCGCGTGAGCGACTGCGCGGGGCCCGTCTCCTTCGCGACGACGTCCTTCAGGTTCAGCCGCCCCTGCGCATCGAGCAGCACACGGCCGTAGAAGTTCGAAAAGGTCACGCGCGCGGCGTCGACGTCGGTGCCCTTCTCGTCGTAGTTCACCTTCAGGTTCGACAGCGCGAGCGAGCGCCAGCCGGCGAACGGGTCGGACGTCGCCTTGTCGAGCATCCGCACGTCGACCAGCGCGACATCGCCGCGATAGGTCGCGCGCGGCACGTCCTTCACCTGCGCGAACGTCAGGTTGCCCTGCGCGTTGAGCAGCGCGCTCGCGATGGTCGCGTTCAGCGCGCTGCCGAAGTACGGCTCGAACGCAGCCGCATCGAGGCGGTTGCCGTTGATCTTCAGGCCGAGCTTCAGCGGCTGCGCGGTCACATCGCCCGACACGTTCACCGAGCCCTTGCGGTTCAGCGTCGCCTTCAGCTGAACCGGCAGCGGCTTCGTCATGTCATCGCTGATCTTCTGCACCGACAGGTCAAGCGGCTTGATCGCGAGCTTCACCGGGCGCGGCGTCGACAGGTCCGTGAAGTTCGCGGACGACTCCTTCACGTTCAGCGCGTCGATCCGGTAATGCCACGACGGCGCGGCCGCCTCGGCCTTGCGCGCGACCGTGCGCTTGGGCACCGCCTTCTGCACGGGTTCGGCCAGCGCAGCCAGGTCGATCTTGCCGTCCTTCAGGCGCTTCACGTCGAGCGCGAGCCCGGTCGCATCGACGCTCGCGATTTCCGCCGTGCGCGCGGCGACGTCGACCTTCGCGATCTTCGCGCTCGCGTCGGGCAGCACGATCGCGGGCGCCTTCGCGTCCGGCGTCGCGAGCTTGAGCGACTTCAGGCTCACCGTGCTGTCGGCGACCTGCGCGTCGAGCGGCGTCTTGCCCCAGTCGGCCTTCGCGTTGACGCTGGCGCCGAGCGTGCCGTCGAGCACGCGCGCACGAGTCGCCTCGCCGAGATACGGCTGCAGCGCCGGCAACGCGAGCGCGTCGACCGTCAGCTTCGTGTCGGCCTGCTTCGCCGCCAGGCTGAACGCGCCTTCGGCCTTCACGTCGCCGCCGCGCGACAGCGACGTCGACAGCGTGTATTTCGCGGGCGTCTTGCCCTGCAGCGTGAAGCCGTCGAGCGTCGCGGCGAGCTTCGTCAGCGACATCGCGGTCGGCGTCGCGGGCACGCGGTCGTCGACGTTGATCGTGCCGCCGTCGATCGCGAAATGACGGATCGTCAGGTCGAGCGGCGGCGCTTCCTTCGCGGCGGCTTCGACCTTCGCGCCGCTGGCGGCGTTGGCGACGGCGGCGGTCGATGCGGCGGCGGTCGATGCGGCGGCGGTCGATGCGGCGGCGCCCGATGCGGCCGGCTTGCCCGCGTCGGCCTTCGGCGCGGCGGCCGGCGGGCCGGCCAGCTTCTCGACGTTCAGCACGCCCTGCTTGTCGCGCGCCAGGTCGACGACCGGCTGGTCGAGCCGGATCTCGTCGAAATGCAGCACGTTGCGCAGCGGCTCGAGGCCGGCGGCCGCGACGTGCACGCCGCGCGCGGCGAACAGCGGCGCCGACGCGCGGTCGGTCACCTTCGCGTCGTTGAGATCCACGGTGCCCGACACGCGCAGCGACGGCGTGTCGCCGCTCATCACGAAGTTCAGCGTGAGGTCGCTGCTCAGCAGGCCGCTCGTGACGATCACCGGCAGCTTCGCCGGCGCGTACGAAATCAGCTTCGGCACGTCGAGCCGGTCGAACTTCAGCGCGACTTCCGACTCACGCGACAGCGCGAACGGCTTCGTCTTGCCGTCGATCGCGATCGGGCTGCCGTCGAATCGCGCGCGCAGCTTCGGCTGCACGAAGATGTCGGTCTTCGACGGCAGCGTCGCGATGAACGGAATGCCGAGCGTCCAGTTGTCGACCACGTGCTTTTCGTTCAGCAGGCGGTCGTCGAAGTCGATCCGCCCGTCGTTGACCTGAATGTTCGACACCGAGAAATGGGTCGGCTTGCTTTCGGGTTTGGACGGCGTCGAGAACTTCTCGATCAGATCGGTGAAGTTGAAGCGCTGCGCGTCGTATCGGACGACATGGAAGCGCGGCGAGTCGACGCGCACTTCGTTGACGATCGGCGCGCCGCGGAACAGCGACGACCACGACGGCCGCACGACGAGCTTGCCGATGTCGATGAAGTCGCCCTGGCCGCCGCGCTCGCCGACGTGCACGCCGTCGGCTTCGAGGTTCAGCGTGTAAGGGTTCAGCGCAATGCGCCGGATGGTGGACGGCCGGCCGAGCTGCTGGCTCAGTTGCTGTTCAGCAATGTGACGAATCAGCGGCGGCGCCGCGAAGAATCCGAGCAGTCCGAATAAAACGAGGAAGATCAGCACACCGAGGCCGATGCGCCGGGTCCGGCGCGAGCGTGCCACGCCGCCGAGGGCATGAAGGGTCGAGGATACGGTTTCTTTGTCTGCGCTTGACATGCTTGGATGCCTCGGGAATGGATGCCGGCCCGCGCCGGAAAACCGGCACGGCCGCGCACGCTATCCCGAAAGTATAGGCTCAGGTGGTGACGGAACGACGTTCGGGCGAGGCCGCCGCGCCCGCGCATCGGACAGTGGCGGCGCCCATCGGTTCATTTTCGGACGACGACGGGCGGCATCCACGAGCCGTCGCTCGCCTGCGGCTTCGGTGCGTAGAGTCGCAGCGCGAGCGCGAAATCGGCGCGCGGCGCCGGCAGCCAGTTGGCCGCATGCGTGCCGCCCGGCGACGCCGACACGACCACGTCGATCGAGCCGTCGTGGTTGCGGCGCAAGCGGTCGCGGTCGCCGAGCGAGCGGCGCGCCGAGCCGACATCGGGCAGCGCGCCATTCGTCGCGTACGGCGTGAGCGTCCAGAACCCGCGCACCGGCGGCAGCGCGCCCGGCGCGAAATGCAGCACGTAGCGGTTCGCGCCGTTCAGCGAGTGGCCGTCGCTGTCGACGCGCACGAGCGCGAGCGTCTCGTCGTCGCGCGTCGCGGTGCCGAACTGCGTGTAGGCCGCGTACGCGCGCAGCGCGTAGTCCTGGCCGTACTTGCCGGCCGTGTCGCCGATCCAGCTCCAGCCGTTCGCGCTCAGCAGGTTCGACGGCGGCGTCGCGAGCCGCGCGCGCGCCTCGGCGACGCCGGCCGTCGCGGCGCTCAGGCGATCACCCGTCCACAGCACCGGATAGCCGGCCGTCACACCGATGTCGCCGAGCAATTCGTTCGCGTGCGCGTCGTCGGCCGGTGCCGGGTTGTCTTGCAGCGCCTGCGCGAAGCGCGTGAAGAACGCCTTCGGGTCGAGCGCGGCCACCTGCTCGGCCGGCGTGCCGCCGCTCGCCGCTTCCAACGGCGCGCTGCCCGCATGGACCGCGACCGACGCGCCACGCGTGCTGCCCGTATAGACGGACAGCGGCACCACGCGGATCGCCCGCTGCAGTTTCTTCACATTCGTGAGGTCGCGCCCGCCGCTCGTCTGCAGCCGCACTTCGAGCCACGCGTTGGCCGACGGCACGTCGATACGCAATGCGCCCTTCGGCAGGGTGCCCTGCCAGTCCTTCGCGGCGAAGGCAATCGTTTGCGATCGCGCGGCGCCGCGAGCGCCACGCGCCGCCACGCTCGACGACGACCACAGCACGTTCGTCCACATGTCGAGCGCGCGGGCATCCCAGTAGCGGCCGCGGGTATCCGGCAGCGTCACGATCACCGGCTCGGCACCGACGTCGAGCCAGCCGGTCGAGTCAAGCGTGTCGACGCCCGGCAGCGGCGGGTTGAGCGCGCCGACGGGCGGCAGCGCCTGCGCGTGACGCAGCGTGTTGAGCGGCGCCTGGCCCGGCTGCGCGCTGTCGCCGCCCGTCGCGGCTTCCTTCGCGACGTCCATCAGCACGAGCGGATACGCGTATATGTAGGAGTCGGCCACTTCGGCGCGCATCCAGCCGGTTTTCCGCTGGATCGCGTCCGGTTGCGACGCGCATCCGGACAGCAGCGCCGCCAGGGCCAGCGACGCGCCTGCAGCGCGACGCAGAGAAATTGATTCTCGTAGGTTTTCAATCATTGATTACTGGCCGAATATCGTTCTTGTCAGTCAACGCCTTGTTCGACTCACGATCGGCGAAAGCAAGGCACCCCAGCGTGCCCGGTCGCCGCTTCGCCGGGCGGGCGCTGATGTCAGGCCGGTATCATAGCGCCTAAGGGCATCCCCCAATATGCCGAATATCGGGTGCAGCGGTAGCCGGGCTGTCGTCAGCCAGGAGTTCCATTGATCCGGCCCTTGTCCGGAGCCGCCCGACGCCTGCGCGCGGCAGCATGACGGGCGAGAATGGGTCGGCCGTCGGCACGATCCCGTATTGCATCGCCACCCCTTGACCTTCCCATCATGGGAATGTTGATACTGGAGTCAGTCGCGGCACGAACCGCGCTTTTGGGGAATCCAACATGACTGAATCACTCGCCTCCGCCGACATGCAAACGATCGAACTGACCATCGACGGCATGCATTGCGGCGGCTGCACGGGCCGCGTGCAGCGTGCGCTGGCCACTGTGCCGGGCGTCGTCGATGCCGCGGTCGATCTCGACGCGCATGCGGCGACGGTGACCGCGCAGGACACGGTCGAGCCTGCGCAGCTCATCGCCGCGGTCGATGCCGCCGGCTATCGCGCGGCCGTGCGCGAAGCGGCGGTCGAAGCCGTTGCGTCCGCGCACGTCGAGCACGCGACGCACGCGAACGCCCGGCCCGCAACGGCGGCGACGGCACTGCCCGCGCCCGCCGCCAGCATCGAACTCGACATCGACGGCATGACCTGCGCGTCGTGCGTGTCGCGCGTCGAAAAGGCGCTGGCGAAGGTGCCCGGCGTCACGCGCGCGTCCGTCAACCTCGCCACCGAGCGCGCGACCATCGACGCGGCACCGGACGTTTCCGCGTCGCAACTGGCCGAAGCCGTGCGGCAAGCCGGCTACGACGCGACATGGGTCGCCGCGCCGCCGCCGGCCGCTTCCCGCGATCTCGAATTCGACATCGGCGGCATGACGTGCGCATCCTGCGCCGGCCGCGTCGAAAAGGCGCTGGCCGCCGTGCCTGGCGTCACGCGCGCGTCGGTCAATCTCGCGACCGAACGCGCGTCGGTGCATGGCACCGGCGCGCTCGACGCCACCACGCTGATCGCAGCGGTCACGACGGCCGGTTATCGGGCGTCGCTCGCCGTTGCGCCGGACCCGAGCGCCTCGACCGACGCCGACGCCGACGCCCGCGCCGGCGAACCCGCACAAGCACCCGACGCCCGCAAGCGCCGCGAAGCGATCCGCGAACGCAATCTCGTGATCGGCTCGGCCGTGCTGAGCGTGCCGCTCGTCGTGCCGATGCTCGTCGCGCCGCTCGGCATCGACGCGATGCTGCCCGGCTGGCTGCAGCTCGTGCTCGCGTCGATCGTCCAGTTCGGCTTCGGCGCACGCTTCTACCGCGCCGCCTGGCATGCGGTGAAGGCACGCACCGGCAACATGGACCTGCTCGTCGCGCTCGGCACGTCGGCCGCGTTCGGCCTGAGCCTGTGGATGCTGCTGCGCGACTCCGCGCACCCCGGCCATCTGTATTTCGAGGCATCGGCCGTCATCATCACGCTGGTGCGCTTCGGCAAATGGCTCGAAGCGCGCGCGAAACGCCAGACGACCGAGGCGATCCGCGCGCTGAACGCGCTGCGTCCCGACCGCGCGCGCGTCGTCGAGCACGGTGTCGAACGCGACGTGCCGCTGGCGCAGGTGCGCGTCGGCACGACCGTCAGCATCCGTCCGGGCGAGCGTGTGCCTGTCGACGGCCGGATCGTGTCGGGCCGCTCGCACGTCGACGAATCGCTGATCACCGGCGAAAGCCTGCCGGTGCCGAAAGACGACGGCGATCCGGTCACGGCCGGCTCGATCAACGGCGAAGGCGCGCTCGTCGTGGAAACCACCGCGATCGGCGCGGAAACGACGCTCGCGCGCATCATCCGCCTCGTCGAATCCGCGCAGGCGGAAAAGGCGCCGATCCAGCGGCTCGTCGATCGTGTCAGCGAAGTGTTCGTGCCGGCGATCCTCGGCATCGCCGTGCTGACGCTGGTCGGCTGGCTGATCGCCGGCGCCGGCATCGAAACAGCGATCCTCAACGCGGTCGCGGTGCTCGTCATCGCGTGCCCGTGCGCGCTCGGCCTCGCGACGCCCGCCGCGATCATGGCGGGCACCGGCGTCGCGGCCCGCCATGGCGTCCTGATCAAGGACGCCGAGGCGCTCGAACTCGCGCAGCGCACCACGGTGATCGCGTTCGACAAGACCGGCACGCTGACCGAAGGCAAACCGTCCGTGACGGCATTCGAGGCCGTCGACATCACACGTGAGCAAGCGCTCGCTCTCGCGGCCGCGGTCCAGCGGCAAAGCGACCACCCGCTCGCTCGCGCCGTCGTCGCCGCGCACGATGCGGAGGTCGTGGCCCGCGGCGGCGGCGCGGGTTCGGCCGATGTCGTCGCGGCCGATGCGCGCGCGGTGGCCGGACGCGGCGTCGAGGCGCGCGTTGGCGGTCAGCTTCTCGCACTCGGCAGCACCCGCTGGCGCGACGAACTCGGCATCGTCGTGCCGCCCGCACTCGACGCGCGTGCCGCGGAACTCGAGCGCGCGGGCAATACGATTTCGTGGCTGATGCGTGCCGACGCGCCGCGCGCGCTGCTCGCGCTGATCGCATTCGGCGACACCGTGAAGCCGGGCGCGCGCGAGGCGGTCGCGGCACTGTCGGCGCGTGGCGTCGCGAGCGTACTCGTCACGGGCGACAACCGCGGCAGCGCGGCCGCCGTCGCGGCGGCACTCGGGATCGGCGAAGTGCATGCGCAGGTGCTGCCCGACGACAAGGCGCGCGTGGTGGCCGAACTGAAGCGCACGCACGGCGGAATCGTCGCGATGGTCGGCGACGGGATCAACGACGCGCCCGCGCTCGCCGCGGCCGACGTCGGCATCGCGATGGCGACCGGCGCCGACGTCGCAATGCATACGGCCGGCGTGACGCTGATGCGCGGCGACCCGGCGCTCGTCGCCGATGCGATCGACATCTCGAAGCGGACATATCGGAAGATCCAGCAGAACCTGTTCTGGGCGTTCGTCTACAACCTGATCGGCGTGCCGCTCGCGGCGCTCGGCTGGCTGAATCCGGTGATCGCGGGTGCGGCGATGGCGTTCTCCAGCGTCAGCGTCGTGACGAACGCGCTGCTGCTGAGGAGATGGAAAGGCCGCGCACGCTGATGCGGGCGACGACGGGCGGCGGGTCATCCGACGGAGGGCCGGCGCTTGTCGTATTGGAAATGGCTTGCCGACCGGCGGGGCGCACATTGCATGCGCTGCGTCGGGACCGATCACCGGAAGAAGGCCGGGAAAACGGCAGCGCGCGTCACCGACGCGTGCGCACCGGCCTCAGCTCTGGACGACCGGCTTGATCAGCGTCGTCGTAATCGGCACGAAGCCGCACGCCCGATACAGCGCACGGGCGGCCGTGTTGTGATTGAACACCGACAGCCCGATTTCGGTGACGCCATGACGGCGCGCCTCGGCCTCCAGTGCATCGAGCGCGCGCATGGCCCAGCCCTGGCGGCGCCGGGTCGGGACAATGTCGAGATCGTAGATGAACAGCGTACGGTTCGGCCCTTCGGGCACGATCGCGTACCAGAGGTCGCCGACCGTGTCGCCGCTGGCGGCGTCGATCAGCTGGACGAGCGTCTGGCCGGAGGTGAGCAGGCCGTCGGGCAGCAGCGTATCGAAGCAGGCGCGGGCGCGGTTCGCCGCGTCGTCGGTCGCGTTCTGCCCGGATGACACGAGATCGCGCGCGTAGCCGTCGATGGCGCGCGTGCGGTATGCGTGGAATTCACCGGCCGTCATCGGCCGCATCTGCAGCATGGCCCGGGGGTCGCGAGGGAAGTCGGACTTCCAGTGTAGCGGGACGATCGCACCGGCGCGCGATGCGGCGGTGGAAAACGGGCAGGCAGTGGCGACGAGCGCCGCGCTGAATCAGCGAATCAGCGAATCAGCGAATCAGCGAATCAGCGAATCAGCGACGGTACAGGACGATCGGCACGAGGCTCGCACGACGCACGCGCTCGGCTTCGGCGTGACGCGCAGCGTACGAATATTCCGCGTCGAGCGGCAGGTGCGGGGAGACGAACAGGTCGTCGATCTTTTGCAGCAGGGCAAGAATGAAGCTCATGTGAGACTCCTGACAGATGGCTCTAGGGTTTTCCCTTAGATGGATGCCATTCTAAGGGTTTTCCCTGAACTCCGCCAGCTCACCGCATCAGTTTGCCGCACCCGCGCCACCGCCGATCGACGGTCCGCCCCGACGCGCCTTGTCGTGCCGGGGTTTGCAGATAGGGTCGGACGATTTAATGCGCGCGACGCACACGCTTCGCGGCCGCCGCCTCGCGGTTCGCATTGCGCTGCAGCCGGTCGACCTGCGACAGCATCGCTTCGTGGTGTTCCGCGAGCGTCATCAGCGTTGCCTGCTGCGTCGACAGGTCGGCAGCCAGCCGGTCGATCCGCTGCTGCCGGGCGTCAACTTCCTGTTTCAGGTGCGCGATCTGCCGCGTTTGCAGCATCAGCGCGACGAGCCCCGCGAACACGACGACCGTCAGCGCCAGCAGCAGCCGGTTGACGCGCCGCATCTCGCGATCGGCCGCCTGCTTCATGCCGGCCGTCTCGGCCTGCAGCGCGGCGAGCCGATCCGACAGCGGGCGCAGTTGCGTGTCGGGGTCGATAGCCGACGCGCTCGACGTGGCAGGTTGCGCACGATCCGCCGACGGCTTCGTCACGAACGACGCCGCGGACGCAACGGGCTGCACGAATGGCGAGACCGGCGCGGCGGCTGCCCGCGCGGCGTCACGGGCACTCGCGGCAACTGCGGTAATCGTGGGCTGCGCCGGTTCGGCGGTCGCCGACGGCTCGCTTGATGGTGCAGGATGCGGCGCCGAGGTCACTTCCGACTGCGCGTCGACGGCCACCGCTTCCGGCGCGCCGCGCGCCGCTGCCGCTTCGCGTGCGCCTGCGGCCACACGGCGCTTGCCACCGGAAGCTGCGCGACGCCCCTTCGTGGGCTCGCCGGGCGTCCGCGCTACTTCGTCGCGTGTGGCCGGCACGGCGGCGCCTTCGGGCTCACCGCCCGCTTTCGCCGGTCCGTCGCCGATGACCGCATCGACCGCACCTTCCGCCGCCCCTGCATTCGCCGTCGAACGATCGGCGCGCGTTCCGGCCGTGTCGCCGGCTTCCGCCACACTGCCGGTCTTCACCTGGCTGCCGTCGGTTGCCGGCTCGCCGGCTGCAGTCGCGGCGATACCGTCGGACAGCCGCGCCGCGCCGAGCTTCGTTGCATCGGCATCGGCAGCGGACGCGCGCACGACATCGGCATCGGCCACATCGCCGTTTGCACGCGTCGGCGCAGACTCCGTCGTTTTCGCAACGTCAGGCGCCGGCTCGACCGCCCCGCCGTCGGCGCCCGACGTACCGAACCCATCCAGCGTCGCCTGCCGGCCGGCGTCATCGCCGTCCGCGACGGCGGCCACCGTGTCGGCACCCGCCGCCCCGTCATCGTGCGAGGCCACCGGCCCGCGCGCGGCTGGCTCGAGCACCGGATCGCCGAACAGGTCGAGCGTGCGTTCGTCCCGCGGCGCATCGCCGCCCGTCGCGTTGCCGGAGCGCGCGGTTGCCCTGGCGGCGGTGTCTGCCGCGGCCGCGATGGAACGCGGACGCGAACGGGCCGACGAGCGGTCGGAGCGGGAACGGGAGCGAGGCAGGGAAACGGATTCGGTCATGGAGTCGGATTACAGGCCCGCGAACGCGGAACCGGATGTCGAACGGAATCAGTGACCGGCCATTGTCGCATGACCGATCGCCGATCCGGCCGATCGGATGCCGTCTATTCGTCGCCCGACAACCCGTTGCCTTCCTCGAATCGCGTGACGCACGACAGCCCGCGCAGCTTGTCGCAGATCGCGCGGTATTCGAGATCCGACACGCGCCCGAGCGCGATGCGCACCTCGTCGTGCTCGTCCGTGTCGTCGGCGCGCTGCACGATGAATTGCTTCACGCGCGCGCTGTCGGGGCCGAGGGCCGCGTGCAGCGAATCGAACGTCAGCGCGCCGCCCACCACCGTCAGCGCGAGCTGACGCCGTTGCCGCACCGTGAAGTAGCGCCGCTCGAGCGGCTTGATGCCGGCCAGGATGATCAGGATGATGATCGTCGCGGAAATCGACGCGACGTACAGTCCGCCGCCCACCGCGAGGCCGATCGCGGCGACCGACCACAGGCTCGCGGCGGTCGTCAGCCCGCGCACGATCTCGCCGCGCAGCAGGATCGAGCCCGCGCCGAGGAAACCGATGCCCGACACCACCTGCGCGGCGATCCGCGACGGATCGAGCACGATGTGGTCGCTGCTGCCCAGCACATCGGCGAAACCGAACGCCGACACGATCATGATGAGCGTCGAGCCGACACAGACCAGCATGTGCGTGCGCAGGCCGGCCGCCCACGAAAGGCGCTCCCGCTCGAAGCCGATGACACTGCCGAGCGCGGCCGCGAGAACCAGCCGCATCACGAGTTCCAGGTTGCCGAGCATCCGATTTCTCTCCTGTCTTCTGTTTTGAGGACGGCCGCGCGGAATGGTTTATCCTTGGCCCCGGCCGCGCCGCTCCGCGCCGACTCAATTCGATCCAAGCGCTCAACCCGCCATGTCCGTTCCCGCTTCCGCTTCCGCCCAGGCCGCCCGATTGCGCGACCATTTTGCGCACGTCATCCTGCCGATCTGGCAGGGTTCAGGGTTCGACCAGACGCTGCGGCTACCGTTCGAGGCCGTCGATCCGGCCACCCATGCACCGCTGCCCGTCACCCGTTATCGCGCAATGGCATGCGCGCGGCAACTGTTCGTGTTCGCGCAGGCCGGCCACACCGCGCACGCGGCCACGCTGTTCGACTCGCTGTGCAGCCGCTTCCGCGATCCGCGCCACGGCGGCTGGTTCTACAGCGTCGATGCACAAGGCGCGCCGCTCGACACGACCAAGGACCTTTATACGCATGCGTTCGTCGTGTTCGCGTGCGCCGCATGGCATGCGGCGTCGGGCGACACCGCGGCGCGCACGGTCGCCGAGGACACCGCCGCGCTGATCCAGGACCGCTTCGCGCCACAGCCGGGTGACGCGCTGCTCGACGCCGCGCGTCACGCCGATTTCTCGTCATCGGGCAGCGGCGCGCTGCAGAACCCGTTGATGCACTTGACCGAAGCATGGCTTGCGGCCGCCGATGCATTCGGCGATGCGGCGTTCGACGATGCGCTCCTGCGCACCGCGCAGGCCGTCGAGCGCACGTTCGTCGATACGGCGATCGGCTGCATCGCCGAACTGCCGCTCGGGGCGACCGACAACCGCTTCGAGCCCGGCCATCAGTTCGAATGGTTTTATCTGGTCGATGCGGCCGGCGCGCGTCTCGCGCAAACCGGGCTCCCCGACGCACTCGCGCGCGCGTTCGCATTCGCCGAGCAGCACGGGATCGATCCGCGCACGGGCGCCGTGTGTGCGGCAGTCGACGCGCAAGGCGCATGCATCGACGGCACGCAACGGATCTGGGCGCAGACCGAATACCTGCGCGCGCTCGCCATGCACGGCGGCACGCCGGCCTCCGCGCCGCTCGCGCAGCAGATCGAGCGCTTCGCCGCGCGCTTCCTGCATCCGCGCGGCTGGTTCGAGTGCAAGACGGCCGACGGGCAGGTGTCGCGCGCCGACATGCCGTCGACGACGCCCTACCACCTCGCGACAGCTTACGCGGCGCTGCCCGCCGTTTCGTAACCGGCGTCGGCAAACGACGACGACGCGCGCTCGTCGCGAAGACCGCGAGCCGCGCGCGCGTCGCCCAGTTCGAACACCGACACCGCCTGCATCAGGTGCGCGGTCTGGTCGTTCAGCGACGCGGCCGCCGCCGCGACTTCCTCCACCAGCGCCGCGTTCTGCTGCGTCAACTGGTCCATCTGCGTGACCGCCTGATTGACCTGCTCGATGCCGACGCTCTGCTCGACCGACGCGGCCGTGATCTCCGACATGGTCTGCACGACCCGCGTGATCGACGCCGATACCGTCCGCATCGCGTCGCCCGCCCGTTCGACGAGTTCCGAGCCGCCGTCGATCTGCGTGACCGACTCCTCGATCAGCGCCTTGATCTCCTTCGCCGATTGCGCGCTGCGCTGCGCGAGCGAGCGCACTTCGCCGGCGACCACCGCGAAGCCGCGGCCCTGCTCGCCGGCCCGCGCGGCCTCGACCGCCGCGTTCAGCGCGAGGATGTTGGTCTGGAATGCGATGCCGTCGATCACCGAGATGATCTCCGCGATGCGCCCGGAGCTTTGGGCGATGGCGCGCATCCGGTCGATCACGCTGTCGACCACGCCGCCGCCGTGACGCGTCGCGTCGAGCGCCGCGTCGGCCAGCGCGCTGGCCGCACGCGCGCTGTCGGTGTTCTGGCGAACGGTCGCGGTCAGTTCCTCCATGCTCGCGGCGGTTTCCTCGAGCGACGCGGCCTGGGTGCCCGTGCGCGCGGACAGGTCCGCGTTGCCGCCGGCGATCTCGCCCGCGCCGAGGTGGATCGCATCGGACGCGTGACGCACGGTGCGCACGGTGTCAGCGATGCTCGCCTGCATCGCGGCAAGGCCGCGCAACATCCGGTCGATCTCGAACACGCCGCCTGCCCGCACGGCTTCGTCGAGCCGGCCCAGCGCGATGCGCTCGAAATGGCGGCCGGCTTCGTCCAGCGGCGCGACCACTGCGCGCCGCGCGGCAGCGTAAATCGCCGCGCTCGCCGCGAGCATCGCCGCCAGCAGCACGATGCCGACCCACTTGAACCACTGAATCCCGCTATCGATCGTGGCGAGCGCGTCGCGGCTCGACGCGGCGCCGTAGTCGGCGAAGCGATGCAGCTCGGCGAGGTACGCATCCTGGAAACCCTGTGTCGGCTGGTCGAGGAACGCCTGGATGTTGTCGGCGTCGAGGAACTGCACGAGTTCGCCCAGCGCGCCGCGCAGCGCGCGATAGCGCTCGGCGAGCGCCGCTACGCGCGCACGGTTCGTCGCGTCGACGGCCTGCGCGGCCGTCAGCGCGGAGAACGCCTTGTCCGCTTCGGCAAGCGACGCGCTGGCATGGCGGATGATCTCGTCGGGCTTCGGGCCGCCGCGTACCATCCGCGTGCCCGCGCGCGACAGGTTCACGCGTGCGTCGAGCAGGCGCTCGGTCGCCTGGCTGGCCGCGTCGACCTGCCCGATCGCGACGTTCGACAGATCGTCGACGCCGCTGCGCGTCGATGCGAGCGCCCAGAAGCCGAGTGCCTCGATCGCGAACAGAAAGAGGCAAAACACGGTCAACACGCCGAGCAGACCCGACGCGAGCTTGATTTTTCCGAACATGGGGGGAGATTCCTGGAAAGGCGACGATGGAGCAATGCCCCGGCATTAGCGGCATTTCTTCGTCGGACTTTAGGAATGCGGGTGAGAAGCGGCCGCCCGAGACCCGCCAGTCCCGTCGAATCGCCAGCAAACAAGAACAATGTGCGCGTTCGACGCAATAATCGCGTCGCATCGCGCCGGCCATTGTGCGAAATGCGGACGAATTTCCTTGCTTATCCGCAGCCCCCTTCCTAGAGTTCAGCGCAAGCGGACACGCATTGCGAGGGCAGTCGATGACGGACATCACGGACCACGCGCGCGGCGCATTGCGCGCGCAACCGTTCAGCATGCTGCTGGGCACGGAGCTGATGCATATCGGCGACAACGAGGTGTCGCTGTGCCTGCCCGTGCGGGAAGAGCTGCGGCAGCAGCACGGCTTCGTGCACGGCGGCGTGATCGGCTACCTCGCCGACAACGCGCTGACGTTCGCAGGCGCGCTCGTGCTCGGCCCGCGCGTCATCACCGCCGAATACAAGATCAACTACCTGCGGCCCGCCGTGAACGGCACGCTCGTCGCGCGCGCGAAGGTCGTCTACGCGGGGCGGCACCAGGCGACCTGCCAGTGTCATGTGTTCGTCATCGACGGCGATCACGAGCGGCTCGTCGCGATCGCGCAAGGCACGATCAATCGCGTCGGCGACGGCAAGATGCCGGATGCGCCGGAGGAAACGGCGTGAATTGTCCCGGACGCAAAGGCCATCGGATTACCTGCCGGCGTCGTCCTGACGATCGCGCCCCGTGCCTGTGATGCAACATCGCAACCACCAGCCGCGGCACGCGCGACGCGCACCGTCCGGTTCCATCGCTTCATCGCGGCAGCGATAGACGGCGTCGCGATCACGGCGACCGACTGCGACGTCCAGCACGGTCACTTCCGCTCGATCCGCCCGGCATGCCGGAATTCGAACGGGTCGTGTCGAACCGAATCCGCGGATCGACGCTTCGGCCGACCTATTCCGCGGTGCCCGCTTTCAACGGCAGAAACCGCGGTGCCACGCGCGCCCGAACGTTACCGCTCGCGTCGGTGCGGTAAATCCCGCGCGCCGCATTGTGCGGATGCTCGACCGCGTCGGCCACGCTCAGCACCGGCGCGAAACACACGTCGGTGCCTTCGAGCAGCGCGCGCCAGTGCGCTGACGGCTGCTGCGCGAACACGTCGGCAAAACGCGCCTTCAGCGCCGGCCAGCGTGCGCGATCGTACTGCGACGCCGGATCGATGTCGGTCAACCCGAGCCGCTCGACCAGCAGCGCGTAGAACGGCGGCTCCAGCGCACCGATCGTCACGCATTCGCCGTCCGCGCAGCGATACACGTCGTAAAACGGCGCATCGTGGAAGAGGCTCGGCTGTGTGCCATCGAGCTGCCCGTTCGCGCGCGCCCACAGCGCGAGCGAGCCGAGCATCGACACGATGTCGACGATCGCGCCGTCGACCACGCGCCCCGGGCCGCCGCCGCGCACGTCGAACAGCGCGCAGATGATCCCGAATGCGAGCCCGAGCGCGCCGCCGGCATCGCCGACGACGGTCGGCGGCACGCCCGGCCGGCCGTCGCGCGGCGCGGACAGCGACAGCAACCCCGTCAGCGCGACGTAGTTCAGGTCGTGCCCGGCGGCCGTCGCGAGCGGTCCGTCCTGGCCCCAGCCCGTCATCCGTCCGTACACGAGCTTCGGATTGTCGCGTGCGCAATCGTCCGGGCCGAGACCGAGGCGCTCCATCACACCGGGCCGCAGCCCCTCGATCAGCGCATCGGCCTGCGCGATCAGCGCGAGCGCCGCGTCGCGGCCGGCCGGCGTCTTCAGATCGAGTTCGACGATCGTCTTGCCTTCGCGCAGCAGGTCGCCGTCGCGGCCCTGCAGCGCGTCCGGCGCGCTGGTGCGGCCCGCGGGACGCGCAATCAGCGTGATGCGCGCCCCCATCCCGGCGAGCATCCAGCCCGCGAGCGGGCCGGGGCCGAGGCCTTCGAATTCGACGATGTGGACGCCGGAAAGCGGGACACCAAGCGACATACGATTCTCCTGTCGACCAGCGTTAGCGCTTTAGCGCTTACGCTGGTCCCATGCTTCGCGGTCGACCAGCGTTGGCGCTTTAGCGCTTACGCGGGTCCCATGCTTCGCGGTCGACCAGCGTTGGCGCCTTAGCGCCTACGCTAGCCCCATCCGTTGCGGTCGATCCGCGATGACTCAAGCCAGCGCGCCCCCCGTGCATCATGACCGCAATGCGCTTCAACGCACCGGCACGGTCACCGATGCGACGCTTTGCGTCGCGAATTGCCGTCATCACACGTGCGCCAAACGAAAAATCCCTGCGCAGCAGGTCCGCTTCGCAGGGATCGGTCCGTTTCAGCACTGCAGGGTTGCGCGCGCGAACCGCGACACGCTCAGAACGCATCCCCCGGCACCCGCACCCAGCCTTCCATCAGCACGCGCGCGCTGCGGCTCATGATCGCCTTCGTGACGGTCCATTCGCCATTTTCGAGCCGGGCTTCCGCGCCGACGCGCAGCGTGCCCGATGGATGGCCGAAGCGCACCGCGTTGCGTTCACCGCCGCCCGCCGCCAGGTTGACGAGCGTGCCGGGAATCGCCGCGGCCGTGCCGATCGCGACCGCCGCCGTGCCCATCATCGCGTGGTGCAGCTTGCCCATCGACATCGCGCGCACCAGCAGGTCGACGTCGCCCGCATTCACGCGCTTGCCGCTCGACGCGACGTAATCGGCCGGCTTCGCGACGAACGCGACCTTGGGCGTATGCTGACGCGTCGCGATCTCGTCGAGCGTGTCGATCAGGCCCATGCGCAGCGCGCCATGCGCGCGGATCGTCTCGAACTTCTCGAGCGCCTTCGGGTCGCCGTTGATCGCGTCCTGCAGCTCCGTGCCCGTATAGCCGATCGCCTCGGCCTCGACGAAGATGGTCGGAATCCCCGCGTTGATCATGGTCGCCTTCAGCGTGCCGATGCCCGGCACGACGAGGTCGTCGACGAGGTTGCCGGTCGGGAACATCGAGCCGCCCGAGCCTTCTTCCTCGGCGGCCGGGTCCATGAACTCGAGCTGCACTTCGGCGGCCGGAAACGTGACGCCGTCCAGCTCGAAATCGCCCGTCTCCTGCACCGCGCCGTTCGTGATCGGTACGTGCGCGACGATCGTCTTGCCGATGTTCGCCTGCCAGATACGCACGGTCGCGATGCCGTCGCGCGGCACGCGCGACGCATCGACGAGGCCACCGCTGATCGCGAACGGGCCGACGGCCGCCGACAGGTTGCCGCAGTTGCCGGTCCAGTCGACGAACGCGCGATCGATCGAGACCTGCCCGAACAGGTAGTCGACGTCGTGACCGGGCCGCGTGCTCTTCGACACGATCACCGTCTTGCTGGTCGACGACGATGCGCCGCCCATCCCGTCGATCTGCTTGCCGTACGGATCGGGGCTGCCGATCACGCGCAGCAGCAGCGCGTCGCGTGCGGCGCCCGGCGCCTGCGCGGCGTCCGGCAGATCCTGCAGCCGGAAGAACACGCCCTTGCTGGTGCCGCCGCGGATGTACGTCGCCGGAATCCTGATTTGAGGAATGTGAGCCATGTTTGCGTTGTCCCTGTGTGACCCGGTCAGGCAGCCTGCGACGATTCGAGGAAGTCCTGCGCGAAACGCTGCAGCACGCCGCCCGCGTCGTAGATCGACACCTCCTCGGCCGTATCGAGCCGGCACGTCACCGGCACCTCGACGCGCTCGCCGTTCTTGCGGTGAATCACGAGCGTGAGATCGGCGCGCGGCGTGCGCGCGCCGACCACGTCGAAGGTCTCGGTGCCATCGATGCCGAGCGTTGCGCGATTCGTGCCCGGCTTGAACTCGAGCGGCAACACGCCCATCCCGATCAGGTTCGTGCGGTGGATCCGCTCGAAGCCCTCGGCGACGATCGCCTCGACGCCCGCGAGCCGCACACCCTTCGCGGCCCAGTCGCGCGACGAGCCCTGGCCGTAGTCGGCGCCGGCGACGACGATCAGCGGCTGCTTGCGATTCATGTACGTCTCGATCGCTTCCCACATCCGCATGACCTTGCCCTCGGGCTCGACGCGCGCGAGCGAGCCCTTCTTCACCACGCCGTCGACGACCGCCATCTCGTTGACGAGCGTCGGGTTCGCGAACGTCGCGCGCTGCGCGGTCAGGTGGTCTCCCCGGTGCGTCGCGTACGAGTTGAAGTCTTCTTCCGGCAAGCCCATCTTCGCGAGGTATTCGCCGGCCGCGCTGTTCGCCATGATCGCGTTCGACGGCGACAGGTGGTCGGTCGTGATGTTGTCGCCGAGCACCGCGAGCGGGCGCATGCCCTTGAGCGTGCGCTCGCCGGCCAGCGCGCCTTCCCAGTACGGCGGACGGCGGATGTACGTGCTTTGCGGACGCCAGTCGTACAGCGGCGCCGCACGCTCGCCCGCATCCGCGCTGCGCGCGAACATCGGTTCGTAGACCTTGCGGAACTGCTCGGGCTTCACGCTCGATGCGACGATCGCGTCGATCTCCTCGTCGGTCGGCCAGATGTCCTTCAGCGTGACGGGCTTGCCGTCCTGATCGTGGCCGAGCGCGTCCTTCTCGATGTCGAAGCGAATCGTGCCGGCGATGGCATACGCGACGACGAGCGGCGGCGACGCGAGAAACGCCTGCTTCGCATACGGATGGATGCGGCCGTCGAAATTGCGGTTGCCGGACAGCACGGCCGTCGCGTACAGGTCGCGATCGACGATCTCCTGCTGGATCTTCGGATCGAGCGCGCCCGACATCCCGTTGCAGGTCGTGCACGCGAACGCGACGATGCCGAAGCCGAGCTTCTCGAGTTCCGGCAGCAGGTTCGCTTCTTCCAGATACAGCTCGACCGCCTTCGAGCCCGGCGCGAGCGAGCTCTTCACCCACGGCTTGCGCGTGAGGCCCTTCGCGTTCGCGTTGCGTGCGAGCAGGGCTGCGGCGATCACGTTGCGCGGGTTGCTGGTGTTCGTGCAGCTCGTGATCGCGGCGATGATCACCGCGCCGTCGGGCATCTCGCCCGGCTTCTCTTCCCACTGGCCGGCGATGCCGCGCGCGGCGAGGTCGGATGTCGGCAGCCGCTTGTGCGGGTTCGACGGGCCGGCCATGTTGCGCACCACGCTCGACAGGTCGAACGTCAGCGTGCGCTCGTACTGCGCGCCGTTCAGCGTGTCGGCCCACAGGCCCGCTGCCTTCGCGTAGGTCTCGACGAGCTTCACCTGCTCGTCGCTGCGACCGGTGAGGCGCAGATAGTCGGTCGTCTGGCCGTCGATGAAGAACATCGCGGCCGTCGCGCCGTATTCGGGTGCCATGTTCGAGATCGTCGCACGGTCGCCGAGCGTGAGGCTCGCCGCGCCCGCACCGCGGAATTCCAGGTACGCGCCGACCACCTTTTCCTTGCGCAGGAATTCGGTCAGCGCGAGCACGATATCGGTCGCGGTGATGCCGGGCTGGCGCTTGCCGGTCAGTTCGACGCCGACGATGTCGGGCAGGCGCATCCACGATGCGCGGCCGAGCATCACGTTCTCCGCCTCCAGCCCGCCCACGCCGATCGCGATCACGCCGAGCGCGTCGACGTGCGGCGTGTGGCTGTCGGTGCCGACGCAGGTGTCCGGATACGCCACGCCATCCTGCGCCTGGATCACCGGCGACATCTTCTCCAGGTTGATCTGGTGCATGATGCCGTTGCCCGGCGGGATCACGTCGACGTTCTCGAACGACTGCTTGGTCCATTCGATGAAGTGGAAACGATCCTCGTTGCGGCGATCCTCGATCGCGCGGTTCTTCGCGAACGCGTCCGGATCGAAGCCGCCGCACTCGACGGCGAGCGAGTGGTCGACGATCAGCTGCACGGGCACGACCGGGTTCACCTTCGCCGGGTCGCCGCCGCGCTCGGCGATCGCGTCGCGCAGGCCCGCGAGGTCGACGAGCGCCGTCTGGCCGAGGATGTCGTGGCACACCACGCGCGCCGGAAACCACGGGAAGTCGCGTTCGCGCTTGCGCTCGATGATCTGCTTCAGCGAATCGGCGAGGATTGCCGGATCGCAGCGGCGCACGAGGTTTTCGGCGAGCACGCGCGACGTGTACGGCAGCGTGTCGTACGCGCCGGGGGCGATCGCTTCGACCGCGGCACGCGCGTCGAAGAAGTCCAGCGACGTGCCGGGCAGGGGTTTGCGGTAGGCGGTATTCATGATGTGGGGCGGAAATCGGGGTAAGACGTTCCGCGCGCGCCGGCAACCCGCATCACGGGCGCCGGCGCGAGCGGCAGGCGTTTCAGCGCTTCTCGATCGGCACGAACTGCAGGTCTTCCGGACCCGTGTAGTTCGCGCTCGGGCGGATGATCTTGTTGTCGATGCGCTGCTCGATGATGTGCGCGCTCCAGCCGGACGTGCGCGAGATCACGAACAGCGGCGTGAACATCGCGGTCGGCACGCCCATCATGTGATACGACACGGCGCTGAACCAGTCGAGGTTCGGGAACATCTTCTTCGCTTCCCACATCACCGACTCGAGGCGCTCGGCGATGCCGTACAGCTTCAGGTCGCCCGCTTCCTTCGACAGCTTGTGCGCGACGCCCTTGATCACCTTGTTGCGCGGATCGGAGATTGTGTAGACCGGATGGCCGAAGCCGATCACGACTTCCTTGTTCTCGACGCGGCGGCGGATATCGGCTTCGGCGTCGTCCGGCGAGCTGTAGCGGCTCTGGATTTCATACGCGACTTCGTTCGCGCCGCCATGCTTCGGCCCGCGCAGCGCACCGATCGCGCCGGTGATCGCCGAATAGATGTCCGAGCCCGTGCCCGCGATCACGCGGCCGGTGAACGTCGATGCGTTGAACTCGTGCTCCGCGTACAGGATCAGCGACGTGTGCATCGCGTCGACCCACGACTTCGACGGCGTCTTGCCGTGCAGCAGGTGCAGGAAGTGGCCGCCGATCGAGTCGTCGTCGGTTTCCGTCTCGATGCGCTTGCCGTTGTGCGAGAAGTGATACCAGTACAGCAGCATCGAGCCGAGCGACGCCATCAGGCGGTCGGCGATGTCGCGCGCGCCCGGCAGGTTGTGATCGTCCTTCTCGGGCAGCACGGTGCCGAGCACCGACACGCCGGTGCGCATCACGTCCATCGGGTGGGCCGATGCCGGGATCTGCTCGAGCGCGGCCTTCAGTGCGTTCGGCAGGCCGCGCAGCGCGCGCAGCTTGGTCTTGTACGCGGCCAGTTCGGTCAGGTTCGGCAGCGTGCCGTGCACGAGCAGGTGCGCGATTTCCTCGAACTCGCACGATTCGGCGACGTCGAGAATGTCGTAGCCGCGGTAGTGGAGGTCGTTGCCGGTCTTGCCGACCGTGCACAGCGCCGTGTTGCCGGCCGTCACGCCCGACAGCGCCACCGACTTCTTCGGCTTGAATGCGCCTGCGGCGGCCGGTGCTGCTGCGTCTTTCGTCTCGCTCATGTTTCGATTCTCCAATGGGTATCGGGGTGTCATGTCGGCCGGGCGCGGCGCGGGTGCGCGCGTTCCGGCTTCATGCAAAGCATTCCGGGAACCGTGTCCCGGCGCGCGGGCCGCGTTACTTCTTGCCCTGCGCGAACAGTTCGTCGAGCTTGCGCTCGTATTCGTGATAGCCGAGGAAGTCGTACAGCTCGGCGCGGGTCTGCATGGTCGGCACCGCAGCCTTCTGCGTGCCGTCGCGACGCAACGTCTCGTAGAAGTTCAGCGCGGCCTTGTTCATCGCGCGATAGGCGCCGCAGCAGTACAGCGCGATGTCGACGTTCGCCTCGCGCAACTCGTCGAGCGTGAACAGCGGCGTCGAGCCGAATTCGGTCAGGTTCGCGAGGATCGGCACCTTCACGGCGGCCTTGAAGCGGCGGTAGTCGTCGAGCGTCTTCATCGCTTCCGGGAAGATCATGTCGGCGCCGGCTTCCACGTATGCGATCGCGCGCTCGATCGCGGCGTCGATCCCTTCGGCGGCGGCCGCGTCGGTGCGGGCCATGATCACGAACTGGTCGTCGGTGCGCGCATCGACCGCGGCCTTCACGCGATCGACCATTTCGTCGGTCGGCACGACTTCCTTGCCCGGACGGTGGCCGCAGCGCTTCTGGCCGACCTGGTCCTCGAGGTGGACGGCCGCGACGCCGGCCTTGATGAACGAGCGGACCGTGCGCGCGATGTTGAACGCGCCGCCCCAGCCCGTGTCGATGTCGACCAGCAGCGGCAGGTCGGTCGCGTTGGTGATCCGGTTCGCGTCGATCAGCACGTCTTCCATCGTGCTGATGCCGAGATCGGGGATGCCGAGCGAATTCGCGGCAACGCCGCCACCCGACAGGTAGACGGCCTTGAAGCCGACGGCCTGCGCCATCTTGGCTGCATACGCGGTAATCGCGCCGACCACCTGCAGCGGCTGCTCGGCCGCGACTGCCGCGCGGAATTTCGCGCCGGCGCTCTGAAGATGCGTGTTGCTCATGAACGGCCTCCTGAAGGAATGCCCATCAAATAGCAAGGACCGGGCCAGCTCGCGAAACACCGCTAACCCACTGATTCTTAAGCAACCGGCACGTGCGATGAATCGTCCGGTGATTTCAATTCGGCAATTTCATGTTTCAGAAATGAAATCCCGCGCGCATAATCGGTCGCCATGGACCTCTCCTCGACCAAGCCCGTCGGCCCGGCCGACCGCACCGTTCGCCCGCGCATCTGGGCGATGGGCATCAGCCGCCTGCGCGACCTGTTTCGCGAGATCGCCGGCGAATTCGACGAGCGTGCCGACGTGCGCATCGTCACGCGCGCGTACGAAGATGCGTTGAGCGCGATCGCGGAGGCCGGCACCGCGCGGCCCGACGTGATCGTCGCGGCCGGCTCGAACGGCGGCTTCCTGAAAACGCGTGCGCAGGTGCCGGTCGTGGTCGTGTCGCCGACCGGCTTCGACGTGATGCAGGCGCTCGCGCGCGCACGGCGCGATGCCACGCGGATCGCGCTCGTCAGCGCCGGCGAGACGCCGCCCGAAGTGCGTCGCTTCGTCGCCGCTTACGGCCTCGACGTGCAGTTTGCGTCATATCAGTCCGCGCAGGAAGCGGAAGCCTGCGTGCACGAC
Source organism: Burkholderia sp. LA-2-3-30-S1-D2 (assembly GCF_001523915.2). NCBI lineage: Bacteria > Pseudomonadati > Pseudomonadota > Betaproteobacteria > Burkholderiales > Burkholderiaceae > Burkholderia > Burkholderia sp. LA-2-3-30-S1-D2. The sequence goes on along the minus strand of NZ_CP013383.1, from coordinate 155,408 downwards.
CTGCACGACCGCGGCATCGAGACGATCGTCGGCCCCGGCCTCGTCACCGATCTCGCGGCGAGCGCCGGCATGGGCGCCGTGTTCCTGTATTCGCACGCGTCGGTGCGCCAGGCGGTCGAGACGGCGCTCGAAGTCGCGTACGCGACGCACGCCGAGGCGTTTCGCCGCCAGCGGCTCGACAACCTGTTGCAGCATCTGCGCGACGGCGTGGTCGCGCTCGATGCGCGCGGTCGCGTCGAAGCCATCAACGAACGGCTCGCGTCGGCGCTCGGGGTCGAACCCGCGGCGGCCGTCGGCCGCGCGCTGGTCGACCTGCGCCCGGAGTTGCGCACGCTGCGCGGCGAGGACGGCGACGCGCTTGCGACCGTGCGCGGCGTGCGCTACGTCGTGCATCGCGGGCCGCTCGTCGATCGCGGCGTGACGTCGGGCAGCGTGCTGACGTTCCAGGAATCGCGCGCGGTCGAACGGCTCGACCGCGCGCTGCGCTCGCAGCCGAACACGCAGCAGTTCGCGGCGCGCTACACGCTCGACGACGTGATCGGCGCGTCCGCGCCGATGGCGCGCGTGCGCGATCTCGTGCGGCGCTACGCGAAATCCGACGCGACCGTCCTCGTGCTCGGCGAAAGCGGCACCGGCAAGGAGATGATCGCGCAGAGCCTGCACGCGCTGTCCGTGCGGCACAGCTATCCGTTCGTCGCGATCAACTGCGGCGCGTTTCCGGAGGCGCTGCTCGAGAGCGAGCTGTTCGGTTACGAGGAAGGCGCGTTCACCGGCGCGCGGCGCGGCGGCAAGACCGGCCTGTTCGAAGCCGCGCACCGCGGCACGCTGTTTCTCGACGAGATCGGCGAAATGCCGCCGTCGCTGCAGAGCCGGCTGCTGCGCGTGCTGCAGGAGCGCGAGGTGATCCGCCTCGGCTCGACCGAGCCGATCCGCATCGACGTGCGCGTGATCGCCGCGACGCACCGCCCGCTGCTCGCGGCCGTCGAGGACGGCACGTTCCGCGCGGACCTGTATTACCGGCTCAACATCCTGAACATTGGCCTGCCGCCGCTGCGCGAGCGCGCCACCGACATTCCGGCGCTCGCGGCCACGCTGCTCGTGCAGGCCGCGCGGCGCGAGCCGCGGCTGGCCGAACGCGTGCGCGAGGTCGGCGATGCGGTGCGCGTGCTCGACGCGACGCAGGCGACGCTCGCTCGCTACCGATGGCCCGGCAACGTGCGGGAACTGCAGAACGTGGTCGAGCGGATCGCGGTGGAACTGGCCGAGGAAGTCGACGCGCATCCGGGCGCCTCATGCGCGGCGCTCACGCCCGATGCGCTGCAGGCGATCGCGCCCGAGTTGTTCGCCGCGCCGCCGGACTCGACCGACACCGACGACGCGCAGACACTCCACGCGCGCCGCCGCCGCGCCGAAGCCGACGAGATCCGCGCGGTGCTCGACGCGTGCGGCGGCGATCGCGATCGCGCGTGCGCGATGCTCGGCATCAGCAAGACGACGCTGTGGCGGAAGCTGTCGGCGAAATAGGTTCGGGCGAGGCAGGAGCGGCAGGTAATGACGCGCCGGACGCGCGCCGCCGTCAATCGGCCTTGTGATAGTGGCGGTAAGCCTTCGCGCGATTCCCGCACGAAGACATCGAGCACCAGCGACGGCTGCCGTTCTTGCTGTCGTCGATGAACAGCCACTGGCATGCGTCGTTCGCGCAGCGCTTGACCTTCGCGAGCCGCGCGCCGCCCAGCAGGTCCGTCGCCGACCACAGCACCGGGCTCAGCAACCTCGCGAACGTCGCGTCCGCTGCCCCGATCCGCCACGCGTAGCCGCCGTCGATCCGCGCGAGCGCGACGCGCGGCGCCGCTTCCGCCAGAAAACCGCCCAGCAGCGCGAGATCGTCGGCTTGCGGCTCGCGCCGCTCGGCCTGCGCGTGAAAGAGCCGATACAGCGCCTCGCGTAACGCGAGCGCGCTCGCCAGCATCGCCGGCTCGCTCTCCTTCTCCTTCACTTGTGCACGACACACGTCGGCCAGGCCGGCCGGCATGCCCGCCTGCTCGCGGCACCATGTGAACAGGTCATCCAGCGTGCCGAAGGTTTCGGTCGGCGCGTCCGCGCCGCGCCAGTACAGCGTGTTCGCGAAATCGATGCTCAGCGTTTCGGACGGTGCCGGAACCAGGCAGTCCGTCGCGACGGAAGGTTGCGTTTTGCTCATGACGCGATCGTATCTAACCACCATGCCGGTTGACAAGCGGCCGGACGCTTTCTAACATAACCAGCATGGTGGTTAAAGAAGGTTTGCTGCACTGACGTCCCCTCTTCAGTTCAAGGAGCCACAGATGATCGATCACCTTTCGTTCGGCGTTGCCCACATCGACCGCAGCCGCGCGTTCTACGACAACACGCTCGGCGCGCTCGGCTACAAGCGGCTGTACAGCGACGACGGATCCCTCGGCTACGGCACCAGCGAACCGGTGCTGTGGTTGCAGCACGCGGCGCGTCCGGTCGTCGCCGATCCCGACTCAGGGTTGCACGTGTCGTTTCGCGCCTCGTCGCCCGTGGAAGTCGACGCGTTCTATCGCGCCGCGCTGCAGCACGGCGGACAGGACAATGGCGGGCCGGGCAAGCGCGAGCACTACGGCCCCGGCTATTACGCGGCGTTCGTCGTCGATCCCGACGGGTATCGGCTCGAAGCCCATTGCGAGCTGGACAACGTCGTCTGATCCGGTTCGCACCGACACGGGTGAAAGACAAGGGCCCGATTCCGCATCGCGCGGAATCGGGCCCTTGTCTTTGCTGCATCGATGTCCGGTTCGCGGCGGCCACCGCGCGCAATCACGCCAGTGGCCGAGCGGGCGGCCGGACGGCGCGGCCGGGTTGCGGTCGATTGCGCCCGCGATCCGGCCCGCGCCGCACACTGGCCTACTGCGCGTCGCGCGTGACCTGCCGTTGCTCGCCCAGCCCCTCGACCCCGAGGCGCACCGTCTGGCCGGCCTTCAGGAACACCGGCGATGGCTTGATGCCCATCCCGACGCCCGGCGGCGTACCGGTCGTGATCACGTCGCCCGGTTGCAGCGTCATGCAGGTCGACAGGTAGGCGATCAGTTGCGCGACGGTGAACACCATCGTGCGCGTGTTGCCGTTCTGGTAGCGGTGGCCGTCGATCTCGAGCCACAGGTCGAGGCGCTGCGGATCGGGCACCTCGTCGCGCGTCACGAGCCACGGGCCGATCGGGCCGAACGTATCGAAGCCCTTGCCCTTGTCCCACTGGCCGCCGCGTTCGATCTGCCACTCGCGCTCGGAGACGTCGTTGACGACGCAATAGCCGGCGACGTAATCCAGCGCACGCGCCTCGTCGACGTCCTTGCAAGTCGCGCCGATCACGACGCCCAGCTCGACTTCCCAGTCCGTCTTCACCGAGCCCTTCGGGATGTCGATGCCGTCGTTCGGGCCGCAGATCGAACTCGTCCATTTGCCGAATACCACCGGCTCCTTCGGTACCGGCATGCCGGCTTCGGCCGCGTGATCGGCATAATTCAGACCAATGCCGATGAACTTGCCGACGCGCCCGACGCACGCGCCAATGCGCGGCTCGCCAGGGACGAGCGGCAGCGTGGCCGAGTCGATCGCGCGCAGGCGCGCGAGCGCGGCGTCGGACAGCGCGTCGCCAGCAAGATCCGGCACGTGCGCGGACAGGTCGCGAATCCGGCCGTCCGCGTCGAGAATACCGGGCTTTTCCTGGCCCGGCGGGCCATAGCGAAGCAGTTTCATCGTGCTCAACCTCTGTTGTCGAATGTGACAGGATACCGGCCGACGCAGCCGTTGACGGCCACTCGCCGGACTGAATGTCGATCGTCGATGACGCGCGTCGGCGCCGCATCCGGCAGGCCAATCGACACGCGAGGCTCGCGCAGGCGCAGCGATCGCGGCGCCGCACCGGAGTGCGGCGCGCATCGAACGGGCGGCCGCCGGTCTGCGCATCGGCGACGACGGCCCGGCATTCGCGACACGTGCCGGCCTGTGCTGTGCCGGCCGGCTTCACGCGCGGCCGCGCCGTCGCTGGCCCGCCGCTCTTTGTACCATCGGCGGCCCGCCGTGAAATGGCGCGCGACGGATACCGACTATTGGTGCGCCCATGGAGGTTGCACCGCAGCATCGGGCCTGCCGAACCTTTCGGCTTTACGCCGAAAGCCGCCGTCCGTCGACACCAAAAGATGAATTGCGAATATTTCTTATGAACCTGTCATCGGGGACGATATGTAATCCGTTCTTGCTGGGTAACGATCGGTAAAATGACGCTGCATTGCACACTGAACGTTTGTTGTTAAGCTCGCGCGGATGGCAGTCACATCCGCATGCGGCTTCACGAATTCGCGTGCAAAGCCGGCCGGCGTGCGTCGCCACCCGATTGGCAATCCCCGGACTTCCTACCCCATGATGCAAACGACCAATAACCCGCTCCCCGGCAGCGACGCACGGGAGTCGATGGGCACAGCCGACCGCTATCGCGCGCCCGCGCTCGACAAGGGTCTCGACATTCTCGAACTCCTGTCGGAACAGAAGGAAGGACTCACCCGCACCGAAATCACGAAGGAACTCGGCCGCAACGCGAGCGAGATCTACCGGATGCTCGAGCGTCTCGTCGCACGCCGCTATGTGATGCGCTCGAGTGGCGGCGACCGTTACACGCTCAGCCTGAAACTGTTCGCGCTCGCGCATCGGCATCCGCCAATGAACCGGCTGATCGCCGAGGCCTTGCCGCTGATGCAGCGCTTTGCCGACGCGGCGGAACAGTCGTGCCACCTGACCGTCTACGATCGCGGCAACCTGCTCGTGATTGCGCAGGTGGACGGCCCCGGCCCATGGGGTGTGTCGGTGCGGCTCGGCTCGCGCGTCGGGCTCGCCGATACGGCGTCGGGGCGCGTGATGCTGTCGTTCCAGGGTGCCGAGCAGCGTGCGCACATGCTGGCCGAGCATCGCAAGGTCAAGGGCGAAACCCCGATGAACGAGCAGGAACTCGCGCATGCGTGCCAGTCCATCCGCCAGTCCGGTTACGTGCGCCAGGACAGCCGCCAGGCATACGGCGTGACCGACCTGAGCGCGCCGATCCTCGGCCCGGCCGGCCATGCGATCGCGGTGCTGACCTGCCCGTACATGCGCCGGATCGACGCGCATATGGCGCCGTCGGTCGAGGTGGTCGTCGTGGGACTGCGCGATACGGCAGGCCAGTTGTCGATGTACCGCGCGGAGACTTGCTGAACGTTGCGGAACGGTCGACCGCGCTGAAGGTGGCAGACCGTTCGGGCGCGGCGGTCGTTCGGTCACACGGCCAGCGGATCGGGCAGGCGGGCGGGCCCGACACCGCGCACGCGGTGTGCGATGCGTGCCGGCCACGCGGGCTCTCGTACCGGCATCCGGCAGACCGTTTCCGGATGCGCGGACGCCGCGCTACGCTAGAATAGCGGCCCTCTCAAAAACGACGACGGCCGGCTGTCGCGGCCGTCGTATCCGATGGATGTCATGGCCAAACTTCTGAACGATCAAGAATTCCAGCGTTTCTCCGAACTTCAGCAGAAGCAGGCGAGCTTCACGATCACGCCCGAGGAAGCGGACGAGCTGCGCGACATCGTCGCGCGCGCGCAGAAGAAGCGCGACGACCGTGCCGAAGCGATGCGCGCGATCGAGAACTACATCGAGCAGTTCGACATCACGCCCGACGAACTCTTCTCGCCCGAGCAGATCGGCGACGCCGCGCGCACCTACGGCCTGATCACGGCCACCAAGAAGGAGCGCACGCTGCCGCCGTCGATCACATTCAACGGCAAACCGTACCAATGGACCAAGACGCTTCCGGACGACGTGCGCGGCGCGCTGTTCGATGCATTTACGTCCGGCGAATCGGTCAAGCGCTTCATCGCGATGCCGAAGGACACCGCGCGTTGCGCCCTGACGATCGCCCGCCTCGAGCGCGAAACCGGCGGCGTTTATGCCGACGCGCACCTCGAAGAACTCGCGATTTCGCGTGACCAGGTGAACGACGCAGCGTCGAAACTTGCTGCATAAATGCCATCGCGGGCACGGTTCATGCGTGCCCGCACCGGCGCGGACGCCGGCAGAAACCCGGGCCGCGCCAGACGGAGCACTGCGTCCGTGGGCTCCCGAAAAGTCTCACCAAAGCATCCCGTAAGCGCTCACCGGAGCATCCCGTAAAAGCTCACCCGAGGTTTCCGGAGACGCTCACCAGCCCCTCCCGAACGTCCTCACCGACGCATCCCGCAGACGCTCCCCCCCTTCCCGGAAAGGCTCACCGGGGCCTCCCGCAAGGGCTCACCGGCAGCTCCCGCGAAGGCTCACCGGGTGCTTCCGTATCGACTCACCCGATTGCTCCCGGAAAAGCTCACTTTCGGCTCCTGAAAAATCTCACCTTTTGTCCGCTTTCAATGCTGGCGGTGCGCAAGGCGGGCGTCAGTGCGCTCGAATATTGCGCCGGAACCGGCGATACGCCGAGGTCACCAGCATACGCAACCGCCCGCCGAGGACGCGGTAACTCGACGAGATCGCCCTTTCCCGCCGGTCGCGAAGCGAGCGTAGTACCGATCCGCACAGTGAGGCGAAAGAGTCGAACGATCTGCATGCCGAACTACAACCGATTCGCTCGGTCGCGGCTGCGCATCACCGACATCGCGCGTTCCGTAGCGGCTGCGCACGACACCACCGAACGTTCAGGCACACTCGCCGGCGCGATTACGGTTGCAGCTTCATCCTGAACCCCACCACGCCGGGCTCCTCCGTCGTCGACACCTCGAAACCGCAGGATTTCGCCAGCGAGATCATCGCGGTGTTCTCGCGCAGCGCCTCGCCGACCATCCACGCGGTGCCGCGCGATCGCGCGTAGTCGATGATACGCGCCATCATCAGCCGCCCGAGCCCCTTGCCCTTCTGATCGGGCCGGACAGCAATCGCGAACTCGGCCGTCTCGTTGTCGGGATCGGCAACCGCGCGCGCCACCGCGAGTGTGTGCGATCGGCCCGATGCGTCGGTGAACGACACGATGAAGGCCATCTCACGGTCGTAGTCGATCTGAGTCATGCGCGCGACTTGCGAATGATCGAAGCTGCGCACGGCACCGAAGAAACGCATCCGCAGATCGTCCGGCGTCATCGCGCCAAGCAACTCGTTGTGCGCTTCTTCGTCTTCCGGACGGATCGGCCGGATCGTCACGGTCTCGCCGCGCCATTCGAGCGTCTGCTCGAGATGGCGCGGATACGGCATGATCGCGAGCCGGCTGCGCCCGGCCGCCAGCGTGATACGCGGCGCGACCACGTATGCCCGGTCGGACAGCACGCGCAGCGTGACCGACATCGCGACGACCTCGCGCACGTCGCAAACAACTTGCGACAGCGCCGTCAGCGCATCGAGCGTGGGTTCGACGGGCGTGCGGCGCGCATAGGGTGAACGCTCCATCACCGCGCGGGCGAGCACCGTATTCAGCGGTGGCAGCCCGTACACGACGAAAGGCGCCGATACGCCGTCGGTCGGCGGCACGGCATAACGAAACACCGGGCCGAAGTTCGAATCGTCGTACATGTCGACTGTGACGTCGACGACTCTGTTGCCCACCGGCGCATCGGCCGGCTCGCCGTGCACGCCGAAGTGCGACAACCAGCGCAACGCTGCTTCGCCGGCCAGTTCATGCTCGCCGGCCTCGACCATCCGTCTGGCCTCGGCCTGCGCGGACGCAACGCACTCGGCCGGCTGCAGCGGCGTGCCCTCGGGCGTCTGCATCAGCAACTGCCGCCCGAGGTTGTAGTCGACGAGCCGTGCGTATGCGCGTGCAAGCCGCTGCGGTGTGGTGTGCACCGGAATGCCGTTCGCGTGCAGTGCGTCGCGCGTCGCCGCGTCGACCGCACCGAAGAAACACGCGAGGATGCCGCGGTGCGCGTACTGCCGCGATTCGATCAGCGTGCGCGCGACCGCGTCGGCCGGCGCGCTGTGGGACGTCGAATGCACGACGAACAGCGTGCCCGTTTGCGGAAACGGCGCGAGCGCCTTGATGGCGGCGCCGAAATGCTCGGGGCGCGCATCGTCGCCGAGCGTCAGCGGATTGCCGGGCCCGCGGAGATGCGGCAGCGCGGCCGCGACCGCCGACGTTGCCTCGGCCGGCCAGTCGACCAGCACGTCGCGCACCTCCGCGACCGCATCGACCGCGAGTTTCGCGACGCCTGCGTCGCTCGTCACGAGTGTGGCCGCGCCGCGCGCGGTGACGCGCCCGACGCCGAGCGTCTCGATCTCGTCGAGCAGATCGTCGAGTGCATCGACGCGCACCATCCCCGCACGCTGGAACGCCGCCGTGTAAAGCGCATCACCGGCATCGGCGCGCCCGGTGCGCAGCGCGAGCACCGGTTTGTTGCGCGCCGCCGCACGCGCTGCCGACATGAACTTGCGCGCGGCACACACGGTGTCGAGCTCGAGCAAGATCGCGCGCGTGCCGGGATCGCTCGCGAGGTAGTCGAGCACATCGCCTGCATCGACGTCGGCCTCGCTACCCAACGCGACGACATGTGAAAAGCCGAGGCCTCGCGCATCGGCCCAGCCGAGTACCGCATTCGTCAGCGCGTTCGATTGCGACACCCAGGCGACGCCACCCGATCGCACCGTATAGGCCGGCGCGCCGAAATGCGCATGCCGCGCGGGCGACAGCACGCCGAGACTGCCGGGCCCGACGATACGGAGCACGAACGGCTTCGCGGCCTTGAGCGTGCGATCGAGCGCGGCGCGGTCGGCGTCGGTGCGCGCCTCACCGACAATCACCGCGACACGCGTGCCGATCTCGCCGAGCTTGCGCACGATGCCGGCCCACGTGGCAGGCGGCGTGCAGATCACGGCGACCGAGGGTGGGGCGGGCAGCCGTTCGACATCGGCCACGACCGAGTACCCGTTCAGCTCGCGATACTTCGGATTGACGGGCCACACGGGCCCCTCGAACGCGCCATCGAGCACGCGCGCCCACACCATCGCACCAATACTGCCCGCGCGCGACGATGCACCGACGACCGCAACGGACCTGGGCTGGAACAACGCATCGAGATGGCGAACGGTCACATCGGCTCCACACGGTAATGAAAAACGACCCGACCGGCACACGAGCCGAATGGCCTTGCGCCGGTCGACGCGAACTCCAAGCATAGGCGAACCCGATGCGGCTGCCTATATGCCAAACGGCCGACTGTGCGACGCGCATCAATGCCCGCAACATGAGCCGGTCACCGCGTCTTTGCAAGACGCAACAGGCGAAGGCGACACGATGCGCCCATCCGGTCGCCGTTTCAAAGGTGAGGATTTACAGGAGGCATGGTGAGCAAGTTCGGGAATTGCAGGGCACGCAGCGCAAGTACGCGAGAGGTGATCGCAATCGGCGGTACGTCTGCACCGCGAAGATCGAGAATGCCAATGCGCGCATGCCGCGAAATTACGGGGTTGTTTACGGGAATTCACGGCAATACCCGGTCGAATCGCGGCGAATTCGCAAAACGATATCCGTTAATCGCGCGGCATCGGTGTTCAACTCGCGGTTTCGAGTCCTGCTGCGACTGCCCAAAAACAAAACGGTGCGACGGCCGCATGGCCGTTCGCACCGTCAGTCAGCGCACGAAAGGTGAGGATTTTCGGGAGTCAGTCCTTGATCAGGAAACGCGCGCGGTTCTTGCCGAGCCATGCCGGCGCCCGCCCGCGGCCACTCCACGTTTCGCCCGTCTTCGGGTTCAGGTACTTCGGCGGCAACGGACGCTTCGGCTTCGCGGCAGCAGCGGCGCCGATCGGTCGAAAACCGAGCTCTTCCGCGGTAATGTCGAATTCCTCGATTTTTGCCCGAATGGCGGCAATCGCGTCGGCAATCGCCTTTTCGCGTTCCTTGTCGATCTTTTGCTGAAGTCTTTCGAGCTGCGCTGTCAGTTGCCTGTAGGTCGCCATATGGATGGGACTCCGTGAGTGTTATTCATGAAAAATAGCCGACTCCAAGCGAATAGAAAAGCGTCTCACCCGATTACGGTCTCTTTATCCGATCATGTCGGGATCAATAGCCGCTTTTCTTCTTGCATGCGAAGAGAAGATTTCGCATTGCGTCATCGGTCGATTGCTGAAGGACGTCGAATTCACCGTTGCAGATGGCTCGGGCATTGTCCGTGCAATTGCTCCAGTCGCTACCGGTGCACTGCACCTGCGTGGTCGGGCGCCCATCCGAAGTGAACAGTGGCGCCCCGCCGCCGCACCCGCCGAGCCCCGCAACGACGGCCAACAATCCGGCCCGACGCCAATGCATTCGAGGCCACCGACAGACCGACGCAAGCATGTGTTTCATTGTTCTTTCCGTCAACCGATTTTTTAATGCCGCGAGTATGCCATGCACCGCCGTCAGTCGTTCAGTCAGGCGCCCGGTCCGGCCGTCCGCGCGTCTTGTACGGCACGGCCCGGTGCGGATCGTCGGTGATGCGAACGAACACCTGCTCGACGTCGGGAAGCGCGCCGAGTTCGCGCTCCAGCGCCTGCCGATCGAATGCCGGATCGGCACACCCTTCGACATAGATAAAGCGCCGCTGCACGGTGATCCACAGGCTCGTGCCCTGCAGACGATCGGTGCCCGCGAAATGCGCTTTCGCCGCCTCGGCAATCGGCGCGTCATACATATACGAATTCGGTTTCGTGCAGCGGTGGGCGAGCCAGCAGGTGGTCCCGCGCTCGACGCGGTAATGCGCGTCGTCTTCCATCTCGGCGCGCGTCATCCACGGGCCGAGCGGCAGCGGGCATTCGGCAAAGCCTCGCGACAGCGCGACGAACGGATCGTTGTACCAGTTGCGTCGCACCGCGGGTGTGTCCGCGTCACCCGCCTGTGCGAGCGAGGACGTCGCCACCAGTACGGCCAGCCATCCGGCAATTGCGATTCGCTTCATCGTCGTCTCCTGTCGGGCACTTCAGCGGTGCCGTTCCTCATGTCCGGGCGCATCCACCGTCGCTTGCTACCGGGCGATCCCGAGCGCCGTCAGTTTCTTGTACAGCGTCGCCCGGCCGATGCCGATGCGCGCGGCCGCTTCGACCACCTTCCCGTCGCATGCCGCAAGCGCGTCGGTCAGAAACTGACGCTCCCACGCGGCCAATGCATCGGTATACGAAACGACCGGCGCACCAGGCGCCCCCGCTGCATCGCCCGCATCCCGGCCGACCGGCGACGGAGCAGCCCGCGTGCCCGCCGGCACGCTATCCGGCACCACGCGCACCGGCCCGAGGAACGGCGCGAGCGCACCCGCGTCGATCACCGAGCGATCCGACAGCATCAGCGCACGCTCGAGCGTGTTGCGCAGCTCGCGTACGTTGCCCGGCCACGGGTACGCGCACAGCATCCGCAGCGCATCGTCGGTCAGTTCGCAGTGCGCAGCACGACCGTGCTGCGCGGCCAGCTCCTCGAGCGTCGCGTAGACGAGCGCCGCGATGTCGGACGCGCGCTCGCGCAACGGCGGCGCATGAATCGTCAGCACATTGAGCCGGTAATAGAGATCCGCGCGAAAGCGGCCGGCCTCGACCAGCGCGGGCAGGTCAGCCGACGTCGCGGCGATGATCCGCACGTCGGCACGCACGATCCGGTTCGAGCCGACCGGTTCGAACTCCTTGTCCTGCAATACGCGCAGCAGCTTGCCCTGCAGCGGCAGCGGCATGTCGCCGATCTCGTCGAGAAACAGCGTGCCGCGATCGGCCAGCTCGAACTTGCCGACGCGTCCCTTGCGATCGGCACCGGTATACGCGCCCGGCGCCGCGCCGAAGAATTCGGTTTCGAGCAGCGTGTCGGGAATCGCGGCCACGTTGACGGTCACGAGCGGCTGGAGCGCGCGCGCCGACGCCGCGTGAATCGCATGCGCGAGCAGTTCCTTGCCGGTGCCCGTCTCGCCGAGCAGCAGCACCGGCGAATCGACCTGTGCGGCGCGCCGCGCCTGCCGCTTGGTTTCGAGGCTTGCGGCGCTCGTGCCGACGAAACTCGCGAACGTGTATTTCGCACGGCGTGCCTGCGCGAGCGAACGCTGCGTCGCGATCAGCTGCTGCTGAAGCTGCGCGTAGCGGGAAAAGATCGGCGTGAGCGTCTTCAACTGGTCGAACAGTGCGAAGCCGATCGCGCCGACCGTCTCGCCCGCCTCGTTCTTCAACGGCAGGCGTGTGACGACGAGCGGCTCGCGGCCCGTCTCCATGATGTCGAGCAGGATCGGCTGTCCGGTCGACACGACCTCACGCATCAGGCTGTTCGGAATCACCGCCTCGCAGTCGAGGCCGACCGCCTGCTGCGGATCGGCGAACCCGAAGCGCGCCGCATAACGCTCGTTCATCCACACCACGCGCGCGTCGCGATCGACGACCACCGTGCCCGCGCTCGAATCCTCGAAAGTCCGAAACAGCGACTCGGCGGCGCGCCGCAGCACATCGCCGTAATTGACGGGCAGGCGGACCCAGTCGTTCATCATCGTGTCGTTGTCTCCGCGTATGCTTGGCCGGATATCTCCGGAACGAGACGCAGTATCTCATTTCGGAGACATCCCGGAATGCCTTGTCCGGGAAAGCCCTGCCCGATTCAGAGGGCGGTCTTGGCGGCCGAATCGTCTCCCGATGGAGACGATTTATGTAGAATCTTCAGACATTGGCCGGCGCGGGCCCGCCAGCCAGCGCCGGATCCACGTCCGGCGGCGCAATCCGACCGATGGCACGAAACCTGCACGAACCTGAGCCGGTTCGCGGCGCGTCCCGCGATCGAACAACAACCAAAGCCATTCCAAGCTATTAGGAGACTCCCTTGTCTTTCGTGATCGTCCTTGCCGCGCTGGCGTTCCTGATGTTCGCCGCGTATCGCGGCTACAGCGTGATCCTGTTCGCGCCGATCGCCGCGCTCGGCGCGGTCCTGCTGATCGAACCCGCCGCCGTCGCACCGGTCTTCTCCGGCATCTTCATGGAGAAAATGGTCGGCTTCGTCAAACTGTATTTCCCGGTCTTCATGCTCGGCGCCGTGTTCGGCAAGGTGATCGAACTGTCCGGATTCTCCGAGTCGATCGTCCATGCCGCGATCCGCTACATCGGCCGTTCGCGTGCGAATGCGGTGATCGTCGCGGTGTGCGCGCTGCTCACCTATGGCGGCGTGTCGCTGTTCGTCGTGGTGTTCGCCGTGTATCCGTTCGCGGCCGAACTCTATCGCCAGAGCAATATTCCGAAGCGGCTGATGCCCGGCGCGATCGCGCTCGGTGCGTTCTCGTTCACGATGGATTCGCTGCCCGGCACGCCGCAGATCCAGAACATCATCCCGACCACGTTCTTCAAGACGACCGCCTGGGCCGCACCCGCGCTCGGCACGATCGGCTCGCTGTTCATCATCATCGTCGGCCTCTCGTATCTGGAATGGCGCCGCCGTTCGGCGATGGCGAAGGGCGAAGGCTACGGCACGTCGCTCGTCAACGAGCCGGAGCGCGTCGAAGCGACGGCACTGCCGCATCCGGCGCTGGCGATCCTGCCGCTGATCCTCGTCGGCGCATCGAACTTCACGTTCACGAAACTGATTCCGCAGTGGTACGGCGCCGCGTCGTACACGGTCGCGCCGGACGTGCTGCCCGGCGTGCACACGCCGGTCACGACGTCGATCAAGACCGTCGTCGCGATCTGGTCAGTCGAGGCCGCGCTGCTGCTCGGCATCGTGCTGGTCGTGCTCACCGCGTTCAAGCGCGTCAGCGACCGCTTCGCGGCCGGTTCGAAGGCCGCCGTCGGCGGCGCGCTGCTCGCCGCGATGAACACGGCGTCGGAATACGGTTTCGGTGGCGTGATCGCCGCGCTGCCGGGCTTCCTCGTCGTCAGCGACGCGCTGAAGAGCATTCCAAACCCGCTGGTGAACGCGGCTGTGTCGGTCAGCTCGCTCGCCGGCATCACCGGTTCGGCGTCGGGCGGCATGAGCATCGCGCTCGCCGCGATGTCGGACCTGTTCATCAAAGGCGCGCAGGCAGCCAACATTCCGATGGACGTGCTGCACCGGGTCGTCGCGATGGCCAGCGGCGGCATGGACACGCTGCCGCACAACGGCGCGGTCATCACGCTGCTCGCGGTCACGGGCCTCACGCACCGCGAGTCGTATCGCGACATCTTCGCGGTCACCGTGATCAAGACGCTCGCGGTGTTCTTCGTGATCGCCGTGTACTACACGACGGGCCTCGTGTAAGCCCCGCATCGGGCGGCGTTCCGAACGCCGCCGCACCTCGTCCGGCCGCATCGCCGCGGCCGGCGCATCTTCCTTCCTCTGCACGCCCGGGCTGAGCGACCGGCCCGGCATCGTCGAAGCAGGCAGCGCAACGCGGGGCGCGACGCGCCGCACCTTCCCGACACCTCCGCGCGCAAACCGGGGCGGATCGCCGGGGTTCTCATCCGCCGGTTCGTCCCCCGCCCGACCGGAGCCGCTCGGCGCTACCTCGCCGCACGGCCCGGACGGCCCGACGCCCGTCACGCACCGCCATCCGGCACCGTCCACGTCCACGTCCACGTCCACGTCCACGTCCACGTCCACCATCCATTGTTACGGGCGGCAGAACACTGAGTTAGGCGCGACCGCATTTTTCGCGCGCGTGGCCGGGCCTACACTGCTTTCAACCGCCGCCGCTCCGTCGAACGAAGGCCGGCTGCACAGCTGGAAACATGGAGGTCACGATCATGAAGCGCCTGATTCACGCAGTTGCCGTTGCCCTGGCCGTATCCGCGCCGCTCGCCGCGCAAGCGCAGTCGAACCCGCCGCTTACGCGCGCGCAGGTTCACGCCGAAGTGAAGGCGCTCAAGCAGGCCGGCTTCCAGCCGAGCGATTGGTTCTACCCGGCCAGCATCGTTTCCGCCGAAGCGAAGATCGCCCATCAGCAGCGTGCCGGGTATGGCAGCGACCAAGGTGCATCGTCGGAGTCGAGCCACTAATCGCCGTCACGACGCGGCCGTCCCGTCCGGCCGCTTCCGCGCAAGCCATCACGCCTTCACCGGCTCGATCAGTTTCGCGCATGCCGCTGCCTGCGGATCGCCCGCAGGCAACTTCGCGCACACCCCGTCGAACTGCTTCACGACCGACCTGACCGACGCATCGTGCGCGCCGCCGCCGCGCCAGCGATTCAGTTGCGTGACGACCTTGGTCAGCGCGCGCAGGTTCGCCCCATAAAACGCATCCTTGGTCTTGCCGGCCTGCGCGAGCACGCTCGCGGCGATCGCTTCGATCCGCGCCGAATCGTCCGGCGCCAGCGCGACCGCATTCGCGAAATAGGTCGCGCCCCAGCGCAGCTTCGTCGCCGGGCCGCTCGCCGAGTCGTACGCCTTCCGGTACCAGTCAAGCGCCGCGGCCTTGTCGCCGCGCGCCTTCGCATTCGCCGCCAGTCCCGACATGAAGTAGTACGGCGTCGGCGAACGCGGCAACTCGGCCTTCAGCAAGACGTCGGATTCGTCGTACAGCCCGGCGTCGGTCAGCGTGTCCGCCGCTTCGCTGACGAGCGCCTGCCGCTCGTACGCGTTCGCGGCGCCCTGCACCGATGCCGCGATCTGCTTGCGTGCGGTATCGACCAGCGCCGGCGCGGCGAGCGGCGCGCCGTCGTGCGCGTCGCCGCGCGCGAGCAGCACGCGGCCGTGCAGCGCCATCAGGCGGTCGATCGACGACAGCGTCGTATCGGTCGACAGGCGCGCGAGCGCCGTGTCGTACGCGCCGCGCAGCTTCGTGCGCTGCGCGGCGTCGGCGCCGAGGTACGCGACCACGCGCGCGGGCGCTGCGACGAGCACGTCCGAATCGGCGCGCGCCAGCGCCGGCTCGCGCAGCACCGCGCGCAGCGCGTCGACGAGCGCCGCCTTGTCGAGCGCGCCGGCCTGCGCGGGACCGTCCGATGCCGCCACCACCGCCGACTTCAGCGCGAACCGCGCGGCGTCCGCCTTCGCGCCGGCCGCACGCGCACGTTGCGACAGCGTCTGCAGCGTCACCGCGACACGGTCGGACGGCACCGGCAGCGCGCCGTCGGTGTCCCAGGAATAGTCGGCCAGCAGATGCCATTCGGCCGGCGTCAGCGCCGCGCCGTTGTTCAGCGCGGTCGCGAGCGTCTGTCGCACCGGATGCGCGGCCGTCATCCCGAGCGACAGCGCCTGCATGTAGCGTTCGAGATCGGCCTCGCCCGGCAGCCGCGTCACTTCGGTGCCGTCCGGGCGGAACAGGATCATCGTCGGATAGCCGTGCACCTTGAAGCGCTCGCCGAGCTTCTGCGCGCTTTCGGTATCGCCGTCGAGATGTACGGGCACGAAGAACGACGAGCGGGTCTTGAACGCCTGCTGGCTGAAGATCGTCGACTTCACCTGGTTGCACGACGGACACCACACGGCGCCCCAGTACAGCAGCAGCGGCTTGCCGGTGCGCTTCGCGAGCGCGAACGCGGCATCGACGTCGCCCTGCTGCCACGCGATGCCGGGCGGCAGATGCGCGCCGTCGGGCGATGCGTTCGCCACCGGGGCGCCCGCGGGCGCGGCAGCGGCAAGCGCCGCACTGGCGGCAGCGAACAGGCAGGCGGCGGTGAGATTGCGAAGAGCCGTTTTCATCGAAGCGGGTTCCGTTGAACAAGACGGTTTCAGGGAGATGCCGCGCACGCAACGAGGGCCGTGAAGCGATGACGATGAGGCCGGCCGACATGCAGCGCCGCGCATGCATCGATACGGAAAAGCGAAGCCGGCCGCAGCGACCGGCGAATCGTTCGACGATACGACGGGTACAACCGAAGGAAAACGAACGAATTCTCGATTGAATATGACGCGCGGCGTCGCGGCCGCGTGCCGTCACGTCCGCGACGGCCGGTCCTTCACTGCGGCGCCTTGATCCGGGCCATGTGATACACGGACGCATGCACGCCGTCGCGCAACGCGTAATCCGGCGATTCGCCCTCGATGCGGAAACCGTGTTTCTCGTAAAGCGCGATCGCCGCGTGGTTGTCGGTGAACACGGTCAGCTCGAGACGCGTGATGTTCAGCCAGTTCTCCGCGAGATCGATCGCGGCCGCGAGCAGCCGGTCGCCGATGCCGCGCCCGTGACGGGCCGCGTCGACCATCATGCCGAGCGCCGCCGCGTGGCGCCGGCGCGGATTCGGCT
Organism: Burkholderia sp. LA-2-3-30-S1-D2; assembly: GCF_001523915.2. Classification (NCBI taxonomy): domain Bacteria; kingdom Pseudomonadati; phylum Pseudomonadota; class Betaproteobacteria; order Burkholderiales; family Burkholderiaceae; genus Burkholderia; species Burkholderia sp. LA-2-3-30-S1-D2. Next base: position 138,268 of record NZ_CP013383.1, on the reverse strand, counting down.
CGGGATGCAGGCCGAGATGGCCGACCACCGTGCCGTCGATTTCGGCAACGAGGCTCACGCCGTGCTCGCGCACGTTGTCGAGCCGCTTCTGCCATTTTTCGAGCGACGGAAACAGCTGCTGCAACGTATTCATGTACACCGCGGGATGCGCGGCAATCTGTCGGATCGCGTCGACGTCGTGCGTCTCGCTGTGCCGGATCGTGATATCGGTCATGGGTGGGCCGGTTCCGAAATGTCGCGCCGAAGGCGCGGGCTGCGCAGGCGCGCAGCAACGCATCGAGCTTAGCCGATTTCACGCATTTGAAACACGGGTGTCACGCCGTTGCACGTCAGGTTGTATCCGCAACGAAGCGCGCTCGCGCGATCCCCGCCAATCCGGAAAATTCTGACCGGTCACGCGCGCGGCGATCGGTAATTTCTTACTGTTTTCAACCTCGCATCGCGCTCGAACGAATCGTTGCGCACGCAACGTCATGTGCGCGACATGCGATGTCATTTCTTCATCACGTCGACGTCATGTCGCCTCCCTAGACTGGGCGCCGCTCCAGTCCGGCGCGCGCCGGTCCGGTGTGTGCCGACACCTGCCCCGCGCATCACGAGCGCGCGGCACGCAGGATCGCGACGGCGGCCGCGCCATCCGCGCGACGTCGCGCATCGCGCATCGCACATCGCCGCGATACGCGTCCGATGCCCCGAACGCGCACGGATCGCCGATCGTCCCGGGGCGCGACGATGCCCGGTCACCGCCAGACGAACTCGCGAACGCTCCCACCCTCACAGGATCCAAACGCCATGACGTCACGCCGCAAATTCCTTCAGCAGACCGCCGGTTCCGGCCTCGCCGCCGCCGCGCTGTCCGCGTTTCCGCCGAGCATCCGCCGCGCGCTCGCCATTCCCGCCTTCCACCAAACGGGGACCATCAAGGACGTCAAGCACGTCGTGTTGCTGATGATGGAAAACCGCGCGTTCGACGGCTACTTCGGCACGTTCAAGGGCGTGCGCGGTTACGGCGACCGCTTCGCGGTGCCGTCGCCGAACGGCCGCGACGTGTTCTACCAGACCTACACGAAAGCGACACCCGCGACCACCTTCACGCCGTACCACCTCGACGCGAGCCAGGGCAACGCGCAGCGCGCGGGCGGCACGCCGCATACGTGGGCCGACGCGCAGGCCGCGTGGGACCACGGCCGGATGAACCGCTGGCCCGACGCGAAGACGCCGCTGTCGATGGGCTATTACGACGCGGCCGAGGTGCCGTTCCAGCGCGCGCTCGCCGACGCGTTCACGCTCTGCGACCACTATCACTGCGGGATGCACACGGGCACCATCGCGAACCGGCTGTTCTTCTGGAGCGGCACCAACGGCCCGAACGGCATCAGCCCGACCGACGGCAGCCGCGTGAAGGTCGCCGCGCTGAACAACCAGTTCAACGGCGGCAACGACATCGGCCCGTCGAGCCAGGGCTGGACGTGGACGACCTACGCCGACCGGCTGCAGCAGGCCGGCGTGAACTGGAAGGTCTACCAGAGCCTGATCGACAATTTCGGCTGCAACGAGATGATGAGCTTCCGCCACTGGCGCGCGGCCATCGAGCAGATGCCGGCCGCACGCCGGCCCGCGTACGTCGCGTCGACGGACATCACGCAGCCGGTGACGGCGGCCGGCGCGTTCTACGATCCGGCGATCGACGATCCGTTGAGCCCGCTCGCGAAGGGCTTCGGCAACACGATGCCGTACGGCTTTCTCGAAACGTTCCGCGACGACATCCGCAACGGCAAGCTCCCCGAGGTGTCGTGGATCATCCCGCCGTCCGCGTACAGCGAGCACCCGGGGCCGTCGAGCCCCGCTCAGGGCGCGTGGTACGTGCAGGCCGTGCTCGACGCACTGACCGCGAATCCGGACGTGTGGAGCAAGACCGTCCTGCTGATCAACTATGACGAGAACGACGGCTTCTTCGACCACATGCCGTCGCCGGCCGTGCCGTCGCGCAACGCGGACGGCTCGCTCGCGGGCGGCCATACGCTGGCGGCTGCCGACGTCGCCGTCGAGTACCACGACTTCGCGCCGGCCACGTCGAGCCAGCCGGCGGCCGACGGCCGGCCGTACGGGCCGGGCCCGCGCGTGCCGATGTGGGTCGTGTCGCCGTGGAGCCGCGGCGGCTGGGTCAACTCGCAGGTGTTCGACCATACGTCGACGCTGCTTTTCCTCGAGAAGCGCTTCGGCGTCGTCGAGCCGCAGATCAGCGCATATCGCCGCGCGGTGTGCGGCGACCTGACGAGCGCGTTCAACTTCCGCGCGCCGAACGACGAACCGCTGCCGACGCTCGCGGGCCGCACGACGAAAAGCCAGGTCGACGCGCTGAGCACCGCGCAGCAGGCCGCGCCGAAGATCACGCCGCCGGCCACGCCGTCGCCGCCTGCACAGGCCACCGGCGTGCGCCCGTCGCGCGCGTTGCCGTACGAGCTGCATGCGAGCGCGCAGGTCGATCCCGGCAAGGGCACCGTCACGCTGAAGTTCGCGAACACGGGCCGCGCGGCCGCGGTGTTCCACGTCTACGACAAGCTGCATCTCGACCGCGTGCCGCGCCGCTACGTCGTCGAACCAGGCAAGGCGCTGCGCGGCGACTGGGCGGCGCTGGCCGACGACGGCGGCAAATATGACCTGTGGGTGCTCGGCCCGAACGGCTATCACCGCCGCTTCACCGGCGATCTGGCCCGGCTGACCGGCGCACGCGCGCCGCATCCGGAAATCCGGGTCGGCTATGCGGGCGCGAGCGGCAACCTGCATCTGCGGCTGCGCAACGACGGCGGCAGCACGGTGCGCTTCACGGTGAAGTCGAACAAGGTGTACGGCCAGTTGTCCGGCCGCGGCGCGACCGACGATCGCGGGCACGGCAACGACACGGGCACGACGTGGACCGTCGCGGTACACGCCGGCGGCCAGTCGGAACTGCACTGGAACCTCGACTCGACCGGCCACTGGTACGACTTCGTCGTCACCGCCGACAGCGACGCGAGCTTCTCGCGCCGCGTGGCCGGCCGCGTCGAAACGGGTCGCCACTCAGTCAGCGACCCGGCGATGGGGTTCGCCGACCGCTTCTGACGGCACCTGCGCCCGCCCGGCCCGAGCACCGGCCGGGCGCCTGGCGCGGCGCGGTCCGATCCGGCTGAAACGCCCGCCCGGCGCGGCTCAAACATCAGAAGGATAGGTGGTGCAGCCCTCATTTCATGTCCACGAAAATGCTCCGTGTTGCGGCCCGTTCGCGTTAAACTTCGTCAAGCTGCATTCAACAACGACATCTTCGCCAATCTGGCACACACGACACGAGGATAGGTTCGATGCGCACTACCGGCTCATCCGGGGCAATGACCCTGCTCACCGAACACGACCCGGCCGACGGCCGCGAACTGCGCTCGCTCAGGCTCGAATCGACCGCCGACGGCAAGAGCGTGCTGCTGATCGAGATCGACGAACGCAAGCCCGGCATTCACCGCGAGGTCCGCTACGAGATCACGCCGGCCGAGCTGATCGCCGCGATCCGCTCGCACGGCGCCGAGCTGCCCGGAGAAAACCACGGCGCCGCCTCGCTCGCCCGCTCCTCTTCCTGATGTCTGACGGTGAGCCACGTGCAACGCACTGGCTCACCGTTCTGTCCGCATTTCCCTGCCGCCGTCAGGCGCTTTCCGTCATTCCCCTCCGCCCGGTTGAAAATGGCCGATAATCAGCCAATCCGCGCATCTTCCTCACGCGCTTCCTTTTCGGCCAGCCGTCATGCTCCGTGACCTCGTCGCCCAATACGGGCCGCTTCTCGTCTTCGCCAATGTACTCGCGGCGGCCATCGGCCTGCCCGTGCCGGCGATGCCGACGCTCGTGCTGTTCGGTGCGATGGCCGCGATGCATCCGGCGATGATCGGCTCGCAGCTCTTGACGGTGCTGGCGCTGTCGGTCCTCGGCGCGCTGATCGGCGACACCGCGTGGTACGTCGCCGGGCGGCGCTACGGCGGCACGACGCTCAAGACGATCTGCCGGCTGTCGCTGTCGCGCGATACCTGCGTGAGGAAAACCGAACGCTTCTTCGGCCGCTACGGCGTGCGCGTGCTCGCGGTCGCCCGCTTCATTCCGGGGCTGTCGCTCGTGTCGGTGCCGATGGCCGGCGCGCTCGGCACGCGCTATCGCACGTTCGCCGGCTACGATGCGCTCGGCGCCGCGCTGTGGACGACCGTCGGGCTCGTCGCGGGGCTCGTGTTCTACCGGCAGATCGACTGGCTGTTCGCCGGCGCGAGCCGGCTCGGCCGCGCGGTGCTGCTGGTGATCGTCGCGCTGCTGGCCGTCTATGCTGCCGTGCGCTGGATGCGCCGCCGCGCGCTGATCCGCCAGCTCGCGAGCGCGCGGATCGGCGTCGACGAGCTCGACCTGCTGCTGCGCGATGCGGCCGCGCCGGTGGTGCTCGACGTGCGTTCGCCCGAGCACCGCAAGCTCGACCCGTTCACGATTCCCGGTGCGCAATTCGCGGACGAGCGGCACATCGAGGACATCGTTGCGCGCTACCCGTTCTCGCAGAAGTTCGTCGTGTATTGCTCGTGCCCGAACGAAGTGACGGCCGCGCTGATGGCAAAGCGCCTGCTCGATGCAGGCTTCACCGATGCGCTGCCGCTGCGCGGCGGCCTCGACGCCTGGCGCGACACGGGCCGCCAGCTCACGTCGCTGGTGGAAGACATCCCCGCCGCGAACGATCCGGTGGCGGGGTTGCAAAAGCCGGCCTGATCGAGCTGATCGCAGGCCGGCCGCGCGAGACGAACAGTTTCGAAGGGGGCGTTGCGCCCCCCTTCGATCAGAACGCGTGCAGCGGCACGTTCACGACCAGGCGGTATTCCTTGTTGGTCGCGTCCGAGTAGTGCGCGGAACCGTTGTGCCACATCGCGATGAACGTGACCTTCGTGTCCTTCAGCTTGCCGCTCTGGAACGTGTACGACGGGATGAAGCCGAACTCGTGGTGACGGCCCTGCACCGGTGCGCCGTTGCTCCAGTAGATGCTCGACTTGCTCGGATCCGCCGCCGCGCCCGCGCTCGCATCCGCGCCCCAGCCCGTCACGCCCCATACCATCGCCTTGAAGCCCGGCAGGCCCGCTTCCTTGCCATAGAACGTGTAACGCAGCTGCAGCGACTTTTCGTGCGGCGCGTTGTAGTCGACGTCCATCGAGTTGGTCAGGAAGATGCCGTTGGTTTCATTGAGGTAGTCGAAGAACTGGTCGCCGAGCACTTGCTGATAACCGAGCAGCAGTTCGTGCGGACCGTGTTGCGCGGCCAGCGACAGGCTGTACGCGTTGTTGTTGATCTTGCCCTGCAGCGCGTCGCCCGTATCGTGCGTCGAGTAAACGTTACCAAAGCCGGTCCACTTGATCGACTTCACATCGCCGATGCTGTGCTTCACCGACGCGTAGTACTGGTGCCACACGTCATCGGCCTGGTTTGCGTACAGCGCGACTTCGCCGTTCTCCGAATAGTCCCACGTGCCGCCGACGTAGGTCAGGCGATTGATGCGCGTGCCGCCATACTGCGTCGTGAGGTTGGTGAGCGTCGTATGGCCGCGCGCATCGGTCTTCGTGAAGCTGCCGGCCTCGAGCATCACGTTCTTGAATTCGTTGCTGACGATCGTCGCGCCGAGAAACGTCGGCGGCAGCGCGCGATTGTCATGCTGCTCCATGAACGGGTTGTCGACGGCCTGCAGACCGTACTTGACCACCGTGTTCGAGATGCGCGCCTTCACGTCGTAGACGCCCGGATAGGCCCACGCGAGCTGGTTCGAACCGCCGCCACCCTTCGCGATGTGCACCATGCTGCCGGCGCCGGCGCCGCCGTCGAGCTTCAGCGCCGCATACAGCGACGCGTCGAAGCCGATGCCGATCAGGCCGGTCGTGTAGCCCGACTCGAAGTTTGCCATCGCGCCCTGAACCCACGCGTGACGATGCGGTCCGCCCTTGTTGTCCAGCGTGTCCGCATAGTTGCGGAACAGGAAGTTCAGGTGGCTGTCGGCAATGAAGCCGTTCGACTTCGACTGCGCCGAAGGCTCATCGGGCGGCGTGACGGTCTGGTTCGCCTCGGCGTTGATAATGGCGTTCGGGGTCGTTGCCTGCGCAACCGACGTGCTTGCGCCGGCGGACGGCGCGGCCTGCGCGACCGTCAGCGGTGCGGGGGCCGCGTCGTCGGCGTGCGCGACACCGCTCAGCGATACGCCGGCAAGCGCAGGCAAGCCCCATGCAAGCAGCATCTTCGATGCCGTCCCGATCGTCTTTTGCTTTTTCATCGTCATTCTCGTCTTGTGTTGATGTCGTCCACGCCGGTTGCGATCCGCTTCCAGCCCCCCGGCGAGCCCGATTAAGGACGCGCCTTTACCCGCGACGCGAAGATCGTTCGCGCCGCACCCTACCCCTGTTGACCTGCCTGGTTATGTTTGCTGCGTCACTTCACGCCGCCACGCCCGCCCGGATGCACGCGACACGCGCCGCCGAGCCGTGCCGCACTTCCGGCAGCGGCACGTCCTGCGCACACGCGTCGATCGCGACCGGGCAGCGCGTGCGAAACGCGCAGCCGGACGGCGGGTTGAGCGGCGACGGCATCTCGCCCGCCAGCAGCATCGGACGGCGAGCACGCTCGCGCGCCGGCTCCGGCGTCGGCGCCGCATCGAGCAGCGCCTTCGTGTACGGGTGCTGCGGCACGCCGTACACGTCATGCCGCGTGCCGAACTCCATCACGCGGCCGAGATACATCACGAGCACGCGCTGGCTGATGGCCTTCACCACCGCCAGGTCGTGCGCGACGAACAGATAGGACAACGACAGTTCGCGTTGCAGATCGCGCAGCAGGTTCACGATCTGCGCCTGGATCGACACGTCGAGTGCCGATACGGGCTCATCGCAGATCACGAGCTTCGGCTCGCCGATCAACGCGCGCGCGATACCGACGCGCTGGCACTGTCCGCCCGAAAATTCGTGGGGGTAGCGCAGCAGGTGATGCGCGTTCAGGCCGACACGCTCGAGCATCGTGACCACGCGGCGCCGCACTTCGGCGCGGCCAAGGCCGGCGTGGTGCGTGACGAGCGGCTCCGCAACGATCTGTTCGATCGTCATGCGCGGATCGAGCGACGCGAGCGGATCCTGGAAGATCATCTGCACTTCGCGCCGCATCGCGGTGCCGCGCAGGTGATCGGGCGCGACGGCTTCGCCGCGCCAGCGCACCGTGCCTGCCGTCATCGGCACGAGGCCGATCAGCGCACGCGCGAGCGTCGACTTCCCGCAGCCCGACTCGCCGACGAGCCCGACCGTCTCGCCGCGCTTCACGTCGAACGACACGCCGTCGACCGCGCGCAGCGTGCCCTTGGGCGACCACGAATAGCCGCCGAGCGGCACGCGGAAATGCACCTTCAGATCCTCGACGGACAGCAGCGTGTCGCCCGTCGCGCCGGCATTGCGGCGTTCATCGACGCTCATCGCAGACCTCCCGTCAGATCGGCCAGCGGCCGGTGGCACGCGCGCACCGCGCCCGCGACGCCATAGGTTTCGAGCGCGGGGCGCGCGGCACCGCAGCGCGCCTCCGCATACGTGCAGCGTTTCGCGAACGCGCAGCCGGCCGGTGCGGTGCCGGGCATCGGCGGATTGCCGGGAATCGCGACGAGCGGCGCATCGTCGGCGTCGGTCAGGCGCGGCAGCGCGTTGAGCAGACCGATCGTGTACGGATGCGACGGCGCCGCGAAGATCGATTCGGCCGGCGCGTATTCGACGGTTCGGCCCGCATACATGACCATCACGTCGTCCGCGAGGCCTGCGACCACGCCCATGTCGTGCGTGATCAGCACGATCGCGGTGCCGCGCTCGCGGTTCAGCTCGCGCAGCAGATCGATGATCTGCGCCTGCACGGTCACGTCGAGCGCGGTGGTCGGCTCGTCGGCGATCAGGATTTCCGGCTCGGACAGGAGCGCCATCGCGATCATCACGCGCTGGCGCATGCCGCCGGAAAATTCGTGCGGATACATGCGGATGCGGCGCGCCGCATCCGGAATGCGCACCGACTCGAGCGCCTCGACCGCGCGCCTGGTCGCCTCCTTGCGCGACAGCTTGCGATGGAGTTGCAGCGTCTCGGTCATCTGCCGCTCGATCGTCAGGAACGGATTGAGCGACGTCATCGGATCCTGGAAGATCATCGCGATCCGGTCGCCGCGCACCGCGTTCAGCGCGCGTGTATCCATCTCGAGCAGGTTGTCGCCGCGATAGCGCGCGGCGCCCGTCGTCGTGCCGTTGCCGGCCAGGAGGCCGAGCAGCGCCATCACGGTCTGGCTCTTGCCCGAGCCCGATTCGCCGACGATGCCGAGCGTCTTGCCGGCTTCGAGCGAGAACGACACGCCGCTCACGGCGTCGATCGGCGGCGCGTCCTTGCGCGTGAAGCGCACGCCGAGGTTGTCGACTTCGAGTAATGCAGTCATCTCAGCGATCCTTCGGGTCGAGCGCGTCACGCAGGCCGTCGCCAACGAAGTTCACGCAGTAGAGCGTCACGCACAGCATGACGGCCGGAGCCAGCAGCAGCCACGGCATCGATTCGAGTTTCTGCGCGCCGTCCTGGATCAGCACGCCCCAGCTCGTCATGGGTTCCTGCACGCCGAGGCCGAGGAACGACAGCACCGATTCGGTCAGCACGATGTTCGGCACCGAAACAGTTGCATACACAACGACAACGCCAAGCAGGTTCGGCACGACGTGGCGCACCACGATCGATGCCGGCGACACGCCGATCGCGCGCGCCGCGTCGACGAACTCGCGGTTGCGCAGCGACAGCGTCTGTCCGCGCACGACGCGCGCCATGTCGATCCACGAGAACGCGCTGATGGTCAGCACGACCAGCATGAACGAGCGGCCGAACAGGGTCATCATCAGGATCGCGATCAGCAGGTACGGGATCGCGTACATCATGTCGACGACGCGCATCATCGCGGAGTCGACACGGCCGCCCGCAAAACCGGCGGTCGCGCCCCACGCGACGCCGAACAGGCCGGACACCAGCGTGCCGAGCAGGCCGACCTCGATCGACACGCGGCCGCCGATCAGCGTGCGCACGAGCAGGTCGCGGCCGAGTTCGTCGGTGCCGAACCAGTGCTGGTTCGCGAGCGTCGGCGGCAGGCTGATCGCGCCCCAGTCGCTCGCGGCGGGATCGGCGGCGAGCAGCCACGGGCCGACGAAACACGCGAGCGTGATGAGCGCGAGCAGCACGAGGCTGAACACGGCCGCGCGGTTGTGAAGGAAGCGTGCGAACGCGAGCGCGAGCGGCGAGCGCGAACGCGGCGGCGAATCGGTCTGCACGGGCAGACCGACGACGGGAGTAGTCGGAGTCATCGCGGTGCCTCGCTCAATAACGGATGCGCGGATCGAGCCACGCATACGCGAGGTCGACCAGCAGGTTGAACAGCACCGCGCAGACGGTGGTCAGCACGACGAGGCCGAGTACCAGCGTGTAGTCGCGGTTGATCGCGCCGTTCACGACGAGCTGCCCGAGCCCCGGCAGCGCGAACACCGATTCGGTGACGACGGCCGCCGTGATCGACGTGATGCAGACCGTGCCGAACAGCGACACGACCGGCATCAGCGCGGGCTTGAGCGCGTGACGCAGCACGATGGTCGAGCCCGGCAGGCCCTTCGCGCGCGCGGTGCGGATGTAGTTGCTCGACAGCGTCTCGATCATCGAGCCGCGCATCACGCGTGCGAGCAGCGACACGTTGATGAAGGTCAGCAGCACGATCGGCAGCAGGCGGTACTGCCAGCCGCCGTCGCCCCAGCCACCGGCCGGCAGCCAGCCGTTGCCGGCCGACGTCTTCAAGAGGATCGCGAAGATCCACACCAGCACCGGCCCGAGCACGAAAGGCGGCACGACGTTGCCGAAGTTGCCGATCAGCATCACGAAGCGATCGATCACGCTGTCGCGGCGAACGGCCGCGACGGTACCCAGCAGCACGCCGAACACGATCGAGATCGGGATCGACACCCCGCCCACGCCGAGACTTACGGGCAGCGCCTTCTTCACGAGATCGTTCACCGACCAGTCGACGTAACGGAACGACGGGCCGAGATCGCCTTGCAGCAGCGAACCGAGATACAGCAGGTACTGCTTCCACAGCGGCTCGTCGAGGTGGTACTTCGCGTTCAGGTTCGCGAGCGTCGCCGCGGACAGCTGCTTCTCCGTATCGAACGGACCGCCGGGCGTGAAGTGCAGCAGCAGGTAGCAGACGGTGATGACGGCGAGAATCGTCGGCACCGCCCACAACGTGCGTCTCAATGCGTAGGCCAGCATGATCGCTCCGCTCAGTGCTTGATCAGGTACATGTCCTGCGAAGCACGCATGTCGATCACGTTCTTCAGCGAGTAGCCGCCCACGTAGGGCTTCACGAGACGGTCGGCCGAGTACTGGAACAGCGGCACCATCGGCGTGTCGTTCATTGCCGTGTCATGCGCCTGCGTGAGCAGCGCGGCGCGGGCCTTGTCGTCGAGCTTCTGGTTGCCGTCGTCGACGAGCGTGTCGACCTGCTTGTTGCAGTAGCCGACGGTGTTCTGCGAGCTGCCGCAACGGATCAGGTCGAAGAAGGTCATCGCGTCGTTGTAGTCGGCGAACCAGCCGTCGCGCGCGATCTGCACCTTGCCGTCATGCCGTTCCTTCATCAGCACCTTGAACTCGACGTTCTCGAGCTTCGTGTTGATGCCGAGCTTCGTCCGCCATTCCGATGCGGTGAACAGCGCGACCTTCTTGTGCAGGTCGTTGGTGTTGTACGTGAGCGTGAACGACAGCGGCTTCGCGTCCGAGTAGCCGGCCTGCTTCAGCAGGTCCTTCGCGGTCGAGATGCGCTTGGCCATCGGCCACGACGCCCACTCCGGCGTGAACGGCTGCACGCCCTTCGTGCCGTTCGGCATCAGGCCGTACATCGGCTTCTCGCCCGCCTGCGTGAGCTTCGACGTCAGCACGTCGCGATCGATCACCATCGACAGCGCCTGGCGCACGCGCTTGTCCTTGAGCGCCGCATCGCTGTTGTTCAGGTAGTAGTAATAGGTCGCGAGCTGCAGGCCCGGGCGCAGTTCGCCGCCGAACTGCTTGCTGACCTGCTGGAAGATGCCCGACGGGATCGAGTAGCTGTAGTCGATCTGGCCGGCCTGGTACATGCGCATCGCCGTTTCGTCGCTTTCGATCGGCAGGTACGTGACCTTGTTGATCACGACCTTCGGCGCGTTCCAGTACTTCGCGTCCTTCGAGATCACGATGCGGTTGTTCGGCTGCCAGTCGACGAGCTGGTACGCGCCGTTGCTGACGATGTTGCCCGGGCGCGTCCATGCGTCGCCGAACTTCGCGACGGTGTCCTTGTTCACCGGCGCGAGCGGCACCATCGCGGTCAGTTCGGGGAAGAACGCGACGGGCACGTCGGTCGTCACTTCCAGTGTGTACGGGTCGACCGCGCGCACGCCGAGCGTCGTCGGCGCGGCCTTGCCGGCGATGATGTCCTTCGAGTTCTTCACGAACTCGACGAGGATCGTGTACTTCGAGCCCGTCTTCGGATCGACGAGGCGCTGCCACGCATAGACGAAGTCGGCGGCCGTCACCGGCTGGCCGTTGCTCCACTTCGCATCGTGGCGCAGCTTGAAGATCCACGTCTGCGGCGACTTGCGCTCCCACGACTGCGCGACGCCCGGCACGACCTGGCCGGCTGCATCGATGCGGGCGAGGCCTTCGAACAGGTCGAGGCCGATCGTGTTGCCGGTCCACGACTCGATGTGCGCCGGATCGAGCGACTCGACTTCGGCGGGCACCTGGCGCGTCAGGTCCTGTTGAGGAGCGAGCGCGACGTTCGACGGAACGGTCACGGCGTGAGCGGCGGGCGTCGTCAGGGCGAGCGCGGCCAGCACGGCCGACATGGCATGCAAGGATTTCATCGTGGCGGTCTTGAGAAGGTTGTTCGGTGAGCGATGCGCGGCGAATGCCGCGGTTACGCTTGAGACGCTGACGGGTACAGCGGTTGAGGAGGCCCGTGATTCTCGTATTGCATCTTAGTATTCCTTACGTTTCTTTCGACAGGTATTCCGTCTCCGAAACGAAGGAATACCTGTGCGTTAGAACAGCCGCGGCGTACCGACCCAGACCACCACCGACTCGATCTTCGCGGTGTTGACCCAGCTGTGCGGGACCGTCGACTGATAATGCGAACTGTCGCCGGCCTGCAGGACGAACGTCTTGCCTTCCAGCGTCAGCGACACTTCCCCTTCAATCACGTACAGGAACTCCTCTCCTGCATGTGTCGTCACTTCCGACCGCTTCTGCCCCGGCGGCATCCGCACGAGGATCGCCTCGAGCTGACGCCCTTCGGTCACGTTGGTCAGCCTCGCGAACAGGTTCGCCGAATCGGCGAATCCGAAGAAGCGCAACTGATCGCCTCTGCAGACCGAGCGTTCCTCGCTCGGCGTATCCACGAAGTACTGCACCGTCACGCCGAGCGCCTGTGCGATACCGGCCAGCGACGTCAGCGACGGCGACGCCAGCCCGCGTTCGACTTGAGACAGAAACGGCTTCGAAATCCCCGCGGCGGTAGCGGTGTCGTCGAGCGTGCGCTTGAGTCGTTGGCGCAACGCGCGGATCTTGCTGCCCAGTGCTGCGGCAGCGTCTGCCGACTGCGAGTTTTCAGTGGGGGGAACCATAGCAGGCCGAAAAGTGGTCGTCAAAAAATGTTTGATGGAAAGTAACTAAGTTAGATCGATTTGGCTTAGTCTTCGGGTTCGCACACGTCTTCGGTGTTGAGCCCGGTGCACTAAACAGGGCACGAAGCGAGCGAAACGACGCGCTATCTTGCCAGACTCGCCCGCTTCACAGGCAAGCTGCAAGCGGCTCTCCGGGAATTTGCGGAGAACGGGCGCGATTCTTACAAATAGATGATGAGACAAATATTCCTGAAAGCTGCTGCCATATCGGGAGTTTCCCTGAGTGGCGCGGACCTGACGCACCGGACCGGCAAACGTTACCATTCGCGCGCCGGTCGGGGTCGTGCACCGCCTTGCCTGGCGGCGTCCGACCCCGGCCCGGGCTAACCGCCAGACTGCTCCATCGCCGACGCAAAGCCTACCCGGCCATAGTGCTCCGGCGCCAGTTCGACCCCAAGGCGACGCGCGATCCGCGCCGTCCGTTTCAAACGAGATTGATGATGCACGCACCTGTTTCACAGACCCGATCGTTTACGACGGTCTTCCTTATCGAAATGTGGGAGCGCTTCGGCTACTACGGCATGGCCGCGCTCCTGGTCCTCTTCATGGTCGACCGGCTCGGTTTCACCGACAGCCATGCGAACCTGACCTGGGGCGCGTTCACCGCGCTCGTCTACGCGTCCCCGTCGATCGGCGGCTGGATCGGCGACAAGGTGCTCGGCGCCCGTCGCACGATGATCATCGGCGCGGCCGTGCTGTGCGCCGGCTACCTGATGCTGGCGGTGCCGAACGACGCGCTGGCATACATGTATGCGTCGCTCGGCGTGATCGTCGTCGGCAACGGCCTGTTCAAGGCCAACGCGGCGAACCTCGTGCGCCGCATCTATGAAGGCGACGATGCGCGCATCGACAGCGCGTTCACGATCTACTACATGGCGGTCAACATCGGCTCGACCGTGTCGATGCTCGCGACGCCATGGATCAAGGATCACTGGGGCTGGCACACCGCGTTCGCGGTCTGCTGCGCCGGGATGCTGCTCGCGATCCTGAACTTCATGCTGATGCACCGCACGCTCGCGCACATCGGCTCGCAGCCCGACGACGAGCCGATCCGCTGGAAGCGCCTCGGCGGCGTGGCGGCAGGCGGCGTCGCGCTCGCGCTGGTTACGCTGTACGTGCTGCAACACAAGCAGCTCGCGGTCGCGAGCGTGTGGACGGCCGCATTCGCAATCCTGGCGATCTTCGCGTACATGATCGCGAAGTCGGAGCGTTCGGAGCGCGCGGGCCTGATCGCGGCGCTCGTACTGATCGGCCAGGTGATCCTGTTCTTCATCTTCTACGTGCAGATGTCGACATCGCTGACGCTGTTCGCGCTGCGCAACGTCGATCCGCGCTTCATCCTGTTCGGCACGACGCTGTTCACGTGGAGCGCCGCGCAGTTCCAGGCGCTGAACCCGATCTGGATCATGATGCTGAGCCCGGTGCTCGTGTGGATCTACAACGCGGTGTCGAAGAGCGGCCGTGACCTGCCGGTCGCGGCGAAGTATGCACTCGGCTTCGGTGCCGTGGCTGCCGGCTATCTGGTGTTCACGATCAGCGGCCGCTACGCGGTGGACGGTCGCGTGTCGTCGTGGTTCATGGTGTGGGGCTACGGCCTCTACTCGCTCGGCGAACTGCTGGTGAGCGGGCTCGGCCTCGCGATGATCGCCCGCTACGTGCCGGCGCGCATGAGCGGCTTCATGATGGGCGCGTATTTCGTCGCGACGGGTGTGTCGCAGTATCTGGGCAGCGTCGTCGCGAACTTCGCGCAGATGCCGTCGCACGACCTGCCGGCCACCGAATCGTTGCCGCTCTACCTGTCGCTGTTCGAGAAGCTCGGCTGGCTCGCCGCGATCGGCATGCTGCTCGCACTTCTGCTGCTGCCGATGATGAACCGCCTGTCGCGTCAGCATCAGCGCTGCGCGGAAGAGCGCCGCGAGGAAGAAGCGGTTCAGGCGCAGGCGATGGCCTCGGCGCAGTAAGTACTATCCCTCGGCGTGCGGCCTGCACGCCACATTCTCCCGCCAGCGCGGCCAGCACGTCCTACACTGGTTGCAACGGCGCATCCGCTCCGTCGCGATGCGCACTGGCGGGAGAAGATCATGAAAAGCAAAACGACTCGGCTCTTGAGGATACTGTCGGACATCCGGCACGCGCAGCGCTGCACCGCATTGCGCGCCGCCCGGGCCGCGGCCGAAGCCGACGCGGTGCTCGCGGAGCAGGACGATCCGACGTCCGACGAACGCGACGACGCTGAATCCGACGACGCGACCGCCGTCCCCCGCTCCCGCATCGGCTCACCTCACTGACCGCACCGACGCCGCGCGGCGCGCTGCGTGCCGCCTCCGTGCTTCCGCGTTGCCCGCGCTTCCGCGTTGCCCGTGCTTTCGCGTTGCCCGTGCTTTCGCGTTGCCCGTGCTTTCGCGTTGCCCGTGCTTTCGCGTTGCCCGTGCTTTCGCGCCGCTCATGCGGCCGCGCCGCGCCAGCGCGCGAACCACCTTCCCGAACCCGCCACGGCCATCATCAGCCCGATCGCGGATGCGTCGGCCGCGAGACCCACGCCGATATGCCGCAGCTCGGCGCCGTTCGCGACCGGATGCAGCAGCGAATCGATGACGAGCGAGATCGCCGCACCCGCGACGAAGCAGATCAGGCCGCGCCGGCCGACCGCGACGACGGGCTGCACGGCCTGCGCGATGCGCGCGATCCAGCCGCGGCGCACGCAATCGGCCATCAGCCACGCGATCGCGGCGAAGCTCACGATACGCGGCAGCGCGAGATCGCGCTTGAGCACGCCTTCCGGCACCGGCAGCCCTGAGAACAGCTTGTAGCTCGCGCAACCGAGTACGATCGCGCACGCGACGCCGGTCGCCGCGGCGCCCCAGCGACCGAGCGCGACATGCCGGTAGAACGGCTGGCAGCGCGCGAGCACGCCGGCGACGAACATCAGTTGCCATGCAAACGGGTTGAAGCTCCAGCGGAACCCATCGGTATCCAGCAGCTCGGGGCCGAGCCAGCCGGCCGCGACCCACGACGTCGCGCTGAACGCGACGAGCAGCCACGGATGCCGACGCGCGAACGGCACGATCACCGGCGACGCCAGCGCGAACAGCACGTACATCGGCAGCACCGACGCGAGATACGGCTGGCGCTGGAACGTGAGCAGCTCGGCCGCGCCCGTGAGCGGCGACGCGAGCATCACGCTGACGTCGTCGAGCGCGAGGTTGGGCGCGTCGATCCCGTAATGGTCGAGCACGGCGGACACGACGAGCATCAGCGTCGACGTCGCGAGAAACGCGCGATAGATCTGCATCGCGCGCCGCACGAACCGCTGCTGCGCGGCGCGCGCGCCGTGCCGGTCGGCGATCGCGCCGTATGCGCTCGCGGTAGCGAAGCCGCCGAGGAACACGAACACCTCGGCTGCGTCGCACAGCGCGAATGCGTGGAGTGTCACGCGCGACAGCATGCTCGCGCCAATGTGATCGACGACGATCATCAGCAGCACGATGCCGCGGAAGAAATCGACTTCGATCAGGCGGCCGCCGCGCGCCGGCGGCACCGAGACGGCGGGCGGCAGGCTCAACGACATGGCCGCACCTGCGCGACGCCGGTGCGGCACGCACCGGCGGAGGATTCGGAAGGGAGAAGGCGAACGCGATCAGCGGCGATGCGCGTATGCTCGCATCGCGCCAACCCGGCCGGCCCGGCACGGAGATGACCGTTCATGGAAAAGCCGCATACGAAGAGAAGACGGTCAGGTCAGTCTAGCGGCCGGTCGGGGGATACCCTAAGTAACAAAGTGCAACGGAATCTTCTGTTCGATTACAGGCGTGACGTCGGCGATGCAAAGCTGGCAAGGCCGCCAGCCGGACGTCAGCGCGATGCCAGTTCGACGCCAGCATCGCGAGATTCGACGCAACGAACACGCGATGCGCGGCACGTTCGTTGCCGCGGTCGCGCCGCCGAGCGACGGCGCTCAGCCGCGCATGGGCAAGCGCCGCATCAGCATCGCGCTGTGCCACGCGGTCAGCGCGACGGCGGCCCAGATCGGCCCGTACGTCGCGAGCTGCGCGACGCTCAGTGTCTCGCCGAGCAGCAGCAGCGACACCGCGACGAGCAGCACCGGCTCGACGTAGCCGAGGATCCCGAACAGCGCCATCGGCAGCATCCGGCTCGCCTTCAGGTAGCTCGCGAGCGCGAGCGTGCTGAGCACGCCGAGCCCCGGCAGCAGCATGGCCCACAGCAGCGGGTGGCTGGCGACCGGCGTCGCACTTGCCGACACCATCGCGAGCGCGACCGGGCACAGTAGCGCGATCTCGAGCGCGAACGCGGCGAGCGAATCGGCGTTGATCCGGCGACGCAGCACGAAATACGGCGGATAGCCGAGCGCGACGACGAGCGTCGGCCACGCGAACGCGCGCGTCGCCCACACCTCGTGCGCGACGCCGAGCGCCGCGCACGCGACCGCTGCCCATTGCAGCGGATCGAGGCGTTCGTGATAGTAGAAACGGCCGACGAGCACCATCGTCAGCGGCAGCAGGAAATAGCCGAGCGACACTTCGAGCATGCGCCCGTGCAGCGGCGCCCACAGGAACAACCACAGCTGCAGGCCGAGCAGCGCCGCGCTCGCCGGCAGCGCGATCAGCAGGCGCCAGTCGCGCACGCTGCGCCGCACGAGTTCGACGAGCGCCGGCCAGCGGCCGCGCAGCGCGATCAGCGCGAGCGCGCCCGGTGCGGTCCACAATATGCGCCACGCGAAGATGTCGAGCCCCGTGAGCGGCGCGAGCAGTTTCGCGTAGGCGGACATCAGCGCGAACAGCGTCGACGCCAGCACCGACAGCATGATGCCGCGCCCGGCCTCCGGATACCCCGTCATGTTGTTTTCGCCTTACTGCTGCTGGAAGCGCTCGAAACGCTTTTCGATCGGACGCTCCTCGAACGTGACCTCGGTCACGCGTGCGGACGGCGGCCCGTGACGCAGCCACGCGAGCATCCGGTCGATCTGCGCGCCGGGGCCCTGGATCATCGCCTCGACGCTGCCGTCCTCGAGATTCGCGACCCAGCCGCGCAGCTTCAGCGCGTGCGCCTCGCGCACCGTCGCGTGACGGAAGCCAACGCCCTGCACGACGCCGCGTACCCGCACGTAGTAGGTCTCGATCCGTTCGTCCAGTTCATTACGGCTCATCGCGTCGCCCTCCCGTAGCATTCAAGCCCGGCATTGTAGTCGCGTCGGCCGCTTCGCACACGTGCCCGGCAAGCCGGCCTCACGCGGCGGCCGTCGCCCGCTGCGGCCGCCGTGCGGCGCTCGCGTCGCCGGGCGCGCCGACCACGTACAATCTCGCCGACGCACAACCGCCGCGCCGCCCGCGCGCGGCCCTGAAGGAAACGCATGACTGATACCTCCCGCGATCTCGTTCTCGTCACCGGCGCGTCCGGTTTCGTCGGCTCGGCCGTCGCACGCATCGCGCAGCAGAAGGGCTATGCGGTGCGCGTGCTGGTGCGCCCGACCAGCCCGCGCACGAACGTCGCGGATCTCGACGCCGAGATCGTCACCGGCGACATGCGCGACGAGACGTCGATGCGCGCCGCGCTGCGCGGCGTGCGCTACCTGCTGCACGTGGCGGCCGACTACCGGCTGTGGGCGCCGGATCCGGACGAGATCGAGCGCGCGAACCTCGAGGGCGCGGTCGCGACGATGCGCGCCGCGCGTGCCGAAGGCGTCGAGCGGATCGTCTACACGAGCAGCGTCGCGACGCTGAAGGTCACGAGCGCAGGCGATCCGTCCGACGAAAACCGCCCGCTGACCGCCGAGCAGGCGATCGGCGTGTACAAGCGCAGCAAGGTGCTGGCCGAGCGCGCGGTCGAGCGGATGATCGCCGACGAAGGGCTGCCGGCCGTGATCGTCAACCCGTCGACGCCGATCGGCCCGCGCGACGTGAAGCCGACGCCGACCGGCCGCATCATCGTCGAGGCCGCGCTCGGCAAGATTCCCGCGTTCGTCGATACCGGCCTGAACCTCGTGCACGTCGACGACGTCGCGCACGGCCACTTCCTCGCGCTCGAGCGCGGCCGCGTCGGCGAGCGCTACATCCTCGGCGGCGAGAACCTGCCGCTGCAGCAGATGCTGACCGACATCGCGCAGATGACGAACCGCAAGGCGCCGACGATCGCGCTGCCGCGCTGGCCGCTCTATCCGCTCGCGGTCGGTGCGGAGGCCGTCGCGAAGTTCACGAAGAAGGAGCCGTTCGTGACCGTCGACGGCTTGCGCATGTCGAAGAACAAGATGTATTTCACGTCCGCGAAGGCCGAACGCGAGCTCGGCTACCGCGCACGTCCGTACCGCGAAGGACTGCGCGATGCGCTGGACTGGTTCGCCTCGGCGGGCTACCTGAAGTAACACAAAGCGGCGTGCGTCACGCCGCTTTGCGCACTTTGTTACACGTCGCTGACGGACCGGCACCGGCGCAGCGGTTAAAATCGCGGGTCTTACGCAGAGAAGACACGCATGAACCTGAACGAACAGATCGATTCGCTCAACGCGGGCGTCGATCGGCTCCTCCACGATCACCATGCCGCGCAGCAGGCGGCACGCAGCGCGGAAGCGTTCGCGCGCGCCGCCGCCGCGGAAGCCCAGGCCGCAGCCGAACGTCACGCCGCCGCCGAGACCGAAGCACTGGCCGCCGCGCAGCGCCACACTGCCGCAGCCGCCGACGCCGAGGCCGCGCAGCAGCGCCACGCCGACGCCACCGCCGAGGCCGAAGCCGCCGCCCAACGCCACATCGAATCCGCCGCACAGGCCGAGGCCGCTGCCCAGCGGCACGCCGAGGCGACCGCGCTGACCGAAGCGCTCGCGCAGCGTCATGCGGATGCCGAAGCCGCGTCGCAGCGTCATGCGGCCGCGATCGCCGAAGCCGAGGCCGCCGCGCAGCGTCATCACGCCGCCGCGACCGAAGCGGATGCAGCCGCGCAACGTCATGCAGCGGCCACCACGGAAGCCGAAGCCGCCGCGAAGCGCCACGCAGCCGCGATCGCCGAGACCGAGGCACTCGCGCAACGTCACACGCAGGCGATCGCCGAGGCCGAGGCGCTCGCGCAACGTCACATGCAGGCGATCGCCGAAGCGGAAGCCGCCGCGCAGCGCCATGTCGAGGCAACCGCCGAAGCACAAGCCGTCACGCTGCGTCACACCGAAGCGATCGCGCAAGCCGACGCGGCCGCGCAACGCCACGCGGCGGCGACTGCCGAGGCCGAGGCCGTCGCGCAACGCCACGCCGAAGCGATCGCACAGGCCGAAGCGGCCGCCGAGCGTCACGCGAAGGCGATCGCCGACGCGGAAGCGCTGGTCGAAGCCGTCGTGAAGGACGCCGCGACGAACGCGGCGGTTGTGGCAGCCACCCCGGCCGTCGCGGCTGAAGTCGCCGAACCGGTTGTCGAATCCGCTGTCGAGCCGGGGGCGGACGCAGCTGCGGCAGCGTCCGCCGAGGCCGGCACCGCCGTCGTCGCGCCGGCCGCCTGCACCGCAATCGAAGTCGCCCCCGCTGCCGAAACAGCGGACGCCGCCGCGGACAAGCCGACGTTGCACGTCGCTCGCCCGTCGCAGAACGAACTGACGCTGACCGTCAACGGCCAGTCGATCACGCTGCACCCGGAGCAGCTCGGCCAACTGATCGAGGAACTCGCGCATGCGCGCGCGTCGATGCAGCCGGAACCGCCGCCGGGCATCCCGGCCGGCTGGCGCTTCGTGACGACGAAGAACCCGATGATGGCCGTGCAGAAGCAGTCGAACGGCGACCGCCTGCTGGTCGCGCGCCACACCGGCTACGGCTGGGTGCCGTTCACGTTCTCGCCGGACGTCGTGATCCAGATGTACATGATGCTGACGCAGCGATAAGCACGCGTGGCGACGCCGTAAACGACAAAGCCCGATCGACTCACAACCGATCGGGCTTTTTGCTTTCCGGAATCCGGCGGAACGACCGGCATCCGCCGGCGCCTGTCAGCGCTCCACCGGCGCCTGCACGCGCGCCTTCCACTGGCCGCCCTTGCCGCGCCAGTAGCGCCACGCCGACGCGAACGTCGCGCCGACGTAGAACAGCGCGACGAGCGGCAGCGCTGGCGCCCACAGAGGCGAGCGGCGGTAGTAGCGCAGCATCGGCGCATAGGCGGTGCACATCGACGCCCATGCGAGCCACGCCGGCCAGGCGCGCGCGCCGTACGCGAGCGCGGCGACGGGCGGAACGAGGTAGATGATCGTCATGCCGAGCAGCGTGCCGGCGAGCAGCAGCGGTGAATAGTGGAGCTGCGTGAACGCGGTGCGCGCGATCATGTTCCAGATGTCGCGCCAGCTGTCGTACGGACGCAGCGACACGCTGCGGTCGGCCAGATCGAGCCGGATCGGATGCCGGCCGCTGCCGCGATGCTTGATCTGCGCGGCAAGGCTGCAATCGTCGATCAGCGCGCCGCGGATCGATTCGATGCCGCCCGCCTCCTCGAGCGCGCTGCGCTTGACCAGCATGCAGCCGCCCGCGGCGCCGGCCGTCCGGTTGCGCGGATTGTTGATCCACGAGAACGGATAGAGCTTCGCGAAGAAGAACACGAACGCCGGAATCAGCGCCTTTTCCCAGAAAGAATCGCAGCGCAGCCGTACCATCAGCGATACCAGATCGCGCTGTTCGGCCTGCGCGCGCGTGACGAGCTGGGCGACGGCGTCTGGCGGATGGCCGATGTCGGCATCGGTCAGCAGCAGATAGTCGGCCGGCAGCCCGAGCGTGCGCACCGCGGCGATGCCCTGCGACTGCGCCCACACCTTGCCCGACCAGCCGGCCGGCAGTGGCTTCGCGGCCAGCACCGTCAGGCGGTCGGCGCGGTTGATCGCGAGCGCGGCGGCGCGCGCCGCGTCGGCGGTGCCGTCGTCGCTGTGGTCGTCGACAATGATCAGATGAAAGTCGCCCGGATAATCCTGCTCGAGCAGCGACGTCGCCGCGCGGGCGATCACGTCTGCCTCGTTGCGCGCCGGCACGACCGCGACCACGGCCGGCCAGCCGGCCTGGGCCGCGGCACCGCGCGCCTCGGGCGGCAGCGCCCGCGCGGCGCGCGCGCGCCAGAAGCCCCCACGCGCAACGAGCAGCACGATCCAGATCAGCAGTGACAGGCCGGACACCAGGAACGTAATTGCCAGCATCATCGGCACGCCTCCTGCCGGATGCCGGCGCGAACGGCACCGGATCGTCCGGCCATAATCAGGGCCGGAGTGAAAACACCCATGACCGCATCGGCGGCAGGGCAATATGCGTAAGAATCGACGGTCATCGAATGGCCTTGAAATGAGCGCGACGCCGGGCAGCCGGACAGGCTGCCCGCGAAACCGCGCAGTTTACCGGGTTCCGCGACCGCGAGCGCCGACGCGGCTCTGCGACGAATGCAACACGGCCGATACGGCACCAGAGCAAGGACGGCGCGATAGGGTTAAAATGCGCGATTAATTCGGGGTTCCGGGGCCTGGCCTGGCCGGTTCGTTTCCTGCCTTCATAACATCAAGCCGGGGCGAGCGAGCAGTGCCAGCTCCTCGAACCCCGGCGTCTGTCGTCGGAGTTCGCTCACTTATGCGAGTCATCCTTGCCCAGCCCCGCGGCTTTTGTGCGGGGGTTGTCCGTGCGATCGAGATCGTCGATCGCGCGCTGCAACAGCACGGCGCGCCGGTCTATGTGCGTCATGAGATCGTGCATAACCGGCATGTCGTCGAAAACCTGCGTAATAAAGGGGCACGATTCGTTGAGGAGCTCGACGAGGTGCCGCATGGCGCCGTGGCGATCTTCAGCGCGCACGGTGTCGCCCAGACGGTCGAACGCGACGCCGAAACGCGCGGGCTCGACGTGCTGGACGCCACCTGCCCGCTCGTCACGAAAGTGCACGTGCAGGGCCGCCAGTACGTCGCGGCGGGCCGCCGGCTGATCCTGATCGGCCATGCGGGCCATCCGGAAGTCGAGGGCACGATCGGCCAGATTCCGGCCGAGGTGATCCTCGTGCAAAGCGAGGCAGAAGTCGCTACGCTGACGCTGCCGATCGATACGCCGGTCGCGTACGTCACGCAGACGACGCTGTCGGTCGACGACACGCGCGGCATCATCGAAGCGCTGCAGCGCCGGTTCACCGACATCGTCGGCCCGGACACGCGCGACATCTGCTACGCAACGCAGAACCGCCAGGCCGCCGTGCGCGAGTTGAGCAGCCAGGTCGACGTGCTGCTGGTCGTCGGTGCGACGAACAGCTCGAACTCGAACCGCCTGCGCGAGATCGGCACCGAAAGCGGTGTGCCGAGCTATCTCGTCGCCGACGGCTCGGAAGTGAAGCCCGAATGGTTCGCGGGCGTGCAGACGGTCGGCCTGACCGCCGGCGCGTCGGCGCCCGAGGAAATGGTTGAGGATGTAATCGGCGCGCTGCGCGCGCTGGGGCCCGTCGATGTCACGACGATGACGGGCCGTGAGGAAAAAGTCGAATTCAAGTTGCCGGCGAAGCTTACGCAAGCTGTCGCCCGCGAAGTTTAAGGAGGACAACTCTTGTCTATTCCGCTGCTCCAGCAAGTCCGCGTCGGCGCATACATCATGCGCCAACACCTGTCCGGCAACAAACGCTATCCGCTCGCGCTGATGCTCGAGCCGCTGTTCCGCTGCAACCTCGCCTGTAACGGCTGCGGCAAGATCGACTATCCGGACCCGATCCTGAACCAGCGCCTGTCCGTCGAGGAATGCCTGGAAGCCGTCGACGAATGCGGCGCGCCCATCGTGTCGATCGCCGGCGGCGAGCCGCTGCTCCACAAGGAGATGCCGGAGATCGTCAAGGGCATCATGAAGCGCAAGAAATTCGTGTACCTGTGCACGAACGCGCTGCTGATGGAAAAGAAGATGGACGACTACCAGCCGAATCCGTATTTCGTCTGGTCGGTCCACCTCGACGGCGACAAGGAGATGCACGATCACTCCGTGTCGCAGGACGGCGTGTACGACAAGGCCGTCGCCGCGATCAAGGAAGCGAAGCGCCGCGGCTTCCGCGTGAACATCAACTGCACGCTGTTCAACGATGCGATCCCCGAGCGCGTCGCGAAGTTCTTCGACACGCTGGGTCCGATCGGCGTCGACGGCATCACCGTGTCGCCGGGCTATGCGTACGAGCGCGCGCCGGATCAGCAGCACTTCCTGAACCGCGACAAGACGAAGAACCTGTTCCGCGAAATCCTGAAGCGCGGCGAAGGCGGCAAGCGCTGGTCGTTCAGCCAGTCGTCGCTGTTCCTCGACTTCCTGGCCGGCAACCAGACGTACAAGTGCACGCCGTGGGGCAACCCGGCGCGTACGGTGTTCGGCTGGCAGAAGCCGTGCTATCTGGTCGGCGAAGGTTACGTGAAGACCTTCAAGGAACTGATGGAAGACACGAACTGGGACAACTACGGCGTCGGCAACTACGAGAAGTGCGCGGACTGCATGGTCCACTGCGGCTTCGAAGCCACCGCCGTGATGGACACGATCGCGCATCCGCTG
Source organism: Burkholderia sp. LA-2-3-30-S1-D2 (assembly GCF_001523915.2). Lineage (NCBI taxonomy): Bacteria > Pseudomonadati > Pseudomonadota > Betaproteobacteria > Burkholderiales > Burkholderiaceae > Burkholderia > Burkholderia sp. LA-2-3-30-S1-D2. Next base: position 113,982 of record NZ_CP013383.1, on the reverse strand, counting down.
AAGGCGTTCGCCGTGAGCCGCAAGGGCATCAAGACCGAAGGCGCGTTCGCGCCGGATATCTCGATCGCGAAGCAGCGCCCGGCCGAGTACGTGTTCTCGCGCCACGTCGAGATCAAGCTCGAGGAAATCCAGCGCGCCGGCAAGGGCAAGCTGCAGAAGCCGGCGAAGCCGGCAACGGCGGCTTAAGCGCGTATCGCCTCACGGAGGTTCGCGCCTCCGCTGCGGCCCGCATCGAAGAAGCGCCACGGAGTTCGCTCCGTGGCGCTTTTGTTTGTCGGGCGTCGTCGCAAGGCCGCGCGCATTCGTGCGCGCATGAGCCTGCGAACGCCCGCACGCCTAGTGTTTCGACTCCGCCGCCGCGATCAGTTGCCACGCGGTCGGCCCGCGATCGAGCAGCGGGTCGGACGGCGGATCGAGATCGTGCCGATGCGCGTCGTCGGACGGCAGCGCTTGCGACTTCGCGATGCCGATCTCGTCGCCGCATACGGTGCATCGATAGATGCCCGCAACCGTCGTCTCGCTTCCCGGCGGCAGGTTCTCGCTGAATGCGCGGCCGCTTCCGCACGTGAAGTAGCCACCGATCCTGTATAGCGCCATCGCGCCTCCTGACTGAAACGGATGCATTCGCGGCGACACGCACGATCGCCGCGAACGCGCGGATGGATCGTCATCGACCGAACCCGTTCGGTTCGTGTCGTGACATTGGCCGGCGAGCGTCAGCCCCGGGGACCGGAACACGCATGAAACGCAGCCAGGGTGCCGGTCGCGTTGCCACCGCTCAATGCAGGACGGCCGGTTCCCGCATTCGGGCCGCCGCCTGCGCGACCAGCCCCGCCTGCTCGCTGGACGCGAACGCGCACACGTGGCGCCACAGCTCGGCGAGCCGGTGCCGCGTGAGCGTCGCGACGCACGCGTCGTTCGCGGCGAGCACACGCTCGAGTGCCGCGCACTCGTCGTCGTGCAGCGTCCATGCGCCGCTTTGCGCCGCGCGCGCCATGCTCGCGTCGAGCACGCGCTCCGCGTCGACGCACAGGTCGATGCTCGCATCCGGGGATACCGCGTCGTCGAGCGCGAGGAACACCAGGTAGACGCTCGTGCGCAGCCGCATCAGCAACGTTTCGCTGCCGTGCTCGCCGCGCAGCGCGACGAGCGCCATGTGGCATTTCAGCGAGATGTCGCGCACATGCGCGGGCGGCAGCGGCAGCAGCCACTCGCGCGTCAACGGTCGGTGGCGACGGCCTTTTCGAGCGGCCTTCATGATCCGCCCTCGGCTGCCGCGTCGTCGTCCACGTCGAATACCGGCCACGCGGTGCGGCACGCGACGGTGCCGCGGCTCGCGTCGCGATGGCCGTTCGCGCGGCGTCGCGCGCCGCCGCACACGTCGCCCCGCCGCCGCGTCGCGCACGCCTGGGGCAGCCGGCGCATCGCGGATGCGCGCAACACGTCGGGGAGTCGGTCAAGGCATGCCATGCTCTGCTCCTGCATCAGAACGTGTTCTCGCCCTTCAGGTAATACGCGGTCTTCACGAAGAACGCCTTCACCGGATGGCCGCTCTGCGCTGCGCTGGCCGCGCGCGCTTCCATCGCGGCCTTCTCCTCGCGCGAGCGGTCGGGCACCGGGTACCTCACGCGTTCGAGCGCACGCTGCATCGCGAGCGGATAGTTCTGGTTGCCGGCTGTCGTCGCACGATAGCCGGCGCGCGTCATCTGCCTCAGTTGCACATCGGTTTCGGCACGCGCCGCCGACCAGGTCAAAGGCGCGACGTTCGACTGCCACTCGGTATCGACGGACTGCGCGAAGCTCGCGACGGGCAGCACGGCAAGCGCGCCGGACAGGACAGCAAGGGAAACAACGGATCGCATCATGGCCTCCAGATGGTTGTTTCCGCATCGATCGTCGTCGATGCGGTGCAATCATCGTATGTCGCGTGACCACGCGCTTGAATAGCCGATTCCGCAATGGATATTTTCAGCACCGACGGACGGGGTGCGATCCACGCGATTCGCCAATGCTGCCTGAGCGGAATTTCTTTATTTCATTCAACTACCTGATCGCGTTTTTGCAGACGAATCGACGAGGCACGTCAATCGCTTTTGCAGTTTTTGAAATGACGTATTGCAGATGCGATTTCGGCGCAAGCCCTGCCTGGCGCGGCTTTCGGCACGATGCCGCACATGCCGGCACAACCGGGAAACGATTCGACGAATGCATCGGATTTCCTGACACGCGACAAATCCACCGCGCCGATTGACCGCTTCGCGACGAGACGTGTCCCGCGAGGACGCGAGATAATTGCGCATCGCGCCGTCAGGCACGGCTCTTATCCGTTCCCTATTCTTCTCTCGAGTTCCACCATGGCTGCCATCGACACCACCTCCATCGACAGTTGGCACGCACACGTCTACTTCGACGCCGCGAGCCGCGACGCAGCATGGGCGTTCCGCCTCGTCGTCGAAGAACGATTCGGCGCGATCATCGAGCTCGGCCGCTTTCACGAGCGTCTCGTCGGCCCGCATCCGGCCTGGTCCTACCAGATCGCGTTCGACGCCGCGCAGTTCGACACCATCGTGCCGTGGCTCGTGCTGAATCACGGCGCGCTCGACGTCTTCCTGCATCCGAATACCGGCGACGATCTGCGCGACCACCGCGACAGCGCGGTGTGGATCGGCAAGTCACATGACCTGAATCTCGGCGCGCTGGCCGGCTGACGGGCGGCACGCGGTCGCGTCCGGCATACGCGACATCCACGTTTTGGCCTGGGCTGAAACGTCCGGCGGCACGGCGTCGATACAGTGGTTCCGTTACCCACGTTTGCCGGAAGCTGCCATGACACAAGCCGACACCGATGCGCAACGCGTCCATCAAGACTGGCACGTCGCCGTCGTCGCGCGCGACCTCGACGCATTGATGTCGCTGTACGCGGACGACGCGATACTCGAAACGCCGCTGATCGTCGTCACGCTGCCCGATCACGGCTCCGGCGTGCTGCACGGCAAGGCCGCGATCGGCGCGTTCTTCGCGGCTGGCCTGCGCAATTCCGGGAACAAGCTCGGACGCTGGTATCGAACCGGGCTGTTCTTCTCGAACGGCCGGCAACTCACGTGGGAATATCCGCGCGAAACGCCGGAAGGCGATCAGGTCGATCTCGTCGAGGTGATGGATCTGCGCGACGGGCTGATCGCGCATCACCGCGTCTACTGGGGGTGGGTCGGGTTCATGGCGCTGCGCGGCGCGGCACAGGCGGCCGGGCACGCATGACGCGCGCCGCGCCGCCCGCGTTCACGCTCACGCTCACGCGACATACATCGCCACGCTGACGAACTGGCACAGGCTGCCGGCCAGCACGAAAAGATGCCAGATACCGTGCCCGTGGCGGATGCGTTCGTCGTTGATGAAGAAGTAGATCCCCGCGCTGTAGATGACGCCGCCGGCCACGAGCCATGCGGCACCCACCGGCGGCAGCGCGTGAATCAGCGGGCGGATCGCGACGAGCGCGAGCCAGCCCATCAGCACGTACAGCACCATCGACACGATGCGCGTGCGCCGTCCGAGCGTGAGTTCCTGCGCAATCCCGAATGCGGCGAGCCCCCAGCTGACACCGAACAGCGACCAGCCCCACGGACCGCGCAGCGTGACGAGCGTGAACGGAGTGTAGCTGCCCGCAATCAGCAAATAGATGGCCGAATGGTCGCACTTCTGCAGGATCGCCTTCAGGCGCGGGTTGCGCACGCTGTGATACGCCGTCGAAATCCCGTAGAGCAGGATCAGCATCGCACCGTACACGCTGAAGCTCACGATCTTGTAGGGATCGCGGTCGAGCGCGCCCATCGTCACCAGCGCGACCAGCCCTGCCACCGACAACACCGCGCCGACGAGATGGGAAATGCTGTTGAATCGCTCACCGACATGCACGACGGGTTCTCCTGCGCAGATTCTTCTGGGGAAAAAATGATGCCTCATATGATACCGGCGCCCGGACTTTGCCGCGCTGAACGACGTCAAACGCCGCCGTGACGCGCGCCTCGCGCGTACCGCACCGGCCCGCCAAAGAAAAAGCGCCGCGAATGCCTTCGCGGCGCTTCCCGGTCCGTCACCGGACCGCCTCACGGGCCGGCTGCGCCGGCTCAATTCAGCAGCACTTCCCTGCCCCCGACCCGTACCGCGCATTCTGACGCTCGCGGAAGAACGCCTCGTACGTCATCGGCTCGCGGTCCGGATGGGTTTCGCGCATGTGCGCGACATAGGTGTCGTAGTCGGGCAGGCCGACCATCAGCCGCAACGCCTGCCCGAGGTAACGCCCCGCACTGCGCAGGTCGCTGCCGAGATCGGTGAACATCGCGGCCTCCCGTTATCGTCCGCTGCCGAGCGCCTGCGCGGTCGGCATCGCTTCGTACGGCGTCTCGCGCACGGTCGGCTTCGACTCGCGACGCGCGCGCAGCACGGCGAGCAGGCCATACCCCGCGATCGCCACGACGACGAAGATGAACAGGCCGGCCAGCGCCGCATCGATGTAGTCGTTGAAGATGATCCGCTGCATCTGCGCGATCGACTTCGCCGGCGCGAGCACCTTGCCTTCGTCCACCGCGGCCTGCAGCTTCGCCGCGTGCGCGAGGAAGCTGACCTTCGGATTCGAGTCGAAGATCTTCTGCCAGCCGGCCGTCAGCGTGCAGACCAAGAGCCATGCGGTCGGCACGATCGTCACCCATGCGTAGCGCTCGCGCTTCATCTTGAACAGCACGACGGTGCCGAGCACCAGCGCGATCGCGGCGAGCATCTGGTTCGAGATCCCGAACAACGGCCACAGCGTGTTGATGCCGCCGAGCGGATCGACCACGCCCTGATACAGGAAATAGCCCCACGCGGCCACGCACAGCGCCGTGGCGACGAGGTTTGCCGGCAGCGACTCGGTGCGCTTGAGCGCCGGGTGGAACGTGCCGAGCAGGTCCTGCAGCATGAAGCGGCCCGCGCGCGTGCCGGCGTCGACGGCCGTCAGGATGAACAGCGCCTCGAACAGGATCGCGAAGTGATACCAGAACGCCATCATCGCTTCGCCGCCGATCACCTGGTGCAGAATGTGTGCCATGCCGACGGCCAGCGTCGGTGCGCCGCCCGCGCGCGCGATGATCGTCGTTTCGCCGACGGCCTTCGCGGTCTGCGTGAGCATGTCGGGCGTCAGCACGAAGCCCCATTGCGTGACCGTGTTCGCGACAGCTTCGGGCGTCGAGCCGAGCACGGCGGCCGGCGCGTTCATCGCGAAGTAGATGCCCGGCTCGATCACGCAAGCGGCCACCAGCGCCATGATCGCGACGAACGATTCCATCAGCATCGCGCCGTAACCGATGAAGCGCGCGTTGGTTTCGTTGTCGATCAGCTTCGGCGTCGTGCCCGACGAGATCAGCGCGTGGAAGCCCGACACCGCGCCGCATGCGATCGTGATGAACAGGAACGGGAACAGGTTGCCCGACCACACGGGGCCCGTGCCGTCGACGAACTTCGTCAGCGCGGGCATCTTCAGTTCCGGCGCGACGACCAGGATGCCGATCGCGAGGCCGAGGATCGTACCGATCTTCAGGAACGTCGACAGGTAATCGCGCGGCGCGAGCAGCAGCCACACCGGCAGCACCGATGCGACGAAGCCGTAGCCGATCAGGATCCACGTAAGCTGCGTGCCGCTGAACGTGAACCATGCGGCGAGCGCCGGCGAATCGTGCACGGTCTGGCCGAACGCGATCGACGCCATCAGCAGCACGAAGCCGATGATCGACACTTCGCCGATGCGGCCCGGACGGATGTAGCGCGTGTAGACGCCCATGAACAGCGCGATCGGAATCGTCGCGGCGACGGTGAACGTGCCCCACGGCGAATTCGTCAGCGCCTTCACGACGATCAGCGCGAGCACCGCGAGGATGATCACCATGATCAGGAATGCGCCGAAAAGCGCGATCACGCCGGGCACCGTGCCGAGCTCCATCTTGACGAGGTCGCCGAGCGAGCGACCGTCGCGGCGCGTCGAGATGAACAGCACGATGAAGTCCTGCACCGCGCCGGCGAACACGACGCCGGCCAGGATCCACAGCATGCCGGGCGTGTAGCCCATCTGCGCGGCGAGCACCGGTCCGACGAGCGGCCCGGCGCCGGCGATCGCGGCGAAGTGATGGCCGAACAGCACGTACTTGTTGGTCGGCACGTAGTCGAGGCCGTCGTTGTGCCGGACGGCCGGCGTCATCCGCAGCCCGTCGAGTTGCATGACCTTGCTGGCGATGAAACGGCTGTAGAAGCGATATGCGATCAGATATACGCAGACTGCGGCGATCACGATCCAGAGCGCGCTGACGCGTTCGCCGTGCGCAAGTGCGATCGTCCCGAACGCGAACGCGCCGAGCAGCGCGACCGCAATCCAGAGCAGGGTACTGGAAGCCCGATTCATGGCGTCTCCTGGTCTCCAATGTGTTTTTGAGTGGATCCGGCGAGGCGCCGGACCCGCGTGACGTCGATGCGTCGTGCCGCGTCTCGCGGAAGACACGGCGGTGGGCCGTAGTATTCCGCGCGACGGGGGAGGCTTACAAGCGCACAACTACGTATGCGTGGCTACGTAGAATTACGTAGCCGCGGGGGCGAGAACTCGGGTTGAGGCCGTGATTGACCGACGCGCGACCGAACACGCCCCGCGGTTGGCCATGCCCGGCGCATTGCGCGCCGGGCCGCATGCATCAGTGCTTGTCGTCGAGCTTCTTCGGCTTCGGCGGCGACGGCACCTTCGCGTACTGGAACGCCGGCGTCGCCTTCAGCGCGGCCTTCGTCGCGCCCGGCAGGTAGATGTTGCCATTGCGCACGTCGAGCGATGCGATCGGCACCGCGACGTCATGCGCCGCGACGCCCAGGAAACCGCCGGCCGACACGATCGCGGCCGACACCGAGCCGTCAGGCGCGACGATCAGGTCGCGCACCGTGCCGACTTTCTGGTTCTGGTCGTTGTACACGGCCTTGCCGAGCACGCTCTTCTTCACGCTCCAGCCTTCGAGCAGCGCCTGCGATTGCTCGACGGTGACGCTGAGTGGCTGGGCGCCCGCGATCTGCGCATGAACGTTGATGCTCGATACGAGAACGGCGGCTGCGACGATTGTCTTGGTGAAAGCCATGCTGATTGCACTCCGGTTAGGTTGTAGTTGGTGCCGGGAGCGAAGCGGCGCAGGTGCGGTGGTGAATCGGTGAGCACCCCGCGCTTCGTCGATGCAGCAGCGGCCGGCCGCGCCGCCGCTGCGTGTGCGCGCAACGGGCCCGGACGGGCGCGTCGGGTAACGCAACACGGGTCATGGTATCGCCAGTCGAGAAGTGCTGCCATCAGGCTGCATTACACAGCGGCGTGCGGAAATGAACGAAGATCAATGTCGGCGTAGAAAATGCCGAGCGAGATTCGGAATCAGACGACATTCACTGCTTCTCGAGCAGCTTGCGGGACGCGAACAATTCGGCATCGCTGCGGATGCCGAGCTTGCGATACGCCGATTGCTTTTGCGCGCTGATCGTCTTGCGGCTGCGGGAAAATTTCAGTGCGATATCGGATACCGACATGCCCGCCAGATAACAGCGCAGCACCTCGTGCTCGCGCGGGCTCAGGCGCAGGTCGGCGGATGATTCCGATTCGGCCGCCGGTGCGTCTTCGCTGACCGCCGGTTTCGGTGCCGCCACACTCTGGACAGGCGTCGCACTCGCCATCACCCTGCCTGCCAATTCGGTGCTGATATACGAGCGTCCCTCTGCGACCACACGGATTGCATGTACCAGTTCGCGAAGATTTTCGCTCTTGCCGAAGAAACCGAGCGCGCCTGCGCGCATGGTCATGTTGACGGTTGCGGGCGTATCGCTGCTCGACGTCATCAGGATCCTGCAATCCGGGAAGCGCGTACTCACCAGCTTGACGAGATTGAGGCCGTCGATTTCGTCCGGGCCCAGCGTGTAGTCGAGCAGCACGACGTCCGCGTGATTCGACTCGAGCCAGCTGATCAGGTCGCGCGACCTTGCAAAGCTCGCCGCCACTTCGATGCCGGTCCTCTCCGTCAAATAACTGGCGATCCCGTGCTGAACGACGGCATGGTCGTCCAGGATCACGACGCGGATCGGTTGGAGCTCTGGTCTCATTGCTACCCCTTTTCTTTCTGGCGATACGGCCATCAACGGTTGGCGCATTCTTGCCATCGCAAACCGGAGCGGATTATTCGAATTAGCTTACCGGCTTTCTGGATAATTTTTAACCCCGCCAGCTAAACAGCCTATGTGCGAGCAGTCGTGGCGGGCACCATGCAATCTGATTCGGCATTCGCGGTAGCGATAGCATGGGGAACGGCCCGCGCGCCCCGTCTCCGCCGCCAGAACGGCGTATGGCGCCGGGCGCTGGCCCGACCCGCAACGAATCGCCTAGACCTTGGCGCTCGCGTCGTCGAAAGGCACTGTTGACGCCGTTGCTCTCGTCCGCACCGCGTTGCGTCGACGCAACAGACCATCTGTGATGACGCCCTCGCGCTGCGCATTTCTCACGCCACTGCAGCGCCTGATACAGATCATCCCACGTGCAAAGTTGACGCCTGAGGAGAAAGCATGGATCGCCGCGCATCCGGTCGTGTACACCTATGCCGACACGCATTGGCGTCCGTTCGAATTTCGCAAACGCGGGAAGGTCGTTGGCGTCGTGCCGTCATGTCTCGATGCGATTTCGCGAATCGACGGACTGCGCTTCGAGTATGTCGACAACGTATCACGGGCCAATTCATACCAGGCTCTCATGTCGGGGAAGAGCGACATGGCGCCGGGCGCGTCAAGAAGCGCCGACATCTCGCAATACCGCAGCGGCACCATTTGCCAGCCTGCCGTACTTCGTCGGCACATTGGTGGTGGCCACACCGGAGCGCTTGAATCCCTTTCCAGCCACGGGATCCGCGCGCTGATCGTACGGTCCGGTCGTCGCTCGAGCTTGCTACAGCGCTCGCAACTGGCACCGAAACAGGCTGGCCGTGCGGATGCGGCGGTTGCTGCTTCGGAATCGCTGCTGATGCTGCTCGACGACGTCCTCGAATATTCGCGTCTCGAGTCTCGAAACGTGACGCTCGCGCCCGAGTCTGACGGCACATCCACGCATGGACGTAGCGCAGCGCCGACATAGTGCGCTGGCGCGTCGACGAGAAAAACCTGAGCCTGGCGCTCCAACTCGCGTGCCAGACCGAGCTGTGCGTGCTGATCGATCCGGTGCGCACGCGGCAGATCGTGCTGAACCTGCTTGTCAACGCCATCAAGTCCACGTCCGCCGGCTCGCCACCGCGTGAACGGCAGTGGACTGGGTCTATTGATCTGTCGCGAACGGGTTGACTTGATGAACGCCGTGGAGTTCGCGAAGCCGCGTTTCGGCTTGCAACGCGACATCTGCGATATCGCCCAGTTTGGTCAGATGCGACGCCCCCGCAATCCGGTGCGCGGCCCGTGCGGCTGCGGCGAAATCGCGCGATAGCAATCCGTTGACAAGGGCATCGAGATCCTTCGCCACTTCGCGGTCATAGACCGCGCTGAGATCGGCGGCATGCGGCGCCGCCGGTTTGGTCTCGGCATACGCTGGGCACCACATTGCGATCAACTCCCGCAATGTTTCGAGCCGCAGCGGCTTGCCCAGCACGCCGTCCATGCCGCTGTCGAAGCAGCGCTCGCGATGCGCGTCGCCGGACACCGCCGAAATCGCGATGATCGGAACATGTCTGGCTTCGCGTGCCGACTCATCCTGACGGATCATCTTCGCGAGCGCATAACCGTCGAAGTCCGGCAGATCGCCGTCGAGCAGCACGAGGTCGACACGGTCGTGCGCCAGTTGACGCAGCGCGTCCTCGCCGGTGCCGGCGACGATGCCGACGCAGCCGAGCTCGTCGCATTGCTGCTGCAGCGCCAACTGCACGGTTTCGTGATCGTCGACAATCAGGATACGCGGCGAGTCGGGATGAGCGTGTCCAGGCTGTGCGTCGACCGGCACGGGCATCGACGCGGCAGGCCGCACCGGCAACGGCTCGTCCACTGCCGTGACGGGCAATCGCACCGTCATCGTCGTTTCGACGTGCGGCAGGCTTTGGACGGTGATCGTGCCATGCATCAATGCGACCAGTTCACGGCAGATCGCGAGGCCAAGCCCGCTGCCGTTGACGTCCTGGTGAAGCGAGGCAGGCCCCTGCCAGTATGCGTCGAAGATGTGTTCGAGCCGCTCGGGCGCAATGCCGATGCCGGTATCGCGCACTTCGAGGGTCAGCGTGCCATTTTGCCCGTGGCGGCTCGACACATACTCGACGCGCAGCGTCACCGAGCCTGCGGATGTGAACTTGATGGCGTTGACGAGCAGATTCAGCACGATCTGGCGCACACGGACCGGATCGATTGAAACACGCACCGCCGGCGGACAAGCAAAGTCGAGCACCAGCTCCACCATCTTCTCGTCGGCGCGCCAGCGCACCATGTCGACCGTATGTCGCGCCCACGACTCAAGCTCGACTGCCTGCGCGGCAAGCTGGACCTTGCGCGATTCGAGGCGAGAATATTCGAGGATATCGTCGAGCAGCGTCAGAAGCGTCTCGGATGCCGAAATCGCCGCATCCGCGCGATTCGCCTGTTGCTCGGTCAACCGCGAGCGCTGCAGCAATTCCAGTGACGACAGGATCGTGTGCATCGGCGTGCGGATTTCGTGACTGACGAACGCGAGAAACGTCGCCTTGTCGCGCTCGCTACGGATCGCGGCCAGGCGCGACTTCCACGACAGGAATGCGAGCATCGCGAACGCCAGCAGCGCGGCGACAATCGCGACCACCTGGGGCGCCCGGTAATGCAGGATCGAACGGATCGTCGGCTTGCCGTAATCGGCCATCTCGACCCAGTCGCGGGTGAGCTCCGCCGTCTTGCTCACGGGAATGGCCGCGAGAGACTTGTCGATGATCGATGCGAGGATCGGCAGGTCTGCCCGCGTGAGCATCGCCAGCGATACGGGACGGTCTGCAAGCATCCCCGACATATAAAGCTGCCCGGGAAACTGCCGCTGCACGATCGGCAGAACCGTGACGTCGACGCCGAGCGCGGCATCAGCCTCGCCGTTGGCAACCGCGGCGAGCGCGAGTTCCTCGGTGTCGAACGTAAGCACGTCGAGCATCACGCCGCTGTTGCGCGTGAAATACTCGACCGCGCCTCGCCCCTTGATCGCGACGCGCCGGCCTTCGAGCCGCTTCAGGTTGAAGATCATCGCGGAGTCGTTGCGCGTGACGGCGGTCAGCCGCCCGACCAGGTAGGGCGCACTGACGAGAGCACCGGTGCCGGCGCGGTCCGGCACCAGTTCGCGCCACACGCCCGGCAGCAGATCGACCTTGTGCGCCGCAAGCGCAGCGTACGCGTGACCCCATTCCGTGCCCGGCACTGTCTCGAACGTCAGCCCGGTCATTTTCGAGATTGCGTTCAGGTACCCCGCGACAAGGCCGGCGTGGTTGCCGTTGCGCATGTATTCGATCGGATGCCAGTTCGCCTCGACTGCGATATTGACAACCGGGTGCGCGCGCATCCACTGCAGCTCCTCGTCAGTGAAAGTGGGCTTCCAGCAGGCGGTCGCGCCGTTCGCAGGGAGCGACGAGGCAACGAGCAAAAGGAACATTGCGCGCAGGAGCAGGCGCGGTGCGGTGCGATACGCGATAGGACGTCCTTCCATGTACGATGGGGCGGCCGGAGCAGGTGCATCGGAGACCATGCACGGCATGCGCCGTCGGTTGAGGTTTGCAGATGTGTCGACTCTATCCGACGATTCGCAAATCAACCGTCCATCCAATCCTATTTCAGACAGATGCCTTAAGAATTGGCCTAAATTTTGCCGCCGGCAATCGGGTTCGTATCAGCAGGATCGCCCACAGCGCGGCCGCACGCGGCACGGCGGCTCGGGCGCACGCGCCTGGCAATTTGCACCGCGTCGGTGAGCGGTCGGCGCAACGGTCACGGCACGACTGGACGTATGTCTCGCCAGCGTCGCCGCGATTCAAGTAGTTCGGATGGATACCGCCGATATGCGACGTGCCGCGGGCAGAACACGCGCGCGCGAGGTTTCCGCGTGGCGCGGCACACGGGAAAAATGAAACAACTTGCTCGGCACCCGTCTTCGTCGATGGGCCAACTATGACGGCGGCAGGCCTCAACCCGCCGCCGTGACCTCACGCATTGCGCGAATACACGCGCCGATGCCGCACCGCTTCCGCCAGCACGTCCAGCACCGGCTCCGTCTGCGTCCAGCTCAAACATGCATCCGTAATCGACACGCCATACTGCAACGGCACGCCGGGCTTCAGATCCTGACGCCCGGCCTCGAGATGACTCTCCACCATCACGCCGACGATCCGGTGCTCGCCCTGCGACAGTTGCCGCGCAAGATCCTGCGCGACTTCGATCTGCCGCTCATGCGACTTGTTCGAGTTCGCGTGCGAGCAATCGACCATCACCTGCTCGCGCAACCCGCTCTTGCGCAGCACCGCGCAGCTCGCCTCGACGTGCTCCGCATCGTAGTTCGGCCCGTTCTTGCCACCGCGCAGGATCACGTGCGCGTCGTCGTTGCCGCGCGTCTCGAAGATCGCGGCCATGCCCATCTTCGTCATCCCCATGAACGCGTGGCTCGCGCGCGCGGCGACGATCGCGTCCGACGCGACCTGCACGCCGCCGTCGGTGCCGTTCTTGAAGCCGATCGGGCAGCTGAGCCCCGACGCGAGCTGGCGATGACTCTGGCTCTCGGTCGTGCGCGCGCCGATCGCGCCCCACGCGATCAGGTCGGCGATGTACTGCGGGCTCAGCAGGTCGAGGAATTCGGTCGACGCGGGGAGGCCGAGCGCATTGATGTCGAGCAGCAGTTGCCGCGCCGCGCGCAGCCCTTCGTTGATGCGGAAGCTGCCGTCCAGGCGCGGATCGTTGATGTAGCCCTTCCAGCCGACGGTCGTGCGCGGCTTCTCGAAGTACACGCGCATCGTGATCAGCAGGTCGTCCTTCAGCGCATCGGCGGCGGCCTTCAGGCGACGTGCGTAGTCGAGCGCCTGGTCGTGGTCGTGGATCGAGCACGGGCCGACGACGAGCAGCAGCCGGTCGTCGCGGCCGTGCAGGATGTCGCCGATCGCGCGGCGCGTGTCCTCGACGAGCGTCTGCGTGGCGGCCGGCACCGGCAGTTCATCCTGCAGCAGCGCGGGCGAGATCAGCGGGCGCACGGCGCCGATGCGGACGTCGTCGATGCGCGTGGTGTCCTGCGTCGCGTCGGCGCTGCCTACCTCGCGATCGTGGGAAGGATTGTCGAGGTTCTGCATGGGGATTCTCCGGGGACGTCTGGAATGATGTGCAGGCTCGATTATGGCACTCGCGCGTGGCGGCAGCGAGGCGCGGCGGGGGACGGCGACCGGCGTCAAGGCGCCTGTCAAGTCCTGGAATAGGTTGACAGTATCCAGGCGCTAGAACGCCCGATGCACCGCATCGGGCGTTTTATATTTCAGCGCGGCATGTGGCCGTTCATAGTTGTAGATGTGTACCGACTGTTCGACCATCTTGGCGGCCTGTTCAAGGTCAGCAGGACGTTGCAACAGGAACTCCCCCTTGAGAATGCCGTTGACCCGCTCAGCCAGCGCATTCTGATAGCAGTCGTAGCCGTCCGTCATTGAACAGCGCAGGCCGTGATGCCGATGGATGTCCTGATAGTAGGTCGAACAGTACTGGACCCCGCGATCGGAGTGATGGATCAACGGCTGCCGGCTCCGGCGCTTGCGCAACGCCTTCTTGAGCGCCTGACTGACCTGCTCGGTTTGCAGGCTGTCGTGAACGTGATGACCGACGATCTTGCGCGAGAACGCATCCGTGACGAGACTCAAATACACAAACGGGCCAGCCGTCGGCAGATACGTGATGTCGGCCACCCACACTTGTTCGGGGCCGGTCGGCACGATTTGATCCGGCCCGGGTTTCAGTAGATTCGGATGACGCCGGAAGCGGTGATGGCTATGGGTGGTCTTGTGATACGCCCGGTGCGGTACGACCAGTAGGCGCGCGGCACGCAGCACGTCGAACAGCCGATCTCGCCCCAGCTTGATGCCGCGCTCGACCAACGCTGGCCCGAGCAGATGATGGAGCTTGCGTGTGCCCAGCCTCGGCTGGCGAAGCCGCACGTCTCGCACCAGCGCAGTGACGGTCTCGCTCTGCGAGCAACGGTGTTCCTCGCTGCGGCATCGCTTGTAATACGCTTGGCGGCTGATACCCATGTATCGGCAGGCCCGCTCGACGCTCAGCTTTTCGATCCGCTTTTGCGCGACGACCTGCCTGAAGGCTTTTTTACGGTGATCCCGTAATCCTTGCGCATCACGTCGATCACGGCTTCGAATAGCGCGGCTTTCTCCTGCGCCTGTCGCAACTGCGTCTCCAACTCCTTGATGCGCTGCTCCGGTGTGAGCGGCTTTGAGTCTTGCTTTGACATGGTGGAACCCGATCGCGCACGGCCGGATGGATCGGCCCAATCCTGCAAGCCGTGCTTACGTAACCATACCAGCACGGTCGAGCGCCCCTGGATGCCGTAGCGTCGCTGTGCCTCTTTGTACGTCAGTTCGCCTTTTTCGACCTCCGCCACCACCGACAGTTTAAAAGCCAGGCTGTAGTCCCGCTGCGTCCGCTTGATCCCTTGCTCCATTTGGCACCTCTTCGTTTCGGCGAAAAAGTGTCAACCTATTTCAGGACGGGTCAGCCGAATGAAAAAAGGCGATCCGCGAAGGATCGCCCGGCGATCGATGTCGATGCGCGTGGCGGCTAGTGCAGCGTCTCGGGCGCGAGCGAATTGCTCGGCAACAATGCCGTCAGCGCGCAATTGCTCGGCGCGGCCTTGCCGCCGAAGCGGTCGTAGAGCCAGGGCAGCATCCCGGCCACCCAAGGCGCGATCGCGCCCGCATGTTCGAGCGGATATTCGGTGTACACGACCGGTACGCCGCTGGCACAGAATTTCTGCGCCAGCGCGCGTACATCGTACGCAAGCATCACGCCGTCGCCCACCTGGCTGCCGAAGGTGCCGTCGAGCACGCCGGCCGTGCCCTGACCGATATACATCGGAATCGTCGGCGACGCGGCCAGCCCGGCATTCACCTTGTTCGCGTAGGTCACGTACGCCGGAATGCCGTTGATGTCGTTCGCGTATCGCGGCTTGAACAGCGTCGCCCAATGGAGCCCCGTATACTTCGGCAGGATATAGGCGAGCGACTGGTTCTGGATGTCGCTGAACACGGCGATGCCGCTGTCGCTCAGATACGGCGTCAGATCGAAGCCGAAGCCGCGCGACAGCCCGGCGAGCGCAGCCGCCGCGACGCCGCCCCAGACGATGCTGCCGTCGACGTAGCGCAGGTTGTGCGCGGGATCGACCAGCACGCCGCCCTCGGCCGCGCCGACGAGTTGCTTGTTGATGTCCGGCGCATAACTCGGCGCGAGTTGCGCGGCCCAGTTCGTCGCAATCGCACCGCCGGAATAGCCGATCATCGCGACCTTGCTGGTCGGCGCGAGGCCCGTCGACGGTGTGTTGAGCGCCGCGCGGATCGAATCGAGCGTCGTCATCCCGTATTCGGGGCCGGCGGCGAAGTCCGCCGTCTGGCCTTCCGTATCGGGCACGATCACGTTGTAGCCGAGCAGCAGCCCGATGCATCGTGATACAGGAGTTCATCGCCCTTCGCCTCGAACGCAACGTGATACGGCGTCGTCCAGCGCGGCACGAGCGGCCCCTGCCCGTCATGCGCGCCGAAGTTCGAGCGATATGTGCGCGCCCATTCAACCGGCACGATGCCCGGCAGCACGAAATCCGTGTGAGTGAAGGACTCCTCGCCAAGCGCGAAGCCGATCGAGCCGACGGTGCCTTCGGCCCAATCTCGCAGCCCATGCACCGCGACGTGCCGGCTTTTGGGCCTTCGCCTCGTCCGCACGCACTTCGACCTCGCCGCCGCCGTGCTTGAGTTTCGCCTGATTGGGGGTGGAGGAACTGACAGTCGCCTGCACGACATGCTTCCTGTGCTCGTAGACCTGCATCGCGCGAATCAGGAGATTGAGCATGTCCATCAGCGTGGCCGGGTCACTACGCGACAGGCTGTGCAGTTTCTCTTTCATGACCGGAATGAAGCCGCGCAGCGTTGTCGCCAACTCGCAAATCTTCTCGCGCGCTTCCTGCGTCGTCAGCAGCGCCGCAGCAGCGTTCAGATGCGCGTTCACGCCGGCCTTGCTCACTTCCTCCATCGCGCCATACAGGTTGACGACCACTTGGAACGGGCTATGCACGAGGGCGCTGACCAACACCTGCGAGGCCTTCCTCCCCGCTGCCTTCAGGTTGGCACGCGGAGCCGTGAACTGGCCCGCGGCAAGCTTACGATGACCTCGTTCGCGTCACCCCACGCACGATAGCGTGCCGACCACGCAATCTCCCCCGCCTCGTCCGTCAATTCCTGCGGCGTACCGATCTGATCGCAATGATAGTACGCGATGCTCGCAAGCACGGCACGTCGCCACCGGCGTCGTTCAACACGGCCGCCCCCTTCGCCTGCGCCAGCGGCGTAACTCAAGCAGGGCAGGCTCATCATTACCGCCGCTTAACAGGCCGTTGAAATACCCATCGACCGGATTCAGACCACTCTCGCAAATGACATGAATTCGCTCAACGGCTCGGCAATTTTTGTTGCGTCACGCCGGGTTCAGCGGTAGAGCCCGGCCGGCGAAGGTATTTCCCGCCAGATTTCCTGCATTACGCGCCCTGCGGACGCACGAATCCCAGCGTTCTCAGCCGCGTCAGGTTGTAGGCCGCCATCGTCAGCGTGAGCAACTGATCAACTTTCTCCAAGCCTCTCACCATCACCTGCCGGATCGGCCCGATCCGTTTGCCCCAGCCGAAGCACTGTTCGATGCATTTCCGTTTGCGCTGGCTCAGCGCGTAACCGAGATGCCGCGTCGTCCGACCATCGATTGCACTTCCGCCGGTGCGCTTCGTGTTGCGTGCGACGTGCGGCGTCACGTTGTATTCGCGGCAGGCCTTCACAAATCCACGCGTGTCGTACGCCTTGTCTGCGCCCACCGTAATACGCACGTCCGAACCCGACACATCGCGCAGCATGTCCGTCGCCACTTTGCGTTCCGCTCGGCCATTCGCCTCGCTGGCCTGAACGTTCACGACCAGACCGTGCCGGTTATCCGTCAGCACATGGCCCAGGGAACTCGGCAAGGCTGGCGCGGCATTGCTCTTGCGATAGAGCCGGCTCTCACCGTCGCTCTTCGATTCGTGCGTTTCATTACTGCGCGATTCGCCATGCCAATTGTCAGGCGGACGATCATCGTCCCCGCCATCCTTGCGCCGGATGCTCTTGTGGCTGGCCCACGCATGGATCAAGGTGCCGTCCACACTGAAGTGCTCGCCCGACAGCAAGCCGCGTTTATGCGCCGTTTCCACCGTCGCGTTGAACAGGTCAGTCACTGCGTCGAACTCGATCAGTCGATCCCGGTTCTTGCTGAACACCGAGTGATTCCACACCGCGTCTTCGATCGACAGGCCGACGAACCAACGGAACAAAAGGTTGTACGAGATCTGCTCGACCAGTTGCCGCTCGCTGCGAATGCTGTATAGCACCTGAAGTAGCATCGCCCGCATCAACTTCTCCGGCGCAATGCTCGGCCGACCGCCTTTGATGTCCGCTTCGTACATCGCCGAGAACTTGGCATCCATATTCGACAGCGCCTCGTTCATCCAAGTCCGGATCGGGCGCAGCGGATGCGTTTGCGGTACGAACTCCTCCAGTCTGACTGTACTGAACAGGGATTCGTTGTAGCTGTCGGTGCCTCGCATGCTGCCTTCGTGCCTTGGGATCGGGTTCGCTACATCGTGACGGATCGGCGGGGGTATTTCAACGGCCTGCTAACGATTGCCCATAATCTCGTGCGCTGACGCTGAGTGCACTCGTCGTCGTAACGCTATCGAGTGTTGACCGACTCTCCGCCTCGCCTTGTGCTACGTAGCATATCGGCGTCGCTCGGCAGTATGCAGAAGTTGGTCCGCTACTCAATCGTAGTCGTGCCACAACCAAGTACAGCGGATTCACGACCTCGGCCTTGCGAGCCACATCGCTGATCGCCTCCTCCGCGTCATCCCAAGCGCCGAAGCCGGGAAGACCCGCTCATTAGCAGCCCTTCGGGTTAGTGACGCACATCCAGCCCACTTATATGGTTGTCGCGTGCAGATTCATATAGAAATCCCAATGAATAATGAGCTTGCCAGATTTCGATAAAAATATCGTATCTACAAAATCCAGCTCACTCACAAACCTCAGCCATTCTGACAAGCTTGTCTTAAGTGCCGGGACAGCATCGTCCAAATTGAAGACATAAAAAACATCAGTTATCGCCGCCCCCATAGAAGTCGAAATAACTTTCAGCTCGTTACTTAACCGCGCTCGAACAACATCATTTACCTCTTTCTTCTTAATAATGCGACTCCAGTCGATAGACGACGAACTCGCAGGAAGAGATTTCCTGAGCATATCAAGCATCTGCCTTTCTTCACCCTGAGCACATGAGTGGGCGGCAATATAATTAGCACATTCACTAGAGAAAATCATCTATTGAACCTCTTGACTATCTTGGCAACCGTCTTTCCAGATGCATTAAAGCAGATCGTTTTTTCGTTCCCTTTCCCGTTGAAGACGTTGATGTGAGCACCATGCCTTTCATCGTGCTCAACACGAAATCCTCGATATTCATCGGGAGCACGCCTTCCGTTAAAGCGCTGAGAGCCGAATTTGGCTGGATTTTGAATAGCTCTCTTTGCTGTAATCTTCGTAAAATCAAGGGCACTATTCATCGCTTGATTGTAGTCATCGTGCACTTCATCGCATTGGCGGTCATCCTTACCCGGACACGAATTACACTTTCTCGCTAAACCAAGAGGATCGGTCCAGAGCGTCGGATTCGGCGCGTACTGGAAAACGTTGATGCCGCCGGCGAGTCCGATCAGGTTTCGTACGAATCTGCCGCTCTGCAGGTCGCAGTGCCGATGCCGACAGCGCAGCCCCGTCTCAGGGAGGCAGTGTCCGCACTGCCATCGGCACTGCTTCCATCAGATCGACGTTCGCCATGCCTCCATCAAGCCCACTGCAAGGGTCCGGTTGGCCTTCCCGTCCTCGATTGTTCCTACATACGTACCATCAAGCTCGACCTCAAATTCCAATACATGGTCTTGACTGTAGCGTTCCAGAAGACCTATCAGCGAAGATACGTCAGCATACGAGGCCTGTTCAACACTGCGATCGCGTTCATCGTTGGCCGGAAAGTTAAGAACACATCCAACTGACCTCACCGGAATGTCCTCCGGTCGGTAGCAACCTTCCTCATCAACTTCGTCGAAGAACAGCGGTGCACCATGATGCCACTGCTGGTTATGGAGCGATTCAATGAACGCCTGAAAGCTCGATGCTGAATCGTCATCGAAATCGCTACTGATAACTGCTACTAGTTGTTTGCACGAGTCCATGACGTCACCCACAGGAGCCTGGCCCACCCGGATTGTTTCTAAAGCCCCCGGGCATATGGGCCTCTAAATGCCGCGATTCTGGTAACGGGACCGTTACCGGTGCGCCGCCAATATGGTGCATTGGAATCTTTTCACCTCTCAACTGCTCGTCACCGGGGAAAGCACTGATCCAAGCGTCGTCGACAACTGGCGTCTTCCCCTGAGCAATTTTGTCCCGATTCCCCGGGCTGAGAATATTGTCGTATCCAAGGTCATCCCACAAATCACGCAGCCTACGCCAATCGCGGGGATTGTTCCGCTTCACACCGAGACGCGTTGTACAGCTGAGACCGAGAGGGTCCACCCACCCAGTTGGAGCTGGAACATACTGATAGGCGTTGACCCCGCCCGCCAGCCCGATCGGATCCTTCGATACGAACCGCCCCGTAGCCGGATCATAGTACCGATGCCGGTTGTAGTGCAGCCCCGACTCATGGTCATGGTACTGCCCCTGGAAGCGGATGGGGTTGGCGATCGGTGCCTTCTCCGAGGCCTTTCTGATTGCCTCCTGCGCGACGCCCCACGCGCGGTACTCCGCGCTCCACGCAATCTCGCTGTGCTCGTCAGTCAGCTCCTGCGGCGTGCCGAGGTGATCGCACTGGTACCACGCCAGGCTGTCGATGGCTGGTGCGGGCGGCGGCGGCAACCACAGCGGGTCTTCGTCCTGCCGGTAGTAATCGCCGTACTCGGGCTGGTCCAGCAATTCGATGGCGTCGTCGCGCACCGCCTGCGCCACCGGCACAAAGCTGCCGGGCTCGTACACATAGTGCGTGGTGCGCGCACCGAAGCCATCCTCGTCGGCGATCTTGCTCTCCCACGCCAGCGTATCGCCGTCCCAGCCATACAACGTGAAGCCGCATTGCAGCTCGCGGTTACGCTTGACCCGCTCGGCGCGGTTCCAGTGTGGCCCCGCTTCGCTTCTTTCCTCGTAGTGCGCCTGGCTGTGCTTGGACAGGCGCCGGCCGAGGGCGTCGTAGGTGTAGTCGACCTTCAGACGCTCGTCTTCGTAGTGCGTGAGGCGGTCGAACAGATCCCAGGTGAAGCGGCCTTCCTTGCCGTTGTGCCAGCGCTGCGTGAGGTTGCCCCGCGCGTCGTACTGGTAATGGGTGTCGGCGTATTGTTTGAGCAGGTTGTCCAGCGCCTTGATGCGCGGCATGCGCTGGCGCTCGGCTTCGCGCTGCTCGGCCGGGGCGATCAGGTTGCTCGCCGGGTCGAAGTCAAACGTCTCGTGGCCGAGCCGGCTTTGCGCTTCGAGCAAACGGCCCACCGGATCGTAGCGGTAGGCGAGCTGCCCGCGCCGCGTGTCGTTGATGTCGGTGAGCTGGCCGCTGGCGTCGTAGCGGTAGCGACGTACCAGCAGACGGTTACCGCCTGCGGTGTGTGTGGGCGCAGGCGTGTCGCGCGTCAGCACCTGCTCGCTCAAGCGCCCCATGGCGTCCCACTGCTGCGTTTGCAGCAGGCGGTTGCCTTGCAGGCGCGCGACCTCGCGGTGCAGGTCGTCGCGCTCGTAGCTGACGAGCTCGCGCTCATCGAGCTGCAGCGCCAGCAGGTGGCCGCTGCCGTAGGTGAGCCAGCTGACGCGGTGACCATCCGGGCGCACGGTAGCGATGCGCTGGTTCAGCGCATCGTATTCGTGCTGCCACACGCCCACCAGCGGCTGGCCCAGGCGGGTGTAGTGCTGGTGCTCGCGCACCAGGTTACCGGCCGGGTCGTGGAACCATTGCAGGCGACTGTCGGCATTGCTGGCCAGCGCCAGGTTGCCGTTGAGGTCGTAGGCGAAGGTCTCGATCTGCCAGTCGGCCTTGCGCGGGGCTGCGTCGCCGGTTTGCAGCGCAGCGCGCCGCTCGGTGAGGCGACCCGTCGGGTCGAAGGCGTAGGCGGTGATGCGCTGCCCGTCGATGGCGCGCGCCAGTTTGCCGGTCTCCTCCTCGTACTCGTAGCGCGTGATGGCACCGTCGAAGCCGGTTTCCGCCAGCAGGCGGCCCACCGGGTCGTAGTGGAACTCGGCATCGCGGCCGTTCTCGTTGCGCAGCGCGGTGAGCTGGCCGAGCTTGTCCCACTGATAGCGCAGGGACTGGCCGGCGGCGTCCACCCGCTTGGCCAGCAGCCCGGCTTCGGTGTAGTCCCATTCGGTGCGCCGGCCCAGCGCATCGATGTGAGTCAGCAGCCGGCCCTCTGCGTCGCGCTCGAAGTGCTCTTCGGTATCGTCCGGGTAGCGGACGGCGGCGAGCCGGCCGGCCTCGTGGCGGTAGCAGGTGACCTGGCCCGCTGCGTCGGTGAACTGGATGAGCTGGCCGCGCGCGTCGTAGGCCCATTCGCTGGCCTTGGCCGAGCAGTCCACGTAGCGGGTGAGCTGGCCGCTGCTGTTGTACTCGAGCTGCCTGGTCTTGCCGCTGGCATCGGTGATGCCGATCGGCAGGCCCATCAAGTTGTACGCATACTCCGTCTTGTTGCCCAGCGGGTCGATGGCCTCCGTCAGGCGGCCGCGGGTATCGTAGTCGCGCAGCCAGAGGCCGCCTTCGGCGTCGCTGATCTTGATGAGCTGGTCTTTGCTATCCCACGCGTAATGCACGGTGGTGCCGTCCGCGCGGATGTGCTCCAGCAGGTTGCCGTTCTCGTCATAGGCGTAGCAGTCCTCGCTGCCGTCCGGGTGGATATGCTGGACGACGTTCTTCGCCTCATCGCGGAACAGCCATTCCTCACGCTGATCGGGATGGATGATGCGGTACGTGTAGCCCAGGTGATCGTAGTAGTGCCAGGTCTCCTGGCCATGGGCATCGGTGACGTAGGTGAGGCGGATGTTCTCGTCCCACTCCAGGCGGGTGTCGAAGCTGCCGTCGTCGGCCCATTCGCGCACGGCCTTGGCGTCCGGCCCGTCGCCGTGCCATTGCAGGTTCATGCCGCGGCCGGTGCGGTCCGTGTAACGGGTGATCAGGTGGTGCTGGTACTGGTAGGTCCACGCGGCGGCATTCTCGTCCTGGGCCAGCGTGAGGTCGCCCGCTTCGTCATAACGGTACAGGCTCAGGCGGCGCAGGGGTTCGTCCTCGCCCATCAGCCACAGGCCGGTGATGCGGCCAGCCTCGTCCACCAGCGTGCCCAGGTGGGTATGCGGCTGACTGGGATCGTCCTGGTAGGTGATCAGGTCCGACAGCACCGCGCGATTGCCAACGCGGTGGTCGTAGCCGAGCAGCAGCCCGGCACCGCCGCGCAGTTCGATCCGCACCAGCAGGTAGCGGTCGCCGTGGCGCTGGTAGGTCTCGCGGCGTTCGTAGCCACGACACAGCACCAACTCGTGATCGCGTACACGAACCAGCGTGAGGTCTTCGATGCGATCTTCATGGAACTGTCCGACCTTGGGCAGCGGGTAGTCGTGGCTGCGCCCGTCGGCGCCATGGTAGCGCAGGCCTTCGCCCCGCACGTCGAAGCGCGTGGTGTATGGCGTGATCCAGCGCGCGCCCAGCTCGCCATCATCGAAAGCGCCCTGGCTGGAGCGGTAGGTGCGGGTCCATTCAATGGGGAACGGACCCGGCAAGGCGAAGTCGGTATGCGCGATGGTCTCGCTGCCCATGGCGAAGCTGATGCTGCCGCAACTGCCGACACACGTGCCGTTTTTCTGGGGCTTGGCATCGCCCTGGGCCCTAAGTTCGACGGGGCGCGGCTCCAGCGGCTGCCCCGGGTGGCTGGCCTTGCTGATGCTGGTGGTGCCCGACTTGACGTTGGCGCCATGTCCCCGGCCGGGTCTGCGCGCGAGGACGGCGCGGGCCAGGCCCGCGATGATCCAGCCGATGCTCTGCTCAATGTTTTCGTCGGCCAGACGGCGAATCTGCCGACCGAGTTCGGGCGACAGCCGACGAAGTGCTGCGGTCTCCCGCAGCACTGCTTCGCAGGCGCGCTTCGGTATCGCCATTGTCGCCAGGTTGAGGCTGGCCTTGGCCACGCTCGCCTGGAATTGCGTGGCGGCGCCATACACATTGGTGAATACGCCGAGCGGGTCACGCCAGAGTTTACCCGTGGCCTCGAACAGTTCCGCCTTCGCCGCCTTGAGATTGCCCTCGGCATCCAGCTCGCTCAGCACGATCGCGTCCAGGCCGTTGGCCAGGTCAACGATCAGCGCCTCTCCATACTGGGCGGCCGCTTCGATGAAACCGGACAACTCGGCCCTTGCCCTCGTCACGAAGTCTTCCAGGCTGCCCTTGATGCTGGCGTTCAAACTGGTAGCGAGCACCGTGAGCATCGCCTCGCCGACCAGTTGCTTGCCGCTCTTGCGCAACTCCTGACGCACCAGGAACAAGCCTGGGCGCAAACTCATGCGGGCAGCCGCTGTGCCGGGCAAGGGCACCACGCCCATCAGGTTGATGCCCAGGCTCACCCAATCGAGCGTATGGCGCTCTTTACTCTTCGCGAGGGTGACGATATCGCCGAACACGTCCGCCAGTGCGAGGATGTTGCCCAACACCGGCAGCGCACCGGCCATGGTGGAGATACGTTCCAGCGAGATCGTGCCGTCGCTGATGCTGATCAGCCAGTCGTCGAAGGCACTGATGCTCTGCCCCACGTCGGCGGGTTGGATCAGATTCACCGGGACGACGGCTACTTGCTTTGCTCGAGGTACTGCGGCGTTGCTGTTGTTGCTATCCATCGCGGGTTAATCGGAATGTGAAATTGGAATCGATGAGCCGCAATCCGATGCGGCTTCTTGTGATGGGAGCGCTGCGTCCGGGACCGAGCCTTGTTTAGGGGGCAAAGGCGCCCCTCTGTCGCGCCCGGTGCCTCTTGACGCTCGCTAAGGCGTCAGTTGTACGGGGGCCAGCACGCGGAGATCGAGTCCACTCGCCTCGAATCGCTGCATGACTTCTCTTAAAAGGCCGTCATCGCTGGTCAGGATAGAAGTGCACGGCAAGCACGTCCTCCACTGCTCCGCCCTTGGCCTTTGCCGCGGGAAATTTGACCTCGGTTTTCGTATGGATCTTCTTGATCGGCGCATACGGATTTTCTACGAATTCGTCTTGGTCATATATCTCCCAGTCGACCGTGAAATCCGTTCCCTTCAACTTGTAGCAACAGCTCAACCTTCCAGCGCCAGCGCCCGGCGGTGAGTCGCCCCTCCGCTCGCTCGGTTGCCGTATTTGTCACGAATCGTGAAATCGCTCAGATTGAACGGTGTGTAGTTGAGCCCCATGATGCTGACACCACGGTAGGTCGGTTCGGAAGAAAACGCGTCGCAGCCGGCTAACGTCACTACGACGGCAAGCAAGGTGACAAACCGCTTTATGATTGATGAATCACATCAAACTCAACAACCCAAGGCTTCAGCGCTAATAGGATGGCCCGCCCCTCCCTGAAGGGGGATACTGAAGCCCCGAAACCGTCGGAGAATGATGCGTATCGTTCCTCACAGCTGCGCCGTCTACGGTGTTGACCTGGGCAAGACGACGATTCACATCGCCGGTGCCGACCAGCACGGACAGCCCACACTGAGAATCAGGCTTCGTCGCGACGCCTTGCTACAGTTCTTTGCGACGGCGTCTCCCGCGCGCATGGGCATGGAAGTTTGTCCAGGAGCGCATTGGCTGGCAAGGAAACTGATCGCATTCGGCCACGACGTAAAGTTGATACCAGCCCAATTCGTCAAGCCCTACCTGAAGTCGAACAAGAAAGACACGCTCGACGCCTCGGCAATCGCCGAAGCTGTAACGCGACCAATGATGCGTTTCATCCCTGTCAAACGCCACGAGCAACTTGACATGCAAGCGCTACATCGCGTGCGAGCCCGATTCATTCACCAGCGCACGGCTCTCGTGAGCAGTTTCGCTGCTTTCTGCTCGAATACGGCATCGCAATCCACGCCGGCGTCGGCATGTTCCGATACGATGCCACTCGCATTCTCGCGGATGATTCCAACGATTTGACGCCGACCATGCGACAGCTGCTGACGGATCTGCGGTCGGACTTCCTGCGCATAGACGAGCGCGTCACTGCACTTTCCGGTCAGATCGACGCGTCCGCCAAGCATGATGACGTTGTACAGCGGTAATCCCCCCGAAAAACCGGTGTGATCAGAGGAAGTGGCAAGGTGGTGTCGTCCGCTACGCGAAATCGAAGGCGGCGATTCCGCTGCTGTTCAAGCACGTGGATCAGGAAGAACTCGCGGAAGGCCGCCCGTACCAGTTCACGACGACGTGGTGGGAAATGGTCGACGGCAAGATCAACGGTGAATACGAAATGATGAGCCAGGGTGCGATCGTCTATTCGATGACGTACACCAATGCGCGCACCGGCAAGAAGACCGACTTCGCGTGGGCGCAGGACGTCGATGCGTCCGAGAAGACGGGGTGCCGCTGGTAGCGCGGATTCGAGCGGTGCCGGGAGGCGCGTTCGTCACCCGGCGCGCCCTCGGCCGCGCCGGTGTCGAGTTGGCTCGGGCGGGCGGTCAGCCGGCGTCGCCTGGGGTGTCGACGTCGATCCCGAGTTCGGTCGCCATGCGCTGAACGAGCGCGTTCAGCCGCGCCACCTCATCCGCAAGCCGCTTCTGTTCGGCCTTCAGCGCCTCGAACTCGGACGGCGGAACGGAGTCCGCGCCGCCGCCCGCATCCGAACCGGCGAATTCGGCGATGTTCACCTCGCCGCACATCAGGTGCATCCAGCGATTCTCGCGCGCACCGGGCGCGCGCGGCAGCCGGATGACGAGCGGCTGCGCACGCGCCGCGAGTTCGTCGAGGAACGCCTCGACCGACGAGATGTCCGCGAAGCCATGCAGGCGTGCGCTGTTCAGGCGCAGTTCGGCGGCCGTCTGCGGGCCGCGCAGCAGCAGGATCGTCAGCAGCGCGATCGCCTGACTCGGAATCCCGAGCACACGGTTCATGTTGTGCTCGAAACGCGGCACGCGGCTGCTGCTCCCTTCCATCACGAGGCTCAGATGCTTGAGCCCGTCGAGCGCGGTCGTGACTTCGTCCTCGCTGACGTTCATCACCGGCGAGCGCGCGGTTTTCTGGTTGCAGCCCGAGGTCAGCGCATTCAGCGAGAGCGGATAGGTGTCGGGCACGGTGTGCTGCTTCTCGACGAGCACCCCGAGAATGCGGGCCTCGAGAGGCGTAAGTTCGCGCAGGGCGCGTGGCGTGGGCATGTCCGGCGTGGTGTTCATGGATGCGTCGCAGCGTGCAGCAAGTGAAGGGAAACGGTCGCGCCCCGTCCGGCGTCGCGATCGGGCGAGCCATATGATAGCTCGCGACGTGGGGCCCGGCGCCACTCGCCGCCATGGCGTGCGGACTTGCCGCAGCCCGGTTTCGTCCAACGTATCGGCCACGCGGCGGTGCGCGGCGGCGCATGCGTTCGACGTCCCGAATTCACGCACCGCGCCTGCGCGCGGCGTCGCCCCGCGTTTGCGCGTCGCGCGGGCCGGCGGTACGATACGCGTTCACTTGGGGATGCGGTGCCGCACGCGGCCGATTTCGCACGCCACGCCAGCACCGCGCATCGCCCGTCCCGCCCGCCGTGCCGCCGCGCATGCGCGCTACGCGTCGACACGGTTCATCCGTTCACTCGTTCACCGCCATGACTGCATCCATCTCAGCGCCGCCCGTGCGCGCCATCGTCACCGGACACACGCGCGGCCTCGGCGCGTCGCTCGCCGAACAATTGCTGCAGGAAGGCATTGCCGTGCTCGGTGTGTCGCGCAGCCGTCATCCGTCGCTCGCCGCGCAGGCCGGCGGCCGTTTCGCCGAAATCGAGCTCGACCTGTCGGACACGTCGGCCATCGCGACGTGGCTCGCCGGCGACACGCTGCGCCGCTTCGTCGACGGCGCGTCGATCGTGCTGCTCTTCAACAACGTGGGCATCGTCGATCCGATCGGCCCGCTCGACGCGCAGGACCCGGCGCTCGTCGCGCGCGCGGTCGGCGTGAACGTCGCGGCGCCGCTGATGCTGTCGGCCGCGCTCGTACAGGCGGCAGCGGCGCCGACCGAATGCCGGATCCTGCACGTGTCGAGCGGCGCCGCGCGCAACGCGTATGCGGGCTGGAGCGTCTACTGCGCTACAAAGGCGGCGCTCGATCATCACGCGCGCGCCGTCGCGCTCGACGCGAACCGCGCGCTGCGGATCTGCAGCGTCGCGCCGGGCGTCGTCGATACGGGCATGCAGGCGACGATCCGCTCGACCAGCGAAGCGAACTTCCCGATGCGCGAGAAATTCGACCAGTTGAAGTCGAGCGGCGCGCTGTCGACGCCCGAAGCGGCCGCGCGGCAATTGATCGGCCATGCACTGAGCGACGCGTTCGGTTCGGCGCCGACGGCCGACGTTCGCGAACTGTCCGCGACCTGATCCGGGATAGAATTTCGCGGTTGCCTTTCCCCGAGGATCCCCCGATGGTCACGAAGACCACCGCACCGTTCCAGCAGATCAAGACACTCGTCCGCCAGCATGTCGATGCGGGCGACTGGCGCCCGGGGGACCGCATTCCGTCCGAACTCGATCTTGCCGCGCAGTTCGGCGTCGCGCGCATGACGGTCAACCGCGCGCTGCGCGAGCTGACCGAGGAAGGCGTGCTGAAGCGCATCGCGGGCGTCGGCACCTTCGTCGCCGAGGTGAAGCCGCAGTCGAACTTGCTGATGATCGCGCATATCCGCGACGAGATCCGCGCGCGCGGCCACGAGTACCGCTGCCGCGTGCTCAGCCAGTCGCGCGAGCCTGCATCATTCGACGTCGCGGCCGCGTTCGGGCTCGCGGTCAACACGCCGGTCTTTCACGTGGTGTGCGTGCACGAGGAAAACGGCCGCCCGATTCAGCTCGAGGATCGCTACGTGAACCCGGCCGCCGCGCCCGAATTCATCGATCAGGATTTCCAGGCCGAGCCGCCGTCCGAATACCTGTTCAACAACGTGTCGCACTACGAACTGGAGATCGAGCACGTGGTCGACGCGTCGCTGCCGACCGGCGAACAGGCGCGGCTGCTCGACATGCGCGCCGACGAGCCGTGCCTCACGCTCACGCGCCGCACCTGGACGAACGGACTGCCAGTCACGTTCGTGCACTTCCTGCATCCGGGCAACCGCTACCGGCTCGGCTCGCGCTTCAAGCCGGGCGCCGGGCGGCACCAGACCTGAACCTTCCCCGACACTCGAAAACGACCACGCGCGGCGGCCGCTTCATCGCAAAACGGACGCCGCACGCGTGATCTCACCCGATGGCGTCGCTCTGCGTCGCTCACGCTCAGATCGCCCCGACCTGCCCCGCGCCACGCGACCACACGACCGGAAACAGCGCATGCTCGAGCGGCGCGCCGTCCGGCAGTTCGTCCGCGAGCCCCGGGAAATCGGGCGACGTCTTCCAGCGGCGCGGCGCGTGACGGATGTCGTCGCCGACGAAGCGGATCGAGAACGCGCGCCGGCGATTCTGCGTGCCGCCCGATGCATGCAGCGTGAGCATCCGGAAGCACACCATGTCGCCAGGCTCGAGCGCCCAGTGGCGAATCGGGAACGCCGCGCGGTCGGCTTCGATGTCGGGCAGGTCGGCGAGGCTGCCTTCCGGGAACCACTTCGCCTCCTTGTCCATGAACGTGCGCGGCATCAGCCACGGCCCCTGGTGCGAACCCGCGACGAATTCCAGCGTCGATTCGAGCGGCACCGGATCGACCGGAATCCACATGCTGACGTTGTCGTCGCCTTCGATGTTGTAGTACGGCTGGTCCTGATGCCACGGCGTGCGCTGCCGCGTGCCGGGCTCCTTCACGAGCAGGTGGTCGTGATGCAGCCGCACCGTCTGCGTGCCCATCAGCGCGGCGGCCACCGACGGCGCGGGCGAGCGCACGATGAAGTCGCGGTACGCGTCGTTGTGCTGCCAGTTGCAGAAGTCCTCGAAGAACCAGCCCGGGTCGTCGGGCCGGCTCGCGACCTTCGCGCGCGCGCTGGGCTGCGCGAGGTTCGCGTCGATGCCGGCACGCAGCGCGGCCACTTCGTCGGGCGAGAAGATGCCCTTGATGCAGACCGCGCCTTCCTCACGGAAGGCGGCGATCAGCTCGGGCGTCACGGCTTGCGCGACGCGCTCCTGGATACTCGTCATGGTTTGCCTGTCGATGGAATGAATCACGGAGTCACGGTGCGACGCTCACTGCTTCGCACCGTAGATGTCGAAGTCGAAGTATTTCGCGGCGATCTTCTGGTACGTGCCGTTCGCGCGGATCGCGACGATCGCGTCGTTCAGCCGCTTCTTCATCTCGGCGTCGCCCTTGCGCACGCCCATCGCGACGCCGTAGCCGGTGATGCGCACGTCGGTCACGTCGGGGCCCGCGAACGCATAGCCCTTGCCGCGCGGCGTCTTCAGGAACGAGTAGCCGGCCTGCGTCTTGTCCTGGAAGGTCGCGTCGAGGCGGCCGTTCACCAGATCCTGATACACCTGGTCCTGGTTCTGGTACGACACGATCGTCACGCCCTTGGTCGCCCATTCGGCCTTCGCGTACGCCTCCTGCGTCGTGCCCTGGTCGATCCCGATGCGCTTGCCGGCGAGCGACACGGCGGTCGGCAGCAGCTTCGAACCGGCCGGCGCGACGAGCGCACCCGGCGACGCGTACAGCTTGTTCGAGAAGTCGATTTGCTTGAGTCGCTCGTCGGTGGCCGTCATCGCGGACATGATCACGTCGAACTTGCGCGCGCGCAGCGCCGGAATCATCCCGTCGAAGCCCTGCTCGACCCACACGCATTTCGCGCGCAACTGCTCGCAGATCGCGTTGCGCAGGTCGATGTCGAAACCGGCGAGCGAGCCGTCGGGCTGCTTCGCCTCGAACGGCGGATAGGTGGGATCGATGCCCCAGCGAATCGTCGCCGTGTCCTGCGCGAACGCGACGAGCGGCGCGAACGCCAGCGCGGAAACGACGAGCTTTGCAGTGCGGTTCATGGTGTGTCCTTGTGGTCTCGACGCGGCGGGCGAGCGCCGGGCGTCCGTTGGGGAGCGTCGTGCCGGCAGGCCCGGCACGGTGCGCGAAAGACTGGGACTTCGATGAAACTGCGATGCAGTCTAGACCGCGAAATTTTGGAGCGCAAGCCGAGCGAATGAACGTGGAGCCCACGGGCGGGAATTGCATGGAGAATTCGCGCTGAAAGAGCGATGTAACATGCAAAGTATAAAAATTTACCTGAAATTCACGGGCGTTCACGCGTTTACCCGGTAATGCGCACAGTCGGCGGAGAGTGTATTTGATTGAATATCCACAAGCCGGGACGATCGGGAATCACCCCTCGCGATTTACCCGGTCCAGGTTCTGACCTATACCGCATTGATGCTACGGTCGAACCGATTCATGTGATCGGCGTCCATGTCCGCGCGCGCCGCCTCCACATGATTGCCGTGCACCGCGATCGGCCGCGCCGCGCAGCAGCGCCTCCGGCGCCGGGTCCGGCGAAACCGCGATTGCCCATGGGCTCGGGCCATGTTAAAAGTCGTCGCATGTATTTGTGAATGAAATGCTCGACGCCGGAAAAGTGCAGAAATGAATAGACCTTTGTTCGACCTCGACCTGTTGCGCGCGCTCGTGATGGTCGCCGACTGCGGCAGCTTCACGACCGCGTCCGCGCGCCTGCATTCAACGCAGTCGACGGTCAGCCAGAAGGTGCGGCGGCTGGAGGAGATCGCCGGGCATCGCCTGCTCGACCGCGGCACGCGCGACGTGCGGCCGACCGACGCCGGCGTGACGGTGCTCAGCTACGCACGGCGCATGATCGCGCTGAACGACGAGATGCTGGAAGCGCTGTCGGGCGCGACCGTCGCGCTGACGATCCGGCTCGGCGTGCCCGACGATTTCGCGGCGGGCCGCACGACCCATGCGCTCGCCGCCTTCAAGCGCGATCATCCGCAGGTGAAGCTTGAGGTGATGTGCGGGTTGAGCCGCGATATCTGCGCGGCCTACGATCGCGGCGAGCTCGATCTGGTGCTGATCAAGCAACGGCGCGACAGTCGCGAGGCGGTGGTGCGCTGGCCGGAGAAGCTGCGCTGGATCGACAGCGCACAACATCCGACGATCGAGCTCGATCCGGTGCCGATCGTCGTGTTCCCGCCGCGCGGGCTCTATCGCGACGACATGATCAAGGCGATCGAGGAACGCGGCCGCCGCTGGCGGATCAGCTTCACGACGTCGAGCCTGAGCGGCATCCAGGCGGCCGTCGCGGACGGGCTCGGCATCAGCGTGCTGCCCGCGCGCGTGGTGACCGACGAGCACGTGGTGCTGACCGAGGAACACGGCGGCTTCGCGCCGATCGAGAACATGGACATCGCGATCCTGCATCGGCCGACGGCCGATCCGATGGTCAGCGAACTGACGAAGGCGCTCGCGGCGATGCTGGAGCAGGAGGAGGAATGAGCGCGGCGATGCCGGTCGGCATCAGCCGAGCAACCGCGTGACCACGTAACCGGGGAATGCACGCGCGTCAGAACATCGTGTTCCCGTTCGCCGCCTGCTCCGGCACCGGCTGGTTCACGTCCCAGTGCTCGACGATCTTGCCATGCTCCAGCCGGAAGATGTCGATGATCGCGCTGCCGCGCGTGCCGGGTTCGCGCACCGCGTGCACGTGCAGGATCACGTAGTCGCCGTCGACGAACGACCGCTCGATCTCGCTGTGCGACTGCGGATACTTGTCGCGCAGGAACGCGACGAACTTGCGGAAGCCGTCGCGTCCGTCGGCCGCGTTCGGGTTGTGCTGCACGTATCGGTCGCCGACATACGCGAGCGCGGCATCCGCATCCTTCTCGTTCAGGCCTTTTTCGTAGAACGCGAGCACCGTCCGCCGGTTGGCTTCCTGCTGCGCGTCGGTCGGGCCGGCCGCCACCGCATGCGCGGCGCTCGCGGCGACCAGAGCCGCCGTCATCCATCGTGCGGCCCGTGCCGCTGTCGTGCGTCGCATCGTCGTCTCCCGGGAAATCCGGCTGAAAACCGGATCATACCGGGGCGACGCCGCGCTCACGCTTCACTCAGACCAGCGCGCCGTTGCGCGCGACGATCTTCCCCGACGACACGACAAGCCGCCGCGTCGGCCGCGCGACGACGGCCTCGGCGAACGTCAGCGCATCGACGAGCACGACGTCCGCACGCTTGCCCACCTCCAGACCGTAGTCGGCGAAGCCGCAACCGCGTGCCGCGCCGTGCGTCACGCAATCGAGCGCGACTTCGAGTGCGTCGTCACGGCGGAAATCGTTGCGCATGCCGATCAGCATCGCGCGTTCGAGCATGTCGGGCGACCCGTACGGCGTCCACGTATCGCGCACGCCGTCGTTGCCGCCGATCACGGTCACGCCGGCCGCACGGCACGCGGCGACCGGCGGCACCGGCACCGCGGCCGGCGCGGTCGTGACGATCGCGACGCCGAGTTCGGCCATCCGCGCGAGCAGCGCGTCGCGCTCGCGTTCGGTGATATCGCCGAGACAGAACCCGTGACTGATCGTGACCTTGCCCTGCATGCCAAGCGCGGCAGTGCGCTGCAGGATGAGGTCGAGCGAGTACGCGCCCATCGACCCGCGCTCGTGCAGGTGCAGGTCGAGCCCGCGACCGTGACGCTCGGCGATCCCGAACAGCACGTCCACCGCCTCGACCGGATCGCCTTCGATCGCGCACGGGTCGAGCCCGCCGAGCAGGTCGGCACCGGCGGCGAGGGCTTCGGACAACAGCGCATCGGTGCCCGGCCGCTTCAGCACGCCCGACTGCGGAAATGCGACGATCTGGATCTCCACCTGGCCGCGCAGCGTCTCGCGCGTCGCGAGCACGCCGTGCAGATGCCGCAGCCCGGCTTCGGTGTCGACATCCACGTGCGTCCGGATGCGCGTCGTGCCGGCCGCGAGGAACGCGCGCGACAGCGCGAGCGACGCGGCGCCTGCATCGTGGCCGCTCGTCGCGCGGTAGTTGCGTTCGTTCTCGATGCGGTCGACCAGGCGCGGCCCCACCGCGTTGCGATACCACGGCATCCCCCAGTGGGTCTTGTCGAGGTGCGTGTGGCCTTCGACGAGGCCGGGCAGCGCGAGCGCGCGCGCACCGTCCTCGATCGCGCAACCGGCGGGCGCGTCGAGCGACGGGCCGACGCGCGCGATGCGCTCGCCTTCGATCAGGATGTCGAGCGCTTCGTCTGCATGCGTGCGGACGTTGCGGATCAGCAGGTTCGTCATGTCGGTTCCTGTGTGGTCGGTCAGTGCAGGGCCTTCACGATGCACGCACCGCGACGGCGGTCAGGTCGTTATCGCGTGAAACGTTGTGCCGGCGCGAACGGCGCACCGGTATCGCTTTCGCCGCGGCGGAACACCCAGCGTTCGGCCGGCACGCCGGCGACGGCGGCGGCCGCATTCGGCGCGCGCACCGCGACGAAGCTCGCTTCGCAGCCAACCGCGATGCCGTAGTCGGCCTTGCCGATCGCGCGCGCGCCGGCATGCGTCGCCATGTCGAGCGCGATGGCGAGCGCGTCGTCGGTGTAGAAACCCGAGCGGTAGCCGACCATCATCGCGCGCTGCAGCATGTCGCCGTTGCCGTACGGCCACCAGGCATCGCGAATGTTGTCGTTGCCGGCGAACACGTGCACGCCCGCGTCGCGCAGCTGCCGCACCGGCGGGAATGCGCAGTCGCCCGGCGCATTGGTCAGGATCGACACGCCGGCGCCGGCGAGGGCCGCGGCCGCACGCTCGACCTCGCCATGATCGACCTGGCCGAGCGCATACGCGTGGCTCACGTTCACGCGGCCACCGAGGCCCGCCGCGCGCGTGCGCGCCGCGATCCGCAACAGTTGCGCGATGCCGGTCTCGCCCGGTTCGTGCAGGTGGATGTCGATCTTCGCGCCGCGCTTCTCGGCGATGCCGAACACGATGTCGAGTTGGCCGTCCGCGTCGCCGTCGAGCGTCGTCGGGTCGATCCCGCCGACCACGTCGGCGCCCTCGCGCACGGCCGCATCGAGGATCTCGGCGGTGCCCGGGCACGTCACCACGCCGGCCTGCGGGAACGCGACCAGTTCGATGTCGACGACCCCGCGCCATTGTTCGCGCGCGGCCATCACGGCCTGCAGGTTCGACAGGCCGGTCGTCGCGTCGACGTCGACATGGCTGCGCATCGCGATCGTGCCGAACGCGGCGGCCTGCGCGATCAGCGCATTCGCGCGCTCGACGATCGGCGGAGCGGCCGCGAGCTGGCGCTTCTCGACCGCGAGCCGTTCGCGCAGCGAGCCGACCGGTTCGTGCGGCACCCAGCGGTCGCCGACGAAGCTCTTGTCGAGATGGATGTGGCCGTCGACGAAGCCGGGCAGCACGACGCGCCCGCCGAGGTCGATCGTTTCCGCGCCGGGCGCGGCGGTGCAATCGGCCCCGATCGCGACGAAGCGGCCGTCATGGACGGCAAGGTTGACGGGCTGGCCGCCGGCATCGACGGCGTTGGTGAAGAAGCGATCGGTCATGACTCGGAACGTGTGGGGCGGTCGCTGCGCGACGCCGGCTCGGATGGCCGAAAGGACCGCGGCCGGCACGGCTCGGCCGTTGGCAGGGAATGCGGTCACGATATCGGACGCGTTGGCCAGTGGCCAATTAAATGTCGCGATGCCGCGCATTCGATTTCGCGATATACGGACGGGCCGCCCCGTCGGGCCTGGCGCGGCGATCGGGTGCGATCGCCGGGACGGTGCCCGCATTGCCGACAAGCGTGCCCCGGCACGGTCGCGGCCGGGCGTCGCGCGCCGCCTCGCCCGGCCGCGATTTGCGCGGCAACAGACTTTACACGTTGTTACCCGGCCGCACCGGACGCGCATCCGCCCTTTCCTTATACTCACGCCGAGTTCGCCACCCGTCCCGGAATTCGTCGGCGAACACGTTGCCGATGCAGGAAACATCATGATGCGCATGCCTTCCACGAAGACCGTTCTGTTCGCCTCGCTCGTCGCCGTGGCGGCGCTTCCGCTGACCGCCTGTGTCGCGCCGGGATACTACGGCGCGCAACCGGGCTATCCGCAGCAACAG
The DNA here is from genome assembly GCF_001523915.2 of Burkholderia sp. LA-2-3-30-S1-D2. Taxonomy (NCBI): domain Bacteria; kingdom Pseudomonadati; phylum Pseudomonadota; class Betaproteobacteria; order Burkholderiales; family Burkholderiaceae; genus Burkholderia; species Burkholderia sp. LA-2-3-30-S1-D2. Next base: position 78,431 of record NZ_CP013383.1, on the reverse strand, counting down.
TACGCGACGCCCGGTTACGCGCAGCCCGCGTATTCGCAACCCGGCTACGTGCAGTCGCAGCAGCCGGCATATCCGAGCCAGGCCCCGCAGTACGACCAATACGGCAACCCGCAGCCTTACGCCGGGCAATACGGCAACGGCTACGGCACGCAATACGGCACCGTCACGAACATCCAGCCGGTCAGCGGCTCGATCGGCACGTCGGGCGTCGCCGGCACCGTCGTCGGTGCGCTGGTCGGCGGCCTGGTGGGCAACCAGTTCGGCCGCGGCCACGGCCGCGATGCTGCCACCGTGATCGGCGCGCTCGGCGGCGCCGTCGCCGGCAACCAGATCGGCCAGCAGATGGGCGCGGCCCAACCGCCGAGCAGCTACCGGATCGACGTGCAGGTCAGCGACGGCTCGACGCGCTCGTTCGACGTGCAGTCGCCAGGCAACCTGCGCCCGGGCGATCGCGTCCAGATCAACGGCAATCAGCTGTCGCGTTATTGATCTGGGTCGCGTGCACCTGAGCTGATCGGGTGCATCGAGGACACCTCACGTCGCGTCCGCATTTCACGCGTCCGACGCCGTGCGCCGCTTCGGCGCAACGCACGGGCGCGCATTGCTTCATCCCCGCTCCTTCCATCAGCGCGGCACGCTTGTCGCGTACGGCACTGCGCCGTCACGCGCCTCACGTCGCGCACAGGCCGCGGTCGGGCTCGCATCGAACGCTGCGGCCGGCATGTCCGCATCCGGTTCGTTTCCGCTTGCATCCCTTCGACGCCGAGTGCGCGATTGCCCGCAGACATCGCGAACGCTCATCCATTCTCCACGCGTCATCTCCATCGCCCTTCGCGCATCGGCGCCCTTCATCTCGCGTGCCGATCGGGCACGCCGATCGGGCAAACGAGTGCATGCGTTTCCGCTTAGCATTGTCGATGCCCTGCCGCGCATCGCGCCGCAGATTCCGATGTCACGGCACACCAACGACAATCCCGACCGATGATCACGATCCGCCTGCTCGACGCCGCCGACGCGGCGCAATTCCAGTCCGTCCGCCTCCGCGCGGTCGACACGTCGCCGACCTCGTTCCTGCCGACCCGCGACGAAGAAGCACGCGTCCCGGTCGATGAATTCGCGACGCGCATCACCCCAACCCACGAGCGCGCCGTGTTCGGCGCGTTCGACGACGCAACGCTCGTCGGCATCACGGGCGTGCGCCGCGATGCGCGTGCCAAGGTCGCGCACAAGGCGACGATCTGGGGCGTGTTCGTCGACCCCGCGTATCGCGGGCGCGGCATCGCGCAATCGCTGCTCGACAACGCGACCGCGCACGCAGCGCAAGCGTGGCAGTGCATGCAACTGGTCCTGTGCGTGAATGAAATCAACGGCGCCGCGGAACGGGTGTACGCGTCGCGGGGGTTCGTCCGGTTCGGCACGGAACCGCGTTCGCTGTTCGTCGACGGCCGCTTCTACGACGAACACCACATGGTCAAAACGCTGGCATGACGCGTCGCGTTCGCGCGCCCTTGGCCGGTCGCACGCGAACGCCTCTCCACGCCGTTACGTCATCGCTTGTCGGTGATCGTCGTGTTGACAGCCTGCCCGGCGATCGTCACGTTCGTCAGGTCAACCGCCGCGTTGGGCACGGTGCCGGCAGCAAATGCTCGTGTGGCCGCGAACAGTCCGCCGAGCACAGCACCGCCTGCGAGTGCGCCGGTCCAGCCGATGAAATCGCGGCGCGACACCTCTGCTGCGGCGAAGGCGAACGGCAGCGGTTTGCGGCCATGGGCATTCCTTCAATGGTTGGGGTATCGACACGCCAGGCGGCGGCCCTCTATTCATACGTCGTCGCACCACGAGGCAAAGCCTCGCCGTGATCGAAATCGAGGATGCATCTGTCGCTCACCTCGTTTCAAAGCTGCCTTCGCCGGAATGTGTGCGCACACTCACTTCTCAGTAACAGAGAAAAGACATATGTCGTCGTATCTTTATGCGCAGAAACTCGATGTCTGATGGATACGCGGTCAGGCCCGAATCGACCGCGCGCATGGAATATGACAAGCTCTCGGAGGCATCACCCGTCCATGCAAACCCGTCACAGGAGCCCCAATTGCAGACCCGCCACGGAGTCGACCTCATCCGCGCCCGCGCGCTGTTCGATCGCGAGCGCCGTGCATTCACCGAAGCCATGCCGATCTCCCGCGCGTTGTCCGCGGAAGCGTCCGAGCATTTGCTGTTCGGCGTGCCGTTGCACTGGATGCAGGACTGGTCGACGCCGTTCTCGCTAGTCGTGAAGGAGGCGCGCGGCGCGACGTTCACCGACGTCGACGGTCATCGCTACGCGGACTTCTGTCTCGGCGACACCGGCGCGATGTTCGGCCATGCGCCCGAGCCGGTCGCGCGCGCACTTGCCGAACAGGCGACGCGCGGCTACACGACGATGCTGCCGAGCGAGGACGCCGCGTGGGTCTCGCGAGAACTCGCGCGCCGCTTCAAGCTACCCGTCTGGCAATTCGCGTTGAGCGCGAGCGATGCGAACCGCTTCGTGCTGCGCTGGGCGCGCGCGGCCACCGGCCGCAACACGATCGTCGTGTTCAACGGCTGCTATCACGGCACGGTCGACGACGTGTTCGTCGACCTCGTGGACGGCCGCCCGGTGCAGCGCGACAGCCTGCTCGGGCAGTCCTACGATCTGCTCGCGAACACGCGCGTCGTCGAGTTCAACGATCTCGACGCGCTCGAGGCGGCGCTGAAGGACGGCGACGTCGCGTGCGTGCTCGCCGAGCCGGCGATGACGAACATTGGGATGGTGCTGCCCGATCCGGGCTTCTGGGAGGCCGCACGCGAACTGACGCGCCGCTACGGCACGCTGCTCGTGATCGACGAAACGCACACGATCAGCAGCGGCCCCGGCGGCTACGCGGCCGCGCACGGCCTCGAACCGGACGCGCTGGTGGTCGGCAAGCCGATCGCGGGCGGCGTGCCGTGCGCGGTCTACGGGTTCAGCGCCGAATTCGCGGAGCGCGCGAAAGAGGCGAAGCTGACCGCGCCGCCCGGCCATTCCGGGATCGGCACGACGCTCACCGCGAACATGCTGGCCATGCACGCGATGCGCGCGACGCTCGCCGAAGTCGCGACCGATGCCGCGTATGCGCACATGTTCGAACTGGCCGCGCGGCTCGCGACCGGGCTCGAACGGGCGATCGCGAAACACGGGCTGCCATGGTGCGTGACGCGCATCGGCGCGCGCACCGAGTTCCAGTTCACACCCGTGCCGCCACGCAACGGCACGATCGCGGGCGAGCAGCTCGACAGCGAGCTCGAGCACATCGTGCATCTGTACCTGCTGAACCGCGGCGTGCTCATCACACCGTTCCACAACATGATGCTCGTGTGCCCGCAGACGACGACCGACGACGTCGATACGCTCGTCGCGCGGTTCGACGCATGCCTGGGCGAACTGGCGTGACGTGATGCGGCGGCCGTTCGGCTCGCCCGCAGCGGCAAGCTGAACGCACGCCCGGCGCTACTTCGGCAAATCCGTCGGATCGACCTGCGTGCCGGGCACGCCTGCGGTGCGCGCGCTCGCTTCAAGCTCGTCGCGCAGCGCCGCACGCCCCGGCGACGATCGCGGCGGCCGCGATGCCGCGCATTGCGTGGGAAACGCTCATGCTTGCTCCTGTGGAAATGCGCAACCGCCGTTGCCGGCGGAGCGTCACATCAAATTGCCGTGAAGTCAGTCGAGACACGGTTTGCCGGCCGGCAGGAACTGCCCGCGCCCCGGCTCTGCGGCGAGCAGCCGGCCATCCTCGACGAGCAGTTCGCCGCGCGACAGGCAATGACGCGGCCAGCCCGTCACCTCGATCCCTTCATAAGGCGTGTAGTCGACCGCATGATGCAGCGACGCATTCGCGATCCGCACGCGCTTGTCCGGGTCCCACACGACGATATCCGCATCGGCGCCGACCGCGATCGTCCCCTTGCGCGGATACAGCCCGTACAGCTTCGCGGGCCGCAGCGACGTCAGCTCGACGAACTGGTGCAGCGACAGGTGACCCTTGCGCACGCCGTCGAACAGCAGCGGCAAGCGGGTCTCGAGCCCCGGAATTCCGTTCGGGATATGGTCGAACGACACGGCATGCCCACCCGGATGCTTGCCGCACGGATCGTCGTAGTTGAACGGCGCGTGATCGGACGAGAATACCGAAAACACGCCCTGCTTCAACGCCTTCCACACGGCCTGCTGGTTCGCCGGATCGCGCGGCGGCGGGCTGCACACGCACTTCGCGCCTTCGTACCCGTCGTGACCGACATGGCCGAGATCGGCTGCCGTCAGGTACAGGTACTGCGGGCAGGTTTCGGCCAGGATCGGCAATCCGCGCGATTGCCCCCAGCGGATCTGCTCGATCGCCTCGGCACCCGACACATGCACGATCAGGATCGGCACGTCGACGAGTTCCGCGAACGCGATCGCACGATGCGTCGCCTCGCGCTCGACCACCGCCGGCCGCGCATGCGCGTGGAAATGCGGCGCGACGTGGCCGTCGCCGAGCAGCCGCTCGGTCAGCCAGCCGATGCAGTCCGAGTTCTCCGCATGCACCATCACGAGCGCGCCGTGCTCGCGCGCGACCGACAGCACGTCGAGCATCTGCCGGTCGTTCAGCTTCAGGTCGTCGTAGGTCATGTACACCTTGAACGACGTGTAGCCGTTCGCGATCAGCCGCGGCAGTTCCTCGGCCAGCACGTGCGGCGTCGGATCGGCGACGATCAGGTGAAAGCCGTAGTCGATCAGCGCGCGCCCTTGCGCGCGCCGGTGATAGTCGTCGACGGCCGCCTGCAGCGACTGCCCCTTCGCCTGCGCGGCGAACGGCACCACGGTGGTCGTGCCGCCGCACAGCGCGGAGCGCGTGCCGGACAGGAAGTCGTCGGCCATCTTCAGCCCGTCGGGCATCGGCTGGTCGAGATGGCAATGCGCATCGACGCCGCCCGGCATCACCAGCATCCCGGTCGCGTCGAGCTCGCGCGGCGCGCGCGGGAGCCCGTGGCCGAGCATGGCCACGCGCCCCGCGCGGATGCCAATGTCGCACGAGAACCGGTCCGCCGCCGTCACGACGTCCGCGTGACGGATCACGAAATCGAGATCGTTCGACATGACGCGCGCCTCAGATCACGTCGCTGAAGAGACGCCCCCAGCCCTTCACCTGCCGCGTGTCGTAATCGGCGAGCTGCAGCGACTTCCACACGACGGTCGAGATCGTGTCGTAGATCGGAATGCCCGTCTCTTCCTCGAGCGCCGGCACCAGGTGCGCGGCGTTCAGGTTCGTGCAGAAGATCGAGATCGCGCGCGGGCCGGCCTTCGCGACTTCGCGCACCATCCCGCCGATCTGGTCGCCCGTCACTTCGGAGAACGAGAAATTGACCTTGAGGTTCAGGTGGCGCTCGGCGATACAGTTCAGCCCCGAGCGGCGGTAGTTGTCGACGATCTTCGTCTGCACGTCGTCGAGGTACGGCGTAACGAGGCCGAACTCGTGCGCGTGGGTCTTCTTCAGGATCTCGTTGAGCGCGAGCACGGAGGTCGTGGCGGGAATCCCCGTCGCCTCGGTGATGCGCTGGCACAGCCGCTCGTCGGCCTCGAAGCCGAGCCAGCCGGACGACGTGCCGTTCCACGCGATCACGTCGACCTTCGCGTCGGCGAGCAGCATCGCGGCCTGGATGATCTTGTCGTCGTCGAACTGGCCGAGCGCCTGGCCCGTCAGCGAGATCTCGGTGACGGGGAAGCGCGCGAAGTGCGCGGACACGCCCGGCAGGCCGGCGACCATCGCGCTCGTCAGCGGTTCGAGCGACGTGTTGGACGACGGGGTGAGCATGCCGAGCAGGGTACGTTTCTTCATGATGGATTTCTCTCTACCAGTGAATGCAGTCGATGCAGTGAAAGCGGTCGGTCAGACCGGGAGCTTGTTTTCGTAGTCGATCGCGCTGGAGCACACGAGCAGGCCGACGCCGGCCGCCGCGAACACCATCAGCGCAAGGAAATAGGAACCGGTGAACTGCACGATCGTGCCGACGACGATCGGCACGGTGATGCCGCCGATGTTGCCGCCGAGGTTCATGAAGCCGCCGAGGAAGCCGATCTTGTTGCGCGTGCCGAGCGACGACGGAATGCACCAGTACAGCCCGCACCAACGCAGGAAGAACAGGGTCGACGACAGCAGCGCGACGCACACGACCGGGCTCTTCACGTAGGCGACCGAAAAGATCGACACGGTCGCGATCACGGCCGCGATGCCGAACAGCGTGCGCATCACGACGTTCGGACGGCCGCCCGCGGCCTTCCACTTGTCGGCGATCCAGCCGCCGAGCAGCTCGCCGACGAAGCCGCAGAAAAAGATGATGAAGGTCGAGCCGCCCATCTGCTTGATGTCGAAGCCGTGCACCTTGTGCAGGTAGTTCGGCATCCACGTGAGCAGCCCGTAGAACACGCTGTTGAAGCACATCCAGCCGAAGAACATGCACCACACCGAGCGGTACTTGAAGAAGTCGCGCGAGCGGCCCGACGCATCGGCCGGCTCGGCCGCGAGATCACTCGCGTGCGACGCCTCGATGTAGTCGGCTTCGAGATCGTTGACGCCCGGATGCTCGCGCGGCGTATTGCGGATGTAGTACCACGCGAGGAAACCGGCCAGCACGGTGCCGACACCGGCGACCGCAAACGCGAGCCGCCACGAGCCGAGCAGCGCGATCAGCCCGGCGATCAGCACCGCGCCCAGGGCCGCGCCAAGCGGCGCGCCGCCGTCGAGCAGCGTGGCGCCGCGACCGCGTTCGGTCTGCGTCATCCAGATCGCGTTGAGCTTGCCGCCGGCCGGATAGATCGGCGCTTCGGACGCGCCGAGGCCGAGGCGCGTGAGCAACAGCGACGGCGCGTTCGTGCTCAGCGCGGCGATCGCCTGGAAGAAGCCCCAGAACACGGTTGCCGTCGCGATCACGATGCGCGGCTTGAACCGGTCGGCCAGCATCCCGCCCGGGATCTGCATCACCGCATAGGTCCAGAAGAACGAACTGAGGATCAGACCCTCCATCGCCGGCCCGATGTTGAACTCTTGCGAGATGTAAGGCATGGCGACGGACAGCGACGCGCGATCGACGTAGTTGATCGCGATGAGGCTCAGCATGACGACGAATATCTTCCAGCGGACGGCGGATTTGCCGACCGTCATGGCGGCGACACCGGAGGTTGAAGACATGGACGGACTCCAGGAGTGAACGAGGATGGTCAGGACGTCGCGCAACGTGGAGCCGAGTATAGGATTAGAAATTTATAATTACCGTTAGCGTAAACACTTGGTTTAATTGAATTTGTTGTATCACTAAGATGGTGCAGGGTAAGCCCCGATATCGTGATAAGCTTGCCCCATCATGAGCCAGACACCCCGCAATCCCCTGCTTCTGCGCACCCGCGGCATGGCCGCGGAGATCGCCGCGCGCCTGCGCGTGATGATCGACGAAGGCGAATTGCCGCCCGGCGCGCGGATCGACGAAAAGGAACTGAGCCTCGCGTTCGACGTGTCGAAGACGCCGCTGCGCGAAGCGCTGAAGGTCCTCGTCGCGGAAGGCGCCGTCACGCATCGCCAGTACATCGGCTATCGCGTTGCACCGATCGACGTCGACGATCTTGTGTCGACGTTCGAGCTGCTGCACGGGCTCGAGGCGATGGCGGGAGAGTTACTGCGCAAGCGCATCGCCGCGTCGACGCTCACCGCGTTGCAGGCGAAGCACCGGCGGATGGTGGAGTGCCACGAGGCCGGCAAGCGTGTCGAATATTTCCGGCTGAACCAGCAGATTCATCAGATGATCGTCGACGCGGCGGGCAACCCGGTGTTGTCGGGCATCTATGCGTCGCTGATGTCGAAGGTGCACCGCGCACGCGGCGCCGCGAACGCGGACACGCTGCGCTGGGCCGAATCGCTGCACGAGCACGAAGCCATCATGGCCGCGCTCGCCGATCCCGACCACACGCAGCTGCCGCAGGTGCTGCGCAGCCATTCGGAAAACACCGCGCGCGAAGTGCTGGCGATCCTCGATCGCACGAGCACGGCCGACGCGCCGGGCAAGCGGGCGGCCGAAGCGTAACCGCTTCGTGACAGCCGCCCTGTTCCGGCGGCCTGACGCCCGTTACACCGCCTTCAACGCGCGCCGCGCCACTTCGTCAAAATAGCACGCACCGACCGGCCATCGGCACCACGCGCTCACGCGCGAGCTGTTCTTCGCGAACAACAAAGTGAAGCGGTTCAAGACGCTGGTGAGCATGAGCCGCGTGAAGGTCGGGCTCGAGGTGCCGGTGGAGATCGGCGAGTGACGATCGACGTCAGCGCCGGTCGGCGGCCAGTGATCCGAAAAACGTCGCGACCTTGGCCTTGCTCGTCGCCTGCAATCGCGACATGAGCCCGTGATCGACTTGTCGCAGCCCGTAAGTCTCGCCGATGTCGCGCTGCATCCGGCACCACAGATGGCTCGCGATCTCCGCGTCGACCATCGCGCGGTGAGCACGGCCTGCCTTCGGCAGCCGCAGCATGTCGGCGAGGCTCGACAGCCGGTGACTTTGCGCGTGCGGGTAGATGCGCCGCGCGACGAGCATCGTGCACGCGAACGCATGCTCGGCCGCCATGCCGAGCATGCCGAGCTCGGCCTGCCAGAATCGCTTGTCGAAGCCGGCGTTGTGCGCGACGACGGGGTGGCTTCCGACGAATGCGGCGGCTTCCTTCATGACCTTCGACACCGGCGGCGCCGACGCAATCATCTCGTTCGTGATGCCGGTGAGCGCGACGACGTCGGACGGAATGCGGCGCCCCGCGTTCATCAGGCTCTGGTAGCGGTCGACGATCTCGCCGTCGCGCAGAAGAATCACGGCGATCTCGGTCGCCCTGTCTCCCATGTTCGGGGAAAGCCCGGTTGTTTCGAAGTCGAGTACCGCAACGGTTTGCATGGTCGAATCAGAGGAAGGATACCTGGCGAGCAACGTCGATCAGGACGCGTCGCGCCGATGGAAAAGCGCCATAGTATCCCCGGATGCGGCGTCCGGCGGCAAACGCCATCGTCGTGCGCGGCGCATCGCCGCTTCCGTTCAGGCCGGCACGATCGCCACTTCCCCTGCAAAACGACGGTGAATGCACCGATGCACCCGCGCATCGGTACATTCACACGCCCGCTACGTCAGCGACAACTGAAGCTCGCCGCCGAGTTCACGTCGCCCGACCCGTTGTAGCGCGCGACCTGCGGATACGGACACAGCGGACGCGTGCGCCCCGTTCCCCACGACGTCGGCACGTCCGCATTCGGCACCGCGTTCGTCGTGTCGCGCGCCGCGGCGACGATCGCCTTGGGCGCCTGCCCCTGCTCGACCCACGCGACGAGCGGCGTCAGCATGTCGAACTGGTCGGCTGCCGGCCCGCCGGAGCAGTGGTTCATGCCCGGCACGGGATAGAAGCGCGCGAAGTCTGACGCGTCGCCGCCGTTCACCTGCGCGAGCCGCCTGTACCAGTCGCTCGTGTCGTTGTACGAGAAGACCGGGTCGCCGGTGCCGTGATAGACCAGCAGCTTCGCGCCGCGCGACTTCAGCGCGGACAGGTTGGTCTCGTCGGGCGGCGTCATGAACGACCACGCGGATTGCGTGTATGGGCCGTTCGTCGCGAAGATCGCCGGCGCGTCGTTGTCCATGTCGAAGCCGAGCGCGAAGCCGGCGAGGTTCGCGAGCGTCGCGGCGGTTTTCGGCGGCGTCATGAACGTGAACGCCATCGCGGCCGGGTCGAGCGTGATCGAATTCGACTGCTTCCACGCGGCCCAGCCGCCGCCGGCAATGCCCGGATCGTACGGAAAGCTCGCATAGAGCGCCGTGCCCGCGCTGTTGCGCGCGCCCGCGAACACGTTCTCGAGCGCGCTCTTCTGCGCGACCGTCAGGCAGGTGCCGGTACGCGTGCCGTTCGCGCAGGTCGGGATGTCCGTCTCGACGCTGAAATGCGCCTGGCATGCGGCGACGTCCTGCACCATCCCGTCGGCCACGCCGTCGAGCGCATCGCACTTGTCGAGAATCGTCGCGCCGACGAACCGGCGCTCCGCGTCGTTGAAGCCGCTACGGATGTCCGGCAGCCCGTTCGAGCCGGTCGCCGACGCGATCTTCGCGAACTGCTGCGCGCCGTACATCTCGCCGATCGCCGCCTTCGGCAGATGGAAGCCCGGGTCGCCCGCGATGATGCCGTCGTAATCGGCCGGGTTGCGCACCGCCGTGACCATCGCATGACGGCCGCCGTTCGAGCAGCCGCCGAAATAGCTGCGGTCTGGCGCCTTGCCGTATGCAAGCCGGATCACCTGCTTCGCCATCGGCGTGAGCGCGTCGACCGCGCCGTAGCCGTAGTCGATGCGCGCCTGCGGATCGACGCCGAACAGCGGGTTCTGCGCGGCGCTGTGCCCGGAATCCGAGCTGATCACCGCGAAGCCCATGTTCAGCGCATCGGTCAGCGGCCCGCCGCCGCCGATCTCGCCGGTCGCGGTCACGACGTTGCCGTCGAGCCCGCCGTTCGCCTGGTAGAAGAAGCGGCCGTTCCACGCTTTCGGCAAGCGCATCTCGAAACCGATCGCATAGTTCTTGCCGTCGACCGCGCTCACGCGCTCGTTCATCTTCCCGTCGATCACGCAGTGTTCGGCGATCGGCTTGCCGGCCACCGTCAGCGCGCCGGCGGCCGCGGTCGTCACCGACGTGAACGACGTGTTCGCATACGACAGCTTCGCGGCAAGCGCGTCGCAGGTCTGCGTCATCGCGGCCGGCGTCGCGGCGCTCAGGTGCGTCGGCGTGGCGCTGACCGAATCGTCGTCGCCGCACCCGGCGAGCATGGCCGCCGCCGACAGCGGTGCAATGCAAAGGAATGCAGATTTTCTGTTCAAGATAGCTCCCGTTCGTCAGGCTGCCGGATCAGAACATGTGCCGCACGCCGACCATCGCGCCGAGCTGCCCCATCCCCGCGCCGGGCGTCGTGCCGGGCCCGCCGCCGCTGACCGCGTAGCGTGCATGCGCGCTGTTCCACAGATACGACGACTGCGCGTAGACAGCCGTGCGCTTCGTCAGCAGATAGGTCGCGCGCAGCGTGGCCATCGTCGCGCGCGTGTCGTGCGCGCTGTTGACGATCCGGTAACCCTCGCCATCGACGACGAAGTCGGGCTTGATCGCATACGACGCACCGACGAAGAACAGGTCCGAATGCGCGCCGGGCGCAGCCGGCGAACCGGTCGACACGCGCCGCCCGATCCAGCCCGCGCCGATCTTCGCGCCGGCCGCCTGCGCATACGCGCTCACGTGCGTGCGCGCGTCCTTGCCGCCGCTGCTGGTGAAGGGGACGGGCGCCACGCCGTCGAAGAAATTCGCGGCCGCGCCGGTGCCGCCGCGCTGCTCCTCGTACGACGCCGCCGCACCGAAATACGCGCTGTCGTACTTGAGCATCACCGACCAGTTGCGGCACTGGACGGCATCGCCCGGCACCTGCCCCGCGCACGTGCCCTGCCCCGGCGAGTTGCCGGTGCCGGCGCCGTCGCGGCCGAACGAATACGCGGCGCCGAGCGTCACTCCGCGATACGTGCCGACGTAGGTCACCGCGTTGTCGGCGCGGCCGTTCGGCACGTATGCGTCGAACGAGCCGAGCCCGTAGATGTCGGGGCCGATGATGTCCGCGCCCTGCAGCGCGAGATAGGTCATCGTGTACTGGCGGCCGAACGCGAGCGTGCCGAAGCCGCTCTTCAGCCCGACGAACGCCTGCCGCCCGAACAGCCGGCCGCCCTGCCCGAGATCGCCGCCGCGCACGTTGAAGCCGCTTTCGAGCGTGAATACCGCCTGGTAGCCGCCGCCGAGATCCTCGGTGCCGCGCAGGCCCCAGCGCGACGGCAGCTCGCCCGTCACGCCCGGCATGCGCACGACGTGGTCGCCGGCAGCGTTTGCGTGCGACACGAACTCGACGCCGGTGTCGATGATCCCGTACAGCGTCACGCTCGACTGCGCGTGCGCAACCGGCGCGGCCAGCGCGCAGCACGCGCCGGCGGCCAGCAGGCCGTTCCTTGTCTTCGTCTTCATTTCGTTGCGTCTCCAGACCTTGATGAATTGCGCGCTCTGTCGGCGTGCATGGATAAAAACGAAACGTCAGTCGCTCGCTTGCGGGCGGCGAATCAGCACCAGCGCGGCGACGGCCGCGACGAGCGTGACGGGGATGCTCGCGCCGATCACGACGGGCGCGCTGCGGCCGGCGGCCAGCAGCGTCGCGGCCGCGAGCGGCCCGACGACGGAACCGAGCCGGCCGACTGCCACCGCCGCGCCGACGCCGGTGCCGCGCATCGCGGTCGGGTAATAGATCGCCGCGAGCGCATACAGCACCGACTGCCCGCCGACCACGAACATCCCCGCCGCGAACGCGGCCGCCGCGAGCGACGCGAAACCGGGCGCGGCCGCGAGCGCGGTGAGCGACAGCACGATCCCGACATACATGCCGCCAACCACGCGCGACGCGCGCATCCGGTCGAGCGCCGCGCCGATGCCGAGCGCGCCGAGCCCCGCGCCGACGTTGAACGCGATCTGCACGAGGCCGACGTGCGCGCGATCGAGCCCGCGCGAGGCCATTAGCGACGGCAGCCAGTTCAACAGGAAGTAGAGGACGATCAGCGTGCAGAAGTAGCTGACCCACAGCGCGACCGTCGATGTCGTGCGGCCGTCGCCGAACAGCGTGCGCGCGACGCTGGTGCGCGCGGCCGGCGTGCCGGCGACGTCGAGATACGCACGCGATTCCGGCAGGAACAACGCCAGCAGCGGCACGAGCAGCAGCGGCCCCACGCCGCCGACGTAGAAGATGTGCCGCCATTCGGTGTCGCCGGCGAGCAGCACGCCGATCAGCGACGCGATCACGCCGCCGAACGGGATGCCGCAGTACATCGTCGCCACCGCGCTGCTGCGCGAGCGCGGCTCGACCGCCTCGGACGACAACGCGATCAGGTTCGGCATCGCGCCGCCAAGGCCGATGCCGGTCAGCACGCGCACGACGACGAGCATCGCGAAGGTCGATACCTGCGCGGTGGCGATCGACAGCAGTCCGAACAGCACGGTCGACGCGATCAGCACGCGCTTGCGTCCGATCCGGTCGGCGAGCCACCCGCCGAGCATCGCGCCCGGCAGCAGCCCGAAGGTGCCCGCGCTGAACGCGATGCCCATCTCCGACACGGAAAGCCCGAATTCGCGCGCCATGCGGGGCGCAGCGACGCCGACCGACTGCAGGTCGAGCCCTTCGAGGAGTGCGATCGCGAAACACAGCGCGAGCGTGGTCGCGACCGTGGGTTTTTCGGCAACGTAAGTGTTCATCGTGTCTCCAGTCCCATGTCTTGTAGTCGGTCGGCCCGTACCGGCCGACCTTATCAGGCAGCCTGATTCACTGGCCGCAAGAATGCCTGCCGATATCGTGGCCGGCGGGTCGTTGTTCCTGCTTGCTTCGGTTTGCTTCTGCTTACGCGTAGATCACGTCGGGATCGCGTCGCGCCGGGTCGTACAGCGCGTCGATCGTCGCCGCACGATGCTTCTGCACGGCCGCCTGGTTCAGCGAACCCTTGTCGGTCAATTCACCGAGATCGAGCGACGGCGGCGTGTCGATCAGCCGGATGCGCGCGACGAACGTCGAACCGCCGCTTGCATGCCGGTTCAACCCGGCGAGCCATGCTGCGAACGCCGCGCGCACGGCCGGCGCGCGCAGCACGTCGGAAACCGTTGCATCGGCTGCGAGCCCCGCCAGCGCACGGCACGCGTCGATGCGCGGAAACACCAGCAGCCCGATGTCGTCGCGATTGATCCCGGTGACGACCACGTCCTGCACGTACGGCGCACCGCTCGACACCGCGTTCGCCCGCAACGGCCCGACGCTGACGAACGTGCCGCTGCTCAGCTTGAAATCCTCGGTCAGCCGGCCGTCGAACAGCAGCCCGAGTTCCGGCCGCGCCGGATCGGCAAAGACGCCCGCGTCGCCGCTGCGGTAATAACCCTCTTCGTCGAACACGTCGCGCGGATCGACGTCGGCATGCCAGTAGCCGCGCATCACGTTCGGCCCCTTGAAGCGCAGTTCGAGCTTGCCGCCGCACGGCACGAGCTTCGCGTCGCAGCCGGGCGCGGGCAGGCCGATATAGCCGGCGCGCATCAGCGGCCCGGTCGTGAACAGGCACGACGGCGACGCCTCCGTCATCCCGAGGCCGGCCATGATCCGGATGCGCTCGCCGCAATGCGCGTCGGTCACGCGGTCGAGCCGGTCCCACGCGGCCTGCGACAGCCCCGCGCCGCCGAAGAAATACAGCTTCACGCGCGAGAAAAACGTGTCGCGCAGCACGGCATCGCGCTCGAGCGCGGCCGTCAACTCTTCCCAGCCCTTCGGCACGTTGAAGTAGATCGTCGGCGCGATCTCGCGCAGGTTGCGCACGGTTTCGTCGAAGCGGCCCGGCATCGGGCGGCCGTCGTCGATGTACAGCGTGCCGCCGTTGTACAGCGCGATGCCGAGGTTGTGACTGCCGCCGAACGTGTGATTCCACGGCAGCCAGTCGACCAGCACCGGCGGTTCGCGCGTCAGCTCGGGCATCGTCTGGCGCAGCATCTGCTGGTTGCTGCACAGCATCCGGTGCGTGGTCGGCACCGCCTTCGGCAGCTTCGTCGAACCCGACGTGAACAGGATCTTCGCGAGATGATCGGGGCCGATCGCTTCATGGATCGCGTCGATCGTACGCGGGACGGTCGCGAGCAGGCGCGACAGCGGCACGACGCCGCCCACCGCGCCGGGCTCCGCATCCGCATCGTTCGCGACGATCAGCGCCGCATCGGCCGGCAGCGTCGCGTCGAGCGCACGCGCAAACGGCGCGCGTTCGGCGACGAACACCGCGCCCGGCCGCAGCACGCCGAGCGTGTGACGCAGCTTGCCGTAGTCGGTCGACACCAGCGAATACGCGGGCGAGATCGGCGCATAGGGCACGCCGGCCAGCATCGCCGCGAACATCAGCTGCAGATGCTCGAGATCGTTGCCGGACAGCACCGCGAGCGGCCGCTCGACCGACAGCCCGAGATCGACGAGGCCCTGGCCGAGCGCGCGGGCGCGTTCGAGCATCTGCGCGTAAGTGATCTCGATCCAGCGGCCGTCGGCGCCGCGCCGCGCGGCGAGCACGCGGTCGGGATGCGCGTGCTCGCCGCGTACGAGGCAGTCGGTCAGGCGCGTCGGGTAGTCGCCGAGCGGTTCGCGCGAGCGCAGGTACCACGTGCCGTTCTCCGCGCGACGAATTTCGGCCGAGCCGACCGCGACGGCCGCCGCGCGATAGCGCACGCCGCCCGTGTCGTTCGCCGGCCCGCTCGCGGGCATCGCAACATTCATCGTCGGCTCGCTCATATCGGGTAGTGACGCGGTGTGGTCTGCACGGTGATCCAGCGCAGCTCGGTGAATTCGGCGATCGACGCGCGGCTGCCGAAGCGGCCGTAGCCGCTCGCCTTCGTGCCGCCGAACGGCATCTGCGCCTCGTCGTGCACGGTCGGCCCGTTGACGTGGCAGATCCCCGATTCGATCCGGCGCGCGACCGTCATCGCGCGTGCGATATCGCGGCTGAACACGCTCGCCGACAGCCCGAACTCGCTGTCGTTCGCGAGCGCGACCGCTTCGTCGTCGCTGTCCGCGCGCAGGATCGCCACCACCGGCGCGAACGATTCCTCGCGATAAAGCCGCATGTCGCGCGTGACGCCGTCGACGATCGCGGGCTGCATCGTCGCGCCCTCGATCCGGCAGCCGAGCGGCAGGCGCGCGCCGTGCGCACGCGCATCCTCGACGAGCGACGCGGCACGCGCGGCCGCGGCCGCATCGACCATCGTGCCGAGCGCATGGCCCGCCAGCGGATCGCCGGCGACCAGCGTGCGCGCCTTGTCGGTCAGCCGTTCGACGAGCGCATCGGCGACCGGCCGCGCGGCGATCACGCGTTCGGTCGACATGCAGATCTGCCCCTGGTTGAAGAACGCGCCGAACGCGATCGCGTCGACGGCCGCATCGAGATCGGCATCGTCGAGCACGAGCACCGGCGCCTTGCCGCCGAGTTCCAGCAGCACGGGTTTCAGGTGCGCGGCCGCATGGCGCGCGATGATGCGCCCGACGTGCGTGGATCCGGTGAAGTTGATCCGCTTCACGTGCGGATGCGCGATCAGCCGCTCGACGAGTTCGGGTGCGTCGGCCGCCGCGTGCGTGATCACGTTGACCACACCCGCGCCGAGCCCGGCGTCATCCAGCACCGCGCCGATCAGCGCGTGCACGCCCGGGCACGCTTCGGACGCCTTCAGCACGACCGTATTGCCGCATGCGAGCGGCATCGCCAGCGCGCGTGTGCCGAGGATCACCGGCGCGTTCCACGGCGCGATGCCGAGCACGACGCCGCACGGCACGCGCATCGCGAGCGCGAGATTGCCGGGCACGTCGGACGGGATCACGTCGCCGTCGATCTGCGTCGTCATCGACGCGGCCTCGCGCAGCATGTTCGCCGCGAGCGTCACGTTGAAGCCGAGCCAGCCGGGTGTCGCGCCGGTTTCGGCCACGCCGGTCGCGATGAACGCGTCGATGCGCGCGTCCATCAGGTCGGCCGCCTTCAGCAGCCGGCGGCGCCGCTCGGTCGGCGCGAGCGCCGCCCATGCGGGGAACGCGCGGTGCGCGGCATCGATCGCCGCGTCGGCGTCGGCCAGGCCGGCCGCCGGCGCGCGCGACGCGAGCGCGCCCGTCGCGGGGTTGAATCGGTCGAAGGTTCGGCCGTCGCGGGCGGTACACCACTCGCCGGCGATCAGCATCCGTCTGTCGGTCATGTCGTCTCCTGCCTTGCCTGTCTCTGTCGATTGCGTCGGCGCTTGTATCAGCGCTTGTATGCCTGCAGGCCCGGCTTGATCGTCTTGTCGTCGAGGAACTGCTTCAGCCCCTGCTCGCGGCCGCGCTCCGGATCGCGCAGCTGCGCCTGGTCGAGCTTCGCATACAGGTAATCCTCGCACTGTTCCCACGTGAGTTCGCGCGAACGCTTGAAGCCGTGCTTCGCCGCGCGCAGCACGACCGGGTTCTTGTCCATCAGCCGCGCCGCGAGCGCGATCGTCGCGTCGCGCAGGCCGGCCAGCGGGACGCTGCTGTTCACGAGGCCCATTTCAGCGGCCTCCGCACCGGTGAACGTGTCGCCGGTCATGATGTAGTGCAGCGCGCGGCGATGCCCGACCGTGTCCGCCATCGCCTTGCTGACGAGGTTGCCCGGCGGGATGCCCCAGTTGATTTCCGACAGGCCGAACACCGCTTCGTCCGCCGCGATCGCAAGGTCGCACGCGACGAGCGGCGAGAATCCGCCGCCGAAGCACCAGCCGTTCACCATCGCGATCGTCGGCTTGTTGTACATCCGCAGGCGGCGCCACTGCCACTCCGACGCGTCGCGCCGCACCTTTTCCTGCAGCGCGTCGGAGCCGCCGTCGATCTCGCGGAAATATTCCTTCAGATCCATGCCGGCCGTCCACGCGGCGCCCGCGCCGGTCAACACCAGCACCTTTGCCTCGTCGTCGAATTCGACCGCGTCGAGGACTTCGAGCATCTCCCGGTTCAGCGTCGGGCTCATTGCGTTGCGCTTCTCGGGGCGGTTCAGCGTGACCCACGCGATGCCGGCCTCCACCTTCACTTCAACGGTCTGCCAGCGGTTGTCGTACTTGCTCATGTCTGTTCCTGTCGTTCGTTCCTGTGCGATTCGGTGCGCGGCATTCCTGCTGCGGACGGCTTCATTTAATATCAGGCTACCTGATATTGCAAGCGGCACGAGCGCCGGTGTAAACCCGGAGCGGAAAGCGGCGGCAACGATGGAATCGGGGAACGGTCAGGCGACCGGCGAGCAGGCGGGAAAAGCAAACACGGGCCGCACGGGCCCGTGTCGTGGAGGTTCGGGGAAAGGGTCAGCCGCGCAGGTTGCGCGCGAACAGTTCGAGCGCGCGCTGCACGTGCGTGGCGTCGTCGATGGAGACGTCGCCGAGCATCCGCGTCTCGAGCGGACGCAGCACGGCTTCGCATTCGCGCAGCATCGCCGCGCCTTCGTCGGTCAGCGTCAGCAGGATGATGCGGCCATGCGACGGGTCGGCTTCGCGCGTGACGAAACCGCGGGCGGCCATCACGCTCATGACCTCGTTCGCCGATTGCGGCGTGATGAACGAGCGCTCCGCCAGCTGCGCGTTCGACGACGCGCCGCGCGCCTCGAGCACCGACAGCGCCGTGTATTGCGCGAGCGTGATGCCGAGCGGTGCGAGCGCGTCGGTCATGTGGCGGCGCAGCAGCCGTTCGAGACTGCCGACCACGTAGGTCAGGCGCTGCGGCACGCGGGCCTTCGGCTTGTCGCCCGTCGCACGGGCGGCGTTCTTCGCGGCGTTCTTTGCGGCGTTTTTCGGGTTCGCGGGCTTGGTCGGTGCGGAACTCATGGTGCGGGCGGGATGGAATTGCGGGCCATCTTACCAGCACGTCGGGGCGCGAACGGCGTGTTCCGGCAAGCCGGACTGCCACCGCGCGTTCGTGCATGCGCGGCAGACCGCGCGCCTGATCGCCTGGCTCGCCGCGTCAGACGAATCCCATGAACGGGATCCGATACGCGGTCAGCCGCGCGGCGCCCCCGCGAATCGCGCCGTCGGCAGCCCCATGTAGCGCGTCCGGGCGACGAATACGCCGCCGGCGTGCGCATCGCTCGCCAGCGCGTCGTCGCTCAACCCGACACGGGCGCTCGTCACATAAATCCGGCCTTCGCCGTCGAGCGTCACGCAGCTCGGCTGCGCAGTCGGCACGCTAACGCGGTCCGTCTCGACGCCGTCCGGCCCGTAGCGTACCACCCGCCGGCCGCCCCACTGCGCGTTCCACAGGCCGCCGTCGCGATCCATCGTCGAGCCGTCCGGGTCGCCGTCCGCATCGGTCAGTCGCGCGAACGGCCGCACATTGGCCACGTCGCCGCCCGCGCCGTAATCGCAGACGAGAATCTCGCGCACCATCGAATCGCAGAAGGTCATCTTCGTGCCGTCCGGCGAGAACGCGATGCTGTTCGCGATCGCCGCCGCCGGCAACGCAAGCCGGTCGAGCGTGAGGTCCGGATTGAGCCGGTAGAAGCCGCCGACCGCGCGCGGCGGGTCGCCGCCTTCGTCCTTCATCCCGAACACGAACGCGCCGAACGGATCGCAGCGGCCGTCGTTCAGGCGCGTCGGCAGATCGGGTTCGACGCCGACGATCCGCGTGAATTCGCCGCTGCGCAGATCGAAGAACGCAAGATGCGTCGCGAGCCCGACGAGCAGCACATTCGGCTCGTTCGTCAGCGCGAAGCACGCGAGCCGTTCAGGCATCGGCCACTGCGCGAGGTCCGAGCCGTCCGCGCGGCAGCGCCACAGCCGCGCGCCTTCGATGTCCGTCCAGTACAGCGCGTGCGTCGCGTCGCACCACGTCGCGCCTTCGCCGAGCGTATTGCGGCTGTCGACCAGCAGCGCCGCCGCGCCCGGATGAATCTGTTGCATGCCGTCTCCCGATGTCTGTCGCCTTCGCGGGCGGCCACGCGTTCGTCAGGATCAGATCTTCATCGCGCGCCGCTGGTTGCGACGATACTGGTCGAACAGCACCGCGAGCAACAGAATTCCGCCGCGTATCAGATATTGGTAAAAGGTCGGCACGTTCAGCAGGCTCATCGCGTCCTGCACGGAACCCATGATCAGCACGCCGACCAGCACGCCGGAAATCGTCGCGACGCCGCCCGTCAGCGACACGCCGCCGAGCACGCACGCGGAGATCACGCCGAGCTCGAGGCCGACGGACGTTTTCGGATCGCCGAGGCTCATCCGCGACGCAAGCATCACGCCGGCGAAGCCGGTCACGAGCCCCTGCAGCACGAACACCGCGATCTTGATGCGCATCACCGGCAGCCCCGCGAGCAGCGCGGCCTCGCCGTTGCCGCCGACGGCCAGCACGTTCTTGCCGAACACCGTCTTGCGCAAGAGGAAGCCGAACACGACGAAGCCGACGATGTTGCTCCAGATCGGATACGAGATGCCGAGGAACGACCCGCCGCCGAGCTCGAAGAAGCGCTCCTCCGAAATCATCACCGCGTCGCCGTTCGACGTGATGAACGCGAGCCCGCGCACGACTTCCATCATCGCGAGCGTGACGATCAGGGAATTGATCCGCCAGCGCGCGATCAGCACGCCGTTGACGAGCCCGACCGCACCGCCCGCGAGCACGCCGGCCGCGATGCCGAGCACGACGCTGTGCGTCGCGGTGATCAGCGTCGACGCGACGACACCCGAGAACGCGACGATCGACGCGACCGACAGGTCGACCTCGCCGAGCGCGAGCACGAACATCATCGTCACCGCGATCGAGCCGATCAGCGTGACCGACAGCAGCAGGCCCTGGATGTTGCGCGGCGTGAAGAAGTCCGGCACGGTCAGCGACAGCGTCGCGAACAGCACGAAAAACACCATCACGATGCCGGAACGGTTGATCAGCTGCCACACGCCGCCGCGCGCGCGTGCGGGCACGGCGGCGGCATCGGGGGACGGGGAAGTGCGTTGGGGTTGCATTGCCTGGCTCATTTCATTTGCATCCGGTTGATCATTGCGGGGCGCTAGCGCGGCAGCGCGAGCTTGATCAGCGCGTCGGGCGTCGCCTGCGCCTTCGCGACCTCGCCCGCGATCCGTCCTTCCTTCATCACGACGATCCGGTCCGACACGCCGATCACCTCGGCCAGGTCGCTCGACACGATGATCACCGTGCGGCCCGCTTCCGCGAGCTCGTAGAACAGGTTGTAGATTTCCGCGCGCGCGCCGACATCGATGCCGCGCGTCGGTTCGTCCATCAGGAACACGTCGATGCGCTCGGCCAGCCAGCGCGCGAGGACGACTTTCTGCTGGTTGCCGCCCGACAGCGCGCCGATCGGCGTCTCGCCGTCGCGGGTCTTGATCGCCAGCCGCTCGATGTAGCGTTGCGCGAGCTCGCGCTCACGCCGTGCGTCGAGCAGCACGCGCGCCGGGCTGAAATGCCGGCGCGCGCTGATGTTCAGGTTGTCGGCCACCGACGCGATCGCGACGATGCCCTCCTGCTTGCGGTCTTCCGGGCACAGCGCGATGCCGGCACGCACCGCGTCGCGCGGGCTTGCGAACGCGACGCGACGCCCGTTCAGCTCGACGTGCCCCGCACTCGGGCGCGCGGCGCCGTACAGCAGCTTCATCAGCTCCGAACGGCCCGCGCCGACGAGCCCGAAGAAGCCGACGATCTCGCCGCGCCGCGCGGCGAACGACACGGGCTCGGATAACCCGGGCCCCGCCAGCCCTTTCGCCTCGATCAGCACGTCGCCGGCGGTGCGCGGCCGGTAGCCGTACACGTCCTCGATCGAGCGGCCGACCATGCAGCCGATCAGCCGGTCGCGATCGAGATCGGCGACGGATTCGAACGTGTCGATGCGGCGGCCGTCGCGAAACACGGTCACGCGGTCGCACAGTTCATACACTTCCTCCATCCGGTGCGTGACGTAGATGATCGCGCGGCCTTCCGCGCGCAGCGCGCGGATGATGCGGAACAGCTGCTTGGTTTCGCGCGCGGACAGCGAGCTGGTCGGTTCGTCGAACGCGATCACGCGCGCGTCGCGCATCAGCGCCTTGCCGATCTCGATCATCTGGCGCTGGCCGATCGACAGATACTTCACCGGAATGCCCGGATCGATGTGCTCGCCGAGCCGCTCCAGCGCATCGAGCGCGCGTACGGCAAGCGCACGTTCGTCGACCACGCCGAGCCGGCTCGGCAACTGGCCGAGCATCAGGTTCTCCGCGACCGTCAGCTCGGGCACCAGATGCAGCTCCTGGTAGATGATCGCGATGCCGGCCTCGAGCGCCGCGCGCGTCGACGCGAAGCGCTGCACGGTGCCGTTCAGCGTCAGCGTGCCGGCCTGCGGCTGGTTCACGCCGGACAGCACCTTCAGCAGCGTCGACTTGCCCGCGCCGTTCTCGCCCATCAGCCCGTGCACTTCGCCCGCGCGCACCGACAGCGACACGCCATCGAGCGCGCGCACGCCCGGGAACGTCACCGTGATGCCGTCGAGCGCGAGCAGTGCGCCGCCGGAGGTGGCCGCGTCGTCGTTGTCGGACACGGCCGTCATCGTCTGCATCGTCATCGCGTCGTCGCCCCGCACGCTCAGATGCCGAGCTCGGCGCGCACGGCCTTCCAGTTCGCGCGCGTCATCAGCTTGCCGCTCGTCTGCGTGTCGGCGGGCGGCGTCTTGCCGTTACGGATCCAGTCGACGAGGTTCTGCGTGCTGTCCTTGCCGTGGTTCGTCGAGCTGACCGCGATCGTCCCGTAGAAGCCTGTCGGCTCCTTTTTCTGGAATTCGGCGAACGCCTCGCCCGCGCCGTTGATGCCGACGCCGATCACGTCGGCCGCCGGGATGTGCAGCTGTTCGGTCGCGCGCACCGCGCCGAGCACGGTTTCCTCGTTCAGCGCGAAGACGACCCATTTCTTCACGTTGGGATGGCGTGAGAGCACCGGGAAGGCCGCCTCGAGGCCGCCGCTGTCGTCGGTCGTCTTCTGCGGCGCGTCGAAGATATTCTCCTTGCGGAAGCCGTTCGCGAGCAACGCCTGCGTCGCGCCGTCGGTGCGCAGCTTCGCCGTCGGCAGCTCGTAGTTGGTGATGCGCAACGCGCCGACTTCCTCGGGCTTCCAGCCGCGTCGCTTCATCTCGTCGGCGATCGCCTGGCCGACCTGGTTGCCGATCTTGGTCGCCGACATCCCGAGGTGCGGCACATTCGTGAGCGGCTTGCCGGTCGAGTCGACGAGCTGGTCGTCAACGGTCACGAACTTCATGTTGTAGCGCTTCGCGCGCGCGGCGATCGCCGGCCCGAGGCGCACGTCGGGTGCGCAGATCACGAAACCCTGCGCGCCTTGCGAGTTGAGGTTGTCGATCGCGGCCAGCACCTTCTCGCCATCCGGCGTGCCGATCTTCACGACCGAGAAGTTTTCCTTCTGGCCCAGCGCGGACGCCGCGTTCTGCTCGTTGATGAACCATGCCTGCTCTGGCATCTTCACCAGGAAGCCGATCTTCAGCGGCGCGTCGGCATGCGCGGCGCCGTGCATGCCGAGCGGCGCGATGCAAAGCGCGGCCAGCAGCGCGCGCAGGGTGTGCCGGCGAATCGTTCGGTTGGTTCGGTTCATGCGGTGTCTCCTTGTCTATTGGCTGGGGTCTTCAATACTCATCGCGCCGGGTCGCGCTCGCTGTGGCGTGCGCCGGCACGGTGTCAGCGGCCGAACGCGTCGGTCCCGACGCGCCGCCCGAACAGAAACGCGTCGGCGACGAGCCGCAATGGCCGTACGTCGACGTCGCTTTCGCCGCGCGCGATCAGCGCGCGGAAATGCGCATACAGCGCCGGATACTCGCGCTCCGGCCCGATCTCGACCGGCGCGCCGTCGATCGACAACTGCGCGCCGCCGCGGCTGATCGCGAGCACGCCGTCCGACGTGTCGACCGCGATCTCCCACTGCTCGACCGGGCCGTGGCGCCAGTCGAATTCCGCACGCACCGGCACGCCGTCCGTATCCGCGCAATCGAGTTCGGCCGCGATCGGCATCTGCGCGTCGCTCGGCACATAGAGCGTCGCTTCGCGCAGCACGAGTTCGCGCGGCAGGATCCGCGTGACGATCGACAGCGCGTTGATGCCTGGATCGAACACACCGAGGCCGCCCGGCTCCCAGATCCACTGCTGCCCCGGATGCCAGCGTCGCACGTCTTCCTTCCAGCGCACCTGCACCGCGCGGATCGTGCGCGTCGCGAGCCATGCCCGCGCCGGTTCGACCGCGCTCGCGCAGCGCGAATGCCAGGTCGCGAACAGCGTGAGGCCGCGTTCGCGCGCGAGCGCGTCCAGCGCAGCCACTTCGCCGAGCGTCGCGCCCGGCGGCTTCTCGAGCATCACGTGCTTGCCGGCTTCGAGCGCGGCGCGTGCCTGCGCGTAGCGCACCTGTGGCGGCGCGCACAGCGACACGGCGTCGAGCTCGCGCTCGGCGGCCAGCAGCGCGGTCAGATCCGGATAATTGCGTACCCCGTTGACCTCCGCGTGACGGCTCGCGCAGGCGGTCAACACGAAGCCCGGCTCGGCGGCGATCGCCGGCAGATGCTGGTCGCGCGCGATCTTGCCGATCCCGATCACGCCCAGCGAAATCACCTTGCTCATTTGCGTTTCTCCTTCGCCATTCGCTCAGCGCGCCCAGCGCAGCACGAGCGGATCGAGCCGGCGTGCGATCGCGATCAGCTCCGCACGCGTGTCAGGGTGCAGTTCCGGCATCGGATGCCGCGGCCGCTCGCACGCGATCACGCCGCCTTCGCGCATCAGCGCCTTCGCGGTCAGGATCCCGGACTGGCGGTTCTCGTGATTGATCAGCGGCAGCCACGCCTGGTAGCGCGCGAACGCATCGTCGTGCCGCCCTTCGCGGAACGCTTCGAGGATCGGCCGGATGCCGTCCGGAAACCCGCCGCCCGTCATTGCGCCGGTCGCGCCCGCATGCAGGTCGGCGAGCAGCGTGATCGCTTCCTCGCCGTCCCACGGCCCTTCGATCGCGTCGCCGCCGAGCCGGATCAGCTCGCGCAGCTTGTTCGCCGCACCGGGCGTCTCGATCTTGAAATACGCGACCTGCTCGATCTCGCGCGCCATCCGCGCAAGGAACGGCGCGGACAGCGCGGTGCCGCTCGCGGGCGCGTCCTGGATCATGATCGGGATGTCGATCGCATCCGACACGCGCGCATAGAAATCGAAGATCTGCGCTTCGGGCACGCGGAACGTCGCGCCGTGGTACGGCGGCATCGCCATCACCATCGCCGCGCCGAGCTGCTGTGCGCGCAGGCTGCGCGCCGCGCAGACCTGCGTGCTGTAATGCGATGTCGTGACGATCACCGGCACGCGGCCGGCGACGTGCTCGAGGATCGTGCGCGTGAGCACGTCGCGCTCGTCGTCGGTGACCGCGAATTGCTCGGAGAAGTTCGCGAGAATGCACAGGCCGTCCGAGCCGGCGTCGATCATGAAATCGACCGCGCGCTTCTGGCTCGCGAGGTCGAGCTCGCCGGTGTCGGTAAACGTCGTCGGGACGACGGGGAAGATGCCGCGATAGCGCGGTGTGCTGCTCGATGTCATGGTTCGGTCCTGCGTCAGTCGAAACGGCGTTCAGCCGGAAAACAATGCGTTCAGGATTCGCCGGCGAACGCGCCCGCGGCCGGCTCGGGCGTGCGCAGCGCGGCGCGGACCACGAACGTCATCAGCACCGCGAACAGCAGCGTGGCCGCGAGAAAATACAGGCCGGCCGCGAGGCTGCCGGTCGATGCCTTGATCAGCCCGATCCCGTAAGGTCCGAAGTAGCCGCCGAGATTCGCGAGCGAATTGATCGCCGCGATACCGACCGCCGCGCTCGTGCCGGTCAGGAATTCGCCGGGCAGCGCCCACACGACGGCCTGGATCGAATAGAGCGAGAACGCGGTCAGGCAGATGAACATGAACTGCAGCGCCGGTTGCCGCACCCACGCGCTCGCGGCCATCGTCACCGCGGCGGCAGCCGACACGACGACGATGTGCCAGTAGCGCTCGCGCTTGCGATCCGAATGGCGCGGCACGACGAGCAAGCCGACCACCGCGAACAGGTACGGCACCGCGGACAGCAGCCCGGTCGCCGCATCGCCGGTGCCGAATGCGTGGATGATCGTCGGCAGCCACAGCGAGAGCCCGTAGATGCACAGCGGAAACGGCAGGAACAGCGCGGCGAGCAGCAGCACGCGGCGGTCGCGCAATGCGGCGAGCGGATTGCCGTGCGAATCGGGGCGATACGTGTCGCGGTCGGCGGCGAGCTGCCGTGCGATCCAGCGGCGTTCGTCGTCGTTCAGCCAGCGCGCATGCGCGGGCGACTCCGGAAGCAACCGCAGCGTGGGCCATGCGAGCAGCACGGCCGGCAGGCCGCTCACGACGAACAGCGTCTGCCAGTCCGACAGGCCGAACAGCCCGTGCGTGGATAGCAGCCAGCCGGCGAGCGGGCCCGTCACGATGCCGGCGAGCGGCTGCGCGAGCACGAGCAGGCCGATCACGCGGGCACGGTCGCGCATCGGGAACCATTGCGTGAGGAAGTACAGGATGCCGGGATAGAGGCCGGCTTCGGCAGCACCAAGCAGAAAGCGCAGCACGTAGAAGCTGGTCGGCCCCTGCACGAGCGCCATCGCCATCGTGATCACGCCCCACGTCGCGAGGATGCGCGCGAACCACACGCGCGCGCCGAAGCGTCCGAGCGCGAGGTTGCTCGGCACCTCGCACAGGAAGTAGCCGATGAAGAACAGGCCGGCGCCGAGTCCGTACGCGGCATCGCCGAGGCCGATCGCCGCGTTCATGTGCAGCTTCGCGAAGCCGACGACGGTACGGTCGACGTAGGCGACCACGTAGATCAGCGCGAGGAACGGCACCAGTTTGCGCGTGAGCAGGCGCGTCAGTTGCCGTTCGTCGACGGCTGCCGGCGAATCGGACTGTTCCGCCGCGATGTGCGCGGGCGTGTACTGCGTCGTCATCTTGTCTCCTGTCGGTCTGCGTTAGCGCTCTGGCGCTTGCGTACGTCCCATGCTTCGCGGTCGGTCTGCGTTTGCGCCTTAGCCCTTACGCTGCGCCTTCCTGAGCGCTCGACCACATCCAGCGCATCACCCTGCTTCCCTCAGGCCCCGCCGCCGTCCGTGTCGGTATGCACCTGCCCGCCGCTCAATGCGAATGGCTCGGCACGTCCGCGCCGCGCGTGCCGACCAGGAAGTCGAGGTCGCACCCCTCGTCGGCCTGCAGCACGTGATCGATATACAGCCGTGCGTAACCGCCCTTGCCGAGCTGCCCGGCCACGCCCGGTGCCGCGGTCGGATCGACGTCCGACAGGCGGCGCTGCAGTTCGTCATCCGTAATATCCAGGTGCAGCGTGCCGGCCTCGCAGTCGAGCTCGATCCAGTCGCCGTTGCGCACGGCGGCGAGCGGCCCGCCGGCAGCCGCTTCCGGCGCCACGTGCAGCACGACCGTGCCGTACGCGGTCCCGCTCATCCGCGCATCCGAGATCCGCACCATGTCCTTCACGCCCTGGCGCAGCAGCTTCGGCGGCAGCCCCATGTTGCCGACCTCGGCCATCCCCGGATACCCGCGCGGCCCGCAGTTCTTCAGCACCATCACCGAGCTCGCATCGATGTCGAGCGCTTCGTCGTTGATCGTCGCCTTGTAGTGCTCGAGGTTCTCGAACACCACCGCGCGGCCGCGATGCTTCAGCAGCTCGGGGCTCGCCGCCGACGGCTTCAGCACCGCACCGCGCGGCGCGAGATTGCCGCGCAGGATGCAGATTCCGCCGTCCGCGATCAGCGGCCGGTCGAGCGGGCGGATCACTTCGTCGTCGTAGTTCGGCGCTTCGCGCACGTTGTCCCACAGCGACTTGCCGTTGACCGTCAGCGCGTCCGGATGCGGCAGCAGCCCGCCTTCGCCGAGCCGGCGCAGCACGGCCGGCAGCCCGCCCGCGTAATAGAACTCCTCCATCAGGAAGCGTCCCGACGGCATCAGGTCGACGATCGTCGGCGTGCCGCGGCCGATGCGCATCCAGTCTTCCAGTTCCAGCGGCACGCCGATGCGGCCCGCGATCGCCTTCAGGTGGATCACCGCGTTGGTCGAGCCGCCGATCGCCGCGTTCGCGCGGATCGCGTTCTCGAACGCGGCGCGCGTCAGCACCTTCGACAGCACGAGCCCTTCGAGGGCCATCTCGACGATGCGAATGCCGGACATGTGCGCGAGCACGTAGCGGCGCGAATCGACGGCCGGAATCGCCGCGTTGTGCGGCAGCGCGACGCCGAGCGCCTCGGCCATGCACGCCATCGTCGACGCGGTGCCCATCGTGTTGCAGGTGCCGGCCGAGCGCGACATGCCGGCTTCGGCCGACAGGAAGTGATGCAGGTCGATCTCGCCGGCCTTCAGCGCTTCATGCAGCTGCCACACGGCCGTGCCCGAGCCGATGTTCTTGCCTTCGAGCTTGCCGTTCAGCATCGGGCCGCCCGATACGACGATCGCCGGCACGTCGCAGCTCGCCGCGCCCATCAGCAGCGCGGGTGTCGTCTTGTCGCAGCCGGCGAGCAGCACGACTGCGTCGATCGGGTTGCCGCGGATCGCTTCCTCGACGTCCATCGAGGCAAGATTGCGCGTGAGCATCGCGGACGGCCGCAGGTTCGATTCGCCGTTCGAGAACACCGGGAACTCGACCGGGAAGCCACCGGCTTCCGAGATCCCGCGCTTCACGTGCTCGGCGAGCTTGCGAAAGTGTGCGTTGCACGGCGTCAGTTCGGACCACGTGTTGCAGATGCCGATGATCGGCCGGCCGTCGAATTCGTGATCGGGAATGCCCTGGTTCTTCATCCAGCTCCGGTACATGAAGCCGTTCTTGTCGTTCGTGCCGAACCATTGGGTGGAGCGCAGCCTGGGTTTTGTTGCCGACATCGTCAGTCCTGTGGTGACGGGATACCGGCGCAGTCTAGGCAGAATTTTGATAACTCGCTAATGACGTTTTAGGCGATTACGATATCGATTCCGATATCGATATAAACCCGTACGATGACCGAAGCCAGCCCGTGGGGAAACCGCAATCGCCTGAAGACGCGCCAGTTGCTGCTGGTCGTCGCGCTCGCCGACGAAGGCAGCATTCACCGCGCGGCGGCCGCGCTGAACATGACGCAGCCGGCCGCGTCGAAGCTGCTGCGCGAGCTCGAGGAGTCGATCGGCGCCGTGCTGTTCGAGCGGCTGCCGCGCGGGATGCGGCCGACGCTGTACGGCGACGCGCTGATCCGCCACGCGCGCGCGGCGCTCGGCAGCCTCGACCAGGCGCGCGAGGAACTGGCCGCGCTGAAGGCCGGCCATCTCGGGCACGTGGCGGTGGGCGCGATCACGTCGCCGGGATTGCGGCTCGTGCCGCCGGCCGTCGCGGCCGTGAAGGGGACACATGCGAACGTGCGCGTGTCCGTCGCGATCGACACGAGCAACGCGCTGCTCGAACACCTCGCGCAGGACAAGCTCGACATCGTGCTCGGCCGGCTGTCCGCCGAACACGACAAGCTGCACCTGCGCTACGAGCCGCTGACCGGCGAGCCGGTCGCTGCGGTGGTGCGGCCCGGCCATCCGCTGCTCGCGCAGGCGCCGCTGTCGCTCGCCGACGTGCAGCGCGCCGCGTGGGTGATGCCGCCGGCCGGCAGCGTGCTGCGCCATCGGTTCGAGCTCGTGTTCCAGCGCGCGAGCCTCGCGCCGCCGGCGAACGTCGTCGAGACGGCCGCGCTGCTGTTCATCACGCAATTGATCGAGCAGAGCGACATGATCGCGGTGCTCGCGGAGGATGTCGCGCGGTACTACGCGCGACACGGGATCGTCACGGTGCTGCCGCTGGAGATGGACTGCCGGATGGACGATTTCGGAATCATCACGCGCACCGACCGGCTGCATTCGCCGGCCGTCGAGGTGATGGCCGACGCGATTCGGGTGGCTGCGCGGGAGGTTTACGGCGTCGCGCTGTGACGCGGCGACGGGGTGTGTGGCCCGCCCGCGTTGACTTCTTCGAGCACGAAGTGCTGCGCCATGCGGTCATTGCTTGAGTCGTAGAAAAGCTTCATCGTGCTTTCCATCGCCAACGCGTCACGCGGCTGCAAACTCGATCACCGGTTCGCAGCGGAACGGGAAGTTGACCGAATTCGCGATATAGCACTTCGCGTGCGCATCGTGATGCAGGTGTTCCGCCCGCTCGCGATCGTCACCGGCCTGGATGGTCACGTGCGGGCGCAGCACGATTTCGGTGAAGCGCCCCTGCTCGGGGCTATCGAGCATCGTCCCTTCCGCGTTGTCGACATACGCGAGCACGCGGATGCCGGCCTCGGCGCACAGATGCAGATACCAGAGCTTGTGGCACGCCGATGCCGACGCCAGCAGCAGGTCTTCCGGGTTCCAGCGCGACGCGTCGCCGCGGAAGGCTGCATCCGACGAACCGGGAATGTCGGGCTTCGAACCGGCACGGATCACATGATCGCGGCCATACTCGCGATACCCCGACGTGCCGGTGCCGCGATTGCCCGTCCACTGCACTGCAACTCGATATTTGTGTTCGCCAGACGCCATCTCGCTCTCCAGTGATGTCGGTTGTTTGGACCAGGCCCGATTTCATTTCATGAAGCCCGCCAATGGCCGCCATTTTGGCACCGGAATTCCATTTGGTATACCATTATTCCAAAATGAAATGAGGAACACGCAGGCATGGAAGCCAAACTCGACTCCACGGCGGACGCGGTGGCCGCATCGCTGCGGGACATGATCGTCAACGGCGAGCTGGAAGCCGGCGAACGGCTCGTCGAACGCGACCTGGCCGACCGGTTCGGCATCAGCCGGATTCCGATGCGCGAGGCCATCCAGCGTCTGGAACGCGAAGGATTGCTGGATATCTTCAGGAATCGCGGCGCCGTCGTGCGCATGCTGAGCCCGTCGGACGTGCAGGAAATCTACGATCTGCGCGCGCTGCTCGAAGGCGATGCGATCTACCGGAGCGTAAAACGGCTCGACGACGAGACGCTCGCGCGCGCCGAACTCGTTCATCGCCTGCTCGGCGACGCGACCGTGCCGCGCCGGCAGGGAGAACTGAACCGCGAATTCCACGCGTTGCTGTATTCGTGCTGCGGCAACGCGCGGCAGTTGAAGTCGATCGGGGAGCTGCGCAGCCAGGTCGAACGCTACGAGCGCTTGCAGACCACGCTGCTCGCGGATACGCCGTCGTTCCAGGTCGAGCACGAGGAGATCCTGCAGGCGTGCCGCGAGCGCAATGCGCGCGCCGCCCGTTCGATGACGGTCGCGCACCTCGAATCGGCCAGAGGCATCGTGATGCGGCTCGTCGAAGGCGGTTGAGGCCGGCGCCGCGTCTGCCGTGTTCCACACCGCACGCGGCTGCGCGCCGGGCCGCGCCGGTTGCGGCGGGAACCTCGAAGTGCTCCACGCCGCCCCGCGCGACATCTACCGCGTCGCGCTCTCACTCGATACACGGCCTGTCGTACCGCGCACCACCAGCCGCGGGGCCGACGCCGTTCGCACGCGCGACGCATCGTCGATCTGCCCGCCCGCCTCGCGCAATGCATTGAGCAGTTCGACCGCGAGCCCCGCCGCCTCGCCGGTCGGGATCGCGACCGTCGTCAACGTAGGCCGCGTATCGCTCGCCAGATGAATATCGGTAATGCCGACGATCGACAGGTCGTCAGGCACGCGCCTGCCGCGATCGGCCGCTGCGTGCAGCGCGCCGATCGCGGGCAGGTCGTTGGTCGCGACCAGCGCGGTCAGCCCGGGATGCGCGTCCAGCAACTGCCCCGCCGCGTGCACGCCGCCTTCGATCGAATCGTGCCCGGCGCCGACGCGTGACGCGTCCAGCCCGGCTTCGCGCATCACATCGACGAAGCCGTCGTAGCGCGCGGCCTGCACGCCGTTTGCCGACCCGCCGACGATCACGCCGATCTCGCGATGCCCGAGTTCGACCAGATGCCGCGTCGCGATCCGCCCCGCCTCGCGGAAATCCACCGCGACGCACGGCAACCCTTCCGGCGGCGCATCGGGCCGCTCCCACAGACACAGCACGACCGGCACGCCGCGCCGCGCAACGTCGGCGAGATCCGGCAGGTGCAGGTTCGCGTTCGTCACGAGGATGCCTTCGGAGATCGTACCGGCGATCTGGTCGAGATACGCGCGCCCCTGCAGCGGGTCTTCATTCGTATTGCAGACGATCAGGAACTGCCCGTTGCGGCGCACCGCGCGCTCGACCGCGAGCGCGAACTCCGGATAAAACGGGTTCGCGATGCTCGACACCATCAGCGCGACCGTCGGCGCGCGCCCTTCCGCCAGCGCCCGCGCGGCCAGATGCGGCCGGTAGCCGAGCGCCTGCACCGCTTCGAGCACCCGCGCGCGGGTCTCATCGCCAACCCGGCCGCGATTGCGCAGCACGTTCGACACCGTCGCGGCCGTTACGCCAGCGCGGCGGGCCACTTCATCGAGTGTCGCCATCCATTGCTCACTATATGAGACGTTGATCCAGTATTTGCTTCGCTCATCGAAGCGGCGCATCATCGCCGCACACCTTGCCGCCCCCCTGACGGGCGCGACTCGGCCGCGATCGCTATCGGCTCTTTTTTTTGATCGCGATGATTAAGCGCTTAAGCATCGACGAAAGCGCATTAAAACATGGAGCGGAGACAATGGCGAGCATCTCGATGCGGCGCGTGCAGAAAGCCTATGGCGAGCACGCGCCGGTCATTCGCGACGTCGATCTGGAGATCGGCGCGCACGAGTTCTGCGTGTTCCTCGGTCCGTCTGGCTGCGGCAAGTCGACCCTGCTGCGGATGATCGCGGGCCTCGAGGACCTGAGCGACGGCGAGCTCTCGATCGACGGCCGCCGCGTCGACGACGTGCCGGCCGCCGAACGCGGCGTCGCGATGGTGTTCCAGAGCTACGCGCTGTTTCCGCACATGACGGTCTACGAGAACATGGCGTTCGGGCTGAAGCTCGCGCGCGTGCCGAAGGCCGAGATCGACCGGAAGGTGCGCGACGCCGCGCGGATCCTGCAGCTCGATACGCTGCTCGAGCGCAAGCCGAAGGCGCTGTCGGGCGGCCAGCGGCAGCGCGTCGCGATCGGCCGTGCAATCGTGCGCGAGCCCGGCGTGTTCCTGTTCGACGAGCCGCTGTCGAACCTCGACGCGGCGCTGCGCGGTCAGACCCGCGTCGAGATCGCGAAACTGCACCGGCAGTTCGAACGCGCGAGCGTCGTGTACGTGACGCACGACCAGACCGAAGCGATGACGCTCGCCGACAAGATCGTGCTGCTGCACGCCGGCGCGGACACCGCGCAGCACGGCAGCATCGCCCAGGTCGGCGCGCCGCTCGAGCTCTATCACCATCCGGTGAGCCGCTTCGTCGCCGGCTTCATCGGCTCGCCGCGAATGAACTTCCTGCCGGCCGTCGTCGCCGCATGCGACGCGCGGCGCACGACCGTCACCGTCGTGCCGTCCGGCGAAACCTTCACGCTGCCGCGCGACGGCTCCGCGCTCGCGCCCGGTGCCGCCGTCACGCTCGGCATTCGCCCCGAACACCTGACGCTCGGCGCCGCGCTAGACGCGACGACGCTCGCGCGCGACGTCGTGCTCGTCGAACGCCTCGGCGAGCAGACCTACGTGCACCTCGATCAGCCCGGCGGCACGCCGCTGATCGCGAAAGTGCCCGGCGACGCGGCCGTGCGCAGCGGCGAGCGCGTGCACGCGCATGCGCCGGCCGCGGCCTGCCATCTCTTCACCGAAGACGGCCGCGCGGTGCCCGCGTGCGCCGAACTTCCCGTCCACCACTACGCATAAGGATCGGGCATGCGCCTTGGAGTCTGTTACTACCCGGAACACTGGCCGGAATCGATGTGGGGCGGCGACGCCCGCCGGATGAAGGCACTCGGCATCGCGCAGGTGCGGATCGCCGAATTCGCGTGGAGCCGCATCGAGCCGTCGCCCGGCGAATACGACTGGGGCTGGCTCGATCGCGCGGTCGACGTGCTCGGCGCGGCCGGGCTCGAGATCGTGATGTGCACGCCCACCGCGACGCCGCCGAAGTGGCTCGTCGACCGTCATCCCGAGATCCTCGCGATCGGCGCGGACGGCCTGCCGCGCAAGTTCGGCTCGCGCCGCCATTACGACTTCTCGTCGCCGACCTATCTGGAAGCGTCGCGCCGGATCTGCACCGCGGTGGCCGAACGCTACGGCCGCCATCCGGCCGTGCGCTACTGGCAGACCGACAACGAGCTCGGCTGCCACCAGACGGTCGTCAGCTACTCGCCGGCCGCGCTCCTGCGCTTCCGCGAATGGCTGAAGGCGCGCTACGGGACGATCGACGCGCTGAACCGCGCGTGGGGCACCGTGTTCTGGAGCATGGAATACAGGCATTTCGACGAAGTCGACGCGCCGGTCGGCACCGTGACCGAAGCGCATCCGTCGCACCGCCTCGACTACCGGCGCTTCGCGTCGGACGAAGTCGCGCGCTATCACCGGATGCAGGTCGACGTGATCCGCGCGCATTCGCCGGGCCGCGCCGTCGCGCACAACTTCATGCAGCTCTTCACCGAGTTCGACCACTACGAAGTCGCGCGCGACCTCGACGTCGCGACGTGGGACAGCTACCCGCTCGGCGCGCTCGAGGAGCAATGGTTCGCGCCCGACGTGAAGGCGCGCTGGCTGCGCACCGGCCACCCGGATTTCGCGTCGTTCAATCACGACCTCTATCGCGGCATGTCGAAGCTGCCGTTCTGGGTGATGGAGCAGCAACCGGGGCCCGTGAACTGGGCGCATTGGAACCCCGCGCCGCTGCCGGGCATGGTGCGCCTGTGGAGCTGGGAGGCGTTCGCGCACGGCGCCGGCTGCGTGTCGTACTTCCGCTGGCGCCAGGCGCCGTTCGCGCAGGAGCAGATGCATGCGGGCCTGCACACGCCCGACGACAAGCTCGACGAAGGCGGCCGCGAGGCGCAACGGGTCGCGCATGAAATCGCCGCGATGCTCGACGCCGGCGCGGATGCCGATGCGAACGGCGCCGTGCGTGCGCCCGTCGCGCTCGTGTTCGACTACGAAGCGAAGTGGCTGCTCGAAGTGCAGCCGCAAGGCGCCGATTTCCACTACCCGCGTTTCGCATTCGAGTACTACTCGGCGCTGCGCTCGCTCGGCCTCGATGTCGACATCGTGTCGGCGCACGCGCCGCTCGACGGCTACCGGCTTGTCGTCGTGCCGCCGCTGCCGATCGTGCCGGACGACTTCGCGGCGCGGCTCGCCGCGTCGGGCGCGCACGCGGTGTTCGGCCCCCGCACCGGTTCGAAGACCATCGACCTGCAGATTCCGCCGACGCTGCCGCCCGGCCCGCTCGCCTCGATCCTGCCAATGCGCGTATGGCGCGTCGAATCGCTGCGGCCGAACGTGACCGAGCGGATCGACGGCACGCTGCGCGACGGCTCGCCGCTCGCTGGCGAGGCACGCCACTGGCGTGACTTCGTCGAGCTTCACGACAACACGCGCAGCGTCGTGCGTACGCGCTTCGCCGACGGCCATCCGGCCTGCGTGTCGCACGGCACGCTGCACTACTGGGCCACGCGGTTCGACGATGCGACCACCGTCCGGCTTTTCGCCGATGTCGCGGCCGAAGCCGGCCTGACACCGACGCCGCTCGGCGACGGCGTGCGCGTGAGCCGGCGCGGCGGCCTGACCTACGTTTTCAACTATGGCGACGCGCCGCACACGATCGACGCGGTGCCGCCGTCCGCGTTCGTGCTCGGCACGGCGCACGTCGGGCCGCAGGACGTGGCCGCGTATCGAAGCCGTTCGTAACAACCGTCACCGGCGTCACGATGCGCCGGTGACGCACAACGACACCCAGAACAGGAGACACGTATGACACATCGCCCCCTTCGCGTCGCCACCCGGCTCGCCACGGCCGCCGCTGTCGCACTGGCATCGCTCGGCACGACGGCGCCGGCCGATGCCGGCACGCTGACGATCAACATCGCGTTCAAGGGCGCCAGCCAGCGTGCGGTCTGGCAGTCGACGCTCGAGGCGTTCCACAAGGCCCATCCTGACATCGAGGTGAAGCCCACCTTCGTCGACGAGGAAGCGTACAAGGTGCAGCTTCCCGCGTGGCTCACGACCGTCGCACCCGACGTCGTGAACTGGCACGCGGGCGAGCGGATGGCGTACTACGCGAAGCGCGGGCTGTTCGAGGACCTGAGCGGCGACTGGGCGAAGAACGGCTGGGGCGCGATGTACGCGTCGACGCGCGACGCATCGTCGTACAACGGCAAGCAGTACGCGGCGCCGACCGTCTATTACTCGTGGGGGCTGTTCTACCGCAAGGACCTGTTCCGCAAGGTCGGCATCGCCGACGAGCCGAAGACGTGGGACCAGTTTCTCGATGCGTGCAAGAAGCTGAAGGCGGCCGGCATCACGCCGATCGCGGTCGGCGGCCGCGACGCATGGACCCTCGCCGGCTGGTTCGACTATCTCGACCTGCGCCTGAACGGCAACGCGTTCCACCAGCAGTTGATGGCCGGCGACGTGCCGTACACCGACCCGCGCGTGAAGAAGGTCTACACGACGTGGAAATCGCTGATCGATTCGGGTTATTTCATCGACAACGCGCTGTCCTACGATCTCGACGGCGCGCAGCCGTTCCTGTTCCAGGGCAAGGCCGCGATGATGCTGATGGGCACCTTCATCGCCGCGGGCTTTCCGCCGAACGTGAAGCAGGAAATGGGCTATTACCGCTTCCCGATCATCGACCCGAAGGTGCCGACCGCCGAGGATGGCCCGGTCGAATCGCTGCACATCCCGACCAAGGCGAAGAACAAGGCCGACGCGCACACGTTCCTCGCGTTCGTCGAAACGCCTGAAATGGGCGCGAAGCTCGCGGAAGGGCTCGGCTCGCTGTCGGCCAACAGCAAGTCGCCGGAGCCGGCCGATCCGATCTCGCGGATCGGCTTCCGGATCCTCGCCGACACCCGGGGCGGCGTCGCGCAGTTCTACGACCGCGACATGACGAAGGAAATGGCCGACGAAGGGATGAAGGGGATGCAGCAGTTCCTTGCCAATCCCGCGCAGCTCGATACCGTGCTCGCGCAGCTCGAGCAGACCCGCAAGCGGATCTACAAGAAGTAACCGCGTGACCCCTGCGGCGGCCCCGTGCCGCCGCGTCCGCCCAGGAGGCTTGCCGTGTCCAGTCCGATCACGTCCAGACCCGTCGAAACGCCTGCCGCGCCGCCGGCCGGCAGGTCGCCCGCCGCACTGCGCGCGCGCCGGCCGTCGCCAACCGCGCGGCGGCAACGGCGCGCCGCGTGGCTCTTTCTGGCGCCCGCGTGCGCAATGGTTGCCGTCTATGTGGTCTGGCCGATCCTGTCCACGCTGTGGCTGAGCCTCTGCAACTGGGACGGGATGACCGAGCGCACGTTCGTGGGTCTCGCGAACTACGCCGAGCTGCTGCACGCGCCGACGTTCTACACCGCGCTGCGCAACAACGTGATCTGGCTCGCGCTGTTCATGCTCGCGCCGCCGCTCGGCCTCGCGCTCGCGCTGTACCTGAACCAGGCGGTCGCCGGCATCCGGCTCGTGAAGTCGCTGTTCTTCGCACCGTTCGTGTTGTCCGGCGTGGTCGTCGGCCTGATCTTCTCGTGGTTCTACGATCCGACCTTCGGGCTGCTCGCGCTGATCGCCGGACACGGCATCCCGGTGCTCGGCGACGCGCGCTATGCGACGTTCGGCATCGTGTTCGCCGCGCTGTGGCCGCAAACCGCGTACTGCATGATCCTGTACCTCACCGGCCTCACGTCGGTGAACCCGGAGCAGATCGAAGCCGCGCGGATGGAAGGCGCGCGCGGCTTCGCGTTGTTGTGGCACGTGGTGCTGCCGCAGTTGCGGCCGACCACGTTCATGGCGATCGTCGTCACGGTGATCGGCGCGCTGCGCAGCTTCGACCTGATCTCGGTGATGACGAGCGGGGGCCCGTTCGAGAGCTCGACCGTGCTCGCGTATTACATGTACGACCAGGCGATCAAGTACTACCGGCTCGGCTATTCCGCGGCGATCGCGGTCGTGCTGTTCGCGATCATGCTCGTCTACATCGTGTTCCAGTTGCGCCGCATGCTGCGCAACGAGCAATAACCTGACCGGTGGCCATCATGTTTCCGACTCCCGTTGCTCAATGGAAGCCTGTCTCGCGCAGGCTGTACAAGTTGTCGCTGCCCGTTGCGCTGCTGATCTGGCTGCTGCCGATGATCGCGGTGTTCGTCACGTCGGTGCGCTCGACCGAGGAACTGGTCGAAGGTCACTACTGGGGCTGGCCGCGGCACTTCTCGATGATCGAAAACTATCGCGACGCGCTGACCACGTCGCCGATGCTGCATTACTTCTGGAACAGCGTGCAGATCACGGTGCCGTCGGTGCTCGGGTCGATCGCGCTTGCCGCGATGGCAGGGTTCGCGCTGGCGACTTACCGGTTTCGCGGGAATACCGCGTTGTTCGGGACGTTCGTCGCGGGGAATTTCGTGCCCGTGCAGGTGTTGATGATTCCCGTGCGTGATTTGTCGCTCAGGCTTGGAGTATTCAATACGGTCGAGGCGTTGATTCTCTTTCACGTCGCGTTTCAGACGGGGTTCTGCACGCTGTTTCTGCGGAATTTCATCAAGCAGTTGCCGTTCGAGCTGATCGAGGCGGCACGGATCGAAGGGGCCGGTGAGTGGACGGTGTTCTGGCGGATCGTGTTGCCGTTGATCCGGCCGGCGTTGGCCGCGCTTGCGATTCTCGTGTTCACGTTCGTGTGGAACGATTACTTCTGGGCGCTGTGTCTCACGCAAGGCGACGAGGCCGCGCCGATCACGGCGGGGGTAGCGGCGCTGAAGGGGCAATGGACGACGTCGTGGAACCTTGTCTCGGCCGGGTCGATTCTCGCTGCGTTGCCGTCGGTCGCGATGTTCTTCGCGATGCAGAAGCATTTCGTCGCGGGGCTGACGTTCGGGGCGACCAAAGGTTGAACGCGCCCTGACCGCCGATCGCGGATTCGGATCTCCCCCTCTTCATCGAGAGGATTGCCCGCTTCGGCGGGCTTTTTTATTGTTGGCGGAGCCGGGCGGAATATCGGTTATCGACTCGCTTCAGTCCAGCTGTGTCTGCCTGACACTGGCGTGACTGAACGCCGGATACGTTTTCATCAGTTCGGATGCGGTGGCGCTTTTTGAGGGTTATACGGCCTTTGCGCCATTGACCTCACGTTCCATACTTCCCTCGGACGATCAAGCCGGGAAAGGCGCACGAACGCGATTGCGTTTCGCGCTTGCGGCCTGATCAATCACACGACCATGGAAAGGAATGGAAGATGAGGCTCAAGAACAAGTCAGCTCTGATCACCGGTGGAACCAGTGGCATCGGTCTTGCAACCGCGAAGCTGTTCATTGCCGAAGGCGCCCGAGTCGCGGTTACGGGTCGCGATGACGCCGTGTTCGAGCGTGTGCAGGCTGAGCTTGGCGAGAATGCGATCGTTCTCAAGGGTGACGTGCGCTCGATCAAGGACATGCGCGCGATTGCCGCCGAGGTAAAAGAGAAGTTCGGCGGTCTCGATATCGTGTTCGCCAATGCCGGCTGGGCTTTCCCGTCAGCAGTCGACGACATCGACGACAAACTCTACAACGAGATCATGGACGTCAACGTCAAGGGTGTGGTGTTCACGCTTCAAGCGGTGCTTCCTGACTTGCGGGAAGGTTCCTCAGTGATCCTCAATACGTCGTTCGTGGCGCAGACCGGTAAGCACGGCATCTCGCTGACTGCGGCGGCGAAAGCCGCGGTGCGATCGCTTGCCCGCAGCTGGTCCTATGAGTTTCTCGACCGGAGGATCCGCTTCAACGCGATCGCGCCCGGCGCAATGAACACGCCGCTGATCACAAAGTGGGGCATGTCCGACGAATGGGTTCGCGACCGTCGGGCCGAGTTCGCTGCAGCGATTCCGGTGGGCCACCTGGGCACGGCCGAGGACATCGCCTACGCGGCGCTCTATCTCGCGAGCGACGAGTCCGCCTACGTCGTTGGCGCCGAACTGGTCGTCGATGGCGGTGCCTCGCAGCTTTGAGCCTGCGGTTCACGATTCCGGAGCCAGACGCGCAACGCCGGCTCATCCACATCCCGATCTCGCGTCCGCCACACCTTTCGTCGTGGCGGTCATTCAATCCGGCCCAGCCTGGTAGCGTTCGCAGAGGGGCCGCAGTGCAAGGAGAAGTCATCTTGACCGACAGTAGCGAAAACAATGCTTCCGTAACGCAACTCACCCGAGCAGGCAGTTCGCGCCGCAATATGCTCAAGCTTGGCAGCGCCGCCACGCTCGGCGCCGTCCTGGGTGGTGGCGCCTTGCTCGGGCACGTCACGCCTGCTCTCGCACAGGCGGGCAGCGAAGGGCGACTTGCGCCGAATGCACCCCTCGATATTCTGATCGTCAACTACGACGGCGGTACGCTGCTCGATTTTGCCGGCCCCAGCGAGATTTTCCACCGGTTACCCAATACGAACGTTCGCTACGCGAGCCTCAATGGCGGCAACGTGACGCTCGAATTCGGCGTCGTATATGGCAAGACCGAACGACTGGCCGACATCGAGAAGACCGATGTGATCCTGGTCCCCGGCGGATCCGATCTGACGGCCCCGATGCGACCGGAGTATCAGGCGCAGATCCGGCGTCTGGCGGAAAGCGCCAAACACGTGACGTCGGTTTGCAACGGATCGCTCGTGCTCGCCGCAACAGGCATTCTCAACGGCAAGCGAAGCGCATGCCACTGGGCCTTCGTCAACAAGCTGTCCGAGTATGGCGCCATTCCCGTTCCCGATCGCTTCGTGGAAGACGACAACGGCAGGTTCATGAGCGGCGGCGGCGTGACGGCAGGCATCGACTTCGCACTTCGCGTGGCAGCGAAGCTGCGCGGCCGACAGGCCGCCGAATTCACGCAGCTCGTGATCGAATACGACCCCGCTCCGCCGTTCCACTCCGGTCATCCGAGGGACGCGCGGCCGGAAGTCATCGCGATGGTCGACAAGGAACTGCCCGGCGCATCCAGGGGGCTCGCACGAATCCCCGGTGTGCGCTGAAACGCCTGCCTGCAATGCGTGCATGGCCGCCGCCTGGCGCGCTGGAGGCCGAGGCCGACGTTGCCGGCCCGCCCGCCCACGTGGCGCCGCCCTTTCAACTCAAGTTAGTTCGACATCACTCGATGAAACAGATACGTTCTTGCACCGCTGCGCTTGCAGCCTGCGCTTCCTTTTTTGCATTCACCGCGCCCGCCATCGCCGACGGTTCGCAACGCCCGCCCGAAGCGGCCATCAAGGCCGAGAACGCGCGATGGGCGGATGCCTTTGCGCGAGGAGACTACGAGGCGATTGGCCGCCTTTATACCGATGACGGCACGCTCCTGCCGCCCGGAGGCGACAAGGTCACGGGAAGCCGTGCGATCACCGAGTACTTCGCCAAGGGGTACGCCGGATCGAAACCCGGCACCGTATCGTTCAGTCATGACGAGTTCTACGGTGACGACCGGACCGTGACGGAAGTTTCGGATGCGGAAGTCCGCGACCACGACGGCAAGCTCCGGATCCGCGCCAAGCAGATTCTCGTCTTCGTGAAACAGGCCGGCGTGTGGAAGCTGCACCGCGACATGTGGAATGACTACGGTCCGGTAAGAAGCGCCGCACAGTGAGCGCCCGTCGAACTGGTGCGTCACGTTCCCACGCGTCGATAGAACGCCAGCGGGACATTGACCACGCAGCACGCTGATCGGCCGGCAGTCGATCAGCGCGCACCGTTCGATCTGCTCTCGCGCCGAATCGCCTGCGGTGGGTGCCCATGCAGCTTGATGAAGGCCCGCCGCATCCGTTCCGGATCGGTGAATCCCACAGCCAGGGCAATCTGTTCGATCGGTTCGCTGCCTCCCTGCAGGCGCAGCCGCGCAGCTTCGACTCGCAAGCGCTCGACCGCCCTGGCAGGCGTTTCACCGGTTTCCCGGCGAAAAGCGCGTCCGAACTGCCGCAAACTCAATCTTGCGGCATCAGCGAGCCGCTCGACAGGCAAGGCTTCAGCGAGATGTTCCCGCGCAAAATTCAGTGCGATGCGGATGCGATCCGATTCCGGCTCCATCCGCGACATGGCGGAGAATTGGGACTGCCCTCCTGGTCGACGATACGGAACCACCAGAAGCCTGGACACGGCGCGCGCAATCTCCGCGCCCATGTCGCGTTCAATGATGCCGAGCGCCAGGTCTATCCCGGAGGCGATGCCCGCCGACGTCCAGACGCGGCCATCCTCGATATAGATGCTGTCGCCGTCGACCCGGATGCGAGGGAAGCGCGACTGCAATTGCGTAGCGTATCGCCAGTGGGTCGCCGCTCTCAAGCCGTCCAGCAAGCCGGTTTCCGCAAGCAGAAAGGCGCCCGTACACACGCTCGCCACGCGCGAGGCCTTGGCGGCCAATTTCCCGGCCGCGGCAATATTCTCCGATGTCTGCATCGGATCGATATCACCACCCACGAAAATGACGGTATCGAACGCGCGCCTTCCGATCGGCATCGTCTCGATCGAAAGGCCCGTATTGCCATGAACCAGGCCTCCGGATCGCGAGATGACATGAAGCTCGTATGGCGTATGGCCGGCAGCTGTGGCCACCTGATTGAAAGCCGACAACGGCCCGCCAAGATCAAGCGCATCGTAGCCACGGCAAACGAAGAATCCGATTCTATGCATGACGAAGCAATGACTGAAATCCCAGAAGGCGTATTTTACCGATAAACCTCGAATAGCGTCATCTGGCCTGAAACGAGGGAAAAACGTCGTTGACGCCGGCATCGCTTGCCCATGGAGGTGCTCGTCAGCGCGACGCGGGCCAAATCATTGCCCCTCCCCCCTCTCCCTCAACCGCGCATCCACCGCGCCCACATTCTTCTCGTGCGCGACCAGCATCAACGACAGCGCGTGATGAATATCCGGATCGGCCAGCGTCGGCAGCAGCGTCTGCAGTTTGCGCACGACCCAGCGTTGCCCGCGGTTCAGAAACGCCATCCGCTCGGCCAGATCATCGATCGCCATCGCC
The DNA here is from genome assembly GCF_001523915.2 of Burkholderia sp. LA-2-3-30-S1-D2. NCBI lineage: Bacteria > Pseudomonadati > Pseudomonadota > Betaproteobacteria > Burkholderiales > Burkholderiaceae > Burkholderia > Burkholderia sp. LA-2-3-30-S1-D2. Next base: position 35,691 of record NZ_CP013383.1, on the reverse strand, counting down.
TTTTCATAGAACGACCCGGTCGCGCGCGTCGGCGTCGCACCGAGCGTCCGAATCGCGTCGACCAGCACGCTGCACCAGTGCGCCTCGTCCTGCCGAATATGCGCGATCAGCCGGTGGAGTTCGGCATCTTCAGTCACCGCTGCCGCCGTCTCGGATGCAACGCGCGCCCCCGCCCGCTCCGCCTCCAGCAATTCATCGAGCGCCGTGAGCAACGTCGCACGCCCCTCATCCACTTCACCAGCCGATGAAGCCGCGCTTGTCTCGACGATCGCCGCCGCATCGCACACGATCCGGCGCAGCACCTCGCCGGCCGACTCGATCGCTCGAATTCGCCCGGCCCCCGTGCCCGCATACAACGCCATCGCCTCGAAATCACCGGTCATCGTACGCAACGGCGAGTCGGTACTGAACAGATAAATGGGCCGCCCTTCCTCGTCGCCGATCACCACGCGCTCATCACTGAACGGATCACCGCGCTCGCCACGCGTGACACTCGACGGCAGCACGCGCACCCGCGCGCCGCGCGGCCAGTTGATGTGAAAGACATCGGTCAACAGCGTGTCGCCTTCACGCGCATCGACGATCCGCTGCTGGTGATACGCATGCGCGAACGATTCGTGCGTCGCGATGAACGCCGTACCCATCACCGCCCCCTGCGCACCGAGCGCCATCGCGGCGGCCACGTCGGGGCCGTCGACGATCCCGCCGGCCGCGAGCACCGGCAACCGCGTCGCGCGAATCACTTCAGGCAACAACTCGGCCAACGGCCGATCACCACGCACGTGGCCGCCAGCCTCGCGCCCCTGGGCGATCAGCGCCTGCGCCCCGGCCGCCTCGGCCGCGCGCGCATCGTCGAGCGAGCCCACCTGATGAACCACCCGCACGCCCGCATCGCGCAGACGCTGCACGACGCCCGGCATCACATCCCAGAACAACGCAACCACGGGCACACGCAACTCGATACACGCATCGATCTGCGCATTGAGCAACTCGGTCGGCGTCGACGCGGGAATCAGGTTGACGCCGAATGACCGCTCGGTGGCCGCGCGCACCTTTTCGACCTCGCGCCGGATCAGCGCGACCGGCTCGCGCACCATCCCGAGAAAACCGAACCCGCCGGCAGCGCTCACCGCACTCGCGAGCTCCGCCCGCGCGACGCCGCCCATGCCCGCGAGCACGATCGGCCATGCACAGCCGAGCAGGTCGCAGACGGGGCGATGCAGGATCTGGACGGCGCGGGCCTCCGGCCCGTCGCCACGCGTCGGAATCGACATGCAGCGTCCTCCTTCAAGGATTGGCGGCGCGTCACGGTCAACCGCGAAGGCGCGTGTCGCGCAAGGGCGAAACGGGTCGTGTCGGGCCACGCATCAAATGGGTCACATTGTGACATATTGATCCATGAGACCGCGCGACCAGTGCAATATGCCTGATGCACGTCACGGCGCCAACGGCCACGCCGGTTCGAGCGGCTCAGGTCCATCCTTCGAGGCGCAGCGTCGAGCGCACGAGCCGCTGCTCCTCCGCTTCGATCTCGCGCAGATAATCGACGCACTGCCGGATATGCTCGCTCGCGGCCTTGCGCGCCTGGTCGGGCAACCGCCCGGTCACCGCGTTGTAGAGCCGCGCGTGCTGACGGTCGATCTGCTTCTTCAGCGGCTCACGGTGATAGAGGTTGTTCACCGATGCAAACACCGAGCTCAGCAGCAGATCGGTCAGCGACTGCAGCGTGTTGACGAGCACCGGATTGTGCGACGCCTCGCAGATCGCGAGATGGAACGCATGGTCGAGCTTCGCGCGCGCGGCCGGATCGAGATCCTGCGCGTCGGCCGCGGTCATTTCCTCGTATCGGCGCTTGATCAGGATGAAGTCGGCGGGCGTGCCGCGCAGCGCGGCGAGCCGCGCGGCTTCGGTCTCGAGCATCCCGCGCACTTCGAACAGGTCGTACAGCGTGCGCGGCTGCGAGCCGAGCAGATGCATCATCGGCGAAACCTCGCGCTGCGGGGTCAGGCTCGCGACGAACGAGCCCTTGCCGTGCGTCGTGTCGATGATCCCGCGCGCGCGCAGCAGCTTCATCCCTTCGCGCACGGCCGTTCGCGACACGCCGAGCTTCTCGGTGAGCCGCCGCTCGGACGGCAGCGCCTGCCCGGCCTTGAGCACGCCGTCGACGATCAGTTGCTCGATCCGCTCGGCGACGACGTCGGCGACATTGCGCGCCGGCGCTTGTCGATCCTGCTTTTCCATACTGGTATGACCACTTTGGGCGAATGTCGTCGATTTTCTCACAATCCCTTGTTTGGATTGAGTTTTTCCCCTCGATCGATGCCCCTCGACAGGCACGCCTCGAAAAACTGGTATGACCACGCTGGCGACGTCTGGACATGCGCCCTCCGCCCGCCAAGAATGCCGTCCATCCGGTGCGCCGCGCATCCCGCGGCCGCCTGCATGATGAAGAGGGTGGAGACGGAGACACACGATGAGTTTCACCTACGACGAACGGATCGACGGCCCGCTGGCGACCGTCGACCGCGACACACTCGTTGCCGCACTGCACGCGGCTGCGCCCGGCCTCGACGTGCTGCACGAGCGCGAGGCGCTCAAGCCGTTCGAATGCGACGGCCTCGCCGCATACCGCACGGTGCCGCTCGCGGTCGTGCTGCCCGACACGGTCGAGCAGGTGCGCGCGGTGCTGCGCGTCGCGGCCGCGCACGGCGTGCCGGTGGTCGCGCGCGGCGCGGGCACGGGCCTGTCGGGCGGCGCGATGCCGCTCGAAAAGGGCCTCCTGCTCGTCATGTCGAAGTTCAACAAGATTCTCGACATCGACCCCGATGCCGGCATCGCGCGCGTGCAGCCCGGCGTGCGCAACCTTGCGATCTCGCAAGCGGCCGCGCCATACGGCCTCTACTACGCGCCCGATCCGTCGTCGCAGATCGCCTGCTCGATCGGCGGCAACGTCGCCGAAAACGCGGGCGGCGTGCATTGCCTCAAATACGGGCTGACGGTGCACAACATCCTGAAGGTCGAGATCCTGACGATCGACGGCGACACGCTGACGCTCGGCGCCGACGCGCTCGACGCCCCCGGCTTCGACCTGCTCGCGCTGTTCACCGGCTCGGAGGGGATGCTGGGCATCGTCACCGAGGTGACGGTCAAGCTGCTGCCGAAGCCGCCGAGCGTGAAGGTGTTGATGGCGAGCTTCGACGACGTCGCCGAAGCCGGCGCGGCGGTCGCGCGGATCATCGGCGCGGGCGTGATCCCCGGCGGGCTCGAGATGATGGACAACCTCGCGATCCGTGCGGCCGAAGACTTCATCCACGCGGGCTATCCGGTCGACGCGCAGGCGATCCTGCTGTGCGAACTCGACGGCGCGGCGACCGATGTCGACGAAGACGCCGAACGCGTCGCCGCGCTGCTGCGTGACGCCGGCGCGTCGGAAATCCGCGTCGCGCGCGACGAAGCGGAGCGTCAGCGTTTCTGGGCCGGCCGCAAGAACGCGTTCCCGGCGGTCGGCCGCATGTCGCCCGACTACTACTGCATGGACGGTACGATCCCGCGCCGCGAACTGCCGCGCGTGCTCGAAGGGATCGCCGCGCTCTCGGCCGAATACGCGCTGCCGGTCGCGAACGTGTTCCATGCGGGCGACGGCAACATGCATCCGCTGATCCTGTTCGACGCGAACCGTCCCGGCGAGCTCGACCGCGCGGAGGCGCTCGGCGGCAAGATCCTCGAGCTGTGCGTCGCCGTGGGCGGCAGCATCACCGGCGAACACGGCGTCGGGCGCGAGAAGATCAACCAGATGTGCGTGCAGTTCAACGCCGACGAAATCACGTTCTTCCACGCGGTGAAGGCCGCGTTCGATCCGCAGCGCCTGCTCAATCCCGGCAAGAACATCCCGACGCTGCATCGCTGCGCCGAGTTCGGCGCGATGCACGTCCATCACGGCAAGCTGCCGTTTCCCGAACTGGAGCGCTTCTGATGCGACGCGAACGCGAATCCGAATCGATCGACGATAGCGCGGCGCTCGTCGCACAGGTCGACGCCGCGATCCACGATCGCCAGCCGCTGCACATTCGCGGCGCGGGCACGAAGGCATTCGTCGGCCGCGCCGTCGAAGGCCGCACGCTCGACGTGCGCACGCATCGCGGCATCGTCGCGTACGACCCGACCGAACTCGTCATCACCGCGCGCGCGGGCACGCCGCTCGCCGAACTCGACGCGATGCTCGACGCGGCGGGCCAGATGCTGCCGTGCGAGCCGCCGACGTTCGGCGGCGCGGCCACCGTCGGCGGGATGTTCGCGGCCGCGCTGTCGGGGCCGCGCCGCCCGTGGGCCGGCGCGGTGCGCGACTTTGTGCTCGGCTGCCGCGTGATCACCGGCCACGCGAAACATCTGCGTTTCGGCGGCGAGGTGATGAAGAACGTCGCGGGCTACGACGTGTCGCGGCTGCTCGCGGGCAGTTTCGGCTGCCTCGGCGTCGTGACGGAGGTGTCGCTGAAGGTGCTGCCGAAGCCGCGCGCGACCGGCGATCTCGCGTTGCCGCTCACTGCGGGCGAAGCCGTTCAACGCGTCGCCGGGTGGCGGCGCGCGGGGCTGCCGCTCGCGGGCGCCTGCCACGCGGACGGCGTGCTGCGCGTGCGCCTCGAAGGCGGCGAGGGCTCGGTGAAGGCCGCGCGCGACACGATCGGCGGCGAGCGCATGGACGATCGCGACGACGGGTTCTGGGCGCGGCTGCGCGACCTGTCGCTGCCGTTCTTCGACGATCCCCGCCCGCTGTGGCGCGTGTCGGTGCCGGCCGCCGCGCCGCTCGATGCGCTCGCCGGCGCGGTGCTCGTCGACTGGGGCGGCGCGCAGCGCTGGCTGAAAACCGACGCCGCACCGGCCGACGTGCAGCGGTTCGCCGCGCAGTGGGGCGGCCACGCGACCTGCTTCACGGCCGGCACGACGTCCGAGCCGTTCCAGCCGTTGCCGCCCGCGCTGCTGCGCGTGCATCGCCAGCTGAAGGCGCAGCTCGATCCGCATGCGATTTTCAATCCCGGCCGCCTGTACGCGGACGTCTGACGCCAACCCGACTTCGAACCGCCGATGCAAACCAATCTCAGCGAAGCCAGCAAGGCCCTCGACCGGGCCGACGAAGCGGAAGCGATCCTGCGCGCGTGCGTGCACTGCGGCTTCTGCAATGCGACCTGCCCGACCTACCAGGTGCTCGGCAACGAGCTCGACGGGCCGCGCGGACGCATCTACCTGATCAAGCAAATGCTCGAAGGCGAACCGTGCGGCGAGCGCACGCAGCAGCATCTCGACCGCTGCCTGACCTGCCGCAACTGCGAAACGACCTGTCCGTCCGGCGTGCGCTATCACACGCTGCTCGACATCGGCCGCGCGGAAGCCGAGAAACGCGCGCGGCGTCCGGCGCGCGAGCGCCTGCTGCGCGCCGGCCTGCGTCACGTCGTGCCGCGGCCGGCGACCTTCGCCGCGCTGCTGAAGGCCGGCCGCGCGCTGCGCCCGCTGCTGCCCGGCACGCTGCAGGACAAGATCCCGGCCACCGTGCCCGCCGCCATGCCGCGCCCGCCCGTGCGCCACGCCCGGCGCGTGCTGATGCTGGAAGGCTGCGTGCAGCCTTCGCTGTCGCCGAACACGAACGCGGCCGCCGCGCGCGTGCTCGACCGGCTCGGCATCAGCGTGACGCCCGCGCGCGAGGCCGGCTGCTGCGGCGCGACCGAATATCACCTGAACGCGCAGGATGCCGGGCTCGCACGCGCACGCCGCAACATCGATGCATGGTGGCCCGCGATTGCGGCCGGCGCGGAAGCGATCGTGCTGACGGCGAGCGGCTGCGGCGCGTTCGTGAAGGAATACGGCGACCTGCTGCGCTCCGACCCCGTCTATGCCGACAAGGCGCGGCGCGTCAGCGCGCTCGCGCGCGACCTCGCGGAAGTGATCGCGGCCGAGCCGCTCGACGCGCTGGCCGATGCGACGCAGCGCCGCGTCGCGGTTCATTGCCCGTGCACGCTGCAGCACGCGCAGCGGCTCGGCGGCGCCGTGGAGAGCATCCTGACGCGGCTCGGCTTCGATCTGACGAATGCCGCCGACGGCCACCTGTGCTGCGGCTCCGCCGGCACCTATGCGCTGACGCAGCCCGAACTCGCCACCAGGCTGCGCGACAACAAGCTCGACGCGCTCGAAGCCGCACGGCCGGACCTGATTGTCACGGCCAACATCGGCTGCCAGACTCACCTGAACGGCGCGGGCCGCACGCGCGTGCGCCACTGGATCGAGCTCGTCGACAACCGACTCGTCAACTGACCGCTGATTCCGGAGGAACGCCATGAAAACGAAGCCCGAACTCGAACTCGCCGACGTCGACCGCATGCTCGCCGCCGCCCGCGCGGAAGCCGAACGTCACGGCTGGGCCGTGTCGATCGCCATCGTCGACGACGGCGGGCACCTGCTCGCGTTCGCACGCCTCGACGGTGCATCGGCGGCCAGCGCCTGCATCGCGCAGGACAAGGCGCGCGCGGCGGCGCTCGGCCGTCGCGAGACGAAGGCGTATGAGGATATGATCAACGGTGGCCGCACGGCGTTTCTGAGCGTGCCGCTGACGGGGTTGCTCGAAGGCGGCGTGCCGGTGACGGTGGATGGCCGCATTGCGGGCGCGATCGGTGTGTCTGGCGTAAAGTCCGAACAGGATGCGCAGATCGCCCGCGCCGGCACACAAAGCGTCGCGGCCTGATCCGCGCGCGTTTTTCATTCCCCGGGAGGAATCACGATGATCGACCAAGCAGGACTGCAAGTCGCGCCAGCGCTGAGCCAGTTCATTGAAAACGAAGCACTGCCGGGCACCGGTATCGACAAGACCGCATTCTGGAGCGGTTTCTCGGCCCTGGTGCACGACCTCGCGCCGCGCAACCGCGAACTGCTCGCGGAACGCGACCGCCTGCAGCAGGAACTCGACGCGTGGCATCGCGCGCACCCCGGCCCGGTGCGCGACCATGCCGCGTATCGCGCGTTCCTCGAACAGATCGGCTACCTCGTGCCGGTCCCGTCGAACGTCGCGGCAGCCACCGCGAACGTCGACAGCGAGATCGCGACGCAGGCCGGCCCGCAGCTCGTCGTGCCGCTGTCGAACGCGCGCTATGCGCTGAACGCCGCGAACGCACGCTGGGGCAGCCTGTACGACGCGCTGTACGGCACCGACGCGCTGCCGGAGGACGGCGGCGCCGAACGCACCACGGCCTACAACCCGACGCGCGGCCAGCGCGTGATCGACTACGCGCGTGAAGTGCTCGACAACGCGGCGCCGCTCGCGAGCGGCTCGCACCGCGACGCACTGCGCTATCGCGTGGAGGACGGCCAGCTCGCCGTCGAAACCGGCAAGGGCGTCGTGCATCTCGCACAGCCGGCGCAGTTCGTCGGCTATCAGGGCGCGGCAGGCGCACCGTCCGCGATCCTGCTGAAGCACAACGGCCTGCACCTCGAGATCCAGATCGATGCGTCGACCCCCATCGGCCGCGCCGATCTCGCGAACGTGAAGGACGTCGTGCTCGAAGCCGCGGTCAGCACGATCATCGACTGCGAGGATTCAGTCGCGGCGGTCGACGCCGACGACAAGGTCCAGCTGTATCGCAACTGGCTCGGCCTGATGCAGGGCACGCTGGTCGAGGAAGTCGCGAAGGGCGGCAAGACCTTCACGCGCCGCCTGAACGCCGATCGCGAATACACGACGCCGGCCGGCGGCACGCTGACGCTGCACGGCCGCTCGCTGCTGTTCGTGCGCAACGTGGGCCACCTGATGACCAACGGCGCGGTGCTCGACCGCGACGGCAACGAGATTCCGGAAGGCATCCTCGACGGCGTCGTCACGGTGCTGTGCTCGCTGCATGACCTGAAGGCGAAGCGCAACTCGCGCACGGGCTCGATCTACATCGTGAAGCCGAAGATGCACGGCCCGGTCGAAGTCGCGTTCGCCGACACGCTGTTCGCGCGCATCGAGGACCTGTACGGCCTGCCGCGCAACACGCTGAAGATGGGCATCATGGACGAGGAGCGCCGCACCAGCGTGAACCTCGCCGCCTGTATCGCGGCGGCCGCCGCGCGCGTCGCGTTCATCAACACCGGCTTCCTCGATCGCACCGGCGACGAGATGCACACCGCGATGGAAGCCGGCCCGATGATCCGCAAGGGCGACATGAAGTCGTCGGCATGGATCCAGTCGTACGAGCGCAACAACGTGCTCGCGGGCCTGTCGGCCGGCCTGCGCGGCCGCGCGCAGATCGGCAAGGGCATGTGGGCGATGCCGGACCTGATGCATGCGATGCTCGAGCAGAAGATCGCGCATCCGCGCGCCGGCGCGAACACCGCGTGGGTGCCATCCCCGACCGCCGCGACGCTGCACGCGCTGCACTACCACCTTGTCGACGTGCAGGCCGTCCAGCAGGAACTCGAGAAGACGCCGTATGCGAGCGAACGCGACGCGCTGCTCGAAGGCCTGCTGACCGTGCCGGTCGTCGAACGCGCCGAGTGGAGCGAGGCCGAGATCCTGAGCGAAGTCGAGAACAACGCGCAGGGCATTCTCGGCTACGTCGTGCGCTGGGTCGAACAGGGCGTCGGTTGCTCGAAGGTACCGGACATTCACGACGTCGGCCTGATGGAAGACCGCGCGACGCTGCGCATCTCGAGCCAGCACATCGCGAACTGGCTGCGCCACGGCGTGATCACCGAGGCGTTCGTGCTCGACGTGTTCAAGCGGATGGCGCGCGTCGTCGATCAGCAGAATGCCGGCGACCCGAACTATCGCCCGATGGCGCCCGGTTATGACCAGTCGACGGCATTCAAGGCCGCGTGCGCGCTGGCGCTGCAGGGCACGTCGCAGCCGAGCGGCTATACCGAGCCGCTGCTGCATCGGTTCCGGCTCGCGTACAAGGCGCAGCAGCACGGCGCGTAAACCCTTGGCATGCGGGCTTTCCCGCATGCGGTTTCGCGAAACGGGCGGCCATCGTGGCCGCCCGTTTTTCATCTGCGAATTCATGCGGATACCGAAATGGATAATCGGTCCGTATCGCATGACCTCAAGTTCCTGCTTCACCGGCCGTTAAAGCAGTAAAACCGGCCAGCGTGGAATTCGCGCCGCTCCTGCCCCTGGCGCAAAGCCTTGCGCCGCAACGCTCCACGCGCGATTGGCAAGTGTCGGCCACGGCGATAAGTTGATCCGGATCAACGGTCCGCAACATTCTCCGCGCATACGAATACGCGCGTTATACTCGGATCAATCCGCGCCGCCCGATTCGTCGGATCGTCGGATCGCGGCCAATCCTCCCGGTGAAAGGAGTGATTTTTGCGGTTTATCTGGCCGCAATCATCGATGATCGGCTCCCGTTCTCCGGTCGATCGGGCGGCACGCGCATCGGAGACCGCATACCGGATCGCCGCCGGCAAATCATACGAACAATCGCATCGGCCCGCCGCCTGGCGCAGATGCCCATCGATCCACGAACCATGGCAGAAACCGACTACGCAATGCCCAGCGAATCCGGCCTGACGGGCCGCATCGCCGCGCAATTTCGCCGGTTCCTGCTGCCGCACCTGATCTTCTATTCAGGGCTGCTGATCGCGCTGCTCCTGTTGCTGCTGTGCGCCATCGTGCTGTACGAAGGCCGTATCGACGCACGCGATATCGCGCGCACCACCCAGCAGAACATCGCGCTGATGGCGTCGTGGGACATCGAGCGCAACATCGAGATCTATTCGCTGTCGCTGCAGGCGGTCGTCGACGGCTCGAACGATCCCGAAGTCGCCAGGCTGCCGCTGTCGCTGCGCCGCCAGGTGCTGTTCGACCGCGCGACGACGGCCAAATATCTCGGCGGCATCTACGTGCTCGACGCGAACGGCGACATCGCGGTCGACGGCATGAGCGATGTGCCACGCAAGGCCAACTTCGCCAACGAATCGTATTTCACGGTGCACCGCGACCACCCGGACGTCGGCCTGTACATCAGCGATCCGTACCATTCCCGACTGCGCGGCGGCTCGCTGAGCATCGCGCTCAGCCGGCGTATCACGCGGCCCGACGGGTCATTCGGCGGCGTCGCCGTGATGTCGATCCGGCTCGAATATTTCCAGAACCTGTTCTCGCGCCTGGCGCTCGGCGATCGCGGCTCCGTCGCGCTGATCAACACCGACGGCCGGATGGTCGCGCGCAAGCCGTACGATCCGGCGATCGTCGGCCGCGACATCAGCAAGGCCAGCACGTTCCGGCACTTCATGACCGCGAACGAGGGCAGCTTCGCCGATACCGCGTCGATCGACGGCGTGCGGCGCCTGTACGTGTTCCGGCATCTCGAAAACGTGCCGCTGATCATCATGGTCGCGCGCTCGGAAGCCGACACTTACGCAGCGTGGTACGACCGTGCGATCCCGATCGGTTCGGCGATGGTCATGCTCGCGCTCGGCTTCGCCGGCTTGTCGCTGCTGCTCGACGTGCAGCTGCGCAAGCGGCACCGTGCGGAAACCGAACTGCAGGCGCTCGCGCGCACCGACGGCCTCACCGGCCTCGACAACCGCCGGATGCTCGACGTCACGCTCGCGCGCGAATGGCGCCGCGCGGCACGCTCGCAACACGCGCTGTCGCTGCTGTTCGTCGACGTCGATCACTTCAAGCGCTACAACGACACGCAAGGCCACCAGGCCGGCGACGACGCGCTCGCCGCGGTCGGCCGCTGCATCGCGGGCTGCCTGCGGCGCCCGGCCGACTATGCGGCCCGGTACGGCGGCGAGGAATTCGTCGTCGTGCTGCCCGACGTCGACACGCCCGGCGCCGTGACGATCGCCGAAGCGATCCGCACCGGCATCCTCGATCTCGGCATCCGGCACGCCACGGGCTCGTCCGACCGCCTGACCGCGAGCATCGGCGTGACGACCTGCTACCCGGAACGCGACGACAGCATCCATGCCGCGCTGAAGCTCGCCGACGACGCGCTGTACCGGGCCAAGGAACGCGGGCGCAACCGGGTCGTCGTGCAGACGGCCGAGAGCCTGGATCGCACGCCGCGGCGCGCCTGAGCCACGGCGGGCCGCCGCCCCGCCGACCCCGGGCGAAATCGCCGACAATGTCGGCTCGCCGCCGCGCGACACATGTGCCGGCCGGCCCGCGCCCGCTTCAAACCACCATGAGACTCAAGGCAAAGATTTTCCTCCTGGCCATCGTGCCATTCCTGCTCGCGATCGCCGGCATCGGCTTCGGCGTGCGCCAGCAGGCGACGTCGCTGGCGCGCACGCAGCACGCGACGATCCAGGCCGCCTACCTGTCGAGCAAGGAAGTGGAGCTGAAGCATTACGTCGAGCTCGCGACGAGCGCAATCATGCCGCTGTACGACGCGAGCGGCCGCAATGCGCGCGACGACGCGTTGCTGCGCACCCAGGCGCTCGCGATGCTGCAGAAGATGGATTTCGGCCCCGACGGCTATTTCTTCGTATACGACCTGCACGGCAATGCGCTGATGCACCCGCGCGAGCCCGAGCGCGTCGGCCACAACTACTGGTCGATGCGCGACCCGCAGGGCGCGCTGACAATCCAGCAGCTGATCGGCGCCGCGTCGCACGGCGGCGGCTACGTGCGCTACACGTGGCAGCGGCCGTCGACGGGCAAGCTCGCGCCGAAGCTCGGCTACGTCGTCGCGCTCGAACGCTGGGGCTGGATGGTCGGCACCGGCATCTATCTCGACGACGTCGACAACGCGTTGCAACGCATCGACGCGCGCGCGTCCGCGAACATCGAGCGGACGATGAGCTGGCTCACCGCGATCGCGCTGACCGGCGCGGCGGCGATCGCCGTCTGCGCGCTGGTGCTGAACGTCAGCGAGTCGCGCAGCGCCGACGCGAAGCTCAAGCAGCTCGCGCAGCGTGTCGTCGAATCGCAGGAGCAGGAGCGCGAGCGGCTGTCGCGCGAACTGCATGACGGGATCAGCCAGATGATGGTGTCCGCGAAGCTGATGCTCGAATCCGCGCTCGCGCGCTTCGAGCGCGGTGCGACGCGCATGCCCGAAGCCGAGCAGGCGCTCGCGTCGGGCGTCGGACGTCTCGGCGAGACGCTGCGCGAAGTGCGGCGCATCTCGCATGCGCTGCGCCCGGCGATGCTCGACGATCTCGGCCTCGCGGCCGCGCTCGAGCAGCTCGTGCGCGAACTCGGCGCGGAAAGCGGCATCGACATCGGCTATACGCAGGTGGCGCACAGCGGCGCGCGGCCGTTGCCCGCGCCGGTCAATACGGCGCTGTTCCGGATCGCGCAGGAAGCGCTCAGCAACATCGTGCATCATGCGCAGGCGTCGCGCGCGGCCGTCACGCTCGACGTCGGCGCGCATTCCGCCACGCTGACCATCGCCGACAACGGCTGCGGCTTCGATGCCGAGCGGTCGCAGACCGACGCGCGCCGCGGCATCGGGCTGCGCAACATGCGCGAGCGCCTCGACGCGCTCGGCGGCACATTGACGATCACGTCGCAGGTCGGCCACACCGTCGTGGCCGCGCGCGTGCCGCTGCGCGCCGCCTGACCACGCGCCCCATAACCGGAGACCTTTGCCCATGAGCGCCCCCGACATTGCCCGGCCCGCCGCCCGACTGCTGCTTGTCGACGATCACCCGCTGGTGCGCGACGGCCTGCGGATGCGGCTCGAGGCGGCCGACCTGTCCGTGGTCGGCGAAGCCGGCAACGCGGACGAGGCGCTCGCGCTCGCCGCGTCGCTCGAGCCCGATCTAGCGCTGATGGACGTCGGCATGAACGGGATGAACGGCATCACGCTCGCCGGCGTCTTTCACGAGCGCTTTCCGGGAATTCGCGTGCTGATGCTGTCGATGCACGACAACGTCGAATATGTGACGCAGGCCGTGCGCGCCGGCGCGAGCGGCTATCTGCTGAAGGATTCACCCGCGAGCGAGATCGTACGCGCGATCGGCGCGGTGCTCACGGGGCAGACGTTCTTCAGCGAAGGGCTCGCCGCGCGGATGATCCAGGCGAGCGCGACCGCGTCGCCGCTCGACCGCCTGACACCGCGCGAACGCGACATCCTCGATGCGCTGGCCGAGGGGCTGTCGAGCAAGCAGATCGCGCAGCAAACGGGGCTCTCGGTGCGCACGGTGGAAACGCACCGGCTCAATCTGAAGCGCAAGCTCGAGATCGAGGGGCAGGCGGAGCTGATCAAGTTCGCGGTCGAGCATCGGCGGCGGTAGCCCCCCCGACACCGGCGTTGCGTCGTGCCGAACATGACGCCGCCACCGCGAACCCGCAACGAAAAGGGCGCCCGAGGGCGCCCTTGATGCATGCCGACATGCTGAACAGCCGGCCGACTGGCGGCGATCAGTTCGTCCGCGAGTTGTGCTTCTGCAGATACGCGATCAGGCCGTCGATGCCGCCCGACGCGAGCTGGCTCTTGAACTGGCCCTGGTAGACCTGGATCAGCCACGCGCCCGACATGTCGATGTCGTAGATTTTCCAGTCGCTACCGACCTTGCCGAGGCGATAGCCGACCGACTGGCTGTCGCCCGGCGTCGTGACCGTCGACTGCACCAGCGCATCGGCGCCCGACGCGCCGCCGGCCTTGAACGAGAACTTCGCGTCCTGGCCGCCGAGCTGCGCGAGCGACGCGGCATAGGTGCGCGTCATCAGCAGCTTGAACTGCTTGTAAAGCTCCTGCTGCTGTTGCGGCGTCGCCTGCTTCCAGGCATCGCCGACCGCGATGCGGGTCGTGCGTTCGAAGTTCGTCGCGGGCAGGAAGCGCTGCTCGACGACTTGCGTGACTTTCGCCATGTCGCCGCCGCGCGCGCCCGGATCGGCCTTCATCGCGTTGACGGTGCCTTCGACCGCATTGCGGACGATGTCGACGGGCGCGCTCTGCGCGAAAGCGGAAACCGACACGGCGGCCGCCGCGACGAAAGCAAAGAGATGACGTTTCATACGGATATCGCACTCGATGAGAAAAAACGGCCGGCGGATTGCATCGGTGGCATTGGCCGGTGGGTCGAAGTATAGCGGCCCGGCGCCCGGCCTGCCGCGCGGTGACCGACTGTTACCTTTCAACCCCTTTTGTCACAGGCCCCGTCGCGGCGCGACGCCAGACGATTATGTAAGCATCCCCATACAAATCGCCGGGCCCCGCGCGCCGATTCCTGCGCTGCGGAGCAAATATCCTTCCCGCCCCTTTACGCTCCAACGTCGCGACCGACGCCACGTTGCGCCGGTATACTCGTTGTTTTGTCCTTGCCAGCCCCTCCCCGCCGCCACATGGTGACATCTCTCATCGTCCGACTCGTCGCATGGTCGGTACGCCGCCCCGTCTGGGTCGTCGTGCTGTCGCTCGTCGTCGCCGTCTTCAGCGGCGTCTACGTCGCGCAGCACTTCAAGATCAACACGGACATCAGCAAGCTCGTCGATGCCGAACCCCAGTGGGCCGCGCTCGGCCAGGCCGTCGACAAGGCCTTCCCGCAACGCAACGGCACGATCCTCGCGGTGGTCGAGGCCCCGGCACCCGAATTCGCAACCGCCGCCGCGCATACGCTCACCGAAGCCCTGCAGAAGCAGGCCGACGCCGGCCGCATCGGCCAGGTCGCCGAACCCGGTGGCGGCCCGTTCTTCGAGCACAACGGGCTGCTGTTCCTGTCGCCGCAGGAAGTGTCGGACACGACGACACAGCTCGCGAGCGCGCGGCCGCTCGTCAACGAACTCGCGAAGAACCCGAGCCTGACCGGGCTCGCGACCACGCTGTCCACCACGCTCGGCCAGCCGCTCCTGACCGGCCAGGTGAAGCTGCCCGCGATGGCGAAGCTGCTCGCGCGCAGTGCCGCGACGGTCGACGACGTGCTGGCCGGCAAGCCCGCCGCGTTCTCGTGGCGCGGGCTGGTCGACAGCGATGCCGCGCGCCAGCCGGCCCGCGCGTTCGTCACGGTGCAGCCGGTCGTCAACTACGGTGCGCTGAAGGCCGGTGCCGAGACGACCCAGGTGATCCGCGACACGGCGAAAGCGCTCGGCCTCGAGCAACGCTACGGCGCGGTCGTGCGGCTGACCGGCGAACAACCGCTCGCCGACGACGAATTCGCGTCGGTCGAAGACGGCGCCGCGCTCAACGGCGCGCTCACGCTCCTCGCCGTGCTCGTGATCCTGTGGCTCGCGCTGCGCTCGAAGCGGATGATCGGCTCGGTGCTCGTCACGCTGTTCGTCGGCCTCGTCGTGACCGCGGCGCTCGGCCTCGCGATGGTCGGTTCGCTGAACATGATCTCGGTCGCGTTCATGGTGCTGTTCGTCGGCCTCGGCGTCGATTTCTCGATCCAGTACGGTGTGAAGTACCGCGAGGAACGCTTCCGCGATCCGCGCATCGATCACGCGCTGATCGGCGCCGCGCACTCGATGGGCACGCCGCTCGCGCTGGCCACCGCGGCCGTCGCGGCGAGCTTCTTCTCGTTCATCCCCACCGCCTATCGCGGCGTATCCGAACTCGGCCTGATCGCAGGCGTCGGGATGTTCGTCGCGCTGCTCACCACGCTCACGCTGCTGCCCGCGCTGCTGCGCCTGTTCGCGCCGCCGGGCGAATCGAAGACGCCGGGCTTCCCGTGGCTCGCGCCGGTCGACGACTACCTCGATCGCCATCGCAAGCCGATCCTGATCGGCACGCTCGTGGTCGTGATCGGCGCGCTGCCGCTGCTCGCGTTCCTGCACTTCGACTTCAATCCGCTGCATCTGAAGGATCCGAACAGCGAATCGATGGCGACGCTGCTCGCGCTGAAGGATTCGCCGGAAGCGGCCGTCAACGACGTCACGCTGCTCGCGCCGTCGCTCGCCGAGGCCGACGCGGCCGCGAAGCGCCTCGACGCGCTGCCGGAAGTCGGCCGCACGACGACGCTGTCGACCTTCGTGCCGGCCGACCAGCCGGCCAAGCGTGCGGCGATCGCCGCCGCCGCGAGTGACCTGCTGCCCGCGCTGACGCAGCCGCCCGCGCCGCCCGCGACCGACGCGCAGCGCGTCGCCGCGCTCAAGCGCGTGTCGGACCTGCTGAGCTACGCGGCCGAAGATCACCCGGGCCCGGGCGCGGCCGCCGCGCAGCATCTGTCGGCATCGCTCGCGAAGCTCGCCGCCGCCGATGCCGCGACGCGCGACCGCGCCGAACGCGCGTTCTCCGACACGCTGCGCATCGCGCTCAATCAGCTCGCGACGCTGCTGCAACCGCAGGACATCACGCGCGAATCGCTGCCGCCGCAGCTCGTGCGCGACTGGATCGCGCCGGACGGCCACGCGCTCGTGCAGATTTCGCCGAAGGTGCCGACGGGCGTCGATCCGAACGACGACACGATGCTGCGCCGCTTCGCGAAGGCGGTGAAGGCCGCCGAGCCGGGCGCGATCGGCGGCCCGATCTCGATCCTGCATTCGGCCGACACGATCATCAACGCGTTCCTGCATGCGGCGCTATGGTCGATCCTGTCGATCACGATCCTGCTGTGGATCACGCTGCGACGCTTCGGCGACGTGCTGCGCACGCTGGTGCCGCTGCTCGTGTCGGGGCTCGTCACGCTCGAGATGTGCGTCGTGCTCGGCATGTCGCTGAACTTCGCGAACATCATCGCGCTGCCGCTGATGCTCGGCGTCGGCGTCGCGTTCAAGGTGTACTTCGTGATGGCATGGCGCGGGGGCCAGACAGGCCTGCTGCATTCGAGCCTCACGCACGCGGTGCTGTTCAGCGCCGCGACGACGGCAACCGCCTTTGGCAGCCTGTGGCTGTCGCATCATCCGGGCACGTCGAGCATGGGCAAGCTGCTCGCGCTGGCGTTGACCTGCACGCTGATCGGCGCCGTGGTGTTCCAGCCCGTCCTGATGGGCAAACCGCGCGTCAAAAGCGCCAAGAACCAATCGCAAGGAATCAATGAATAAGGTGCGAATCATTGCGGCGACCGTTGCCGCCACCGCAGTGCTGTCCGGCTGCGCGACGGGACCGAACCGCAACCCCAATGACCCGCTCGAGCCGATGAACCGGGCGATGTACAAGTTCAACGACACCGTCGACACGAACATCGCCCAGCCGATCGCGAAGGGGTACCAGAAGGTCACGCCGACACCCGTGCGCACCGCGATCAGCAACTTCTTCTCGAACCTCGGCGATCTCGGCAACATCGCGAACAACCTGCTGCAGCTCCGCATCACCGATGCAACCGAGGATCTGATGCGCGTGGCGATGAACTCGGTGTTCGGCGTCGGCGGCCTGATCGACATCGCGACACCGGCCGGGCTGCCGAAGCATCATCAGGATTTCGGGCTGACGATGGCGCGCTGGGGCGTGCCGTCCGGCCCGTACCTCGTGCTGCCCGTGTTCGGGCCGAGCACGATCCGCGATGGCGTCGGCCGCGCGGTGGACGTTCGCTTCAACCTGCTCAACTACATCGAGCCGGCCGTGCGCAATCCGATGTACATCGCGCAGTTCATCAGCGCGCGTTCGGACCTGCTCGGCGCAACCGACCTGCTGAAGCAGGCCGCGCTCGATCCGTATTCGTTCGTGCGCGACGCATACCTGCAGCAGCGCAAGTCGCTGACGTATCGCAGCCAGTCGGCATCGGGCACGCTGCCGACTTACAACGAACCGGGTGAATCGGGCGCCGTGCCGGCGGCCACGCCGGCCGTGCCGGGGTTGCCGAACTACGAGGATCCGGGCGAGGGTGCCGCACCGAACAACGCGCCGGCTGCGCCGGGGTTGCCGCAGTATGACGATCCGGGTGCGGACGGCGCGACGCCTGCGAGTGCGCCTGCGAGTGCGCCTGCGAGTGCGCCTGCGGCTGCGTCGGCCGGGGCGACGACCGCGCCGGCCGCCAACGGCGCGCCGATCGCGCCGGCGATGCCGACGGTGCCCGCGAGCGGTCCGGCCGCGCAGTAACGCGCACGGCATCCGCCCGCAAGCCGAAGAGCGCTGCATCATGCAGCGCTCTTTTTTTTGCGTGTCCGGAAAACGAAAAAGGGGAGGGGGAGAGGAGAAGCCGAACGCGGCGAGCGCCGCTCAGACGATCCGCATCGCGCCCGCACGTTCGAACGCGTGTCGCGCCTGGATCAGCGTCGTTCGCGCCGCGCGCGCATCGCCCGCGACCTGCAGCAACGGGCCAAGCTGCGACGGCTGCTTCAGCAGCTCGCGCAGGATCGGCAGAATGGCCGTGCTGCCGTCGTCGCGCAGGCCGGCCGTCGCCGCGCGTGGCAGCGTGCGCCACGCAGGGTCGACGATCGCGCGGCACACCGCGAACGGCACGCCGCGCGACGCCGCGAAGGCCGCGGCGATATGCGATTCCATGTCGACGGCAAGCGCGCCCTTCGTGCGATGCAGCGACGCCTTTTCCTGCTCGCTGACCACCGGCGCGCCGACTGCCGCCATCGTGCCGCGCGTGACGCGCGCCCACACCGGCGTGTCGTGCAGCGCGGCGACGAGCCGCGCGCTCCAGCCCGGATCGGTCTGCACGCGGCCGAACGGCCCGTCGATCGCGTCCGCGATCACGAGCGCGCCCGGCGCGAGATCGGGTGCGAGCCCGCCCGCCGTGCCGAAGCTCACGATGCCCGCGCAACCGCGCGCGGTCGCCTCTGCCAGCGCGCGCTCGAGCCGGTCGGCCCGCGCCGCGAACACGGCCTCGACGCCGTGACCGCGCGCGATGCGTGCCTCGAATGCCATCCCCGTGACGGCGATGACGGGCAACGTGCCGTTGTGCTGCGCCGGTGCCACGCGTTACATCCCGACCGTCACGCGCGTCGCATTGGCGCGCTTCAGGTTGCGATAGCGCGCGAGCGCCCACAGCGGGAAGAACTTGCGATAGCCGTGATAGCGCAGGTAGAACACGCGCGGGAAGCCGGTCGCCGTGAAGCGCGTCTCGTCCCACAGGCCTTCTTCGTTCTGCTGCGCGATCAGGTAGTCGACGCCGCGTGCAACGGCCGGGTTGTTCACCTCGCCCGCCGCCATCAGGCCGAGCAGCGCCCAGGCCGTCTGCGACGCGGTGCTCGGCGCCTGCTCGAAGCCGCGGTAATTCAGCTTGTAGCTGTCGCCGTCCTCGCCCCAACCGCCGTCCTTGTTCTGGATCGACAGCAGCCACTGCGCGCCGCGCTTCACGCGCGGATCGTCCGGCGTCAGGCCGGCCGCGTTCAGCGAGCACAGGGCCGTCCACGTGCCGTACACGTAGTTCATCCCCCAGCGGCCGTACCAGCTGCCGTCCGGTTCCTGCTCCTTCAGCATGTAGTCGAGCGCGCGACGGGCCGGCTCGCTGTTCAGCGCACTCTCGCCAAGTTGCGACAGCATCGACAGGCAGCGGCCCGATACGTCCGAGGTCGGCGGATCGAGCAGCGCGCCGTGATCCGAGAACGGGATGTTGTTCAGGTAGTACTGCGTGTTTTCCGGTTCGAACGCGCCCCAGCCGCCGTCGCTGCTCTGCATGCCGACGACCCATTCGCGCGCGCGCGCCATCGATTCGCGATACGTATCCGTCTGCTTGAGCTTCTGCGCACGGTCCATCGCCATCACGACCACCGCCGTGTCGTCGACGTCCGGATAGTGCGCGTTCGCATACTGGAACGCCCAGCCGCCCGGCCGCACGTTCGGGCGGCGCGAGATCCAGTCGCCGCGCACGTCGAGGATCTGCAGCGGGCGCAGCCAGTCGAGGCCGCGCAGCACGGCTTCCTCGGCACGCGCGTCACCGGTTTCGAGCAGCGCATGCGCGACAAGCGACGTGTCCCACACCGGCGACAGGCACGGCTGGCAATACGCTTCGTCCTCGTGCACGACGAGCAGCTTCTCGATCGACTTGCGCGCAATCGCGCGGTTCGGATGATCTTCCGCATAGCCGAGCACGTCGTACATCATCACCGCGTTGGCCATCGCCGGATAGATCGCGCCAAGGCCGTCCTCGCCGTTCAGGCGCTCGTCGACGAACGACACGGCTTGGCGGATCGCGCGTTCGCGCGTGTAGCTCGGGAACAGGCCGTCGACCGCGCGCAGCGCGTGGTCGACCACGCGGAAGAACGCGAACCAGCCAGGGCTCTGGTGGCCCTGGCGCGGCAGCAGGCCGGCGTTGACGGGCGGGTCGATGAACAACTCGTCGATGCGCACGCCGCGCGGGTTCTTCGCGATCGGACGCTTCGCGTTCAGCACCAGCAGCGGCACGATCACGGTCCGTGCCCAGTACGACACCTTCGACAGGTGGAACGGGAACCATTGCGGCAGCAGCATGATTTCGACCGGCATCATCGGCACCGCGCGCCACGGAATCGCACCGTACAGCGCGAGCTGGATCCGCGTGAACACGTTCGACATCTCGGCGCCGCCCATCGCGTGGATCGCGCGGCGCGCACGCTGCATGTGCTCGGCGTTCTCGTCGTCGCCAATCACCTTCAGCGCGAAATACGCCTTCACGCTCGCGCTGATGTTCGGCGCGCCGTCGGTGAACAGCGGCCAGCCGCCGTCGGCCTGCTGGATGCGACGCAGATAGCGGCCGATCTTCTGTTCGAGCTCGAGGTTCGGCGTCTCGCCGAGATAGTGGACGAGCAGTATGTATTCGGCGGGAATCGTCGAATCGGCTTCGAGTTCGTAGACCCAGTGTCCGTCCGCGTTCTGCGCGGCCAGCAGCGCGTCGGTCGCGCTGGCGACAGCCGCGTCGAGTCCGGCCGGCACGGTGCCGGCGGACAGGTTAGCCATATCGGTGAGATCGTTCATCGGTCCCTCTCTTATTGTGTCTGGAGCACGTCCGCGGCCAGTTGGCCGGAACGGATCGCGCCCTCGATCGTGGCGGGCAAGCCGGTGGCAATCCAGTCACCCGCCAGCACGAGATTGGTCCAGCGCGTACGCACGGCCGGACGTTTCATTTCCTGCGACGGCACCGCCGCAAACCCCGCGCGCGGCTCGACGACGAGCTGCCACGCGGGGAGGGTTTCCGGGTTCGCGCCGGTCACGCGCGCGACGTCTTCCCAGATGCGCCGCGCGAGCGCATCGCGCGGCATGTCGAGCCAGCGGCCCGCGTCGCGGATCGTCGCCGCGAGCGGACCATCGCCTGCGCGCACCGCGTCGACGATGCCGTTGACGACGGCCGTCTGCAGCGGGCTGCCCGCCGGTGTATCAACCGCGAAATACGCGGTCACGACCGCGCTGAACGTGTCGGGCGCGGTGAGATCCGGGACGAGCGGCTGCGCGACCTCGGGCGGCACAGCCAGCACGACCGCGTCGCCCGGCGCGAGATCGACACGCTCGCCGCCGATCGCCACCGCATCGACCGCGTTGCCGTGCGCGCCGAATTCGAACGCATCGAGCCGCGAGTTCAGGCGGATCTGCGCGCCGCCGTGCTGCAGCATCCGCAGCGCCGGTTCGACGAATGCGCTGCCGAGGCCGTGGCGCGCGACGAGCGGGCGCCAACCGGGGCCGCCCGCGGCAAACATGCCGCACAGTGCCGCGCGCGCGAGCTCGGCGCTCGCGTGGCGTGGTTCGACGTTCAACGCCCCGAGAAAATACGGCCGCAGCCAACGATCCCACAGCACGCCGTCGCATCGCATCGCCTGTGCGAGTGAGCGCCCGGTGCGCGCGAACGCGAGCGACGCCAGCGCGAGGTAGTCGAGCGGCGTGGTGCCCGGCGCACGCGACGCGGCATCGAACAGCCACGACGGCCAGCGCCCGTTGCCGAAGCGCAGCGTCCAGCGCTGCTGCGACGCGACGTCGATCACCGGATATTCAGGCAGTGCGGGCCCCGTGAGCTGATCGGCCGCGCCGATCGCGCGCAGGTAGCGCTGCGTCGCGGACTGCCCCGCGAAGACCTGGTGCAGCCCGCCGTCGAGCGTCGTGTTCAGCGTCTCGTCGAACCACGAGCGGCAGCGGCCGCCAGCATGCGCATGCGCGTCGTGCAGCACGATGCGCCGCCCGCGGCGTTGCAGCTCGACGGCGGCCGACAGGCCCGCGAGTCCTGCACCGATCACGTGGACGGTTCTGGGCATTGGCTCAGAACAGCGCGTAGCGCGCGGCGATCATCAGCATGCGCGCCTTCGGCTTGCGCAGCGGCACGCGCGGGGCGGCGAAGCCACGCGCAATCGCGGCTTCCAGAATGCAGCGGTACGCGCCTGACATGATGCGCGGCGCCTTGACCTGCGCGCGCGTGCAGCGATCCATCACGGCGTCCGCCGCGCGGAAATGCTCGAGCGCACGCTCGACGAGCGTTGCGCACACGCGCGGCAGCGCCGGGTCGCGCACGATCGTCGCCGGATCGGTGATCGCGATGCCTTCGCGCGCGAGCAGCTCGCGCGGCAGGTAGCAGCGGTTGATCGCCGCGTCGTCGTCGATGTCGCGCAGGATGTTCGTCAGCTGCAGCGCGCGGCCGAGGTGGTGCGACAGCTCGATGCCTTCCGCCTCCGGGATCCCGAAAATCCTTACCGACAGACGGCCGGCCGCACTCGCCACGCGATCGCAGAACAGGTCGAGCGTCGGTTCGTCCGGCGCGCAGATGTCCTCGGCGGCGTCCATCGCCATCCCGTCGATCATCGCGTGGAAGTCCTCGCGCTTCAGGTCGAATGCGCGGATCTCGCGCTCGAGCGCGACCAGATGGCGCGGCGGCTGGCCGGCGAAGCACGCGTCGATGTCCGCGCGCCAGCGATCGAGGCCCGCGTTGCGCTCGGCGCGCGGCAAGTCGCTGTCGGCGATGTCGTCGACCGCGCGGCAGAACGCGTAGACCTGGAACATCGCGTCGCGCTGCACCGCCGGCAGGATGCGCATCGCCAGATAGAAAGAACTGCCCGATGTGACGGCAGCGGCGTCGGTTTCTTGTTCGTCCACGACGAGATTGGAAACGGCCAAGACGAGCTCCACGGAGACACCCACGCGGGGCGATTGAAGAAGCCATGCCCGGCTGGGTTGGTCAGGGCGTCAAATGCGTGCGAGATATGCGAACGATCGACGCAGACAGGCACAAATTACCGGCCGGATGCCGGAATTGGGCGAAAGTATAGCAATCTTTGAAGTTCGAAGGGCGGAGACGCGCCGCGCCCGGCAGGCCGTCAGGGGGCTCGGGCCTGCGTGGCCGGGCGCGCCCGAGAGCGGCGTCGCGCCGCCCGTCAGCCGTAGACGATGTCGCGCTGCAGATCGAGCGCAATGAGCCCCATTTCACGGGTCAGCTGCAGCATCGAGCGGCGTTCGAGGCGCGAGCCCATGAAGCTCGTCACGCGCCCGTCGGGGTCCGCCGTAAACTGGAACGACGGGCCGCCGGTGCCGAACCACGCGCCCGGCACGTCGGGCGACTCCTGCCAGTCGATCTGCTCGAACACGCGCGCGATCCCCGCGCGCACCACGTCGCCAGGGCCGATCGGCGGCGCGATCTCGCCCAGGTCGTCGAGCGAATAGGGGCCAGGCTTGTCCGGCCGCCGGTAGAAGAGGTAGTCGACGTTCATGGGGCGCAATCGGAAGCAAAGCGTCAAATTAGCGCGCTTCGGCGCAAATTCAAATCAGATCAGGACGAATTGTGGCCTGAACGAGACAAAAGGGCCTCATCGCGGCAGCCGATCCGGGCACGCGCACGGTCGGGCCGCGCGTTCATGCTTGGACGCGCGCGGCTTCGTCTAAGATGAACACCTCTCTCGAAAAAGACACGGACACCATGGAGACGAATGTAACCGCTGCCGCGCAATCCGGCCATCCCGTTTTCGTGCTTGTGCACGGCGCGTGGCATGGTGCGTGGTGCTACGCGCACGTCGCGGCCGCGCTGGCCGCGCGCGGCTACCTGTCGATCGCGCGCGACCTGCCTGCGCACGGCATCAACGCCCGCTTTCCCGCGTCGTATCTCGAACGGCCGCTCGACGAGGACGCATTCGGCGCCGAGCCGTCGCCGGTGGCGAATACCACGCTCGACGATTACGCGACACAGGTGATGCAGGCGGTCGACGACGCATACGCGCTCGGGCACGGCAAGGTCGTGCTCGTCGGCCACAGCATGGGCGGCCTCGCGATCACGGCCGCGGCGGAGCGCGCGCCGGAGAAAATCGCGAAGGTCGTCTATCTCGCGGCGTTCATGCCCGCGTCGGGCGTGCCGGGCCTCGACTACGTGCGTGCGCCCGAAAACAAGGGCGAAATGCTGGGCGCGCTGATGCTCGCGAGCCCACGCGTCGCGGGCGCGCTGCGGATCGATCCGCGCAGCGGCGATGCCGCGTATCGCGCGCTCGCGAAGCGCGCGCTGTACGACGACGTCCCGCAGGCCGACTTCGAGGCGGTGGCGAACCTGATGACCTGCGACGTGCCGGCCGCGCCGTTCGCGACCGCGATCCCGACGACCACCGCGCGCTGGGGCGCGATCGATCGTCACTACATCAAGTGCCTGGCGGATCGCGTGATCCTGCCCGCGCTGCAGCAGCGCTTCATCGACGAAGCCGACGCGTTCGTGCCCGGTAATCCGACGCACGTGCACCAGCTCGACAGCAGCCATTCGCCGTTCATGTCGCAGCCGGCCGTACTGGCCGGCGTGCTCGTGGATATCGCGAAAAGCTGAACGGCGCGGATCGCACGCGTGAAGCGGCGGCGCGGCGGTTACGCGTAGGCGACCGACCGATCGCGCCCGAGCCGCTTCGCGCGATAGAGCGCGGTGTCGGCCTCGTTGACGAGCGTGTCGAACGCCAACGCGCCCGCCGTCGCGCACGCGCAGCCGACGCTCGCCGTCACCGGCACGCTGACGCCTTCCGCGTCGACCGGCGTGCTGCCGATCGCGTCGCGCACCTTGTCGGCCACCCGCATCGCCTCGTCGAGATTCGTGCACGGCAGCAGCAGCGCGAATTCCTCGCCGCCGAAGCGGCCGAACGTATCCTGCGCGCGCACGATCGACGCGACGCGGCGCGCCGTCTCGCGCAATACCGCATCGCCGGCCGCATGCCCGAACCGGTCGTTGATCGTCTTGAAGTGGTCGAGGTCGAATAGCAGCACCGACAGGTCACCGCCGTAGCGCTGCCAGCGCGCGAACTCGTCGCCGAGCCGCGCCTCGAAGAAGCGCCGGTTCGCGATGCCGGTAAGGCCGTCGCGATTCGCATGCTCGCGCAGCTTCGCGACCGCCTCCTCGCGCTCGCGCTGCATCACGCTCACGTGCGTGACGTCCGAGATCGTCACGCACACGGCCTCGACTTCGCGGCCACGCGTGAGCGGCATGAACGTGCAGTCCTGCTGCATGTAGTCGACGCCGCCGGTGATCGGCCGGTCGTGTTCGAAGCGAAACAGGTAGGGCCGCTGCTCCCACGAGCTGAATGCGAAACTGCCGAGCTGGAACACGCTCTCGAGCTTGCGTTCGAGCCATGCGCGCGGCAGTTCCGGAAAGCGGTCGAACAGGTTGCGGCCGATCACGTCGGCAGCCGGGATACCGCTGTGGTCCTGCATGAAGCGATTCCACATCAGCACGTTCATCGTGCGGTCGAGCACGAACAGGCCGAAGCCGACCCGTTCGATCACGAGGTCGCTCAGCGACGCGGCGGTGGTGATCGGGGTAGCGGTCATAGCGCGGACAGCAACGCGTCGAGCGCGTCGCCCATCAGCCGGATCGAATCCTCGGCCATCAGCATCACGAAATGTGCGCGGAATGCGTGATCCTCGAGGCCGAAGTTCACTTCGAGCAGCAGCGCGACGCTCCATGCGAGCGCGGTCGGCTGGAACACGTCGTCGAACGACACGTTCGCGCCGAGCAGCCCCGGCGGGAAGAACACGGGCTTGCGGCCGAGTTCGTCGAGAATCGACGCGACGCACGCGCTCATTAGCACGTTCGCGACATCGAACACGAGTTCGTCCTGCGTGGCCATGCCGGCGTACACGCCGTCGCCGAACGTGCGGTCCATCAGCGACATGAGCCGCGCGACGCCCGCGCTGCGGCACAGCACGATCGCCTCGCCCTTGATGTCGGAACGGAATCCCTGGCGCACGGCCGTCACGTTCTCGTGGATGCCCGTCATCTCGCGCAGCGCGTCGCCCGCATCGGCAGCCTTCACGACGCGCACGCGCGGTACCGAGAGCTCGATGAAATGCCCGAGCAGGAGCGCGAGCCGTGCAGCGGCGCGGCCCATCGCGAGGTTGGCGATCTCCTGCAACGCGTCGCGTTGCTCCGCCGTGAACACCGATTCAGGCATACAACCCATACTCCTTGAGAATGGGCAGCAACGCCTCCGACGTCACGGGCTTGGCAACGAATGCGATCGCGCCCAGCTCGCGCACGCGTGCTTGCGCCTGCGGCTGAATATCGGCGGATACCACGATCACGAACGTGTTCAGATCTTCGTGGCGCAGTGTCTCGAGCACCTGATAGCCGTTCATGTCGGGCATCGTCAGGTCCAGAAACATCACGGAAGCTTTGCCGTCACGATAGAGCGCCAGAGCCTCGCGACCATTCGCCGCATACGCGACGTCGACGTCCCAGTCTCCCGGCAGTGCCTTTGTCAGAAGTTTGCGAGCGAGCAAGGAGTCGTCGGCGATCACGATCGGCAAAGGCATGGCGGCGAAGCGGTATACGGAATGGTCTCTCTCGCGTTAACGACTGCGCGGCGCACTTCTTGAGGCGCCATGCAATCAAGCGTGGGCCCCACCGTGCGGCCGCGCGTGGGCGTCGCGGCGCGAGGCACGCGACACACCGCGCCGCGAACGCCGGCGGGCGCATATATCTGTCATAGGGAAAGCAAGGCGCGATTCTCTGAGTAAACCGAGGGCAGTGCAACTCGCCATTTTCACCATTTCGAACAGAATTGGTTCGATCGCGCGGCATTCCGAAAACAGTCGCGGCCATTTTCAGGATAAGCACGCAAAATTTTTCTTTGTGTACGTTTGCGCTGCCGGATTCATAGCGTTTTCAAACTTTCATTTCGCACCTGTCGGAATCATCAGGTTGCACATCCGTGCGCCGGTACGGAGAGCAAGCGCAACTCGTTTATGATTGAACATCTCAGCCTGGCCCGCCTTCCTCAATGACGTCCGAACGTCCCGCCGACTCCCGCACACCCGCCTCCCCGCCCGCCGACGACTGGCAGGACGACGGCAGCTATGCGTCCGGCGCACCCGAGCACGATTTCGCTGTCCGGCGCGTGACGCTGATCGTGCTGCTGGTCGCGGCGATCGTGCTGCCGTGCATCTACGTGTCGGTCATGGCGTACAACGACCTGACGGCACGCGAGGCCGCGGCGAGCGACGTGACGATGCGCACCGTGCGCGTCGCCGAGGAGCATGCGCTCAAGGTGTTCGACCTGAGCGAGACGCTCGATGCGCGCATCGTCGACCTCGTGCAGGACATGGACGACGCCACCGTGCGCCGCCACGAATCCGACATCCACGAAGCGCTGAATACGATCGGCGGCGGCTATCCGCAGGTGGCCGCGGTGTCGATCTTCGGTGCGAGCGGGATGCTGCTCGCGAACAGCCTCTACTATCCGGCGCCCTATGCGTCGATCGCGTACCGCGACGACTTCGCCGGCATCCGCGACGGCAAGGTGATCGAGCACATCTCGAAGCTGATGATGGGGCCGCTCAAGCTCGAGAACATCCCCGTGTTCAACACGGGCGTGGCGCGACGCCACAGCGACGGTTCGTTCGCCGGGATGGTCTCGATCGCGCTGAAGTCGTCGTATTTCAATGCGTTCTACCGCAACCTGCTCGGCGGCGCGGCCACGCCGATGACGATGGCGCTCGCGCGCTCCGACGGCGCGGTGATCGCGTCGTATCCACCGCCGCCATCGCTCGCGCATACCGATCTCACGGCCACGTTCGGCAACGCGCGCAACGATCCGCGCGCGGGCGTCGTGCGCGTGCGCCACGACGGCGCCAGCAGCGAGATCGTCGCGTACCGCCAGGTCGGCAGCTACCCCGTGTACGTGACGTGTGCGTACCGCACCTCCGCGATCTGGCATGAATGGTACGAACACCTGAGCGTGCTGTTCATCTCGATGTTCGCGCCGTCGATCGCGCTGTGGTCGGTGATCTGGCTGTCGCTGAAGCGGTTGAAGGCGGAAGAGGAAGCCTGGGACCGCTGGCAGGCCGAAGCGTCGATGCGGCGCTCGATCGAATCGGCATACCGGCAGTCGCGCAAGATGCAGGCGCTCGGCAACCTGGTCGGCAGCGTCGCGCATGACTTCAACAACCTGCTGATGATCATCTCGAGCAACGTGCAGATCGCGCGGCGACGCGGCGTCCAGCATCTCGACAAGGAACTCGGCGCGATCGAACGCGCGCTGAAGAACGGCCAGTCGCTCACGCGCCAGTTGCTCGGCGTCGCGCGCAAGCAGCCGCTGCACAACGAAACGATCGACGTCGGCCAGTGGCTCGGCACGTGCCGCGAACTGCTGAAGACGTCGCTCGGTTCGAAGTCGTCGCTGGTCGTCGCGATCGAGCCCGGCATCTGGCCGATCCGGGTCGATGTCGCGGAGCTCGAGCTCGCGGTGATCAATCTCGCCGTCAACGCGCGCGATGCGATGACGGTCGGCGGCCGCTTCACGGTCGGCGCGCGCAACGTGACGCTGCGCCGCGAGGACGGCTTTCCGCTGATCGGCGACTTCGTTCAGATCTCGCTCGACGATACGGGCTCGGGCATGGCGCCCGACGTGCTCGCGCGCGCGTTCGAGCCGCTGTTCACGACGAAGGCGCAGGGAATGGGAACGGGGCTCGGGCTGCCGCAAGTGTTCGCGTTCTGCGAGCGCTCGGGCGGCCTCGCGACGATCGACAGCGCGGTCGGCGCCGGGACGTCGGTGCGCCTTTACCTGCCGCGCGCACGCGTCGAGGACATCGTCCCGCGGTCACAGCCCGTCTCGCACGACGCCGGCGCGCTGGCGGGCCTGCATGTGCTGCTGGTGGAGGACAACAGTGAAGTCGCAGCCGGCACCGAAGCGCTGCTGACGCTACTCGGGCACCGCGTCACCTACGCACCCACCGCCGACGACGCGTTGCGCCTGATCGAGGGCGCGGCCGCGAACGACGCATTCGATCTGGTGATCTCGGATATCCACATGCCGGGCCGCCTGAACGGCATCGATCTCGCCGAAGCGATTGACAAGCGGCCGGGGAAGCTGCCCGTGATCCTGGTCACGGGATACGCGGAGGAACTCGACCGCACGCGTACCGTCAACGTGCGCGTGCTGTCGAAGCCGTTCGACATCGCGCTGCTCGACGAGATCCTGCTCGGCATTCGCGAAGCACGCGATGCGCGGCACGCCGGCGCCTGACCCGCGGCATGCGGGCCGGTGCCGGCAGTGGGAAGGGAACAGCGATCAGGCCGCCTTCAGCACGCGCACCCAGTCGACGTAGCGATCGACGAAACCCTGCAGGAACTTGCGGGTGTCCTCGCTGACGATCTGCCCCTCGTCGTCGATGCGCGCCGGGTCATGCTTGATGAACATTTCCGGCTGCCCGAGCATCTTCACGTCGAGATACGCGAGCACGTTGCGCAGGTGCTGCTGCGCGAGCGCGGTACCGACCGCGCCCGGCGACGTGCCCAGCACGGCGCCCGGCTTGCCGGACCACGAGTTGTGACCCCACGGGCGCGAGCCCCAGTCAAGCGCGTTCTTCAGCACGCCCGGGATCGAGCGGTTGTATTCGGGTGTGACGAACAGCACCGCGTCGGCCGCTTCGATCGACTGCTTGAAGCGCTTCGCGACTTCCGGAAAATCCGTGTCGTAGTCCTGGCTGTACAGCGGCAGTTCGCCGATCTCGACGAATTCGAAAGAGAAATCGGCGGGGGCGAGCGAGATTGCGGCATGCGCGAGCGCGCGGTTCCAGGAACCGCGACGCAGGCTGCCGACGACGACTGCAACACGATAGGACATGGCTTTCTCCTTCCGGTGAGTGAGGAATCGGATCGATTGATTCCGAACAGGCAAAAAAGGTCTGTTTATAGGCAAGCCAGCCCGCGAGCCGTCCCACGGGGCAAACCAGCCGACTTTCCACAAGGTTTTCCACAGAAATTGTGGATAACTTGACCGTTATGATCTGATGTTACAGAACGCCCGCGTCGCGATTTCACAACGCGCGACGCGGGGCTCCGGAAAGCATAGCGCAGCGCGCCGACCGGCTTCATGAATTCGTGACGGAACATCCATTGCGGCGCGGCGTCTCGCCCAGTAAGCTGCTCGCACCGCGATGCGCCCGCCCGGTGGCGCGCACACGATCGCCTCCGCTTCGTAAGGCTCCCGATCCGCCATGCCGTCCGCATACGACGACCCTGCCTATCTCGCGCAACTGCGCCGCGACCTGTTGCGCTTCGCACGACTCCAGCTACGCGATGCCGATGCGGCCGAGGATGCCGTGCAGGAAGCGCTGACCGCTGCGTGGACGCATGCGGGCGAGTTCGCGGGACGGTCGGCCCACAAGACCTGGGTATTTGGCATCCTGCGCAACAAGCTGATCGACATTCTGCGTTTACGGCAGCGGACGGTGAGTCTGTCCGCACTCGATGCGGAGCTCGATGGCGAATCCGGGCTCGATCGCGAGTTGTTCAAGGAAAACGGGCACTGGGCCGCGCACACGAAGCCGCGACCGTGGGCGGGCCCCGAGACGCTGTTGCGGCAACAGCAGTTCTGGACGCTGTTCCAGGCCTGCCTCGACCATCTGCCGGAACACATCGGACGCGTGTTCATGATGCGCGAATTCCTCGACGTCGAGATTGACGACATCTGCAGCGAACTTACGTTGACGACGAATCATTGCAGCGTGCTGCTGTATCGGGCGCGCACGCGCCTGCGCACCTGCCTGAGCGAAAAAGGACTGACGACCGAAGATGCTGCTGGGGAAATGTAAAGACGTGACGCGACTGCTCTCGGATGCGCTCGACCGAGCGTTGACGCTCCATGAGCGCATGCAGGTGCACGTGCATCTGCCGGCTTGCAGTGGATGCCGCGCATATCGCGAGCAGATCGCGCTGCTGCGAACGGCAGCGCATGCGGCGGCGGGGCGGGGGACAGGGGATGAAGCGGGGGGTGATCGGGATGAATCGTCGGGCGACGGGCGAGAGGGCTAGGTTGCCGATGTCGATCCGTGGTGACGCGTTGCAGTTGGCGATGTCGTTGTTGACGTCGTAGGGTCGACGCTTGAGGCAGCTCGCGGGGCGCGCGCGTCGAATACGGGCTGTCCGCTGCGCGGCGTCGGAGGTGGTTGGCGGTTGCGAATTTTGTCGGTCGATCCCCGCGCAGTCGCGCAGGGATGATTCGATAAGAAAAATACGTCGAACTAAAATTATTCGAACAGCGCCCGCACCGACTCGGGCGGGCGGCCGATGGCTGCCTTGCCTCGATACACGACGATCGGACGCTGCAGCAAAATCGGATGCGCCGCAATCGCTTCGTAGGCCTCCGCGTCCGTCAGATTCGCACGGGCCAGATCCAGCGTCTTGTACGGCTCCTCGCCTTCGCGAAGCATGTCGCGCACCGGGCGCCCAAGCTGACGATGCAGCGCTTCCAGTTCCTCGACCGTCGGCGGCGTCTTCAGGTACTCGACGACGTTCACCGGCGTGCCAGTGGTGTTCAGCGTCTCGATCAGTGCAAGTGTCTCGCGGGACTTCGAGCAGCGGGGGTTGTGGTAGATCGTGATCATCGTTCGGGCCTGCATGAGAAAGGCCCGTATTGTAGCCAGTCTGGTTGCGGGTGTTTCGGCGGGATGTCTGCACACGGGAGGAAGGGGGATTGGAGTCTCGGTGTGGCGTGCAGAGAGCGTGCATTGCGCCGATGAGCGCGCAGCCGGCTTGATGCGTTTATGCGCATAAAGTGCGTTGCATGGGAAATTTCCGAGGCCTTCTTCGTCGGCGAATAGCCCGGGGGATAAGCTCATCGTCACGCCGTGTTGCCGGCGCCGACATTGAGCCACCTCATGTATCCGTCGCTGGGTTTATGCGCAGAAAGCTATCGCGTCCCTGGGTGGAGACGACCGCTGATATCGCGGTCGGCCCGGACACTTCGATGCCCCGAACGATCATCAGCGCAATATGCGATGGCGTCCGTGGCATCGCCATACGGTCGTCTTTATGCATGTCTGCCGACCGTGCGACCGTTGATATCGGCCGAGCCGCTCGATCGTTTATGCGCATAAACACAGCGGGGGACGGCCAGCACGCTTCGTCACTGAACATGGCACGTATGCACCGCATCGGCCTGAGCCGCGCGGCGTTCGTCATCGGAGTGGGGCGCGCGAGCGAGGACTCAGACTCGCCGATGCTCTCCAATACCGCCGAAGTTTATGCGCACAAACTCCCCGACACCAAGGCAGCAGCCCCCTTCAATGATCGAAAGGGCAGCACCGATACATTGCGTGGATAAGCGTGCCGAACGTGAGACCGAAGCCGCCCGCCGTCACGACTATCTCCGTTCATCCTCCAACGCAGTAACCTCGCGTCCACCGGTGCCGGCCATCCGGCATCACCCGCTCGTTTATGCGCATAAACCAATAGCCCGAATGGCTAACGCGTAGTTGGCGAACGACAATTTCATTGAAATATAAATATCGTCCTGTAGAATTCCAACGACCAAAAACAGGAGTGAAAATTGGCCGCGGAAATCATTGCAGTCACTCAACAAAAAGGTGGCGTCGGCAAAAGCACGATTGCCATGCACCTCGGCGCGGCATTCCATGAGAAAGGGAAGCGCGTCCTCGTCATCGACGCAGACGGTCAAAACACTTTGGTTCACTGGTCGAGCGCATCCGGTGATAGCGACGCCGGCATCCCGTTCCCGGTCGTCAACCTCGCCGAAGCCGGCGGCCAGATCCATCGCGAAATCAAGAAGTTCATCAACGACTACGACATCATCGTCGTCGATTGCCCGCCGTCGATCACCGAGAAGGTCTCCGGCGTCGTGCTGCTGGCCGCATCGATCGCCGTGATCCCGACTTCCTCGTCGCCGGCCGATTACTGGTCGAGCGTTGGGCTGGTCAAGCTGATCCAGCAGGCGCAGGTGATGAACGAGGACCTCCGCGCCGTCTTCCTGCTGAACAAGACGGAGGAGAAGCGCATGCTGACCCGCGAGCTCAAGCGCGCACTCGAGGAACTCGGCTTCCCGTTGCTGAAGACGCAAATCCCGACCCGGGAAGCGTACAAGCAGGCGATGGCGCTCGGTCAGACCGTGCTGCAGATGAACGATCGCGGCGCCAAGCTGGCCGCTGCGGAAATCCGCGCATGTGCCGACGAAATCGTCGCCATGCTGCCCTGACTTTATGCGCATAAAGGAGTCGCATGAAACCCTCCCAATTTGCAAAAGGATTCCAGGCGCGCCCGGATATCACGACGAGCGAGAAGCGCACGGCGCTTGATCGGCTGAATGCCATCGATGGCATCGTCAAATCCGAGACGGCCACGCCGGCCCCGACGAAGTCCGCCAAGAAGGACATCGCGCCGCCGCCGGCACCGGACGTCCTGCTCGATCCGCCGACCGACGAGTCACCGCAATATCGCGCGTGGCGCCTCGAGAATCGTTATGCGCCCGGCCAGGTGATCGAGCTGTCGCTGAAGGCGATCAAGCATAGCCCGTTCAACCCGCGGCACTTCTATCTGAAGTCGTCGATTGCCGAACTCGCGGTCAACCTCGCGAAGCAAGGGCAGCAGCAGGCGATCCACGTGATTCCGGACTACGACAATCCGGGTTCGTATTTCGTCAGCGACGGCGGCCGTCGTGTGCGTGCGTTGAAGGAAGCGAACAAGGAGTCGGTGAAGGCGATCGTGATCGACGTGCCGATCGGAATCCAGAGCTACAAGCTCGGCTACGACCTGAACGTGCAACGCGATTCGCAGACGGTGTTCGACAACGCCGTCGTATGGCGCCGCTTCCTCGACGACAAACATTTCCAGAGTCAGAAGGAACTGTCCGAGCATCTCGGCCTCGACGAATCGACGGTCGCGGTTGCGCTGTCGATCGGCAAGCTGCCGGAAAGCGTGATGCAGGAGATGGTCGCACGCCCCGATCGCTTCGGTTCGAACATGGCGTATCAGGTCGGCCGTTATCACAATGCGCGCGGCACCGAGGCGACGCTGCGGCTGATCAACAAGATCGTATCCGACGATCTCAGCACGCGCCAAGTGTCGGACATCGTCAAGGGCCGCGTCGCGGCACAGGAAACGCCGAAGCCGGCGGGCCGCCAGCGCTATGCGCAGCGTCTCGAGATCAAGCTCGGCGGCAAGTCGGTTGGCGACCTGAAGTCGTATGGCGAAGACCGCATCGAATTGCGCCTGCGCGGCCTCCCGAAGGACAAGCGCGACGCGATCCTCGAGCAGCTCGAGCGGATGCTGTTGTCGGACTGATGGAAATGGCCGCCAGGGCCTGGCGAGGCGCCGGGCCCGCCGGACGGGCGGGCGGCCGGCGACGGCCCGTCAGAGGGGCCTGAACGGGCCTCAGGCGGCCCGGGATTGATTCAGCGTGAACGACAGCAGGTCGCCGTCGGTCGGCTCGCCCCAGGTTTTCTGGGCAAGCCAGTCGAAAAAGGCCGTCTCGGCCAGCTTCGAATCGAGGCCGCGCTTGCGCCAGTCGTCGCGCAGGTGCGAGCCCATCGTCGGCAACACTTCCGACTCGAACGACTCGCGCGCCACTTCGCGCTCCGCGTCGCCCTGCTCCTCGTACAACACCTTCGCTTCCTTGCGGCGGAACGCCGCGAATTCGCTCAACAGACGTGCCTTCAGATCGTCCGGCTGCGCCGAAACGGCCTTCGCGGCAGGCGCGCCGGAAGGCAGCGCGTCGACGGACTCGACCGGCGGCGCATAACCCTTCTTCAGCGCGTCCTTGAACAACGCGGGCGCACTGCGCACCGGCGGCAGCGTCGTGCTGCGCATCCGCTGCTCGGTCATCTGTAGCGCGGCGCGAATCCGGTTTTCCTCGCTGTCCGCGTAGAGCGTCTGCGCTTCCTTGAGCGGAATCCCGAGCTTCACCATCCGGTCGACCAGCGTGCTGTCGAACACGTTCGGATGCTCGTCGAGCGCGAGCATCGGCTGCTTGCGCTCGGTCACGCGGAACTGGATCTCCGCGACCCGCCGCCCTTCCCGATGCTCGATCAGCTCGACGAAAATGTTGGTGACCGCATTGACCTCGGCGATCGCCGGACGCAGGTAGTCCCGCTTGAAGTACTTGTACTCGCGCTTCGCCTCGTCGCCGGCTTCCGTATCGGGCGTGCCCGACAGGATCGGACGCCACCATTCCCACGGCTCGCGCATCGTCAGATGGCTCGGGTTCGTCAGGTAACGCACGCAGATTTCGTAGAGCGCAAGACCAGCGCTGCTGCGCAGCTGGCTCTGGAACTGCAGGCTCAGACGCGCGTACTGGACCGGGTCGAGCAGCTTCTTCTTGATCTTCGGTGCAAATGAAAATTCGACCCACACGCGGCGCGTGGCCGGATCCTCAAGAATTTCGGCATCGGCGATCAGTGTCGAGATCCCCCACTTGCGGCCCGGCTTCTGGCTCGACGTCCCCGAGCTCCATTCGACCTGCACCGACACCATACGGCGCAGGTGTTCCTTCACCAGCGCGGTGTCGTTCGAATCGAAGGCGGAGTTGGCGACGATGTCCGACAGCAGCGCGCGATAGGTATCGCCCGAGTCGTCGGCCTGCTGCGCGACGGCGAGCAGGACGTTGAACAGCTTGCGGGTCAGGAGCGTGATCTTGCCGCTCTTCGGCTGAATTGCGATCGCCTCGACGGCCTTACGCAATTCGGCTGAACTGGCACTCACCACATCCACATCGGTTTTCTTGGCGCGCTTCGTGGCCAT